>NZ_JAKKCM010000009.1 GCF_021728395.1 Vibrio sp. J1-1 | reverse complement strand
AATAGGTCTCTTAAGTGGTCTTTATGTTGGTCATTTTAGCCTCAACCAAGCGGTATAACAAGGCGTTTAAGACGGATTCCCAACGCTCGGCATTTTCGGTTTGCTTCATCTTTGGTGTTTACGGCACAATACTTTAAATGTAGTGGTATGCGTTGCTCACCACTTAACGCGGCGTTAGTTTTATGGAGGAAATATCGTGGAAATCTGGAAGTTATTGTTCTTTATACCTGCGTGTTTTGCGCTCAATATAACTCCAGGCCCAAACAACCTATTGTCTATGAACAATGCTCGTTGTTACGGTTTTAAATCCGCTTTCATTGCTGGCCTTGGTCGAATTGCTGCATTCGCTGTAATGATTGCTTTGGCTGCTTCAGGTTTAGCTGCTGTTCTCTATGCATCTGAGGCTCTGTTTCTGACCATCAAAGTTGTGGGCGCAGCTTACTTGCTGTGGATTGCCTTTAACCTTTGGCGTTCGGAAGCAAGTCCTGTTTCTGAACTAGAAAAAACTCGCAACCGACTAGGTTTAGCTAAACAAGAATTTTTGTTAGCCGCCGGTAATCCAAAGGCTATCTTAATCTTTACAGCCTTTCTGCCACAATTCGTTGATGTTTCGGCTAGCGTAAATGAGCAGTTCTTCACTTTAGGGGCTACGTTCTTAATTCTAGAAATGGGTGCAATATCGATTTATGCCATATTCGGAATGTATTTAAGGCAATGGTTTGGGTTAAGTTTTGTGTTTACGGTGTCATGGTTTAGTGTAGGTGGTAGCGTTGCTCACTACTTAACGCGGCGTTATAGCTCAGGGGTAACATGAAGTATAAGTTAATTAAATCAATGGCTCACAACTTCACCCATTCATTTGTTGGTGGGTGCAACTATGTTGATGACGCATTTATATTTGAAGATTTATATACTTTAGCTCGCATGAACAAAGGTAAGCCCGTTCAGATTTCTTGGATTCCAGTTCGTACTGAGGAGTTGTTTAGGCTTACTCCTAGAATCAGAAAATCAATAGGTTACTACCGAGAATGGCTTCCGAAACATGCAGCTAGTCACAATGTTTCTTTAGATCGCCTTAAAGAGTTTTATCTTCAAGTCTACATGGCTAAAAATCATCAGGTATATGTTAAAGCCATTACTGTTGATGACCATGGTAAGAGAGTTGAGCAATACGTTTACGCTTGAGCTATAACAAACTGTTCAAGAGGGATTCGCAACGCGTGGCATTTTCACTATGCGTTGGTTTTAGCGATTAAGGTGGTTTGCGGCGGCTTTAGTATTGCGTTGCTCACCCCTTAACAGGGCGTTAGTTGCCAAGGAGAAAAGCGCAGCTAAATCAGAATGTTTAGAGTTAAAGTCAGTGTGTTTTTGGTTGGGTTTTCGTACTTCAATTTTGAATCGTTCGGGTTTGTGAAAATCGGTCGTTGGTTTCTTTTGTAGTTGAATTTTCTATTTCAGAAACCGATTTACTTGTTGAAAGTCAGCTTTGTAATATTGTCTTCTCAAAAGATCTTTTTGGTGTTGTTAGTCCGCTTTCTACGGCGTTTTGAATTCTAAGTGGTTTCAGTGACAGGCGCTTTGGATCTACGCCTGATTTTAGTTTTTCAACGTACGTAAAGTTAGTGTTGGCAAAGCGGCAATCAACTTCAAATCAAAGCTTTAGGTTTGGCAACTAACAAACGACTATGGCGTCAATAACTAATTTTTAGCTATGTTCTCATCCCACATGACGCCATTTCGTAGCATCGTATTTAAGATCACCACCATCTTGCGAACACATGCAATGATAGCGATCTTTTTGGGTTTTCCTGCTGCTACAAGTCTTGTGTAAGTGGCCTTGAATACGGGGTTACATTGCATTGCTGACATCATAGCCTTGTATAAAACTGTCCGAACTTGTGCTCGTCCACCTTGGATTACTCGCTTTCCCTTGTAGCGCCCACTTTCTCTCGTTATTGGGGCTACGCCAATGAGAGAAGCAGCTTGTTTATTGGTGATGTAACCTAACTCAGGTACATTACTGATTATCGATGCTGCAGCGATATTTCCGATGCCAGGAACGCTTTGTAGAATAGTATTTTTAGACTGATATTCCGGACTATCTTCAATGAGTTTAACAAGCTTACTTTCAATCTTGGTAATTTGATTCTTCATAGCTGTAAGCATTGGTTTGATTGTTGAATGCAGACTTTTAGGGAGTACTTGTATACGGTTCTTTTCCATTGTCTGCATTGATAGTAACTGATTCCTTCGAATAACTAAGTCACTCATTAATCTGATATTTCCTGCTTTAATGATAGTTAATTGAGGCTTAATGGCTTCACCATAGTGTGCAATGAGTTCAGCGTCTAAACGATCATTTTTAGCTCTTCGGCCAATAGCACCAGCAAAGCGTTTAATGTGTACGGGGTTGGCACGTACAATAGGTAAATTGGCCTCGGTACAAGCCAGTACGAATGGCATCTCTAAGCGGCCCGTGGCTTCAATTACGATGCGTTCAGGACTGTATTTGTTAATGATGCCCAATGCTTTTTTGATACCTTTGTCTGTGTTTTCTACCGAGAAAAATATGTCTAACGGCCTGATGTGGATATCTAATTGTGTTTTACCTGTATCAACTCCGACGTTGATGCTTTGCTTCAATTTAGTATTCATAATAAGCTAACTCTTGCTTGCGTAATGCGGGTTCGAGACCCAGTCGACTATTCGAGGTTTATGCTTGGAGTCCTATGTAGCGTTCATGTTTGTTATCGGTCTCTCAACGGAGGAGCCAGCGTTTAAACGAACTACTATATGGAAAGCTTTAGTTGCAGCTAAAGCCTGGGTCTCACAATACCCGAAACTGGTCGATTTAGAGGGACAATTTCCCATACAAGGCGTTTAAGGCAGATTCGCAACGCTAGGCATTTTTGGTTTACTTTGAATTTAGTGTTTACGGCACAATGGTTTGGGTTAGGTGGAGGCGTCGCTCACTACTTAACGCGGCGTTAGGCAAATGAGGAAAGTATGTACATATCAATTAAAGTAAGTCTGGTCTCAGGTCTGTATGCTTATAAAGACTGGAGTTGTGAAATAGAGTTATCGCAAAAGTCATCATTGCGCGAACTGAATGAGATCATACTTAATGCCGTCGGTTTTGATAATGATCACTTTTCTCAATTTTTCATTTCTCGTAGAGAATTTGGTTCGAGCCGAGAATCGTTCGATGACCGTATGTACTCTCTCGATACTGAGTTATATGGTTTATTTCCACTGCCGAAAGGTAAAAAGCTATTTTACTGGTTCGACTTTGGCGATGATTGGATATTTCATGTATCCAAATCTCGCAACAAGCCTAAGCCATTCGTAGATGGAGCGGAATATCCTAGAGTGGTAAAAGAAGCAGGTGTTAAGCCAGAACAATATCCAGAGTCTGAGTGGTAAATTTGCCTAACAAACGCTTCAAGACGGATTCGCAACGCGTGGCATTTTTACCATGCGTTGATTTTAGTGGTTAAGGTGGTATGCGGGAGCAGCGTATTGCGTTGCTCACCACTTAAGCGGGCGTTAGTTTCCCAGTAGACATAATCAGTCCGCTGGGAATTTTTGTTTTTGGTGCAGTACACGCATGATGCGAATGATATCACCTTCAACCCAATAGGAAACAATCATCGAAATCTCAGGAATAATGAGCAATCGCCCTCTAATTCCGTCACGTTGGACTCCCATATGAGGTTGCTCTAGAAGGTTCTCAACTTTTGCTTCAATAATATCGTCGGTTTTGTCAGCAGCTTCGGGGTTGAAGTCGTAGAGAAACTCAAAGATCTTTTCGCGATCGTTAAGAGACTCTTCTTCCCACAAAATCATAATTTGCCTCGGTTACGGACTTTAGCTTTACGCTCGGCCATACGAGATTTAGCTGACTCATGGTCAACAAAAGTGGCTTTTCCTGAGTCAAACTTCTCAAAAGCTAAGTTAACTTGTTCAGTTAACCACGCGTCGTGAGATAAAGTCTTTCTCTGTTGGTCAGCCAGTTGCTCAGTCAGTTCACGACAAGCATCACTTAGTGTTCTGCCTTGGCTTTCAGCCATTTGTTGGGCTAGTCGTTTCGTTTCTTCATCAACACGAAACTGAATTCTAGTGTCCATGATGTGCTCCATATTTTTATGTGTGTACAAATGTTAGCACTAGGTTTGTGGTTGGGCAACTAACAAAGCGTTTGAGACAGATTCTCAACGCGTGGCTTTTTACTATGCGTTGGCTTTAGTTTTAAGGTGATATGCGGCGGCTTTCAAACCTTAGCAAGGCGTTATGTTGCCCTGTATAACCACCAACTTGATAGACACCTTGGAGTTAGACATGGACTGCCACCCTCTCCTAGACAGATTTCGCCTATCCTTGGTCTACCAGCCAATGGATATTGGAACACTGGCACAACAAATATTCAACTGACCTTGAAGTGATAAGAAAATCCAAGCAATAACAAGCAAATCTATCATTAATGATAATTGTTTGCATTTGTATTTATGGGTTAGTATTATGTTTTCTCTCTTAATGATTGAAATTATTTATGATTTTATTTTTTGACCCAAAACCGCCTTCTAGAAAGGTGGCGCTCATCCATTAGAACTTTGACTGAAGCACGTTTATGTTCGGGATGCCCGAAGTTGCTAACCAGGAAATCAAAAACGAAGGTTGAATAAAATGACTATAGAGTTTTCGAAAATTGCGTTTAGTGTATGTTTATCACTATATTCATGCGCAGTGTTCAGTGCTACAGATGATCTTAATACATTGGAAGTTGTTGTAGTAACCGCTGAAAAGGTAACGGCGGAATCACAAAAGACACCCATTAGTATCTCTGTATTATCAGATGACGACATTGAAAGAGCTGGTATAGAAAGTACTTTTGATGTTGTTGAAAGAATGCCTAACATATCAATGATTAAGGCTGGAAACCCATCCGACGCAAGCTTCCTCTCTATTCGAGGAATTACGCCTACAATGGAAGGTTCACAATCTGTTTTGTTCTTGATCGATGGAGCTATGTATCAAACATTTGATACTGAGTTATTGGATGTTGAGCGTGTAGAAGTCTTGCGTGGACCACAAGGAACATTGTATGGACGAAATGCTTCATCAGGTGTAATAAGTATCCATACTAAAGATCCTGATTTATTTACGGAAGGTAGTGCTGGTTTAGCCTACGCGAGTTATAACCATCTTAAAGGTAAAGTTATTTCTGGCGGAGCGATTGGTAATAGTGATGAGTGGGCATATCGAACCGCACTTCAATATTCGAAAAATGACGGTTATTTCACTAGGGCCTACGATAATAAAGATGATGTAAATAAGGTTAAAGACTTTAATGGCCGTTTTAAAGTTCGTTGGATGCCAGTAGATCAACCGTGGGATATTATTGCGACTGTCGATTCGCAAAACCGTCGTAATGGCAATATGTCATTCGCATCATTCGATGAAATTAAGCAAGATAGCCACAAAGTCTATTCTAATTATGAAGGGGAAGCGAAAGCTGATATCTATACAGGTTCTATCCGTGCAACCTACGCTGCTGATAATTTCGATCTAACTTCTATTACGGTATATACCAAAGAGGACAAAGTAGATGATCAAGACCTGGATTTTACGTCTGATGATGCTCAAGAGCTCTTTATTGATTCGAACTTTTCTCGTGTTACGCAAGAGCTAAGATTAAGCTCCAATCAGGATAATCCATTACGTTGGCTTGGTGGTCTTTACTTCTTTGATGAGACTGCAAAAAATGACATCGATATGAAGATGAAAACTTTGGGTTTGTTTAACACAACAAAAGCAGAATTGGAGGTAAGTAACTATGCTGTGTTTGGTAATATTAACTATCAATTCGCAGAAAAGTGGGAAGTGATTGCTGGTTTACGTTTTGATTACCAAAAAGTTAAGTTTAATTACAGCGACAAATGGAATATGGGTTTTCCAAATTCAGGTGGTTCAGATGAAGCCAATTTCAATGAATGGTTGCCGAAAGTTGGTTTAAATTACTACGCTACCAAGGATGTAATGATGTATACAAGCATCGCGCGCGGTTATAAGAGCGGTGGCTTTAATATGTTAACACCACCAAACCTATCACCTAAATTCGATCCTGAATACACAATGAATTATGAATTGGGGATGAAGAGTGAATGGTTCGATAACCGTGTTCGCTTTAATTCATCGCTATTTTTTATCGATTGGAAAGATCAGCAAGTTGAACAACAGATTTATCCTAAGTCATTTACTCAAAATGCGGGTAGTACGGTTAGCAAAGGTATTGAACTTGAATTGTCATGGCTAGTTCAACCTGGTTTAACGGCATGGGTTAACGGTGGTTATAATGATGCAAGCTTTAATGACTTCATTAGCAAAGCTTATGACAGCAGTGGTAACGTGGTAGGGATAAATAATTATAAAGGTAATCGCCCAACTAATGCACCGAAATATACTTATAGCTTAGGTGTTGATTATGACTTCTTAGACAATTACTTCGTGTATGCGGATTATAATGTGACGGGTGATTTCTACTTCGATAACGCAAATACCACTAAGCAAGACGCTTACGGCGTTATGAATTTAAGAGGTGGTTATACAAGCGAAAATTTAGATTTTATCTTGTGGGCTAAAAACCTTCTGGAAGAAAATTACCTTACACGAGCTTTCCCTACGGGAAGTGGAGCTCATAAAAAATGGTATGGACGCTCTGGTGATCCAATGACGCTTGGCGCTACAGTCAATCTTAAGTGGTAATACTTCAATATATACTCCCCTTCAAATATTGAAGGGGATAATCATTGCCAAGCATTGTACGAACACCTGAAAAATAAAATGTCTTAAAACTTTAATGGAATTGCGTAAAGGCAAGACTTTACGTTTGTGTTTTATTTTTTCATATAGGCAGGAAAATGAAAGGAACGCCATTTTTATGGTTAATGGAATTATTTGTAAACCAACGCCGTAAGCTTTTATCATCCATGGTATTAGCTGTTTTTTATTCTTTGCTTACAGTTGTTCCATATTTAATTATGTATCAATTGGTGGATGGCTTTATAAATAATACCATTACTGGTTCTTATATTGTCTGGCAATTAGTTTTGCTTGCGGCGATTGCATTAGTGATGAAAATGCTACTGCAACTAGCATCCGGATTACTATCTCACAAAGCCGCTTTTCAGCTGTTATTTGAAATACGCCAACAAATTATTGATAGCGTAGGGCGATTATCATTAGGTGAAAGTAATAAACAAGCAGCGGCATCAATGAAAAAAATCATTTCAGATGATGTAGACAAAATTGAAACTTTTATTGCTCACCATTTACCAGATATGGCCGCCGCGATTGTGAGTCCATTAGTTGCATCGTTGCTGTTGCTTTATATTGACTGGCGGTTGGCGCTCATTGTTCTTTTGCCTTTACCGATAGCCCTTAGCTTACAGATGCTTATGTTTAAAGGTTTCAATGTAAGAGTAGGTGAGTACCATAAGGTTGTAGCCAATTTGCATATTAGTGTTGTTGATTTTGTCGCATCCATACCTGTTGTAAAAGCTTTCAATATGACGGTTGATTCGCATCAAAAATACCGTAATGCGGTCAATGAGCATCATGCTCTGGTGACGAATTGGTTGTTAGATACGAAAACGTCAGCGTCTTTATTTAAGTTATCACTCGATCTTGGTTTGCTATTTTTATTACCTGTTGGTGTATGGTTATATGCTCAAGGTGATTTGACGTTATCCACATTATTTATTTTTATGTTGCTAGGTGTCGGGTTGATGGAGCCACTTTATAACCTCATTC
This sequence comes from Vibrio sp. J1-1, assembly GCF_021728395.1. Taxonomy (GTDB): domain Bacteria; phylum Pseudomonadota; class Gammaproteobacteria; order Enterobacterales; family Vibrionaceae; genus Vibrio. Next base: position 175,334 of record NZ_JAKKCM010000009.1, on the reverse strand, counting down.
AATTTGGCGGAATGTTCAGTGAGATGCTTAAAGGGGTTGAAAAGATAAAATCCTTCTGTAAAACGACGCCTCAAAGTGAAGGTGAAAAAAATCAAAGTATATTGCATACAGGCATAAGTTTTGAGCATGTGACTTTTAGACATGATAACGCGATAAAAAGTACTGTCGATGATGTTTCCTTTACAGCTGAGCAAGGAAAAATTACTGCGATTGTAGGTCCATCCGGCGCAGGTAAAACAACAGTAGCTCAGTTAATTCCGCGCTTCTTCGAATATCAAAGTGGCGAGATCATCCTAGGTGATAAGCCGATAACCAGTTTTCCATTTGATCAGCTTATGTCGCTAGTTAGCTTTGTCTTTCAGGATGTTTATATTTTCAAGCAAACTATTAAAGAGAACATTCGAATGGGGAATGATTCACTCTCTGATCAAGACATAGTTAATGCTGCGAAAGCCGCTTGTGCACACCAGTTTATTTTGTCATTACCTGAAGGTTACGAGACGTTAATTGAGCAGGGGAGTTTAAGTGGAGGGCAAGCTCAAAGGATAGCGATTGCTCGGGCAGTAGCTAAAAATTCGCCTATTTTGATTCTTGATGAAGCAACGGCTTATGCTGATGCACGTAATGAGGTTCGTATTCAGCAAGCAATTTCTAGTTTAATGCGAGGTAAAACGGTATTAGTTATTGCACATCGCTTAAATACGCTTACTCACGTAGATAAAATTATTGTTATGGATAACGGTAAAAAAGTCTCAGAAGGCACACACAGTGAGTTGCTGGAAAACTGCATGTTATACCGGTCTATGTGGAGCGCACACCAAGAGAGTAAAGCTTGGCACTTTGGGCAATCATCCAAGGCTGAAAGTACTATTGCAATGGCAGAAGGTGTTGAGTCATGTTAAGAATTAACACGTTAAAACGCTTAACGGGGACATCTTTGAAGGGGTTAAATCGTACCGTTTTTCTAACGGTGCTTGACGCTTTCTTTGCTTCCGCTCCATATGGTTTTCTTTATTATATTTTGTTGGATATGTTGGCGGAGACGCCAGATATGCAACATCAATTTATGTTGGTACTTGGTTGTGCTGCAATGATGATGGTGCGAGTTTTATTGGCGCGTATTATTCATGTGGATATTTCTCTTATTGGTTTTGATGCAGGCAAGCAAATTCGTCAGCATTTGGGTGATCATTTGCGAAAAATGCCAATGGGTTTCTTTCAGCGTTCTGATTTTGGCAGTGTAAACAACACCTTGCTTAAAGATATTGATATGATCGAGCGGATTTTTACCCATTTGTATGCGCCAATCATTGCTACAAGTTCTGTGCTTTGCTTTTTTGCCTTAGGCTTGATAGCAAAAGACTGGCGAATGGGATTGGCTATGATGTCGACTTTACCGCTAGCTTGTATCGCTTACTTACTGACACGTTCATACGCGAGAAAGTGGCAGAGTCATATGCAGCATTTGATGCATCAGTTAAATGATGCCGTAATGGAATACATGAATGGCTTAAAAGAACTCAAGTCTTATCGCATGATGGGCAAAGCTTTCTCACGGTTAGACGATGTATTAACGTCAACACGTAAGCAAGCATTAAAAGCAGAGAAAGCAGCAGTATGGCCTGTTTATAGCTTTAATATATTGGTGGAGTCAGGCTTAATTGTTTTGCTGGTCGCACTCACTTGGGCTTGGTTAGAACAACGTATTGCTTTACCTGAAGTGTTATTGTTTTTAATTGCCGCAGTTCGTTTTTTTAGACCATTACTTAACATGTCGATGTTTTTGGCTGAGCTTAATTATTTAGACTTAGCTGTAAATCGTGTTGATGAAGTGCTCTCATTACCAACTATGCCACATGGTGAAAGCCGTCCACAAATTTCAGATATGACGATCACGTTAAACAATGTGAATTTTACATACCCAGGCTCAAAACAAGCGCTTTTTGAGAATTTCAACCTGACTATTCCTCATAATAAAGTAACCGCTCTTGTTGGGCCGTCTGGCTCGGGGAAATCGACAATTTCGTCATTGATAGCCCGTTTCTGGCAGCTTGATTCAGGTTCAATTTCAATCGGAAAGCAAGGTAGTCAGGTTGATGTTGCTGATATGCAAGTAGAGCATTGGCTACAACATGTAAGTATTGTGTTTCAATTAAATTATATTTTTAATGACACACTTGCGAATAATCTTCGTGTAGCGAAACCAGATGCGAAAGATGACGAGCTCTGGCGTGTTCTTGAGCTTGCTAAACTAAAAACCTTAGTGCTGGAGATGGAGCTGGGGCTTGATACCGAGATTGGTGCTGGTGGTGTACATTTATCTGGTGGTGAAAAACAAAGGCTATCAATTGCTCGTGCACTACTCAAAGATGCACCACTTGTTATTTTAGATGAAGCCACTGCTTCTTTAGATCCTGAAAATGAGCGAGATATTCAGATGGCAATGCAGGCTTTGGTCCAGAATAAAACCGTACTGGTTATCGCTCATAAGTTGTCAACGGTTCAATATGCGGATCACATTGTGGTTTTAGATGAAGGAAGGATCATCGAGCAAGGGGAGCACGACACTTTGTTGCAGCATAAATTACTCTACAGTGAACTTTGGAATCTTCAACAACAAGCCCAAAGCTGGCATTTAACTGCTTAGAGTTCTTGTTTGATTAAGACAAGCTGCCAAAGGTGTATTTTTTGGTGGCTTTATTTTTATATGTTGTAGGGTATTTTCCAATGGGATATTTCAATAATCATAATCTAAGCGAGAGTTATAAATTAAAGCCAAAAAGAAATAATACCTTAATCCTGATTATTTGTTGTCTCTATTTTGTGCAAGGTATTCCTATTGGCTTAACATTTCACGCTATTCCGACGTTATTAAAAAGCTTAGGACTACCGTTAGAGGTCATATCAATGGTTCCACTAGCAGGGATCTTCTGGGCAATAAAATTCTTATGGGCTCCATTTGTTGAGAATCATTGGTTAAAGTCAGTCGGGCGAAGAAAGTCATGGATTATCCCAATACAACTGACTATGGTTGCCACACTGATTGCCTTGGCCATGGTGACAGTTAGTGAACAGACACTGATGTTGGTCACGCTTTTACTCGCCACAATTTCAATTTTGGGCTCAACCCAAGATATTGCGACTGATGGTTTAGCGGCTGATCATACCGATAAATCAGACCTTGGTTTGGTGAATGCAATTCAAGTATCAGGCATTATTATCGGGATATTACTTTCTGGTCCCTTGGCCATGGTTGCCTTTGAACAAGTTGGCTATCAGATAAGTATGTTGTTATTGGCTGCAATCGTGTTTACGGCCTTAATTCCTGTTTTGCTTTGGCGAGAGCCAAAAGTTCTACATGTCACAGAAAACACCAAAGCATCATTAATCAAATTTTTTAAAACACCGAGAGCGATATCAACGTTGATTCTATGTTCATGTGCCACGTTATGTGGAGTGATCATTCTGGCTTTATCAAAGTTCATTCTGGTCGATTTAACATGGTCGATGTCTGAGGTTGGGCTGTTAACAGGAGTTGGCCATTTGCTCGTAATGTTACTCGGTTGTTTGTTAGCAAGTCGTTTTATAAAGAAACACGGTTATCGCGTGACACTCTTGATTGGTCTGACAATGGTAATGTTGGGGGGCTGTCTGTGGGTTATTATAGTACAACAACGGTTTGACGAAGCCTGGGCGATATGGCCAACTTCAGTTGTTACCGGTTTTGGGATGGGATTTGTAGCAGTAAGTACATACACATACTCGATGCGGTTTTCACAACAAACGAGTCAGCCAGCCACTAACATAGCTTTTTTTCAGGGTACTCAAACTTTTGGTGAAATCGTGTTTTCTGCAGCCGCTACAAGTTTATCGGGGGCGGCAGGTTATAGTATTGCCTTGCTAATAGGCGAAGTATTAGCACTCATGTGCTTTTTGGCGCTCTTCAAGTTACAGCATTATCATCACTGGCATAAAGCATAGTTCTACTACGAACTATTCTTGGTGCAGGTAGCGTTGCTCACCACTTAATTGGGTGTTATGTGTAACCGATTTTTTATACCGCGTCGCAGAAGACTCAACAAGTGTTAGAGCCCTCAGATTTACTGAAGTATGGTGGTTCGACTAGATGATCACTTGGGGTAAAGTGCTTAGCTGAATTTCTTCTTTTTGGTTCAATTTTCAAGGTCTTTTAAACCAAAGGAGAACGCAATGAAAAAAGTGCAATTTTTCACAAACGGAGAAGTAACAACGTATGTTGACCAAAACTCAGCTACTTCTTTAGAAGAGGAAAAGCAGCTGTTTGCCCAAGGCTTTGTAATGACAGGTGATGTGATTGAAACTAATGAAATTTCAGATGCACTCAAGCTGCATAAAGAGAACTACGGAAGTGATGTCAAAGATCTATCTGTCTTAGGTATATTGGGTGGTTTGGGCTCGGTCATATAGTATTAACACATAACAAACGCTTTAAGTGGGACAGCCAACGTACGGCATCTTAGTTCAAATGTGCATTTGTGGTTACGGCTGTTATGTTTGAGTGTAGTGCCTTGCGTTGTCTGCCCCTTAAGCGGGCGTTAGGTATTATTCGGTAGGGTTAAAAGTGCAGAGTTACGTTAAAAATACAAACCATTCAAGCAGACCAAAAACGCCTGGAAATCTTAGTTTGCGTTTAGTTTAGTGTTTACGGCAGTTTGCAGAAACGATGTTTGTGCGTTTTTGGCTACTTAATTGGTCGTTATGAATATCCGCACCTATAGAGACAAGGAGTCAATTTTGTTTAAGCTTTACTACTATCCAAACAATGCGAGCTTAGCTCCTCATTTTTTGCTTCATCACCTAAAAGCAGACTATGAGCTATTGTTGGTTGATAAAAAGTCAAACTCTCAAAAATCAGCGGATTATCTTAGGCTCAACCCTGCTGGTCGAATTCCAACCTTGGTCGTCAATGATCAGGCAATTTTCGAAAGCCCTGCTATCTGCATACACATCTGTGAATTACATCCTGAATCCGATCTAATGCCATCGTTAGGTAATCCGAATCGCCCTTTGTTTTTTCAATGGCTAGCTTTTCTAAACAATACGCTGCAAGCTGAACTCATGGTTCGTTATTATCCTCAACGTCATACCAATGATGAAGCTACGATTTCAAACGTTGTAGTGGCTCAAGATGACAGAATTGCGAATGCATTATCTATTATCAACGATCAGCTTGAACACAATGATTACTTACTTGGTGACAGGCTTACGGCATGTGACTACTTTCTATTTATGCTCGCGGGTTGGTCTTTGCCAATAGAAAAATCACCACTTACTTTCGAGTATCTGGCCGCGTATTTGAAGCGGCTTTGCTTAAATCCGACAATTAAAGCGGTTTGTAACATTGAAGGTATCGATCTCAAACCATTTGAATCATGCTCATAACAAAGCGTTGAATAACGGTTCCAAACACGTGCCATTTTCGCTTTGCTCAAAATTGTGGCATACGTCTGTCACGCCTTAACGTGGCGTTATGTACAGCGAGGTGATCATGAAATATCTAACACAAGTTAGATTTGGGAAGTATGTGTTATTTGAATCAATCAGAAACGGAGTCATTTTTGGCGCACTTTACGGGATATCCGGGGAACATGGTGTCCTCTTGTTTTCCGGTTTTGTGCTAGCGGTGGCTGGCATTATTTATGATGGTCGAGATTATCTGCAAGATGTCTACAAAAAACTAACAATCAACGGGACTAATGGAACAGTCTGTTGGGATGGACGTGGCTGTGATGTGGGTATTTCAGGGTTTGGATTATGGTCATCCCTTAAGCTAACTTACATGTTGGGTATGAATAGGCGAACCGTCCGAGTTCCTAGCACAGTATTTAGTTCTGATGTGTGGAAACAGCTCACGGAGTCTCGTACATAGCAAAGCGTTCAAGAGTGACACCCAACATGTGGCATTTCAATTTGAAATTGGCTTCAGTGATTAGCGCGGTAATATCTGTTTTGGCGTTACGGTTAATAATTTTCCATTTGTATAAGGAGCTCAACGATGATTAGCGGCCACTTACTTAAGAAAAAAGAGTTATTGATATGTTTGGATATGTCCAAGTCAGACTATCATGACGAGTTGGGACAAATTTTGGAGCAAGGATTTGAGTCAATAAAAGAAATAAAATGCGTTTCAACGTTGGAGGCGTTGAATGACTACAAAAGACAAGAGAGTCGGCAAGTAACAAAAGGCAAAAGGTCAAAGTTGTTTTATAGTTGTTTGATGTGTTTGTTATCATTTTGTTTAGTAGTACTAAGCGTAGATTTGATCTTAAGTTGTAGTTTTGTGGAGTTGGCTCAGCTGTCGTTTGTACTTTGTAGTCTGCTTTTGATCCGTCAGAAAAATAAACAAGAAACTCAGAAGAATGTCACCTAATAAAGCGTTTAAGCCTGATTCAAAACGCTCGGCATTTTTGGTTTGATTCAACTTTAGCGTTTACGGCACAACGGTTTAGGTTTGGTGGTCGCGTTGTTCACCCTTTAACTAGGCGTCATATTCAAGGAGATTAAATGGAGCTTTGGAGTTTACCGTGTACTTTTGAGTATGAAGGTAGGAAAGTGAAATATGGAATTGAAGGAAACGGAGAACCTCTGGTTTTGGTTCATGGTACGCCTTGGTCATCATTCAATCTCAGGCATTTGATTCATGCGCTTTCGAGTCAGTATACTGTCTACTATTTTGATTTGTTGGGTTATGGTGAATCAGATAAAAGTGATGCGGATGTATCTTTAAAAGTACAAAATCAGTTACTGGACGCTTTGATAGATCATTGGCAGCTGAAATTACCTTTTATCGTGGGCCACGATTTTGGGGGAACAACAGTACTTAGGAATTACTTGCTGAATCAGCGGAAATACAAAAAGATAGTAGTAATTGACCCTGTTGCGCTGTCTCCTTGGGGGGCTCCATTCTTCAAACATATTGAAAAGCATGAGGCAGCTTTTTCAGGAGTACCTGACTTTATTCATTCAGCAATTGTTGAAGCATACGTAAAGACAGCTGCATATCAGCCATTAACTCAAGACACAATTGACGGTATTCTTGCACCGTGGTCGGGAGAACAGGGTAAGAGAGCCTTTTATAGGCAAATAGCCCAAGCCGATTCAAAGTACACGGATGAATTTCAAGATAAATTTTCTAACTTTGACGTACCGACATTAATCTTATGGGGAGAAGAGGATCTATGGATTCCTGTTGAACAAGCTCACGTACTTCATAGTAAAATTAAAGGCTCTAAGTTGGTTACCATTCCTGAATCTGGGCATTTGGTTATTGAAGAAAACCCTGAAATATTGGTCAAAGAGATTCGAGCGTTCTTCGACAATTGAACATAACAGTTATTTTAAAGGGGCTCGGTACGCGTGGCATTTTTACTATGCGGTGGTTTTAGTGATTAAGGCGATTTTTATCAGCATTGGTGTTGCGTTGCCCACCCCTTCGCAAGGCGTTAGTTGGCAATAGTATCCATGAATGTGGCATGCCATCTATAGTTAGATTATGTCTAACTTTGAGGTTGCTAAGCATGACTTATTTTAAAAACCTTGAGCAAATTGTCGCGTCTCTTGAGGCTGATGAATCTACGAAGTGCGATCCTATTAAGAGGGCTTTCGTTTTTGACGGAGAGCATCTGACAGCGAATATTGGGGTCGTCAGGGATAGCGGCAATGCGCTCCACATACAGAAAAATCATGATGAGTTGCTTGTTATTATTGAAGGCAATGTGGATTTTAAGGTCGGGGAGGAAATAAAAAATGTGAACAAGGGTGATCTTGTTTTCATTCCTAAAGCAACTATCCACGGCCCCATTTTAAAGGATGGGCAAAGTTTCGCGGCTCTTTCGGTTTTTGCTCCTTACTTTGATCGAACAAAGAACAACATTGAATGGAACACAGACACTTAGACGGGTGATGATCTCCAAGGCGCAGCAGACAACTGTTTTAGAGGGGTTCCCAACGCTTGGCGGTTTTGGTTTGAATCAGTTTTAGCGATTACGTCACGATGGTTTAGTTCGGGTGGAATGTGTTGTTCACGCCTTTAACCAGCGTTATTTGTTTCCTCAAAGTCGTGAATTTTCTCGCAAAAGTACTTATTTTATAATTAGTTAGAGTTAATCAGTAGTACTCTATAGGTATACGAGTGTGAGGAAAATATTATGTACTTTTGGAATATTGAGGCTTTGAAACGTGACATTGTAGGTGGCAGACTTACAGAAAAAGATAGGTTCGTATACGCACTGATTTATATTGTATTCAGTGCCGCTACTTACGAATACTTTCAAGGCACTAATACCGAATATTCAAATCTATGGGATAAAATAGAGGCAATTGCCAACGTTGTAGTCGTTCTAGCGGGAACCTATTTTACGTACAGGGCTAATGGTGCTAATAATGGAAGAGATTTTTTAGGCCGATATTTCAGTCTTGGTTTTGTAGTAACTATTAGGTTCTTGGTTTTCCTATTTCCAATAGTCATTTTGCGTCTAATGTACGAATCACCTTTTGGAGTAGAAAATGAGGCAACCGTTACAACGCCCTTCGGTGTTAGTCTTGTTATTCTTTGGAGCTGCTTTTTATATGTAAACTTAGCTAAGCACATGAAGTTGGTGAAAAACACATAATAAGTGTTTAATAGAGACACTCAACGCATGGCGATTTTGGTTCAAAGTTCAGATTAAGTGTTTAAGGCGTAATAGTTCGACCTGGGTGGCTTAGCGCTGTCACCCCTTCATGTGGCGTTAGGCGAATAGTAAATGTATACGCAATTCAAAATTGTATTACTAATAATAACTAGTAATAGGTTCAGGGCTATCAGTTGGGTCAGAGCTATAGTCTTTATCTGATTTATTTCGTATCAAATTATTTGTTCTTAGCATTGGTTTTTTAAACTATTTTGTTGCTGATTATTTTTACGGAAATTTTGTTTAAGCCTTTTTTAATTTATTCATGCCTAATGGATTTTGATAGTTTTGGCGATTTATCGCATAAAGGAGTTTGTGTGGCAAATAAAGCAATTTTGCATTCTAAATGGTCTCTATATTTTTGGACCTTATTGTTAGTAGTGCAATCGTACTCTTTTACCAAGGAGCTTGCCGATGGATTTACATTGGAGGCACTATCTGACCCGCTCTTGCCGTTAATCTTTATCATGCAGCATGAGAAGGTTATGTGTAAAGTAAACGTAAGATTGATAACTATATTAGTCTGGTTGATAGTAGCTCTATTAGCATATAATTTAGTGATTAAGCTATCTAACCTCAATTAATATTGATAATTTTCCCAACAAAGCATTCAGCCGGATGAACCGATCCAGTTACACTGAGCGCCGAGTTTAGCCACTTGTTTTAACTCGAATTTCTCTGGACTCATTTGTTAGTAGTGGCTTTGAGGAAGAGTTGTTGTAAGTGGCCATGAATTAGCAAGCTTCGCCTATACTTTTACAGACTGGTTGAATGAGCAATGAGTTGTGTATGGCGGAGATGGCCAAATGGCATTAATCGATAGCGATAACTATGGTGATAACCCAAACAGTACAACGGCAAATATGGTAGCGCTGTATCGGGAGGTAGATTGGCTGACGAATGTTATTAGCCAAGTCATCTGTAGCTACCTAAAACAAGACGGACATGAGCAGCACTGGATTGATATCCCTCCACCAGAGACAGCACCCGGTAGCAGTTTGTATGCTGATATGGTCATCGACTGGCAATTGAATATTTTTGAACGCTTGGCATTAGCGCTAGCAATGGCCCCTTCAATACGCCCTGATGCACTGGATTTCTTTTTTGGTCTTAACGGGATGATTGATCGTCCGTTTACCGAGTTTGGCGGCGTCGCTGACCGAACATTTAGTGGCTTTGTACCGACCGGTCAAACGCTTAACTTTTTGATCAGCGCTAATAACCCTGAATGGCGTGTCCATACGATGTCGATTCTCTCATCCCAACATAAGCTGATGGCAGAACAAGTCACAGAGCTGCTTTCTGTTGATTCAGGAATCCCAAGTTTAGCGGGGGTCTACCGATTAAATGATCACTGGCTCAATTATTTCATTACGGGGGAGCAGCATAGGCCTGAGCTGAGTACGAGCTTTCCCGCGCATCCATTAGATACGCCGCTCGAATGGTCGGAATTAGTGCTGGAGCATAGTGTAATGAGCCAGATTGAGGAGATACGAGCGTGGCTTGCCCACGGTAATACTCTGATGCAAGAGTGGCAACTGGCGAAAAAGGTGAAACCCGGTTATCGGGCTGTGTTTTCAGGGCCACCGGGCACAGGTAAAACGCTAACGGCGGCCTTGCTCGGCAAGTCTACTGACAGAGACGTATATCGGGTGGATTTGTCGATGGTGGTTTCAAAGTACATAGGGGAAACAGAGAAAAATTTATCCCGTGTCTTTGATGCAGCCAGTTACAAAGAGTGGATATTGTTTTTTGATGAAGGTGATGCTCTGTTTGGCAAACGGACTGAAGCCAGTTCTTCAAATGATCGCCATGCGAACCAACTTACCGGTTATCTTTTGCAAAATACAACATCTAGCCATTCATGCCAGTGGTCTCAAGGTTTATGGCGAAGGTGAATGGAAAGTCAAAAACATGGCACCGATGGGAAGTGTAGAGTTTGGCGTAAACTGCATATTGCGGTAGATACTAACACCCACTAAATCATCTCAGCAGAGCTGAGTTTATCAAACGTAACCGATGCCGAAGTGCTACCAAACTTACTTAAGCAGATAAGTCGGAAAATCATTGAGATATCAGGCGATGGCGCTTACGACACAAGGGGTTGTCACGATGCCATACGGTTCAAGCGAGCCGTTCCGCTCATCCCGGCACATTTCTGGGAGAGAGGACATCCTCGCAATTTAGCGGTAGGTTGCCAGAAGCTCTACGGCTCTAACAAAAAGTGGAAAAAGCGGTATGGCTATCATAAACGGTAATGTATCGAGTGAAACAGTTGCGAGGTGGGCAATTAAACTTAGAAATTACAACACTCAGGTTGATGAGACTTACGCTATGATAAAAACGCTGAACAAGCTTACAGGGTTGGGTATGCCTAAAACTCAGTATATTGCCTAAGGATCAACCATTAGGTGGCAGGGGGCCGTCTCTCTGAATTAAGCAACATATATGGACGCACCTCAGGATGCAATGGTTGATTCAATGATACGGTCGCTAACATATATCCGATGTCTTTCTTGGTCATTTGTACGACCTGCGCCATGATGTATTCCGCCCCTTACTGTCTATTCAAAGCCACGGTTTCAACTAACCTGTTGCTTAATCAGAGTGTAGTAAGGATGGTTCACCGTTTTTTCATCAGCTATTGCAAACTCATTTGCTTATAAAAATATTACCTTTCAATCATATAGGTTTGAAAGCACGATTAACGTCATACTCACAATCGGTAGCTAGAACACGCCACACTATACGCCCAAGCTTATTTGCTAAAGCCACTATGGCTTTAGCCTTACCACGTCGTTCAATTAACCCTCGTAACCAAGCTCCCATAGGATCCATGCTTGAAGCTCTGCAACGTAGTACAGCTCTAGCACCATGAATGAGTAGTGTCCTTAGGTTTCGGTTTCCACTCTTTGATAAAGCTCCAAGGTGTACTATTCTGCTTGGGAACTAACCCACACCATGCCGAAAACTGTCTACCATTTTGAAACTGTTCACCAGAGCCAACTTCACTAACAATCGCAGCCGTTAAGATCGGGCCAAAGCCAGGGATATTCTTAATCGCCTTGTAGCGAGGACTAAGCTGGCTCAGTGAAGTTATGTCCTGAGTTACATTATCGATCTTGCTGCTAATGCGGGTAAAATCACAATATAAGTTTTGCAGTAAGTTTCTCATAACATGAGATAACTCATTCTCTGCATCTTCAATGATTAACGGTAAGTGATTACGCAATGCTCTTATTGATGTTGGGAAAACTATCCCATATTCAGCTGTTAGGCCTCTGATTTGGTTAGCGAGAGTAGTTCTTTGTTCGACTAAACGAGAGCGAACATTGCGCAAAGCTTTCAGGTCCTGTTGTTCGATAGTTTTAACTGGCACAAAATGAATATCAGGTCTCGAATAAGCTTCACAAATGGCTCTTGCATCATTTGCGTCGTTCTTTTGTCTACCGACGAAAGGCTTAACATGCTGTGCTGGAATGAGTGATACCTTAAAACCAAGCCTTAAAAAGACTCGCCCCCAATAGTGTGATGAAGCACATGACTCCATAGCCAGTGGAGTGTTATCTGGAAGCTGACGGATTGTATGGAGCAGTTTAACTCGAGCAACCTTACGATTTGACGAGATAGTACCGTCAATATTCAATAAGCATACTTGAAAGTAGTTCTTAGCTAAATCGATACCGACAACTTTAATAGACATGGCTGTTACTCCTGATCTTAATGGCTGTACCTGTAGTGTGGTACAACAATGTTAGAAGGGAGATGCGTCCATCACATCAAAGCCCACGGACTCTTTAACCAGAGACTTCTTAAACAAGTTTTGTACAAAACGGTGGCAACAAGCCATGTTCAATGCTGAATCACTAGCATGGATCTGTTGTTCGTCTTCTTTAAAGATCACATCCAATGCGCGATGTTGTTGGATCTCTATATGTCAGTGCTTTCTAGAAGCTTGCGCGGCTAACTCAAGGGACAAGTGAGCTGTACACATAAAATGAGGCCTCATAGCTTCCTTTATCCCCGATGCTTCGGTCTCTGACAACGGCAAAGATGCTCTTCACCATCGACCATTTTTCTCTAAGAGTCGTACTAAAGCGTGCTGGCAGTGTATAAACTTCACGAATCTCCGTACGACCATTTCCCTTGTCGTGCGTAGCGTGAGACTTGTGCTGCTCTTACGGCAATGCCCAATAATTCTGGAACTGAGCATCCATTTCATTAAGCAGTGCTGACTGGTTTAGTTTGACCTGAACCAGTATGGAGCCTCCCTTACAAACAATTTTTTTGGAGCGTTTCAACCTGACAATGAAGGGCATCAGCCATCAGCAAACAGCCTGTGATATCTAAAGAATCGGGCATATTTCTAATCGCATCGATCTCCTTGCCTTTTTCTTTACAGGGACGATGAGTAAGAGCCAACCCTTGCTCAACATCAAACGCTGATAACATATATAGGGGGTTATCAAGCTTACTCGCCTTTGCCATCCACTCTCATAATAGCGGTCATGCTATGGCGAGTGGGGGATCCTGTTTTCATAGGGTAGATGCTGAGGTAGCCAATCCATATTACTCTCACCAAAGTCTTTGATATCACTCCATTTATGTTGACCACAAAGCATGGCAGATATAACAAGGAAAGCGACTTCAATAACAGGATATACCTGATTAATATGCGAGCGGGTGTCAAGTACTTTGTCTAAGTGTTTGATGATGATCATTTCGTTTACCAGTAGTTCTGACTGAAAGGTCTGATCGATATAATGCCTTTTATCATAAGGGCGGTTTCGATAGCCGTATCGGAGTATTTAAAGTCTCTACCTCATTTCCCATGATGAGTATTACATTTTCACGCTTTGAAAAATCCAAAAAGTTACGTTACCACGCTACATAATGCACGGTTGTACTTGCTCCAGTTTGTGATTTTAGCTTTTGACTGACCCATTTAATTGCGCGTTCAATCATTGATATGAGAACAAGCCTCAATTATCTAGAAAGGTTCAATTCGATTTGAGCAACAAGGCCGTACTGATTACTTCTTATAAAAAGTAAGTTTTTTAACCAGATATTTATATTATCCTTTTTTATTGTATGGTTATTGTGGTACTGTATAGAAATGGCAATTATTATCATTTGCATTTATGTTATAATTATAAACCCGTTTAAGCAGTAGGTTGTTTTATTATGTTGTTTCAGGAAAGAAAGTTGACGAAGCTATACGTGAGTATGGCTTTCATTTTGTATGGTCCAAGCAGTTTTGCCCAAGAGGAGTTGACACAAACCGAGTCTGCTTCTGCTGAAAGTGAAGAAGTTGTCACCGTAATAGGTTATAACATCGCACTAAGTCGACTTGAATTAGAGCAGTCTCCTCAGCAAAATCCAACCCTTTCCCAAGCACTAAAACATGATTCGAGGGTCGGTATTAATGATGCACAAACCTCGATGCAAGGTGGTGATTTAACTCCAGAAGAAATCTCTTTGTCTGGCGCTCGCCCGCATCAAACTAAATATACTATAGATGGTGTAGGGGTTAATAACAGCACTACCTTCACTAGTGATAGTGACCTGCCTGCACAATTGTCTTCGGGTCACACTTCTGGTTACTTCGTTGATACTAATTTAGTGGATGGTGTTGAAGTGCTTGATCACAATATTAGTGCTGAGCATGGTGGGTTTACTGGCGGGGTGGTGAATGCCAACCTACGCAAACCGACTGAAGAGTTCACCATTGATTATCAATACAGTATGAATGATAGTGACTGGAATGCTTCGCAAAAAGTGGGAGAGAACTTTCAGGACAGTTATGGTACGCCGAACGATGGTTCCGGTAAATACCAACCTAACTTTCAGAAACGCATGCACAGCCTGCACCTTGGCGGAGCAATCAATGAAAATCAAAAGTTGGCTGTCAATGTAAGTCATCAGAAATCAGAGATTCCTCTAGCCAATAGTAAAGATGTCGATCAAAGAATGGATAATATTTTTATTACCCATATTTGGGAGTCAAGTCGTTGGCGTACAACGACGGATGTACGTTATACCGAGCATGAAAGCAATAGCTTCATGAATGATAGTAATAGTGACAATGCATACCAAGAAAATAGTGAGACTCAAAGTTATCACACTGGTGTCGGCGCAACTTTTAAGCTAGATGGCTTTTTTTCAAGTGGACATTGGCAAAGTTCTTTATCGTATGATCGCCTCAGCGACAAACGTAAAGCTGATAGCGATTACTTTGTCACTTATATGATCCAAGGAGAGGACAGGTATAATTTTCATAATGAAGGCAGTTATGGAAACTTGAAACAAACCCAAGACTCATACCAGCTTAAATCTGCTTTCAATTTTGCATCGTTTAACACTTTTGAGCTTGAGCATAAAGCAAACATTGGTATAGAAATTAATCATCAAGTTGCGACGGTAGATAGACCTCAAGATCACGTTGTTTACCAGTATCGAGACCTGTTAACGAGTGACCCATTTATATCTACATTAACTCGTTACCAAGCCGCTAACTATGATGCTGATGCACAACAATACAGCTTATATATCGATGACAATATGCAGTGGGGGCAGCTAGGTGTTTACCTCGGCGGGCGTGTCGATCATATGAGTGTTTTCGATAAAACCGTTTTCTCTCCTCGTTTTACCACTAACTGGGATTTTGATTCTGTTAATACTAACCGAGTGACTTTGGGCGCTAACCGTTACTACAGCGCGAATTTACTCAGCTGGGCTTTGCAAACAGAGCAACGTCAGTACCAGTCGTTATCTAAAACCTGCGATGCTATTGATGGTAACTGGAATAACCTTGACTCTACTAATTTAGCTTGTAGTTCTACTACTGATTATGAAGGCTTAGACTTATCTGATGCAGATATCCCTTATTCGGATGAACTCAGTGCATCATGGGCAGTTGACGTAAATAATTTTGCTTTTAACACAGTATATATCTACAGGAAGCAGCGTGATGGCCTCACCTATTCAACTGATACAACTTCAGGTACAGCTACGCTTTATAACAATTTGAAAACGGATAACCATATAATCAGCCTTGAAGCTTCAACAATTAACCCTTATGAAATATTGGGTGGATATCTCAATGCCAACTGGAAAATCGCTTACAACCATCGCAAAGGTTTTGGAGACGTAAAAAATACCTACGATGCATCTAATGATTTGAGCGGCGGATACCAAGACGAGTGGGTATTATTCGATGGTGAATTAGTTCGTTACAACGAAATGGACGTCAGTGGTTATCAATCTCCAATTAAAACTAGTCTTGATTTTAATATGTACTGGCAAAATGTAGGATTAGTTTGGAATAACCGAGTTAATTACCAAGCTGGAAAAAATGCAACCGCTTTTGCAGGTATGGAAAGTGTTGACATTGATGGAGAAACGCAACGTTTAAATTCATTGTTAAAAACTGAACTTGATGACTTAGTTACATGGGATATGGCGGTGAATTGGACTCCTACTCGCCTTGATAACCACGTCATTTTGGGATTAAGTGTTACTAACCTTCTCAATACTCAAAAAGTTGTATCTATTTCAGGCTCACAAGCAGGTACTGCTGTTCCTAACGAGTATTACAACACGGGTAGACAAATTTGGTTAAACGTAAATTTACGTAATTAATCATTTAACTTGGATTTTATTAATATTACATAAGGGAGTGGTAGGTTTTCCTGCCACTCAATTTCAATGAAAAAATATCTATCCATTATTTTCTTTATTTGCATACTCTCTGGTTGCCAACAGTTCACCTCTAACTCGGCTGATAAAAAATTAGCACTGCGCCAAGACTTGATTCAGGGGCAACTTGATAACGGTATGAACTATATCTTGGTCAAAAATAATCGCCCAAATAATAGAGTTTCATTGCAGCTTGTAGTTCACGCTGGTTCTTTGGTTGAAGAAGACGATCAAAAAGGCATTGCTCATTTAGTAGAGCATATGGCGTTTAATGGGACCACACAATTTCCATCGAATTCAATTATTGAACACCAAGAATCATTGGGTATGGTGTTTGGTCGTGATGTGAACGCGATGACCGAATACTACACCACATCCTATTTTTTGCACCTGCCAAATAACTCAGAGCAGATGATGTCTGAAGGGTTTAATATGCTAGCTCAGCAAGCAAGTGCACTTGTTTTTAAACAAGATGAGTTGGAAAAAGAGCGTCCGGTAGTAGAGGAGGAATGGCGCAGAAGTCGTAATATGAAATCTCGCTTAGGCGCAGCAACCCGTGAAATTGTGCTAAGTGGTAGCAGATTTGGTGAACGTGAACCGATTGGCGATATGGATTTGGTACGTAATATCGGAGCTGATCGTATTGAAGCGTTTTGGCAGGATTGGTACCACCCAAATAATATGACTTTGATAGTCGTCGGTGCGACAGATAAAGCGGCAGTAGAAAACATGTTGGCTAAGTATTTCGCTTCAATGCCAGCGAAAGAGTTACCTAGCCGTCCAGATTATACGGTTCCGCTAGATAATCAATTAAGGGTTGAAGTGATTAAAGACAGTGAGATCACGACTGAAGCACTCTCTCTTAACTTCCGTGAAGAAGAAAAAGTTCCACATACAGAATCAGAGCTATACACCAAGCTGCTTAATGAGATAACTGTTCAAGTTATGAATAAGCGACTTCGTGAACTGTATAAAGTAGAAAGCGATAATGTAAGTAAAATGATTATGATCTCTCGCCCTATGGGAAGTGGATACCGTAATTATCGCTTAATGGCTCTTTTGACGACTGACAATTATTCAGCAGCTGCCGATGAAGCATTTTCTCAACTGAGTCGATTTGCTGAACATGGTTTTTCTGCAGAGGATCTAGCTACGATTCGCAGTAGTGTCGTCAATACGTACTCAAAAGCTGCAGATGCGCTTCGTGATACGACTAACCGCCGTACTATGATGTCGATCTTTAACCGTATGCGCATGCAAACACCTTATGTGGATGCTGACGAAGAGCTGAAAGCGGTTATCAAACTGACGGATGCGATGACGGTTACTGACGTGAATGTCAATATAAAGCGCATTGTGTCGACATTAAACCCAATCGTCATTGCTCAGATCACGCCTGAAAATCAGGTTAAGCTGCCAAATGATGAACAGCTGTCGGTCGCTTGGGAAAAAGCAAAGTTAACATCTCAACAAGCTATCGCTGGGGTTACCGTAACTAAGCCTTTGATGGAGAATATCCCACAAGCAGCTAAAGTCACTTTTCATATCGAAAAAGATGGCGTTCAAATCTGGACGTTGGAAAATGGCGTCACAGTACGCTTTGAATACAGTGACGATACTCCGAATCAACTGTTGTTAGATTATCGAGGTTGGGGTGGCACTCAAGTACTACCTATAGAGCTACGTCGTGCAGGTTTACAGCTACGTCAAATGAAGAGCTTTGGCTATGGTGGATTTAGCAGTGATCAGTTGACGATTCTAAATGCTGAATACCCTAACCGTATTATGGCTTTTGTTGATCAGAACCGTCATGGGTTTAATGGTGTTTCTGATGTGCGTTCTCTTGAAAACTGGTTACAGAACTTGCACCTGCAAATTACACAGCCACAAGTCGATGCTGAGATCTGGCATGCGACCACTCAATTACTAGAGCGTGGCATTGAAAATCGTCAAAAGAGCTCAAATGGTCAATTTAACTCAGCTATCGATGCGGTACGTTACGTTAATAACCCAGAAAAATTGAGCTTAACCAAAGAAGAGTTGAATGTTATTGGCACAGATGATTTATTAAAAACCTGGAAGCTGCTGTTCTCTAATGCGAACGGACATCAGTTAAATATTGTCGGCAACGCAAAAGCGGAAGACGTTATTCGCTTAGCTCAGATCTATGTCGGAACGCTGCCAGCCTCTTCAGAGGGAGCATTTTCTCAAAATGAGCTTCCTAAGTTAGGTAGCGGTAAACACCAAATCCATATTGCATCAGGTGAGGAGCCGATCGCGGTTACAACCTTAATCTTTAATCAAGAATTGCCTTTTGATAAAGATGTAGAGAACGAAGCGTACTTACTAAGCAGCATCATATCTAATCGTCTACGTGTTTCACTACGTGAAACGGCTGGTGGTGTTTACTCTGTAAGATTTGGTGTTCGTCTGGATCGTTCGCGCGACCAAGCTCATGGCTTAATCAGCTATAGCCATGATCCAGAGCGTGGTGAAGAGTTAAAATCTCTAGTAATGGCAGAGCTAGATAGACTTCTTACTGATGGTATCAATGCAACCGAGTTAGAAGAAGTCGTTGTACAAACTAAGCACGCACTTCAACCAGATAATATTACCGATCGTCAACGCATGAAGTACTTAGTTTCTGCTTCTGAGTATGGCGATAGCTTAACGGCAATTTCCGATTATCTTGCTTGGGTTGATAGTGTAAAACCTGAAAGCTTAAATAAGTTGGCTCAAACTGTCATTAAAACGAATAACTGGATTGACGCGACGCTAGTTCCTGCGAATTTTACTGTGCAATAAAACCCTACGCTCCAGTTGCCTCACTTTGAGGTAACTGGGTGAAAGTCATAAACGAGTAAAGCACATGCATTAATTTCAATGCATGTGCTTATTTATGTATTAAAGAATATGTCGATACTAAAACAGTTTTTTTCTATAGCTAAACCTTATTGGTTAAGTAGAGCAAGTCTGCTTACTTGGGGTATTTTTATTACCACTGTGACTGTTTCACTCTTATTGGTACAGGTAACAGTAAAGCTCAATGCTTGGAATAAAGCATTTTTTGATGCGCTGGCTGCTTTAGATGGACCCCTGATTTATGACTTGCTAATACAATTTATTGGCTTTGTTGCAGTTATCGTTGTAATGAAAGTCTATGCCAAATGGTTACAGCAATGGGCTGAAATACGTTGGCGTACTTGGCTGACTGAGCGTCTTGTTGGTCGTTGGCTCAGTAATCAAAATTTTTATCATTTAACTATTATTGATGAACCTGATAACCCTGATCAGCGTATCGCCGAAGATATAAAAATTTTAACCACAGAAACGCTTAATTTAATTCTTGAGCTAATAAAAAGTGCGGCGACCTTAATTGCATTTAGTGTGATCCTTTGGAACCTTTCAAGTAGTTTCTTACTTCCTTTATTTGGTGATATAAAAATTTCGGGCTACTTGCTTTGGCTAGCTGTTATTTATTCAATTATTGGCGCTGGAGTTACGCACTTTCTTGGTCGTAAATTACATAGCCTCTTTTATCAACAACAAAAGCGTGAAGCAGATTTTCGAGCTCGTTTATTAAGAAGCCGAGATAGTGCAGAACAAATTGCACTGATGAAAGGACAAAGAATAGAAAAAGAACAACTTGAATTTCAGTTTAGTGATATTTCAAGCAACTGGAAGACTTTGATGAGCCGAGAGAAGAAACTAGGCATTGTCGTTAACACGTATAAGCAGATAGCCGCCATGGTTCCGTACTTCGCTGCAATTCCAGCATTAATGGCGAAAATCATTACGGTAGGAGGTCTGTTTCAAGTAAGAATGGCTTTCATGAAAGTCTACTCTTCTCTTAGCTGGTTTATTTTCCGTTATGACGACCTTACCTATTGGAGTGCTACGGTTGTACGTTTGAGTCAGTTTATAGAAGCGATGGAGAAGTCAGAAGAGCTGTCTCGTAAAGAGCAAAAACAGTCGACAACTGACACTCATACCGCTGGCATTCAATGTGAACAGCTATCGGTATGTAAGCCAAATGGGCAAGTTTTGATTGATAACCTCAACCTAGATGTAAAATCTGGTGAGTCTATTATTATTTGGGGGGCGAGTGGTCTGGGTAAGTCAACTTTGCTGCGTACTCTATCTGGGATCTGGCCTTTCTATCAAGGGCGATATCATACAAACGATTCAAATGTACTTGTTCTGCCGCAGAAGCCTTATCTTGCTCAGCGATGCTTACGAGAGTGCCTGAGTTATCCTGAGCACCCGTCAGAACATAACGCTGCATATGAACTGGCATTAGAGCTTGTTGGCTTACAACAGCTTATACCTGAGTTAGACAATAAGATTGAATGGCAATCAAAACTATCAGGGGGCGAACAGCAGAAGTTAGCTTTGGCGCGCGCGTTAGTTCTAAAACCTAGCACTTTGGTTCTCGATGAATCGACTAGCAGCCTTGATGAATGTACTGCATATGATTTAGTTAAGTTAGTACTAGAGCAGCTGCCAGATAGCACTATTTTGATGGTTAGTCATCAAAGTCATCTTCAGCCCCTGTTCGAAAGAAGCGTAGAACTGGAAAATACCGAGCAGAAAAACGCAAAGTTAAGACTAGATGTGGTAGCTATCTAAAGGTTCAAAGCTCGCATTTGGTTAACCGTTGCAGTGTGCTCGGTAATAAAGCGCTGTCTTACCCGATGCGTAGCTTGTAAAGCAAGCTGTTCGTGCGACTTCAAAGAAACGCAACGCATAGTGCTGCGGCTACCTGCTTCCGCAATTCATTAAATTCGTTTTTGTTTGATTTAAGGTAGGGTTTAACAAACTGAGCTGGAATGATTTTTACTGAAAAACCAGCGTCATTAAACAATCGTCCCCAATATTGGGATCCTGGGCAAGCATCAACCGCGATAATCGTAGGTGGAGTATTTATCACAAACTTTTTGAGTTGTTCTCGGTTGAGCTTTCTACGCCAAAGCACGTGTCCTTGACGATCCATAGCTACAACGTGGAACCAGTTTTTACCTAAGTCAATACCATAGATATATACCTGAGAATTAGACATAGTCGCCTCCTTGTTTATACTCCTCAACTGAGTAATAAGTATAAGCTTGAGGAGGAGCAGACCATCCCATTAAGCCGCAGTTTACTTCGCAAGCCAGTCCGACTGAGGTACTTCTTTATCAAAGCCAATCAGTCTATTTGGCCTGTTCGACGGATGTGTAAAATCCTTGGGGTTCATCCCAGTGGCTATTATGCCTGGCTAAAACACCCTGACAGCAAACAAGAGAAACGGCGTAAATATCTTCTCGGACTTATCAAACAGTTTTGGTTGGAATCAGGCGGAGTTTATGGCTATCGAAAGATATACAGTGACCTACGAGATGAAGGTGAATCCTGTGGGATCAATCAAGTGTATCGCTTGATGAAGCGAGAAGGCTTACAGTCACAACGCGGGTATCGTAAACCCAGAGCTAAAGTGGGTACTGAACATGTCATTTCAGCTAACAAATTAGCCAGAGAGTTCAACCCAACGGATCCAAACCAATCGTGGGTGACCGATATTACTTATATAAAAACACATGAAGGTTGGTTGTATCTTGCCGTTGTCGTCGATCTTTTTTCTAGAAGAGTGATTGGTTGGTCGATGAAAAGTCGAATAACTAAAAAGTTGGTTTTGGACGCGCTTTTAATGGCTATATGGCGCCGTTCTCCAAGCCAAAAGGTGCTCGTACATTCAGATCAAGGCAGTCAGTATACGAGTCACGACTGGAACAAGTTCTTAAAGCAACATGGACTGGAAGCCAGTATGAGCCGTCGAGGTAATTGTCACGACAATGCTGTGGCAGAAAGCTGGTCCGATCCAGTTACACTGAACACCGAGTTTAGCCACTTGTTTTAACTCGAATTTCTCTGGACTCATTTGTTAGTAGTCGCTTTGAGGAAGAGTTGTTGTAAGTGGTCATGAATTACCAAGCTTCGCCTATACTTTTACAGACTGGTTGAATGAGCAATGAGTTGTGTATGGCGGAGATGGCCAAATGGCATTAATCGATATCGACGACTATGGTGATAACCCAAACAGTACAACGACAAATATGGTAGCGCTGTATAAGGAAGTAGATTGGCTAACGAATGTTATTAGCCAAGTCATCTGTAGCTACCTCAAGCAAGAAGGGCATGAGCAGCACTGGATTGATATCCCTCCACCAGAGACAGCACCCGGTAGCAGTTTGTATGCTGATATGGTCATCGACTGGCAATTGAATATTTTTGAACGCTTGGCATTAGCGCTAGCAATGGCCCCTTCAATACGCCCTGATGCACTGGATTTCTTTTTTGGTCTTAACGGGATGATTGATCGTCCGTTTACCGAGTTTGGCGGCGTCGCTGACCGAACATTTAGTGGCTTTGTACCGACCGGTCAAACGCTTAACTTTTTGATCAGCGCTAATAACCCTGAATGGCGTGTCCATACGATGTCGATTCTCTCATCCCAACATAAGCTGATGGCAGAACAAGTCACAGAGCTGCTTTCTGTTGATTCAGGAATCCCAAGTTTAGCGGGGGTCTACCGATTAAATGATCACTGGCTCAATTATTTCATTACGGGGGAGCAGCATAGGCCTGAGCTGAGTACGAGCTTTCCCGCGCATCCATTAGATACGCCGCTCGAATGGTCGGAATTAGTGCTGGAGCATAGTGTAATGAGCCAGATTGAGGAGATACGAGCGTGGCTTGCCCACGGTAATACTCTGATGCAAGAGTGGCAACTGGCGAAAAAGGTGAAACCCGGTTATCGGGCTGTGTTTTCAGGGCCACCGGGCACAGGTAAAACGCTAACGGCGGCCTTGCTCGGCAAGTCTACTGACAGAGACGTATATCGGGTGGATTTGTCGATGGTGGTTTCAAAGTACATAGGGGAAACAGAGAAAAATTTATCCCGTGTCTTTGATGCAGCCAGTTACAAAGAGTGGATATTGTTTTTTGATGAAGGTGATGCTCTGTTTGGCAAACGGACTGAAGCCAGTTCTTCAAATGATCGCCATGCGAACCAACTTACCGGTTATCTTTTGCAAAAGATAGAGGACTTTCCCGGAACAGTCATTGTTGCGACCAACCTGAAAAGCAATATGGACGAGGCATTCACTCGTCGATTCCAAAATATGGTGCATTTCACCATTCCTGGTCCTGAGGAACGCTTACAGCTGTGGAAAAATGCCTTCCACAATGTATGTGACCTCGCTGATGACGTCGACTTAAACAGCGTAGCCAGAGATTATCAGATGGCGGGTGGTCAAATAATTAATGTCCTGCGTCAATGCGCTCTAACGGCAATACGTCGAAACGAACGAATGGTATATCAACAAGATATCATCTCCAGCATTCGGAATGAGTTCAGGAAAGACAACAAACTGGTCTAAATTGGTGTTTGCGCTTTATTGCATAATATGTGTTCGATCCTAGACTCAATGTAAGCTAGAGCAACGTTTGAGGATAACCAAAGTGTTTTCTGAGCTTAAAAAACAATCGAGTTCCCAGCCCCAAGGTCTTGTCCAACGTAAGTCTGGTCAATCAAACGCGCAAGTGTTGGAAGATAACCGCGAGTCTAACGCTATCCAACGTAAGCCGAATCGCACAGGCCTACCGGACAACTTAAAGTCTGGTATGGAAAGCCTTAGCGGTCAGAGTCTTGACCACGTAAAAGTGCACTACAACTCTAGCAAACCGGCAGCCGTTCAGGCTCACGCGTATGCGCAGGGCAGCGATATCCACCTTGCATCCGGACAGGAAAAACACTTACCTCATGAGTTAGGGCATGTTGTCCAGCAAATGGAAGGGCGTGTCAAGCCAACAACCTCAGTAGGAGGAATGGCGGTAAACGATAACCCATCACTGGAAAATGAAGCGACAGAGATGGGGAGTAGGGCTCTTAAGTTTTGATAACTAGCCACATAAAAGTACATTAGTTTTTCTAACTGTATAACAAATGGCTTAATATTTGAGTTCTTTTTGTGTATAACGCGAAACTACTAAGTCAATACTCGAAATAAAATTTAGTTACCAAGTAATTTGTTCGCAAGTCCTGAAAGTTGTCCGTTGATATCTAAAAGTAAATTGGTCATCTCTTCATCAGAAATTTGAGTGTATCCTTGTCCTGAATTTAATGCGCTCATCACGTGCTGTAAGTTCATCCAAGAATGTTGAACTGCACCAGCAGCTGCCTCAATGGTACTATTCAAACGAGGCTCAACGGCTACCCCTCTTGCACCAGCCGCGGCATTTAGTCCCCCCATAGCCGGGACCAAGTTATAGATATCGTTGTAGTACATCTTGGCATCCCAGAAAGAATACGTCTGATTTGTGCCATCGTTGTTCTTTCTATCCATTTCTGTTGAAATTCGATCCCAGCTGATTTGATGATCTAGCTGAATTCCCTCAACATTTACTTGTTCCCCGTTTGATGCTCTGATACTAACAATTCTGTTGCCCTGCATAGTTGGATTATATCGTTCAAAAACTTCATACCTTGTATTTGTTCCAAACCCAAATCTTGCACGTGTATGAGCTGCTGAAGAGAATGTAGTGTCTTGTCCACCGCGCGCACGATATGAACCAGTATGAGCCTGAGGCTTAAATGGAGTTCCATCACCAGGGACATTTCGCTGAACGACAGAATTATTATGAATACTTCCTAGCTTAGTCTTTCTTTTGGCTTGAGAAATTCTATTTACAAGGTTTGAAAGGTTGGGGTGATCTTTAACCTCTGTACGATTATCTTCAAGTTGAAATGCTCTTTTCTCTTTATCTCGTTTTTTGAGATTACTAGGAATTGAACGGTTTTTCTGATCTTTAGTTTTTTTAGAATATGTGAACATTTACTAGCCTCTCTCTGTTAGTCATTTTGTCTAACTAAAAGGTGTCTATCAAGTCGGTGGCTATTCAAACTTTAGGAACTTAGTAAAGTATAGCTATTTGAAGCTAAGCTTGTTTGTATGCTAGACACTCTTTTCAAAATCATCTCTAAACTTATTCAAATGGTTAGTAACTCAAGTCATTATGTTTAATCAGCATATGTTGAAAGTTGTATGGGAAACGGAGCTTAATAAGGAAATATTGGTACTTTCCTAGTTGTCAGGAGCCATCGTTAAAGGTGGATAGTGCTATACTAGACGTGTTGAATATCTAATTTCGTAAAGATATCGATGTGACCTAATCAAACCAATCAAAACCAACATCAGGAAATTGGTGGGAAAATGTATACACAAATCGACAGTTCTAAAAAATGCTCTACAGTTCAACTCGCTGCTATATTGGGTCAGCGTAAGAAAAACTTGAGTCAAAGAGCGGGATTAGAAGACAATCGGCGTAAAGATACCTCTAAACAAAGATTACAAGACGGTACTCAAAGTAGACATCAACTCCAGAGATTAAAATTAGTTAGTTCCGGTGTTATACAAAGTAAGGGTATTAATTTTGATGCTGGTCAGGGGTCTTTATGGCATGTTCATAAAGACCATGTGAAATACAATGGTGATGATAGTTCTCGAGTAAATTTCACTGGACGTTCAAAAACACTTATAAAAAAGAACATGGAGATTTACCACAACACCTTGTCTCATAGCCAGAATAGGCATCACACATATTTAGAATGTAGAAAGTGGATTAACAAACATCTTTAGTTCACATTAATTACATCGCCACAGCAAAGCCCCAATTTATACACCCAAATAATCGGGGCTTATTCTAATTAGCAATTAGTTTTCAATCTGGTTCTGAAGCCCTACGGCTTATCCCCCTCCATTGTCAGCCATCTGACCACCAACAATATCCATATAATCAACGCCATAAACCCAAGCAATATCGGAACCTGATAGGCTTTAAAGTATGGGTCTGCGACAAATACCAACATCAATGCAGCCAGAGAACCGATACAGAGCAAGACGAATGGTAGTTGAACGAGGTATTTTCTGAGTTCGTAATACCAGTTACTGATGATAAGTACGGCGGCAATACCAATAAAGACAACAAACAGTATCGTACGTAGCAACCATCGGTTTGGACAGATCCAGTCCATAACAACCAAGATCTGCGCTTGTAACGCAGCGAACATTGATGGTAGCGACGAGGTTTTAGGATAAAAGGTGTCGTCCACCAATTGCTGGCTCAGGTCATTCAGTGGGACAGGTTGGTAAGCTGCTCCGATAAAGCTCCAGCTTGAAAGGCGAAGTAACTGTGTCAGCTCGATTTCTGAATTGCGATTAAACTCGGTGATGAGCATAGGGACAATCTGTTTAAACAGCTTTTCAACCGCGAGCTGATCGCTTTGGTTACTCAACCAGTGGTGAAATTCCTGTATTTGTGTTCTCTCTTGTTGTGCGATGGCGTTTTGAGACGAGCTGTTTTGACTATTTGCTCCATTAGCTTCAGTCGCATTAACCTGCGGGCGTACGATCATCAAGTTTGTTACTTGGCTCAGTGCATTTAAGTTATCAAACTGATAGAAACTGGAAGAATCTTCACTAAGAACCTGATTCGCGAGTATAACGATATTAAGAAAATAGCGATCGTGTGGTGTCGCTACCACGTCGCTACTGCTGGAAATGTTGGTTCCTTCCTGCTTAAGAAGAGCAAATTTGAGTTCGCGCACGAAGGTAATAAATAGCTGCTGGCTTTGCGACGTTTTAAGTACTGATAAGTCTATATCCAGTGTAATACCATCCCCGATACTTGGAACTGGCTCCATACCCAATGTCATAATTGGTTTCATACGGTTGATGATGGTGCTGTCGAGTGGTTGATCAACGGCGTCGACCAATTGTTCGATTAACGGCTTATCCAAAAGCTCGATTAGGGACAACATAGTTAAGTTTCTTGGTGTGGTTACAACAAGGTCGACTTCGCTGCGGTATCGATGAGCCAATCGAATAAATTGAGTATTATCTGGCTCCGGCTTCCAATTAGGTGGTAAGACTAGCAAGCTGCCACTGTTGCTGGGTTTCGCTACAGCACCCAAAAATCCGATGCGATCAAGCTGACTAAAATTGATGACTTGCTGTTCTTCGGATTGATACCAGTATGGAAAAAAGCCATAGAAAGTTGCGTCGTTAAAAATGGAGTCGCGACTGTCCTGACAACCACAACCCGGAGGTGCTTCCCAGACGATAGGTGTACTCGTATCGGGAGCAAGGCCAAGCTTATAAGCGACTTTCAGTGCTTTATTAGCATCGCTCGACGAAGTATCTATACCTTCAAGCGTCATTGCTGCTTGCATTAAATACTCGCTGGCGAAGACTTGATTAGCAATAGGTTCAAGTTGTTTTTGCAGGCTTGCGGGTATGACATAAATGTTTTGCTTTTGCAGTGCGGTTGCAAGGGCATCGCTGTTTAATTGCCAGGTTATTAAAGGGGCTGTAGTTTTCGTTGTCGCACTGGTGCTGCTTTCAGTCACACTCTTTCCATCATCAGCCGTTTGTTGGCTGGTGTCAGCGCTGTTATCACTGCTAGAGCTAGAGCTAGAGTCATTCGAGGTGCTTGCATTAGTAGTAGCGCTGCCACTTGAGTCTGAAGCAGAAGCGCTATTTGAATCAGCACTTGTACCTGAAGTTGACGAAGTATTTTGCGTTGAGCTAGAACTCGAATCAGAAGAAGTGTTATTGGTATTTGAGCTAGAATCTGAAGCGTCACTGTTCTTGCTGGTTTGGGATGTGGTGGTGCTTTCGGTTTCACTATTACTTTGTGTCGCTTGGTCAATGCTCTGAGATTGAATAAAGCTGTTGAGGTCCAGGGCGGGGTTGAAGGTGACATCAAGCTGATCAATAAGTGTCACTAACTGGTTATAAAGTTCGTTTCTCTGTGAGAACTGTTGTTTTCCTAACGCAGTGAGGGCCGCGAGTGTGGTTTGTCTGTTGAGATCATTATCTGTCAGTTGGTAGTAATAGCTTGGTATATTGGCTTGCGAGCCAGATGATGAAGAGTCTGTAGAGCCCGGGATCAGATCGGGCGCTAAGAGTTGAGCCAGTTGTGATGAACTCAAACTTAGCAATTCACCTGAGTCGACACTGTCTCTCCAGTTCGGAAATACGGCACTGATCTCTGCAGCACGAGTGAGATCTTTTAGCGTTGTATCAACGAAATCAGAGTTGCTGCCAGAGGTTTCTACCACTGTGTCTGCAACATTGAAATCATTACAAAAATTAATCAGCCACTGGCGAGTCACTGGCCCGAATATGCCATCGGTCAGCATTCTTCCATTGGATTTTAATGCCGCTTGATACGTCGCGTCAGGCTGGTAAATTACCTTCAATTGTTGCTGAATGACGCGTCCCTTATAACGGGTATCTTTGGTCGGTAATTGGCCGCTACAACTGTAGGCTGAAGTCGATGCCGATGGAGCTTGAGCCGACACCGATAAAAAGGACACCCAGATTATCGTAATCAGTAATAGCCAACGCAGCACAGTGCGAGCGTGGTTTACTAGATGATGACTATGAATCAGGTTCAGGAAGAAATCATTCATGATAAGTTATCCTCACCGCCACATGACAAACAGAGGTTTGTCCATCCATGGGAATTTGATGGTTTGGAAGCTCCAGGGAATTTGGTCTAACAGCATGTCAAACGCACCGGGGATTACGCTAAGTTGCCACTGTTTTTCTTCGTCTAATAGTTGGCCTTCACGCTGTATAAATGTTGTTCTCAAGCCTTCTATCGATGTTGAACCAAGCGCGCTCCAGTGGCTGATGATGGCATTGAGCAGACCATCGATCATAGAGACAGCCCCGTTTGGTAAATCCACTTGGCTTGGGATAGGAGTACTTATCGGTATGCCACATAAAATCTTATTCAGTGGCAGCACGTACTCAGGTGCTTTGCTTCGGCCATCAACCATATATTGCAGGCAAAACAGCGCTTGGTATTTTGCCGCCTCACTGACGAAGGCTTTGCCATCCGTGAGGTTGAGCCGTTGAAAGAGAGTCGGAATATAAGTAGAGGCGATCACTAAGCCTGCATTATTGATGCTTATCGGCTCTGATGTTTTGCTCTCTTTTTCATTTGGGTCTTTCCACAATAACGGCTTGCTTTTAATCTCTGAACGTCTTGGTTCTATTGCATTATAGAGACGTTGAACTTGCGGTTGTGAACGGTCGAGACCGGCTGGTTGATCTGGGGTTGTTAACTTTTTAGTTGAGGTGTTGCGACTTATCTCTTCTAACAGCGGAAAGAGTGTTGATTGGCGAGATAAGTTAAGTTTCTCTGCCAACTGTTTTGTTTTGTCTATTTTATCATCGACTTCGTGTTTACTCACAATCGCGGGATACGCAGTGAGGTCATCCAGCACTAAATGCAGCAATTGAGCGGTACTTCCCATGCTCCCTTGAAGCAACAAGCGGTGATAGATGACACGCCAAAATACTTGTCTCCATTTTTGTGTCTTTCCCATCAACACAGAAAGCGCCTGATATAGGCTAACCATGACAGGTACGAACTCGTTACGTTGTTGCGCGAACACTTGAAAGTGATAGTGGTCTGTCAGTCTGTCTATCCAACTCGTGAGCTTTTCTGGATTGAGTAGCTCCGCCGATAGACGCGTCCATAATGCGTGATGATGGCGACTCAGTGCCAGCTCCAATTTGGCCTCATCAAATTGACTCGATTGCAGAAAATCCCAATTGGTAATGTGGGTGATGGTTTCATCTTGTGACAAAGAGGCAGAGAGCCAAAGTTGTCGTTGAGACGATGAAAGATCGGTTCCAGACGTTCGTTCCATTAACACCTGTTCAAGCACAGCTTGAATGTTGCTGTCTATTATTCGAGTGCTATTGAGCTGCTCAGAATTGCGCTTACCTTTGCTCAGCATTGTATGAGCAAGTTGGGCGACTTCTATTTGGAAGTGATTGCTCAGTGTTCGAAGAATGGAACGCAGTGCCGTTTCTGCTGAGATTGATAGTCCAGTTTGAGTCAACGCTGCATCCCATATCCATTGCCAAATCTGTCGATCAATCGATGACCTGATGCTGGTTTTTGAATGAGGAGTTAAATCATGCATTGAATCTGTTATCCATGAGCGGATAGAAAGGACATCAAACGCAACACTTGAAAGGGCTTTATTCACCAGAGCGAGCAACTGGATGAGTGTGTGATCATCAAAGTTTTGAATCCAATGTTTTTGTATCGTGCCTGACTGGCTTAACTTAATAATCACGGCCGCAAGTGATCTAGCATCGAGAGAAGAACGCGCAGTTTTCAATAGCCGCTGCCACTGTTCGGGCTTCGCGTCTGCCAGTGCCTGAATCATCTCAACAGGAACATTTATGTGGCTCGAAATAACGGTGTTTAACCAGTGTTGCTCTGCCTGAGGAAGGGCATGTGCTTCTTGTGGAGTCTCTGCAGTCATATTGTGATTGGAACGCTTTGCTGCTGGTAAAAGAGAGCGTAACGACTGAACAAGCCGGTAGTTAGTTTGAGCATTTAATGAAGAAAGCAGCGATTGAACCAAGTCGAGATGGTGTATATTTCGGTGCGAGGCGATTTGATGCGTGAGGGACAACAAGTAACTGCGTTTATTAAACTCACTGCCACGCTCAACCAGCAAATAGCTGAGGGTAAATTGCCACAAGCTGCTGCGTAGAGCATGGTCTTCAACTGGCTTTGACTGAGTTTTAGTCACGATGGTCTTTTCTAAGTGATGACGATTGGAAATGATGTCGTGAACCACTTCGTTTGCTCGTGGTTCAATAATGTCGATGAATCGAAATAGAGTGGAGTCGGAATAGCGTTCGCTCCAATGCTGGCGTACGGCGGCGAGTTGTCCAATCCAAAGCAATAATCCTTTGATAAAGCGACGTTCGTCAGGCAATGCGCGAAGCAGGCTCTTTTCGTCTCCATGTTGGAGAATCAGTAAGAGGGCATTAAGAGAGTCTGAGTTACTTGCTTTGGTTGTAACACGCGTGTTCTCTTGATCAAGTTTATTCCACGAGATTTGGATTTCGTATGCCTCTTTATCTGTATCGCTAAGTGATGCTTTGTCTGCGTTATCACGGAAAATGTCGGGTTCTATGGCATCCAATAAGTTGATCATTTGTTGTCTGAGCCCACTTTCGATACCGGTCAACTGGAGTCTATTACGAAGATCTGAAAATAACGCCGATGCGTTGAGGTTATACATGGCGGCCATTTTTACGATCACGCTTTTCATGTATTGCTGTTTGTTGAAGCGGCTGCCACGCTCGACCAGCACGTAATGGAAAGTGAAGTGCCACAGCTGATGTGTTAGCTGTTGGCCTGATGTTACAGGGGTATCGGCCTTCGAAGTGGTTGCTGTTTCCGAAGCTATAGAAGCCAGCCATAACTGAGGACGCGATAAGAGTTGTGCCAAAAATGGATAATGCAATGGCTCTAAACGTTCTAGTAAAGAAAAACGTCTATGTTCGTCGAGTGACTGGATCAAAAGCAGGGGCAAACGTGGGTCTCTGCTGTGTTTACTCAACGCAAAAAGAATACTCGATGCGTATTGCGCCATGAGTCGATTCCAATGCGGTAGCAGCGCAGTCAAGTTACGGCTTGAAATCGCGGCATCAATATACTGGTTCCAATGATGAGAGAGCAGCGTTTTCAGACTTGTATCATGTTGAACGCCACCTGTTTCCAGTAACGCGATCATTAGCGCGAAACGATTTTTGGGGCTCAACAGTGGCAAAAGCTTCGCTAGTGAATGATCTGGAAGTTGCGTTGCCAATCTTAAACAGAGGGTTTCAGAGTTATCTGCGAACTCAAGCGCATCGTTTATGCGTTCTGGATCGTTGAGCAGAGCCTCTATTACCCCGGTTTCGGACAATCGCTGTTGATGTTTAAACGGCCACGCGAGTTGCCCGGTTTCGATAAAATGCCACGCTTTCTGCCAGCGATACTCACTGAGTTCATGTTGATTAGCGCCATTCTCGATACTTTCACTTGCTTGGTTTTTCAACATGTGAATGTTCGATTTTCGCATCTTGGTCGAAGCATCCAAGTTAGTCTGACGGTAAAGCGCTTGGTACAACTGCCTCAAGATCTGCGTTTGCAGGGCAGGGCGTAGATCTGTACTCGAAATATCGCCAGTATCGAGCTCAATTCTATCAATGCAAATAACGATATCTGGAGAGCAAATCTGGTTAAGAAGTTCATCCATAGCAGGCAGAAGATCGTTTATTAGCCATTGATACGCTTCCGCTTCAAACTGTTCAGCATCGACCGCGTTATCAAACTCGATAGCAAGCTCTACTTGTCTGATTAAGTGGGCTTGAGTTTCAGGTTTATGCGCTATTCTTTCAGCTTTGATCATAAGATTAGCGCCTCCTGCGCGGCATCTGGTTTTTGCAGGAACGTTAATAGGTCCTTCGCCATCTCGTCACATTGTTGATTCTGCTCGCTACTAGATAGCTGGATGGTTGACGCTTTTTGTTTTCTCCACGCGTGATAAAGATTTTCAAACTCACAAAAGGCATTGAAATCTAACCACATTAAGTGAACACAAAGATGAGCCGGAGTATTGGTTCTGATTAGTTGAGCCACTTGTTGCCGGAACAATGGACTGCAGTGTCGGGCGGTGAATCCCGGCATAACCACGCAGACCTGATTGGCCAGCGATTCAATATCGCTCTGTGGATGGCGGAGTGTGATTGGCTCCACCACGTGCAGTGTTTCTGACTGTTGATTGATTTCGACCAGCCAAGCTTGCAACCAATGGCAAAAACGTATCAGCTTTTGTTTGTGGTTATAGCGACCTATGTATAGCCAACGTTTGTCATCTTTTGTTGCCATATCAAAGAAGAGGCGGTAGTCACCCGTCCTTGAACGCTTGAGTATTCGGTAGCGTTGATTATCGAGGCCAAATTGCAACAGCGATTCAGGTAGCGTTTGAGCATCTAACGCGTAGACCGAAGAGCGAATTTGACGTTTTTGCTGGGTAGAAAGTGATATTTTCTCTTGGCTTTCTGGTAGCGTTTCAAGGTTGGACAGTACGGTTTCTTTGAGTTCGAAAACTGCTTTTTGTCCCATATCGCTGCTCAGATAGTCTTCGTCAGAGACGATGTTCAAAAGGTAGCGACTGATATTGAGGTTTGTCCCCTCATCTTCATTCTTCAAGGCGTTCATGCCGAGCAGAATCGATAACCTTTGTTGATATCCGCCGGTGTGACTGGGATTAAGCAAGTTATTACCTAAACCTCGCTGATTACCAATGGTTGCGATGTTGCGAATAAATCGTTGTTTGTGTTCTAGCAACAACCAATCAATATCTTGTTCTCTACAATATGGGTTAAACGCACGATGAAGCGTATCGGGGTACTGTTCGCCATAAAGTGCGATCAGGTAGTCGTAGATTCGACCTTTACGCTCCGGAAAATTATCGAACTCGGATTGCAGCGCTTGCAGTTTCGACTTGGCGTCGGCAGGGTAATGGCTGTTGATATCGTTGAATTCTTGAGGCGTCAGCGTGTGGACATGGTAGCTAGTCGGTTGATTTAATGAAGTTGAAAACAGCTCGGGCAGCTTTGTAAGATCCTCACAAAAATTGGCCATCAATTGATCAAACAGCAACAGATAACTGCGTAATTGATGGCGCTGTGCCTGAGATTTTGGATCGTTGCCAGTATTGGTTTTTGTGGCTAATTGATAGTTTCGCGGGAACAAGGTTTGGATAGAGTCGTAACCACTGAGATCGCGATGATGACCGGATGGGAGTGGCATCTCTGTTGTTAAATGGTGACGCTGTATGGTTTGCTGCTGCAATTGTTGCTCAATTTGAATGACCACATCGGCAACGTCCAGGGCAACAAGATGCTGGTTTTGTACGATACGAAGGCGAATATCTGAGTCGGCTTCTGGCATGATTAAACTGGCGTACTCAGGAATCTCTGATATTGCCACGATGGGTTCATCAGGTCGTGTTTCGGCTTCGAACCTGATACCTCTCACTTGTTGAATACTGGTACAGCTTAGAATCAGGTCTTCGAGCTCACTTAAGTCTCCGTTGGTTCTTTGTCTTAACCAATGCGCGCACTGATAATAGATGTGAGCGGCTATCTGATTAGCATCGACACCATCATTACTTATCTCGATAGTCGCTGCCAGGTGAATGCAAGTTTCTCCGATAACACTCACTTCTTCGATGTCTTCGCCTAACCCTCTTATCTGATGGTAGGTTTGAAGAATACTCTGTATCGTATGGTCGCTTTTTTCCGGATTGGACTCATCGCCCATGGTTTGTGTAGCATGTTGTTGGCGTCGATAGAAACGTTGCAGCAACCCCGAAATTTGATAAAGGCCCGAGCTTGGATATTGTTCTGAGCTTTGAAACCAAACTTGTTCCAGCTGCGGCGTGGTTCTGACAATAAAGTCTTGGTACTCGCTGGGTATTTGAGGCGGGGGAGACAAAATCTCATCGGGGCGAGCTAATCCGTAATATGGATAATCAATGCGACCGTAATCGTCCGCCAAGAGATCGCATACCGCAAAATCACTGCGATAGATAATATCGGTAAGCGCAAAACAGACCTGTTCTAGAATGGTGACGCCCGGGTCGTGGGTGTTGTAGTCTGTCCAAACTTTGCCACCTAATTGTTGGATATAGGTAATACCAAGCTGGAACAAGCGTTCAAACTTATCCGGATCATTTTGATGTTCTTGCTTCGATATGGTCACAGACATAATCAGGCCTGTTTATCCTCTTGAATAATCTCGCAATTGGTCATGTAGTCGTCATCCCATAATTTCGTGATGTGGTAGCGGATATATCGGTTGTCTCCGTAACTGGTGTTAGTTCGAATTTGTAGTCGATAAGGTCGCTTAGTGCCTTTTTCAGTTTCATGCAGCCACCTCAGTTTTAACTTGTCCGCAGGGGAGCGGAAGAACGCGTGTTGCGCCTTAATCGGATTTTTCCTGCGCCATTGCCACCACCAGTGATTCGGTGCGCAGGTATTAATGGCTATCGCGTGGAGCATCGCATAGCGGCCTGTGTGGCGGATGCCGATACCCGCTACCACTTCAAGCATTTGGCAACCCTCTAATGTTTCCGTGATGTCGTGCCATTTGCCGTCTGCAGGAATCAGAGCGTCGACCGTTACTGCACCTCTTCGACCTTGTGAGGAAACGGTGCCTTTTACATCCAGCTCATGTTCTGGTGTTTCGGTTTTTATCCCGACATTACCACTCGGGGTGAGCGTCAAATTGGTTTCGGGAGCGTCACCTTCATCTGAATCTGTGGCATTGGTGAGTGGGTTAGCCTTAAAGTGCAGATTGGTGGTCTTTGCAGCCAAACCTACGTGCCAAAGCGCGGTATTGCGATCACTTTGCTGGTAGAAACTCAGCAAGTGCTCCTGATCTAAAGCGGTCAATTGCAAACCAGTTGCAGGCGGTTTCTCAAATCCATCCTCAACCTGATTGACGCAGGAGTCGATCAAGTCAGCGAAATGCTCTGCAGAGGGCATATTGCCAGGTTGAAAAAAGTTCTTGAGTGTACTTCTATTGCGTTTTGGCATAGTTATTCCGTCCCCTTATGATGCTGAACAGGAGTCTCTTCATCGTTATGTGATGATTGGGGCTGAATGTTGTTATTGATGATGAACTCTTCGCCGATAACAAGGTCTCCTACACCAGCAGCAATAGGTACCGCTTGCTGATGCTTGGGCGCAATCGTGATGAAATGGTGTTGGGATGGCACCAGTAAATACCATGGAAGTTCAGCGCCGATTGGCTCTTCAGTACGTGCGCTGTCTTGTAAGTGATACTTGCTGGTTGAATGGTGGCTAATTTTAAGTACTGATAGCCCACTGACGCTGGTCACCTCTTTTTGTTTGCCGATGAATGCGGCTAATTTTGACAGCGATAACTGCCACCCCAAACCCATATTCATACCTTCGCTGTTCCAAGGGCAAAGCGTCTTCATGATGGCGTACTCCAACTGACGTAACCCTAATCCATGGTGCGTACCTTCAGTGAACGTTACAGAGCAGCGTACTTGTAGCGTTTCATACCCCGGGTTGCGGACATCAATGTGTGTGTGGGGACGAGCGATAGTACGGAGGTAATCACGTATCGCGATAAGCGTGGTGGAATCGATGTAACGCTGCTGGCAAGGGTTGTGATTGCAGTCATTGTGAAGCGGTATAACCGTGAGCAAAATGTGTCCGGGCTTGTGTTCGATAGAGTCAAATTGCTTAGCCGCGAAACAGTTCACTGCGTTGATATCCGGAAACTGTTCCAATACTAAACGCTCATAGTCCCACGGTGTAATCGCTCTTCCTTTGTGTCGCAAGTGTTCACTGGTTCTTGTGACCCAATGATCAAAAGTCTCATCTGGTTTTAATTGTTGTATCGGAGTGAGTTGCGTAATGGCGCCCAGATTCGCAGGCTTATTCAGACACTGCCAAGACGCAAAGGGTGGGGTTTGAGCTTCTGCATTCCGCCCACCTTCAACTTGGATGACGTGCGTCGCAATTTGGTAACATTTTGAATATTGATCAACGCCTTGGTTGGTACTGACTCTAAGCCAATATAAATCCGACGGCATAATATTGTGCTCGGTATTGATGGCATCCGGAATATCCAAAGTGATGATGCCGGACGTCAAAAATCGGTGCGTTGTGTCATGAATGATGTGTTTTGCCGGAAGCTCGACCCATTGTTCGCCCACAAGGTAATACCACTGATATTCCGTAGACGGATAAGGCGTCAACATCTTTGCTTTATCACCGAGCAGAAAATAAAGATTGAGGTAGCCGGAGAGCTCTGACGCCGTTAAGCCGATAAACAAGTGACTGTCTTCTTTGTAGTGAGCCAGGATGCGAGGATAAGCGAACTTGTGTTTTTCGTTTCGCGGATAGATTTCCACTTCACCAAATGGGTGAAGGTGGATCATTCGACACTGGGTTTTCGTCGTCATATCACCCAGCTCGACTTTGTGTCTGGCTACATAGTTAATCGACAGACGGTTTAACATCGGGGTGTATGGCGCTTTTGGCAAAGGTTGCTGTTTTTTCGATTTCGCATTCGCCGTCAGTGTCTTACTCAAAAGCAATCCATATTGATCGTGCCCAAAAGCATCCATTGGTGTCACCAGGGTGATCTTAAACAGACCATTACGAATATTTGACTGAGGGCTGTAGGGTGTCTGGGGCCACGTTTGAGTCGTTGGCGTATAGCTGTTACTGATATTGCCGAACGTTAAAATATTCTCGCGATCAAGTGCGCCGTCTTGCGGTGAAAACAAACTCTGTGGACCATCATCTGTCGTATCCCATCGCCCGTTATTCAGTACTTCTGTGACCACTTTGAAACTATGGTTTCGGTAAGGGAAAGGATACTCGTTGTAGTGGTCACGGAATCCATCACTTCCCTGTGGTAATCCAGACCAATCGAGGTGATAAGTGAGCTGTTTAAGGTGCTTGGTAGCGAATTCTTTACTTGCGACAACTAAATAAGAGCCATCTTTGGGTTGGGCTCCAAGTGGCAAGAAGGGTCGGCTTGGATCGGCCTGTCCATCCTGATTAAACAGCTGTACTTGTGTTGCTCCTTTTACACGGCATTCCATCAAAAGCTGAGCGAATTCAAAATCGCGGAAGATAGTGTAGGGGAAGCAATTACTCTGCGCTTTTAAGCACAGTTTTAACGCTGGCGCAGTAAAACTCCATTTCGAG
This sequence comes from Vibrio sp. J1-1, assembly GCF_021728395.1. GTDB lineage: Bacteria > Pseudomonadota > Gammaproteobacteria > Enterobacterales > Vibrionaceae > Vibrio. Next base: position 137,254 of record NZ_JAKKCM010000009.1, on the reverse strand, counting down.
TTGTGAACGGCTGAGGTCGGTACTGTTGTTGCAGGGAAACCCGGGTCAAGTCGGATATGAAGACCAAACCCCATGGTAAAGTCGCTGTCATTTTCAATCGGAATGATCTGAGCACAATCGACGAGTTGCCATCCTTCTTCAGTGGAAATGGCGACATCAAATATCTCTTCAAATAATTGGTAGAAGGTTTGAATACGCGAATAACCGAGCAGCAAGTTTACCGTCGAGTTGGCCGACTTATCGAGAACATGATCATCAATCAGTTGCTGAGTCAGCGTCTTTATCTTGTCTATATCTTCACTTGATAACCATTCGACGTGATTTAATGCATAGCGTGATACTAACTGCCCGAGCACCCGGAAAAATCGCTCTTTTTGCTCCATCACGTGGGTATTTTTCGTGGGCTGTTTGGCGACTTCCTCTAACAGAGCAAGTAATACACTACGATACACGGTTCGAAGTTGTTGAGTGGGCTCTCTGTCGGCCAACTGTAATATCCTATCGTCGTTGACTTTGTCGACAAGTGCTTTGCTTTGTATTTCGTATAGCCAACTTCCAATCACAGGCACTTGCAATAAAACGATTTCATTAACAACGGCTTCAAGCGCATCTCTAAGCTTACTGTCCTCTTGCGGCAAGGAGCGCTCCTGATCATGTTCGATATAGAGCTGAGATAATCTTTGATACACAATGCCATTGCCCACTTCTTGTAGTTGAAACTGTAAAGTGAGCTCTCGATGTCCTTCAGCCAAAGAAAGTATTGGATCAGAAATAACAAGCCCCAGATGTTCCTCCAGGCTGTCATCATCTAACTGCTGGCTACCAAACATCTTGAAGGCTTGAGTATTGTCGCTTTGAGCACCAGTCTGCATTGGATCAAGCTCAATCTTTTGACGACTAATACCAGAATTAAAGCCAAGTTCTTTCTCTGGAGAAATCAGAGGATCACGGCGAAGGGTAAAACCAAATGCTTTTTTCACTTCCGCGTCGGTGACTGACATGGCGTAGTTAGTACGAAATTCTATTGGCTCAAATGTCGCTGTATTGCCGGGCGTGAAGGTTTGCCCTTTATTGATGACAACAGGCGTCTTGCTCGCCTTGCTTTGAGACAACTTGATAAAAACAGGCGCTTCCTCGGCGCTTTGTGGATACTGGTTCAAAACGTCTTGGTAATAAAACAGAAGATGTTTGTGAGTAAACTGATTGATCTTGTTTTGAGCGCGCTTAAACAGTTTTACGAAACTTAGAAACAGAGCAAGTTGTGGAGGGTGCTCACCATGATGCAGAGATTGCTTGAAGGTATCACGACAGTCTTGCTTTAAAGAATCAATCATTACCAGAATCTTAGACAGACAATGTTGTGCTTCCTCTTTGATGTTGGTTATCTGAGCTGCTTGTTTTTCGCTCTGGGATGAATCCGATAGTTTCCACAAAGGGTCGAGATGCTCGTACTTATTGATGAGGTTTTCGGGCGTGCAATTAAATAGTTGTTGTAATGGGGCATTGAGTTGAGCCTGATAGCGGTTGAGCAGGCGAAGTTTTAACTCATAGCTTATTTCTGGTGAGCTCGGTAAGTGTCGGTACCAGCTGTTTAACAGAGTAAAAAGGTGAAGGATAAATTCTAACGTTTGCTCTTCATCCAGACACTGTGCTTGTTTGAACTGACGTTTTAATGCTGATTCATCCATGCTCAGTATTGCAGCGCAAACCACCAGCTCATTTTGTTCAAACATCGCACTCCAATTCCCTTTTACCTTCTTGTACTCATCAATATAAGGAACAAGCTCGGCAAACTTTTTCGCCCACAGAATGAGCTGTTCGAAGCTGAGCTCGTAGGGTTGAAAGAAGTGCGGGGTAAGTGCGACGTTACCTCGTTCATTTTGCTGCGTCATAACGCATCTCCCGATCCGAGATCAGGCAGAAGATCAGGACTAACGAGAGTACCTTCTTGCAGATAAAACGGATACACCATGTTGTCTCGCGTATTGGTGGTGACAATCTGATAATCAAGCTCAATCATTATTTTTCCGTCTAGCGGAACGGGTGTAAGCGTTAGTGAATCGAGGTCAATACGTGATTCAAACAGCAATATCGCCTGGCGAATCTCGTATTCCATCTCAGTCAATGTTGTTTTAGTCAGTTCAGCAAAAACATAACGGTTAATTCGGCACCCAAACTCAGGGTGCATCAGGCGCTCGCCAGGCGAGGTGGATAGAAGAATCGCAAGGCTCTGTTTGATGTCTTTTTCGTTACTGCACAGTTCGACCGAGCAGTTATCGGAGGTAAAGGTTGGAGGAAACGCCCAACCAGTCCCCAAGAATCCATTGTCTCTATCCATAATCCAGTCCCTTTAAATTGAAAACTAGCCGCCAATCATCACCGTGAAACAACCCATGGCAACATTGCCACCGTGATTAGTGGTGTCGCCAATTCGCGCTGCGGGTTTTCCGCCAATCATCACGGTTGCCGAACCTTTTATGATGGTGGACGGAGGACCAACACACGTGCATGAGTCACCGACGACCGCGGCGGGGATTTTCCCGATTAAAACCGTGGGGACGCCTGGCCCAATAACCGGACCTCCGACATGGGGAACGGGAGGAACGCCTGGCGTCGCCATTGGACACACGTGCATATCGGTAATTCTTGCAGCTGGTGGCATGTTGATGTCCTCTTTAAATCAGTCGTTAATTGATATTGACGATTGCGCCTTTAATGGTTGTATTTCCTGAAGCAGACAGTTCCGCACTGGCAGAGCCTTTGGCGGTTAACGAAGTGGTGGCGTCTGCTGAAACGTTCATGCCTTTTATATTGGCGTCTCCAGTCGCTTCGATACTGGTATCACCGGTTGATTTCAACGAAATGTTTCCGCCTGCCGAAATGGTTATGTCTTTAGGAGAATCCAACGTGATTCCGCTCTCGTCTAAGGTGACGGTATTGCTGTTTTGATCGGCTAGCGTAATTGACTTTTCATCGTCACTAATGGTGATCGAATTCTCACCGGGCGTAGTGATGGTGATGATCTTTTTGTCATCGTCGAACTCTATTTTGAGTTTGTTTTTAGTCACTATCGCTTTGGTGTCGTTCTCTTGGGTGAGTTCGTAAGGCATGGCTTTTTTACTGCTGTACAAACTGCCGAGAATGATTGGCTGGCCGGGATCTTGGTTGATGTAACCAAGCACAACCTCGTCGTCGATTTCAGGAATAAAAAAGTTGCCACTGTCGCTGGTTGCGTAGTAACTGGAAAGCCTTGCCCAAACCTCGTTATTGCCATCACCTAATGCGGGTACTTTTACTTTGATTCGGTATTGGGTCTGTGGGTCTTCATTGAGCTGAGTTACTACGCCGATCTGCAAACCGTCAACGGGAGGAAGCCATCCCGAGGCGGGTGGGGCACCGTGGTCACGATGCTCTGCAGACCATACCGGAGCAAGCCCCAAGTCAACGGTCGTTAGCCACTGACCTTGCTCGATTCTGTGATGTACTGCGCCGATATAGTGAGAGCCGTTGAATCGATCGCCAACGCCAGCTAACTCGATAAGACTATTAATTTGCGCTTTTGAATTACCCTGAAACGTGACAGTGCCACGTACTTTAGAAAGCATCGACTTCGCACGTTGTCCTTTCGCCCAGTTAGTCAGACTGTCTTGGCTGTAACTGGCGGAAGTTTGTATTCGATATTCTTCAATACTTAGCACGCTTGCCAGTTCACTGGCCTTTAAATTCCCCTGATTACTAATCTCGGTCGCTGCAGATTGTTGCGATAGCATTGCCTGTGTACTGGGGTCCCACGCGGTACTAGTGACGTTTTTAAATTGAAAGCGAGCGTCGACTTCGGCACAGAGGTTTATCAGATCGGTGCCGTACGTAACGACAAGTGCCGCAGAATCACTAACGGAAGGAGCCTCTACCAACAGTTTGTTTTGCTGGTTTGCTACCACCAAGCCATTTGCTTCAGCACGAGTCAGCATAAAGTCCCAGTCGCTACAGTTAAACTGAACCAGTTCATCATGTTGGACTGACGTACTCTCAACGCTGTCAGCCGTGATACTTGAGTAGTTGCTGATAAGAGAATTAATGATGTCGCAGTCTTTTTGTTTCAAATAGCATTGGCTTTTTCTCGCTATCGTCATGGCGACCGCTTGATCTTTGCATGTCACATTGAGTGTGGTTTGGTTGTTTTCACTGATGCGAATAGCATGATTGGTCACCACGCCTTCGAAGATGGTTTCGTCTTCCGTTCCGTAGCCTGCATCGATAGTGATCGTTGACCCTGGCTTAAATGTGTTTCCTGAGCTGACTTCAAAAGTTTGATCAGCGATGTCTCCGTCACGGATCTCAAGCTCTGCATAGGCAATATGGTTTACCTGATAAAAAACATTGACCGAGATAATGCCAATTGAACTCTCAATGACATTGCCATTTGATTTGATGGTTAGTGTGACAATGTCACTATTAGTCTCGGTTGGAGATTCAGCCATGTTGCCTCACTTTTAACTCAGTGGTGGAAAATAGAGCTTGGTTCCAGGTGCTATGTTTCGCACACTGGGCAATTGGTTGTATGCCGCCACTTTGGAGTAGTAGGAGCTGTCTTTGTAAATTTGATGGCAAAGTCCCGGTAAGGTATCACCCGCTTTAAAAACGACATGATGCGTTAAGTCGGGAGAAGACTTCTTGGCAAGCGCTTCTTTCTCCTGCTCAGTAAGAAATTGAGTAAAGTTCAGGGTGGCAGTTGCACGCAAAGGCACACCACTCGAATCAAAGAGTACGTAAGAGACGGACATGGACGTGAGGCGTCCGCGAAAGCTAAGTGCGGTTCCCCAACTGATTTTGACAGGGTTCGGTTCGTGCTGTTTTCCGTTATAGTCGTAGATCACTTTTCGTAACAGGGTCAGTTGGTCTTGAACGGACTTTCCTTTTTTATACTCAACCACACCCGTCGCATCGATCATAATTTCAAAACTGAGTTTTTCACTTTGGTAACCCTGAAACTGCACCGTAGGCGCAATATCCCCTTGAGATTGTCGGTGTTTGCAAGGGTCGTCGGTATAACCAATGCCATAATCCTGCCTTACTGAATTTGGATTTAGCATGGCATTAAAGGTAGTTGCGGTATTGCCGGACGCTGCAATCGACTCAATTTTTAGTTTATCGACCATGCTTAGCGCTCTCTCGTTTCTTGCTGTAGTTTACGGTGCATCCACTTTATGGTTTGGAATTGCGCCGTGTGTTGAGAAGAAACCTCGGAGAGTGCTCCAGCGCCTTTATCCGCGCCGTCACATCGGTGCTCCTTTTGTTGTTTCTGTGATTCTTTTTCTTCGGTCGCGACATTGGAACGAATCGACATTTGTTTGATTTCTATAGGCATACGTTAGTCACCTCGTGAACGGCTATTTTGTACGGCTTGCCCTGCTGTAACACAGTTCAACTTCTTCAATCGCAACGTCATTTTTCGTCGAGCTGAACCCTTCAATTCGCCACTTAACGGGGTAGGCGTTATAGAGCACCCATACCCTGCATGGAGAGCCTTTTTCATCAAGCAATCGTACCGATACCGTTTTTGGGACGATTGCTTTGGAAAGTTGTGCTTCAAGCGAGTCCTGACACCATTTCACCAAAGCCGAGCTTGAATCCGCGATTCCTCGTTTAAGCGTCAGATTAGAGTGTTTGATCACTTTAGGTAGGTGATAGACCAGATTATTGCCGCCTTCCTGATAGTCCTCGGTAACAATTTGAGCTTCTAAACCAGAAATCTCCTGAAAAGCAGAGTCATCTTGGTTGTTACCAATCACTACGCTGAAGTAAAACGCGGGTAGGGGCCATTCATCTGCCATAAGCTCTGATCTCCAAAAACACTTTGCATACCACAAATAGGCTTGGTCACGGCTTCATGCAACATGACCAAGCCAATGAGTCAGACACTAAGAGGTTGTGATTTCTAGCCCTTCATGTGCCAGCTCTATGGTTTCAACGGCGACCTCATTACCGTCGGACTTCAAGTCGGTACCTGTTACTTTGGTTGGCCACGCATTTTTAAGCTTCCAGCTCATCACCACACCAGAGCTTTCATCCAGTAAGTTGATGGTGACGGCGGTTCGAGCAATGGTGTTCATTTGGATCTTGCTAAACCAGTCATAGAACTTGTTATCACTCTTAAAAATGCCTTTCTTAAGAGTGACGTTACTGGTTTTTACAAGTCCCGGCATTTTGATCGTTGAGAACACCTTGCTGTTTCCTGCGCGGTATTCAATTGGCTGGGCTTCAGTATCCAGGCCCGATACCTCCTGGAATGCGGCGACCATACTTGCGTCGGCTCCAGCACCACCGTCCCATTTGACTTCAAAATGGAATTTGGGCATCGGCCATACGGTTTCTGATTGAGCTGAACCATCATCTGCCATGGTAGTCTCCTTTCTACAATTCGTTCATAAAGTGACGAAGGACTACGGCTAAAAGCCTTCTGCGCTTTTGAGTACTAAGTAATTATGATTCTTGCATTTTTTGCTGGAAGGTAATCTCAATGAATTCAGCAGGGCGGCTAATGGCAACCAGCACCGTAATTCTCAAAATACCTTCTAGAATATCGTCGCCGGTCATTGTTTTACCCAGCCCGACGCTAACGCTGTAAGCCTCACCAGGGGATGCCCCCGCCAGACCTCCGCGTTTCCAAATGCCGTATAGGAAGTTACCAATCATGCTTTCCATCGATACCCAGGTACTAGAAACATTGGGCTCAAACACATAAGCCTTTGAGGCAAGTTTGATAGATTCTTCAAGCATAATCATGGTTCGACGAACGTTAATGTATCGCCAGTCAAGGCTGTTACCATCAAGTGTGCGTCCACCCCAAACTAAGGTGCCTTCACCAACAAATGGTCGAATCGCGTTAATGGATTTACCCTGAGTAGTAACGTTGAGATCTTCTTGTTCGTCATCGCTGATATTAACCGTTGGAGAGACAACGGCGTTTAGGCTGACGTTGGCTGGTGCTTTCCATACACCTCTGGAATTATCGACCATGGTATAGATACCAGCCATCGCTGCCGCTGGAGGAAGTATGTTTTGCTGGCGCTTCACTTCCTTCATGATGGTTTGGTAAAGCGGGCTAATTGTCTGTAGTACCTTATTAAGCAGTACCTGCTCTTGATCAGCTAAGTCTGTGGCGAGCTTGGCAACTTCATCAAGCATCTGTTGTTTTCGCGTGACGCGAAGTTTATTACCGCCGCTGTTGAGCTCATCATCGGAAAGGCCATCAAGATCTTTAAATGCCTCGTTGACTTCATTGGTGATTAATTCGGAAAGCTTGTCTAAGTTGCTGATGTTATGGAAGTTCACGTCACTGTCTTGAACAATGGAAGTATTGAGCCAAGGGTAATAGGCAGATGAGTAATCCAAGTAGTTGATGCCAAGTTTTGAGCGGAAGTTTTCTACACAGTCACCACTTGGGTCCTGACGATCTTTAAATCCCTCCCAGATGTCGAGTATCGCTACTCTATTTTTCATCTTACCGCCGCAATGACCAAGCATAGCTTGCTGGACATTAATACACCCATCTTCCTCCAGTTGCACACTCTCAGGGATCACTAGCATGGTAGCCTCAGGCTCTTTAATCAGTGGGTCAATCCCCCCTTTCAAAACGCCTGGATCGAGGTCGTCGTTATAGCTACCGACTGAGACGATGTAGCAAGGACCCCCACCATTTTGGAAGAAAAACAGCATATTGTGATAGAGCGTGTAACGTGTATTTGATTGCTTTATCTGATAAGCCGTGCCTTGCTGACGAAAAGCGACCGCGGCACTCGCATCATCACCAGCTTCGCTGATCTCAAAGGTTGGTAACGGTGCGCCGCCAAAGTACTGGCGAAACTCGGACATCGACGTGATGCGCCAAGGTACGTTACTCAGCGATTTACCGCCATTTTCAGCTTTCTCTGTATAGCCAATAAACGCTGGCACAGCAGTAGCGACCTCGACAACAGAATTGGGGAAGGCATTTTTCTCAACTATGTAAACGCCCGGTGTTTTCATTACAACCATAGTTAAATCCTTTAAATGAGAATTGAATGGTTACCAAATGCTCGCGATTAGCAGAGTAAGACTTCACCCAGTACTGCTGTCATAGCGAGGCAGTTACTATTAGATAATGTAGTAAACAAAATGCACTGCATTTTAATTAATATTAGATGTGCAAACTGATTTTTGTATCATTAAGATTTATTTGGAATGTAAATCACTGTTTTGAATTTAAAAACAGTTTTTATTGCTAAGCCAAAAAAATATGGCACAGCCGTTGAGGTTGATGATTCACTGCTTCAACCTCAATGTGTGCAGGGCTGGCGGAGGCGAGACGACGGTAAATGATTTTATGGTTTGCTTTGAGTTGAAATGACAAATCAGAATGGTGCAAAACGGGCAATGAGGTATTTGAGCGGAAAACTAGGCAAGGCTTATGATTGAGATGCTGTATACCAATATTTTCAAATGTATGTTTGCCGTTGGAATCGATAATTTGATATTCCTTCGACTCATTGGATGTAAAAAAGTAATACTGCCAATAAGCGTAAGTGTGGCTGTAATTTAATATTACTTGGCTGTTTTCATTATAAAAATGTTCTTTATTAATTGTCAGATTTATTATTCCGACGAGGTTTTGGCTTAATTCAAATTCTGAGATAGCAGCGTATTGATCACCGTTGATAAAATCTTTAGAGGTTAACCATTGTTTGGGTGACAGCGAAAGAGGGGACTCACTATTTAAATGTATCTCGAATAGGGCTACCGACATTGGAGTGGACAGTGGTATATCAGTATAGTTACGAAATAGTGCGTCGTTACTGAACACTTTAAATTGCAATAAAGTGGGAGAGTTAGGTGCAGAGATCTCTTTCAACATGTCTACATCAGCCACAACACATAACCCATTTACCGTCGGTTTTAAAAACATATAGTGCTGTTTTAACCATTGAACGGTATTGTCCGTCGGCACGAGATTAATCGGTACTTTCGCGTGACTGTTAGAAAAGTACTCATGATTTACAGAGAGAGTAATATAGGGGGCATAATTCGACATTATTGCTCCCTTTTTTGTAAGTTAGATTTGACGAAGTTTAATGGCCCAGATTGTAGCAATACCGCTTCACTGTTAGGGATTGCTACACGAACCTGATAAACACAGGACGGCAGGTAATGAGAACCAAGCATACTCCACATATGACTCAGGTTTGCTTCAGAGAGCGTTGCCATCTCCATCGCTATTTGTTCGATAAACTCAGGCATGTCGGGGGAGTTCTGGCGATTGAATAACGGGTTTCGATTAAAAAATGCCAGCAAATGGGACAATATTTTTAAGCCATCTGTGTAATTGGATGCTGAGAAGTTTGCTGCAACGACCACGGAAACCGCTAAATATAGAGGCTTGTTTGATATTGCGGATCGAGAAGTAGGCTGGAAAGCTGCAATATTTCCTCCCTTAGAAAAGGGATCTCTTTCAAGGCCGCTAATAAAAATAAGCACTTTATTTTCATTAGAGCCATTACTTTGCTTGTTAATATCAGAAGGGGAAGCCACAACGACTAAGTTGTCTGACAAATCAAAAGCTGAGTTTATTGACTGATTCATGCGTTCGCACAGGTACTCAAGACAGCTATCTAACATAGGTTTCTCACTCTCGGTTAAAACTTAGTTTAGCTAGGTTTAATTGAATTGCTGTGCAAGTGATACAAATTCTTTGTGGTATTGGAATTAATTTGGCTACATAAAAGGCATGACGAGTAGGTTGCTTTTGAACGGTTTTACGTTGAAAAGGAGGATTCAAAAAAGGCCCGGTTGAGATACGGACCTTAAACAAGACAAATAAATTACCGTTCAGGGGTTTCCAGTAACTTGATGACGCTCTCTACGGTGTTGTTAAGAGCCTCGCTATTGTCGAGTTTTCCAGAGCTTGCCGGACCAAGTGCACACGTGTACAAAATAAGCTGCTTATCGAAAGGCAGATCGAGCTGCTCATATAAGTCTTGGCGGATTTTAGCGTGTTGTTCTGGTTCTTGGCTGGTAAGGCTAACTAGCGTGTCATAAATAAGATTTTTCATGGTAATCAGGTTTGTTATTGTTGGGGGTGCATATAGTGTAATGGTTTGCAAGACGAAAATCTGACGCTTGGGTCACATATCACTTGGTTTGAGGGGTATTGATCCAAATCAATAGATGAATAATTCGATGTGATTTTTATTACTAGTGGTTTCAACTATCCTACTGCGTGGATGTGCACTAAAGCTGAAGAAATCATTAAAGATTTGAGCAAAATCCACCTTAAGCGCCAATTTATAAGCTTTAATGTACGGAGATAAGCGAAAGAAAAGGTGACAATATGTTAAGTAAACTAAACAATCGTCTTTCTACCGTGGCAGAACACATGGCTGACCTTGAATATCAGCTTGGCACCTATCTCCAACCGGGGCAGTATTCTTGTGTCGTCAAAGGTGAAGAGGTATTTCTAGAGTATCAGCACGATCTGGAGTTTGAGAATGCTTCTGGCCAAGCGGAATCGCTATTGAGACTGTTCAATATCCCATTGAGCGGTGACGAGAGAAAGCTGCTGGTTGAGGTGACAGGTAAGGGCAATACAACCAAGCTGCACTTGAATCTATCCTGCGATAATGAACATGACCTCTTGCTCAAGTATATTTGCTCCGAGCTTTTGTCTGCTTTTCGAATCTTAGAAACATGATATGAGTTAATGCTCAAAGATAAGTGAAGGTATTTGAAGAGGCAGTGACATCGAGAGTTATTTAAAGCTCTCGATGTACCTAGCTGCCAGCGACGTAATACTCGCAAGATTAGATACCTATTGAGTCAAAAGTCACTTACGCTGGTGGATGATTTTCAATCCAGTGTCTCGCAATGTCTTCACGGGTCGCTACCCAAACCGCGTCATGAGATTGAATGTAATCTAAGAAACGTTTTAACGCTTTAAAACGACCAGGCTTGCCAACGACGCGACAGTGCAGACCGACCGACATCATTTTTGGCGTTTCTGCCCCTTCTTCGTAAAGGCAGTCAAAATGGTCTTTCAGATATTCAAAAAACTCTTCCCCGTGGCTAAAGCCGTAAGGAGAAGAAAAACGCATATCGTTGGTGTCTAATGAATATGGAACCACCAGGTGTGGTCGTGTACTGCCTGCAGTGTTTTTGTCTGGTACTTGTGTCCAGAAAGGCAGGTCATCACCGTAATAATCAGAATCGTAAAGCAGCCCATCTTGTTCTGCGACAAGTTGACGTGTATTTGGCGAGTCACGACCGGTGTACCAACCGATCGGGCGGGCACCTGTCAACTCTTCAATGATATCCAGAGCTTGAATCATGTGCTCGCGTTCAACGTCAATTGGTGTGCTCTGATAGTGGAGCCATTTGAGACCGTGACAGGCAATTTCATGACCTTCTTCAACGATAGCTTTGGTTACTTCTGGGTTACGCTGTAGTGCAGTCGCAACACCAAACACGGTAAGCGGAAGCTCGCGACGCTTAAACTCGTTTAAGATGCGCCAAACACCAACACGGGAACCATATTCGTAAAGTGACTCCATACTCATGTGTCGGTCTTTATACGCTTCCGCACCTGCGATTTCAGATAGGAATGTTTCTGAATGCTCATCACCGTGGAGCACGCAGTTTTCTCCGCCTTCTTCATAGTTCAGAACAAATTGGACTGCTATTTTAGCTTTATCAGGCCAATTGGCGTAAGGCGCATTATTTCTGCCGTAGCCGATATAGTCGCGAGGGTTATTTTCTTCCATAAAGTTAACCTTGATATTAATAATTTCTATCTCAAAATCGGGATAGGGTTTTTGGTGTTTTTATTGTGTCCAGTGTTTGAAAATACCGTGGATTGGCTTCACCAAAGGCGCGGCATACTGACCACTTTTCGATGTTGTTAATTTGAGTTGGTGCAGAGATTCTGCGAGTTTCACTGCTGCAGCAACGCCATCAATGACGGGTACATTCAGTTCTTCTGCAAGCTCGTTAGCTAAGTCAGACATGCCAGCACAACCGAGTACGATGGCTTCGGCACCATCTTCTTGGATTGCTTTACGGCATTCTTCAGCAAGTAGCTGATAAGTTTGCACACTTAGGGATTCTAGCGCTAATACTGGAATGTCAGTTGCTCGTACACCGCTGCATAAATGATGGTAACCGTATCTTTGCAGAAGGTGCTCACTCGCAGGTAATGTTCTGCTCATTGTTGTGACAACACCAAACCGGTAAGACACTAAACTTGCAAGCTGGAACGCTGCACCAGCAATACCAATCACTGGTTTGGTCGCAATTTCGCGTGCTGCGTCAAGAGCCGGATCACCAAAGCAGGCAATAATATGTGCATCCACACCTTGCTCTTCTCCTTTATGAATCACATCAAGAAGTGCAGCAGCAGCAAGTGTCTCGTCAAACGCACTTTCAATGCTTTCCGGACCGTTTATTGGCGAAGAGGCAATGATTTCTGTACCAGTCAAGGCCACGGCTTGTGCGCAAATCGCGATTTTATCAGTCATCCCCTGACAGGTGTTTGGGTTGATCAAATTGATTTTCATTTTGTATTAGTCCGTTTCGCAAAAAAGTTGATGAAAATTAACCGGCTCTTTAGATTTCGATTCCAACTCCAATGACGATTTGATCACTACCAAGTGATGTTTCATCCATTGCTGAGCTTTTTCATCCTGAAAGTTGTCGAGCAGTTCTATAAGTTCTGAGTGAGAGCCACAGTCGCAGCTCACGCTATGTTTTGAGCCGTACGCAGCGATAACGAGGGAAGAGCGGTAACAGAGTTGCTCTACAAACTCAGCTAATACGGAGTTCCCCGATTGCTTGGCAAGCTCATAGTGAAACCTTGCTGTTAGCTGAATAGATTCGGCTAAATCACCATGTTGGGTCGCTTTTTCTTCCTGGCTTACGATGGAGCGCAAGTAGTTGGACTGTTTCTCGTCCCAATGACGCAGAATGTCGGTGATCAGCAATGGTTCAAGTAAAATGCGGCTGTTCAGCACCTCTTCAGCTTCCTGTTTACTCGGGCTGTTCACGTGTGCGCCTTTATTCGGTTGAATAACCACAAATCGTTCAAGAGCTAATCGTTGCAAAACCTTTCGAATGCCGGTTCGGCTTACACCAAAAGCTTCTGACAGTTTGTCTTCAGGAAGACGTTCTCCAGGTTCAAGTTTGTGCTCAACAATCGCCTTTAATATTTGTTGATAGATCTTTTCATCGTTTGACATAGGTAATCGATCCAAATTTTTTATCCAACCCAATAAAGCAATATGTATACCACTAAACATTCTTGCATGCATCATTGTATACAATATATATCTAAATGTTTGCCAATTTTAGTGTCTATAGTGATTGTCTATTCAAATTACTTGACCAAATGGACGGGTAAGTTGAGTATGTAGGCACGGCTTGTGGCACCAAAAACGTGCGCCATGGTCAAATCTGGTGCGCCATAATGGCGATTTCATGGGGTAAGTTTCACGAATTCTTTGTATGACGGGGGTTTTAAGAATTGGCACGCTAATTGTATTTGGGATTGTATACAATTAGAAATGGAGATAAGCACATGAAAAAGGAATTACCTGTTAGTCCAAGGCTAAGCAATGAGGATCTAGCACCAGAGAAGGAACAGAAGTGGGGTTGGTATAGCATCTTCGCTTTTTGGATGTCAGACGTGCACAGTGTAGGGGGATATGTATTTGCAGCGAGTTTATTTGCGCTTGGATTAAATGGTATTCAAGTGTTCATTAGTTTGTTGGCGGGTATATCTATTGTATTAGTATTTGCCAACTTGATGGGTAAACCAGGACAGAAAGCGGGTGTCCCGTTTCCGGTTGTGGCTCGTATGTCGTTTGGTGTTTTTGGTGCAAATATTCCAGCCGTAATTCGAGGCATTATTGCTGTCGTTTGGTACGGGATTCAAACCTACTTAGCATCGAGCTCATTTATTATCTTGTTGCTCTACTTTTTCCCATCAATGGAACATTTAGCAAATGATTCGTTCCTAGGACTCTCTTACCTAGGCTGGGTCGGCTTTAGCTCAATGTGGATACTACAAGCTATCGTCTTTATGTTCGGTATGGATATGATTCGTAAAGTGATTGACTGGTCTGGTCCTGCGATTTACATCGCGATGTTTGCGCTTTGTGCATACATGATCAATCTTGCCGGTTGGGAGAACATCAGTTTTAATCTTGGTAAAGAAACGCTAGTTGGTTCTGAAGCCATCATTCAAATGCTTGTCGCAACGGCATTGGTAGCGGGTTACTTTGCTGGTCCGACACTTAACTTCAGTGATTTCTCTCGTTACTGTACAAGCTACAAAAACTTGAAATTCGGTAACCTGTTAGGTTTACCACTAAACTTTATTGTGTTCTCTCTTTTCAGTGTGGTGATTGTATCAGCATCGATTCCGGTGTTTGGCGACATGATTGTTGATCCGGTTGAAACGGTGAAGCGTCTTGATTCTGGCTTGATTACTGTTCTTGGTGCGCTGACCTTTATTTTCGCGACTGTCGGTATCAACATTGTGGCTAACTTTGTTGCACCAGCATTTGATTTCTCGAATGTGTCACCACAGAAAATCAGCTTCAAAATGGGTGGTTTCATCGCAGCGTTTGGTTCAATCCTACTGACACCTTGGAATCTGTTTAATAACCCAGAAGTGATTCACTATACGGTTGACGTTCTGGCCGCGATGATTGGTCCACTATACGGCATCATCATTGTTGACTACTTCATTATAAAGAAAGGACAAATCGATATTCCGTCGCTTTACACTGAATCACCACAAGGTGAGTATTGGTACAAAAATGGCGTCAACATGAACAGCGTTTACGCACTAGTGATAGCAAGTATTGCTGCCATTATTGCGACCTTCTTTGTGACTGAATTAGCGAACTACGCGTTGTTTATCGGTGGTTTGGTTTCAGCAGTTGTGTACAAACAGTTGATGCAAAAAAAATTGTTTTGGGTATCAAAGGCAGCTCTAGCAAAGCAACAATAAAGAACTTTATGTGTGGCTTTAAATTGAATTAAATCGCCGACTTAAAGATAAAGTAAACAAGTAACTCAATAATTGGTTGCTTGTTTACTTCAAAGGAATGAGAAGAATGGAAATCGATCAACGTATTTATTGTACCCAAGGGCCTGATTACCTCTCGGCTTTAAAGCAAGGCTCACTAAATGGATTGAGTTTTGTCTTTAAAGATCTCTTTGACGTAGAGGGATTCGTCACTGGTGCAGGAAACCCGAAGTGGCTAGAGACTCACAGTAAAGCAGAAAGTACTTCGCCATTAATCATCTCTCTTTTAAATGCAGGTGCAGAATGCAAAGGCCGAGTTCAAACGGATGAGCTAGCTTACAGCCTGAATGGTATTAATGTTCATTATGGTACTCCGGTTAATCCGCTCGCACCTGACTGTCTACCTGGCGGTTCTTCAAGTGGTAGCGCTGTCGCAGTAGCAAAAGGTGACGTTGATTTCTCCATTGGTACCGATACTGGCGGTTCCGTTCGTGTACCAGCGAGTTACTGCGGTCTTTTCGGCTTACGCCCAACGTTGGGTCAATTGTCACTAGAAAGCAGTTTCACTCTGGCTGAAAGCTTCGATACAGCCGGTGTATTTAGCCGAGAACTGTCAACGCTAGAAAACGTCTATGCATGCATTAGCCCTAAAAT
Source organism: Vibrio sp. J1-1 (assembly GCF_021728395.1). Lineage (GTDB taxonomy): Bacteria > Pseudomonadota > Gammaproteobacteria > Enterobacterales > Vibrionaceae > Vibrio. The sequence continues at coordinate 121,542 of NZ_JAKKCM010000009.1, read as the reverse complement.
TCAGCCTCAAACTGTCGCGCAAACCCTTATTTTAGATGAAAGCTTGTCGAAGACTTTGGGAAGCGAGCGCCTACCAGTGCTGAAACAGTGGGCTGACAATGCAGATATTCAGATTGAGTATAGCAATGCGTTACAAGACGCCGGCTATGACCTGAGCGAATTGAGTGCACTATTCAGAACTATTCAAGGTTATGAAATTATTGATCGTCATAGTACATGGCTAAATGAGTGGCAGCATACGTTGGCACCAGCAATACAAGAGCGAGTAGTATGGGCGCGCACAATTTCAGCTCAAGCCTATCAACAAGGGAAACAACAACAAGCGAAGTTTACCAGTTGGCTGGCTGAGCAACTGGCGGATAAGAAAACATTGTGGGTATTGCCTACCACCCCAGGAAAATCACCTAAACTCATGACTCCAGATGCAGATTTAGCGGAATATCGCTCTGATCTAATGGGGCTAACCAGTCTCGCGGGTTTAAGTGGATTCCCTCAACTTCATATCCCAATGAATAACATTACAAACGGACCTTGTGGTGTGTCGTTACTTGGTTCTGCTAACAGCGAATACGATCTGATTGCGACAGCGTCGGCCATGATCAAAGGAGAGTCTTAATGGTGTTTCAAACCGCATTTACCGCCCCGCATCACAAAGCAACCGAAGTGGGAAAACAAATCTTAGAAAAAGGCGGAACGGCTTCTGAAGCAATGGTCGCGGCTGCTTCTATGATTGCGGTTCAGTACCCGCATATGAACGGCATAGGAGGCGACGGTTTTTGGCTGATCAGTAAGCCGGGTGAAATACCAGTTGCGATTGATGGGTGTGGAGCGGCGGCACTATCTATTGACCCTGACTACTACCGTTCACTGGGTACTGAACTGCCAGAAAAAGGTGGTGAAGCATCGATTACCATAGCTGGTACGGTAGCAGGCTGGCAAAAGGCGTTGGAAATCAATGGTGGAACACTCGCGTTAAGCACTCTGCTGCAACCTTCTATTGATGCAGCACGAAACGGCATTGAGGTGACTCAGAGCCTTGTTGATGCCAGCGTAAAAACGTTTGAGCGTTTAAAAGGTGAAGCAGAATTCAGCCGCTTGTTCCTGGATAACGGTGAAACGCTAAAACTTGGTGCAACAGTGGTAAACCCTGCTCTGGCGAAGACACTGGAAAGACTAGCAGAAGTAGGGTTGGATGACTTCTACCGAGGTGAAATTGCAGCACTAGCCGCGAAAGAGCTGCAAGAGGCGGGAAGCCCGCTAACGATTGAAGATTTTCACCAGCATCAGGCATTGGTTACGACCCCGCTAAACGTTGAGACCTCAAAAGGCCAGCTTTATAACCTAGGAGCGCCAACTCAGGGGCTTGCATCGTTATTAATTTTAGCGATATACGATCGCTTAGCATCACAAGCAAAGTCAGAGCTGGATCATATTCATTTACTCGTCGAAGCGACGAAGCAAGCATTTATTATTCGCGATAAAGTCGTCACCGATGAGTGCTATTTAAGTAAGCCACTGCAGGACTACTTAGTTCAAAGTGTGGTGGCTGAGTGCGCAGAGCGTATCTCACTAACCGAAGCTCAGCCATGGCCTTATCAGGCAAAACCGGGTGACACCATTTGGATGGGCGCAACCGATCAATACGGTACGATGGTGAGTTTTATCCAGAGTGTTTACTGGGAGTTTGGCTCCGGTGTGGTACTTCCTTCGACCGGAATTATGTGGAACGTCAGAGGCAAGAGCTTTTCTCTGGATAGTGAACACCACAATGCTTTAGTACCTGGCAAAAAGCCGTTCCACACTCTGAACCCAGCTTATGCTGAGCTTAAAGATGGCCGACGCATCGTATACGGAACGATGGGCGGAGAAGGGCAACCGCAAACTCAGGCGTGTTTATTTAGCCGCCACATATATCAAAACATGTCACTGCAACAAGCCGTGTCGATGCCTCGATGGCTGTTGGGTAGAACATGGGGTGATGCAACAAACAATTTACGACTTGAAGAAGACTTGTACAGCGAATACGGGCAAACATTAACGCAGATGGGCCACCAAGTGACTCAGGTAGAAAACTTGAGTGAGCTGATGGGCCACGCGGGAGCAATAACCCTAGATCAGCAAGGACAGGCAGATGCAACGAGTGACCCTCGCAGTGATGGCGAACTATTTTTAGGAGAGAGATAATGACAACTCAAACGCTATTTGAAACTTTGAACCCACCACAACGTTTGTTGATGGGTCCTGGCCCAATTAATGCCTATCCACGCGTGCACCAAGCCATTTCACAGGCTTTAATCGGCCAATATGATCCGGTCATGACTGGCTACATGACGCAAGTTCAGTCGCTGTATCGCGGCGTATTCGAAACACAAAACCAGCAAACCATGTTGGTTGATGGCACCGCTCGTTCTGGTATTGAGGCGGTGCTTGTCTCAGTCATTAAGCCGGGCGATAAAGTTCTCATTCCTATTATCGGTCGTTTTGGTCACCTGTTGAGTGAAATCGCCAATCGTGTTGGCGCAACAGTAAAAACCATTGACGTTGAATGGGGTGAAGTATGTCCACCTGAACTGGTTGAAAAGGCAATCAAAGAGTTTCAGCCAAAACTGCTGGCGACGGTACAAGGTGATACTTCGACAACCATGAACCAGCCATTGGCAGAGTTCGGTGAAATCTGTAAGCGTCATGGCGTGCTGTTCTACTGTGATGCAACCGCATCGATTGCAGGTAATGAACTTAAAGTCGATGAATGGAATCTTGATGCGGTTTCAGCTGGCCTACAAAAATGTCTGGGCGGTCCTTCTGGTAGCTCTCCTATTACGTTGAGCGATCAATGTGCTGAGCTTATCAATCGTCGTAAACACGTAGAGGCAGGTATTCGCACTGAGCACCACACGGCAGGTGAAGAAGAAATCATTCGCTCAAACTACTTTGACCTATCGATGATCATGGATTACTGGGGCCCTGAGCGTCTTAACCACCACACAGAAGCGACAAGCATGCTTTACGCGGCGCGCGAATGTGCACGCATCTACCTTGAAGAAGGCGCTGACAACGTGATTGCTCGCCACAAGCAAGCGGGTGATGCACTAGCATGTGGTCTACGAGCGATGGGCTTAGAGCTGTTTGGTAACCAGAAGTACAAAATGAACAACGTTGTGGGTGTCTACATTCCTAAAGAAGTGAACGGCAACAAAGTACGTCAGGAGCTGCTTAACAGCTTCGGCATTGAGATTGGTACGTCATTTGGTCCGCTAGACGGCAAAATCTGGCGCATCGGTACCATGGGCTACAATGCACGCCAAGAAGCAGTATTAACCACGCTTGCTGCGCTGGAAGCCATCCTTATCCGCAATAAAGCCAAAATCATTCCGGGCCAAGCAGTGATTGCAGCGATGGAAAAATATGTTTAACGCCATTGAGAGGGTGAATCAAGGATGAGCAAATTGGATGCCCAACGCATTATGGAGCGTGCCGATAAACTGGCCACGTTTACCTCGATGCACGGTGGTTTAAAGCGTACTTACTTATCGCCAGAGCATAAGCAGGCGCACCATCAACTCGGCGAATGGATGCAGCAAGCTGGGCTTGAAACATGGCAGGACAGTGTTGGGAACCAGTGGGGAAGGAAGGTATCTTCCAACCCTACCATGCCAACGTTAATTATCGGCTCTCATAGTGATACTGTTGCGGATGCGGGTAAATATGATGGAAATTTGGGGATACTAGTCGGAATTTCCTCGTTGGAGCAGCTCAAGAATGTCGAGCTGCCATTTCATGTCGATGTCGTCGCGTTTGCCGATGAAGAAGGCACGCGCTTCAACAGTACATTGATTGGTTCAAGCGCGGTAGCGGGTGTATTCGACCCAAACTGGCTTTCTCTCAAAGACAATAATGACATAACAATGTCACAGGCAATGGTTGAGTTCGGTCTATCTCCAGAAGAGGTCGGAAACGACAGCCGTTCGCCAGAAGGCGTGTTGGCTTATCTAGAAGTGCACATTGAGCAAGGTCCTGTGCTCGAAGCTCAGAACCAACCTGTTGGCGTTGTTACTGGCATCGCTGGTGCAAAACGTTTCCAGTTTCATGTCAAAGGCTTAGCTGGTCACGCTGGTACGGTTCCAATGGACATGCGTATGGATGCCTTGTGTGCTGTGGCTGAAATGATCACTACGATTGAACAGTATGGCCGAGAAAACAACGTCGTAGCGACAGTCGGTAAGTGTGAAGTCGCACCTGGTTCTGTGAATGTTATTCCTGGTGATGTTAACTTTACCTTAGACATTAGAAGCCTGGAGCAATCAGATCTTGAGCGTGCTTGTGATGATCTACTGACTTCACTTAACGCGATTGCTGGGCGTCGTGAAGTTAGCTTCTCGGATAAACTACTGTACCAAGCGAATGCCGTGCCGTGTAATGCTTCACTACAAAGCCAGTGGGGTGATATTGTTGCGCAAGTAACAGCATCTGAACCGGTATTCCTACCAAGCGGTGCGGGTCATGATGCGCTGGCTATGACTCACCTCACCGAAGTAGGCATGTTGTTTGTTCGCTGTGACAAGGGTATAAGCCACAACCCTCTGGAAAATGTTCAAGAGGACGATGTAGCGGTTGCTCTAAAGTGTTTAACAAAAATGATCCTTGCCCAGCAGGAGCAATAAGCGGATGGAAACAAAACAAGAACTGACTCATTCAGTCGTTCTCGGCATTGCAGGAAACTCTCCGGGTTATCTGGCACAGACCGGAGAGATATCGGCATTCAACGAGCTGCAAAAGGCGGAGCTGCAGGAAGCACAGCGCCCACGAGCGCTGTTTCCGATGTTCGTTCGTCAGCTTGGTGACTCTTACCTCGGGCAAATGCCTTTCAGCTCATCCACATTGGTGCTGCCTGAAGAGCCGGATGCCAAGGTTCAGATGGAACCTGAGATTGCGATTAAATGCAGCGTTACCTATACAGAGCAAGGCCAAGTGGCCGCTCTTACTCCTTTTTCGCTGACGTTAATCAACGATGCAACCTACCGCAATAAAGCGGTATCTAAGCTAGCTGAGAAGAAAAACTGGGGTTCTTTTAGCAAGGGGATTGCTAAACAGGAGCTAACGATTGAATCATTTTCGGCGCAGACACCACTCGATCACCTTAGACTGTGCGGCTTTCATGGTCGAAATGGTCAGTGGCACTTGTGCAGCCAAGATGTGTCGGTAACAGAATACAACGTCTTCTACCAATCGTTAACCGACTGGTTAGTAGAGACAATTAACCACCAAGCCGATGATGGTGCCATGCATAATACGCACAGTTTGTTCGTTGAGGCGAATCAGCCAAGTGAAATTACCATCGCGATTGGTGCGCCGTGTTACACATCCTATGGAGAAAACCATCAGTTACTTGATGGTGACCAAGTGTTTGTTTGTGTATACGATAGCAGAGAGCACCAGTTAAGTGATATTGAAGCTATGTTAGATAGCCCACAAGATCAATGGATAAGCGCTTCGAGTATGATGTGGCTAGAGCAATCCGTTTATAAAAAACAATAAAATAAGTAGCAAGGTAAGAAAGAACGATGAAAACACAACGAGATTTGGCCAGTGCATTCTTTCGCATTGGTTTGTTTGGATTTGGTGGCGGCCCCACGATGATCCCTTTGGTTCATAAAGAAGTGGTCGACAATTATAAGTGGATGACTGATGACGAGTTTGCCAACGTACTCGCCATCGGTAATACGCTTCCAGGTCCGATCGCGACAAAAATGGCGGGTTATATTGGCTATAAAGTGGGTGGAAAGATCGGGTGTATCAATGCAGTGATCATGACAATTATCCCACTCATTATCGTCATGATTGCGGGATTAGGCTTACTCAATGAATACCGTGATAAACCATGGGTTGCCGGTATGGCTCAAGGAGTTTTGCCCGTTGTCTCCTGGATGATGGCCAAGCTGACTTATGATTTCTTGCTCAAGGGTTACAAATCACTCGGTGCAATTGCAACCGGTATTGGTATTGCGCTGTCTGTTTTGTTTATTGTGGTATTGGGTGTACATCCGGGGTTGGTTGTCGCGGCAGTGCTTCTTGCCGTGTTGGTGAAACCTGACCCAAAGCCTAGTGTAGCTGAGCAAAGTTTAAAACCAGAAAATAAAAAGGGATAAACATGCAACTTTATATCGATATCTTCCTGGCATTTTTTATTCCTAACATCGTTGGTTATGGTGGTGGGCCTGCCATCATTCCTTTGGTTGAAGCACAAGTTGTAGGTCAGTATGGTTGGATGAATGCCAGCCAGTTCGCTGAAGTATTAGCGTTAGGCAACGCGCTACCAAGTCCGATTGCGACGAAAATGGCGGGTTACATAGGCTATGAAGTTGGAGGAACGCTTGGCGCGTTTATCGCCGTGTTCGCGACGGTTGCGCCTACCATCATCATCATGGTGATTGCGATGAGTGTATTGTACAAGTACCGTAATTCACCAAAAGTAAAAGCGCTAGGCGCGTGGGTTTTACCAATCATTTTCACCTTGATGTTATTGCTGAGCTACAAACTGATCATGTCTGGTGGCGAGGCTGGTTGGGGACATTTTGCGTTCCTATTTGTTGTCGCGGGTCTGTGTCTGGAAAAATTCAAAGTCCACCCAACTTATGTGATTTGCGCAAGTTTAGCCTATGGCGCATTCTTGCTTTAACTTCACTTAACTAAGCCGTTTAGTTAGATAGGTAAGACTGGGCTGATGCGATATGGAATCAGCCCAGCTTTTTTTAACCTTTATCAAAATACCTAATCCTTTCCTAATTTCCTGACTATATTAACGTTTCACGCGGCTCATTCGACAAACGATAGCAGTGACGATAATGTGTTGTTCTCCGAATTTACCCTTTACTTTTCCATTATATTAGCAAAATAGAAAGTACCATATTACGTGCTTCACACCTTAACAAAGCATCAATAGACATAAGAAAGTTGATATAGCAGAGTAGGTTAGTTCAACAACACTCTAAAAGGACGTATAAATGTTTAGTCACGTTATGGTTGGCTCGAATGATATCGATAAATCCAAACAATTTTATGATGCCATCTTGGCAGTTCTAGGTTACCAAGAAGGTGTGTTAGATCCGCATGGACGCTGTTTCTATTTTCATCCTGAGGGGACTTTTGCGATTACCGCGCCAATCAATGGTGAAGCTGCAACTTCAGGAAATGGTATGACGATTGGCTTTAAAGTGGAGAGCCCAGAGTTAGTCGAGTTATGGCATAAAGCCGGGTTGGAATGTGGTGGTGTCGAGTGTGAAGATCCACCTGGGGTAAGAACGATGGGCACACGTGAAATGTACCTTGCCTATTTACGTGATCCTGCGGGTAATAAGCTTTGCGCTACCCATATCATGGCTTAGGTAATCTTGCTTAACACTCAGTAAGTTAATCGATATTCGCAACGTATGGCATTTAGTTTGGCGTTGCGTTTTTTAATCTGGTCTGTCGAAGATATCAGATAGGGAGCAAGGGTTAAGGCTGGTAAAATTAAACAAAGGAACCTGTATAACGCTTGGTTAACCAGGCTCCGAAAGCTGCTTAGTTTTGAGCGAATTTAACTCTGATTGTGCTCTTGGCTACGCTAGTGTGATGAAGTTTTTCAAGTGCATTTTTCGCTTCATCTTTATCTGGCATCTCGACGAATGCGAAGCCTTTAGATTGCCCAGTTTCTTGATCTAATACTAGGTTGCACTCAGTGACGGTGCCGTAGGCTGAAAAAAGAACACGAATTTCATGTTCAGTCGTGGTTCGCGCAAGATTGCGGACTAAAAGTTTCATATTGTTTCGCCTGTAGTAAGTTGTGACCATTGTCTCAGGTAAGTTCTGACAAACCAAGTAAAGAATTGTCGTCACTAAGATGGAGCAAGCCTAAAAGCGTGTTTGCTATGCATTTTATTTTCGTAATAGCCAGTCCTAATCAATGCCAGCGTAAATATTTCTTATAAAGTTCCGAAAGTCCTATTAGATTTAAGGTATCATGCACGATTGACGAAATTGTAGTTACTCATGAATATACCGATTAAAAATACCTCTCCAGAAACGGCGTCTTGCTCAAACTGCAAAGCGTGTTGCTGCCGCCTCGAAGTCATGATCATTTCAGATACCGGCGTTCCAGATCAATTCATTTCCCGCGACCAGTATGGTGGTGAAACCATGATGAGACTGGATGATGGTTGGTGTGCGGCTTTAGACAGAGAAACGTACATGTGCTCAATATATGAAAACCGGCCCTGGATATGTCGCGAGTTCGAAATGGGGTCTTATGAGTGTATTGATGAGAGAGTAAAGTTTCTATAGGCTAGTTACCCCTTGATGATGCCGTATTTTTGCGATAGGGCATCGCTCAGAATAGTCATCATTTAATTAGCCTTAGCACCTTAGCTACTCGCTGCAACTACTGTTAACCGTCAATCATTTTGTTCAGGATTTGGATACATTGACTGGTAACATCTTGGTTATTTCCACTTACATGCGCCGTGACAATCGCACCTTCTTTTAAAATACAAATGGCATCAAGCAACGTACTCTCCGTACTTTTTAGATGGCTGGCGATGATTTGTCGGACTTCTTCTTTGTGATGTCCACAGAAACGTGCGATCTCACTATTTAAATCACTGAACTCTGCCGAGGTGTTGATAAAAAAGCAGCCTCTGAAGTTCCCTAAATTTTGTTCTTGATTGTTGAACCAGCTTTCTAACGCTGTAAATAATCTAATTATCAATTCTTTATCTGATTTCGAATCTACTAGTTTTTGATCTAGCCAGTTAGAAAACATCTCGTGCCTTTGTTGCAAGGCGGCCAACACCAGCGCTTCTTTACTTGAAAAGTGGGTGTAAAGTGTGCGTTTAGCCACGCCAGAGACACTCAAGATTTCATTGATGCCAATAGTGTTAATTCCGTTGGCATAAAAAAGCGATAACGCGGTATCCACTAATAACTGACGTTTTTTACTCATAAGGCTCCTCCTGTAAAAGTAGTTTGACAAAAGTAGACCAATTTGTCTATTTTAGTTTTGTAGACAAATCTGTCTACTTTTATTCGGAGAATAGTATGAAAAATCTTGGTCTATCTGTCATCGCAGGCATTGGAGCATTTCTGGCAATAGGATTGCTTTCATTTTTTGATTCCACAATGAGCGATGTAGCGCTGCTCATGGCGCCTTTTGGAGCGACGGCTGTACTGGTTTTTGGCGTACCCGAGAGTCCGTTGGCGCAGCCTAAAAATGTCATCTTTGGGCATTTAATTACTGCATTTGTAGGGTTGTTTTTTACTCAACATATTGGTGTTTCGCCTCTGACTCTGGCACTGGCTACTGGGATTGCAGTGAGTCTGATGCTAGTGACGAAAACCACGCATCCGCCAGCAGGGGCAAATCCGTTGTTGATTATGCTGTCAGGGCAGGGATGGGCTTTCCTTATTACTCCTGTTTTAGTGGGAGCTGTTCTTATTGTGCTAGTCGGAAAGAGCATGCAAGGGTTGCTCAAGCAATGGGTAAAAAGCTAAAGTGCTAACAATAGCTTATGTGCATGGAGGCACAATGAATATAGGCATATACATCTATGACGGGGCAGAGGTGCTGGATTTCTCCGGGCCTTTCGAAGTATTTAGTACAGCAAAGCGACTAGAGACAAGTGATTGGAATGTGTTTCTCGTCGCAGAAACTAAAAACACCGTTGCCGCAAGAGGTGGCTTCAACGTCTTACCTGACTATTCTATTCATGATCATCCCGATATTGATTTGTTGGTTGTTGTTGGCGGTTTACACACTGAGGAAATGACGAAGTTACCGGTATTGAACTGGATAAAATCGGTTGATCAACGTGCCAGTCGGGTCGTATCGGTTTGTACCGGTGCTTTTTTATTAGCCAATGCCGGTCTACTCAACGGCTTAACGGTCACAACGCACTGGGAGGACATCCCCGATTTGACGCGTCGCTTTCCAGATCTAATGGTGATCGATGATCAACGCTGGGTTACTTCAGGGAAATATACCACTTCTGGAGGCATCTCTGCCGGTATCGACATGAGCTTATATCTGGTTTCACAGCTACATAGTCGTGACTTGGCCGAGTTGGTCGCGCGTCAAATGGAGTATACGTGGCAGGAACGATCATAATTGAGCGATTGATGGTTCAAGTAAGGAAAGAAAAATGAAGACAGTAGGCATGTTAGGTGGGATGAGTTGGGAATCCACCGCCAGTTATTACAAAGCACTGAATGAAGGCGTCAAGTCAAGGCTAGGTGGCTTGCACTCAGCAAAAATCTGCTTATACAGCGTCGACTTTGATGAAATAGAAAAACTCCAGCATCAGGGTAAGTGGTCTGAAACGGCTCAGATTCTTGCTGAAGCAGCCAAGTCGGTAGAACGTGGTGGCGCAGATTTTTTAATGATATGCACGAACACGATGCATAAAGTTGTACCAGAAATTGAGTCGCACATATCTATTCCAATTTTACATATAGCTGATGCGACCGCAGAGAGCTTGGTTCAAGACGGGGTCACCAAAGTTGGCTTGTTGGGAACGCGTTTTACAATGGAGCAAGACTTCTACAAGGGAAGGATCTCAGAGAAATTTGGAATCGAGGTAGTTGTTCCAAACGTCGATGAACAAACCGTCGTTCACGATATTATTTATCAAGAGCTCTGCCTGGGTCAGATAAATACACACTCCCGAGAGAGTTATTTAAAGATCATCGCCAATTTGCATGCTCAAGGTGCGCAGGCTGTGATCCTGGGGTGTACTGAAATTGCATTATTAGTAAAGCAAAGCGACACGACGGTCCCTTTGTATGACACCACGGAAATTCATGCAGCGCATGGCGTTGAATGGGCATTAGGTAATTAAGGACCTTTACATGGACATTATTACTGGGAACAGCTCAGAGATCATTCAAAAAGCACAATCTATTCGCTATCAGGTGTTCACTGTAGAGCAGAAAATCCCGAGAGCCTTGGATCTGGATGGGTTAGATGAAGGCTCCATTCACGCATTGGTAGAGGACAAGGACGCTCTAGTTGCAACGGCACGATTAACGATAAAAGAGGGCGGTTCTTCTGTGATGGCCAGAGTTGCGGTTACAGAGCCTTATCGAGGAATGGGAATCGCGTCTAAAGTTGTCCAAGCGCTAATGGATTACGCTCGAAATGATGGGATAAGCTCTATCGAAATTCACGCTCATGGTTATTTACGCAATTACTATGAGAAGTTTGGTTTTGAGTTTATTCGAGAAGTTGAAATTGTTGGTGAACATCAGCTCATCGAAATGCAGTATCACATCAAAACGAAAGCATAACGATTGAATCGCTACGTGCGGCGCGTTTTGTGTCTGTGTTTCGGTTTAAGGCATTTTCATTTAAAAGGATTTTATCATGGAGTTAGTTGTACCATCAGTAGAGTTTGAGTCTTCCTTTGCTCACTTTTACGATGACTTTGCTCAACATGATGTTGAAAACTCAGAGTACTACCAAGAGGGTAAATCCAATTTCGTTCATTACGTTCAACTTCTGACTGATGAAGCGAATGGCGTTAACCTGAGAGAAGGATACGTACCCTGTAGTCATTTCTGGCTCGTCAATTCAGACAAAGCCATTATAGGTGCGATCCGTGTTCGTCATAATATCAACAACGATTTTCTGACATTAGAAGCAGGCCATATTGGCTACGACATTGCGCCTTCCTATCGGTCTCAAGGTCATGGAAAGTACATGCTAAGGCTGGCTTTGCGTAAAGCCAAAGAGCTAGGTATTGAGCAAGCGTTAATAACTGCAGATGACGACAATTTCGCTTCACGAAAAGTTATCGAAGCCAACGGTGGCCAACTTGAGAATGTGGTAATGGGTAAGGTGTTTCCCAATCTTTTGGCCAGATATTGGGTGGCTTGTAAGTGACGGTGTCACTAGCTTTAGTGCATCGAAGCGTACAATCCATTAAGAGAAAAACAAATGAAGATGAAAACCAGCAGATTGATTCTGCGTCAGTGGAAAGATGAAGATTTCCAGCCTTATGCTGAGTTATGTTCAGATCCGTTAGTGATGAGATATTTTCTCTCAACACTTTCCCAGCAGGAGAGCGACGAGCAAGCGAGTAAAATTCAGAGTCTTATTGCTGAAAATGGTTGGGGGTTTTGGGCGGTTGAACTGAAATCAACAGGCCAGTTTATAGGCTTTGTTGGGCTACATCAGCAAGATGAGAACAGTGGTTTTCCCAATGCGCCGTTCATTGAAATCGGTTGGCGGTTGTCATCTGAGTTTTGGGGACAAGGCTACGCGCCTGAAGCCGCGAATAAATCTTTAGAATTTGCTTTTAAAGAACTGGATGCGCCATCTGTTTATGCGTTTACGGCATTACAAAATGAGCCCTCTCTGCGCGTCATGCTGAAAATAGGTATGGTCGATACAAAGCAAAACTTCAATCATCCTAAGGTTGAAAAAGGCCATCCACTGGAAAGGCATTGCTTATACAAAATCTCGAAAGATAGCTGGTGTTCAAACCAACAGTGAGTAATTTAACGTGAAATGGCCTTAATGGAACGGTTATTCGTCGTGAGCTTTCGATGTCACTTAAAACGGATTTAACGCTAGGAGGAAGAGTTGCTTGATTTAATTAAAAAGGTGCTGCTCATTAACATGGTTGCCGCATTAACTGTGTTTGTTCTGTCGAAGTTTGTGCCTTTCTTTGCCACAACACAGCTTGTCGACTTTTTATTTTTTGTCGTCATCGTTATTTGGGTCTTGGCAAAGCTAATGTGGGAAGGGGGCGTACACAGTAAAGTATCTAGACTCGCCAACCCTAGAACTGACAAAGTCTACAAAATGGTAAAAGGCCATGATTTTGACAAAGAACAACAGGAGCTACGTCGGTATAATTATCAAGCCGGGTTAGTGTTGTTTATCGCAGGCTTACCAGCATTTGTGACTTGTTTGGTGCTGCAGTTTTTTTAATGACGGATATTGTGTTTAGTTTTGGCTTAACAAAAACTCGACGAAATACATGGTAACGATTGCTCTACTTAAAATAAGTAACCGTTACAAAAAATAATGCGCAAGTTGGTATCAAAGGAACAAAAATGAAATCGAACACTATTAAAAATGTCGTTTTTGACATCGGAAATGTGGTTGTTCGCTGGGCGCCGCTAGAAATCGTCAGGTTAACGTTTGGAAACATCGACTCCGCAGAAGAAAAGGTGAAAAGTATCTTTCAGTCAGACACTTGGTTAGATCTGAACAAAGGCATTATTTCTGAAAGTGAAGCAAAACTTCAATATCAACAACTTCTTGGTTTCTCCGAACTTGATTGCGAGCGATTGTTTTATTACGTGAAGCAAACCCAGATTCTAATTTATGGCTCGGTCGAGCTGATCAGGCGAGTTAAAGCGGCTGGCTATCGCGTGTTTGCACTCACGGATAATGTGCATGAAATTGTCTCGTACTTGAAAGAGACTTATGCGTTTTGGAATCTCTTTGAAGGGGCCACAGTCTCGGCTGAACTAGGGTTGTTAAAACCGCAACCAGAAATTTATCAGTCTTTGCTAACTCAGTACGCATTGAAGGCGTCAGAAACCGTGTTTATTGATGATATGCCATATAATGTCGAAGGCGCTGAAACGGTTGGCATGGCGGCAATTCAGTTTGAAAGCGCAGTGCAGTGTGAAGCGGACTTGAAGTCACTTGGGCTAAAGTTTTCATTTACAGAGAGTTAATGCCTAATAGAATTCACAAGGAAACGTAAAAACCACATCACAAGGAATTAGAGTGATCGATGACTTCTACCAACATGTACTGTCTCCACTTGGTATTAAATTAAAGTGGGCAGATGACTTTGCTGCAGGCTTTGGCTTAATCACAGAACCAAACGTCAGGTTTCTAATTGAAAAGGGTGATAACAACGCGAAAAGCCACATCGCTTTTTCTGCTCTTAATAAAGAACAAGTTATCGAGTTTCATCAAGCAGGCTTAACTCATGGAGCAAGTTGTAATGGGAAACCAGGGCTGCGAAAAAAGTACGCGCCTAACTATTACGCCGCCTTTTTGTTAGATCCTGATGGCAACAATGTCGAAGCCGTGGTTTACCTTTAGTGTTTAGCTGGAGAATGATGAACATTTCATTTCGGCCAACGACTGACTTTTCTGAGTCAGCTGAGATCACTTTTAATAATATGCTTTCTTATTATGAGCATTATTCGGTCGATTGGGATCAGAGAAATATATTGGAACACATTGTCAAACTGGAAAGCTGGGATATTTTGTTTGATGGGCAGATCGTTGGTGCAATCCGCCTGGAATATGATGATGGGCACTGCTACTTACGTGACCTTCAAGTCCGATCTTCATTTCAAAATAAGGGAATTGGTGCGGCAGCGCTGGCTGAAACTGCAAGATTGGCGAACGAGGCAAAACTAGCTCTTGTTCGGCTCAAAGTTTTCAAAATTAGTCCGGCTTACCACTTGTACCAGCGGAGCGGTTTTCAGGTGGAAAAAGAAGACGACAGGTTCTACTACATGTCCCGGGCAATCGCGTGATGTATATCATGAGCGTATCTTACTCAGTTAGATTTTCCCTGAGTTTAAAAATAATGGTCTATGGTTAAGAAGCTATCGTTCAACCCATTAATGATATGGGTTGAACGATAACATTTTTCGTATACATTCATGTTTAGCTAGGCGTTATTTTGTCGTGGTTCGGTATTAATTAGGGGATCTTATGACTGGAGAAATTATCAAATCGTCTACTGCTACGATACAGGTAGGTGTCGCAAGAGCGGATGGGAAGCTGTCTCTGACAGAGACAAAGATCATTTTTGAACCCTATAGTCAGAAACTTGCACTTGGTCCATACATTTTAAAGCGTGATGAAATTGTTTCGGTAGAAAAGTGCATAGGAAAAGGGGCAGGTATTATGCCCGTTACCAGTGACGCCATTCGTATTACGTTATCTGACGAACGCGCTTACGAGTTTATTATTGCAGAGCCCAATCAGTGGATAGCAGCGTTTGGTGCAACCAGTGTAAATAAGTAAAGGCAGAGGAGTGTTTTGTGGAAAGTGTACATAAAGGCTCGTGCCTTTGCGGCTGTGTGAAATACGAACTTACGGGCGCGTTTCAGCAATTCTTTTTATGTCATTGTACTCGCTGCCAGAAGGATACAGGTACAGTGCACGCTGCCAACCTTTTTGCGCAAGAGTCAACGTTAGTTTGGACTCAGGGTAAAAGAGACGTTAAGACTTATCAATACCCAAATACGTTACACAGCAAAAGCTTTTGTCAAAACTGTGGTTCAGCATTGCCAACGGTAGCAGAGAGTGTTGGTTTTATTGTCGTACCCGTAGGGAGTCTTGATAGCCCGGTACCTATCTTACCAACGGCAAAAATATTTACTGGTAGCTGTGCAAGTTGGGCAAAAGATTTGTCTCAAGTCCCGAGTTTTGAACAATTGCCAGAGCAAAATAAATATTAGAGCGTTAATGCGAGGGAAGATATTTAGGTATTGCGTGCATTTTATGCGTGACGTATTAACATAGCATTCAGATTTTTATAGAAAAGAGATAACTATGGCTTTCCCTCCTTGTCCAAACTGTCAATCCGAATACGTTTACCAAGACCAAAACCATCTCATTTGTCCTGAATGTGCTTATGAATGGAATCCATCTGAAGTCGAAGAAGTTTTTAGCGTCAATGACGCGAATGGCACTTTGCTCACAGAAGGGGACAAAGTAACTCTGGCGAAAGACCTAAAGGTTAAAGGCAGTTCTCTTGTTTTAAAGATTGGTACTAAAGCTGTAATTAGGCGCATCGTCGAAGGCAAAGATCATCAATTGGACTGTAAAGTAGACGGTGCTGGTGAAATGATGGTAACCGCTAAATTTGTCAAGAAGGCCTGAGTTTCATCAAATATTAAGCGATATGGAGAATACCTTTATGGTAGGGATAACCGAATTAGATGAACTGCTTCAATCATTACGCCCTCAGCTAGTAGACTCTGAGCTTGTGTTTTGTACCGTCTCAGGTGAGCTTAAAAACTATTTGTCGCTTAATCCTATTGCGACATTTACGGAAACTGAAGGTCTAACTCTAGTTATCGAAAAATCGGCTGCTCTGGAAGCGGGTTTATCTTTTGAAGGTTCATTTAAGCAAATTACACTTACGGTTCACTCTAGCTTGGAAGCGGTTGGGCTAACCGCTGCGGTGGCCACTAAACTGGCGTCAAAAGGCATCAGTGCTAATGTCATCGCTGCCTTTTACCACGATCATATCTTTGTCCAATCCTCTAAAGCAAATGCTGCACTCGAAGCGTTGTACGAGTTATCGGCGTAAGGTTTCATTTCTTCATTACAGTCCTTTGTAAAGAACGAGAATGTGCCCTACAACCGAAGTACACCGCAGGGCACATGTTGTGGAGCCGGTAGAGTATTAGTAAATATATCTTCGAAGTTCGTACGGGTATACTCGCATTCCATTTAACGTGTTTTCGTAAACGGCTTGTTCTTGGATATAAGACCAGATATGAGTATCTGTACCTGTTTGAGCGGCGAGTTGTGAGATCACCGTATCCACATCGTGGCCAGAGTAATCTTTGGGATGAATCAACATTTCCTTGATAACTGATAACATAATAACTCCCTTATATGTAATATAATTACCAAATAGTATGATTAAAACGTAGTTTGGTTTCTTTATGTGATCAAGTTCAGGATGAAATTTAATTTAAAAATTCATTTATGTAACTTATAAACACAGTTAGGGCGAATGATTAATCTCCCCAAGTTAAAGGCTATGTATTTAGTGATCATCCGTTTACGAAAAGACAACACTGTGTGGGTGGTGTGGAAAAAGAAAAACGGCGCAGGTTGCTAGCGCCGTTTTGATTCAAGAGCTCGTTGAGTTCTTTTTAGTCTAATCGATTAGAGTGTAGACGAGTTGGCCTTCTTTGTATGTTTTTAACACTTCATGGTATTTATCTTTCACTGCCCAACAATCAGTTGATGTAGCCGCTACCAATAGCACGAAATGGCATATCTAAATTGAGCTCCGGAACTTGCTGACCTACCCAGGCCGGAAAAGTGTTGCTGTTTGGCCCCGGAAATAGCGTGTATTCATTCGCCCAAGGGTAGTGCTCTACAACGCGCTGAATTTTAGGAATGAGCTCCTGGGCTTTTTCACCTTGTATCGACAGCACTTTTTCTGGAGGTGCACCATACCAATAACGATCAGGCGTAGCCGTTTGATACGTATATAATGCTGGTTGCCCACGGCCGACTCGCCACCCAACAACTTCATAGACGGTATATTCATTCGCATTCTCTGGCTTAATCGCAAGCCAAGTATGTACAGCAAACCAACCGCGCCAGCCAAAAGCGTCTGCTGCATAGAATTCGATTACCGCTTGTTTAACATCATTGGGATTAGGAGCAATGCCTGCTGGCTCGCGGCTTGCGGTGCGCCAGTCACTTTGAGTGCAGCCGCTTACCAGTACACAGAAAGCCAAGAGAATCGGCTTAAGCACCTGCGTTAAACACAATCTATATTTCATCGCTGTACTCCTAACATTCTTCTCATATCGACCAAGCGTTATAAATGCCATTGGCTACTCAGAGTCATGTCTTTAACATGTGGTCACCATAAAACTATAACGGTCTGTACGTATTTGTCATTGTCAGAGACCATATAGTCGTGCGTTTGTCAGTGAGATTGTTTAGAAGTTGATGTGGGAATTGTCTGCTAGTTATGGTTTATCTGGGACAAAAGGATAGTTGGAACGTAAGGGCTGAAAGGAGTGCTGAACCATAAAAAAGCCCTGCTATTGGTAAGCAGGGCTTTTGGTTATAACGGTCAGCGCTTATCCAATAACTAGGAAGAAAATTGCTGTCGCGATAATACCGATCAGTGCGTAAGGGAACTGGGTTGTTGCGTGCTGCATTGACGTACAACCAGAACCTTGTGCAGAAAGTACGGTTGAGTCACTGAAGAAGCATGAATGACTACCAGCAGCAGACGCAGAAAGTAGAGCCGCAACGGTTAGGTGTAGTGGCACGCCTAGTTGCTCACCCAATGGCAGAACGATTGGCATGGCTACTGCGAATGTGCCCCATGAAGATGCTGTCGCGAATACCAGACCACCCGTAATCAGGAAGATTATTGCAGGGAAGTAACCAGCGTTCAGATACGGACTCACGGTTTCAATAACGTATTGTGTTACCCCTAATGAGTCGTTAACATTTTTCAGCATGAAGCCGCCAATTACAGTAGCAAGGGGTAGTAGCATAACTTTAATGCCATCATAAACAGCTTCAAACATATCATTCATTGAGATAAGTCGTTGGAAACCGTAGAAGCATACTGTGAAAATGATCGCGACAAACACACCTGCCAATAGGTCAATGCCGAAGTACCAGCTTGCCGCCACTAGAACAACCATAGGCAGTAGGAAGTTGATTAGACCCATTGTTGGATTAGTATGAGCCGCAATATCAGAGCCAAAATCTACATCAGTTGCGCCTTCAGGACGAACTTGACCATTCTTCGCTCGTTGCTCTGCTGCTTTCATCGCACCTAAATCTGGGATCTTTTCCATCGCAACTAACAGAACGATGGCTAACGTTACCCAGCCATAAGCCATGTATGGGATCGCCTCAATATAGGTTTGAATCCCTTTGCCTGCCTCAGCGACGCCATTGGACTCTAGAAGAGAGCTAAAGAAGATTGCCCAGGTCGAGATTGGCACAAGAATACAGATTGGTGCCGCAGTTGAGTCAACGAGGTAAGACAGTTTTTCTCGAGAGATTTGGTAACCGTCTGTTACCTTCTTCATTGAAGAAGAGATAGCAATGGCGTTTAAGTAATCGTCGATAAAGATAACAATACCGAGTAAAAACGTCATTACCATTGACTGTTTACGGCTCTTAACCTTTGTCACCAGCATATCTGAGAAGCTTAAGATACTGCCGCCTTTCTCAAGAATCGCTATCAGGCCGCCCATCAAGCCACATACAAGGATGATCCAAGCAATAGTTTCATCCATCATAACCGTCATTGAGATATCAACGATTTGTTCAACCGCTTCAGCTGGGTTAAGCAGTAAAACCCCGGCAATTGCGCCGCTGAAAAGTGCTTCTACCGTTCGGTGCGTCGTTAAAGCGAAGACTAAAACCAATGCAGTTGGCAGAAGGCTCATCCATCCGTAGGCTTGCCCCTCTTCGTGATTCAATCCGATCGTTGTAAAAAGTACGAATGTCGCAACACAAATTAACGAGATAATAATATGTTGCATGTTGAATTTTAACGGCGCATCCATCGCCTTTGTTTGCGTAGTCATAAAGTGCATTTCCTTTGTTTATGCCGAGTGCAACATCCAGTCAATTTCCAGTGGCGTGATAGCGCGCTCAAATTCAGCGAGTTCACTGCGTTTGCAAGCTAAATACATATCGATAAATTCCCTTGAAATGTATTGAGCCAGCTCACTGTGCTCTAACTGTTCTAGAGCTTCTGACATACGTACAGGTAAGTCAATCGCATCATCACTTAAGGTTGATGGACATTGGTCTTTGGTATAGTTTTCACTCGCTAATACTGCTGAAAGTACTACTGCTGCGAGGATGTAAGGGTTAACGTCAGCTCCTGCGATACGATGTTCTATGCGGCGGTTTTTGCTATCGCTGATAGGAACACGTAATGCGACACCACGATGATTTTCGCCCCAGTCCGCTTTCGCAGGAACGTAAGCACCAGGAACAAATCGGCGGTAAGAGTTAACATTAGGACAAATTAATCCCATGGCACCTGATGTTTGTTCGAGCATCGCGGCCATAGTTTGATAGAAGAGGGGACTCGCCTCGCCATCTTGTTGGCTAAAGTGGTTGTTACCAGCACTATCCATCAAGCTTAAGTGGATGTGCATACCGTTACCAGCTTGATCGCCGAAAGGCTTAGCCATAAACGTAGCATCGAACCCGTGCTGGTGGGCTACCTGGCGAATCAGTCGCTTGGCGATGATGATCTCGTCACACGCACGAAGAACGTCTTTTGAGTGGTTGAAGTTGATTTCAAATTGGCCTGGAGCGGATTCCGATAGTGCGCCTGAGGTATTTAAACCCTGATCCAATGCTATTTTGTTGAGATCAGATAAGAAGTCAGCATAGTCATCGAGACCATCCAAGTCATACACTTCAGTGTCTTTTTCTCGTGTTTTCTTAGTCGGGTTAATTACGGTTAAAGGTGTGCCATTCTCACCGCGCTGTTTATCAATCAAGTAAAATTCAAGTTCCAGAGCAACACAAGGGTACTGGTCTTTAGCCTTTAACTTCTCAAGCATCGAAGCGAGGATATTGCGAATGAACAAAGGATTTGGTCGCTTTCCTGAATCATCCATCATGCTTAGTAGCAATTGTCCAACTTGTTCTTTCGCGGTTGGCATCAATGTACCGCTGATCGGGAAGCACAGATTATCTGGTTCACCCAAGTCTTCGCCTAACCCTGCCGTTTCTACCACATTACCTTTAGTATCGAGCGTAATAGTTGAGAGAGGTAATGCGACACCTTTATTAAGCTTTTCCAGAGCCTCTACCGGGATACGTTTGCCTCTTGGTGTTGCATTGATATCGGTAAAAATGAGGTCGACGAACTCTATGTTGGGCCACTGTTGTTTAAAATTTTGAACTTCCTGTAGATACGATTCCATTTTTTTCTCCAATAGCCAGATTGAGTAGAAATTAGAGATAGCTAAATTAACAATTAAATTACAAAGCGTTAATTAATCTTCGTGTTAATTCAGTTATATTTAATTTAAACAGTCACTTATCTTGTGTTCTGACTTTTTAATGGGTTGTTTTTGTGTTTTGTTGTTAACTATTTTTTAACAGCTGTTTGTGTCTTGTTCAATATAATGAGCACAAATATTCAATTTAACGGCCTAAAAGGTGCTCTGTGTCACGTTGTGGCGATAATATCGAACATCAGTGTTGATAATTTTGTACACGATTTGTAGTGTTGGTGTTAAATAAATTGAACACGGATATGTTATGACAACGACACGCAAGCCCATCATTGGCGTTGTTAGCTGCACCAAGGAGTTAGGTGGCTACCAAATTCAAGCAGTAAATGACTTTTACCTACGCGCAGTTAAAGATTTCGGTGGTCTACCTGTTATGTTAGCGCCGGATATGTCGAGTGATGAAATCACCACAATCTTAGAACTTTGTGACGGTTTCTTGTTCCCGGGTAGCCATTCAAACGTTGCACCGCATCGCTACAACGCTAGCCATACTGAGAATAAGAAAGATGAAGCGCGAGATGAATTGGCACTAAGCCTGATTCGACGAGCTGTAGATAAAGACATTCCTTGTCTTGGTATTTGTCGCGGTTTCCAGGAAATGAACGTCGCATTAGGTGGCACCCTCAACCCTGCGGTTCACGATTCTGGTTTTAATGATCACCGCGAAGCACCCGTGGATGATTTCGAACAGAAATATGCGGCAGCACATGCAGTATTAGTTCAAAAGGAGAGCTTGTTTGAACAATGGTTAGTTAAAAATCATTGGGAAAATACGACCTTCTTTGAGGTCAATACGCTGCACAATCAAGGGGTTGATCAGTTAGCGCCACAACTCAAAGTCGAAGCAAAAGCCCCCGATGGTTTGATAGAAGCTTTTAGTCTCACAGGGCAAAAATATTTCGTTGGCGTGCAGTGGCACCCAGAATGGAAAGCGAAAACCAATCATTTCTCACAAATTTTATTTAAAGAATTTATCATGGCGGCTTCTCTTTAATTTTTGGAGCCACATGAATGGACAATCAAGAGATTGGTAAAAATATTGTTCAGTTAAGAAAAAAGCATGGATTGTCACAACGAGAACTAGCCGAGCGAGCGGGCATCACTCACAGTGCTATCTCATCGATTGAAAACGGCAAGGTGAGCCCATCGGTTAGCTCGTTGCAAAAAATAGTGAACGTATTTTCTTTATCTCTGTCGGAGTTTTTCATTTTTGAACAAACTCAGAATGATGAAGTGAAAGTTGTCGTCACGCCAGAAGAACTGGTCGAAATGGGCAGTGAAACCGTTTCGATGAAACTGGTGACGAACGGCACTAAAGATCAGGTGATCGGATTCTTGATCGAAGAATACGCACCACACGGAACAACAGGTTCAGCTGAAATAAAACACGAAGGCGAAGAAATTGGCACGGTATTAGAGGGTGAAATCACTCTGGAATACAAAGGTCTATCTTTCGTCCTCAAAGAAGGCGAGTCGTACGTTATTGATACGACGCAGCCACACAGATTTACGAATCACACAGACAAGGCTTGTCGATTGATAAGCGCGCATACGCCAACCACATTCTAAGTGGAGCTTGCCTTGTGTGATAACAAGGAGAGCGTATGAAAACTCAAGAACAATGGATTGAACTTAAGAACAATCTAAACATCGAAAACAGGGCGTACATCAACGGCGAATACAGTGCTGCACTAAGTGGAAAAACGATCCCTGTCGTTAACCCAGCAACAGACGAAATATTTACCGAAATTGCTCGTTGTGAAAATGAAGATGTCGATCTTGCGGTGTCATACGCTCGTAAAGCATTTCAATCAGGTCAGTGGAGTGAAAGCAGCCCTACACACCGCAAAGCTATACTGAAACAGTTCGCTGATCTGATAGACCAAAACCGTGAAGAGCTCGCTCTGCTTGAAACTCTAGATACCGGTAAACCTATTTCTCACAGCTTCTCTACAGATATCCCAGGCGCAGCCTCATCTTTACGCTGGTACGCTGAAGCGATCGATAAAGTCTACGGCGAAGTCGCACCAACAGAAAAAGACGTTCACGCTTTTATTTCTCACCAACCGATTGGTGTTGTCGCGGCGGTTGTTCCTTGGAACTTCCCACTTTGGCTTGCTTGTTGGAAGCTCGGTCCTGCGCTTGCTGCAGGCAACAGCGTGATCCTTAAGCCGTCAGAAAAGTCATCTCTCACTGCTATCTTCTTAGGTCAACTTGCTGAGCAAGCAGGTTTGCCAAAGGGCGTATTCCAAGTCATTACGGGCTTTGGTCACGAAGCAGGTGACGCGCTAGCAACACACGAAGACGTGGATTGTATCGCTTTCACCGGTTCTACGCGCATCGCGGGCCAACTGATGGTTCGTTCTGGCGAAAGTAACCTAAAACGTGTCTTTGCCGAAGCGGGTGGTAAGAATGCCAACATCGTATTCGAAGACTGTGACGATTTAGACCGCGCGGCGGCGGAAACGGCAGTAGGTTGCTTCTATAACCAGGGTGAAGTGTGTGTGGCAGCAACGCGTCTGCTGATTCATGAAAGTATTAAAGAGCAGTTTATTGAAAAAGTCATCGAGGCTGCTAAAGCTTTTGCACCAAAAGATCCAATGGATCCTAGTTCTTCTATGGGTGCTCTTATCGACCAAGACCACAAATCAAAAGTGTTGGAATACATTACATTAGGTCAGTCTGAAGGCGCAGTTTTGCGTTGTGGTGGCAATGTTGAAGGTCAAGGTGCGTTCGTCGAGCCAACTATTTTGGACAACGTGGATAACCAATATCGCGTTGCTCAAGAGGAAATCTTCGGACCAGTACTCTGTGTAATTCCATTCAAGGATGAAGCACAAGCCATCGAAATTGCCAACGACTCTAAGTACGGCCTAGGTGCGGCACTTTGGAGTAGCAACATCAACCGTGTTCACCGAGTCGCTAAACGACTACAAGCCGGCTCGGTATGGGTGAACAACTATAACGAAGGCGACATGACGGTTCCATTTGGTGGATTCAAAATGAGCGGTAATGGGCGAGATAAATCGCTACATGCTATTGAGAAATTCACAGAGACCAAAACCACTTGGATTCGCATTCACGCCTAGAAAGGCACACGTTCTAACCCAGCTGACGATTAATAAAGGAATATCACTATGAACAAGCATACGGATTCGTTCTACGCGCACTCTGTGACAAACATGCCGGACTACCCACAACTTCAAGATAATATTGAGTGTGATGTGTGTGTGGTTGGCGCAGGTTTCTCTGGTCTTTCTTCTGCACTGCATCTTGCAGAAAAAGGTTTCAAAGTAGTAGTGCTGGAAAGTGCAAAAGTAGGTTTTGGAGCAACTGGTCGTAACGGTGGCCAGATCGTCAACAGTTACAGCCGAGATGTTGACGTCATTGAAAGCCGTTACGACCAACACCAGGCAAAAGCATTGTGCGACATGATCTTTGAAGGTGGCGACATCATCCGTGGTCTGGTTGACAAATACGATATTGAATGCGATTTAAAACAAGGTGGCTTGTTCACGGCGTTAAACAAGAAACAGCTTAAAGGCCTCGAAGAGCATAAGAAAAACTGGGAACGCTACGGTAACGATCAGCTTACTTTGTTGGATGCCGGTGAAGTAGAAAAAGCCGTGGGTACAAAAGTCTATACTGGTGGCCTACTGGACATGCGTGGTGGCCATATTCATCCGCTTAAACTGGCGTTAGGTGAAGCGGCGGCATTCATTTCTCTAGGTGGTCAACTGTTTGAA
Source organism: Vibrio sp. J1-1 (assembly GCF_021728395.1). Classification (GTDB taxonomy): domain Bacteria; phylum Pseudomonadota; class Gammaproteobacteria; order Enterobacterales; family Vibrionaceae; genus Vibrio. The sequence goes on along the minus strand of NZ_JAKKCM010000009.1, from coordinate 97,012 downwards.
CAGTCAGCGGTAGTGTCGATTGATAAGGGCATCAATCCAGTGGTGAAAACTGCGCAAGGCAGCGTTAAGAGTAAATACGTTGTATTGGCAGGTAACGCGTATCTAGGCGGTCTGGCACCAAATATCAGTAACAAAGCAATCCCTTGTGGTACGCAAGTGGTAGCAACTCAGCCTCTAAGCGAAGATCAACTTAAGCAAGTACTGACCAGCGACTACTGTGTTGAAGATTGTAACTACCTATTAGATTACTTCCGTTTAACAGCAGATAAGCGTCTTTTATTTGGAGGTGGTGTTGTTTACGGTGCTCGAGATCCAGAAAACGTAGAGGCGCTTATTCGTCCGAATATGGAAAAAGTGTTCCCTCAATTAAAAGGCATTAAGATCGATTATGCATGGACAGGCAACTTCCTGCTGACTTATTCACGTATGCCTCAGTTTGGTTCTTTTGCGGACAATATTTACTACCTACAAGGTTACAGTGGTCACGGTGTTACTTGTACACACCTTGCAGGTAAGCTTTTAGCAGAAGCTTTAACCGGACATGCGGAACGCTTTGATGCGTTTGCAGCACTAAAACATTACTCCTTCCCGGGTGGCCGTCACTTCCAAATTCCATTTACAGCAATGGGTGCGGCTTACTACAACTTACGTGACAAACTAGCGATTTAAGAGATAAGGAATATCCAATGAGCAAAGTAGTTAAATTTGCAGCTCTTCAACTGACTAAGAGCTGGGATCTGGAAGATAACCTAGACAAAGCAAAAAAGGCGATTCGTGAAGCGGCACAAAATGGCGCGAATGTGATTCTTCCTCAAGAACTATTCGCAGCGCCTTACTTCTGCAAAAAACAAGAAGCGAAATATTTTGAATTAGCGGAAGAAACAGAGAATTGTCGTCTTATCAAAGAGATGAGTGCTTTAGCAAAAGAGCTGGGTGTGGTTATCCCTGTTAGCTATTTTGAAAAAGCGGGTAACACCTTTTTTAATTCGCTAGTGATGATTGATGCTGACGGCACGGTACTGGAAAACTACCGTAAATCTCATATCCCTGATGGCCCGGGCTACAGCGAAAAGTACTACTTTAGCCCTGGTGACACTGGCTTCAAAGTATGGGAAACCAAGTTTGGTAAGTTTGGAGCAGGCATTTGCTGGGATCAATGGTTCCCAGAGTTGGCACGCAGTCTGGCTCTGCATGGTGCAGAAGCGATTTTCTACCCAACGGCAATCGGCTCTGAACCACAAGATCCAACATTGGATTCTCGTGACCACTGGCAGCGTACGATGCAAGGTCACTCTGCAGCAAACTTAGTACCGGTAATCGCTTCAAACCGAGTAGGTACAGAAGTGGATGACGGCATCGAAACCACGTTCTATGGTTCGTCTTTCATTACTGACCACACGGGTGCAAAAATTGCGGAAGCACCACGTGAAGGCGAGACAATCATTTACGCAGAGATCGACCTAGCAGCAACAGCAAAAGCTCGTCACGCTTGGGGTCTGTTCCGCGACCGTCGTCCAGAGCTATACACGAGTGTTGGAAAGCTGGCTGTTTAAAGAGGCGTTACTATGAAGTTATCTACAACACCAGCACAAGATGGCTTCTATTTTCCGGCTGAATTTCAGCCGGTAAGTGAAGTTTGGCTAGCTTGGCCCGAAAGACGTGATAACTGGCGTGACGGTGCGGCTCCAGCTCAGGAGACGTTTGCCAGAATCGCCAACGCGATTGTCGAAGTAACCAAAGTTAGCGTGGCAGTATGTTCTCACAACTTTGACCGAGCACGTCGGTTACTTCATCCAGAAGTCCGTTTGGTAGAAATTCCATTTAACGATGCATGGATGCGAGATATTGGCCCAACCGTTGTTGTTAATCAAACTGGTGATAGCCGTGGTATTAGCTGGAAGTTCAATGCTTGGGGCGGAGAGTACAATGGCCTGTATGAAAACTGGCAGCAAGATGATTTAGTTGCGGGTTCCGTGTGCGACATCATCGGTATTGATTACTACCGCGCACCGTTTGTACTTGAAGGCGGAGCGATTCATACCGACGGAGAAGGGACGCTTTACACGACAGAAGAGTGCCTGCTTAGCCCGGGTCGTAACCCTCACTTGAGTCAAACGGAAATCGAAGAACAGCTAAAAGTTTATCTAGGCATCGACAAAGTCATTTGGGTACCAAATGGTTTATTCAATGACGAAACCGATGGTCACGTGGATAACCTGCTGCATGTGATTGCACCGGGTAAAGTCGTGTTGAGTTGGACTGACGATCCTAGTGATCCGCAGTACGAGCTTTCCAGACAAGCTGAAAAAGCGCTGAAGTCACAGACAGATGCGAAGGGACGCGACATCGAGATTGTTCGTTTACCTTTACCGGGTCCGCTACATTACAGTGAAGCCGAAGCCAATGGCATTGATGCGAGCGCAGGAATGAGCCGACTTGCAGGTGAGCGCCTCAGCGCGTCTTACGCGAACTTCCTCATTGTTAACGACCATGTTTTTTTGCCAATGCTTGATGAAGAAACAGATGCGCTCGCCATCGAAATTTTGCAAAACGCGATGCCAGAGCATCAAATCATTGCTATACCGTCAAGAGAAGTGTTGCTTGGCGGTGGAAATATTCACTGCATTACACAGCAGATCCCAGCTTAAAAAGCGAAATGCATCGCCACAACTTCCTTCATTAGTGTGGCAATGTTGAAAAGCGGTAAAAAGGAATAACCATGGAACAGATTAAAAACAAAAGCCTTCTTTCGTTCATGGTGGCGAGTGAAGTGCAGGGCACAGCAGTAACGAATCCAGCGACTGGCGAAGTACTTGGTTACGCGCCTGTGACGACTGAACACGACATCCTTGACGGTATTGAACGTGCGAGCGTTGCACAAAAAGAATGGGCAGCGCAGCCAGCAAAAACTCGCTCCGGCTTACTTAATCGCTGGTACCAACTTCTGCTAGAAAATAAAGAAGATCTTGGCCGCCTGATGACGCTAGAGCAAGGTAAGCCATTGGCTGAAGCGCAAGGTGAAGTCATGTACGGTGCCAGCTTTATCGAATGGTTTGCAGAAGAAGCGAAACGTACTTACGGTGAAACAATTCCAGCGCCAAGTGCAGACAAGCGTTTGGTTACCATCAAGCAGCCAATTGGCGTTGCGTGTGCAATTACGCCGTGGAACTTCCCGATTGCAATGATCACCCGTAAAGCGGGTCCGGCATTGGCGGCAGGCTGCAGCTTTATTGTAAAACCGTCAGAAGCAACCCCGTTCTCAGCATTTGCAGTGGCCGAGTTGGCTTATCAAGCTGGTCTCCCACGTGATGTTCTGCAAGTTGTGCTGGGGGAAAGCTCACGTCAGATAGGGGGTATCTTCACTTCACACCCACTGATCCGCAAACTTTCGTTTACCGGTTCGACTCAAGTTGGCAGTGTTCTAATGCAGCAAAGTGCGGGTGATATTAAACGCACATCGATGGAGTTGGGTGGCAATGCACCGTTCATCGTATTCGATGATGCTGACATTGATGCAGCGGTTGCTGGTGCGATGGCATCAAAATTCCGCAACGCAGGTCAAACGTGTGTTTGTGCCAACCGTTTCTACGTACACAGCAAAGTGTACGACGAGTTTGTTGCTAAGTTCGATGCCGCGGTGCAAAAGCTTAAAGTCGGTAACGGCTTGGAAGAGGGCGTGAACATTGGCCCGGTGATCAGCGAGTCTGCCAAGCAAGGTATCCAAGCCTTGATCGATGGTGCGATTGAACAAGGTGCGAAGCCAGTTTCTGAGCTGAAAGATCTTGATGGCTTGTTCATGCAGCCAGTGGTACTAAAAGATGTGACGCACGACATGAAGATTGTCTCTGAAGAAATCTTCGGCCCTGTCGCTCCGGTTATTCGCTTTGATACTGATGAACAGCTGATCGAAATGGCGAACGACACGATTTACGGCTTAGCATCTTATTTCTACAGCCAAAATATTCACCGTGTTTGGAAGATAGCAGAAGCGCTTGAATACGGCATGGTCGGTATAAACGAAGGCATGATTTCTACTGAAGTGGCTCCTTTCGGTGGTGTGAAACAGTCCGGTATCGGACGTGAAGGAGCAAAACAAGGTATCGATGAATACATGGACGTGAAATATCTCTGCTTTGGCGGCAACTAATTAAGGACAAAACAATGACAAATCAACAACTACACGAAAGAAGAAGCCAGGTAATTGCTCAAGGCATGGGCGCTCTATACCCACTTTACGTAGAGAAAGCAGAAAACGCGCACGTATGGGATATTGAAGGTAATAAGTACATCGATTTCGCAGCGGGCATTGCGGTGACCAATACTGGTCATTCTCACAAGCGCATCAGCGAAGCGGTAAAAGCTCAGTTAGATAACTTCTCACATACCTGTGCGATGGTAACGCCATACGCCTCATTTGTTGAGTTAGCGGAAAAGCTAACGGAACTTGCACCGGGTGAGACGAAGAAGAAAGCAATCTTTCTGACAACTGGCGCAGAAGCGGTAGAAAACGCAGTGAAAGTAGCACGTGCTCACACAGGTCGTAGCGGCGTGATTGCGTTTAAAGGTGGTTTCCACGGTCGTACGAACATGACAATGGGCCTAACGGGTAAAGTAGCACCATACAAAGCAGGTTTTGGTCCATTCCCGAATGAAATCTACCACGCACCATACCCAAATGCGTTCCACGACATCAGCGTTGAGCAAAGCTTACAAGCAATCGAGGATCTGTTTGCTTGTGATATCGAGCCTTCACGAGTAGCAGCAATTATCTTTGAACCAGTGCAAGGCGAGGGCGGTTTCTACAAAGCGCCGGAAGCATTTGCACAAGGCTTGCGTGAGTTGTGTGATAAGCACGGTATCATGCTGATTGCCGATGAAATCCAAACAGGTTTTGCCCGTACTGGCAAGATGTTTGCGACCGAATACCTAGGTATTGAACCAGACCTAATGACCATGGCGAAAGGCATTGCGGGTGGTTTCCCTATCTCAGCTGTGGTTGGTAAAGCGGATGTCATGGACTCTGCACTTCCAGGTGGCTTAGGCGGCACTTATGCTGGTTCTCCTCTAGGTTGTGTTGCAGGTCTGGAAGTTCTGAAAATCATCGAAGAAGAAAACTTGTGTGCGAAAGCGATGGGCATCGGTGAAGTGGTTAATGCACGTATGACTGAGCTGCAAAAATCCGTACCTGCTATTGGCGAAATCCGTACCATTGGCGCAATGATGGCGATTGAATTTACTGATCCAGAAACCGGTAAGCCTCTGCAAGATATGACCAAAGCGGTTATTGCTAAAGCGCAAGAAAATGGTTTAATTCTGCTTTCTTGTGGGGTAAAAGCTAACGTGATTCGTCTGTTGCCGCCACTGACTATCGAGTCAGAAGTACTGAACGAAGGTTTAGACAAACTGGAAAAAATCATTCTTGAGCTAGCGTAATACCCAGCAAACAAATCGAGCCGTAAATAAAAAGAGGAAGGCAGTGGCTTCCTCTTTTTGATCAATCTGTTCAGTCCTAAATAAGGTTGCTTGCCTACCTGAAAAACTTCATCACCAGTTGCGGCAGTAGTGATACCAGGATCATACCCATCATCAAGCTATACTGAAGAGGCGTGAAGCTTTCTCCGAGCAGTAACAAGCCAGATAAAATACCGGCAATCGGATTAATGATGTTGCCAAAGGTAAAGTCAACGACCGACATTCTTTGCAGAAGCCATACATACATGGTGTAGCTTAATGCGGTATTTAGAATAATCACCCAAAGCAGCCCCAAGATGTTAGCCAGCGACGTATTGCGCATTGCGCTTAGGTATGGCTCAGGATCGAGGCTAGCCATCCCAGCGGAAACAATCGTCAGAATCGCGCCACCAATGATCAATTGCCAAGTCAGGACCGTCCACCAATGCATTCTTGTACCGAGCGACTTGGTCACGCTGCTGCCGATCACAATACACATAATTGCAGAAAGCATGGCAAACAAGCCCACTGGATTCAGTGTGATGGTCGCTGGGTTAAATAACAACCACGCGAGGGCAACTAAAGTAAGGCCTCGGCATACTTGTAACGCATTGGGCTGGAGTTTATAGACCACCCAACTATACAGCATTGCAAACACCGGTAACGAAACCATACCCACGCCTGAAATCGCTGCTGGCAGCGTGAGTGCCATGACAAAGACAAGGGAGAAGAAAAGCGCAATGTTGATCGTGCCTAAAACCAGCAGTGCTTTCCACTCGTTCTTTTTCGGCAATGTCGGCTTTATTGCGAGCAGCAATAGTCCCGCAGGCAACGCGCGTAGTACACCCAGCAGAATAGGAGGCCAATCTGGCACCGTATACTGCGTAACCGCGTAAGTCGTGCCCCAGAAAAACGCCGGGATCATGGCGAGTAAAATGTTCATGTCAAATATCTTTACGTTAAGATAATTAAGTGCAAAGATACGCTTTAGGTTACTTTTTGTAAAGTATCTTGATTTTAAAGTAATTAGACAAGCCACGTTGCTTTGGAGACAAGTGAGTTATGGACGCAATTGATAGAGTGGTAGAGCAGTGGTTTAAAGAAAAGCCAGAGCTTGATACACAGCCGATGGCCATCATGGGGCGATTAATGAGAATTGCCAAGCATATGGAGACGCGCGTCGCAGAGCTTCATAAACAGTATGACCTAAAAATGGGTGAATTTGATGTGCTGGCTACTTTGCGTCGTGCCGGAGCGCCTTACTGCTTGACGCCTTCAGCCTTGATCGAGTCAATGATGCTCACGTCCGGAGCGATGACGAATCGTTTAGATAAGCTGGAAACGAAAGGCTTAATTGTCAGGGAACATAGTAAGGAAGACAGACGCAGTGTTACGGTTGAATTGACGGCTAAAGGTTTGATGCTTATCGATAAGTTGATTATTGAGCATGTTGAAGTCCAACGAGGCTTTATTCATGATCTTTCTGACGAAGAAAAGTCGCAGCTTAACATAGCGTTAAAAAACTTATTGCCACAGTTTGAATAGAATCAATGACGAGGTGTGGAATGCAAATCAAAGAGCTAGAAAAGTACCTTAATACGTTTGTGTGCGCAGAAAGCGACTTTCCGTTTGGGCCTGACGCCTTAGTCTTTAAGATCAAGGGAAAATTGTTCGCAATACTTGCCCATAGGAATGGTCGAGAGTACGTCAGTGTAAAAGTAAAACCAGAGGATGGCGAAGTTCTGACTTCTCAGTTCACTGATATCACCCCCGGTTACCATTTGAATAAACGACACTGGGTCACAGTGTATTTCAATGGAGATGTGGAGGATGGGCTTATCCAAGATTTATGTGAACGTTCATATGGACTTGTCATTGCTAAGTTGACTAAAGCCCAGCGTGCTTCGTTAGGTTTCGATTAGTCCGAGTGAAAATCAATCAGAGTATTGGCAGAGTAAACTGCTGATATCTCGCTCTTATCACTATGATCGAATCAAATTTTTAGCTCGTGTTTCAGAAAAACTCGCGCCTTTATTAAGTACAGACTATATAAAAAGTATAAGGGCAAAAAGGGAAATGATATGCGAGCACTATCTGATTGGCTTAAAGCCTATGGGGAAAGTCATCAAAACCCAATCAATCGAAAAATCCACGCGATAGCCGTGCCCGGTATTTATCTTTCTGTCGTTGGGATGATTTGGTCGATTCCTCAATTGTCGGTTCTCGGTTTTCAAATAAATTGGGTGTGGTTAGCCGTCATTCCCGTTTGGATATTTTATTTCCGGTTGTCTCTCAGTGTCTTCATGATGATGCTTGGCTATACATTGGCGTGTATTGGCTTCATTTGGTCATTGGAAATACTCCAACTTCCAGTTCTGTATCTATCTTTGCTGGTTTTTGGTGTGCTTTGGATGCTGCAGTTCATCGGGCACAAAATAGAAGGGACCAAACCTTCATTTTACGAAGACTTACAATTTCTTCTGATTGGCCCTATATGGGTATTTAGGAAGCAATAGCCATATCACGTTAGCTCTGAACCTTGTATGTAAGAAGGCTTGGGCTACATGGTTTTTCTACAATCAGTAGCCCCTCATGATTTTCCTCAAATCCATCCATGATTTTTAGTCTGTTCAGCTGGTTTGGACAGCAATCCCGTATGATTCAAACTATGCTTAAAGTGTTGTGGCGCACTGAAACCAAGTGGTTATGTGTCGAGTGACGATGTCACGTTGGGAGGGGGAATGTATAACCGCGAACATAAATATAGTTACTGGAAAGAGGAACGTAAAAAAGGCAAATGGCACTACATATTGAAGTCGTTTTTTATGATTTGTTGTGCGTTGCTGGTCGGTAAAGTTATCGGTTTATTCATTTTTGGCGACTTGCACTCCTTTATGGATATCATTGAACAGTTACCTGCGGATCTGTTTATTATGATGCTGGTGGGATTCCCGATCAGTGTATTAGGTTGGTATCACGAAGAGTCTAAATTTTTTAGAGCGTTAAGGCGAAAAGACAAGCAACTTAAAATGAAACAGAAAAGTATGAATCAACAAAAATAAAACTAGATAACAAAGTTGAGCATTAACGTAACCATGTTGGCATTGTCGTCTTCTGATAGTGAAGCAAATGCACCTATTCCATAGCTAAACGCCTAAAATATTGCCATTCTGCGTTAAGAGATACGTTGTATGCGATGTCATATCTCAAACCCCAAAGGTAACTGTCTCCGGTTTTCTTTTCTTTGTTATCAAAGGATTGCCCATAAGCGGCGTATGGTGTGAATTTATTCTTATTATAGCTAGCGGTCACCACTTATAACTGTTGATATGAAAATTTTAGTTTATTTAGCAAAATAGTTAGTCTGGCAAACAAAACTCTGACTAAATAGCGAAAAGAAGTGTGATACGACTTAAAACAGAACCCCTATTAAAGGCAGGGATTTTTGGGTTGATTCGTCCGCCCTGTTACATTTGTTCGAGTTGTGTTCTATACCTCTGTTCTAGTGCCTCGTTTCCAGCCACATGTTCTAGTTCAACCATTAGTTTTAATGATGTCTTTTTGACCCCATACATTTGATTGAAACGCATTAGGCGAATTCTGGCATCGGTAAAATCACCTGACTCAATTTCCAGCTTCGCGAGCTGTAGTATCGATTTTGGCCTGTGGGGATCATGCTCGATGGCACGATTAAAGTAATATCTTGCTTTGTCGTTGTCTTTGGATTTGAGAGAACAGAACGCAGCGTTTTCATAGCTTGCTGGGATCAAATAATAGTAGGGTTGCTCAATAGCTCGTGTAAACATGAGGTCTGCTTTTTCATATTTTCCGCGTTTACACAAAAACGTGCCGTAGTTGTTGAGCACGTTACCGTTTTTGGCATGTTGACGAAGTGAGCGTTTATACATTTTCTCGGCTTTTGATTCCTCGCCGACGGACTCGTAATAGTGTGCCATGGAAAGTTGTGCGCGGTAGTAGTTAGGTGCGTGGGTAAGGGCTTGTTGCAAATTGTCATGAGCGCGGATATTGCTGCCACCTTCCAGATAGCCCAAACCAAGTGCGATACGGGACTCTGCCATAGCAATAGGATCAGGTTTAATGATTGGAGCACCGCCTTCTTTAACGGTAACGCATCCTAGCAGTGAAAATTGAGTCATCAGCAAAAGTGTACCCAGCTTAATCGTTTTCATTTTCCGTCCCAGTTACCTAAATCTCACAGCATGATAAGAATTACGAGATAAAAACCTATTGGCGAAAAATTACTATGCGAGCGGGTTTGCAAACTGATATGAAAAAGCCGCCATATGGCGGCTCGGTTCACAAAGTTAACTCGTTGAATTAGTCATCTTTAGTGAAAGCAGACTCACTGAAATGATCAAGATCGTACGGTGTTTGTTGGTAAACACAGTAGTTTAGCCAGTTAGCGAACAGTAAATGACCATGGCTTCTCCAGCTTGCTGTCGGAACATTGTCTGGATTATTGTTCGGGTAGTAATTCACTGGTATTGCGGGTTCCATTCCTTCGCCTAAATCACGAATGTACTCATTGTGGAGAGTGTGAGAGTCATACTCAGGGTGACCAGTGACAAATACGTTTCGCTTATCTTTAGTTGTCGCTAGGTAAACACCCGCAACATCGGACGTTGCCAAAATATCTAAGTCCGTATGTTCCTCAAGGTAGTGAGGTGAAAAGTCCGCATAGCGAGAGTGGGGGGCTAAAAACGTGTCATCAAAACCGCGTAATATTGGGTGGTACTGGTTATGAATTTGATGGTGATAAACACCTGAAAGTTTCTCTTTACGCGTCTTTTTCGGTAGGTCGTAAAGCAATTTTAACCCGGCTTGCGCTGCCCAACATACATAAAGGGTAGAGGTCACATGATCTTTAGCCCACTCCATGATTGATTTTAAATGGTCCCAATAAAGCACATCTTCAAACTGTACTAAGCCAAGCGGTGCACCTGTGATAATTAAGCCATCAAAGTTTTTATTTTTGACCATCTCAAATTGACGATAAAAATTATCTAGGTGCTCGGTTGGCGTATTTTTACTCGGACGGTCATCAATCCGCAACAATTCGACATTGACTTGTAGAGGGCTATTCGAAAGCAAACGCAAAAACTGCGTTTCAGTTTCAATCTTCTTAGGCATCAAATTCAGAATCAGTACTCGCAACGGACGAATCTCCTGACTTGCCGCTCGAGTCTCGCTCATCACGAAGATGTTTTCTGTCCTTAGTATGTCGGTTGCAGGTAATTGATCTGGAATTCTAATTGGCACGACTTTCTCTCCCTAAATCTAGTCATCTAGACGTCTATACATCTAACGCTAACTCAAATCGGTATAGATGTCGATACGAAATGTGACTTTAAACAAGTTTAATACCTGCTCATTGATCTGAACAATAAATACATCTGAGCTTTTTAGTACTTGGATTACGTTCATCGCTGGCTAATTGTGACTAGATCAGAAGTTTTGATGAGACATCATTGAAACACGACGAACTGCATTTGAAGGTGATTATGTGATCACGCTAATATGGTTTTGATGACTGAGTAAGAAAAATTCGAGTCATGTGAAACTTATCCATCTCAAAACGATATTGTGATATGCAGTTTGAGATGAATCGTCATTGGAGGACACTATGTTCGGTATTTTTAAGCGAAAAACGAAAATCCAGAGCATCGCTCAAGAAGTTCCCAGTATATTGCTTAGCAAGTTTGGCGATAAAAGCACGTATGCTCCCGATGAAATTGATATTGCCTTGCTGCAACTTGGCTACGATAAGCAAAAAGATATCCACCACCACCAATATGCTTATGGCATGTTCAGTAGTGAATCGAGTTATCGACAGCTAGGCTTAATCGACGAACTTGGTGACTACAGACACTTTCAGCGTGAAGTTGGGAAGATGTTACTCAATACTCCTGAGCCTATTGATATGCATATTTATTTTGTTATCTCTCAGGAACATCACAAAGTAGCCAACACGCTACATTAATGCTTTCACTGTGCCGCGACTTTTTTCATCAGCGTGGCACAGTTTTCTAGCATAGTTTTCTAACATTGCTTTCCAACCCCTTTCTTTATCGTCCTTTCGAAAGCTCATAGCGGCTATGTTCGCTGCATTTTTGGGTAGGAAAATTCTATTTATTCAAAAGTTCATGAAAGTAAGTAGGCAAATTACTCTAACCAATGTTAACGTGCTCAATTCTTTTGTCGCTTTTACAATTTAATTCAAAGCCAGTTTCGGTTTTCCTGTGTAGCGTGTCGAAGAACCATAAAATACCCGCGCTTTAACTTTTTTTGAAGTGCAATCAATGATAAAGGTTTATGCAATTATCATTAATTTTAATTACTTATAGATGGGCACATCTGGCGATACTTTCATGAACAAACAAAAAGAGCCTGTTTTCGAGGCTCGGTTCCTAATGCCTCGGTACTGGGGAACTCTGCTAATCATTGGGGTGATGTATTTACTTAGCCTTCTCCCTTTCAAACTTCAATTATTCCTAGGACGCAATATTGGTCGTTTGGCCATGCGAATAATGAAAAAGCGTCAGGTCACCATTCGTCGCAATTTAGAGCTCTGTTTCCCGTCCATGGACGAGAGCAAACGAGAAGCGATCTTGAAAGCCAACATCGATAATTCTGGTATTGCGCTATTTGAGACAGCGATGGCTTGGTTCTGGTCGGATCGCAGGGTTAATAAACACGTAACGATAAAAGGGATGGAACACCTAGAAGCGTTAGAAAAGGACGGCAAAGGGGTGTTGATGCTTGCTGTTCATTCTATGAACTTAGAGCTTGGTGCACGTGCATTTGGCATTAAAAAGTCTGGAATGGGTGTTTATCGACCGAATAACAATCCTTGTTTTGACTATTTTCAGTATAAGGGCCGATCGCGCTCTAATCGCAAATTGATTGATCGTAAAAATGTAAGAGGAATGCTGGAGGCTTTGAATTCAGGGCGTCGTGTATGGTATGCGCCTGACCATGATTATGGATCCAAACGTTCGACCTTTGCGCCTTTGTTTGCGGTTAAAAACGCCTGTACAACAACAGGAACTAGTTTACTTGTCGATGCAACAGATTGCGCCATTGTGCCGTTTAGCATGGTAAGAGGGGATGATGGGCACTACACGTTAACAATCAGAGAACCAGTAGACGGATTTCCCAAAGGCGATACTAAAAACGCGGCGATTTTTATCAATAAAATTGTTGAAGAGTCGATTATGGCGAGTCCTAGTCAATATATGTGGTTACACCGCCGATTTAAAACCAGGCCGCAAGGTGAAGCGTGTTTATACAAGTCACCGTTAATCCAGGTGATGACATAGGTAGTGTACCGTTCTGATTTTCAGAACCAAATCAAAAGAGCGGCTTAAAGCTGCTCTTTTGGTTTTTATATGAAAGATTACAGATAACGAGTTTTTAAATGGTCTTGGAAGTGCTTCGCATTGAGTGTTTCTCCCGTCGCTTGCTTAACGAGTTCGTCGGTTGTTAATAAGCTTCCTTTACTCCAAATGTTGTCTGACAACCAAGTGAAGATAGGACTTAAATCACCACTTTGGATAGCGCCGTCAACGTCCACTGCTTTCTTCATCGATGCCATGAACTGAGCGGCGTACATCGCACCTAATGTGTAACTTGGGAAGTAACCGAATGCGCCATCCGTACAATGAACACTCATCATTTATTAAGGTTTTAGTATGGACTGATTGTAGATTGAACAGTCATACTTCCTCCAGATTTAGATTATTGGAATACTACATTATGCAGTTCATCTCGCATGCAAAACCTCAAATATATTCATACAGAAGGTTTTCCAACTTAAGGCAGGAGAAAGGGCGTTCTTTAGCTCGGCAGAAAAAACTTACAGAGGAAATTGCTGAGAAATTCAATTTATCGCTGAATGATGATTTCTTAATGACAGACAAGGGGCTATCAGCTTTTCATGGCCATCATAAATCAAAGGGGGCATTGGGTGTTTTTCTAGCCGCAGTTGAAAACAAAATGGTAAAACCTGGTTCGGTATTAATTGTAGAGTCGCTAGATAGATTGAGTAGGGAACAGCCTCATGTGGCGCAAGCGACATTAGCTGCTTTAGTTAGTTCTGATATTACAGTTGTTACTGCGACTGATGAAAAAATATACTCTAAGGAGACGATGGCAAAGGATCCCTTGGGAACAATGATTATGTCAGTTTTAGAGATGATTCGTGCTCACAACGAGTCTCTAGTTAAGACTGAAAGATCTGTAGATTTCATACATTCAGAAATTTTAAAACATGAAAATGGAGAGGTTGCGGATGTGGCTGGGGCTATTCCATTTTGGATTAGCAGAAAACCAAGTCCTAACAAGAAAGTCAAAGCTGGATTTGAGTTAAATGAGCACGAGTCAACTATTCGTTTGTTAATTGATATGTATCATGTCCAAGGTAAAGGGCTTCGAACAATTAGCCGCGAGCTACATAGCTTAGGTATAGAAGCTCCCAAAGGAGGAGGTGTCTGGGCTGTTTCGACATTATCGTCGATTTTCAGTAACTCTGCCTTATGCGGAAGACATGAGTTTAAGCTTGAATACCTTAAAGATGGAAAAAAGCAAAAAGAAACATATACGTTAGATTCGTATTACCCTGAAGTAATGACAATTGATGAGTTTGAGTCTATGGAAGCTTTAAAGAAAAGGCGCTCAGGGGCCCAAAAAGGTGATAAAAGTGATAAAGGTGGTTTGGTTTACCTCCTAACAGATTATGGAAAAAAATCATTCTGTGCTAAGTGTGGAAGTAGTATTGGTTCACAACCTCAGAGGCAAAAGTATCGTATTCGAAGACGACTACATTGTAGTAAGCACAAGGAAACTGAGAACTGTTGTAAAAGTATCGTACAAGACCATATTGAAGATGCATTTTTAGTGTCAGTCGCGAGGCATATTGATTACAACTTGATCAATACTCAAGTGAAACCAGAAGATATTATTAGAAACTCTGAAAGATTGAGCGATATTGATAACGAGATGGGAAATGTGCTCGATATGATTCGCATCGTAAAGGACTCAAAAAGTAAACTGAAACTTATGCAAGATTATGGTGCTCTGGAAAATGAAAAAGAAGAGCTCACCAAGCAAAATTCGGAGTTTAAGCAGTTTAAGATTAGTCCTGAGGACATTAAAGACTTCATTGGCAAAGTTAACGAGGCTAGAGATTACCAAAACCATGAAGCGAGGAAGTTTGTAAAGAGTATATTGATGCAGTGTATTCGAAAAATCTCAGTTCATATGGAGAAGAAAAAGTTAGAGTGTTATGGGTATCCAAATATTTGTAATAACTCTTTGGTCAATGTCGTAGATGTGGAATTTTATACCGATAAGACCCTAGAGATCTTTATTAGTGCAGAAACCAATGAGCTCTTGTTCTCTAAAATCTGCGATGACTTTGCTGATGATTCATTGGGTAGTTTTACTGAAGAGCAGTTACAACTGTGGAATAACGAAGGTTGGGAACAATTGCAGCGACAACTAGAGAAAGATAGCAGCCAAGACGATGACCCTACAAGCGCCGAAAATTTATGGTTGACCTCTGTTGTAGCAGAGGAAATATCAAAGGCATTTTTGGAATGCGCTGACGATGAAGTTATCGAGTCAGTACTGGAAAATGTAGATGGTAACCAATCGTCAATCTGAAGCTTACAGGTTATTAATTTTCGACACTGCCATTAATGTCAATCAGCCTGGGTGAGTACGCAGGCTGATTGATATGAGATGACAATTATTGTGCTCCTTTACCCACTACGGTGACACTAATGGATAAACCGCATCCCCCCAAAGCTCATCAGCCCCATCCATCATAATTCCTATAATTGTTGGAACAACATTTTCCAGTAACGCAGTACAGTCACGGATTTGTTCCCTGTTTGCTGAGCTGTTATAGGTTGCACCACCATGGATTAGCTGGTTACGCAGAGTGTAGAGCCGTGAAAAAACCACACTCAGCACAGTGACGGTGTCACCTCCAGATAACGCTTTGTTTGCTATAGCTTTGGCTTGTGATAGATCTTTCTTCCATTGTTCTTCAGTGATATCCCCTGATTGATATTTCCAAAATGACTGGAGAATGAATTCATTACCTAGAATCAGCCTTATGGAAGATGAATATTGAGACCAAACCAGTTCTGACAACTTATTACCGTGGTCTAAAGCCACGATCTTGGTGAGAAACTCTTGGTATAGGCCTCGTTCACCGAAGTCGATTTTGTATTCGAAATCCTGAGCATATGCAGCGTTGAAGGCTATCCATAAAAATATGTATCGTGAGTCGTGGTCATCGCACATCTCTGCCTTATTGAGCCAACTGAGGGCTCTATGGACACGCAGGGATAGAGCTTGGGGGTAAGTGTCTCGTTCTTGGCGGTGGCGCTCTTTGAGAACTTGATACATAGGTCGACCTTTAAATTATTGAATTTATTTAATATTGCACCTGCCGTCAGCTTATGCAAGTAGATTGCTATGATTGTATGAACGCCGTAAGTACGGTAAAAAATTGACGATAGTTTTGAGATAATCGTAGACGGTTATTGGCTAGGATTATTATAAAATGGAAATTAAAAATGTATGGAAGTATTGAAGAGATCGCAGCGTTTGAATACTTGGTTAGGCAAGAGGCTGATAAACGAAAACGACTGAAAAATAAGTGGGTTGAACTTAGTGATAAAGCCAAAAAGCTTATAGGCATGAAGGATAAAGCATCGCTTGTAGAGGCCGAAAGCTTGATGCTCAAAGCTCTGAAGTTAACGTCAACAAACCCGTTAGCAAAAGCATCAACTTGCCATGATTTGGGGGTATTGTACTTCTCATATCATGTCGATCTACCTGGCGGAACTTACGGTAATCTGAAGAAAGCAATTCAGTATCTAAATCGTGCGATAGACTCACCTCAACGACAGAAATATCCTGATAAACATGCCTCAAGTCTCTCACAGTTGGCTGCAACCTATCGAAGAGCGTCCCATGAACACCTGTGGCCAGAAAAGGACGTTGACTGCCTTACAAAGGCAAAATCGTTGCACTTTAAAGCGGCAGAGATAGTGAAAAACAGTAACATTCCACGTGCCATAAAAGACGGCCAATTATCTATAATTTACTTCAACCTAGCTAGTGTCCTCTTTGAGCAAGGACGCAGCGAAATGGCGTGTGGATACCAAGCTAAGTCGGCACAACTTTATTTGGCTTATCATGCTCACAATTTGCCCCAGTTCATGGAGGTGATGCCGCCGTTGCAAGCTTTAGGGATTAGTTTTGCAAGGTTGATGCACTTTTCAAATTTCAATGAGTATCGAGAGATCTGCGATCTTATATTGGAAGTTGCTCCTTCATTTAGGCTGGAGCCTTCAGCTTTGATGGGAATTAACCCTGTAGCCGACATATCGAATCCTGAAAACCAAGTCACTTACATGATTGCTAGAGCTATAGAAAAGCCCAATAGAGAAAATCTTAAGTCACTAGTACGAAAACAGTTCGAGTTAATGGATAACCGCCGCTTTTGCCGAACTGACGCAGAAGCAGATTCATTGGCATCTTTGGCACAAAGGGTATGCTCTGGCCTAGCGCGTATACTAGTTAAGGAGAACGATCCGCTAAGTGCCTTAAGATTCCTGGAAAACTGTAGTGCTTTACGTTTCTGTGAGAGTGCAAACAAGTATTGGCAAGTACCAACAAATAAACTTGGGTTTACTTTATGGTATGACTTGCTTCAAATTGGTTCAACTCATTACAACCTAACTGAACTAGCATTAATGCTTGAACATGTGAGTGAATCTGATATTAAACCAGCGATTCAAGAGTGCTACGAAAGGGGAGTAAAGCCATCGATAATTGAGGAATTAACCCAATCTACGGTCTTTTACAACGCACATAAATTTCCTGAAGTTCTATTGAATGCCTTAAATGACAAGGATCCTATTAGATACATCCTTAAGCAAGCAGACTATTGTTTGGAGGATTTTCAGGAAATAGAGCAGTTAATCGACCAACTTGATCCAAAATTTCTTCATCATAGACAGAGTGATTATGGTATTGAGATAGCTCATTTTGAGAAAGCATTACGCGAAAATGATGACTTGACTCTTGTAAGATTAGATATCGAATCAGGGTATAATGATGCGCTGATACTGGTTGCCAAATTATTCAATGGTGAGCTTGTCGTCACAGGGCATTCAGTTGAGGTACCAGAAGGACTGGTTAACCGTATCGCTGAATTTGTTAGAGGAACCTCTGATACGGGTGAGCATTGGTCTCTAGATTTTGTCGATTGGAGAAAAATCCTACCTGATGACTGTAAACGTGTTGGTTTGTTAACCTCATTTTTTGCATCACAGATACCGTGGGCTGCCACGGGCATTAAGGGGGAAGAGTTGTATACATTGGTTGATGAGGTGAACTGGCTTCCAACAGTTCTATACCTTTGTAACCATGTAACGCACTTTAATAAGCGTAGTGGTTCTAAATGTATCAATGGCGGTGAAACACGTTTTCACAATGTAGCGAACAAACACGCTTCAGGTCTTATGACTGATGTACAAAAAGATGACTTTGTTGAAGTGGTTCGTACCAGTGAAGTTATATCCTATTATGGCCATTGTGCACATGAACTTCCTAATAGGCCTTATCTGAAAACGAAACACTTCGACATGAATGACTTAGAACTGGTTAACCAAGTTGCTGGAATGGAGCGCGTTGAATTCTGGGCTTGCCAAAGCGGTAGCAATATCCCCCTGAGTGTCTTCTCTATCCCTGTAAACGAGGCATTTGGTTTTGATATGCGGATGATAGAGTGGGGCGCTGTTAGCTCAATTGGTTCATTGTGGGCTTTACCTGATATTGTTACAGCACATATCAAATCTCACTATGACCAACTTGTGAATAATGGTATTTCACCATCAAAAGCTCTACTTGCAGCTCAAAGCTGGTGGGTTTCACAAGGAGCAAAAGCCGAACTTAACAAAATGAGAGAGTTAGGGTTGTCGCCATACCTCAACACCCTAGGATGTAGTGAATCTCTTGATGGTTTATTGGGGCCAATGAAGACAAAAGAGTCGCGGAATGAAGATGAACTAAAACAAGCTGAGAAATTATTCCTGCATCCTTCCTCTTGGTGTGGTTTAAGGTTCTGTGGAGTTGCAGATCAAATCAACAGAGCTGTTTGTAAAGAACAAGTAGAGCTGACAGCTGATGAAATGAATTCCCTAAAAAATCATTTAGCACAACAACAACTAAAGTCTGGATTTATTAAGTATGCGTGATGCAGATTTGTCGCAAATTAACGATTGGAGCGTAGAAGGTCGAAAACAGTATCTTGAGGAGCACAGAATAACGATTGAGGTGATTTTATCTAATGCTCTAGAAGAGTTTTATGGGCCAAAGCTATCAAGTGTTTTTGGTTGTCAGGATAAAGCGAAAGATAAAATTCTAGATATGTTTGTCTCTGAGAGGCTTGATCAGAAAGAGCTGCTCAAAAGAAACCTTCCTTGTAATTTGGGGCTTTTCAATCAAATCGATTTCTGGTGTAAATACAAAACTGGTATCAGTGTTAAAGGTATTCAACAAATATCGTTAGATTCCAATCTTTTGGATCATGATGGTTTGACAGGCAATGATATTGAGCACGATATTGAAAAGCTCTCGAACTACTTACCTTTGTACAGTCATTCTGTCGCGCCAGACATGGTTGGTTATTGGTTCCTAGCGAACAAAAAATTATTAGATGAGCTGAGCGGCTTTATCAATGTTGGCGCAAATGTTGCTCAAGAGCTAAAGGGGTCACCCGCGAAATTGTCCAAGTACAAAGCTGATGCATCTTTCAGGTATCTTTGCCTTTATCTTAATGTTGAATCAAAAGTTTCTGATTTTCATAAGTATCAGAGGAAGTACTTAACTAGAGGAAAAAATGAACCTCAGTATGTAGCGGATGGAAATGAATCACACATAGAAAAACTTGAAGTTCGTAAATCAGTCGCTCAAGTTATAGGTTATTTTCATCGTGTTAACAACGATGGCACCTCGGCTTTATGCCATAAATTACTCAAATCTGCTGGCAGAAAAAGCTTATTAGACCAATATGAGATTGGTCGTGACTTTGCTCAGTATGAAAAACTAAAGAATCAGCTCTCAGAATTGAAGTCCTCAAGAAAGGAGGAGGTTTGATATGGCGTTAGATAAACTTTCATTGGATGAGATGGTTCAAGGTCGAAACAGCAATACTGATGACTGGAAAGAACTAGTTAAAGATCCAGAGCGTGAACGAGCCTGGACTGAAGCTGTTAGGCGTAGAGAGCATCTTGATCAGTTTTGCTATTTTGCTGCCAAGTGGCCACAGTTTGTGCGCTATTATCAGCAAGCAAAGTGCTTTGTTAAACAGTCTATAAATTCTCCAATAGTATCTCTGATGCGTGATGATGATCTTTTAGGTGATTTAGCTTTATCATTAAATGAGAAGGACGAGGTAAAGGAACCACTTTTGATTACCGTCGAGTGGGGAAATCAGCAGTTAATTGAGATTCAAGGTGAGCAAACAGTATCGTTCAACACCGAATCACAGGTTCAAATACACTATAGATACGAGGACTTAGAAGGCTGGATAACTTCTGATGATAAGTGGGAGTTTTCACCTGATGAAGGAGCTGTAATACTCACATTTATAGATGGTGATGTGATAAATGACGATCTGGCTTCAAGTTTAAATAAAGCAAAATCAGTAGGTTACATTGTTTTGTTGCCTTAGTTGAAATAAAAAAGCGAAAAAAAACAATCTTTCATGCGTATAGACGTACCAATACAAAAGAAGGTGCGTCTATATGCAAAACGTCATATTCAAATCTAAACTCCACGGTAAAAACTTAGCCAGTTCAGCTTCAGACTATGTCTGTCATGTTAATAAAAAGATCTGGCGTGATCTCCCAAACTCGCATCGTCAAAAAACACTAAGTGTCGTAAACTCAATTGCAGACGGTACTCCATTTACAGTGCTTGGCGGAAAAAACATTAAATCTAATCCATCACTGATTCGGTTCAGAATCGGGCGTAGCTTTCGCTTAATCCTATCAAAAGGGAATAACCGACTGACTTTCAAGCTTTGTCGACGACAAGGCTATGAACAACATTTGAAGCATTTTTAATAGTGTTATTAATTGGTTATGAGAGTACGAAGCTTGAACAAGTAAGTTTTACAGCTTTGCGGTTGGTACATAGTTAGGACTATGGGTTTAGTTATGAACAAGAATAAAAAATGCCTGCTAGTTACGTTTGATTACACCCAAAAAGGTAAAAGTGCGACCAGTTTTGCAGCAGGGGTGCTGCTATCCGAGTGCAGGCAACACAAGGACTATGGTAAGAAGTTTACTGCTGAGCACCTGTCAATTGATATGAATAAAAATAAGGCATTTAACCTGTCAGCAGGGGAGATAGCAAACAGAATTAATGTTCAACATAAGCTGGAAGAGATTGATGGGTTAGCGTTAGGTTGTTACGTATGGAACACCGAGCTAATTGAGCCCTTGATCACTCAACTTAAGGATAAAGGCTTTAAGGGAAACATTATTCTTGGGGGATACCAGGTTCATGAGTCGAGCTGTGAAGCACTCTATCCTAGTGGTGATATCTATTTGCCCAGCTATGCAGAAGCCTCTTTGCCAGAAGCGTTTATGCAGGACAAATTGATCCGCAAACTTATTTTAAACAACAAGTTTGAGTTTGCTTCACGTCATTCACCATATTTAAATGGTTCGATTGAGCTTGATGAATACCAGCCAATGGTGCACTGGGAAACGCAACGTGGTTGTTATTATGCGTGTTCATTTTGTGCTCATCGTGATGTAGCAAGCAATAAAGTACATGATTTCTCGATGGAAACAATTAAGAAGGAGCTGGACTTATTCAAAGAGAAAAACGTTCAGCGAATTAATGTTTTAGACCCAATCTTTCGAAAAGGACGCAGATCATACGAGATATTGGAGTACGCAATTGGGATTGGATTAGAAGCAGAACTCGTCTTTCAAGTGCGTTTTGAGGACATCAATGAGCGCTTGTTAGCGTTGTTTTCAAAGCTAAATACTCATCTCGAGTTTGGTTTACAGACTGCAATCAAGTCTGAATCTATCGTCATCAATCGACGCAATAATATTGAGAAAGTATCTTCGGCCATCTCCAAGCTTCAGGACAAGAACATGTCTTTTGAGGTCAGTCTAATTTATGGGTTACCGACGCAAACGCTAGAAAGTTTTTTCGAGAGTGTTAATTTTCTTAAGCGTAGAGGAATTTCAGATGTAAAGGCATTTCCGTTGATGTTGTTAGAAGGCACGCAATTAGCTGCTGATAAAGAGTTATTCGGTATCAAGGAAGGTCATATCGATGACTCGGGGATTCTACATGTCATCGAAAGCGATAGTTTCACAAAAGATGAGTGGAAGGCAATGAGAGAATTAGCCATGAAACTAACAAGCCTAGAGGAGTCTGCATGTTTATCGTAATCGAAGGGCTTGATGGAAGTGGTAAATCTACAGTGTCAAAACATTTAGCAGAAAAGTTAAATGCGAAATTATTAACAACACCAGGAGCGGATTTTAAAGAAATACGCACAAAACTTGATATGTTGTTCGAACATAATACCAAAGCGAGGCAATTGTTCTACATGGCTACAGTGCTCAACGTGGCAGGTGAAGCTCAACGTTTGATAGATTCTGGTCAGCACGTAGTGGTTGACCGCTACTGGTTGTCAACTCAAGTGTATCATCACTGGATGAGCAATGGGCAATGCTACATACTTGATGAGGTCGAAAGTGAACTCCTTGCACCAGATCTGACAGTCTACCTTGATTTGTCTGTTGATGAACGCATTGCAAGAATTAACAATAGAAAACACTGTACTCTCGAAGACAGACAAACACTGACTGAGCAGGCAAATGATGAATTGCGAGGTCTTTATGTTGGTATGTGTGATGGGAAACCCGTAGGGGACTGGCTCATTATCGATGCTTCCAAGAGTGTAGACATTATCGTAGATAACATATTGAGTAGAGTGTGCAAAAACCTGTAACCTGGTGAAAATCGGGCGCATATGTTGCCCGATTTTCCACCCACTGGTGTCTGTTACACAAGGCTATTTTTGTAGGCCAGTGCCCTTGCATCCAACGAAATTGTGACCTTTTTAGGCTCGCCTTTGAAGCCCCCTTTGGCCAGATATACCCTAATGACGTCATCAAGGCCTTGAAGAGTTTGGTTGCTGCCCACTGCGTACAATCTTCTTTATGTTCGTTATCTGGTAGTAAGTGTTTGAATGTCTCCCAATTGTCGAAAATTATTATGGCGATGCCATGAACTTGGGGGCGAGAAAGTACAAGTGTGTCATTATCACCTTGGTAGTCTGGATTTTGTAAAATCCGTGACTTAATGAGTTTCGCGGGTTCAACAAGGCACTTGTTTTGGTTAACCTCTTTGGGGTTCCAAATTTGTTTATATAGTAGCTTGTTCCGAAATGCCTCATCGAAGAGAATGTCCTGCTTGGTGATCTCCTCTAGTTGATAGTCGCGCATAATCTCGAACTTCTTAAGCATTGCCAGTTCTTCAAAACCGATTTGGTTGCTCATTAGTAGCCTTTCAGCCTCGGCTCGTGTAATCAGGCGTGCCGCCAAAATAGCCTTGATTCGTGCTTCGAGATCCTTAACCTTCAGCAGGTTGAATCGAAAAACACCTTCTTCAAGCTGCTCTTTGCTTGATTGCTGTACATTGACATTGAAACCAAGCCGCTTCAGGTTCCACATCATGCTAAGAGGTTGATTCGCGTTGAATAGATTTTTTTTGTCTTCAAACTCTTTACGAAGTGTGTCGCGGTCGGAGTCAGTGTCACAAGGCAGAGTAGGGACATAATTAAAATGGTCATTTTGAGTCAAGTAAAACGTAATATTTTTACTTGCACGGAAACGCCTTGAAAAATTGACCAATTCATCAATCCCCAGCACTAGGTCACTGACTACGTTAACATTGTCTGTATATTCAGCTTCACATGAGTAGCCAGAAGCTAGGCACGGTGACGCCATAATTATGTTGTACTTGGAGCATTCTTCTGAAGGTGATGTCAGAAATCCAGATTGAGCTTCCATGTTCTTATTGCTGCCAGTGAGTACTAAAACCTTTTTCTTTAGTGCAACTTTTTCACAAGCTTGCCCACTCTTATCAGTCAACCCCATGTCGATCATTGTCATGCGCATTGATTTAAGAGAGTCAAAAAGGATGACCTTTTCAGCTTTTAGCTTGTTCGAAGTGTTGCCAAATACGGCAAATTTATTTGCGATAGTGACGTTGATGTTGGCGTATGGGTTTTGCGTCGCGCGGATGATTTGGATGCTTTTACGATGCTTACGCAACCAGCGTAGGGTGGTATCTGTAATATCAGCATCGGCAACAACGACTTTGGGAACCTTCTGGATCGCTAGAGTCAATACGTCAAATACCTCGTCACGCATCGTGTCGTTATGCCCACAGACATTCGTCATAACCTTTTCAAATTCATCAATAATGAGTATGTCGCAGTTCAGGATGACTGAAGCTAGATGATCTTTATAGACACTGTTAACGACAACACCCAGTGACGTTGCGTTTTCGATCTCAAATAATGAGTTATTCTTGTAATTTACTGCTCCAACAGATTTACAAAGCTGCTTTACGAGGGGAATTAGGTACGAGAGATAGACTACCCTCTTGTTTTCAGTGGCTGACCTTATCATTGGCTGCAATGCAAGTTTTGTTTTCCCTGTGCCTGTTTTTCCCAGCAATACTGTTGTATCAAATTGAGTGTCTTCTATGAGGTAGCTGACATTGTCGAACGACTCAACTTCAACTAATCGGTCGAATTCAGTCACTTTCGTAGCATCACTAAGCATCGACTCATAATTGGCTTTTGTTTTGTTTAAGGCGTTGAGCAGCTTTTGGTAACCATTCGAACCCGCATCAAGGTAGTGCGATAGGCAAGATTCGGAAGTTTCGAAATGGAGTGGAATTTTCTGAATCAGATTCCTCGAGATTGAGTCAGCAAGCGTTGTACTTTTGAAAAGTTTGTAGCCTTCGAGCAGTGTTTGAACTGTGCTGAGCCTGTCAAAATGGATTCCAGTTGCTAAATCAAATATTGGCAAACGAGCATTTTCCACGTTCTCCGCTAGTGCCTTTTCTGAAAGTTCAGGGTGCATCTTAGAATCGATTACTATTTCAATGTCTCGAATATTGGCTTGCTTGTAAGAGCTCGCGACCTCAAAAAAATTATTTTTGCCGTACATCGGTGCGACGATTCTTCGGTCAGAACATTCGTAATTAATACCATTGGATATGAGAATAGAGATTTTGTTTTCCTGAAGGTTTTTTATTCCGATGTGTTCGCTATTTGTTGATTTATTTAGAATTTTCATAGTGTAATTTTTTATTGTTATGATTTTTGGGTACACCTTGCCTGATGTCAGATACACGATCACTCAGTAACTGAACGTTAGAACAAGGGATTGGATATTGATTGAACTAGGTCTGCTATGTGAGCAGAACTGTGCCACTCAAGCTGTTGAACCTGCTTGAGGGCATTGCATTGTGTAGAAGCAAGTCACCTTGATGCCAGCCAAACCAAAACTTCGTTTTGAATTGTTCGATATGGCTCTTTAGGCGGTGTATGCACTTAAAGTTCAACCAATTGTTTAGCGTGAACGAACTACGCCTAAAAATGGGGGAGCCTGATTTGGTTGAACTATTGTTCTCGCTTGATAAGACTATTAAAAATGTGTTTTTTGTTGTGTTCCTGAAAAAGATTTTCATGATTATGTATCGTTGATTTGAGCGAATCATACACGCCAGATAATATGGTTTCCATTCGCTACTACTAATAAAATCAATGGATTAGGACATTGTTTTTGGATTCAGTGTGTAATCAATCATTTATCTGATGAATTTTTTGGATTGAGGCTATCAAAGTTAGAACGATACATTTCAGTACTTCACGCGAGGAAATTAGTAGTTTGCAAAGTGCGGTTCGGGATTTAGGAACTGGTAGGTGGGAGGCTGAAAGACATTCAATCAAACTTTCTCCAGACCAAGGATCTGATAGCTGCCCGTGGAACGCTTGAGTTTGAGTGTTTCCTAAATGAGCCACTTTCTCTATTTATATATAAATACAGAAAAGTGGCTAAACCAAAGCTGCGCTTTGAAGGAGTCGAATAGTTCATGAGCGCAGCTCATGGTGTTGCTTCTCTGAAGTTTTTACGGGGTTTATGGCTTTTTAACTTGGGTAAGAAACGGTAAAAATCTTTAGGCTACGGGGGTAGCCTTCACCAAACTTTTTGGAGCAGAGAAATGTCTTTACAGGCAGCACTTCTTGCGTCACAAAGGATTTGAACACGAATCGTCAAGCGCATCTTTGTCCCATTATCTTTTAGTTCAAACTATCAATACATAATTGATAGATACCAGTTGCCCTATTTCTTCTAACAAAGCATACGGTACTCACAAATCTATATGTAGTGGCTAGATGAATTTGGCCACTCAATTAGCGGTATAGCAATATCTAAGACAATCCGTTAAATGCTAATTTAGCGAAAGCTGTATATCATTTTTGTGTAGACCTTTGCTGTGTTCGACCTTTCTTTGGGTATACGGCTTAAACTTTGATACTGCTGAGATGAATTGATACTCTGAAAACTCAGATATCTTGTTTAAGGTCAAAGCGGTGCCATATTGCAAAACTGCCATAGTCGTTAATCAGCAAATGAATACTAGAGAAGTACTAGATCAATTTGCTCGAACAAAATTCAAAACGGGTTGCGCTGTTCAATGTGAGTGGAATCATGCCCAATTTGTGATAGACAATGGTATGAATAACGTTCGTGCAGTCGTTGATACAGAGAAGGGGCTCATTACGCTGTGTTGCCGTTATTCTCATTACATCGATATCGGAGAGGAGTTGCTCAAACAGTTTGCCGACGAGCAAGGTTTTTCAACTAAAAGGTTGGAATGCTAGCTTGCACGAAAGTACTTCGTTATTACTCTTTCATATCGTCTTCTAACTCCAAAGCAACTTACGATTCTTGCTCACCGTTTTTGGTGCTCGGTGTTGGTGGTATTACCCTAAATTGAGTCAGCCTAAAACCGACTGACTCTTGTTCGTGAATATGTCACAGGTGAATACAAAGTACTTATCAAATTGAGTAGTTAGCACCAAGCCGATTGATTACTTCGACATGTCCACCAAACTTCCTAATACTTAAAGCGTCAACGGCGATTCCGCTGGCTACCTGGAGTAGGTCTAGGTTCTTACCCTGCCTACTATAATCATCCAATAATTGCTTCTTTAGACTTAAATCGAACTCAAATCGATCCCTAGGCTCGCCAAAGCAATTTTCATCAAGAATAACAAGATATTGGGAATAACAGCTAAATTGAGACGAGTAAAGCTCGAGCAGCTCGTGAACTCTATCAGCGTCTTCGGGGAGAAAAATATATTTATTGTTTTTGACATCAAAGTCAGTGATTGCTAGTGCATTCAACAACTTAATTAACAGTATGTAACAGACGACTTTAGGAGCTTTGATATAGGCTTGTCCATAGGCAGGTAACCTATCGGTGATGTAAACGTTAGATTTTGAGTTAATGGTTAAATGAGCAATTTTTGTTACTTCACTGATGTCAAACTTGATCATACTTACCGTACTCCTGTGCTTGTTATCTTAGGTTGATTTCTATATTTGAACTTCTTTCAGACACGACTGCGCCACCGCTGTTAAGCAGTGTTGAATAAATGTCTGAGTTTGATAGCTGAGTGGTTCATCATGTCTCCAATTTGCCAATAAAAATACAGTTCACACTTACTCGACGAATCGAGCATTTAGTTATTAGTATTTTTATTAACAGTCGGATACACGAATCACTGGAAAGGTATATCTGAACACCAAAGCGTAATCTTTGGATGGGATTAATTTAGTCAGTAAGATTTCATCGACAAGACATAATGAGCAAAAAATCCATAAATGTGATCTAGATCTCCAAGTTGCGGGTAATAATTCTAAAGCTGTTCAAGCCACTATCAATTTGATAAAGAGGGGGCCACTTTCTCCATTTATATATAAATATCAAAAAGTGGCTAAACCAAAGCTGCGCTTTGAAGGGAGTCGACTTCTTCATGAGCACAGCTCATGGGAGCTTAGAGACATAGTTGGCAGGAAAAATAGTGTCAGCAAATGACAGGCTAAGGTGCTAGCCTGTCATCCATATTAGATTGACTTTGATATGAGTTCAGCTTTCAGTAATCCACCCTTGGTGAGTAACTTTGGTGAGAAGTTTGGATTTCTGCGCTGTTTGTATGCCGTGAGTATTTTTTGCAGACCGCTGGCTTCCAGAAGAGATATATTTACCTCGGTATCCATGTCTGCCGCATCGATAAAGTCTTTAGAGAACTCTGGTGCAACGATCAGTACCTGAGCAACTCGATGGCCATTTTGTTCGCAGCGCTTTGCGTAAGCTTTTACTTGTCTTGACGTTGTAGAGTACTTAGCATATTGACCATTTTTAAATGACTTAGCCTCGCCAATGATGACGTCATCGTTATCTAGAGATATGATGATGTCTGCTTTATCCTTGGCGGTGTTTATGTCCTTTCGTAAGTCCTCGTCAACATTCATTCCAAGCTGCTCTAGAATTGAACGAGTAATTTCTTCGAATTTCACACCAATATCAGACTCTTTTATATCTATGCCTGCTCCATGTAAACCTTTCAGGTCGCGTGTCGCGAGCAGATTGTAGTTTTCAATTAATCGGTCATTGGCACTGGCAAAAGATTCTATGATCTGACTGCGAGGGTTCCCTCTCCTAGACAGCCCCATATCATTTCTGATGGTCTTAATTTCATCGTTTGTATAAAGATACAAAATATCGAGTGGGGTAATACTTAGTGCTTTCAGCCTTTCTGGGTCGAGAGTTTCTTTGTTTTCTATTTCAAAGTCTGTTCGAATGCGTTCTTCAACATTAAGATCTGAGCTTGATAGTGACTCCAGAAGTTCTTTAAAGCCACTGACACTTAGGGCATTAAACTCATCTTCTTCAGAATTTTTAAGATGTTCGATCAAAACATCTATGCGGTCATGAAGTCGAGTGCCAATTCTGGGTATGTCGAGATCCATTTCATCAATCAGTTGCTTGATTCGTTCTTTTCTCTGATTTTGTGTTGCGTTGTCTGAATGAATGTCATTGAGCAGAATATTTCTGATTGAAAGTCCTGAGTGAGCGATGGTGGTGATTTTTTCTTTTCGGTCAACACCTCTAGTTTTGCAGCCATGATTTTTTAAGATGCTAGAGAGTTCCGCATCAGATAAAGAGCGAAGAATTCTAAGTACATATTTGTCGTGAATTTCTTTACCTAGCACCTCATGTAGGATATCTACAACCTCGTCAGCGACCATGACCTCTGAACGTCGGCGATTGATCATGATAATGCCGTTTTCCCTTAGATATTCGAGGGCGTCATCTATGCCAAGCTGTGGTATTGGATCGATTGAGTGTTCAATGGCATTAACCTCTTCTCTAGACAGACCTAGTCGTTGTGCAAGAACATTGAGTATGCTTCGCTCGTCTTCAGAAATCTTGGCTGTCCTATTTGATTTGAGGTCGTTCTCGAAGGCGGTTTTCATGCAATTGCGATAGATATCGAGTCGGTTTAGTCTATCAAAATCACCGAACTCATTGGTGGTAAGCTCTGTTAGAAGTTCCTGGCTCAATGTATCTATCTCTGCATATTCTTTGGCATAAAGACTCTCAATCCACGGTATGGTAGAGATACAGTTCCCATCCCTAGCTAAGATATTTATCAGTAGTGATGCCTGAGGGCCACCCGTCGCTACTTGTTCTACTACATGCTTTTTGAAGTGCTTTCTGACTAGATTGAATAGCTCTTTGATCTCATTGCCAGAGGCCGCTTTAAGCTGACCATCTATTTTATCCAATTGCTTGACCAACTCGGTGTCACTCTTGTTGTCTTGGCATAGCTTGTCTATGCAGTTGATGAACTTTGAGCGTTCAAATTGATTTGTATGATTTAAAACTTGGGTTAGTTTCATAGCGCGTCCTGCATTTAAACAAAATAAATTGCTTTGAATGTTAACGGTATATACGGCTGAGATGTGATTTTTGAGGTAAGAGTGATGATTATGTCACTGGTTTTATATTGATTGTATTTGGAAGTTTGAAGTCAGTCTTACTGAATAGGCCACTTTCGCCATTTATATATAAATATCCAAAAGTGGCTAAACCAAAGCTGCGCTTTGAAGAGAGTCGATTGGTTCATGAACGCAGTTCATGGGGTACTTCTTAGTAATTCTTAGCGAGTTTAAGAATTCTTAATACCAGTAAGAAACACGATACGATATGGTGATTATGATCACAGATTTTTTGGTAGATAGAAAAAATCTGTACAAATCACTACTCAAATTGAAATTTATTTCTATGTTTCAATACCACCAAGGCCGCGGTGTTAATGAGACATTTACGGTCTTATCTTAGTTATTCTTTCTTGAGGATATAGTCATGTTGATAAGCCAGGATCAACAAATAGGTTTGCGAAGCCTCAGTGAGTTACTTGATCATGTCGCTGACGTCATTCGTCAAGGTGTTCCTGGTCGGCATTGGGTGACTGCTGACGTTACCAGCGTGAATCGAAATCGCTCTGGTAATGTGTATTTGCAGTTAGCAGATAACGGTGATGAAGGGTCGGAGTCGCAAGCGCGAGCGGTTGTTTGGTCAAATAGAATCTCTATCATTGATGCGTTTGAAAAGAGTACTCAAATGACATTTGCAGAAGGTTTGAGCATTCTTTGTTTAGTAGAAGTTCAGTTTCATACTACGTATGGACTCAACTTAACTATCGTAGATATTAATCCCAGCTATACGATTGGGGCATTTGAGCTAAAACTACAGATGATCCGCAATTGGCTGGTCGATAAGAGCGAAGCAGAGTTAAATCAACGCTTGAGAACACCAACGGAGTTTACAAAGGTGGCCGTGATTGCACCGCGAAATGCCGCTGGCTTAAATGACTTTCGAAGTGTCGCACACTTGCTTGAGCAGCACGAGTTATGTCAGTTCGATTATTTCTACGCATCATTCCAAGGTAACGCGAGGATACGCGCTATTGAGATGGCGTTTACTGAATTAGTTCAAAATGAACATGCCTATGATGCAGTGTGCGTGATTCGAGGGGGAGGTGACAAAGCAGGGCTTAACGAACTTAGTGAAGCAAAGCTTGCTCGGTTGGTTTGCCGTTGTCCATACCCTGTTTTCACTGGTATCGGGCACAGCACGGACTCTGTCATCCTTGATGAATTTGCTAATCAATCCTTTGCGACGCCGACTAAGGTCATTGATCACATCAAACTCACCATAATTCAAAACGCGCAGTCTGTTAGCGCGAATTACTCTAAGCTGCATAACTCAGCGCAATCGCTGTGTAATCATCAGCGACAGTCTATTGCGCAGCAAAGTGAACGTATAGAGAAAGGAAGAAGCAACGCTTTAGCCTGTTGGCGTAATCACGTTGAACAGTTCGGTCATCGTTTGTTCGAGCGAGCCCAAAACCGAGTGAGAGAAAATGGAGACTTGGTTAATCGGCAGTTCCAATACCTTAGTTCCAACGCAAACCAGAAATTTAATTCATCACGTATTCTGCTTAATCGCCTTCATGAGAAAGTGTTTCATCAGGCAAACAAGGAACTATTTAGTGCCAAGTCTGCCGCCTTTGCGGAGCAGCAGATTATGAAACAATCGAGTGCAGCGATAGTGATGTTGACGAAGCAAAATGTTTTAGAGGATTACAGAGACTTAAAACAGTTATCTAAGCATCAGATACATAATCATAAACGAGATACGCGTCAACGTTGGCACAGCTTGAGTCAGTCTTCTAAAACCGCGATACAAATTGCCAGTCATCAGGCGGTTTCTGCCTCAAATACATTGGTAATGTATGCGCGTATGCATGTGCAAAGCCAACAGAGTCAGATTCAGCAAGACAAAGATACCCTCTTTGTGAACGCGAAGAGGAGCTTGGCTACTCACCAAGAATTAATCCGAAATGGCAAGCGATTAATTGAGGCCTATGACCCTAAAAGGGTTTTAGAGCGTGGCTATGCGATGGTGTGTGATGATGCAGGCCACGTAATTAAAAGCACTAAACAACTTCAAAATAATCAACAGTATACAGTCCTATTGCATGATGGCAGTACGACGGTAACCAACCATTCGTTTCAGAAGGATCCGCAACATGAACCAACAAACTAGCAGTTACATGGATAATTACTCAAAGCTAAAATCAGCAGCAGAGGAGCTGTCTCAACAAAACGTTCCAGATGTTGATCGCATCATTCCACTGGTAAAACAAGGAACACAAGCGTATCAGCACTGCATGAACCGTATTCAAGAGGTGGAAAAAATGCTGCATGAGATAGAACAGCAGGCAAGTCGAGAAGAGTGACACTCTCTATGTATTAGTGGCTTGTGGTGCTTTGGAAATGACTGCAAGCTTCTGATTAAATTCATTATTTCCGATGAGTTTTATCCCCTCCCTCCGTTTCGAACAAGTCATTTCCTTTTACCAACAAGCTTACTCACTAAAAGCCCTACACGACGAGACCATAAATTAGTCCCGTATTTTTTACGGCATCTGTTGATATCCCGTAAAAAATACGGCATCATATATTCATACCTTGAGTACTTTGGGTTTACTCAATTGGATTACGAAAGAGTAGCTTTTATGAAAAAAGACGAACAATTAGAAGAGCGTTTATCTGACTTTGTTGCTTTTTGCAATGTATACGGCCTAACGAAATCAAAGCGTTATGCGGGAAAAAATATGATCACACTTGATTATGATCAGGCAATGAAGGTGTTTCCTGTTAAACGCTCTGCATTAGAGAAATTTTGGACGGGCAAAAACACGATTCCAGATTACTTTGTAACGATTATGAAATTGCATACAGGGCAAATTGAACCGTTCCATAGCGTTTTTTCTGAGTCCAGTATTTGCTTAACTATTAATTGATCGGAGTTACTAGATATTGGTTTCACAATCTATCTGAGCTGGTTGAAGCCAAACTGATTCGCTAATAATCGAATTTCCATAGATTAATAACTGTTCATTTTTGTGAGCGGTAGGGATTCGTTCACCCCAAAAATAAAAGGAAACTAAATGAATTTAAGGCCAACTAATCACCTAAATACCATATCTAAACGTTACCCAGGTATCTGGAAGAACGTAGATCTCTTCAGGAAGAGCAAAGGAAAAGATTTGGGTGATTGGCCAGAGTGGTGTTTCCTTCCAATGGCGGCGAGCTACGCTATAGCAAGTAATGGTGGTGGCATTTCTTTAAGTGCTGCATCTGATATATCTACGATATCAGCGCTTACTGCGTGGAGATATACACAGGGAATCTATTGTTTCGACTCGGATGTATACGCAGAAATCGTTAAAACAACAGTGGATAAAGATATTCCTGTGGATGTGCTTTATAGACTCCCTGAATGGGGCGTTTATATTGAATTACTAGATGTTGATGGATGCTATGGCTTTTTTGCACATTTAGAGTTTGATATGACAACAAAACGTTCGGAGCTCCGATTACTTATTGATTCTGAAGATATGTTAATACCCATCATACTTCACCTCGGAGACTGGGGAGTGGCTGAGGCCATCGACAGAGCTGTTGAAGTTGCGTACAGCCGACTTTCTTTATTGGAGGCGTTTATGGCCGACTCCGTTGAGTGGCAGAGAGGGATTGCTCAAAAGTGTTTAAGCCTCTTACTTTACCTCTGTTCTGAAAAACCAGATATAGAACGTGTTGAAGGTAACTTGCCAACAAATCCAACCCCAAAAAAGTTAAAAAAAGACACAAATTTTTTGCTCCCAACAAACCTAAGATTTGGAACGTTGGGAAAAAGATTGCAAATCTTGTTGCACAAACTCCCTCTGAGAGTCAGAGCGGAACTCATGCGAGTCCCAAAGCCCATATTCGACGAGCTCATTGGCATGGTTATTGGTCAGGGCCGAGAAATAGTATTGAACGTAAATTTATCTACAAATGGATCCCGACGATGGTTGTGAATTCCAAATAATTCAAGACGTCACCGCAATCAAATACCCATCTAAATTATTGGAAGCTTGCTGCTCCTATGTAGTGCGGCTGGCTTCTTTATACCACCAACAATTGAAAATAAAGGTAATCTACAATGAATGAAGCAGTAATGTTGAAGGTAGGTCAACGTTATCCAATGCAAATCCAAGCTCATAGAGAAGGTGCTACAGCAGAGCTGATGCGACCATTTGGTCATAGGCTGATAATTGCTATGCCTGACATCTCTCAATATGAAGAGGACATCTTACGTCGTGGTGAGTTGCATTGCGGTCTCCTTGAAAAGGATGGTGCTATTTTGTTGCTTTGGCAATTCCTAGATGGCAAGACAAAGGTAACGACATTTGATAGCCCGTTTGACGCGAGGTTGATTCCTGACATTGTTATGGGGGAACTGAATACTCCAGAATCGAGATATTGGATTGATATCCATATTGTTGACTCTTCTAATAATGTAGTGAGGGGATTGCGCTCTATAACAATGCCAGCAGGGTTTTCGCGAGAGTTGATGAATGCTGTTAAAAAACAACTAGGAAGCCATTCAAATGGTGAAGCCCAAATGAGCCGATGGATGCAGAAGGCTCCACATAAATTAGCGAAAAAGACTCTGATGTGGAAAATGGGAAAGTAACGGATTGCTCTCGATGATAACTCTAAAGAATACAAAAACTAACCAGAC
Organism: Vibrio sp. J1-1; assembly: GCF_021728395.1. Taxonomy (GTDB): domain Bacteria; phylum Pseudomonadota; class Gammaproteobacteria; order Enterobacterales; family Vibrionaceae; genus Vibrio. Next base: position 62,695 of record NZ_JAKKCM010000009.1, on the reverse strand, counting down.
TCTAAAGATCTTTGAAGCAAAAGTACTAACCGACTTAGGCGGTATGGCAAAAGGAATGACTGAATCTGGATTTGAAGATGCAGTTAGCCTAGGAATGAAGCACTTCGTCTCGATGGTTGATGGAATTTTGGAAGAAGGACTATTACTTGCCAGCGTTAGTCCGATCAGTGATAAAGAGCTCATTGAATATATGACTTCGAGCGGAGATGGTTGGGAGCGCCATGAGGTCGACAACATCTTACAGTTTCCCAGCCGACGATTTTAAGAACGACTCTAGCCGCTGAACTTCTATAGGCCACTTTCTCTATTTATATATAAAAGAGTAAAAGTGGCTTTTTCCTTAGCCAAAGCTGCGCTTTGAACAAGTCGACTAATTCATGGGCGTAAGCCCATGGGATTTTAGTACTTTCAATTTTTATTTAATCTCATAAGCATACAGTGGCATTTGACTGATGGCTTGGATACTATGTCTTTGTATTGAAGAAGGAAATGGTACATGGGAAGTCGTAAAATTGCCGTTCTGATTGATTCAGAGAACACGCCACATTCTAAATTGAGCTCTATCATCGAAGAGCTCTCAAGCTACGGACAAATCATCGTCAAGCGTGCATACGGTGACTTTTCGACTGAGCAACTCAAAAACTGGAAACAACCCCTCAATGAGCTTGCTATTCAAGCGAAGCAGCAATTTGCATACACAACAGGCAAAAACTCCACTGACGCGCTAATGATTATTGATGCTATGGATCTCCTTTACAGCCAACGGTTCGATGCTTTTGCGCTTATCTCAAGTGATAGTGATTTCACTAGCCTTGCAACAAGGCTGAGGGAGTCTGAAATGTTTGTGATAGGTGTTGGTAAGGCAATGACTCCAGCTTCGTTTAAAAATGCCTGTGATGATTTTGTCGCCATTGAAAACCTCAACGGAGATAAGCCACAGGAAGAGTCCCCGCAACCTCCTCAACAATCTACTCAAATCAATGGGGTAGAGAAAGAAATTTGGCAACTAATGCATCGCGCATGGCAAAACTATCGTGATGAATCTGGCTGGGCCAAACTAGGTGAAGTAGGGCAGTACCTTAAACGCTTAAAGCCTGACTTTGACCCGCGCAATTATGGTCTCAAGAAATTGTCTGACTTTTTCGACAAGTTCCCTAACCGTTACTCCACTCGTCAATCAAAGCAATCTGGATTGGAATTTAGGCTCGTGACCAAAGGCAGTAAGCAGTGAGAGCTACGTGATCGTGCTCACGGGAACTGTAGCTCGTAAGTGGACAAAATCAGTTTCGGAGAATTGAACATTCGCAATAAATGAATAACTACAGGTATTGTAAATCACTGAACCTGCTGTCCAGAGCTGCTAATGCAGTTCAGTGTTGATATTTTGCGCAAAGTCAATTGTTGCAAACTTAAGAATGAATTAATATCGCATTATAAAACTTGTTTAGTACGCATCGTGTCGCGGTGCCTGTGTGGGAATATGAGTAATGGCAGAAACTGGGAACATAGAGAAGCTAGCAAAATTAGTTTCCAAGGACATATTTAAGTGGTTCAAATGGGAAACTTGTTTGCCAAAGGATGAGAACTGGGAATGTGTGACAGATCATCATGGCAAAACTACTCACCCGTCAGATGTTGTGTTTTATTATGATGACCCATACTCGGGTAATACTAAATATTTAAACACTGACCTTAAGAGTTACAAGGCTGGGACTATTAATACCAGCTCTGTCTCAAAAGCTCTTAAATCACTTGCAATGTCAGTTGAATGCGCAAACATCAGTGAAAGTTGGCAAAGTACATTTCTTCTCGACGATGTGGGTTTTGGGAGTGTTGCAGGATTATTGTTCATCTACAACCATGACGACAAATACGACTACGACTTTTCTGATTTGATGGGAAGAGTGGATTATCGGGAAATCCCACTTTTGGAAGACAAAGAAATTGTTGTAATGGGGCCACACTTAATTAAGCGTCTTTGTGACGTCGTAAGTGATATGCAAAAGCTGAAGGCTGATGATAGTTTCCCTAGTCCTAAAGATTTCACTTTCTTTTACCCTGATTTGATTCGTGCTCGTCGTTGTGGCGACGAATGGGATAAGCCTGCTACGGTTGAAGCACTAACATCACCTTGGTTAATTATCAAGCATCGAGCGGGGGATGACTTTGATAGTGGTTTTGTCATCTATTACCACCAGTCAGGGGAAACGGTTGATGAGTTTATTTATCTTATCGACGCTATGTCGCATTATCAGATGCTCAGCAGTGATTATACGATACGAGTTCGGTTTACTGATGCAACTAAGCATGCCTCAGTCAATTTTGACAAAGCAAAACGTGAGTATCTAAAAATGTGGGGTAATGACGATGCCCGTGAGAAGCAGATGGCGGCTATTGAAGCTGAAACTATCACTAAGTTCACAACTTGCTTTAATCCAATGGAAATAGGAATGCGAGAAGATGTCTAAACTCAAAACTGGCCCGTCTATCTATATCCCTACTGATAAGAACATATTTGACGCTTTACAGCACAAGAAAGTAACTCACAGTGAGCTAGTTTTATTCCTAAGAGGAAGAGGTATTTTAGTCTCCAGCAGCACTTCTAAAGATGCGCTAATTGAAAAAATTAGCTCTTTGACCCTTAGCTATTCTGATTTCAACTGGATTGGTAAGCTACTAGAAAATCCAAACAGGAAAGACAAAACAACGCATTCCAAACTTAAAGGAGAAATTGAGGACTCACAAATCCAAGCTGCTTGTTCAACAGTAAAAGCGAATTTGACCGCAATTGGTGATGATTCTGTAAAGGTTACTAAAAGTGGTGATACAACTACGCTAACAGTTAGTTATGTTGACCATGACTTCACAAAAACAGAGATGCGTCAGCGCACACTTAAGACTTGCGAAATAAAGCTTGAGAAAGGTAAAGACGGAGTTGTGATGAAACTTCCATCAACAAAAAAAGCTAAAGAAGTTTCTGAGACACTTAAAAAAGCTGTTCAAGCACAAGTAATAAAAGCCACGGGTAATGAGCTAGAAGAGTTTTCCATTTCGTTACAATCTATCACTGATGCTGAATGTAGAAGTGAATTTTTTGATAGCTTAATTCGCAATGTTCCTGGCTTTGAGTTTGATAATGTTTCTAGCGTGGATGTTTATCATTTGGAACAGGAAGAGAAAGACGAGCTTGATGAGGATGATACTGTTGAAGCAAGATTAGCTTCCTATATCAATAAAGCAGCGCTGGCAGGAGAAGGAGTGTTAGATTCAACAGAATTTAAGCAGCTTCATAAACGAGGCTTTTATATTTACAAAATTATCTGGACAGCAATAGATAGTGCTCATGAAGGGCCTAAGGTGGAATTTGAAGCTCGTTTTGGTCGACCTGATTTATGCACGGAATTTATGTACACCGTTAGAGGACTATATCCGTACAACTCTAGAACTGTCGAGTACAACGTCACCAGAAAAGCTGCGACTCCTTATGAAAATGAGAAGTACAACGTCAGTCTGAGAGATGCATCAGAGAAGGCTTTGGCTAAAACCATTGAAGCGTATGACAAGAAGGTGTAGATAATGATTAAAGCAAAATGGCTATACTCTGAACTTCCTTTAACTCTTATCGAGTTGTCAAGATTGATGAAGGAACAACAATATTCAGAAGAAACTGGTTTGGGCTTTTTGCTTTCTGTATCTACTCCGTCAAAGCTTTCAGGTAAATACGTTGAGAAGCAAGTCCAACGAAGTGTGGTTGAAGATCCATTTGGCGAGGTTACTGAGGTTGAATCAGTAAGCTATTACACATGTCAGTTTAACTGGTCTTCGAGCTCTAAATATATGTACATCACTAATCCTCCTCGCTCGTTAAGGAAGTTTTTAAACAAACTACACGACATGACTGGTTTGGGGTTAGTGCTATCTGAAGTTAACGTGGCCCCCGAGCGTTGGGTTGGTTACTTGGAGCGCTCGGCTGATTCTTTGAAAGTTACTCAATTATCCTCATATGGCATCCGTGTTTCTCAGGGTGCTTCTGCGAAAATTACAGTGAATGGTATAAAAGACATTAGAGATGATTTTAGTACTATCATTTCAGATAAGCGATATTTGGTTGATAGCGTGAAATTTAAGGCTGAGTTTGGCAGTTTAGAGTTATTGTGTGAGTTGACTAGGCTAGGTGTTTGTCGCTTAAAGTCTGCCAATGTTAACTTTGTGCTCGACAAGCTTAGAGAGGCTTTAGAGGGGGTGTAACTCTCCCTGTTTTAGTGGCACTTCTTTCTAGTTGCTAGCACGTAGCTAACCACTCCGTGCTAGCTACGATAGTTAATAAGCACCTGCAAAGTCTTCATAACCCCATAGCATTAACCATGACTTTGCTACTCGCACTTGATAACTGGCAAGTCTTGCCATTTAGTTGTGTAGTGGGGCGTTAACATCTCACGCCGCATGCCCCATTTCTGCGCTATTCCTTGTGCTCCCAGAAATAAGGTGTCAGAACCATAACGTTGGTTCAACGAATCATAAACAGACATGAGTTTTGGGTCGTTGGGCATGGGGTTAAATAGATCTGACTGCTCGTTCTTCCCATCAGTTAAATCCAACAATCCGACGCCAATTTTGTAAAAGCGAACATCTTCACAAAATAGTTCTTCTGCGAGTAAAGTGGCAGCTTTGGTGATCTGTGTGACATCTGAAGTAGGGTAGGCAAACCTATGTATCGCTCTACGCGTTACAGCCTTCTCATCGAAGGGGGAGCTATTGGCGAAGCATAACATCACTTTACACAGACTGTTTTGCTGACGCGCCTTTGAAGAGGCTATATTCGCATGCTTTGCCAAAGCCTGGCGTAATGATTCTAAGTCGGTAATACGCTGACCTGCGCTTCTCGTAGAATAGATTTGTTTTTTGTCTGCCCTTGATTGATCCCAAACTTTACATGGTTGGCCATTGAGTTCACGGATAGTGCGTACGATTTCGACGTTAAACTCTTTACGAGCTAATGCTGGTGGATAGTCAGCGAGTTCTAAAGCTGTATTGATGCCCATAAACTTCAAACGAGCTTGTATTTTTTTACCTATGCCCCAGATGTCACCTGCACCGAGCTTCGACAGTATGGTTCTGCGCTCTTGCTCGCTATCGAGAACACAGACTCCGTTATACCCTTGTATTTTTTTAGCGGCATGGTTAGCGATTTTTGCAAGTGTAAGAGTTGGGCCAAAGCCAACACAAACGGGTAAGCGACATTCTCGCCATACAGCTCGTCTCAGCTTCATTCCATGCGTTTTAAAACATGGAATGGCAGGGTAACAACGTTCGAATGATAGGAAAGATTCATCGATACTGTAGATGTGTTGTTCTGGAGCGAATCGACCAATTACTTGCATCATTTTGGACGATAGGTCGGCGTACAGTTCGTAATTGGATGATAATACAATTACTCCTTTCTGCTCACAAAGTGCTTTAACTTGAAAGAATGGTTTGAACTTTTCAATGCCCGCTTCTTTGGCTTGTCGATTTGCAGCCACTACGCACCCGTCGTTGTTGGAAAGAACAACTACGGGCTTACCTCGCCAGTCGGGACGGAAGACTTGCTCAGCACTACAATAAAATGAGTTCGCATCGACTAAGGCATACATTATTTTGTTCTCAGCAGGTGACTTGGTCTGTGACAACGTATCGAACGGATGACCACACCTTCTAGCGAGAAGGAGTCACATTCGGTAATCAGGGTTGGTTGATATTTATTGTTTGCTGACAGTAGCATCTTGCGATGGATATCAATCTGCTTACATATGAATTCACCATTAAGATTCGCGACAATAACGTCGTTATGTTTCACATCCACATGTCGATCAACGATCAGCAAATCTTGGTCAAATATACCTAGCCCTTGCATGGAATCACCACATGCTCTCCCGATGAAAGTTGCACTGGGGTGCTCGACTAAAAGCTCATCGAGATCTAGAGATAGTTGACTGTACTCGGTAGCTGGCGACTCAAATCCAGTGATGCCAGCTTGTGCGCTGATTGGGATAACTTGCATAAATAATACTGTATAAATAGACAGTATTATTTTGGTGTCAAAAAGCCAGTTTGGCAAGTAGGTGTGAACTGTTTGCCCACTATCTAAGCAAATTTAATTTGGCGATTTGAAAGTTTGTTTCTATGTTTCTGATAATCGGTATTTTATGAGGACAAACGTAGTGATGGAATTAGATCAAAGGCGACTTATAGTGGTTAAGAATTTGCTTAATCAGCTCGAGTTTTACACTGGTGAGGTGATCGAAGAGGGGAGTCGAAAAGGGTTGTGTATAGATATAAACGGTTGGCACCTTTACCCAGTGTTTCAGTTTGATGAAAACATGGAATTACAAAGTCAACTAAAGAGACGTCTCGATGACTTAAGAAGAGGCCGAGATGACATTGATGTCCTCTACTGGCTATTTGCTGAGAAAACCGTGCTGATGTGCAAAGCGGTTGCGCCTTACCAGTTGGTAGAGAAAGCTTTGGGTAATGGTGATCTAAAAACTTACGATGCGTTAGTTTCGGCAGAAGCTAGCCAGAGTGAATATCTGACCGCTCGTCCTATTGATTTACTTGATAGAGACGAATTCGACGTATTTGTCGACGATTGGAAGCTAGGAGACTATCGAATGATCCCAAGGAAAGAGGTTAAGGGCATTTCGGGCTGGTGAAGCTGAAGCAGAAAACATCAAAGCGTGACTGTGGGATAGCTGCTGGCTCATTGTTGCCTGAAGCCGCTCACAGTAAACACACCTTTGCCCCTTTCTGCGTCAGTAGCAATGAAGCCCATTGTGTACCGACTCCAATTTGAATTAGTTTTTCTAATTGCTTGCAACTACTTAAAACCAGAGCTACGCATTTTTTGACGCAATGATAAGCGCATGGTGACTTTTCAACCTAACTTTGCTTACCTCTTTGTTCCAAGCATCAGTTACGTACTCTATAAAATCAGCATAACGATCTTTGGGTATGTAGTCATAGATAGGCTGACTATCGAGTATAAAATCTAAATCCCTGTCCGAATTATTGAATGGGTAGTAAGACTCTTCTTTTGAATAGAGGACTGTAAAACCAATTAGTTCAAGCTGAGTCAAGAACCTTGTTAGATTTAGTTGTGAATAGAAAAAGTCGTCAACGTGTGCTCCGTTAAATTCAACGATTTTATTGTGGAGATATCTTTTTATATTTAGAGCGTTATCACTTAATGAAAATCTTAGGGCGATCATGCCATTATGTTTCAATACTCGGTAGCAATTCAATAGAACAGGGGGGAGTTGCTCATGCGTACCCAACCAATGAAATACAGCGTTAGAAAAAATTACATCAGATGAAGACTCTCTTTGTTTATCTAGCCACAATGCGATGTCTGCATGTTCGATTTCTGTAAAATCAGAAGAGTGCTTGCGAGTAAAAACATCGATCATTGAAGCGTCAGCATCAACACATTTCACTGTCATATTGGTATGCTGAGAAATTAACGATGAAAGCTCACCATTTCCACACCCCAAGTCAATTACCGACTTACCATTCAGATGATTTAATTCTGTAAGTTTTTCGAGTAAGGCTAGGCCTGAATGGTATTGGTACTCCTTTTGGAAACAGTCATATTTATTACCATTCCATCCCATAGCTAACTCCAAATTGTTGGGCATCTCGTGCATGGATACTTGCTGATTATTGCTTTGTCCGACATTAGATTGCAAACGCTTATCGGTACAGTGAGATCTTGCTAACACGAATAGTGATATGTGTGAAGTTGAGCAAATCAAGCGTAAGGAGTGGTTTGCTTGTTGGAAGATATGAGTAGTGTTTTTCGATACCAAAAATTATCCGTACAAATCTAAATTAGTAAAAGCCCTAAAATGGAATTGTCCAAAAAAGTGTTGAACCTACTGCGCTGTGTGAAACAGGGGCTCTAAAGCCCCACGCGTCATCATGCCTTAGATTTTTTCCCCACATTTACGGCTCTTCCCCTTAACGCTTCAAAGGTTGCTCTAACGCGAGATGTGGTGTTGGAAGTAGCGTTCCCTGAAAGCGGCGTCAATAAGCTTTCATCGCAGTTAGTGAAACGGGCTAAACAGTCTTGCTCGAATTTAGATTGCTTCTCCTTCTTGCCAAGACCTCCAATCGTTCGACCCATGTCATACTTTTTGTCCATGAATTTGGAGATCTCGTCATTTTGGTACTTCTCTACATTAAAGCTTTTATAGCCGTAGCCCATGTTAGACAGTATCGATTCTAGACGGGCCAAGGCCTGCTGAATGTCCTCGGCTTCATCCGCCTTTAGCTCTAATCCTCTTGAATCAGTTGTGCGACTGCCGTCGGCACGTTCAATTTGACCAATAGTTTCACACAAATGGTGGATCGGGGCAGCGAACTGATGAACGGTATCGCCGTTTTCGAGAGTAACTGTACCTCGCTCTTTGTTTGCAACGCGTTCGAGGTTTTCTTTGACTGCAAGTCTGCAATACACTTGTATTTTGTCGAAGTAGCTGTCCTTAAGAGACATAATGTCTGGTTGAAAATACTCTGTGGCGTATCTGCGCTCTATTTCGTACTTTGAGCGTGGTATGGTGGTGACCGCATCCAGTGGGATCTGAAAGATAACCTCAGAGGAGACCACTGAGTCGTTATCAATGACTGTTCCTCTTACTGATATAGACTTACCATTATCATTCGGTAGGCGAAGTTGATACCAGACCTTAATGTTTGCAGTATTTGCATTTTCTTCTCTCATGTCGGAAATGATTTTATTTGCTTCAATTACACTGAGCATAAGTTGTCCTTTTTATTATATTTATTAGTAAGGTTAATTAAATAGTAAGTTCTTATTTTTTTCTATGCAATAAAAAGTTATTTTACATATTTTTATTATTAAATATGAATTTGTAGTTATTTATATTTTTGGGTTTTTAAGTTAATGATTACTCTGTGTTAATTTTTTGGGGATTCATTTTCTTATATTAAAAAAAGAATTATAGTCAACTTACTATTCTGATTAAGATCCATAGTAAATTGACTAAAAGGAGTAAGCTAGAGTTTACTTTTTAAGGTTAGATCTAGCTCGTGCTCCTCGCTCATCTCCAAGTAGCGTTGGATATGTTCGCTTGCATTTGCATCTTTTATGGCATTTAGAATTTGGGGGATGGTGTGGACAGTGTTTAGTCCGTCGTCGCGCTTCAACTGAAAGTCTGGTTGCTCTCTGTAGTCTCCCAGGTGGCTTTCTGCATTAATATCAGGGGAACCAAAGCCCAACATATGCAGCAATGATTCGATGAACTCAATCAATAGCTCTGCTAGATGTTGATTGACCAATGCAGAGTATTCATCACGAGTCATTTTTGGAGAATTGAACCAAGATTGGCTGTAGCTCTCTTTGTGCCATCTTTGATTGATTCTGATCCTGAAGACAAAACCATGAAGCTTGGAAACGTACTCCCTTGAGCCTCCCTCATTGTATAGCTGAAGGTAAGTTCGGAGGTGAGAGTACTTGACAGCTTTATTGATTTTTGTGAAGTCTTTATCTCTGAAGCGAAGCACCACATTGCAGTAGCGGTCACCGTTACTAAGAAGATGACAATGCTCATTGTCAATCGTCTGGATTGGGTCTTTGACAATAGCATAAGCACGTTTAGATTCGCGAATGTTTAACTGTTTAAGGCTTTGACTGTCACTTTCGTTCATTGTTAATCGACCGTTATTCAGCAGGTTTTTTAGGGAATATGCGTTGCTGTGTCCCATCTTTGAAGAAGGAAAGTACAGGGCTGGCCTGTTAGTCCTGTTTCGTGCTTTGTTGGGCTTACTCAATCGATAGGACATACCGTTGGGTAGTTTGTCAGTTTGAGCTTTGTAGCTAAGCCTAACTTGTACACCAATAGCTTCTAGCTGCTCAAGAAAAACTGGAAGGGTGGGGGTGATATCAAGAAGCCTATTTTGCTCAAGTACAAAGTCTAATTTGCGTCGTATCTGGGCTTTATCACCTCCTTTAGTTTTCTTGTTTGGTGTGATGTGAATGGGCTTTAGTTTAGAGTTCTCAACTCTGTCGTTAAACTTATCGCCTGGGTTAGCGACGCTGCCGAGTCCAAATTCATTTTCAATTTCACGCATAACTTTCGTGGCTTCAGGATAGTTTTGCCATTCATTGACGACTTTTTTCGTTTTTACGTCTACGGTGCCGCAGTTGATGTGGATGTGGGTATGGTCAGTGTCATGGTGAATAAACACAACATATTTTGTGTGTTGAAGTCCCATCCTACGCATATACTTCTTCACGAGTTTGCGCCATTGTTCATGGCTAAGCCGCTCGCCTTTCTGAAGAGATATCATTCGATGGCTGGTGGGTTTCTGCATGCCAGTCTTGCTTTTATAATTTGCTATCTCACGACCGATGTCAGACCAATTCATCTCGTGAACCTTGAGGTGGGGCGTTTTTAAGATAGGGAGTGGTGATGAGATATTGTGCGCCATCAGAAATTCAGTTTTTTCACTAATGATGTCGTCTTCTTCATGGGGCTTGAACTTGCCAGAAGCGTATTCGACACGCACGCATTGCTCTAGATCTTTGGTTGTGCCCGCGGCGTAGTTGGTAGTTGTAGCAGACTGGTCTTCAATAGATTGTTTTTTGCTTGGCGTTTTAGTTTCGAATATCTTGTGAATAGCCATAAGTACACCTTTTTATAATTGTTATGTGGTGATGTAGATTCGATAGGTTCGACCCAACGGGGTCGGAAGGGAGCGACATAGTCGCCCCTTGGTTACATGTAAGTTGCTTCTTCGCGCAGTTCTTTGAAGTCAGCGAGTTTTTGAAGCTGCTCTTGGGTCAAATGCCTATTAGCAAGCATCAAAGCGAAATCTGAGTTGTATTCACCCAGCTCTTGTTGCTCTCGCTCAGCAAGTTTTTGTTGAATCAGTGATAGGTATTCGATGATGAGGTTTACTGTTTCTTTATCTAAAACATTCTCTTGCAGGGCATGCATCAGTTGAACGCTTGAGAACTGGATATCTTCATTGATAGATTCAAGAACACATTCATCAACGCTGGGCCTCTCAATCTGGCTGACTTGCAGATCTGGTGTAAGGTTCAGAGTGATATCACGCATGTAGGTGGACAGGTGTTTGTATCCTAGCCTAGTTTGGCGGTACTCGAGCTCTGCTCTTTCTTGCGGGGTTATATTTATTTTGACTTGTTCACTGCATTTGGCTTCTGCTGGTTTTCGTGGTCTACCACGGCTAGGTTTATTGAGGTATTGTTCAATAAGCTCTAAGGCTTGAAGCTTTTCTCCAGAGTCACGTAGATGGCGATACACGCCTCGTTCTTCGAACACGAGCTGACGTTGTTCAATAAGTTCAGCTTTGCTCATTTTTTCTAGTCTTTCTCTGATACTTAGATCGAAAATACTCATACTTGTTACCTTTATTATTTTTATTAGTGGTACTAGGAGCGGAGCGACGAGCGCAGAACCGTAAGGTTCGAGCACCGCAGCGCTAGCGAGGAAGCTCCGCAGGACAAGCTGCTAATTAATTTCGAGGAACGAGAAATAATTAGTACTGGCTTGTTTCCGTGTTTTTTAATTTAGTGGAACCATTGTGATTATTCTTATGCTCGCACTCACGGAGTGCGTTACCATTATTCATGGGCGTAAATAAACAGAGTGTTCCTATATTATATTTTAATTCACTGCATGCGCTTTATTCAACTTACATGAACTTTAATATTGAGTATGGTTTGATATTTTTTGGAAACTAAATTGTTTTTGTTACATAAAGTAAATTATGTATTGATAGGTTATTAAATGATAAAGTACTTACAATGGGAATATATTAGAATAGCTTACATCCCGTATGATATATAATTATAGTTAGTCAACTTATTACACTTTCAAAGGTATAGTGTGGTGATTTATTGTCTTAGATTGATTAAGTTAATAATTAACGATTCGAACCAAATTAATTGAGTAGGAGAAGAAATGCCATTATGCTTAAGGTTGATTATATGAGTATGTTGGCCGACTTCGTCGAGTTGACGTAACAAGTTATATGGGAGGCGTATGGCAGGTAAAGTAAAACAGCGCAAAGCTCGAAAGGTGTATTGAATTTGCGAAGGCGGTAAATTCGTCAGCTAGAGCTAGAAAAGCTGTTCTAAAACAGTCTCGCTGTAACTCAGATATTTCTACAAATAGTTTTCATGAATAAAGGTAGCCTTATCCATGCTAATACCTTTTGGTCTAAAAGACGGCAAGTACTTTGATGTCAGTGAAGTAAAAAGAGGGGAGGGCGTGTGCCTGTGCTTGCCCTAGCTGTAAACAGAACTTAGTTGCCAAAAAATGCCCCAATCCCGACAAGATGATTCATCATTTTGCTCACGATAACAAGTCGAAAGAGGAGCAGAGTGAGACGGTAGAGTGCAAAAATTTATTTTGTGTCGTTGCAAGGTTAGTAATCAAGCAGTGTTTACGAGAGCTAAGCCGATTTGAGATCCCCCTTCCTGAATGGAAACTGTTATTTACTAAGCAGGATAAGTACGGGAGGGAAGTTTCACTGGTCTGGTGACTCAGGCGCACGTATTGAACATTGATGCTTTTGAATTTGAACCAAATCCACCAATTTCAGAATTAGACGTGCTGTGTCATGTAAATGGTTATGCATTTGGGATCCATTTTAGCTATCAAGGTCGTACAATGATTGACAGTAATAGATATGAAGGAATCTCAGTTGTCGATATTAATCTTGAACCATTGCAATTATTGTACGCAACGTATGAACATGAAACTCGCGACTCTTTTAAGTCACTTGTGATAGATTATGTGGGCGTTGTTGATCAATTCAGCCTTGGAGACGCTTGAAGCCATTAACCTGCCATATTACTCAGTCTCTGACGAACAGGCATACCAAGCCCAGTGAGTTTGTTCAACGCCTTAACGTTAGCCAAGATCTCACCTACTTGACCATTGTATTTTCTCAGCGTCACTTTCCCACTAAGCAGTTGCTTGGAACGATACATCGCCGTCTCAGCTAGTGAGCGTTGGTGATAACGGCTGTCCACTTACCATTGCTCTAGTTGGTCTGACTGCTGGGCAATAACAGCTTCGTTTCTTGGGTGTTCGTCGTCCCAGAGAGCAGCATTCTTTCGGGGAGGGATCACCGCTTTCGCTCCCTTTGTACCTATCACTTCATAGCAACCTCGTGTGTCATAGGCACCATCTGCCGATACTTGTTCTATTTTCCTGCGTAAAGGATTCAAAAGGCCAGGCAGTACCTCGCTATCATGGACGCTATCTAGCGAAACTACGGCAGAGACGATATCGTGGCTATCTGCATCTACAGCAAAGTGGACTTTGCGCCATGTGCGTCGGCCTTCGCTGCCATGCTTACGAACCTTCCATTCCCCTTCGCCAAAAACTTTAACACCAGTGCGTCAATGACCAGGTGATCTACTGTATCTTTAGGAGGTTGGCGATAGTTCACTTCTACTGTCCGTGCTCGCTTGCTTATGCTGGTGTAATTTGGTGAACGTAAATCTACATGCATCAGACCAAACAGCGAATCAATAAAGCCCTGTAGAGCGCGGAGTGGCAGGTTGAAAATCCCTTTCAGCATCAGAGCAGTCTCTATCGCGGAATCACTGAACTCATTGCTTCTACCTCTGCGTCCAGACGGAGTATCACAGTACCAATTGGCGATAGCATCTTCGTCCATCCAGAACGTCAGCGAACCTCGGTTTATTAGCGCTTGGTTGTATTCTTTCCAGTTGGTGATTTTTTTCTTCGATTTACCCATCTGTTTCTGCCTATGCTCTGGTCTCAAAGGATCAGATCGCTGGTTTACGGAAAGGTTCCATCGATTTGGTCAACAACGCCGATTATGTGCTCAATTCAGGGCAAAGAAATTGGGTGGTTCATGCCCGTTATACGGGGAGACACAGAGAGCTTAGTCAGAAGCTAAATAAAATGCTCGAAGAGTCAGACCGAAACCCACCAGTAGAGACTCTACGCAAATCGGCTATTGAGACTGTTAAGCATAAACCTTACAAGAAGCCAAGAAAAGCTAGAGCAGCCGCATCTCATGTCCAGGCCACTACTAGGGAACAGGGACAACCATGTGTCAGATGTGGTCAGAAAAAGGCTGGTTATATTGATAATTTGATATGTACGCCTTGCTTGAAGAAATACTATAGCGAAGGAATTTTTCACACTGGGGCTATTAAGAAAGTAGTTTTAAGTACCTATTTTTAGATTGCGTTAACTATTCAATATGGCTTTGAAGGGCTATCTATGGTGAGATTTTGTCAACGCCCCATTCATGCACGACAGCCCTTAGTACCGAGTAAAGTATTACGACCTTATGTTGAAGTCTTTACCGCCAAATTACAAATAACGATTCCGAAGATGATTTTGGAAATGTAGAGGGTTTAGAGTTTCCCCTGTTGCCTGAGTGACTAGCTCGTCAGTCGTTAATAAGCTGCCTTTGCTCCAGATGTTATCGCTTAACCAAGCAAAGATAGGTGAAAGGTCACCCGCCTGAATCGCACCATCCACGTCTACAGTTTTCTTCATAGAAGCCATAAACTGTGCGGCATACATAGCTCCTAAAGTGTAGCTAGGGAAATATCCAAAACTTCCATCACACCAATGAATGTCTTGCATGCACCCATCTTTATAATTGTGCTTTTTCAGTCTTTTTCCTTTATTATCAGTGGTTTGAGTTGGAGTTATCACTGTTCGTTTGCCGTCTGTCCAATGGATATCTTGCATGCAACCGTTTTTAAAGTTGCCTTTGGTCGACAAGCCTAAGTAGGTTTGCATTTTCTGATCCCACAACTCCGGTACATCAGTATGTTTGATCACGCCATTGATCAAGTCACGCTCGATCTCGTAACGCAAAATAACGTGAGCAGGGTAGGTGAGCTCATCGGCATCAACGCGAATAAAGTCTTTCTTAACGCGTGTGTATAGCTTTTGGAAATTTTCTTGCGAGAATAACTTAGGATCGTGTCCTGTAAAGTGATTACCTGCAAGGCGTGCTAAGTGTTCAATAAACGCATTACTACGACCAATCTGCATCTCAAAGAACAGAGATTGAGATTCGTGAATCCCCATCGAACGTGCCTGCCCAGACGGTAAGCCGGCGAGAGATTTCGGCAGGCCTTGCTCGTAACGAGCATGACCTGTCTCGTGAACAATGCCCATTAGAGATTGTACAAACTCGCTGTCATCATAGCGTGTAGTGATACGAACGTCAGTGGGAACACCACCGCAAAATGGGTGGACACTTTCGTCAAGTCGGCCGTGTTCGAAATCGAATTGCAGCAGCTTCATCACGTCCAAGCCCAGCGCCTTTTGTGTGTCGCTCGGGAAGGTACCCTTTGGCTCAATGAACTTTTCTGATGACTGTTTTTCGATTGCTTGGTCAATCATTTCTGGCAACCAAGTTTTTACATCGCTAAATAATACATCTAATGAAGCAGTCGTTGTGCCCGGTTCATAGATATCAAGCATTGCATCATAAGCGGAAAGACCAGTTACTTCAGCGCGGATTTGGGCTTCTTCCTGAGACAGTTTTACCACTTCTGCCCAGTTCTTTTCAAAACCTTGCCAATCATTTTCACCACGTTGAGTACGCCAGGCATGTTCACACTTTGAACCAGCTAGAGATTTGGCTTGCACCAACTCTTCTGGTAGTACGTTAGCTTGCTGCCAGTTGCGTTTTAGTTCGCGAAGTGTCGTGCTATCTTGAGCGTTTAGTGCCTCTTGATCCGCTTCAGAAAACCAGTCAACGAGTTGTGGCTGAGTTTGCAAGTTATGCATATGAACATACAATTCAGCCATAGCTTCAGAACGAGCCTGGCTACCACCATTAGGCATGACCGCCGCTTGGTCCCAGCCGCAAATTGCTGCGAGATGTTGAAAATGTGAGAGTTTTAATGAGTGTTTTTTGAGTTTTTCGAATGCGCTCATGTGTCGCCTTCCATGACTATAGAGAAAACAAAAGTTTACCAACCCTCTCAGGGCTTACCAAGTTATTCGCGTAGAAAGTTAGATTTATTCCAATATGTTTCATAAACATTTTCGAAAGGATTTTACGATATGCAATCAAAATTTATTGAAATAACAGCGTAAATATGACAATAAAGGAGAAGTTTCTCTCTTTGCTTGGTGGATGTAAGCTTGATACACAATTTTGAAGCGTTTTTAATCGCTATAACCATACTGACGCTCACTCCGGGATTGGATACCGCGTTAGTCATTCGTAATTCGTCACGCGGTGGCTTTACTGATGGAGCGGTCACTAGCCTTGGTATTTGTCTAGGGTTATTTGTTCACGCGACATTTTCAGCGATCGGTATTTCTGCGATCCTTGCCCAGTCTGCAGAATTGTTTCATGTGGTGAAGATGGTCGGCGCGGCTTATCTTATCTACTTGGGCTTTACGACGCTTAAAGGATTATGGAACAACACAGCAGCACCGCAAGATACGGCTGGGAGAGTTATCCGTCACGAGTTCAGCTTCTCTCGTTCCTTGAGGGAGGGTTTCTTGTCTAATGTGTTAAACCCGAAAACCGCCGTTTTTTATCTGGCCTTCTTACCACAGTTCATCAACCCAGAAGGATCAGCATTTTTACAGTCGACCTTTATGGCGGCAATCCATTTTGTTATCGCAATGGTTTGGCAATGTGGTTTGGCTGGGGCGCTAACCTCCGCGAAAAGCTTACTTAAGAGTGCACGCTTTATGAACTGGATGGAAGGCACGACCGGTTTTGTGCTGGTGGGACTTGGCGTTAAGTTGATGTTAGAAGACAAATAGTCTTCATAAAGATGAGCAAAAGAGCGGCTGGATAGCCGCTCTTTTTTATGCTGGCTACTGCATTTGTTCGTTTTTTAGCTCAGCGAGCAATTCATAAGAACGTAGTTTCTTCTCGTGATCAAAGATTACTGAGTGAGCGATGATTTCGTCCGCTTGAGTACGCTCTAGTAGAGAGTTGATCTTCTCTAACACAAGGGTTTTGTCACCATGAATGGATTCTCTGAGCTGATGAGTGACTTGGTGCTTTTCATGTGGTTTCCAGAGCTGATCCATGTCGGCAACAGGGGCGGGAATTTTACCTTGGCCACCGCGAATCAACTGCAAGAACTTCTGATATTCTGTCGTCGCTAAATAATTTGCTTCTTCAGTGCTCTCGGCAACGACCACATTGACGCCAATCATCACGTAAGGTTTATCAAGCTGCTCTGATGGTTGGAAGTTTGCTCGGTAGATGTCCAGTGCACGCATCATTGCATCCGGGGCGAAGTGCGCGGCAAAGGCAAATGGCAATCCTTTTACAGCGGCAAGGTGCGCGCTGTAGGTACTTGAGCCCAGTAGCCAAATTGGAACCGATGAGTCGGCGCCAGGGCAGGCTTGTACTGGTTGAGCTTTAGATACCGGGCCCATAAAGAACTGCAGTTCCTCAAGCAATTCAGCGAAGTCCGGATCCATTCTTTCTGGGTCTCTGCGTAGGGCGTGCATGGTCGGGTAGTCGGTTCCCGGCGCTCGCCCGAGTCCGAGATCAATACGTCCTGGATATAGCGCTTCTAATGTACCGAACTGTTCTGCAATAACCAGAGGTGCGTGGTTTGGGAGCATGACACCGCCAGAACCGAGACGGATAGAGTGAGTATGAGCACCGATATGACTCATCAGCACAGAAGTCGCAGCGCTGGCTATGTCTGGCATGTTGTGATGTTCTGCCAGCCAAAAACGGTGGTAGCCTAACTTTTCTGCATGCTGAGCTAGGGATACCGACTTTTGGTAGGTTTCCGTATAGTTGGAGCCTTCTGCAACAGGGGCTAAATCTAAGATGGAGATTCGTGGGAATGGCATATGACCTCAGAGTTTCTTTCTTTATTCTTACTATGTGGAGTCAGTGTGGCACGAAATAAACCCCTAGCTCCTCAATGAGATGATTTGAAATCATAATGGTTAGGAATATGAAAAAAGGGAGCGAAATGCTCCCTTTTGGATGAATCTAACCTTTAAAGCTAGCCTTCGACTTAACTTGCGTTAGCGATAGATACCTTACCAATTGTGTTGGCGAAGTAATGTTTTGTCTCTTCTACAACAACTTGGCGCAGAGCAATCAAACCAATCAGGTTTGGAATCGCCATTAGGCCGTTCACGATGTCAGCCAGTATCCAAATCATGTCCAGATGCAGGAACGCGCCTGACGCCACTAAGCCAACAAAAACCAGTTTGTATGGAAGTACCGCTTTAGTGCCGAACAGGAATACAACGCAACGTTCACCGTAGTAGTTCCAACCAAGAATGGTGGTAAAGGCGAAGAACATCAGGCCGATTGATACCAACATTGGACCAAAGGTATCAGCATTTAAACCAACCGCAAAAGCGTGTGTTGTCATTGCTGCACCAGAGAAGTCACTCTGCCATGCGCCAGTCAAGATCAGAGCAAGACCGGTCATTGTACAAATGATGATGGTATCGAAGAAGGTACCTGTCATTGAAATCAGGCCTTGTTTGACACAAGAATCTGTTTTCGCCGCCGCTGCCGCCATTGGTGCACTACCCAAACCAGATTCGTTTGAAAATACACCTCGAGCGATACCCGATTGGATAGCCAGCATGATGCTTGCGCCTAGGAAACCACCTGTTGCCGCTGTCGAAGTGAAGGCTGATACCAACACTAACTCAATCGCATTCAGTAGTTGGTCTGCATTCATGATAATCACGCTTAGACATGCTAATACATAGAATACAGCCATGGTTGGTACAACTTTACCTGCGACCTTGGCGATAGATTTGATACCACCTAAAGTAACAAAAGCGACTAATAGAGTTAGGATGAAAGCAGATACCTCACGGTTAGCACCGAAAGAAATCTCTGTCGCATCCAAAATCGCATTTACTTGAGGAAAAGTACCGATACCAAAACAAGCCACACCTAAAGCAAATACAGCGAACATAATCGCTAGTGCTTTAGAGCCAACGCCATATTGTAGGTAGTACATCGGGCCACCAATCATTTGGCCTTTATCATCAACTTGGCGGTATTTTACGGCAAGTAGACACTCAGCGTATTTGGTTGCCATTCCGAATAGGGCAGCAAGCCACATCCAGAATAATGCACCCGGACCACCAAGTTTGATTGCAGTAGCAACACCAACGATATTACCGGTACCGATAGTTGCTGAAAGTGCAGTACATAATGCTGCAAAGCTAGAAACGTCACCCTGTTTATCAGATGACTTATCTTTACTAAATACCATCACTAATGCGGTCGGTAGATGTTTAAACTGGATCAAGCCGAGGCTAAAAGTGAAGTAAACACCGGTACCCACAAGCAAAAGCAGAAGTGGTGGACCCCAGACAAAGTTATCGATGGTTTGAAGTAAAGATTGTAGGTCGTTCATGATTTCCCCTTAATAAAACAACTATAAGGAGAAGAGGGAAAGGGCGAGATACAAGATCTCTAATAGAACAGAGCTATTTAAAAGACGGGAACGCCAAATAGTTAGGTTACAACTTTCCACTCCTCTGTCCTTTTGCCTGAGAGTTTCACCCTGTGCATGACACAGGACTTGCTCCTTCGGCGACCGATTAAACGGTTCTCTCCAGAGGTTCCTCCAACTACAGTCCCCGCTACCTAAGTAGCACCTGAAATAGTTAATTCTTCGGCAGGTTATGCTAATCAAACGTAAAACTTTGATTAATAACCACTCTCCTGCAGTCTTCATCGGAACAATTACCTAAAAAGATTCATAAACTTAGTAAATGTTACTAAATTGTTACAAACTCTCAGGTAATCAGATAGTTAGCTTTCGCTAACGCAGGTAATCTACCAAAAGTGTGATGTAGGTTTCAAGTGGTTTTTGAGTGAAAAGACAATTTGTATGCCAACTTAAACTTGGTTTTATCACTGTTGAATTGATCCATTTGTGTAAAGAACGCTCAAACACTGCTGAAATAAATAGTACAAAGCCCGCTGCTGATTCAATATGTATAAAACGGTTTATCGGACGATCAATCCAATCAATATATTGTCTTGGTCGGCGAGTCGGGTTAGGTGACGCTCTTTTTGCTTTTTACTCATTGTTTATCGACAATAGGTATTAAGTTCCCTTCAATGCCATTGAGAAACTTGAATAAATCGCTACTAGTAGACAAAACAAGTGTTGTGTTTTCAGAAATGACAGTAGAGTAAGATTGCATCGTTCGTGTGAACTCATAAAGATGTCTCGCTTGAGGGCTTTTATTGTAAGCTAGTGAGTAAATTTCGGCAGCTTTGGCATCGGCTTGCCCACGAATCTCCTCGACTTCACGATAGGCCTCGGATTGAATTTTATTCAAATCTCTGATTCGGTCGCCACGAATCCTCGCAGCCTCCCCATACCCTTCAGATAAAAAACGTTCTGCAATTTGACGACGCTCACTAATCATTCGTTCGTAAATTTTAGGGCGAACACTTTCATTATAATTAATACGTTTGAAGCGAATATCGAGTAATTCAATACCAAAGATTTTTATTTTTTCTGACGCTTCAGAGAATATTTCTTGTTCTACCAATTGACGACCTTTTTGGATAGGAACAAGGGCACCAATTTTCAATTCTCCTTCAGCATCACTTAATAAGGAATCTCGTAACGGTGTACGATTTTTGTTTGTACGAATGATTTCGATTAATTCATGTTTTGCCACAGCATTTCGCGTCTCACTACCCAAAATATCGTCAAGCCGAGATTGTGCACTGCGTTCATCTTTGAGCCGTAAAAAGTATTGAAGTGGGTCGGTAATTCGCCACCGAGCGAATAAATCAACAGAAATATACAGCTTATCTTTTGTTGGCATATCGGAAGGGTTGCCATCCCACTCTAACACTCGTTTATCTATTGTGTTAATCTCTTGAATGAACGGTATTTTTATCTTCAAGCCAGCATCCACAACAGGTTCCCCTATCGGTTTCCCAAACTGAGTAATAATGACCTGTTGTACTTCACTCACCGTGTAAAGTGTGCTGTATAGGCTAAGAGAGGCACCTAAAGTCAATGCGGTTATGATCCCTATTTTAATCGGTTTCATTGTGCACCTCCTTGCGTTTCGTTGAGGTTGAGCAAAGGTAAAATATTATTTGCTCGCTCATCAATGATAATTTTGGCACGAATATTCGGTAATACAGCTTGCATGGTTTCTAAATAGATTCTTCGTTTGGTCACTTCCGGAGCTTTAATGTACTCGAACAATAATGCATTGAAACGAGCAGTATCCCCTTCAGCCTCATTAATCCGTTTTAGACGATAACCATCAGCCTCCCTGATCCTTTGATCTTTTTCTCCTAAAGCTAAAGGGATCACTTTGTTGTAATCGCGACGAGCTTCATTAATGAGTTTTTCTTTCTCCTGTTGAGCTTGGTTCACTTCGTTAAACGATGCCTGGACAGGTTGCGGAGGGTTGATGTTTTTCAATTGCACTTGGTCAATACTTATCCCTAATGCATATTTCGTTGAGAGCGCCTGCATTTTTGAAAGGGCTTCATATTCAATTTCTTGTCGACCTATCGTGATCACTTCATCCACGGTTCTATCCCCGACGACTTCACGCATTACGGATTCAGAAACATATCGAAGCGTTTCACTGGGTTCTCGGACTTCGAACAAAAACTTTATAGGTTCAGAAATTCGATATTGAACTACCCACTCCACAAGGGCGGCATTTAAATCGCCAGTGACCATTTGTGTCTCTTGGCGACGATCGCTAACGGTTGGACTTTGATGAGGATCATTAGCTCCTGGAGTCGTAAAACCAAACTCTTGTTTGAGCTGCCGTTTAACTGGCACTATTTTTACCGTATCAATACCAAGTGGCACCTTGATATGAAGCCCCGCTGGAACATTATGTACATATTTGCCAAAACGTTGTATTACAGCGACAGAGTCACTTGGAACCGTATAAAATGCTGACCATAAAGTGAGCGCTAAAAGTAAAATAATAAATGGAGTAAAAAAGCTTGAAGGCCCGCCACCTATAAAAATTTTCTTGAAGTGATGAAGAATAGTATAAAAAGCTCTTTTCAAATGTGGGGGTTCTTGTTTCCCTCCACCCCAGGGGTTTCCTGAAGGATGGTTACTTTGGAGCATGAGAATGCCCTCCGATATAGGCAAGAATTTTTGACCTATATAAATTGAATGAGGTAGGAATCACTCAATCAACTCGAGGCAATTGTGCAGAATTTACCATTAATTATTGAGCGTTACCTTAAGATGGGAACTCTATTTCAACTTCTCATAAAAATAGGGTTCAACAACAAGCATAACTCCTTTCTGTTGTATCTACAGTAGACCTTAAATAAGCTCTTTGTGTCACAAATACAACACGACGCATCATTATGTAAAATTATACAAGTTCACCTATTTATTATAGGTTATATAGTCCCGTATGAAGGCAATTTTATTAGTTTTGCCATACTGCTATACCTATACGCTGGAACGAATGCTTTGAAAGGTTTAGGGGGTATGAGCTTACCTGTTCAAAAAGCTGAATAGCCACCAGTGTCGTAGCCACTTTTACAGTCCACATTAGATCATAAGTAAGGAAAGCTTTGTATCTGCCCTAAGCAACGATACTAATCTACCTGAAGAATTGGAACCTTGTCATAGTTGAATCGACTCCAAAAATAACACTTCGTTATTCAATCATCTGATCACCATCACTCCAACCATGCCAAGCACAAAACCTAGCACCGCGCCCATCGGGGGCAACCAATGTTTTGCGAGTTTTACTCTTGGAGCGATATCTTGAAACACGGAATATAAAATACCTCCCGAAGCCACAAGCACAATCACAGCAATGGCAATAGCTTGTTCTTGCATCCATAGATAGCTGGACACCCCGCAAACAGGACCGAGAAATGCCATCAAAAAGAAAATGGCCATAATTTTCTTCGGACCAAAATGATAAGAGCTGTTCAACTCACGATATGCGTTAAAACCCTCTGGGATATTTTGTAATGTGATTAGAGCCGCAAGCAACGCCGCATCTGTACTTCCGATTGCAAATGCGGTTCCAAGCGCCATGGATTCAGGGATGAAATCAAGGAGCATCGCAACGAGTTGACTAGCTGGCGTCTCAAATTTTTAGAAGATACACGTCAAGCATCATGAAAATGAACCCACCAACCAGGAGGCAGGTCGATGCTATCAACGGGTCAAGCTTGGCAATACCATAAGGAACTAATACGAGAGCTACAGCAGACAATAGAGCACCACCACCAAATGCTGTGATGCTGTGACTGAACTCGGCCTCGAACAATCGTGACTTAAATTTTCCGATGCTGGCCAGAAGCGCGCCGAAAGGCATAGCCAGTCCCGCTGCCAATGTGAGTCCAACAAGAATTACGAGGTTATTCACGAGATGTACTGCATAGACATAATGATTCCCTGCGCTGTGTCAGCCTCCTGTACAAGTCGTGGTGTCAACCGTTAGGAAAGCTACTTATTGCATAATATGTACATTAGACGAAATACGCTGGCATGTCTGAAGCAAATGTTATGGGGTATCCCACATTACGTCGCATTGAGCATCTATCGCAGACTTTAATAGTTCTATTAATGGAGCGGCGCGGAGATTCAGGCTTACTACCTGTTCAGATAGAGCTTCCTCTTCATCATCTTCAACATATCCAGTGGCAGAGGTGTCTTTTTGAACTTCTGTACTTTCTGCAGCGAGTGAAAACGTTAATTTAGAAAGTGCCTCAGGGATATCTGGGGCAAGAATAGCACCGGGTACTGTACCACTATGACCCATCATCTTTATCAGTTGCAGCCCAATGTCACCGAACATTGTGACGTTAGCATAGCTTTTGCAACGAAATGTAATAAGCATGTACAGCTCCTGTTTTCACTTGATTCTTTTGAAAAGAATTACGCTCTTATCCTAAGTTTAGCGTGTACGCATTTCCTTATACATTTCATTTTCAGCCCTAAATCACCTCCTTCAATATGTGATTATCATTCGCTTCGACTCTGCCTGTAGAACTACTTCTAGAGATGAAGGGTTATCATGGTTATTCTGTGACTCTCGATAAGTAGTTCAATTAAGAGCACAAAATTGATCAAAACAACCGTACTCATTTTAAAATCTACGTTATGTTGACGTTGAGAAATATAGAAATAGGTTACAATAAACTTTTGTAGTTTTGTCCATAGAGACAGAAAAACTACAATCGGACAAGGAGGCTGTATGACCAGATTGTTAGCCATAGTGGTTTTGATCGTGTTTGCATTCGTGCTATTTCGTTATCGAACCAATGAAAAAGTCCAAAAAGCGACCATCATTATTTTGATAGGCGCATTCCTGATTTACACCGCATCGATAATGGTCGCGGAACTGATTCGCTAGCAAAATAACGAGATTCCTTGGAGTAATATACGGTGAGTTCTCAGAATAATATTGAAGAACATGAAGACGTGGTTGTGATTGAGCAGCGTGACAAGCGCACTCAGGTTTATATCGCAATTGCAGCTGTCTTGGGCATAGCTTTGGGTGGCTTAGTTGGCTCAGTTTTGACCGCAAACAAATGGGAATCGGCTTACCAAGTTTTAGAAGATAAATATCAGGCACTTGCTCAGGACAAAACGCAGCTTGTATCGCAAGTGAAAGTTCGAGAAGAAGGTTTGGATAAAGAAGTTGAGGACAAAGTAGCGGCACTTCTTGCGGCAAAAGAAGCTGAGCATCAAAAAGAATTGAAAGCGTTACAATCGCAACTTACCGAAGTCGAGAAGGTTAACCTATCACTTGAGTCACAGGTGAAACAGCAGAACGACAAGATTAGTACGACTAAATCCGAGAACGACAAACTGACTCGCCAGAGTGGTATACAAGCGACAATGCTGGAGCGTTCGCGAGAAGTCTTCCAAAAAGAGCTTAAGGTTTCCCAAGAGTTAGAATCTTTAGAAAAAGAGCGCGAGAAATTACTACCGAAAATTAGTAAGTTGAAGAAAGAGTGCGACGTGTATTTAGAAGGTAAGTCTTGGGATGTTAAATCTGATGTTTGTAATAAACATGACGAAGCCACATCTCGTTTAAGCCAGGTTGATCAACTTATTGAAGTCCACAAAATGGATTTAAAGCAGATTAAAGAAATGAGTGAAGATATGGGGCTCTAAGTTAGATTCATAGTCACCACTCATACTTAAAAAGGAAAAAGGAGCATCAATAAGTGCTCCTTTTTCATACTGTTGCTTATTTTAACGGTTAAATACGTGACGCGTCATAGCCTGACGCCAGCAGTAGCTCTCTTTCACGTTTAATTAACTGTGCACGATCTTCGATTAGTTCGTTTAACGCTAGGGAAGGCTTACCCGCAAACGTTTTGAATTCAGCGAAAGTTGTCGCCTTGGCAATTTCATCGATCATGCTGCTGATGACGTTACGAGCTTCACACGGGTTATCAACGGTTTTGAAATATTCAACTTGTTGTGCTGCCGTTTTCATTTCTGTCAGTAGTTCAAGAGGACTACTATCCTTCGCCACTGCCATGTAGTTATCAAGCACGCGTTTTGCGTACAGGAGTTCTGTTAGTGGGATATCTCGTCCGCTTTCGATTAGGGACTCGCTAAGGATCATACTTGAGCTCATTGCCATTCCTTTTTTGTCTTCTACACAGCTGTTGGTTTTCACTTGAGTCTAATTTATTGAAGTCCCAATGGGAATGGGTGAATAGAAATTTAAATAATATTTTTAGTCTTTTTTGGTGAATAATAATTCATTTTTAGGTTAAGGGTTAAAAATGTTGTTTTCTCGGTACGGACTTTACCCACAATGTCGAGAAGGTGATTACTTTCCAGATGTGCAAATAGGAGCCAAAATAGCGCCTATTTGAATCAAAATTTTACCACAAAATCTTCTTCTTATTGGGAGGAGTACCAACCGTGTTGATATGCTTTTGATGCGAATAGTGCATTTGCTTTTGCTCTTTCAACAACGGTTCTTTCGACATCCAAAGGTAGCATCGTTTTGCTTTCAAAGTCGTATGACAAAGTAGTCACTTTTTCTCCAGGAGAGAACACGACTAAGTTATCACGCGTTAAGTAACCGAAGTTTTTGTCGTACTGCATCATAGCTCGTTCGTCTTCTCGTGCTAACGGCTTAGTCAGATCTCGCCCAATCATCGGGCTTTTAGCATCAACGCCAATCAGTGAAAGCAGTGTTGGTGGCATGTCGATGTTGTTTGAAATTCGATCGTCTTTGCGAGGTTCAACCCCTTTACCGATGATCAATGCAGGGATGTGGAAGTGTTTGACTGGTACTAAGTTAGCGCCTGATACACGAGCATCATGATCTGCAATCACGATAAATATGGTGTCATCCCAATAGGAAGATTTCTTTGCTTTTTCAAAGAAGGTACCAAGCGCGTAATCTGAATATTTCACGGCGTTATTACGCGTCATGTAGTTCTCATCATACTGCTCAATTTTACCTTGAGGGTATTCGTATGGGCTGTGATTACTTGATGTAAATACCAAACTGAAAAATGGTTTGTTATCCTTAGCCAAGCGTTCAAACTCTTCATCGGCTTTGTTGTATAAGTCTTCATCGCTCACGCCCCATGAACCAACGAAGCCTGGGTTGCGGTAATCTTTTTCTTCGACAA
This sequence comes from Vibrio sp. J1-1, assembly GCF_021728395.1. Lineage (GTDB taxonomy): Bacteria > Pseudomonadota > Gammaproteobacteria > Enterobacterales > Vibrionaceae > Vibrio. The sequence continues at coordinate 36,040 of NZ_JAKKCM010000009.1, read as the reverse complement.
TTTGTTCAAAACCGTTACCAAAGAAAAAGGTCTTCATGTTGTCGAAGTTTGCCTCACCACCATAGATGAACTGTGTGTGATAGTCTCGGTTTTTCAACAAATCTGCAATGGTAAAGAATCCAGTTTGGCTTTTGCTTAATTTCACTACCGAACGTGAAGGGGAAGGAGGGAAACCGGTGGTCACAGCTTCAATACCTCGTACTGAGCGCGTACCAGTGGCGTACATTTGCGTAAACAACCAGCCTTCTTCTGTTAATTTGTCTAGGTTTGGTGTCAATGGCAAGCCACCTAAAGCGCCCACAAACTGCGTACCCAAACTTTCTTGCAACAGGATGACTAAATTTTTAGGTTTTCCTTTGTAAGTCGCAGAGTTGTGATTCATTGTTGGTAATAGCTCGGGATTAAAATCCGACTTTCTGGAAGATAAGCGAACGATCTCCAACATTTTTTGGCTATCCATTTTGCCGTAAAACTGCTCAGCACTCTTTTCTGACTTCATATTATTGACGGCAAACAGCAGTGAGTATGAGGAGTTAAGGGTAAGGTCGTTCAGTAAAGGATCACTAGAGAAGGCAACCATGGCTGGATTAAGAGGACGGTGACCAAAAGAAGAGCGCGCGCCTGCGACACCAATCAGTACGACCAAAATCGCTAACAAAGGGCGCCATTTCCAGTTGATCTGCTGTGCAGAATCAGTCAGTTTTTTACTCCATTTCCAACCCAAAATGAGAGTGAGAGCCGTACCAGCGGCGCCAATGAACAGTTCTAGCTTATAACCTGTCCAGAGCATGCTCATGACTTCTTTAGGATAAATTAAGTATTCGATGAACAGGCGGTTAGGGCGTAGGTCATACTCCTGAATGAACGGTGCGGTTGCCAATTCCATGTAGACTAAAATCCACAGGCCAGCGACCATCCACAGACGCAGAATCCACTTCCAGCCATCGCCTATTTTTCCGTTAAAAGGTAGCAGCGCAGAGAGCAGGGCTGGCAGAACAAATAACCAGCACAATGTGGCGGCATCAACTCGTACACCTTGGCCAAGAATATAGATAAGATCTTGAAACGATTCGATTCGGTCAGATTGCCAACAGAGTAACAACACTCGTGAAAGAGATAAAAAAGTGAGTGAAAACAAAGAAAAAACAGCAATTGGCTGTAGTGGCCCAAAAATGGGTCTGTTAAAAGTACTTCTCATATTTACTTATTTGATAGATTTAATAATTGTGCGATGCGGTTTTAACACGCGTGGTGTGAAATAAACGTGAAACATAACCGCAATCTATATGTGAAAGGAGAAGTATCTGGGCTTTTACTAGGGGATGCGACGAGCCTCACTGATAGTTAAGTCAATAGCCATGCAGCCATGCGCATTCGCGGTGGGTTCGCTTATTCGGAGTTGGGGAACACGATCACAAACGTATTCATCCCGTTATGCCGAGGAGCAATCTCAATAGTGGCATTGTGCAGTAAAGCAATGTCTTTGCAAATTGACATACCGAGACCAGCACCATCGCCGGTTTCTGAATGACCGCGATAAAATTGTTCGAAAATTCTTTCGCGAGTTTCTTGTGGGATCTCTGGGCCTGTATCGGATACTGATACTTTGATGGCATTCTGATTCTTAGAAACCTGCACCTGAATTTCACTATTCGCTCCGGAATATCGAATGGCGTTATCTATCAGATTACGGAACAGGACACCGAGTAACATCGGGTCTCCGGACAACTGAACATCTAAAGAGGACAGGCTGATGTCTTGCTCTTGTCTCAATGCCAGCGGAGCCAGTTCGGCGACCACCGTTTGTAGCAGAGGAGTAAGCTCGACGGTGTTAAATATACGCTCAGAGAGACTGTCTACTTTCGCTAATGTGAGAAGTTGGTGAATAAGTCGGTCGGTTCGTTCTATACCTTTGAGGATATTCTCTAGGTCACCGCGCTGCTGGTCTGGGTCATTACTTTGAAGCGCATTTTCAGCGTTTAGGCGCAGTATTGTTAGTGGCGTTTTCAACTCGTGAGCAGCGGCGCGAGTAAAGCGCTTTTCACGTTGCCATGCTTGTTCCAGCTCTAACAGCAGTGAGTTTAGCGCATTTACCAAAGGGTCCAGTTCAATAGTGTGGTCTGTTACGTGAATTCGATCTAATCGATGTACATTTCTCTGTGTGATGGCACTACGAAGTTCGTTAATAGGGCGAAAATAGCGTTGAATCAACCAAATCAGCAAAAGCAACAATGTTGGGATCAGCAAGATCTGTTCAATCAATGTCGACAGAGCAATTTCACGAATGATCTCTTGTCTTATTTTCTGTTTCTCAGCTACCACGACATACTCGTTGTTATGGGTGGTATGAGGGAAAGAAAGCTGAAAGGTTCTCCACGCTGTGCTGTTTACTTTAATGTCAAAGTAGCCGTTGTTGTTGGATGAAGACGAAAGCGGAGGTAGGCTGGGGGACGAACTCCAAATGAGTTCATCATTCCTGAAAAACTGAAACACGAGGTTTTGTTCATAGGGGTGGCCGAACTTGGTTGCTTCATCATCCCCTTTGGCTAATTGCTTGATGTTCTCCATCCACTGCTGGAATAACTCTCTATGATTGGCGAGCGTGCTCTCTTCCTTCGAAACCGAAAGCGCAAGGAACATCAGTTTTGCCGATTGTCCAAGCCTCGCGTCATAAACTTCTTCCACTTCATGCTTGGCCGATTGAAAGCTGAAAAATAACGATATCAGCATTAGAGTCGAGACCAGAAAAGTTACAGAGATGGTAAGCTTACGTTTTAGAGAGTAGGGCTTGTTATTTTTCAAGAATGTACCCCACACCGCGAATGTTTTTAATTGCTACGTTCGGCGCTTTTTTACGTAAGTTGTGTATGTGAACTTCTATGGCGTTGTCACTGGCGCCTTCATCCCAACCATGCAGAGATTGTTGTAACTGCTCTTTACTTTGCACCCGACCGGCATTGGTGATTAAACTCGTTAAAATTTTAAACTCATTGCGGGTGAGCTTCAGTGGTACGTCGTCATAGCGAATACTCTGCTCAGATAACGATAGGGATAACAATCCAACTTGAATGAGCTCATCGGCACTACCAGATTGGCGTCGAATCACGACACGCAATCTCGCGAGTAACTCTTCAAGAGCAAATGGTTTACCCAGATAATCATCCGCGCCGCTATCCAGGCCTTGAACGCGATCGCGTATATCATCTCTTGCTGTGAGTATCATTACTGGTAGCTTATAGCCATTTTTTCGAATATTACGTAGTACTTCTAATCCATCAATATCGGGTAGGGTGAGATCTAAAATCACAGCGGTGAACGCTTCTGTTTTTAGAGCGCTAGTCACACCTGCGCCTTTTTCCAACCAGTCCACGGTGTATCCATGGCGACTAAGTGAAGTCACCATGGATTGGCCGAGTAATTTGTCATCTTCTACCAGCAATAAGCGCATAAATTACTTTAGTCTCCCTAGCGTTGATTCGATTTCTTGTCTTCGCCCTTTATCAGCTAAAGGGCGGTCAGGGCGAGGAGAGGCTTGCATCGCGTGAGTGAGATACACTTTCGCTTCTTGATCTCTTCCTTCCTCTGCAAGGAAATCACCATAAAAATAGTTCGGGTCGATGCCGTTTGGATTGATCTCTAGAGCTTTTTTCAACATTTGTTCTGCTTTATCGTCATCACCAAAGCCAATTGGCCATCCCGGAACTTTATAATATAGCGAACCCAGGCTGGTGTAAGCCGATCCATCAAGAGTTTGTGGTGAGGTTTGAATGACTTGCTCAAGTAGCGACTTGGCTTCTTTGGCTAAAGACAGTGCACCCAGTCCACCTTTCGCGCCAGCGAGAGACGCTTTATTGATAGCCAGCCAAACCGTCAGCTCTGGGTTGCCTGGTTCTCTGTCTAAGTAAATACTGGTTTTTGCAATCGCATGGTTAAAGCAACTTTCCTTTTCATCACCGTTAGGAGTGCTGTACTGGCATTCTGCCCATTTCTTTTGCACATCTTGAAGTGGAGTATTTCCTGCCAATGAAGCGGTGGAAGCCAACGCTGAACATACAGTTAGAGTGCATAGTATTTGTTTGGTATTCATCGTTTCTGTCCTATTAGTGGCTAACGCGGTTTACGTATTGATGGATGGTTTCTTGCTGTTTTCTGATCGCTGACGAAACGACGTTTGGCAGCAGTTGATTAATGCGCGCAAACAGCTTTTCTGGCCAGCCGATCCATTTTGCGGAAATCTCTTTTTCCAGCATGGTGGCGACATGTTCGGCGACCACTTGTGGAGAATCGGTTTTGTTTCCTAGTTTCTGGTTCAGCTCATTAACAATGTCGCTGTTCAATGACGTTTCTGTGGCTCTTGGAGCTAGGTACAACGCACGAATTCCGGTAGCAAATAACTCACGATCCAGCGCTTCAGTGAAACGGTGCAGTCCCGCTTTAGCCGCGCAATAAGAGGTATAACCTGGATAACCGATGGAGCCGAATGTGGAACCAATGTTTAGGATAACGCCTGGTTGCTTCAGCCAGGAAAGTGCAGATTGACAAAGCAGCATTGGTGCGACTAAGTTGAGTTGAATATCCGCCTCAATTTGTGTCGGATGTTTTTGACTTAATAAAGAGAAATCATTACATCCGGCGTTGTTTATTAAGGCATCCACTTTTTGTTTTTGTCGGGCTAGTTCTCGTACGGCATTCAGTCCATCGGTAGTGGTAATGTCTGCGACTAACACGTCGTGAGTGTCTGGGTTTGCGAGTGAAGCCTTTAGTGCAATTAACTTTTCTTCATTTCGCCCAACGAGAAGCAATGTAGCACCGCGATTGGCCAATTCCGTTGCGATAGACTGACCAATTCCACCAGTCGCACCAGTGAGTAGAATCGTACTTGCTTTGATCTTCATGACTCACCTCACGCCGCTTGCTGATTTGAATAAGACGGCAATGTTCGTAACATCTGGCCATACAGAGAAAACACCATGTTGGCTGAGTCGATGATGACTTGCTTATCTTCCTCTTTGGTGATTTTGTTCATTAATGACTCGAAAAACTGCAGGTGGTCTTGATCCAACACGCTGTGAGAAACGAGGTAGGTCATTGCTGAGGGCGGAAGATCCAATGTAGACTGGATTTTTTCAGCCATCTTCCCGCCGATACCGACACTTGTCCCCTCTAGTACCCATACCATGCCAAAGAGGGCTAATGGGTTATTTCGATCGATGTTGTGGTAAAGGTATGAAACCATCAACTCGATCGCTTGTCCGGTTCGGCCTTCTCCCTGATTGTTACGTACAGATTCGACGTTACCGCCACAAGCCTGGATGTCATTAAGAATCCATTCCTGATGGCCTTTTTCTTCCTCAATATATTCAACAATGGCTTCACGTACCCACTCATAGTCAGCGGATAGTCGACCACCACAGGCCATCAGAAGCGGTACAGTGTGTTTAACGTGATGATAAGCCTGAGTCAGGAAAGCAATATACATTAGCTTGGAAATTTGGCCTTGTTGTACATCAGCAATCACGGGTGCGGTTAGCATAGTTTGCTGGGCGGCCGCAGTTTGTTGTTTTAGTTGTTCAAAAAAAAGGGTCATAACCTTCTCCTTAAGAAGCGATAGATTGCTGTAAAGGCAGGTCAAGTTTTTGTACCTTTTGACCTTCCAGCATGAATTCAGAATGAGTGTTATTGAGGAGTAGATTAACGCTGTGTTCGATTTCACTGCGTTTGAGTTTGTCGTTTTCGGTGTACCAACTTCTGATGGCCCTAGGATTATGAATGACCAGCAAAGTCTGGATTCGCGCGTAATCGGGCAGCGTGCTGTTTAGCGCAGAAATTTTTTCTATCAATTTCTCGCTGGTGGCGACGATGGCACATAAAGCAAGTCGTCCGTCACCAGTGACAATGAGTGGAACATTGGGTAGAAATGCCAGTGCTTCAGACTCAATCCACTCGGGTGACACATTTCTCCCGTATGCGGTGACGATAAGGTTTTTCTTGCGGCCGGATAAGGTGACAAACCCTTGTTCATCAAGCTGTGCTAAGTCACCAGTTGCGAACCACTCCTGACTAAAGGGTTCGTTCAAGTAGCCCAGTGCGATGCTGCCCTTAACATGCAGTTCGCCATCTTCTGCGATACGGATTTGTGTGTGAGGCAGTGGTTTTCCACACGTTCCCGCTTTGAACGACGAAGGGGTGTTTAAACAAACGACCGAGCCACATTCAGACAAGCCGTAGCCTTCAAAGGCAGGAATGTTCAAGGAGTGAGCTGCGTTAATCAGTGACGATGAAACTCGCGCTCCTCCAACAGCAACGAATTTCAAAGAATTAGCTAGGTCCGGCTTCTGTTTGGCAATTTGGATAAGAGCAAGCAACAGCGCAGGCGTTAACACTAAGCTATCTGGGTTAACTTCGGCGAGCACTTTGGCAAATAGCGCTGTGTCAAACTGACTGGAACCGATCAAACCGGTTTTATTACCGGGTAGAATATAGGAAGTTGCACCCAAAAAAAGCGGTACGTATATCCCTGTAATGTTTTCCAGCAATGTGGATAGCGGAAGCAAGACCATATGTGATTTTGCTAAACCATCAACACTTTGTGCCAGTGAGCGGGCAACTTCACACAGGTGAACATTGCTCAAACAGACGCCTTTGGGCTGACCTGTTGAGCCTGACGTAAAGGTGATTTTGCCTGTTCCTGTGAGATAAGAAGCCGCGCCCTGAACTGTTGTGCGTAAGACAGCCAAGCCCGAAATTTCGGTGTTTATATTCTGGTTCGCTTGAGGGTCGATAGATGCCGGAAGGGAAACTTTTTGCCAGTCGCCGATCAGCGCGTCTACGCGAGATTCCCTCAATGTATGCGCCACTTGCGCGTCAGAAAAGAAGGTCGGAATAGGGACAACGACGATATTCGCAGCCATTGCCGCCAAATCGATAATTGCCCAGTTCACGCTGTTGTCAGTACGCAGCGCTAATGCTTCGATATTGAGCGAGTTCAACGCTTCAGCGGTGTGCTCTATTTTACTCAGCAGGGCAGAGTACGTAATTTGAACCGTTTGTCCCAGTTCATCTTGACCAACAAGGGCGACGTGATTGGGTTGAGTGATAGCCCATTTGTTAAGTGCATCGAAGAGAATATTCATATTTTACCTATGCTTGTTTGCATTTTCTTTCGTGGACCAAACGAAGACGTTCTAACCCTTTTACTAAGTTTCCGGCGAGAACACGTGGTTGGTAATCGTAATACGATCCCCAAGTTGAACCTGAATCCGGAACTTTGTTTGGGTCCGCTTGCGCAAGGAGTTGGGGTTCTAGACCAAGACGAGCCATCAAGGCGTGAAGTGGGTCAGTGGCTGTAAAAATGCACCACTCAAAGCCAAGGTCTACCAACATTTGAGCGATTAGGTAAAAGTGCAGGGCAGACATCCCCTTAGCGAACGAGGCAAGGTGTCCAAACTCAACCAGATTGGAACGTTTCACGTCAGATTGAAAAGCAGTTGATACGAGGTTCTGAGCTTCGTCCTCCAGGTACTGTTCAAGAAATAAAGGCTCTTGTTCTGCAATACGAAACCCACAAACTGAAATAATATTGTCGTTATCAATGAGCGTTAAATACGCAGGCATGAAAACTTTAAGTTCGGCAAAGAATGCTTCCTGATAACGCAGAGAAACATGCTCGATCACTTTATGCCAAAGAGGGTGAGTGGGGCTTACGATATCTAAAGTAAAACCCTGAATAGAAGTCTGTGCATGTTTTTTCATTGGCGCTTCCATTTATTGATTCGTCATCAACAAAATAAAACGCGAAACTTAAGAAACTCTTAAGGAAAGAAATTTAACTGAATTTATGATTTGGAAATGTGTCCTCAATCGTTTCGAAGACATGGAGTGCTTTTTTTGGGGTGGGAGGTGGGACTGGTGTGGAAAGAGCAAAAAATAAGAGCCAATTGGATAAACAAGTGGCTCTTATAAGCGTTTTATCTTGTGCTGTCACATAGCACGATAATAGTGATTAGTTGATGGTTACATCGCTGCTTTCTTAGCTTCGGCTACCCAACCATCGAACGTTTTTTGGTGCGCTTTGATCCAGCCGTTCACATGAGATTCGATATCTGCAGTACTGTTTTTGCCTTGGCTCATCATCATGTTTTGCGCACTCACATCATTAATGTTGAGCTTAATGATTTCAAACAGCTTGGCGGCAGCCGGGTTTTTCTCGGTAAACTCTTTGTTCGCGACGATGCGCATTGAGTTCATTTCGAAACCGTAGTTCTTACCGTTTGGAAGCGTAGTGTCGATATCGTCACGCTCACCAGGAAGTGAAGAGAATGGCACTTCCAACCAAACGACGTCTTTACCCGGAACCAATACGCCACTTACCCAGTATGGAGTCCAAGTGTAGTAAAGAATCGGGTCGCCTTTCTTATAGCGAGAAATAGTGTCTGCGATGATCGCTGCATAGTTACCTTGGTTGTGTGTGACGGTGTCACGAAGTTTGAAAGCATCCATCTGGTGCTCAACCACCATTTCACAACCCCAACCTGGGTTACAGCCTGTTAGATCGGCTTTGCCGTCACCGTTCGCATCAAACAGTTTTGCCAGTTTTGGATCTTTCAATTGGCCAATATTGGTAATGCCATATTTCTCTGCGGTTTTCTTGTCGATCAAGTAGCCTTGAGCTGCACCGCTGACGTACTGGCCTTTACGATAGAATTTGTCGTCACCACCAGACATGGTGTACTTGTCGGCGTGAAGAGGGAACCAACCTACGGCTAGGAACGTAGCATCACCTTTTGCAATGGAAGTGTAACCCACGTTGTAGTCCACTTCTTTGGTTGGTTTGACGTCGTAGCCAAGCTCTTCCAACGCACGATTCACGATTAACGTTTGAAACGTCTCTTCTGCTACGGTTGATTGTACTGGTTGAACAGTCACACCTTCACCTGGTAGATCCGCTGCAATACTACTTGTCGAAAAAGCAATGGTGCTTAGTGCCCCAATAGAAAGGGTTTTCTTCCATGAACTATTCATTCGTTTTTCTCCTAAGTTTTTGGTCGTCTTGGTTCGTTTTCAGTTTTAATAGGTATGAAACAGGACCCGTGTGATACCAGCGCAGTTTTGTATTACCAGCGTTTACGCCTAATACCTGAGTGATTCGGTCTAAAAGAATCGCAAGGATTACGATGCCGATACCACCCACAGCCGCTAGGCCCATATCAAGCCGCCCGATACCACGTAATACCATTTGGCCCAAGCCTCCGACAGCGATCATGGAGGCGATAACCACCATAGAGAGCGAAAGCATCAGAGTTTGGTTTACACCCGCCATGATGGTTGGCAGTGCCAAAGGTAATTGGATGCGATAAAGCATCTGTTTTTTGCTTGCCCCGAAGGAATGACCTGCTTCGATCAGCTCTTCTGGTACTTGTTGAATGCCCAGTATTGTCAAACGAACAACGGGCGGAAGTGCAAAAATAATCGTAACCACAACACCAGGAACATTACCGATACCAAACAGCATTACGATAGGCACCAGATAAACGAACGCTGGTGTGGTCTGCATGGCATCTAAGATCGGCCTGACAAATTTTGCTGCTGTGTTACTTCTTGCTAGCCATATACCCAACGGTAGCCCAATCAATAGACAGAAGAATACGGCGGTTAAGACTAGTGACAGTGTGGTCATCGCTTGAGACCATGCGCCAATCAATCCGATGAATATGAGAGATAAAGCGGTCGAGACACCCAGTTTGAAGTTAGAGAATTGCCACGCGAGTAGAAACAGAACCAGAACCATGATCGGCGCTGGCGTTGATACTAGTGCGGTTTCAAAGGAGGTCAAAATAAAGTCGATAGGAACTCGAACTGCCTGAAAAACCGGACGACCGTGATCCACTAGCCAATTTAGTCCCGTTTCTACCCAGTCATCGAGAGGAAGCACCGCTTCCTCAAACGGGTTCATGATATCGAAAGGTGCATGTTCAACCGTTTCTGAGCTGAGCCAGTCGTTACTCGTCGCCGAGTCTGATGTTTGACCCCAGGGATCATCTTGCGCAGGAGCAGGCTGTGCCCACGGATCATTGTTTGTTTCTTCTGATGACATTGCCTTACTCCTTGTCTAGTGTTTGCAGAAGACGTGATTTAGTCACGACGCCAAAGTAGGTACCTTGTTCATCTACAACGGGTACTGCATAAGGAACGTCTGCAACCACGCCCAGAATATCGTTAATGGATTGGTGTGGTTGGAGCGTGACATCGTTTTCTAGCTGTGCACTGGACAAAGAACGGTTCTCTTTGTGTGCTGAACGCAATGACTCAAGGGAAACAATGCCGGAGTAGCGGCTGGATTTGTCTATGACGATACCGTATTCACGATCATGGTCCATGAGTATCTGCATTGCAGAGCCCGGACCGTCGTTATCCGATTTTTTAAAGACGGCCGCCGGTTTTTTACGAGCGATATCTTTAACCGTCAAAACACTTGCTATGTTTACGCCGCGGAAGAAGGCCTCGACATAATCATTTGCAGGATTGTGAAGGATTTCATCTGGTGTACCGACTTGAACAACCGCACCATTTTGCATGATCGCAATTCGGTCACCGATTCGCATCGCTTCGTCAAGATCGTGAGAAATGAACACAATCGTCCGCTTATCGTCGTTCTGTAAACGGATAAGCTCATCTTGCATTTCAGTTCGAATTAATGGGTCAAGGGCAGAGAAAGCCTCGTCCATCAGGAGAATATCAGGGTCACAGGCAAGGGCTCTAGCCAGGCCAACTCGCTGCTTCATACCACCCGATAATTCATCCGGAAAAGACTCTGCATAAGGGTCAAGCCCTACTCGTTCAAGAGCGGAGAGCGCACTGGCATGACGTTCTTCCACACCAACGCCCGCGAGCTCAAGACCAAACGCTGCGTTTTCAATCACCGTCATGTGCGGCATTAGTGCAAAGCTTTGGAATACCATTGAGATATTGTTTCTGCGAACTTTTCTTAGTGCATCTTCAGAGATGTGGGCGATATCTTCACCTTTAAGGTAGACACTCCCTTTGGTTGGTTCAATCAGTCTGTTTAGGAGGCGGACAAGAGTGGATTTACCTGAGCCAGAAAGACCCATAATTACGAAAATCTCACCTTCGTTGATGGAAAGAGAAACATCATTTACACCGACCGTTAAACCAGTTTGCTCGAAGATGTCATCTTTATCGACACCTTTGTCGATAAGTGAGAAAGCACGCTCTGGGTTTTCACCAAACACTTTATAAAGTCCCTTAACTTCCAGTATGGGGTCCATGTAATCGTCCTTTTTTGTATCTAACGTTTTGTACTCTAATTAATTTTTGAAAAAATATCAACGAACTAGGTGCAAATGTGATTTTGGTTCCACCTGTATTGAGGTGATTGCCAGTAATGTGCCTATATTAATATATATTAATAAATACAGATGCTTAAGTCTTTTTTGTTGTGGTTTATTTAGTCCTTAACGCGAGAGTAAATTAATTTTGAAGTTTATTAGACATTTTTGTGTAGATAATGTGTATGCATCGCAACCAATTTTTGAGCGATTCCGCCTCAGATATAAATTTAGAGGTCAAATGTTTAGACGCCGAATGGCTGGTGCATGTGTAAGAGTTGAGATACATCCACTAGTAAAATGGTGACGAGAATTGTTTGTAAACTTAGATCAATTGATTAGCTAGGAACCAATTTGAGTGCTTGATGGGATGAAGGAGCCAAAAAGAGCACCTTCGTTCATTGATAGGCTTTATTTTCTCCCGAAAAATAGAGAGCGCTCAAAATTATATTTGCTAATTTACCGTGTTCCGCGTTACTAACAGCTTCTGGATAAGATTAGAACTCAAATATTTTAATGTATGGTTAAATGGCTTAAAAGTGTGATTCGTGTCACATAAATGCGGATATAATCCACGAATATTTGATTTTTAGTGGCGAGAAATGCCCATAATAATAGCGAAATTAATTAGACCTCAAAGGATATGAATTTTCACATGATCACATCAGCACCTTGGGTCCTCTATCCAGAGATTGAAGAGGAAACAAGAAACAAATGGATTTTTCGTGAACCTAAGATCTCTGATGGTGACGACATCTACAGCTTAATTGCTGACTGTCCGCCGTTAGATATGAACTCTTCTTATTGCAATTTCCTTCAGTCAACACATTTTAGTAAAACCAGTATTCTGGTTGAATGCAATAAAGATATCGCCGGTTTCATATCGGGTTATCAGAAACCAGACGAACCAGAAGTGTTATTTGTCTGGCAGGTTGCAGTTTCACCTCGTTACAGAGGTCACGGTTTAGCGTTTCGCATGCTAAAAGAGCTTCTTACCAGAGAAGGCCTGAGTAGCGTGAAAATGGTAGAAACGACTATCACGGAAGACAACAAAGCCTCTTGGGCTTTATTCAAAAAGTTAGATGCGATGAACGGCAATTCTGGCCAAGTAAGCACATTTTTGGATGAAGATGCCCACTTTAAAGGCAAACACGATACAGAGTACTTGTATCGAATTCCCCTAAAATAATCCTCTAACTATAGGAATTAAAAAACGGTCTCATCATGGATATTTTCAAAAAGCAGGAATCCAACGTACGCTCATATTCAAACAACTTTCCAGTCGTATTTCGCAAAGCGAAAGGTTGCTGGCTGGAAACAGAACAGGGCGAACGCTATTTAGACTTCCTTGCTGGAGCGGGATCTCTAAATTACGGCCATAACAACCCTGTACTTAAGCAAGCATTACTTGAGTACATTGAAATGGACGGCATTACACATGGTCTGGATATGCACTCAGAAGCGAAAGCAACGTTTCTTGAAGCGCTGGACAACTACATTCTTAAGCCAAGAAAACTGGATTACAAAGTTCAGTTCACTGGGCCTACTGGTACAAACGCAGTGGAAGCTGCACTCAAGCTAGCGAAAAAAGTGACGGGCCGAAGCAGCATTGTCGCTTTCACCAATGGCTTCCACGGTTGTACAGCTGGCGCATTGGCGGCAACAGGTAACCAGCACCACAGACAAGGTAATGGTTCTAGCCTACACAACGTGTCTCGTATTCCGTTTGAAGGTTACGCAGGCGTTGATGGTTTGGCTCTGTTTGAAACGATGCTTAACGACAACTCAGCTGGTATGGACAAGCCTGCCGCTGTACTTCTTGAAACAGTGCAGGGTGAGGGCGGCTTGAATGTCGCTTCAAACGAGTGGCTACAACGTCTAAGCAAAATTTGTAAAGCAAACGACATTCTTATGATTGTCGATGATATTCAGGCTGGTTGTGGACGTACGGGTACGTTCTTTAGTTTTGAGCCATCAGGCATTCAGCCAGATATCGTAACCTTGTCAAAATCTATTGGTGGTTACGGTTTGCCAATGGCGGTCGTGCTTCTGAAACCAGAGCTTGACCAATGGAAACCAGGCGAGCACAACGGTACTTTCCGAGGTAACAACCACGCATTTATTACTGCCGCTAAAGCGCTTGAAATTTACTGGGCGAACGACGACTTTGAAACGCATATTAAGCAGTGTTCAGAAAGTGTAAGTAACGTTATTGAACGTTGTGTACGTCGATTCCCACAAATGTTCGTGAAGAAAAAAGGGCGCGGCATGATGGTTGGTATCGAGTGTAACAGTGGTGACCTGGCATCAGAAATTGCTAAATCGTGTTTTGACAGTGGCATGGTCATCGAGACTGCTGGTCCTGACGACGAAGTCGTTAAATTCTTCTGTCCACTAACGATTAGTGAGTCAGAGCTCGATCAAGGACTAAGCATTTTTGAAAATGCAGTAGAAACCATTGCTGCAAAACACTTCAAACAAGCATCTTAATAAGGAAAATTAATAATGATTGTTAGAACACTCGAAGAGTGTCGCAACAGTGAGCGACGTGTAGTTTCAGATACTTGGGAAAGTGTCCGTATGTTGTTGAAAGACGACAAGATGGGTTTCTCTTTCCATATCACGACTATTTACGAAGGCACGGAAACACACATCCACTACAAAAACCACCTAGAATCTGTTTTTTGTATGAGTGGTGAAGGTGAAATTGAAGTGGTAGGTGGTGAAACCTATCCAATTAAACCAGGTACACTGTACATTCTGGATAAAAACGACGAGCACTACCTAAGAGCATATAAAAACAAAGAAATGGTAATGGCGTGCGTATTTAACCCACCTATCACAGGTGCTGAAGTACACGATGAGAACGGCGTGTATCCTCTTGTTGACTAAAGCGAAATAGTCACTGTGAGGTGGGTTTCCACCTCACATTTCAATTCTCTCTTCTTTATTACTTTTAAGTTACCAATCAAAAAAGGCTTATCATGACTTTTACCGTAGAAAAAATCGGCGGTACTTCAATGACAGCATTTGATGCTGTTCTAGACAATATTATTCTTCGTCCCAAAACACCATACAACCGAGTTTTCGTTGTATCGGCTTACGGTGGTATGACTGACGCGCTATTAGAATGTAAAAAAACCAGCAAAGCGGGCGTATACCAACTGGTTGCTAAGCGCGACGACACATGGGAAGAAGCGTTGGCATACGTAGAAAACCGTATGTTACTGACAAACGAGAATATTTTCGCCGATCCAATGAATCGAATGCGAGCGGATAAGTTCATTCGATCTCGTATCTCAGAAGCGAAAAACTGTATCGCTAATATCCTGGAGACTTGTCAGTACGGCCAGTTTTCACTGCGTCACTACTTGCCTCAAATCCGCGAGTTTCTTTCTTCAATTGGTGAAGCGCACAGTGCTTACAACACCGCATTGAAACTGAAAAATATGGGCATTAACGCGAAGTTCGTTGATTTGTCTGGCTGGGATACGACAGAGCCACAAACTCTTGATGAATCGATTAGTGAAGCGTTCGCGAACATCGACGTAACAAAAGAACTGCCTATTGTTACCGGTTATGCATATTGTAAAGAAGGCTTAATGCATACCTATGACCGCGGCTACAGTGAGATGACTTTCAGTCGTGTCGCTTCGATCACGAAAGCGGATTTAGCGATCATCCATAAAGAATACCACTTGAGTTCTGCTGACCCACGCGTCGTTGGCCCTGAGAAAGTATTGCCAATTGGTAGCACTAACTACGACGTAGCTGACCAGTTGGCTAACCTGGGAATGGAAGCTATCCACCCTAATGCTGCTGCGGGTTTGCGTGAAAGTGGTATCGAACTGCAGATTAAAAACACATTTGAGCCTGAACATGAAGGTACTTTGATTTCTTCTAGTTACCGTCCAGAGGAAGACAAAGTGGAGATCATTGCTGGTAAGCAGAAAGTGTTTGCGTTGCATCTGTTTGATCAAGCGATGGTCGGCAAGGTGGACAACGTAAGCTATGAGTTGATGGAAATCATCTCTGATGCACGCGTTACGTTAGTTGGTAAAGAAATGAACGCTAACTCGATTACTTACTACCTTGGCGGTAGCGCGGATAGCTTGAACAAAGTTCTGTATAAAGCGGAAAAATGTTACCCGAAAGCGTCAATCAAAGGGCGTATGGTGGCATTGATTTCAGCGATTGGCTCTCATATCGACACCAACAAAACGTTGGCCAAAGGTGTACTAGCGCTAATGAACAGTGGTGTTACTCCAGTTGCTTTACACTCATCACTACGTAATGTGAACGTTCAATTCGTTGTGGGTGATAAAGAGTATCAGCGAGCAATTTGTGCGCTGCATGATGAGTTCTTCGAACCAGTGGAAAGCGCTGAATCAATAGAAGACGTAGCGTAAGTCAATTACTCAACAAGCCGTGATACAAAGGGAGCCTTTTTGGGCTCCTTTGTTGTTTCTACTTTACTGTGTTTAATTCGGCTATGGAAAAGCTGCTTAATTGAACGATAAGAGACGGGCTGTGTACGTTTGCTTATTCACCCATTAGCTTAAACTTTCTGTCACAACAGGTCTGGAGTTACGTCTTGCTATCCAATACGCGATACCTCCCCAGAACAGAGTAAGCAGCCACAGGGCGGTCCAGTGCTTAGCCACTTGTTGCCATGTTGCCCCCATTTGATTTAAAGCGAGAAAGCCCTTGATTGCCCAAGTGCTCGGGCTTAAGTCTGCTATCCAAAGTAGGGGGGCCGGAATGGATTCTACTGGCCAAATGAATCCAGCAAGGAAGATAAGCGGCATTGAACTTACCAGTACGACTAAGGTAACCAACTCTCTTCGTGGTAAAAGGTAACCAAGCCAGAACCCCAAACCACAGCAGCTTAAAAGAAACGGTACGAGCAAGGTAAGCAGTTCAGTCGCCTGAGCGATGTGATTAACGCTTAACCGTTCAAAGCTAGCGCCAAAATAATACGCACTTAGCAGAAAATAAATCGCGACAAAGATAAGCGTCCGCACCAGTAGTAATGAAGTGGTCGATACTTGTGACCAGTAACCTCGTCCATGACGCTGTGATCCTGTTTGTAACCCAACCGCCATGATTAATGTTTGTTGTAGAATCAGAACGAATACCGCAGGTACCACGTACTCGATATAACCCATGGTGGGGTTAAAGGTCGGTTTCATATTGAGTTTTATCGCCGAGTAGTTATGGCTGGCCATACTCAAAGGTACACCTTCAATCACCAGCTTACTGACTTTTACCTGCGCGCCTAGCGTCCCACCAGCCTGTGCTAGACCTTCTACGACTGTGCCATACACCAAAAAGTAAGACGCGTCGGCAGCATAGGCTAGAGTAGGGCTTTTACCTAGCATCAAATCTCTATAGAAGTGCTCAGGAATCACTAAAAAACCAGTGATGTCGCGGCTCAAAAAGGCTTGTTTGGCGTCTTCGATGGTATGTAACCTAGATACAATTTTTACCTGAGGTGTTGCATCAACCATACGCTCTAATTTCAGACTGGTCTGGCTTCCATCCAGATTAACGACGGCAATCGGCTGCTCACGAGGGGTTTGCTGTGTGTAGGGCAGAGGGTAGAGGAATGAGTAAAATACCACGCCACCAAAAACGGTCAGTGTCACTACAGGGTTGGTCAATACCGAGCGGATTTCCGCTTTAATCAGTTGCCAGAGTGTCATATGACCTCCTGATTATGGTTAAGGCGTGCTGTATTTCGGTGCTTGTTAATCAACGCAGCGGTTACAAGCAAAGGCACTGCGTAGCCGACCATTGTCCATAGTGAGTTCAGTGATTGAGCGGCTGGCACGCCGTAGCTTGCCTGGCTCACTTGAACTTCAATGTAATGACTGATTGGTAATAAGGAGCGCCAGGCCGTCGCGAGCGTATTCATGTCTGTCACCGGAAAAGTGATCCCCATAAAGGCAAAACTTGGCGCAGTAAACGCACCTGCGAAACTCATCGCGCGAGCAGGATCCATAGACAGAAAGAAAAACAGTGCACCCATAATAATACAGGCGATAACAGTCACCAGTTGCGCCAGTAATACAACAATTATACTGCCTTCCATTGGCCAGCCCAGCAAAACGTAAAACCAGTAGATAAACAGTACACCTTGCACCATAAACACGGGGATGTAAGAGCCTAGAATAGAAGCCAGTCTTAAGAAGGGTTTTTCGCCCAGAAACTGAAACCCACTTTTGTCGCCATAAATACGAAAATGAGCGCCAAGAATTAAAATCGTACTGACCACGATACAAATCTGCCAAATAGCGGGCACGATCGCCGTCACCAGAAACTGAGCGTAATTGGTATTACGATTAAAAAGTGCCGTAATTTGGGTAGAAACAGGCACAGCCTGCCCGATAGCAGAAATTGCTGTGGTATCGCCTTTCGCAAGGTTGCCCATGGTTTGCAACTGAGCATCAAAATGGCCTTGCGCTTGTGCAACCGCGGAATTAATTAACTTCGCAACCAGAATATATTGGCTGTTAAAAAACACCGATAGCTGGGGCTGACGATGCTGCAAAATGTCTTGATCGAATTGAGGAGGAATGACCGCGTAAGCGTAAATGTCACCTTCAATCATGGCATTTTTTGCCTCGGTCGCACTGACGTAATGGTAATCCACGGACAAAGTTGGAGAGGCATCGAAGGACTGGATTAATTTGCGTGAAAGTTGAGAGTGCTGCATGTCCACGATACCGATGGGCAAATCGCGTGCAATGCCAGCAGAGAAGACTCCCCAAATGGTCAACGCGAGTAAAATAGGAACCCAAGTGAGGCAAGAAAATAACCACTTATCGCGCCGTAATATATGCCGTTGTGAAATCTCTATCGTCATAGCGTAAACCGTAGTTGCCAATGTTCAGATGTATTCATTCAGAGTTCAACCACAACACTCATGCCCATGCGCAAATTAGGCTCTTGCTGAACTGGTCTCGCTTCGACTTCGAAAGTACGTAAATCAAATCCTTGAGCAGAGTCTGTTGCGCGCCACGTGGCGAAGTCACCCATTACCGCAACATGCGTCACTTTAAATTCTACTTTCTTATCCAAAGCGGGTAAGTAGGCAAGAAACGTTGAGTCTTCGCTGAAGTACTGCAAAAGATCTTCACGTACATTAAGCGTTGCCCACGCGTCTTGCGTATCTATAACCGTAACGACAGGAAACCCTTGTGGTGCAAGCTCGCCACTTTGCAGTAGAACTTGAGAAACTTCGCCTTTAAACCAGCTGTGAATTTGCGTGTCTTTCGCGTAAGCTTCCACCTCAGCAACCGCACCAGACGCCATGCGCGCTTTTTCTGCCGCAGCGACTTTGGTTTCACTGCGTGCACCTTCCTTCGCCATTTCGTACATTTGGAAAGCCGCACTTTCTGTGTATTTAGCTGCCTGCCATTGCGTTAACGCTTCATCACGTTTTTGCTCAGCAACGACCCCGTCTTTGTACAGATTATTGACTCGGTTATACGTCTTCTCCATTAGATTCGCCGCAGCTTGAGCTTTTAACCATTGATCTTTTGCCGCTTGGATTTGCTGTTCGCGAGCCCCTTTTTCTGCTTCTTGCGCCAGGGCATCTGCCGCTTTTTCTCCCGCTTTGGCTTGTTCTAATTTTGCTGCTATTTCTGGGCTATGAAGCGTGAAAATAAGCTGGCCTTTTTCTACGTCATCCCCTTTACGTACCATAACTTGATCAATACGGCCGGGCACCTTTGAAGAAATACTGTACTGCTGCGCTTCGATCATACCTTGTAGGCGAATGGGTTTTGGCTGATACGCCTGATAAAACTGAAAACCAACCCATGAGGCAACACCTAAAGCACACAGTGATAATAAAACGGGTTTTAATGATTTTGCTGCCATGGTTTATCTAATCTCTTGATAAGTTGAAACAGGGGTATAGGCGGTGTTTTGATAATGTTGGAAACTGTCAATTTCGCTACTTAATGCCAGTAACTTGGTCAAAGAGATAAGATAGCGGAATCTTGCTGCCGAACGTTGAGTTTCTATATTGGCGACATAGAGCTGTGCATCAACCACATCGAGAGAAGAAGACAGGCCTTGGGTAAACGCTTTTTCCCGTAGAAGCAGATTTTCGTTTGCAAGCGCGATACTCGATTCCAGCCCTTGCACTTCATCAATCGCTTGCTGTGCTTCCAGATAGGTTTTCTGAACCAACAGCGATAAGTCTTGTTTCGCCTGAGACTTTAACGCATCAACTCGCGAAACCATGCTTTGAGCGGCTTTGGTTTTTTCACTTCGGCCTGTGGATTCAATCAATGGGACACTTACACCAACGCCGACTAACCAATCTGGCTTGAGTTGGCTGGCAAGGGAATCGTCTTCGTATAAGGTGTAATCACCGTATAAATAGACTTCCGGATAATACTTTCCTTGTTCCGCTTTAATTAAACTTCGTGCTTGTTTGTCTTTAGCATCGAGCAGATCTAAGCCCGGGTAGGTAAGTAACGTTTGATCAATAAATGCAGTTAGCGGTGGGAGGTTTTGGTTAATGAATAAGGTCTCGGCTGGCTCAACAGACTGTTCCTGTGTGAGTAGTTTGCCCAGCGCCGCCTCGGCAATGGTTAGATCACTTACTGCTTTGCGCGTTTCTACCGAAGCTTTGTCGAGTGAGGCTTCCGCTTGCAAACGTTCCACACGAGCGATTTGTCCTTGTTCTTCCAGCTTAATCGCGAAATCCCGGTGTTTTCTCAAGCCTTGTTCTACCGCCTGACGCGTGGCGAGAACTTCTTTTGCGAGCACGACAGAAAAATAGTATTTCGATAGATCTTCAAATCGAGCTTGTTGTTCCATCGCCAGTTGGCTTTTCGCTTCGTCGGTTTTTCCTTCTGCCGCGGTCTGTGCGGCTGAGATACGACCGCCCGTAAATATAGGCCAGATTGCGCGAATAGAAGAGGAAAAAATGTCACGCTCGGTAATGGTCGAAGTGGTGTTTGCTAACGAGCCTAATAGGTTTTGAAAGACTGGAGGAACCACAAGTTCTGCCCCTGTGCTGTCAAAGATCTGTTTTCCGGATAGGGTCACGTCAGTATCCAAACGCGTATAGTTTGCACCGAGAGAAATTTGTGGCAGATTAAGATTGCCTGTTGCTTCCTCTTGATACTGATAACTTTCCACATTAGAACGTTGCGCTTTCAGAGAGTAGTTGTTTTCTAACAGCATTTGCCATGCACTGTCTAACGTTATAGGAGTGGAATGACAGGGAATGGAAATAGAGCTACTGATGAGAGCAAGTACCCAAAACTTTCCAGTTTGTTTCATAGTGGCTGCTTTGTTGTAGAGTATTAGCTCTAATATAGAGGAATAATGGTTTGTTGTTAAGTGGTTGAAACGAGAAAGTCGGGCTACAAAGACGTCCGGTTAATGCTTATCGCCAGACGCCTTAGCACAACTTTATTTTTGGTAAGGGCAGTGGAACTCGGCTCTCCACTCTAAATGGCGAGAGCCACAAATTGTATTCAATAGATCCTTACCACTCATTTGAGGGAATGACAGCAGAACTTTAAGTTCTGAAGCGCTACCTTCATTTTTTTCGTAAGCACGAACATGCGTGAAAGTTGAAGACATATTTTCTGACAGCATCGCCTTATTAAGACAAATTCCAAAGTTATCACGTTCCATTATTTAGTGTTCCTTCTAACTATAAATACACCTCTGTTTATCGTTTTTTAGTTATCAGAGGGTGTCCTAACTATTTGTCATATCGCAGTATTTCTTTTAATAATTTTTTTCGAATTTACTGACAATTATGTTGAGCTCTTTATAGACTTCCGGTTTCACTGCTTTATTAGTGAGAGGCTCTGTTCGGCCTTCCTGACTAAAAATTATACGCTTTAAAGTAGGGCGTCGCTTTAAAAATCGCCTAAATTGATGTGATCAAAGTCATGTTTTAGAGTGAGTACAATGTGTGCTGTTTGGTATAAAGTGGTTGACCATTTTGGGGTGAGTGATTGCCCTCAACTCTTTTATGTCGACCATTATTTGACCACAAACTTTGCTGTTTGTTTGTGTTGTTCACAGATTTGCTATCTGAGAACAGTCTGACTGTTAACTCAATGTTAACTTATGTGGCTTGGAAGGTGTTGATGAGGAGTGAATAGTGAGTTGGAGCACCATTAGCTTTCGTAAACGAATGCTCATTATTATGACACTTTCTGGTCTCATTGAGTTGCTGCTGCTTGTCGCTGCAGGGGTCACGTACCTAAAAGTAAACCAAGAGCAAGAAATGGGTGAGAAAGCACTCGGTGTCGCCCAATTTTTAGCAAACTCCGAGATCGTGCGTGAAATCATTGAGAGTGATGATCCAGAGCCTTATCAAGATCGTTTTCGCGAGCTGACTCAAGCTATCGGTGCGGCATTTATTGTCATTGGCGACCGTCAAGGGATACGTGTGATCCACCCTATTGATGAGCGGGTAGGGAAGCCAATGAAAGGTGGTGATAACCAACGAGCGCTTGACGAGGGCAAGTCATATATATCTACGGCAAAAGGTTCATTAGGTTACTCGATTCGAGGCAAAGCCGCGATAATTGATGATGAAGGCCAAGTAATTGGGGTCGTGTCGGTAGGTTATTTGCTCGAGCGGTTACAAGATCGCATCGAGCCTTTCTTAACTTTCTTAATCCTGATGGTAATTATCGTGGTTATCGCAAATGCCGTGGTTTCTAACTATGCCTCAAGAAAGTTTCAACGTGCCATTCTGGGTTTTGAACCTGAAGAAATTGGCCGTTTGTATGGTGAACTCGAAGTCACAATGGGAACCATAAAAGAAGGGATTTTAAGCATTGACTCTCAAGGCATCCTGCGTTCGATAAACCGCAGCGCGTGTCAGATATTAGGGATAGATAGAGAAACGGCACTTAATAAACCGTTAACAGACACATTACGTGATAGTGATTTATATACCGTGCTTGAAACGGGTCAAGAAGATCACGACATTGAAATTTACCTCAATCACAAACGCTTAATTGCCAATCGCTCCCCAATATACGTTGACGGAAAAGTGGTAGGTGCGGTATCCAGTTTTCGATTACGTGACGAAATCAGTGAGCTAACAGAGCAGTTATCTCAGACCAAGGAATACTCGGAACTGTTACGTTCGCAAACGCATGAGCACAGAAATAAGCTCAACACCATTAGCGGGCTTGTCCAGATGGGGGAGCTTGACGCCGTGCAAAAACTGATAGGGCAAGAAACCGCGCATTATCAAGCGATGATCGAGTTTTTACGCGACACAATAAAAGACCCTCTGATTGCTGGTATGTTATTGGGAAAAACAGAGCGTGCTCGTGAGCTCGGTTTAAATCTCGTTGTGGAAGAAGGCAGCCGGCTAGAGCCACTCCCTGAATGGTTGAACGCAGAGGATATGGTGACCATTTTGGGTAACTTAATTGACAACGCTTTTGATGCAACATTATCGGCGATTTGTGACGAATCTACGGTCGCAATTGAACGCCGAGATATTGAGGTATCGCTGAGTGACTACGGTAACGAAGTGATCATGGAAGTCAGCGATCAGGGGTGTGGGCTGCCAGACAACATTGAACCACAAACACTTTTCAAAAAGGGCATTTCAACAAAAGCGCTCCATAATCGGGGTGTGGGGTTGCACTTGGTCAATCAACTCGCCACACGCTATCACGGTCATGTTGAGATGCTGCCGAATACGCAATATGGAACGAGAATAACCGTGTATTTGCCTAAGGAAGAACAAATATGAAGACGGCGACGCGTGTAATGATCATCGAAGATGATCTCGCTATTGCAGAACTCCACCACAAATACCTAAGCCAATTGCCTGGCTTAGAGGTGGTGGGCATAGCGACAACGCGAATGGAAGCAGAAATGCAACTGGAGATACTCAAACCCGATTTATTGCTGATGGATGTTTACCTTCCAGATGGGACGGGGCTGGAGATCCTCAACACGTTGCGAGCTAAAAATCAAACTTGCGACGTGATTTTGATTACCGCTGCAAGAGACGTCGATACACTGCAAACAGCTATGCGTGGTGGTGTCGTCGACTATCTGCTAAAACCGATCATGTTTCCGAGGTTAGAAGTAGCACTGAAAAAGTACCTTTCGCAGCGTGAGCGATTTGATGTCGCAGGTAGCCTGGATCAGAATCTGGTCGATAAGATGTTTCAATCGAACAGTATTGCTGACACAGGAGCAAAGCGTCTGCCGAAAGGGATTGATAGTGTAACACTGGATAAAATCCGAGACCTGTTCCCGGGCGGAGAAATGCTCACTGCGGATGAGGCCGGAGAAAAGATCGGAGCGAGCCGAACCACTGCAAGACGATATTTGGAATACTTAATTAGCTCTGGTGAATTAGAAGCGGATTTAAGTTATGGCACGGTCGGACGCCCTGAACGCTGCTATAAGAAAGTGACAAGGTAACTTTATCAGACCAGTTAGAGCTCTGAAAACGGTGGCGTTGAAGGCCACCGTTTTTTGTTACTTTCAGTCGAAACATTGTCGGCTAATTAAAAGTTATACTCTAACTTCGCTTCGACAGAGCGTTCTGCGCCAAACCAGCAGTTACTTTTGTCATAGCAAGAGTAGTACTCTTTATCAAACAGATTCGATGCTGATAGTGTGACCGATGCACCCTCGAGTGATTTGGATACGGAAGAAAAGTCATAGCTTGCCGATGCATCGACCAATGTATAGTCAGGGACTTTTTCACTATTCTGTGCATCCATTTTCGACTCACCTACGTAACGAACTCCTGCGCTGGTTTGAAGCCCAGTCAGTACGCCTTCAAAGTAGTAGTTCGCCCACAACGATGCCATTTGTTCCGGAACCCAGACCGGACTTTTACCTTCTTGGTTGTAATAGCTGTCTTCAGTGATCTCCATGTCAATGTAGGTGTAATTAAGCGTCAAGTCTGCTTGTGGCGTTGCCTGCCATTTTGTTTCTAACTCTGCACCTTGGGAGACCACTTCGCCTGCCTGATAATTTGGCGCGTAAGGGTTATTCGGATCGGTCAAGATAGTGTTTTTCTTGGTGATATGAAATAGTGCTAAGTTGCCTGAGACATTACTTTCCCAGGGCGCGTATTTAAAGCCAAGTTCCCACTGATGCCCCGTTGATGGCTCAAATGCGTTGCCATTTGCATCGGCTCCAGCAATAGGTTCGAAACTTTCGGAGTAGGTGAGATAAGGTGATACACCGAAATCCAGTTCGTATAATCCGCCAACACGGAACGAAACATTGGTGTCATCCAGCTCTTCTTTACTGTTGGATACCGAGCCAAGGTAGTCACTGACGGTATCGGTGTCTGACTCGTATTTATCCCAACGTAGGCCCGCAATCATCACCAGTTTGTCGTAGCGTACTTGGTTCTGGAAATAGACACCGATCTGTTTGGTTTTGATATCAAGATCTTGTTGATATTGGAAATTAAGAGAGTTTTTATCAATTTGGTTGTGGTCTGGATTAAAAATGTCCTGTGCCAGCGAGTAATCGAGCGTGTCTTTATATCTCACATCAGATTCTAGGTATTGATAGTCTAATCCAAGCAGTAGGTTGTGCTCCCAATTACCTGTTTTGATAAAACCAGACAATTGGTTGTCGATAACAAATGACATTGATTCTTCGTCTGTGAGGTAAGCGTTACGCCCAATGGTACGGTTGTCATCAGCTAGGGCACTGTTATAGGTATTTTCTTGGTAGGCGTCTGCATTCATGTAGCGGGCGTTTTGCAAAAATTGCCAGTTACGATTGAAATCATGTTGAATTTTGTATCCCACCATCAGCACTTCACGCTCATATGTGTTCCAGTTCTCATCGCCTAAATACGTATTCGGAGACATTGAACCCAACGGATTATTTGACGCAGAACCCGATGCTGGAACGGTGGTATAGATGCCAGCCGACGGATCATTTTGGTAATACACATTCACGTTTACAAGCGTATCTTCCGTCGCTTGCCAATTAACTGAAGGTGCAAATACATAACGTTCATCCTCTGAAGTATCAGCCTGTCCGTCGCGTTGTTTCGCCAGACCAACTAGGCGGTAATCCAGGTTAGAATCGCCCAACTGACCAGTTGTATCGACATTCAACTCTTTCAGATGATTCGAACCAGTGCTGATGGCGATTTTATTCGCAGGTTCTGATTGTGGTGTTTTAGCAATGATATTCACCATGCCACCTGGTGGGATGTTTCCGTACAGTACTGATGTAGGTCCTTTGAACACCTCTATCTGCTCTAAGGCAACCGCATCAATTTGTGGCTGAAGATTCCAGCCGTTGTACAGCAGTGGCAGGCCATCATAAAAGTTGGTGTAGTTGATGAAACCACGAATATTAAACAGATCGAGACGGGAGACGGCACCACCGCGTAATTCCGTATTTACGCCCGAAGCATAGCGTAACGCCTCACCCACGGTACTGACACCACGTAAATCCATCTCTTCTTTAGTTAGAACAGTAATCGCCTGGGGCGTTTCTTCTGGATCGAGCGCCGATTTTGTTGCTGTGTTTCGATAGGTTTCACCAAGTACAGTGATGGTTTCGTATTGAGATTGGTCTTCATCGGCAATGACTGACCCTGAGACAAATGCAGAAACAACGGCAGCAAGTACTGAGCGTTGAAATCTAACGGAGCTTTTCATATGAGTTCCACTACTTAGTTATTATTTGATAATGATTGCTATTTGTATTTTATAGAGTGGGGAATGCGAAAAGTTAACAATTTGGTGCAAATATAGCTTTGAAGATACAAGTTTTAGGGCGGATTCATTTTGAGCTTATCGATTTTACCGGGAGCCAGTATTGCATCTGAGCATTCTCACTCTCGGGTTGATAATCTTGAGGATAAATTTCCAGCTCGTAACCGTCGAGACTACGATAGTTAGAGTTGGGCAGCCAATGTAGGATAAACCATTCCAGAGTCTCAGCTAGTTTGGAGATTCTGCCAGAGTGGGTGATGACCGCGTAGCTTTGTTGCGGAACCAACAACGTTTCCAGTTGAGTGAGAGCATCATTACTGGATGTCGATGATGCTTCTGTTTCTAATTGGTAACCCGCCCAATACTCAAGTTGAGAGTTACCTGCATGAGCGTTGGCTACATCGATGACACCTAGATAAGCGCGTTGATCTAGGCTCTTCTCAATAGACCCAAGTCTTGTCCAGAGTCTCGGCACTGTCGATTGAAAATCGGGCTCGGAGGAGAATAAACCATTGATGGGATGGTGAACGCCTTTGAGGCTAAACGCCGGTTTTGTTTCAATTTTGACGTCAGCGAAACGCGCACTTAACTTTGAAGCCTCAGATACCGGCAGCAAGACGAAAGGTTGCCTTACGCCATACAATTGCCGCTTCTGGCGATATTCCCTTGGACTCAGCGAAAACATTTGTTTGAAAGCTCGGCTGAAGGCATTTTCCGATGTAAAGCCGAGTTCAATTGCTATATCCAGTGAGCGTTCGGCACTGTTTATCAGTCGTTCGGCTGCAAAGCTTAACTTTAGTTCTCTAACGTAATGAGCTACCGACATGCCAGTATGTTGCTGAAACACACGTTGTAGCTGCCAGCGTGACCAACAGCTTTGTTGCGAGATGTTGTCGACATTGAGCGGTAACTCCAGATTATTATGTATGTAATCAAGCACATTCTGAATGCGATTAATGGGGTGCGTACGGGGTGTGCCAGAGTTCATTACGTTCTCGTTGAGTGTAGACATGTACGTTATTATCTCTCATTGAGAATGATTATCAATAATGTTGAATGAAAATTACCTGTGTTAGGCATATTGTTATTATTGGTTTGATTACTAAATGAATGTTTTTCATTCAATGTAGAGTTTTAACTCAAATTGTAAGCAGATCTGAATTAAGTTTTTTTATATATAAAATACAATAAGTTAATTGTTTTTCTGCAACTTATTTAAACGTTTGCACTGGCAAGTGTTGATGTAAATCAAATTGTCGTAGACAATACTGCACCGTGTCGGACTCTCCTTGACCTATGTAACGGGAGGGCTCCTTGACCTAAATGACCTCAACAAGTCGTGCTTTGATGTGGTTAATGAGCATGACTTATTGAGGTTCTTTGGGCCTAAGTAGACTTGCCTATCAACGTAATAGGTAAGAGCAATTTTCTATTTTGAAGTGCCGTTGATAGGATAGGCTCATTCTTTTAGCCATATCCTGGCACACAATAAGTACCTCGTTTTTAAGGGAAAGATGATGGTAATACCAGAAAACAGCAGCATCGTGATTTTTGGTGCTTCAGGCGACCTTACATACCGTAAGTTAATTCCTGCTTTATACCACCTTTATGCGAATAAGCAGCTTCCAGATAACTTTACGATTCTGGGCGTAAGTCGAACTGAATACAGTGATGAATCTTATCGTGAGAAGCTGAAGAAATCGCTTCAGGAGATGGAAAAAACAGAGCCAGAAACGCTTAATGCATTTATTAACCATCTGCACTACCAAGCAATCAATACCTCTGACACCCAAGATTACGGCAAGTTGGTGACTCGTTTAGATCAGCTAGCCGACGAATACCAGCTAGAGCAGCGTAATACGCTTTTCTATCTAGCGACCCCTCCAAGCTTATACAGCGTGATCCCGGCAAGTCTTGCAGCGCACGGACTGAACAACGAAGAAGATGGTTGGAAACGTCTGATCATTGAAAAGCCTTTCGGTTACGATCTTGAATCTGCGCGCAAACTGGACCAAGAAATCCACGAGCATTTCCAAGAGCACCAGATCTACCGTATTGACCACTACTTGGGTAAAGAAACGGTTCAAAACCTGTTGGTGTTCCGTTTCTCAAACGCGATGTTTGAACCGCTATGGAACCGTAACTTCATTGATTACGTTGAAATCACAGGTGCGGAGTTCCTTGGTGTAGAAGAGCGTGGCGGTTACTACGATAACTCTGGCGCAGTACGCGACATGTTCCAAAACCACCTACTTCAAGTATTGGCAATGGTTGGCATGGAGCCACCAGCGCAAATCAACGCGGATTCAATGCGTGATGAAGTGGTTAAGGTTCTTCAGTGTCTGAAACCATTGGACGAACAAGCGCTACGCAGCGACCTAGTGTTAGGTCAGTACACGGCTTCTGACGTTCGTGGTCAACACCTACCAGGTTACCGTGAAGAAAGCGGTGTGGCGGATGACTCCCGTACCGAGACTTACATCGGCCTGAAAGCCTACATCAACAACTGGCGCTGGAACGGTGTGCCTTTCTACGTACGTACAGGTAAACGCCTGCCGACACGCGTAACAGAAGTGGTTATCCACTTTAAAGCAACACCACACCCAGTGTTTGGCCAAAATGCACCAGAAAACAAACTGATCATCCGAATTCAGCCAGACGAAGGCATCCAGATGAGCTTTGGTTTGAAAGAACCAGGTGCAGGTTTTAAAGCCAAAGAAGTGAAGATGAACTTCCACTACACTTCTCTAGAAGAAACGCAAATGCTGACCGCTTACGAGCGTCTGCTGCTTGACTCACTAAACGGCGACGCGACACTATTCGCACGTAGCGATGCGGTTGAAGCGTGCTGGCAGTACGTGCAACCAATTCTGGACTTCAAGCAAGATCCACAATCGCTGTTTGGTTACGCGTGTGGTACTTGGGGACCAAAAGAAGCAGACGATTTGCTGCAACGCGACAACCGCGCATGGCGTTTCCCTTGTAAAAACTTAACAGATACGGACTACTGCGAACTATGATCAACCATAAGATCTTCAACACAGCACAGCAGGTTGTGGAAAGCTTAGCCAACGACATGAAAGCGCTGAGCGAACAAGGGCGACCTGTTCATATCTCACTATCTGGTGGTAGCACACCAAAAATGTTGTTTAAGCTTCTAGCAAGCGCCGCGTACGCAGAGTCAATTCAATGGCAAAACCTTCACTTTTGGTGGGGTGACGAGCGCTGTGTCGCACCAGATGATGCAGAGAGCAACTACGGCGAAGCAAACGCATTGCTGTTCAGCCAAGTGAACATTCCAGCGGAAAACATCCACCGCATTCTTGGTGAAAACGACCCACAGGGCGAAGCAGAACGTTTTGCAAAAGAGATGGCCGACGTTATCCCATGTGAAAACGGCACTCCAGTATTTGACTGGATTCTGCTAGGCGTTGGTGCGGATGGTCACACGGCTTCTTTGTTCCCAGGTCAGACTAACTACGCAGACGAGAACTTATCTCTGGTTGCATCTCATCCAGAGTCTGGTCAACTTCGTGTGTCTAAAACCGCGAAAGTGCTCGAAGCAGCAAAACGAATCAGCTACCTAGTGCTAGGCTCAGGTAAAGTTGAAATCGTTCACGAAATTCACACCACTCCGGCAAGCGAGCTGCCTTACCCAGCAGCAAAAATCCAGTCTAAAGCTGGTGAAACGGAGTGGTACTTAGATTTAGATGCAGCGGCGAAAATCGTCTAGTACGGTCGCTCGTCCATTAGAGAAAATTGGAGAGAAATAATGAAAGGTGATATCGGTGTAATTGGCCTAGCAGTAATGGGCCAGAACCTTATCCTAAACATGAACGACCACGGCTTTAAAGTTGTGGCTCACAACCGTACGGCTGCAAAAGTAGACGAGTTCCTAGAAGGCCCTGCAAAAGGCACGAACATCGTTGGCGCATACTCTCTTGAAGAGCTAGTAGAAAAGCTAGAGACGCCACGTAAAGTGATGCTAATGGTTCGCGCGGGTGACGTGGTAGACAAGTTCATCGACGCTCTAGTGCCTCTACTAGACAAAGGCGACATCATCATCGACGGTGGTAACACGAACTACCCAGATACAAACCGTCGCGTTGCAGCACTACGTGAGAAAGGCATCCACTTCATCGGTACTGGTGTGTCTGGTGGTGAAGAAGGTGCACGTTTTGGTCCATCTATCATGCCTGGCGGCGCAGCTGAAGCTTGGGAAGCGGTTAAGCCTATCTTCCAAGGTATCTCAGCAAAAACTGACGCGGGCGAGCCTTGTTGTGATTGGGTTGGTAACGACGGTGCAGGTCACTTCGTTAAGATGGTTCACAACGGCATCGAATACGGCGACATGCAGCTGATCACGGAAGCTTACCAGTTCATGAAAGACGGCCTTGGTATGTCTGCAGACGAGATGCAAGCAGTATTCGCTGACTGGAACAAAACTGAGCTAGACAGCTACCTAGTTGAAATCACGGCTGACATCCTTGGCTACAAAGATGAAGACGGTGAAGCACTAGTAGAGAAGATCCTAGACACTGCTGGCCAAAAAGGTACTGGTAAATGGACTGGTATCAACGCGCTAGACCTAGGCATTCCTCTAACGCTAATCTCTGAATCTGTATTCTCTCGTTGTCTGTCTGCACTGAAAGAGCAACGTGTTGAAGCGGAAAAACTGTTCGGTAAAACAATCACTCCAGTTGAAGGCGACAAGCAAGAATGGGTTGATGCACTGCGTCAAGCTCTTCTAGCGTCTAAGATCATCTCTTACGCTCAAGGCTTTATGCTGATGCGCGAAGCGTCTAACGAGAACGGCTGGGACCTAAACTACGGTAACGTTGCGCTAATGTGGCGTGGTGGTTGTATCATCCGCTCTGCATTCCTAGGCAACATCCGTGATGCGTACGAAGCGAACCCAGATCTAGCATTCCTAGGTTCTGATGATTACTTCAAAGGCATCCTACAAAACAGCATAGTCGCATGGCGTAAAGTAGCAGCTAAGTCTCTAGAAGCAGGTATCCCAATGCCATGTACGACTTCTGCGCTTACTTTCCTAGACGGTTACACAACAGCACGTCTGCCGGCTAACCTACTTCAAGCTCAACGTGACTACTTCGGTGCTCACACTTATGAGCGTATCGATCGTGAGCGTGGTGAATTCTTCCACACTAACTGGACAGGTACAGGCGGCAACACAGCGTCAACAACTTACGACGTTTAATACGTTTTAAGTACACCGACACAATCTAAATGGATGCCCAAGTGGCATCCATTTTGTGTTGGAAAAACCAAGGGCAGAGTTTTCAGGCACTTTTGCCTTTGGAGTGAGTTTTAGGGTGTGCAATCTTGTCTTTCAAGTAGAGGATTGCGCTGACGATAAGAGCCGCGGCGGAAACGGTAAAGAGCGCGTACATGCTCAGAATCCAGGCAAACGTGGCGGTCAGAAACGCAATAAAAGAAAACATTCTGCTGAATGACATTACATGACCTAGCTTGTTACTTTTCATAACGCCTCCCAAAGTTTAAAGGGGAGAGACAATAGTGATGTCTCACTTCATAATGATTGTCTCCATTTCTTTGGTTTGGCGCCTAAAAAACAGCTAAATATTTCTCAAAAAAGGTGGAATGTTGAACCTGTAGACAAAATTTGTGCTGATCTGAGGACGAACTCAGGCCAAAACTACACCACATTGTTTGCTACGTCTCATCCTTTTCGCGTTAGCGCGAAGATGTATTTTTTCTTTTTGGGACAATAGGTTGTTTTTAGAAACGTAATAAAAACTGTTCTTGCGTAACGTCTCACAGGGGCGTTTATGCTGAAAAGAGTATTAGGTAAGCCCTTGAACTACGCCTGAAATATCCTCGTAAATGGAGGATGTCCAACTTTTAGAAACACCTTATCTTCGATATCAACAATAAGTCACCAGAGGAAACCGTTTTCACTGGCACGATTTATTTTGAGTTATAAGGCGGTAAATACAATTAATTGAGGTTCTAATGATGACTCTTAACAAGTACTTTGTTTTCAACCCTGCGAAGTTGAAGCAGGATATACAAAAGAACACGGAAGTGGTATCTGAAAAGGAAACTCAACGTCAGGCATTGGTCAAACAGGCACAACAAGCTGGTGGATTGTAACGCCAGACTATAAAAGGAAGAGCGCCCATCGCGGGTGCTCTTCTAAACGCCTTCATAACCACCAATAACGATGATTGTTTATTTAATCATTCCCATACTCTTCAGCTTCCGATAAATCGTATTCCGGCTCACACCAAGCATACGAGATGTCTTACTAATGTTACCTTGATTGGCTTGGTAAGTTTTCACAAGTTTTTCTTCTACTGTCGCTCGCATATCCGTGCTGGGTTCTGCACTTGCGCTTTCTTGTTTGTGACTGAGCTTTTTGGATAGATGAGTTGGGACATGAGCAAGCTCTAACATCGCTTCACCTTGTGCCATTAGCGCAGAAACTTTGATGAGGCTATCGAGTTCTCGCAGGTTGCCCGGCCACGAATAAGAGAGCAACAGAGATAACAGGTGAGGGCATAATTGTTGATTTGGTTCGGCATGACGACGGTGAAGACTCTCGATCAGCTTCTGCTTATCGTCTCGTTCTTCCAAACGAGGTAGTTCGATGATTAACCCGTTCAGGCGGTAATATAAGTCTTGTCGGAACTCGCCTTGTTCAACCAATGCTTCGAGATCTTTATGGGTTGCTGCAATAATTTGTAAATCCACCTGGACGCTTTGATTGGAACCAACAGGAAGTACGGTTTTGTCTTGCAGAACATGCAACAGACGGCTTTGTGCAGCAAGGGGGAGGTCAGCAATCTCATCGAGAAATAGAGTGCCTTTATGCGCTTGACGGATCTTACCCTGATAGCCTTTGCTGTTTGCTCCGGTAAAGGCGCCCGCTACATAGCCAAACAGTTCAGACTCAATGAGGTCTTTCGGCAAGGCACCACAGTTGACTGCTACTAGTGGGCCGCCTTTTCTCTGGCTATTTTTATGCAGAGCCTTTACAAACTCGTTTTTACCCACACCTGTTTCGCCCAATATCAGCAAGCTAATGTCTTTGTCGATGACTCGGTTCGCTTGTTGCCAACAGTGTTCAACTTTAGAGTCGCCATAATGAAGATCATTAGAGGCAGTGATGGATCGGGACTGGATTTTTGTTTTTGAGAGCGGTTCCGTTCTGAATACGATAGGTTGGTCTGAACTCTGATGAGCTAAAATTTCTTCTAATGATTGACCTACCACCGTGCTGCGATCGAGTAACTGCGATGCGACTTGGTTATGTGCCAAAATTTCACCTGCTTCGTTGGCGATAATAATGCCTTGCCAGCCGCTGTTTAATAGATTTTTATCGCACGCTAAATCGACTCTAATATGACCACTTGGGATCTGATTTAACATCTGGTTTTCGACCAGCTGAACCATATTCTGCACTAACACTTGAGTGGACAGATCATGCTTTTCCTGCTCACTCGTAATGTCCAAGACCCCTAGGAGCCTGCCTAGGTGGTCGAATATAGGATTCGCAGAGCAACTGATGAAACGATGTTGCTGAATAAAGTGTTGATCGCCAATTACCGAGACTGGTTTGGCCTCAATCAGTGCAGTGCCGATGGCGTTAGTTCCTTTGAGTTTTTCTTGCCAACATGCTCCTGAACTAAGCGCGATTTCTGTAAGTTTCTCTCTAAACCTTGGCTTACCCCAGCTGCCAATAATCACCCCATCCGCATCAGTCAGAATCAATCGACTATTACTGTGAGCATACATTTGGTTAAACAGGGGAAGCGCAAATTGTTTTACTGCATCCAGCAGAAAATTCAATTGGTGACGTCTGTCCTTAAGTGTCGCCGAGTTGACACGGACATCTTCTGGTAGTCGACGCTGTTTTAAACCCGCTTGCTCGCTTCTGAGCCAAGAGGTCGAGAGCCAGTTGTTATCGGTAATATGTTGAAGTTCCATGACTGTACCATTTTGTCACAGTGAGCATGTGCCATTTTGCAACACTTGAACACTGGTGTTCACACCATACATCTATTCAAACAACACTCACTTAAATTGTTATCGCTTGGTAATCATAGTGTTACATTTAATTAGCAACAAGTCTGTCTTACTTGGCCTGTGACTTGCGTATTACTCTTTGTTAACAGTGACCTATGACACTGTCAAAAAAACAAAGTGTTTCAAACACTAACTGAACGAGAAACAAAAGGAAGAGTTATGATTTACGCACAGCCAGGTAGTGAAAATGCCAT
Organism: Vibrio sp. J1-1; assembly: GCF_021728395.1. GTDB lineage: Bacteria > Pseudomonadota > Gammaproteobacteria > Enterobacterales > Vibrionaceae > Vibrio. The sequence continues at coordinate 1,702 of NZ_JAKKCM010000009.1, read as the reverse complement.
CGTGAACTTCAAGTCACATTATGACAACTTTATCGGTGGAGAGTGGGTGAAACCGGTAGGTGGAGAGTACTTCGACAATATTTCGCCAGTCAACGGAAAGCCTTATTGTAAAGTTGCTCGCTCAGGTGAAGCAGATATCAATTTAGCATTGGATGCAGCACACAACATCAGAGAAAAGTGGGCGAAAACCAGCGCTGCAGAGCGTTCTAATCTTCTTTTAAAAATTGCAGATCGTCTTGAACAGCACGTTGAAGAGCTAGCGTTGGTGGAGACATGGGAAAACGGTAAACCGATCCGTGAAACACTGGCAGCAGACATTCCACTTGTTGTCGACCATTTCCGTTACTTTGCAGGTTGTATTCGAGCTCAGGAAGGCAGCGCCGCTGAAATTGATGAGACAACAGCCGCGTACCACTTTCCAGAACCAATTGGTGTGGTAGGTCAGATTATTCCTTGGAACTTCCCAATCTTGATGGCGGCGTGGAAAATAGCACCGGCACTTGCTGCGGGTTGTTGTGTGGTGCTCAAACCTGCAGAGCAAACGCCAACGTCTATTTTGGTTCTGATGGAAAAAATTGCTGATTTGCTTCCTCCGGGTGTTATCAACGTCGTTAACGGCTATGGTTCAGAGGCGGGACAGGCACTGGCAACCAGTAATCGCATTGCTAAACTGGCATTTACAGGTTCAACGCAAGTGGGTAACCACATTCTAAAATGTGCAGCCGATAACCTGATCCCTTCAACCGTCGAGTTGGGTGGTAAATCACCGAACATCTACTTCCCAGATGTGTTTGATCACGAGGACGAATTTGTCGATAAGTGTATCGAGGGTACGCTTTTGGGCTTCTTTAACCAAGGTGAAGTGTGTACCTGTCCATCGCGTGTGTTGGTTCACGAGTCAGTCTATGACAAGTTTGTCGCTAAAGTGGCTGAACGAGCGAAGTTAATTAAGCAAGGCAACCCGTTAGATACTGAGACCCAGGTTGGCGCGCAAGCGTCGCAAGAGCAATTCGATAAGATTTTGAGCTACTTGGAAATCGGTCGTCAAGAGGGGGCGCGAGTCGTCTTTGGTGGTGATGCTGCGAAACAAGAGGGTGATCTTGAGCAAGGCTACTACATTCAACCAACACTATTGGAAGGCCACAACAAGATGCGCGTTTTCCAAGAAGAGATCTTTGGCCCTGTTATTGCTATAACGACTTTCAAAGACGAAGCAGAAGCGCTTGCGATTGCCAATGACACTGAGTACGGCTTAGGTGCTGGTGTTTGGACGCGCGATCAAAACCTCGCATATCGCATGGGTCGTAACATTGAAGCAGGCCGTGTTTGGATTAACTGTTACCATGCGTATCCAGCTCACGCTGCGTTCGGTGGTTATAAGAAATCTGGTATTGGACGTGAAACGCACAAAATGATGTTAGGTCATTACCAAAATACGAAGAACCTTCTGATCAGTTACAGTGTCGATCCGCTAGGGTTCTTCTAATCTGGTTACCCCGCGGTCACTAAGAAAAAGCAGTATTAAACCAAGCCCCGTAAAGATATGAAGTGACCCCATAAAGTTGGACATTTCTGTTAAGCGGCTTGTAAGGCCTGATTTCGATATTCAATCGGAGTCAGGCCTTTTAGTTTTGCCTTGATCCGTTTGGTGTTGTAATACTCGATGTATTCTTCAATTTTCTCTATAAGATCATTCGCGTCT
>NZ_JAKKCM010000008.1:214013-254953 GCF_021728395.1 Vibrio sp. J1-1 | reverse complement strand
GTTTGGCTAAAAGACGAGATGACACACCACTTAAGCACTGCTTGGCTAAGATGCACTTCAACTCACGACTATATTTGGACATGAAAGACCCCCAATAATTGGTGTCCAACTATTGGGGGTCAGTTCAGATACGGGGCTTTTTCATTAACTCGATTAGTCAAAGAATTGTATACAAATAAGCCTGAAAATTTTATTTGCTGTGAACTCATGCATAATCAATCGATTAACGCTTGCTATACTTTAACCGTCACAAACAAAAGGAAAAAGGATGTTCAATGTTAAAGTTTAAGCAAATCGCGATAACGGCTTCTCTTGCTGCACTGAGTACGAGTTTCTCTGTCGCTGCCGAAGGTACGTTCGTAACGATTGGTACGGGTGGTGTAACTGGGGTTTACTATCCAACGGGTGGGGCGATTTGTCGCCTCGTAAATAAGTCGCGTGACGAACATGGTATTCGTTGTTCGGTTGAGAGTACTGGTGGGTCTATCTACAATATCAATACGATCCGAGCTGGCGAATTAGATTTGGGTATCGCTCAGTCAGACTGGCAACACCATGCTTACAATGGTACCAGCCAATTTGCGGATGCAGGCCCGTTCAAAGAACTACGCGCGGTATTTTCTGTTCACCCTGAACCGTTCACTGTCGTCGCACGTAAAGATGCCAATATTAACTCGTTTGATGACTTGAAAGGCAAGCGCGTGAATATTGGTAACCCTGGCTCTGGTCAGCGCGGTACCATGGAAGTGCTGATGAAAGAGTACGGCTGGACGAATGATGATTTCAAACTGGTTTCTGAGCTGAAAGCTGCAGAGCAGTCTAAAGCACTGTGCGATAACAAAATTGACGCCATGATTTATACCGTTGGTCACCCAAGCGGTGCGATTAAAGAAGCTACCACCTCTTGTGACAGCAATATCGTCGCGGTTGAAGGCGCTAAAGTAGACAAGTTGATCGCTGACAACCGTTTCTATCGTGTCGCTACGGTACCTGGTGGTATGTATCGCGGATCTGAAAAAGATGTTCAAACATTTGGTGTTGGTGCAACTTTTGTCTCTTCAACTTCAGTATCCGAAGAAGTGGTTTACAACGTGGTGAAAGCGGTATTTGAGAACTTTGATGACTTCCGTCGTCTTCACCCGGCATTCGCTAACTTGAAGAAAGAAGAAATGGTGAAAGATGGCTTGTCTGCACCACTGCATCCTGGGGCATTAAAGTACTATAAAGAAGTGGGTTTGATTAAGTAGCCAGATTTTAGTTTTAATAAAAACATAAAAATCCGATGCCTATGCAGACATCGGATTTTTCTTTGTTATGACTGATAGCTATTGTTGATAGCTAAGGCCAAAACCATATTCGTACAAAGGATCGATTGAGTCGTATGGTACATCCTCATCTTGTTCTAATACGGCACTCCAGCTTGATGGCAACTCAAAAGGCAAATGTCCTTTCGGCTCTGCTACACCAGTCAGGACATCAAACATAGCATTGTCCAATGCGCCAAAGTTTGCCATTATTGCATCGGCGTTGTGAGCAACTTCAGTCAATATCGCCGGACGATCCAAATAAACAGACAACACCATAGGTATACCGGCATCGGTCACGGCCTGAATTGCCGTGAGATCTTCGCTGCCTGTGTAGCTGCCACCTAGATGATCCGTATCCTGAACCAGACTTGCTTCATTGGCAAAACCTAGCTGACCGTAGTGAACTGAGCCAAACGGATAATGCGGGTCAGACTCATACGGAGTATTCACCCGTACAATCGCGATATCGGCTTCAGCCGGGGTATCAACTACCTCAAATCCATACTCTTGAGCAACGGCCGCATTACTTTGGTACAGGTACACTTTCGGGTAGGTCTCTGCACTTAATGGCAATAGATCTGCTTCATTTTTCAATAAGACGTGTGAGCTGCTCTGTACCTGCTGCCCCAATTGCTGAAACTCGTCGTTGCCAACTAGTTCTAAAGCTTCATCCACATCAACATAAGGATCTTCAAACAGTCCTAGGTCAAATTTTTGGATAAGGATACGGTTAACAGACGCATTGATTTGCTCCTCAGTTACTAGTCCGCTATTCACTGCGGTTAGCAGATAAGAAGGATCATCGACCCCGCCAAACTGGTCAACGCCAGCATCAATGGCTTTTGCGTAACGCTGAGGAATAGTTAAGTCTTCAACTCCCCATGACATGCCGAAAGGCACAGACCACGGGCTAACCCCATTAGCAACTTCTTCATCACTCAATCCATTGATACAGCGGTCACCACAATCTTTGACAATCCCCCAGTCACTCAAAACCACGCCTTTAAAGTTATAGGTACCGCGTAACAAATCAGTGATGATCTGTTTGTTAAAGCCGAACCCAACCTCTTCGATGGACTCTCCCTCATACGTCAGACCTATAGGCTGGCCATAGTAGGGCATGACTGAGGCAACGTTAGCATCGAAGGCTCCTTCAAACGGAACGAGATGGTACTCGAAGTTACTGCCTGGGTAGATCTGCTCTTTACCCCATTGGTTGTGCGCATCGAAACCGTCTAGCTGCGGGCCCCCGCCAGCAAAGTGTTTAACTACCGTAATCACCGAGCCGTTATTCAGGCCATTCCCACCGTTCTGGAAGCCCTCGATATAAGCGCCCACCAGATTTTTTGCTACATTGTTGTCTTCGCCAAATGTTCCGGAAACCCTTCCCCAGCGAGGTTCTGTCGCGAGATCAGCTTGTGGCGATAGGGCCATTTGGATACCAACTGCACGATATTCCTGGCGAGCAATGTCAGCAAATTCCTTCACTGTTTCCGCATCATTGAGTGCTGCAAAGCCAAGTAACTCTGGCCATTGAGAGAACTCACCAGCGCTGACTGCGGTGGCTCCGGGATCATTCGTAAAGTGATTACGTGGGTCGGTACTGATAGTAACAGGGATGCCCAGGCCAGTAGATTCGGCTATTTGTTGCAGAGAGTTGTTATCCTCTGCTATCGCCTGTGGGTTTCCAGACATACGGGTGATAAAGGTGTTGACATAGTTGTCCAGTACTTTGGACATACTGTTGAAATCGACACGTCCCTCAGCGTCTAACGACAAGGTGCCGTGCATCATAATACCTACTTTTTGTTCAAGCGTCATGCGTGATAACAGATCTTTGGCTCGTGTTGCGCTATCCAGGCGCCAATCCTCGTATGGGGTTAGCTGGTTATCCCGGTTTAAGTCTTTGAACTGATATCCATCCTCGTTTATTAACGCAGTAGAGATATAACCTAGTGTGGCCTGTGTATGAACTGATTCGGTAGAAGAATCAGACCAGCAACCAGTTAGTGTCAGAGCTACAGCGGACGCGATAGCGGATAAGGTATATATTTTTTTCATTATGCCTCCAGAGATAAGCAGAGCTAAAATCTTATGGTCAGGATTTGCCTGTCGATAAAGACTATATAAAAAGCTTTCCTTACGGTTTTATCTCTAAAGAGCAATTTATTACCCTTCAGGTGCATGGATTAAATTTTGTGAGCATTCTCTCACTGCTAAGTAGTATTCATTTATGTTGCAAATTAATCTGTCTCAATCACAGAATAGAAAACAATATAATGAAATAATTTTCGCCTTAAAATTAATAAGTTTTCTAAGTAGATGAAAAGTGTATCAACGCAGCTTGTAAATGAAATCTGGAATCTGGTTCGGTATCAACTAGAAATGTCAGATAATCATATAACAAAACAGACTGGAATATATCATGATGAGTTGTTGGCTGAAAAAGGACGGATTGATAAGCAGCGTTATGGAAAATTACTCTCATTAACTGAGTCTTGTGGATTTCAGTTAGCGGATGAGGAAGAAAAGCCTTTAGTAACAATGTTTAAAAATCACCCAGATATGGTTAGTGCATTGCTGAATGCACCGACATTATATGATTCGCTCTGTTGTTTTAAACGTTACCGAGGTCTGATTGGCGAAACCGATAAGATGGAGTTTAGATTCGATAATGGTTATCTGTTAATTGAATATAAATCAGATTTTAATGATCTTTTAGGTGCCAAAGCGGCAGCGTATAATTTTTGGTTTATCGACGAGTTGGTCTCACAATATGACAGAGGAAACAGGGCTCTGCGAGAGGTTAAACTTAACGACGTATTAACCATTAATCAAATAGATGAAGTAAAAAAATTATATTCTGCAAGTTTTGATGTCGGTGAAAATAATATATATAAAATTGACCTTGAGGCCTTGTATCGACCGAATATAGAGCATAATTCGATATTGCAGCCGCATGTCATAACAAGGTTGGAATCTTCATTATATGATCTTCAGTCTAAAAATAACTACACGGATGAAATAATCAAATTAATTCAGGAGTATCTATGGGTGAATTCGGAATCTTCACATGGTGCGGATAAGCTGAGTCACTGGATATGTGAACGTTTATTTATAACACGCTGGACTCTTAACCGACGTCTGCAGCAAGAGGGCAGTTGCCTGACTAGTCTCTATACCTTAGTTCGTTGTAATGAGGCGCGTCGTCTGCTGCGGGATAATCAGAACTCCTTAATAACCATCAGTCAACAGCTCGGTTTTGCGAACCAGAGTGGTTTCAATCGCTTCTTCCGGGAGCACGTACAATGCACGCCTCTACAATATCGTAAGCGAATTACTAGCTACAACCACTCATGACGTACTCATCTATCCCAACCTCAGATTTCGATATTATAAGGCATAAACATCAATGAAAAAGTAGATTGTGATAAGCGTTGAAAAAACCGCAACGAATCCTCTCACGTGATTTGGGTTCAATTGACGTGATACACGGGCAGCGAGATAGCCTCCGACTAATGTTCCCGCCATTACTATGCTACCTTTGCTCCAGTCAATTGAGCCATTAGCGATGAAAACGACTATCGCGACCAGCGAAACAGAGGTCGATACGAGCAGCTTTAATCCATTCATTAGATTGATGTCCTGATGACCAGCGATCACCAGGTAACTCAGTACAATCACGCCTAATCCAGCATTAAAAAATCCACCGTACGCAGCGACGCCAACTAACAGAATGCCTAATGCGATCGCACCTAAAATACCCGCGTGTTTATGGCCTTTGGTTAAGGTTTTAATCGCCTGAGTTAAACGTGAGCCAAAGATAAACAGTAAGGTTGCAAATAATAGTAGCCAGGGAATCGCTTCCAAAAACACTGATTCAGGAATATTCAGCAACAGGTAGGCACCAACTCCACCGCCTACGAGACTTAAACAGATGGTAAACAGCAATTCTTGCTTATTCTTTAGGATCTCTTCTCTGAAACCTATCGCGCCACTGATGTAGCCAGCACAAGAGGCATACGTATTTGTGGCATTTGCGATAACGGGAGGAACACCAACTGCCATCAGAGCGGGGAAAGTGACAAAACTGCCACCTCCGGCAATAGAATTCATGATTCCTCCGATCACTCCGGCAGCAAATAACAACGTAAGTTCCAGCAGCATAAGTCTTCCTTGATTTTTGTTTTTATGTTGTATTTTTATGGCGTTAACCCTACTGAACTTGATGAAAGAAAGATAGTAGCGAAAGGTCAAAGAAAAAAGCCACCGGGCTGGTGGCTTTAGAAGTCAATCATGGGGGATGATTTATTGTTCAACTTTTACTGGTTGAGCTCGTAGCTTTTGGAACAGTTTCACAAACAGTGGGCTGCTCAGTACCAGTACTGCTAATACAGTAAAGGTTAGAGTAATAGGGCGTTCCCACAAGAAGCTCAACTCACCATCAGAAATCATCAATGCGCGGCGTAGGTTCTCTTCCATTAGACCGCCTAGGATGAAACCAAGCAATAATGGAGCAAGAGGGAAGTTCGCTAATCGGAGCGCTATGGCAGCCATCGCAACAAGCAGCATCACAAACACATCCATAGTATTGAACGAAACTAGGTATACGCCAGTGATTGAGAAGAACAAAATCATCGGAAGAAGTACGGTTCTCGGTACTGCCAGTAGTTTCGAGATGTACGGAATAAGCGGTAAGTTAAGAATAACCAGTACGATGTTGCCAAAGTACATAGAGATGATCACTGACCAGAATACATCCGGGTGCTCAACAAACAGGCGTGGACCAGGCTGAATACCGTAAGCGATTAATGCGCCTAACATGATGGCTGTCGTACCTGAGCCAGGAATACCCAGTGTCAACAATGGTACAAATGAACCGCTCGATGCGGCGTTGTTCGCCGATTCTGGTGCTACCAGGCCACGAATGCTGCCTTTACCAAACTCTTCCTTTTTCTCTTTTGGCGCAAGATTTCGTTCCAAGCCGTAGCTGAGGAATGCGGCAATCGTTGCGCCTGCGCCCGGAAGTACACCAGTAAAGAAACCAAGAATAGAAGAGCGAATAGAAACAGGTGCCACTTCTTTAATTTCTTCTTTGGTGACTTTCATTGAGCCGATGTTGCTCAGTTTGTCTTGCTCTTCGTCACTAGTATCTGCGGACGGTTTAAGAATACCCATCAACGTTTCACCCAAGGCAAAGGTCGCCATGGCAAGCAACAAGAAGCTAAAGCCATCCATTAAGTCAGTTAGTCCGAACGTAAAGCGCTCTACGCCCACGCCTTTATCGATACCAACGGTAGACAGCATCAATCCCAGAATGGTCATCATCCATGCTTTAATTACCTGACCTTTACCGGCGAATGCCGCTACCGCAGACAAGCCAAGAAGCATCAAAGCGAAGTAGTCTGAGGATTGGAAACTTAACGACACCTTTGCTAATGCAGGTGCTGCCACTAGCAACATAATCGCCGATAGTGTACCGCCAGTGAAAGAAGAGTAAGCAGCAAGTGCTAATGCTTTCCCCGCCTGACCTTTTTGCGCCATTGGGTAACCGTCAAATGCCGTTACCACCGTTGAAGAACAGCCCGGTGCGTTAATCAGAATTGAAGACGTAGAGCCACCAAATACCGCGCCGTAGTAAACGCCAGCCATCAAAATCAAACCAGAAGAAGGCTCTAGACCGTAAGTAATTGGGATCATCAACGCGATTGCCGAAATAGGGCCAAGACCGGGTAGCATCCCGATAAACGTACCGACGAAGCAGCCAACAATCACCATCATGATGTTCATTGGCATTACCGCAGTGGATAAACCTTGTAGAATTCCATCTAACATAACTCTTTCCTTTTCTTTGGCTACCAGATGGTGAAAATCAAACCAGGCTCAAGGTAGATATCTAAACCTTGAGTTAGCAATAAATAAAAGGCGATAACAAAAGGGAAAGAAGCGCCAAACAAAATGGACTTGCGTCTTTCACCAAGTAAGTAAAAGCCTGCTAGAAGGAACAAACCAGTCGCTAACACAAATCCCAGATAAGTTAGCCCAACGCCATACAATGCCATTAACACTAAGAACGAGATCAGCAGCTTCCAGTTAAACGTCAACACAGCACCATTTTTCTTATCCGGTTGGCCGGTGACTAACAATAAAAGTGCTAAACCGATACCGATGTACGTCAGAATTGTCGGCAACGTGCGAGCGGTGAACGGTTCATATTCATCACCGGGAAATAATGCGATTTGAGAAGTTTGGAAGCCGTAGCCCAGACAGAAAAGTAAAAAGATCATCGCACCGACGCGATCGCGGCAGAGCAAGTTTTCTTTGGTAAAAAAATTGGTTGAACGAGACATCTTCAACTCCTAACGAAGGTAGAAAAGACCGTATATGAGCGTTAATGAGTAAGATAATTCATTAACAATTAAGCATTTCGCTGCTAGTCGAGCCGCTTATCAATCTATAAACAAAGGAGTGTGTATGCCGAATTGTCGACAATGCCCATATACGGTGAAAATTAGAGTGCAAATGCAGATGGGGCTAACACCAAATCAGATGTAGTTACTGGTTTGGTATTGGAGAATTAGCCCCGTTTACTGTTTACTTCAGGTAACCAATTTATTTAAGGAAACCTAATTCGCGCATTAGATCGCCCATTTGTTTCTCTTGATCTTCAAGGAACGCGAAGAAATCTTTATCCGCTTTATAGTTGTCGATCCAGCCATTACGGTCACGAACGACTTGCCATTCATCGGTGTTGTACATTTTTGTGAATGCAGAATTCCACTCGTCGATTTTCTCTTGGCTTGTTCCTGGTGCTGCGAAGAATCCACGCCAGTTCGCAAAGACAGTTTCATTGCCGTATTCAGTGAGAGTAGGAATGTTTGGCGCCGCGTCTAATCGCTTAGGAGCGGTGATCGCCAGTACTTTAACTTGTCCAGATTTGGACATTTCAAGTACTTCACCTAAGCCGGTAGAGAGGAGTTGAGTTTCACCAGAAAGCAGCGCAGCCATCGCTTTTCCGCCCGCATCATACCCAATGTAACGGACTTTACGTGCATCAAAACCTTCGCCTTTAAATGCGGCCGCAATAACTAGGTGATCCATCGACCCACGAGCTGAACCGCCCGCAATCTTCACTTTGCGTGGGTTCTCTTCAAACGCTTTGACGACGTCTTCCCATGAGTTGTATGGTGAATCTGCGGACGTAACAATAGCGCCGTAGTCAGCAACGGTAGCTGCTACCGGAGTGAGGTCACGGAAAGATTGTGGGAAAATACCACTAAGAGAACGTACAACGATTGGCGTTGAGTTCACCATTAGCGTGTCTTCTTGGCGATCTGCGGTTTCAATCAAGTGGGCAATGGCTTTACCGCCGCCGCCACCAGATAGGTTTTGAAATGATACGGTTTCAACGATGTCTGATTTCACTAGTACATCACCAGTACCGCGTGCGGTCATATCCCAGCCGCCACCGGCACCACCAGGAATGAGGAAATGCATTTTTTCTACATCAGCGGCGAAAGCGTTGAATGAAAATGAAGCGGCGATGATAGATGCGGCGAGCGTTGGTTTGATTACCTTTAACATGTTCACGTTCCTTATGTGAGTGACTCTATTCTGTTGATGAGTCTTATTGTCGTTTCAGCTACGAATCTGAACTTTGTTGAAAGGTTAATTAAATGTTAACTGTGTGTCTTTAAAAGGTAGATAAAGAGAATATTGGGCATAGTGGCGATTTTGTTCATAAAGTTCACGGCCGGGGATAGGTGTCGGTTCATGCAAATTTGGAGTTAACACCTGATATCCTTACCATTAAAAAACCGTCGTACCTTGGCACGCTATTCAAACTCTAAAACGACGACTACACAACAAGCCACAGGCATACCATACCTAAATACTTATGTTAATACTCAGTAACTATTCTTAAAAATTAATCTTGTTTATAAAAATCATGCAGTTAGTTATGTAAAAGTTGTCGACAACTACGGAGGGATCTCAGAGTGATGGGTGAAAATTACGCCTTTATTGGGTTCATTTTCGACCTTCTAATAAGACCTTAGTCTAAATTGTCGACAATTATCTTGATTGTCGACACTTTGATCGTTTATCTTGTATTTAGGTTAAGGAATTGTAGACATTTCGGTGTCGTTGAATTGAGTGCTTGAATATGAACTCTGAGTTGAAAGCTCGTTATAAAGTGATAGCTTCTGAGAAAGAACACACTAAGTCTGAGACACTGACGGAGACTTTGATTGAAGTTATCGTGAACGGTGATGTTGAGCCGGGGAGTAAAATCTCAGAGCCAGAACTTGCTAGGAAATATCAAGTTAGTCGTGGCCCTTTACGTGAAGCGTTGATGCGTTTGGAAGGCTTGGGCCTAATTGAACGTATCCCGCATGTTGGAGCGAGAGTTACCACCTTTTCTCCAGAAAAGCTTATCGAACTCTACTCAGTGCGCGAAGCGTTAGAAGGGATGGCTGCACGACTTGCTGCTCGCCATATTACCCAAGAAGAGCTATTGAGTTTAGAAATGCTATTGTCGACACATTCGAAGCATATTGACCAAGTAGAAGGCTCTTCTTATTTCCACCAGCATGGTGACTTTGATTTTCACTATCGCATCATTCAGGCAAGCCGAAACAGCAAATTGATTACTTTGTTATGTGATGAGTTGTATCACTTACTACGCATGTATCGCTACCAGTCGCCACGTTCGCAATCTCGTCCGAATGAGGCACTCAACGAACACAAATATATTTTAGAAGCCATTCGTAATCGCGATGAAGAACTTGCAGAAATGTTAATGAGAAGACACATCTCTGGGAGTCGAAAACTCATCCAATCGCAGATTATTCATACAGGAACTGAAAGTTTAGACAAAGACTAGAAGGAATTCGTCATGAGCTTAACACCGGGGGCGAAGTTCAGACTCGCCATTGAACAAAACAATCCGCTACAAATTGTCGGTACCGTTAACCCATACTGCGCCATGATGGCGAAAAACCTAGGGCATCAAGCGATTTACTTGTCTGGTGGTGGCATTGCAAATGCTTCTTACGGATTGCCAGACCTAGGTATCACCACACTGAATGACGTGTTGGTGGACGTTAACCGCATTACAAACGCATGTGATTTGCCATTGCTAGTGGATATCGACACGGGTTTTGGCGGTGCATTTAATATCGCTCGCACGATCAAACAAATGGAAAAAGCGGGCGCGGCGGCAGTTCATATGGAAGACCAGGTAGCGCAAAAACGTTGTGGTCACCGCCCAAACAAAGCGATTGTTAGCCAGCAAGAGATGGTTGACCGCGTTAAAGCTGCGGTTGATGCGCGTAACGACGAAAGCTTTGTAATTATGGCTCGTACTGACGCTCTCGCGGTTGAAGGCATGGACAGCGCGATTGAACGTGCGATTGCTTGTGTGGAAGCGGGCGCGGACATGATCTTCCCAGAAGCGATGAACAAGTTGGATCAATACCTACAGTTCTCTAATGCGCTAGAGCAAGCAACAGGAAAGCATGTTCCTATCTTAGCGAATATCACCGAGTTCGGTGCAACGCCACTTTACGGTTGTGATGAACTGGCAAAAGCCAAAGTGGACATGGTGCTTTACCCACTCAGTGCATTCCGTGCCATGAACAAAGCCGCAGAAACAGTATACAAACACCTTCTAGAAGTAGGTAACCAGGAAGCGTTGGTTGATTCGATGCAGACACGTAAAGAGTTGTATCAACACCTGAACTACCACGACTACGAAGACAAACTTGACCAGCTATTCTCAGAAGGAAAATAGCGGGGAAGTAATAATCAAAGGAAGCCCAAGAAAAGATAATCGGAATTTATCAAATCCAATAACGTGAAACTTGTCTGGTGAATAAAAACGCTCCAAAGAGAGCAAAGCCAGACAGAAAAGGAGTTCAAACAATGCCTCAAACTGAAGCAAAGAAAGCAGAGTTAGGTGGTGCAGGCCTACGTGGTCAAAGCGCGGGAAGCACAGCTTTATGTACTGTCGGTAAAACGGGAACAGGTCTTACTTATCGCGGTTACGATATTACTGACCTTGCCAATAATGCTCAATTTGAAGAAGTGGCACACCTGCTGTTACGCGGTCACTTACCAAATCAACAAGAACTCGATGCGTACAAGACGCACCTATTGAGCCTTCGTGGTTTGCCAACGGAGCTTAAACAAGCTCTAGAACTTATCCCTGCGACTGCACACCCAATGGACGTGATGCGTACAGGTTGTTCTATGCTGGGTAACTTAGAGCAGGAAATGAGCTTTGATGAGCAACTGCAATCTACTGAGCGTATGCTCGCGCTATTCCCTGCAATCATCTGTTACTGGTATCGCTTTAGCCATGATGGTGTCCGTATTAACACGGAAGACGAGACTGAAGACAGCATCGGTGGTTACTTCCTGAAGCTTCTTACTGATAAGACGCCAACCGAACTGCATAAACAAGTGATGCACTGTTCACTAATCCTCTACGCAGAGCATGAGTTTAATGCGTCAACATTTGCGGCGCGCGTATGTGCATCAACATTGTCAGACATCCATTCTTGTATTACAGCGGCAATCGGTACGCTTCGTGGTCCACTTCACGGCGGCGCAAACGAAGCCGCGATGGAAATGATCGAAGATTGGCAGACGCCGGATGAAGCAGAAGCGAACATCATGCAAATGCTTGCCAACAAAGACAAGATCATGGGCTTTGGTCATGCGATTTATCGCGAAAGTGACCCTCGCAACGCGCTGATCAAACGTTGGTCTGAAGAGCTATCTAAGCAAGTGGGTGACACACATCTATATGCGGTATCTGAGCGTGTTGAATCGGTTATGAAGCGTGAGAAAGGTCTGTTCTGTAATGCGGACTTCTTCCATGCATCGGCGTACCACTTTATGGACATTCCAACCAAACTGTTCACACCGATATTCGTAATGAGCCGTTTAACTGGTTGGGCTGCACACGTGTATGAGCAACGCGCGAATAACCGCATTATTCGCCCAAGCGCTGATTACACAGGTCCAGAGCATCAGGAATGGGTGCCTATCGAAAAACGCTAGCGCGTGACTCCTTCCTCTGTGCGATTCTCTCCACATGGAGGAAGGAGTATTTCTCATCACTAAGGTGACTAGAACGACTACTACATCTCAAAAACAGTTCTCCAATCAAGTCTCCAAACAACTTTTCAAGAGTAACGTTTCTAGAGTGATGGGGAGAAGGCCAAGATGTACAGATTGAATGGAAGCAAATCATGAGCACAACTATTAATACCCAATATCGTAAGTCGCTTCCGGGGACTCAACTCGATTATTTTGATGCCCGCGAAGCCGTAAATACTATTTCTCCTGGAGCCTATGAAACGCTCCCTTACACCTCACGCGTTCTTGCCGAGCAGCTGGTACGACGCTGCGATCCAAACGTTTTAACCGACAGCCTTAAACAACTTATTGAACGTAAGCGTGATCTCGATTTTCCTTGGTATCCTGCACGTGTCGTATGTCACGACATCTTAGGCCAGACAGCACTGGTTGACTTAGCAGGCCTGCGTGATGCGATTGCGGATCAGGGCGGTGACCCTGCAAAAGTAAACCCTGTGGTTGAAACTCAGCTTATTGTTGATCATTCTCTCGCAGTAGAACACGCTGGATTTGATCCAGACGCATTCGAGAAAAATCGCGCGATTGAAGAGCGCCGAAATGAAGACCGATTCCACTTTATCGAGTGGTGTAAAACGGCATTTGAAAACGTCAGCGTTATTCCTGCGGGTAACGGTATCATGCACCAGATCAACCTGGAGAAAATGTCTCCAGTGGTACAAGCGAAGCAGGGCATTGCCTATCCAGATACTTGTGTAGGTACCGACAGTCACACTCCACACGTTGATGCACTTGGTGTTATCGCGATTGGTGTTGGTGGTCTGGAAGCAGAAACTGTGATGCTTGGCCGTCCTTCGATGATGCGCCTGCCAGATATTGTGGGTGTAAAACTGACGGGTAAACGTCAGCCGGGCATTACTGCGACCGATATCGTTCTTGCGATCACTGAGTTCCTACGTAACGAGCGTGTCGTCTCTTCTTACTTAGAATTCTTTGGTGAAGGCGCACGAGACCTGACAATCGGTGACCGCGCAACCATCTCCAACATGACACCAGAATACGGTGCAACTGCGGGTATGTTCTACATTGACGAACAGACCATCAACTACCTGAAACTGACTGGCCGTGAAGAACAGCAAGTCGACTTGGTAGAGAAATACGCAAAACAAACAGGCCTTTGGGCGGATGATCTTGATACTGCGGTTTACGAGCGCGTACTTGAGTTCGATTTGTCATCAGTAAGCCGTAACATGGCTGGTCCTTCAAACCCACACCGTCGCTTGCCAACGTCTGAACTGGCGAAGCGTGGCATTTCTGGTGCGTGGGAAGAGAAAGAAGGTGAGCTGCCAGATGGCGCAGTGATCATCGCTGCTATCACCTCTTGTACTAACACCAGTAACCCAAGAAACGTGGTTGCAGCTGGCCTTGTCGCGAAGAAAGCCAACGAACTTGGCCTTATTCGTAAGCCTTGGGTGAAATCGTCTTTTGCTCCGGGTTCTAAGGTTGCGCGTCTTTACCTAGAAGAAGCGGGCTTATTACCAGAATTAGAAAAGCTTGGCTTCGGTATCGTAGGCTACGCATGTACCACCTGTAACGGTATGAGTGGCGCGTTAGATCCAAAAATCCAACAAGAGATCATTGACCGCGATTTGTATGCGACAGCGGTACTTTCTGGTAACCGTAACTTTGATGGTCGAATCCACCCTTACGCGAAGCAAGCGTTCCTGGCTTCTCCACCATTGGTTGTCGCTTATGCATTAGCTGGTACGATTCGTTTTGATATCGAGCGTGACGCATTGGGTACTGACCAAAATGGAAAGCCAATTTACTTAAATGATTTGTGGCCAAGCGACGAAGAGATTGATGCGGTGGTTGGTAAACACGTTAAACCAGAGCAGTTTAATCAAGTTTACATCCAGATGTTTAAACTGGACGACGCAGCGCAAAACTCTAACCCGCTTTACGATTGGCGTCCGATGAGTACTTACATTCGTCGTCCTCCCTATTGGCAAAAAGAGGGGGAAGGTGCGCTAGCGGGTGAAAGAACACTGTCTGGCATGCGTCCTTTAGCGGTTTTGGGTGACAACATTACCACCGACCACCTATCACCATCGAATGCAATTATGGCGAGCAGTGCGGCAGGTGAATACCTAGCGAAGATGGGCGTGCCAGAAGAAGACTTTAACTCTTACGCGACCCACCGTGGTGATCATTTAACGGCGCAACGTGCGACCTTTGCTAACCCGAAACTGTTTAACGAAATGGTGAAAGAGAACGGCGAAGTGGTACAGGGTTCTCTAGCTCGAATTGAGCCAGAAGGTCAGGTTGTTCGCATGTGGGAAGCAATTGAAACTTACATGAACCGCAAACAACCACTGATCGTGGTGGCTGGAGCGGATTATGGTCAAGGTTCATCTCGTGACTGGGCAGCAAAAGGCGTTCGATTGGCTGGTGTAGAAGCAATCGTTGCTGAAGGCTTTGAGCGTATCCACCGTACCAACTTGGTCGGCATGGGCGTACTGCCACTGCAATTCAAACCGGGTGTAAACCGCAATACGCTAGAACTGGATGGTACTGAGCTTTACGACGTAGTTGGTGAGATTAAGCCAGGTGCTGATTTAGCCTTAGTTATTACACGCCGCAACGGTGAGAGAGTCGACGTTCCTGTTACCTGTCGCCTAGACACCGCTGATGAAGTTCACGTGTACAACGCGGGTGGTGTATTGCAACGTTTTGCTCAAGATTTCTTGGCACAATAAGGAGTGGTTATGGAAAACAATACTCCGAATCAAATGAGCCAAATCAAAGTGCCGGCGACGTATATGCGTGGCGGCACGAGTAAAGGGGTCTTTTTCAACCTGGAAGATTTGCCTCAAGAAGCGCAGGTGGCAGGAGCCGCGCGTGACAAACTGTTGTTGCGTGTTATCGGCAGCCCGGATCCTTACGCGAAGCAAATCGACGGTATGGGTGGCGCAACCTCCAGTACTAGTAAAACGGTGATTGTTTCGCGCAGTAGCCAAGCCGATCATGACGTTGATTACTTGTTTGGCCAAGTGTCGATTGATAAGCCATTCGTAGACTGGAGTGGTAACTGCGGCAATTTGTCTGCCGCAGTTGGGCCGTTCGCGATTCATGCTGGTCTGATTCAGCAAGATCGCATTCCAGAAAATGGGATTGTGACTGTGCGCGTTTGGCAAGTGAACATCGGCAAAACGATCTTGATTCACGTGCCAATCGTCAATGGTTTCGTGCAAGAAACCGGCGAGTTTGAACTCGATGGCGTGACGTTCCCAGCGGCTGAGATTCAAGTGGACTTTGTTGACCCAGCAGACGGTGAAGGCAGCATGTTCCCAACAGGTAACTTAGTCGATGATTTGGTGGTGCCTAATGTGGGCACCTTCAATGCCACTTTCATCAACGCGGGCATTCCAACCATTTTCATTGATGCAGAGTCGATTGGATATCAGGGCACTGAACTACAAGATGATATCAACAACGACGACGCTGCATTAGCAATGTTTGAATCTATCCGTGCGCATGGCGCGTTAAAAATGGGTCTGATTTCTGAACTAGAAGAAGCTCAGACACGCCAGCACACACCGAAAATCGCTTTTGTATCCAAACCGAAAAGCTACCTTTCTTCAAGTGGTAAAGCGGTAAATGATACGGATATCGACGTGTTAGTTCGCGCCTTATCGATGGGCAAACTACACCACGCAATGATGGGAACCGCAGCCGTTGCTATCGCGTCAGCAGCATGTGTGCCTGGTACATTAGTTAACCTGGCTGCTGGTGGCGGTGAAAAAGAGTCGGTGACGTTTGGCCACCCGTCAGGAACGTTAAAAGTTGGGGCACAAGCGAAGCAAACTGAACAGGGCTGGGTGGTACAAAAAGCCATCATGAGCCGAAGTGCGAGAATACTGATGGAGGGATTTGTGCGAGTACCCTCCAATGTCTTTGAATAGAGAAGCAATGTCAGGACATACTGGAGGAAGCAATATGTCTTCATACGAAAAAGAATATTTATGGGCGAAAAACGAACCGGAGAGTTTTTGGCGCGCTCAAGCGGAGAATATCGACTGGTTCGAATCTCCAAAGACCATCTTGAATACTGATGAAAACGGTATTGAACGTTGGTTCCCAGATGGCGTGATGAACACGTCTTGGTTAGCACTGGATTACCATTGTGAACAAGGTCGAGGTGATACCGCCGCCCTTATTTATGATTCACCAGTGACAGGGAATAAAAAGACCTATACCTACACCGAGCTTCGCGATCAGGTCGCGAAAGTTGCCGGTATGTTGTCTGCCCAAGGTGTAGAAAAAGGCGACCGAGTCGTTATTTACATGCCGATGATTCCAGAAGCGGCGATGGCGATGCTTGCGTGTGCACGATTGGGTGCAATTCACTCAGTGGTGTTTGGTGGTTTTGCACCAAATGAGCTGGCAGTGCGTATTGAAGATGCCGAGCCTAAAGTCATCATGACGGCATCGTGTGGTATCGAAATCAGCAAAATCATTCCATACAAGCCAATGGTGGACAAAGCCATCATGGATAGCCGTTGGAAACCAGAGAAAGTGTTTGTTTTCCAGCGTTCGGAATGTGAAGCAGAGCTGAACCAAGAAAGAGATCTGGATTGGCAGCAAGAATACAGCCAAGCACTGCCACACGCTTGTGTTCCTGTATTAGCGACCGATCCACTCTACATCCTTTACACCTCAGGTACGACGGGTAAACCGAAAGGCGTGGTTCGTGACAACGGTGGCCATGCGGTAGCGCTGAAGTACTCAATGAGTGCCATTTACAATATTCCACAGGGTGGCGTGTTCTGGGCTGCATCTGATGTTGGCTGGGTAGTAGGGCACTCTTACATTGTTTACGCACCATTGATTCATGGCTGTACAACGATACTTTTTGAAGGCAAACCGGTTAGAACGCCTAATCCGGGCGCATTCTGGCGAGTTTGTGATGAGTACAAAGTTGATGCGTTGTTCTCTGCACCTACCGCATTCCGCGCGATTAAGAAAGAAGACCCAGAAGGTGAGTTTTTAAAACATTACGATTTGTCTAACTTAAAAACCATCTTTATGGCTGGTGAGCGTTTGGACCCTCCAACTCTTGAATGGGTGCAAAGCAAAGCCGACAAACCGGTTATCGATCACTGGTGGCAAACGGAAACGGGCTGGGCTATCGCAGGTAACCCAACAGGTATTGAAATGATGCCAGTTAAAGCCGGATCTTCGACCAAGCCAATTCCGGGCTATCAAGTTGAAATTCTTGATGAACTTGGTGAGCCAGTGAAACCGAATCAACAAGGTTTTGTTGCACTAAAACGTCCGTTACCGCCAAGCTGCTTACCAACCGTATGGCGTAACCATGATCGTTTTGAAACTGGTTATCTGAGCCAGTTTCCAGGCTACTATGTGTCCGGTGACGGTGGTTATCTCGACGAAGACGGCTACCTATTCATCATGGGACGTATTGACGATGTGATTAACGTTGCGGGTCACCGTTTGTCTACGGGTGAAATGGAAGAGATCGTTGGCGGTCACCCGGCGATAGCAGAATGTGCGGTAGTTGGTATCCACGATGACCTAAAAGGACAGCTCCCACTTGGCTTTGTCGTACTTAAAGACGGCGTTAAGGTGGATGAGTTGGATCTGGAAGGTGAACTGGTCGGAAAAGTACGTAGTGAGATTGGTGCGGTTGCCTGCTTTAAGCATGCGCTGGTCGTTGATCGTCTACCGAAAACACGCTCGGGTAAAATTTTACGTCGAACCATTCGTCAAATTGCTGATGGTGAGAAATACACGGTCCCATCGACCATTGACGATCCAACCAGTCTGAGTGAAATTGAGCGAGTGCTTCGTCGATAGCGTTTAATCTACTCCATATGTTTAATGTTTCGCCCCTGCAATCCAAGCAGGGGCTTTTTTTTTAATAGTGATACAACTTTAGTCGCAGCAAGAATAACCAAATGACGACTTTATTGGTTCTCTCTACTTGCCATCCTTGTACTTTGGTCACAAACTACGAAGGTTCAAATTTTGGTAAGCTTTTTTATGAGTGCATTTGTAATTAAATCTGCGTGTTTTGATGATATCAATATTCTCAATGACCTTATGTTCGACTTGCATGATGAGCATCATGTTCAATCACCGGAACTGTTTAAAACGGCAGAAGAAATTGAGCAAGAGAAAAGCATCGGGCGCTATATAGATAACCCTGAATGTCTGGTTTATGTCGCATCTAAGGACGATGAAATTATCGGGTTTGTTTCTGGGCACTTCTGTGAGCTAATTTCTGTCGTCAGTAAGCCCGTTATGATGGGCAGTGTTGATGAATTGTACGTGTTGCCTGAGTTCAGGAAGCAAGGGGTAGCAAAAGCATTACTTGATAAAATTGAATCCACTTTCATCAATTATGGCGCGAAACAGATGTTTGTCGAAGTATGGAGCTTTAATCAACAAGCGTTAACGCTATATGAAAAGCAAGGCTTTGGTCAACACATTCATTGCCTAAGAAAAGCGCTCATCATGCCCGATAAGATCCGGTGACTCTGATTAAATCCGAAGTGCCATATCACACATAAGGTGCAGTCAGTTGCGTTTTTAGTTTAATGGCTGAGTCACGATTTATCATTTAAAGCTATTGTTTTCAGACGAATTCGCCTAATAGTCGTTTCAGAACTGAGAATTTAAATAAGGTGAGTGAATTTTCCTGACACGAATTCCATATTACTGTCAAAATTGTCACCGCAATTGCGCATTATGTCCGGCCAGAGTCAGAGTTGAATTAAGATTTTGTCTCTAACCTCCCCGGTCTTATGTATCATACGCATGAGGCATCACTTAGTTTCTTAAAAATCTATCAATATTGCTGCCTTCACACGTCGGTTATTATTATTAAAGGTTACATTTTGTGTTGAGACAGTTATTTTTCGTCACTCTTTACTCCGTGTTATTGGGTAGTTCACCTGCTATCGCTGCGTCGTTTTCAGAGCCAGTAGAAGGTGCACTTTGTGTTGTGCGAGCAGATGACAAATTGGTACTGGTTCACGAGATCCTAACCAATCGAATTTCACTGCCCGGAGGGACAATAATTGAGGGTGAGCCACCAAGAACTGCAGCTCAAAGGGAAACTTGGGAAGAAACCGGATTAGTCGTAACGGTAGGCAAAGAGCTAGGTCGCACTGAGACGGCGGTTTTCTTTGATTGTGTATCAGATTCAGAGCTCATTTCTTACTCAATGGTTAATTCAATGGGTGGGAACGAGCTACCGATTTGGTTTGCGCCACATTATGGTGTAGAAATCGCGTCAGCAATGTTGCTGACACCAGAACAGCTTCTAGTCTCTACGTATCGTTATCCCGCACAATGGCAAACGGTCGTTGGTTATTTCAATGATGCGACGCATCAACCAGTTCATTACATTCATCACTTGATCGAGTCTGCTCCATCGTTTCGCCAGATCGAATTGGATTGGATGATGGGGTTACAAAGCTGGGTTGGTTCACTATCTGAAACCAGTTTTCAGACGGCTTCTCAGTCTGCTGAAATGATTCTAGAGCTCACCGCACCAGCCATTTTACTGTTTTTGTTCCCGTTGGTGATGATGCGATTTGGTAGCCGTTTTGTTTTTAGACTATTTTTCGCAATTTCAGTAACTTCAGTGATGATACTTGTCGCGCAGCAGGGGTTTTCATTACCAAGACCACATGTTTATATGCCAGTGGTAGAGCTCACACATAGCTTCGGTTTCAGTTTTCCAAGCTTGCCTATCGCAGTGTGGTGTTGTGTGCTCACTTTTCTATTTTACAAAATTGGTAACTTTGGCGTTAATGTCTCAACAGGTCTGATTATTGGCATTACGTTGCTGGTTATTCTGGCTAAATACTTCCTTGGTACTGCTTTTATATTGGATATGTTGCTGGGTGCGTTATTGGGGATTTTGGTCGCTTGGCATATTTTGCGTCTGGAAGGAAGCCCGAAGATACACGTTGATCAGTTGCTCACCTCGAAAGGAGTGTGGTTGGCTATGACTGCATTTACTGCGGTGATTTCTGTCATTTGGCCGTTACCAGTATTTGGCAACTGGCTGGCAATTCTAATGGCGGCTTCTGTCATCGTTATGACTTTCGACAAGTCTCAAGTGCAGATAAGCGCCAGACAGACGGTTTTCGTTACTTTGGTGTTGGTATTGGCTCAACAATTGTACCTATATTCGGCAACTATCGTATCGCATAGCGGCTTTTGGTCTCTGGTATTTACCACTCTGCAATACCCCATGTTGATGCTGTTGTTCACGCTTCTTGTAAGAAAACTCACTCAAGACCAGCGTCAGAAAACAAGAGTTCAGGAAGCTGAATAAAGTACTTCAGCAGCTTCAAAAAAGCCTGCGAAGTTCGCAGGCTTTTTCGTTGTTCTAATGGCGTAATTTTTCAAGTTGTGCTGATTAGTACTTCACTTGATAGTTCAAAACAAACGTTCTTCCGCGGCCTTTGTAATAGTAGGCTGCCGACTCGTAATGAGACGAATACACAATTTGAGCTCTCTGCCCCCAGATTGTGGTGTAATCTTTATCGAACAGGTTCTGAATACCAAAGCCTAGGCTGCCAACGGGAAGTTGATAATTACCGACGAGATCAAACACGGTGTAGCCATTCAATTCGTTTTGAGCGTCATCTTTGTAGTCAAACATGGTTTGGCTTTGCACTTTTACCGATAGATCTGAGTCAACCCAACCTGCCCACGCGTTCGCTTTTGAGGTACTCGCTTCACCCGCGCTAAAGTCTTGCCAGCCGTCGTCTCCCTTAACTTCTGAGATCACATAATGACCCGATGCTCCGAGCTGGATATTGTCATTCATCCAGTAAGACGCCATCGCTTCCAGACCATAGACACGCTTTTTGTCGTCGATTTCATCGATGAGCATGGTTGTCTTGTTATATTTCACTGACT
This sequence comes from Vibrio sp. J1-1, assembly GCF_021728395.1. Classification (GTDB taxonomy): domain Bacteria; phylum Pseudomonadota; class Gammaproteobacteria; order Enterobacterales; family Vibrionaceae; genus Vibrio. Next base: position 233,582 of record NZ_JAKKCM010000008.1, on the reverse strand, counting down.
TATCAGACTGAGAGTAATAAGCGGCGGTTTGTACATTCAGATCACCAGTATCTAGGCGGTAACCAAGTTCAAAGCTGTTGGTTTTAATGCCCGACATCTTAGATTTATCCACGTTGATACTATCGTTAAGCTGCCAGTGATCGCCAACAAGGGTGTAGTCTCCTTGTCCATAGTATTTAGCCGGGTCTGCTAGGTCGAAGCCTTGAGAGAAGTTAGCCCAAATTTGAGAATCGCTATCTAGATGATAAACCGTACCCAAGTTAAATAGGCTAACACTGTAGTCGGTTTCACCGCCCGGAACGGCATCGGCTGAAGTGCCATTTCCTGCTGCTATTTTCTTCTGTTGGCTGTAGCCAATAAAATCGTCAATCTCGTTTGATATGTATTGGTAACGAATGCCGCCTTCAACGGTCCAGTCATCAGTTATTGCATAATCAGTTTGTACAAATCCGGCAATGGAACTGACTTCGATACCTGGATATCGGCCAACCTTCGCGTAAGTTTTGTTAATCAGATTCCCTGAATTGTTAGCAATGGTTGGATCGTAGAGCGCTTGATTGCTATCGAGTTTATCCTGGTAAGCATCAATGCCATAAACGATGTTTAATCGGTCAACGCTTTTCGCCAGCGCTGCTTTCAACGAAACGACATCGGTAACTTGTTGACCTGAAGATTGATAGTAAGGCGTGTAAGTTTGGTCTTCTTTACGGTAGGAAGCTTCTGCAATCAACTGATGTCCTAGGAACTGCTCGTCGACGTAAGACGCGCTTAGCATCATGCGCTCGGTTCCATGCTCGCGGTCGGATTCAAAACCTTTTCGTACATCAACAAAATCACGGCCAACAATGTACAGACCATACGGAGAGTCTTGTTGGCTGTCATAGTATTGTGCCAAAAGGTTCAGTTTTTTTGTCTCAGAAATATTAATGCCAGCGGTTGTAAGAAAATCAACTGTTTTATTAAATTGTAACGATCCCTGCGAAATGTCCGGAGTCACAATATTCCCATTAGCGTCGAAGTAGCCTTGCGTTTCACTGTAGATAACAGAAGCGCGGGCTTGAATTTTTTCACTGCCACCAGAGATTGCTTGACCTATCTTGTAATCAAAATCTTCGCCGGAGTTAAAGCCTGAGGATCCACCAAAAAAGGATTCAAACTCAATATCTTCGTTCTGCGCTTTTTTCGTTATGATGTTAATCACGCCACCTGAAGCGCCAGCACCATACAGAGAGGTCGCTCCCGAAAGAACTTCAATACGTTCAATATTAAATGGATCAATGGAATCTAAGTAGCGACTGATTTGTCGAGATGATTGCAAAGAGACGCCGTCAATCATGACGAGCATCTTACGTCCACGCAGGTTTTGACCGTAATTGGTTCGTGCTCCGCTGCTTACATCTAACGAGGGAATGGTTGACGCTAGAATTTCACCAAGAGATTTTCCTCCACGATACTCTTGTTCAATCTGTTCAGAATCGATATACCAAACCGTGCCTGGAATATCACTGAGCGCTTTAGGGGTGCGGCTTGAAACAATGACCACTTTTTCATCAGTGACGTATTCTTCTGCTTGAGCTGTCAACACTGTACATGCTGCGGCAACGGCAAGTGCAACAGTGGAAATCTTTAAACTTCCTTTTTTAATGTTCATTTTCTTCTCTATGTTTATCAACGAAAGGACTTTTAAGTCCTCAGATAGGTACGCTGACCTTTGATTTTGTTCTAATTAAACAAGCCTTCGTCTTTACCTGTTGAATGAAAGACAAAGCCACTTAGATTGCTACAAATAAGGCTGATTCGTTGTGGTGTTACCGGTTCACTGAATGTCATCAAACCGCGTAATCTCGCTGCGATCATTCTCAATTCTAAATAAGAATCATTATTATTGTATTTGTGGTGCAAAAATACAATATGAAAGTTAAACTTTTTGTTTTCGTTAGCTAAGGTTGAGTGTTTGTTGTCCGAAGAGTTGGCCGGAATAAGAATGAACAAGCGAATATATGTGAAGAGTGAAAGAGCCTGACTTGGTTAGTTAGGCTCAAAGTAATGCTTAGCTAGTGGAAAAAGGAAAGGTTGGAGGGAGAAGGGGAGCTAATTAAAGTTGGGGGCAATGTTGTTTAATAGGCTCTCTCGCTGCGCACGAGGCACATTCATTACCTCTTTATAGGTTCGTTTCATAACGCGAATGTCATTTTCTAGTAACTGAGCGAGCTTTGTTGCGGCTTGAGCGTTATTTCCCTTTAACAATAGTTCAATGATTTCGACTCGACGTTGGCAAGAGGTAGTCGCAGAGGATTGAATATGCATAGATACCAGGTCAGTGGCTTTGCGAAGACGATTGTGTTGCTGCATGATGCCTAACAAGAAACGATTTCCCGAGCAATCTGCGAGCACTTCGTGAAATTCGGCGCTTAGGTTAAATAATTGGCTTGCCGTTACTGTTTGCGGTTCAGCAATGGCTTCTAGATGACTATCAAGTAGAGTTTCAAGTGCGTCGCGATCCAGATTCCAGCTCGGTTCGAGCAGACCTGCGGGTTCGAAAATAAGGCGGCATCGGTAGCTTTCGGTATGCCTATCAAGTGTATTCAGCACACCTTCGAGCTGCCACTTGTAGCCTGGGCTTCGCTGGAGGATCGCGTCACTTTCCAGCAATCGCAGAACATTTTGTATTTCACCTCGGTTGGCGTCATAACGCACTTGAAGCTCTTTTTCGGAAATCGGGCAATCCAGCTCCCCAAAAAACAGATCCATAAGTACGCGGAGATAGAGTTTCTCTTCACGGGATTGTTGACTGACGTTTTGATCCATCTCCTCAATAGTTGCAGCGTCGATGAGTAATACGAAACCTTTGTTTGGCACCGCTTTGGTGATGCTTTGATCAGCCATATATTTTAGCACGGCGCGAATTGGTGTTCTGGATACGTCAAATTGCAGTGCTAAAGACGATTCATTCAAACTACAACCGGCCTGCGCATTGTCTGCCTTTAGTTTTGCGATAACTTTGAATAACAAGTCTTGTTGAAGTCGTGTGATTGCTGCTGTGTCCATAGGGTTCAAAGCGGTTGATACATTTGTCTTCATGGTAAACACAAACGCATTTGATTGCTATGAATTGTGTTTTCACAACATAAATACAGACAACCCAAGAAGCGCGGTCAAACTTGCTGAAGTTGATTCAGCAATCAAATTTCAAGTCGATATATCACTATCGTACTATCAAGATCACATTGCCATTAGTTGCTTATGTTAGCTCCTTTTCTTTCGGCGTATGTTTTAACTGAATCGATTCAGCATTTGTTATTCACAACAAAATTAAGGAAAAAGAGATGAAATTGAATTCAACGCTCGCTGCCGTACTTCTTGGTCTGACTACGATAAATGTTCATGCTGCCGAATTTGTATTAACCGATTCTGCTAAAGGCCAGGATGTGGGGGACTGGCAAGTCACCAGCGACTCACTAAAAATGAAAAGTGATACTCCGTTTTCCATAGAAAAACGCCGTCTGCATGGTGGCAAGCAGATGGGTGTCGATATCATTGTGGTCAATAACGGTGAACTGAGCATCACCGTTATTCCAACACGTGGCATGGGTATACTCAATGTTAAACGTGACGGTGAGCGAATTTTAGGCTGGGATTCTCCAGTAAAAGAAGTGGTTAACCCGGCGTTTATTGAATTGGAAAGTCGTAATGGTCTTGGCTGGTTAGATGGCTTTAATGAAATGTTAGTGCGATGCGGTTATGAATGGACTGGCCATCCAGGTGTGGATGATAATGGTCAGCTACTGAGCCTTCACGGTAGGGTTCAAAATACACCTGCTTCGACAGTCAAAGTAATCATTGATGATAATCCGCCACATAAAATTACGATTGAAGGCACGGTGTCTGAGCGTACGTTCAAAAAGGCGGAACTGGAAACGCTAACCAAACTCGAAGTGGTTCCTGGTGAAAGTACGTTTGCTTTGCATGATACGCTGACAAATAAGGCTGACTATGATGATGAATACCAGATCATCTACCACTCCAATTTTGGTCGCCCGATCTTAGAGAAAGGCGCGAAAGTAACCGCTGCAGCCAGTGAGATTTCACCATTTAATGACTACGCCAAAGCAGGGTTAGACGATTGGCAGACGTATCTTGGGCCAACCAAGGACTTTGATGAAATGGTATTTAACCTCAAGCCGATTGGTGATGAAAAGGGCAATACCTTAGCTGTACTGCATAATCAAGCGGGTAACCTTGGTGTGTCGGTTGGTTATAACATTAAACAATTGCCGGTACTGACGCTATGGAAAAATACAGATACTGAACAACAGGGCTACGTCACAGGGATTGAGCCTGGCACCAGCTATGCGTACAACACAAAGTACCAACGTCCGTTGGGGCTGGTGCCAACCATAAAAGCGGGTGAAAGCAAGCAATTTGACGTTACGTATACTGTACTTCGCAACAACCAAGAGGTTACGCAAGCTTTAGAAGCGGTCAAAAATATCCAACAAAATCAGTCAGTGAAAAAGGTAGAGCAACCGCTGGTTGATTTGAGTAAGTAATCCCAAGATTAAAAGGGTCACAGCCGTTGGCCCTTTTAATACACGCCTGTTTCTCGCCATCCCTTCAAGCAATTTTTTGCTTTTCTTTGTCTTATCTAAAGATCACTCTTAATACGGAAAATTTCTAACAAATATGATTTGTGCAATTAAAACGAGCAAATATATAGACTTATTCGGTAAGACAAGCTAGTTTAGTTAAATTAGTGCAATTAATTGCTTAGTATTTGTATGAACAAACGCAGACATTTATTAGTCTTTTCCTCTAATATTCTTACCTTACTGATGATCAATGTTTGCATTGCATCCATTTTAGTTATGACTAATGTATATGGACCTCATGCTACAAACGGGAAAATTTATTGGTTGCTATTGGTCTATGTAATTACTGGTCTACGTTGTTGGATTCATTATGGTGTTTCTAACGACAACAAATATAAATTAGACTTTCATTTTATTGGTGTCATTCTCTCAGCGATTATATGGGCTGCTTACCCGTATATATTTCATCAAACAATGACGTTGGAAGAAGTCATGTTCACATTAGTCATTTTTTGTGGGATGTCGGGCGGTAGCGTCACATTACTATCTGTTGATCGGCGTTCCGCGTTGGTGTATGTATCTCTTACCACCTTTCCATATAGCTTTATATTACTCACTGGAGACGATTCTACTCTAAGAAGTTTTGGGGTAATGGGGGTGGTTTATGGACTTGCACTATGTTTGACTGCCGTAAGAAGTGCCAACTTTATTTACTCATCAATCGATAATCAAACTAAAATTGAAACATTAGTATCGAGCCTAGAAAATGAGGTTGACTCTAGAGGGAGTAGAATACGAACATTAGAACGTCGTGATATGCTTTCCGGGTTATATAACCGAAATAACTTCGCCCCAGCGATTGCTATAAAACGTACTCAAAAAAATCAATCATCGCTACTAAATGGTTTTGTGCATGTTGATATAGAAAATCTGCATCTTATTAACGATAACTATGGTCATGAGTATGGCGATTTTATTATTTCAGAAGTTGGAGATATATTATTAAATAACGATAAATATCACAGTTCAATTTCTGCTCGGTATGGGAGTGATGAATTTATTATCCACACTTACGTTTTATCAGAAATAGAGTTAGAACAATTTATTAGTAACTTAAAGAAGCAGATAACAGTGTGTTTTCAGTTAGGAAGTATTCGTGTAAAACCTGACTATCATATAGGCTATTATATTTGTGATGACAGTGTCCCAATCAATACTGCTATTAGAAATGCGTATCTAGCTGTTAGCTATGGAAAAAAGAATAATCTACGCGTTAGCTGTTTTGGCAAGAATATACAAGAAAGCTTTGAACGAAAAGAGTATTTATATGAAGCTATAAAAAAAGCGATTAACGATGATAGCTTTTATATGCAATACCAGCCGATAGTAAATGTCAGAGACGAAAAGGTACACTCTTTTGAAGCATTAGTTAGGTGGGAGTTAAAAGGGGAACGAGTCTCACCAGACGAATTTATAAAGGTAGCTGAAGAGTATGGATTGATAATAGAGCTTGGACAATTAGTACTTAAAATGTCCATTGAAGCATTAGCTTTGGTCAACAAGATGCATCCATACATTTCAATATCAATTAATGTTTCGGTTATTCAGTTCGAAGATGAAACATTCTTAGATAGTTTAAAACTGCTCATTGAAAAGTACTCTATTAATCCAAACAATGTGCATTTAGAAATCACTGAAACAGCAATGATCACCAATATTGATAAGCTAACTCAAAGCATTCTGAGTGCAAAAGAGATTGGTGTGATGATTTCAGTCGATGACTTTGGAACGGGTTTCTCTTCTATTTCCGTGCTTAGAAATCTAAAAATAGATTATATAAAAATCGACAAATCATACATTGATAACATTTGTCTGCATGAAAAAGAACAAAGCATAGTCTCTGCGGTGACTAAGATGGCTCATACGATCGGTACGAAGGTGATCGCAGAAGGTATTGAAACACAAGATCAGCTCGATTCTATAGCACAACACAGCATTGATTTTTACCAAGGCTATCTGTACAGCAAGCCAATATCATATAAAGAAATGCTCTCGTATTGCCAAGATCCGCAAAAGCAAACCAGCGGTACTTTCCTATCGTGGTCGAGCTCACCTTACACGAGTTGATAGGTCAGGATGAAGACTAGATGAGCACCATGAAGAGAATTGCTGTTATTGGGTCCCGTGGTTCAGGAAAGCCCACATTTTTATCCTTGCGTTGCTCGCGCTGGGTCCAGCGACTAAATAATTAAGTTTTGAAATCAGTCGCAACATCTAGATAATCCTTTCAGGCGAATGACTTGATAGCCTTAAAATTCCAATAACATATAGTTAGTGGGGTTTTTATGGAAAAGGCAGAATTCATCCGGTTGCACTTGATTGAAAAAGGTGTTCCCGTGGACTTAACTAAACCAACAATATTTGTTTGGCCAAAATACAAAGACCTCTCGAAAAAGCCACTAGTATTCCAGTCGTTTGTAAAAGTGTTTTTAATGGATAGCTTACTTTTGGGGCCACTATGGGGAGCGTTCATGTGGGCATTTTCTTGGCATAAAGAGCCTGAACATTGGAGGTTCTATCTTATTTGTTTCGCCTCGTTTGGTATTTTAATGGGATTTATCACCATATTTAGAATTATCAAGGCTAGAAAGAGTTTGGGTGAAAACAACTGGGAAAACTGGTGTAAGCGAAACTACGAGTAATACACAACAAAAAACTTGGTCGACAAAAGGTAATTTACAAAATGTTATTGCGTACAAGCCCTCTCTTTACATTGGTACAGAGTTTCCCAAACCGACGGATATCATCAAAGTTTGGTGTAATGCCTCGAGAGATGCTGTGTTCCCAATAGGACACTTCTGAGTCTACTAGCTCCATCAATTTCTTTGGGCAACCAATGCAATTGCCATCAGTACCACAGACGAATGTGTCACTTTCATACAGAGGTAGCTCGACCTTAGCTCGATCAATAATTAACTGCATCGCAGTGACTCTGTCTGGTTTGATGCTCATGTTTTGAATCGCTGGTTTTCGGAAAGTGTGGTCATTCTAAGGTGTTTAATCGCGTTGTAAATTGGCTTAAAGTGGTAATGTTGAAGGTGTTTAGCCAAAAAAACTAAAGATTCCTCACCCTCGGCATCTTTAGTTTTAATTAGTATTAGCTTGATCGCAAACACTAATACTAAAAGGAGGCTTATAAAACTAATAGATTGTTATTTTTGAAGAATTTATCTGCATGGTATCTGAGATGTCCGTTCTCAACATTATTCTCGTTAGTAGTTTTTATTGAATTTGTCTATAGATTGGTTTGAGGTGGAAAGTGCGAGAACCTCGTGCTTATTGGTTTCATTTCTCGTTTCATGGACGTTTATTCTTGACGAAATGACTTGGCTGCAATCAGGCACTTACAAATGTGCTGAATGGATAAAAACCTTTTTTATTGCCTATATAACCTGTGAGGTGACTGTATTTGTCAACCTGATTTACATGTTGGCGAATAAATATAGTGTAACCTCAATGTCTTGGTATACTCCGTGCTTATTGCTGGCTGGTTGTTCACTTTACCGAAAGGTATATAAAGGTTAGATATTGCGTTGTACACGTCTTAGCAAAGTATTCTATTCGAAAGGAATTTTAATGTTCAGGGAAACAACAAAATCTGATTTTAAGTTATTTTGGCCAACCTTTTCAGCCGTTATTAACGCTCAGGAAACTTATGCATTTGATCCAGAAATGACGTTGGAAGAAGCATACCACATCTGGTGTGAAGTTCCGTTGAAGTCGTACGTTTATGTAGAAAACGACGTAGTTTTAGGCTCCTATTACCTGAAACCTAATGCTATGGGGCCAAGTAATCATATTTGTAATTGTGGTTATATGGTTGCAAACGAGGCGAGAGGAAAAGGGATCGCTCGAAAGATGTGTGAGCATTCGCAACGGCTAGCCGAAGAACTTGGTTTTGAAGCGATGCAATTCAATAGCGTTGTCTCGACGAATGAAGTCGCGGTTAAGCTCTGGCAAAAACTTGGTTTCAGCATAGTAGGTACGATTCCTAAAGCCTACAGGCACGGTCGTTTGGGGTATGTGGACAGTTTAGTCATGTATAAATGGTTGCGAAGATAACCAACTGTAAAAAGGGGATATACCCCGTTACTTTGTAACTCGTGAGTCAACGATAGGAGATGGTACAAATGGAAACAGAAAGACTTAAATTACGGCCTCCTTCAATGAAGTTGCAACCACTTATGCTAGAAGCAATAAAAGAAAGTGAGAGCGAACTAAGCGAGTATCTTCCTTGGGTCCCTTATGCGCTTACCGAAGAGGAGTCTATCGAAAACACAAAGCTGGCGATGAGTAATTTTGACAACTTCGAAGGTGAGTTACGTTACTCACTGCTCGAGAAGCACTCTGGCCGCTTCGTTGGTGCTATCGGACTGATCATTAGAGACAAAGGGGTACCATTTTTTGAAATTGGCTACTGGTTACGTAGTTCTTGTGCTGGTTTTGGTTTTATGACGGAAGCGGTTCAAGCGGTTGAGGAATACGCATTTCGGGACTTGAAAGCGAATCGGGTAGAAATCAAAGCGGCCGAAGGAAATTCCAAAAGTCGGCGCGTGGCAGAGCGTTGTGGTTACAAGCTTGAAGGAACGCTGCATAATGACCGCCGGTTACCATCGGGGCAACTCAGTAATACGGTGGTGTATGCTAAAACGGGTTTATAGATTAAGCAAGCCTCGTATGACGGTCCGAGACTCCCCTTGAATCATGTCTTATCCTAGTTACACGCTTACTCTGCAAATTCGAGTGAGCGAACCACTTTGCATGGGTTACCTACCGCAACACTGTTTGCTGGGATAGATTTGTTAACAACGCTTCCTGCGCCAATTGTGCTGCCTTTTCCTATTGTCACTCCAGGTAGAATAATACAGCCACCACCAATCCAAACGTCATCCTCTATGGTAATGGGTCTTGCTTGTCCAATATGTTGTTTGCGTTCGCGAGGGTCAAGCGGGTGAATGGCAGTATAAAGCTGCACATTGGGCGCAATAAAAACATTGTCACCAATCGTCGTTGGACAACAATCTAACAACACAAAGTTATAGTTAATAAAGACGTTGTTACCTAGCGTAGTATTGATACCGTAGTCAATTCTTACACCTTTCTCTATATGTACGTTTGCGCCAACTTGCTTAAAGATGCTTTTGATAACTTGTGTTTTTTCTTCTGTCTGACGCGAACTGAGTTGGTTGAAGTGATCCGTTTTATCTCTTGTTTGATAGCGTATTTCTACAAGTTCTGGATCACTAATTAAGTAAGGCTCTCCAGCCACCATTTTTTCGTAGTCAGTCATGCACATTGCCTTATTACACGTTGTTTTAGACAGTATAAAGAAGGCTTCAGAGCTCAGACATGAACGAAATGGCTGTAAGTATGTAGGATCCTGCTCATTCATAAGAAGTAATAAGCCAGAGGAGGTGAGTAAGTCTATTTCAGATAGAGAATAATTAACATTTTCACTAGATATTAAGTACGTCTGTTATCGATAGAACTATAATTAGCCTGTATAAAACACACAGGTATGATTATTATGGCTATTAGAAAGGCACATTTCTCCATACTATTGATGATTTTACTTATCTCACCTATAGCTGTTTTAGGTGGTACGGGAGATGAGTATAAGGCGAGAGGAAAGTACTTGGTAATAATAGGCGGTTGTAACGATTGTCATACCGCTGGTTATGCACCGAGTGGTGGAACAATACCTGAGTCCCAATGGTTGCTGGGTGAACAACTCGGTTTTAGAGGGCCATGGGGAACCACTTACCCTGTCAACTTACGTGAATACATTAGCAATCTGACTGAATCTGAATGGATCGCCAAAGCAAAACAGCTGAAGACCAGACCTCCAATGCCTTGGTGGGTTTTGAATACCATGACTGAAGATGACTTGCGGGCTGTGCACCAATACGTCAAGAGTCTAGGTAGTGTCAAGAATACGGTTCCATCATTTGTGCCTCCAGAAGAGGAGCCGAATCCACCATATATTCAATGGCCGCAGCCACCAGAGTAAAACCGTTCTAACTATTTGACGCGTTTAGTCAACTGACGATGGGTGAAACAAGATTAAAAACGGCACCCTTAGATGGAGTGCCGTTTGTTATTTGAGATGGGATATTGAAGCTGAGCTTATTACGCGTTCAGAACAAATTTTTCAATGGCTCTGGCCACACCATGGTCATCGTTACTTGCTGTAATGTAGTCGGCGATCTTTTTGGTTTCTTCCATGGCGTTTTCCATCGCGATGCCTAAGCCCGCAAATTCCAACATATGATGATCGTTTTCTGCGTCACCCATACAAATCACTTCCTCCGGTTTAATAGACAAGTGCTCTGCAATTGCAGCGATACCAATGCCTTTATTGCTTAACGGGTTAAGAAACTCCAGGAAGTATGCAGCGCTCTGAACGACGGTAAATTTGTCACGTAATTCAGACGGCAATGCAGCAATGACTTCGGTTAGCTTGCTTGGCTCTGCTACCATCATCGCTTTGATAATAGGGTGGTCATCTTCCAGAGATTCAAAGCACATTTCGGTGACACTAAGACCGTTAATATTTGCTTCAATATCGGTGTATGGATTGTTTTCGTTAGTGATCAGACCGTGAACCTGACTAAACGCGTGAACATAGGCTCCGAGTTCTTTTGCTTTTCGAGCGACTAACTTTGCCGCTTTACCATCGATGATTTGCTGGTGGATGATTTCATTGGTACCAATGTTTTTGACCATTGAGCCGTTGTAGTAGAGAACGAAATCTTTGTCCGAACGAATGTCCAGTTCATCCAATTTAGCTTGCATGCCATCGATTGGACGACCTGAGGCCAGAACAACGGTTACGCCTGCTTCTCGAGCTTTGGCGATCGCTCGTTTATTTTCATCTGAAATTACTTTTTCGCTGTTTAACAACGTGCCGTCCATGTCTAGGGCGATCAGTTTATACATGTTACTTACCTTAAAAATTCAAAATTGAGGCGTGATTTTATAACAACCATTAGAAGCACGCCCTTCCTATGAAACTACAAAATGGTCTATTTTAACAATTAATTTTTGGTTTGAATTGACCTAGACACAGCTCTCCATTAAGGTCTTCGCCTCGAAGTATTATGAGTGAGTGAGTTCTACGTTGTATAAGCTAAATGAGATGTTTGAAACCATCCAAGGAGAAGGGGTCTTTACTGGCGTTCCTGCTGTTTTTGTTCGTCTTCAAGAATGCCCGGTTGGGTGTTCATGGTGTGACACGAAACAGACCTGGGAGGCGGCAGAAGAGGACCAACGTTCGATTGGTGATATTCTGATTAAGACGGAAGATTCTCCGACGTGGTGTGTTGCAACGGCAGAAGACATCGTAGAGCAATATAAGAAGCAAGGTTTCAACGCAAAGCATATCGTTATTACTGGTGGTGAGCCGTGTATTTACGATTTGCGTCCGTTGGCACAAGCGTTTGAAGATATGGGTTGTCAGTGCCAAATTGAAACCAGTGGTACGTCAGAAGTCGTTACGACAGAGAAAACTTGGGTGACAGTGTCACCAAAAGTGGCAATGAAAGGCAAATTACCAGTGCTGAAAAGCGCATTGGAAAGAGCGAATGAAATCAAGCATCCGGTAGGGACTCAGAAAGATATTGATCATCTTGATGAGCTGTTAGCGTCTGCTGAGATTACGCCGCAGACTATCATTGCTCTGCAGCCGATCAGCCAGAAGCCTCGCGCGACGCAATTGTGTATTGATACCTGTGTTGCTCGCAATTGGCGTTTGTCGATTCAAACTCATAAATACCTAAGTATTGCTTAAGCTCGGAGAGTAACATGAAAAAAGCCGTCGTTGTTTTTAGTGGAGGGCAGGATTCGACTACCTGTCTTGTTCAGGCACTGAAAGAATTTGATGAAGTACATGCGATCACTTTTGACTATGGTCAGCGTCACAAGCTCGAGATCGAGGTAGCTCAACAGGTAGCGAAAGACTTGGGGGTTGCAGCGCATAAAGTGATGGATGTGGGTTTGTTAAACGAACTGGCTATCAGCTCTCTGACTCGTGATGACATTCCAGTTTCACATGAATTGCAAGAGAACGGTTTACCGAACTCGTTCGTACCTGGACGCAACATACTGTTTTTAACGCTAGCGGGTATCTATGCCTACCAGATTGGTGCAGAAACAGTTATCACTGGCGTTTGTGAAACAGACTTTAGTGGTTACCCTGATTGTCGTGATGCTTTCGTTAAAGCAATGAACGCAGCTTTGATAAAAGGCATGGATCGTGAGTTGACCATTAAAACACCGTTAATGTGGCTGAACAAAGCGGAAACTTGGGCGCTAGCTGACCAGTATGATGCGTTGCAACTGGTTCGCGAAAATACGCTCACTTGTTACAACGGCATCATCGGCGATGGTTGTGGTGATTGTCCGTCGTGTGATTTGCGTAAAGCAGGTTTAGAAGACTACCTGAATAACAAAAATGCGGTTATGCAGTCGTTGGTTGAAAAACAGAACTCAGAAGCTTAAAAAAACAACATATGGGAATAATGCCAGACATACTGATATTAGCATTATCCCGTATACAGGTTTATCGGCTCGTCGTAAGCATCCACAATGACATTGTGTCCGCTTCTTTTTGCCTGAGAAAGTGCTTGGTCTAAGATCGAATAAAGTTCATCAAAGTGAGTCAATGGATTTGATGTCGCGAGATAGGCCAAGCTTGCTGTAACTCTGACTTCTTCATTTTTATCTGTTTTGAATTGTTGCTCTGAAATTGTTTTGTGCAGACTCTGAACTCGGAATGGTACATCTATTTCATCTACATTCTTTAGAAGTAGAACAAACTCTTCTCCACTTAAACGCCCAATGAGCTCCCCCTTGTTCAACTTCGCGCTGAGTTTCTGACAAACTTGCTTAAGTACCAAATCTCCTACTGGATGTCCGTAAGTATCGTTAATTGACTTAAAGTTATCTAAATCAATCAACGCGAGGACATATCGTAATTCTTCGTCTATTTTCGTCGTCTGCCTCTTAATCGTTTCAATAGTGGTAGAACGATTCAAAGCGCTGGTTAAACTATCTAAACGCGCCTTTTTCCGATCTTGTCGCTGCAATACAAGTGTTAGCACTAGCAACATCACCAAACAGAAAACAATATAGTTATAGATGTTTTTTTGTTCTGTCAGTTTCTCAAGTTCACTTCGCTTTAGATTGCGTTCAGTGTGTAAGCGAGCAAGATTGAGATCGTATTCATACTCATTTTTGGTGAGGTCCAGAGCTTCCATCGATTTCATGTTTTTTGCATCTCGATTCGCCAACTCTATTGTTGAATACGCTTCGTAATGTGACAAAGCGGCTTGATAGTTTTGCTTAACCTGATAAGCCTTAGAAAGAAGTAATTGCGCTTTTGCTTGCAGTAATGGGCGTGAGTTCTTTGTCGATAATTTTAGCGCGGAATTCGCGTGCTCAATCGCCGTCTTTGCATCCAAACTTTTTAGGTATGCAAAACCTGCGGCTAAGTGTGCTTCGGTTTGAAGATGGTTATTCTCGTACCGTTCACCAAGCCCCAACGCTTGGTTAATATACTTTAGAGCGTCTTCCACATTGTCTGATTCGACTTCGGCGGATGAAAGCCCCAAATAGACTAAACCTTGGCCATATGGATACTCGACTTGCTCAAGAATAGTGAGCGAGTTTTTATAATGTGTAATAGCCTTATCATAGTCTTTGGCTTTGGCATACATGGCGGCTAGGCTGTGCTCGACCTGTGCGACTTGTACTGGTGTACCATCTTGTTGACGCGCAAGCAGGGCCTGTATTAGGTACTGTTCTGATTGCTCAAATTGTCCAAGCTCTGCCAACAAACTACCTACATCGTTATAAACCCCTGACGGGTCGCTTTGATAGGGCATATTTGCAAGAAGTCGGCGGTATACGCTTATCGACTTTCCATAATCTCCACGAAAATTGTAGTTATTGGCAATGATACGGAGTGAGAGATCTTTCGGAAAGCTTTCCTGATGCTTACTATCCAGGTGACTTTCTAAAGATGCACAGAAAAAATGTGCTTTATGATAACGTCCTTGCTGATTTAAGGTGTAACAAAGCTGGTAGTTCATCAAGGCTTCACCCTCTATGTTAGAACTTTGCTTCATCTTATTTCTTAACGAGGTAAAGTGCTTTACTGATGCATCATAGCTGCCTTGTTTTCGCTCATTTAAAGCGAGAATGTACTCGGATTCCAGCTTGGCAAACTCATTGTCCCGTCTTTGGCTATTCCCATAATAGGGCTGTTTAATGTTAGACATGTATTCATAAATCAAACCACTTACATACAGCTTCTCACTGTCATTTTTTGCGGTGTGGTAGCGGCTTTGAAGCAGACTGAGCGCTGACTTCGCACTGGTTTTTAGTGTGGCTTGATAAACCGAATGCCATTGAGTGACGTTCTGATATTGTTCGGTATATTGAGAGTGACTGGCATAGACCGGGCTCCAAAAAAGTAAGAAGCAGAGCAAGGGATACAGCATGCGCATATTATGGTTTATCGTATTACTTTCGTATGAATAGAATACTCATTATCTGATGAGCAGTGTGACGCTGTGAAGTATGTAAAGACGAAAAGACTGACGAAAACTATGCGCTTCGTCGATATTCGGAGTGAAAGTTATAAAAATAGTAAACTAAAAGACCTCAGCTTTGTGGGCTGAGGTCTCATCAATTAGTCTAAATAAAGCTTTGCTAGATCTTGTGGTTCCATTTCTTTGCCTTCTAACTGCGCGTTCCAGTTAGTGCCTACAAGAACACCATCTTCAGCAAGAGTAAGAAGCCAATCTTCTACAAAAATATCCAAAGGAATTTCCAGGACATCAAAATCAGCCCACTCTTCAACGTTATGTGCTTCTGCATCTTCTTTAGATGACCAGAAAGGCATAACTTCACTATTTTCGAATTCAGTCGAATCGCAGGATAGCCAACCTTCTTCGTTACGTAGACCCCAAACTAACTGGTTTTCTTTAGTTTCGGATACGAAAAGGTCAAGGTTTTCTTGGATATCTGATGTAAGTTTGCTCATTTCAAAACTCTCATTGTTATGACGTAGCTAGGTTAACATTAAAGGGCAGATTCCTAAAGCATAATACAGTTTGCATCGCTGCTAAAAGGAAAGGAGCCGAAGCTCCTTTATACAATTTAAGGGGGAGTATTCAGGCTAATTCTTTGGCAGCGTCGAAAAGACAGTCCATTCTTGTTTTACCTCGCCTTTATAACCGATCACCGTTGCTGTCACTCGTCTGTTTTGAGCATGACTAACTTCATCTGTTCCTTGTGTTGCCAGAACAGTATCACCGTACCCGATGATAGTCACTCTTCCCGGACTGATTCCGTTACCTAGCAACTTGTTTCGGACGTTATTTGCGCGTCGTTTAGAAAGGTCTAGGTTGTGCTCTGCGGTACCCGTTCGGCTAGCGTAACCCTGGATCTCTATAGAGGTCTCAGGATACGCTTTCAAGAAATTAGACAACTCATATATCTGTTGCGAAAACACAGGGTTGATTACATCTGAATCATTGGCGAACAGAACACGGAGCTGCATTTTCTCTGATGTGTTTTCGTACTCACCACAACCATCGTTGTCTATGTCAGCACCTATTGGTGTGCCTGGACACAAATCT
Organism: Vibrio sp. J1-1; assembly: GCF_021728395.1. GTDB lineage: Bacteria > Pseudomonadota > Gammaproteobacteria > Enterobacterales > Vibrionaceae > Vibrio. Next base: position 217,288 of record NZ_JAKKCM010000008.1, on the reverse strand, counting down.
CTTTCGTTGATCACACCATCACTATCTTCATCAAGGTGGTCGGCATTTTGCTCGGCGATAGGCGTATCCATGTATTCATATTCGTCGCCGTTTTCATTCGGCGAAGAGCTACACGCAGCCACTGCGAATGATAGTGCAATAATAGTTATGTATTTCATAATTAGTACTCCACCTTATCTAGCCATTCTTGCGGTACTTCGACTCTCAATGCACTGAGAAGTTGACCTGTTGCGTTCATTACTCGATATTTTGCATATTGTTCTGCATATTTTGCGTCAAGGTAGTCTTTACGCGCTTCAAACAGTTCATTTTGTGTGTTCAATACATCAAGAAGTGTTCGTTGACCGATTCTGTATTGCTTTTCGTAAGCAATCACGGTTTCAGACGCTGAATCTACATGATCCGACAAGAACTCTTTTTGTTGGAGTGTTAAATCCAGCGCAGTCCATGACAGCTTTAGCCCTTCTTCGACGTTTTTATACGCGCTTTCACGTAAATCTTTCGCTTTATTAAGTTGGTAAGCGTAACTATCTGCATTGGCTACATCACTACCACCATTGAACAAGTTATAGCGAAGTCGAAGCATGGCTAAGGTTTCATCACTTCTCCCTTTCAGACCGTCTGCGTCATCTCGCCATGTTTGCGATGCTTCTATCGAAATCGTTGGGTAGTAAACACCTTTTGATTGTTTGTACTGGAATTTAGCAGAGTCGACATCTGCGAGAGCGACTTGAATCACAGGATGAAGTTCGTATGCCGTACTTACCGCCTCATCTACGGTGTAAGGGAGAAAGTTTTCATCTGCTCTTGGAAAGATTAACCCTTGCGGCGTTTGTCCAACTAGACGGGTAAACAACGTATGAGTGTCGTATAAGTTATTTTGTGCGGCAGCAAGATTACCGTGTGCTTTAGCGATACGAGCTTCTACCTGGGTTAAATCTGCTGTTGACCCAATACCAGAGGTGACACGCTTTGAAATGTCAGAATAGATGTCTTTATGGACTGCGAGATTGTCTTCTGAGAGTTTCAATATTTCGTAGGCTTTCACCGAATCTAAATATACTTTTGTGACCTCCAGTGCCTTGTCTGACGCATCAGCCAAGAGTTGGAACCTTACCGATTCTGCATCGGCAGCGGTTCTGTCGATGTCATTCAGTGTTGCGCTACCGTCCCAAATCAATTGGGTCAATGTGATCGATGCTTCTTTTCTGGTGTAGTCTGTGTCGCCACGAGCTACCTCGTCTGACGGGTCGAGACCTTCATAGCCAATCCCCGCATCCAAATCAATGGATGGCAGATAAGCACCTGTAGATGCGTCATTTACGTACCGCTTACTCGTAAACTCGTTGAATGCACTTTTAATATCTGGGTTGTTTTGTAACGTCAATGTCACTGCTTGCTCTAACGTTTGACCGAAAACGGGTATAGACACCATTAAGCTACAACAACAGGCGTATTTGAGTCGGTTCCATTTCACGGTAGTTCTCCTAAAAAATCGTGTTTCTTTTTGTTGTTTTATCTCACTGTTGAGACAGAACACCACAATTAACAGTGTTTGAGTTAGGAATAGATCAACCTACTGTTAAACCTAGGCTTTTACTCAGAAAGTCCACGAACTCACCTGTATAAACCATAGCGCATAGGCTAGTAGTTGCTTAGCTAGCTATTGTATTAATTCAGGAAAAAAGCTCGATTTTTGAACATCATAGCGTTCCGAAGACTGTGCTTTTACAAGCTTTTTTAAAACCCCGCCCCTTGAGTTCAAAAGCTCTGTAAGCATTAAACATACAACGAAAAATATGATGATTTTGACTAAACTATAGTCGTAAATTAAAAGGTGACAAACTTTTGGATTAGTTTGAAGTGGGGCGAGGTAGGTATGGATCGTTTAACGTTGAGCTCATTAGTGGGCAACATAGTCGTGATCGGGCTTGATGGGAATATAAGGACCCTTGCAGAAGGAGAGTTCCCCAAGCCTGGTGAATTAATAATCGAAGAGGTTTCAGATACTTCGGAGTTGGTTGTTGAGCAAGTTACACCTCAAGGTAGCTCGATAAATGTGACGGATGACATTACCGCTCTGATTGAAGCTATTGCACAAGGGCAAGACCCGACTCAGCTTGGTGAAGATTTCGAAACCGCAGCTGGTGGAGTAAACGGGTCGAGTCCTCAAACCACAGGGGCGATTAACCGAACTGGCGCAGAATCTTTAGCTAGTACTAATTTTGAGACAGTTGGGATCAACGGAACAGGATTCTCTAGTACACAAGTTCAGACTCTATTGGACATTTTCCAACCTCAAGCACCTGCTCCTCAAGAAGCACCACTTCCTGCAGAGGTGGTCATTCAAGAAATATCCAGCCCCACCGTTAACGAAGGTGAGCAAGTCACTTTTGACGTCACTTTAGATCAGGCGACCGAAATAGAGACAAATATTGAATTGTCTTTGGATGATGGTTCTGCCATCGGCGGTTCTGCTGGCGCAGTGGGCGTGGACTTTGATAATACAAACGTATTAGTCACGTTATCTGATGGTACGACTCAAGAAATCCAAGTGAATGAAGATGGGACGTTTACTGTTTCTCTCCCTATTGGCGTGCAATCTTTCACTGTGAGTTTAGATAGTGTCGCTGATGATATTTATGAAGGTCCAGAAACCTTTACTTTGACGGGTGCAACCCCAGACCAAACAACTCCAGCTTCAGGCACCGCGACCATTTTAGATGACGGTACTGGACCGGGAGCGAACCCAGATGATGATCGTCCAACATTAACTGTAGGAGACTCAGGGCTAACAAGCGAGGGTGAAGCTGCGTCGTTTGAGGTAAGTTTGAGTAATCCTGTTGTTGGGTCGATAACGTACAGCGTGGCCCTGGACTTCAGTGATCTGGAGGAGAACGTCGCGGAATCCATCGACTTCCCGGATGCCCCGTTTGTCATTGATTACGTGGAAGACGGGCAAGATAAACAGATCGTGCTTGAGGCCGGTGAGAGCAGTTTCACGCTGCCGGGTAACGTGACCGAGTTTACTGTCCAGGTGGCGACGGAAGACGACGACATTTTTGAAGGTGTGGAAGGCTTCAAGCTGAATGTGGTCGCCGAAGCGGAAGTGGGCGGCGAGGCGTTTGAGCTCACAGACTCAGGTCTTGGCAGTATCATTGATGAGCGAGACGGTGAGCAAAACGGCGACACCCCAACCTTAGTGGTGGCGGACGCCGTTCAGGTAGAAGAAGGCAATGCGGCGTCCTTTGATGTCTCGATAAGCAACGCGGTTG
>NZ_JAKKCM010000008.1:0-213913 GCF_021728395.1 Vibrio sp. J1-1 | reverse complement strand
ATTACGTGGAAGACGGGCAAGATAAACAGATCGTGCTTGAGGCCGGTGAGAGCAGTTTCACGCTGCCGGGTAACGTGACCGAGTTTACTGTCCAGGTGGCGACGGAAGACGACGACATTTTTGAAGGCGTGGAAGGCTTTAAGCTGAATGTGGTCGCCGAAGCGGAAGTGGGCGGCGAGGCGTTTGAGCTCACAGACTCAGGTCTCGGCAGTATCATTGATGACGAAGACCGTCCAACCGTCCGGATTGAAGGTGGTGGTGAGGTGAATGAGGGGGAATCTGCGTTGTTTACTGTTAAGTTGGATATGGCAGCTGAAACTGAAGTTACAACAAAACTACAGTTCAACCATGTTGATACGGTAGATGATGATTTTGACGGATACCAATATCAAGACAAAGATGGAATATGGCAAGATGTACCTACCAGTGGCTATATAACGTTTGAGGTTGGTCAGACTGAGATTAATTTGCGCGTACTGACGAAGCAAGATGATGTTTATGAAGAGGATGAGACTTTCAGTATTGAGGTTCTTGATACTTCTACTACAGTAGTTGATCTTGATAATAACGTGGCCAGTGCGACGATACTTGACGACGATAACACACCTCCGACAGCCCGTGATTTCATCATCTCTCTCAATGTTGAAGAAGGTATGTTCCCCGTTCAGGATGTCGAATTTGATGAACTAACAAGCGCTGGCGAACAGCGTGTTGAAGACTTAGAAGATGATACCCATCAATACAATGGCACTGATGGGCCAGAAAATGATGCTGATATAGAAATAGTCATAACCTCATTACCTGAACATGGCGAGCTCTACTATGTGGATAGCAATGGTACTGAAGTCATAATCAACCAAGAGTTTCTGGATGGTCCAAACAAGTTGTATGAAAACACAGATATTAAGTACCGTCTGACTGAAGACTTCTTTGATGAGCAGAGCTTTGATTCAGCTGATCTTCTTGAAGATCAAGGGAAAGATATCTTGGTTGGTTCCTACACTCCACCTAATTCGAACTTAACTTTCACTGGTGGTCAGATAACGGTCATTGGCAATAGCATCATCTTTGATGCCGACGCTCAGATTTCAGTCGACTTTGCGAATCAACAGGTTGGGTTAGTTGTTGTTTCTCCGGGTGAAACGGGTCAGGGGGATGAAATCAGTACTAGTGAATATATTACGCTAGAACTGGATGAAGATTTATCAGCAAACGAAGCGAAACTGAGTTTAGCCAGTTTGAATGACCGCTTCAACAGTGGTGCTGCATGGTTAACGGCGTACATCTTCCTAAATGGTGCTCTTGTTGATGTTCAGCAGTTTTACTCAACTGATATTACTTATACAAGTAATCATGAAGGATTTATCACAGTTGCAATGGCTAATGGTAGCTTTGATGAAATTCGACTTACTCCAGACACCAGTAGTTCGAGTGACAAGGCGGGTTTTACTTTGGTTGGAACTGAAATTACCAGTTTTACTGACGTGAACGATGACTTTACCTATCAAGCAATAGACTCAGACGGAGCGCTCAGCAACGAAGCGACGGTATCTGTTAACTTTGATAACGTCACTTCTGACTCAGTAGCAACGGCTGACTATAATACTCAGTCACTCACATTGACAGCGGCGGCAGATGCCGAGTCCAATATCATTTTGGGGGACGATGGAGATAATGATCTAGTCGGCACCAGCGGCGGTGATATCTTAATCGGTGGTTTAGGCGATGATATCTTGACGGGTGGTGAAGGTGATGATGTCTTCAAGTGGACAGAAATGAAGTCCGCTACGGACACCGTTACCGACTTCGAAACTGGCGATCAGCTTGATTTTGCTGATTTGTTTGAAGATGTGAGTCAGAGCGATATCTCTGTATTACTTGATGATTTAGGGTCGGGTGATTACAGCGGACAAGTCGATGATATTAGCATCACAGTGACTGAGAAAGGCCCTAATTCAACCTTGATGATTCATAAAGGTGGGATGGATTTGGAGGTCAATTTTGACGGCGCATCGGCTGCGGATATCGCAAATAGCTTGATTAGTAATTTGGAGCAGTTACGAGAATAGCCAATGTTAAGTCCTAAAAAACGGAGCGAAAGCTCCGTTTTTTGATCTAGCGTTTGTATTACAGGTCTAAAGCACCTTACAAGCAAAACCTTTTAGATAGAAACCTTCCGGGTAAGCGGTATCCGTTGGGTGGTCTGCCGCTTGTTCAAAACGCTCAACAAACTTAACTTGGCGATTCGCATCAACTGCCGCGTCTGCGATGATTTTTTGGAACAGCACTTGGTCCATTAAGCCAGAGCACGAGTAAGTAAGTAGAGTACCACCAGGCTTTAGGATTTGCATCGCTAGCATGTTGATGTCTTTATAACCGCGACATGCACCATTAAGTTGCGCTTTGCTCTCGGCAAATTTTGGTGGGTCCATTATCACCACATCAAATTTAGTACCTTGGTCACGGTACTCACGCAGCAACTTAAAGACGTCTGCATTTAAGAACACAGCACGCTTCTTAGAGATGTCGAACTCGTTCAATTCGGCGTTAAATTTAGCCGTGTCCAGAGCAGGCTGAGAAACGTCCGCGTTAATAACACGCTTCGCTCCACCTTTAAGCGCATAAAGCCCAAAGCCGCCGGTATAAGAGAAGCAGTTTAGGACTTCTTTATCTTTCATGTATTTCATCGCTTGCTGACGGCTATCGCGTTGGTCCAGATAGAACCCCGTTTTGTGGCCACCAACAATATCTACACTGATCTTGACGCCGTTTTCTTCAATAACCACAGATTTTGGTGGCTCTTCACCATGTAGAACGCCAGTGGTTTCTTTCAAACCTTCTTTTTTACGTACCGCCACATCAGAACGTTCGTAAACATTACAATCTGGGAAGCATTCTACAAGGGCAGCAACAATTGCTTGTTTGTTGTACTCCGCACCAGCGCTCAGTAGCTGACAAACGAAGAAGTTTTGGTAGCGGTCGATAGTCACGCCCGGTAAGCCGTCAGACTCCGCTGCAATTAAGCGGTAGCCCGTTAATCCATCTCGCTCGATTATATCTTCGCGCAGAAGCTGTGCATCTTTAAAACGTTTAACGAAAAACGCTTTATTAATCTCTTCTTTTTCAAAACTCCAAATACGAGCTCGGATTTGAGATTCCGGTGAGTATGCCGCTTTTGCTAACCATTTACCGTCGTGAGTGAATACATCAACGGTTTCGCCAAGCGCGGGTTCGCCCTCAACTTTATTGATGCCTCGGGAGAAGATCCATGGGTGCTTACGCTTAACCGATTTCTCACGACCTTTAACCAAATAGATAGCAGCTGTCATTTCTTTAGCTCTTGTTGAATTTTGAAAGGGGCGTATTGTCCGGGATGTTGCTGGTAAAAGCAATAACCATTGGGATTCAGTTGGTTTTGTTTTATGTTACCGTGTCACTCAATGGTGCGTAGATAAAATTGAGCTAACTCTATTTGAAATTTAAGTGAATGAGAGACTTATCAATCCCGCCTGTCAGATTTTCTTCCATAATTGTTCTAGAACCCACTACGCTTATGAAGGCTCGATGGGTCTATAACAGCCATTAGAAGAAGCGAAATGACGATGAATCTAAAGTGTGAAAAGTATGTAGTAAAAGGTGTTGTTCAAGGCGTGGGATTTCGGTATCAAACCTCACATCAGGGATTGAAGCTAGGTTTGACTGGATACGCTAAAAACCTAAACAATGGTGATGTAGAAGTAGTCGCCTGTGGGACTGAAACGCAAATTGATGAGTTTACTGAGTGGTTGAAAGAGGGGCCACGGACGGCAACTGTCGAGAGCGTATCACATGAAAACGCTTCGTATAAACCATACCGCGGCTTCAAAATTTTATGATTATAGGCATTTCGCTGGTTTAGGGAGGCCAGCCAACTTGGTCGCTTGTTTTGCAGGCCCTTTTTTGAAGAGCTTAAACAGGTATTTGCTATTGCCTTTTTCTGGTCCGTGCGCTTTTTCCATCGCCTTAACCAACATTCTTACTGCTGGGGAGGTGTTGAACTCTTCGTAAAAGTCGCGAACAAAGTGGACGACTTCTAAATGCGCGTCGGTTAGCTCAATGCCTTCTTCTTCTGCCAATAACTCAATCATGCCTTCTTCCCATTGAGTATGGTCCAACAAGTAACCCTGAGCATCGGTTTCAATTTCTTTGCCGTTGTAAACGAACATAACGTTCTATCCGTTAAGTAATCTTTGATGTTTATAGATTAGCGTACAGGCGTGGAACTTCTCAACTAAATAATCTCACCATTCTTCCAAGCGAAGTAAAAGCATACAAATTCGGACTTAGACTGCTTTTTATTTGTTTATTCAAAATATTAGGTATTCATTCAGTGTGTTAGAAAATTCTCGGGGTAAATACAGATGTATTTGCATGGATATTCATTTTTGGTTCGTTTTCTCTGCTGTTCTGACTCGTGTAAATCGGAGAGTACTGGCAGTTTCTGTTGAAATTGAGTGAGTTACAATGTTGTGCTTGCTCTGATTGAGTATTATCTTTGATGAAATTAAGTGAATAATGATGACAGGGAGTCAGTTATGTCGAAACAAAGGTACATTGAAATCAATGACAGCGTGAAATCAACTTGGTTTATAGAAAGAATTTGGCAGCTAGCAGAATCGTTGCCAGTAGAAGAGATTCCAATTGACCAAATTAATGGGCCAGATGAAGTGACATGGTTTAACGTTAATGGGCCACTACCAACGTGTCGTGAAATTGCCTTGCATTGCAAGCGAATAAATGAAGCTGATTTGTCATATCCCGTCATATTGACCAGCGATTATAGAGTGTTTGATGGTATGCACCGAATCGCTAAAAAGATCATGATGGGTGAGCAGACTATTCAAGTAAGGCGCTTTAGGCAAAACCCTGAAGCGGATGAAGTCGTCGAGCTCGAATTAGAGCAAGTGTAATAGCAAGACGTGAATAAACAAAAAGCCCGAAGGTGTGTACCTTCGGGCTTTTTAGATTCTATTCAATCTGACTGATTAGTCGTCATTCATGATGCCTAGAATGCTTAGTAGGCTGATGAAGATGTTGTAGATTGATACGTATAGCGTCACTGTCGCAGAGATGTAGTTCGTTTCACCACCACGGATGATGCCTTGAGTCGTCATCAGAATTGCCATGGTTGAGAACACGATGAACAAGCTGCTCATTGCCAAGTGTAGAATCGTTGACTGAATGAAGATGCTTGCAATCATACCGACGACAAGGACCACAAACAGAGACAACATCAGGCCACCCATCATAGATAGGTCACGCTTAGTCGTTAATGCGTATGCTGACGCTGCCATAAATGATAGCGCCGTACCACCTAGAGCGGTCAGTACAACGTCACCCATACCTGCACCGATGTACATGTTCAGGATTGGACCAATTGTGTAACCCAAGAAACCAGTGAACAGGAAGGTGAAAACCAATCCAAGGCTGTTGTCACGGTTCTTTTCAGTTAAGAAAAGCAGACCATAGAAACCAACCAACATAAGGATGATGCCCGGACGTGGTAGGTTAAACGCCATCGATACGCCAGCCACAACGGCTGACCAAAGAAGCGTCATAGAAAGTAGGGCGTAAGTATTACGCAATACTTTATTGGTTTGTAGAGCACTTTCTTGTGTTGAAGTGCGGGTAAACATTGGACTGTTCATATTCTTCCTCGATAAGAGACTTTCTTATAAGTACATTTATGGGGTTGAAAGTTCAAAAAATCAAGCCCTAACCATGTATCGCTATGACAAAATAATAATAGAAATAAGATGTTATGTATGCGAGAACTTGTAACACAATATTACTGCCAGAAATAGCGAATGTGATTACATTACCATAACTGACCAAGTATTGAAAAAGGCACAGTTCCTATTGAAGCCAGTGCCTTTTGAATGGGTTTAACGCAACAATTAATGATGTAGAATTTGCGATAAGAAGTTTTGTGTACGATCAGATTGCGGGTTCTCGAAGAAGTCCTTCGGATTATTTTCTTCGATGATTTCACCAGCATCCATAAAGATCACTCGGTCAGCTACCTCTTTTGCAAATCCCATCTCGTGCGTTACGCACAGCATGGTCATGCCTTCTTCTGCTAATTCAACCATAACATCCAGCACCTCGCGCACCATTTCTGGGTCGAGAGCGGATGTTGGCTCATCAAACAACATCACTCTTGGGTTCATGCACAGAGAACGAGCGATTGCGACACGTTGTTGCTGGCCACCAGAGAGTTGGCCTGGGTATTTATCCGCTTGGTCAGGGATCTTAACGCGTTCCAGATACTTCATTGCAATAGCTTCTGCTTCGTCTTTAGGCATTTTCTTAACCCAAATAGGAGCAAGCGTACAGTTCTCTAAAACCGTCAGGTGAGGGAACAGGTTGAAGTGCTGGAAACACATACCAACTTCACGACGAACAGCCTCAATGTTTTTCAAGTCTTCAGTAAGCTCGGTACCGGAAACGAAAATTTTACCCGCTTGGTGTTCTTCCAGACGGTTAATGCAGCGAATCATGGTCGATTTACCTGAACCTGAAGGCCCACAAATAACGATTTTTTCACCTTTTTTAACGTTTAAGTTGATGTTTTTTAGTACGTGAAACTCACCATACCATTTGTTCATGTCCTTCAACTGGATCATGTAGTCTTGTTGTTGCGTCATAATACGTCCTTGATCTTAATGAATTATCGTTTGTGACCGGTATGCAGTTTGTTTTCGAGCCATATCGAATAACGTGACATGCCGAAACAAAATACCCAAAACACTAACGCGACAAATACATAACTTTCCGTCGCAAAGCCGAGCCACTCAGGGTCGGTGTTTGCTGCTTGCCCAATGCCCAGTACGTCAAACATACCGATGATCAGTACCAGACTGGTATCTTTAAACAGGCCGATGAAGGTATTCACGATAGAAGGAATCGTGATCTTCAGTGCCTGAGGTAAAATAATTAACCCTGTTTTCTTCCAGTAGCTTAAACCAAGTGCATCTGCTGCTTCGTATTGCCCTTTTGGAATCGCTTGTAAACCACCACGAATCACCTCTGCCATGTAGGCTGCGGCAAACATCACCACACCGATAAGTGCACGGATGAGTTTGTCTGTCTCCGAACCCTCTGACATAAACAGTGGCAACATCACCGACGCCATGAACAAGACAGTGATGAGCGGTACACCACGCCATACTTCGATGTAGACAGTACACATGCTGCGAATAATTGGCATCTCAGAGCGACGGCCTAGTGCTAAGACAACACCAATCGGTAGTGAGACAACAATACCGACAAGTGCGATGATTAAGGTTACCAGTAAGCCACCCCATTTATGTGTGTCAACAACTTCAAGTCCAAACACACCACCGTAAAGAAGACCCGCAATCAGGAATGGGTAAACATTGACTAAAAACAGCCAAATCCACATGCGCTTTGGTGTTTTCTCATAGGCAACAAGCGCGGTCAGGATGGCCAGCGAGATGTAAAACAGGCGAGGGCGCCACAGTTCAGCCTCAGGGTAGAAGCCATACATGAACTGATCCCAACGTACGCTGATGAATACCCAGCACGCGCCTTCGCGGCTACAAGCATCACGTGTTGTTCCTACCCAATCCGCGTTAATGAACGCCCAATCGATGATGTTCCATAAAGCTGTAAACGCTAAGTAGGCGAGAATAATGGTAACAATGGAATTTACTGGTCCATTGAATAGGTTTTTACGCATCCAACCTACCACACCGACCATATTCGCTGGCGGTGGGAGATCAGGCTGAAATTGATGTGTGCTCATATTATCTCTCCACCAGTGCTACTTTACGGTTGTATAGGTTCATTAACGCGGAAGTAATTAAACTTAACGCTAAGTAAACGCCCATTGTCATCGCGATAATCTCAATGGCTTGACCTGTCTGGTTTAGCGTTGTGCCAGCAAACACAGACACGAGATCCGGATAGCCTATTGCCATTGCCAATGAAGAGTTTTTGGTTAAGTTCAAATATTGACTGGTTAATGGAGGGATGATGATTCGCAGCGCTTGAGGAATGACCACAAGTTTTAGCGTTTTGGCTCGTGGCAGGCCCAGTGACATGGCCGCTTCGGTCTGACCATGACTCACAGCGTTAATACCCGAACGCACGATCTCAGCGATAAATGTTGCAGTATAAACGCTTAACGCGACCAGCAGAGCCGCTAGCTCAGGAATGATGCTGACCCCACCTTGGAAGTTAAAGCCTTTCAACGCTGGATATTCCAGAGAGATAGGCATACCAACAAGGAAATAAACGACCAAAGGTAAAGCAACCACTAAACCTAGTGCAATTCTTCCCATAGGTGTTTGCTGACCAGTTAGACGTTGCTTGTTCTTCGCCCATATAGAAATACAGATAGTCGCAACGAGCCCGATAATAAACGCAGCGATAACAACACTACTGCCGTTTTCCAATACTGGAGCAGGGAGATAGAGTCCTCTTACGTTCAGGAAGATAGCTTCGCCAAGACTGATACTTTGTCTTGTTGAAGGTAGTGCCTGCAAAACGGCGAAATACCAAAAGAAGATTTGAAGAAGAAGGGGAATATTTCGAAACGTCTCAATGTATACCGCCGCTAAGCGGCTTACTAGCCAGTTAGACGAGAGACGAGCAATACCCATTGTAAAACCAATCACAGTTGCCAGGATAATACCTAAAACTGAGACCAGTGCGGTGTTTAGTAAACCAATGACAAAGGTTCGGCCATAAGAATAGGTTTCATTATAATCGATCAGCGTCAGACCGATACCAAAGCCAGCTTCCTGATTAAGAAAATCAAAACCCGTAGCAATGCCTCGGGCGTCTAAGTTATTTAATGCGTTGTTGATGATGGTATAAAAGAAAAATACCAATGCAGCTACAGCAATTATCTGAAAAATAGCAGAACGAAAAGCAGGGTTATAAATCAGGCTTTTACTTCCACTTGGTTTGGACATCGTACTTAGCGATGCATCTTTAGTCGGTTCCATACAGCGTTAACCTCAAACCTTAGTTATAGATATCCGTCTGTATGAGTAAGTACTTTTTGCTACGAGCTAAGCCTTGAGCTTCTGCACTTTATAGATCATTAGCGTTAAATTTTTGCCAAAATCCATCTCGTACTGGGCGTAGCTTTCACCAGCTAATGAGCATTCCTTACTCATCCAGATCTATAGTCACGAAAAAGGGCGACGTAGAGTCGCCCTGATTACTCGTTTCTATCGGATTGGTGATGCGTACATGAATCCACCCGCGTTCCATAGTGCATTCACACCACGAGAGATTTCAAGAGGCGACCCTTTACCTACAGTGCGCTCGAAGCTCTCACCATAGTTACCCACTTGTTTAACGATTTGGTAGCCCCAATCATCACGAATACCTAAGCCTTTGCCCTGAGGACCGTCTACACCAAGGATACGCTTGACGTTTGGATCTTTAGATTTCAACATCTCATCCGCATTTTTAGAGGTAATGCCGTACTCTTCCGCATTAATCATTGCGGATAGTGTCCACTTGGCAATGTTAAACCACTGATCATCACCCTGACGCACAACAGGACCTAATGGCTCTTTTGAAATAATTTCAGGAAGAACGGCTGCCGATGAAGGGTCTTGCAGGTTCAAACGCAGCGCGTACAGACCAGACTGGTCCGTTGTTAACGCGTCACATCGACCTGAATCGAAACCTTTTGAAGTTTGAGCGGCTGTATCAAATACGACTGGCTTGTAGCTCATGCCACTATTACGGAAGTAGTCTGCAAGGTTTAGCTCGGTAGTGGTACCTGATTGTACACAAACAGATGCGCCATCAAGTTCCTTAGCACTTGATAGGCCAAGCTCTTTTTTCACCATGAAACCTTGGCCATCATAGTAGTTAACGCCAACGAAGTTTAGGCCAAGAGCGGTATCGCGGTGGAGCGTCCAGGTGGTGTTACGCGAAAGGACATCGATTTCACCAGATTGGAGTGCAGTGAAACGTTCTTTTGCAGTTAGAGGTACGTATTTCACTTTCGTTTTGTCCCCAAGAACGGCTGCAGCCAGTGCTTGGCAATATTCTACGTCGATACCTTCCCATTCACCTTTTGAGTTTGGGTTTGAGAAGCCCGGAAGACCAGTACTTACGCCACAAGTAAGAAAACCTTGTTTTGTTACTTTGTCCAAAGTAGAGTCTGCAGCTTGTGCTGATGTTGCCATCATTGCAGTAGAAGCCGCTACGACGGAAGCAAGAATTGTTAGTTTATTTGCCATTTGTGTCCTTCCTGTATGATCCATGTTAAATCAATGTGACTTAAAATTAGCGTGTCCAATTTTGTGTTGTGTTATGTTCTACGTGATTGATTTTCGAAGAAACGGTAATCGAGTAACCAATCAAATATAAGCGTAGAAAAGGATCTGTGAATTCTCAATTATATAATTTAAATGGAATTTTAAGAGAACCTACAAAATTCCTCAGGTTTTAGAATGACGAAATGTTAATTGTTTGTAAATAGTGCAACTGGTGCTCAAGTTGGTGCATCAGAACATTCAACGAACAAACAGGCGCAAATAGAGAATAAAACGTCGTTATTAAAACTATCATTAGCTGACCTCGGCTATGTGCAGTTAAAATTCGAACAAAAATTATTTGTGTCAACAAAACAAGGTGATGACCATGCCCCATTTTTGGTAGCATGGTTTTAATAGTTAATTAATGTAATCAAAGGTTGAGATGCGATATTTTCCTCTGTTCTTAGACTTAATCAATAAACCAGTTCTCGTTGTTGGCGGCGGTGAAGTCGCGAGCCGAAAAGTTGAGGCCTTAATCAAGGCAGGGGCGGATATCACAGTCGTTTCGCCTACCTTAGTTGACTTTCTCGCTAAATTGGCGAAAGAGCATCAACTCAGATGGATTCAGCGTTTCTACTCAAGTGACATTGTCACAAAGGGCTTTATTCAGGTTTGGGCGACAACGGATAATCCAGATTTGAATCATCAAGTTTACAAAGACGCTAAGGCACAGGGAATCTTAGTGAATGTGGTTGATGACAAGCCTTACTGCGACTTCATTACTCCTTCGATGATCAATCGTGGACGTATTCAGATCGCCATTTCGAGTGGTGGTGCGTCACCTGTTTTGATTCGCAATATTCGTGAGAAGTTAGAGATGATCCTTCCACAGAATATGGGTCTGATGGCTGAGTTTGCGAATTCAAAACGTAACTCTATTAAAGAGGCGTTACCAAGTGTCGATTTACGTCGTAAATTTTGGGAGCAATTCTTTTCGAATCCTGACGTTGAAAACGCGCGTGATAATCGAGATTTAGAAAATATCTACAAAGCAGCCATGGAAGATCCAATTGAAGAAAAGGGCAGTTGCACTTGGATTCACGTCGGTAAAGATGTTGAGATGTTGCCAATAAAAGCGGTTCGCTACATGCAACAAGCGGAGCTGGCGTTGTACTCAACAAAATGTCAATCAGACGCAATGGAGTTAGTGAGAAGAGACGCAGAAAGGGAGTCGTTCAAAAACGCCGCTCAGTTATCAGACATGCTTGCGAAGGCAAAACAAGAAAACTTACGTGTCTGTGTGTTTATCCCAGAAGGCACCAGTGAGTTCTTGCTGTTGCAGGGACAAGATCTCGTGATCTAAAAGCCCCTCATTAGCACAAACAGAAACGCCGACGATCACTCGTCGGCGTTTAGTATTTGCAGTGTTAATGATTATTACGCAAGGTTTTAATCATTAATGAGCACTAATCACGGAAGTTATTGAACTGAAAAGGTAGACCTAGCTCTGCTTCACGAATAGCTGCCATGGTTGCCTGTAAGTCATCACGTTTTTTACCCGTAACACGTACTTTATCGCCTTGGATTGAAGCTTGTACTTTCAGCTTCGCGTCTTTGATTAACTTAACCAGCTTTTTCGCGGTTGGCGTATCGATACCTTGGTGGAACACGATGTTCTGATGCCAGTTTCTGCCCGTTGCTTCAGGTTTTTGAGAATCCATAGCATTGGCATCGATATTACGTTTTGCTAGGTGACCGCGTAAAATTTCACGCATCTGTTTAAGCTGAAATTCACCTTCAGCGGACACTTTCACATTTTCTTCTACTAGCTCAAAGCTCGCATTTACATTGCGGAAATCGAAACGAGTAGACAATTCACGGTTAGCGTTATCAACGGCGTTACGTAGTTCAACCGTATCGATTTCTGAAACAATATCAAACGATGGCATGAAGATTCCTTGATTATCTTGTTATTAATTACTTAGAGGATTTTACAGCGTCTGCCAGCATATCTAGCATAGTCACTGTGTCTTCCCAACTCAGACATGGGTCAGTGATTGATTGCCCGTATGTCAGGTTATTGATGTCGGTCATTGGCTGGTTGCCTTCAATGATGAAGCTCTCGGCCATAATGCCTGCAACGCGTGTACTGCCAGCCTGTATTTGTTGGCAGATATCTTTAGCAACATCTAGCTGCTTTCTGTGTTGCTTTTGGCAATTAGCATGACTGAAATCGACAATTAGGCGTTGCGGTAGATCAAATTCGGCTAGCGCGTCACAAGCTTGCTTAATTGAAGCTTCGTCAAAGTTTGGACCTTTTTCGCCCCCACGTAAAATAATATGACCGAATGGATTACCACTTGTGCGATAAACCGTCATACGACCATGCTTATCTGGAGAGTAGAAGTAGTGTGATGCTTTAGATGCACGAATCGCATCAATCGCTATTTTCACATTACCGTTGGTACCATTCTTAAAGCCAACTGGGCACGAAAGTGCAGATGCCATTTCTCTGTGAATTTGAGATTCAGTGGTACGCGCACCGATAGCGCCCCAAGTAATTAGGTCCGCAATGTATTGACCGGTAATCATATCAAGAAACTCAGTAGCGGTGGCAAGACCAAGCTTGTTGATATCCAGTAGCAGTTTACGCGCTTTATGAAGGCCAGCTTCTAACGCATAAGAACCGTCAAGGTTTGGGTCGGTAATTAAGCCTTTCCAACCCACAACTGTACGCGGTTTTTCAAAGTAAGTACGCATGACAATAAATAGCTCATCTTTGTACTTATCCTGGATTGCGCTTAGGCGCGTTGCATAGTCAATCGCGGCTTCTGTGTCATGGACAGAACAAGGGCCAACGATCGCAAGAAGACGCTTATCTTCCCCCGTTAAGATTTTTTCAATCTGACGGCGAGATTGAGCAATACGGTCTGCAACGTCATCCGTTATAGGATATTCACTACCTAGCTCCGCTGGGGTAGGCATTGGACCCAAAGGCTGGGTTCTCAATTCATCTGTTTTTATAGGCATCTTATAGCTTTATTCTCTGTTGCGAAGGGGTAAAGATAACGGAATTACTGGCAGGAATAAACTGTTTCGCGGGATTCTTCGCCTCTAAATCCCAAATAGCATGAAACGGTTATACGGTTCTTACTTTTTTATAACAACCTGAAAGCATACTATCACGAGATAGTTACGTCATTATTCGCCACTGATCATTGCGGTGGTGAACAAAGCGGGAAAACAGCAATAGTCCTCAATGTCTTAATTATCGATAAAGTCAGGTGAAATTAACCAGTATAGAAACGATAGCTCGACCGAGTGACAGTGTCACTATTGGACTGTTTATGACGTTGATTTTAGTATACAGATCTATAATTAGTTAACATATCTTTGACATCCATGTGTATAGTTGATTAACTGGTCAGATTAGGTTGGTAAGGAGACCAAAATGTTATCTGCAGTACGTCGCGCAAACCTCTACTTGAAAGTATTCGGTTTCACTAAAGTTCCATTGATCTGGCTTTGTCGTCCCAAAATCATTGATATTGACGATAAGCATGTTGAAGTGAAAATCCCACTCCGAAAAAGAACAAAAAACCACCTTAACAGCATGTATTTCGGTGCGTTAGCGGTTGGGGCAGATGTTGCGGGGGCTTTTTTAGCGATGAGTAAAGCTCAGGAGAAAGGAGAGCCGATTTCTCTGGCCTTTAAAGGCGTAAAGGCGGAGTTTTTAAAACGACCAGAAGCCGATGTTCATTTTGTTTGTGATGATGGTCCTTTAATCGACGAAATGCTGGATTACACGTTAGAGACAGGTGAGCGTATCAATCGTGATGTGAAAATTACTGCACTTTGTCCGTCTCTTCATGGCGACGAGCCAATGGCAGAGTTTTACCTGACGCTTTCTATTAAAAAAGCAGCACAACAAAAAAAGAAGGCTGCTTAATCGTTAACTATTTTCGCTAGTTCAATTCGATTTTTTCAATCGACACTATCTTTGACCGGTTTAATACCACTTTCCAACGATAGTAAACGGGTTCATCAGTGTGGTTGTTTTCTTTGACGATCACATTGATGAGGTGACGTTTCTCAACCGATTCTTTGGTGACTTGCCCTTCGTTTAAGCGATATACGCGGTTTGACCCTTTGTCCATTAATCTAATAATGGGTCTTAAGCTAATGTTCAGGGTTTCGCGCGTTTGCTCATAGCCACTTAAAAACATCGATGTCGCCATTTCCGTCTTTTCCTGATAGTGAAGAATCTTCTCTTCTCGCTGGACGACGCGTTTTTTACGGATCTGTTGAATCTTGTCAGGCAGGCTAGATAGCGTTCTATAGTCAAGCCACTCTAACTTTTTACCGACGACTTTTTTGGTGGTCGGGTCAATGTACTTCTTACGCCATTTGGGCTTTCCTTTGCGTATCCAGCGCCACATGGCATCGCGAAGATCATCTTTAAAAATTTCGCGTAAGGCATAGATGAAGGACATCGCAATAATGAAGGATGCTGAAATCTCTCCTAGGTAGTCTCGTGCGAGGATCACAGTCGATGTCACGACTACCATCACTAAACCTGTTGCAATGCCTTTTATTGCCCGCTTAATATTTTTCCCCATCGAGACCGTCTGCTCACGTAAGACGATAGGGTGTTCAATAAGACGTCTCAACAGGCGCATTTTGTTGGAGAGCCGCGTCACATCTTCGACGACGTTGGGTGAGTTATATTTATTTAACTTACGGTGCGCTTGCTCTTTTTCACACAGGGTAATCAGCCGTTTTTTT
This sequence comes from Vibrio sp. J1-1, assembly GCF_021728395.1. GTDB lineage: Bacteria > Pseudomonadota > Gammaproteobacteria > Enterobacterales > Vibrionaceae > Vibrio. The sequence continues at coordinate 198,839 of NZ_JAKKCM010000008.1, read as the reverse complement.
ATCGTACTGTAATCGCCTTCTCGCGGTAAATGAGCAACGAGTGACAAGAATTTCTGCTCTGTGTACCAAGACAAATAGTTATCGATGTTAACGTAGTAGCGTTTTAGGTTTTCTTCAAAAGGAATACTGCGTCGCAGGCGTTTTAAAATCGCGATAGCCAATTCGATAACTTCATCTACTTCATCTTCCGTTGCGGAGTTACTCTCTAGTTTATTCAGACTGGCAACGGCTTTATCTAGTGCGATGACGTATTGATAGGCGAATAAACTCAAGCTCACGCGGTATTGTTGATTTGAGAGATGTCCTCGTTTTGCTAGTCGGCTGTGAACCAAAGGAAGCAGAATCTCCTTACTGTAATAGGAGCGCTGTTGTGTGATAGACGTGTAGTAGAACTCTGATTCACTGATGATGTCGGCGTTTAAGCCAAGCTCACCAGGGACAAAGAAGTAAATATCAAGGTCGACACTTTTACTTTTTGCTAGCTCATGGCTGATTTTTAATGTGATTGAGTCTTGTTTATCAAGGGTGACCAAAAAAAGCTCCTGACTTTGCTAAAGCATTCTTACCCCGAAAATTGTGCGGTTTATATAAGTACCAGATTGCTAAGAGAATGATTGGGGTAGACAATAACAGCATAACAGAGCGATGTGCTTTTCTCTCTGATTTTCTTGTTAGTTTAGGTATAATTCCAGGTAAATTTAAAAAGAGACAAAATCAATGATTAAAATTGGTCAAATTAACAGCCTAGAAGTCATTAAAAAGGCTGATTTTGGCGTATTTCTGGATGGTGATGATTACGGTTCTGTTTTGCTGCCAAACAAACATGTCCCAGAGGGCACAGAAATTGGTGATAAAATCGACGTGTTTTTGTACTTTGATTCAGAAAGCCAACTGGCTGCGACCATTGAAACACCAATTGCTCAAGTGGGTGAATGGGGCCTGATGAAGATCGAAGGTGTCAGCAATACGGGTGCTTTCGTTAATTGGGGTATCAAAGAAAAAGATTTGCTCATTCCATTCAGCGAACAGCGCACGCGTTTTTCTGCCGGTCAAACGATCTTGGTTTACGTGTATACCGATAAAGCGTCGGGTCGAATTGTTGGCACGACGAAGTTCAACAAGTGGCTGGATAAAACACCAGCCAACTACGAAATTAACCAGCAAGTCGATTTGATCATTGCTGAGCGCAGTCAGCTTGGCTACAAAGCGATCGTAAACGGTAAACACTGGGGTATGATTTTTCCTTCAGATGTTTTCGGCAAATTGTATATTGGCAAACAGCTGAAAGGTTTTATTAAGCAAATTCGTGAAGATGGCAAAATTGATCTGGCGTTACAAAAAGTGGGGGTCGCTAAGATGGATGACCTTTCAAGCAAGATCATGGAGCAGTTAGAGAAGAAGGGCGGTTTTCTTCCTCTTAATGATAAATCTTCTCCAGAAGCGATTTTTGAAGCGTTTCGCACCAGTAAAGGTACGTACAAAAAAACCATTGGTGGTCTGTTCAAGCAAGGTAAAATCGTTATCGAAAAAGACGGTATTCGCCTGGCATAGCGAGGCGGCAGTGTACTTACAATATAACTTTTCGAAATGAGAAAAAAAGCGGCCCAAACGCTTCCATTTTTTGGGCCTAGGGGAAATGGCTCCGAGGAGCCTACGCTAAAACCTTATTATTCGCTTATTTTTGAGCGCTTATTTGTGCAGTTATATGGAAGACGCAGTAATAATGCTCTGAGTTGATATATTTAGTTTAGTACAGGCCACTCGGAACGCTAGAGCGCTGGGCGGCTTTCATACTCATAATAAAAAAAGCCATCGAGTTTACGATGGCTTTTCTTTTATTTATCGTTAAGTTATCGCTATAGCAAAAATATTAAAATAAGTTTTTATCTCGTACTAATTCTCTTGGAAGACCATTTTTTATTCGGTTACTGACCCATTTTCCTAAGCCAATGATGGCACCTTGATATTTGACAAAAACTTCGCCTTTACCGATTTTGGTACCTTCAGGAATATTTTGTGGGCGAACGTCACGTCCCATATACCACTCGCGAGCTTCATCTATTGTCAGTTCGATAGCATTACTTTCTTTACCTGTTGCCAGAGCAGTAGCAACCTGATGTTGCCAACGGTATCCGTTTTTGTGTGCTTCGGCGATTTTTATCCCCATTCGTGAGAAGCGCAGTTCACCAATCATTGGCTCAAGTGCATTCGGGAATAACCAAACGTCTTTATCGCGTAGCCAAACCTCACTGTCATCTGGGAGCTCAATGTCTAATGCTTTGTGAAGCTGATGAGCAATCTCAGTCGATTCTTTTTTCGACGCTTTGGTAAATGGGAATTTGCCCATGCGCTTTTTCACCTTCGGCGCTTCCACTGAACAGTGCTTACGAATACGTGCGACGAAGAAGCCCTCACAATCGTACACCTGAGGGAAGATATGTAAAAAACCATCTTCAGTAAGAGCGGCTTTAGCATCTTCAAATAGATTTTCCAGGCTCTCAAACTCAACAGCTTCACCAAAGGTGTTTTTTAGGTGTTGACAGACTTGCTGGTTTTCTTCCGTGCTTAGCGTGCAGGTTGAATAAACCAGTACACCACCGGGTTTTAATGCGTGAAAGGCACTTTCAATTAAATCTTTTTGCGTATCCGCAATGTCTAATACTGATTGTTGTGACCAGTTTTTCATTGCGTCTTCGTCTTTACGCAGAGTACCTTCTCCGGAACAAGGTGCGTCCAGCAAAACGGCATCGAACTGTTCTGGCAACCAGCCTCCGAACACTCGACCATCAAAGTTACTGAGCGCGGTGTTACGCACACCACATCGTTCAATATTTGCATGCAGTACTTTCACACGGCTCGCTGCGTATTCATTAGCAACCAGTACGCCTTCATTGTTCATCAGCGCTGCGATTTGTGTCGTTTTTGATCCCGGAGCAGCTGCGGTATCAAGAACAGCATGATAAGCTTCATCGTTCATGAATAGGGCAGATACTGGCATCATCGAGCTCGCTTCCTGAATGTAGAATAATCCAGACATGTGCTCTGCAGTGTTTCCCAACGGTACCTGTGATTCATCTGCATCAATCCAAAAACCACTCTCACACCAAGGCACTGGTGAAAGTTTCCAGCCTTTCTCTTCTGCTCGTTGGATAAATGATTCGACACTTATCTTTAGTGTGTTGACGCGAATGCTTTTACGTAATGGCTTTTGACAGGAAGAAATAAAGTCTTCCATGTTAAGACCAGCAGGTAGGATAGTTTGGATTTTTTCCAGAAACGCGTCTGGGATGTATACATTAGGATGCAATGTGGAATCTCGTTAGCAGAATTTGTCGCAAATAATATACGAAAGCGACGCAGAAACGAATAGCGACCGGACGTGGGGATTAAAAAAGAGCAGCCAGTGCTGCTCTTTTGATAACCTTATAACTATGGCATCGGAATTATAGCTATGGCTTAGGAATTGCCGTTCGCCACTGTAGCCAACTCTCTTCTGCGTGAGGGTAGAGGAAGAAGGTCTGGCCATTTTTGGCGGCAGGCAGTATTTGTGATTGTTCAGGCGTTGAAAAGGCGATCCCGCCACGCACAATACTATCAATGGTTCCAGCTTTGATATTGGCACCGGTAAGACCTATCGAGACATCGACACCAGACACATTCCAAAACACACTGTTCTGACGCACAAGGTATGCATACTCCGGTTTTAGTTTGATTGTTGTGACAATGCGATCGGCGAACTCTCCCAAGCGGACATCGGTCACCTGACCAACTTCCATTTGACGATACAAAATAGGAGTTCCTGCTTGTACTGAGCCGCGTTGTTCACTTTGAAGCGTGAACATCACACCATGGACTTGATCAAACTGTTTTTCTAACTTGAAACTAAAGGCTCCGTTACCTTTGCCGGGGTTCACACTGATGGATTTTGAAACCAGCGCGCCAAGGTTTTTTACCCCGCCAAGACCAATTTCAGGCTCAGTAAGCCAAAAACGAGAACCTTCTACGGCAATGTCAGATACGTACTCTGGTAATATACGCGCCGTTACTTCCACCAAATTGCGTCGGAAGTTCGGTACGACAAGAGTTACTTCACCCACAGTCACACCTTGGTATGTGACAGGCATTCCTTTCACGACTTCTTGGGTACCGTCTGTTGTCAGAGATATAACACGGCCGAATTTACGTGCTGTTTTTTGGTCTTCGTATAGCTTCCAGCGTTCACCGATTTTGTTTTCAACGCCTGGAACAGAATCAAAGGCAATGCCACCTTGGATGACCGATTTTAAAGGATGAGCTTTAACACTCACGCCTGCTAGGGATGCATCAATCTCAATACCTGAACGGTTCCAGAACACAGTTTGAGAGGTTAAAAGGTGAGCAAAGCGGTTTTCAATACTCACGTGAATAACCACGCCGCCATCAACCAAATGGAAATCCGAGACGCTACCTACTGGAAGGTTACGGTAGAGTAGAGGGCTGCCTTTTGAAACCGAAGGTAATTCAGGTGCGAATAGGGTAAGAATTTGAGAGCCACGGCGGTTGTATTGCGCCAATTCTGCCAACGATTCACTTTGGAACAGTTGATATTCTTTCTGAATGCTCGTTGCGCCTGCACTGACAAAGCTGATCGAGCCGGTAAGCAATTGTTTCGCTGGCGGTACGGTTACGCTGAGTCCAGATTCGGTTAGCTCAGCCGAAGCACTGCCTGTGACGTAGAAGCGGTTGTTTGATTTAATTAAGTGCTTGTATTCGTGGTCAATGAGTACATCCATGTATACTTCATGTTGTGCTTGCTGACCTTCTTCGACTAACCCAACCTTAATAATTGAGCCAACCACAATGCCTTTATAGAGCACATTCGCGCCACTGTCCAAACCAAATGAATTATCAGAAATAAGCCTAATCGCTATCGATTTTTCTTGTTGTTGATTGAATACATTTTTACGGATAGCGGTGAACTGACGAGAGCGTTCGCCTTCACCGGGAACAATCGTCAGATAATTACCGCGCACCAGGTTAGAGATATTTTCGAAACCGGAAAGAGAAACCTTTGCCTCTTCAAGAACAAATCGAGTTCCGGTTGTAAGCATGTCACTGAATGCTGGTTGTATAGCTGCAGAGGCTATGATTACTTCACGGCCTTCAGAAAGGTTTAAGTCGGTCACCTGACCAATTTCGAGCCCGCGATACATGATAGGGGCACCCGCAGCACTAATTTTGTTATCATCTGGTAGTACAATTTTAACTGCAATCCCTCGTCCAGCTGTTTTCAAGTCTTTGTATAAACGGAACTGAGTATTTTCACCTACAGGTTCACCATCATCAGGCGAATCCACCGCGATAGCGCCTCCAATGAGGGCGCTCATGCTCTCTAAACGAACGTCGACACCACTAAAACCAATGTTTGCTCCAATGCCACTTACGTTCCAGAAACGGCTGCGATCATTAATGATATGGCGATACTGTTCCTGAATGTTTGCCTGAATTGTGATGGATTTCGCATCATCATCCAACTGATAGCTGTATACCGCACCAATAGGGATTTTCTTATAAACGATTTGTGAGCCAATCGAGACGCCACCCAAATCCCGGCTTGTCAGCTTAATGTTCAAACCTTGAGTCACGCGCAGATCCGTCGGAACAGTGTCTAGGGCATGGAAAACGGTTTCTAACTCGTCACTATCGCCTGGTTGAATAGAAATGTAGTTACCTGAAACGAGCGCGTCTAAGCCGGAGATACCACTGAGGCTAGCGGTTGGTTTTACAAGCCAAAAACGCGTGTTCTCATTGAGCAGTTTGATGGCTTCAGGATAGATATCGGCATCAACGTAAATGCTACCCAAATCTTCGGTCAGATTAATGTCGCGAACCATACCGATTTCCATACCTTGATAACGGATGGTGGTTCTGCCTGCGACTAAACCTGCCGCGTCGGAAAAGTAGATTTGAATGCGCTGACCTGCATCGTGAATCGACTTCACCACCAACCAGCCGGCTAAAACCATTGTCAAAATCGGCAGCAGCCACAGGGGAGATATGCCTTTACTCCTCTTAATGTCTGGCACGTATGACGTTTGAGAACTGTTCTGATCACTCATTCATTGACTCTTTTTCTGATTGTTTTTGGGGCTGGTCCCAGATTAACCTTGGGTCGATACTGTCTGCTGCTAACATAGTAAACACCACGACTAAACCGAAGGCGACAGCGCCAAGCCCCGGTGTGAAGTCGAGTATCTGACCACGATCGATCAAGGTCATCATGATTGAAATAACAAACAAATCCATGACAGACCATTTACCGATCCACTTTACTGCGAAGTAAATCATCATTCGTTGACGCTTGAACACTGAACGTTTGAATTTGATGCACAGCATGATGTAGGCGAGGCTGAGAATTTTGATCACAGGCACAACAATACTGGCGACAAAAATAATTGCAGCGATGCCGTACATACCGCTGTTAATCAATGACGCAACACCGGAAAAAATCGTGTCTTCAAGCCGCTGGCCGTTGGTTATCAAAATTGAAATAGGAATAAGGTTCGCAGGGAAAATCGCCACGGTTGAGGCTATCAGGTAAGCCCATGTTTTTTGAATTGAATGCGGTTTACGATGGTAGAGCTCGTGTTGGCAGCGACGGCAAGAGTCATTCTCAGGTTGCGACAAGTGACATTCATGGCAGTGCACATCTTTGTGTTCAAACGAGTAAGTGACCTCTGGTTGCCAAACTTCCCAGTAGCGACGCACGCTGATTCTAGAAACAAGCAGGACGGTAAATACTTGCAGTAAAGCAAGGCCAATTAAACCGGGGCCAACAAAAATATCCGAATAGTCCTGCAGTTTGAAACAGGCCACGGCGATACTGACCAGAAACACATCGAGCATTACCCAATGTTTGAGGTGCTGAATAAGCCAAAGAGAAACTCGTAGCCCATTAAACCAACGCTTATGGATTGAAATATGAGCGGTGACTACCGATACACAGACGGTAAGCGGCGCTATAGAGCTACAGAATAGTATCAGCAGTGATAGAAGTACGAAGCCTTCTTCCATTAAGGTAATCATTCCCGATGGTAAAGTCGCGGGAATCATGACACCAAACAGCCTGATACTGATGAAATTAAAAAAGTGGGAAGGAATAAATAAAAGAATACAGGTTACGGCGATGGCTAAGTTACCCGACAAACTGTGTTGTCCACCACGATACAATTGTGTACCGCAACGAGGGCAGTAAGCATGCCTACCTTGAGGCAACTCGACGAGATCGACAGGAAGTTCGCAACCCTGGCACAAGCGGACTCGGTTAGGTTTCATGGCGTGCTTAGATAGAGAGGTCATCACAACGACCTCTCTAAACAGACTGTTTTAAGCGTGGGACTGAATGCCACCATATAAGGTTTGATATAAGCCTTCCTGCTCAACTAACTCTCCATGGGTCCCGGTTTGTGTTACTTTTCCATCTTCAAGCACATAGATCAAATCGGCTTGTTTCACAGCAGACAGACGATGCGCGACAATTAACGTTGTTCGGCTTCGCAAGAATTCTGTTAACGCCTTGTGCAGAGCAGCTTCTGTCGCTGTATCTAACGCGGACGTTGCTTCATCCAAAATAACAAATTGAGGGTTACTCAATACCATTCTGGCTATCGCGAGACGCTGGCGTTGCCCGCCTGACAATCGAATACCATTGCGGCCAATTTGTGTATCTAACCCGTGGTTTAACTGAGAAATGACATCTTGTAGCTGAGCGACATCTAGCGCACGCCACAATGACATCTCATCGAAGTTACCCCCGAGAGTCAGATTATGCCTTAAGGTATCGTTAAATAATATAGGTTGCTGTAATACCACGGCAATTTTATCGCGGATTACTTCAAAGCCTATCTCGTCTGTGAGCTCATCATTGTAACGAATCTGTCCTGAATTTTGATGATAAACTCCTATCAGTAGCTGAATCAATGTCGATTTACCACCACCACTGGCGCCCACCAAAGCCACCTTTTTACCCGCAGGAATATGCAAAGAGAGGTGTTCCAGTACATTGTGTTCATTGTTGTAAGAGAAGTTCACATTCTCTACTTTTACATCTACCTCTCTATCATCAGTAAAAGGATTTACTTTTGAAGGCGGCCTGTTTTCTTCTTCTAGAGTAAGTAGATCGTTAATGCGCTTTAATGCCGCTTTGGCACTGTACCAGGAGAACTGGATACCAAGTAGCTCCTGAACAGGGGACAACATGAACCACAAGTAGCCAAACACTGCAAACATTTGGCCGATGGTCAGGTCACTAAATAGAACCATCAACATTGCCACTGCACGGAATAATTCAAAGCCAATTAAAAAAAGTAAGAAAGACACACGACCAGCCGCTTCAGATTGCCAAGCATACTTATCAGCATTGACACGGACTTGATCGGCACTATTTTTCAGTTGTTGGAGGAATTCTCGTTCTTTATTGGCGGCTCGCAGCTGATAAATACCATCTAACGTTTCGACCAGACGTGTTTGAAACAGCTCGAAAGAGTGGTTTTCTTTACGCTTTAGGTGCTTGACCATGCTGCCGAGTTTGCGCGAAAAATAGATAACGACCGGATTAACCAACAAGATAAATAAGCCCAATCGCCAGTCTAACCAAAGAAGAACGATTGCAGTTCCTATTACGGTCAGTAAACTAATAACAAACTTCGCCAGAGTTGAGCCGATAAATTGATCAATGGTTTCAATATCAGTAATCAGGTGAGCGTTGATACCGCCACTGCCTTTGGTCTCGTACTGACGGATACTGATTCTGCCTAATTTGTCGATCATCTTGCTGCGCATTTCGAAGGTGATGGTCTTCGATATCAGCGTGAATTGACGACTTTGAACGATGTTGAGTGCTTGGCTCGCAGCTCGCATGAGCACGACTAAAAAAAGCGTAAAGAAAATATAGCCAATAGGTGTGTGCCACGCTTCTGGAAGAGTAGCATTCATTGCGGCTATGCCATTGGCTGGTTGATCCAATAAGACTTCATCCACCATTAACGGCATGAGAAGAGGGATTGGAACACTAATCAAGGTCGCCAAAACAGCAATCAAGTTCGCCAGGATTAGCTTGGACTTGTGCTTTTTTACTTGTGTTATCAACCAAGAACGGCTAATAGTGTCATCTTTCTTAATCATTGTAATTGAGAATAAGTCCTATTATAAAGTAGGTCAGCATTTTAGCGTTATCCCATAAGAATGGAAGCGTTATAAAGTAAGTAGGAAGTTAATATGAACATAGAACAGTATCAAAGACTAACCAAGCAAGCCACTGCACTCATTGAGTCAGAGCCAGACTTTATTGCCAACTTGGCAAACCTGAGCTCGCTTCTATTTATGGAGCTAGAAGATCTCAACTGGGCAGGCTTTTACCTGACTAAAGGGGACGAACTGGTTTTAGGGCCGTTCCAAGGTAAGCCAGCTTGTGTTCGCATCCCAATGGGGCGAGGTGTCTGTGGTACCGCAGCAAAAACTAACACTATACAAAGAGTATACGACGTTCACGCGTTTGAAGGCCATATTGCTTGTGATGCGGCAAGTAATTCGGAAATCGTGATTCCGTTTACTATTGATGGAAAAGTGGCAGGAGTGTTAGATATCGATAGTCCAAGTATTGGTCGATTTAATGAAACAGATGAAGCAGGGCTTACTCATTTTATGTCAGAAGTAGAAAAGCTGCTTAATTCACACGCGAACAACGCATAAATTCGTCCATGAGTGTGGTTTTTCCTTGGCATGTCACTATAATACGAGAATATTTTTCTTAATGCTCTGCGGAAAGCCGCTCAAACCAGGAACCCTCATGACTGAAAAGTTAAAAAACAGCAAAGAAGTTATCGCATATATTGCTGAATGTTTCCCTAAGTGCTTTACTTTAGAAGGTGAAGCAAAACCTCTGAAAATTGGTATTTTTCAAGATCTTGCGGAACGTCTAAATGAAGACGAAAAAGTAAGCAAAACTCAGCTTCGTGCAGCGTTAAGACAGTACACTTCATCATGGCGTTATCTACATGGTGTAAAACCAGGTGCGGTACGTGTTGATCTGGATGGCAATCCATGTGGTGAGCTAGAAGAAGAACACGTAGAACACGCTAAAGCAACACTTGCAGAAAGCAAAGCGAAAGTTCAAGCTCGTCGTAAAGAACAAGCACAGAAAGCTCGTGAAGAGGGTAAGGCGAAAGCAAAACCAGCGGCTAAAAAGCCTCAACAGCCTCGTCGTACTAATAAACCAAAAGCACAGAAACCAACTCAGCCTGTAGAAACACGCGCGCTAAATGCTGACGAAATCACAGTAGGCAACGCAATAAATGTGAACATGGGTAAAGGAAACATGGCTGCGACCATTGTTGAAATCAATAAGGATGATGTACGTGTTCAACTTGCTAACGGCCTACAAATGGTTGTAAAAGCGGAGCACTTGCGCGCATAAGGGAGATACTCCTACGCATGAATTGCCGTTCAAAAGTGACCCTGATCGCTGCTAGCTTATTGCTAGCAGCATCAGCTCAGGCTCTAGAAGCCAAACTACACAAAGATGACTTGCCGGTGCTCACTCCAGAAGTTCAGCACGAAACAGCCAGCAAGCGAGTCACCTCTCGATTCACCCGCTCTCATTACAAGCATTTCAGTCTCGATGACGATTTCTCTAAAGCGATTTTCGAACGCTATGTGGAAATGCTTGATTATAATAGAAATATTTTCACTCAAGCCGATATAGACTCCTTCAAAGAATGGTCTTTAGAACTGGATGATCAGCTTAAAGCTGGCAATAACCAGATCGCATTCGATGTCTATAATCTGTCCATGCAGAAACGTTTCGAACGTTTTGCTTATGCGTTGACCTTGCTCGACAAAGAAATCAAATTTGATAACGACGACGAGATCGAACTTGATCGTTCAGAAGCTGCATGGCCGAAAAATGAGTCGGAAATTAATGAGTTATGGCGTAAACGTGTTAAGTATGACGCGCTCAATCTGAAACTGACTGGCAAAGAGTGGCCAGAAATAAAAGAAGTTTTAGATAAGCGTTATAACAATGCGATGAAGCGAATCACTCAAACCAATAACGAAGACGCATTTCAGCTTTATATGAATGCCTTCGCAAGACAAGTTGATCCTCATACTAGCTATCTTTCTCCTCGCAACGCGGAGCAGTTCCAATCAGAAATGAACCTTTCACTGGAAGGTATTGGTGCCGTTCTACAAATGACGGATGATTACACCGTTATTCGTTCGCTCGTTGTTGGCGGCCCAGCTTCAAACAGTAAGCAGCTTGGTGAAGGTGACCGTATTATTGGTGTTGGTCAAGATGGCGAAGAAATTGTCGATATTATTGGCTGGCGTTTAGACGATGTTGTGCAGTTAATCAAAGGTCCAAAAGGAACAAAGGTTAACCTTCAGATCTTGCCAGAAGGTGCTGGAGCAAAGAGTTACATTGTCACTATTGTTCGTGACAAAGTACGTTTGGAAGACCGGGCGGTTAAGTCAGAAGTCATCGAGAAGGACGGCAAGAAAATTGGCGTTTTAGAAGTGCCGAGTTTTTACGTCGGTTTGTCTAAAGATACTGACAAATTACTGGCGGAGTTCAAAACTAAGAATGTGGACGGCGTTATTGTCGACTTGCGTAACAACGGTGGCGGTGCTTTAACAGAAGCAACGGCGCTAACGGGTCTGTTCATCAAAGAAGGTCCGGTCGTACAAGTTCGCGATAGCTATGGTCGTATCAAGGTCAATGCCGATACTGATGGACAAATCAGTTACGATGGTCCTTTAACGGTGTTAATTAACCGTTATAGTGCCTCTGCTTCAGAAATCTTTGCCGCCGCAATGCAAGATTATAATCGCGCTATCATTCTTGGTGAGAATTCATTTGGTAAGGGTACTGTTCAGCAGCACCGTTCGTTGAACCATATCTATGACCTTTTTGATAAAGAGCTAGGGTATGTTCAATACACCATTCAGAAGTTCTACCGTATTGATGGTGGAAGTACTCAGAATCGTGGAGTAGCGCCGGATATCGCTTATCCAACGCCAATCGAAGCTTCTGAAACCGGTGAAAGTGTTGAAGAGAATGCGCTACCTTGGGATAGCATTGATAAAGCGAGTTACACCATGTATCCGAATAACGATACATTGGTAGAGAGTTTGACAAAGCTACACAACAAGCGCATCTCGGATGAAATGGAGTTCCGATTCATCAACGAAGACATTGAGAAGTATCGTCAAGACAAAGACAACAACCTTTTGTCGCTAAATGAAAAAGTGCGCAAAGCGGAGCAAGACTCTGAAGACAAGCTTCGTCTGGAGCGCATTAATGAACGTCAGGCATTGCTTGGTAAAAAGGTATTTAAGTCGTTAGATGATGTGCCTAAGGACTACGAAGCCCCAGACGTTTATCTCGATGAATCTGTCTCAATTATGATTGATATGTTAAAACCAACCAATCAGTCATAACGACTAAACATTCAGTACTACAAGAGCGAGTCCTTATGACTCGCTCTTTTTTTATATCTTTTTATCTGTATTTCCCTGCCATATTGAGATAAATATGCGCTTTTTTCGTACCAACAATTTACGTGATGAACCTCAAATATTTCGCGAAACAGAGGACTAAAGCCTAAGCTAAAAGAAAACGATAAGGATGCCAGTATGAAGTGGTTCTTTATTTTACTTAGTTTTTTTTGCTTTAGTGTGTTCAGCGCAGACAACACCAGAGAAAGAGAAGAAGAATTAAGTCATTTTGACACCCCGTTCTTAATAGGGGATTGGTATTTGCTGAATCAGAACTCAGGCGAGTCTACGGAAAACTTTCGCGCCATCAAACTGTCTTTGGGGTCTGACTACATGTTCTCCATTGATATCCAGAAGAAGGACTATTCCGTTGATCACTGGGAAGGGATGTACAATGTTAATGAAGATACCATTGTTCTCGGCCTAAATACTGATGAGCCCCAAATCTATGCGTACCGGAATAACCACAACACACTAGACCTCAATGGTGTCACCTTTATTAAAGGTCTATCCAATGCACTTGCAGGCATGTGGTCTAGCTCCTATGTATCCGGCGATGGCCTGGCTGCAAGCAATATCAATCACATGGACCTGATTCTCCAACCAGACTTCGTTTTTCTATTCCGTGTTTCAAATGAGGCCGGGAAAGAGTCTATAAAACAAGGTGTCTTTTATACCGAAGATGAGTATTTAGTTCTTTTGTATGAAAACGGTGAGCATGGTACTAGGTATAAACTCAATAAAAACGAATTGACGATAGAAGACTCAAATGGTGATATGTACGCGGTTTTAAATCGGGTTACACAATAATAAACATCTATAAATGTTCACTGTGACGTAACCCTAGTGAACTCAAGTTATGTTGTATGAACGTTAACCATAAAGTAGAGCTAGTACACTATTAGCTCTATTTTTTGGTGTAAAGGCTTGTATTTTGATACCACAAGCACTACTAATAGCTTATATAGTGATACCACTTCGACGTTTTAGTCTTTAAAAGAAGTGGTTTTTATTTTCCGACAGACAAGGATTTATGGACATGTCTCAAGCTCCCCAAGCTAAATATCGCAAAGATTATAAAGCGCCATCTCATACTATTACCGACATTGATCTCACGTTTGATCTATTTGATAACGACACTATTGTTACCGCGGTATCAAAAGTCATTCAAAAAGGTAAACTAACAACATTGGAATTAGATGGTGAAGGGTTGGAGCTTCGTTCTGTCAAAGTGAATGGCGAAGACTGGGCTCATCATGAAGTGGAAGACACCTCTCTGGTTCTTTCTGACCTACCAGCTGAATTTGAACTTGAGATCATTACCAAGATTGACCCTGAAGCGAATACAGCACTTGAAGGGTTATACAAGTCAGGTGGTGCTTTCTGTACTCAGTGTGAAGCGGAAGGTTTCCGTCGTATCACGTACTACCTAGATCGCCCAGACGTATTGGCAAAATACACCACCAAAGTGATTGCCGACAAAGAGACTTCCCCTTACTTGCTCAGCAACGGTAACCGTATTGCAGAAGGCGACACAGAAAATGGCCGCCACTGGGTGCAATGGCAAGATCCACACCCAAAACCAGCGTATTTGTTTGCACTGGTGGCTGGTGATTTTGATGTACTGCGTGATAACTACACCACAATGTCTGGTCGCAATGTCGAGTTAGAGATCTTTGTTGATAAAGGCAATTTAGATCGTGCGCCTCATGCCATGACGTCACTGATCAATTCAATGAAGTGGGACGAAGAACGCTTTGGCCTTGAGTATGATCTAGACATTTACATGATCGTGGCTGTTGATTTCTTTAATATGGGTGCGATGGAAAACAAAGGCCTGAACATCTTTAACTCGAAGTTCGTTTTAGCCAATGACCAAACTGCGACAGACCGCGATTATCTGGGTATTGAAGCCGTAATTGGTCACGAGTACTTCCACAACTGGACAGGTAACCGCGTAACTTGTCGAGATTGGTTCCAGTTAAGCCTAAAAGAAGGTTTAACGGTTTTCCGTGATCAAGAGTTCTCGTCGGATTTAGGTTCTCGCGCTGTTAATCGCATTGATAACGTTCGTATTATTCGTGGTCCTCAGTTTGCTGAAGACGCAAGCCCAATGTCGCACCCAATTCGTCCAGATAAAGTTATCGAGATGAACAACTTCTACACGCTCACTGTTTATGAGAAAGGCAGTGAAGTCATTCGCATGTATCACACATTGCTAGGTGAGGAAGGTTTCCAAAAAGGCATGAAGCTTTACTTTGAGCGTCATGATGGTACCGCTGCGACATGTGAAGATTTTGTGTCGGCGATGGAAGATGCAACAGGTGTTGACCTGCAACAATTCCGCCTATGGTACAGCCAATCGGGTACCCCAACATTACGTGTAAACAGCGAGTACAATGCTGATGCGAAAACTTACACGTTAATTGTTGAGCAGTTTACTCAGGCAACGCATGATCAATCGGAAAAGCAAGCTCTGCATATTCCATTTGATATTGAACTGTACGATGACAAAGGTCAGGTGATTCCATTAATTATCAATGGTGAGTCTGTCCACAATGTATTGGATATCAAACAAGACAAACAGACTTTTGTGTTTGAGAATGTCGATGTTAAACCAGTGCCATCATTGCTACGTGAGTTTTCGGCTCCGGTAAAACTAGAATACGATTACAGTGATGAAGAGCTGATCTTCCTGATGAAACATGCGACGAATGATTTTGCTCGTTGGGATGCAAGCCAAATGTTACTGGCGAAATACATCCGTCAAAATGTAGTTAACGTTCAAGCGGGTGAGCAAGTAGAACTTTCTGAAGGGCTGATCGACGCGTTCCGTGGCGTGTTGCTCGATGAGAACCTTGAGCCTGCCTTCATTGCGCAAGTGCTATCACTACCTTCGATTAATGAAATTACTGGTTGGTACCAACAGATTGATATCGATGCAGTTGATACGGTATTAAATAACATTACACTGTCACTTTCTAAAGAATTAGAAGATGAACTGAGTGCAACCTACCATACGTTAAAGCAAGCAGATTATTCTATTGAGCATGATGCTATTGGTAAGCGTGCGTTGCGTAATCAGTGTCTTCAGTTCCTGGCACATACTGAAAAGGGCAACCAACTTGTTCAGGCGCAATATGAATCAGCGAACAACATGACAGATACCATTGCTGCTATGACTGCTGCGAATAATGCACAGCTTGAATGTCGTGAATCACTAATGGCGGATTACAGCGATAAGTGGAAACACGATGGTTTGGTTATGGACAAGTGGTTTGTACTGCAAGGTAGCAACCCGGCAGCAGATGCACTTGAGAAAGTGAAAGCGACCATGTCACACGAAGCATTCAGTTTGAAAAACCCGAACCGCATTCGTAGCTTGATTGGTTCGTTCTTGAGTGCCAACCCTGTACATTTCCATAATAAGTCAGGTAGTGGTTATCTGTTTTCGGGTGAGATTCTTCGTCAGTTGAATGACACCAACCCGCAAGTGGCTTCTCGTCTGATTGATCCTTTACTCAAGTTCCGTAAGTACGATGAAAGTCGCCAAACGCTAATTCGTACAGAGCTAGAAAAGCTCAAAGCGATGGATAATCTTGCCAACGACTTGTTTGAAAAAGTCACTAAGGCACTAGACGAATAGTCATCAAACCAATAGGGTGGTCTGAGAGGCCACCCTTTTTTATACTTACGTTTTTATCTAATGAAGTACTACTATTTTTCACTCAATATCCCATATCAAACATTTCTTTCACATTATTCTGGTGTTTCAAACGCGATCCAAGTTGTCACTCACAATGGTTTAAGACTTCAGTTGCCAGCGGCTAAATTCAGACCATTTCTTACCCAATTAGGCATTAGAGGGCAGTTTAGGCTAACAACTGACCAAAATAACAAGTTTATTAAGTTGGAAACTCTGTGAGGTAAGGTATTTCTAGGTGTTTAAATAGGTATCTTAGTCACAGAATCAGACATTTCACCTCATACCACCACTAATAGTTGTTAAACATTTGTAATTATCCTTTTACAATGGGTCGTATGCATTACCAATGCTTAGTTTCAGGGAAGTTTTCCCTTTACTAAGTCCCCCTACAAAACAACAATTATTCTGTGGAGTGTGAATATGACCGCGCGTGAAAATGTAGTGCCGGTTCTGCTTGAAAAAGTGTACCAACTAATTCAAGACAAACTCGAGCTTTCTCACCAGACGCTTGTAACAAAACTTGCTCAACACTTATTTAGTAATATTTCCGATGACGACCTGATCCAGCGAAATGAATCCGATCTCTATGGTGCCGTAATCAGCCTTTGGCATCATATCAACGAAAAAAAACCTGAAGACGTTTCCGTACAAGTCTTTAACCCGACTGTCAGCCGTCAAGGTTGGCAATCAACTCACACAATCGTAGAAATTGTTGTTCCTGACAGTCCATTCTTAGTGGATTCAATCAAGATGGCATTAGCGCGCCTAGACTTGGTTGCTCATCTGATGCTGAACAACCCAACTCAGTTACAACGAGACAAAAAAGGCCATGTCACCGATGTAAATGGTGAAGGTGGCGTTCTTCAGTCTTTGTTCCATATCGAAGTTGACCGTCTCACTAGCAAAGAAGAGATGCAGGCACTTAAAGCTGAGCTATTAGACATCCTTTCTGATACTCGCCTAGTGGTCGGTGATTGGAAAAAGATGGTCGACAAACTAAAAGTCGTTACTGATGAACTCGAGCAGAATAAAGAACGCGTGACGATCCAAAAGGATCGTATGGATGAAACCATTGCATTTTTGCGTTGGCTAGGTGAGCACAACTTCACCTTCATGGGTTACAAAGAGTATGACCTCGTCGAAAACAATGGTGATACAGAACTAAACCCTGCCACAGAGAAAGGTCTGGGTCTGTTTGCGGACGACAAGCGAGTTCGCAGCGTGAAACTGTCCGAACTGTCTGATTCAGCGAGACTAGAAGCGAGAAAGCCGTACGCCCTGATCATGACAAAAGGCAATCGACCATGTCGTATTCACCGTCCTGCTTATACGGACTATATCGGCATCAAGAAGTTTGATGAAAATGGCAAAGTCATTGGTGAACACCGCTTCACTGGCCTTTACACCTCTGCGGTATACAACCAAGCGGTTCAAAGCATTCCTCTGATCCGTGAAAAAGTGGATCGTATCCTTACCGCAAGTGGTTACCGTCACGGCTCATACTCTTATAAAGCACTGCACAATATTTTAGAAAACTACCCGCGTGATGAATTGCTGCAAGCAAACGAAGAAGAGTTGCTAGAAGTCGGTATGGGCGTAGTGCAAATGCAAGATCGCGACTTAATACGTCTGTTTGTACGTAAAGACCCGTTTGGCCGCTTCTTTAGCTGCATGGTCTACGTAACAAAAGACCGCTATAACACAGAATTGCGTCGCCAGACTCAACGTATTTTCAAGCAATACTTCGGCTGCGAGCAAGAAGTTGAATTCACCACTTACTTCTCAGAAAGTCCTTTGGCTAGAACGCATTACATTGTTCGTGTAGACAATAACAACATTGACGTAGACGTGAAAAAGATCGAGCAAAACCTAATGGAAGTTTCCACCTCTTGGGACGACAGACTGAAAGAATCCATCATCGCTAACTTTGGTGAAAGCAAAGGTCTTCCACTTTCAAAAGAATACATGAGTGCGTTCCCGCGTTCATATAAAGAAGACATGATGCCAAGCTCTGCAGTTGCAGACATTGAGCGTTTGGAAGCATTAAGCGACGACAACAAACTAGGGATGTTGTTCTACCGCCCTCAGGAAGAAGCAGCAGATTCAAAAGCGGTACGCTTGAAGCTTTACCACCGAGACGAGCCGATCCATCTTTCTGACGTAATGCCAATGTTAGAAAACTTGGGTCTACGCGTGATCGGTGAATCACCTTATGAGATCGAGAAAACGAACGGTCAGACATTCTGGATCCTTGATTTCTCAATGTTACATAAGAGTGAGAAAACGGTGGATCTTCGTGAAGCGCGCGATCGATTCCAACAAGCATTTGCAGCAATTTGGTCTGGAAATTTAGAGAGTGATGGCTTTAACCGATTGGTATTAGGTGCATCCCTGACTGGCCGTGAAATCTCAATTCTTCGTGCTTATGCACGTTACATGCGTCAAGTTGGTTTCCCTTTCAGTCAGCAGTACATTGAAGATACGTTAAGCCACTACCCAGACTTAGCAACAGGTCTAGTTACGCTGTTTACCAAGCGTTTCGATCCTAAGCACAAAGGTAGCGAGAAGGGTCAGAACGATCTTATCAAGAAACTGACTGAGCAATTGGATCGTGTAGAAAGTTTAGATGATGATCGTATCATCCGTCGTTACATGGACATGATCATGGCGACGCTACGGACTAACTACTACCAAACAGGCGAAAACAAACTGCCTAAGCCTTGGTTGTCATTGAAGATGAAACCGAGTGAAATTCCAGAGATTCCACAACCGGTACCAGCATTTGAAATCTTCGTTTATGCGCCGGACATCGAAGGTGTGCACTTACGCGGTGGTAAAGTGGCTCGTGGCGGCTTGCGCTGGTCAGATCGCCAAGAAGATTTCCGTACTGAAATTCTAGGTCTAGTCAAAGCACAACAAGTTAAGAATACCGTTATCGTTCCTGTTGGTGCGAAAGGTGGTTTTGTTTGTAAACGTCAACCATCTCTGACCACACGTGATGAGATCTTCGCTGAAGGTCAACGTTGTTACAAACGCTTTATTCGTGCATTGCTTGATGTATCAGACAACATCATTGAAGGTGAAGTGGTTCATCCGCAAAGTGTTGTACGTCACGATGAAGACGACCCATATTTGGTTGTTGCAGCAGATAAAGGTACAGCAACATTCTCAGACTTAGCGAACTCCGTTTCTGACGAGTACAATTTCTGGCTGGGTGATGCATTCGCCTCTGGTGGTTCTAACGGTTACGATCACAAAGCGATGGGTATCACTGCGAAAGGTGGTTGGGAATCAGTAAAACGTCATTTCCGTGAAATGGGAATCGATTGTCAAACCACTGACTTTACAGCAATTGGTGTGGGTGACATGGCAGGGGACGTGTTTGGTAATGGTATGCTGCTTTCTAAGCATATTCGTCTGCAAGCTGCATTTAACCACCTACACATATTCATTGATCCAAATCCAGATTCAGCATCAAGCTGGGAAGAGCGTAACCGTTTGTTTAATCTACCAAGATCAAGTTGGGAAGATTACAACAAAGAGTTGATCTCCAAAGGTGGCGGTATCTTCTCTCGTCGTGCGAAATCAATCCAGTTAACACCTGAAATTCAGAAAATGCTGGGTACTAAGAAAGCCTCTCTTGCGCCAAACGAACTGATCAAGATGATCCTGAAAATGAAAGTGGATCTTCTATGGAATGGTGGTATCGGTACTTACGTTAAAGCTTCTAATGAGACGCATACTGACGTTGGCGACCGTGCAAACGACATGCTTCGTATCGACGGTCGTGATTTGAGAGCGAAGGTTGTTGGTGAAGGCGGTAACTTGGGTATGACTCAACAAGGTCGTATCGAATTCGCACTCAACGGTGGCCGCGTGAACACCGACTTTGTTGACAACGTAGGTGGTGTTGACTGTTCGGATAACGAAGTAAACATCAAGATCTTCCTCAATGGTTTGGTTTCAAACGGTGATCTTACTGTTAAACAACGTAACCAGATCTTAGAGTCTATGGAAGACGAAGTTGGTGAAATCGTTCTTGATGATGCTTACTGCCAATCAGAGTCAATCTCTGTTACTGAGCAGCAAGGTGTTGGTATCGTTAAAGAACAGATTCGATTTATCCATACTATGGAGAAAGCTGGATTCCTGGATCGTGCGCTTGAATACATCCCTGATGACGAAACGCTTCTAGAGCGTGAAAAGCAGGGCTTGGGTCTGACACGTCCAGAGCTTTCTGTTTTGGTTGCTTACGGCAAAATGGTATTGAAACAGCAGCTTGTAACTGACGAAATCGCCAATGATGAGTTCCATGCGAAGCAGCTCGTTGCGTACTTCCCGAGTCAGTTACGCCGTAACTATAAAGATCAAATGGTGAACCATCCGCTACGTGCTGAAATTATCGCAACTGCACTGGCTAACCAAATGGTTAACGAGATGGGCTGTAACTTCGTTACGCGCTTGCAAGAAGAGACCGGTGCGAGTGTTGTTGATATCGCAAATGCATATAGTGCAGCACGCGAAATCTTTGAGCTAGAATCGATTCTTAAACAGACTCGTGAGCTGGATAACGTAGCTACAGCGCAAGCACAATACGAAATCATGTTCTACGTTCGTCGCGCACTACGTCGAATTGCACGTTGGCTACTGCGCAATCGTAGCGTCAAATGCAGCGTGGGCGAATTGATCAATCTTTACAAACAAGATGTGAATGTTATCAGCGAAACACTAGATAGCATGCTTGTTGAGTCAGAAGTTGAAGAACACAACGAACTTGCACAAGTTTGGATGGAAAGAGGGGTTGAAGAGAAACTTGCTCATCAAGTTGCTCGCTTATCAAGTCTGCAATCTGCACTGGATATTTCTGCAGTGGCAAGTGAAACAGGCAAAACGGTTGAACAAACGTCTAAGTTGTACTTCAACTTAGGTGATCGTCTATCGCTACACTGGTTCTTGAAGCAAATCAACAACCAAGCTGCAGACAACAACTGGCAAGCATTGGCTCGAGCTGCGTTCCGTGAAGACTTAGATTGGCAGCAACGTCAGTTAACCGCTCAGGTTCTGAATTGCAACTGTGCGTCAGAAGAGTTTGATGTAATTGAAGCGCTTGATAACTGGATGGAATCCAATGAGCCTTCACTGCAACGTTGGGAAAGTATCCTAAACGAGTTTAAAGTTGGCTCAGTACACGAGTTTGCTAAATTCTCGGTTGCGTTACGCGAATTAGTATTACTTAACTTAAACTGCTCACCAAGCGAGTAGGAGAGAGTTAGCGTTTTAGACAAAGCCCTGTAGAGATACGGGGCTTTTTTGTATCTGATTACTAGAACTTACTAAAACTAAGGTTACGCTGTAACTATTAATTTAACTTTATATGTGCTGAAATCGATTGCTTTTTCATAAATAATTATGATTTTTGCACTCAAATAACTAATTTAACTGGCTGTTTTTAAATAATAATTAATTTTGAGAAATATGATTTTACTTAATTCGTTCATTTTCATTGAATTACGATTAAAAACAGTAAATAATATTGACCCGTTTACACGGGGCTTTTTTCTTTCGGAGGCACAATGCTTTACCGTCTAGCCAGAACTGGCTTTTTCCAACTTGATGCCGAAAAGGCACATGATCTTGCAATTAAGAATTTCCAACGCTTTAACGGCACACCTCTCGATCTTTTCTATCGTCAACAATTACCAAACCGTCCAGTAGATTGCATGGGACTAACGTTCCGTAACCCTGTAGGTCTAGCTGCTGGTTTAGACAAAAACGGCGAATGTATCGAAGCGTTTGATGCGATGGGTTTTGGTTTCGTTGAAGTCGGTACCGTAACGCCACGTCCGCAACCTGGTAATGATAAACCGCGTCTGTTCCGTTTAGTGGAAGCAGAGGGCATCATCAACCGTATGGGCTTTAACAACCTTGGTGTTGATCACTTGGTTGAGAATGTGAAGAAAGCGAAGTTCGACTGTGTACTTGGTATCAATATCGGTAAAAACAAAGACACACCGATTGAGAAAGGCGCAGAAGACTACCTGATTTGTATGGAAAAAGTATACGAATACGCAGGTTACATTGCGGTGAATATCTCTTCTCCAAACACTCCGGGATTACGTTCTCTCCAATATGGTGAGGCACTGGATGAGTTGCTTGCTGAGTTAAAAGCAAAACAAGCTGAGCTAGCAGAAAAACACGATAAATACGTACCGTTGGCACTGAAGATCGCGCCAGACTTGAGTGATGATGAAATCGTTCAGATTTGTGAATCGCTGATTAAAAACAACATCGATGGTGTGATTGCGACGAACACAACGTTGGATCGAACCGTTGTTGAAGGGATGAAACACGCGAATGAAGTGGGGGGCTTAAGTGGTCGTCCGGTACAGTCTCGTTCTACCGAAGTGGTTCGTAAACTTCATGAAGCACTTGGCGACAAACTTCCGATCATTGGCGTGGGTGGTATCGATTCTTATGTTGCGGCAAAAGAGAAGATGATGGCCGGAGCACAGTTGGTTCAAGTGTATACCGGTTTTATTTACCACGGTCCAGGCTTATTACGAGATATTGTTAGAAATCTGTAAAATGCTTTAACAACTCGCTGAGTTTACATTGATTATTACAAAAAAAGAGGACCTTGTTTCCTCTTTTTTTTTATCCGTTCGTTTGTAAAATTTAAAAATCATGAGTAGGTAATTAAGCGTCTTACCTCTTTACCACTGATTTAACTAGTCAAGAGAGAACGGAACAATGCTTAAACCCAGCGACAAATGGAATTGGTATTATGACGAGCATAAAGCTTGCTTAATGCTGGATTTAGGTGAGGAAATGATTTTCCAAACCAATCTAACCCGAAAGCTGTTAGTCAACTGCGCCTTCTCAAACAACGAATTTACTGTCGATGATGCCAGCGCGTTTCAGACTTTTAATGAACGTATCCGCTGTTTAGACATCAGTGAATACCGTCAGGCAGAGCTAACCCTATACTGCGTAGCTGCGAAACGCTTCCATAAGCCAGTTCAACCTAAAAGTTGGTTTTTCGATGCTCAGTCTTCTGGATACGAGCCAGAAGAAGGGGATATGGTCTTCCTAACCAACCAATACTCTGAAGGTGTCTTCATTGTTCTAGAGCCTGGTGAAACCTCTAGCCTGTGCCTTTACGTCGGGCAAGAAGAGTTTGTTCTTGATGGGAGCAAGTCCCTACCGTTTGGTCAACCGATTAAAGTGATGCATGACCGTATGGCGTGTGCAAGCCACCTGTTTGTGATGGCACCAATGGCAATGGTTGGCTAAATCTGATTTCATTTCTTTATTTCGTTCCTTTGTTTGCCTTAATCGACCACTTCAGGTCGATTTTTTTTATCCGAACACTTCACTTTTTTCACATAAACACCTCTGTAACTGTACATTTTTCGTGCACTTAATCATGAGGTAGGTCACCTTTATCCCACTTTTTTTAACTTAGTTTCTCTTAATGTTAGGCAACTTGGCGCTTAACATTTACCTATTTATTCCCCTATCTCGATAAAATGTAATTAAATAACAACGCTATTCATTTCCTGGTATATACCAATTTAAGAGTAAATAAGTATTCACTATCGCTGTGTGAACCGCTTAATGGTTGAAAGGAAGACAAGATGAAAGTTGATTAAAATGCAAAATGTAGGAACTTTCAGATCACTTAACTGGTGAGTGTTTGTGCTAACGGAAGGGAAAATACCTTTAAAAACGAGGCATTGATCGTAAAGTCAGGTATAATTGAAGCCATTTTTTATCAGCGAAAGAACACTATGAATCAATATCTCGCGGTAACTTCAAATGGCATGGAAAATTTGCTTGTTGAAGAACTGACTAAACTAGGCATCGAAAATGCGAAACCAGTACAGGCAGGCGTAAAATTTAAAGCGACAAACGAACAAGTTTATCGCTGTTGTTTGTGGAGCCGTTTGGCGTCTCGATTTGTACGTGTTTTATCTGAATTCACCTGTAACGATGATATGGACTTGTACCTTTCTACAATGGCCATTAACTGGGTGAATCAATTCCATAGTTCAAAGCGTTTCGTTGTCGACTTTAACGGCACAAACCGTGAAATTCGCAATAGCCAATATGGTGCGATGAAAGTAAAAGATGGCATCGTCGATTGCTTTGAAAAGAAAGGATTACCTCGTCCAAACATCAGTAAAGAACGTCCGGATATTCGTGTTCACGTTCGCTTGCACAAAGACAAAGCACTGCTGGGTGTGGATATGGTGGGTAGTGGGCTTCATCAGCGTGGCTACCGTCCTGAATCAGGTCGCGCACCTCTTCGTGAAACATTAGCTTCCGCGATTATCATGCGTTGTGGTTGGGATGGCCACCAGCCGTTACTCGATCCTATGTGTGGCTCAGGTACGCTGCTTATCGAAGCGGCGATGATGGCTGCGAATATGGCGCCTGGTGTTAAGCGTAAGCAATGGGGTTTTGAGTCATTAGAAGATTTCGAACCTGAGACTTGGGCTGAGATCAAATCTGAGGCTAATGTTCAGGCTCGTCGAGGTGTCAAAAATGTTGACGCAAAGTTTTTCGGCTTTGATAACGACCCTAAAGTATTGAAAGTCGCTCAAGATAACGCTCGCAGAGCAGGTGTTGAAGAGCTTATTGAGTTTGCACAAGGTGATGCTGCAACGATTACTCGTCCAGCAGGATTTGAGCATGGCGTTATTGTTTCCAACCCTCCGTATGGTGAGCGTTTGGGTACTGAGCCTGGTTTGATTGCTCTTTATACTGCATTTGGTGGACAACTTAAGTCTGAGTTCGGTGGCTGCAAAGCATCGATTTTCTCTAGCTCGGATGAATTGCTTAGTTGCCTTCGCATGCGTGCAGATAAACAGTTCAAGTTGAATAACGGTGCGTTACAGTGTCACCAGAAAAATTACAGCATTACAGAACGCAGTGTTGATGAAGTAAAAGGCGCGGATACCAATGTACAAATCGCACCAGATTTCTCTAACCGCCTGAAAAAGAACATCGGCAAAATTGGTAAGTGGGCTCGTAAAGAGGAGCTAGATTGCTACCGTATCTACGATGCCGATCTTCCTGAATACAATGTTGCAATTGACGTATATGGCGCTCAAATTGTTATTCAGGAGTACGCAGCACCTAAGAATATTCCAGAAGAAAAAGCCAAACGTCGTCTAACCGACATTATCCGTGCGACCATTCAGGTAACGGGTGTGGAAGCGAACAAAGTCGTACTCAAAGTTCGTGAGAAGCAAAAAGGCCGCAATCAATACCAGAAACTGGGACAAGTATCTGAAACGCTAGAAGTTCATGAGTATGGTGTGAAGCTGATCGTAAATCTTCACGATTATCTTGATACGGGTCTTTTCCTTGATCATAAGATCACACGTCGTCGTATTGGTGAAATGGCAAAAGGGAAAGATTTCTTAAACTTGTTTGCATACACAGGTAGTGCAACCGTCCACGCTGCTGTGGGTGGAGCTCGTTCAACCACAACGGTTGATATGTCCAACACATACCTGAACTGGGCGAAAGACAATATGCAGCTTAACGGCTGTGTAGGGCGCCAGCATCGCTACGAGCAAGCGGATTGTCTTCAGTGGTTAGAAAACGCAAAAGGCGAATACGATCTTATCTTTATTGATCCGCCGACGTTCTCGAACTCGAAGCGTATGGAGACGTCATTTGATATTCAGCGTGACCACATCAAATTGATGAAGAATCTAAAGCGTCTGTTAAGAAATGAAGGCACGATTGTGTTCTCAAACAATAAGCGTCATTTCAAGATGGATGAAGAAGCATTAGCTGAACTGGGTCTTAAGGCGCAAAACATTTCCGCTCAAACGCTTCCGCTTGATTTTGCGCGCAACAAACAAATTCATAACTGCTGGTTAGTGACACACGCAGAGTAAACAAAAGGATTTTGATGTGCTGACATTGTATAGCACGGAGGGCTGCCATCTCTGTGAGATGGCATTTTCTCTGATAAGTCAGGCCGGTCTGGCAGATCAGACTGATATCGTCGACATTGCGTTCGATGATGAACTATTTTCTCGTTACGGCGTCACGATACCCGTACTAAAATATCAAGATTCTGAGCTGAACTGGCCGTTTGACTCAGAGCAACTTACAAATTGGTTGGAAAATAATGGCATTACTTACCATTCATAATGCACAGTTGGCATTTGGCGATCATCCGTTACTCGACCATGCAGAGTTTGCCTTACAAGAAAACGAGCGTGTGTGTTTAGTAGGGAGAAATGGTGCCGGTAAATCCACGTTGATGAAAGTGCTTGCTGGGGACATTGTACTGGATGACGGAAAAATCCAAGTTACTCAAGACGTCGTTGTCTCTCGTTTGGAGCAAGATCCACCACGCAACCAAGAAGGCACCGTTTACGAATACGTATCGGGTGGCTTAGCAGAAGTAGGCGAACAATTGAAGATCTATCACGATCTTCTTGATCTGGTCGCTCAAGACCCAAGTGAAAAGAACATTAATCGCTTATCAAAGGTTCAGGAGCAACTTGATCATTCTAACGCTTGGCGTTTTGATGATCGCGTCAACAATGTTTTAACCGCACTGAAACTGAGCCCAGAAACAAAACTTACGGATTTATCCGGTGGTTGGCAACGTAAAGCAGCACTGGCTCGTGCGCTTGTGTGTGATCCTGATGTACTGCTTCTGGACGAACCAACTAACCACCTTGATGTGACGACGATCGAGTGGCTAGAGAACTTCCTGAAAGACTTTAAAGGTTCAATCATCTTTATTTCTCACGACCGTGCTTTCATTAAGTCGATGGCAACACGCATAGTGGATCTGGATCGTGGTCAGCTTGCTTCATTTCCGGGTGATTACGAAAGCTACCTGACAGAAAAAGAAGAGATGCTTCGTGTTGAAGAGATGCAGAACGCAGAATTCGACAAGAAACTTGCTCAAGAAGAAGTATGGATTCGTCAGGGAATAAAAGCACGTCGTACTCGTAACGAAGGCCGTGTACGCGCACTTAAAAAACTCCGTGAAGAGCGCTATGAGCGTCGTGATGTGCAGGGTAAAGTTAACCTGAACATCGATGATGCTTCTCGCTCCGGTAAAATCGTCTTTGAAGCTGAAAACGTATCATTTGCTTATGAAGGCAAAAAAATCGTTGATAACTTTAGCTTCAATATTATGCGCGGTGATCGAATTGCGTTAATTGGACCAAACGGCTGCGGTAAGAGTACGGTACTCAAGTTGCTTTTAGGTCAGTTAGAAGCACAGTCTGGTCGTTTACATTGTGGTACTAAACTCGAAGTCGCGTACTTCGACCAATATCGTGAAATTCTCGATCCCGAGAAAACGGTCATTGATAACCTAGCAGACGGTAAGCAAGAAGTGATGGTAGGCGGTCGTCAACGTCATGCTCTGAGTTACCTGCAAGATTTCTTATTTGCACCAAAACGAGCAAGGACACCAGTCAAAGCGCTTTCCGGCGGTGAAAAAAATCGTCTATTATTAGCTCGTATCTTGCTGAAACCAAACAACTTACTTATTCTTGACGAACCAACCAACGATTTGGATATCGAAACGTTGGAACTTTTAGAAGAAATGCTTGCCAACTATCAGGGTACGCTACTGTTAGTAAGCCACGACCGTGAGTTTGTTGATAATACGGTGACAACAAGTTGGATCTTCGAAGGAAATGGAGTCATTGAAGAATTTGTTGGTGGTTATCACGATGCGAGACAGCAACGTGAGCAGGTACTGGTCGCTCGTCAGTCGGCTGAAAAAGCAGCGAGTAAAGAAAAAGTGGTTGAGGAAACTCCCAAAACACCTCAGCCTAAGAACAACTCGAAGAAATTATCATATAAGCTGCAAAGAGAACTAGAAGCTCTTCCAGCTAAACTAGAACAATTAGAGTCGGATATTGAGACGTTGCAAGAACAAGTGAATGATCCAGAATTTTTCACTAAATCTGTAGAGCAAACTCAACCGGTATTGGAACAGCTTACTGCTCTCGAGCAGGAGTTGGAAATCGCATTCGAGAGATGGGAAGAACTCGAAGCAATGCAACAGGATAGTTAAGAATTCAATGAATTGTAGTCACAAATTCAAACTAACTGCCATCGCGATGATGGTAGGTTCATCAATGAGTGCAAACGCTGCATTGTATCAAGTTATCGAAGTTTCACCTGAGGTAAATGGTGACATCGTCGATTATGAAACGGCTTATGGTGTCGCGATTCAGCAGGGTGACGTTTATGTTGACCCAAATGCAGTAGAACCAGTGCCATTCGCAAAAGGCTGCTTTGACGCTACCGCGAGTTGTACTGCTGAGCAATTTAAGCTGGCCGTTGAGACTCGTACAACGCCTTTATCGGCAGGTCAGGCAGTAGACGGTATTAGCTATCGTGAAGAAGTGCCATTTGGAGTGGACTCTCGATTTGCTTACGTTGACGATCGCGATGATTTTGAAACTTACTGTTATTACAACCTTGGCTACAACACCTGCGAGACATGGTCTGCGGTAAACATTGTGCCTTGGCAGAACGAACGCTACAAAGACTTTACCTCGAATGCACTGGTATTTGTGGAAGGTGACAGCTCTGCTTATGAAAACGAGTATAACAATGTTATCAATAGCTTAACATCAGGTGGTCAAGCGGTTGGCAACCAAAGCGTAGTTAGTACAGATGATCCATCTGCGTTAGAAACGCGCAACACGGTTGTTGCTCCCATTGTTCCTAACATCATTACAGAAGAAGATCAGGCTGCTGTTGTAGAAAGCCACGCATGGAAAACAGACGGTGTGTTCACATCGGGCAGTGTATCGCGCACAGCAAGCAATAATAATGGTACGCACCATACCTCTAAAGCTGCTATCTGGGATCAGAAAGGTAACGTCTCTGAGCTATCGTGGCCAAGTAATACTTCAAGCGACAATAATCGACTGGCTCAAGGCAGCATGCGTGACTTTATCGTTGATGACACGACCGTATATGGTGTGGGTTACAACACGTATTCTGACAACAACTACATGAATGCGACGGTATTTGTTGGTACGTTAGAGTCTGCAACGTCGATAGAAAACGTCACATGGTCGAATAAAGTGGTCAGTGGCGCACGTCAGCGAGAAGATGGTGATACCATTCATTCGAACTCGCGTCTGACAGCGGTTAACTCAAACTTTGTTGGTATTGGTGAGGCAAAACGCAGCATCCCAACAGCCGGAGCATATCCAAATCGTTTGTTTATCGTTCCAGATGTTCGTTCTGACTCCTTGAGTGCTGTATACCTAACTTCTGGCATCTTCTTTAATGGTGCTGGCGGTAAAATGGGTGGCATCAACGCTTACAATGAAATTGTTGGTCAAATAGATGCTGACACTACACGTGAGGATGATGGTAAGCCACGCCGTAAGCGCGGATTTATTTACCCGTATCATGCAGACGGTACAGCAAGCGAGCGTGCTGAATCATTATTTGGTGGTCAGGCTTGGCTCTTGGATACGCTGACTAACGGTGGTGAATACTCTGACGCGAACAACGAGTTCCGTATCATTGATGCAACAGACATCAATGATGCAGGCGTGGTTTCGGGTACTGCATTGAAGTGTTCCGGTGGCTATAATTCTACAGCGCACAACGCATCTTGTGATGTTACAGAAGAGGTTGTCGCGGTTAAATTAATGCCTATTCCTGATCAAACGCAGGATGATATTGTTTCTCGAAACGTGGAAGAAGAAAGTGCGACACGTGAAGGTGCCGGCCTTGGTTGGTTAACTTTGACCATGCTTGGCTTATTTGGGTTCCGTAGAAAATAGTTAAAAAATTTTAATACAAGCACAGACTCACAAATTTGAGTCTGTGCTTTTTTTATGTCTTGAGAAATTTTCAAAGTTGATCGATTCTTGTAGTTGGAGTCATAAAAACTCCATTAAAGTTTCACAAAAACAGAAGCAATTTTTCAAATGGATCTGTATGAGGAATTAACTATGAAGAGACAAAAGCGTGATCGCCTAGAACGAGCTCAATCTCAAGGCTATAAAGCTGGGTTGAATGGAAGGTCCCAAGAGGCTTGCCCATATCAACAAGTTGATGCTCGGTCGTATTGGTTAGGTGGTTGGCGTGATGCCAGAGACGAAAAAAACTCTGGTCTCTATAAATAACTCCCACATACAACTAGAAGGATTTGAAAGGGCTCTTTAAAGAGCCTTTTCTGCATTCTGAGCATGAGAGAATGACAGAAATTGGTATCGCGAAGTACAACAAACTTGGGATACAAAAAAGGCTCCAATCGGAGCCTTTAAGAAATTGCAGAAATTCTCTACTTAGAAGCTAGAAGTGTCCTGGAACAAACCAACTTTAAGATCTTTCGCTACGTAGATTTCTTTACCGTCTACTAATACACGGCCATCCGCTAGACCCATAACAAGCTTACGGTTTACGACGCGTTTCATGTGGATTTCGTAGGTTACTTTTTTCGCTGTTGGCAGGATCTGACCTGTGAATTTCACTTCACCTACACCCAGAGCACGGCCTTTACCTTCACCGCCAATCCAGCCTAGGTAGAAGCCAACAAGCTGCCACATAGCATCTAGGCCAAGACAACCTGGCATTACCGGGTCACCTGGGAAGTGGCAATCAAAGAACCAAAGATCTGGAGTAATATCCAATTCCGCTAGAATTAAGCCTTTACCAAAGTCACCTTCTGTTTCTGACATTTTGGTAATACGATCCATCATAAGCATGTTTGGCGCAGGTAGTTGTGGGCGACCTAGGCCGAAAAGCTCACCTTGGCTCGAAGCTAGAAGATCATCACGATTATAAGAATCACGTTTGTTTTGCATTATCAATCACTCCAATTTTTGACAGATGCATCTTAGTGAACACGTGTACGCTAAACAACTCCGATCAGTACTAAACAAACCAGTTTTTGATACGCTGCACAAATCCATCCGTGTGTTCATGTCTTTCAAAGTTTTCAATACGTTCAGCAATTTTTCCAATAATGCTGTCTTCTTCGCCACGGAATGGTTTACCCATTAAGATAGGAATGGCTTCATCGACAGTAGATACAGACCAAATGTTGAACTCTCCATTCTGAATGCTTTCTATGACGCTTTTATGTAAGGCTAAGTGCTTAAGGTTAGTCTTAGGTAGAATCACACCCTGATGCCCGGTAAAGCCTTGATGCTTACAAACCTGATAGAAGCCTTCGATTTTTTCATTGAGACCACCAACGGCTTGAACTCGACCAAATTGGTCTACGGCCCCCGTGACGGCGATCTGTTGATCCACGGCACATCCAGACAATGCACTTACCAAACAGCACAATTCAGCCAGCGAGGCGCTGTCACCATCGACTTCACTGTAAGACTGCTCAAACACAATTGAAGCAGCGTAGGGTAACGGCTCATCAAGATTTAGCGCCGAGCTCAGAAACGCCTGCATGATCATCATGCCTTTGGCGTGCAAGTTGCCACCGAGTTCAGCTTTACGCTCAACGTCTGACACATCACCGTCACCAAAGTGAATCACACAGGAAATACGTGCAGGCTCGCCATAAGAGACCGGGTGACCAGACATATCAATGACCGTTAAGCCATTTATCTGTCCAACTTGCTCACCGGTTGTTTCAATGATCACCTGACCATCAAGTATGTCGTACACAGCGCGTTGTGGTAGATAAGATTCACGATAGTATTTGTCATCAATCGCGAGGTCTATCGCCTTGAAGTCAATCACATCAGTATCACGGTATTGGCTGGCAAGGGTTAAAAGCTGGCAATGCCACATTACTCCAAGGGGAAGATAATGCTGGTCTTCCATTTCACGCATACCAGCGAGCATAAGTCTTCTATAGGCGTCTGTATCTAAACTTGGCAGGTTGTACTCCGTACACACCCAATTCACAAAACCTAAGTACGAAGATAAATTGTCCTGAGATAAGTGGATGTCTTCCTCAACCTCGGTATACATACAAAGGCCTGACGAGAAATCCTCATCGACATATTCAAGTTCTGCTAACTGGCTTCTGTCACCCGTTACAATGAGCTTTACGTCATACGTGTTGGATGTAACGGTAGACACCGCAACGCGCGTAGGGCTCATGTTCATTGGTACAAATGGTTGCTTTTGAAATGCCGCTTTAATACTTGGCCAGTAACCAGGGTTTGCCAGAATCAAATTGGCAGGAACCATCAGGTAACCGCCATCCGCTTTAGCAATGAGTCCCTGTTCTAATGTGACATCACCATTCTCAGAGATACTGTATCGATCAAATAAATGTTTCGCGTCGAGCGATTCAGTTGTAACCACTGGCGAAGAAGCACTATGTTCGACCGCTTTACTGATAAAGCCACGGTATATTGAATTATCAACGCAATTAATCAGTAGGATACGGGTAAGGCCACCAATGTTTGTGAAGCGAGAGATTGTGGCTGACATTCGAGGTTGTAGATCAACAAATGTCTTCTTTGGTAATGTCGAAGCGGACTTCAATAATGCTTCGTATTCATCGAACGAAGGCGTAACGTCTTGCCAGTTAAGTCGGTTCATTAAAATTCATCATCATTTAATTTGGCGCCATTATAGCGAAACCGCTAATAACTCCCTAGTCCCAATTTCTACAATCACAGCACAGAGGGGTTTAGCTTGCGTAAAACTTAGACAAATGAGTGATCAGCATCGATACTTCTTAGAGATTTGTTTGCTGATCTTAAATAACTGGGTTACGCTGTCACTAGGTGAGAATTATGGGTCGGAAAGGATGAAATATCAGCAACTTGAAAATTTGGAATGTGGGTGGAAGTGGAACTATCTGATCAAGAAGTGGAAGGATGGAGAGGCGATAACGCGCCACATTGACTCCAGTGAAGCAGATGCCGCAGTCGCCGAGCTAAGACGCATTGAGCACGAACCTACACAAGTACTGACATGGATTGATATCCACATGTCAGAAGAGCTTGAGAACAAACTCAAGCAAGCGATACGTGCAAAACGCAAACGCCATTTCAATGCTGAACAAGTTCATACTAAGAAGAAGTCCATCGATTTGGATTACCGGGTTTGGGAAAAGCTGTCCAGTCGAGCGAACGAACTAGGCTGTACGTTATCTGATGCAATCGAATATCTACTTTCCGAAGCATCAAGAAGTGAAAAGGCAAGTCAGAAGGTAACTTCAATTAAAGAAGATTTGAGTAAGCTGCTATCCAGTTAAGGAGTATTAAATGTTATACGTAATATTGATTGCTGCTGTTGTTATCTTTTGGCTGATTGCGGTTGATCGACCGGTACTCAAGGTTTCGTTTGACGAAGGGCGTATCAGTAAAGTGAAAGGCCATATTCCCCCGTCTTTTAAACACAACTTAGAAGACATCAGTGAACATAATCCGTTCACCGGTGAGATGAAAGTTTATAATCAGCGCACAGGTATGCGATTGGTTTTTTCTAAAGACGTACCGAAGAAGACCCAGCAAAGAATTCGCAATGTCTTTCCTCACCAAGGCT
This sequence comes from Vibrio sp. J1-1, assembly GCF_021728395.1. Classification (GTDB taxonomy): domain Bacteria; phylum Pseudomonadota; class Gammaproteobacteria; order Enterobacterales; family Vibrionaceae; genus Vibrio. Next base: position 165,103 of record NZ_JAKKCM010000008.1, on the reverse strand, counting down.
TTAAAACCTCCAAAGGCAAAAAGAGCGCTTAGTCTACATATCAATTACTTCACCATGTTAAATGGGACGCAAAATCGCGTCCCATTATTGTATTTAAGACCTAGAAAACTAACATAACTCCATATTAGTCATATGGTTATATGGGGTTATGCATGCGATACGTTGTCACTTTTTTAGCCTTGGCACTCTATAGTGCTCCGACGTTTGCGGATGATTCACAGGTCAATCCGGTTGCGAAGAAGATTAAAAATAAGCTTCAGCGAAAAGTTACTAAGAAGTTCGATGATTATCAGGGCTATTGCGATGTCATGATAGAAATGGAGCACAAGGGAAGTAAAGCTTCTATTAAGCGAGTATCAGGGACTGGCGATCAAACCGTGTGTCGGTTCGTGAAATCCAATTTAAAAGTCGGTAAGCGATTTAGATACAAGTATCCCGAGAAGTATATCCGACTCCATATCACGACGAATTAGCCTCAAATGAAATTACCTTAGATTGATATGTAAGTTTAGTGGCGCGGCAGTGTTTTCTATTCGTCCCAGTACAGTAGTCGGTTTCTATGCGGCAATGACTTTTTTAACTTCGTTTTAGTAAAAGGATTTAGAGAGTGTTTGAAATCATTATAGTTATTATTTTATTCCTAGTGTTGATTGTTTACTCATCCAAGAAAGCAAGTAAGAACCAACGCAGAGAGCAGGTTAAGCCCTTTATTGGTTCAAATAGTCATCGAGCTATGAATGCTCCTCAAACCAAATGCTTGAGTGTTCCACACAAAAAGCATGTCTACTTAAGCTCTAAGACCGAGCGAAACTTCTACAACGTTCTACAAGAAATATTGCCTTCGGATTATGTCATACATTGTCAGGTTTCATTGATGGCTCTAGTACAGCCGGTAAACTTTAAGGACAATTCTCGAACCTGGGCTAAGCGCATGGATTATGTCATTACTGACAGAAACACCAAGATACTCGCTGTTATAGAGTTGGATGACTCATCTCACAGACAGAAAAGGCGTCAAGAACGAGACTTGTACGTCAATGCAGCACTAGAAGGACATCACAAGTTGCTCAGATTTGATGCTACAGGAAACTATGACCCAATAAATGTCGCTAAAGTGATAGAAAGAGATACTGGAATCGCTTGTAACCCGTTCATGACAGTCCTTCAACCTAGTTAGGCTGCTATGTTCTGTTTATTAAGAACACCGAATCATTTGGCCTTGGCTCTAAAGCTTAACAGCAACAGTGAAAACGAATGCGAAACCTTGCGACATGCTTCGTAACCCTGCAAATGACGGTTTACACAATGTGCCAGTTGCTCATAACATAGTTGAGTCGATTGGCCTCGACTGGCTTACACATTTGAGTCGTATTTACTATCCAAATCTGAAGCCATCATAAAAGCCGAACCTTAGCGATGGGGTTCGGCTTTTAGTTATGGATCTAATCTCTGATTTTAGAGCAGGTCGCGTGGTTGTGTTAAACGGTCTATAAACTAGAAGTTTGTGACGATTACCTGCAGACGGTATTATTCTCCTAGTTGATTAACGATAGCGCTTTGGACCTTCTGGGGAAGTATGAAGTTAACCGAGTTTAAACAATCTCATTTTAAACAATTGGTGGAATGGATTAAGACCGATGAGTTGAATTACTTATGGGGCGGGCCAGCATACACTTTTCCATTAACTCAAACACAGATCAAACGACACTGCGCTCAAGCTGAAGTTCATCCTTACCTTGCCACCCTGAATAGCAACAATGTAGGGTTTATCGAACTGTACAAAGTAACAGAATATCATTACCGGATCTGTCGAGTTTTTATATCCGAAGAATTTCGCGGCCAAGGACTCGCGAAGGAAATGATGATGCTTACAATAGATAAAGCACGAACAGACTTGTCTGCCGAGACACTGAGTTTAGCAGTATTTGAACATAATACGGCGGCAAGGAAATGTTATGAATCTCTGGGCTTTAAGACGTCAACGGTTGAGTCGGGTACCAGATATTTTAACGGTAAGTCGTGGAAATTATTACGCATGGAAAAGCAATTTTAGCGTCTAGCATGTGTCAAGCTTTGTTTGGCCCATTAAGTATTAGCATAAACCATTAATTATCTAGTTTAATGTCAGATTCTTACCAAAAACGGAGCGAGAAATGGAATTTGTGCCCGTAAACATCGAACAGCAATTAGATTTGTGTATAGCGTTTCGTAAAGATGCTTATGCAGTCAGTTATGGCAATGTTGATGGTTTTAATACTGAAGAAGCGGCAGCGTGGTTTTACAAATTGGCGTCCTTTTCCGATGCTGGTTTTTATCATGTGATCATGAACAATGAAACCATTGGTCAAATCGAGTTTAGAAAAGATTTGATTGATGATGAAGGCTTAAAATATGGCTACATAAACCTCTTTTACCTAAAACCGAAATTTCGAGGCCAAGGTTTGGGTAGTGAGTTGCAAGACTTCATATTTTCGCAATTAAAATCTGCCAAATGCCAGTATGTCCAGTTAAGGTATTTACCTGCCAATAGCCAAGGTGTTGCGTTCTATCGTAAACATGGCTGGAAAGACGTTGGTGAGATGGATACACGAGGGCAACTGGCTCAAAAACGCATACCTGAATAGGAGATAGTCATGATCGATTTTGAAAACTCATCGGTGTTTAAGCTAAAGCCGATTGAAGAATCGAAGGTGAGAGAAGATTTCTACAAGTTTCTGATTGATGGCGAAGAAATCATTGCCGCTTTCAAAAGTATCCGCGATCAAGTGGTTTTCACCAACAAACGAGTTATTGCTGCGAACGTTCAAGGGATTACTGGCTCAAAAGTGGACTATACATCTTTGCCATATAACAAGGTAAACGCGTTCTCTGTTGAAACGTCAGGCACATTGGATCTGGATTGTGAGATCGAGCTTTACCTCAGCGAGGTTGGTAAAGTGCTGTTTGAGATTAAAGGCTCTTTTGACCTGGTGACTTTTAATAAACACATCAGCCAATGTGTAATGGGCTAACAAGCGAGCTTTCTCACAGACTTTAAACCCAGATCAACGAATCTCAATCGGCAAGTAGCCAAAGTTACTTGGCTCAGAATCGTCTACTGTTCGCATGAATCGTCACTCCTAAACATAATAAAAGAGCAGGGAAGTCATAGAGTTAACTTCACAGAATATCAATAAAAACCCTAATACCCACAAGAATTAGTGACCACGTAACTTAACATTGATGAGACTCTTATAAGCCTTAGGTAGGACTAAGATCTGTAAGCCTAGATGTTAAAACGTGTCGTTATGGCGAGTATTCTCAGTATGGTTTTTTCAGCTATATTTATCTTGAATATCACTTTTAACAAGATGGGCTAGACAATGAAACTAGCATATTACGTAAACGATATAGCTCAAGATAGTGGCGACCACGAGGTCCATAATATTGGTGACCATGAAGTCCATAATTCGGGGTGTCCTCATTTTGATAAAATTCAATCTAAGTCTTATTTAGGTTTATTTGATAATTGTGCTGAAGCAGTAATTGAAGCAAAGAAAAAATATTACCAGTCAAACGGTTGTTATTGGTGTTGTAACGACTGTCACATGTCACACTAGTTAGGAACGGGGAACTTTCTACGAACAATTTGCGTACGCACATCCTGGTGGTAAGTTCCCAATAGAAATGAAACCTAATGTTGAGAACAGCCTCGAAACCAGACTATTGGCAATTTACAAAGCGAGTAGGGAGCCGATACCTTGGGCATGTCGATTGACCTCGACGCCATATAGTGTTTTCTCTTTTAGGCGAAGCCAAAAAACAAAGCCGAACCTTAGCGATGGGGTTCGGCTTTTTTGTTTATTGTTAACTATGCAGCACTACACCCAGTGCAATGTTGCTTATCTTATGCCGTAAGAGCAGAATTATGCTTCCTTTACTAATACTTATAGGGTGCGAATGAGTAAAGAAAATCCGTGGGAAAATACTAATTCCTCAAGCAAAAACAAAAGGCTATTTGGCATTATTGCTTTTGTTATCCTCCTTTTAATAGTAGCGAGTGCATCAAACAAAAGCACTAAACCAAGCAGTTCAGAATCTAATTATGAAGAGCCTACTTCAACCAGTATTGCGGCATGTAAATCATTGATTAATAGAAAGACAATGTACGATATCGATAGGCTCAGCTATATCGGTAGTGATAAAGGTAACCCTGTCATTACTTATTACGTTGACTCAGACCTAGTACATCAGTTCAGGTGCGAGAATGACAGTTTAAAGCTGTATGCCAAAGGGGCTGGAACTTGGATGTCCATGTAAATATCCCAATTTAAACGGTCGAAGGAAGAACCATCTATGGAAATAATGGAAACTATCATCATATTTTTAGCATTTTTGGTTGCGTTATCTACTTTGGTCATTCAAAGACAACACAATCGAAAAGCGTTGCAACCTGTTCTTAATACGGTTTTTACGTCAAGTGCAAGTGAGCATGATCACGTAAAGCAGGAGCTCATACTAACTAATAACGGAAATGGGGCAGCTATAATAAACAAAATTGAGCTGCATTTGAAAAATGGAAACAAAATTGAAATATCAAAAAACCATAGTTTTGAAAAGGTACTAGGAGAAAAAAGCCCAAGTAGCACAAAAAGAAATACATTTTTACCATTTGCAATCGGCGCGAACTCTGAAGAGTTGCTGTATAAATATACAATACGCGCCGATGAGAAAGACCAGCTAGAAGACTGTTATTTAACTATTGAAGCTGAGTCGTTATATGGCGATAAAATCAATGTACATCGTCATGGGTTTGATGTTGTGTCAAACCCTAGAGATAAGTTTATTGAAGACATTGTTAAGAGTTGCATTGATTTCCTTAAAGGCATTTCCACCTCAGATAGAAAGTGACGGTTGTTATCTGATTTTGTTTTTCGAAGGTATCCATTTGGCGGCTTTCATTCGATGGCCGCCACGAAACGGTAAGACGCTTTCTTTTGCGGGATAGACCTTAGGTTGTCCTATGTGTCCGTACATTTCCACGTACTGACGATTTTCGTCACGCCAATACACAAAGCTTTCCAATTCCTTAGGACTGAACTCACGACCGGACGGTGTGATGAGGATGGCGCGTTTCTCACAGATTTTAAATCCAGCCCAACGAAGGTCATTAGGTAAATAGCCAAGTGATTTGTTTTGCCGATACAGACCGCAACATTATGTGGCGGTGATGGTTTTCGGCGTTTTTCGTAGATTGTGCAAAACAAGCATTACGAATAGTACAAGTAACTTGAAGTATGAAAACTGACAGAATAAAAAATTACAGCTTGGTTATCAGAGACTTATGAAACAAATCGTCGGACAGTACCAATTGTTAAATCCTAGCTCGAATTATTCCTTTAGTGCGCATTATGTATATTATGTTAAATTTGATTTGATTAGGGTTTAGTACATGCCTTAATATCCACCTACTAAATATCAACGAGTTCGTAAAAATCCACTTTTCTTGACAAAGCGAAATCTCTATAACTAATCTTGTACATATCAGTGAAATCTATGATGGGTAATCTGTGCATGTATAAGGTCGAAAATTGTGGTGGCGAGTTTTATTGCTTACTTGATGTCGTCACCACTATGCCCCCACTTTTGGCGTTGAGGTGGACAGAACAAGAATTATTGGAGAAATCACTCGGAACACAAAAGAGCTATCTCGACTCACTTAAGTTGTTTTATGATTTCTGGATAGCAAAGCATGGTGTCTCTCTCGACTTCTCATTTCATCGCAGTGATTATCATGACGTTGAAATGCTTACGCACGAGCTGCTTCCTTTTTGGGACTATCTTCTAGCGGGTAAGCAAATTACCAATGTGGTCATGCTACCGTCGCCTAGCGCAAGACAGAAAAACCTGACCAAAAAGAAGCGCACTGCCGCTAAGCACTGTCAGGTTGTTTGTAACTTCATTGAATTTCTGTCTGTTACTTATCTGAATACAGCCTATCGTGATGAAGACCCGTATGTACTAAGTCGATACCGAACCGAAGTGAAATTACGACTCAAACAGGTAAAAAGTAAGTTCTCTAAGTGGCAGAAATCTAATAAAAAAATTGCCGCCTACAGTACGCTCCGAAGTTTAACATCGGAGCAATATCGGGACTTTATCCGTGTTCTCACACCAGATATTAAGAAAGCCATCCCAGTCAAACTTCGAGATGGTAGTGTACAAGCAAGCTTTAAATTGATTAAGGAAAACCCTCTTAATCCAATCATAAGTTACGAAGTGCAAATGCGTAATTACCTGCTGATCACACTCCTAGTCCGATACGGCCTTCGCATTGGAGAGTCATTACTGCTGCGTAAACAGTCCTTCTTGCCATCAAGGGTTGACCCAAGCAAGGTGATTATGCGCGTTCGTAACTTAGAGGATGATGACTTTAACGATTCAAAAATGGAAGATGCTCGTCACTATAAGCCGCAAATCAAGACCGCAGACAGTATTCGGGATGTTGAAATAGCCGCTGAGGATTACAAGAAGATTGAAATCTATTACAAGTTTATACGCCCATGCACCAGTGACCACGACTTCATCTTCACCGCTTCGATGAAGCCTTACAAGCCCGTGTCCTACTCGACTTTTCAATCTCAATTCTCGAAGGTCGTGAAAGCGTTTGAAAAACAGTTTCCAGACCATTTCGACCCGCAGTATTCAGAGGCTATCACGGAAGCTATCACCCCCCACTGGCTCCGCCACACATGGGCATACGCGACATTAGCTGCCGTTTATGAAAGGAAAAAGAGTCAGTACATCGAATCAGGCGTGGTGAATGTGACGGGCTTGATGGAAGACGCAAAGAATGAATTGAGGGCGATTGGTGGTTGGTCTAAAAAATCAGTTATGCCTGCTAAGTATGCGAAGCGATTTGTTCAAGAACAAGCAAGTAAAACGGTCATGGAAGTGTATCGAAATAACTGCTGGTCAGAGATAGAAACTGATTTAGATAAGGATGTGTGGGATGCCGCATTCAGTTAAGAAAACTTATGAAAAGCATAGAGCTAACCTCACCCAGGAGCAGGTTAAGTTCATCAAAAACCAGACACTACCAAGCGTATTGGAAATAACGCAAGCCTCTGAGTTTGATACCCCTTTTGTTCAAACGAAAAGTGATCGTTGGGAATATGTCCGTTTAGGTCGACCCTACACGAATATCTTTGACTTAGATGAGCACGGCAACAAACTACTCAAGATTTTATCCGTTATGTATGCTGAAAGTCATATGGCCCCCTTATTGGACAGCTTTTTTGTTGTAAAGAAGTTCCTCAAGGGAGCTGAACAAATGTCATTTGATTATTTCCGCAAGTACCTTGAACGCAAGGCGAAATCTGGTAAAGCGAAGGGGTACTTTGAAGTTAAAGCGATCACTAAGTACCTTATTCGTATGGGTTTCCCTAATTTCGATATTGATGACGAAGAAGTATTGAGTCGACTAGCAGTCCCGCGTGTCAATGACCCATTCCTTCGATATAAAGAAGTAGAAGACACAATGCCAACTCACTTAAAAAACCTCATTGCGAATCGCTTGGTTGAGTTTAGCACTGATGAAGGTCTTCAGTCGTTATCGGATAAGGAATTAAAAAATCTCGCTGCGTTGGGGCTGGCGTTTGCCATTGGTCCCCGTCCACAGCAATTTGCCATGATGAAAGGAAGTTCCGTCAAGCTCATAGCAGCCAATCACAACACCTCCTTGAAGCTATATGAAGTGTCAGTGCCCTTAGCTAAGCAGCAAGAGGTACCTGTGGATGAACCTAAAGTCTCTTTGAGTCAAGAAATTGGCGTTATGATTGATGAATACAAAAAACGTTTTGGTATTGGTGACGACGATGCTCTGTTCCCGTATAACAATGAGGTGGAGACTCCATCATCGCGTGAAATTCATTGGGCGTTAAATGATGCATTACTGTTCATTCAAACGGATGAGACTAAGGAAAAAATCAGACTCAACAAAGCGAATCGTCCCATCTATACCGCTTATGACTTTAGACACAACATTGGTCACTCCATGGCGATGCTAGGTGCAAGCGCCGAAGAAATTTCAATGGTTCTTGGTCAAACCACGACGGTAGCTGCCCAGTACTACATCATGTCTACGCCTGAGTTGGCGTTGTTGAAACACAAGTCGCTTGGTCAAAATCCTGTCTGGAAGGACATGATGGGATTACTGCTCACGGGCTACCTCATTGGTGAGTCTGAATGGAGTGGGAAAACGGTCTCTGGGATGCTCAAGGGCAAACTGATCCTTCGCATCGGCGGCTGCAGCCGCAAACAGGATAAATGCCATCTCGCTAAGGTGCGCTCTTGCTATGGTTGCTTCTACTTCCGTCCATTCAACTGCCTTAGTAAACATCAGACCGTTCTTGAAGTCATCACTAACGAGTTATTGGAACTAGTCAAAACATCCCATGACGCAGGCAACAGAAATAACCCACTGGTAGACAGTGCAACCCAGACCAAAAATGAAATTGAAATGGTCATTAATCGCCTCAAGGGAGGTTTACGATGAAAGACAATTATCAACACTTCAACGAATTCATCGCTGAGCAAAAGTCCTTCTTTGAAGAAGCTTTACTGCCAGAAGTCAATGCTGGTATTAATGATCCCAAAGAGCATTATTCGTGGGAGACAAATATTTGGAGATACAGTTCAGCTTCTCACGGGTTCTTGGCAAAAGCGCTGACGACAGTCAACTTTAATGAAATCAACTCCCTTCGACTGAACGGACTTATTAAATCGGATGAAGAGAAATTCAAATGCCTTAAGATCTGCAAGACTTATGTTGAGTTCCTGAAAGCCTATTGCATTTCTCTCTATAAAGGTCGCAATCCATCAGGAGCATCAGTGTATGCCCAGCAAATGTTATTAAAGCGCACCTATGTTCGCATGGTGATGGCGGGTATTGACCCGCACCCTGTGAACATCACTTCTGAGTTGCTGCAAGACGCAACAGATATGCTCGCTCAATCTCGCACGGGCCCCAGCGCTATTACCAATGCCGCAAAAGACTACGATGACGCCAATGTTATATCTAATAATCTAAATTATATGGGGTTCACTTTGACTCAAGTTGAAGTTAAAAAGAAACAGAGAGGTGTAGCAACAAAGACGACCAAAGCAGGCAAAAAAGCCAAAAAGGCTAAGTACGCCGAAGACTTGGATCAGGACGAGCATGAGAAAAATCTATCCATCCAAACCTTCTTAAACGTGGTGGCGCTGCGTGGTATGGTGCAACATGATGGTGAGCGGATCGTCTTAAACCTCGTGCTTCTACTCATGGTCACTGGATTTCGCCATATGGAAGCTGCAGCCCTCCGCTACAATTGCTTCAAAGTTGTAGAAATCGAAGACAAAGCCACCAAGGCACTAATGGAAAAACGAGGGCTACCTACGTTCTATGTTGGCATCGTATACCTTGGTGAGAAAGGCGCGGGTCATCGCACCCATTGGGTAGAACCCCTGGCCGTGCAGATTGTAGAAGAACTCTGGGTAGACACCATAGTGTTAACAGAAAATCTGCGTTCACAAATTGAGTATGTACGTGATACCAGCTTTAAGTCCCACCTTCCTAAAGCGTGGCTTACTCGCCAACGTAATGAGAACGTGGTTGAACTGAGTGAGCCTTTTGTTAACCTGGATGACGTTGTGGCTGACGTCTACGAATCAACCTCAACATCGGCTTCTGATCGTGGTCGTGCGAGTAAAAGGGATTTCACTAAGAAGAAAATTACTAACTCCGGTCTTTGTATCGAGCCACACTCCGTCGTTGAGCTTGGCCGAAACAACGCAAAAGAAATTCTCTATAAGCAGTCTGACATTGACTGCTTTATCCGACATACAATCGATAGTGATGCCCGCATATCGAATGACTTCATTTATCGCCAAACAGACTCAAAAACCAAATCTGTCAGTTCGATACCGTATGAGGAGTTGCTGTTCATTATTCCTGAAGGCAGTGCCGCGACCAAACGAACTGGTGTGATGAAGGTAGTGCCCCAATTGATCGATAAATTCGTTCTTATACCATTTCTTGGTTATGGCGCAGTTGATAATCGTAAACGCAGCGTCTTCGCGAAATACAACCTGACCGATGAAAATGGGGAGGTTACTGTTATGCACAGTCATACTCCAAGACACGGCATCAACACATTCTATGCGATTGTAGGTGTATCCGAGCACCTTCAAGCGATGTTCATGGGGCGTAAAGACTTCGCTCAAAATGAAAGTTATCAGCACCTAGCCATCGCGGAAAAAGCGGTATCATCTGCACTCGTGACGGTGGGTAACACGGAATCGTTTTTCAAAGAGGATACAGCTCTTGAAAGCATCAAGAAGCAAGGCATTATGGGCGTTAACCCCAAATTATCCACCGCCAACGCCTTAGCTCAAACCATGCATACTCACACAACCACGCAAGATAAAGCTTCATTCGTGGTGGATGTAGTAATCCATTCAGACAGCAATGTATTCTCGGAGTTTGATGATCTGTTTGCCATGATGGAGGACGCTGATAAGCAACAAACGGTGATGCGTCACACTGAACTTTATGCGATGTATATCGGTAGTTGTAAGCGGAAGCTCACCACATTCCAGTGTCCTTACAACTTGAAGTGTCAGGATGGATCTCCATGCCCATATTTCACGCTCACGGGTCGCGACGACGAGCTAATTAAAATTGAGAAATTGGCAGCGTGTATTGAGTCTGAAATTGCGATCATCAACCAAATGGAAATGACGGGTCTTATGGAGGTAGAAGAGGCTGATGAAATCATAGAGAACCTAAACCTTCGTATGGAAAACATCAAATATCATCTAGGCGAGTCACAAATTTTCGAAAGCGAGAAGGTTCAAATAAATCTGCTAGAGCTGGATAACATGAAGAAACCAAAGATGCTGTCTTCACTGTTCGCGCTAGAGCAGCGTGATATATAGATAAAGCCAAGATCGCATAGCAACAAAACCTAAACAGTATATTAGTAGTGGTAGTTTTGATTATACGAAGTTTCATTAAACTATTCAGGAGTTAAAGATGAGCGAGAAACTAAAAGGATTAGAACTAGATAAAGCGATCGAGAAGGAACTTATCCTGATGTGTGATGAAGGATTTGAGAACGCGCCTATCACGCAGGCGAATCTATTTAGGCGATTGCAAAGTAAGGGGTTAATTAATACAAGGTCAACGCTAACCAGTCGTAAAGAATTAATTGACGCTTTTAGTATGCAGCAGAAAGATGCGGTCAAAGGTTCTCTCGGGGAGACATTGAAAAAAACCACATCAATGACACGAGCAGATCTAGAAAAAGCAAATGCTCGCCTTATTGAGCGAGTAGAAGAATCTCGCAAGATGCTCCAGGTGAACACGAAGTCCATTATTAGTATGGTTAAAATCATCCGCTTACAAACCAAAGTCCGAAATGTCGAGCGTTGTCTGTCTCCATACCTTATTCGGGAACTTCACGAAAGTGAGGGGCACGATAATGATTTATAAAATTATCTAACCTTAATAAGCACACTTGCATGGGTGGCTGCTGTAATAGACGAATACTTGAAGCCAGTGAACTATAACTATCTGAAATTAATGTCTAACCTACCCTAATCATTTTGCGTTGTGAGTATTTATAACGAGTCATTTGCAAGGCGTTTATCGTAAATATGTAAATTGAATATCGGCTGGTTTGTAGACTAGCGTAGCACGTTACTAATACACTAAAACCTGCTGTGGAATAGCCATTAAACATAATCTATTTACCATAAAATAGGTAATCTCCACTAATTTTAACTATCGTTAAATTTAGTGGAGATTACTAATATGACCCAATGCTATAATTTATAACTGTCTGTATTTATTGAAATTAATATGCATATTTGCTGAGCTTGTTCAATCTCACGATGCCAACGGCCAGTAAGAACGAATACCGAAACGTTCTTAGTTCCCAACGCTTGCTCAACAGCATGAGATAACAAGCTATGGTCGCTATCAAGTTCATTCAGTAGCCTGCATCCTCCAAAGCGTTTGCACTCTCCTTCTCCTGCAACTATGATCATCACCGCGATTTTCTTTTTGTTACGATGTAACTAATTGCAAGGATCGACTGTTAGTATGTTACCTAGTGGTCGTGCAGTTTTTCTAGCAACTGCAGCTTGGCACTCTGTTAGAATCGATAATGCGATGGTTTCTGGTAGCTCCACGCCTAGGTCCAGCCCAGCGGGCCCTGATAACGGAACCGAGAAGTTGTAATATTTACACACTAAGGAATAACCAACCAATAAACCCTGTAATTGGACCCAATCTCGCCGTGCTTCCGATATTGAATATATGCCTTATGCGCCCAACTTCCCAAACCCATCTTTTGGGCTTGGGACCGCACCCGGTTTACTGCGCAAGTACCACGATGAGGTTGCTGAGTACTGCTCTGCCTCCAACTCAGATAGCTCGAACTAGGCAAATGAGATAAAGACGTCCGTTGGGAAACCTCCTGAGGATATTTGAGATTGTCCTTTCACAATAATATTTGCGTGTTCTTCATCATAAAGATTATGCGGTAAATGATTTTCAGACAAACGCTTGTCTGCATACCAATAACCAAAACCTTGGTCGAGCCAAAATGTCACCTGACGCCCATTATCAAACGATAAAACTAACGTTCTTGAATGTGGTAGCTTGTACTTCGGAGCCGTTTTAAAACTGATATTTGCCGCCGTTCTCTCTAGCGCCAAACTAACAACCTTATCTCGTGAATAATCGTCGTAAAAGTTATCTTGTACCGTTGCTGGTCTGTAACCTCTCGCCAATTCACCAGTGTTGATTTCTATCTGGCAACTTTTGTAATGCTCTCCTATAAACTTCAGGGCATTAAAGCAGAGCGAGAATGGTAAGGTAGCCGCAAGGTAACGATCTGAGTACGTTACAGATTCAATAACCTGATCTTCCATTAGTGCCATCAATGCCGGGGAACGTTTAAATACGTGGGACCAGAACTTAAATCCGAACTCAGAAGCTTTTCCATCCAACTCACTATCGATGACTATTTTCTCTACATCAGAACTTTGATGCAGACGTGTAATATCGAAGTCAGCTAACTTCCCTAAAGAACCAACGCCAGTAACCAGTGTTTCATGATCGTCTTCACGAATGCCCCATTGGTAGCAACATGACTTATTAGTTACAGATGCAAGAACAACGTGTTCGGACTGGCCATTCAAGGATCTACTCAAAAGCTTCACATTAGGATGGTTTTGATACCAAGATAGCGTCACTTTTTGCTCTAGTGACAACTCTTTAACTTTAGTCTCTGCAAGTATCAGGTTTACCTTACGTTCAGCAACCCAACGGCTGAATGCTTGATATAACTGCCAACCTCCTAAATCGCTCAACTGACTGATAGGTAATTCGACATAGAGGTCAGAGTCATCGTCCTTGGCAAGTGTTTTTTCTATTGCGATCATTAGGGGGCGTAGCTCACGCCTATTATGATGGTCGAATAATTCATATTCCGTAGGAAGACTGAGATTGTTGAAAAAACCGTTATTCAAATATGCAGTAACTTTATGTCGGTCTAGTAGATCAAGGACATGCTGAGTCGAATAATCAACTAAACAGCGATGACATGCCTTATCGCAGTGACAACTTGAAGCTATCTTTTTTGCCCCTTTTAATAGCTCGATAACATAGTCCGAAGCTTGAATTGAGAAACCTGCACCGCCAGCTGCATTATCAAATAGGACGATCGCTTGCACTTCACGTCCCTCATGATTCACTGGCTTAGTTGTACAGCCAATTTCATCATTATTGATACCGAGTTTCTCTGCCAACTGATTTCGCATCAATACGGCGACTGAACGAGCGATACTTCTATCTACTAGTGGTTTCCCCAACTCATTGAATAACAATAATTCGAATACGTCTGTGTAAGTACTATGTCCGAGCTTCAAAGGCCCCTTAGCAGTAAACTCCCTATCGTTACCACCACATAATACTTCACTCGAACGAGTTAAATGTCCTTTACCTCCTCTTAAACGAGTGTGACCCATTAATACGTCTTTCGGCGATTTATCTTCACTTTCTGGCATTGCCTCCATGCGACCACACTCAAGGCAAAGCGCATAACCTTTGTTAACAGGCCCAGCACTGTAGTAATACACATGCCCATTATGACTAGAACGATACGATGCGCCGGGGTTCACACTCACTTCTCGCCACTCTGAACTATCTACCGTTACCCAAGGGTCATTGATAGGTACGTGGTTCAATCGAGAAATGTCATTGTGGGGCTCATCTCTAATATCCACTGCGAAGCTTGCGGGTTGAATGTATGGATGGATATGCTCTTTCGTTTTGCCATCACTCAAATCAAACTCATTACCACAACATTCACATTTATCAGGTCTTAAAGAAGAAGTATTGCTTGCTCCGCACTTGTCGCATCGCCATGCCCATCTCAACGCTTGAATTTCTTTGACTTGATCAACGGATGCGGGGCTATGCCAATTCAACAAGACACCCTTAGACTGATAAACACGCCCATCAATAACAACATCATTACCCGGCGCATAATCACGAATTGCGACAGACAAATCGCGAGATGGGAAACCTTTTGCGCTGTAAAGATTGTCTTTACGGGATGTTTTATCGCTAATTTGATCTTGCTTCATTTTAATGTTGCGCTTACGCCTCTCGATCACTTTGACGTGGTCCGTATTTAAAGAAACAACATCCGTTGGGAAACCGTAGCCAGGTAAGAAGCCTTTCCGAGCTAACTCAGATAGTAAAAACTCGCCTTCTAAGCGTTGAATTTGACTTTCAACTGCAGCTTGCGCAGTCGAGAGTGAATTAGGGTTGTCCTCCAAGCTATTAGATTGATCTTTTAACAATTGATGCTCAGCTACCCAACGTTCAACAATTTGCTTCATGTGTGTAGCAGAGGCATCTAGTATTTCGATACGTGATGTCGCATCGAGAGAAGTACGACGAAGCAAAGTATCAAGGCCTTCTTGTACAAGCTCTAATGCACCATTCACACACCAGTCAACAAACTGCTCAGCTTGAGAAGCCGCTGAGCCATGATCAGACTTAAAGAAGTTCCCGCAATTCAGCTTCAGTGAATTCTCTGACTTTAAGAATCGATTTAAAAATGTTGCAAGTAATAACGAATTCACATGTCGACGAACAATGTAATCACTGGATAAAGATACATTTGGAACTTTAATATCCGTATCAAATGCCCAACGTGTATTCGAAAAGATATGTTCGCCATGTGGTGTCGACTTACATAACGTAAGTGCAATAGATTTACTCTCACCACGGCGACCAGCCCGGCCTGCACGTTGTAAATAGTTTGCAGGGTTTGGCGGAGCATTGTTCATCGCGACTACTGATATACCACCAATATCGACCCCCATCTCCATGGTTGTAGAACAGCTTAAAACGTTGATTCTCCCTGCTTTGAATTCTTTTTCATACTCTCGTAACTGACTTGCTTTGAGCTGTGCTGAATGTTCTGCAACCCTAAAGTAAGGTGTACGCTCGACAACGCGGTCAGCAATATCAGACCAAGCATTTTCTTTACGTACATTCATCAATTCAGGCTGCTCTTGCCAATCTCGAACTTTGGTTAGATCAACAGTTTCTCCACTGTCTGGATCTCGTCCAAACGGGTATGGATAACATGGTGTAGATATTGACTTACACAAGTGCTCGTTGCGGTCTCCAGATACATTCAAATACGGAGTAACCCCTAGCAAAGGCTTATCAATAATTTTTTGGGTGTGAGGACATTGATGCTTGTCCGCTAATAAAGAAAAGCTGACTTGTTGTTCAAGCTCCAAACGATAGCCATCACCACTTGGTGTCAATACGGAAGACTGCAGAGCCATCCATGCTTGGCGTAGAATTTCATTGATATCGGCCCGAGAATTAGCATCATCCAACTCCATATTTAGAGCTGTTGCAACCAACCTTGCTAATCTTGGTTGTCGTGAACCATTACGCCTAATTTTTGGCCATGCCTCTACATTCCAAATATGGGTAGGTTCATCTTGCCCTACTAAGAAAGCTGGAGAGTATTTAGCACCGATCCAGTTGATCTGCTCTTCGGTCAACCTCACAGCTTTCACGCTTCGTACATGAAAATTCACTGCGACAGTCAAGAAGTTTACCCACTCTGCACGCGCTTCATCTGCACTGTCAAAATGCCTCAACCATTCACTTGGAGCTGAATTCACCTTTTTATCCAGCACTGGGTACTCCATACAGACTAATCCCATGGTTTCTAGCGTATTCTGTCTTTTCGGTCGACTATTAAACTCTCTTAAAAGCAATAAACGAGCAAGTAACTTAGGATTCGCAACCATGTCCATTCGGTCATCAAAATGCTCATAGAACTTTTTGATCCACAACTGCACTTCTTTCTGTTCCGCTAAGAAGTCTTCCACTTCTAGCCAACTGACCGTAACTGGCTTTGAGGTACTACCAACGAGTTCCGAGATTTTACCTTCAACGAACTCAACCATACCTTCATTGCCA
Source organism: Vibrio sp. J1-1 (assembly GCF_021728395.1). Classification (GTDB taxonomy): domain Bacteria; phylum Pseudomonadota; class Gammaproteobacteria; order Enterobacterales; family Vibrionaceae; genus Vibrio. The sequence goes on along the minus strand of NZ_JAKKCM010000008.1, from coordinate 148,554 downwards.
TTCTCGATTGCCATTTTGAGCATCGCTTGGTATTGCTCCAGCTCTGGACTAGAAGCCGAACCCGCCCCCGCCCCGCTTTCTCGGATCGCTTTATCCAAAATCAAGTGATAAATCGTTGAACGTAAAAACTGCCTTTCAGAATCTTGCTGTGCTTTGGCAGAAAAGCGAGCAGTACCCTGACGACTATCGGTAAATGTGATCATTCGACGACCGTTCCAAGGGCCTTTTAATTGTTCTTTCTTACCATCTTGGCAATATTCTAATAACGTAGGGATAACCGTCGACAACATGAACGGAGCACCATTTATAAAATGGCGATAAAACTCAAAATTCTTAATTTTCGTGTGTTGGCAACACGGACAACGGAGAGATAAAGCACCATCGCTTTTACGATACCCTTCTACACGATGAATCAAGTGCGATCCGGGCACTTTAGCTGCTTTCACTTCTCTCAGGTTATTAATCCAATATTCACCTGTTTCTTCAAAACTTAACGGGGAGATAAGACCAAAACGGTCATACTCATTAGAAGCCTCTTCGTCATCTTCGTTGGTTAAGTCTTCTTCTCCTATGAGATCCAGAGCGAAGTCATCTATAGATGAGTCTGGTTTCGTCAAATGAAGCTGAGCATGACTTGTCTCTGAGTCAATTTTTTCAGTCGCAGCTAATAAGCTTGTACCACAACCATTACAGCTGACCATCTCAAACACTGGTGAGCCGCATGAGCACTTATCTCGTCTCGACATATGGACCATACCAAATCGCCAGTCGACAGATTCTAAAGGTGTACCAACTTTGGATGAGCAGTCAGGGTTTGAACAAGCCCAGAGGCCACCGGCCACACGATGAAAAAGATGGAGTCTAAACGGGATGAATGCATCGCCATTCGCGTTCTTCGTCGAAGCACATATATCGAGCCATTGTAGAGAAACTTGTTCAGATAGAGGCTCTTCTGTTGCAGACAATAGTTTGCTTATTTCGTTAAGAGTCATTCTATTATCTGTTGAACTAAGGCGTTGCCTTAACGTTCGCAGCGGCGGTATGTTTTGTAATACATCGTAGCGTTGTTGCTCGTTTTCAATACTCACCACATGGTCAAGACTCATCGCTTTGATCTGCTCTAATTCCATCAGAGGCTTAATTTCGCGCTTGCCTTTCACCAAGTGAACTTGTGTAATATCGATACCAGCCACATCCGCCAAGAATACCTTTAGATCATCGTCAGAATCCGCACCACCAATAGTTGCAGATGTTGCTACAAATCGGACTTGGTCTGGTGTTACGCCAAATCCATGCATCACACGTCTTAACAACAACGATAGTTCAGCAGCCTGAGAACCAATATAGGTGTGCGCTTCATCCAATACGATCCAACGTAGTTTACCCTGGGAACGGTTCAAGATATTGGCATCTTTTTGACGAACTAACATGTATTCCAACATCGTCGAGTTCGTCACCAAAATCTGAGCTGGGCTTTCCCTTAGTTCTCTGCGAGATAATTGCTCATTCGGATGTTTTTTGCGCTCTGCGGCACTGACGGACTCCGGCGTATCGCCGTTAAAGAGTGAGAACTTAACCTGATCCCCCAACTGGTGAGTCCATGCCGTCAGACGCTCTCTTTGGCTGTTAATTAGCGCATTGAGTGGATATAGAAACAGAGCCTCAACACCATCTGGTTTGCTGTTTCTGTCGACAATGTCATTAAGAATCGGAACCAAAAAACACTCTGTTTTACCCGAACCCGTGCCACTACTTACAATAACAGACTTAGGTGAGGTCTCTAATAAGTGTGACCAAGCCTCATACTGGTGAAAATATGGGTACCAACTACTATCAAATAGGTAATCTTCTTCAAGCTCTTTAGGTGGGTTTGCCATCGCCTTTACAATTGCGCGGTTTAGAAGTCCCCCTGAAAGATCTCGCATACTTTCTGTATGTGGTTTCCAGCCGAATGTTGCCTCAAAGACAGGATCGGCAAGAAAAGCTCCGTCTTTACCCGGAGGTTGAGAAAACGACTGCCACAAGAATTCACGTAACGGCTTAGATCGCAGACCAAATTGCCCTAAAGTAGCTCGTGCCGCACGTTTGGTAAGTTGGTCAACTAAAGACTCAAAATATTGCATGGTTGGGTTACCTTTTAGCTATTCACTAGGCCGAAAATCATTTGATGTGTAAGAGCGAATGCTTGTTCAAAATAGTCGGGATCGAAGCTTTTATACTGCCTCATTGCATGCACAACTTCTGGAGTCACGCGAAGTGAAGCAGAACCACAAGTCGATAATGCGAGTAATACAGGCGCATTCATGACATTATTGCGATAGAGGTTTTTAGTGGTGAAGCAGACTCCGGATAGTTGCTCATTTACCGAGTTAATGACATTGTTCAAAATGTGATCTGCAAATGCACAAGGCCAATGAGATTCATCATATTGATTGTTCAACGCATTTCGTAGGTCAAATAACTGCTGTTTATAGGCTGCGGGATTAAGAGATGGCTTATCTCGGCTAGAGTCAATTTTATACATCAATAGATTCTTAAGGCTTTGTAAGCCGTGATATCTAGTGACTAAGTCGTCCAATTTTGATTCTATTTGATCACAAATGATGCCTGAAAAGTCTGTTCCATACTCTTCGATACGCGAATCATAGAACGCATTAATCACCGCGATTGCATCTCGGGCTTTAAGTGAGTGCCATAAGAAAGGAAACTGCTTACTAAATTGCCAAATACGCTCGGCTTCTTTCTTATTCGCGCTTAACAACATTGCAAGCATAAACTCAGGTTTAGTGATTGCACCGCGCCATAAATCAAATGTGGTTAATGGAACGCTATCAAAAGCCAACAGCCCTTTGATATATGCCCACTCAGGAGCATTAAACTCAATCGCTAGCTGACCACAAACGACTGAGAATTTATCTAAACGATCTTTACGTGAGCCAATCGCTGCTGCTTCTTCCAGCCTATTGCCTGGCGACGATAAGAGTTCGAGATCTTTACTCCACATCAACGGTCGCACTCCCTGCTCTGCCTCATCGGCATAAATAAGCCAAGCTCCTGGCGCTGCATCTTCATCAGGGAAATGCCACTGTTCATCATTCTTGGCTAAAGTAACCGGAGCAAAGGTCGGATTATCCAGTGGCACCATAGAAAGTGCCCCGATAAAGTAGTCGTTATCAATTTCAACTGTGCATAGCTCCCGGTTAGGCGTGAGCGTGTTGCCATACGCGTTAACATTAAAATTGAATATCGTATGTGCATTATCGAGTACGGAAACTTTAACGATCGCGTCTAATGAAGTTGATAAAGCAAACAGAGAGTCAATATCTTCTTTGAATGTCGCTAATGAAAGGCCAGCAGACAAGGCGTCGCCTTTTGGCAGAGAACGTTTAACGTATGCTGATTTAGAAAGTGCACCGTGAATATCTCTAGCTTGTAGTTTAAATTCCACATCTAGTGAATCATTTACACCATAACTGAACAACTCATAGCGGTTGAGCCTATCGACTAAGATGGCGTCTGCATTGCGAACGGCTTCTCCTAGAGTACCAATCAAACAGATGCCTTTCGCAGGAAATGGCAAAGTCATCGACAAAGACTTTGCTTGATCTTGCCACCATAAACGGACATTAATCTGTGCAGGAGGATGGGCTTGGCTGCTCAACATATCCAAACTACGCTTTGCTTCATTCTGGTCTTCTTGAGCATGAGATAGAACAGAACTCGGCAATACATCGAGCAGCTCATTATCCTCTAATGCGATAGAAGGCAATTGATTCTCTGAGTAAAAACCAATTTGGCCGATTTGTACCGAATGGCTTGGCTGGAAATCAATAACAAAATCATCCGGTAATAAACCCACTGTAAAGCGCTTAACGGGTTTATTATTTTCGAATAAAGCAATATCGACCTTACCAAAAGGTACAGTGCTCATAGTTTGCCATTGTTCCAACATCGTATTACGCCAACGAAGCTGAGTGTTCGCTATAGGCGTTTGTCGACCAGCTTCATCAATAGCAACAAGACTAGGCAAGCCAATAAAGCACTTACTTGGGTTTGTTTGATAAGAAACCGATTGACCGACTAAGTTGTATTCTAGGGAATGTGTATCCTCTTGCTGCAGAGACACACAATACTCTCCAAAGTAAAACTCGGAGCTAGTTTGAGTATTAGCTTCATAAAGAATTCGATTTTTGATACTGCCGACACTGCCCAGTTCAAGATGTGATAATGGTTCAGGCACTGAAACTAAAGCGTTTGATTCCTCACACGTGACATTCCCAGCACCTTTAAACAGCCATTCATCATTGTGTTGGGTGAATACCCAAGGTTCATTCACATCTAATCCAGCACCACCCAGCACCGGGGCATACCATGTATTTCCAAAGTCATCCGTTACTTTTAACTGTATGTCGCGGTCGACCCAATCTTCTGGAAGTGACGTCGTATAAACATCAAGTAAATAGTGCTCAGAATCAGTACCGCGTTTAATCGCCTTTGCCAATAACAAACTCTTTTGACCGACTGCAAACAGATTTAAGCGCTTAGGTAGATTCACACTACCAAACAGCTGCTGTAAAAATTGAGCGTTAAGACGAGACTTGAGCGTGATATCAACTTGAGTCTTCCACTGGTACACCTCTTCTGCGCCCAGCTCGAACTCATCCAGCATAGAAGCGTAATGAGAATAGGATTTACGTAAAGAACGCAAAACCTTAATTGAATTTGGTAAACGGCGTTGAACTTCGACAGCAAGGCCAAGCGCGTTACCTAATAAGGTCCGAGCAGCCTCAGGCTCCATATTCAACGGTAAACTCTGTGACCAGTTCGCATCGACCGTATTCAAATAATGTAGCGGATCACTCTGCTCTTCTAAGCCATGTTTATCAACCAAAGAGTAAATAGACTCAGCGACTTGTGCGACAATACTATAAACCGTTTCATCACGATAAGATGCTGCAATGTAATGCGCATGTGCTTTCGCAATTGAGGCTGCATTTAAGCGAGAGTGAGCAAACTGGCCATAATCTTGGATGACTTGTTCGAAGTAATGAGCAAGCTTACTATGTGGGTCTTGAATTAGCGTTTGCGGTAAACCACCTTCAACAGCCACAGTGCCAAGTAACATGCGTCCCTTCGTGTTGCTTAAAACCTTTCTTCCCCAAAAGCTTAAGCCCTTTACAACTATCTCACTTCTTTGTGTCGGCGAAATTGCGTTGGCTGGTAAACCTAAAGATTCCAACACAGGTTCCCAAGCCCATACTCCTCCTTGAAATGACGTGCGCCACCACTCTGCTGCATACAATACAAAACATCCGGACCACTCTCTTATTGGTTTATTCGAATATGTGTGGATTCCATTACTCGCAACACTAGCAATCAACGACTGTTTAAGTAATTCAAACTCCTCAGCCGTGACTTTGTAACTATAAAGAGGTTGAGCGTTTGGCTTGTTCAATTCTCTCTGGTTGAGAAATGAAGTAAGAATGTGTTTGTATGTTTGCATAATAAGCCTTGACGTAGTGTTATATCCTTTGGTGAAACCGCTTAAAATCTATTTTTATATTAAGTAATTTACGTTATTTAAAAGATGAGTGATGTTTGTAAGCTTACGAAATCAATCAATCGAACGAAAAAGTTTCAGGCCAAATTAGACGACTTTTCCCCTGTAAATCAGAAATAAACGGCACGACCCAAAGCCTTAAGTCATCACTAAAATTAAAGCTGTGTTCTATCGGCTTAGTAAAATCCTCATGTGCAGGGTAGATCAAGAATAGGTCCCCTTTCCCACCTAAATACTTTTGCCCATAGGCGAACATTTGGTACAAATCCGCTTGCGAAATACCATAATGATATTCTTCCAGGTCAATGAGTTTCCACTTGGTATCGAGCACAATCTTAGAACCACCCGGCGAGGTGATTAGCAAATCGGGCTTAAGCTGAAACTGACTTAGTTCGTTGTGTTTCACTAAATACTCAAAGCAAGCTTGGGATGTGAGTTCCACTCCATCAGGCAGCTCACTTCTCAAAACCGAAACTACGTAGCTTTCAAATACCGCTTCCATTGGGAACAACAAAGATATAGCACCATGATCTCCTTTCATGCTCAATGGAGAAAAACCGTCCACGATTAGCTTTGCCCACGCCAGAGGAACTTGGTAATCAAGCATTCCGCGATCTAACTTAACGGCATTGATATCTTGTTTGATGAATTTGCTCTCTGGTACTTCAGCGAAAGCAAACTGTAATTCTCTTAATAGCTTTTGATTGGATGCCAACATGGCATAGCGTGTGAGTTTATGAAGAGCCGTCTTTATTAAACGGTTAACCGGACGGTTAATCAGATACTCATCGTAATCAACGTAGAACTTATGCTTATTAACCAGATTGTGTTTTACCTGCTGAGCAGTTAACAGCTTGCCTTTTTTATAATTAAGGTTTTCAACCTGCGTGACATAGTCACTTTTGAGCCCTTTCTTCACCAGCGAATTTACCGCTTGCAAAAACTGGCTAATAAACACCTCTAACAGAGGCATTTTTTTGCTCGCTATATTCGCTTGGTTGGTCGACACATGACGGAAAGAACCCAAATGTTGAAGCATCATCAAGAGCATCTCTCGTGATTCTTCTACTGATAGTTTTGAGTCCTTTTGTTTGCTACCAACCTTCGGTAAAACTTCGATATGTTCGCCAGTGGGTGTAAACAAAACACCCACATAGTTTTTTACCTGAATCAACTCATAGCCATAACGCTTGGTTAAGTTCAGGCATTTCCCTACACTTCCCTCATCAGAACCTAAACAAACCTCTTTGAGATAGTTATAGGTATTCTCAGATACTCGAGAAGTCTTAAGTACAGCCTGATCGACTTCTTGTGACGTCAAATAGCCGTATTCAAAAACCGTCGTATGCATAGCAGTTACTCGGCTGGACTAACTAACGTCGTATAAATACCAATATATGACTCAGGTTTGTTCCAAACATCAGCCTCTTTATCAGCTAGCGTGTATTTGGTGATGGACTGACCATATTGTTCCAACTTGTGGTTGTTGCCAAATAAATCGTTTAACTGCTGAGTGTTCTGAACTTGTTTAGAGACGAACTGAAGCTCTTGAGATTTTTTCTGGTTGTCTGCTAAAACCAAACGAATTTTGCTCCAATCTTCAAAGAAGTATTCCTCAAGTAGAGGAATGATTTTATTCTGGAAAACGGAAACTAATGCAGAAAACGCCTGCTCTTCTTCACCAGCATCCACCAGTTCTTTGACAGGCATAAAGAATGCGTGACCTAATGTATGTTCACGGTCATAGAGTATTTCTATACGTTGATTAAGCACCTGAAGTAACTTCTGTAGATCAATACCTTGAAGCTTATTTGTATCTTCGAAGACTTCTGGCTTTGGCATCATTTCAACAAAATCGAAACGGCGTCGAAGCGCTGTATCCATCATAGCTAAAGATCGGTCAGCGGTATTCATCGTGCCAATTAAAAACAAGTTGTCTGGGACTGAAAATGGCTTGCCGGAATTTGGTAGGACAAGCTCAAGAGCTTCCGATGCTCCTTTACGTTTTGAAGGCTCGATAAGAGTAATCAGTTCACCAAAAATCTTTGAGATATTGCCACGATTTATTTCATCAATAACTAGAACATAGTTATTTTTTGGCTGTGTATTATTTTCATCATCGAACTCATGTATATCGACGTCATAAGATTGAAGATGACTTAAGACATCATTAACGGATAAACGCCACAATGGATAACAAGTAGGCTGACTAAACTGCTTATTACCATTGATAGACTTAAAATCGACGGAAAAGCCTTTCGCTAACCATTTGATATCTCGCTGATGACAAAAGTCTTCTCTAGTAGGAACACCAGATTCGTTATATTGATAATCACCAGTGACGACTCCCACAGCTTCAACTGATGTCGCACTATCAATACATAAAACCAAGTCGCCTTTCACCATTTCATTGGTAAAATAGAGCAAAGAATTTTGGTTGTTCGAGCCTAGATTGGAGAAATACTCATTTCTCTCCTCAACAGAAAGATCACCTGTTTCAGCCCAGCCTATTGCTCCAATGTCATGTTCAAAGCAATAAGTTTTCGCTTCGTTTTTATGTGTACCCTCAATCGACAATTTCCAGACTCGGCCAGTACTCTTTATTTCAGAGCTCACTTGCTTCTCTGATACAGAGGCATCATCACATATCGACTTAAAAATACCGTCTTTTACGCTATAGGCTATTTGTTTGTCTTCCGTAGTTTCTGCTGTTAGCCCTTCTACAAACTCTTCATATCCATAACTCTGGTGAAAGGTAACAAAACAAATTCGTTTATCAGAAACTAAACGATCATACTCAGCTTTTAACTCTTCCCTAGTGTCCCAAGCAAATTCAGGCTCAGAAGCATTCACCGCAGCTTCAATCGTATGATAGGTTTTACCTGTACCTGGAGGACCATATAAAATTTGGTTAAGCGGTGGTTGGTTTAGCATCAGTCTATTCTTTCCAATTTCATCGTCGTCTTCCGGGCTTTCATTATCATTATCTAGATAATCACTCGGCCAATATGGTTTTCGTTTAACGGGGAATAGTTTCTTGAACTCTGCAAACTTTTTAGATTGACATAAACGTTGGTACAACTGGTTACAAACATCTTCAACACCAGAGTTCTCTATAAATTGACCAGCAAACTCAAACTTAATGCCTTCGTTAGTAGGCGTAAAAAGACCGAATACTGCTTTTGCTTGTTCGCTGTGTAATTCTTTACGGCCAATTCGAATCATCGCACTATCAGCGATATCAGTAGTAAACACATCTAGGCTATTCTTATGAGCGTCTTTAATTAGTGAGCAAAATGACTCTTTCGTATCTTCTGACCAATTCGCTAGATTATTTTGAAAGGATCCAACATGGGAAAACTGATTTAAAATCGCTCTCTGCTCAATCTCTTTTTGTTTTTGATGTACGATTTTCCAACACTTAATGCCAAACTCTAGAAGATCTTCACTCCCCTTCATTTCAACTAATTTGCGGTACAGTTCAGGAAATGAAGCGCTATTATTACTTGACGTTAGTATCTGTAACCTTGGTTTAAAAAAAGTGTTTATTAAAATAGGATTATTTGGGTCTTGATATAAAAACGCGACTTTCCATTTCACCATCGGAGCCAAGTCTATCTTGTCAATAGTTTCTAGGTCGCCACGTTTTACCGCTTCAAAAATTTTAATTAGTTCTTTCTTAACATAGTCGAAAACTTGTTGCTCATTCTCTCCATAACGTGTACGCCAAGTATAAATATCCCCGTGAGCTATGCCGTTTTGCTCTTTACCTTCCCTGTTTCGCTTGTAAATACCAAACTTCGCAGATGTATTACCTTGAATAGAGCCTATCGGTCTGGTTTTCGTCTCTAACCAATAGGTAAACGTATCTTGATCATCCGTTGAAACGTATTGTTCCAACGTCAGTTCTTTAAGCTTTTCAATTGGCCAGCGCTTTAAGAACGCATCCCACAATTCTTTTTGCTTTTTGATTCTGTTTTGTTTGTTTTCAGCGGTCATTTTTGTTCTCGTTTTATCGTTCTTTTTCACTAGCCTACTGTCACAGGAACCACAAACTTTATGCCTACGAATTATCCTCAATACTAAATCGTAGGCATAAGATAAATTACTTTACATTACGAAGTTCGTTTTAAAACAAGTATCGCCCAAATGATTGCATCAGATCTCATAATGTAGAATTCGTTGGATATCATTAACTCAATTTTTATGTGTTAATGGTGGTTCACCCACTTATCAAACTCGTTGTGGCTCATGCAGTAGTACGGGCCAACAGTCGAACACCTGCGCTTTACTAACAAACGGTATCGCCTGTTTATCCTATAACTTAACCATCTTTTATTTCGTCGTATCACCTTAGGTCTTGCACCTCGACGAACCTCGTCAGAAAATATTTTTGTCACTAACGTCTTTGCCTTGTCCATTATTACCGGTGACACCTTAGAGGCGACAATTTCTATTTTTGAACCACCGTTTACGCTCACATATTTAGCGTTCATATAGCCTCCTACTTGTAACGTTGCGCAAACTTGGCGACATCAAAGCCCGTGTCAGCTAAAGCGGTTTCTATTGGCGTGCAAATCAAAGGACGACTCTTAAAATAGCCTTGTGAACCATTACCGTTCTGGAAAAATGAACCGTCTGGGCTAAGCATTAGATAGGAATTTGTCATTGAGTCGTTATTCTCAACTGACATCAAATGAGACACCGATTGGTGACGTTCAACGAAAGCATCAAACTGCTGATCACTAATGGTTTGGATGGAATCAAATACCGGTAAAACTCGCAAAACTTTCCATTTGTTAGGCTGAATAGCTTCCATTAAAGCGTTGAAGTCTTCCTCTGTATTAAATTGATTAACGACTGTATTGATTTTTAGCTCTGTCTTAGGGGAAACCGTTTTAACTTGTTGAAAGATTGACTGTAAGCGTTCTGGAGACAACACCTTTCCTGAAGTGGTTGCTCGTCCTATTTTCTGCTGAACATTAAGGCTACAGGCATCGTAGCTAATACCTAACATCTGAAGTTTATGAGAATGCTGAGCAATAAATTCGTCAGTAATTAAATGACCGTTGGTAATTATCGAGGTATCAAAGCCTAACTCTAAAGCGTAGTCTAGCGCATCGATAAAGCGTTGCTTTAACAGCAATGGCTCACCACCGGCAAAATTCAGGCGAACGCGTTGATAACCGAGTTGTCGATGAATGGAATTTGGGGAAAGAAAGTAATCAGCCAGTCTATTTAGCACTAACTTCATGTCATCTAGGTTTCGATGAAGTTCGTTGGGTTTCGCCCATTTGGCGTAACAGTAATGACAATCGTAATTACATTTTTCAGTGATGTGATAATTGATTACAAGTTGTTTTGCTTTGTTCATAACACTACTCCTTTTGGTCAGTAGGAGTAGTGTTGATTTGTGCACTGCACAAAAAAGCGTTTTTTAGTTAGGCAGAATATTTAATAGAGAGTTAAAAGATTGCGCTTCCTGAAAATCTTGGCGAACCCGCATAACCAAAGCGGCTAATAGCTGATCATCGGCCAGTAATGCCGCATCTAATTGGTCAGCGATACTCACAGCACCAGCAAGATCGTCTTCCAATAAGCAAAGAAGCAGTGACTCTTTATGAGAAAGCGCTAAACGCTGGGAACGAAGTAAATGGTAGAGCAACCCAGTATTCAGCATAGCGATATCCATTTGCGGTAGTCGCTGCTCTACAAACGGGCTGATTAGTCGAGTATCACGCAGGACAAACTTTGCATCACTAAGCTGGTGAAGGAATAGCTGAGCCTCACTGGTTAACTTTGAGTTGATATCCACAAATTGCGCTTTGAGCAAAACTTCTTCGCACAGTTTGGCAGCTTCAGTTCTGGTTGATTCTTTTTCAAAGATCTCTTTAACATGCTTAGTATCATTGAAAAAAGCATCCAACACTAAGGCATTAAACAAACAATCTACTGCTTGTGATTTGAGCAGCTTTTTACCTCGCATACCCAAATCGGAATCAGAAAATCCGTCATCGACCACTGCCGATGACGGAATCGTACCATTGCGTAAATAACTGTTAGCTTTAGAACGGAGCTGTTTACCGTCAACACCAAACAACTGCTGCACCGCCTGATTGGTATTGACTAACGGCATACAGTATCTTCCAACAGTTTGGTTTCTGAGTAATAACTATCTTCAATTGACGCAATCACTTCTGCCGATCGATAAACCGATTGAGAACCATACCCGTAACGACAGGTATTATTCGTGTGCATTACCGCTCCCAGACAGTAACCTGCGCGAAAACTCTCTTCTTTTGATGTTGTGAGGTAAGCACCAAAACGTGGGTCATCTTTCTTTTTATATAACTCTATATATTCCCGACATGACGATACCAAAAATGCCACATCTCCCGGCTTCGCTGAAGTGTGCTCAAAGGCATAACTCGTTTGCCCTACAGATAATAAAAGGAGACCTGTTAAAAAATAGATACGTTTCATTCTACGGCTCCTTCTTTAGCGACTGCTTCTACTGCTATCACTTGCTTGCCAGGATATTTATTCATTCGCTTATAGCTATACAACAGTGTCATTGACATCAATACATAGCTGACAAAATCCATCAATGGCATTGTTTCAAAATCATCAAATTCCAATTCGGAAAATTGTACTGCGACAATCCCCAGTAGAACTAAAACTAAAAGCAGATACGCCTGATGTACCCAAGGGGTAATGACTTTACGAATAAACGGCGCTTCTGTACGGCGGCATAGTTTTATATAGTGGTAAGCAAACATCACCAATAAAACGATAAATATCGTTTCAATCAGGTCCAGTTCTGACACCGAATATGAATACTCAAATATCTCCAACGGCAGAAATGCATACGCCGCGATTCCCAGAACAAACATAGCCAATAGCCAAAGCCACTTCACAGTGAACTTTAACCACTTCCAAATTGACGCACCTAAATTTTTATTATCTTGCATATCCCTATCCAACATTTTATTAAAATAATCTGTTTACCAGAGCGAGTAAGTTTAACTACACCCCATAAGAAGAGCTGCTATTTCTCCCTATTAACAAGCCAATCGTTGTTCGCTTTCAGAACCTTTTGTCGTTGTGAAATCCATAGCTAACATCAGCCTCAAGACTTTATAAAAAGCAAACAAAAACGCGATTGGCAGTAGCACGGTTTGCAATATATAAAACACAATCAAGTCTAATAACGATGATATGGAATTTTCTACACTGCCGGTAATACCAGCGACTTTATCCTCAACGTCAGTAAAACTCCCTTTTGTTTCATTAAAGGTCTTTTTTGCCTTTTCAAACCAGCCATCAGATTCCTCACTATCGTTCTCTATAGCAATAGCTGCATTACTTGCGATAACCGTTTGTGTATTAACCAACGCTGCCTCTGCTGTATTTTTCTGATCGCTAAAATAGTAAACATCCAGCGCAAAGTTACATATGAAGACCATTGATAGAGAAAAACGGATAAAGAACAGAATACAGATGGCTTTGAAGCTGACATTACGATACTTAGCGAATGGCTTGTACCACAGTGTCGCGAGATATCCAGCAACAACCGCTCCTAATAATAGACTCGCAGCCTTTGATACCACGACAGATAGCAAAACTTTCTGAATACCCAGTGATGCGATTGCCATCATCACAATCCATGAGAATCGCTCTATCAAATCGTTAATGGGGTCAAGTAACTCACCGACAGATACCGACACAACCACAACACTGATATCGGTGCCCTGCAGCATGGATATCGCGGCGTTTAACGCTCTTGCTATGCCATAGATGGTGAAAGCACCTGTAATACTGTCTTCCTGATAATTCCAAACTAAGGTTCTTTCTAAAAGCTGGCTCATTGCAATGGCAAAAATGACCAGAATCACCACTGATTTAAACCATTTGTTGTTCTTCGATTCACTCATGCCACTGCACACTTACCTGTTGTTAGTTTGGACCTTCCCATTAGTACACTAGGCTTTTTTCTTTCCAGCCTTCTTTGCGGCTTTCGCCAATGCCTCAGCCTCTTTACGAGCCTGAGCAATTCGCTTTAGCAGCACTTCAGCAGGTTCGTCGTCATCATTTTGCGGGACAAGTTCACCACGGAAGGCTTTGGCTAAAATGCTTTGAGTCAGGCTATCTACCCTCGCCTGCGCTTTTTTCACTTGTGCTTCGATGGTGTCAGCGAATGCGAAATATTGGTCGACTAAGCGGACAATCTCTTTTTGTTCATCCATTGAAGGCAGTACAAACTCCAAAGCCGCTAATTCTTTCGAGTTAATATTATTAACTCCACTTGTTGAACGTGCGCCTAGTTCAACAACATCCCTAACAACCCTAGAGCTCAACACGTTTAGTAGGAAACTAGGTAAGATTAGCTCTCTATCACATCTAATTCGAATCAAGTAACCCGCATATAGAAAACCTTCGTACTGAGGCTCAACTATTGCTGGTTTAGCTACTAGGTCCAAACTACCGTTAGAACGAATCACCAAGATATCCCCTGACTGAAGCGTTAATTTATCAAGTTCTTTCTCAGTAAAGTCTGCCGATTTTAAATCTGATATATCTAGCCTTCTGTCACCTATATTAGGAATACGAATTACAGGAGTACTTCCTCCCTTATAATCACACTTTTTGGAAGTGCCATATCTAATGTCTTCTGATATATCCCCTACTTTTACGATCCTCGATTCATTGACAGGTATCAACTTCCCTGAAACTGCGGAAGCGAGTACCGATTGGCGGAAGCGTTTTAGCAAATCAGGAATACCATCTAAACGGGCTTTGATGGTGTCAACCTGTGCCAATACTTCATCGAGTTTTTCAACGATGCGTTTTTGTTCGGGTAGTGGGGGAAGTGGTACTGTTAGATCTTCTACATCTCCTTTTCTAATGGAGGGAACAGCAGATGATCTTGAAAAAGATGACAGATCAACCGTTTTAAGTAAGTAATACAAATACTTACCTTTAGTAAGCTTATCAGGAATAACGCCCATAACATTATTGTCAGCTAATCCAGCTCTAGATAAAAATCCTCTACGATTAAGCTTTAACGCTTCTCCGATTTTTGCAAAAAGCGTACTACCTTCAGGATATATTTTACCTTTCATTGCTAATCTAGTTGATTCATCAATATAGTTAGATGAAGAGTTTAAGGATGACTCACCACTTTGAACAGACCTAGAAATATCCCCAACTTTGTATACTGGCAAATGATCAGTTTCCATACCTTGAAATTTCTTAGGAAAACCTACGCCACTTTCAACTTTAGCTACTTCTGAAACTCTGGCGTCTATCCACCCTTTCGGCAACTCACTCATTACTCAGCCTCCGGCTTTTCAGATAAGCCAAACGCTTCTTCCAGTAGTTGCTTCTGTGCTTGCGCTTCATCATTTGCGCCTAAAGCCTGCATCAACTGGTAAATTTCAGACATTGCTTCAGTCAGTTCTGCCATTGCTTCGCCTGCCAGTACTTCTGGTTCTGGTAAGTTTTCAGCACTGGTTGCTTCTAAATCTTTTAGCCATGAGATATCTAAACTGTCGCCTTTCTGGTCACGAATGTATTCTCGGCTGAATTTACGCCAGCGAGCGCTATCTACCTTGTGCGCTTTCTCGCTCAAACTTTCTGCTGTTTCACCTTCAGCAAAAATATTGCCTAGCGTTTCGTATATGCCTTCTTCACGAGGTGACTGACCGTTTTTATCTGCGCCGTAGGCCGCAATAAAGGCATCAAAGTGCTTTTCTGTCAGTGGGCGACGCTTACCAAAAGTATTCATATTGGTTCGCATATCGAATACCCAGGTTTCTTTGGTACAGCCTTTATCCTGATGTTTGTTCTCAGGCGTGCCTTTTTGGAAGAACAGCACATTGGTTTTCACCCCTTGGGCGTAGAAAATACCCGTAGGCAAACGCAAAATGGTGTGCAGGTTACATTTATCCATTAGGTCACGGCGGATCTCCGTACCTTTACCACCTTCAAATAACACGTTATCTGGAATCACCACAGCCGCACGACCACCTGGTTCTAATGCATCATAGATGTGCTGCATAAAACAGAGCTGTTTGTTACCTGTTGGGTGGACAAAGGTGCGGGTAATATTAGTACTTGCCGCACTACCAAATGGCGGATTGGTTAAAATCACATTGGCTTTTGGCAGACTTTCACCAGCGCTACCTAATGTGTTTCCAAGACGAATGGCACCTTCGTTTACGTCACCTTCAATATCGTGCAACAAGCAGTTCATCAGTGCTAAACGGCGCGTTTCAGGTACAAGTTCTAAACCGACAAAAGCTTTGGTCATTTGGAACTGCTGATCGTCGTCATCCAAATCTTCTAAATCGTTTGTTTGAGCTTTTATGTATTTATCTGCTTCGATCAAGAAACCAGCCGTGCCTGCTGCTGGGTCCTGAATAATTTCGCGCGGCTGTGGCTGCATTACTTTCACTATGGTGTTAATCAGTGCACGAGGCGTGAAGTATTGACCTGCGCCTGATTTGGTTTCATTCGCGTTTTTTTGCAGCAAGCCTTCATACATATCACCGAAATCGTCACGGCTTTTACCTTGACTGCCATCGAACCACTCAAGGTTATCCATATTGTCAACCAACTCAGTTAACTGCGCTGGCTGAGTAATGGTGGTGTTTACGTTCTGGAAAATGGCTCGCACAATGGCATGGTCGTCAGCACCCAGCTGAACCAACATATTGCGGTAAAACTGATGCTGTTCCTGACCAATTTTCGATTTTAGATTTGCCCAACGATAGCCTTCTGGTAACAGGTCACCCTCTTGCTCTGTCTCTTCACACATTTTCAAAAACAGTAATGAAGCTAATTCATTAACGTAGTTTTGGTAAGAAACGCCGCCGTCACGCAGGTTGTCACACAGTTTCCAGAGTTTGGCTACTAAATCGTTGTTATTCATATTGGTTCTCTAATGCTCACGCTGCTCATTGTTAGCTAAGTGAGTCTAACTAGTTCTGTTTACCTTCTCTCTCGATAGAAAGAGAAGGCATTAATAAATTCATTGCGGGTGATTGTACTTAGCTAGGCGGGCTCATCCCACATAAATTGATTAAATTGAGAGAGAATGGTGTCTAATTCATCATTAAACACATTCATCAGCTTGCGTTTGCCACCTTTACGCTTGTAGTTACCGGTTTTGAAGGTGTCTTCATCCAGTACTACTTTGTCTTTGATCGACGCGGATAAACGTTCCAGCCAATTAAGCTGTTCTTCATTCCACTCATTGGCGGCTTTAATTTTGTTTAGGGCTAAGTCGACACGTTCATCAAACGGCAATAATGCATCACCAATCGAAGCTCGACGAATATGACCAATCAATTTAGCGGCAATATCCTGATTTTTAGCCACCTTCCATGCACTGCGTAAACTCGCATCATTGAAGTTTTGGCTATCAAACCACTCTTGTAATTCAATCAATCCTTTACGGGTTAAATCACGAGGACGATTAACAATAATGTCTAATGCTTCTTGCTGGTTAGTTGACACTTCCACTAATTGGTCAAATGCTTCAAGGAAATCTTCCGCTTTATCAAACTCTCCCCAACGCTGAGAAACTTCCGTCACTTCGTCAGGTAAATCAGTAAAGATAGGCATCTCACGCAGCGCATTAATCTCGTTCTTCAGATTATCCAAACGACTGACCAGATTTGTCATTTTGTTAAACACTTCGGCAGACCATTGTGGTCCTTTCTGCTTCAGTGTTTTTGCAAAACTGGCGAAATCACACCCAGCCGCATCACCACACAATTCATCAAGACGCTTAATTTGACCATCAACCTGTTTAGATTTATTACGGTTAAACTGAGCGTGGCTGATAATGCGCTGCAATTTAGCGACCAGTTGTTCGTGGCTATGTTCAGCAAAGCTACGCCCGTCAGCCTCTATCACTTTATAGGTTTTCGAGTCGGTAATTTCATTAACCAAGGTTTGCAGTTCTACTTGCGGGCGAACCACCACCGGGCGCATGGTATCGACGCTTTGCAGAGTCGAATACAAATCTACCGTATCAAAAATACGGAATGAGCTCTTACCGACTTCAGGGCATAAGCGGGTAGCGCGCCCTTTCATCTGCTCATACAAAATACGGCTGCGTACTTTGCGCATAAAGACCAGGTTACAAATGCTTGGAATATCAATACCCGTGGTGAGCAAATCAACCGTCACCACAATGTTTGGTAAACGTTCCTTATTGAAACGGGTGATCATGGATTGCACTTTGGTGGAATCTTTATCGGAATCACCGGTGATTTTAATAATCGCGTCGTGTTCTAACTGAGGATATTTAGTTTTAAATGCCGTACGAAGCTCTTCTACTACGGTATCGGCATGAGTGTTGTTCACACAGAAGACCAATGTTTTTTGCGGGCTTGTCGTATCGATGTGTTTAACCAGTTCCTCACAAATCACTTTGTTAAAGTTCGATGCGATTAAGTTGCGGTTAAAATCTGCGACTTCAAAACCTTGTTCATCTTCCATCGTATCGTCAATCAGTTCTCCCTGATTAGACAGACGCTGAACCTCTGAGCCTTGAGAAAGATAAACGCCCTCTTCACTCAACTTAGTGATAATTCTGATCGGCGGCTCTTGGTCACATAAGAAACCGTCAATAACCGCTTTACGGTAGCTATAACGATAGACAGGCTGTTTCTTTTCACCGCCAAAAATATCGACGGTATGTAATGCTGGTGTTGCCGTTAGTGCCACTTTTACTGCATCGAAATGATCGATAATTCTGCGGTATGAAGAGATGAAATCTAACTGATTACGGAACTTCTCTTCCCCTTCAGTCTGCTCTCTATCCAGTATATAGCCACGGTGCGCTTCATCAACAATGATGCAATCGTAACGCCCAACAGGCATCACTTCGTCGCTTTGCAAGGTACGCTTCACTAACGACTGCACAGTCGCGACGTGAATCTTAGTGCTGTCTTCTGGGAAACGATCGGTTAACCCTTTAATGTTAAAGATGGCATTAAAGGTATCGCCTTTAATATTGGTATCTTCAAACGAACCAAGCGCCTGATAGCCCAGAGATGTTCTATCAACCAAAAATAAGACACGGTTAAAACGCTGTGACTGAATTAAGCGGTACATTAAAGCAATAGCGGTACGGGTTTTACCTGTGCCTGTCGCCATTGCCAATAGAATATCTTGCTGACCAGAAACAATCGCGCTTTCTACCGCTTGAACCGCTTCTTCCTGATAGTAACGCAAACCAAGATCACTCATATCAGCGTTATCTTTGAACCAGCGATTTTGCAGTTGAGTGTCGTTTTCTAACTTAGATAACAGTTCTTCAGGGCGATGCCATTCAGGCAGAGCCTGAGACATATTGGTGGCATGACGAACATCGCGATACCAGATACCACTTTTGGTTTTTACGGCTGCGCGATAATCACGCCCGTTCGCCGAGAAACAGAAAGGGATTTTAAAACGTTCACTACCATGTGAATCAGCCCATGTTGGCAGATAAAGAGGTAACGCTTCAGCCACTTGGGCTAATGAGTCATCATCGTTTGCTGCATTTTCTAATTCGTGACGAAGAAAATTAAAATCGAAATATTTGCTATATCGGTAGGCTTCGGTCAGCTTTCCTGCCACATCTTTATTGGCTTTTTTCGCTTCAACGACACCAACAGGCTTTAAACCCGCAAATAGCACGTAATCCGCAAAGCCCATTTTGCCGGTTTCATCTTTGCCGGTTGGCCATTCAGCAATAGCGATATTACGTCCTTTCTCAGGACGAGTACCGTTAGAAAAATTCAGTAACTTTGTATCCGCATCCCAGCCTGCTTTTCGTAACTGGGTATCAATTAGATAACGAGTTTCTGCTTCTGAAAGGTCTAGACTACGAGATGCGGCCTGATTAGTGATTTGTTGTTTATAAGCTTTACGCTCTGCTTCTGTTTTCTTGGAAAGCTCTTGATCTTTTTCTGCTAACTTAGCTTCCAATGCAGCAATACGAGCTTGTGTTTGTTCTTCAGTCTCTTCTTGTTTACTTTCAAGAACAGAAATATAACCACTTAAAGCCGTCAATTTAGATTGTTGAGCCTCTAACTCAGCTTTAGTCTGTGTTTCAGATTGACGTGCTAATGCGAGCTCTTGCTTCAATGTTAAAACTTCTAGCTCGTAATTTTCATGATTTTCGGAAGTCGGTAAAACAAATTGAGGTACGGGGAAATCAAAGTTTTTAGAGACAAGTCGGTAGTACCAAACAGCAAGCCTGAATGACAACCGCAGGCACATTTCAGCGTCTTGCAAGTCATCATGGTATTCATGAACTGCCTGATTACCGATCTTTCTTAGCTTATGAAAAACACCAAGAATTGAATCATCAACGAAATGGATTTTTCCCAGTTCCCTTAACAAATCATTCTGATTTTCAGGGATTTCAATATCCAGTAGCTTGGCGAGATGCTTCGCTGTCGCCTCGCCAAAGATTCTTAGCTTTACCAGAGTAGTATTCGGGTCGTCTGGATAATTTTTTTCAGCTGCACGAGCAATGGCAAACAGAAAGTCATTTACGCCCTTGAGAAATTCGAAGTTTGATTTTTGCATAGTTCTAACCAACAGATATTTATTCTCGCTCGCCTTTGACTATCTACTGGCCAGCGTTTGCTTCGAAAGTGCCAACCTAAACGAGCATTTTCCTCATCATACTATAAAAAACCTTTATAAAATGACGAGTTAGGCAGATATGAACATATTCTCATTGGTTTTTTTATAACTTAGAAACAAACCAACAATGTCTTCCTCCGAATTCTACACAAGCTTAATTAAATGGTTCGAAAACATAGTTCAATAGATTATCGAGTTCATCGTTGGTTTGAACCTTTAACCTAATTGCGATGTCACCTCTCGACAACCCTGGGCTAGCATAGGTATTGCTGTGTCTACCTTTATCTTCCGGGTAGATTGCTTTCTCCATCTTTAATTGTTCTAAGGCATCGGAGTTATAAGGCAGCCAAACCAGTGCATATTCGCTAGAATTTGGTTGATCAATCTGAACAACAATCCCATAGCCAGATGTAACGTTCCACGCGAGCGCTTTTTTAGTCTCGCGTACCGGTGATCCTAGTTTTTCGTTAAGAGCTTTGATGGTTTTATTTTTCATTAAGTAACCTTTCAGTGGTTGAGTGAGTTCACAGCCTAACCTGAATCAAAAACCAGTGGTGTTAGTAAGCTTATGAAAGTTTCAGATTACATGGTTGTAGTCATCATCAGATAATGTCGTCCGTTCGCCCATTGTGATTCAATTAGTCATCACTTAAACAAACGATTCGAAGATTTCATCTAGCCGGTCAGTCACAGTGGCCTTAAACTGTGTGACTTCTTTACCGCTGCGGGACTCTAGCTCTTTCAACATTACGATTAAGTCACCAACATTATGCTCTATAAAGCGAAACTTACGCTCTAAGTCAAAGACACTAAGGTTACGCAAGGCAGCAATCTTTAAAGTTGCGTCCAACTTGTAATGTCCTTTCGTTATGTCGTCGCGGTGCGCCTTTAATCGCTGTTGATAATAATCCGCATCATGTTCAACTTTGATATTGAATTTTTTCACCAATGTCCGAGCATTAACATGCCCTTGAACGGCTGCTTTTGCTAACCAACGTTCCCCGTGGCGACGTAATCCTACGTCACTGTTTTTAAGCAATATTTGACCTAGTTGATTCATGGCTTCAGGGTTGCCTTGATTTGCAGACTTCTTAATATAAAGCTCATGCTGCTCATTATTGCCCAATTGTTTCGCAATGTGTGCCTTCGACAAATACACATTGCTCTTTTGGTCTAAACCTGACTGTTCACCATATTTAGAGGTGCTAAATTCCGTATTCCAAAATCGCTCTAACCACAACTCAAGTTTTCTCGCCCTTTCATCTAAATAACTTTGCTCTGGCCTAGGCAAACCGCGAATCTGGTTATAACTATTCACCGCCGGTGGTAGCCCTTTAAAGAATGGAATATCGTCATTCGGTAACAACTTGAACTTAGTTCGCAAAAGTTTTTCACAGAAGTACTGCCAGGAAGTCAGATGGTCATGAACGTCTAGTTGCGTCATCTCCCTAATTGCCTGAATGGTTAGGTCTGCAGACTCAAACAACCTCTTTGCATGCCATTCCGTATTTTTGAAGAAGCGAGTTTCACTAAGATCTCCTCTCAAAAACTCAACGGCAATAATTTTGTCTAACTCAAAAATCAGGACTTCACATTGATAAACCGACTCCTTCGACAGCCTCTCAACTTGATCAGAAGGCTCGTATCCTTGATTAACAAGGTAATCAAATGTTAGTTCAGGAAGTAATGCTCTTATCCGATTAAATCGGGAGCTATAGTTTGACCAAAACATCGTTCGACTATGGATTTGTCTCACTTCATGGTCTTCAAAGGAGCAGCTTTCTTTCGCCTGCTCGGATGTAAGCAGCTTAGATATACTCCGCAACTCGTAATAACTGGATATATTGAACTTCTTTTTTAGAATACTTTTACTTTGTTCAGATAATGAGTACCAATAAGTGTCATCTCCTGTCGGTAAACATTTTTCTTCTAAGATCTGCTCAACATGATCACCATAGTCAAAATATTCAAAGTGACTAATTGCGGTATTGCAGAAAGCCAATTTATCCTTGTTGGTTTTTAGATTAGTGAAGCAGCGATGTAACCATCGGTCTGTATCATAGGTAAGCTGTTGAGGTACAACCTTGATAAGTTGTACTGGTAACTGACGCTCATACGAGTTGGCTTTAGGCAGACGCAGGTACTTTACGTACTCCTTGGGAGTTCTCTTCCTTTCAAAACAGTACTGCACCATAGATTGATAGCTTTTGCTTCTTATCGCTTGCAACCAATCAATTTTTTCTCTCTCTAATTCAGCCAGCTCAGAAACACCTCGTACAATGTCCATGCTTTCAATTAGATCAGGAATTATAGATGTCGGTTTCCCGTCTAACGCTAACGCCACTTTGAAAAATGCAATATCACCCAATGTAGCGTTGGTGCACATCGCATACCAAATTGCTCTACATGCATTATTAACTTCTCCCGCATCTAGCTCATCCCATTGCTTATGATTATCAATAGTATCGAGCCATTCCAAAATTGAAATTTGATCACTCTTGCCCTGATCAACAAGCTGGATAATTTGTTTGATCGTCTTCGGAGGGAAACTAGGTAAACTTCCGTCAAGTTCGCCCATATCAAAGAAATCATCAAACGACATTCTATCTAGGCTATTAGCTCCTAGAACTACAGGCTGATTAAAAGTAAACCCTTTGCTACTCAACGGACTTTACCTCAGAAAAATAGCCCAAGAATTGGTCATCTTTAAACTGGAATCTGAACTTTACTTTACGGTCTGACGGATCTGTGTGCTCTTGGTTTGCTTCGATAGGACCTCGACCCGAAATGACAGCTTTTTCAAAGAATGGACGCTTATGCTCAAAAGTCATGTCATTAATATATTCTGCAACGCTATTCGCCCTTAATACACTCAGCTCCATATTTCGATTAAAGGCACCTTCGGAGCTTGAGTGGCCTTCAATTACAATACGGCTAACTTCATCCGCCGTTCGATCTGACTGAAAGATCACGTTTGAGTAAATCGGCACAAACTGATCAAGAAACTCCTTACCCGATGTCTTTAATCGATATTCGTTTCGGTCAAACAGGATGGAATCGAGGATAGATATATCACCCGTTTCTGGGTTTGCCTGCACTTCTATTCCTGCACTTTCTAGCGCATCGTTAATGCCCTTAATGATGACAATACGCGTGTTCTGGCTGTTTTCATGGACTTCAGAGATCTGAACCAGTGCACTAATCAAAAGCAAGGCAAATATCATCAACAGAACAGACATTAGGTCACCTACCGATAACCAAACTCCGGACTCTTCTGCATCAGCTGTTTGTATTGCCGTTCGTAAATTACGCATTAAGCTTCAGCTCCTGATGCAGCTCTTTCGTCAGCTTCAAATTCTCTGCGCTGAACTTGAGAGTTGATTAAGTAGCCAGCGGCCTGCGATAACTTATTGTGGATAGAGCTAGCTGCCGCATCAAAGTCATTAAAGAAGGTCTCAAAACTTTGATTCGCCCGTGTGAAGTAATCATCCATAGCCTTAGGTAGGTTCTCAGTTACATCATTGAACGCTGCAGAAGCTTTCGAGTATTCCAACTTAAGTTGCCCAATCTCACGACCCATCGTCTGTGCTGCGTCTTGCAACTCGGCCATTCTTGCAGAATCACTTAACCCTACTGCTTTCACTACTTGTTCAATTGTCTTTGCAGACTTCTGTAAGTTCTCATGTTGCAGCGTTAGTTCTTTAAGAAGGTTATGACGGGTTTGATACTCACTCTCAAACACTTCACGGAAGTTATTAACAACACCATTCAAACCATCTCGCTGTTTACCTAGGCTGTCTTCTAAAAGGTTATTCTGTTGCGTAAAGTAATCCGACAAATTTTCTTGGTATTGCTTTCTAAACGCTTCTAGCTCAGTTTGAACCGTGTTCGACATGTTGAGCACTTTAGTATCAATGTCACCAAGGCCAGAAATAAGCTCAGTTTTTGCGTTCAACATCAAGTCACTTGCGTCTGAACCGACTTTCTCAAGAACATTTGTCTGCTTGTCAAAGACGGTTTGTGACTCAACTAAAAGTGTTGTAATACGTTGCTCTACATTCTCAAATAGAGCTTTCTCCGCATTTTGACGTTCCGTCAATGCATTATCCATATTGTCCTTGATACCTTCGAACGCAGATGCCGCTCTTTGCGCACTATGCTCGAACGCAGAGCGTTGCTTCTCCATCCCGTCCGTTGCACTATCAAGCATTGTTTGAACTTCTTGAGCAATCGATGTCATTGCTCCTTGAGTATCGTCTTTGAAGCTACTCAGAATTTCTTTTAGTGATTCCGCGAAACTTTGTAGCTTAACCATGGTTTCTTGTTGGAACTTATCAATCGTTTCAACAGCTTCAGCAGTGCGTGTTATTACTTTCTCAACATTGCTGTTTAGCTGTTCGGATACTTCGTTATTTTTCGCTACGGCGTCTGCTGTTTTCTCAAGTTCAATTACGACTGGCTGGACTAGATCTTTTTTCATTTGATCGACCAACAGTTCAACTAATTCTTTCTGACTTTGTTTTTTTATGTCTTTCAGTGATGCGAGCTCACTCTTGATACCTTCAATGGTTGGAACTAGCTGCTGTTCTATCGAGCTAGTCACAGCTGTTGAGACTGTTTGTCCGATCAATTCACCATTCAACGTTTGCCCAAGTTCTGAAAGCTCACCGACAACTGCACGCATGCTGCTGGCAAGCTCTTCCATTCCTTGCGCGGATTTCAACTGAGCTTGTAGGGCTTCTTGCTGATTCTCATTCGAAATATTTTTTAGATACATAACAGCACTCGCTTCCATGTAGTGCTGGGAAATGGTGCTTGTGAAAGCTCGCTGTGCTTTTGCAATTTTGCTTGATGATACCTTCATCACAGCCATAAAAATTGCCGATAGAGATAGACCTGCCAAAGATGTATAAAAAGCGGTTTTCATCCCTTCGAGTAACTGGGCGGCGGACGCGAGAAGCGCTTTTGATTCACCAGCCATTGTAAATTCGCTTAGGCCTAAAGTAATACCTAAGAAGGTTCCTGTAATACCAATACTTGTCAGCAATGCCGGAACTAACTTATACCTGTTGGTATCATAATGTGGCAGCATTTGAGAGACGGGAGATTTAGAAAGCCATTTGCCATTCTTTTGCTCAATCAAATACCCATCATTTTCGACTTCGTATACTAAGTGATCAGTGACCCAAACAAGTTCTTCTGACGTCAGTGCATCCGCTTTTAGTGTTGCACTTGAGTTTCTATTTGAGATGCTAGAAATCAGCTCTAAACGGCGTATCTCTTTGTTTGTTGTCATCCATTCCCTAACAAAAAAGAATAGGAAACACCCGATAGTTGCGGCAATGATTATCGTCGTCACTGGGTCACTGAATAAGTTTGTGAGTAATTGAGGCATTTTTTAGTCTACTGTCTAATTAGTTGGGATAGTTCGTTTGGTGTAAAGAGCTCTTCGGCTAGTCTTTGCGGTAAGTGCTCAGCATCATGCCTAAGAACACCATTTAAAGGTATTGGAGATGTTAATCTGACGCTAAATATTGGCTCGCCATGTTCTTCAGAATCAGTGGCGACAACTAAGAAAACGTCTTCAGGAAATTCTCTCAGAAGAGTGGCTTGCAAAGATGATTTAGTAGCACGAAAAGACTTTGTGGCGCTAAAGTCTGTACCGAATTCATCTCGAGCTAGTTTCCAAGCATGGTTAATACAGATGATACGTTCAAGTAACTCGTCAATACGTAGTTTCATTATCTATCCCGCTTTATTACCAACGTAAGTTATGTGCTTGAGTTCGATAGTCAGCCAAAAACTCACTAATCGTTAGAACGTGCCAGCCTTCTTGGATCGCGTCATCAATATCATTTTGTGAGATAGCAATACCAAACTTATGAGCAGGCCAAGCCAATTCAATTTTTGCAACAATGTCGCCAAAGCCATCGCCCACGTAGTAACCAACTTCTGGTAACTTTGTTCCAAAGTCTTTACAAGCGTGAAGTACACCATGAACCCCAGGGTCAGCATATTCAAATAATCTTTTCCAACTACCTATATCCTCAAGCAAGCCCTGTTCATTTCTGAGCTTATTAATGAGCTGCCTTTCCGAATGGCTTACCGCCATACGAGAGTGCATAGGCTGTTTACTATGGCAATCGATACATAAAGCTTTGAGGTTTTTAGGCCGATTATCAGATTTTACCCCACTGATATGATGAACATGTAGAAGGTGTCGATGTGCTCTAAGCTTCACGTTGCATTGCTCACAAGTAAAATCCTTTTCGACACGATAGTGAGAAGATACCTTCGTCCAATCTTCGCTATAACCTGTTTCTGCGGTCTCAGCTTGACGTGAGGGCATATGTGGGAAAAACGAACTATATGTAGAGAAGAACTCCCCCATATCAAAGGTTCTCACGATTGAACTGATATCTGTAGTGGTGTTGCAACCTTTATAGTTGAGCTTACGTAAACAGTTCTGACAGACCTTCAATCTGGCTTTAGTTTCCCCATGGCCTGAGTCAACAATAAATTCACCGGAAGTATTGTTAGTGACAACATAACGCTCAAAACGGCCGCTAGCTCTCATTGACTGGAGCGTTTTACAGTCTGAGACGTGGAAGCGAGCACTTGAACCGTTCGCTTTGATATAAAGGGTTACGTGACGCCCTTTATAACTTAGAAGGCCAGATTCAAGCTCAACATCCTTAAGCTCAACGTCCTTACCCTGTTCTAACTCAGCAGAAATCTTATCGATATGACTTTCTTGAAGATCCAAGGTGAACGTACCTTTTTTTTCTGGCTCCATCACTTCTATCGCGTGCATTAAAGAGCTAAGGTTAAGCGTTAACTTCATCCCTCCCCCAAGATCTTTAAGATCTGCTCTTCTGCATTAGTAATTATGCGGAAAGAAACCCGACGGGATCGCTTCTCATCTTCAACACCATCATGCACAACTGCTTTAGAGGATGAGTAACCTACCGCTGCTACGTTGTTTTTTACCCACCCGTAATGTTCGCGGCTTACTTCTTCGAGATTCATTATGTAACCAAGAACGGCACGAGTTCTCGATTGTGATAATCGCATGTTATTGAAATAAGCCTCGTAGTCACTTGAATCATGATTCCAACGACTCGAAGTATGACCTTCAATTTTTATTTCTTGGATAATTGGCTTGTACTGCTCAAGAACTTTAAGGTAACGAGGGAAAAAATCGTCCAAGATAACCTGAAACTGCTCAGTTAAATTTGCTTCACCATTCGCAAATAGTACTTCCGGTGCAGTAAAGTTAACGCTCAGCGTATCTCTGTCGATTTCAGCCCCCCACTTATCTAGGTCTTTAGCGAACTCTTCCAATAATGAAATATAAATAGCTTGCTGTGTTTTTTGATAGGTTTCAGCTACTTCTTTTATTTTGTCGCGTTCTAACATTGCATCACGCATTAGAGCAACCGATATAAACAAAAACACCATCATCAAACCAGCCATGAGGTCTGAGACTGACATCCAGTGTTCACCACTGTCACCCGTTGTTTTAGCTTTTCCGAATAACTTTTCCATGACTAGACTGCAATTTTACTATTAACAACATTAGACATTTCACGCGTTAGCTTTTGATAATCACGAGTAAACTGTTGCGTGATCGTCGCAAGTGCTTCGCCCATTTCATTCATTGTTCGGTTAATTTCCTGCTGCATTTGCAAGTCTAGGACTTCCACTTGTTTTTCAACTGCGCTGCCAGTCTTTCCTACAGACTGCGTTACTTGATCTTCCAAACTATCAAATGTTCTTCGTATAGCTTGCGCCTGCACTTGGAATATATCTTCTAATGTGGTTTCCAAGCGGTCATGAAGTTTGGTAATTGCTGACGTTGTTTCTGTCTGAATTTCTTTCGTGCTACTTAGCAGCTCTTGATTTGCTTCTTTCAGCACATTGCCCGTTTCACGCGCATCATCCTTAATGTCAGCAACAAGCACACGTAGCTGGCTGTTAAGCTCTGTAATTGAATCTTCTAGGTGCTGTCTAATTTGCTCTGTTGTATCGGTTAGGTGATTGGTAACATTACTCAATCCACCAGTTGCTGTGCCAACTTGCTCTTGAATATCCGAAGAAGCTTCAGCTAATTTTCCACTTAACGTTTGAGACGTTTCGATCAATTGACCTGATACTTTTTCAGCGCCGCTCTCTAGATTGGTACGCATATTCTCCACACTTTGAGTAGCTGTGGAACTAAAGTTATCAATGATATTTTGTGACTCTTGCAACATAGCTTCATAGTGAGTTGATGCTGCTTTAACTGATTCTCCAATAACAGACATAGTCGTATCCATCTGCTCTTTTATTTGAGGCATTGCTTCTACTGCTTTGTCCCTCAAATCTTTAAATGCCTCGAGTCTATGTTCAAGTTCAGTGACTTGCCCATGACCTAACTCCATTACCTGGTGAAGTTTTTCCATAGTTGCGGGAATGGATTCAGCACGTTCATTTATACTCGCCACAGATTTTTCCGTCGAAGAAATTGCATCAACTCCTAGCTGGTATTTGTTTGCCATATCTTCTAATTGATTTTTGTAATTTTCTTGCCAATCAACCAGTTTTTTAACCGATTCGTCTAAACGCTTAAAGTTTTCACCGAACTGTTCAGTTAGCTTGTCATTGAATTCAACAATTACTTCTTTAAGCGCATTAATAACTTGCTCTGTCGCTGATTTCGATAGTAGCTCACCAAACTCATCCATCTTTTGCCACAATTTAAGTTGAAACTGTTCGCTGTTCTCTGCGGCTCTTTCCAGATGTCTACCTAAAGACTTTTGCCCATCATTGATGTCTGTGCGAAGGTTCTTAATCTGAGAGGTCAACGATGAATCTTCATCACCTTTGATTGCTGATAACAGCTCGTTAGATGCATTTAGCTGAGCAGACATAACAGAATAGATTTCTTCTGGCCCAACACTCTTGACAGCGGATTCCTCTTTTCGCGGAATTGCACCAAGAATCGCTTTGTAAACTATGGAGGCAGCCATACCGACCAAACTGGTCAAAAAGGCAGTCTTTAACCCCGCAAGTAATAACTCAATGCTTCCATCAATATCCGACGGATTGAACTCCATCAAACCAACGACAATGCCCGCGAAAGTACCAAGGATGCCGAGAGAGGTAAGAATGTTAGTGGTACTTGCAGTGAACCTGGGGGCCTTGCCTAGAAATGCAAGAACACTCGACAATGCTAGAAGCAGTAAGATCACGTATATGAAGGCATCTGAAATAGAACCAGCCGTATAGGACGCTATGAACGTTGCAAATAATTCTGTCATCTTTTAGTAAATTTGTTGTATATAAATTTACAATACTAGGACAAAAGCATGACACAATCTATGGCTTTCATAGAATATGAGCATATGAATTTGATACAGTAGTGAGAAACCATTGAAGCATCATTTAGTTAGACATAATTTCGCAAGCCAATCCCTCTTAAACTCAACAACATGAATATCATTATAAGTTGCAACACAACTAATCACTTCTGCATCTCGGATGTTCAAATTTATTCGTGTCTTAAAGCCAGAACTATTAACCACGTGACATAAAACTGTTAACTACCGAACAAAAATCACATCGGATTCATAGGGTAATTTCTTAATAGTTAGCGGTATCTGCTAATCTTTTTAAGCAACTATCTTCTTATGTTTACTTACATTAGTGGTGTACTTTTCATGTCGAGAAAGTTCATAAGTCTTCAGATCGATGCCCTTGAAGCTCTTGTTGAGCAGCATAAGGGCGACCGAGTCACGCTAAAGCAGATAGATACAGACGTATAAGAAAGCGCAATACGGCTCTCAGAAATCATATAACGTTACTTTTGAAAGAAATTGCAGATCATAAAAGAACAAAAAGTAAGTCGACCTCAAGCAAGTCGACAAATAAAAGTGCGATTAACAATAACACCTCTCCCACCAAACATTGGGAAGCGCCAATAGAGAATCAAGACAAGCCTTTAGTTTCGATTTTTGAACGGATTCGCAAAAAACTGTTAGATATACGTCGAGCATGAATATCTTAGTTGAATGATGGAACAAGGCGATTGAAGGTACCGGTTATCTTCTAGATAACGTACACGTAAAATATACCTTATAGAGCATTAACAAATACTGTGAACGAAAATTGAACACCAGATACTATTCCGTATCTTTGCACAGCTTTCATTTTCTCTTACTTCATATCTAAATACATTTGGCAAATAAAATTTCTGGTTCACTGTATTCTAGTCTTTTCCATGTCGCCCCCAAATTAATTGTTATACTTTCACCAAAACAAGAGCTAAGTCACTATTAAATTTCTTATTTATCATGCTAGCTTAGGAAAATGAACTCTCAATGGAAAGAGGTACGATCTAATGGAAGAACGTGAAATTTTTATCAACATAGATAGTAACACTTTAGTCGAGATGATTAGCGTTGCCGAGGAAAGCATTATTCTAGCAAGTCCAGGAATTCAAACTAACGTAGCTAAAGCACTTGCAAACTCCGCAAGAACTATAAAGCCCGAAATGATTACTGTATGTTTAGATGTAAATGAAGCGGTATTTCGTATGGGGTACGGTGACATCAGATCAATCGACATACTACGTGATAATAATATTTTGGTGCATCATGTGAGTCAACTTCGATTCGCTCTAATTATAATAGATGGCTGTGGTTATAGTTTCACACCAACAGCACTATTACTCGAAAGTGGAGTGCCATCATCAGATGGCTTCAATGCGTTACGATTAAGTAAAGAACAATCTGCAGCTGCGGCTTCAAAGTTATCTCCAGCAGCAAAAGCAATTGCGTTAATGAAAGCAAGTAGCGATGCGGAAAGAGATAAAATTAAAAATACTCCCACTGTTGTTCAAGATAATCCTACTCAGGATTCACAAGTTAATTATATTAAAGATAAGCTGGAAAAGGCTCCACCAATTCCATTCGATACATCTAGGCAGGTAAGAGTCTATAGCTCATATCTACAATACGTTGATATAAGTATGACTGGCGCTTCTATACAAAGAAAAAAAATATCCATTCCAAAATCGTTATTAGGTAATAGCAAATCAAATGACACCATTAAGGATAGAATCAAGACTACATTCAATTTACTTCCAGAAGGCGATGAAATTTCATCTAAAAATCTAGATGAAAAGTTAAAAGAAATCCGTGATAATTTCACAAGAACTCTCGGAAAAAAAGAAGGCCGAGTTATACTTAAGCAAAGTAAGCCCCTCTTTGAGAAAAAAATTGAATTACTAAAACAGGATATTGAATATTACTGTCAAAGGATACAAGAAAAACTTGAGGCTAGAATTTCCGCATCGCTTAAGGATGTCATAGAGTATTATCTACCAATTGTTCGTGAAAACATACCAGACAAAATTCTTGGTTCTATTCCCACTGAAAAAATTAACGATGAAAAGTTGAGAGTATGGATTGCGCAAGAACTGCAAAGGTGTACTCCTAGTGTAGAGTCACTTCTCAAAGAAATAGAGCTAGATATAACATATAAAGACGTGACCTATGAAACTCTAAAAGACGATGATTTCATTGGGAAAATTAAAAGGGAATTTCCGCTAATAGACTGGGACGAAGCACACGAAGAATACATAGCAGCCAAGGGGTCAGAAGATAATATATTCGAATCTAACATGTTCTGATTTACGCCGAGAGCTGTATTGTACACTTCGCTGAAAACCAAGATAGAACTAATCAGTGCTTCTATACTAAGGACTCAGGCACTTCTGCTCAAAATGAGGCTGAAAACTGTCAAGGATACTGGGGGCAGTCCAAGTCGCTTAATGAAGTGTCCAGTCTGGCTGGAGCAGATCAGTGCTTTTAGCGCCTTTCTTTTGTTCATCCGTCAGGTAGAGGAAGATTTGTTCACGAGGCAAATCGCTAGATAGTGGCTTGCGACCACGAGGTTTAGGTGCTAAATCGTTGCTTTTGCTCTGGTCTTAGTTGTCTTTTTCATGTTGCTCAAGCTTTGGGTCAGCACAGAGCTCTGCCTCATCGAACAACAGGAAATGGTCAGCATTGGTTTTCTCACTGCTCGGCATGAAGCGTTTAATTTTAAGGTGACGCACCACCTCTTCTAACACATCAATACAAGCAGATTGGCTTTGGAGCTGTGCTTCTTTCTCGGCTAACTGAGCTCGAAGTCGCTCGATTTCAGCTAAATGGCCAGTGGAAGAAGTCACAGTAAAATCGCCTTGAATGCCTTATGGGAACAGGGATTATTGTACCAAAAACAGACGATTAAGTCGCTAAAACAATGACTCGTATTCCAACTTTTTATGCCCTTGCATCAAGGAGATATCGTAGCCATCAAGCAGCAAATTTATCTGTTGACCTGTGAGGGTAACTAACTCATCGGTACGCTTTAGCCATTTGAACTTCTCTTCAGCAAGTGACTTGTAATAAAGCACGAAGCCGTTGTCCTCCCAGAACAGGCACTTAATTTTGTTGCGCTGTTTATTGGTGAAGACATACAGCTCTCCGCTAAAGGGATTATGGCCTAGCTTTAGCTCAACGAGTGCACTCAAGCCTCGATGTGACTTGCGAAAATCGATCGGGTCACGGTAGAGATAGACTTTCGGTAGTGTCAACGCGGGTCTTAACGTGGGCTGACGCATTAGCTCATGTACTCGATGAGTTTGGCGGCGACGTGAGCATTGTGTTCATCTATGCCCTCAAGTTGAGCACCACTTGGGAGTGTCACCGTCAGCGATGAACTGAGCTGTTCGGTAACCGTTTCAACCTGTGCGAGGGCGAACTTAGAGGTAACGGATTTAGTCACGGAGTTCACGCGGTTGAATTTACGTTTCCAGTAGCTGAATTGAGATTGGTCTAGACTGTGGGTTCGGCAGTATTGTGCTTGAGATAGTTTGGTGGTTTGCCAAGTTTCGACATGATGCTTCCAAGTTTGCTGTAGAGATGACATAAAAGCGTCCATAGGTAATTACTGCAGTCATTATCGGGGCTTGGGTTTAAATGGGAATGGTGTCGAGAATTAAGCGCTTACCATTCAAGTTGTAGAAAGATGTTTATTCGTTATTCAAAGTAATGCTAGTTTCTTACGAAGAAGAATCTACACCACATGGACCAATTGAGTTTTCAATGCCAACAAACATGCAAGATTCTGGAATGTCTTCTTCTACAAGCACTCTTCGAACTTGACCAAGCTGTCTTTTGCAAAGGTATACAATCATGCTTTTTGGTTGGTTGAATCGTCAACTCTCAATATTCTTCCAAGGATTCGTCTAAAGTAACGTTCTGTTTTGATTGAGCTAATATGACAACAAGCCTGCAGCCGAGGGATATCCACGCCTTCACTCATCATCCCAACGCTTACTTTCCATTGAACATTCGAGTGACGAAAAGAGGAATGCGTAACGCAACCAACTCTGTAGTGATGTGATGGACGCCTCAGCACTCAAGTTTCGCGGTATCTGCCAAACTTGATGCTGATAGTAAACCTAAAGGGCTGCCATTATGGATATAAAAGTTGTTGGAATTGATTTAGCCAAAAATGTATTTCAGGTCTGTGTTTGTCTTGTAGATCATTCAATTAAGAGTAATCAAAAAGTTAGACGCAATAAGCTACTCGATAAAGTAAGGCAATTTCCTCAAGGAACTTTAATTGCAATGGAAGCATGTGGGACCTCTCACTATTGGGGGAGGAAGTTCAAAGAGTTAGGCTTCGATGTTCAGCTAATTCCAGCCCAACATGTTAAGCCATTTGTCTCAAGCCAAAAGAACGATGCGAATGATGCTCTTGCTATATGTGAAGCAGCTTTTCGACCTAATATCCATAAAGTGCCTATAAAAACGGTAGATCAACAAGATATTAAATCATTACGCTGTGTTCGGGCCCGCTTAGTCCAGAACAGAACGGCGACAGTAAACCAAATTCGCAGTTTAGCAGGTGAATCTGGCGTTATTTTTAGTGTCGGAAGAATAAAACTGCAAGCGTCCCTGATAGAGGCTTTAGAAGATGGAAGCAACGATCTTTCGTATACTCTCCGTAGCCTTCTTAAGTCCCTATATGATGATTTATGCGCTTTAAATTATCGAATAGAGCAAATCGAGCGTGATATTAAAGCTCTTTGTCAAAATCAACCTCGCTACGAAGCACTGCTTTCAATTCCTGGATTTGGGCCATTAGTAACAGCGAGTTTTATTAGTGAGATAGGTTCAGGTCTACAATTCAAAAATGGCAGGCAGTTATCTGCATGGTGCGGATTGGTACCAACTCAATCAAGTTCTGGTAGTAAAATCAGCTTAGGGAGCATCACAAAAAATGGCAGCGCCGATCTGCGTGTGTTACTTATTCATGGCGCGAGGGCTGTAGGGCGTTTTGCCAGCAAACGGCAAGATAAACTTGGGCAATGGTTCAACGCTTTAGCTGTCAGACAAGGTAAACATAAAGCTGTGGTAGCACTTGCGAATAAACTAGCTCGTATAGCATGGAAAATATTAACAGGAAGCCATGACTTTGACGTAAACAAAGCCTTTGCATAATAACCTCAAGAAAGTTTACATACACTGATGAATAAACGGTTAACCGTGCCTATTGTAACCTGAGTTGACCAAGGCATTAAATGCCGATGTAGTGATTAGGCAATAGGTTTCGGATTTACATCAAGGCGCAGGCGAAATAGCCTGTAACGACGCCGAATATATGGTAGTGAACCAATCATTCAAAAGTGTTGTAAAAGCTGAGGCGTCCATATATGGTCAACTAAGTGAGATTCTAGCGATTGAAAGAATGTCATCGCGATATGCTTTGTGTTCGAAGTTATCTATTCTATGAATCACAGTCGTTAGGACAACTACAGAATTCTTCTAAACTTAGCTCTGCATCAGATAAGTGGTCTGCATCAGTATCTCCTGTCGAATCTAATAAAATACCTCTGCAACCGAACTGGCGTCTGATTATTTGGCGAAAACACTCATCTTGCTCATTGCTTATCATTATTTCGGCAACATCCTTGAACGTGGCATTTGATTCGGGAGCTTTGATGATGGCATCGACCAGTCTATGTAATACCAGCTCTCCAACTCTGTTGAGAGTAGCTGCAAAATTGCAGTAAGGGTCTGATATGTGGAGTTCAAAAACGTCGACAAATATGTCGTAAATTGCACCAGTCAGAACTTTCGAAAGTTCATATCGTCTACTTCTATCCACATCTCCCAGGCGTAAGTCGTTATCGGCATTTCTCATGTATCCTTGCAGGGGTCGCTTTGTTGCGCCATATTGCTCCGCGAACAAGGAGAGAAATGTTTTGGCATGCAGGTCTCCCCGACAAGAGGCAATAATATCGGTGCATACTGTCGGCTGATCTAAAAGTGCGAATACGGCTGCTAAATCAGCAAAAGACTCATGGATTGCCAGTGTTTGTTTCAGTGAGCTACTGCCTGGATACCAGCCTGGTTTCATTGCATCCAACACTGCATGAGCTGTTTCGTGAGCAACAATATCGTAGGAACGACAGGTATATATGACTTTCGCCTCATAACTGAAGTAGTTAAATTCAATGCGTTTTGACCGTCTACGATACCAAGCACCTGACCGTTGACTGAAGTGAGGGTGGACCTCTAAAGGCGAGTCTCCCCATTGCCAACCGGAAGGTACATTCTCGTCTGCTGCTCTGAATGCGCGCCGTAACATATTATCGACTCTCCAAACAGCTGCAAACGTATGCACGGCGTCGAATGCATCAATGTTTCCATGAACTTCAGGCACATAGTTACCAAACTGGTCTGGCTGTACGACTGGTAAACCTATAATTCGTATTAACTTGCTATTGGGTCCCTCAGAGATGGGTTCAGGAACAAATACCCTAGAAGTACCTAAATCAGACATACTAGGGTCCTGTTTTCTAGAGATCATGATGTGTCCAGGCATACTATGTCCTCTACACAATGCGTGCCAGAGGCAGGGTTAAATTGAACAACTGAAAAGTAGGTTTATCTTCTCCCTCGATATGCGCATAAATTGTCACATCGAAAACCAAAGCGCCCCTTGGCTTGCCCTCGTCAGTGCCAGATTCAATAGTAGGATATACCTTATTCAGCACCGTATTTTGAGCTGCGATTTGAACCGAATCCGCAACTGATTCAATGGTTTCCTCAGAACCTGCTACAGTTCCAAGTAAATTTATGTTTCTGGCTACTAATCTCTGACTCGGTATTGGAGTACGGGTAATTAGCGTATTTGAGTCCACTTCGGGAACCAGTTCAGCGAGCAATTCATTGTCATAACCCCAGCCAATATCACATCGTGCCATGCTCCTCATATCACTTTGCGCTTTTGCCACATTCAACGTGAATTGCAACATTTGCTTAAGGTGCTCTTGCAACGTGCGATCTACTCCCTCACTTATATCAATAGATTCAAAGCGTTTTAAGGTTGGGGTCAAATGTTGACCAAATCGAACCGCCGAGGTGGAGTAAACAAATTTTGGATTGGTTGTGCGTCCATCAACCAAATCCTCGTTGCGCTTCAATTCCAGGCCACTCCATGCATTCTCTGTAGAGAGAATATCAAGTCCAATCAATCCTACTCTACGGCGTATCCATTCGCCTTCCCCAAATTTCGGATGCTCTGGCTTACGCTTATATACCACTTGCACACTATCAGTTGTGTACACCGGCGATTCTGTGGGTATTAACTGGTTGGTATTGCTCAATGGCGTAATACTTAACTCTTTGGCGCGTCTTTCCTGTGCAGGAGTCTCCCAGATCAAGTCAATTCGACGTTTGCTTCCATTTGCAATGGGATCTTCATCAATTTTGAATTTGTCAACCAGCCCTGGAATTCCATCCTCTTCAAGCCCCAGATCCTGCTGAAATGCCTCGGTCACTGCTTTAGCAAGATTCGCGAACGCTGTTACCGCATTTTGCACCTGTAGCGAAGATTGTCCTGTAGGTAATTTATTAAGAGAAGTCCAAATTTCATCTCGGTGGGTCCTGTAGACAACGAGACTCTTAAACAGGAGTGAAACCCAATTTTGAGGTTCGTTGTCTGTAGCCACATCCCCTTGCGGAATAACGGTGTCTTGATTGTTATAGCGTACATCAAAGTACACTGTATCTTGGTCGACATCTGGTCTGCCATAATCCGTTTGAAAATGCCACGCCCGAGCTTGTTCAAACCAATCTATAAGTGAATCTGATTCCTTTATTTTTTGAGACGTAAAGCTTTGCGCCATTAATGTTGGCGTAACGGGAAACCGCCTCAGTGGCACGGGTATCCTGACAGGTTTTTGTTGACCTGATGCTGCCGGTGTAAGCGGAATTTCCATTTCCTCAATAAGCTTCAACCAAGCTGATGGACGATAGTCTTTGCCATCAAATGTCCGTTCCACATGGGTGATTCGAAATTGTGGATTAAGTGTCTCTTCAGCTCTACGCTTTTCCCGTTTTGAATCAAATAGTGCCACCAACCATGGGCTATTACTATCTAACTGAACTTTCACAGGTCGGAACATAATTGGCAAGCTAGTGATATCCTGACTGGCAAGAACGATGCGGCCGTAAACACTAGGTGCATCTTGGTCTTTAAAAGCACTATTGATTTTCAGTGGATAACTTAGCACTGAATCAACATCGTAAGCACTGGGTAGATCAGTAATGAGTCTATCTTTAAACACAGACTTTGCCGGTAACGAAGCCTCATCTATAAATGGTCGTTCATCAATTAGAACCGTAGTGATTTTTGCAGCCAGTTTGCTAGCAAGTACCCGCTTATACCGCAGTACTTCATCCAATACACTTTCAGATACTTTCCTGGCCGGCACTGCAATTTCAGGCGATAAAAATCTCGCTATATCTCTGATAAACAAGCGCATGTAATCATCAACATCTGCGTCGCGTACCGAGGCTTTGAGCTTCGTCGTTGTCGCTGTATTGAGAGGCTCGTCATACTCAAATTCTGCTGAGAGCAAGCTTGTTGAGAGCGGCGGTGGTGCAAAAATAGCGGGACCTTCACTGGCGGCTTGCCAATCAATTTGGAGTTGAATGACTTTAGAAGAGACTGCCCAGAAAGAACGCGTGCTCTGTGTTCCTACACCTGTGGTAAGTTCGAACCCATCGAATGCTGTTTTGAAAGCAATCGCATAGTCCAGCAGCTTTTCGCTTCCCTCTTCTGAAGCCGCTGCTGTTTTAGGAGCAATTGTTGTGACATTTTTCCAGGCTGGCAAGTAAGCTCTTTCAGGTGCATCAGGCATGCGGATAACATTAGACTGACGCCGGGCAATGCAAAGAGCAACCTTGATTTCTACAAAGTCCTCTTCTGGCATTTGCAGTACTTTTACAATCTGGCTCCAAGATGGTCTGCTTGCAGGTGAATCCCCTTGCAAAAGTGATTCGATAACATCGTACCCTTCGACACAGAACTCTCTTAGTTTGTCGATTTTATCACGACTTAAACTAATGCTGTCGGTACTTAGACTGGTTTCGATACCAGCAGTGATATTGGGATCGTCGAGCTGCTGTTGCATCCTGCGGTATAGTCTTTGGGATTCAACTAATTTATCACCCAAAGCATCGTTTTCGGGATCATTTTCCACATCAGGATCGAAGAAAGCCAGAGTTCCGTCATCCATTTCACGCGCAAAGGTATTGGGG
The DNA here is from genome assembly GCF_021728395.1 of Vibrio sp. J1-1. GTDB lineage: Bacteria > Pseudomonadota > Gammaproteobacteria > Enterobacterales > Vibrionaceae > Vibrio. The sequence continues at coordinate 109,695 of NZ_JAKKCM010000008.1, read as the reverse complement.
TCGAATGTTGCAGACAACATAATTTCTAGAGAACCATTGCTCCCCCAACCATAGGCCGCCGCCACAGCAGGAAGTTTCAATGGGTTTAGGAGATGATCAAAATACTCCAACTTTATGTTAATGGGGCGAAATGTACTTCTATTTAAGCGATTTCCGTAAATATCCCTGAAACCAACCCGAAACGTTATTGTCTTTCCAACACCAGCATATATGTCTCGTTCATCTGGAGGAAGACCATCGTTTTGTTGAGCGAACTTGTGGACGGGTACTAACTGCTCGTACAGCCAGTCTTCGCTGTTAAATGAGTCTGGAATTTCGTCACTCTCTTCGAAGTCAGCCGGACCAATCGGTAGCACACTGTCCCCAGACTGAGCAACAAAGTCTGCATCGCCTTTTATTTCCCATTCCAATAAATTGAATCGCTCTTCCAATTCAACTTCGGTATCACCTGCCGCGAAGAGCGCTGCCACCCTTTCTGTTTCGGACAACATATCAACGTCTACATCAGCCACAGCCTGTGCAAGTGTGCCGCGAGTACCATCTGACTTAATGTAGCGCCGAGAGGGTGCCGCCCTAACGACGTTTAATGGAATATGTCCAGGCTCTATAACTGGTTCATACACTTTGTCTCCAGATTCAGCATACAAAAAGCTCTTAGAAGCGCTATCTGACGCATCAGTAATCGCACTGTCGGTTAAACCATTGGGGATATACAGGTTGGTGAAATAATCTCTTGCAGGTAGATTCTCACCTTTGAATACAATCATCAGGGTCAAGTAAGTGCGATCATTGTTGGAATCAAAAATAGCGGGAGGCAGCCCGCCACCATCTTTGGTCTCAATGTGAAGAAAGTATCCACCAGAATTGACAACACTGCCTTGCCGGATAATTTCCAACAGTTCGAGTTTTTCTGCTGCCGTAAAATTCGCTGCAAAGTTATCTTCTGTGTCTTCATCAGAGCCAAAACTATCTTCCACAACTCCATGGGGGCGAGAGATGCGAGAAAGATTGGTTTTGAAAGCAAAAGAGCCACTGCGATTCAACGGCAGATGCTTAAGGGCCCCCTCATTTTGCAGATCCTCATGCAGCAGGAAAACATCCAGCTTATCAGGTTGTTCGTACCATCTGCCATCTTTATCGGTTAAGAGGCGATCCAATACGTAGCGATTGGCTTCACTAACGCCCCCAATCATATAAGTGTTAGGTACAAATTGACCGCCTCCGTCAACTCGTTCTACCCTCGTTATGTGAACCGGGATTTGCGTGGTCCATTGCCAATTGCTGATATCTTTGTCCTGATCTTCATTACTATTTGCGTTGCCGACTTTTAAAGCCAAAGGTAATGGACCTTTACCAAGTTTCCCTAGACGGTTATGCAAATCTGCTCGCAACATTTCAGTAATAGGCCACAGTGTTCCACCCAGAGCACCATTTTGGTTCTGTTGTGACGAGATTTTAACGGGGTCTGAGAACCCATAGCGGCGGTTTTGTCCACGCAGAATATTGAGCACTTTGGCATCAACCCAATCGGGATGAATATCGATTAAACGCATTGCTTCAAGGACATCGATATCAAGCTTGCTTTGGGCAGCGTTAACACTAAACCAGGCTTCTGGAGCAGCTGACAAGCTCAATCTATAGTCCAGTTGATTAGCAACCGCAGATGACCATTCTTGCAATGTGGTTCGCAATGGTATTTGCAACTGTACCAAATCAAAAAAGGCCATGGTATCTTGCGGATCATCAGGATTTTTTACCCGCAGACCATAAAATTGATATCTTCCGGCGGAGGCGGCAATTCTGCTGTACGCATCTCGCTTCGGCTTATTGGGGTCGATTTCTGGATTAAGTGTCATCTTCTGCAGTAACCGTGACACAGCAATATGACTCTCACTAAATGTCAGATGGGCCTGCTTCACTTCTTCTACCGCAGTTTTAATAAGCAGAGCAAAATAATCTTCAAACAGGATTTCTATCGCCAACCTTTCGTCATCGGAACCCAGCCCTGGGTCGGTATTTCGCTCATCCATCAGGACCAGCATTTTCTCGAAATACTCATCCAGCTCATCCTGGTAGTTTTCAGAAACTTTGCGCAAATCTGACAACTTAACCTCATGTGGACTGCCATTGTCTTCAATTTGTAGAATCAGCTCCGATGGCACCGGAAACTGTGCTCCACCTTTTGATTCACCAGCCCCCCCTTTGGGGTGCTCGCGAATTGTCAGATTAAAATTCCCTTTCAGGAATTTCTGCAACGTAGTGTAATCTAAAGGTGTATTTGCTCCATTTCCACTTCTGGATAATGCAATCGGCTGTGCGAGTGCTCGCTCTAACTGGTCCACGTGTTCTATAGATAGTTCCCAATCTACTACCGAACCACTAAACTCACCGAGATCCTTGAACTTCTCTCGTATAGCCCAAACAAGCAAAGACTGTATGACTTTGTCAAATGGCCGTTCTCCTATTACGCCACTGGCCTCTGGTCCCCCTTCGCACATCATTAATAAAACCACCTGAGGGACACCGTCATCGTTTAGACTTACATCGGGAGTAAACCAAACGGTCAAGTCTTCCTGCTGCTGCCAAACTTTGAAAGAATAGTCCCAGGAGATCGGTGGCGCGGATAAATAGTTGCTGCCGAAAACTGGACGTGCCTCTTCTAGCCCCAAACCAGCTCCGAAGACACTGTCATACCGACTGTCACGACTACCAATTTTCCAATCGTAACGAATGGTTGAACGAAAACTAAAGCTCGCTTTTATCTCTATTCTCTTGCCAAAAACCTTGATTCGAGCAATCACCACTCTGACACGAACACTGACACCCGCTTCAAAATACAGAGTAGTTGGATTCCAGGTTTCTAACACAATACCAACACTCGACCATACCCGAACACTCACACCAGCACGAACAATACGAAAATCAACATAGCCAAATATTTCACCTACTAGTCCATAGCGGCCAGAAACAATAACGTAACTTTTCGGCGCTTGAGTGGTAGGTGCTGGATCTTGTGAACCCACATAACGCAGTTTTCCCCAGGTTCCATCAATCATGCCAAATACAGCCAGTGATAAACCGGCTCGGAGAATCCCCTTGCGGATCTCTTTACCTAAACCAACTCGAGCAGCAAAAGCCACACGCATTACTGGACTGTAGCGCCAATCTGGATCTACAGGTTGTGGAAATGTAGTTGCTCCAAGACCATTGATTCGACTGTAGATCATGCCGCCAGATCCCAAAAAGGGCAGAATTTGTACAGTGAAGGAGCGCGAGAAATCAAGATTTTCTGATGGGTATCCCAGGTCAACAGTGACGCCACCATCAGTCCAGATATCCAAACCTATAGCTGGTACCGTTATTGATGCTGCACCAAACTCAATTTGACGGATGTGATCTGGTAAGACAATTTCGGTTGAGTAAACACCGAGATCGTCGGTAATTTTTCGATATAAGATATCGACATCAAACAATAACGGTGCCGGACTGTTACTAGAGGGTACTCTCAATCTAGCGCCATACATCTCTGGGTCCATAAACACAAGATCAAGGTCAAATGCATCGTAAATCAGCGTCTGCAGTCCAATTGTCCAACCTCTGTCTGCATCATAAAGTACCTGTCTCTCAGCTAGCTTTTGTTTTACTTGTTCAGCTGTGCGAATAGCACCATGGGATTTTAAGTGCTCTACCACCTCAACTGTGGAAGGGACACCTGGCTTGTTGTATGCGTCTACTCGCTGCCCAAGTCCCAGATACTTGACGTCAAAACCATCAGGTGAGCCCAGATTATTAAGCCCCATAAACCAACCAATTTTGTCCACATCAGGATTTTCAGGGTCTACGAACAAAAACAGTGTAAAGCCATCATCTTTCGGCAATTTTTTGCCTAAAAGATATAAATGTGCCTTTTTGATAGACACCATGAAATAGCTCTTGTTATTATCTGCTTCCACCTTGCCAAACTCATAGTCTTCGGCTGTTAGGCGCATGATTCCCTGTAGGCCAATATCGAGGTTTTGACCTCCCCCGCCTTCAAATCGAAGGCCAACTGAAAAGCCTCTCTCACCTCCGTTTTCCACTTTTGGTATCCAGCCAAACAGAAGCGTCATTCTGATGCCTTCCAGAGAAGAAGCTAGCGCTCCTAATGCCCCCAAATCCACATCAAAACCCAAACCAAAACGAAATTGTGGTAAAGAACCATCAAAAGACATACCGAAATATCCTTCTTCGCCTAAACTGATGGGTTCATTGCGGGGAGCTGTTTGGAAAAACTTTAATTTAAATGGCAGGCTAGGAAGAAAACCGGATCCGAATCCTTTTTCCGGCAGTTCAAATCTGACTGGCCCAATATCGAAATTGGGTAGGAGATCAGGTAATTCTATGTTCTTTCCCAATTCGAACTCAAAAGTGATACCCAGATCATCGAAGTCCAACTTTTCGATGCCTGGGAAATTTACATCTTCACTAACTTCCTGAAAATCCATATTCCCCCAGAGTGCCACTCTGGTTTTAATTTTTTCCCTCCCCTGGCCAATGGCTTTGGAACTTTCGGTAATGAACTGCAGCTTAGTTAATGTCAGCTTTTCAAAAATAAATGTATCGAGTTCAAACTCGTAGTCTTTCTTGTGAATAAAGGTATAGGTGTCACGCCTAGTGCCGTCAACAAAGCGCCCCTCATACTGACCATCAAAACTCAAAATGCGCCCGGTATGCTCTGAGTTATTTTGCTCGGATTTCACTGAGTCTGTGAATAAGGCTCCAATGAATAATGCAATACGGCAATCAAATCGAGTGACTTCGCCATTTTCAAACAACACCGACATTTTCTGTAGTTTGAAATCATAGCGGGAATCATTCAGCGCGGGTTGGTTGAGATGCGGATCCTTAGGTTGAGGAGCTGGTCCTGACCCCGGCGCAGGATAATCCACAAGACCAAATATAGAACTTCTTTTTGGCGTAAGGTCTTTTGTTCCCTTTTCATTCCTTGTCAGCTCAATACCAAAGTGATGAGCAGTCAACTGTTTATTGTTAACTCCACCCATCAAGCCTTTAATTTGTAGTGGTAAGTTTGAAGTATCGATATTCACATTCACCAATAAAAAGCCATTCCAGTCGGGATTATCAATCGCATCCAAAAATGAACCATAGCGACTTTTTACTCCCGGATTAGTCACCTTTTCTTTGTCTGCAAGTTCTCTTGCCGCCTTAATATAGTCAGTAAGTGCTGCTTGCAAATTGATAAGGGATTCAGAGCCTAACTGACTTCGATTGGTCCAAAGCTGTGGGTCCTTCACCAAGTCTGCGATACTTTTATCATGGCTTTTAACGATTAAAGCTGTCGGCATCGATACACCGGAAGGCGCAGAGGCTGAGGATGCACCAGGATTGTTGCCAAGATTTGCCGAAAAGCCCCAACCAGCCACATTAAATGCCCCCTTCAAGTTGAACATTGTTGTTCCTGTTATATCTTGAGTAGAGCTGGTAACCATAAAGACTCTGTTTTGCATGAGCAGGTCCACAAAGTCTTCATTTATATTTTCGAGAGAGATTTTTGAGTGCTTATTTTTATTAATCGGGATATGAGCAATCAATAACTCACCCCAGGTGCCATCCTCTCTTAATATGACGCGGAATCCTTGAGGCGTATATACCGTTTTTTCTGCACTCTCACTTCCCAATCCAGTTGCTTGCTTTCTTAATAATTTACTCCTTTGAGAGGAGAGCACAGTTTTTTCCAAGTCAATGGCGGTGTTGCTTGAGTCTTTAGTATTGCTCAAACCCAACAATGGAACTGCCGGAATGGGAACATTATGGTCAACGTTGTTTGGCTCAAAATACAGGAGACCAACATCTTCATCTGAACCTAAACCTTTTTCGACCTTTCGACCATGTAATGCCATTCTCTCAGGCTGACGGGATGCCACAAGTCTGGGGCCAATATTACCAGGTAAGTCTATCCAAGAGGTCGTTAATTGGTTAGATAAGATATCACCAGTCAAATCCTCGTCAGAGCCGAATCCATCTGGAATAGTCCGAAAGTCGGCAGCCGCCTGCCGTGATGTGAATCGAATCACGTTTCCGGGTAAATCATCGGCTCTTCGGGGGGAAAACTCCAAGAACTCCGTTCTGGACAGCCCTGTTAAAAGTTTGTGTCTTTCAGGCCATAATGAACTGCCATCGTCACCATCAATTAATAACTCAAATTGTCCGTCGGGTGTCAGGTAGTTTCGAGCCCTCTGGTTTGGCAACTCGCCATCGAGATATTCATCCACAAACCGCTCTAAAACCAGTCGAGAATCCTCCAGAGGGATCAAACCAACCCGATGACCATCGGCTGTTTCGAAGTAACTTTGAATAGCCAGAGATATACTGGACGTTCCATGAGCACCTGCTCCGACAAAAGCCATGGAAGTGCGAGATTTCTCGTATGGCTGTTGTAAATCCATCTGCACTTTTACAGTGTGCTGGTTAGCAAAAGGCCCATCATAGGTAAAAAGGGTAAATCTGGACGAATTAATAGGCGCAGAATTCCAAAACTCGTCGTATTCACCTGCAACCGCGAATCTGAGATGTACTCCCAGGTTATCAAGAGAATTCTGATCAAGAGTACTTATAAATTCGAAGCATCCAGCAGTATCAGAATTTGCTACAGATAATGTAACTTCGCCATCTACTGGCCATGGAATTCCAGCGGGAGAACCACCATTTTCCCTGGTGACTCTCAACGAGTGAGGCGCGATAACCGTTCCGAATAAAAAACCATCTTGAGTCAAGGTAATTGGCGCATTACTTTGAATATTCAGTTTAAATGATTCATTGCCTACCGCCAGCCCTACCGATTTTGAAACGGTATCCGGAACACCTGGAGTTGAATTTCTTCGTACCTCTATCCAATCTTCTCCAGTGGCAATTCCTCGTTCAGAGAAAAGTCCAAATCGCACTTCTCGCCCTTCTGGCAGAGCCTGATTTTGTGCCGTAAAAGCATCTAAAATGTTGTTACCAAATCTGCGCCAGTTATGATTGCTTTGAGATAAGGTCGGCCAAAGCGCATATCCACCCCCTCCCCATGAATCAGTCAAATCTATTTCTGTGCGACCATCATCATTCCACATTACAAAACCAATTCGCGCACTCAAAGGCTCCCCGATATTAAACTCGGGAATGAAAACATTGCTGTTGGTGACTCTTATTAATTTCATTTGGTTATCTCATCTCCGGGCAGAAGAGGCAGCTGAAGAGCTTCGATGTTTAGCGTTTCAAAAAATACGGGATAGGTTCGACCATTGTATCGGCGCAAAAGTTGTAACTGCGAAAGTTCGTTCTGCATTATTTGGGAAATAGCTCTTGGATTGGCTCCCTGCTGCAGAAGCGTCTGATAACGAAGCGTTCCAGATTGCTCCAGTATGTTCCAAAGGGTTTGATAAACCTCTACCTGACTCGGTTCACCGTTGATCACAATATCCACTTGTGGAAAAGGAATCCCCCTCTCATTAAATAGGTAACAAACTGGCTTCCATTCACTTAAACCATCGTTGGCATAATTCACACACGTTTTTAATGCACGAGCACTCGCAGGGTTTTCTCTCTCAAACTTGTTGAGCTCAGGTATAAAGATCTGCTCTAAGTCGTCATCTGATATCGGATCCACACAGATTTTTGCGCGGTCATCAACCCCCAACGAGGAAAGGTACTCCATGGAACCTGGGCAACTGGTGGCGATTAGTAATGGCGTCTGGTCAAATAGATATGAAGGTGGTGAAGTTTCGTTAAATGAGGGGATACTATCGTTATAAAACAAACGATATCGTTTTTTCTCGCGAACACTTTGCGTATTTAGCAGATCGACAGTGCCTGCCACCCGACGCGATTGAGCAGAGCGGTTATCTCCTGTTGAACTTGTGTCTGCAACGTTTATGCCCCCTATAGCCCTGAAGAAAGGTGAAAATGTGAGAGAGCTGTTTTTTGGTACGCCGCCAGTTCCCATTTCTAAACGATAACAGTTTGTTGCACCACCAGAGAAAAACTGACGCCCCTCGGCGGCACCCTTTCTATCTTGTCTAAAGCGACCATCGGCATATTCCACACAGAAGGATTGTCCTGGCAACACCTCAACACTTTTGCTGCTTGTATCAACACCAAAGGTCGTTACCAAAGTGTCTTCATAACTAGAAGGAATGGCATCGACAACAAAGGATTTTATCAAGGGAATTGAACCATTTTTTAGGCAGGCAAAGGGCCCCGTATTTGCAGATAAATCATAAGCGGTGATATATGCGTCGATTACCGCAACAACCGCTTGTTTGTCATTTCTTATTGACTGATCAATGGTGACCACAAATTGCTGTGAAGATCTCGGTCCAAAGCGGGGAAAAAGCCGAGTACCGATTTTTTCAGCTCCGTCTTGAAGTGCGACTTTTTCACAATTCCCTGATTTACTCAAATCGATAACACCCGGGATAATGACTTCTGCGTTACCTTCTGGCAAAGGCCCTGGCGGAAATATCAGCAATACTTTGTCAATTTCTTTAACTACAAATTGTTCAGACTGAGCTAATTCGCAGCCCACCAGATTTAAAAGCACGAAAAAAATAATAAATAGTCGCATTCCACTGCTCCAAAATTTTACTCATCTTAAAAACCACAAGATATGCTCTTCCTTAATTTTGATATATGTATAGCTCAAGTATCGCTACTGAAAATGTAAGATCATACTTTTTCACAGGCAGGCACTGCATATTTGAAATCAGATATGTAGTATTTAATCCGGTTTTAATTCGATAATGGAAAACGCTTCTGCATTGTTGCTCGGGTCTTTAAATGTCCCATCAGGATTCTTACCCTTTTTGTAAATCGTGCGTTTTTGAGGTTTTGGTAGCGCTTCCCACTGGTCCACAACAGTGATGCTGGTATCATCCTGTTCGACATAAAAAGCTGCGTGATTGCCCGAAGGAAGGTTGGGATAAGCACCATTTACGAAAGTCGCAATGGCGGTTCCTCTTTTTATGGTTTCACTTCCCAGTACCACTTCGCCTTCAACCCAGTTGCTGGTCACATCAACTCTGGTGTAATGTTGTACAAGCGCCGCACAGGAACCTGTGCTTACAAGTTGATCGTTTTCAGTGATTATTTTGTCCACATCAATGTAGCTTCTATACCCGCCACTTCTCGGCATCTCCACTTCCTTTGGTTTATTTATAAACAAATTAAAGTTAGTTGAGCGTAAAGCGTAAAGCAAAATATTGTTGATCTAAGGTAAGCGCACCATGAACCCACAGACGATGTGCTAATGTTTAAAGTTCCAAGAGGCTTTGTTGCGTAATTCAAACAGAGAGCTAAATCGCCTGAAGTTAATTACTAAACAATATGCTTAGTTTTAGGCATACCAAGCCCTGTAAGCTTGGTATGTAATTCGGTCGTGGTGTAAGTGTCACCGACCCGAGCATTATAGTTTCTCAGGCTTAACCTCTCACCTAGCAATAGTTTCAAACGATACATGGTAGTTTCAGAGAGTGAGCACAATCTCCTGATATTTCAATAATTCTCGACATGTCTGCTTGAGCAAGTTAGGAAGGGCTTATGCATCGGTGACATTAGATAAACTCAGCTCTGCTGCGACGATATCGTGAGTACTGGTGTCTACTGCTAAATGCAGCTTTCTCCCGACTCTACGTTTTCCGTAAGTACCATGTTTAAGTGAAGTTGGAGCCAATATTGGGTGGATTTAGGGGCAATTTGTACATGTACACCATGTGCGAAAAAACACCATTACCATAAAATATGGCAGTGTACATGTACACAAATTTGAAATAAAGCCGAACAGAATTCTATAACTCACTGCTTAAAGTAGTAAACATTAAGGCCAACCAACCATGTACACAGTCTGGTTCGTAGATTAGTTAAATGAAGTATAACGCTACGCCAAATCTTTGCTGGTTTAGCCTCCTATCCCTCCTTTATTTCAATTTCATCCAGGGTTTTGAGGCTTCCATTAAACATAATGGCTATTTACCATAAAATACTTAATATAGATCTTAATAATCTATCGATTGTTAAGATCTATATTAAGACTAATCCTTTTCTAGAAACACTTGAATAGCTTCATAGATGTCTTGTCTACGGACTGGTTTGGAAATGAAGCTGTCCATGCCAGCATCTAAGCATTTGTCACGGTCGCTTTCTAAAGCGTGTGCTGTTAATGCGATGATTGGTGTGGTGATGCCTTTTTCTCGAATCAAGCGCGTTGCCGTAATACCGTCCATTACTGGCATCGATACATCCATAAGTATCACGTCGATTGAGTCGCTGTTACCTTCCAGAAATGCCAGTGCTTCTTCACCGTGGCTTGAGATGTGAACGTTATGACCTAACTTGTTTAGAATTAATTTAATCACGAGTTGGTTTGAATGCGTATCTTCAACGACAAGTAAATTCAACGCTTTGACTGGGCTGTTTGCTTCGATTTTTACAGGACGGTTCTGATGAAGCCTGGTCAATACCGGAATCTTTATTGTAAATGACGAACCTACATGTTCCTCACTCTCAACTATTATGGTTCCGCGCATCATCTCTATTAATTGTTTGGTGATTGCCAGACCTAATCCTGTCCCTCCGAAACGTCTGGTTATCGATCTGTCCCCTTGATGAAAAGCAGTAAATAAACGAGCTTGTTTGTCTTTTGAAATACCAATACCTGTGTCAGTAACGGAAATAATTAGCTCGTCTTTCTGTTCTAAAACTGAAATGCTCACCGTACCGCTATCGGTGAATTTAATGGCGTTACCAATGAGGTTAAATAAAACCTGAGATAATCTCGTCGAATCAATCCAATATTGTTTGTCAGGCGGTATGCTGCAATCAAGGTTGAAATCCAAATTTTTGCTAATAGCTATCTGTTTTTGCTGGGAAATAACAAAGGTGACGGCGTCACTTAGATTGGTCCACTGCTCATGCAATTGAAAGCTACCCGACTCAATCTTAGAGATGTCTAGGATGTCACTTATGATTGCGAGAAGCAGTTCCGCAGAGCTCTCCATTTGACACAGTGCCTCGAATTGCTCGTTGGACAATGTTGATTGTCTCAGTATATCGAGCATACCAAGAACGGAGTTTAGTGGGGTTCGGATTTCATGGCTCATCATGGCGAGAAACTCGGACTTGGACTGGTTAGCGAGTTCTGCTTCTTCCCGAGCTTTAGCTAACTCTGTCGTCCTCACATCAACGATACGTTGTAACTTCTCTTTGGTCTCTATATCAATGACCGCTCGTTCTATTAAAGGGCGAAAGCGTCGAAGTGTTTCTTTGTTTTCAATACTGAAGTGCCCTTTTTGTGCGCCAATCAATAGGATTATATTTTGAGTCACTTCAGAGCGAATGCCAGTTAGAATGACTGAGTTTACGTGGTTCTTAACGAATATATTTAAGTTAGAGAACTCGCCTAACCTTAATGGTTCGAACAGTAATATACATTCACCATTTAGCGCACGCTCCATTGTGTTACCTTGTAACCAATCAACGGTGTCGAATACTCTGTTTGTTGATATTAAAGTTTTGAAAGACTGTCTGTTATCGTCACGAGTAATAACGATAAAATCTTCAAAATTAATGTATTTTTTTAAGACTGTATTTAAACCAGAGAAGATCTCATTGCGGTTTTTGGCTTCGCTCATCGCAGATATTGCCGAAAGAATGGCTTTGTTTTCATCAGCGAGCAATCTCTCTCTATGCTTCGCTTGTTGTAACTCAACCAACGCTTCCTGAAGAGCTTCTTGCTGGTAGGTCTCTAAATATTTATCTTTCATAAGGCTTATGGAATATCGCTGATGAGATCATTAGGTTCCCATGTCCATTCTCGCCACCAATAAATCTTCCTTGTTCGCCAAAGGTAAATGGACAGATAAATGGCAGGTTTTCCAACTCTTGGTTGATTTGTTCACAAACGCTGTTCATGTCTTGCTTCAAGTGCAACATAGGCCCTGCGCAAAAGATGTTGATGACACCTAATTTACGAGACTCTTCTAATTTCTGATTGAAAGCGATATTCACAACTTTGGCGGCTCGAGCTAGTAGATGTTCCCGACTCCCTTTCATTAAAGTGATCTCATCTCCTTCATTAATATTGGTAAAGAGTTCGATGCCTCCTTCTTCTGTTTCTCTAATGGGGTGAGATAGTTTGTAGTATGGTCTGTCGTACAAGTAGCCCGCGACTCTTCCTATTGGGTATGCACTGGAGTTGGTGAATAACAGGTTATCCTTACCTGTTTGATTTTGCTGATGATTGGTCCATTGTCTATAGCGCTCGAGCGCAGGCTCACCATCAATTTCTAGCAGACATCGTCCTTGGGTTTTAGTGGCAATACCTTTGATATTGGTCGAGGTATGTCCGGCACTAAAAGCGATATCAACATGTTGTGACGAATAAAATAAAGTGAGGCTCACCCCTGATTGTTGTTGCCCTTGCGCGGTAATGACTGACCATTTTCCTTTAATATTATTGTCTGCTGCTGAACCACCGATAATCGGTACTAATGTGCCAAATCTTTGATCAATAGATTCGATTATTGATTCTTCTCTTCCAGGTGTGGCGTGGAGTAGAATTAAGTCTGGTATTTCCCCTACTCGATTGGCATCTTCAAGCGCCATATCCAGTGCATGCATCACGCCTTCATTTTGAGTGCAGTGAGAAATGCCAGTCCCGTAAGCATGTGGGCCGTGATCGTAAATAGATAGTGCTGCGATAACTGGCCCGGAATGAAAACCTTGGTCTGTCATCACTGCTTGGCAGGAACTAGCACCATGGAAAGGCGTATCAGGAAAGTTCTTGAGCAGAGCTGCACGTATTAACTCAGAGTCATACTCTTCTGTGTAATAACATATGACGTAAGCTGGGTTCTTTTGAGTCAATTCAGAACGTAGCTTTTTAACGGCTAAATATTCATCTGTGATATGAGTAAAAACTGATTGGCACTGCATAAGCTTTTAATATTGTTTATGACTTTGTTGTTATACCATCCCCACCGATTATCACTAAGTAAGAAGGTTCAATTTTCTTAAAGAAGTTCCAATTATCGCGGTTGATCTCCAATTTATAAATGAACTAAGACAATATTTTGATTTACTCTGAGCTTAATAACTTTGTTTGGTGAAATAGACTTCCATTCAATATTCTGATGAATGTCCCTTGCATTAATAAACTCTCCCGATTGATCCAGATCAATTTTAAGAGTGCTACTTTTTAGCGCTTCGATTGAAATCCCCTCTGAGTCACGATTAATTGTGATTCTTTCCCCCGATATTGTTAAATCACATCGTTGTTTTTGTGAGCAGTCGATGCTATTAGGTGTCTCGTGTGTAAAGGTTCGCCATAAAAATGCGCCAGCTAAAACACTGAGCATGATTAAGATTTGTGCGAGTCTCGCCTTTGTTAACTTTTGTGCCGGCATAAATACCAATATCCTTGTTACAAACTTCAAACTTTTTAAATAAAAAATGTGTTCCCGAGCTTCATTAAGGTTACTACCCTGTCATTGAATTGTTAATTCAAGTATAGTGTCGGGCTGAAAATGCCACTTTTTATTAAAGTAAGCAATGGAAATAAAGTGATGATAACACTTGAATTCTAGAGTTTACTTGGGTGGTGTTGCGACGCAAGTCGTGTTGGAAGTAAAAGTGTAGTTAATTAGAAATTGGAAGCATGCATAATGAGCCAAGTAAAGCAGCTTGAACAAAACTACAACTATACAGTCGTTCGCCAATTTACCCTTGTGACCATTTTATGGGGCATAGTTGGTATGGCTGTTGGTGTTTTGATTGCCGCTCAATTAGTTTGGCCACAGCTAAACTTTGATACGCCGTGGTTGACGTACAGTCGTTTACGTCCGCTGCATACTAATGCGGTAATTTTTGCGTTTGGTACTAGTGCCCTGTTCGCAACATCTTATTATGTTGTTCAGCGTACTTGTCAAACACGTCTTTTTGGTGGCCCACTCGTTGCCTTCACCTTTTGGGGATGGCAAGCAATTATCTTAGCCGCGGCAATTACTCTACCTCAGGGGATGACCACCTCTAAAGAGTACGCTGAGCTAGAATGGCCTATTGATATCGCAATCGCGATTGTATGGGTTTCGTACGCAGTGGTGTTCTTCGGAACATTGGTAAAACGTAAGACCTCCCACATTTATGTGGCGAACTGGTTCTTCGGCGCGTTTATCATCACCGTAGCAGTACTTCACATCGTGAACAGCATGGCAGTTCCTGTTTCCTTGACTAAATCGTACTCGATTTATTCTGGAGCAGTGGATGCGATGGTTCAATGGTGGTATGGACACAATGCGGTAGGTTTCCTACTGACCGCTGGTTTCCTAGGTATGATGTACTACTTTGTCCCTAAACAAGCTGAACGTCCTGTTTACTCTTACCGTTTATCTATCGTTCACTTCTGGGCATTGATCTCCCTGTATATTTGGGCTGGTCCTCACCACCTTCACTATACTGCTCTACCTGACTGGACTCAGTCTTTGGGTATGGTGATGTCGTTGGTACTATTTGCTCCATCTTGGGGTGGTATGATCAACGGTATAATGACGCTGTCTGGTGCTTGGCATAAGCTTCGTTATGACCCTATCTTGCGTTTCCTAATTGTGTCGTTGTCTTTCTATGGTATGTCTACCTTCGAAGGCCCAATGATGGCAATCAAGACAGTAAACGCGCTTTCTCATTACACCGACTGGACCATTGGTCACGTTCACTCTGGTGCTTTGGGTTGGGTTGCTATGGTTTCTATCGGTTCGGTTTACCACTTGGTACCTCGCTTGTTCGGCCAAGAGCGCATGTACTCTGTCGGTTTGGTTAACGTGCATTTCTGGTTAGCAACAATCGGTACGGTTCTATACATCGTAGCGATGTGGATCTCTGGTGTAATGCAAGGCCTAATGTGGCGTGCAGTTAACTCTGACGGCACTCTGACTTACAGCTTTGTTGAGTCGGTACAAGCGTCATACCCATTCTATTTTGTTCGTTTCCTAGGTGGTTTAATCTTCCTATCAGGTATGATTCTAATGGCATACAACACGTACAAAACAGTAACTGCACCTAAAGAGAGCCTTAAGGCTATCCCACACCCGGCATAAGGAGATTTAAAGAATGAGTAATAATTCTAATAATCGCCATGAATTCCTAGAACGTAATGTCGGTTTGTTGGCTATTTTTATTGTTTTTGCTATCAGTTGGGGCGCGCTTGTTGAAATCACGCCTCTGATTTTCCAAAAACAAACAACGGAGCCTGTAGAAAACCTACGTGCTTACACACCTCTAGAATTGGAAGGTCGTGATCTATACATCCGTGAAGGCTGTAGCGTTTGCCACAGTCAGATGATTCGTCCTTTCCGTTCAGAAACAGAGCGTTACGGTCACTACTCTGTTGCGGGTGAAAGCGTTTGGGAACATCCATTCCTATGGGGTTCTAAACGTACTGGTCCAGATCTGGCTCGTGTAGGTGGTCGTTATTCTGACGAGTGGCACCGTGTTCACTTAATCGATCCACGTGAACTTGTTCCAGAATCAAACATGCCTGGTTTCCCATGGTTAGCTGAAAACGTCTTAGACGGCAGTTTGACACAGAAGAAACTTGAGTTGTTCCGTGATCAGTTTGGTGTTCCATACACAGATGAACAGATCGCGAATGCGACTAAAGAAGTAGAAGGTAAAACAGAGATGGATGCAATCATCGCTTACCTTCAGTCTCTTGGTCATGCAATGAAGTAAGGGGGACGTATGGATTTCGGTACGATTCATAGTGTTTATACCGTTGTGCTCTTCGCCAGTTTTATTGGCATTGTATGGTGGGCATTTAGTAAAAAGCGTAAATCACGTTTCGAAGAAGATGCTTACTTGGTCTTTGCTGACGAAGAACAAACGACCCCACATAACCAAGGAGTGAAGAAGTAATGACTACATTCTGGAGTCTCTGGATTATCGTGATTACTATCGGTACGTTAGTGGGCTGTGCAATCCTCCTGACTTGGTGCGCCAAAGATAAAATGGGCGTCGAGGAAGGGGCTGACATGGGCCACGAGTACGATGGTATTCGCGAGCTAAACAACCCGCTACCTAAGTGGTGGACTTACCTTTTTGTGAGTACTTTCGTGTTTTCTGCGGTGTACCTTGCTCTGTTCCCAGGTTTAGGAAGCTTTAAAGGCTTTTTGAATTGGGAGAGCTCGGCTCAAGAAGTGCGCTCACTTGAAGAGTCAAAGCAAGCCATCGCTGCGGCACAAGAGAACAAACAACTTAACCAATACGCTAAAGAGCTTGATGATGCGGATGCTTACTTTGGTGAAGCTTTCCGTAAACTAGCACACAACGAAAACGGCTTGCGCCCTATTCCGGAAATTGCTAACGATCCTGAAGCACTTAAAGTTGGTCAACGTTTGTTCTTGCAAAACTGTTCACAATGTCACGGCTCAGATGCTCGTGGTCAGCAAGGTTTCCCTAACCTGACTGATAACGCATGGCTGTATGGCGGTGAACCGCAAGCCATCGTAACAACCATCATGCATGGTCGTGTTGGTCAAATGCCAGCATGGAAAGATGCGCTTGGTGAAGAAGGCGTTCAAGAAGTGGTTAGCTACGCGCTTAGCCTTTCTGGTCGTAAAGTGAATGCTCGTGAAGCAGCAGCAGGTAAAGCACGCTTTGTGGTATGTGCGGCGTGTCACGGTACAGATGGTAAAGGTAACCCAGCAGTGGGTGCGCCTGACCTGACTGACCAATACTGGCTGTTTGGTGATTCACGTGCAGCAGTTACTGAAACTGTTATGAATGGCCGTTCTGGTGTCATGCCTGCCTGGAAAGATATTCTAGGTGAAGACAAGATCCAGTTGGTTGCATCATATGTCTGGAGCTTAAGCAACTCCGAGAATAAGTAACAGAGATATTAAGTAACATAGCAATAACAGCCCCTTTCATAGGGGCTGTCTTTCCTTTAAATTTAACGCCTCCTATTTTTTCATTTAGCTGTTGAGAACTTTTTTATGGTAAAGCCTTGGTATAAACAATTTTGGCCGTGGTTCCTGATTATCCTTCCCCTTATTGTTGTTGTTTGGACAATCGTGACAGTGGTTATCTTCTCAAATAACTCTGTTTCTTTAGTTGCTGAGGATTACTATAAAAAAGGTAAAGGAATTAACATCGACATCAGTAAAATGAATGTCGCTCGTGACCTAAACCTTAACGCGCATATTTCGTCTAATCGCAACACGGTTGTAATTCACTTTGATAAAGGCGAGTTGGCGCACTACCCGGCTTTAACCGCCACTTTTACTCACCGTACGCTTCCTGATCGCGATTTCTCCAAGTTAATTACTGCGGACGCTTCTGGTAATTACCGATTAACGCCAGACGAAGATATCCTCGGTCCTTGGTTCGTTGAGCTACAACCACACGACAATCAATGGATGATACAAGGTAAAGTTGAGTTTCCTGCCGCTGACACCGTTTTGATGAAGTAATCTTATGTGTAAATCCTGTTATCACTGTGGTGAAGATGTACCAGCCAACACGGATTTTAAGGTAGAAATACTTGGTGAAGTCCGTGATATGTGCTGTCCTGGTTGTCAGACGGTGGCAGAAACGATCATTGATAGTGGTCTCGTCTCTTATTACCAATACCGCACTGCATCAGCAGAAAAGGCAGATCTAGTACCAGAGCAGCTTCAAGCGCTGATTCACTATGATAATGAAGACGTCCAGTCGGAGTTTGTTCGTCATCATGACAATGTTTCTGAAGTGACCCTTTCTTTAGATGGTGTGTCCTGTGCGGCCTGCGCCTGGTTGATCGAAAAGCAGGTCTCCCATACCAAAGGCTTGGTTTCTATTCGTGTTAATACCACGACGAACCGCGCTTTGCTTGCTTGGGACAAAACGCAAGTTCGTTTAAGTGAATTACTTTCTGTGATTCATAAACTGGGCTATAAAGCGGCGCCATTTGAAGCTGACATGCAAGAAGCTTCTTATCATCGAATGATGAAGCAATACCTTTACCGATTGGGGGTTGCAGGCCTCGCGACCATGCAGGTCATGATGCTCGCTGTAGCGCTGTACTTGGAAGTTTTTGGCGACCTTGAGCCAGAGTTTAAAAGCTACTTTCGCTGGGTCAGCTTGATATTCGCCACGCCCGTGCTTCTCTACTCCGCACTTCCTTTCTATTTAAACGCCTGGCGAAGCATCAAAGGCCGTACATTGGGTATGGATGTACCTGTCTCGATCGCGCTCATTTTTGCCTATGTCGCCAGTCTCGTTGCCACGTTTACCGAGCAAGGAGAAGTCTTTTTTGAATCGATTTCGATGTTTACTTTCTTCCTGCTTGTCGGGCGTTTCCTGGAGATGCGCGCTCGTCGTAAAGCGGCAGCGGCAAGTGGTAACCTGCTTAAGTTGATTCCGGCCATTGCGACGACCTTAGATGGTGAGCAAATTCCAGTGAAGACGCTGAAAATTGGTGATCGCATTCGCGTACTGCCAGGTGAGCATATTCCTGCGGACGGAAAAGTGATTTCTGGTCGTATTCATATCGATGAATCCATGCTAACCGGAGAGTCGGTTCATGTTGTTAAGAAGGAAGGCGACGCTGTTTTTGCTGGAACACTTAATGGCGATGAATCGTTTGAACTTGAAGTGACGAGTTCTAAAGCGGATTCAGTTATTTCCAATATTGTACGACTGCAAGACGAAGCCCAGCATTCGAAGCCGAAAATTGCCGAAATTGCCGACGTTGTGGCGCGTTACTTTGTTGGTGCGATACTTATCATCTCTGCTGGCACTTGGTTTTATTGGCACCAAACGAAACCTGAAGATGCGTTCTGGATCATGCTGTCAGTTTTGGTTGCGACCTGCCCTTGTGCGCTTTCTTTGGCAACACCGACAGCGTTGACTTGTGCGACGTCAAGAATGGGCAACTTCGGTATTTTACTTCGTAAGGGCCACGTTTTTGAGACATTGTGCAAAGTGAATCACCTTGTTGTCGATAAAACTGGCACATTAACAAAAGGTGATATCGAAATCAGCCATACAAGCGTTTTTGGTACGCTCTCTGAGGCTGAAAGTCTCGCACTTGCAGCTGCACTTGAGGCTCATGCTAACCACCCTATTGCCCGTTCATTTTCTCAGTACGCGAATGAAGCTGTGGTTGTGTCAGATGTGAAAAATGTAATTGGCTCTGGTATCGAAGGCGTATGGAACGGCAAAGACGTGAAAATCGGCAGCGCTGCGTTTGTCGTAGACGAAGGCCGTGATGAAAGTAACGCCGTGTATCTATCGGTCAACGGAGAACATGTCGCAACGTTTTATTACCGCGATCCAATTCGTAAAGAAAGTCAGGCATTTATACAGCGTTTTGCAAAAGCAGGTATCAAGACCACGTTACTTACTGGCGATTCAATACAAAATGCTCAGCCTGTTGCGGATGAAATCGGTATCGACCATGTGATCGCATCTGCAAAACCAGAAGACAAACTCGCGTATCTTAAGAACCTGGATAGTGATGATATTACCATGATGGTTGGTGATGGTATCAACGATGCTCCGACACTTGCTGGCGCTCACTTGTCAGTAGCGATGGGCGGTGGTACAGATGTAGCAAAAGCATCGGCTGATATGACCCTACTGGGTGATAACCTGGAGAAGTTGTTAGAAGCCCGTTTACTTGCTCTTCGTACGAGAAAAATCATCAGAGAAAACTTGGCTTGGTCTTTGGGCTACAACCTGTTAATTTTGCCGCTAGCGGTTGCGGGATTAGTAGCACCTTACATTGCCGTTGTCGGGATGTCCGCAAGTTCAATTATCGTGGTATCCAACTCGTTGCGACTTCTTAAAGAGAAATAAATAGAGAAAGCTAACATGGAAAGCATATATATCTTAATTCCCATTGCCATCGTTCTGGTCTGTGTTGCTGTCGCTATTTTTCTCTGGGCTGTCCGCAGTGATCAGTTTGAAGATCTCGAGCGTCAAGGTCACAACATTCTTCTTGATGAAGAAGACAAATCAGACAATAAGAAATCGTAACTTTCTCTATGAATCCTGATTTTATTGGAGCGTTAATGATCGGACTCGTTGGGTCCGGTCACTGCATGGGCATGTGTGGTGGTATTGCCTCTCTCCTCTCACTCGGCTCGTCACAAGACAAAAGTTCCCCTCTCATTCCACTGTTTTACAATATGGGGCGATTATCCAGCTATGCGTTGTTTGGCGCACTTATCGGCGGCGCTATTTCTGGATTGAGTGAATTAAGCGGTTTAGCGCACTCTCTCGCATGGCTTCGCTTAGTCGCAGCAATATTTATGATTTTAGTTGCCTTATATATTGCTAAATGGTGGCAAGGTTTGCTCGCGATCGAAAAACTTGGTCAGACCCTTTGGAAGTTCATATCTCCAGCTGGAAAAAGTCTGCTACCGTTGAAAAGCTCGTATCATGCACTGCCATTTGGCTTTGTTTGGGGGTGGCTGCCATGTGGTTTAGTCTACTCAGCCTTAACTTGGTCGGCCGTTTCAGGAAGTGCGGTAAACGGTGGTTTGATCATGTTAGCATTTGGCGTGGGAACCCTCCCTTCGATGCTTGCTATTAGTTACGGGGCAAGTTATTTCCAGAAACTACAGAAATCATTAATATTTAGAAACATCTCTGCATTAATTCTTATTAGTTATGGAACGTATACTGTTGTAGGTGCCTTGCAAATGCTTGGTTTCATATAGTTTGAAAGTCTATACCCACAATATTTTTACTATCCTTTAGGATTAAGCAGTGCTAAAATATTGATGTATATCAAATAGTGAAAGGTTGTTATGATTTCTGAAAAACCTGCAACAAAGCGTGTCCAATCAGGTGGTTGTGCAATTCACTGCCAAGATTGTAGCATCAGTCAGTTGTGTATCCCATTCACTCTGAATGAATCTGAACTTGATCAGCTTGACCAGATCATAGAGCGTAAAAAGCCGATTCAAAAAGGCCAAGAGATATTCAAGGCAGGCGATGAGCTTAAGTCTTTGTACGCTATCCGTTCTGGCACAATCAAGAGCTATACAATCACTGAGCAAGGCGATGAGCAAATCACGGCGTTTCACTTAGCGGGTGACCTCGTAGGCTTTGACGCGATTACTGGTGACTGCCACCCTAGTTTTGCCCAAGCTTTAGAAACGTCTATGGTTTGTGAAATTCCATACGAAATTCTAGATGACTTGTCAGGTAAGATGCCTAAACTGCGTCAGCAAATTATGCGTTTGATGAGTAACGAAATCAAAGGCGATCAGGAGATGATCCTGCTGCTTTCCAAGAAGAACGCTGAAGAGCGTCTGGCTGCATTCCTATTCAACCTATCAACACGTTTTTCTCAACGTGGCTTTAGTCCTAGAGAGTTCCGTCTAACGATGACTCGTGGTGATATTGGTAACTATCTTGGTCTGACTGTTGAAACGATCAGCCGTCTTCTAGGGCGTTTCCAAAAATCTGAGATCTTAAGTGTAAAGGGTAAATATATCACTATCTTAGATCATGATGCGCTGATGGAACTTGCAGGCGTAACAACAGAGTAACCTCTCCTATTATTTGATGTGGCTTTTAGCTGAGCCACATCATGTTTCTCACAAAATCCCTTCAAAAGTCTTCAAAAACTTCATCAAACTAAGCTACATTAAAATTATACAGTGAGTACTCCAATATACTGATTTACTTTATATTCAGTAGTTGGTCTTGCAATAAAAGTGGGCTTAGATATGAGTATATACAGTAAGATTCTAGTTGTTGCTAACATCAATAGTGATGATCAGCCGGCACTCGCAAGAGCCGTTCAATTGGCTCAAAAAAGCGTATCAAGAAGCCGAATTACTTTCTTTTTATCCATCTATGATTTTTCGTATGACATGACTTCAATGTTATCGGTGGATGAACGAGATGCGATGCGTCGTGGCGTTATCCATCAGCGTGAGCAATGGATGCGCAAAATTGCTCAACCATACTTAGACGACAGCTTTGACTTTGACGTGTGTGTGGTTTGGCACAATCGTCCTTACGAAGCAATCATAGGTGAAGTGTTTGCGGGTAGCCACGATCTGTTAATTAAGGGCACTCGAAAACATGATGTCTTAGAGTCTGTGATTTTCACGCCTACAGACTGGCATTTGCTGCGTAAATGCCCTATCCCGGTATTGCTTATTAAGAATGCGGACTGGCCAGAGCACGCTAATATTCTGGCTTCTGTTCACGTTGGCTCAGAAAACGATACGCACATTGACCTGAATGACTCGATGGTTGAACGTTTGAAAGAGATGTGCGGTCGTTTGAACGCGGAGCCGTTTCTTGTGAACGCTTATCCGGTAACTCCGGCGAATATCACCATCGAGCTACCTGAATTTGACCCAACGACTTACACAGATGCGGTTCGTGGTCATCACCTAACCGCGATGAAAGCCCTTCGCCAAAAGCATGGGCTGGATGAAGAACAGACCGTCGTTGAGCAAGGGTTACCAGAAGATGTAATCCCTGCTGCTGCGGAACGTTTAAACGCAGCGATGGTTATTTTGGGCACCACGGGTCGTACAGGACTTTCAGCCGTCTTTATTGGTAATACGGCCGAGCATGTGATTGATAAGATCAACTGTGACGTTCTTGCATTGAAACCAAAAGGTTACATCAGTCCACTGGATCCAAACGAAGCCACTTAATCTAGTCATTCGGTAGTCATAAAAAATCCTCCACTTTTGGAGGGTTTTTTATAAGTTGAGCGTAAAAACTAAAAAAGGAAGGTACCGTGACCTTCCTTTCTTAATTCATCTCAATTAGATGTTTGTCACATCAATGAACATAGACTCATCAATGTTAGTTGAAGAGACGACCGCTTCACTGAACTCGTACTCTTCACGGTTACCTTCGCGATCGAGTGGAAGGTTAACAAAATCAAACAACTCTTTGTCAGCCAGTTGGCTTGGGCTTACGTTCTGGATTGATTTGAAAATCGCTTCGACGCGTCCCGGTGTCTTTTTATCCCATTCAATCAACATTGCTTTGATCGATTGACGTTGCAAGTTCTCTTGAGAGCCACACAAGTTGCAAGGAATGATTGGGAAATCTTTATGCTCTGCGTATTTAATTAGATCTTTTTCACGGCAGTATGTCAGCGGACGAATAACAACATTTCGACCGTCATCAGAACGTAGCTTTGGAGGCATCGCTTTTAGACGCGAACCATGAAACATATTTAGGAACATGGTTTCAACGATGTCATCCATGTGGTGACCTAGAGCAAGCTTAGTTGCACCAATTTTCTCTGCAAACGAATAAAGTGTACCGCGGCGTAGACGTGAACACAGACCACATGTTGTCTTACCTTCTGGCACTTTTTCTTTTACAACCGAGTAAGTATCCTTATCTACGATGTAGTAAGGGATATCAAGCGTTTCGAAATAATCTGGAAGAATATGTTCTGGGAAGCCCGGCTGTTTCTGGTCGAGGTTTACTGCAACCACTTCGAATTTAATTGGTGCGGCTTTTTGAAGATTCAACAGGATATCGAGCATCGCAAATGAATCTTTACCACCACTTATACATGCCATGACAACATCACCTTCTTCAATCATGTTGTATTCAGTAATGGCATTTCCAACATTTCTTCTCAGACGTTTCTGAAGCTTGTTGAATTCAAGGGTTTCTTTTCTTGTATCTTTCTGGTTCATTGCGAGCTCTCACATCGCCGATAAAATCGACGGTAGGACTTCCTAACGTGGTTTTCTATGGGGCGTGGATTATACGGTCTTTTTACTTAGGATTAAATATTTGTCTTAATTGAGAACGGATAAATCCAATGATTTCTTTACCGTAAAACGAAAAAAGCCGCTGTAGCGGCTCTTCAATTAGATCGATATGGCTTATTTCGCTTTAGGTAGATACGGCAGAACTCGCATGGTTGGCTCTGGTAGCGTAATCGTGCCCCCCTCACCAATCTCGCTCAAAGCAACTTGTACTTTGCCATTTACAATTGGCTTTTCTGTTCCGTTCGAGAATGCAATCGTGCTATCCAGGCCATTGCTAAATTCCATCGTCACGCCCTGAACATCAGGAGTAAACCAGCCAGCAAACATGCCACCTAAGTCTTCTAGCATACTTTGCATCTGAGGCATTAATGGTGCTAACTGTTCATAAGATACGTTACCCTGTAATGGCTCTTTTGTCATAACCACCAATGAGTAATCACAACGAGTGTCTATAGGAGTCTGAACGAAGACTAAAGGGTTCGCCGATTTAAGGTTTTTATCGATTGGAAGCGGAAGTTCTTTGGATGCTGGAATCACGAATTCTTCGTAGTGCTCCTCTTTCTCCATCCAGGCTTTTTCAATGTCACACAGCTGCTTAGTATCTGCGTTAACGAAAAATACGCCGACTTTTACATCGTCGTGGCCTTCCTTATTGTTATTCTTCAGCTGAGTGTAGAGCTTCGAATAGGTAAACATGTATTCTTGAGCTTGTGTTGCAGGCGCCGCTAACATCAGAGCCGCAGTACCAAGTAAACTTAGGCTTAACTTCTTCATTTGAACCGTTGATTTGTTTTAGTTTGTGTCATTGTGGGGAATCGGCTAGCAAACGTTTTAATCAAAGGTAGAGCAACTTCGCCAGGAAGTTACTGCTCTACTACTTCTTGCGCCGCAGTTGTCACTGATTCATCCATCGCCGTGTTCGTGCTCAATATTGGTTTGAGCCATTCTGAGCATCCTTATAGCACCTTTACCGCATTAAGTTACGTGATTAGTAACAAAACGAGAAGTTCCCCACGCAGATTCTTATTCTAGTTGAATTGTGGTTCGGGCTTCTGATAGGCCCTTTCACATGGGTTTGGTGTTGATATAAAAATGGCGACTCTTTGTAAGCCGCCATTGATTGCTATTCAAGCGTCACTCTAAGCATCAAAGACCTGAGAGTTGCCGTCGTGATCGTTATCATTATTATTTTTTTGTTTCGCTACAATTTTGAGTTTGATGCCAAACATCTCTCGGTAAAGGATTCCCTTCAAGTGGAAGAAGAATGGCAACACCAAAATAAGTCCGATACCGTAGAACATCGCTGCGATAATAAACATGAACATCACGCCCAGGTATAGGGTTGCGACGACGAAAATCTTTTTATTTACCGCTCGTAATGAGAGTAACAGCGATTGCATTGGCGGCACTCGTTTCTCACAAATGAGTAGGATGGAGTGACTGAATGCCAGAGAAAGGTATAACGATAACGGAGCCAAAAGCATACCCACAAGCCCTTGAAGGGTCAGACTCATTAACGTCGCCAGAATAACCGGAACCGTGAATTGTAACCCTTTACCTACGTGGCGAAGCTTTGTTTTGAGACCAGCCACGTGGCTCATTGCCATCAAGCTGATGCCTGCGTAAATTGGTGCGCTGATCACTTCATAGCTAAAGTTTGCTACGTAAATAGCTGAAACGATGTTGGTTGAAAAAGAATCTGGGTTTTGTATAGCATCTAGAATTACGCTTGGGTCACCCAGTTGTAGCTGCAATGCGATATAGAAAATGCCTACCTGAACCAAAAGCAAGACGATAATCGCAGGAGAAAATGACAAAAAGTGTTGAATGGTGGCGCGCCATGCTTCACTAAAAACCGCCCCGGCTTTCAGTTCGTAGTTGCCAGACAAAGCCCGCTCTACACTCCCTCCAAGGTTAAAATCGTTCTCAAAGTCGTTGTTCATATATTATCCAAGATTCACTTGTGAAATTTTTACTGGGATACCAGTCAATTTGTGTGTCCGCCATTATAAAGAATTCTTGCCACGTCTAAAATCATAACTCGCTCTCAATCCTTGCAATATCCACTATTTGGTCGATAATTAGCCACTCACAAGGCCATGAAATTGAAAACAATTGTTGCAGAGCGGTAAGCCTTAAAAAACGCTGTAGAAATTCGGAGTAATCATATAAAAACAGTATGGTAAGGAATGATTACTTTTGCCTGTGAAATTTTTTCTGATTAGAGGCTAAAAAATGCTTTGATTTCACAATTTTGGTGATTATGATGCGCGCCTCAAAAGTGAATGGCTAAAGTCACATCAATTGGCGTAAACCCAAATTTGAACGTGGGAGAAATACAGACGTTGAACGCTAAACAGCAAGCAGGAAATCCAGTTATTCGTTTATCTGGCATTAGTAAGAGTTTTGATGGTAAGGAAATCATCAGCAATTTAAATCTGGATGTTAATCATGGTGAGTTTCTAACGATTCTTGGTCCATCTGGCTGTGGTAAAACAACCGTTTTACGTATGGTCGCGGGCTTTGAAGCGGTAGACAACGGTCAAATTATTTTGGATAACCAAGATGTTACTCAGGTCCCTGCTGAACAAAGACACGTCAACACCGTATTCCAAAGTTACGCACTATTTCCTCACATGACTGTTTTTGAAAACGTTGCGTTTGGTCTTCGTATGCAGAAAACGCCTGCAGCAGAGATTGAACCGCGCGTGATGGAAGCGTTACGTATGGTGCGCCTTGAAAAAATGGCTCAGCGTAAACCGCATCAACTTTCAGGTGGCCAGCAACAGCGTATTGCTATCGCTCGTGCGGTGGTGAATAAACCAAAAGTCTTGCTGCTTGATGAATCGCTTTCTGCACTGGATTACAAATTGCGTAAGCAAATGCAGATTGAGCTTAAACAGTTGCAGCGCCAACTAGGCATTACCTTTATCTTTGTGACGCACGATCAGGAAGAAGCGCTATCAATGTCGGACCGTATCATCGTAATGCGTGACGGCGTCATTGAGCAAGATGGTTCTCCGCGTGAAATTTACGAAGAGCCTAAAAACCTGTTTGTTGCGCGCTTTATCGGCGAAATCAACGTATTCAATGCAACCATGTTAGAACGCATCGATGAAAAACGCATTCGCGCTGACATTGAAGGCATTGAGTCGGTGGTGTATTACGATGAAGAAGCTCAAGCTGGCGATAAGCTCCAAGTATTACTCCGCCCTGAAGACTTGCGTATCGAAGAGATAAAAGAGTCAGAAGAAAAAGGCATTGTGGGTCACGTGACAGAGCGTACCTATAAAGGTATGACGCTAGATTCTGTTATTGAACTGGATTCAGGAATGCGCGTAATGGTTAGCGAGTTCTTTAACGAAGATGATCCCGACGTGGACCACTCACTTGGCCAAAAAGTCGCTATCACTTGGGTTGAGAGCTGGGAGGTTGTCCTCAATGATAACCAAGAAGATTAATCTTCAGAACGCGATCATTACCCTAATTGTTGGTTGGCTAACACTGTTTGTGTTGGTTCCTAACCTGATGATTATTGGTACCAGTTTCTTAACGCGTGACGAAGCGAACCTAATCGAACTTACCTTTACATTAGACAACTACGTTCGTCTGTTCGATCCGCTGTACGCGAAAGTGCTCATGCACTCGTTCTACATGGCGATCATCGCGACGTTACTGTGTTTAGTGATTGGTTACCCATTTGCGTATATCGTCGCGAAAATGCCAGAGAAATGGCGTCCGTTTATGCTGTTTTTGGTGATTGTACCCTTCTGGACAAACTCGTTGATCCGTACATACGGCTTGAAGATTGTTTTGGGTACTCAAGGCATTTTGAATAAGTCGCTGATGGCAATGGAAATCATCGATAAGCCTCTACGAATCATGTATACCGAAACAGCAGTAATGATTGGTCTCGTGTACATCTTGCTTCCATTTATGATTCTGCCGCTTTATTCGGCAATCGAGAAGCTGGACAACACCTACATCGAAGCGGCGAAAGATTTGGGTGCGAACAAATTTCAGACCATTACAAAAGTTATCCTGCCTTTGACGATGCCAGGCATCATCGGCGGCTGTTTGTTGGTTCTTCTCCCTGCGCTTGGCATGTTCTATATCTCTGACCTTCTCGGCGGCGCGAAGAACTTGCTTATCGGTAACGTCATTAAGAGCCAGGTATTGAATGCACGTGATTGGCCATTTGGTGCAGCAACCAGTATTGCCCTCACCATTGCAATGGCAATTATGCTATACGCCTACTATCGAGCAGGTAAGTTATTGAACAAGAAAGTGGAGCTAGACTAATGGGACGCACAGTTAGATTTAGCTTTATGGCACTGGTCTATGCGTTTTTGTATTTGCCAATTATCGTGCTTATTGTGAACTCATTTAATGCGAATAAATTTGGCATGAAATGGGGCGGGTTTACCACTAAGTGGTACGAAACCTTAGTGAACAATGACAGCCTGATGCAGGCCGCGTGGCACTCGCTAAATGTTGCCGTGTTTTCTGCAACAGCTGCTACTATTATTGGTAGTTTGACGGCAGTTGCCCTATTCCGTTACTCCTTTAAAGGGAAAGGCGCAGTAAATGGCATGCTGTTTGTTGTAATGATGTCACCAGACATCGTGATGGCAATTTCATTGTTGGCGCTGTTTTTAGTGCTGGGTGCACAGCTTGGTTTCTTTACACTGTTGATTGCGCACATCACCTTCTGTTTACCATTTGTCGTGGTAACGGTTTACAGCCGCTTGAACGGCTTTGATGTGAAAATGTTGGAAGCAGCGAAGGACCTTGGCGCAAGTGAATGGGTTATCTTGAAGAAGGTAATTCTTCCCCTCGCGAAACCAGCGGTTGCTGCGGGCTGGCTATTGAGCTTTACGCTGTCTTTGGACGACGTAATTATCAGTTCGTTTGTGACGGGCCCAACCTACGAAATCTTACCATTGAAAATTTACTCAATGGTGAAAGTGGGCATTTCACCGGAAGTGAATGCTCTAGCAACGGTTATGTTGATTGTTTCTTTGGTACTTGTGGTGCTTTCTCAGTTGCTTGCAAGAGAAAAAGTAAAGTAAAATCAACATCCGTTAACATCACGAAACAGAATGGTTACATATCATTCTGTTTTTCTATCTATCGTCCAAAATGGTTTGGACAACGTTTGGTTTGGAGCTAACGTCAATGAAAAAATGGGCTACTTTATTAGCTGGTAGTGCATGTGCGCTTTCTCTGTTCTCAGGTTCAGTGGCAGCGGACGATAATGAATTGGTATTTATGAACTGGGGGCCTTACATCAACAGTAACCTTCTGGAACAATTTACTGAAGAAACTGGTATCAAAGTGATCTACTCAACTTATGAGTCGAACGAAACTTTGTATGCAAAGCTAAAAACTCATAACGAAGGTTATGACTTAGTGGTACCTTCTACTTACTTCGTGGCGAAAATGCGCGATGAAGGTATGCTACAAAAGATCGATAAATCGAAGCTGAAAAACTTCACTAACCTTGACCAGAACTATCTGGACAAGCCATTCGATCCAAAAAATGACTACTCTATCCCTCACGTTGTTGCGATAACTGGTCTAGCAGTTAATACCGACATGTACGATCCAAACGACTTCCAAAGTTGGGCAGACCTATGGAAACCTGAGCTTGAAGGTCAAGTGATGCTAATGGACGATACACGTGAAGTATTCCACATTGCACTGCGCAAGCTCGGTTATTCAGGCAACTCAACGGATCCAAAACAAATCGACGAAGCGTATGCTGAGCTACAAAAGTTAATGCCTAACGTCCTGCTTTTTAACTCTGACAACCCAGGTGCGCCATACATGTCTGGTGAAGTTGGTGTTGGTATGCTTTGGAACGGCAGCGCGGCGGCAGCTCAAAACGAAGGGCTTAACCTTAAACTGGTCTTCCCTAAAGAAGGTGGTATCGGCTGGGTAGACAACTTTGCTATCTCTTCTGGTGCGAAAAACGTAGAAGCGGCGCATAAGATGATCGATTTCTTACTACGCCCAGAAATCGCAGAACAAATTTCTCGTGACACTGGCTACCTGACTGCAGTGAAAGCGTCGAATGAGAAGTTTAAAGATGTGGCTCCATTGTTCCCTTCTCAAGAAGACCTAGACCGCGTTGAGTGGCAAGATGCCGTTGGCGATCTGACTGTGAAATACGAAGGTTACTTCCTAAAGCTAAAAGCTGGCCAGTAATCGAATTTGTCCAAGACAAATCACCCTAAATGAAAATAGGCAGCAATGGCTGCCTATTTTTGTAATTGACTGATATAATTATGCCTTGCTACGTTTATTTGGCTCGGCTCGTTTCATCTCAATAGAATGAGAGGCATCGGGTTAAATAAACAGAATTGTACTTAATGCAATTTGGTTCAACTTGATCATTACCACTAGTATTGATTTGTCCAATCGCTAAACAAAACGGAAAACAAATGAAAAGTAAATTCTACGCAAGCGCTCTATGTGCCGCGGCTCTGTTCGCTACTCCTACAATGGCGGCTGATCAAGAACTGTACTTCTACAATTGGTCGGAATACATTCCAAATGAAGTTCTTGAAGACTTTACAAAAGAAACTGGAATCAAGGTGCTTTACTCGACTTACGAGTCTAATGAAAGCATGTACGCTAAGCTAAAAACCCAAGGTTCTGGTTACGACTTGGTAGTACCGTCTACCTATTTCGTATCTAAAATGCGTAAAGAAGGCATGCTTCAAGAGATCGACAAAGAGGAGTTAACCCACTTTGCCGATATTGATCCTAACTTCTTAAACAAGCCTTTTGATCCGAACAATAACTTCTCAATTCCTTATATCTGGGGTGCAACAGGTATTGGTATTAATGCGGATATGTTGGATAAGTCTACGGTCACTAAATGGGACGACTTCTGGGACAGCAAGTGGGAAGGTCAATTAATGCTGATGGATGACTCTCGCGAAGTTTTCCATATTGCATTAACAAAGCTGGGCTATTCACCGAATACGACAAATCCAGATGAAATCAAAGCGGCTTACGAAGAACTACAAAAGCTAATGCCAAATGTGTTGGTGTTTAACTCTGATTTTCCTGCAAACCCATACTTAGCGGGTGAGGTTTCTCTTGGCATGCTTTGGAATGGTTCAGCTTACATGGCACGCGAAGAAGGTGCGAACATTGATATCATCTGGCCGGAAAAAGGCGCGATTTTCTGGATGGATAGCCTTGCGATTCCAGCCGGTGCGAAGAACATTGAAGCGGCGCATAAGATGATCGACTTCCTGCTGCGTCCAGAGAATGCGGCTAAGATTGCACTGGAAATTGGTTATCCTACTCCAGTTAAAACCGCGTACGACCTGCTTCCTAAAGAATTTGTGAACGACCAAAGTATCTTCCCTCCACAAGAAGTGATGGACAGCGGTACTTGGCAAGATGAAGTTGGTGAAGCAAGTGTGATGTACGATGAGTACTTCCAAAAGCTAAAAGTAAACAACTAATACCAGTCATAGCATAAAGAAAAAAGCGGCCAACTAAATTGGCCGCTTTTATTGTTTTAGAAGGTTTTATTTTTCTTCCAAAGATAAAATTTCATTCACCAACTTTGGTACTTCCACACTCGCCTTTCCATAGCGTTTTTCTTCAAATTCACTTTCTATTGCACTAGGCTCCAGGTTGATTTCGATGGTATGCGCACCGTGCATTTTTGCATCATGTACAAATCCAGCCGCAGGATACACAACCCCAGACGTACCAATAGAAATAAACAAGTCCGCTTGTTCTAGCGCTTCGTAAATGTCTCCCATGCGCAGCGGCATCTCACCAAACCAAACAATGTGAGGGCGCATTTGGGACGGAATTTGACAACAGTGGCAAAGTTCACCCGTTTCAATATCGTCAGTGTGTTCAATGACCTGATGCGATTCACTACAGCGGGCTTTGAGCAATTCACCATGCATATGGATGACATTGTGGCTCCCGCCTCTTTCGTGCAAATTGTCGATATTCTGCGTAATGACGGTTACTTTGCCGTCTAGCTCGGCCTCCAGGCGACCTAAAGCGAGATGAGCCGCATTTGGCTGTATCGCCTCGTCTTGTAGCTTTTTACGACGTTGATTATAAAATTCCTGAACAAGGTCGGGATCACGCTCAAATCCTTCGGGTGTTGCCACATCTTCAATGCGGTGGTTCTCCCAAAGGCCATCTTGGGCTCGAAATGTTTGTATTCCGGATTCCGCTGAGATGCCTGCTCCAGTAAGTACTACAATGTTTCTATACGGGAAATTCATAACTGATCCTTGTTGTTCTTTTTCATTAGCTTAACACTGAAACAATAACAGCTGTAGTAAGATGGATTAGACAATGGTAGTAATGAACGATAATAAATAGTTATTTTGAGAGGAAAAGCAATGAGACACCTATCTTTGGCTCTTGTCTTGCTTACGACTTTAGCGGGTTGTCAACTGACCAATGTGGAAGGGGAAATTGATGATGTGAGAGTGAGCGTTGGTACCAATGATCATGACAGGCACGATGGTCATGGTAAGTTCTGTCCTCCTGGCCAAGCTAAAAAAGGAAACTGCTAGAACGCATTGATACGCTCGTAATAGAGAAGAACGATACATCAATAGAAAGAGCGGCTGAATACCGCTCTTTTTAATTTCTAATTAGTCTTCGTTGGTTGAAGAGATTTTGTGGATAGCTAAGTCGGCACCATTAAATTCATCTTCTTCAGATAGTCTAATGCCCGTTACCGCGTTAATTGCACCATAGACAGCCAATGCACCTAATACGGCAATAGATATGCCTAGTACGGTTCCCATCAGCTGAACAACTAAGCTAACACCACCTAACCCGCCTAACGCTGTTTGACCAAAGATGCCTGCAGCAATACCACCCCATGCGCCACAAATGCCGTGCAGAGGCCAAACACCTAACACATCGTCAATCTTGGTTTTGTTTTGTAGATGTGTGAACAGGTAAACAAAGAGCACACCCGCAATAGCACCCGTTACCAGCGCACCGATTGGATGCATAAGGTCAGAACCAGCACATACGGCAACCAATCCAGCTAGAGGACCGTTGTGAATAAAGCCAGGGTCATTTTTACCTGCGACAAGCGAAGCAATAATGCCACCAACCATTGCCATCAATGAGTTCATTGCGACTAGGCCGCTGATCCCAGAAATAGCTTGAGCTGACATCACGTTGAAACCAAACCAGCCAACACAAAGAATCCATGCTCCAAGTGCCAAGAACGGGATGTTTGATGGTGCAAAGTTGGTATGTTTACCTGCACGAATTCGGCCTCTACGCATGCCTAAGAAAATAACGGCAACGAGAGCAATCCAACCACCTACTCCGTGGACAACAACTGATCCTGCGAAATCATGGAAGCCAAAGCCAAAACTTGCTTCAAACCAATCTTGGATACCAAAATTACCGTTCCAAATGATGCCTTCAAACAGTGGGTAAACAATTCCTACTGTAAAAAATGTCGCAATGAGGATAGGATAAAAGCGAGCACGCTCGGCAATTCCGCCAGAGACGATCGCAGGTATAGCAGCAGCGAACGTTAGTAAGAAAAAGAACTTAACAAGCTCATATCCATTACCTTGAGACAGTGTCTGCGCATCGGCAAAGAAAGTACCGCCATACGCGATCCAATAACCAATGAAGAAATAGGCGATGGCAGAAACACCAAAATCGGCCAAAATTTTAACCAATGCGTTAACTTGGTTCTTTTGGCGTACGGTCCCTACTTCAAGAAAAGCAAAACCGGAGTGCATCAAAAAAACCATGATGGCACCAAGCAGTAAGAATAGAGTGTCGGAACTTTGTGTGAGAGTTTGTACAACGCCATGTACCTGATCGGCTGTTACACTCATTATGATTGTCTCCGTTAGTGTTGTGCGCACTTATCCTGTGCAATGAAAATCAACCATCACCAAAATGGTGAATCAAATTTGTAAAGCGTCTAACAAAGCAATTAGTGTTCCAATAGTTTCCTTGTTTAATGAGATTAGACTAAGTCGTTGTTTTTATTGTGCGGCTGGTTTTTGTGAATGATTTCAGGCACAGTCGAACGCACAATAACATGCACCAAAAATAGCTAACTGCACCAAATTAATGCGCACCATTTTGTTAATTAAATGTACATTTATATGCAACTGAGATTTCACTTTGCCAACGGGTGCATCTTTATTAGTGATGAATGACCCAATAAAAAAACCGCCTGTTTAGGCGGTTTTGTTTAAAGTCGTCGATGTTTTACAAGTTAGGACCTGTAGAAGGTCTGTGCGGCTTGTTATTACGTAATTGATGCATACCTTGGATCATTCTCCACAGCCAGACGCCTATCGCGACGACAGCAAACACACTGCCTATGTAAGGAATAACATAAGCGATGTTATCTAACAGTGTGCTGCGCACCCAATAGTCACTGACCCCTTTTAACACACCATTCGTGGTAGCAACGGTAACGATTAAGACAACAAAGAACGTGAGGTACAGGAAGAAAGTACGAATTAACCCATAGTAGTGCGAGATAACTACATCACTGTCTTCACCTTTGTCCAAACGATAGCCAGCATAGATAATAGCGACAACGCCTGAGATCAAAAACGTGAACGGGGTAAAGCAACTCAGGATATACGCTACCCAAATCCCGTTATGATGTTTGTTCATTCGCTTTCGCTCCTTTGTCTGTAGCGTTAACCTCGTCTGATTCTCCCATTGCTTCTTGAGATTTGACTTCTTCATACCAGAGATCGTGGTGCTCTTTCGCCCATGTTTCGTCAACCTCACCCGTTACCATGCCTTCTAATGCCCCTTCCATACCGAACAGGCCGATATAGATGTGGAAAACAAAACCACAGATAAGAATAAGCGCCGAAACTGCGTGAATAAGATTAGACAACTCCATATCACGGCGGGTTTGATCAAAAATTGGGAAATCCAAAACCAAACCACTTGCTGCAGCGATTGCACCGACAAAAATGAGCAACCAGTAAACCGCTTTCTCACCACCATTTGAGAAGCCTGCTGATGGATGAGTACCTTTGTGTTTACCAACCATCCCGCCCATTTTCATGAACCAACGTACGTCCGTCATGTTAGGGACTGATTTACGCCACCATTTCAGCAGAATTAACATCAGCAAGACAAAGAACAGCGGTCCCACATAGTTGTGGTATTGCTTCGCCAGCATCACGATGAAACCCCAGAACTCACTAGGCACGTATGGCTTCAGGAAGTGTTTCCCGTAGACGAGCATCAAACCACTGAACGCCAGAGTGAGAAAGGTAAACGCCATACTCCAGTGAAGTGCACGATCCAGTCGAGACCAGCGCTTAATCTTTTTGCCTGTGCGAGGCTTACTTAGCATCAGTGGCCCAACAAAGACATAAGCCAACACAACCATCGCGATACTACCGAAAATAGCGATGGCACCCGCTGGAGACATCCATTTTTCTTTCAGGATGTACCAGGTTTCGCCGGGTTTACTGATTAGCACACCATGCTCTGGTGATTGGGAGGTGGTATAACCTGATTCCCCCTGTCTCACCTGACGCCAATAGTCCGCCCCTGCTAGTTGTGTCATCTCCTGCTGCACGACTTTGGAAGATTGCTCTTCTGCGGACGCTGGCATTGAGAAAGTCAGCAGTAATGCTGTCATAATTGACAGCATTACCAGAGACGCACGCTTTAAAGTGTTTAACATGTGTCTCTCCTTACTTAGCTTTTAGTTGCATCGTAAGAAAGATCATTTCCGTCTGTCCAACCTGCATTCTTAGCGCCGCGCTCTACAACTCGCTGACGGAAAATATCAGAGACTTTCTCTGCATCACCTGCCAACAAGGCTTTTGTTGAACACAGTGATGCACACATAGGTAGCTTGCCTTCTGCAATACGGTTTGCACCATATTTATGGCGTTCTTCAACCGAACCAGGTTCAGTTTCAGGACCGCCAGCGCAGAAGGTACACTTGTCCATTTTGCCACGCTCACCAAACGCTTCTTGTTTAGGGAACTGAGGCGCACCAAACGGACACGCAAACAGGCAGTAACCACAGCCGATACACAGATCTTTGTTGTGAAGTACGATGCCATCTTCAGTGTACTCAAAACAATCGGCAGGACACACCGCCATACAAGGTGCGTCGGTACAGTGCATACAAGCTACGGAAATCGAGTTTTCTCCTGCTTCACCATCATTAAGTGTTACGACTCGGCGACGCTGTATGCCCCATTCTAGAGCATCGTCATTTTCGTTCTTACATGCAGTAACACAGCCGTTACACTCGATACAGCGCTTAGTGTCACATAGGAATTTCATTCGTGCCATTGTCAGACTCCTTACGCTTTACGAATGTTACATAGGGTTACTTTGGATTCCTGCATCAGGGTAACCGGGTCGTAGCCGTAAGTGGTTGCTGTGTTGGCAGATTCACCGCTTACATATGGTTGTGTACCTTCAGGGTATTTAGAGCGAAGATCTTCACCTTCAAATTCACCACCAAAGTGGAACGGAATGAACGCCAGTCCCGGTTTCACACGACGAGTAACCATCGCTTTTACCTTGATTCGGCCTTTCTCCGCACCTTCAACCCAAACATCATCACCATCTTTAAAGCCAAGATCGTTGGCGTCTCTCGGGTTCACTTCGACGAACATCTCTTGTTGAAGCTCCGCCAACCAAGGGTTTGAACGAGTTTCATCACCGCCGCCTTCGTATTCAACCAAGCGACCAGAAGTCAGAACAATCGGGTACTCGCCAGATTTGTCTTGTTCTTGAATAGATTTGTATAACGTTGGAACACGGAAAATCGCCTCTTTGTCTTCCCAAGTTGGATAATCCGTTACAAGGTCACGTCTAGGGGTGTAGAGCGGTTCACGGTGCAAGGGTACGCGGTCTGGGAATGTCCAAACTATTGCACGTGCTTTTGCGTTACCAAATGGGATACAACCGTGCGCGATAGCTACACGCTGAATACCACCAGACAAGTCGGTCTTCCAGTTTTTGCCTTCTGCCGCGACTTTCTCTTCGGCTGTCAGGTCGTCCCACCATCCCAGTTGTTTTAACAACTTATCAGTAAATTCAGGATAACCATCTTTGATCTCACTGCCTTTCGAGTAGCTGTCTTCCGCTAGCAGGTTTTTACCTTCAAACTCCACACCAAAGCGTGTGCGGAAGTTACCACCACCTTCGGCAACGGTCTTAGAAGTATCGTACAGGATGTGAGTACCCGGGTGCCCCATCTCTGGCGTGCCCCAACATGGCCAAGGTAGACCGTAGGTTTCACCATTAATTGGTCCGCCCTCTGCTTCAAGCGTGGTTTTATGGAATGTGTGCCAGTTTTGCTGGTGCGCTTTGAGGCGCTCTGGACTCTGACCTGTATAACCGATGGTCCACATACCTTTGTTGAACTCACGGGTCAGATCTTCAATCAGAGGCTGGTTGTTTTCTACACGAATGTTTTTGAAAAGTAGATCGTCGAAGCCAAGCTTTTTCGACAACAGGTACATGATTTCGTGGTCAGGTTTTGACTCAAACAAAGGTTCGACAACCTGATCGCGCCACTGCAAAGAACGGTTAGATGCCGTAACACTGCCGTAAGTCTCGAATTGGGTTGTAGCAGGAAGCAGGTAAACACCATCAGTACGATCGTTCATTACCGCTGCAACGGTTGGGTATGGGTCAACAATAACCATCATATCCAGTTTTTGCATCGCCTTTTTCATCTCAACACCACGTGTTTGAGAGTTCACGGCGTGTCCCCAGTAGAACATGGCACGAATGTTTTCACGCTGACGAATGTTGTCTTTGTCTTCTAACACACCGTCGATCCAACGAGATACAGGAATACCGGCGCTGTGCATCGGTTTTTGACCGCCATACTCGTTGTCGTCAAAGCGGGCTTTAATCCACTCGTAATCGATGTCCCAAACTTTTGACCAGTGGCGCCAAGAACCTTCAGAAAGACCATAATAGCCTGGCAATGTATCAGCAAGAACACCAAGGTCTGTTGCACCCTGTACGTTATCGTGACCACGGAAAATGTTGGCACCGCCACCAGATTTACCAATGTTGCCTAGCGCAAGCTCTAGTACACAGTACGCACGAGTGTTATTGTTACCCGTGGTATGCTGAGTACCACCCATACACCATACAACACAACCCGGGCGGTTTTCAGATAGTAGTTTTGCAGTCTGGTAAACGTCTTCTTCGCTTACGCCTGATACGCGTTCAACTTCTGCTGGTGTCCATTTCGCGACTTCTGCACGGATTTCATCCATACCAAACACACGCTGACGGATAAATTCTTTGTCTTCCCATTGGTTTTCAAAGACATGCCACAGAACACCCCAAATGAAAGCGACATCTGAACCGGGACGCAGAGAGACATAGTGATCGGATTTTGCAGCAGTACGAGTACGACGAGGATCCGCCACCACGATCTTACAGTTGTTTTTCTCTTTTGCGATCAGAATGTGTTGCATCGCAACTGGATGGGCTTCTGCTGGGTTAGAGCCAATGAACAGCATAGACTTACAGTTATGCATATCATTGAAAGAGTTTGTCATTGCACCGTAGCCCCAGGTGTTTGCCACACCCGCTACCGTGGTCGAGTGACAGATACGCGCTTGGTGGTCAACGTTATTGGTACCCCAAAGTGATGCCATTTTACGGAATAGGTATGCCTGTTCGTTACTGTGCTTCGCACTACCTAAGAAGTAAACAGAATCAGGGCCGGATTCTTTACGAATATCCAGTACCTTGGTGCCGATTTCTTCAATTGCTTCGTCCCAAGACAGCTTTTTCCACTTACCGTTTTCAAGCTTCATTGGGTATTTAAGACGGCGTTCCCCATGGCCGTGTTCGCGCAGAGCCGCGCCCTTGGCACAGTGTCCACCAGCATTAAATGGGTGGTCGAACGCAGGTTCCTGCCCAGTCCAAACCCCGTTTTGCACTTCCGCATAAATACCGCAGCCGACCGAACAGTGAGAACAGATCGTGCGTTTCACTTCGGTTTTCGCTTCAGGGTCGACCGTTTTCGCTTGCGCTTTTTTCATCATTCCCGGAGCAAACAGACTTGCACCGACAACCGCACCACCAGCAGCAAATGAGGTGTTTTTCATAAATGCGCGACGCGAAACGCCAAGCTGGTTGGTTTCTTTGCTCACACTGTCGGAGCGTTTGACAAGTTTCATCTCTTACCTCCTAAAGTGTGTCGTAGTAATCACGAATGTGTTGAGTTTCACGGTACCCTTTCTTCTTCACGTCTTTTTCAGAAGACTCAACCGTTTCCGACGCGTTTGCCACTTTCGTGGTTCCAGCGACGACAGCACCAGCAACGGCAGCGGTTGTGAAGCCTTTTAATAGCTCCCTACGGCTTGAGTTTATTTCTTTATTATCTTTCATCATTGCTTCCTTACCTTCCGGTAGATCTTTGGAGGATCATGCCTCTCTATCAATATGACTTTGTACTGCTTGATTACTCGTAATCAGTGACGTTTTTCACATCAATTTTTAATTTGGCTTTACTGCTCTTTGTATTCTCGCTAAACCGCACCTGCTCAAGCGTTAGAAATGCGTTGCAAAGCTGAGCAGCTGGTTTATAGAAGTTTGCACTTTCTGCATTTTCTAACTGGCGAGTGAATGCGTTAAACCAAGGGGCGAGATGTTTGTTAAACACGGCTTGTTGCAAGCCCTCTTCTTCATCAGTCAGCATGGCCATCACTTCACAAAGTGCTGAAATGTGATCTTCTGGTTCTTTCACGTTTTCAGCGCGCTCAATGCCCAGTAAATCTAAATCGTGGCGAATATCCGCTAGCGGCTTTTCCATCATTGAACCTGTACGGTGCCATGATCCGAATGGAACGACTTCACCACGACCAATACCGATAAAGAGATCTTGATATTCATCTTCAATCGCTTCTCGCTCGGCTTTTTCAGCCGCTAGCTGAAGTGCAAGCCATGCTTGCTGCATCGCACTCGCTGAAGGTTCCACTTCCAGAGATTTCAGAAACTCAAGCATCTCTTCCGTTGGCGCACTACGAAAAAGCGCGGATAAGATCAGGTATATTTCTGTTCTCAGTGTTTGTTCTTGCTGCTTTTCCACTGTGAGCTCCTAATACTTGAGTTGTTGCAATGGGTCAGAGGCCATCGACTCAAACATATCGGCCACGCGGCAGTCTTCACACATTGCGATACGGTTGATAGCGGCTTCATCAGTAAAATGAGAATGTCCACGCAGCTTGTTTTGCAGCATGTCGATCATGGATTGAGGTGCGAAAGGTTTGTGGCAACGAAGACACTCCGCCGCTTTCTCTTGGTGAATTACGACTGCTTTCTGACGGTCTTCTTTTACCCAGTTCATACGAGACGTTAACGTAAGTACATTTTCTGGACATGCTTTTTCACATAAGCCACATTGAATACAATCTTGTTCAATAAATTTAAGTGATGGAGACTGGCCATCAGTATGTAATGCGCGAGTCGGACACACAGCAACACAGCTCATGCACAAGGTACAATCTTTACTTTCACAAGAAACCGAGCCATAAGGCGCATTGCCCGGTAATTCAACGACATTATCGACAGGGAT
The DNA here is from genome assembly GCF_021728395.1 of Vibrio sp. J1-1. Lineage (GTDB taxonomy): Bacteria > Pseudomonadota > Gammaproteobacteria > Enterobacterales > Vibrionaceae > Vibrio. Next base: position 69,318 of record NZ_JAKKCM010000008.1, on the reverse strand, counting down.
ACGCGATGCAGATAACGCATCCAGCGCAGTAAAAAGACGCTGACGTTTATTACCTTGTAGTTCTCCTACCGCTAAGTCGAAGGAATCCGTACACAGTGCCGGTGCCCCCTCACGCAGAGACTCCAAATACAGGATATCGATGGTTTCTTTTGCAATACCTAGTTGATCTAAAAACTCTTGTGCAATACCGACTTCACTATTGAGTACGCGTAGAATAGTTGGAGGCATAAAACGTGAAGCTGCAAACAGAACTTGGGTCGCACCATTTACTAGCGCGGCAAACCACGTATCGATACCAACAGACGGAAGCTCTTCAACCACAATTGGAATGACGTTATCTGGAAGCGCTTTTAAAGCCATCACGTTGTATGTTTCATGGCGTGAACTACAAATCAGCACGATAGGATCGACACCACCTGCTTTTTCATAATTGGCTAACGTACGTTCGATGAATTTTTGCGTATCTTCTGGATTTGGGAGTGCGTAATGAATCGCTTCTGTAGGACATGCTGTTGCACAGGTCCCGACCCCCTGACACAGGTACGGGTTTATTTCGATACGATGCCCAGTTTTCGGACTACCTTCACTGGATAGCGCCCCCGCCGGACAGGCATCAACACAACGCTCACAACCTTTTACGCCTCGAGAACTGTGCGCACACAAGTCGGTATCTAAGCGGAAAAACTTCGGCTTATCAAATGTCCCCATCAATGTAGGAATTTCTTCCAACGCTTCTGCCAGTTTTGGGTAACCGCGACCGACTGGGTAATAACCCGGAGCAGGTACTTCTTCAGACATACAGCTGTTAAGGCAAAGATCGAGAACGACGTCAAAACAATCCGTATTAATCGCCACTTTAGCTAGATTGTTTGTCGAACCATTATTTTCAATAAGTACTTCAAATGTACCTAGGAAACCAGAAACCTGGACTGAGTTTGCATAGTAAAGCGCACTATGGGTTCCCTTTTCTCCGTCAGTAGACAGCAACGTAAGGCTGTTCATTTGTGATAATTGAGCAGCAGCACTTTCAATGATCGCAGTCGGACCGACAATTAAGGTGTTACCGCCACTTTCGTAGCTCACCGTCGGTGGGATCAGGTTTGTCAACTCGATGGTATTTTCAAAAGCAAATAGCCTTGCTTTACCGTTACTGGAAGTCGTTTGTTCTAATAGTTGTTTCAACATTGCTCGTTTCCATTTATCAACATGGATAATCTTCCATCTTTCATTGTAGTTAGCGCGGTAGATTCTGCTGATTAACTTATACATAAGCTGTTTTGTATGGAGCATCAGGGCTCATAGCAAAACTCAGTCAATCGATACATTTACAAGAAGATTGGTAATACCACTCAATTAGCAATCGTCATGCCAATTTTAATTTTGTTTATTTTCAATGGCTTATTAGGTTTTTGATTGGTTTCATGTAACAAAAAAGCCGAATGAGACAATATGTCCCACCCGGCCATTTAAGTGTTTAGTCAAAATGTACCTATTTATTGTGTGGTATATTTTGTCCTACTTGCTCTGATATCGATTCTGACTCTGAAGTGCCATTTTTATCTACCACTGTATGTTTATACAGTTCGGATTCATTTTGAGAAGGTTCGACGATTTCTTGCTCATTTTCATCAGCATCTGAAGCCTCTGTTTGAACCACAGCCACCTCATTGTCTTCAATTGTTGCGTCTTCTTCAGTTTTATCTTTCACCCAGTCTCGCAGTGATTCTGCTACACCTTCTGAAAGTGACTTCAAATTACTGTAATCGTCATCGTAATCGTCTAACCCGTCTCGGACATTGAACTCTTCTGATAAAAACAGTTTGCGCAAAGCGGCTTTTTTTACGCTTTCTGACGCTTCTGAAACCAATAGGTTCGCAATCGACATCCCTTCGGTTTTTTGCTCGTCAACGTTAACAGCCGTTTCGCTTTCCTCTGTCGCCGAGTTCTCTTCAGACAAATATTTTCCAGAGACACTATTAGTAGAAGGACTTTCTACCGCATCCGTATTTGTCTCGTCACTGAGTTCGGCGTCTTCGTGAGTGCTTTGAGGTTCTTCTAACTTACGTTTTGACCAACGGCTTAAAAAATCATGACTAGTTGCCATTTGCTCTACCCGCTCCTTTGCGCTTCTTACCTTTCAACTCTAGCATTTCTCCATGGCGTCCGATAAAGGCCTCCATCCACGCTTGTACCGGTAATGGCATGTCATTAGATAAAACTAAATTGTCTCCATCCATATATCGAGCAGCTACGGCTTGAGAGGCAGTGAGAAGCTGTATCGCTGGCTTCTCATTGGAGTCTAGGTTATCCATAACGAGAAAGAGTTTTGGGGTTTGAGAGCTAAGGTTAAATCGGTAATCAGTACGTTCATCTCTGTGTAATTGGAGAAGACAAATATCGGTGGTGTCTTCATTATTAGGCGTCAGTACAAATTGTGTTAGTTGCCATTGGGTGGTTACCCAGGCTCCTGTAATTATTTCATGCTCAACCAGTTCTACGCCGATAGGCCATGAATCTTCGGTTTTCTCATATATGTTTTCTAACTCTTTATTATTGTCCGACATAACTCACCCAACTTGCTTTATTTGATTTGATTGGCGAAAAGGACATTCTGACCTATGCTTTCAAACCACGTTAGGTTTATGAAGCAATAAACGCGCCAAATTAACCGCTGTACTACTAAGAGAAGCGATAGATATAAATACTAAATTAGTCGAAACTCAATGGGTTGCATGTGTCATTCCTGCGAACTCTCAATTTTTGTATTAAGCAGAGTGAATCACTCGCATTTTTTTCCTCAAACGCTATGTTGGAATGAGATTTGCTATTCAACCTCTTATTAAACAGAAGAACCCTTGTGAGCGAGTAGCTCCTTCCCTGAACAGGACAAGACTGTGGTAAAACCAAATATTATTAAAACCAGTGAAAATCCCCTGCAGACTATCGAAGTCGATGTATACGACGAATATGGTGAAAAGCTGACGAAACAGATTGCCTGCGAAAGACCTCTTACCGTAATGCTGAACTGGAAAGAAATTGTGACGCTGATGACGATAGGCTCCCGTCCAGACGCCTTAGTCTTGGGCTACTTAAAGAATCAAAGCTTCTTATCTGATCCGGAAGCGATAGAGTCAGTCATTATTGATTGGGAAACGCATTCGGCAGCAGTGATCACTAAAGAAAATACCGAGCATCTAGAAGGCGCATTGAAAAAGAAAACCGTCACCTCAGGTTGTGGCCAAGGCACCATGTACGGAAACGTGATGAAACAATTAGAGAACTATCAGGTTCCGCAAGTACCGCTTAAACAGTCAGAAATCTATGCAACGCTTGAAGCATTGACACATTACAACGATACATACCGAAAAGCAGGTGCGGTGCATGGATGTGCAATTTGTAAAGGGAACGAAGTGCTGTCGTTTGTGGAAGATGTTGGCCGTCACAACGCAGTTGATACGCTTGCCGGAGAGATGTGGTTAAATCAGGAAACGGGCGATGACAAAATATTCTATACAACAGGGCGCCTTACATCCGAGATGGTGATTAAAGTGGCTCAAATGGGCATCCCTGTTCTTCTTTCTCGCTCTGGTGTGACCCAGATGGGGTTAGATCTCGCCAGACAATACGGTATTACCACGATCGCACGTGCAAAAGGGTTGCGTTTCCAAGTGTTCACTGGCGCGGAAAAAATTCAGTTTGATGTAAAAGGCAGTAATAACGAATAATTCGCAAACGCAAAGTTTGGTGTAAACTTACATGGATCGCAGCCAATATGTGATTGGGTATTTTTATTGCCAATATTTACTGCGATTAGTATCGCTAATACCGTTTATTCACAAAGGATGTGAACTATGAACAATGACCAGCTTTGGAACTTTTTGCTTACTCCAAGTGGCATCATGGTTTCGATGATTATTACATTCGCTGTGGTTGGGATTTATGCTTACCTAACCGGTCAATTTAAGGATTAGACATACAAACGTAAAAAAAGACCTCTTTGTGAGGTCTTTTTAGTGTTTAAAGGTTCGCTTTAGACGTTGTATTAGCCGTCAATACCACGCGACTTTAGGTACTCAGAGTAAGTGCCTTTGAAGTCTGTGATTTTACCGTCACGAATTTCAAGAATACGCGTAGCCAGCGAGTCAACAAATACACGGTCATGAGATACGAAGAACAAGGTGCCTTTGTACTGTTCTAGTGCCGTGTTTAGAGATTCGATGGATTCCATATCCATGTGGTTTGTTGGTTCGTCCATTAGCAACATGTTTGGTTTGTGCATCATGATCTTACCAAGTAACATACGGCCCTGCTCACCACCTGATAGCACTTTTACCGACTTCTTGATGTCATCCTGGCCAAACAGCATACGACCAAGGAAACTACGCACTACTTGTTCGTCATCACCTTCCTGACGCCATTGACCCATCCAGTCTGTCAAGTTTAAGTCTTCTGCAAAATCATGCGCGTGGTCTTGCGCGTAGTAACCAATGTTTGAGTTCTCAGACCATTTGTACATGCCTGTACGTGGTTCAAGAACACCAGCCAACGTGTTCAACAGTGTTGTTTTACCCACACCGTTTTCACCGATAATCGCAACTCGCTCACCTACTTCAAAGATAGCGTTAAAGTTTGAAAACAGGTCGTGTTCAAAGCCTTGGCTGAAGTTTTCAACAATCAGAGCGTTACGGAATAGCTCTTTAGATTGTTCAAAACGAATGAATGGGTTTTGACGGCTAGACGCCTTAACTTCATCCAGTTTGATCTTATCAATTTGCTTAGCACGTGACGTTGCTTGTTTTGCTTTCGATGCGTTTGCAGAGAAACGTGCAACGAAGGTTTGTAGCTCAGCGATTTGCGCTTTTTTCTTCGCGTTGTCGCTTAGCAGACGTTCGCGAACTTGCGAAGCCGCGGTCATGTACTCGTCGTAGTTACCAGGATAAACACGCAGCTCACCGTAATCCAAGTCAGCCATATGGGTACATACTGAGTTTAAGAAGTGGCGGTCGTGCGAGATGATGATCATGGTGCAGTTACGCGCATTAAGCGTATCTTCCAACCAACGGATAGTGTCCATATCCAAGTTGTTGGTCGGTTCGTCAAGCAGCATGATATCTGGGTCAGCAAACAGAACCTGTGCTAGAAGCACACGAAGTTTCCAGCCTGGAGCGACTTCGCTCATCAGGCCGAAGTGCTGTTCCATTGGGATGCCCACAGCAAGAAGTAGCTCACCGGCTTTTGCTTCTGCCATGTAGCCGTCCATTTCCGCAAACTGAACTTCAAGGTCAGCGACTTTCATGCCGTCCTCTTCACTCATCTCAGCAAGAGAGTAAATGCGGTCACGCTCTTTCTTTACTTCCCACAACTCTTTGTGGCCCATAATTACCGTATCGATAACCGTGAACTCTTCGTATGCGAACTGATCCTGATTCAGTTTTGCAACACGCTCGTTTGGGTCGTAACTTACGTTACCACTGGTTTGCTCAAGCTCGCCGCTGAGGATTTTCATAAAGGTTGACTTACCACAACCGTTAGCGCCAATTAAGCCGTAGCGGTTACCTTCGCCGAACTTAACTGAGATGTTTTCGAATAGCGGCTTAGCGCCGAATTGTTGAGTAATATTCGCTGTGGAGATCAAAACCTTTACCTTAGCAATTTGAGTGTATTTATAAAAACCGGGCAACGGTACTTGTTAAGGCTACACACTGCAAGTTTTGTTTTTATTAATTATTCAGAACACCTTTGATTTATGCATATAACGGTAAGTAATCAGTACTGATTAAGCGATGTTGGTGACCTCGAGCATTAAATCAGCTTTTTTGGGCAGATAAATACTGAATACACTGCCTTTGCCCCACTCGGACTCCACTTTTAGCTCCCCACCCGTTTGGCTAAGAATACTTTGAGACACAGAAAGCCCCAAGCCCGTGCCATCACGCTTAGTTGTGTAGAAAGGAGAGAAAATACGACTCACGTTTTCTGGCTTGATACCACAGCCCTCGTCTGCAACGTGGATAACCGCACCTCTGATCTCGTTACCTTCCATCCAGTCATCGCTGGTTACGACCAACTTACCTTTACCGTTCATGGCGTGAATCGCATTCATCTGTAAGTTAACCAAAATCTGTAGTAAATGGTGGCGATTAATTTCGACTGAAGTATGAGCATGGAGGTCGGTAACAAATTCAACGTCACGCTTCTTCGTTCCCGTTTTAACCAAGGTAATACTCTCATCGATGATCGGGTTGACATGCTGCCAGGTGATCTCATCTTGTACGCCACCCTGTCGGCTGTATTGCAACAAACTACGGGTGATGTTTCTAATGCGATCAATTTGCACGTGAATGGCGTCAATTTCTTCTTGAACCCGACTCGCATCCTCACCAAGTTCAAAATGAATGAGTTCGATATTGCCGAGGATCACCGCCGTTGGGTTATTGATTTCGTGGGCAATGCCCGCAGTAAGTTCTCCGAGGGCAGAGAGCTTTTCATGAACCACCAATTTGTCCCGGGTTTGATTCAGTAGCTGAATGTGTAACTCTAGCTCTTGGGTCTTTTCTCGTAGACTGGCCGTACGTTCTTGAACTTTACACTCTAACTGTGCGGCTGCATTCTTCAGCTCTATCTTTCGTTCTTGCAGTGCGTCCAGCATGTTATCGAACTGCTTCGCCAATTGTGCCAGCTCATGATCGTCATTTAGCCCTAAAGGTCCAATACGCTTTTCTTTACCCAGTTGAACCAGCTTTACAACCTTATGAATACGTTCAATTGGTCGGAATAAATCGCGGGAACCTCGATACACCATCACTCCGGATATCAGAAGCAGCATCAGGGTTATAAGACTGACTTCCGCGATGTTCGTCATATACGCTTTCACAAATGGCCACATTAAATACCCGGTATATAGCATGCCAATCACGTTATCATACTGGTCTTTAATGGGCTGGTAAGCCGTGATATACCAAGCGTCATAGACGAAAGCCCGGCCTACCCACATCTCACCTTTGCTTAGCACTTGCTCAGACACTTCGTTACTCACTTTGGTGCCAATCGCTCTGCCAAGACGATGCTCACTATCTAGTGGTACGTTGGTGCTCACACGTAAATCAGACAGAAACAGTGTCAGGGTACCCACTGGTCGTAATCGGTCATTTACATTGGGATAAATCAGGTCGCGGATCTGGTCTACCAACACGGTACTGTTGTTGAGGAGTAATCCTCCGTCCAAGAAGCCGATTAAATCGTTAGAACGACTATACACAGGAATAACCGTTCGGCTTACTAACCCGCGGTTTTCCGTTCCACTGTCTTCGCTCACGATAGGCACCTCTGCCCGTTTAGCCAGTTCAGGGTCAAGTTGATCCAGTTCTTCTTTATTCAATATATCGAAGAACGACTCCCGCTTAGTCAAATCCATAAAGCGGAATTTGTCTTCTACTGAGTTCATGTGTTGGAAAGAGAGAAAATCTAACCCGTAACGATGCTTCTGAGTCGAGACCCAAGCCTGGAGCTCTTCCGCTGGCGTATTTTGATTGATACGGTTGTGAAAATCATAAGAATCTGCGAACGCCCTAACGTAGTTAGCTTGCTTTTGTTGCAACAGCTCGACACTATTTTCTGCAACCCCCAAGCGTTCGGAAACATCAAGCAGCGCATTCTGCCACGTGTATTGAATAGACCAATAAATGGTGATGGCAATCAACGCAAGCAGCGTCATAAAGATAGGCGCTGACGTCAGAATTAACAACCGATAACGCACCATGCTTTTAAACCGGTGCGTCCACTTAGATAATCCTTTGTGTTGCTGCCACTCAGTTGGCATATTCCTCACCCTCTGCGTCCCACTCTTTATACTTACGCTCTAATGTTTTGCGCGCCACGCCTAAATCACGCGCTGCCGCTGATTTGTTACCATCGTGTAGAGTGACCACCTGTTGAATGTGCGCTTTTTCAACTTCCTTAAGCGTCCAGCTATTGGGATAACCGTCGCCTAAAAACTCGTTACTTTCCTTAAGCGTTGGAAGCTCGGCTGTATGTGAAACGGTCATAGAAACATTTGGCAAGGTGTGCGAGCCGTTTACTTCTCGCCAATGATGAGCAGGCGGCTTACCTAATAAGATGCAACGTTCAATCAGGTTTTTTAACTCACGAATGTTACCTGGCCAATCGTATTCGCTCATCGCTTCCATATCTTCATGCGCCCACTTAGGGGCGGGCATTCCTAACTCGCGGGTTAACATGTTGCTGAAGAAAGGGATGAGCTCAAAGAGATCACTTTTACGCTCTCGAAGTGGGCACACTTCAATCTTTAGGACGTTAAGGCGGTAATACAAATCGCTACGGAAGTTACCCTGATTCACTTCCTCCTGCAAATTTCGGTTAGTTGCGGCGACAACACGGACATCGATGCTTATTTCTTTCTCTGAGCCAACTGGCCTGATTGTACGCTGCTCTAACACACGTAAAAGTGATGCTTGCATCGACAATGGCATTTCACCGATTTCATCAAGGAAAAGCGTTCCGCCATTGGCCACTCTAAATAAACCTTCACGCGATTTTTTCGCACCGGTGAACGCGCCGGAAGTATGACCAAAAAGTTCACTTTCTAATAGCTCTGGCGCTATCGCTGCGCAGTTGACGGGTACGAATGGGCCACTTCTGCCGCTCGCCTGGTGGATACCACGAGCAACTAACTCTTTCCCTGTGCCCGACTCCCCTTCAATTAATACCGATGCACGTGATGGTGCAAACTGGTTAATAAGTAACTTAAGCTGACGTGTTTTCTCTGAGCCACCTATGATTGCCGAGCTGTTGTAACGTTGATAATCACGTTTCATCGCATATTGCATACGCTCATTCAATCGACGATCCATACAACGGGTTACTGATTTAAGCATTTGATCGAGATTGAAAGGTTTGAGAATAAAATCTGAAGCCCCAAGCTGTAGTGCACGAATCGCGGTTTCAAGATCGGCATAGCCGGTCATGAATATGACATCTGCTCTTTTTTCATCATCGGTAAACGCTTCCTCCCACTCTATTCCCGAGCGGCCGGGCAAATTAATGTCGAGTAGAATCAAATCATAATGGCGCGAGCTTCTTAGTTGCTCTGCTTCTTCAATGCAGCCAGCCGTATCAACCTGAGAAAAGAGTTTACCCAATGCTTTTTTTAAAATGGCTTGCATGCCTGATTCGTCATCAACGACCAGCACAGAAAAGGCGTTATATTGTTGCTTTGTACTAATATTGGGTTGCACAGACATATTTACCCCAGACGGTTTCAGGTGGGACAGAGTGTACCAACGCTACAGGGGTACCCTCCTCAATAACTGAGACATTTTGTACCAGTGAGAAAATTTATGCAAACAAGTCTATGAAATGGCGCATAAATAGAACAATTTCAGGTTGAATATTGTTGGCATCTTGTTTGCTATAAGGGGTATCCAAGTCGCCAATATGTTGGACTCTTTGAGTCTGACTCTCAAGGAAGGCTTGTGATTTGAGCAATCAAGATCGCTTTGGAACTTCTAACGCGTTAAACGTAAAAGAAACCGAATCATCATTGGAAAGGAAACAAATAAAAATGAAAAAAATTGCCCTAACTTTGGCAGCAACGTCAATCACACTAGTAAGTTCCTCTGCTTTTTCCTCTCAAGATGGCGAACACATTCGCTTAGCAACCACTACCAGCACTTACCACTCTGGACTGCTGGATTACCTGCTTCCAGAATTCGAAAAAGAGACGGGCTATAAAGTCGACATAATTGCTGCGGGTACCGGCAAAGCACTCAAAATGGGTGAAAATGGCGATGTAGATTTGGTGATGACTCACGCGCCTAAAGCAGAAGGCCTATTCGTAGAGAAAGGATACGGAGTTCAGCCGCGTAAGCTAATGTACAACGATTTTGTGATTGTTGGCCCTAAAGCCGATCCAGCTGAGATCAAAGATGACGAAACCGTTCTTGATGTGTTTAAAGAAATCGCAAATAAAGATGCCACTTTTATTTCTCGTGGAGATGATTCTGGCACACATAAGAAAGAGATGGGGTTTTGGGCGCAAACAAAAATTGAACCAAACTTTGGTGGCTACCGCAGTGTAGGCCAAGGCATGGGCCCTACTCTGAACATGGCATCAGAAATGCAAGGCTACACAATGACAGACCGAGGTACTTGGTTGGCATACCAAAACAAATTGGATCTGGAGATCCTGTTCCAAGGGGATGAAATGCTGTTTAACCCTTATCAGGTGATCTTAGTCAACCCTGAACGTTACCCAACCATTAATCATAAAGGCGCTAAAGTATTCAGTGATTGGCTGGTTAACCAACATGGGCAGGAACTAATTAACAGCTTTCGTCTCAACGGCAAACCGCTGTTTGTGGCGAATGCGGAAAGTAAATAGCGCATTATGGATCTTGCTGAAACAACACTAGAAGCACTGAAGCTGCTGGTGAATTTCGATGCTGAGCTTTGGGAGATCGTCGCGGTCTCCTTTAGCGTTTCTATTACGGCAATATCTTTAGTGGTATTGCCGGCGATTCTGATGTCCTTTGCGCTCGCGTACACCGATTTTCGTGGTAAATGGTTTTTACTGTCGATCGTCAATACGCTTCAAGCCGTGCCAACCGTCGTCATCGGTTTATTGCTGTACATGCTTTTATCGAGAGCTGGCCCTTGGGGTGGCTGGCAAATGCTGTTTACGCAGAAAGCGATGATATTTGGTCAGATGTTGATCTGTTTTCCAGTGTTAGTTTCGATGATGCATGGTGCTCTGCAGTCGAGCGACCGTCGTATGATTGAAACGTCGATTACTTTGGGGGTATCCCTTCCGCGTGTCGCCGCAACCATGATTTGGGAAACGCGATTTCCGTTACTTGCAGCCGTCATTGCAGGCTTTTCACGAATCGTTACAGAAGTCGGTTGTTCGATGATGGTGGGCGGCAACATTATGGGCGTGACGCGTAATATACCGACAGCAATCGCAATGGAAAGTAGTAAAGGTGCTTTTGCGCAAGGTGTTGCATTAGGAATTGTATTACTATCCTTAGCATTAGCACTAAACTTCTTTCTATCGAGTATGAGAGGCAAAGGCTACCTCAGAACATGAAGCTAATGATCGACTCGTTTTCTATTCTATGTAGAGGCGTACTATGACTATAAAAATTACCGCCGAGCAATTGTCCATGCGCTTTAAAGAGCGCGTGCTGTTCCACATTCCCGAACTAACAATTGGACCAAACGATGCGATTTATCTAAAAGGCGATAACGGCGTCGGAAAAACAACACTGTTGAAAATCCTCGCTGGCCTGTTAAAAGCATCAACTGGTACTGTAGCCGCGCCGAAAGATACCTGGCTGAAGAAACTGACCCGCCGAAATGGTCGTGTCGACGTCATTTATCTCCACCAATCTCCTTACCTATTTGACGGCAGCGTTTACGAAAACGTTGTTTATGGCATGAAATATCAGCACGACAACGCAAAAGATAAGCGAGCGCAAGTTATCAACGCGCTGCGCATGGTAGGTTTGGAAACCTTAGCCGATGAACATATCTCTGTATTGTCAGGTGGCGAAAAGCAGCGTGTTGCTATGGCAAGAGCATGGATCTTAAAGCCGTCGATTTTATTGATGGATGAACCAAGTGCTTCACTAGACGCAGAATCGATCGAGCGATTAGTCGTGATGGCCAAAGATCTGTTGAATCGTGGCTCTAGTATTGTTATCACGAGCCATCAAACCAACGCGCTAACCGATTTATGTAAAAAACAGTGGTGGATTAAAAACAAGACTTTGGTAGAGTCACCACTGTTATATGTCATACCAAAAGAAAACTCCCAAGAGAATGCATATGCTTCAACCAACACAAACTAGTTGGGTCATCTTAGCTGGTGGTCAAGCCAGCCGCATGGGTGGAAAAGATAAAGGCCTGATAGAGCTAAATCAGAAGCCACTCATTAAACATGTCATTGAACGTCTATCACCACAAACACCAAGCATTTTAATCAATGCTAATCGAAACCAAGACGCATACCGTCAGTTTGGTTTCGTCTTCAGTGACCAATTCAAAGATTATCCGGGCCCGATGGGTGGCATTCATGCTGGATTAGTGCACGCCCAAACGGATTGGGTTGGATTTGTTCCATGTGACAGCCCACAAATTAATACCGATTTAGTTGAACGTTTTTGTCAGGAAGTCAAAGATGACACTGATATTTTGGTCGCGCATGATGGTGATCACCAGCAACCAGTTTTCACTATGTATCACAAACGCGTATTGCCAAAATTGACGGCATTTTTGGAGCGTGGTGATAGAAAGATCATTTTGCTTTATAAAGAGTGTCACACCAGCTACGTTGATTTCAGTGACTCACCAAACTGTTTCGTCAACTTAAACACTCCGCAAGAACTGGCGCAATTTGGACAATTAGAATCATGAAACTCTCGCTAAATATCCCTATTCTTGGTTTTGCCGCTTACTCTGGTACTGGTAAAACCACGTTACTGGAAGCCTTGTTACCAAAACTGACCGACGCGGGTTTACGTATCGGTATGTTAAAACACGCGCACCACAATTTTGACGTCGATAAGCCAGGTAAAGACAGCTATCGATTACGCAAAGCTGGCGCTTCGCAAATGTTGATCGCGTCCCGAAATCGTTTTGCTTTGATGACTGAAACTCCGGATGCTGAGGCAGAGTTCGAATACCTGTTGACTCGTTTTGATGAAGACCAACTGGACGTCATTCTGGTAGAAGGCTGTAAAAATATCGCCTTTCCAAAAATTGAACTTCACCGTGAGGAAGTTGGTAAGCCGTGGCTTCACCCTCACGACGAGAACATTATTGCGATTGCCTCCGATAGTGTTGAGCTGGAATCCGAATTACCACAAATGAGCATAAACGATCTGGATGCTATCGCAGAGTTTGTTCTTCAGTATGTCAATGCAGCTAAACAACCGAAAGCGAAAGAAAAAGAAGCAGCGTGTTGTGACACCTTATCCCCTGCTTTCCTATCTGTGGAACAAGGCCAGGAGAAAATTCTGTCGTTAGTTCATCCTCTGACTGACGTTGAAGCCTGCGAAGTCGAGTGCAGCTACGGACGAGTATTAGCCAATGATATCGTTTCTCCGGTTAATGTGCCTCAAGACACAAACTCGGCAATGGACGGTTACGCTATTCGCAGTGACGATCTTGCACGAGATAGCTATCAAGTGATGGCTGAAGTCCTCGCTGGCCATGCTTACGATAAACCGTTGGAGATGGGGCAAGCGGTTAAAATCATGACGGGAGCACCCACACCGGTTAATGGTGACACGGTGGTGATGCGCGAACAGGCTACACAAACTGGTGACAAGGTAACGTTTAATGCTTCAGGCATAAAAGCAGGTCAGAACGTTCGTCAAGCTGGTGAAGATCTGGAAATTGGCAGTAACGTTTTTAAATCTGGTACTCGCCTTGCCTCTCCGGAAATGGGGATGATCGCCTCTCTTGGTTTCGGGCACGCAAGTGTCTTTCGTAAACTCAAAGTCGCAGTCTTCTCAACCGGTGACGAAGTGCAAGCGCCAGGAACCAAGCAGAAGCCTAATTCAATCTTCGACTCAAACCGATTTACCATTATGGGTATGCTTGAACAGCTCGGGTGTGAGATTTTGGATTTCGGTATTCTGGAAGACAATGAACAACAGATGATCGAAGCATTGGATCAAGCATCCCAGCAAGCAGACATGGTAATGACATCTGGTGGCGTGTCTGTTGGTGATGCGGACTACATTAAGTTAGCTCTGGAAAAGTTGGGACAAATTGACTTTTGGCGTATCAACATGCGCCCTGGTCGCCCACTTGCGTTTGGCCAAATAAACAGTAAGCCATTTTTTGGTTTACCGGGTAACCCTGTTGCCGTAATGGTGTCGTTCATCAACTTCGTTGAGCCAGCAATCCGAAAAATGCAGGGAGAACAAGGCTGGCAACCATTAAAAGTCAAGGCGGTTGCAACGGAAAACTTACGCTCTCGCCAAGGCAGAACTGAGTTTAGCCGCGGATTCTATCAGCTAGACGAAACCGGCCGCCTCACCGTTCGCACGACAGGTAAGCAAGGCTCCGGCATTTTGCGCTCGATGAGTGAAGCGAATTGTCTAATCGAAATATCCCCTGCTATCGATACAGTTAAAGTGGGAGAAAACGTGACAATCATCCCTCTTCAAGGCAGAATCTAGCCCCAATAGGTTACTAGCAACGATTTTATAAAGGTCAGCTGTGCTGGCCTTTCGTTTTTAGTGGAGTTTGAGGTTTATCCTTCGCTGCTTACGGTAGGCATGGCTCAATTTCACTGAAAGCATTAACACACTATTCGAGAGATTATTATGGCTCGCACCATTCTTTACACATACAAGAACGAAGACAAAGAACTGACGTTCTCTTACCAGCAACATCGCAATATTCATGAAGCCGTTGCTGAAGCAGAAGGTATAGATATTTCTGAATACCTAAAGATGGAACAGCAAATTGAAGCTATTTCTGATACCAAAGCCGTTCGAAACTACCGTGATAACCACTTTAAAAAGCTTGGTTTTACTAAAATCACTCTGGCTCAAAAAGAAAACTTGGGCGTCGGTAAAAAGAATAAATAAGTTGCAATAAACAAAAAGCCCTGTTGCTCAATTCGCAACAGGGCTTTTATTAAATCTGGGTACTTAAGCCAAGCTAGCTATTTACTTGATGTTTAGGAACGCTGCACCGCGAACACCGCCCGAGTCACCATGTTTTGCTTTGATGATCTTTGGACATTTCGCTACAGAAAGCAGGTGTTTTGGAATACGCTTTGGCATCTCTTCGTAAATGAGATCGAAGTTAGAAAGACCACCACCCAACACGACAACATCTGGGTCTGTTGCGGTAAAGATGTTACCCAAACAGATTGCTAGCAGTTCCATAAAGCGCTCAACGTGTTCAACTGCTGAAACTTCACCCTCGCCATACGCTTTGATGATATCGATCGCTTTTTTCTGCTCGCCGAAGTAATGCGCGTAAATCAGCTCAAAACCTCGGCCTGATAGGTAGCTATCTAGACAACCTTTCTTACCGCAACCACAACCAAGCAGTGGTGCGTTGTCACCTAGGTGGAACCATGCATCGATAGGAAGACGCATATGGCCAACCTCTCCCGCTACGTGGTTACGACCGGAGAATACTTGGCCATCGTAAATAAAGCCGCCACCAAAACCCGTACCCAAGATTAAACCAAGTACAGATGGTTCACCTTGTAGATCTTCATCCCAAGCTTCTGAAAGCGCGAAACAGTTTGCGTCGTTTTCGATCTTCACAGAGCGACCGATTTTCGCTTCAAGATCTGCACGTAGTGGTTTGCCTTTCGCAGCTGGTACATTTACTGTCAATACGGTCGCATCATCAGCGTCTTCCATTCCCGGAAGACCTAGGCCAATTGTACCTTCGCAGCCAAATTCAGCGTCGTACTTACTAATAAGTTCAGCGATAGTGTCAACCAACAGTTCATAGTTATCCGTTGGTGTTGGTACACGTTCAGTTGCTACACGCTCTAGCTTTTCGTTAAATGCACCAAACTCAATCTTTGTACCACCGACATCAAAGCCATAATACATGCAATTCTCTCCTAAAAAGTGCTAAAACGACTCCAAAAACAGTACTGGAGTCAAAAAGATAAACTTCTGGCATTATCCATATCTATACGCCTACAAACCGTGACCAAATCCAGATTTATCCTCTCACTTAAGCCAGTTGAACAACAAGCGATCAACAAAAACTCATTCCTTAGAGTCAGTTCTCAGTTTTTGCCCACGCTTTGAAACGATGTAGATGCGGACGGCTGGGATCCGTTTTGACCCGCGTTTTGGTCAACATGTAGGTTTCTCTAAAAGCTTCGAACCACAATTGAAGACACTCTGAAGCTTGGTGCTCACCAGCCTGTTTAAGTACTAAAGTGGCAACTTCAGCCGTGGAGAGATGCTGTTCGTTCTCAGAACGTCTCATGATGTATTCAGAGAGTGTTTCTGGTTGTATCGATAATACGGGTAACGATTGTAGATAGTCAGAACGGCGGAAAATCTTCCTCGCTTCACGCCAACTGCCATCAATAAAAATCAAAAGCCATTTCTTGTTGCTGCTTTCCGGTTTTCTTAATATCTCAGGGCTCAGGCTGTCCATTAATCGTGAAGTGTCATCGACATAATCTGCGGGGAATATGATCACTGGCTGATATTCATCACTTTTTAATAGCGCGAGCATCTCATTGGAAGGTTCCGTCCGGTTCCATTGGTATACATAGGTTTCCTCAATGGTATCGGCAATCAGGCGACCCGTATTGCTCGGCTTAAACACTTCGTTTTCCGATACAATCAACATACAAGCGAGGTTGGATTTGATATTTGGCTGTAGTTCACACAGGCAGTGCTGTTGTGAGACCTGACAATATTGACAGCGAATAACTTTACAGCCTCGCGCGTTAAAAGTCTTTGTCGAAATAGACTGACGGTGCTGATATAAACGGTGAAAAGCGTGAATTCTCATGAGTAGCAATGCCAAATAAAAAGTAGAGCGCGATTCTACTGGCATAACCGCTAAGCCTCAAGGTAAGGTATAGATAGCGAAAGAAATTGGCACTGAATTTGGTCTGTTCAGACAGAATCGATAATTGAGAGGAACTTCTGTGACAGAAACAGCATTTAACGACCCCTCTTGGATAAGGCTCGGTTGCTTTGTCGGTGTGTTATTGCTTTGCACGTTATGGGAAAACGCACTACCCAGAAAAGTATTAACGGTGTCTCGCGCTTTTCGTTGGGTTAACAACCTCTCACTCGTCGCGCTTAACAGTGTTGTTATCGCGTTAGTCATGCCTATCGCTGCATTCCAAGCAAGTATCATTGTGACCGAAAATCAGTGGGGATTATTTCAATTACTGTCATTTCCTATTTGGCTAAACGTACTTCTCTCGATCATACTGCTCGACTTTGTTATTTATCTGCAACACGTTATATTCCATCGTATCCCGATATTGTGGAAACTGCATCGTATGCATCATGCTGACATGGATATTGACGTCACGACGGGTGCACGCTTCCACCCGATTGAGATTTTGATTTCTATGGTGATTAAAATCGGTGCGGTGTTTATGCTCGGTGTCTCTCCAATCTCCATTGTTGCGTTTGAGATCATTCTAAATGCAAGTGCGATGTTCAATCACAGTAATGCGAAGCTTGCATTACCTGTAGATGCATGGCTAAGGAAAGCGATTGTTACTCCGGATATGCATAGAGTGCATCACTCTGTCATTCCAAGAGAAACGCATTCTAACTTTGGATTCTTTTTATCTGTGTGGGATCGAATGTTTTCGACGTACTGCGCACAGCCAGAGCGTGGGCATGAACATATTGTCATTGGTTCACTTGACATCAGAGATGAACAAGAGCAAAGGCTGGATAAGCTTCTTACCCAACCATTCCGCTATCGTGCTAAGACAAAAAATGACATTGATTTGGAATGACACTCGCATTCCCTCAAAAACTGATTTTGACTATATTACCGGAAAATCTGGCGCGACTGTCGATTCTTCCGAGCGTTCCAAAGCCATATAGATACGCCCATAGCAAAACCTAAAAATAGCGTCTTCATCTGTAAGGCCGTGTTGTTATCTAATATTTCCAACGAGTAATGTGCGTGAGAGTTAAAAATCACATTGGTCAACAAGATCATCAACATCAATACCAGACCTGCCCTGCGGTATCGAATCAAAAGGTAAGCTGCCAACAGGTCGAAAATGCCCAATAAACTCCAGTAGATATTTAACCAACGCGGGGCAAAATCATAAGGAAATAAACCATCGGCAATGTTGTCATAAATGTGAACAACACCGCCAATCGTCAAAAGAAGGCATAAGAGAAACACTACGAATTTATCCATCATCGTTTCCTTACTTTAGTTAATAGCGAAGAGCATAAAGAACTAATCGAATAATTTATAGTTTTGTGGCAATTTTTGGGACCGACCATGTCCTTGTGCATGACCAAGCTTGTGGAGATGTATTCGGTTACGAACATGCTGCTACTGCAAGGATAGTTACTTGTTATCAAATTCGCACGCTTGAGAGCGCATGTATCACCGAATAACTTTGACTTGCATGGTTCAGTAAGCATGTTTGGGATGCGAAACTGGCAGAAAAAGGCCAAGGCAGTCCATAGACTCGACCTTGGCTTGTCGTCGGTTTACTTATGGTTTACAGGTCGTACTTGTGAAGCATAGCTTGTTGATGACCAGCAATTTCTGCCACTTGTTCCGAGCTTTCAACCATAGATTCAAGTCGCAGCTTTGTTTGCTCGCCTTGTTCCGATATTTGTGCGATGGATTGTGACACATCAGCGGTTGCGCGCTCCTGCTCTTCTGTCGCGACAGAGATCTGTTCAACACGTTCTTGAATGAGCTTAACGGCGTTATTGATGTCGGAAAATACCAATTTAACTTCATGACTCGATACTAGTGCATGTGTCATTTCTTCCCGGGAATCGCTCACGGCTTGTCGAGAACGCTCTGCCGCCGTCGTCAACTCATTCATCATTGCCCGAATATTGGTCGTTTGTTGAGACGTATCGCTGGCGAGTTTACGCACTTCATCTGCTACCACCGCAAAACCACGTCCTTGCTCACCTGCACGCGCCGCTTCAATCGCTGCATTCAATGCCAATAAGTTAGTGTTGTCAGCAATACCGCTGATCATATCGACCATCTCACGGATCTGTTTCACGCGCTCATCGAGATCCAGTATGGACTGTTCATTCATAGTAAATGACGTCTCTAGTGACTCCAGTCTAGCGCGATTTAGTTCAACAACTTCACCCCCTTTTTCGGTTTGCGTTGTCGCCACAAGAGCATCTTCGGCTGAAGCGTTCGTCACCATGGCTATTTCTCGTATCGAGGCTTCCAACTGTGTGATGGTCGTGACCATACTCACTAAGGCTTCATTTTGTTTACTGAGTCCTTCATTAGTCTGCTCTGCGGCGGTATGGCTGATTTCCGCCGTTTGATAAAGCGTCTCACAATTTCGAGTCACCGTAGAGATGGAGTCATAGGTGGAATCAATGACCAAATTCAGTTTACGCGCCACCTCTTTCAGTTCTTCAGGTCCCACCTCATCGGCTTTCTCTCGGAAATCGTGTTCGGTCAGTGCCGATAATCGGCTAAGGACCGATTGTAGTCCACGATTCGTCCAGCTCCTTAGGCCAATCAAGGTTGCGAAAATAATAATTGAGATAACCACAGCGGCGATAATGACCATTAAGCTAACGGTTTCTATCGTCGTATTTACCACGTTTTCTCTCTCATCAATCAAATCAGAAGCCGCAAGTGAAACTTGGTCAAGTAACAGCATCGTCTCGTCAGCGAGCTGGGAAGCTTGTTTAAATTCCGTTCGTTGTTGTTCGCTTTGTTCCAGTTTAGCAAGAATCAAATGCAGGATACCTTTGTCAGTAAAGCCTGCTTTTACCATTTCATAAGGCGCGGTTAGACTGGCATAGTCACCGACTTCAGGGTGCAGTGCTTGGAAATCTGAGTATGCGAGGTTAATCCCTGCGATTCGGTTTCGCATTTCACGGTATTCTTTTTCCGCTTTTGTTAGGTCAGTATGCGTCAGCATCATTAAAAAAGTGCTTTCCATCGAACTTGCTGAAGCAATAAACCGGTTGGCAGCGTCACTTGATTGAGGATCGTCTGCGCTCAGAAAAGAGCTGATGCGGTTCATTTCCGGGCCGATAGAGCTTAGACCGTAGCGAAACCCACCAACCGCAGAATTTATGTCTGATTGAATCTGGATCACTGCCTTCTGCTTTAGCAATATCGCTTGAGTGATGTTGTGTAACTTTTCGATTTTGGTTTTTAATTCATTTGAAAGCGAAACCGCAACACCAGAGGTTTTTTCCGTTAAACCCTCAGATTGAATAGCTAACGCTTCTATTTGTGATTCGATTATAGGGAGTTCTTTAGGTTCGGTAACTTGCATGCCATGGTTTAGCAATTTAACGATCTCGAGAACATTTCTGGTTAACTTGGCGTTGGCCATTGCCATAGGTAATGCTTTTTGAGACAGCTCTTCAAATTGTTCTCCGATCTGTCCCATTCCTTTGAAACTTGAAGCAGAAAGCGCTATAACAAGTGCAATGATAGTTAAAAATATTGCACTGATCGTCTGAATCAGTGAGAGTGAAAAGCGTGAGCGTTTGCGCGTTGCCATAATCAATTTTTATTCTTTCTTAGGTTTGAACGGTTTTACTGTGTTTCCATCACATAAAGTTGATAAAACCGTGATAGGCGTTCAATAGTATGGATTGATTATGACAATAATATTTCATGTATTAGTCACTTGAATGGTAGGTGGATGATTTGCGTAGTATTTATTTCCCTTTGATAATCAGCACACTTATGACAGCTTGTTCGTCGGGTCCTGAACCCGCAGACCAAGCCGTGGCTGTGACAGTTCCCCCTGCGAAAACTTTGGCTAGCAAACCGGAGTTACTGAAGTTTTATAACGAGTGGCACGGCACCCCATACCGATTAGGCGGCACACAAAAGTCAGGTATTGATTGTTCTGCCTTCGTGCAAAAAGCATTTGTGGAAGCGTATCAACTTGCTTTGCCAAGAACGACTAAGCAACAATCTAAACAAGGTATTGAGCTAAGATGGAATGAGGCCAAACAAGGGGACCTTGTCTTTTTTAAAACCAGAAGAACAACATATCATGTTGGTATCTATTTGGGGAACAAGCAGTTTATGCACGCGTCCACATCGAAAGGGGTCATTATTTCTAGGATTGACAACCCCTACTGGGCATCAAAATTTTGGCAAATCAGAAGAGTGACACTGTAACGTCATGATAGTTTTGATCGATAAAAAATAGCGACTCAAACAACATGAGCCTCTAGTCGTAAATTGCTACTGCGTTATCAAAAAGATTTTTCACCAATGCGACGTACTCTTCCAGAAAAGTAATCTGTTCATTGGTCGCCTTCTTACCCCAAACTCCAGCGAGGACTTCACCCAAGTCTTCTACTACGGCATCCGCTTCTTTTAATAATTTAAAACGCACACTGGAATGAAGTTCTGGGTTTTGCTCGAAAATCATCATGATATTTGATGCCACCATATCGGTAACCACGTCTTCGATACTTTCCGAACCTGTATCGCCGCGCTCGGTGGTAAAGATATTTAGATTAAGCGACAAGTGTTCGATAAGAGCAAGGTAACCATCCGTTTCTACAACCACTGTATTTCTCCATTAATGTCAAGACAAGAAAGCTGGAAGCAAGGCTGTATCAATAGTAAGACATTACTAAGAAATTTCACTAACTTATGTCATAGAAATACGTATTTACGAATCAACTGGACAGCGAGTAACCAACAATATAGAAATGAGTCTTGATTTTCTGATTCACTCGTCGCCATATACACAACTTTGGTTTCGCCCATTTTCTTTGGCGCGATACAGAGCGGAGTCTGCACTTTTTAACCATTGTATATGGTTTTCAAAGTGAGGTTGGTATTCGCATACGCCGATACTGATTGTGTAGTTAATCAGAAAATCTTCAACTTTCACGGTCTCTTGTTCTACGCGTTTACGTAACCGTTCTGCAAAATAGCTGGCCTGTTCCTGGTTTGTGTTTTTTAATAACACCGTGAACTCTTCCCCACCAAAACGACCACACATGTCGCTGCTTCGGGCTGTTTTTCTCAACAACCCCGACGTTCTGCGAATCACTTCATCCCCTACGGGGTGGCCATAGGTATCATTGACCTGTTTAAAATTGTCAATATCAAAAATAACCAGTGAACATGACCCATCAATGACTTTAATTTGGGTAAATTCTTCTTTGAGTGATTGCTCCCAGTAAGCGCGATTAAATAAACCAGTTAGCCCGTCTTTGCGACTGATTTCTGAAAGGTGTTGGTTGGTTTCTTTGAGATAAATACGGCTTCGTGCTGTTTCAGACACATCATTTATTTGGATGGCGATATGGCTGATTTCCCCGGAAAGAGAGCGCAGCGGCGTAATCACGATATCCTGATACATAAATGTGCTACTGTTCGATACTGGAGAAAAGTTAGTAAAATTAAAAAGGTAAGGACGATTTTCCCAGCTAGAGAATGAACGAGTTTTTAAGTCAGCTGACGTTTTTAACTTTGTTTCAAGCCAAGCTCTAGGCAGGTCTTCAAAGTGGTCGAATAAACACTCACCAAGAATGTCTTGAGACAGTACGCCACTGTAAGATTGCATAAAGCTATTCCAGACGCAGACCTTATTTTGACGATCCAGGACAATAAGGCCAGAATCCATTGTGTCCAAGATTTGCGTGACCCAGTGAAAGTCAGCCATGTCCAGCGTGATTTCGGACATCAGATTAACTCCATGATTTCATAAATGATTTCTACAGATGACTTGTCTATCAGAAAGAGCACTTCACATTCAAAGTCCAGTGATTCCGCCATGTAAGTATATTCAATCGTAAAGAGCTCCCCTTTTTTACCCTGTTGCTCGCTATAAGTCGGTAATGTTTCGATGATACTCGGTTGGCGAAGAGAAAACCGCTTGTCCAACTGGCTACCTAGTGACGTTAAGAACGAAGACACCAACAAGTTAGAAATATTAAGAATGATTTCGTTATAGGAGGTGAATTCCAGTTGAAAGCCTAGCCTTTCTCCAATCTGGTCGATGTGTTTTCCTCTGAGGCAGACTAATGCTTCACCATGGATACCACCACCAACAAACCGTTGTGCGACCGCTATCGAACCGTCACGCCGAATGACATCAACCAGAGTCATATGGAGCTCGCCATAGGTTAACGGCCCTACGTGAGGAACAGGCAACTGAATAAACTCACGTAAATGATCGGCCATAATGGCGGCCCCTTTCCCTAGGGCAACATTCGCGACTTCTCGAAACTTTGCAAGTGAAGATAGATCATCGAATACTTGCTGTTTGGGGCTGAGCTCAACAATAGGCTTATAAGCGTATTGTATTCCCAGTTGTTCATACAGTGGGGCCACTTGCTCTTCAGACAATGGTTTAGCAATGAATGCTTTCGCACCTAACTCGATGCAGCGCTGTTGAGCTTCTTGTTGGACATCGCCAGAGATGATCACTATCTGGGTTTTGTATCGACTTACGGGTAATGACTTGAGAACTTCGAAACCGTCCATGATAGGCATAGTGAGATCGAGGAACATAATGTCAATATTTTGTTCCGCCAGAATCGTTAGCGCTTCATACCCATCTTGGGCTTCGATCAGCTGCATTGATGAACTTTGCACGATTGTTCGTATAATCAGTTTTCTTGCGATTGCTGAGTCATCACATATCAGTACTTTCATGCTATCAATGGAACCAAAGTCAAAAAAAATATAATACATGTTGTGTAAGTACATAACCATCTGATAGGGCGATAAATCATAAACTTATAAGCGACACGATTCACATTTATGTAAATTTCGTTAGCTGATTCAGAAATTTATTGTTCAAGTATGCGCAGCTACGCGCCAATTTCTCGTCGTTTATCCTAAACTATTGGTGGTCAAACAGATTCGCGAGGTTTTGTATGTGGCAAGCAATATCGCAACAGCTTTCTGATACGCTGTTATTTGAATATCAGATCATCGAAAAAGTTCGCCTTTCTGGTGGAGATATCAGTGAAAGCTATATGATCAATGATGGCGAGCAACGCTATTTCGTAAAAATTAATGATCGTGATTTTGTCTCTAAATTCCAAGTTGAGGCTGAAAGTCTGCATCTGTTACGTGAAACTTCCACCGTATTTGTTCCTGAGGTCGTACTGGTCGGCAAAACAAAAAATAACTCTTTCTTAATCCTGAACTACCTTCCGACTAAGCCATTAGAGGATGCGCACAATAGTTTCTTATTTGGCCAACAGCTTGCTCAATTACACCAATGGGGTGAACAGAAAGAGTTTGGGTTTGATACTGACAATTACCTGGGTTCCACACTACAACCTAACCAATGGCATAAAAAATGGTGCACGTTCTTTGCGGAACAGCGCATCGGATGGCAACTACAGTTACTGAAAGAGAAAGGCGTAACCTTGGTCGATATTGAGGACTTTGTTAACGTCGTGAAACAGCTTTTGTCCAATCACACGCCTGAGCCATCTTTGTTACATGGTGACTTATGGAATGGTAATGCTGCTGTGACGCCTGTTGGGCCTATTTGTTATGACCCGGCGTGCTACTGGGGTGACAGAGAGTGCGACATTGCGATGACCGAACTCTTTGGTGGCTTTCAACCTGAGTTTTATCAAGGATATGAATCAGTTACGCCGCTATCATCTGGTTATGAGGAACGCAAAGAGATCTATAACCTCTACCATGTCCTTAACCATTGTAATCTGTTTGGTGGTCATTATTTAGAGCAAGCACAGCTAACAATCAACAAAATTATTTCAGTCTGATATGAAATACTTTAAACGTTGCATAATGTAAATTTACGAGTCATGTCACTCTGGAAATTAGCCCCAGATTCAGGGTTGAGTTTGGGGTCAAGTTTTGTACTTATTTCGATTCAAATAGCAACAACTACACTTAATATTTAAGTATCTCTTGATGTTGGAACAAAGTAAGTGTTAGGGCTGCGATTCTACAAGCTATCAATTTAAAAGCCCTGCAATACGAGGAGTTGTTGTATGAAAAACTATACTGAAAGACACGTAAAGTGTCCGCATTGTGGGCACTCAATAGGAATTACTTTAGACGCCAGTAATGGTGACCAAGAGTTTTATGATGACTGCCCTGCTTGTTGTCACGCGATTCATCTCAATATGCATGTGGATGAACTAAATGACAAAGTAGAGCTGTTCGTAGACGATAACTACGAATAAACAAAAAAGTAAAAAGGAGCATTAACGCTCCTTTTTAAATCGTGGCAAAGATCACTGCATTAAAATATGTTTCTCTGCCAGCATACGTTCGACTGTGTCGACAATAGCCTGAGTTTGTGGATCGAACTCAATGTTGACACGTTCAGTCACTTTCCTAGCGCCAAACAGTGTTCTCTGTAACGTTTCAGGAATCAGATGTACGGAGAAACGATTGTCTTCTACCTCGCCAATCGTTAGCGAACAACCATCGATGCCAATATACCCTTTGGCTAATACGTATTTCATTGAATCTTTTGGCAATTCAAACCAGATTGCTCGGTTATTTGGTGTGTCAATAATGTCAACAATAGTCGCCATCAAGCTGATATGGCCAGACATATTATGGCCACCGATTTCATCACCGAACTTAGCCGCTCGTTCGATATTGACACTATCTCCTTCACTAAGAATGCCAAGATTAGTTAATGCTAGCGTTGCTTGCATCAAATCAAAACTTATGTGCTTCCCATCGATTTGAGTTACTGTCAGACAACAACCATTATGTGCTACAGAAGCCCCAATCTCTAACCCATCAAGAAGGGAGCCATCTAACTCGATCACATGAGTTTGAAAACGCTCTTTCTTTTCGATCTTCACGACTTTTGCCGTGCCCTGTACTATTCCAGTAAACATTGGTTATACCTACTTATCTGCTCTCTATTAAAACAACACTAGAGAGATGTTTATTTCTACGCGTTTACCCTTCGTCTATTGAACTACTATAAACTGTTTTCAAGTTAATATGCAGTTAAAGGTATGGCATATAAAGATACAATTGTTTATCATTTGCGCGGAGGCTCTCTGAGACATTTTTCCACCTTATCATGGTTAAGATCAACCACTAGATCAGTCCATCACATCTTTTGTTCTCGAGCTCTCTCATTCTTTTAATCTCTCTTTGCGCCTTGGAGTATTTCGTGCAGCACTATAAAGAAGAAGCGTCGAGCCTTATAAAATTGGCTACCCCTGTATTGATAGCTTCCGTCGCTCAAACAGGCATGGGTTTTGTTGACACTGTAATGGCAGGTGGCGTGAGTGCTACTGACATGGCAGCTGTGTCTGTAGCTTCAAGCATTTGGCTTCCATCGATTTTGTTTGGCATCGGCTTGTTGATGGCGTTGGTACCCGTTGTTGCACAACTTAACGGCTCTGGTCGCCGGATTAAAATACCTTTCGAGATTCAGCAAGGCATCGCCATGGCGCTATTTGTTAGCATCCCTATTATTGTGGTTCTACTGCAAACTCAACTGATTCTTGGGTTCATGGATATAGAAGCGTTGATGGCTGAAAAAACCATCGGCTATATTCACGCGGTAATTTTAGCGGTGCCGGCTTTTCTGCTGTTTCAGGCTTTACGAAGTTTTACCGATGGTATGTCACTCACTAAACCTGCCATGGTTATTGGCTTTATTGGTTTATTGCTAAACATTCCATTGAACTGGATTTTCGTTTACGGCAAGTTTGGTGCCCCAGAACTTGGTGGTGTTGGTTGTGGTGTCGCAACAACAATCGTTTACTGGATTATGTTTGCGCTGCTGTTATTTTATGTGATTACCTCGGAACGACTAAAGAACATCAATATCTTTGCTGAATTCCATCCGCCACAATTGAAAGCGCAAATTCGTTTGTTCAAGCTCGGCTTTCCTGTAGCGGCTGCGCTATTTTTTGAGGTAACACTGTTTGCTGTCGTTGCACTTTTGGTGTCCCCTCTTGGTCCAATTATTGTTGCAGCTCACCAAGTGGCAATTAACTTTTCGACTCTTGTGTTTATGCTGCCAATGAGTATTGGTGCCGCTGTTAGCATTCGAGTCGGACATAAACTTGGGGAAGAAAGTGTAGCTGGTGCCCGAGTGGCATCGCGTGTCGGAATCATGGTTGGTACGGCGATGACTGTTGTTACTGCATTTCTAACTGTGGTATTCCGTGAATTTGTCGCAGAGCTATATACCAGTAACCAAGAAGTTATCAAACTTGCAATGGAATTATTACTGCTCGCAGCTATTTACCAGTTTACTGATGCTATCCAGGTTATTGCGGCAGGTGCGTTGCGTGGATATAAAGACATGCGTGCTATCTTTAATCGTACTTTCGTTGCTTATTGGATTTTCGGTTTACCAATGGGCTACATTCTCGGTCGTACCAACTGGATCGTTGAACCAATGGGCGCGCAAGGTTTCTGGATCGGTTTTATTATTGGCCTATCCACTGCCGCTCTGTTACTAGGCGTCAGATTGCGTTGGATGCACCACCAAAAACCAGAAGTTCAGTTGAACTTTTCGGTCCAGTAAAAAAATTCATTTGGATACCTAAGCCAGCAATCGCTGGCTTTTTTGATCGAACCGAATCTCAGTCAGGTATACTTTTATACCAACCCAGCTAAGTGATTAGAAAGGATCGGTGTGCGTCTAACCCTTTTGTTCTCAACAATACTACTCTCTGGTTGTACTGACTTATTCAACCCAGAGCAAGCGCTGCTGGAGAAATACCACCAACGCTTGGCGAATGTAATGGATCTTTCAATAACAGAGATAGAGCCCTTATCGGCCATCACGATACCTCCTCGAAGAGAGCTATTTCTTTCATTACCCAGACTGACACTCGGGCTTCTGGAAAGCTATCAACTTCGTCAGTGTGGCTTGTTTAATCTATTGGCAAACAAAAACTCGCTGCTAGGTAAAGTACAGGATGCCTTTCACGATTTAGATTACCAGACATCGTTACTCAGGACTTTGAACTCATGCTTGAATGACTTTCCAATTAGTGAAGATGAACGAGACACTCTAGCACTATTGTACGGACAGAAATGGAGTCACCTTCATACTCGCCTTGATAACCTGCTACTTGCTAGTGAGACCATGCAAAAACAGCTCACTGCTTCTGATTGGCTATCCGTCGATAATAAAAACCAAATTGCCCTCGTGAGCGATGCTTTTAACGCTCTAAATGATATGTATGAAACCCCTCAAAAAACTATCTCTCGCTTACCGGATATCCGCATGGTGCAATACCAAGAAGTGTTGGAGAAGTCTCGCCTTGTGGGCCGACTTTACTATTCTCTCGTAAACGCTTCCCATTGGCTGCATGAAATCACCCAATTACTAGACACAAACCAAAGTAAGATTATTTGCGGTAAGAATCGCGATATCACAACATTTCGTTACTTGAATAATGTATTTCAATCCATTTACGTAAAAGAAGTACAACCATATCTGGCCTATTTAGACAGTACATATCAACGCCTAAACAGCGGAGTTATGTTAGTTGAGAAAAGAATGGATCTTCATGGAGAGTCATACGGATTGATAGATGCTCACAACATGTTCAGAAAAAGAACCCTGGAACACATACAGTTCTGGCAGGGTCTTTTTAAGCGTTGTGGTGTGACTGTCGGAACTGTCGATAAGTAAAAATTAAGCGAGGCTACTCTTTCGAACGCTCTCGCAAAAATCGGGCAAACTTGGGTTTTCCGTTTTGAGTAACCCCGTTGTATCTAAATGTGATAGTGGAACCCAATTGTGGTGGATTTCGACGCAACTCATCTGTAAATCCACTACCGATATAAAACTCAGTACCATCAGGCATACGAACCAGAATTGATCCCATCATTCCAAACAACCTACCAGTGCCAGGCTTATGGCCGATCACCTGAGCTTCTGTATCGGCGAAATGTTTTAACTTGAGTAAATCACTGCCCCGGCCTGCTTGGTAAAGGCTTGATACCTTACGTAACATGACACCTTCACCATCAGCTAACGCGATTTTGTCTAGTTGGCTAAGTAAGTGACCTTCATCTTGAATAGCCATGTGCTCAACGTACTTAATGTGTGGCTCGTCCAGTTCAAACACCAAATTTTGGATATTGTAATAGCGCTTACGATAATCACCCGCAGAGTAAGGCATATCAAACAACATAAAATCAACTTTCTTCCAAGCGCTATCTACAGGCGCTTTATCAAGCACTGTTTGCTGGACCAAATGAAAATTACCGCGTCCGGCCCAGAGCTCACCGTCCAGAGGGTAATCTGGTAATGGCTCTGTAAACCACTTCGGCGCGTGAATCCTGTTCCCATTGCGTGTTACAAGGTGTTGCCCAGTCCAGTAAGCTCGAATACCATCCAGTTTCTCACTGTACCAATATTCCGATACATCAATTCCATCTTGATAGGTTTCGGCGAGAGAGACTAATGGCGCTAAAGGTGGCTCGGCTTGAACGTGCGTGGTTGCCATAACGGCGAGTGCGATCAATGTCATTTTTACGGGCATAGGAAGGAACCTTGTTCAAAAAAGCTCCCATATTGAAGCGCAACTTTCCTCGATTACCTATTTATCAGTAATTATTCTTCGACTCATAACAATTATTGTCAGTAATTCACTGCAACTTTAAAAGTTGTTTTAGAAGGATGTTCGATAGTTCCCTAATGCTTACTCCTGCCACTGGTGGCGCATCTTCTCGATCGTTTCCGTTGGGACATCGTGAATGCTGTGGTATTCGCCGTTACAAACTTTTATCTCGACCTCGATCCCCTTCTTTTTGCAGAAATCCAGATACCGCTTCATTTCCCAATGTCGAACAAAGGTATTGCTCACAATGACGGTTTTACCTTGGTTTAACCATTTGCGAGTTTGCCGGAAGCACCACTCATGGGCTTGAGAAAGTTGTTGCGGATTGAAATGGTATTCCCCACTTTCTGTTTCAAAGTACATGTCCGCTTCAAAATGTTTAGCATCGAGCGTTTGTACTAGCTGTTTAGCAAGTGTTGTTTTTCCAGACCCTGGAAGACCACGAATTAGAATGAGTTTGTTGATAGGCATGATTGACAAATTTGAAGTTAACTACGCTCAAACTCTAAATGAATTTTTTAAAAAGGAAAGAACAAATAAAAATGCCGAGCTTATAACGCTCGGCATTGAGATTGTTTATGTCAGTTTGACTATTTATAAGCAGAGAGTTCTGTTCTTAAGCCTTTAACCAAGCTCACACACATCAACAGTAGAACGAGCGTAAACGGCAAGCCTGTTGCGACAACGCCGGACTGCAATGCTTGCAAGGCTTCTTTACCACCGACCCAAAGCATCACCGCCGCGATTGAACCTTCAATACAAGCCCAAAAAATTCGCTGAGGTACTGGCGCATCAATTTTACCACCAGATGTAATGCTATCGATAACCAAAGATCCGGAGTCCGATGACGTAACAAAGAACACCAAGATCAGTCCAATAGACAGAATCGAGATCACCGAACTGTACGGAAGTTGTTCATATACATGGAACAGAGTCAAAGAAATATCCGTCAAACCGTTCGTACCCAGCTCACCTACTTTATTCACAACCTGATCAAGCGCAATGCCACCAAAGATAGCCATCCAGATTAGCGTAACCACTGTCGGAATAATAATAACTGCGCAAATAAACTCTCGTACTGTACGACCTTTAGATATTCGTGCGATGAACATACCTACAAATGGCGACCAAGAAACCCACCATGCCCAGTAGAATACAGTCCAACCTTGCATCCAAGTTTCATCTTCTCGACCGTGTGGATTACTCAGAGGAATGATGTACTCGATATAAGCTTTTGTCGTATCAAAAATTGACGTAAAGGCGGTGTCGAAACTGATGAAGGTAATGAAAATCAGCAGTGCAAAAGCGACCATCATATTGACATTACTTAGCACCTTAACACCACCATTGATACCACGAACGACTGAAAGTACCGCAATGAATGTCACAAAGGCGATCACGATCATTTGTGTACCGATGCCACCTTCAAGACCAAAGACATGGTTGATACCACTCGTCGCTTGCTGAGCACCGAGACCTAGAGACGTTGCCAGACCAAACAGAGTCGAAAGTACCGCTAGGATGTCGATGACATGCCCTAACCACCCCCATGCACGGTCACCAAAGATTGGGTAAAAAGCAGAACGTAGTGACAGTGGTAAGCCCTTGTTAAATGCGAAGAAGGCAAGAGCTAGTGCAACAAGGGCATAGATACCCCAACCATGAACACCCCAGTGAAACATAGTCGCAGCCATCGCCAAGGACTTCGCCTCTTCAGAGTATGGCTCCGCATTTAACGGCATTCCCCACCAATCAGTGAAGTACGCTGTAGGCTCGGCAACACTCCAGAACAGAAGACCAATACCCATACCCGCAGCAAACAGCATCGATAACCAAGATACTCTTGAATGATCTGGTGTTGCGTCCTTACCACCTAGACGAATCTTACCCAGAGGAGACAACAGTAAAACAACGGCAAATAATACGAAGAAGTTTGCTGACCACATGAAAAACGCATCAAATTGTTCGATGATTCCATTTTTGACACCGTTTAAAGCGTCACGAGCGGTATTTGGGTCAACTAAAAGAAGTGAAATAAGACATAAAACGATAAGACCGGCACTGATTCCGAATACAGGGTTGTGAACATCAAACCCCCACTTTTGTACGTTATCCTGTCCTACCTGATAATCTGTGGTCTCGATACTATATTTTTTAAATGAAGCTTTATCCATAAATACAAATTTAACGTTAATTTGAAACGCTCCTCAACTGAGAAGAACTCCAACACCGCCCTCCAATAATTTGAACTCTAAAGTTTTTAATCGCGGCGTATGTTAACATCAGTCACAAAAATATGCAAAATCGATGCTTTTATTGCATTTTAAAGACAAATTATTTTCAGCGGCACTAAATAAACAAGAAACAAAAAGCTATGATGTCTAATGACTATCTCTTGCTTTGATAACTATCGCTCTCATATCGTGAGTAGAAGCGATACAAAAAAGTGGCTCTCCTTAATGGGATATCACCACTCAATTGCTAACACTAAACTAGAAAGTGAGTTTACATGGGAGAGATTTTTATAAGAAATGGAAAGTAACGTTTCCGGTAAAGCTGCTAACTGAATCGCTGTCTCCATCGATATCGACACCAAAAGCCTGATAGCTGGCGCCAACTGAGATATTATCTAACAAGAAGTACTCTGCCCCTACGCCATACATGTAAGAGACACCATCATCTTTATCGATAGCACTTAATGAACCTTTATAGTCCACATTAAAAGCATTGATGCCACCCTTGGCATAAAGATGGAACGGGCCAAAATCGATGCTTGGCTTGACAGCTAAATAGAGTGAAGAGAAATCCCCATCGCCTTTGGTGCCATCCACAGAAAGACCAACTTTACCATGGTTAAAGTAACCCGCTTCGATACCAATTAGTGGCAAAATTCCCGTACCAACGTGTAGGCCGTAAGCTGTATCATTTTCTCCTTCAATATCTGACTGACCGACTTGCCCGCCAGCATATAGCCATGAATCAGCGAACGCAGACGTTGAGCACAACGCCAAAGCCAATATTGAGAGTTTTGTTTTCATAGTCATACCATCCTTTGTAATTCTGCGTATTATCACGCCCCTAGCTTGTAGCAGAATGATCACTATATATTGGAAGGTATAGGGAAATTAAGAACAAAGAATGAATAATTAATATTCAATTCGTTGTATTGTGATATCACTTCAGACTGAGCGTCCACTAGAAACAAAAACACCGGCTAATGCCGGTGTTTTTTAACTTTCGAAAAGTTCGAAAATTATAGGAAGTGCAAAGATGCATTCACAGAGAACGTACCGATATCGTCTTTATCTGCTGTGTAGTTCATGTAGCTTGCACCCACAGAAAGTGGACCAAAGATGAAGTATTCAGCGCCAACACCGTACATTAGATCGAAGTCGTCATCGTCGCTAGCACCTTTCACTTCTTTATCCCATTGGTGGATACCACCTTTTGCGTAAATGTGTAGTGGGCCGAAATCGATGCTTGGCTTTAGCGCTGCGTAGTAAGAGGTAAGTTTTGTATCGCGACCGTCAACGTTAAATTCACCGTGTTGAGTCACACCAGCTTCAATACCGATAATTGGAAGAATACCTGTACCTACGTGTACTGAGTATGATGTATCCGTCTCGCCTTTGTAATCAGACTGACCTACCGATGCGCCACCGTAGATCCAAGAATCTGCCATTGCCGCAGAAGATGCGCTAAGTAGTGCCACTGCTAATAGAGTTTTTTTCATCATTTACCTTTTACTCTTTTCATTCCTACGTCTTATCAATCTGACGTAGACACTGCAAATACAAGGGAGGCAAACTATTGCCTCCCTAGAACTAAAAACAACACATTTGTCAAATACTAGCAATTACCATACCAGTAACCGCACGAGCGTTGATATAAATAACTGTCACGATTGTACTTTACAGCTAACAAGCATCAATCGCGTTTTTGACTCGTTTGTCAGACACGGGATACGGAGTGCCTAATTGCTGAGCAAAATAACTCACTCGCAATTCTTCTAGCATCCAACGCACTTCTTTTACGTTTTCTGGAATGGCCATGCCTTTTGGAATCTTGTTCAGTAACTCTTTGTAGTCATTCGTGACTGATTCGATTTTCAACATGTGCAGGCGATCTTTATTTGGATCGATCGGCAACTTCTCCATACGGCGCTCAATTGCTCGCATGTAACGCAGAATATCCGGTAGACGTTTCCAACCGCACTCTGTTGCAAAGCCTTTGAAGATCAACCCTTCAACTTGCGCTTTGATGTCAGACAGGGCAAACGCCATGGTAAAGTCGATCTTACCTTTCAACTTCTTATTGATATTAAAGGCAGTCGTCAAAATGGTTTCTACTTGCTTAGCAATTTCCACCACGGTATCACCAAGCTCGGCACGAACGTGTTCTTTCAATGCTTCAAACTTCTCAGGTTCCCAAACTAATCCACCCTGCTCTTCGATAAGCTTATCGACACCACAAGCGATACAGTCGTCAATCAAGTCCAGCACTTTGCCGTAAGGGTTAAAGTACAAACCTAGTTTCGATTTGTTTGGTAAGTTGGCATGCAAGTATTTAATAGGCGACGGCACGTTCAACAAAATCAAACGACGCTGGCCTGCGCGCATCGCCGAGATTTGCTCGTATTCCGTTTCGTACAGTTTTATTTCAACGCTGTCTTTAGTATCGACAAGGGCTGGGTACGCTTTAACGTCATATCCACCACGTTTTTGTTGATACACTTTTGGCAGTTCACCAAAGCTCCACGTGTGAAGACCTTGCTGCTCAATGTCATCGTCAGCGACTTTTGAAAGCGTCTCCTGAACTTTCTCTTTCAGGCTTTCTTTCAGTTCATGAAGGTCTTTGTTTTCCTTCAGCTTACGATTTCGATGATCAACGGCGCGGAACGTGACTTTTAAGTGATCCGGCACCTGCTCCAGGTTCCAGTCATCACGCAGAACTTCTACACCTGTCATACGGCGCAACTCTTTCTCAAGCGAATCAAGTAGAGGTGCTTCCATTGGCGTAGCGCGAGCCAAGAATGCGTCTGCGTAGTTCGGTGCAGGCACAAAATTTTTACGAATGGTTTTCGGCAACGACTTAATCAGGCTGACAACCAGTTCATGGCGTAGACCTGGGATCTGCCAGTCAAAGCCAGCTTGTTCCACTTGGTTAAGAATTGGCAGCGGCAAATGAACCGTTACACCGTCACTATCATCGCCAGGTTCAAACTGATAACTAAGCTTGAGTTTTAAACCATTTTGGTGCCAGAAGTTCGGGTAATCCAAATCAGTAACGTGGCTGGCATCGCCTCTGAACAACATCTCTTTTTCAAAGTTGAGCTGTTCAGCGTTTTCTTTAGACGCTTTTTTCCACCACGAATCAAAGTGTTTACCAGAAACGACCTCAGTACCGACGCGTTGGTCGTAGAAATCAAATAGCTCATCGTCATCGACCAAAATGTCACGGCGACGAGATTTATGTTCTAGCTCTTCGACTTCTTGCAAGAGTTTACGGTTTTGCTTGAAGAACGCGTGTTTGGTTTCCCACTCACCTTCAACCAAAGCACTACGAATGAAGATTTCACGACTGACCGATGCATCAATGTTGCCGTAATTCACCAGACGTTTAGGGACGATTGGCACTCCGTACAACATAACTTTTTCGTAAGCCATAACGGCAGCACGTTTCTTCGACCAGTGCGGTTCACTGTAGCTGCGTTTGATCAAGTGCTTGGCTAATGGTTCAATCCATTCAGGCTGAATTTTCGCAATAATTCGACCCCAAAGTTTTGAGGTTTCCACCAATTCCGCTGACATGATCCATTTAGGCTGCTTCTTAAATAAGCCTGAGGCTGGGAAGATATGGAAACGGGCATTACGTGCACCTTGATACTCACTCTTCTCCTGATCTTTCATACCGATGTGCGATAGCAAGCCAACCAGAATTGCGCTGTGTACACCGTGGTATGAAGCAGGTTCGTCGTTAAGCTTAAATTCCATTTCACGCATGGATTGGTGAATTTGGAAGTAGACGTCTTGCCACTCGCGAACACGCAAGTAGTTCAAGTAATCTTGCTTACACTGTTTACGGAATTGGTTACCCGTCAGCGCTTTTTGCTGCTTCTGTATGTAATCCCACACGTTTACAAACGTTAGGAAATCTGACTCTTCATGGAAGAAGCGACGGTGCTTGTCATCTGAAGATTGCTGTTTGTCCGATGGGCGTTCACGCGGGTCTTGGATCGACAAAGCAGCCGCAATAACCATCACCTCTTTTAGCGCGCCATACTTTGGCGCTTCCAATACCATACGCGCAAGGCGTGGGTCGATTGGTAGGCGTGCCAGTTGACGACCTGTTGGCGTAAGGCGTTTTTTCGGATCTTTCGCATCTGAGTTAATCGCGCCCAACTCTTCTAACAGACGCACACCATCTTGAATGTTGCGTTTGTCTGGCGCTTCAACAAATGGGAACGCTTGAATGTCGCCCAAGCCAAGTGCCGTCATCTGCAGGATTACCGACGCTAGATTGGTGCGCAAGATCTCTGGATCGGTAAACTCTGGACGTGATTCAAAATCTTCCTCTGAGTAGAGGCGAATACAGATACCCTCTTCGACACGACCACAACGACCTTTACGCTGGTTCGCACTTGCCTGAGAAACAGGCTCAATTGGAAGACGCTGTACTTTGGTTCGGTAACTGTATCGACTGATACGCGCCGTACCTGGGTCAATCACGTATTTGATGCCCGGAACGGTTAACGAAGTTTCCGCTACGTTGGTTGCCAATACAATGCGGCGCCCTGCGTGTGGTTGGAATATCTTGTTCTGCTCACCAGCCGACAATCGCGCATACAAAGGTACAATTTCAGTACTCTTAAGATTCCGTTTAGAAAGCGCATCCGCCGTATCACGGATTTCACGTTCACCATTCATGAAGATCAGAATATCGCCCAAACCTTCATCGCACAGTTCATCGACGGCTTCGAAGATACCTTCTAACTGATCACGATCATTGTCGTCATCGCCGCTTAACGGACGGTAACGCGTTTCTACTGGGTATGTGCGACCAGATACCTCAATGATTGGAGCGTCGTTGAAGTGCTTGGAAAAACGTTCTGGATCGATGGTTGCCGACGTAATGATGACTTTTAAATCAGGACGACGTGGCAGAAGTTCTTTTAGATAGCCCAAGATAAAATCGATGTTCAGGCTGCGCTCATGCGCTTCATCGATAATGATGGTGTCGTATTGATTCAAGAAACGGTCATGCTGAATCTCTGCCAGCAAAATACCGTCCGTCATCAATTTAATCTGGGTGTTTTCTGAGATTTGATCGTTAAATCGAACTTTATAACCAACAAATTCACCGAGCTTGGTTTCCATTTCTTCCGCGATACGGCTTGCTACGGAACGTGCAGCAAGACGACGAGGCTGAGTATGACCTATCAGGCCAAATTTGCCGCGGCCAAGCTCTGCGCAAATTTTAGGTATCTGCGTGGTTTTACCCGACCCCGTTTCACCAGCGATAATAACCACTTGGTTTTCATCGATCGCTTTTGCAATGTCGTCTTTCTTTTGACTAACAGGCAGGATCGCTGGATATTCGATTTTTGGCTGATAACTGCCGCGTTGCTCGACTTCCATCATTGATTTTGCAATGTCTAAAGCGATTTCATCAAACACTGCATTACGCGAGACGTCTTTCTTAATTTTACTTGCGCCAGAAATACGTTTACTTAAACGAAAACGATCACGCATCATGCACTGATTAAGTGCTTTGCGTAGCGAGGCAGCATTGTTCACTTGAGCATGAGGCGCTTGAACTTTCTTTGCTCCACTTTCTGGCACAGATTGCGCTTCAGCGGAGGTTTTGTTTGTTGGCTGTGACGAAGTCAAAGCGTTTCCTATTCTTTTCATTACATAAAACTGCGCGAATTGTATCACAACAGGGCCAAGACAAGACAACTGAAAGCTTATTCAATTTTTTCGAACATCTTAAGCAA
Source organism: Vibrio sp. J1-1 (assembly GCF_021728395.1). Lineage (GTDB taxonomy): Bacteria > Pseudomonadota > Gammaproteobacteria > Enterobacterales > Vibrionaceae > Vibrio. The sequence goes on along the minus strand of NZ_JAKKCM010000008.1, from coordinate 32,049 downwards.
ACAAGTCAGGTTTAGAACGTCAGACCATTGCTTATAATGCATCACATAGTCGAAAGCACTTATTTAAGGAATAACCATTATGTCTCGTGTACTAGCTCTAAAATCAAGCATCCTTGGCGACAACTCACAATCAAATAAATTAGTTGAAGAATTCATTAAGAATGTAGATCAAGACAAACTAACTGTTCGTGACCTGGCTGCGAACCCACTGCCAGTACTCGATCTGACGGTAGCGACAGCACTGCGCTCGGCAGGTGACCTTTCTCAAGAACAACAGCAAGTTATCGACTTATCAGACGCGCTTATCGAAGAAGTAAAAGCTGCAGATACTCTAGTGATTGCAGCGCCAATGTATAACTTCACTATCCCAACTCAGCTTAAAAATTGGTTTGACTTGATTGCTCGTGCAGGTGTGACATTTAAATACACAGAAAATGGCGTTCAAGGCCTGTTTGAAAATAAGAAAGCGATTGTAGTAACAACGCGTGGTGGTATCCATAAAGATACACCAACAGACACCCTCACGCCTTACCTACGCACGATACTTGGTTTTGTAGGCATTGCTGACGTGGAGTTTGTTTACGCTGAAGCGCTAAACATGGGTGAAGATGCGGCAACAAAAGGCATCACTGAAGCTCAGAGCCAACTAGCAACGCTAGCGTGAGCTTGAGTAAATCAGAATAGACACAAAAGGGATGGCCGAAACAGCCATCCCTTTTTCTTACTCACTTTATCTTTTCTAATTCAAAAGTCATTCACTAGAATGCGCGACAATGTTCGGTTATGAGCCTTCTGTTGGATTTTCATCTGGCGCCTTCTCTATGTTTTCTAACGCGTTCTCGTAGAGTTGCTCTAATACTTCTTCGGCCTCGCGCACCATGCGCTCTACCATTGCATCAAACGCGACATCACTGGGTATCTCGATTTCCTCACCCACATTGACCTCGATTGAGTCAACGTAAAGCACTAACCATCCGTCGCCCTCCAAATGCCCCTCTCCGTGAACCACAAAGAAACGCTTGGCGAACTCGTCATTGGTACAGTTAGATCCCTCGATTTGAATATTGAATGACGAATCGATACTCATCTTGCTCATGCCATCAAATTCATCAGACGCATTGCAAACGGCTTTCACCTTTGCGCGGTAAACAAATTTTAGCTGGGATAATAATGTCTTAGTTTTAGTTTTCATCTCACTGAGAATGGATGATATTTTACGAGGAGACAAATCCGACCTTTTGATTTTGTATGCGCTGGAAACAAAATGACCCAACGACCATCAATGGGGTTAATGGAGCATTGCTGGATCCATTTCATGCGTTTTCAAAGAAATTGGTTGATAAAAAAGCAATCGTTCATTAATTACGACTTTACACTTATGTTCTTTCTATGTGGGCCGTTACAATGTGAAATGTTGTCATATACGTGACAGAATAAATCTTATGCTTTGATAAATTGGTAACATATTTCGTTGAAATAGAATGAATTACCTAACGAGTTGTGCCAGTTATGTCGCTAGCCCTAACGATGACGAATAAAAAGTGAAAGTATCAGAACTCATTGCCATCCTTAATAATTTGCCGGCCAACACTGACCCAGATATTGTTATGGGGGAAGAATGGCTACCGGAAAGGTTGGTGGAAACACAACTCGATGGCAATCTGTTATTTTTGAACTTCGACAATGCGCCAGAAGAGTGTCAGGGAGACGAAGGTCGAGGTTTCGTTGACCATGAAATAGACTTAATTCGTACTCGCTTACGACAGGTCCTAGACGAAAACAGCGACAACGCTTCGAAGACAGAAGCGATGCTAGGCTTGTTTCTTGCGGGTCACGAAATGAGTAGCGCTCAAGTAATAGAAATATTAGAAGAACCAGACAAATAAGGAACCAGTTTGGCTGTATCATTAGACAAAACCCAGCATCCTCACCTTCCTCTTATTATTGCGGGCCCTATTCTCCGCAAAGTGACTGCATCAGAAGTGAATATTTGGCTGGTTACTACCAAACCATTAGAAGGGTTCATTGAAATCAACGATGCAAACTCTGCTATTTCGTATCATTCTGAGGACTTTGAGAAACTCACTCAACTTCAGGTTGGTCAACGAGCTTGGGTCTGTTTACTGTCATTAAAAGCCGACTTTCCTACTCATCAGCCACTTCGATATCAGCTCCACACGCAAGATGGTCTGCTGACAGAGCTGTTGCCTCATTTAAGTTATGAGCATGATAAGCACATGCAGAGAGGGATTGAATTTTTAATCAGTGAAAAAGCCGATTATGTCCTTCATGGTTCTTGCCGTAACCCACAGCATTTTAGTGACGATGCTTTAGTTGCCGCAGATGCAAAAGTGGCACAGCAAAGCGTAGAGTCTCGTCCAGACATGCTGATCATGAGCGGAGATCAAGTTTATGTCGATCATGTAGCCGGGCCAACGTTAGATGCGATTGAGCAAATAATCGAGTTACTGGGCTTGCCAGATGAACAGTTTCAAGACGCCCCCATTGCCGACACTAAAGCGCTGTATCAACACGCGGCGTGTTATTATGGACGCGACCAGTTGCTGCCGCATTACGTCGATGACGGCAGCCTGCTAAGTCAGTTTTTCCCTCACCGTGGCACCCCTATTTTCAGCTCCAAAGAGTGTGAAAATCACCTGATCAGTTTTGCAGAATGTTTTGCGATGTACTTATTGACTTGGTCGCCGACGCTATGGGAACTCGTCAAGCGTGACCGCTTACTAGACAATCAATTCAATGTCGGAGGCAGCGCGCTCTCACCCAACTGGCAACAAAAGTGGCGTGAAGAAAAGGCTGAAATAGACAAGTTCGTAAGCGGTTTGGATCGTGTTCAACGCCTACTTGCTCATCTTCCGACTTACATGATATTTGATGATCATGATGTGACGGATGACTGGAACTTAACCATTGGTTGGGAACAGGCGGCATACACGAACGTTTTTGCGAAACGAATAATCGGTAATAGCCTCATTGCCTATTGGTTTTGTCAGGGCTGGGGAAACGCACCAGAAAAGTTCGATGACCCGTTTATGGCTCACATAAAAGACTTTCTTGAACAAGGCTCTGCTGACGCTCAAGATAACTTGATTCAGTATCTCTATCGCTTCGAGAATTGGCATTACACCATTCCAACCTCCCCCAAAGTCGTGGTTTTAGATACTCGAACGCGTCGCTGGCGCTCAGAATCTAAAATGAATAAGCCGTCTGGCCTGATGGATTGGGAAGCTTTGATTGAATTTCATCAAGAATTAGTACATGAAGATAAAGTGATCATTGTTTCGGCTGCGCCGATGTTTGGCGTGAAGTTTATTGAATCGCTCCAACGCGTGTTTACCATGGTTGGTAAACCACTATTGGTGGATGCCGAAAACTGGATGGCACATCCCGGCAGTGCGAACACACTCGTCAGTATTTTTACTCATACTAAAACACCCACTAACTTTGTCCTTTTGTCAGGCGATGTCCATTACTCTTTTGCCTATGACATCAAATTACGTTTTCGAAAAAGCAGCCCTAACATCTATCAAATCACCTGCAGCGGTATTAAGAATCAATTTCCGACACGGTTACTCACGATCTGTGATGCACTGGATAGAATGCTCTACAGCCCTCGCTCGCCACTAAACTGGCTCACCAAGCGTAAGCGACTCAAAATTTATAAGCGTGCGCCAAGTAGCCATAACTTCTACCGTTTGGTTAACCATAGTGCGATCGGAGAGTTATATCTCGATGATGAAGGCAAGCCTAGCCAAATCAGTATACTTACGGGAGATAATCAAGAAGTTCATTTCCCACCAACGAAAATAGAAACGTGATGCGCCGTAAGACAATATCCTGTAGTGAAATTGATCACCATAGCTCACAAGCTCGTATCACACTAAAGTTAATGTAAAGAGTTCGTAATTTCAGATACGACCCCTTGAGATTTAAGTCACATATAACCATGTTTAAGTGATAGTTACAGTTTGGTGTTCATTATGTTCAATTCTCTTACATCTCTATTTAAACAGCTTCTCGATGGCGAGGATCTGGCACAGACCAATACTCTGTCTCCCAATATGGCGATTGCATGCTTACTGTGTGAAGTCTCAGGAGCCGACCACCAAGTGGACGAAAAAGAGCGACAAACAAAACATTCTTTGCTGATGAAGCTTCTTTCGTTGAGTTCGGAAGAGGCCACACAATTGCTGGAACAGGCAGCGCTAAAAACAAAGGATGCAACATCTCTGTACGACTTCACTTCTCAATTAAGAGAGTTAACTCAAGAGACGCGTTACAACTTGATAAAGAGTATGTGGGAAGTCGCGTATTCTGACGGGGAAATTGACCCGCTTGAAGATGCAGTCATCCGTAAGACTGCAGAATTACTCTATGTTGACCACAGAGACTTTATCCGTGCCAAACTACAGTCGCAGTAGAGAGACCATCTGTTCTACGCCCAATAAAAACGCGCTGTAAAGAAGCGCGTTTTTATTATTTAGAAGCCAACATGTTGTTATTAATACTGGTCAAGATTTGAATTTGTTTGACAAAGTGTAAATTAAATTCATTCCATGACAGAAAAATATAAGCTGAATTAAAAATTCATTACAAACCCACACTAAAGCATTGTCAGTGCAAGTTTGGCTAGGTTATAAGCATCTACATAGCCAGAGTGTTGACGGCCTTCCCAGTCAATCCCTTTCGCTTCTTGAGCGGCTCTGTGGCCAATACGCTTATCTTTAAGGCGGTTTTGAATACGGTAAAGTGTCGCTAGGTTAATGAACTCGGTGAATGGCGCTTCAATTCCCTTTTGTTTGCACTCATCAAGTAAAATCGTGTCATCTCGCCCCCAGGAGGCGTAAATTTTGTTGCGGCCGCCGAAGTTCTTAACCATAGACTTCAATACTTCTTCAAGTGGTCGACCCTGCTTCTCTATTTTACGTGGGGTAATACCCGTTAACTCTGCGCAGAACAGAGAGACTTCATCGTGTTCAGGCTTAACGTAGTACTGAGCACGTTTAACGATCTCACCTTTGGACAAATCTATTTCAGCCAACCCGACTTCGATGATCTCGCCAGTACGGCCAACGCCATTTTCGTTCCAGCAACACATTTCTAAATCGAAGCAGACGATACGGTTATGGTTCATAGTTTGTCTTGATTCCTAGCATAGATTTTAAAGCGAGAGATTCTACCTCAATGCCATGTAAAACTCGAATTCGCTTGCCGATTTAATCACCACTTGCACTACGTTAACGCTATTTTGTAACGTGATAACTCTGATAGGTTCATATAATGACGTAGAAAGACGCAATATATAAGGCCGACGAAAACCGAGACAAGGTGTCATTAATTGCGGAAATATCGTGCTACCAACAAGCAATGGTCTTTAAAGCATGTTCCAATCGTTGGTTTTTCGCGCTAATCGTGCGGTAAATTTACGAATTATTACAGCGTTAAGCCTTGAATATGCTAACATCCGACATCATTTTAGTGTCTAAACTTGGTGCAAGATCGCAAAAACGATCATTTTAATAAACACATTGAGCCTATGCACCAATGAATCAATAGAAAGAGAAAAAACGTCATGAACATTGATTTGAACCTAATTCCTCAAACGTTCGATATGCTTCACGCTGGTCTTGCTGCTTCGAGCGTATTGCTTTTGCTGGTTGCTGTATCACGTAAATCGAAAGTGATTGAGAAAGTGGTAGAAAAGCCGGTTGAGAAAATCGTCGAGGTTGAAAAACCTGTTGAGAAGATCGTAGAAGTTGAAAAAGTGGTTGAAGTAGAGAAAGTGGTTGAAAAGGTCGTTGAGGTTGAATCAAAACTCGCAACAGCTTCTACTGACTCTGCAATGCAATTGCTATCTATTATGCAGCAAGAAGCTCGCCTAATTGACTTCCTACAAGAAGACTTAACTTCTTTCTCAGATGAAGAAGTTGGCGCGGCCGCTCGCGTTATCCACACTGGTGGTAAAAAAGTATTAAGCGATTACGTAACGCTTGCACACGTACGTAACGAAGACGAAGAAACTCGCATTACGGTTGAAGAAAACTTTAACCCACAAGAAATTCGCCTAACTGGTAATGTTACAGGCAGTGCGCCATTCCACGGAACCCTGGTTCACAAGGGCTGGAAGGCTACATCAATGAACTTGCCTAAACTGGCTGAAAATTACGATGCATCAGTTATCGCTCCAGCCGAGGTTGAGCTGTAATGGAACACATGAACCAAGAAAACATCCAAGAGACTTCAGAGCAACTGTCTCCTAAATTTAGCGTTGGTATCGACTTAGGCACGACACACTGTGTGATGTCTTTTGTGGATGCTCACGATGAAGACGCTCGTGTAGAAGTGATGCCAATCCCGCAATTGACGGCACCTGGTACAGTGGAAACTCGCAGCCAATTAGGCTCGTTTCTATACCAACCACACGAACATGAAATGAATCCGCAATCTCGTGTACTACCATGGTCTAGCGAGCCTAAAGCACTGGTTGGTGCGATTGCTCGTAATCTGGGTTCAAAAACACCAATCCGCTTGATTGCCAGTGCGAAATCTTGGCTTTGCCATGCTGGTGTTAACCGTCGTGATGCTTTCCTACCAGCCGGTAGCCCTGAAGAAGTCGAAAAAGTATCGCCACTTCGCGCAACTGAGCTGTACCTTGAGCACCTGAAAGACGCTTGGAACCACACTCATCCTAATCACAAGCTTGCTGATCAAGATGTAACGATTACCGTTCCTGCATCATTTGACCCAGCGGCACGTGACCTGACGGCAGAAGCGGCGCGCAACGTTGGTTTTGTTCATCTGACACTACTTGAAGAACCTCAGGCGGCGCTTTACAACTGGATCGACAATAGCAACGACAAATGGCGCGACGAAGTTGAAGTCGGCGACATCGTTCTCGTCGTGGATATCGGTGGTGGTACCACTGACCTTTCTTTGGTGGAAGTCACTGAAGATGACGGCAACCTAAGCCTTAGCCGTATCGCAGTAGGTGAACATATCCTGCTTGGCGGTGACAACATGGACCTTGCGCTTGCGTACCGCTTAAAGATGAAACTTGCTCAAGAAGGCAAAGATCTACAACCGTGGCAAGTTCAGGCGATGACACACGCATGCCGTGATGCAAAAGAAGCGTTACTGAATGATAGTGAGCTGCAATCTGTACCAATCGTTGTTCCTAGCCGTGGCTCTAAACTGCTTGGCGCAACGCTTAAGACCGAACTGACTCAAGAAGAAGTACAGCAAACGCTGGTTGATGGTTTCTTCCCACAAGTTGCGATTACTGACCACCCTGTTCAGCGTAACCGTGGTGCACTGACGCAAATGGGCCTACCTTACGCACAAGATGCGGGCATCACTCGTCACATCGCTGCCTTCTTGTCTAAGCAAGCAAACGCACAAAGTGGCGCTGAATCGGCTCCAGATCAAGACTACAACCCATTTGCAAATATGCCGGGTATGCCGGGCGCTGACACTGCGCCGTCAGCTGATTTCATCAAACCAACCGCAATTCTATTTAACGGTGGTGTGCTGAAATCAACGTTACTGGCTTCTCGCTTAGAAGACACCATTAACGAATGGTTGCTTGAAGCAGATGCAGAAATGGCCAAACGTCTGACTGGCGTAGATTTGGATCTAGCGGTAGCAAGCGGTGCGGCTTACTACGGCTCAGTTCGTCGTGGTCAGGGCGTTCGTATTCGCGGTGGTATTGCTTCGGCTTACTACGTAGGTATCGAAAGCGCCATGCCAGCAATTCCGGGCATGGCTCCTCCAATGGAAGCACTGTGTGTGGCACCATTCGGTATGGAAGAAGGTTCAAGCGTTGACGTACCAAGCCAGGAGTTTGGTTTGATCATCGGCCAACCAGTGAACTTCCAGTTCTTCGGTTCAACAGTTCGTCGTGATGACCTAGCAGGTACTCACCTTGATCACTGGGCACCGGAAGAGCTTGAAGAGTTACCAGAGATTCAGGTAACGCTACCCGTTTCTGAAGGTCGTCGTGACGGCGAAGTGGTTCCGGTTACTCTGGCTTCTCGAGTTACCGAACTTGGTACGCTTTACTTAGAAGCGATTGCCGCCGATAACGGTCAAAAATGGCACGTTGAGTTCGATGTGCGCGAAGACGCGAAAAGCGACTCAAACGAAGAAGAATAAATAGAAATCAAACGGCATCCAATCGGGTGCCGTTTTTAAATACACGAAGGTTTGTATGGCATCTCCTCGTTTTCTAGTTGGTATTGACCTTGGCACGACAAATACTGTGGTCGCCTATTGTGAAATCACCGACAACCTTGAACAATCCGAAGTATCCCTATTTGATATCGACCAGTTGATTGGTCCCGGTGAAGTGGTTCGTAAACCGCTGTTACCCTCTTTCCGTTACCACCCAGCTGAGGGACAAATCTCCCCGTCAGATTTAACCCTGCCTTGGGAGAATCAGCCTGTTTCTGGCGATATTAAAAACGTCATTGTCGGTGAATGGGCGCGTGAACTGGGCGCGAAAGTCGAAGGACGACAGGTCTCAAGCGCGAAAAGCTGGCTATCACATCAAGCTGTCGATCGTAGCTCAGACATTCTCCCTTGGGCTGGCGCGCAAGACGTTGATAAAGTCTCACCAGTGATTGCCAGCGCCAGTTACCTAAACCATATCCGCCAAGCGTGGAACTACCGTCACCCAAGTAACAAGCTGGAAGACCAAGATGTGGTAGTTACTGTTCCTGCGTCATTCGATGAGACCGCACGCAAACTCACCCTTGAAGCGGCCGAGATTGCCGGGTTGAAGAAAATCGTCCTACTCGAAGAGCCACAAGCGGTGTGTTACGACTGGTACGCACGCCACCAAAAAACGGCTGCCGACGAACTTAAAGACCTACCGCTGATCCTTGTCTGTGACGTCGGTGGTGGTACTACCGACTTAAGCTTAATTGAAGCCCGCTTTGTCGAAAGCAATGGCAGCAACAATGATGAATTAGCGCTAGACCGTATCGGCGTCGGCGAACACCTTATGCTGGGTGGTGATAACCTCGATTTGGCATTGGCGCACCTGGCAGAAAGTCGCTTTAATCAAAATAAAAAGCTGACTGCTGCGAGCCTGACAAAACTGATTCAACAGACCCGTAAAGCGAAAGAGAACCTGCTCTCTTCCAACGCACCGGAAGAAGTGAAAATCACCATGCTTGGGAGCGGCTCTAAACTACTTGGTGGCACCAAGAGTATTGCGCTGAGTAAACAAGAAGTGCACCAAATTGCGTTGGATGGCTTCTTCCCACTGTCTGATTTTAATCAAGTCCCAGACAAACGACGCAGTGCGGTTGTTGAGTTCGGGCTACCTTACGTCGCCGACCCTGCAGTAAGTAAACACGTTGCCGAGTTCCTAACTCAGCACCAGCAAGTATCACGATCTGCACTTGGCATAGAAGACGAAAAACAAAACGCGATTCCGGTTGGTTTACTACTCAACGGTGGTGTGTTTAATAGTGACCTTGTCACACAACGTGTCACTACCCTACTCTCTGACTGGCGCGGCGCTCCTGTCACTGTTTTAGATAACCCACATCCAGATTGGTCCGTTGCACTTGGCGCCGTCGCCTATGGTAAAGCACGACGTGGAGCACAGCTAAAAATCGGTGGTGGTGCTGCTCGTTCTTACTTCCTGCACCTGCAAGAGAAAAACAAAATGGGTAAAGCCCTTTGTTTACTCGCAAAAGGCACAGAAGAAGGCCATGAGATTCGCTTAAGTGGTCGTCGATTCTCACTGACACTTGGCGAGCCAGTTCGATTTAATCTTCTTACCTCAACTCACGATACGCTGACCAACAACACCGCGATTCAAAATGGTGTGATGGTTGACGTAGACCCTGACATTTTTGTTCCACTTCCACCGTACATCACCACGCTAGAAGGCGAAGGCGCAGAATTGCATGCGAACCAAAAAGAACGTGTCGAGGTACAACTCGCTTGCCAATTAACTGAAGTGGGCACACTCAAAATGGAATGTGTCAGCGCAGAAGATGACAGTAAACGTTGGGCGCTAGAGTTTGAAGTTCGTAATAAACAAGCTGACGACAACGAAGAAGTACAGCTCCATCCAAAATTGAATGAGTGTAAGGAGCTTGTCGCTCGTCTCTACAGCGGTAATAAAAAAAGCGCGGACAGTAAAGAGATCAAAACATTAGCCAAAGATCTTGAGAAGAAACTGGGTAAGCGTGACGAATGGGACTTCACGACTCTTCGTCAGCTTTTCGATGCGTTTGCTCAAGGTAGAAAGCGCCGCCGTCGCTCAGAGCAACATGAAAAGAACTGGCTTCGACTTGCGGGCTTTGCATTGCGCCCGGGGTTTGGTGACCCAACCGATTCTTGGCGTATCGAACAAATTTGGGGACTTTACCAGCAAAACATTCAGTTTAAAAACCATCAAGGATGGACAGACTGGTGGGTTTTCTGGCGTCGTATTGCTGGTGGCTTAAACCAAGAACAGCAAGAAACGATTTTGGCTGACATTGCGAAATACTTGCACCCAGGTGCGATGAAGAACCCGCAATCCGCCAAAACAGCGCAAGACATGGGCTACGAGTCAATGGTGCGCCTGTCAGCTTCGCTGGAACATCTGGAAGTTGAAGATAAAGTGCTATTAGCAACGTGGTTCCTGAGTAAAGCCATTAACCATAGTCAATTCCAACAAGCACACTGGTGGGCAATGGGTCGACTTGCTTCACGTACTCCGCTATACGGCAGCCAGCACAATGTCATCCCCCGTGAGCAAGCAGAACAGTGGCTTCCGAAACTGTTAGAGCAAAACTGGCAAAAAGAACCAATGATCGCGTTTGCAGCAGTAATGATTTGTCGCAAAACAGGCGATCGATTATTCGATATTTCAGACGACTACCGCGAGCAGGTTCTGACTAAACTGAAACAAAGTAAAGTGCCTGATTCTTGGGTTTCTTTGGTTGAAGAAGTCAAAGAACTGTCTGATAGTGAATCAAAACGTGTCTTTGGGGATGCACTCCCAAGCGGCTTAACGCTGGTTCATCACTAAGCTTTTTCTCCAAGCAAATGCATATTAAATGCACAAAGCCCTTCGTTGAAGGGCTTTGTTTTATCTGATTTTATTAAAAGAACGCATTAATTCATTTCAGTCGTAATCACCACATCGCGCGTTTCATTATCCATATCACTGATGCCAACCACTGAGACTTCCCTGTCAGATAGAGTCTCGATTATGCTGTCTTCTAATCCGCCATCGGCTAACCAAGTATAAAATTTCTCTGCGATGCGCTCCGAACCTTCTCCAACAAACGTTAATGTGACCTTCTTCATTTGTGACACTCCATCAATTTACGATTCAGCAACTTAAGCGTAGTATGTTTGGCAAACATCGACATCAACTAAGGCTAACTTCTTTTATGACCATTGAAAAATTTGATGCTATTTACCAACGCGCCGCCGAGCGTAAAGGCGGTATAGACCAACTTGAAGCCCTGCTTACTCACCCGTTAAGTAAAGAAGAGTTAGCTGCAATACCGGATGACCGTTGGTTAGCTGCATTTTCAATGAAAGTATTTCAGAGTGGCATTTCATGGAGTGTGGTACGTAAAAAATGGCCAAACTTTGAAGAGGTCTTTTTTGGCTTTAAAATTGAACCCTTGCTTATGCTCTCTGACGAACAGTGGGAAGCAAAAGCGACGGACGAACGTATCATTCGCCACCTGACAAAAGTGATGTCGATTCCCGCTAACGCTCGCATGATTCATGAAGCCAGGGTTGAATACGGCTCATTCGGTAAAATGGTCGCAGATTGGCCCCAAGAGAATATCACTGAACTTTGGGCTTACTTAAAAAAACACGGCAAACGACTAGGCGGTAATACCGGGCCATATACCTTACGCCAGATGGGGGCCGACACATTCATCATCTCTAACGATGTTGAGTCTTACCTGCGCAATTGCAAGATCATTGAAGGTGGAAAAGACACTAAGAAGTCCCTGGATGCAGCCAACAAAGCCTTTATTCAGTGGCAAAAAGAGAGTGGCAGAAGTCTAACGGAAATCAGTCAAATCATCGCATTTAGCACGGGTGATAATCGAATTTAGCATATTAGTTATGTTTTAAACTTGAGTAGGCTGAGCTTAGCTTGATTATTAACGCTCTATGGGATTAATTTCAACCCACTACTTCCTCTCGAAAAACAAGATTCTTTCGGTTTAAAGCTTTGATTAAACTCAGTGAAAGCAGTGTATTAGCGCTTTAAGCCATTGTTAAGCTCTTAAGAGCCAAAACCACGCAATTAACATGAATTTCACATAATCTTGTTACATTGTCTGGTTGCAGTAATAAATTGAGAAATTCGATAGAGCATATATTCAAAATCAATACAAAATATCGTATTCATGATTGCTCAAAATTTGTGCTTGTAAACTTTTCATTTCGCCTAATAATGGTTCCATAATAATTTCAATTAGTTAAGTTGGGAGGCGGAATGAGAATTTTCTGGCAGCTACGTTGGTATTTCAAGCAGAAATGGAAACACTACGTTGGCTCTATTTTACTATTGGCACTGATCTCTGTCCTCCAACTAATACCACCTAAAGCGGTGGGCGTGATTGTAGATGGTGTTGTCGATAACACTTTAGAAACAAGCACGTTAATTATGTGGTTGTTAGGTCTTACGGCAATATTCATTACGATTTATGTCTGCAGAATACTGTGGCGGATATGGTTATTTGGTGCGAGTTGGGAATTAGGAACCATCCTGCGTAACAAGCTTTACCATCACCTTTCAACCCAACCACCTCGCTTCTTCGAACGTTACAAAACCGGCGACTTAATGGCGCGCGGCACCAATGATGTCAGAAACATTGTCATGACTGCTGGTGAAGGTGTGCTTACCGCCGCAGACTCATTAATTACAGGCATTGCGGTTCTTATCGTCATGGTGACACAAGTTAGCTGGAAGTTAACGGTTATGGCGCTTTTGCCTATGCCGTTTCTCGCCATCATCATTTTCTATATTGTGCGTATCCTTCACCAACGCTTCCGTATAGCACAAGAAGCTTTCTCTACGATGTCAGATATGACTCAAGAGTCATTGAACGGTGTCCGCATGTTGCGTGCTTTCGGATTAGAGAAGCAAGAACAACAACGCTTTGAAGATGTTGTTGACGACACAGGCGCGAAGAATATCGCGGTTGCGCGTGTGGATGCGCGTTTTGACCCTGCTATCCAACTGACTATTGGCCTGTCCTTTTTGCTCAGTGTCGCTGCAGGTGCATACCTCGTCGACAAGGGTGAAATCTCTCTTGGTGACTTAACCGCTTTCACGATGTATTTAGGTCTTATGATCTGGCCAATGCTGGCGTTTGCTTTCCTATTCAACATCTTGGAGCGCGGCTCGGCGGCATGGAATCGTCTGCAAGAAATCTTTGATGAGCAGCCTGAAATTGTCAGTGGAGACACACCACTTCCAGATAACCCTTTACCCCTGCATATCAATATCGAGACATTTCATTGGTCGAGAGATTTACCTCCTGCCCTAGCAGAGATTAATGTGACGTTAGATCCTGGAAAAATGTTAGGTATTGCTGGCCCAGTAGGGAGTGGTAAATCAACGTTATTGACGCTACTTTTCCGTCAACATGATTTGGAAAATGGCACGATTAAATTTGGTGATGTATCGATTAAAGATTCCCAGCTACCGCAGTGGCGAAATCGCTTCGCTGTCGTGAATCAAAGTCCATTCCTGTTCTCAAAATCGATCTTTGACAACATCGCATTAGGTAACCCAAATGCGTCTAAAGAAGAAGTGTACCGAGCAGCAAAACTGGCCTGTATTCACGAAGACATAGAGAAGTTTCCAGACGGCTACAACACCGAAGTAGGTGAAAAAGGTATCACGCTTTCTGGCGGCCAAAAACAGCGTATTGCGATTGCGCGAGCAATGTTACTCAATGCTCAAGTCCTAGTTCTGGATGATGCATTATCTGCCGTCGATGGACGCACTGAGTACCGGATTCTGAAGAACCTAGAAACACACTATCGTGACCAAGCCTTAATTGTCATTGCTCATCGTTTAACAGCACTCAAATCTGCAGATGAGATTATCGTCCTAAATCAAGGTCACATTACAGAGCGTGGTCGTCATCATCTATTAGAGCAGAACCAAGGATGGTACGCGGAAATGTTGCAGTACCAAAAACTAGAACAGGCAATGGAGGAGTAATAGATGAAACAGACGAGTACATTTAAGCGGTTGCTGTCTTACCCATTGTCACAGCCAAAACCGATGCTTAAGGGATTAGGTTTACTGTTTATTGCTGCGTTAGCGAGCGCTGGTGGCCCTTGGTTAATTCAGTATTTTATCGATGAACACATCACTAAAGGGGATTACTCGCAAAGTGTCTTGCTCACCTTGGCCGCTGGTTATATCGCACTTCAGGTGATTTCAGCGACTTTCCAGTACCTCCAGTCATTACAGTTCAGTATAGTGGCAACCAACACCATTAAAATGATTCGTAAACAAGTGTTTTCCGGCGTAATCAAACAACCGCTTTCTGCCTTCGATTACACACCAGCGGGTAAGCTAGTCTCACGAATCACCAATGATACCGAGTCTCTTCAGCAGTTCTATGAGCTTTTGATTGCGACTGTGGTTAAAAATGCCGTGATGATCCTCGTGATGATCGGCGTCATGTTCTTTATGAGTTGGCAACTGACGCTGGTTGTTTTGGTGTTGTTGCCGATCGTGATTGGCTTTATGTACCTGTTTAAACTGCTCAGTACAGAAAGTTACCGCAGAATGCGAGACCTGCTCACTGACATTAACGCCAACTTAAGCGAATCAATCCAAGGCATGAGTGTCGTTCAGTTGATGCAACAGGAAAAACGTTTTAACGAGCAGTTTAACGAACTCACAGCCGAGCACTTGGTTGCGTCTAAAAAAGTCATCCGACTAAACGGATATTTATTACGCCCTCTTATGGACCTGCTAGCAGGCCTTGCCTTGTTGAGTTTAGTCGCTATTTTTGGTTTCAATGGTGTCGAGGTGATAGGTGTCGGTGTGCTTTATGCGTTCATCAGTTACCTGGGTCGTGTTACTGAGCCGTTGATTGAAATGACACAGCAACTCGCTTTGTTGCAACAGGCATTAGTATCAAGCGAGCGAGTATTTGAACTCATAGATGCAAAAGAGCAGACGTATGGCGATGATCAAGTAGAACTTAAAACTGGCTCTATCGAGATTAAAAACCTGACGTTTAGCTACGATGGTCAACAAGACGTACTAAAAGACATCTCAATTAACGCTGCGCATCAAGACTTTATCGCTCTAGTTGGTCACACAGGAAGCGGGAAAAGTACCCTCGCCTCGCTGCTGATGGGTTTTTATCCAACAGACATTGGCGAATTGCTGATTGATGGCCGTCCACTGAAATCGCTGGCAAAACATGTGCTGCGTAAAGACGTGGCGATGGTTCAGCAAGACCCACATATTCTTCCGGACTCAGTAAGGGAGAACGTTTCTCTGGGTC
The DNA here is from genome assembly GCF_021728395.1 of Vibrio sp. J1-1. Lineage (GTDB taxonomy): Bacteria > Pseudomonadota > Gammaproteobacteria > Enterobacterales > Vibrionaceae > Vibrio. The sequence goes on along the minus strand of NZ_JAKKCM010000008.1, from coordinate 16,513 downwards.
GCTCCGTTAACGACACTGAAATATGGGATGCATTAGATAAGGTAGGTTTATCGGAACAAATCCATCGCTACCCGAGCGGGCTGGATACTCAGTTGGGTCAAGGCGAAACCAACCTTTCGGCGGGTCAAAAGCAACTGCTCGCGTTGGCACGTGTATTGGTGGCAAAACCAAAGATTCTCATCTTAGATGAAGCGACGGCGAACATTGATTCAGGCACAGAAGCTTTGATTCAAAAGAGCCTCGCGGTCTTACGTCAAAATATGACCTTAATTGTGATTGCTCACCGCCTATCTACCATCTTGGACGCAGACCAGATCGTCGTTCTTCATCATGGTGATTTGGTTGAAAAAGGTACCCATAAATCGCTTTTGGCACAAGATGGTCGCTATGCGCAAATGTATCAGTTGCAACAAGCAAGCAGACATTTACAAGAAATCGAGGAAGAAGAAGCCAGCCTACTGGAAGAAGCGGTCTAATATATTCGCCCGTACACTGTTTACGGGCGTACTATTTTGGTGCAGTAATCGTATCATCAAAACCAAACGCTGCATTTTGACGTTATTTAACGTTACAACCGATCACAAACTACAATAATTTTCTATTTCCTCACCGATAATTGACATAACCACTCGCTAATTAACGCGATGTCGTTGTAAAATCGACATTAAATTCAGCCTATTTATTTTCTACTACACGATGGGCTGGTTATCGCATTCTCATATTGTTCTCATGACTGAAGCCCATGGATAAAGATAAGTTTACTAATATCTATCGTTTGCCGGGTTCGATTCAAATTCGCATTGGTAAATGGCAAAAAACGTTCCGCGGAACCTCAGATTTGGTTTTGCATCAAGCTTTAATGGAACGTAACAGACAATTTAAAAAACCAGACTTTCTACCCAAAGGCTGGTGTATTACTCCTATTAATGAAAATGACATCACCGTAACGCATCATGGCAAATATATTCAGACTGTCATGAGAACCATGCTGGACAGGAAAGTTTCTTATAAAAGGCTTTTCCTTTCTCGTATGAGCGAAGACAAAGGTGAACAAGTCCTTCGTGAATACAAATTAGAATGGGTAAGAAAGCACAATCAGATAGCGAAAAAGTACAACCAGATTAAGAAAAAGCAGTACATGAACTTTTCCAGAGAAGAAGAAGAGACCCTCTACCCTTCTATACCTAAAGGTGAGTTTGATAAAGCACTGTGGAATAAACTAGTGGTTTCTGCATTTGGTCCAGCAAAGAAATATAAAAACCCGCACTACGTACGCAAAGCGGATTTTTAAGAGCCCACAATTAATGCAAAAGCAATTGCGCTGCGGCGTTTATTATGTGTAAGCCGCAGCAGCGATGAAAAGGATTAATGACGAGAATCCGCGCTAAACTCTACTTCTTTGTATACATCAGCCAGCGACTTTTTACCTTGTCTGTCTTTGGCTGAACGCGCGCTCTTTGGTTGGTAATGATATTCTTGTTCCTGCAATGCTTGTTCATGCTCTTTTGCCGACTGAACAAATTCAGCGTTCGCAAGGGCTTGTTGGCGTAAGCGGTTTACTCTTTCAAGGGTTTCCCACAACATACTTCACCTCCAAACTTAATCGAAACCACAATGCTGTATATAAACACAGTATTGTTTATAAAATCCTCCTAGTCAAATTTTCACCTCTTTCAATGCTCACTATGTCCCTATAAAGAGCAGTGTTCTGGGTACTTATGGATAATTTGTTTTAGATAAACCTGGTTATCCCGCAAGACGTTGACACATTCACCAGACAATAAACCGTCACTTACCCATTTCTCTAACTCAATTAATGCATACGGGATAGACCATGCCTGGCGGTTTGGGTGGTGCGTAGTCAATACGTCAAATGAATTCGCAACAGCAACAATTTGAGCGGCGATTGGAATATCCTTTTCTTCCAATCCATGTGGGTATCCCGACCCATTTAAATTTTCATACTGATAAGTCACCATCTGCATGAATAGGACAACACTAGGGTGGACGGGATTACCAATACGGGCAACGGTGTCATCTGCTGACTCGATACATTGCTCAATATGTTGGATGATTATTGACTCTTGCTCTTTGCTAAAATGACTACGACGGCAAGCAATTTCAACGGGTAATTGAATATCACTCACCGCATGAAACTGGGCGAAAATACCAATTTGTTCAACTATTTCATCTGTCAACTTATGCCGTTCTGCAAGATGAACACCAAGCAAGTGAGCGTATAGGCGCATGCGCTTGGTATGTGCGTAACATTCAGGACAATAGTCTGGCATAGAACATAGCTTGCGCTCAGAAAGCCTTTCGATCTCATTTACAACGTGATCTTCCGACTCAACTGCAAATTCAACCATATCAAAATAAGGTTTGAGCACATCCAGCGCTTCTAACTCAAATGAGTTGGGTTTAACAGAGTTCAAAAAGACAAAACCAGTAAACGCTTTGTTTTCATAGCAAGGAATTGCGGCAGAGGAGCGATAACCGTGATTAAGTAAGACTTTAACACGATCGCTATCGATAATTTCGGTGAGATCATCAACGATACGAGGTGTGCCGTTTTGAGCAGCAGCATATAGATTGGGGAGTTTACGAAGAGGCGCTTCATAATGCGCTAAATCCCAGTTATCAAACTCAGTGTCAGCGAACGATCTCAGCATATCTTGTCTGGGGTGATATTTTGCGAACGACACCCTATCAATGCACGGCATATGTGCCTGCATCCTATTTTTCAACGCTTGCAATTGCTCATTAAGCGGTTTTGCAAACGGATAAAAACTACGGTGTGTCATACTTCCACTCTCCCAGACAAACTAGGTTCTAAGCGAAAAAGCTCATTATTATCAGTTTATTGTGTAAATTATTAGAGCAACTATTTTCAACTCAAATTTTTGATATACCACAATATAAGTGTACAAAACAAAACCAGACATCCGCCAACTTTTTTAACGGATATATCCAACTCACCTGATCCAGATTAAAAAAGCCAATGAGCAATACCCATTGGCTTTAAAAATGGTTAATTCTAAACAGAATGATCAACCTAAGGCTGGCAAAACTCCAAGAGTAATTAATATCTGTGCAGCGATGATACCCGTACCAGCAATACCTGTGATCACTAACGCTCCTTGCCCACCAGCAACACGATAATCTCCAGTAAAATCGTTAGAGCGACGAACTTTAATCACCATCACCAGCGGCAAAAATATCGCCAGAATAGCCAGAGCGATAGCCGCATAGCCTAATGCCATGATAAAACCTTGCGGGTAAAACAGAGCAAAGCCTAACGGAGGAGTGAATGTGATCAACGCGGCAATCAAACGGTTTGGCTTATCGCTGCTTCCTTTGATCGTATCACCCAAGAACTCGAATAAACCAAGGCTCACACCGAGGAAAGATGTTAACAGAGCCAAATCTGCAAACATGCCAACTATGTTACCCAGATTTGATTGGTGAACCGTCAGTGACAACTGGCCAATAAGTGAACTCAATCCGCCATTTTCAATCAATATATCCTGACTGACCACGCCTAACGTTACGACTTGCCAGAAAATGTAAATCACTAGTGGAATGGTAGAGCCTATGATCACGGCTTTACGTAATGAAGCAGTGTCTCCGTCTAAGTAGTTCACAATAGCAGGAATACTGCCGTGAAAACCAAAAGACGTAAAAATCACTGGAATCGCCGCCACAATAAGACCTTGTCCAATTGGCATACTTAACAGGTAAGACTGCGTCACATTTGGCGCTAAAAATGACAGCACCGCTACCATCGTAAGAAGTTTCATGCCAAACAATATACGGTTAACTTTATCTACAGTACCTGTGCCGATAGTAACAACCAAAGTCACTATCAGTGTGAAGATGATGGTTGAAGTCGAGCCGGAAATATCAAGCTCAAACCATTGGGTTAAACGTTCGCCAAATTGAGCACCGCCACCAGCAATGTATGCCGCACACAAAGAGTAGAACAAAAATAGCATTGCAAAGCTGGCAACCCATTTCCCCTTCTGGCCAAGTATTTGTTTAGCCAGAGTATGGAGTGTTGCACTGCTTTCAGCATATTGATGAAGCTCGAGCATCAATAAGGCCGTGAATGCCATTAAAGCCCATAGACCAAACATAATCACGAGGGAAGTAGAAAAACCGATACCAGCAGAGGCAAGAGGAAGCGCCAGCATACCGGCACCAATTGTAGTCCCTGCAATAATTAGGGTACTACCAAACACTTTAGAACGACTCATTGTATATTATTCTTTACATCTTATTGAATATTAGTAGCACCAGATCAGGTAATAGAGACCCTACATGACACCATATTTTGTTATTAACACGATACTGTAGCATATTCACGATAAGATCAAGCAAAGTGTAAGAATAAAAACCCATACGTGTACATTTAATTTTACACCACATATGCAAACGAAGAGCTCCCATTATTATCAGATAAGAGTCGTCACTACTTTCAAGATAGAACTTAATAAATTGATTTTTGGTAAGTTTGTTATGGAGAATTTGATGTGACGAAAGAGGATTCAGAACTTAGTTAGAAACGTTCTGGTATAGGGCGATAGCGAGACGTAAAGATTACGCCTCACCTGATGTTAAGAAAAAAAAGGGTTTAAACCTGTCAGTTAGCTTGCAATATCTAACAAGTTACCTCTGACACCATTGATACGGAACCAACCTGCGATACTAAATCGCTCTGCATTAGTCGGTAATACTTCATGTGGAAATTGTTCTGATAAGAAAACAAGAAGGCGCCCTCCTCGCGGTGGTATCTTAGCGACTACGTTGTCATTGAGGTCATAAACGACCAGTTCGCCAGCGTCTTCTTCACTCCAGGCTTCATTCATGTAAAACACGGTTGTCAAACGACGATTTTCATTTCCTTTGAAGCTATCGAGATGTTTTTTATAAAAATCGCCTTTCTCGTACTTCGCAAAGTGAGATTCATATTCAAACAGACCGAGATATAGATGACGGTTAACCGCTTCGCGAATGTCTTCCATCTTGTTAAGGTAAGATGCTATCGGATCGCCCATATCAGGTTTTAGCCATTGAATTTTGTCACTGCGAATGGACTCTATGCGTGTAACATCTTCATTACGACCAATGCGCGCCTTTTTCCAATTGTCAGGGACACACGCTCTTAAGTGAGCAACCTCTTCTTCTGAAAGAAAGTCGTCCCAAATATAATATCCATGAGTCGCAATAGCATCGATCAGTTCGTTCATTTAATCTATTCAATCGTGTGGTTGGAAGCGTCTTATATGTAATTCAACCAACAACGACAAATGCGATATTTTGTCGAGACGACAACTATTTAGTTTTATAACTCATCCTTTCTCATTTCCGCTCTGTGTTACCTGTTAAGCCTTACGAAAACAGAAGCCTCTGCTTTACTAATAAGATTGTTCGCAAACCGCCTATCAACATTTCATCGGTAACAACACTCAAACTGGACGAGATGGGACGAAAGATATTTTCCACAGCCAACAACACTAGTGATAAATACTGAATATGTTTATTTTCATAACATGATAAATTACATAATTACTGTTATTCTCGAATAAAACAAAGAACGAATCTGACTTATGGACTATATCACTCTTTCTAGAATCAGTTTGAAACACCTCACCGTGTTACACATGTTGCTGACAACACACAGTGTCACTCAAGCTGCAGAGCAACTCTGTGTTACACCTTCGAGTGTCAGTAAAATACTTAGCCAGCTTCGCGAAACTCTAAAAGACGAACTTTTTTATCGTGATGGTACCCGTTTAGTTCCAACGCCATTTGCAATTAATATAGGTCCCTCTATTCACGGCATTTTGTCTAGTATGAACGGCTTATTGCACCAAGGGTCATTCAATCCTGCGTATTATCAGGGCGATTTTTCCATTGCCATGCGTGAAAGCTCGTTGGAACTGTTTGCTCCAGTGTTGGTTCACTTGTCACAACAGCTCGGTAACCATGCTTATTTAAACGTCCATTCTAAAGATGAGATGAGTTTTGATGCGTTAATCAGAGGTCAGATTGATTTCTTGTTGCTGCCCCATGATCTCAGTCAGCCACCGACTCATAACAAAGATCTCGTTTGGCAAACCATATTAAAAGATGAACTTATCTGCTTGATGGGCAAATCCAATCCACTGGCCAAGCAACCATTGACTATTGAAGGTTACCTGTCAGCTCGGCATATCGGCATTCATGACAAAGATCTTTCTCGACCGTATTTTGAGCAAAATCTGCGACAAAGGCACCACAAACGAAACGTTGCTATACGCGTCGCAGATTTCGGCTCCGCAGCGGTCATGTGCCACCATACAGACTATTTGTTTACCTGCTCCAAGCGTTGGGCGAGAGTCGCGCTGCAAACGAAAGATTTGGTCGAGCAACCTCTTCCGTTCGATTTTGGGCAAGTGTCTTACAGTTTGGTCTGGAATAAAGCGAGTTTGAATGATCCTGCTTTACGCTGGTTACAGCAGCAATTACTTGATGCATGTAAAGTGCTTAGCGCTTGCGAATATTGACGACAAACATTATGAAGAAGCAGGTAATAAAGGTGGGGTTGTTGTCTTGAGAGCTGACGAAGATTCCCCACCGGATGTCGTCACTACGCAGGTAAACGTCTTAACATCATCAAGTCGCCCACCGCATTTATAGAGTAGCTAGCCATTTTTTAATTTGGATTGTACTGGTCTATCTCTAATACGGTGAACGCAGTGGGTTCACTCCTTTCTAAGCCAAACAACGTTGTTGTTTTGTCGAACCACGCGCAGAGTTTACTCTAGCCAACGACTTGCAACTAATGAAAAATCCCGCACGCCTCATTTCCAAAAAGGAAATAAGGTACAGCTAAATTAGCAAGTTATTACTCAAGTTAAATCGACAATCTTGATTTGTCTCTTCTAGACTGTAACTTTCAAAACACTACCCGTTATTTCACGAAATAAAATAAGCTATAACCAAGAGGCGTGATAAGTAGTTAAATAATAGAAAAATGTGTTCCTCTCACACCATTCGCAACGAAGAAGCCTTTTGTGATGTAGCTAAGTCGTCAGGCAAATAATTTAAATTACTGATTACATCTAGGAGCTTAGTTCACCGTGGCTTTATCGTAGGAACTGTATGACATATTTCCATAACAGAAATTAAAAGACTCAGAGGTGGTATAGATTTCTATTTCTAGACGTGGGAATTAAAACGGCTACGATTTTGAACTCATAGCCGTGAAAAATAACTATGTTATGCGTTACCTAAGCCTTTCAAAGACAACGTTTTGATCAAGGTGTTCATGGTATTGCGTATAATCCAACCCCCTATCAAAGATGTATGTTGTCACCAAATTTCTCACACACTCAACCAACTGACTGGCCTGCCACGGTTTCTCAAAGTAACGGTCAATTCCTGCAGTGTTAATCGCATTAATGGTATCTGTGTGTGTTGCTTGCCCGGTTAAAAGGACTTTTCGAGTATGAGTAAAACGACTGTCCTTTGAAATTTCAGCCAAGAGTTCAACGCCAGTTTTTCCTGGCATAACGTGATCCGAGATGATCAAAGCAATCATTTCACCCTCTGCATCAAGTTCGTCCATCAATTCCAGAGCTTCATCTGCGGACTCACAATCTTCTATGTTTAGCCACTGAGATAATGGTTCTAGATCAAGTAAAACCGCGCTTAACACCTCTCGTTGGTCATCAACGCAAATTAAATTAAGCTTCTCCATGTTCACCCTCTATCGGTAATTTGATTCTAAAAATAGTTTTGTCACTGTTACTCTTCACCACAATCGAGCCGCCATACCCTGCTACAATGCGTTTAACTATCGACAATCCCAAACCCAGCCCAAAAGACAACCCACCTTTCTTGGTAGTAAAGTTAGGCCGAAAAATCTTTCTGCGCGTCGCTTCACCTATCTCCGGGCCGTTATTCGCGATAGTGACAAGAATTTTCCCTTTACTGGCTCGGGTTTGAATCTCGATGATTGGCGAATCTATGCTAATGAGCGCATCACAAGCGTTTTTTAAGATATTCACCCAAATCTGCACAAGCTCGGTCTGAGAACCAATAAACAAAGGAAGTTCCGCGGGGCTAAAACGAACTTGTACTCGCCTTAAATCGCTTTGTAATAGCGCAACCGCTCGGTTAATCGAATCATTAATGTTTAAAGCCTCATCCAGATCGATATCGGTTCGTCCCAGCTGTTTGACAGAGCGCACGATGCCAACCGTATGCTTAGAAGCCAAACGCAAATCATGCAGGTCTCTTCCCATCTGCCAGTATCTAATGGCTTCTTCCGGGCGTTTCAACCAATGCTCCGTAAGATAATCTTCTGGTACTGCGCGAGCTAAGTCCCTCGCTAAGTCTCTCGGTAGGCCATAATACTTTTCAAAATGTTTGCCTCGTTTACGTGCCTCACTGGAGGCGACTTTTTGTCCCTGAAGCAAGCCAAAATCAAAAAACTGGCTAGCCTCCGGATGCACTTCCTCTAACAGCTCCATAATCACCGTTTCTAAACGTTCTGATTTGCTGCTTACCACCCCAATGGCGTTGTTAAGCTCATGGGCGATACCTGCGGCCAATTGCCCTAACGTCGTCATCTGTTCTGCGGTATGAAGCTTTTGCAATGCCTTTTCTTTTGCGAGCGCTTCTTCCATTGCTCGGTGCTGACGGCGAGATAACTCATTTACCATTACTGGCATAAATTGCGCTGTCAGAGGGCCAAATTGTGCCTCTTGCACCGCAGGAGTACTGCGCTCTATCCAAGCTAGCTCTGCATCGGTTTGAGCGATCACCGTTGAAGACGCCGTCCATGTACCAGAAAAGAAACTATGCACCCCGATAAAAGCCCCTTCCGAGGCAGAGAAAACTTTAATCGGCTTCTTGTCGTCTTCCGCGTAGTAGCCCGTTAATTCGCCCGCGATCACGAAATACAGACGGTCGTTATAGCCAGCTTGCTCAATCAGTACCGATCCTGCCGCCACATTGATTCGGCGTTCGACATGATTGAAATAGCGCTCTACCAACGCATCTAATTTAGTTTCATACATGGATTAACCAATATGCCCCACAGAGTGCAGTATCCAAACCATAACAAAGCTTAGCAGCACACCTACGACACCGAGTACCACACCAATCCGCGCCATTTGGTTACTTTGTACATGCCCGGTAGCGTGAGCAAGCGCGTTAGGCGGTGTACTGATAGGCAGAGACATACCAAGTGAAGCGGCAAACGTCACCACGAGAATCAATGTCACTTCACCACCGAGTGGCGTGAGTGATGTCATCGATGTGCCTAGCGCTGCCATGATGGGCATCAACAAGTTAGCTGTGGCCGTATGTGACATAAAGTTGGCCATCGCTAAACAAAGGAATGCCGCGCCAAACAACACCACATAAGGTGAATATTGATCGAATGGAATGCTGTGTACCACTAGCTTCGCCAAGCCGGTTTTATCAAGTGCCAAACCAAGGGCAATACCACCAGAAACCAACCAAAGCACGTCCCAGGAAATTTTCTTTAAATCTTCTTTGTTGATGATGCCAGTTAAGGAGAAAACCGCGACCGGAATCAATGCGACCGTGTATGAGTTCATGCCGTGCGCTGAGCCCATTAACCAAAGGATAATCGTACCGGCAAACGTAATGTACACAATCATCGCTTTCGGCGTTTTCAGGAACTTGCTCTTGATATTCAAATCGATCGTGGTTTGTTCGGCTTTGTACATCACGCCGATAAGTACCCAAGCTAGAGCCATCATAATCACGACAAACGGCACGCCAAACATCATCCATTCACCAAAAGTAATCAGGTTCTCGCCGACTAAATATTTAAGTGCAATCGCGTTTGGTGGTGTCCCGATAGGTGTTCCGATACCGCCAATATTCGCCGCAACTGGGATACACAAAGCAAAGGCGATTCTACCCGGGTCTTTCGGTCCGAACACAGCAATGACAGGAGTCAGGATAGATAACATCATTGCGGTGGTTGCCGTATTAGACATGAACATGGAAAAAATAGCGGTAATCAGCATCAATCCCAACATAACGTACTTGGGGTTTTGTCCAAACGGCTTCAGCAGTACTCGCGCTAAGTTCACGTCTAAGCGGAACTTGGTTGCTGCCATCGCTAAGAAGAAACCGCCCAAGAACAGCATAATAATTGGGCTGGCAAAAGTCGCCATGATCTCATTGTATTGCAACAACTCACCAAAATGCGCCTGCCCTTCTTGTGCCCGAAACAAAACGATACTTTTGTTCGACACAAGCAATAGCTCAAGAACGATAATCACCACCGAAGTCGCGTAAATTGGAATAGGTTCGAACACCCAACATAATGCCGCCAGCAAGAAAATCGCGATGACGCGCTGTTGAATAATGGTGATGCCATCAAATGGAAACGCAGACAAAGGCAGCAGCCAAATAAGTAACGGGATTATCGTTGGAATGATGTATTTAAGATAAGGACGCATAGTGCTACTTCTCTTCCTGAGACGGTGTTAAGACGTAAGGAGTTTCATTAATAAACGGACGTTTTGCTGTTTCGAATACGAGCTTTGTTGATGCTGTTAATCCGAAATAAGCAAACGTAGCTGTTCACTACTCCGATGCGGAATTATGCGCACTGTTAAGGGGCAGAAATTTGGTGTTAGATCAATGAACTTGTATTCACATAAGAAAACATCCGTGAGATGTGTTCAACCTCACTAATTGCGAGTCATAAATAATAATTTTCGTGATAATTCACCACAAAGAGATGCAGCGTATCCTCTGAAAATAATAATGCCGACTTTCGTCGGCCTATTGATATTTCTGTAGTTTTAGAGGACTTAATTCCAACTGCTACGGCAAAGTCACTTATTGGCAAGCAAAGCGAGCTTAGACGACATCATCTTTCTTTTTCTATCGCTTTCGAGGATACTCTCGCACATTATTGTTTAGTTGGAAAACTTCATGCCTCAAGCAAACTCCGTGGTCGTGCTCGACTTTGAAACCACAGGCCTCTCTCCTAACCTTGGCGACCGAGCAATTGAAATCGGAGCAGTTAAACTCGTTGATGGTGAAGTCGTCGATAGTTTTCAGCAACTAATGAATCCAGGCTTCAGAGTGAGCTCTTTTATTGAAAGTTATACTGGCATCACCAATAACATGCTGCGTACAGCACCAAGCTGTGACGAGGTGATGGCATCGTTTAGTGAGTTCATTGCCGATGAGAACCTTATCGCTCACAACGCGTCGTTCGATAAACGATTTTTAGACGCAGAGCTTGAGAGAATCAATAGTGGTTATTCGGGAGAGTTCGCTTGTTCCCTATTGGTGGCAAGACGACTGATACAAGATGCACCATCACACAAACTCGGTGAGCTTGTTCGCTACAAAAACATCGATAACAACGGTGTTTTTCACCGAGCATTAGCTGATGCACAGATGACCGCTAAACTTTGGCTTCAAATGGTAGAAGATTTAGAACATTCAGGAATTGCCAAGCCAAGCTTTGAGTTTATGCAAACCGTTAGTAAGACGGCAAAAGGGAAAGTGAACCTACTACTGGCTAAAAGTCGAGCTTAACTCAGTCTTACTCTAGCTCTTTTCTACCCTTCGGATAACTTTTTGTATCCTAAATCTCCAAGTGGCACCACTGCACGAGGTGCCGTTTGTGAAAGGAAGTGGACATTTTAAATCATCAGAAAGAGAGGACATCCGGGCTGAGTCACACAACTCAATAGCCTGCAGTTAAATTGAACGCGGCTTTAACACAACGTTACGTGATATTAAAGTTGGCCCACAAAGTCCTTATGTACAGTTTCAGTTCCTCCGATGCGAGAACATTAAGCTGAACGGTACAATGCAAGTCGTCATCATCGCCAGAAATTAAGATCCACTCTTCATCTTTTACTGACTCGATTCTACGGCCTAATAGTGCTGTCAAGGACTCAGAGGAGTTTGTAATGTGTACAATAGCTCCATATTGTCTTGCAAGTTGTCATGGCGAATATCCACTGAAAAATCATAACTATCGAACAAGCGTGTGAATCCTTCAGTATTCGTGCTTGCCTCACAAATCAGCAAAACGTTATTCAACGACTTGTTTTCACCACTATGTGTAGCCATGGCACTACCTCCATAAGAATCATTTATTGAACCACAATAAAGAGTGCACCCTTTATCCTGTTAACCTGAAGAAGTATAGGTTTATTCTCGGTCAAGGCTTTTTACCTGGGTTGCTTAATAGATTAGTCTGTATAAAGTTCCATACCCTTCAATACCTAAACCACTATACCAGCTCCCGCACTTTGCTGTGGTGATATGATGGTATTGCCGCCAGCACGAGTTTTAGAAGAAACTTCATTTTTAGATACCGGAATTAGGTTTTCTGAGTCATCTTCATGTTTAAACCAGTTTCAGGGTTTCAATTTTTCGATGTTCATAAAAATCCTCCCATATATGGGTGATATTCATAAGCATTAATCAAGAGGGTGCGGATTCACACCCTCATGCAATTTAGGCAGCTTCGCCATCTTTGGTGTTAGCCTTTTCAACTTTATGCTCTAAAACCTGACCATTTTGGTTAATGGCAATGGATTTAGGCCTCATAGCTTCAGGAATTTCTTTCACCAAAGTAATCGTTAGCAATCCATTAGAAAGGTCTGCGTCAATAACTTCCACATAGTCCGCTAAATTGAACTTACGCTCGAATGTACGATTGGCAATCCCCTGATAAAGATAAGTACGCTCTTCATCAGTGTTCTTATGGCCGCTCACCGTCAGCACACCCTTTTCTACTTGAATATCAAGTTCTTCTTGGACAAACCCGGCTACTGCCAAGGTAATGGCATAGCGGCTCTCACTAAGAACTTCAATGTTATATGGTGGGTAACCACTCACAGCGGTTTCGCTGGTTAAGGCATGATCAATTAACGATGCCAAACGGTCAAAACCAATACTACTGCGATATAGTGGAGATAGGTCAATTGAGTTCATAATATATCCTCCATAAGAAGCAACATATAACAAAAACAATATTTATAAAAAGGTCTCTATTCAGACAACCTTTCAATTTTTAATAGTATTTCAGAGCGACGATTTCAACTGAATTTATATAAAAGATGTTTATTAACCATAATGTTAAAATATCGATTTATTATAAAACCATATTGTTAGTGTCACTCTCGAACATCTTGGAAATAAGCGGGCACTTGATAACTCATTTATGGTCTTAGTTAGAACTGATCAGTCAACTCTTTATCTTTTTCACGTTCTGAAACCACTGCCTAACAAGCGTTATGGCTTTTGAAGGTATAGCCAACCTTAGAGTAAGATTGGCTATTGATAAGCGGGCTTATGAGCACGAACCACAGCAACCAGTAGGACTATCGTGCTTTTCTTGTTTTGGTGAGCGGCTTTGAGACTCTTCGTTATTTTTTGTAGTATTGTTTCCGGCTGATTTTGAATCAGAGTCTTTTTTGCTGAAAATTTTCTTTATTGAGAAAGTCATTGGTAAGTTCCTTAATTATGGAATGGGTTAGCTCAATACAATTAGATAATACTTTAGTGAAACACTCGGGTATTGATGTGGCACATGTTTTCTACAACTATCAGAACAGCCATAACAAAGCGTTTAAGACGAAGTGAGTATGAGATGGGAGTCCAGCGTAAATTGGATGTTGCCGAACGCTTAGGTTATGACTCGGACTACCGGTTGCTCACGCCGAAGTATCTATAACTATCAAAAGGTATTAGCCGAGGAAGGCATACTTGGCCTTAAGCGCATTAACAAACCGCTGCACCTAAGCAAAAACAGCATACCTGAAGAAACCGAACACAAAATTTTCGAGCTGACGTATCAAACCTCAGTACAGTTGAGAACCATGCTAAAGAATGAGTACAACATCACCGTCAGCAGTTGCACGATACGAAATATCTGAAAGCGCGAGGCTCTGAATACCAGAGAGCTGAGAATACAACGCTCAGTGGCATTAAATAAAGAAGCCTAGCCTGTGGGCTAGACTTAAAGGTGAACGGCAAAGTCGCTTGGGATTTATCCCGTCAAGCTCCCTTGGTAATCACAAGCAGATCGCTCTGATTCGTCATTGGATACTCGTGAGTTACGAAGTACCAACCGTAAAGGTACTGGACAAATCCTTGGCAGACTTATTTCCGTTGTGAGATAGGAGTTTGGTCCTAATTATCGCTTAGGCCAATAGATCCACAATGGCTTTACCGACTCCGTGTGCGCTGGTTGGGTTTTGACCTGTGATTACTCGGTCATCGACAATCACAAACTCTTTCCATGGTTGCATTTTAGAGTAGCGCGCTGCGCCACGTGCAAGAGACTCTTCTAATAGGAACGGGATGTCTTTGATAGTGCCAAAATCGATTTCTTCCTCACGAGTGAAACCTGTCACCGATTTAGACGCAAGCAGCTTCTCGCCATTGCTTAGCGTGATAGGAAGAAGAGCAGCCGGACCATGACAAACAGCCGCCACAATGCCCCCATCTTCATAATGTTTTGCTGAGATTTTTGCGAAATCTTCGTTGCTCGCTAGGTCTGAAAGAAGACCAAAACCACCCGGATAGAAGATCGCATCGTATTTGTCACCGTTGATTTGCGAGACTGGAATCGTATTGTTAATGCGGTTCTGAAAATCATCATCAGCTAAGATTCTATTGTTTATCACATCACCTTCAATGTCCATTCCGTAGAGTGGTGCCTGACCACCCTTGATAGAAGCAATGTCGTAATCGAAGCCAGCAACAAGCAGTTCGCTAAGCGCATGAGTTAGCTCTGGCGCGTAAGTTCCGTTCGCTTGATCCGTTTCACCAAGTGTCGCATGATTTGTCACAATAATGAGTACTTTCTTCATGATGGTTTCCTTATTGGCTTATGTATATTTGTTGAACACCTCCATACTAATTGCTAAGCAAATAAGTGACAATACACCAAATTGACAAAATATTATTGCTATATAGCAAAGGTGGTTATGGACAGTTTTGAAGGCATCAACGAGTTTGTTACGGTTGCTGAGAGCCTAGGGTTCTCCGCAGCGGCAAAACAATTAGGTTGCAGCACCAGTCACGTTAGTCGCCAAGTTACAAGATTAGAAGAGCGATTAGGCGTCGCCTTATTAGCGCGTTCGACAAGGATGGTGAGCTTAACGGAAGCTGGACAAGCGTATTACCAGCAGTGCAAAGAGTTAGTGATTGGGCTTCAACAAGCCAATGAGCAACTTACAACGCGGCAAACACAATTGAGTGGCACGTTAAGAGTGAGCGCGGCTGGCGCATTTTCTGAAAAATACGTAGCGCCAGCTTTGATGGAATTCGCCAAACAACACCCCAACCTCACGGTAGAAATCAACTTCAACACTAGCATGGTGAACTTTATTGAAGATGGTTTTGATTTTGCTATCCGTTACGGAAGATTAAGCGATTCAGGCTTGGTCGCGAGAAAGATCGTAGACCGTCCAATGGCAGCGGCTACTAGTCAGAACTACATTGATGAGCATGGTCTGCCGACTCACCCTAGGCAGTTAAAGCGGCACAGCTGTATTATCGCCAACAAAGATGTCTGGTTGTTTGAAAAGGATGGGAAGCCCTTAGATGGTGTAAAAGTACAAGGAAGATGGAAGAGCAATAATGTCCACACCGTTTTGCAAGCTTGTACAGAGGGGTTAGGCATAGCGTACCTACCCAAAAGCAGCTTTAACGATGCCATTTCGTCCGGTCGTTTAATCCCAGTCCTTGAGCCTTATTGGGGGAGCGGCAACAGCAGTTGGATTGTTTATCAAAATCGCCACTTTCTGCCATTAAGAGCGAGACTGGCCATCGACTTTCTACTCGAGCACTTTGCAGAATGGCAGGAGTGACACCTCTCATTTACATAATAAGTAGCGGGTACCCAAGTTTGGAATGAGACAAGAGCTTTTCAGTTCGTAAAACCCGAACCGAACTTTATAACCTCCTCTACCCCTTCGCTTATTCCTTGGGCAGGTGACCAGTCTTCTTCGCAAGCTTCTGCATAGCCTCGGAAAACGTTGTTATCCCGCCTTTAGCTTGAACCTGTAACACCTTATACCCCATCTTTTCCAGCGCTTGACGCTCTGCCAAAACAGCTTCGTCGTCTTGTTGACTGCCCTGGACAGGCTGATGAATGTAATACCCCTCTAGTTGACCATCTTCGACCAGTTGGTGGTGTTTCAGTGCATTGATATCAAAATTCATAGTAAGTCTTTTCGTTTAAAATCGGGAATCTCTGTGGCAAGGCCGCAAGTATTTATAATTTCATCGTTTATAACATAAGGCATTTTAACCATAAAAAGCCAATGCAAATACAGTAATCCAATGGCATCTAATCAGGTACGGCTTACCTTGATGTATGGAATCCACTCTTCCCCAGCCAACCTAAACTTAGTGGGATGAGATAAAACCTGAGGATTCCAACATGCTAACCAACAATGTTATTGCTATAGACTTAGCTAAAAATGTTCTTCAAATC
>NZ_JAKKCM010000007.1:17338-313119 GCF_021728395.1 Vibrio sp. J1-1 | reverse complement strand
TTATTGTACTTGCACCAGTTAGTGGTTTTGTAGCGAGGCTTCGGCATCTAATCAAAGTCAGTGAATGAATGTCCCTGATCTGATCGTAAGATTTTGATTTAGTTCATTCGATTTCCGCAACAAAGCCACTCTACTTTCGACTGTGTAACCATTTATCACTATTGCGGCACTTCAACCAATACTCGATAGCGTGGGTTTCTGGTGGCAACTCCTCTGTGTATTCAATGATTTTACCGTTATTGAGTACTTTTTGCTTCTTTACGATATAACCTATTGCTCTCTCGAACAGTTTACTCACCACTTCCGCATCCGCAACTAGCTTCCCCATTTTACGTGCACGGGCAAACTTTGCATGCTTCGAAGTCCAGTTGTATATAGTGCTCCTATCTACTTCAAAAAAATTAGCTAAGTCTTTGTCTGTTGCTCCTAGAAGGCAAAGTTTGTAGCACTGGTTACTATAACTTGCGTTGTATTTATTGTTGTAAGTATTTCCTCTTGGAGCGCTCATAACGAAATCCTTTTATTAGCCTTTACTAAATTATAACACTGAACAGTGTTTTTAATTTGCCTCTATATGTGTGGAAGTCTTGGAGATCATGCTAGTACTACGAAAGTACCAAAGATTAATTATGTTTAAGGTTGATATTCAACTAAACACACCCAATGTAGGGAGTTATTGGGTGAAAATTAGCCAATGATTTTCAGAGAATTGACTTTAGCGACAGACCCTCCAGAGCTTGGAAAAGAAGGCTGTTTTATGTATACACATTTACAGCCCAGATTTTAGAGAATTAGGGAATACTTGATGAAATTTAACGCAACTCCGCTACTAAGTGATGAAGAAGATGGCTTTCTTCCTAAAATCACGCCGTCTGAAACCCAAATGGGTGAGCTGAGGGAATATCGGCAAATTGTCAGAAACACTATTCGTGTTACTTTCTCTGCCCTAAATAATGCATTTGAAAAGGATAAGGCTGGGAAATGGCAGCTTTCAGGTAGGGCGATTCATCTACCATTTGTCGATCAGCTACGAAAATTAAAGCCCGAACAGAAGTCAGCATTAGCTGGTTTGACTCCTAAGTTCATGAGTCAAGGTAGTTTTGTATATAAAACGTTGAATTTACCCTGCCACAATCCCCCTCAACAGATAGATTTGGATGATGGAATCTACCTACCCTTAGAAATCTTTCGCGAGAGCCCAATAGTATCCAAGGACTTATTTTTCTCCATTGTTGATAGGGCATTAAATAATTTAGCGAAAAATATGGGATGGACCTTCGAGGAAAAAAATACATGTGCGAGGTTAATCGTTAGCGATTTAATACACATTGATGTCCCTCTGTATGCGATACCTTTAGAAAGGCATGTAGCGATGGAGTCAATGAAAGCTAACCGCGCTGATAGCGCTTGGTTTACAGATTCTCGTTCATTATTAGCAAAAGACGATGTTTACTTGGCTGTTCGTAATCGTGAAAGCTGGGTGAATAGTGATCCTGCGACGATTAGTGAGTGGTTTAAAGACCAAATTCGCTTTCATGGTGAAGTGCTTCGCAATGTTTGTCGTCATTTAAAAGCTTGGAGAGACTATAAGTTCTCTTCTGGCGGTGGACCATCTTCTATAGCCTTAATGGCTTGCGCTGCGCAAACATTTAGCGAGATAGCAGAAGAACGGGGTAAGAAGTTTACTTCAGCTCAGGAGAGTGAAGCTTTGATGTTATGTGCTGAGCGACTTGAGAAACAATTTACAAAAGGTGTACCTAACCCAGCAGATGATACCAAACCTCAACTGTACCCATCGTCGGAAATGTCCGAAGAACAGATAAGTAAAGACAAAGAGTTTGCGTTAGAACTGGCTACGGATTTATCGTTTTCTTTGAAAGAAGCTGAAAACAAGCAGCAATCAGTAGATGGAATTAGACGAGCTTTGGGTTTACGTGTTCCTAATAGGCAAGACCTAATCGATGTTGCTACGGCGGCTGGTATTTTGTCAAAACCAGCAAAGACTAATCCAGCCCCAGTAGTACCTAATGGTGACGCTGGATGACGATGGGTTTGAGTTCTATTGAAGAAGAATTATTGTCTAGGGGTTTTAGGTATTCACCTATCCACACTTCATACCCACCAATACCAGCTTTTGAGCGAGTGTTTGCTACTAGTATTGGTGAGTTTGTGGTTCAGTTTCCTATAAGTGACCCTTCTTTATTAAAGCTGCCTAAGCCTCGAGTACTGTCAATGCCAGAAAGCTTAGCTAGTGTACGTTTGCCACACCTTGAAGGAAATCAGACTATTTGTTTGTTTGATGAGACAACCAAGAATATTGATCCTCTTCGACCAAAGGAATTCGTTGCAGCTTGCGTGGTTCAAATTCAATCTATTTTAGATGGTTGGGCTGATGGCTCTAATCACTCTGATATAGCCGCGGAGTTCACAAGTTATTGGGCTCCAGACAGAATTTGCTACTTGTTGTCAGAGAATAAAAAGAGCCAACTTTACAAATTTTCCAGAGAAAAATTGAATGGTAATCGTGTTACTGAATATGCCGTCGCAAATAATAGTTCAGAAGCATCACAGTGGGCTGTTAAAAGAAATTGTAGTTCAGTTAAAGATGGCAAGTTGCCGTCAGAATTATGTAGCACGATTAAAGTGGCTGTTAAGCAACCTTTATTTATTCCCTTCGACCAGCAGTGGCCATTAAACACTTTAGGTGATGTTTTAACATGGCTACGAAAGGTTGATAGCTCAGCCGCATCAAGCCTATTAGATAAGTTAAGAAAAGAAGCTAAAACAAAGTCTAACTTCATGGTAGTTTTGAGTTTTGATACTATTCATGTTGGTTTGAATATCTCAATAAGGCCACTGGGTAAATCTGCACTTTTTGTTAATTTACCAAAGAACGCAAAATTTAATCCAAGGCATGCATTATCTGCATTATCTAAACATCATTGCTTATCTGTCTTTGAGCGTTTCCACGTAGAAAATGCGACTGAAAAATATATATTTAGCCGAAACTATAATTCTTTTGAAGGCCTTCGAAATAAACGTATTTGTGTTATTGGTTGTGGTACTGTGGGAGGTTACTTAGCTCAGGGGTTGGTTCAGGCTGGAGCTGGAACAGGTCGAGGCACATTATGCTTCTATGATAGGGATACAATGAGACCTGGTAACTTAGGGCGACATATATTAGGTACTCAGTATCTCGGTGAGAATAAAAGTGAAGCTCTAGCGCATTATTTTGAGCAGCAAGGTTTATCTACAAATGTAAGATCTGGAGGAGAGTTCACTAAAAGAGATTTAGGCGATGGTTGGGATTTAATCGTTGACGCTACAGGAGAACAAGGTTTTTCGCTGCTTCTTACCCAGTGGTATCAGGATCTCAAATTGAATGAACGCAGTACACTCCTAATCCATAGCTGGGTTTCTGGTTTTGGACATCAAGCCAAAGCGATGATTAACGATGGCAAAGGGGCTTGTTACGCTTGTTTGTTTGATTATAACCAATCCCCACGTGCAGATAGATACCAATCTTTTAGTCCTAGTAATTCTTTAGACGTAAATAGTGCTTTTAAACGTACATGTGGAGAGTCCCATTTACCTTTTGGACCAGAAGCTAGTATGACAGCTGCGGCACTAGCGTTGCGGCTCATTAAACAAGATCAGCCTATGAAGCTTAACTTCTTACAAAAAGCGCTTTCTGATAGAGCAAAGCAATACCCTGAAAAGTTAATGGAACCAATGCGGAATTGCCCTGTATGCCAGAGTTAATATCGAATCTAAGCGGAGATGTGTATATTTTACTTCAAGATGAAGTATTGCGTACTTTAGAAACACACCGTCAGTTACATAGTAGCCAAGTGGAATCTGGAGGGATATTAATCGGCGAATATAGAGGTGAAGATATCAACGTAGTAACGGCGACAAAACCGTCTTTTGGGGATATACAATCAAGGTTCAGATTTTTTCGTCGTAGTCTAACTCACCAGCAAATAGCTTTAAGGACCTGGAGGGATTCTGATTCGACAAGAACATTTATTGGTGACTGGCATACTCACGCGGAAGATCATCCTTCGCCATCCATAATAGATACTGCCGATTGGTCAAAAAAGCTACCAAATAGAAATATGATAGTGATTATTCAAGGACGAGTAACTCGATGGTATGGCTTTTGGGATGGAGAAAAGTTAACTCAAGCTAAATTGGTTAAATGTTAGAGTATAATTTTCACTTAGAAAATAATTTATAGGGTGATTTTATATGTGGGATATTATTAACCCGAAAATACGTCTCTGGATAACTATAGGTGCTTCTATAGCTGTTTTTGTTTTTTATTCATCTTTTTTGGGTCAGGAAATTATTCGAGCGATTTCTTCAACTGTAACAACATTAGCTTTTTTAGCTTGGATTATTGGAAAATATGCTTGGCGTTATATCTATATTGATATTTTAAAGCAAAAGTTATGCCCTGATTTTAATGGAAGATGGATGGGAAAAATTTCTTCAAATTATGCCGGCGGAACTGAAGTTTCTTTTCCCATTGAGATTGAGGCTGATTTTTTTAATATTAGAATGAAAGCTAATACTACGGTAGGTCGGACATATGCTGATTATTGCCGAGTGGTGAGAACTAAGGATGACAAGTTTGAGTTGTCTTATATATTTGAAGGACATAATAAAACTCAGGCTGATACTGATACTTCGTATTATGATGGGGCAGCTAAAGTCATTGTTGATGATGTAAAAACAATGAAAATGTCAGGTTTGTTTTGGACCAATAGGTGCTGGAACAAAGGTGAGAATACTGCTGGGCGGATTGAGTTTGAGAAGATTCCGAATTGATTGCAATAAAGCTTTTAGTTTTCTGAAAGTCAAAATATGAAAGCTATTGGTGAAGGTTTCTTTAGATAGGGGAGGGGGATAACGTTTTGGTCCACTCCCTCCCATTACTGGTCATCTGCGGCGTTCACGATGTTTTTATTAGTCATATCTGGTGTGAATAAGAGTAGCTTTATTTGTTCTGTTCAAGAAAGCTAACTCAATTTTCCCCAATGCTGCCGTACAAAAGCTCATTCACCTGCTAATATGCGAGCTTGTTTTATCTGAAAATCCGAAAGAGCACAGCAATCTGCCTGTCTAGAATTATGCACTATTTTGCAATCTAATCTAACATTCTTGTTATTCTCCTATTGATTATTAATTGAAGTGCTATATGAAAGGCTGCATCATAGTTGTATGAAAATGGCTTCTCGCGGGTTAAAAAGCGTTATGTGTATGCGAGGGAACAGATAGATGTTAGATAAAGTTGAAGTTCTACAGAAGCGAATGGCAGAAATTGATCTTTACAGCTCACGGTCAAATAGTGATCTGTCTTTTCTTGTCCTCAAGCTGCAAAACTTGAAAATAAAAATGTACCAAGAGAAACATCACCAAAGACCACACATTCATATCGACTATGGAAGAAATGAACATACTGCTAGTTTTTGCATTGAAACTGGTAAAAGAATTGTTGGCTCTTACAAAGAATTAGAAAAAAAGTACGATAAGGTAATCGGTGAATGGTTGGGTCAAAACAAAGCTCAAATTTTGGAGTTGTGGGAAGTGGCTCAAGCTAGTGGTGATACGGAGCGATTGATTGCATCTTTGAGAGCAAACAAATAACAAATTGTTCAAGAGTGATGCGGCGCGCGTGGCATTTTTACTATGCGTTGGTTTTCGTGGTTAAGGCGGTATGCGGTGGCATCGGTATTGCCAGCCTATAGCTTTGGAGTAAAAATGAATAAACCTACGGATGATTCCGATAAAAATAAGCGTAAAAAACGTAAGAAACCCTTAGCCAAAGCTGATTTGATTAAAGCTTTGCATGACCAGAGATGGGACTACAGAACTAGTGAAGGTCTGGCTAAAGAACTAAAGGCTGCTGAAAAAGAAATTAAGAAATATTTAGACTCAGAGCCTGAAATTAGAAAGTCCATTATGAAAGACAAATATGGTCGTAGTTTGTACACGTTGAGGAAAAGAAAGTCGGCAATTGGTGACTATTGGGCAGCCTTCCGTGCAGTTAACTCAGCCAAGACAGGAAGCTAACATGACAGTTGAAGAAGTTTTCATGTGGGGAGTTATTGGTGGCTTATTACCCGAAGCTCTTGCTTTATATAAGCTTAGGCATGCCAAAAAAGGAGAAAAGCCCGATTGGTTACGATCTGGTTTTTATTGGGTTGTTACGTTAGTCATGGTCGTTCTTGGTGGCTTAACTGCACTTGTCTATCAAAAAGTTGGTGTCAACATTAACGAACTTGCAGCACTTCATCTAGGCGCTGCCACACCTTTGATCATCGCGAGCCTAGAAAAGAAGAAACCGCAGGTGTCGTGAGTACAGCTATAACACAATTTAAAAGTGATTCGCAACGCGTGGCATTTTAAGCATGTGCTGATTTTTTGTGATTATGGTGGTGTGCGGAAACGTCGCGTTGTGTTGATCACCACTTAATCGGGTGTTATGTGCTATCCAGATAAGGAAGTATGTCATTGTTATTTAAGTATCTACCCCCAGAGAGAGTAGACGTTCTTGACAGCTTGAGATTACGGTTTACTCCTTTATATTCATTGAATGATCCGTTCGAGCATTCGATGAAAGTTGGAAACAACGAATATGAACTCTACCCAGAACTTGCTCAAAAACATGTAGAACCTACAGCATTTGTTTCATTATCGAGAAACAACTCAAATATACTCATGTGGTCGCATTACGCTCAATCACATAAAGGGTTTTGTATAGGCTTTAAACGCGATACATACTTTAATAAAGCTGAACCAATTCGATATCGCAGAAATCGTTCAAGTTTAAACGGTTTGCCATTGGAGTACCTTTCTAAAGACAATGTACTCAAAGGAGTATCCTTAGAAAAAGCTATAGATTGGGCTTATGAGGAGGAGGAAAGGTTATTTCTGTGCGATGTTGAGAAAAACCTGTTGGATGTGGGAGAAGACGAATGGGGACTGCCCATACAGTTAAATACCTATCCACTTTCTTCCGTCGGTGCTGTGTACTTAGGCATTCGTTCATCCGATAAGTTAGAGTCTCAAGTTAAGGCGTCGCTCAGTCGCCACTCGATCGAGATACCAGTATACAAAGCTAAAAAATGTATCGACCAATACGGTCTTGAATTTGAGTTACGCACATAACATATATGAGCCTTCTGCCTGTCAATAGACAATAACATTCCTTTAGCTGCGTCAGCAGCCAATCCTTCTCGGACAACAAAGTTATCTACTTCGCTTTGCCATTTCGGTCATTAAGCATTACTTACGACAAACACATATAGAAGGTCTCTTGCTGCTAAGTTTTCAGTTTCAAAAATCGGATAAATTTTCGACGCCGATATATTGAGGTGGGGGAGGGGGGGTAGTATTTGGTCCCATCCCCCTCCTTTATCGATGGAGCTCGTAGTGGAAATAGTGGGTTATTTCTTTATTTACTATATTACTTAAAAAATATACAGTCTGTCTTGCATATGTTTATTTTTATAAGCAAAGTTTTCTTAAAAAAAACATCACTTTCTCCACCAGGTCAACTAAACGCCAAGATCTGGCGAGCGTCATAAAGAGTTTCATAGCAATGATAACCATTGTATAGGCTTTCATTGTGTCCGTTCTTTGCCATGTGAGCTTTAAAAGCTTGCTTATTGAATGGCTTACGGTTGTTATGGCGACACCAGTCCTTGTAAATGGTATAGGCGTGCGACAGTTTCAGTCGTGGGTTGGACATTCCTTGTATACGTGCGCCAATACCATTGTCTTCAATATCGTGAAGCCAGCTACTGACACTGTTTCCGTTACGCTTCCACTCTTGAATACAAGATTGGTGAGCGCAGGACAAAAATAAACCAATTGAGAAATAGTCTTCGACACCACGAATCGCCCATGCAAGTATTGAAGGCAGTTCCTGATCAATAATTTTCGACAATAATTCAGGATCGCGTTCTTTTTCTGGCTTACTGTTGGAAAAATGGATGATAGCCCAGCGTCGCCAGAACCCTTCGCTGTGGTCTTTGGTTGTCAGGTAATAGTTCCCGTTGAACCAGCAACCAGCATCAGGTGTGAAGGTAAATACCTTACCATATGGCTCTCGAGCTGAAACGGTATCGCCACCAGTAATAGACTTGAATTCTGCGCTTGGAACGGACTTTTCTTTGTCAATCTCAGGCACAAGGTTCAATAGTTTTCCTGCTAGTGCTGCTATTTTATAGTCATTGTCCATGTGTAGCGGGCTAACACTGGTGCGGTACTCTTTAGGTACAAGTGCTTCAAGTAACTTCAAGAACAATGACTTACCTGAACCTGCTTCACCGTATAGTAATACGGCTCGCTGCTCCTTGGCTTGTAGCCCGAAAAGTGCAAGTCCGGTCAGCATGCGCAGTTGCCGTATCTGCTCCTCGGGATAATTCTCTGCAAAAGCATCCTGGAGAATAGAAAGTAACAACTCAGGTTCTCGACTAAAATCTGGCGTAATGTCTAAACGAAATCGTGCTCGGTGCTCGTGTCTCGGCTTTTCTTGCTTCATATGTTTGCCATCTACAAAGATGAAACCAGCCGGAATGTGAAGCCCTTTTGGTGCACTTTCAAAGAATCCGCTTTGCTCAAGCACATTGTAAGCATGTGATGCAATTGCTTTATAGTCAGACTCTCTACGGCAAAGTTTCTCACCAACATATTTTTTCGAGATCGCCACACCGACCTTTGACAAAGGGGTATCTCGCCAGATACCTGATTTATCATCATATGACCATAGTCGGTCATATTCACATACAGGACGAGGGGCTTTGAACTGTTCAATATAGTGGGTTGCTATTTCTCCATGACTTAATTCTGGCGCTGCTTCACCTTCCTTAACTGAAATAACTTTATCAATTTCGCCAATATTTACATCGGCTATTTTTTTCAGCTTTTTTTTCATGCGGCCGGACTGAAGCGTTGATGCATCTTTGATGAAGTTGACTGCGGCATCGAAAGCTAACTCGTTATCACGATCTTCTAGCAATGCTTTGATTGCGGAATCAAAGCATTCGAAAATTTGCTTAGGTTGGACGTGTAACTGATTAGCAGTCAGAGCTATTTTGGTTTGTTCAATTCCATGACACGACGAAAAATCGTTCCAATCTGTACCAATATCCTCCGCTGAAAATTCAGGGAACGTATAAGCAATGCCATGTTCTTCCGCGATAGATTTCGCCACCTCAAGCCCACGGTTTCCTTTACCTTCTTTAGCTTTTCGGTGGTCATTGTCTGCGGCGATAATGATTTCACTACTGGGGTATTGTGTCATTAATGAAGGAACTAATTTTTCGAGCGCACCAGCATTGAACGCAACGACAACTGTAGCTCCTGTGACTTCATGAATGGTTGAGCCGGTAGCAAAACCTTCTGATACGTATACCAAGCTTTTATCCCCGTTGAGGGTAAATCGCCCACCATCAAGTTTTCCGCCTTTTAGAAAAAATTTTTTGTCCTCGTGCGTGATAATTTGAATACTTTGTATTGCTCCAGTTTCCGAAAGTACCGGAATGACAATGCAGTTAGTTAAAGCCCCGCTCTTACTTTTGTCATTAAAAAAGTCAGCGCACAATATTTTGCTAATATAACGAGCATCACCCCATAGGTTAATGTTCTTACGAGTGATGTACGGATGATCAAGCGGTATAGTCTCTGACTTTTCGTACAATCGTTGCGCATAACAAGCTCGTTCTGCATTCAACTGCTCTCGAACAAAGCTTGGGTGGGTATGAAGCTCTGCAACTTTTACACTTTTCGCTTTATCTTTTGAACCAGATGAAGACCAACGTCCTTTTACACCATCACGCCAGCAGCCAAAACTGCCCCCGAAAGAACCGTCGTCGTTGGTAAAAAACGTATAATAGCCTGCAGTATCCCCAGGCTTGCCATTGCTGCTAAATCGGTGTAATTCGCCATCCGTTATGATTTCGGAAGGCGACTCAATACCCGCGTTAGAGATAGTAGATTTAAATTCTTCGATATAATCGTAAATAGTCATGCCGATCCCTTGGCAAAGTACCCTGCATACCCAATTGAAAGTAAGCAGGGTAGTAATTAGCTCAAATTATAAAAAATGACGGTCTAGGTTTTAATGTAACGAGGAACGAAGAGATTCGTTCAATGTTTCAATAACCTGCTCATAGACAAAGCTAGTCCCACGTGTTCTTAGAATCTTTTTGATTAGATAACAGTCACGTTCAATCGACTTTTGCTCGTTCACGCTACGTTGATGAGTTGTGTGTGCGATTGGGTTTAAACGGTACTGTTGAATCGCTTCAGTCGTCATGTACCAGTATGTATCTTGGGGATTTCTGTTACGGTTACACAGCACATTAACGAACAGAACTTCACGAATATAATCAATGATCTGAGTCGCACCGTGGCTATCCTTAATGATGCGGTTAATAGTAGCTTTATTTAGCAATTTCCCTGCAAGTAGTTGTTTTAGTACTAGGTTAGCTGCGTTCTTACGGGTCATATTTATTTCCTTATAAAAAAGTAATAATCACGCCAATCTTGACGGAAGGGTTAATTGAATTCATGGATAAGTGAGTTACGCTCTGCAATCAATTGATTGACGCATTGGGCAATCTCATTAGAGCTTTGGGCTTTAATTGTTGCCGCAATAATCAACTGAATCTCGTGTTCCGGCCACGCTACCTTACGCCCCCCTAAATTGACTGGTGGGGTCATTAGTCCCATTGCAATTCGTGAGTGAAGTGTCGATTTTGAATAAGATAATCGTGCGAGAACTTCGGTTTTAGGAAGAAGAGTTAAAGGTTTGTCTTTGTGCATATTTGCTCCTTAGTGAACCGTGTTGTGTGGTACGGGAGCTAATATAATCAGGTGAACTTTTGTTTTCCTTGCAGCTGCAAAGAAAGTGTTGCAGCTGCAAATATAGCGGTTTTTTAAGTGAGAAAGGCGGGTTGTTATTGTGGTGTAGATAGGATGCTGATTTTGCAGCTGCAAAAATTACTGGAATTAGTCTTTTCTCTTTTCTCTCACAATTTTCAGAGCCTTAGATGCTAAAGCACTCCATTCGTTTAGTTTTCTTTCTGAAGCACCAGGAAGGTCTTTTCCGTTGTTCGCCAGAATGGCTTTAATGATGGCCGATTTGTTTTTAAATGGAGCTGGACCGTTTGATGATGGTTCTAACATCACTTCCATTAATAATGCGGAGAAATAACTGTTACCTAACTTTTCGTTCTTTTCTGTTAACTCTGTGAATTCGGTCAGCGACTCGACTTGCTCGGTGGCTATTTCCAGATTGGATTTTAATTCACTAATCTGTGTGTCTTTCTCTTTATTGGTTCGTTTAAGTTCTTCAATCTCGTCACGTAAATGTTGGTTCTTTTGGCTTTCATCGCTGATGCCAGTATCCAAATGTTGAGGGTGGTCTGCTGCTTTTGCCTGTTGTACGTTTACGTCGCTGATTTTTACCTCGGCAGTGTTTTGCTGGTTAATTCTCGTTGCTAATCTGGTGGAACGAAAAATAGAAGGAACATCAAAGTCAGGGTAACAATATGCCAGCCACTCGGATACGTCTTTGGTTCGTACCCAAACATCTTCAAATTCAGTGGTCATAGATTCTTGTGGTGGCTGCCCTTTATTTGTATAAGGTATTGCACCGTCTTCAATAGCGCCGATTAACCCAGCGAGATAGTCCTCATATGTACTTTGGTTTATTTGGCGGTTCTTCAATTTTAGAACGATTGCTTCTTCTGTTTCGTAGTAACCAGTGCACAGCGCACCAGCTGCTTCTTTTAAAGTTAAAATTGCTCGTGAACGATTAGGGCTGTTGATTTTCATTATTACGACATCATTATTGATTGGTTAAAAAGCAAACGACTTCTTTGCTGTTGATGAAAGGTGATTACTCCACGCATTCATCATCAGTCTTCGTTGTTCAATATAGGTTGAGCGGTTGTAAGCACGCCTAACTTCATTTTTGTCAGTGTGGGCTAATGCGGCTTCAATAACATCAGGGGGAAATCCCTGCTCGTTGAGATAAGTTGAACCGATAGCTCTGAATCCGTGTGAAACCAGCCGTCCTTTAAAACCCATCCGTTTGAGGGCAGCGTTAGCAGTTTGAGTATTAGTATGTGTGGTACGATCGCGGTCGGATGGGAAAATATACGGGCTATTGCTGCTGATTGACTGCATTTTTTTTAAGATATCAATGGTTACACTTGTTAACGGAACCTCGTGTTCACGACCCATTTTCATTTTTTCAGCAGGGATAACCCAAATAGATTGGTCAAAGTTAATTTCTTCCCACTTAGCCATGGCAGCCTCGCTTGGACGGCACAAGGTGTGTAATTGCCAAAACAGTAAGCACTTGGTTGTAGTTTTGATATTAGCCGATGACAAAGCTTGGAATAACTCTGGTAATTCAGTCGGCATAATTGTTGCCATGTGCTTTTTCTTTGGTGCTGCAAATGCAGCTCGTATCCCCGTTAGCGGGTTAGCTTTTACGAGCCCAGTGTTAACAGCAAAGTTCATAATGTCGTTAAGACGTTGGCAAAGCCGCTTTACGGTTTCTAATGAACCTTTGGCAGCAATAGGTTTTAGTACAGCGATAGTACGTGTGGCAGATATCTGGGTTACAGGCAACTGACCCAGTTCGGGGAATACGTGTAAACACAAAGAATTCCAGTTATCGTTAACTGTTTTGCTTTTCAGTTGCGAACTTTTAACTTCCAGCCACCTCTCAGCGACAACCTTAAGCGTATTTTGACTTGCTTCAAGTCGTTCCTGATGCTGTTGTTCCCTTTGTTCTTTGGGATCAATCAGATTTGTTATCAACTCGCGAGCTTCTGTGCGTTTTACTCGTGCGCAAGCTAGACCTATTTCGGGGTATGACCCAAAGCTGATTACACTTCGCTTTTTAGTTATTGGATGATAGTAATCGAACATCCAGTTTTTGGTGCCGTTAGGACGAACTCGAAGAAATAGTCCCATTCCATCACTCAATGTGTATTGCTTGTCACGGGCTTTGGCTTGTCTGACTTCTGTATCAGTTAGTGGTTTGGTGATCCGTGCCATACGCTTTCCTGCTTTATCGATATAGCCATCCTGGCTGGTGAATATTTTGGTGGGATAGCTATGAGGATAGCTTAAGTTGCAGGATGTTAAAAGACATTGTAAGGCGTAATAGATACAAGAAAGCCCGCCAGGACAATGTCTTGGCGGGCTTTCTGGACGCCCTAGGACGTCTTCGTATACGAATTTGGTGGAGCTGGCGGGAGTTGAACCCGCGTCCGAAAACCTTTCATCATTGGTACTACATGCTTAGTCGATCTTTAAATTCACCACCCACCTGCGAACCGACACGCTAATGAATGACTATCCTGAATTATAATTCGCCGTTCATCTCTCAGGCGGGAGAATCCGGGCTAGCTAGTTTGGGTTTGACTCTTTGTAATTCCCCGTCTTACAAGCGGAAGCTAGGGCAAAGAGGCTCTGAGCAGGTTATTAAGCTGCTAGTGCGTAGTTTTCGTCGTTTGCGACTATTTTTTTGCGGTTTGTTAACGAGGCCTACCGCACCTCGGCATGCACCTCAGACTTCTGAATTCCCGTCGAATCCTAAATCAGCCCCAAGGTATTGTTTGCATAGTAACAGAAAAGCATTGGCTGTCCAGTATTATGCGTTTAAGTGGTCAAGATTAACGCAGTGAACTCTTCATTACGCGTGCTTTTTCTCTTGCCCAATCTTTTTCTTTTAGATCCGTACGCTTATCGTGTAGTTTTTTACCTTTTGCTACGCCGATTTTTAGTTTCACCCAAGAGCGAGACCAGTACAGAGAAAGTGCCGTTAACGTCATACCTTCACGGTTAACACGTCCGAGTAGGTTATCAAGTTCACGACGACTCATGAGTAGTTTACGCACACGAGTGGGGTTCGCCACTATGTGTGTCGATGCCTGATTCAAAGGAGTGATTGTCATGCCACTCACAAAGGCTTCACCGTCACGCATAAATACGTAACTTTCAGAAATATTGGCTTTACCTTGGCGAAGGGCTTTCACTTCCCAACCTTGGAGCTCCATGCCAGCTTCGATTTCATCTTCGATAAAATATTCGTGGCGAGCTTTTTTGTTCAGCGCGATAGTGTTGCTACCCGCTTTTTGCTTTGATTTTTTCTTTGCCATAATGACACCATTATACGGCCTGGATATCGGTTAGGAAATCCTTTTATTTGCGCAATCGTGGAATAAAAGTAAAATTGGGGCTCGCATTTCATCTGGACATGTATTGATAGGAGTAAGTATGAAGCAAATCAGCCGTTCTGCGTTGGTGTCGTTTAGTGCAGAGCAGATGTTTGATCTGGTCAATGATGTTGCTAAATACCCAGAATTTCTACCTGGTTGTTCAGGTTCCAGAATCATTGATGCTTCTGGCGATGGTATGGTGGCTTCTGTTGATGTCGCGAAAGCTGGCATCAGTAAAACCTTTACCACGTCTAATGAGCTTATTCCTGGCCAGTCTATTATGATGAATCTGGTTGACGGTCCTTTTAAGACGTTACGTGGTGGCTGGATTTTTACTGCCCTGGATGAGCAAGCATGTAAAGTTGAGCTTAAGCTTGAGTTTGAATTCTCTAGTAAAATGATCGAAATGGCCTTTGGTAAGATTTTTAACGAGTTAACCAGTAATATGGTCAATGCTTTTACAAAACGCGCGAAACAGGTATACGAGTGTTATGAGTATTGAATCAGACATGATTCATGTAGAGGTCGTTTACGCCTTACCGCATGAGCAACGTGTTTTCAATTTAGTTGTGAACAAGCACGAAACGGTAGAAGAGATTATAAGCCAATCTGGCGTACTTGAGTTGTATCCGGAGATTGACTTATCGAAGAATAAAGTCGGTGTCTTTAGCCGCAATGTAAAATTGGATGCTACTGTACGCGACAGAGACCGCATAGAGATTTATCGTCCATTACTCGCTGATCCTAAAGAAATTCGCCGTAAACGTGCTGAGCAAGCTAAAGCCGAAGGTAATGCTGATCCAGTTACAGGTGGTAAGCCTAATGCTCGGCGTAAAAGTGACTAACTTTTAAATACCAATCATTAAAAAACCTCCCATCGGGAGGTTTTTTGCATAAAGGTCTTGTTACTGAATTTGCTCGTAAAACGCATCACTTTTCGGGTAGTCGCCAGCAATATCAGCAAGTGTGCCTTGATCATCAAAATTCACAATAAGGTCTTTTTGCACTGGATCGCCATGGCCTGGAGTATGGTGGTATATGTAATACCATGTGTTTGGATAGCCGTTTTCGATAAGCATTGGTGATCCAAGTACGAAGCGAACTTGTGCTTTAGTCATCCCAAACTTCAATTTATCCACCGCACTTTGTTCTACATAGTTGCCTTGGTTTATATCAATGCGATAAACCAGTTTTTCTACTACCGAACATCCTGTCAGCAATGTCATTGCTAATGGTACGGCAACTAACCACTTCTTTAATTGCATAATAATTTCTTACTAACCTTTAAAATACTGCGCTGATAATAAACAAGCTCGACGCAGATGTAAAAAGCTATGCGTCGTATGGTAGGGAATCTGACAACGAATTTTGAATTGAGTTGCATTTATTGGCAGATATTCATTTGTGTTCATTCTGAAAGATAATTTGAATGGAAGAACAAAACGCAGTTCAAAGTGAGTGGAAAGCGAAGAGCCTTGGGTATTTTTCACCATGGCTCTTATTTACATTTTTTAAGCGGCGATAAGTAGCTCTTTAGCATTTGCAAGGGTCGAGTCGGTGATCTGGCTACCACCTAGCAGTCGGGCTAATTCTGCCACGCGTTGTTGTTCATTCAGAGCGTGCATCTGGGTTTCTGTTTGCCCTTTTTTAGTCTGCTTCGCGACAAACATTTGCTGATGTCCACAGCCTGCCACTTGAGGAAGGTGAGTGACACACAGTACCTGAGTCGATTCTCCTAACTTACGCAGCATTTTACCTACTACGGCTGCGGTCGGGCCACTGATACCTACATCGACTTCATCAAAGATTAGGCTTGGGGTATCGACCTTTTGAGCGGTGATAACTTGAATCGCTAACGATATACGCGATAGTTCACCACCAGACGCGACTTTTGCAATTGGCTGTAATGGCTGGCCCGGGTTCGTTGACACCAGGAAGCAAACGCTATCCATCCCTAATGGAGAAGGGTGAGTATTGTCGCTATTGACTTCAATACTGAATACGGCTTTTTCCATGCTTAATTCTTGCATGCTTTGGCTTATCAGTTTATTCAGTTCTTTAGCGTAACGACTGCGTGATTTATGTAATTTTTCCGCTGCGGTCAAGAAGCTTTGATACTTTTGCTCAACTTCCTGTGCTAGTTCATCCAGTCTTTCATCAGAACAATCTAAGGCTTCTATTTGAGCTAGAAGATCTTGATGATGCTGGTAAAGTTCTTCTGGCATAACGTGATGCTTACGCGCCATGGACATGACTTTGGAGAAACGTTCTTCCACATAAGCCATGCGGCCCGGATCGACGTCAATGCCATCAAGGTAGCTGCGAAGTTCGTTTTTTGTTTCTTCCAGTTGAATCATCGCTTCTGCCAGCATGTTTGGCAGCTCTGTTAATTTTTCATCTAACTCAGCTAATTGAATTAGGGAGTGATTGGCCGATTGCAAAATACCAAGCGCATTGACTTCTTCACCTTCGTAAATAAGTTCGATGGCTTGCTGACAGGTAGCGGCAAGCTCTCCGCTATTGGACAGTCGTTTGTGCTCTTGTTCGAGTTCTGCGAATTCTTCTTCACCTAGCGATAACTCATTCAGTTCTTTGATTTGGTACTCCAGCAACTGCTTTTGTGCCTGATTTTGTTGGCTATTTTCTTTGAGTTGCTTGAGGTTGTTGTCTGCCTGACGCCAGTGCTGGTATGTGCTTCGAGTACTTTTTAGTAGATTAAGGTGACCCGCATATTGATCCAGCATCGCCATTTGATGGTCACTTTTCATCAACTGATGATGGGCATGCTGACCATGAATATTAATCAGAAGCTGCCCGAGAGATTTGAGTTGTGAAAGTGGTACCGGACTACCATTGATGAAGGCTCTTGAACGGCCTTCCTTAGTAATGATTCGACGTAAAATACACTCATTGGCATCGAGCAGATCATTATCTTCTAGCCAACGCGTTGCATGTAAGTTGTTATCCAGTAAAAAAGCGGCACTCACTTCGGTTTTTTCTTCACCTTGTCGAACCATGCCTGCATCAGCTCGTCCACCTAAGCAGAGGCCGAGAGCATCAATAGCAATAGATTTCCCCGCACCTGTCTCACCAGTAATGGTGGTCATGCCCTTAAACAGCTCGAGTTGTAAAGACTTAACAATCGCAAAGTTATTAACACTTAGATGAGCCAGCATTTTTATTTACCTGTATAACTGAACAATACTGTATAAGAGAACAGTATATACTGTTTGTTCATACAGTAAAGGTGGTCTTTAAATTTTTTGTTGGCGAAATGGATTTTTGTGATGGGTTAGGAAAAACGAGTCGATAAGAGGTAATGACTTTTTTAAATTGAAAGAGTTACGGTCATCTTGAATCAAAGGTCTGTTGAAGATAGGCGTGGATAATGTGGCGGTTTTAATGCTTTCTAACGACAGAGATTAAAACGCAGATATGTGAATACCTGCGTTTGTAAATAGAAAAACTGGGTTAAAAGAGCTTACTCGACCAGCCTAATTTGTTTCTCAGGACGTGGTAGTAACTGTAGTCCTTTGGATGAACAAGTTTGAGGACATTCGGACTCTGGTAAATGTGGATCTCGTCACCCGGAGAAACAGGCAGAGATACTTGTCCATCACAACTGACTTCTTGTGTGCCACGATTTTCTGGAGATACAATCAGTTTGATACGGCGGTTACCATCGACGACCAAAGGTCGGCTGGAAAGTGTGTGCGGGAACATCGGTACCAAAGAGATCGCGTTCAAGCTTGGCGAAAGAATTGGCCCTCCACCAGAAAGCGAGTAGGCGGTTGAACCTGTCGGGGTCGATACGATCAGGCCATCTGCACGTAATGAAAAAGCGAAGCTTTCATCGATATAAACTTCAAATTCAATCATATGTGCTATTTGGCCAGGATGGAGTACAGCTTCGTTCAAAGCGGCGTTGTGACTTTTAATTTGACCATGTCGATGCACTTCAGCTTCAAGTAGGAAGCGCTCTTCTTCAATATATTCACCGTCAAGTACAGCTTTAAGAGCGGTTTGGAAGTCGTCTGGATTTAAATCAGTCAGAAAGCCTAAATTACCTCTATTGACACCAATTACGGGAACGTCAAAACGAGATAAAATTCGTGCGGCTCCTAGCATGTTACCGTCACCACCGACCACAATTGCCAGATCTGCGTTTTGTCCTAGCTCGACTAAGCTCGCAAACTGCTTTGGCGGGATCTCGTCTAAAATTGCAGTAAGACGATCGTCAATAAATACTTGGTAACCTTCTGCTGTTAGCCATTGGTACAACTCACTATGAGTTTGAATAGCTTGTTGATCTCTAGGTTTACCGATAATCGCGATCACGTTACATGGATTTTTCATAGCATTTCCGCATTAAAGAGGCTTGAATCAGGAATCTTCATCCCCATAATAATGGCAAGTTACCTAAATATGCGAATTTTTATGTGTTTAAAGCCCACAAAATACGCATGGCTTTAAGAGCATTACGTTGAATTCTGGAGATATCATGAGCAACGAAGAAAATAAAGTTACAGAAGAAGAGCTTGATCAAATCATCGAAGAGGCTGAGAAAGTCGAAGCAGCAGCTCAAGAAGCTGAAGCGGATCTTGAAGAAATTGGTGATGAGAAAGACGCCAAAATTGCTCAACTAGAAGCTGCACTTCTGTCTAGCGAGACAAAAGTGAAAGATCAACAAGACGCGGTTCTGCGAGCAAAAGCTGACGTAGAGAATATGCGTCGTCGTACTGAGCAAGAGATCGATAAAGCGCGTAAATACGCTCTGAACAAGTTTGCAGAAGAACTGCTTCCTGTAATCGATAACTTAGAGCGCGCGATTCAGGCCGCTGATACGGAAAATGAAGTCATTAAGCCTTTCCTTGAAGGTGTGGAACTGACTCATAAAACTTTCGTCGATGTGGTTGCTAAATTTGGCCTGAAGGAAATCAATCCAGAAGGTGAGGCATTCAATCCTGAGCTGCATCAGGCTATGTCTATTCAAGAGAGCCCAGATCACGAATCCAACACGGTTATGTTTGTTATGCAAAAAGGTTACGAACTAAACGGTCGTGTTGTTCGTCCAGC
The DNA here is from genome assembly GCF_021728395.1 of Vibrio sp. J1-1. Classification (GTDB taxonomy): domain Bacteria; phylum Pseudomonadota; class Gammaproteobacteria; order Enterobacterales; family Vibrionaceae; genus Vibrio. The sequence continues at coordinate 293,788 of NZ_JAKKCM010000007.1, read as the reverse complement.
AATGGTAATGGTGGCTAAGTAAGCTTCTAAGCTTCACTACCGCTGAAAAATAATTTGCAAATGCCCGTCACATTAGTGGCGGGCATTTTTTATTCGTCAAACCGTATTTATCGCTCTCCGGCGTTTAAAACGAAATTTGATCTTCTTCAAATATTTTCCTATTGGGGATTAACTTTCCTATAGTGAAATTTTGTTCAAGTTTGCTTTCGTGTTTTGATGTAAATCTTCATAACTCCCTGTAATTGCTTACTTTGCCAACGCTTGTGCTGGATAGGTCGTAATAATCCAGTGTTTTTTGCTGAGAACGCGCGTTAACAAAAATGTAAACTTTCGCTTTATTTTGTAACCTTTCCGTGTATGATTTGCGACGAATGCTTTAAAAGTAAGCATATATAACTATAAAAGAGTTAATAGTAAACACAACATATCGGAGATTTATAATGGATAAATCGCTTTCTAGTAAGATTTTTGTAGGCTTGTTTGCCGGCCTTATTTTGGGAACAGCAATCCAATACTTATTTAATGGTGTTGCGATTTTTGATACCTATTTGCTTGGGACAGCAGAAGGTGCAGGAGGCATGTTTGTCTCGTTAATTAAACTGCTTGTCGTTCCTTTGGTTTATGTCTCAATCGTATGTGGCATTGTTGACCTTAAAGATATCAGCGCGTTCGGACGCCTTGGTGGTAAAACCTTTGCGCTCTATATCGTTAACACGATTATTGCGATTACAGCAGCACTGACGGTTGGCATGATTTTCCAGCCAGGTGCAGGGGCTAATTTAGCCGGTACCGTTTCAGAAGCCGTGAAACTGACCACAACTGAAACGCCAGACATCTTTTCATTAGTAGTTAATATTGTCCCTAGCAACCCGGTTCAAGCGTTTGCGAATGGCGACATGCTACAAATCATTTTTATGGCGATTCTAACTGGTTTGGCAATTCAAGCTCTGGACTCTCGTGGTGGCCCTGCTATCCGTACATTTAAGATGGCAAATGAGATCATGATGAAGCTTGTTGGCTTGGTGATGAGCCTTGCGCCGTACGGTGTATTCGCGCTAATGATTCAACTAGGTGCAACACTGGATGCAAACACGCTAATGTCTGTTGCGGGTTATGTGGCTTTGGTCGTGTCCATGCTGGTGTTCTGGATTTTCATCTTCTATCCAATGGCAGTAGGTATTGCAACAGGTACATCTCCTAAAGCCTTTCTTCGAGCAACTCGCGAGCAGATCCTATTCTCTCTATCTACGGCCAGCTCAAACGCGACCATCCCTGTTACGATGCGTACCCTGACAGATAAGCTACAGGTGTCTAAATCCGTTGCTGGTTTCGGTGTGCCACTGGGCGCAACAATGAACATGTCTGGCGTATCAATTTATATCGCCCTGGCGACGTTGTTTGTCGCGAACGCTTTTGGTCAGCCAATCAATACTTCAGACATCTTCACTCTAGGCTTGACCATTCTGCTGTTATCGATTGGTGCGGGCGGTGTTCCGGGCGGTGGTGTTGTTATGGTTGGGGTTTTGCTTCACCAACTAGGCTTACCACCAGAAGGTTTAGCAATTATTGCCGCGGTTGACCGTATTAACGACATGTTCTGTACCTCGTCTAACGTAGTCGGTGATACGGCAGTGAATACTATCGTTGCAAAAACAGAAGGTGAGATTGGCAAAGAAGAAAGTGTTGATGCAGAGCCTGCTCAGGCAAACGCTTAATAACTTTGCTTAATCCTATTAACTTTACCTAATAAATAAGAAAGCGAGCTCTCATGGCTCGCTTTCTTGTTTTCATTACCTAGAGCGTCGATTTTTACTGGTTGGTGGTGCTTTAGTGAACGACAATGGTGTGACCTAATCCCAACTAATCAGAAAGAAAGCGATTAAATCAGAAAAAAAACGCTTTTTTTTAATTCTGCCCTTGAAAAGCATTTTGCCGCCCTTATCTATGTGGCATAGAGAAGCAAACATTGATTATTTTTGTTTGTGAGCAAGGGTTGAAACCCGATTCTCCTCCCCCCACATTGGGGTTATAACCAAACGAAAATAGAAATTTATTCGGAGATAGCCAGATGGGTAAAATCATTGGTATTGACTTAGGTACTACTAACTCATGTGTTGCTGTATTAGACGGCGACAAACCTCGTGTAATTGAAAACGCAGAGGGTGAACGCACTACTGCATCGGTTATTGCTTACACTGACGGTGAGACACTAGTAGGTCAGCCAGCAAAACGTCAAGCAGTAACTAACCCTGAAAACACGCTATTTGCAATCAAGCGTCTAATCGGTCGTCGTTTTGAAGACGAAGAAGTTCAGCGTGACATCGAAATCATGCCTTACAAAATCGTTAAGGCTGACAACGGTGATGCATGGGTAGAAGCGAAAGGCCAGAAAATGGCTGCTCCTCAGGTTTCTGCTGAAGTTCTTAAGAAAATGAAGAAAACTGCTGAAGACTTCCTAGGTGAGGAAGTAACTGGCGCAGTTATCACAGTACCTGCTTACTTCAACGATGCTCAGCGTCAAGCAACTAAAGATGCTGGCCGTATCGCAGGTCTAGAAGTTAAACGTATCATCAACGAACCAACAGCAGCAGCGCTAGCTTACGGCCTAGACAAGAAAGGCGGCGATCGCACTATCGCTGTATACGACCTTGGTGGTGGTACATTCGATATTTCAATCATCGAAATCGATGAAGTTGAAGGCGAAAAAACGTTCGAAGTTCTAGCAACTAACGGTGACACTCACCTAGGTGGTGAAGACTTTGATAACCGTCTGATCAACTACTTAGTTGACGAGTTCAACAAAGAGCAAGGCATCAACCTTAAGAACGATCCACTAGCAATGCAGCGTGTTAAAGAAGCAGCAGAAAAAGCGAAAATCGAGCTTTCTTCTACTACTCAAACTGACGTAAACCTACCTTACGTTACTGCAGATGCGACTGGTCCTAAGCACATGAACATCAAAGTGACTCGTGCGAAACTAGAATCTCTAGTTGAAGACCTAGTACAACGTTCTCTTGAGCCACTAAAAGTTGCTCTAGCTGACGCTGACCTATCAGTAAACGACATCACTGACGTAATCCTAGTGGGTGGTCAGACTCGTATGCCTATGGTTCAAGCGAAAGTAGCTGAGTTCTTTGGTAAAGAAGCTCGCCGTGACGTAAACCCTGATGAAGCAGTAGCAATGGGTGCTGCAGTTCAAGGTGGTGTACTTGCTGGTGACGTTAAAGACGTACTGCTTCTAGACGTAACGCCACTGTCTCTAGGTATCGAGACAATGGGTGGCGTAATGACGAAGCTAGTTGAGAAGAACACAACTATTCCAACTAAAGCGAACCAAGTTTTCTCTACAGCAGAAGACAACCAGAGCGCGGTAACTATCCACGTTCTACAAGGTGAGCGTAAGCAAGCGATGTACAACAAGTCTCTAGGTCAATTCAACCTAGAAGGTATCCAGCCTGCACCACGTGGCATGCCTCAAATTGAAGTTACTTTCGACCTTGATGCGGACGGTATCCTGCACGTATCTGCGAAAGACAAGCAGACTGGTAAAGAGCAGAAGATCACTATCCAGGCTTCTGGTGGTCTGAGCGACGAAGACATCGAGAAAATGGTACAAGAAGCAGAAGCTAACAAAGAAGCGGACAAAAAGTTCGAAGAGCTAGCAACTGCACGTAACCAAGCAGACCAAATGATTCACGGTACTCGTAAGCAAGTGGAAGAAGCAGGTGAAGCACTTCCAGCTGAAGAGAAAGAGAAGATTGAAGCTGCAATCTCTGAGCTAGAAGAAGCGCGTAAAGGCGAAGATAAAGAAGCCATCGACGCTAAAGTTCAAGCGCTAATGACGGCTGCTCAAAAATTGATGGAAATCGCTCAGCAACAAGCTCAAGCACAACAAGGTGCTGAAGCTGGCGCTCAACAACAGTCTGCACAAGACGATGTTGTAGACGCAGAGTTCGAAGAAGTTAAAGACGATAAGAAGTAATTCAACATTAGGGTAATTTGATGTTTTGCTAGAAAATTACCCTGTTGGAAACACTTATTGGAATCTTTGCGGGCGTTTGAGGTGACTCTAACGCCCGCATGTTTGTAAATAGCCCAGTCTTTCTAGCTAAGCGCTTTTCAAAGAAAGCTTTTATCTAAAACGATATTAACACCAAGCGGCAGTAGCCGTTTGCAGTACTACATTGGTGACGAAGAACATGTCAAAACGTGATTTTTACGAAGTATTAGGCGTAAGCCGTGATGCATCAGAACGCGATATCAAAAAGGCGTACAAGCGCCTTGCAATGAAATTCCACCCAGACCGTAATCAGGGTGATGATTCTGCTGCGGATAAGTTTAAAGAAGTAAAAGAAGCGTACGAAGTTCTCACTGACCCGCAGAAGAAGGCGGCGTACGATCAGTACGGCCATGCTGCTTTTGAACAAGGCGGTGGTGGTTTCGGTGGCGGCGGCTTTGGCGGCGGCAGTGCTGATTTCGGCGACATCTTTGGCGACGTATTTGGTGATATCTTTGGTGGCGGTCGCCGTGGTGGCGGCGGTGGTCATCGCGCGCAACGTGGTGCTGACCTTCGTTACAACATGGAATTGACACTAGAAGAAGCGGTTCGCGGTGTCACAAAAGAAATCGAAGTTCCAACACTGGTTCATTGTGATACTTGTGATGGCAGCGGCGCGAAAAAAGGCACTTCGGCTGAAACTTGTGGTACCTGTCATGGCCACGGCCAAGTACAAATGCGTCAAGGTTTCTTCGCGGTTCAGCAAACCTGTCCTACCTGTCATGGTAAAGGTAAGATCATCAAAGACCCTTGTAACGAGTGTCATGGTCAGGGCCGCAAGCAGAAAACAAAAACACTTAACGTTAAGATACCTGCCGGTGTGGATACTGGCGATCGCATTCGTCTGTCTGGCGAAGGTGAAGCGGGAGAAATGGGTGCACCAGCTGGTGACCTATATGTTCAAGTGCACGTAAAAGACCACCATATCTTTGAGCGTGACGGTAATAACCTTTACTGTGAAGTGCCAGTAAGCTTCGCGATGGCAGCATTGGGTGGTGAAGTTGAAGTACCAACATTAGATGGCCGAGTCAGCCTAAAAGTGCCTTCAGAAACGCAAACTGGCCGTATGTTCCGTATGCGTGGCAAAGGTGTGAAAGGTGTTCGCGGTGGCGGTATCGGTGATCTCATCGTTAAGTTAGTTGTTGAAACACCTGTAAACCTAAGCTCACGCCAGAAAGAGTTGTTGAAAGAGTTTGAAGAGTCTTGTGGTGGCGAAGCAGCGACAAAACACAAGCCTAAGTCAGAAGGTTTCTTCAATGGCGTGAAAAAGTTCTTCGATGACCTGACGAGCTAAAACGACCAAGAATCAGAATTAAAATTACAAAGGCCTGCATGTTTGCAGGCCTTTTCGTTTTTAGACGATTATCAGTTCCAACATGCGCTTGGCGATTCAACGTTTGTTGCGGTCAGTTTGATTGTATTAACTCCAGAAGGGAGGCAACTATCTCCATCTTGGCCAAGGTCGGGTTTAGCTGTAGCTGAGATGGTATAAGCTACGACAGCGGAACTCACTATTGAAAAAGTAAAGCGATCACTATCTGAGTCACATATCGCGCAATTGCCACCCGAAATAATAGAGCTCCAGTCATACCCACCATCATAAGAGGTTTCCAACGCTAGCTGTATACGGCTGATATCACTCAGTGCCACGGTCCGGTGCGACTTGATGACATGATTTGTATACGAGGGATACGCAATCGCCGCAATGATTCCGACAATCACGACCGCTATCAGTAATTCGATCAATGTCATTCCTCTTAATCTTATTTTGTCGCTGTTACAACGATATATTCGAATCATTACGAGTAGTTCCCTTTCACTTTTACGCCTATTTTTCTTAGGTGATAGCATCTGTGCAAGATGAATTACAGTTGATTAGTTGTTTGCATAGGAATTTGGGAAATGCCTCGCGGGTTTACGTTATTGGAGATACTTATTACGGTATCGGTGCTGAGCATTTTGTTAGCGGCTGCGGCACCGAGATTCAGTCGTGTTTCGCAAACGGTACAGATGCAAGGTCTTGCAACAGAGCTTTTTGGGTTTCTGAATCAAAGTAAATCAGAAGCGGTAATGAGAAATACAAAGTTGTATGTACATTTTTCGATGGATAAAGATGACACCATCATTAGCGGTAATTGGTCACTTAACTTGACTGATTCACCCGTTGTAGGCGGAAGCGCCATTTTACACTTATCTGGCTCACCTTATTCTGAGTTGTCGATAAAGCATAACTATGACGCCAAATATATAAGCTATGAAGAGGTAAGAGGACGACCGAGCTCTGGGAATATAGAATTCTTTTCGACTAACAATCAGAGTTTAAAGTTGAAAATCAAACTTTCTAACCCTCCTGGGCGTATCAAGATTTGCAGTAATTCTGGAGGAAAATTATATGACTACCCAGAATGTTAGTCTGTTTTATCAACGAGGTAGCTCTTTAATCGAGTTAATGATCAGTTCTTTAATTGGTTTAATTCTATTAGGAGTGATTGGCTCTGTATTTCTTAGCTTACAAAAAACAGCTAGAGAGAAAAGTTTAGAATTACATCTTCTACAGGCGGTTAACCTAACTTTTTCTGTGATGAAAGAAGATATTCAACGAGCTGGCTATGATGGCGGAAAAGGTAATTCGCTAAAGTTATCTGGCGCTATGGATACAATAGCATTAAGCGGTGCCTCTTCTGTTGGTTTTGTTTATTTCAAAAAAGGCTCTCCGGTTAATAAAGACTATCGAAATATTAAATATGAGAAGCGTGATACGAGACTTTTAATATGTGAAAAGGGAGTGGTTTCACAAGCTCAAATATTAACTTTTGATGGTATAGATTTTTGTCGGTCTTTATTTGATGAAGATATTTTTCAGGTAACTAAATTTTCAGTGAGTTCAGGAACCGTTACGAATGGAAAAACGACAAGTGCATTAACCGAGGTAGAGTTAGGTTTACAAACAGTTGATGGTTCTTTTAGCAAAGTGAAAACAGTCTCAATTAAGCAAAGGAACTGGCAATGAAATTTAAGCCCAATCAATCAGGCTATGTCGCACTGCTGGTGACTTCCATTCTTTTACTGCTTACTTTAATTGTTGTTCTTGCCTCATCAAAAGGTATTTTTTTCCAAATCAAAGTTGCTCAGAATGAGTTAAGAGCTCGACAGGCGCATTGGAAAGCTGAGGGCGGCCTGGAATGTGCATTTTCTAAAGCTAAGCTAGAGAAACAGATACCTACCACGGTAGATGACTGTATAATTGCCTTGCAACTCAATGGCTTAACTTTTTCTACTGGAGAATTTAGTGTCGTTACTTCTGAATTAGAAAACGCAAGGTTACGAAAAACCATCAAACTCCCTTCAATTGGTGGGGCCGGAGCCATCAAGTCCACTTCTGATCTTGTTATTAATGGCTCTTATAGGAGTTCTGCGGATCCCGGAAAAAGTCTTGGGAATAATTTGTGGGAATGCACGTCGGTTCTCTACTCTAATTATTTCTATGCTACAAACGTAAGCACAGTTCACCCCTATGAAATATCTAAAAAGCCTTACGCACAATTTCCTGATAGCAAGCCTGGACAGCTGCAAAAATGTGCATCAACTCATTATAGTTGGGCAAAGAGTGTTGCTAACTCTGAAGATGACTATCGACAATCTTCAAGCATGGATCCTTTTAAGGATGTATTTGATGTGCCACGAAGCGAATGGTTTGATGTGATGTCTGACAACTCGCTGTTTGGTTATGTGCCACTCTCATTAAACCCTGCCACTTTGGACTCTGAGAAAGATTTACCTAAGCCTAGTTTCAACGACAATTGTGCGGAAAATATCGTAGACAACATTAAAGCCGGCAAAGATCTGGTTTGGGTCTACGGTGGATGTGAAATAAATACCGCTGACTTTTCTAGCATCAAATCTGCTATTGATAACCACTTAAGTGGGAGTGGCATTATTTTAGTCGTTCAAGACGGAGTTTTATCAACGAGAGGAACTCAGGACTTTACCGGGATGCTCTATCACTTTATTTCCCCTCTATATGCAGATTCGAAGGGAGTTGTTCCGGACTTTACCGGTTGGGATAAACTTGAGAACCATAAAGATTTAAATGGGGCGATTGGTAAACTAGCGGCTACCGTACCAATGAGCAAGGCAAGAGTTGGCTACTACCAACATGGATCTTTCGCTCCTTTAGGTGGCTTTGTAATGGATGCACCTGGCACTTTCGCTCTTTTCAACGCCGCATTAGATTTTCAGTACAATCGTGATGTGATTGATGAACCATTGAAAAAGATCAAAAAAGTATATTGGAAAAAAGGCTCTTGGAATGATCTCTAAACATAAAGGGTTTAGTTTACTTGAGGTTTTAATTGCTTTTCTGCTTCTCGGAGTAGGAGCATTAGGTTTAACAAAGCTAAATGTGTACTTAGAGCGCGAATCGGACTATGCGATTCAAAGTATCGAGGCTCTTCGTCTGGCCGAAAACAAACTGGAATGGTTTCGTACTCGAGGAGCTTCTGCGGCTGTTTCAGCAATGCCGATCGCAGACTTTGATTCTATCGCTACTGGCTCTTCAACTTCAGGAGCTTACACGCTTGAATGGCAGGTGCCACCAGCTACGGTATCGGGATCCCTAAAGACCATTATTGTCACGTCAAGCTGGGAAGACAGGATGGGGCAGAGCCAGTCTGTTCAGTTGAAAACGATGATTTCTCGTTATAGTGAATTCGATAAATAACTTTACTCTGTTACGTAGATATCATTTTTTAAATCGTTGTTGCCTTTTCCTATGTCATTTTTGAGCGTATTTTCATCAGTTAATGGAGGGTTTGAGAACTGTTAACGTGAACGGTGTGCTACTGTTTTTATTATGTTTCATTCGGTTGCCACTTTTGCAAATTGTGTCTCCAAATATGAAAAAATCTTAGCATCTTATACTTTTTGTCTGGGTTTTAACTAGAATACTTGGCTGAAAACAGGCCGCAATAAATTATTCCCAAAGGCCATAGCACCAACATCATTCATTATGGAGTTACCATGAGTAACCAAGCAATTAAAAAAGCGCCATCTTCAAAGCCGAGTGGGATGGATCGCTTTTTAAACTTTATTGAGCGTGCCGGTAATAAAATCCCTGATCCTGCGATTCTGTTCTTCTGGGCATTAATTATCACCTGGGCTGCGTCTGCACTTTTGTCGAATGTCTCTTTCGATCTTGTAAATCCTCGAACTGGCGAAGCGTTAACAATTACGAACTTGCTGACAGGTGAAGCGCTGGCTAGCTTCCTTGCAAACATGGTGACAACATTCACTGGTTTTGCGCCACTAGGTATCGTGTTAGTCGCTATGTTAGGTGTGGGTGTGGCGGATTCCTCTGGTTTTATCACCACGGGTCTGAAGAAGATGCTGAGCTTTACGCCTGCGAAGCTTCTTACGCCAATGCTTATTTTGGTTGCGATTGTATCGCATACTGCGGCAGATGCTGGCTATGTACTGGTTATCCCTCTGGGTGGTATTATTTTCCATGCCGCGGGTCGTCATCCTTTAGCAGGTATTGCGGCAGCGTTCGCGGGCGTATCAGGTGGTTTCTCAGCAAACTTCATTCCTTCCGGTATCGACCCACTATTGGCTGGTTTCACACAAACGGCAGCACAAGTTCTCGATCCAGAATACGTTGTTAACCCACTTGCGAACATCTTCTTTACTGGTATCTCTTCAGTCATCATTGTGGCTATCGGTTGGTACGTTACTGAGAAAGTCATTGAACCACGTTTGGCGAGAACTCCTGTAGATGAAGATGCAGAAGCGGCTCCGGATCTAGGTTCATTCTCTGAAACCGAATCAAAAGCATTCCGCTACGCAGGCTGGTCTATGTTGGCTGGGATTGCCGTTCTTGTTGTGGCGTTAATTCCTGAAAGTTCAGCATTGCGCTCACCAGAAGGCGAGATCACTGCATTCTCAGCACCGATTATGAAGTCGATTGTTCCATTGATCTTTATCCTATTCATCATCCCCGGTTATGTGTACGGTAAAGTGTCTGGCACTTTCAAATCCAGTAACGACATCATTAAAGCGATGGCGGACACCATGTCCACCATGGGTGCTTACATCGTTATGTCTTTTTTCTGTGCTCAGTTCTTGTCTGCATTTGCTCAGTCAAATATTGGTACTATGCTGGCGCTATACGGCGCAGAAGGCCTGAAAGCAATGAACCTTCCGGGTGAAGCAACGATCGTTGGTATGATTCTACTAACGGCTTCTGTAAACCTGCTTATTGGTTCAGCGTCTGCGAAGTGGGCGCTAATTGGTCCAATTCTGGTGCCAATGCTAATGGCCGTTGGTATCTCTCCAGAGCTTTCTCAGGCGGCATACCGCGTCGGTGACTCTGTATCAAACATCATTTCACCTCTGATGGTATTCTTCCCACTAGTAGTGGTGTACTGTCAGCGCTACGTGAAGTCGACAGGTATTGGTACGCTAGCATCACTGATGATGCCATTCTCTATTGCTATGCTGATCGGCTGGTCAATCTTCCTAATCGTTTACTGGATGATTGGTATTCCTCTAGGTATCCAAGCGCCATACACATACACAATGTAACTAGTAAAATCTTAAATGTGAAAGCGCAGATCTTAGGTCTGCGCTTTTTTGTTCTTGATATTATAGGGAATCGCTAGCGTTGCTGTAGCGTGCAGCCAGTTAGTGGTAATATTAGCGCGTTCCAAGCTAATTTATCGATCAGGAGTCCCTTTGTCAGACCTTCATTTTACGCCTCAAGATGAACATTTTATGCGCCGAGCTATCGAACTGGCAGAGTTGGCTGAAGCGGAAGGAGAGGTGCCTGTTGGCGCGGTTTTAGTCAGAGATGGAGAGATCATCGCAGAGGGCTGGAACCGCTCTATTTGTACTCATGACGCAACGGCGCATGCCGAGATTCAAACATTGCGTAAAGCCGGACGAATCTTAGAGAATTATCGCTTATTAGATACCACGCTTTATGTGACATTAGAACCTTGCCCGATGTGTGCTGGTGCTCTGTTACACAGCCGCGTGAAGCGAGTGGTGTTTGGTGCTCCGGATCTAAAAGCAGGTGCAGCTGGGACCGTGTTAAACCTGTTTGAAAGTCAGGCTGCATACCATTATGCAACGGTCGAAAAAGGACTGTTAGAACAAGAGTGCCGAGGACAGTTACAAGCTTTTTTTAAACGCCGCCGCAAAGAAATTAAAGCAAAGAAACAAGCTGAAAAAGCGTCGCAGAGTGATCAGATAAAGAATGGGAATTAAGGTAGAGAGATCCAGCAAACATCTACGTCCGGGTAGATGTTTGCTTCTCTTTCTCAGTGATTCATTAAGTGAACGAAAACACGATGGCGTTCACTGATTTTCTTTTTCATGCTCGTCAGTTTGCGCTTACGACGGATTGCCGCCACCGTGTTATGCAGGCGCTTTGACTGAACCTTACGTCTTCTCATATTCATAACCTCTAGTAGACAAGACCACGAATACCCTCAATTAGATATTAATTGTGTCTAACTAACCAAAATCGACGTAATCAAGCCCGCAGTCCATGCTTTTTCATGCGTAACGTTATCAACTCCTTCATCACAATACGAAACTTGCGACTGGAAGTGGTTTTCGGTTAGGTATAGAAAATTGCAACACGGATAATAGGCTGAGTGTCATCGATATAGTCTTCAATCGTTACGACATTCATACCCCGATCTCAGATTAGTGAACAATCATTAGATGACATTCCAATGATAAGTATCGTGTTTAATCGGGAGAGGGTAACCAACCGAGTATATTGTTCCTCAAATATCTCACGAATATATAAATATTAATGAGTTACAATGCTGGTCATTAAGTTTGTTTACACTTACTTTTTGATGGTGACCTAACTCGGAAAGATCGATTCTAGAAAAGTTTGCTCAAAGACTCAACAAAAAATGACGAGCTATTCACTCGCCATTTTTGATTGGTTATTTGAGTATTATTCGGGGATAGTTTCTGGCGTTGTTTCGTTTTCCTCTGTGGTGTCAGAAGTGCCTGAAACACCTGGCTTTTCATCCTCTATCTGCTTTGTAGTTGCTTCCGACATATTCTCAACAGCACCTGATACTTTCTCTGCGATACTTTCCACTGCACCAGAAGTAATAGTATCAGGGCTGATCGGTGGAATGACTTGCAGATCATCAGTGCTTTCATCTGTAGTAGGTTTCTGACTTACATGGCCAATAATTGACTGATAGTAACGACGAATATTCTCAACGTAATTGCGTGCTTCATCTCCTCGGGCATAACCGTAACGCGTTTGGCTGTAGAAGCGTTTCTGTCGCAGTAAAGGCAACCTGTCTTTTACATCTGCCCAGGCATTTGGATCGCCACCCTGAGCTTTCGTCAGGCGTCGAGCGTCGAGCATATGACCATAACCAATGTTATAAGAAGCCAGTGCGAACCAAATTTTTTCGTGATCACTAATCGTTTCGGGTACGCGAGCGACAATGCGGCGCAGGTATTCTACACCACCACGGACAGACTGCTCCGGATCGAGACGGTTGGTCACGCCGACGCTTTTGGCTGTTGGTAAGGTGAGCATCATCATGCCGCGCACTCCGGTTGGAGACTTCGCTTTTGGTTTCCAATGAGATTCTTGATAAGCCAGTGCTGCAATTAAGCGCCAATCAAACTCTTCACTGTACTTCTGGAATAATGGAGACCATTTAGGAAGCTTGTCATCCAGTGCACGAATGAAGGCGCGAGTATCCACATAATCGAAGGCTTCAATATGCCCGATGTACTTCTCTTCCAAGGAGGCGAGTTCACCGGATTGTTTAATGTTGCCGAAGAACTCTATCAGCATTGCATATAAGCTTTCATCTTCTGAACGACGGGTAAACCAAGATACCGGTTGGTCTTCCGTTAACTCAAAAGCCAAAGCCAGATCGGGATAAAGGCGCTGAGCCAGTGACAATTCAACAGAGTCAGTGACAGTAAAGCGCAGATCGCCTGTCGAAACACTTTTCAGCAAGTCTCTGGTGTCGGCATCACCGACGATTTCAAACTGCAACTCTGGGTATTGTTTTTTTAATGCCGTTAGTGTCGGAACATATTGGGATTGCTCGACGATTTGCAGTGTATTAGCTGCCGCGTTGCTATCTGCTTCAGCCTCGTTAGCCTGAGTCGCTTGATATTTTATCAACCGTTCAATACTACGAGGTCTGAGCTGCCCTTTTTTATACACAACTTGCTGGCTGACATAGTAGTAGGCAGGACCTGGTCGAAAACGCTTTACCGCTTGAGAAGTCTGGTTCAAACCTGTGGCAATAATATCAATGTCGCCTTTCTTGAGTGCCGGAAAAAGATCGGCTTGGCGAAAAGCAGGTTTAATTTCTAGCTTCACCCCGAGTTCTTCTGCGAACTGACGTGCAAGCTCATAATCCAGGCCGGCAGGGCCATCGGGACCAATGTAATAAGAGAGCTGGTTATTCAGTGTGCCAACTCGAAGAACGCCACGTTCCTGGATTTTTTGGAATTCACTTTTTGGGGTCGACTCAATTTGGCAGGCAGAAAGTAGTAGCACAGAAGCGAAAAGTAGGACGCTGCGCTTAAGTCGGTTGAGCTGGCTAATTTGCATTAATTGGTACTTCTCGAGAAATTTCTAACTACCTTTATATCAAAGGGAAGTGGTGGGGCAAAGGGAATCGCACAGATAGAGTGCGACATTGCGTGTTTTATCGACATTTTGGCGATATTCCCAGATGACGTCAAATCGTTGCCATGTCTGCCTGCCAAGTCATTCTCGCTGAACTAAGCACCTTGAGGTTATTTGGGTATAACTCAAATTTGAAGAAAAAATTGACGCAAACGGTTGCTTTTGGTGTTACATCACAAAAACAATTACTATATAATGCGCTCGCAAAGGAGAGGTGGAATCGGTATAAGTTCGGATTTTTATGCCTAAGTGGCTGAATTTATTCCAATATCACCTTAATCAATTGCATAAGAGACCTAAGCACATGAGAATTTTGCGTGGCTCCCCAGCTCTTTCTGAGTTCCGTGTTAACAAACTATTGGAACTTTGTCGTGAACAAGATCTGCCTGTAACCGGCATTTACGCCGAGTTTATGCACTTTGCGGATCTAAAATCTGACCTTGATGACCAAGAGTTAGAAAAGCTTGAAAAGTTGCTGACTTACGGTCCAACGATCGAAGAGCACGAGCCTGAAGGTCTTCTACTTCTTGTTACGCCTCGTCCTGGCACTATTTCGCCTTGGTCTTCTAAATCTACCGATATTGCTATTAACTGTGGTCTGGACAATGTTAAGCGTCTGGAACGTGGTACAGCGTACTACGTAGAAACATCTGCGACACTTTCTGATGCTCAAATCGACACAGTTAAAGCGCTAATCCACGATCGCATGATGGAAACGGTGTTTACCGAGCTTGAAGCCGCTTCTGCACTATTTACTGTGGCAGAGCCAGCTCCAGTGGCGCACGTTGATATCTTAGCTGGTGGTCGTCTTGCGCTTGAAGAAGCAAACGTTTCACTTGGCTTGGCGCTAGCAGAAGATGAAATTGATTACTTAGTGGAGAACTTCACTAAGTTAGGTCGTAATCCAAACGACATCGAGCTGATGATGTTTGCTCAGGCGAACTCAGAGCACTGTCGTCATAAGATCTTTAATGCAGACTGGACTATCGATGGTGTAGACCAAGAGAAGTCTCTGTTTAAGATGATCAAAAACACATTTGAAACGACGCCAGACCACGTTCTGTCTGCTTACAAAGATAACGCAGCGGTAATGACCGGTTCTAAAGTCGGTCGTTTCTTCCCTGACCCTAAATCTCGTCAATACACATACCACCATGAAGATGCACACATCTTAATGAAGGTCGAGACGCACAACCACCCAACAGCAATCTCTCCATGGCCAGGCGCATCAACCGGTTCAGGTGGTGAAATCCGTGACGAAGGCGCGACAGGTATCGGTGGTAAGCCAAAAGCGGGTCTGGTTGGCTTCACAACGTCTAACTTGCGTATTCCTGGTTTTGAACAGCCATGGGAAACGGACTTCGGTAAGCCGGGTCGTATCGTAAACGCACTAGACATCATGCTTGAAGGTCCTCTAGGCGGCGCGGCATTCAACAACGAATTTGGTCGTCCAAACCTGCTAGGTTACTTCCGTACGTACGAAGAGAAAGTGACTTCTCACGCAGGTGAAGAGGTGCGTGGTTACCACAAACCAATCATGATTGCTGGTGGTATGGGTAACATCCGTGACGAACACGTGCAGAAGAAAGAGATCCCTGTGGGTGCGAGCCTAATCGTACTTGGTGGTCCGGCAATGAACATCGGTCTTGGTGGCGGTGCAGCGTCTTCAATGGCGTCTGGTCAATCTGCAGAAGATCTGGACTTCGCTTCAGTACAACGTGAAAACCCAGAGATGGAGCGTCGTTGTCAGGAAGTGATCGACCGTTGTTGGCAGCTAGGTGACGAGAACCCAATCGCGTTTATCCACGATGTAGGCGCGGGCGGTATCTCAAACGCACTTCCAGAGCTTTGTGACGACGGTGAGCGTGGCGGTAAGTTCCAGCTACGTGATGTACCAAATGATGAATTGAGCATGAGCCCTCTGGAAATCTGGTGTAACGAATCTCAGGAACGTTACGTTCTTGCGGTTGCGCCAGAGCATATGGAAGCATTCGATGCAATCTGTAAGCGTGAACGCGCACCTTACGCAGTGGTGGGTGTGGCAACAGAAGAGCGTCATCTGACACTAGAAGACTCTCACTTCGATAACACGCCTATTGATATGCCAATGGATATCCTGCTTGGTAAAACACCGAAGATGCACCGTGAAGCAACGACATTGAAAGTAGATAGCCCAGCGATTGCACGCGACGGTATCGAAATCAACGAAGCGGTAGATCGCGTACTTCGTCTACCGACTGTTGCTGAGAAAACGTTCCTAATCACTATCGGTGACCGCTCAGTAACAGGTTTGGTTGCTCGTGACCAGATGGTTGGTCCTTGGCAGGTACCAGTGGCGAACTGTGCGGTTACGGCGGCAAGCTACGATACTTACCACGGCGAAGCAATGTCGATGGGTGAACGCACTCCAGTGGCATTACTAGACTTCGGCGCATCGGCTCGTCTGGCGGTTGGTGAGTCTCTGACTAACATCGCAGCGACAGATATCGGTGACATCAAACATATTAAACTGTCTGCGAACTGGATGTCTCCAGCGGGTCACCCAGGTGAAGATGCAGGTCTTTACGAAGCGGTGAAAGCTGTGGGTGAAGAACTATGTCCGGCGCTTGGTCTGACTATCCCTGTTGGTAAAGACTCAATGTCGATGAAGACCAAGTGGGAAGAGAATGGCGAAAGCAAAGAAGTGACTTCTCCTCTATCACTTGTTATTACTGCATTTGGCCGTGTGGAAGACGTACGTAAGACAGTAACGCCTCAGCTTCGCACTGACAAAGGTGAAACGTCTCTGGTTCTTGTAGACTTGGGTAACGGTAAGAACCGTTTAGGTGCGACAGCATTGGCACAGGTATACAAACAGCTGGGTGACAAGCCTGCTGACGTAGACAACGCTGAGCAGCTAAAAGGCTTCTTTGATGCAATGCAAACACTGGTTCGTGATGACAAGCTGGTGGCTTACCACGATAAAGGTGACGGCGGTCTATTTGTAACACTTGCTGAGATGGCATTCGCGGGTCACTGTGGTGTGAAAGCGAATATCGCGGATCTGGGTGAAGATACGCTTGCGGTTCTATTTAACGAAGAGCTAGGTGCGGTTGTTCAGGTTAAGAACGACGAGCTGGATTCAGTTCTATCTACGCTAGCGGCAAACGGCTTAGAAGCATGTTCACATGTGATTGGTTCTGTTGACGCTTCAGACAACTTCGTTATCACCTCTGGTGATGCTGTAGTACTTGAGCGTTCACGTACAGACCTACGTGTTATCTGGGCTGAAACAACACATAAGATGCAGGCGCTACGCGATAACCCTGCGTGTGCAAACGAAGAATTTGAAGCGAAGAAAGACAATTCTGACCCAGGTCTAAATGTATCTCTAAGCTTTGATGTTAATGAAGATATCGCAGCACCTTACATTGCGAAAGGCGCGAAACCTAAGATGGCGATTCTTCGTGAGCAAGGCGTAAACTCTCACGTTGAAATGGCAGCAGCGTTTGACCGTGCTGGCTTTGAAGCAACTGATATCCACATGAGCGATATTCTGACAGGCCAAGCGGTACTTGATGAATACCAAGGTCTGGTAGCTTGTGGTGGTTTCTCTTACGGTGACGTGCTAGGTGCGGGTGAAGGTTGGGCGAAGTCTATCCTGTTTAACGCACAAGCTCGTGAGCAGTTCCAAGCGTTCTTCAACCGTGAAGAGACATTCTCTCTAGGTGTGTGTAACGGTTGTCAGATGCTTTCTAACCTGAAAGAGCTTATCCCGGGTGCAGACTTGTGGCCACGTTTTGTTCGCAACGAATCTGAGCGTTTTGAAGCTCGCTTTAGCCTAGTTGAAGTACAGAAGTCAGATTCTGTGTTCTTCGATGGTATGGCTGGTTCTCGTATGCCTATCGCGGTTTCTCACGGTGAAGGTCGTGTCGAAGTACGTGACGGTGAGCACCTCAATGCAATTGAAGCGTCAGGTACTGTAGCACTACGTTACGTTGATAATAACGGTAACCCAACGCAACAATACCCGAACAACCCGAATGGTTCGCCAAATGCGATTACCGGTCTGACTACAGCAGATGGCCGTGTAACCATTATGATGCCTCACCCTGAGCGTGTATTCCGTACGGTTGCAAACTCTTGGTCTCCAGAAGGCTGGGGTGAAAACGGCGCTTGGATGCGTATGTTCCAAAACGCACGTAAGAACATCGGTTAATACTGTTTTTTATATAAACAGCAAACAAACCGTAAAGCGCAGATCGATAGGTCTGCGCTTTTTGTTTTTACCAACAAAAATTATCACTTACAGTTAAAAAAATCGCGCAAAGACGAGCCAATTATGCTCTAATACCGCGCTTACCAAGGGATGGTGTTAAACAGCTTAGTTGAAGTTATCAAGTTGACCGAATCCCTCAAATCCCTAGGAAATGAAATAAATGTCAAAAAATCAAAAATTTGCTATCCGCGTAACTGAAAAACGTAACGGCTGGAGCGCAGAGATCACTCGCCAAGTAACTTCTCGTAAGACAGTAGTATCAAAACGTGAAACTGGCTTTGAAAGTGAAGAAAAAGCTCAAGCTTGGGCGGAACAAGAGCTGGCAGGTTTTGTTCAAAATCAGGTAGTTCGCAATGAACGTAAAGCTGCACAACGTCAAGAGCGTGAAGCAGAGCAACTTGCCGCTAAAGTTCGTAAAGAAGAAGCTCGTAAAGCGCGCGACGCTGAAGCTGAAGCTGACGTTGAAGCTGACGAAGAATAAGACTTCGTTTTAGACAAGTTAACTTGTTAATGTTAGAAAGCCCTGACGTATTGTTCAGGGCTTTTTTATAGGTGTTATGTTAGTCAAAACAGTCCGATGAGATTGAAAGGCTGATTGAACCTTCTGATGGCGTCGAGAACTGCTGGTTGCCTGGCAATAAATTTGGCGAACTGGCATAAACGCGATGCGATACTTTTACATTAGGTGAATGTACTGGTGGTAAATCGAAATGATGTAAGCCATCGGACAGATCGTTAGCTTCACCATAGTCAAAATTACTGGTAGCTGAAGAACGGTTTTTAACGTATTGACAGTGATCTGGTTTTCCATCTTCGCGCCAGGTTACTCCTCTAGGTTTCTCCTCTGTATCTAACTGCACTACAACGGGTTGTGCGTAGTGATCGTCATAAGATGACTGCTGGTTTTGTTCTTGTAAGTATTGGGCGATAAGATCTGATGACTGGGCAAAACTGTGCGTAGAGAATACGAAACTCATCAGGCTAATAGAAAAGGGTTTGTACATAGTTTGAGTGCAAGCAAAAGCAGGCATCATACTAATAAATAAAACGCTGTGCAATTGAGTTTTCTGCGGTGAGGTGTCTCAGTTGGGAATTGAGAAATCGTTAGAGGCTAACCTTCTTTTTAACAGCTTGGCAGTCTGATGAGGGATAATAGGTTTACTTTTGGGAGGGAAAAGCCCAGCGTTACCACCACTAGGCTTCGATTTTCTGGCTCTGAACTTTACTGGGCGTCAAACGGTATGTGCCCCGTTGTGACTTGGTCAACATCATACTCGTTCAGTTCTTCTATATAGTTTTCTACGGTTTGACCTACTTCACTATCCCCTTGCTTGAAGTAAGACAAATGGAAAATTGCATCACCTTCATTTACTAGAGGCAGTGTGTGTTGGCCAATAACCAGACCACTTTTAGGTGCTTTAAGCTCTAACTCAACATGTCCGAGCGGGGAGCTGATATAGGCGAGAGTTTCACCTTGTTCAACTTTATCTCCCAAATTCACCACAGTACGCAGAATGCCATTTCCAGGTGAACGCACCCAACTGGTGGATTTAGCGATCACTGGCTCTGGGAATTTTTTGCGGCTCGCACGTAACATGCCTATTGCCTGCATGACACGCCGAATACCCAACACACCTGCACTAATTGAGAGTGGATCAAAGCGTAACGCTTCACCGGCTTCGTAGGTGAGGACGGGAATATCACATTTTTCAGCTTCACTGCGTAAAGACCCATCACGTAATGCTGAGTCGATGATAACCGGGGTGGAGAAGGCTTTCGCTATTCGCAGTGTTTCCGGGTTACTCAGGTTTGCGCGAATTTGTGGTAGGTTGGTACGATGAATCGCACCAGTGTGCAAATCGATAATATAGTTACAACGTTTCGCGATGTTATTAAAGAAGCCATACGCCATTCGCGATGCTAGTGCGCCTTTTTCACTACCCGGAAAGCAACGGTTGAGATCTCGTCTGTCGGGTAAGTAACGAGACTTGTGGATAAAGCCAAATACGTTCACGATCGGGACAGCGATAACGGTGCCTTTCAACTTCTGAGGATCCAATTGGTTAATCATCTGACGAACGATTTCAACGCCATTGAGTTCATCTCCATGAATAGCTGCGTTAACCATCAGTACTGGTCCTTCTTGTCTTCCGTGGATGATTTCTACGGGAATCGACAAAGGAGAGTGCGTATAAAGTTGTGCGGCTTCGAATTCGATCTCTAATCGCTGACCTGGTTGTACTGGATATCCGAGTAGCTCAAAGGTTTTGCTTCTTTTACTTCTGACCATAAAACCATCTCTTTCCAATAGGTTTCAACAATGTAACAATCCAGTCATAATCAAACTAACTATTTTGATTAAGGATACGACAAATTATTTTAATTAACGCGACCAATAAGTCTCGTGTGAGATTTATGTTGTAAATATGACGCCATTAATAACAGTTGTATATTGTTAGCCTTATATCTTAATGGATAACTATTTTCCAGCTAACTGCTTGAGTCTTAAAAGTAATAATAAAACTTTTAGAGACAAAATTTGGCTTTTTCCCTCATTTTTATTTAGCTAATATCCACGCCGGATTTTGACCGAATAATATATACCTTGAGGTTTTGATGAAAAAGGCAATGGCTAAAATTGGCGTAATGACTGCTGTGGCAGTTGCGCTTTCAGGTTGTGTGGGCAGTAATGCAGTGACAGGTTACGTTATGGGCTTTAACGTAAAAGCCGTAGATAACCGCTATGCTCGTGGTGGTCTGAACATGTTGATGGCACCCGTTTATGGTGTGGCTATCGCGGCTGATTACATCGTGTTTAACTCGTTGGAGTTCTGGACAGGTAAAAACCCGTTAAACGGTAAGCCTCATATTTTTGATTCTAAGGTGGACACATACATCGATGTAAACCATCAATTAGATGAGTCTCTGACAACGGCACCAATTAGTCCTCTGGCCAACAACCGAGTGATTGAACAAGGTCAAATGGAGCAAGTCGACGAGAACACCATTCAAATGGACATTACTTACAGTAATGGTGAAAAAGCAATGTTGACGGGTGTGCGTGAAGGCGACTTTGTTACTTACTACATTAATGGTGACGTTGTGGCTAAGACTTCAATGGATGAGTTGGCAACATACGCACAGACTCGCGTGTAATCAGGACGAGTCATTTACAATAAAAAAGGGTGCGTATAGCACCCTTATTCGTCTTTATCGTGTTTTTACGTAGTCAATTACTACGCTTTTTCAGGAATCGCTTCCAGCAGAGCAACCATTTGGTCCCAAAATAGCTGAACAGTATCGATCTTCACTTTCTCATCAGGAGAGTGAGGGAATTTGATCGTAGGGCCGAAAGATACCATGTCCATATTAGGGTACGGTTCTTTAAAGAGACCGCACTCTAGGCCAGCATGGATCACCATGATGTTTGGCTTGTGGCCGTAGATGCCTTCGTACATATCACGGAAGATAGCCATGATCTCTGAATCTGCGTCTGGTTTCCAGCCCGGGTAGGCGCCAGAGAATTCGATTTGAGCGTCAGCCAGTTCCGCAACGGAATGCAGCATACCAACTACTTGGCTACGACCTGAATCAATCAGAGAGCGGATTAAGCAAAGTACTGTTACCTTGTTCTCTTCTGTCGTTATCACACCAACGTTCAAAGAGGTTTCCACGACACCTTCGATCTCGTCACTCATACGAATAACGCCGTTTGGACATGCATTAAGCGCCGCGATGAAGCGATGTTGGTCTGCAGAAGCAAACGCTTGAGCGTCTGTCACAATCTCTTCGTTGAAGGTGACAATATCGGTTTCGACTTTACCTAGTTCAGCTTTTAATAGCGCAGTGTATTCGTTAAACAGTAACTCCAGCTTGTCTTGGTTGTCTGCTGGAAGCGCTACAGTAACGAACGCTTCACGAGGGATGGCATTACGCAAACTACCACCGCGGAACTCAACCAAACGCAGATCCAGTTCACGAGCGTGACCTGCCAGGAATCGACCCAACAATTTATTGGCATTCCCGCGACCTGTGTGAATATCACAACCAGAATGACCGCCTTTTAGGCCTTTCAAAGTCAGTTGGCGAGTAACAAAACCTGCTGGAATAGCATCACGGGTAATATCAAACGTCATTGCGCCATCAATACCGCCAGCGCAGCCCATGTACACTTCACCTTCTTGCTCTGAGTCTGTGTTTAGCAGGATGTCACCTTCTAACCAGCCAGACTCAAGTCCGAATGCGCCCGTCATACCTGCTTCTTCATCAATCGTCAGAAGCACTTCAATCGGACCATGCTTGATATCAGTAGAAGCAAGAACAGCAAGACAAGATGCCATACCAATGCCGTTATCTGCCCCTAGTGTTGTGCCTTTTGCGGTTACCCATTCTCCATCTATGTATGGCTGAATTGGGTCTTTAACAAAATCGTGGTCAGTGTCTTCGTTCTTTTGCGGCACCATGTCTATGTGTGCTTGTAGGACCACACCTTTTTTGTTTTCCATGCCGGGAGTTGCTGGCTTCTTGATGAATACGTTACCCGTTGGATCACGACGAACATTAAATCCTTGTTCTGTCGCCCAGCCGATAATGAATTGCGCCAGTGCTTCCTCATGCTTAGACGGGTGAGGAATAGAGCAAATTTTATCAAAAAAGCGCCAAAGTGGAGTGGGTGACAAGGTACTGATTTCAGAATGGAATTCAGACACGGAAAGCTCCTTTTTATCTATATTTCCAGATATGAACGGTAAAAATAAAATGTAGTCAGCATAAAATGCTGGTGCGATCTGGCTTGATTAGCCCAAGGATACCACCTGAAGAACGCGACTAGTAGTCGCTGATCTAAGGATTTCTTTCAGTATTGTCACAGTTTATGAATGAGAAGCATTATTCAATGAGATTTTTGTCTTATTACGTCACACCTTTAATTTATAAAAGTGTAATTTAGTTACATTTGTGGCGGTGTTTGCGTTTGTTTTGGTCTTTTTTTGTGATTTGTATCACCTAAAGTCTTGTAATAAAATTTCTTGGTGGTATATTTATAACCATCTTCAGAGAGAAGAATGAAATGCTCAAAGGATGAGTCCGTTAATCGCCTCCAAGGAACTGAGAATCAACGACTGCATTAATTGATTAAGAAGGTGATAGTTATGAAAGGTTTACCAAGTACAATGTTCTGGAATAGCAAATCTGTATATACCGGTAACTTTGTATACCCAACAAGCTTTGGCTACTAAGTAAGTTGTCAACGCATGTGACTTGAACAGTTTGTTCACCCCTATAATTTGGAATTTTTTTTCAGTAATAGTTCTGACATGATTCGCCGCCACTCATTTTGAGTGGCGTTTTTTTATGTTTTTTTTCATGGTTTGTCTAAAAAAGCATCACTAAGTGCCAGTTCCCTTATCGCTTGTCCTGTCCAATGCGATATCTTCACGCAATACGCGCTAAAAGCTAACTATAAATCGAGCTTTCCATTTGAAAGTTTAGAACATTGTTCAGTTTGTACTCTTTATTTGTGTTACATCTTGATTTATTAGTTATTGTTTCTTAAGCCTTAATTTATACAAATGTTCGAAATCCTAGTAAATGGGTCTCATATCCTGCAAAAAAATCCCTTTAGAGTGAAGATTCTATCTGGAATTTGCTATTTGATAACTTTATAATTCACACCAATCGATTACGCAACCGTTTACTTTTTACCTTTAACAGGACTCGATCATGCTCGAAAGGCTCTTTAAACTCAGTGAAAATGGCACAAATGTGCGCACTGAGATCATCGCAGGTATTACTACCTTCCTGACAATGGCTTACATTATTTTTGTAAACCCGGCTATCCTAGCTGACACAGGCATGGATCGTGGTGCTATTTTTGTCGCAACCTGTCTTGCAGCTGCCATTGGTTGTTTCATTATGGGCTTGGTAGCCAATTACCCAATCGCACAGGCTCCGGGGATGGGGCTTAACGCATTCTTCACTTACTCTGTCGTATTGGGAATGGGTTACACATGGCAAGTGGCATTGGCAGCAGTATTTGTTTCCGGTGTTTTGTTCATTCTATTAAGTGTGTTCAAGATTCGTGAATGGATCATCAACTCAATTCCTCATTCTTTACGTACAGGTATTTCGGCAGGTATTGGTTTGTTCCTAGCGTTTATTGCACTTAAAAACGCAGGTATCGTGGTTGATAACCCAGCGACTCTGGTTTCTATGGGTAATATTACTTCGCTACCATCTGTACTAGCAGCAATCGGCTTCTTCCTGACGATCTCACTTGTTCACCGAGGTGTGAAAGGTGCGGTAATGATTGCCATTCTTGGCGTTACCGCATTAGGCCTGCTTTTCGGTGATGTTCAGTGGGGTGGCGTGATGTCGACACCACCAAGTATTGCTCCTACGTTTCTACAACTAGACTTCTCTGGCTTGTTTGAAGTTGGCATGATCTCCGTTGTGTTTGCTTTCCTATTTGTTGACTTGTTCGATACTGCAGGCACGCTGGTTGGTGTTTCTCAGAAAGCAGGTCTAACAGACGAAAACGGTAACATTCCTCGCCTGAATAAAGCTTTGCTTGCTGATTCAACTGCAACTTCAGTAGGTGCTCTACTGGGTACATCAAATACAACGTCGTACATTGAGAGTGTAGCGGGTGTCGCTGCTGGTGGTCGTACTGGTTTGACGGCTGTTGTTGTTGGCTTGCTATTCCTACTGGCGCTATTCTTTTCACCTCTTGCAGGTATGATTCCAGCGTACGCAACGTCAGGCGCTCTATTTTACGTCGCAATCTTGATGCTGTCTGGCTTAGTAAGTATCGACTGGCGTGACCTGACTGAAGCATCACCAGTGGTGGTTACTTGTCTAGTTATGCCACTGACTTTCTCAATTGCTGAAGGTATTACGCTAGGCTTTATCGCTTACTCTGCTATCAAGCTGTTTAGTGGTAAAGGTCGCGATGTATCGCTAAGTGTTTGGGTGATGTCTGCCATCTTTATCGTCAAATACCTTGTAGGTTAATTCTATTTTGTTCCAAGCCAGTGAGAACGAGCGTTCTCGCTGGCTTTTTATTTTAATTTTGTTCACCGAAATCGCTCTCTATGTGGAGAAATTTGATATCACCATTGGTATTAATATTAGCTTTCGGTAGAATAATCGTTTGCGCTGCTTTAAACCCCGCCTCAGATTTAGTTTGAGAGCTTAGTGAATATGTCGTTTATCCGTCTTTTTCACTGAATATTGGGGATACATATTTTCAAATTATTAGGTTATTACAATGAGTAAAAAATTCATTATCACTTGGGATGCGATGCAGACTTACTGTCGTGAACTGGCTGAGAAGCAAATGCCAGCGGAGCAGTGGAAAGGTATCTGGGCAGTAAGCCGCGGTGGTTTAGTTCCTGGTGCAATTCTGGCTCGCGAACTGGGCATTCGCTACGTTGATACTATCTGTATTTCAAGCTATGACCATGACCATCAGCGTGATATGTCTGTGCTTAAAGCACCAGAAGGTGACGGTGAAGGTTACCTAATCGTTGAAGACCTAGTAGATAGCGGTGATACAGCGCGTCAATTGCGTGAAATGTATCCTAAAGCAAAAATGATTGCTGTATGTGCTAAGCCGTCAGGCAAAGAGCTTCTTGATGACTACGTTGTTGATATTGAGCAAGACACTTGGATTGAGCAGCCATGGGATATGTCTATCCAGTATGTTGAGCCAGTAAATCGCAAGCAAAAATAATTGCAGTCAAAGAATATTGAGAAATGCCCCTGTTTAGGGGCATTTTTTTTATTATCATTGTAAATATTGCAAATAGTTAGGGCTCTTCATATGTCGGAAGATATCAGTAAAAACCTATCTGAAACTTTGTTTGTCAAACACAAGCAAGCCAAAGAAACCTCCGCATTAACTCAGTACATGCCAACAAGTCAGAAAATCCTCGACGAAAGAGAAGAGCAGGGAGATAGTGCTTGGTATCGTCACTTACTCCGTCTGCAGTGGGCATGGCAAGGCGTATCTCCAATAGAGATAGAAGAGGTGCTATCTAGAATTGCTTCTTCCAAGCATTCACGCACTAAGGATGAATGGTTAGATACCGTGATGGGTTACCACAGCGGAAACTGGACTTTCGAGTGGATAAAGTTGGGCATGGCGCATCAGAAGCGTTCTGAAGATATGCAAGGAGAAGAAGCGGCGGATGAGCTTTTTACTGCATCGTTATGTTTCAGTATTGCGGGCTACCCGCATTTAAAGAATGACAATTTATCGTTGCAGGCTCAGGTATTAGCAAACAAAGCGTATTCGGAAGGGGCAGAGAAAACCCAGTACACTATCAAGCAAATCGAAGTGCCGTACCAGAATCGCAAAATTATTGCGAATTTACATCTGCCTAGAACAGATAAGCAGTTGCCAGTTGTCATGGTTAGTGCGGGGCTAGATAGTTTACAAACTGACATGTGGCGATTGTTCCGTAATCACTTTGCACCGAAAGATATTGCCATGCTAACGGTTGACATGCCTTCTATAGGGCACAGTTCACATTGGCCTTTGACCGAAGACTCGAGTTGTATCCATCAGGCGGTACTGAAAGAGCTCTATTCAATTCCTTACGTTGATCACCATAAAGTGGGTTTAGTCGGATTTCGCTTTGGAGGCAATGCGATGGTTCGTCTTTCTTTTATTGAACAGGAAAAGATAAAAGCATGTGTTGCGATGGGCGCGCCTGTGCACGATCTTTTCACCTCTCCTCAAAAACTACAACAGATGCCGAAAATGTACCTGGATTTATTGGCGTCACGACTGGGCAAAAGTGCGGTAGACATCAACAGCATGGCAGGGCAGATGAAAGCGTGGTCGTTGAAAGTTCAGGGCTTTCTAACTAGCCGTAGAACTAAGGTGCCAATTTTGGCATTAGGCTTGGAGGGAGATCCGGTCTCACCACATAGTGACAATCAGTTGGTTGCACTGTTTAGTCAGTATGGACAGGCTAAAAAAATCAGCGCCAAGTCTATTTCAAAAGGTTATGAGCAATCCCTCGATTTGGCTATAAAGTGGTTGGAAGATGAATTATTAAGATGACAAACCTTCCCATTGAGTTAAAGTGAGTACCTGAGCAAAAATTAAGCTTATGATAATCAAATAATAATCATTCTTGAGTATTCACTTTTTATTATGGAAACGGAGATTCATATGTCAGAGACGACTCAGGGGCCTACTCACTTTCGCTTGATGTCTAAGTTAAAGGCGATAGGGCCTTATCTACGTGAACCGCAATCAGAAGAAGGTCGTTACTATTTTGATTGTTTGTCGGTTTGTATCGACGACAAGAAATCACCAGAAATACGAGAGTTTTGGGGCTGGTGGATGGACTTAGAAGCCATCGAGGGAGGCTTTACTGCCAAATACCACATTGGCAAATACAATAAAGAAGGGCAATGGGAGTCGGAAGCGTTGCCTAAAAAATCGGTAGAAGAAGTTTACTTAACACAAAGTACCTTTCATCAGAAACTGGTAGATACCCTCGAAGAGCATTTCAAATTAGAGGTTGAATACCATACAGAGTCGTTTGACTTTGCTTGATCTCCCCTTTTTCTTCGCTGAAAAACAAAAAGGTGCGTTTTCGCACCTTTTCTCTTGTTAAATCCCAATTTGATTGTTAAAACTCTCCTTTAATTTGTTTTTCACTTCAGAAGACATCATGACAACGAATCAACAAAATGCAGTCGTTTCACATCCAAAAACCGTCGTTGTGAAACTGGGTACAAGTGTGCTTACAGGCGGGACACTCGCGCTAGACCGTGCTCATATGGTTGAGCTGGCGCGCCAGTGTGCTGAACTTAAGAAACAAGGCCATTCAGTGGTAATGGTTTCGTCTGGTGCAATTGCAGCAGGCCGTGAGCATCTTGGATACCCCGCATTGCCCAACGAAATGGCTAGTAAACAATTACTTGCTGCTGTAGGGCAAACTCGCTTGATTCAAACTTGGGAGTCTCTGTTCAGTATTTACGATATCAAGATTGGTCAGATGTTACTGACTCGTGCAGATCTGGAAGACCGTGAGCGGTTTCTAAATGCACGCGATACTATTAACGCTTTAGTTGCAAACGATATCGTTCCGATCGTAAATGAAAATGACGCCGTAGCGACAAGCGAAATTAAAGTTGGTGATAATGACAACTTGTCGGCTCTAGTGGGGATTTTATGTGGTGCAGATAAGTTACTACTTCTTACAGACCAAAAAGGACTGTTTACTGCCGATCCACGTAAAGACCCAAATGCTGAACTGATCAAAGAAGTTAAGACTATTGATGACACGCTGCGCAAAATTGCGGGTGGCAGCGGTACGACGCTGGGTACTGGTGGTATGGCGACCAAGCTTCAAGCCGCGGACATTGCTCGTCGTGCGGGTATTGAAGTTATCATTGCTGCGGGTAGTGCCGTTAACGTGATATTTGATTCATTGAGTCCACAGCCACATGGCACACGTTTCTTACCTTGTTCTGAAGCTCTGGAAAACCGCAAGCGTTGGATCTTGGCTGGTCCTGCTGCATCAGGAGATATTATTATCGATGATGGTGCGGTAAACGCAGTGATTGGCACAGGCAGCAGCTTGTTAGCCAAAGGGGTGACTAAGGTCAGTGGCGATTTTGCTCGTGGTGAGGTGGTACGTGTTACCAATACCCATGGTAAGTTGGTGGCTCGCGGTATTAGTGCTTACTCAAGCGATGATTTAACCAAAATCTCAGGTAAGCACAGCAAAGATATCATCACTGTCTTGGGTCATGACTACGGCTCAGAAGTCATTCATCGCGATGATCTTGTTGTCATTCAGGAATAGAAATTAAGGGAAGCACAGTGGATTTAACGAACATGGGTAAAGCTGCCAAAGATGCAGCTTTTGAATTGGCGACAGCGTCAACATCACAGAAAAACCAAGCTCTAGCTATCATCGCCGATGAGCTGGAAGCAAACTCAGCGGCTATTCTGGCGGCGAATGCAAAAGACATCGAACTTGGCCGAGAAGCAGGCCTGACGGATGCGTTACTAGACCGTTTGCTGCTAAATGAAGAGCGCTTAACGGGTATCGCGAATGACGTACGTAACGTGATAAGCCTTAACGATCCTGTTGGTAGCGAAATCGACAGTAAAGTGCTAGAAAATGGCATGTCTTTGGCTCGCCGCCGCGTTCCTCTTGGTGTAGTGGGTGTAATTTACGAAGCACGTCCGAACGTGACGATTGATATCGCGGCATTGTGTCTGAAAACCGGAAACGCAAGTATTTTGCGTGGCGGTAAAGAGACCTTCTTCTCTAACATGGAGCTGGTCAAAGTTATCCAGTCTGCATTAGCTAAAGCGAACCTACCTGCGGCTTCCGTTCAGTACATTGAAAAGCCAGATCGTGAGCTTGTTTCTCAACTGCTAAAACTGGACGACTACGTGGATATGATCATTCCTCGTGGTGGTGCTGGCCTGCACAAAATGTGTAAAGAAAACAGTACCATTCCAGTTATTATTGGTGGCTTTGGCATCAGCCATATTTTTGTTGATGAATCTGCAGATCTTGAGAAGTCACTTAATGTGGTTGAAAACTCAAAGGTACAGCGTCCATCGGCATGTAACTCACTCGATACCTTATTAGTACACAAAAACGTGGCGACTGAATTTTTGGCCATGCTGGTTGAGCGCATGAATGACAAGGTCACTTTTGTTGCTGAACCAAAAGCCAAAGCACTGATGGCGAATGCGCAGCAAATTCGAGATGCGGGCGAAGGTGATTTTGATACAGAATGGTTGAGCTACACACTTGGTGTGAAAGTCGTTGATGATGTAAAAGACGCCATTGACCACATGCGAGTACATAACGCCAGCCACTCAGATGCGATCATGACTAATAGTTTGGAAAACTCGGAATTGTTCATTAACTCGGTGGGTTCAGCGGCAGTATACGTTAACGCGGCAACACGCTTTACCGATGGTGCACAATTTGGTCTTGGTGCTGAAGTTGCCGTCTCTACTCAGAAGCTCCATGCGCGCGGTCCAATGGGCTTAGAAGAGCTGACCAGTTACAAATGGGTAGGTAAAGCAAACTACTTAGCACGTAGTTAACATATTCCACTCGACATTGATTGAAAAAGGGGCGATAAGGCCCCTTTTTGTTTTCTCTCGCATACCAATTCCGCTACACTAGTTTGGCTTTTAAGAGCGCTTTGATTGGAGGTGATATGCATTGTCCTTTTTGTTCGGAAAACGAAACAAAAGTTATTGATTCTCGCTTGGTTGCAGATGGCCATCAGGTTCGCCGTCGTCGCCAGTGTCTAGCCTGTAGTGAACGGTTTACGACGTTTGAAACTGCGGAGTTGGTGATGCCTAAGGTAATTAAATCCAATGGTAACCGCGAACCGTTTGATGAAGATAAAATGGTCGGTGGCATTCAGCGTGCGTTAGAAAAACGCCCTGTCAGTGCTGATGCGATAGAGCTGGCGATCAGTATGATTAAGTCTCAGCTACGTGCTACGGGTGAGCGTGAAGTACCAAGTGAGATGATTGGCAACTTGGTGATGGATCAGCTGAAAGAACTGGATAAAGTGGCTTACATCCGTTTTGCTTCCGTTTATCGCAGTTTTGAAGATATCCGCGAATTTGGCGAAGAGATTGCCC
Source organism: Vibrio sp. J1-1 (assembly GCF_021728395.1). GTDB lineage: Bacteria > Pseudomonadota > Gammaproteobacteria > Enterobacterales > Vibrionaceae > Vibrio. The sequence continues at coordinate 263,133 of NZ_JAKKCM010000007.1, read as the reverse complement.
GTCTGGAAGACTGATTAAACATGGATCAAAACACGCCTCAAATTACCTTTTCCTCTCAAGATTTCTCTATGATGTCGCGCGCCGTTAGTCTCGCTAAGCGCGGCATCTATACCACGGCTCCCAATCCTAATGTCGGTTGCGTCATTGTTCGTGATGGACAGATAGTCGGGGAAGGTTTTCATCTCCGAGCCGGAGAGTCACATGCCGAAGTTCATGCTTTACGAATGGCTGAAGGTAAAGCGGAAGGCGCGACTGCCTACGTTACTCTCGAGCCTTGCTCTCACCATGGGCGAACGCCTCCTTGTGCTGAAGGGCTGATTAAAGCGAAGGTGGCGAGAGTCGTTTGTGCGATGCAAGACCCGAACCCAAAAGTAGCTGGCCGAGGTATTCAAATGCTTCGCGATGCTGGAATCGAGGTTCAGGTTGGCTTACTGGAAAGCGACGCTCTCGAGTTGAATCGAGGATTCATCAAGTTTATGCAGACGGGGATGCCTTTCATCCAATTAAAGATGGCTGCCAGTCTCGATGGCCAAACTGCACTCAGTAATGGACACAGCCAGTGGATCACCTCCCCACAGGCTCGTCAGGATGTTCAGCGTTATCGTGCCATGAGTGGGGGGATTTTATCGACCAGTAAAACCGTCATTGAGGATAATGCCTCATTGAATGTTCGCTGGGATGATTTGCCTCAAATAATACGGGCGCAATATCAACCTGAAGAGGTTCGTCAACCAGCACGCATCATTTTAGATCGCCAATGCCAACTGACGGATGATCTCAAGTTGTTTAATACCAATGGTGAGCGCATTATTGTCAGCAAAGATGGCGATCTCGTGCCTCAATTGAATGAAGCTGGTCAGATTGATCTTGCGACAACGTTGAAAACAGTTGCCAATCAGCATCAAGTCAATCACTTATGGGCTGAAGCGGGAGCGACGCTCGCGAGTGCACTCATACAAGCTAATCTTGTAGATGAACTTATCGTGTATCTTGCTCCAAAGTTGATGGGAAGTGATGGTCGCGGGTTGATTGGAGCACTTGGTTTAACGTCAATGGATCAAGTTATCGATCTGAACATTACCGATGCTCGTATGGTTGGTGTAGATATTCGTATTACCGCAACGCTTATACGAAAATAGATAGAAAAGAAGCAATTATGTTTACAGGCATTGTAGAAGCAGTAGGTAAACTTACTGCGATTACGCCGAAAGGCGAAGACATCACCGTAACCGTCGAAACGGGCAATTTAGATATGTCTGACGTTAAGTTAGGCGATAGTATCGCGACGAATGGCGTTTGCTTGACGGTTATTGATTTCGGTAGCAATTATTACAGTGCGGATCTGTCGTTAGAGACACTGAAAATGACGGGTTTTGCACAATATCAAGTCGGTGACAAGGTTAATCTAGAAAAAGCCATGTTGCCCACCACGCGCTTTGGTGGACATATCGTGTCTGGTCATGTTGACGGTGTTGGCGAAATTATTGAACGTAATCAAGTTGGTCGAGCAATAGAGTTTTGGGTGGCGATGCCGGCCGAAATCAGCAAATATGTCGCAGGAAAAGGCTCGATCACCGTAGACGGAATTAGTCTTACGGTAAATGACTTACGTAAAAATGCGTTCAAGTTAACGATTGTTCCTCACACGAGCGAAGAAACCACGATTGATCAATTTCAGGTGGGCCGTAAAGTTAACTTAGAAGTGGATGTGTTAGCTCGTTATATGGAGCGATTACTTCAGGGGCAGCATGAAGAGAAGCAAGAGTCACGTATTACGATGGATTTCTTGCAGCAGAACGGATTCGCCTAAGACAGTATTCACAGAACATCCGTGGGGCAATTGACTTACCGTCTGTAAAGCTCAAACTATTGCCGTAAGTCTGCTTGTACTCAAGCTCCAACAAATTGTTGCCGAAAATAAATTCAGAATAACGGGAAACAGAATATGCCAATCAGTACACCAGAAGAAATTATTGATGATATTCGCGCAGGTAAAATGGTCGTCTTAATGGATGACGAAGACCGCGAGAATGAGGGTGATTTGATCATGGCTGCCGAGCATATCACGCCGGAAGCGATCAATTTTATGGCTACCCATGGACGTGGTTTGATTTGTCTTACCATGACTAAGGAGCGTTGCTCAAGCCTTGGTTTGCCACCAATGGTGCAAGACAATAACGCGCAATATACGACAAACTTTACGGTTTCTATTGAAGCGGCTGAAGGTGTGACGACTGGTATCTCGGCTGCGGACCGAGCACGTACTGTTCAAGCGGCTGTAGCGACAAACGCTAAAGCAGCGGATTTAGTTCAACCAGGACATATCTTCCCACTCGCGGCCCAAGATGGTGGTGTGTTAACGCGCGCAGGCCATACAGAGGCTGGCTGTGATTTAGCTCGTCTTGCTGGCTTGGAACCGGCATCGGTTATTGTTGAGATTCTAAACGATGACGGCACTATGGCCCGCCGACCAGATCTTGAGATCTTCTGTGAAAAACACGATATCAAGTTGGGTACGATCGCTGACTTAATCGAATATCGCAATAATACTGAGACAACCATTGAGCGTGTTGCTGAATGCAAGCTGCCGACCGAGTTTGGTGAGTTTAATCTTGTTACTTACAAAGACACGATTGATAATCAAGTCCATTACGCGATGTGTAAAGGCGATTTGAAAGCAAACACACCGTTAGTTCGCGTACATCTTCAAGATGTCTTTACGGACTTACTTCGTAGTGACCGCAGTGTGGAGCGCAGTTGGACACTGGACAAAGCGATGAAGCGTATCGGCGAAGAAGGCGGTGTTTTAGTTGTGCTTGGTCATGAGGACTCAAGTGAGCTTCTTATCCATCGCGTGAAGATGTTTGAAGCGCAAGATAAAGGTGAAGCTCCGACGTTAGCGAAGAAACAAGGCACTTCGCGTCGTGTGGGTGTAGGTTCACAAATTCTTGCTGACCTAGGCGTTCACGACATGCGTTTGTTATCGTCAAGCGATAAAAAATATCATGCGTTGGGCGGTTTTGGCCTGAACGTAGTTGAATACGTCTGTGAGTAACGACTGAACGATAAGTTGCTGGTCTTGAACAGGCATTAAGTCCAACTAGGCCAGGAACTCGTTGCTCCCACCAATTTCCATTAGATATTGCTCACACAATTGTGCTAGAATCCGGCGATTCTCACTTGATGAACATATTTCACTTAAAAATAGAGTTAAAGGAAAGCTTATGAAAGTGATCGAGGGTGGCTTCCCAGCGCCAAATGCAAAAATTGCTATCGTTATTTCTCGTTTCAACAGTTTTATTAACGAAAGCCTACTTTCTGGTGCGATCGATACACTAAAGCGTCACGGGCAAGTAAGCGATGACAACATTACCGTTGTTCGTTGTCCAGGTGCCGTAGAACTACCTCTAGTAGCTCAACGTGTTGCTAAAACCGGCAAATTCGACGCTATTATATCTCTAGGGTCAGTTATTCGCGGTGGAACGCCTCACTTTGACTATGTTTGTAGTGAAATGAACAAAGGTCTGGCACAAGTGTCGATGGAATACAGTATTCCAGTCGCATTCGGTGTTTTGACTGTTGATACTATCGATCAAGCGATTGAACGCGCAGGAACCAAGGCTGGTAATAAAGGTGCAGAGGCTGCACTAAGCGCACTTGAAATGATTAATGTACTATCTGAAATTGATTCCTAATGGGGGCCAGTGTGAAACCAGCCGCACGTCGTAATGCACGTCAATTCGCTCTACAGGCGATCTACTCATGGCAAATTACTAAAGAGAATGTTGCCAAGATTGAAGAACAGTTTTTGTCTGGCGACAAATACGATGAAGAAGAACATCACGCTTCAGAGCCAGCTTTAGCTGCGCCAGAGACTGACGTAGAGTACTTTCGTGAACTACTAGGCGGTGTTGTACTAAGCCACGTTGAGCTAGATAGCAAAATTCGTCCATACATTTCACGTCCAATGCAGGATTTGGATATGATGGAACTTGCTCTTCTTCGCCTTGCTATGTACGAGATGACTCGTCGCGAAGATGTTCCTTATAAAGTCGTGATCAACGAAGCGATTGAACTTGCAAAAGTGTTCGCTGCGGAAGACAGTCACAAATTTGTGAATGGTGTGCTGGATAAAGCAGCACCTCACGTACGTAAGAAATAACGATTTCTTCAGTAAAAAGGTCAGCATATGCTGACCTTTTTTATGTCAAAAGCTTTTATATTAAAGCTGTTTATATCAAAAATTAAAGATAAATTATGTCTGGTGAATTTAGCTTAATAGACAAGTACTTTGTTGGTCGTCAAAACCAGCGAAAAGATGTTCACCTTGCTGCGGGGGATGATTGTGCACTGGTCAAAGCGCCAGAAAATGTACATATTGCGATCAGTACCGATACCTTAGTAGCGGGGACACACTTTCTTCCTGACGCGAATCCTGCTTGGGTCGCGCACAAAGCACTCGCTTCAAACCTCAGTGATTTAGCAGCGATGGGAGCGACACCTGCATGGGTCAGTTTTGCTTTGACAATGCCGGATCCTGATGAAGAGTGGCTTGCACCTTTTTGTGATGCCTTCTTTGAACTGGCGGATTATTTTGGAATTCAACTTATCGGCGGGGATACCACCAAAGGACCTTTGAGCCTAACACTAACTGTGCAAGGGTTTGTTCCGCAAGGAAAAGCGTTAACTCGCTCTGGGGCGAAAGTAGGTGACTGGGTTTATGTGACAGGAAGTCTTGGTGAAGCAAAAGCCGGACTAGATGTTATTTTAGATGAGTCTCTTCGTACTCGCGTGGGCGCGGATAGGTTGGAAAAAGCACATTACTTGAGTACGCCTCGTGTATTGGCGGGACAAGCTCTAGTTGGTCTGGCATCTTCTGCTATCGATATCTCAGATGGTTTGATATCCGATATCAAGCATATATTGAAGCGCTCACAAGTTGGTGTCAGCATCGATGTCTCTCAATTGCCTATATCTTCGGATTTGGAGCAGTTTTTAGGTGATAAGGTCTGCGCTCAGCAGTATGCTTTATCGAGTGGTGAAGAGTACGAGTTGTGTTTTACCGTATCAGAACAAAACCATGGCTCATTGCAAAGTGCTCTGTCCCATATTGGGTGTAAATTGACATGCATTGGTCAGATTCGACCGAAGGGTACTTTTGATCTTCACGACAACAATCAACCTCTTGACTGGGACTTAAGTGGTTTCGACCACTTCAAGTAACCACGATTGAAACCAAACTAGCAGTTATAGGTTTAAGGATATGACCAACCCTCTTTCTCTTATTTCGTTAAAGAATCCGTGGCATTTATTGGCAACAGGGTTTGGTAGCGGTTTGTCGCCTATTGTTCCGGGAACGATGGGGACATTAGCTGCGGTACCTTTCTTTTTGTTGTTAGCTCAGCTTCCGTTTTCTGCTTATGTCGTCGTGGTGCTCATATCATGCGTAATTGGCGTGAAAATCTGTCAGGTGACGTCTGATGACATGAAAGTTCACGATCATGGTTCGATCGTCTGGGATGAGTTCGCAGGCTTTTGGATTACGATGAGTATTATGCCTGCATTGAATATCCCAATAACCGAATGGAAGTGGCTGCTCACTGGTTTTATCCTGTTCCGTTTCTTCGATATGGTTAAGCCTTGGCCTATCGGCTGGCTTGATAAGCGAGTGCATGGTGGATTAGGCATCATGGTCGATGACATTGTGGCTGGTATTATGGCGGGTATTGTGTTGTTTTTAGTGGCCCAGTATGCAGGCTGGTTGAACTAGTCAGCTTTATACTTAAGCAAAATAGAAAAGGGATGTAACAATGCATCCCTTTTGTGTATCGTGCTCTACTGCCGTGTCGGTTACTTCGCTAAGTAGTCATTGATGGATTGTTCAATCCCTTTTGTATCCAGACCAAGCTCTTCATGAAGCTCTTCCTGAGTACCTTGAGGAACAAACTGATCAGGTAAGCCAAGATTAAGTACTGGCTTGATGATTTTTTCTTTCATCATGAATTCAACAACACCCGCACCTGCACCGCCAGCAATCGCGTTCTCTTCTAGTGTCACGAGTACATCGTGCTCGTTGGCTAGTTGACGAATCAACGTTTCATCTAGCGGCTTAACAAAGCGCATGTCAGCAACCGTTGCATTAAGGTTCTCTGCGGCTTGTAACGCATTCTCTAGGAAGGTACCAAAGCTCAGGATAGCGACTTTTTCACCTTTACGTACGATTCGGCCTTTACCAATCTCAAGTGCGGTAAACTCGTTTTCGATTTTGGTGCCCATGCCGTTTCCACGAGGGTAACGAACTGCGCTCGGACCTGTGTGCTTGTGACCTGTGTAAAGCATTTGACGACATTCATTCTCGTCGCTTGGTGCCATGATCACCATGTTAGGAATGCAGCGCATAAAGCTTAAGTCAAACGCACCTTGGTGAGTCTGACCATCTGCACCCACCAGCCCCGCACGGTCGATAGCGAACATCACTGGCAAGTCCATAATCGCAATGTCATGGATGAGCTGATCATAACCACGTTGTAGGAACGTCGAGTAAATGGCAACGATAGGGTTGTTACCAGCGATAGCCATACCCGTTGCGAGCGTCACTGCGTGCTGTTCGGCGATAGCGACATCAAAATACTGGTCTGGGTATTCTTTAGAGAAACGAACCATGCCTGAGCCTTCACGCATTGCTGGCGTAATCGCCATTAGCTTAGGATCTTGCGCGGCCATATCACACAGGAAGTCACCAAAGATCTTTGAGAAGGTTGGTTTACCGCTGCTGCTCTTTGGCAGGCAGTCATGTGTTGGATCGAACTTTGGTACACCGTGATAGCCAATCGGATCTTTTTCTGCTGGTTCATAACCTTTGCCTTTTTTGGTCATGATATGCAGGAATTGAGGGCCTTTCAGCTCACGCATGTTCTTCAGAGTCTGAACCAGTTCGTTCACGTCATGCCCGTCAATCGGGCCAATGTAGTTAAACCCGAACTCTTCGAATAGCGTGCCAGGCACAACCATGCCTTTGAGATGTTCTTCAGTACGACGAACCAGTTCTTTGATTGGTGGAACACCAGACAGTACTTTTTTACCGCCTTCGCGAATCGACGTATAGAGGTTACCAGAGAGTATCTTTGCTAAGTGGTTGTTCAGTGCGCCAACGTTTTCTGAAATCGACATTTCGTTATCGTTCAGAATCACCAGCATATCTGGATGAACATCGCCAGCGTGGTTCATTGCTTCGAAAGCCATACCCGCGGTAATGGCGCCGTCACCAATTACGCTCACGACCTTACGCCCTTTACCTTCTTTCTGTGCACTGATGGCCATGCCAAGTCCTGCACTGATAGAAGTAGAAGAGTGCCCTACCGACAACGTGTCGTATTCGCTCTCAGAGCGCCAAGGGAATGGATGAAGCCCACCTTTCTGGCGGATAGTCGGCATTTTGTCACGACGTCCGGTCAGGATTTTATGTGGGTAAGCCTGATGACCAACATCCCAGATTAGCTGATCTACTGGTGTGTTATATACATAATGCAGGGCAATGGTGAGCTCCACTGTGCCTAAGCCAGACGCTAAGTGTCCGCTTGATTGGCTCACTGAGTTTAGCAGATACGTTCGAAGCTCATCACACAGAGCTGGTAATGTTTCTTTAGGAAGAAGACGCAACTCTTCCGGTGTATTTGCTAACGCCAGTGTTGGGTATTTTGAAATATCAAGAGTCATATAAATGCGCGCTTATAGTGTTAATTTTTGCGCTCGATGACATATCGGGCGAACTCTTCAAGTAACTGAGTATTGTATGGAACAGCTTCTAATGCTTGAAGTGCTTCCTGTAACAGAGAGTGAGCTTTCTCTATCGCTCCCTCTAAACCCAGCAGGGAAGGGTAAGTGCTCTTATTGAGTTCTTGATCAGAACCCTGAGGCTTACCCAATGTTTCTGTGTCACTAATGATATCAAGAATATCGTCTTGAACCTGAAACGCCAAACCAATTGCTTTCGAATAGCGCTCTAAATGAGGTAAAACTGCGATACCCTTATCACCAGCGGCCAAAGCGCCTAATTTAACCGCACAGTCAATTAGGGCTCCGGTTTTTTTACGATGGATCTCTTCCATTTCTTCGAGAGAAATTTGACGATTCTCTGCACTTAAATCCAGTGCTTGTCCGACACACATGCCGTTGGAGCCAGACGAATGAGCCAGAGCTTTTATCATATTGATACGCTGGCTTTCAGCTTCTGGATTTAAAGGACCATCTGCCAAAATAGTAAAGGCGAGCGTTTGTAGAGCGTCACCCGTCAGTATTGCGGTCGCTTCATCGAACTTAACATGGCAAGTTGGTTGACCACGGCGCAATTCATCATCATCCATCGCTGGCAGATCATCATGAATAAGTGAGTAAGCGTGAATGCATTCAATTGCAGCGGCTGGCGTATCCAGATCTTCAGGTTTACAACCAAACATTTGACCTGTGATGTAAACAAGAAAAGGACGAACACGTTTCCCGCCTAGCAAAAGGCCGTATTTCATTGCATGAATCAATGGAAGTTCTTGATAAGGAAGCTGTTCTAGCCACAAATTCAATTGCTGATTGTTTCTTTGTTGGAAAGAAGTCAATGTTTGTTGCATCACATCGCTCACTACTGATTATTATTCTGAATCTGGATTGAAGTCACTCAGTGGTGCTTCATCATCTTCACTGAGAAGAATACTTACGCGTTGTTCAGCGTCGCTTAGCTTTGTTTGGCCAGCACGAGCTAAGGCAATACCTCGTTCAAATTTACGTAAGGCATCATCTAGAGCAAGATCGCCACTTTCTAATTGATCAACCAAGCTATCAAGCTCTTCAATGGTTGCTTCGAAGGTCATGTTTTCTGGTTTCTTAACCGCCATCTCTTCTCTGCCTTAATTAAGCCTCTCATAAGATGCACGAAAGTTACCTTAGCCTAGTAACTTGGTCAAATTTAACCTTACATAATTGTCACAAAATTGGCTCTAAATGTGTCTAAGAGACGAAAGTGTCCATTTTACTAAAGGTTACTAGTAGAAATTTGTGAACTGCTAGCTAAGATTTTTCTAAAAGTTCTCCGCGAGTTGTCGATACAAGTAGTAATTCGTTAGCAATAGATAAAAAGAGCGAGAGGAGTGCTTTGTGGATTTAGCAACCCTAATAGGTTTGATAGGCGGTATTGCATTCGTTGTGATGGCGATGGTGCTCGGTGGCAGCATCGGTATGTTCGTCGATGTAACATCAATCCTTATCGTCGTTGGCGGCTCAACGTTTGTCGTGCTGATGAAATTCACAATCGGGCAGTTTTTTGGGGCGGCAAAAATTGCGGGTAAAGCATTTCTTTTCAAAGCGGACGAGCCGGAAGACTTGATAGCGAAAATTGTAGAGATGGCAGATGCTGCGCGTAAAGGTGGCTTTCTCGCATTAGAAGAGATGGAAATAAATAACAGTTTTATGCAGAAAGGCATCGACCTGTTAGTGGATGGTCATGATGCTGATGTTGTTCGTGCGGCTTTAAAAAAAGATATTGCACTGACTGGTGAGCGACATACACAAGGAACTGGCGTATTTCGAGCATTTGGTGATGTTACCCCAGCGATGGGAATGATTGGTACGCTAGTTGGTTTGGTAGCGATGCTTTCTAATATGGATGACCCTAAATCCATTGGACCTGCGATGGCCGTTGCGCTTTTGACCACGCTTTATGGCGCGATTTTATCGAACATGGTGTTTTTCCCGATCGCCGATAAACTCTCTTTACGACGTGACCAAGAAACGTTGAATCGCCGTTTGATTATGGATGGTGTTCTTGCCATACAGGACGGTCAGAACCCACGAGTCATCGACAGTTACCTGAAGAACTATCTCAATGAAGGCAAGCGTGCCCTAGAGATAGGTGAGTAATCAGGAGCGTTGTGATGGATGATGAAGATAATAAATGTGATTGTCCGCCACCAGGGCTTCCTCTGTGGATGGGGACCTTTGCTGATTTAATGTCATTATTGATGTGTTTCTTTGTTCTGCTGCTCTCGTTCTCAGAGATGGATGTACTCAAATTTAAACAGATTGCAGGTTCGATGAAGTTCGCATTTGGCGTACAAAGTCAGCTCGAAGTGAAAGATATCCCGAAAGGAACCAGCATTATTGCTCAGGAGTTCAGGCCAGGGCGTCCAGAGCCAACGCCGATTGATGTCATTATGCAGCAAACCATGGACATCACTCAGCAAACATTGGAGTTCCATGAAGGTGAGTCTGATCGATCGGGTGGCAGTAAGCATGACCAAGGAAAATTAACAGGCGGCCAGTCACCTGAGACCTCGACAAGAAACAACCAAACGGCGGAATCTGACGTACAACAGCAACAATCTGAAATGATGTCGCAAGAGATGGAAACCTTGATGGAAAGCATCAAGAAAGCTCTAGAACGAGAGATAGAGCAAGGTGCAATCGAAGTCGAAAACTTAGGTCAGCAGATCGTGATTCGTATGCGTGAAAAGGGCGCCTTTCCTGAAGGTTCCGCGTTCTTGCAACCTAAATTTCGCCCTCTGGTCCGGCAGATTGCTGAACTGGTTAAAGACATACCGGGCATTGTGAGAATCTCTGGTCACACCGATAACCAAGTGCTGGATTCTGAACTGTATCGCTCTAACTGGGATCTCTCCTCTCAACGTGCGGTTTCTGTCGCCCAGGAGATGGAGAAGGTGAGAGGGTTTTCTCATCAGCGTTTACGAGTGCGAGGAATGGCTGACACTGAGCCGCTGGTACCAAATGATTCTGATGACAATCGTGCACTCAACCGCCGTGTGGAAATCAGCATTATGCAGGGTGAACCACTCTACAGCGATGAAGTGCCTGTTATTCAATAACTAGGCTTTAGTTTAAAGTCAGTAGAGAGATAAGAAAGCGAGCAGATTGCTCGCTTTTTTTGTCTTTCCAATCCGCTTGGGTGTATAATCTTGCGCCTTTGAAGTGAGCTCAGACAACCTTTTGTGACCAAGACGCGGTTTTACTGCGTATGAAGTATCGAAGTTGAGTATCACTCTTTGTTGATTGCAAAACTAACCTGCGAATTAGACTATGAAATTTATTGTAAAGCCCCATCCAGAAATTTTTGTAAAAAGTGAATCTGTGCGTAAGCGCTTCACAAAGATTTTAGAGTGTAACATTCGTAATATCGTCAAGAGCCGTACGGAATCTGTAGCAGTATTTAACCGTCGTGATCACATTGAAGTGACCTCTGAGAGCAACGAATACCACGCTGAAGTCTTAGAGGTTCTGACTCATACTCCAGGTATCCACCATGTACTTGAAGTGAAGCAGTCGGAGTTTAAAGATCTGCACGATATCTTTGAACAAGTGCTTGAGCTCAGCCGCCCTCTGATTGAAAACAAAACTTTCGTGGTTCGTGCCAAGCGTCGTGGTAAGCATGATTTTACTTCGATTGAGCTAGAGCGTTACGTTGGCGGTGGTTTGAACCAAGCGGTCGAAAGCGCGAGTGTGAAACTGCGCAACCCTGATGTCACTGTAAAGGTTGAAGTATCGGGCGACAAACTTAACCAGGTTCTTGCTCGTCATAAAGGTCTTGGTGGCTTCCCACTAGGTACACAAGAAGATGTGCTAAGCCTGATCTCGGGCGGTTTCGATTCTGGTGTATCAAGCTATCTGCACATTAAGCGTGGCTCAAAAGTTCATTACTGTTTCTTTAACCTAGGTGGCCCAGCGCACGAAATCGGTGTTAAGCAGGTTTCTCACTACCTATGGAACAAGTACGGTTCTTCAGCAAAAGTTCGCTTTATCTCGATCGATTTCGAACCAGTCGTGGCTGAGATTCTTGAGAAAGTGGATGACGGTCAGATGGGCGTCATTCTTAAGCGTATGTTTATGCGTGCAGCAGGTATGGTTGCCGAGAAATTCAAGATTGAAGCTCTGGTCACGGGTGAAGCACTGGGTCAGGTTTCCAGCCAGACGCTAACTAACCTTCGTCACATTGATAACGTGACAGACACGCTGATTCTGCGCCCACTTATTAACTGGGACAAAGAAGACATTATCAACCTGGCGCGTGAAATTGGTACTGAAGACTTTGCCAAGACAATGCCTGAATACTGTGGTGTAATTTCTAAGAAGCCAACAGTAAAAGCAATCAAAGCGAAGCTAGAAGCGGAAGAAGAGAACTTTGATTTCACCATTTTGGAAAATGTGGTGAAAGAAGCGCGTGTTATGGATATTCGTGATATCGCGAAAGAGTCTGAAAAGGCGGCGCCAGAAGTCGAACAAGTTCAGGCTGTTGAAGAGCATGCGATTGTTCTCGATATCCGCAGCCCTGAAGAGGAAGACGATAACCCTCTAGAAATTGAAGGCGTTGATATCAAGCACATTCCGTTCTACAAGTTGGGTACGCAGTTTGGTGATTTAGACCAATCTAAGACTTACCTATTGTACTGTGACCGTGGTGTCATGAGCCGACTGCAAGCGCTTTACTTACAAGAGCAGGGCTTTAACAACGTGAAAGTTTATCGCCCATAATAAAGCGAAAACAAGACGACTTTAAAAACGCAAATTGAGCGATCGGTTTGCGTTTTTTTATGTCTTTTTATTCAGTTGTAGGGAAGGGTTTTGAATGGTTATATTGAAGTGCCTCGCAATCTTTCTAATGGCTACTGATATAACGTCAATTAATCCGAAATGCTCTATAAAAGATGCTCTCTGTTCCAAGGGTAAGGTCGAGGTAGATTTATCTAAGTCGGATATACTCTAGGTTTACCAGTATTTGTTGCAGTGAAGATTAGAATAATGACTCTGTAATGGTGGCTGAGTTTTGACTAAGTATGCTGTTGAAGGACAAGTTGACGATTGTAGTGAAAGCCACTGAGATTATTTTATGGATTAGTGTGTTGTTTTGTTAAACTTGGATAATCCAGATAAAAAAACACCGCCCAATCGGGCGGTGTAAGAAATTTGACAGACAGGTCAAAAATAAATACAGGAAGTATGTGTTTTGTCTCAGGGATAGTAGACAAAACATTTCGGTAGAAATCTACCTAACTCGAAAAACGAGTTTGCAAACACAACATCGCAACAACGAAGCCAATTGATTTCTAGAGAAATCAAGCCGTTCAGGCCCGTGTTGCGGGGTGAAATATAGAATTTATCTGGCTGTTCGACAACGTTAATTTTATAATGTTTCAGATTAAAAAAACTAATCCTATTTGAGGTTCCCTATGTCTCGCAGATTGCCTCCTTTGAATTCTCTTCGAGTATTTGAAGCTGCAGCACGTCATCTTAGTTTTACACGTGCGGCCGAAGAACTCTTCGTCACCCAAGCCGCCGTGAGTCACCAGATCAAAGCGCTGGAAGAGTTTTTATCACTCAAGCTATTCCGCCGCAGAAACCGCTCTTTATTATTAACGGAAGAAGGTCAGAGTTACTTTTTAGACATTAAGGATATTTTTACTTCTATTGCAGAAGCGACCGATAAAGTACTAGAACGTAGTGAAAAAGGCGCTTTGACCATCAGTTTACCGCCAAGTTTTGCGATTCAGTGGTTAGTGCCTCGCTTAGCCGATTTTAATGCTCAGGAGCCAGACATTGATGTAAGGATTAAAGCCGTAGATATGGACGAGGGCTCGCTGACCGACGACGTAGATGTCGCTATCTATTATGGTCGTGGTAACTGGCCAGGACTTCGCGCGGACAAATTGTATCAGGAATTTTTGATTCCGCTCTGCTCTCCTTCGTTACTCTTGGGGACGAAGCCGTTAGAATCACTGAGTGACCTTAGGCTACACACTTTGTTACATGATACTTCGCGTAAAGACTGGAAGCAGTTTACTCGTCATTACAACATCGAAGGCATCAATGTAAATCATGGTCCAATTTTTAGCCATTCGACGATGGTGTTGCAGGCGGCAGTCCATGGGCAAGGTGTGGCACTAGGAAATAACGTGTTAGCTCAGCCAGAAATGGAAGCAGGACGACTTATCGCGCCATTTGATGAGGTGTTGATATCGAAGAATGCGTTCTATGTGGTGTGTCATGAGCAGCAAGCGGATATGGGGCGTATTGCAACGTTCCGTGACTGGATGCTTGCAACCGCGAGAAAAGAACAAGAGGAAGTACTAGATGAACCAGTGGATAGTTGAGGGTCCAGAAGACGGGCCGCTATTTATTTTTGCTCACGGTGCTGGGGCTGGAATGGATCACGGGTTCATGGCCGCAGTTGCACAAGGTTTAGTTGAACAGGGCATTCGTGTCGTTCGCTTTAATTTTCCTTACATGATTAAGCGTGCGGAAGATGGCAAAAAGCGTCCACCAGATCGTGCGCCAAAGCTGCTCGAAGCCTACGAAGAAGTAATTACTCACTTTTCAGGTACGCCAGTTGTCATTGGTGGTAAATCTATGGGCGGCCGTATGTCGAGTTTGTTGGCTGAAAATACGCTGGTGGCGGGCATTGCCTGCTTAGGTTTCCCTTTTCATCCACCGGGCAAGCCAGAAAATTACAAAGGTGAACATCTGGCAACGCTTGAGAAGCCAACACTGATTCTGCAAGGTGAACGAGATACCTTTGGAAAGCGAGAAGAGTTTGAAAATTTCACGTTATCGGATCAGGTGTCTGTAACCTTTGTACCAGATGGTGACCATAGTTTTAAACCACGCAAGCGCTCTGGTTACACCGAAGAGGGCAATATTGCTTTGGCGGTTGAACATTTAGCCAGTTTTATTAAAGAGGTGTACAGTGAAAAGTAAGTGGTTACTCTCCTTTTCTGGTCTTTCGGGACTTATTTCTGTTGCGCTTGGAGCGTTCGCGGCTCATGGTTTAAAAGCAACACTTGCTCCGTATCTTCTTGATGTATTTGAAACTGGTGTTCTTTACCAGTTCATTCATACTTTTGCTGCCGCTTTTTGTGCCATTCTGTTGTTGATGAATTTAGGACAAAAAGCGCAAAAGTATTTTTTCATCGCTGCAATTTGCTTTATCATCGGCATCTTTTGTTTTAGCGGCAGTCTATACGCGCTGGCGCTGACAGGCATTAAGTGGTTTGGGCCAATTACTCCGTTGGGGGGATTGATGTTCATGATCGGCTGGTGTTTGTTCTTTTTTGCTGCGTTTAATATCAAAGAGGTCTCCAAGTGAAACAACTAATGCTCTATTGCCGTTCAGGCTTTGAGAAAGAGTGTGCTGGTGAAATTCAGGACAAAGCGACACAGTTGGAAGTGTATGGCTTCCCTCGTGTGAAGAAAAACTCAGGTTATGTTGTCTTCGAGTGTTACCAAGATGGAGACGCAGACAAATTGGTAAAAGGTCTCGACTTCAGTTCATTGATCTTTGCCCGCCAAATGTTTGCTGTTGCAGCTGAGTGTGAATCTTTGCCTAGCGAAGATCGTATCAGTCCGATTCTTGAGGCGTTGTCTGAAATAGAAGATTTCCCTCGTTGTGGTGATCTGCGTATTGAAACGCCGGATACCAATGAAGCAAAAGAGCTACTAAAATTCTGCCGTAAATTTACGGTGCCAATGCGTCAGTCTCTGCGTGGTAAAGGTCTGATGTGGGATAAGGACAACGTTAAGAAGCCTGTATTACACATCTGCTTTGTTGCTCCGGGTCATTGTTACGTGGGATACTCGTTCCCGGGTAATAACTCGCAATTCTTCATGGGGATTCCTCGTCTGAAGTTCCCGGCAGATGCACCAAGCCGTTCAACACTAAAACTGGAAGAAGCCTTCCATGTATTTATTCCACGTGAAGAGTGGGATGAGCGTTTGGCTCCGGGCATGTGGGGGGTAGATCTAGGCGCGTGTCCGGGCGGCTGGACATACCAATTGGTCAAGCGTTCCATGTTCGTGCACTGTGTTGATAACGGCATGATGGCTGACAGCCTGATGGAAACTGGCCAGATTAAGCATCACATGGTGGATGGCTTTAAGTTTGAACCTGACCGCAAGAATGTCACTTGGATTGTGTGTGATATGGTTGAGAAGCCTGCTCGCGTAGCACACCTTATGGGACAGTGGTTGCTAAAAGGTTGGGCAAAAGAAGCCATCTTTAACCTGAAATTGCCGATGAAAGGTCGCTATGACGAGGTTTTGCAAGATCTTGAAAACTTAAAAATGTTCCTGATTGAGAACAAGGTGAAATTCAAGCTACAAGCTAAACATCTTTACCATGACCGTGAAGAGATTACCATTCATATCCAGTGTTTATCGAATATCTCTCCATACTAATTAAAACAGTGTAACGGATATTAAAAAGCTCCTATTTTCAGGAGCTTTTTTATTGGCAGAAACGAATTTATTCGACTTTGTTTGGCCCGGTAAAGCGAATATCTTGCAAATTGAAGCCAAGTTCAATATCGCGTTTGAGTGCTGCGACCAGCTTACTTAAGCGAGCCGATTCGATATGCTCATCCAGCTTTTTCCGATATTTTGGTACTAATTCATCACTGACGTAAGCTGCTTCAATATCGTCGAATTGGGTAAGCATTTCTTTTGCTGCTTTAGGACCGATGCCCGGAACGCCCGGAACCTGACTAGAGCTGATACCCGCCAGCCCCCAGTAATCAGCCAATTGATTCGGCTTAACCCCAAACTCTTTTTCAATGAATGGTTCATCTAGCCAACGGTGCTGGAAGTAATCACGGATTTGTAATGTCGGCGAAAGTAGCTGGCAGTAGCCTTTATCGGTCGAAATAATGGTGACCTTTTCACCATGGCTAGCGACTTTGGTTGCCAGTGTTGCTACTAAGTCATCGGCTTCATCGCCGTCAGACAGTAATGAGTCAATACCTTGTTCCCACCAAGCTTGCTGAATCGCATCGAGACCTTGCATCAATGGCTCCGGCATAGGCTTACGGTTTTGTTTGTAGTCCGGCAGTATCTCGGCACGCCAACCTCGGTCTTGTTCATGATGATCAAACACCGCAATGATATGGGTTGGTTGCGATTCTGACAGGATTCGAGTCAGCGTTCTTTGGGTAGTGGTGATGGTTCTTGCTATGTCAGTGGGATCGGGTTGAGCGGAGTGTACTCGGCGGATCAGGTTTAGGGCATCAATAATAACAAGATGAATAGACATAATGACTTAGCAATAAAAAGGGGCGTATTGCCCCTAGTGTAACGAATGCTAGCCTGACTATCGACCATCATTTTCTGGATGAGCGATTCGGTAGCAAGGTTCATAATCTGTACCACCTGGCAGTTTCATTCGATGTTGATCGACGAAGTCTTGCAACACTTTGTCGAGCTTCTTCATCAATACCGGATCGCCATGAATGGTGAACGGACCTTTCGCTTCGATTTCTTTAATGCCTTCTGCTTTCACGTTACCTGCAACAATGCCCGAGAACGCCTGACGCAAGTTTGCGGCGAGGACTTGAGGCTCCTGATCCATATGCAGATCCAGTTGCTCCATCGAGTCATGATTTGGTTCAAATGGTAATTGGAAGTGAGGCTCGATTTTTAATGACCAATTGAAACTGTAGGCATCGCCTTTTTCTTTCCTATGTGTGCGAACATCATCCATTCCGCGCTTCATAATCCGAGCAACTTCTGACGGGTTATCAATAACGATCTGGTAATGTTTTCGACCTTCTTCTCCAAGCGTGTCGCGAATAAATTCATCAATAGCGAAGAAGTAGTCCTCACTTTCTTTAGGACCAGTCAGGACGATTGGCATTGGTTGATCAGCATTTTCTGGGTGCATCATAATACCCAGAATGTAGAGCAGCTCCTCTGCGGTTCCCGGGCCACCCGGAAAGATCACAATGCCATGTGCCATACGAACAAAGGCTTCCAGACGTTTTTCAATGTCTGGCATGATCACCAGTTCATTCACGATCGGATTTGGTGGCTCAGCAGCGATGATAGATGGCTCGGTCAAGCCCAGGTAACGTTGTTCAGTATAACGCTGTTTTGCATGCCCGATGGCGGCCCCTTTCATCGGTCCTTCCATTGCACCGGGTCCACAACCAGTACAAATATTCAGTTCTCGAAGGCCCAGCTCATTACCAACTTCCCGGGTGTATTGATATTCTGCCGCGTTGATGGAGTGCCCACCCCAGCAAACCACCAGGTTAGGAGCGATTCCGGGAGTAAGCGCTCCGGCATTGCGTAAGATACCAAATACCAGGTTAGTAATATGAACGGGATTAGTCAGGTTTAAACGTTGGCTGTCTGCCAAGTGCATATTCACAAACACGATATCGCGCAAGACTGAAAACAGATGCTCCTGTATCCCCTTAATAATTTCACCATCCACAAAAGCGTGCTCTGGTGGATCGGTCAACTCTAATTTGATGCCGCGTTCACGGCGAAGTACATCAACATCAAAGGATTGGTATCGGTCTAACAGCTCTTTTGAGTTATCGGTATGGCTGCCTGAGTTCAAGACCGCTAATGTACAGTTTCGGTAAAGTTGGTAAAGATCACTCGATGCGGTCTTCTTTAAACGCTCAACTTCCAGTTGGGATAGCAAGTCCATGCTACCTGCGGGGCTGATATGGGTAATCATAGCGCCTCCTTGTTGTGATTATATTTGAGGAATCCACCACCTGTTGGTTTATACGTGCGTTTGCGATTGGTGATTGGAAGGCTGGATAATTGAAGCTTAGCAGACTGGGAAGAGAGAAATGTGATAACTCGTTGAAAAATGGTGAATATAAGTAAGCTAGAGGGATGAAATTTGTTTGTTTGCTTGTATTTTGAACGATTTAACTCCAGTTTAACTGGTTTTTTCCGAGCTTTTTAGTGTCACGTACCATCTTTCCGAGACGCCCCAGTACCTGCTCTGGAGAGTCAGACTCTCTAAATGAAGTAGAAACTGCGGTTAGGGTGATCATAATACTTTGCTCTCGGAACTTAAACGGTAGTTGGCCGATTTCACGCTGGATACTTTTCATTAATTCTAATGTGTACTCTTCCGATTGTTCCGGAATAAGTAGGATAAATTCTTCTCCGCCGAAGCGAGCGACCGTATCTAATTCGGATACACGTTTACTTATGGTGCGGGCAATAATTTTGAGTGCTTTGTCTCCGGCGGTATAGCCATAGCTATCGTTAACGGATTTGAAGTTGTCGACATCAAACATCACCAGACGTAAGTTTCTTTGAGATCGCACCCAGCGTTGATACTCCAGTTCGAGACGGTCGTTAAATGCGGTGCGGTTGTACACTTTGGTCAATGGATCAAGCAGCAAGCGTTGAGTTTGGTCATCCAGTCGACGACGATAGTCTTGTGTGGTTTCAAACACCGCTTCCAACTGGTTTTTGCTGTAAGTCATCCGCTCTTGCAGTGCTTGTTCACGAGCTTCCGTCATCTCCAAACGCTCCGACAGTGAGGCCATTTTAGCAAGCAGTGGTGAGATATCTTTCTTTAGATCTGATAAGTCCTGAGCCTGAGTCAATGCGCGTTGGCTTCGCTCAACCAAGCTATGCATTTCCGTGTTTAGCTCGTGGCGATGCTCATAGTAGGTTTGATACTGATCGGCGCTTTGATGGATGGTTTTCAGGTTACTTGCAAGAGCTGTGTTGAGCTGGTCGAGAAATTGACTGGAGTTTTCTCGTTCAAATTTGGTCGCTTCTACCACTAACTTTAAGGTTATCAGTGTTAGTTCAACTAGAGACTCAGCATTCACTCCCATGAGTAACTTCGCTCGGATGTCGAGCAGTTTTTCGCCACACTCACCTTCAAAATCCAGTTCTGTAATGGTGTGTTGCAGATCGCTAGCCAGAGACTCAAGTTGAGACTTCTCTGGGGTACTCTCAAATTCAGTTAAATGCAAACGTGAATTTGAACTGATGATTTTTAGCGCACGTTCATAAATACTGAGCAGTTTAGTGGCTTGATCGACTTTGGTCACAGAGTTGACTTCAGAAAAGCTCATCAGGTTACGCAGTTCGCGTTTTAGCTGGGCGGGTAAGCCGGTCACTCGTTGTAGCGTTTCACCACTGCGTTTAATTTGCTCGTCGAGATGGCCGCTCTGTTTTTCCATGGTTCTGGATTGCTGTTTGAGCTTTCTCTCTAATATCGCTAAACGAGGGATTAACGCACTGATATCCGTTTTATGCAGGAGCTCTTGCTGAATTTCTGACAAGTAGTTGGATAATTGAGCATCAGCACCTGGACATGCAGACGACAAAGACGCCAAAACGCGTTTAAGGATTTGTTGCTCACGCTTAAATTTGAGCGAATTATCGCGATGAGTCAGCTTAAGTTGGTCAAGTTGACAGCTTAACTGATGCAGCTGTGTCTGAATATCGGATTCCAAAATTCCCATGAAACGATGACGTTTAAATCCATGTGCGATTGACGATCACTTGATAATAACAAAAAAACTTATAGCGTCATCAGTTATTAATCCTAACTAGCGCTTAATTATCCATTTTTTAATATTTTCTTGATGTCATCCTCATTCTTGTAGGAAGAGTGAATCTTGATTAATCCTTGATTGATAGCGTGCTGACACGCCTTTCTTATGTCTCCGGTTGCAAAGCTTGCCGCTGGTGCATTATCAATGGCTTTGAGGAATACCCAATGGCTTTGTTTATCTTGCAAACTGATTTCTCTCGCAATATGAGTCGCGAGTAGGAGTAGATCCAGTAGCTCCGCATCATTGATTGCCGTATAGGCACGTGGCAGGAATGGGTAGTCACTGATCCCCATGCGAATAGTACGATTGACATTATGCTGGTTAGCAAAGTCATCCACCCAAGCCTGAAATTTAACAAACATCATTTCTGCTGACGCATCTCTATCAGCGTTTGGTTCGATATACAGTAAGTTCGCATCTGAAAAGTGATACAAACGTGCGGGCTTTTTGATCTTTTCTGCCAGGAACTCACCAAACGCCCGTTCTAACTCCAGTCCTGCTTGATAACCGTTTTGAACGTACATACTGCGTAAGAATGGCAGGTCGATCATAACAAATCGCAGGCGGTCATTGAGAGGCTCGTGGATTAACTCGCCAAGCTGCCACTGTTCGAAGGTGTCGCTCGACTTCTTCAAAGATCGAGACAGTTTGACATTAAGCATGCGTAAGTTATTAAGTCGAGAACGTGAGTGTGTGAACAGGTCATTACGTAGTTTATCTATTTGACCTGACTGACGTTGAATGATGACACCACGACGCATGATGAACAAAAACATCACTAAGACAGTAATAAATAGAGCGAAAGAAATTTTCTGGAATTTACGGTGCTCTCCCTCAACTTGCGCTAAACGTTCAGTTAACCCTACATAGTGAATGGTCTGCTCTGCGAACTCTTTTTGCTGACGGAATGCATCTTCGCTGATCTGGTTTAACTGCACCTGCTCCAGTTTAACCAAGTTGGTATATTTCTTATACGCTTGAAGCGAAAGCTGATATTCACCGGCTTGTTCATAGCCCAGTCCAAGATAGCGGTAAGACTGCTGCTTAATAAAGTTATTTCCTGTAGCAGTCGCGTCAATGAACATGAGCGCTTTTTGCGCATTTTCGATCACGCTTTTACTGTCATTCTGATGATAAGCAAGGCCAGAGTGAAGCAGGGCAGCTTTGGCCTTAAGCGCTGGAATGTCGGCATATTCGAGCAGTTCAGTCGAGCTATCCAGATATTGCCCTGCCAGAGCGTAGTTATAGAGTTGAAGGTAAGTCGCAGCAAGGCTCAGACGAATATTGATCATACGGTTGATACTTTTACTCGTGCTCTCGTGGTCCAATACATTGAAGTAGTGGACCAACGCCAAGTTAAATTTGCCCTGATAAAAGTAAATGTCACCCATCTGCTCAAGTACATCCGCTAGGATTGGTGAGTTTGGGTAAGAGTCGTAAAAGTCTGCTGCCTGAGATAAGTACTCGATCGCTTTATCGTATACGCGTCGCTCTTGGAATAGCCTTGCCAGTAATCGGTTTACTTTGGCCAGCCTTGCACCACTATCGCTTTCAATCGATTGCCAGTAACCGTATAAAAGCTCAGAAAGAGCAAGATTGTATTTTTTTTCGTTGAGGTAAAACTCTCCAACCGTGGTGTAGTAATCAATGAGCGCTAAGTTGGAGCGAGTTTGTTCCAGCATCTTTTGGGCTTCAGCATAATAACTTTCAGCTTTGACACTATCACCACGATAGGACGCTAAAAGCGCACGTTGCATGATCAAGCGATAAAGAATGCTATCAGCTCGCTGTAAAACGGCATCCTCTTGATTAAGCGCACTTTCTATTTGGTCTAGAGCTTCTTCCGCGGCAGCGTAATTCTTATTTCCAGTCCAAATCATCTGGTTGCGGATCAGTTGTACATCCAGGTATAGGTATGGAAGCTCGTATTTTTGTGCCAGAGTTTGCGCTTCATTGAGGTTTTTGATTGCTGCACTAACATCCCCTAAAGCGAAGTTTGCTTGGGCAATAATTTTATGTGCTTCGATGGTGCTGTTCGGGGTTCGGATACTGCGGTCGGTTTCTTCGCGAGACATGGCTGAAGGGCCATCACTTTCACTCCGCTCAATCAATTCTCGCTGCAAAAGGTAGTTGGTTGCTGCTTGTCTTGCTTGTGAGGGATCGATTTCCGCCAGTTGTTGGGCTTCATTAAGTAAAGTTGAAGATAAAATGGTCGCGTGAAGCGGCTGTGCCAATAGTAAGCAGAAAAAGCCAATCAATTTGAATAGACGCGATCTGTCCCAAAACATCCTTTCGTTCCCTCGAACTGGTTTAGATTTTTTGATAATACCATGCTTAGGTATTAAAAACGTTCAGCAATCCAATAGATTGCCGAACTTGTTTCTGCCACTAAATAATTACTGACGAGCCATGCGGTGGTTGTGCTCTGGCTTGGCTTGCTCAGTGGAGCGGTAAGGGTTGATGTCCAAACCACCACGGCGAGTATAGCGAGCAAACACGGTTAATTTGCTAGGGTGACAATATTTCATCAGGTCAGTGAAAATACGCTCGACACATTGCTCATGGAACTCGTTGTGCTCACGGAAAGAAACGAGGTAGCGAAGCAACTTCTCGCGGTCTAGTTTCGCGCCCTGATAGCGAATTTCAACGCTGCCCCAGTCTGGCTGGTTAGTGATCAGGCAGTTTGACTTTAGCAAGTGGCTATGTAGCGTCTCTTCGACTTGCTCTTCACCAGCTGCGCCTTCCAGCAATGAAGCATCAAAGTCGTAGCTGTTGATTTCAATGTCTTGATCATCAATACATTCACCTTCCATCGTGACGATAGGCTGATTGGTGTAATGAGTGACCGGATTTACTTCAACGATGACTTGTTCACCAGCGCAAGCCGAAAGATCTTGTACTAAATGCTTGGTTACGTCTTGCCAACTTGCAAAACGAGTTTGGTTATAACTGTTCAGGTAAAGCTTAAAGGACTTGGACTCAATTAAGTTGGCGCTGGTTGCTGGAATGTACACTTCAGCAACCGCCACTTGTGGCAGGCCTTTACTATTTAGCCACGACAATTCATACAAGGTCCAGATGTCATGACCCATAAACGGCAGCGCTTCACCTAATTCAAGGTCATCACGGTTGAGGCTACGCGGTACAGGTTGCAGCAAGCTCGCGTCATATTGGTTCGCGTACTCGGTCTTTTTACCCAGAGTCAGCCCTGCAAGCTCTTTGGCGTTGGAATATTTGCTCATACTTTGTGGTCGTTTTCGATTAGAATGGAGAGAATTTTACTGAATCCGCTGATTAATTGCTATCTGGCAAATATTGCCAGCAGATAAACAAGGAATAGGAGACCTTCATGACCCAAACCGTTACTCAGGCGCTACAAGATTTTAGCCTGCGCTACCAACAAGCCTGGCAAACTAAGCACAATGAATTGCCACGCAGCGAAGAGCTTGCCGATCTTGTATCACCCTGTGTTGAAGAGAAACGTGACGGTGCGGTTTTGTGGAAAGCGTTCCTTCGTGAAGAGAGAGCGGATTTCACCAATGTTGAGAACGCGATTGAACTGACATTGCACGATGACATTAAAGCTTTTTATGGTTCGCAATACAGCGCAGACATGGAAGCGACCTGGAAGGGCAACGAACTGACACTGTTACAGGTGTGGAGCGATGATGATTTTGAGCGTCTGCAAGAAAACATCCTGGGTCATCTGGTGACACAGCGTCGCCTCAAACTTAAACCAACCGTATTTATTGCGGTTACTGACGCAGAACTGGATGTTATTTCTATTTGTAACTTAACGGGCAACGTGATTCTTGAGCGTCTGGGAACTTCTCAGCGTGACATCCTTGCCGATAATGTCAGTGATTTTCTAACCAATTTAGAAGCTGCGGTGTAAGCATGTACGTTGTTGAGTTGCAGTTTGAGTGTTTTGATAACACTACCGTAAGCGCGGTTGATAAGGCGATTAATGGGTTAATGGACGCGCTGCGTTATAACGGGCAGGTACTTGGTCGTGAGTTTCCTATTGTGATGGGCGATGGCGAGTTTTTTGTACGTGTGGTTTGCCCAGAGCAGGACAGCCTACATCCGCGTTACCATTCAGATTTTGTCAAAGTGTGTATGACTCGTTTGTCGGAAGCCTCTTTACTCGCGCCGAAAATGCGCTTGCTTGGTCGTGATCTGAATTCTGAGCAAGCTGCGGAAGATGAGGCACCAAGTTGGCAGGTGCTGTATACCACTTACGTACATACCTGTTCGCCACTGCGCAGTGGTGAAACCTTGTTGCCAATCCCTTTGTACCGCAATGAGCCAACATTAAATGGTGACCATAAAGCGGTCATTAAGTGGCAAACAGAATGGCAAGCGTGTGATGAAATTCAAATGGCGGGTGGATGCCGTGCCGAGCATGCAGCGCTGCACGAGATATGTGATGCTGACAGTGTCCTGTTTCGCCGAGGCTGGGATTTACGCGGTCGTATTGAGTACATTACTAAAATCCCAACTTACTATTACCAGTACCGTGTAGGCGGTCAGTCTCTTGAGAGTGAAAAGGCACGTAAGTGTCCTAAGTGTGGTGGCGACTGGCTATTGGATGAACCCTTGCATGACATCTTCTACTTTAAGTGCGATGACTGCAGAATTGTTTCTAATATCTCTTGGGACCACCTCAAGTAACGGTTTATGTCTCTTCTTGCCGAATATCAAAAAAAGGGCTGATGTTTTCACATCAGCCCTTTTTGTCTTTGTCAGCAGAGTTATTTGCCAAGGTTGATTAAATTACCAACCTTTTACAACGCCGCCTTTGAATAGTTCTTTCGCTGCTTCGTAAACTTCTTCAGTTTGGTAAGCTTTTACAAAGTTTTGCACGTTTTCAGCGTTAACATTCTCTTCACGCGCTACAACTAGGTTTACGTATGGAGACTCTTTGTCTTCAACGAATACACCGTCACGCTCTGGAGATAGGTCGATAGAGCTTGCGTAAGTGGTATTGATGATAGATAGCGTTACATCGTCCAGTGAACGTGGAAGTTGTGGTGCTTCAAGTTCAATGATTTCGATGTTTTTAGGGTTACCTACGATATCACGTACTGTCGCCAGTAGACCAACGCCGTCACGTAGCTCAATCAAGCCTTGTTGCTCTAGAAGAAGAAGTGAGCGACCTAGGTTAGTTGGATCGTTTGGTACCGCGATACGCGCGCCATCTTGGATTTCATCAACAGATTTAACCTGCTTTGAGTAACCAGCAATTGGGTAAACGAACGTGTTACCTGCGATAGCCAGTTTGTAGCCACGGTCTTTGATTTGTTGATCTAGGTATGGCTTGTGTTGGAATGCGTTAGCGTCAACCGAACCGTCATCGAGTGCTGCGTTTGGTGTAACGTAATCAGTAAAAGTGACCAGTTCAACATCTAGGTTGTATTTTTCTTTAGCGATTTTAGCTGCAACTTCAGCAACCTGTGCTTCAGAGCCCGCAATCACGCCAACTTTTACTTTGTTAACATCAACTTCTTTATCACCACAACCAGTAAGTGCTAAAGCAGAAGCGGCGGTTACTACAGTCAAAAGACCTTTAAGGCTAAATTTCATCGGTATCTCCTTATAATTTATGTAATTTTATGCTTATCTGTGATCCACGCGGCGTACCACTGCGTCGCCGATAGACTGAATAATTTGTACTAGAACAATGAGCATGACGACGGTAACAGCCATGATAGTCACATCGTAGCGGTGGAAACCGTATCGAATTGCAACGTCTCCCAGACCACCACCGCCAACGGTACCTGCCATCGCAGAGTAGCTGACCAAGGTTACGAGTGTAATTGTCACTGAGTTAACAATAGTCGGCATTGCTTCAGGTAGCAGAACTTTTGTAATGATTTGTATTGGTGTCGCGCCCATAGATTGCGCAGCTTCCACTAAGCCAGTTGGTACTTCAAGTAGAGCACCTTCGATAAGGCGTGCAACAAACGGAATTGCACCAATGGTTAGCGGTACGATTGCGGCGGTTGTACCAATAAAGGTGCCGACCAGCATTTTCGTAACTGGAATGATTGCAACCATCAATACAAGAAATGGCACTGAACGACCCACGTTAACAATGGCACCGAGAATGCTATTGAGCTTAGTATTTTCTAGCAGACCACCTTTTTTAGTGATATGCATGATGACGCCTAAAGGGATGCCAATAGCAAAACCTACAATACCAGCAACCGCAACCATGTATACCGTTTCCCAGGTTGCCCCAAGAAGTAGATTGCTATTTAGGCTCAGCCATTCAGAAACCGTATTAAAGGACATAACCAAGTACCTCTACTTTCACGTTGTGCTCACGCAGGTATTCAATCGCTGCGTTGTCATCTTGTTCATTACCAAACAGCTCAGCGACCATCATGCCGAATTTCACCCCACCAGCGTAATCAAGATCTGAACTTAGGATACTCACATCAATATTGTATTTGCGTGAAATCTGAGACATCAATGGAGCATCAACCGTTGTGCCAGTGAACTCCATACGGACCAGCGGGTAGCTGCCTTCAACACGACTTGATTGAAGTCGAGCTTGATAATCTTCAGGAATAGATAAATCCAAAGTCGAGCGAATGAACTCGTGCGCCAGTTCTGTTTTCGGATG
Organism: Vibrio sp. J1-1; assembly: GCF_021728395.1. Taxonomy (GTDB): domain Bacteria; phylum Pseudomonadota; class Gammaproteobacteria; order Enterobacterales; family Vibrionaceae; genus Vibrio. Next base: position 236,136 of record NZ_JAKKCM010000007.1, on the reverse strand, counting down.
AGCAAAAATTTCACCAACGGTGCCTTTCTCAACCAGTTCACCGCCACCAATGATTGCCACTTCGTGACAGATGCTTTTAACCACTTCCATTTCATGCGTGATCAGCAAAATAGTGATGTTGAGTTTACGGTTGATCTTCTTTAATAACTCAAGAATCGATTGAGTCGTTGCCGGATCCAGTGCGCTGGTGGCTTCGTCACATAGTAGAACGCTTGGATCAGAGGCTAATGCGCGAGCAATTGCTACACGTTGCTTTTGACCGCCACTTAAGTTCGCTGGGTAGCTTTCATGCTTGTCTTCTAATCCTACCAGTTTTAGTAGTTCAGTGACTTTTGCATTGATATGCGATTTATCTTTACCTGCGAGTTCAAGAGGTAGCGCAACGTTATCGAAAACGGTACGAGACGACAGCAGGTTAAAGTGCTGGAAAATCATGCCGATGTTACGACGTGTTTCTACCAGTTGTGTTTTGCTAAGTTTAGTCAGGTCAACGCCATCTACGATGATGGAGCCAGAGGTTGGTGCCTCTAACATGTTCACACAGCGAATCAGAGTACTTTTACCAGCACCTGACGAGCCGATCACCCCAAAGATGGTGCCTTTGGCGATATGTAGGTTAATGTCTTTCAGAGCCAGAATTTCTTTGCTGCCCTGGTAGAACACTTTATTGACGTTTTCTATTTCTATCATGTTTCAACCTGCATAGAGATATGGGGAACTTCGTTGTCAAAAACGGCTTTTGACAGAACTTAATTTTGAGCTCTATCTCAATTTTCAGTTGATGCTATGGGTTAAGAAGATTGAAGTCAATAGATATTTTTACGTCTAGACGTCTAAATGCGTAAGCGTTCTGACATAGGAACTTGGTGATATTAAAGGTGTATTTTCCAACATAAGCTGGAAGCCCCCAATATTCAACGATTCTTGAGGCGTAGCGTGCTGATTTGTCGCAATGTCAATCTAAATAGATAGTGTTGAAGCTTATAAGGTATGTAATAATCTGCTTAAACCGAGCTAATAGAGAAATACGTTTTGGCAAAACCTGCTGTTTTTATCGACCGTGATGGCGTGATTAACGTTGATCATGGTTACGTTCATGACGAACATGATTTTGAGTACATTGACGGTGTGTTTGAAGCGACGAAAGCGCTGAAAGACCAAGGTTACATGTTGGTTCTTGTGACGAATCAATCTGGTATCGCACGCGGTAAATTCAGTGAAGACCGATTTTTATCTCTGACGCAATGGATGGATTGGAACTTTGTTGATCATGGCGTTGAGTTTGATGGCTTCTATTACTGCCCGCATCACCCTGAAGATGGTATTGGTGAATACAAGCAAGATTGTGACTGCCGTAAGCCAAAGCCGGGTATGTTCATTTCTGCACGCGATTTCCTGAAAATCGACATGGAAAAATCGGTAATGATTGGCGATAAAGCGGAAGATATGATGGCGGCAGAAGCGGCTGGAGTCGGGACCAAGATCCTGGTACGTACTGGCAAACCAATTACTGAGCAGGGTGAAGCGCTAGCGACTGTGGTATTGGATAGCATTGCTGACGTTCCTGCGTATTTAAACAAATAACATCATCGCTATATTTTTAAAGGGAAGCACTGGCTTCCCTTTTCTCTATTTGTTGTTAAAGTTCATTTACCTAAGTTTCTACCCACTTTAGTTTGATCACCTATGAACAAAAAACTCACCATTCTTGATATCGCAAAATTGGCTGGCGTTGGTAAGTCGACGGTAAGTCGTGTGCTCACGAACGATCCCAAGGTAAAGCCAGAAACGCGAGAGAAGGTTGAAAAAATCATTCGTGATTCAGGTTATGTTCCTTCCAAATCCGCTCAGTCAATGCGTGGAGGAAGTCAAAAGGTGGTGGGTGTGATCATTTCTCGTTTAGATTCACCGTCAGAAAACCAAGCCGTGGGCACCATGCTTAGTGAGTTATATTCTGCTGGCTATGATGTCGTGATCATGGAAAGCCAGTTTGATCGCCATAAAACCATTGAGCATCTAGAGGTTCTTCGACGTCGCAATGTTGATGGCGTGATTGTATTTGGTTTTACTGGTTGCGATGAGAAAGCTCTAGCTGAGTGGGGCAATCGCATTGTGGTGATTGCTATGGATACGAATGAGGTTTCCTCTATTAATTATGATAACCAAGGCATTATCGATATGGCTCTCTCTCATTTAGAGCAGCAATCGCTTTCTCGTATTGCCTATATAGGTGTGGATTCTGATGACAGAACCACGGGGTTTGCCCGTTTGAATGCTTACCAGTTGTGGTGCCAGAGCAGAAATATTTCGCCTTGCTTTAAGACCGGAGCGCTTAGCCATGAGAGTGCTTATCAGTTGGTCGATCACGTATTACAAGAAGACACCCAAGCCATTGTTTGTGCCAGTGATACGCTTGCACTTGGCGTTATCAAGCGTCTACAAGAATTAGGTCGCGAAGATGTTGTCGTAACTGGCGTGGGCGGCAATGAACTCCTTTCTTTTCTTTTCCCGAATATCTTCAGTGTCGACCCTGGTTATACGCATGCAGGCCAAAAAGCCGCTAACATGCTGATTAATCAGTTGAACGGCAATGATTCTTTACTGCACTTCACCCAGAAGCCTGTCAGCCACGACGGTTAGATGAATATGCCATAATCGCATAATAGGCATTCTGCTCTAGACTTAGTTTGTGATCCTTTTCAATTAATGGGACTGTTCCCATTTCGTTTTTTATCTTCAGGTGGCAATATAAAACCACTTCGTGGGAATGTTCCCATTAATAATAAATACAAAGAAAAGTTAAACATATCCAATACAGGGTGGGCAAAGTTATGAGTAAGATTGCGCGTCAAGATGTACAGCGTCTTATTGAGCTGGTCGGTGGGCCAGACAATATTGAGAGTGTAAGCCACTGCTTAACTCGTTTACGTTTTGTACTGAATAATACTGAGCAAGCTGATATTAAGCAGTTGGAAGCACTGCCAATAGTCAAAGGTTGCTTTACCAATGCTGGTCAATTCCAAGTCGTTATCGGCACTGAAGTCGATGAAGTGTACAAGGTATTGATCGAGATGACGGGTAAAAGTGAAACCAGCAAAGACGAGTCAAAAAATGCGGCGCGTCAGAACATGAACATCGTTGAGCGTGGCATCTCTCACCTTGCTGAAATCTTTGTTCCTCTGCTACCGGCTATTATCACTGGTGGCCTGATTCTTGGTTTCCGTAATGTGATTGGCGACATCAAGATGTTTGATGGCCAAACGCTGACAGAAATCAGTCAATTCTGGGCAACAGTGCATTCATTCCTATGGCTGATTGGTGAAGCGATCTTCTTCTTCTTACCCGTTGGTGTCTGTTGGTCAACCGTGAAAAAGCTCGGTGGTACGCCGATTCTGGGGATTACGCTGGGTGTGACTTTGGTCTCTCCACAATTAATGAACGCCTATTTGATCGGTAAACAAGCACCTGAAGTGTGGGATTTCGGTTGGTTTGTGATTGAAAAAGTGGGTTACCAGGCTCAGGTCATTCCTGCAATGCTCGCAGGTATCGCACTGGCGTATATCGAAAAATACCTTAAACGTATCACTCCGTCTTACTTGTACCTGGTTGTGGTGCCATTTGTTTCCATCATTATCTCGGTGATTCTGGCGCACTCCATTATCGGTCCATTTGGCCGCATGCTAGGTAATGGTGTTGCGTTCGCCGCGAAGGCTGCCATGACGGGAGACTTTGCGATCATCGGCTCGACAGTCTTCGGTTTTTTGTACGCGCCATTGGTTATCACAGGTATTCACCACACCACTAACGCCGTCGATTTACAGCTAATGCAAGAGCTTGGCGGTACCCCAATCTGGCCTCTTATTGCACTTTCAAATATTGCTCAGGCATCGGCAGTGATCGGCATCATTATCATCAGTAAAAAACAAGACGAGCGCGAAATTTCCGTTCCGGCTGCAATCTCCGCTTATTTGGGTGTTACTGAGCCTGCGATGTACGGTATCAACCTGAAATACAAGTTCCCAATGTTGAGCGCAATGATTGGTAGTGCGTGCGCGGCGGCGGTTTGTGGTAGTGCTGGCGTGATGGCGAACGGTATTGGTGTTGGTGGTTTACCAGGCATCTTATCTATTCAGCCTCAGTTCTGGGGTGTGTTCGGATTGGCAATGTTGGTGGCGATTGTGGTGCCTGCTGGTTTGACGCTGATTCTTTATAAACGAGCGAAAGCCAAGGGTGAACTTGAGACGGCAAGCGCATAACAAACTTAAACAAGCGATGGCAAGAAGTGATGTCATGCCATCGTTTTCTCGATTTAAAACAACTATTCCTGGCTACGTCATTTTTGATATCAGGAGTGCTTGAATTTTAACCATGATTGTCATGGTGACTTTTTAACTTAATGGTAAGTGAGTGTTAGAAATGGCTATGACCAAGCAAGATAACAGCTGGTGGCAAACCGCAACAATCTACCAAATTTACCCGAAGAGTTTTTGCGACAGTAGTAGCAGAGGCACGGGTGATATCAAAGGGATCATTTCTAAACTGGATTATTTAAAGCACCTTGGTGTGGATGCGATTTGGCTAACGCCAGTGTATGCATCGCCAATGATCGATAACGGTTATGATATTTCCGACTACTACTCGATCAACCCTGACTTCGGCACAATGGCTGACTTCGATGAGTTACTGGCGGAGGCGCACCAGATTGGCATCCGAATTATCATGGATATTGTCGTCAACCATACCTCGACTGAGCACAAATGGTTCCAGTCTGCTCTAGGTGACAAAAATAGCCCTTATCGTGATTATTATATCTGGAAAGATCCGGTAGAGGGGGCAGAGCCCAACAACTGGCAGTCTAAGTTTGGTGGTACTGCTTGGGAGCTGGATGAAGCCACTGGTCAGTACTACTTGCACCTGTTTGCGAAACAACAAGCAGATTTAAACTGGGAAAACCCTGTTGTGCGTGAAGAAGTCAAAGACGTGATCAGTTTTTGGGCTGAGAAGGGCGTAGATGGCTTCCGTCTGGATGTTATTAACCTGATTTCTAAGCAGCAAGATTTCCCGAGTGATGATATTGGTGATGGACGTCGTTTTTATACCGATGGTCCGAGAGTACATGAGTACTTGCAAGAGATCAGCCAAGCGGTATTCCAGAAGTACGGCAGTGTAACAGTAGGAGAAATGTCTTCGACAACCCTTGAGCACTGTCAACAATACTCGTCTTTAGATGGCAAAGAGCTTTCGATGGTGTTCAATTTCCATCATTTAAAAGTGGATTATCCTAATGGTGAAAAGTGGACGAAAGCGCCGTTTGATTTTCTTCAGCTCAAACAGATCTTCAATCACTGGCAGACAGGATTAAACGGTAAAGGTTGGGGGGCGCTATTCTGGTGCAATCACGATCAACCACGTGTCGTCAGCCGACTCGGGGATGATCAGCAGTACCGTGTAGAATCTGCGAAGATGCTGGCAGCGTCTGTTCACATGATGCAGGGCACGCCCTATGTTTACCAAGGTGAAGAGATTGGCATGACCAATCCAGGGTATTCCGAGATCAGTCAATATCGAGATGTCGAAAGTACCAACATGTACGACATCATGGTCAATCGTGATGGTGTTTCTCACCAAGATATGATGGCTATTCTGGCTCAGAAATCTCGTGATAACTCTCGCACACCGATGCAGTGGAATAGCCAACCACATGCTGGTTTCACTAAAGGGACGCCTTGGTTAGAGGTCGCGCAGAATTATCAAGAAATCAATGCTGAGTCTGCCGTAGCGGATTTAAATTCGGTATTTTATTTCTACAAGCGCTTGATTGAACTGCGTAAACAGGTTCAGGTTATCACTGATGGTAGTTATCAAGATTTGTTACCAGAACATGCACGTATTTTTGCTTACGCTCGCCAGAATGACACCCAGACGCTTTTGTGTATCAATAATTATTATGGGGAAGAGGTGGAGTGCGTATTGCCAGAAGGCTTTGAGATGGCGAAAGCGAAGTGCTTGTTGTCCAATTACCAGAATGCAGCCAGTGCGGTTGCCTCTCGTCATCAGACTCTGCGCCCGTATGAGACGCGAATTTTGTTGATTGAAGAATAAGAGAACGCCCCTCTAGGACTTTTGTCCTCACTAAGGCTTTGGTTTGATCCCCAAAGCCTTTTTTCGTCGAGGTTATTGAGATCCGTAGGTGACAGAGTATCGATGTGGCTTGTGGTTCATGGCAAGCACTAGATTGAGCGCAAACGCCCCTAAAGCGGACAGAGCAATGATCCAAGGTGAAATGAAGAACATCGACGCAAATACGATACACACATCAATCGCCATCTGACTCTTGCCGACGGAAATGCCATATTTATCATGGATAAACAAGCACAAAACATTAAAGCCCCCCAGGCTAGAACGATGACGGAACAAGATTAACATGCCTAGCCCCATCAATAACCCACCCGCGACCGCACAATAGATTTCATTTACTGACTCTAATGAAATCAGTAAATAAAGATGATCGGCAAAAATTGAAACTAAAGCACCAGAAATGACACTATTGATGGCAAAGTGACGTCCAAAGCGTTTCCAAGCTAACAGGTAAAAAGGGCAGTTAGTTAAAAAGTACAGCACACCAAAGGTAAAAGGTGTAAATTGGCTAATAAGCAAAGCTAATCCGGTAGTTCCTCCAGTAAGGAGTTGCGCGGATTGGAGAAAGAAAACGCCTTGAGCAACCAAAAAGGTGCCAGTGAGAATTGCTATCCAGTCTTCTTTTAACGAGTGTTTTTCCATCAATTTGCAGTCATAGGTGAGAAATAAGGCTGGCATCATAGTAAAAAGATGATCTTTTCGGTAGCTAGAGGCTAAAATTTACGGTAAACCTATGTAATTGCTGTTTTACAGGGTGTAAAACATAAAATTGACAGTAATGAGTCAGTAACATCAACATGATATTTATTACCAGTCATTATGAAAAAACTGCATGAGAAAAATTTAAATTTTCTCTTTATGACCCAGATCAAATTATGTAAAATGCGCGCCATTAGGGTGACGGAAACGTTTGCGCTCGGTCATTAAATAGTTTTTTTGCCAATTTCAGTACTAATCTGAGTCAGGAGATACAGATGCTTAAGCGTGATATGAACATCGCAGATTACGATGCGGAACTGTTCGCAGCTATCCAAGAAGAAACTCTTCGCCAGGAAGAGCACATTGAACTTATCGCTTCTGAAAACTACACAAGCCCACGTGTAATGGAAGCTCAAGGTTCTCAGCTAACGAACAAATACGCTGAAGGCTACCCAGGCAAGCGTTACTACGGCGGTTGTGAGTACGTAGATAAAGCGGAACAATTAGCAATCGATCGTGCATGTGAACTATTTGGTTGTGAATACGCTAACGTACAGCCTCACTCAGGTTCTCAAGCAAACAGCGCAGTATACATGGCGCTTCTTAACCCAGGCGATACTGTACTAGGCATGAGCTTGGCACACGGTGGTCACCTGACTCACGGTTCACCAGTAAACTTCTCTGGTAAGCACTACAACGTTATCCCTTACGGTATCGACGAAGCTGGTCAAATCAACTACGACGAGATGGAAGCGCTTGCGATTGAGCACAAGCCTAAAATGATCATCGGTGGTTTCTCTGCGTACTCTCAAATCGTTGATTGGAAACGCATGCGTGAAATCGCAGACAAAGTTGATGCTTACCTGTTCGTAGATATGGCTCACGTTGCGGGTCTTATCGCTGCAGGCGTTTACCCAACACCTGTACCACACGCGCACGTTGTAACCACAACGACGCATAAAACATTAGCAGGTCCACGTGGCGGTCTTATCCTGTCTAACGCTGGCGAAGACATGTACAAAAAGCTGAACTCAGCTGTTTTCCCAGGTGGTCAAGGTGGTCCTCTAATGCATGTTATCGCTGGTAAAGCGGTAGCGTTCAAAGAAGCAATGGAACCTGAATTTAAAGATTACCAAGCTCGCGTTGTTCAAAACGCGAAAGCAATGGTTGCTCAGTTCCAAGAACGTGGTTACAAAATCGTTTCTAACGGTACAGAAAACCACCTGTTCCTAGTTGATCTAATCGACAAGAACATTACTGGTAAAGAAGCGGACGCAGCACTAGGTGCAGCGAACATCACAGTAAACAAAAACTCAGTACCAAATGATCCACGTAGCCCATTCGTAACGTCTGGTATCCGTGTTGGTACGCCAGCAATCACTCGCCGTGGCTTCACAGTAGAAGACGCAAAAGAGCTAGCGAACTGGATGTGTGACGTTCTTGATAACATCGACAATGAAGAAGTTATCGAAGCGACAAAACAGAAAGTGCTAGATGTTTGTAAGCGTCTACCAGTTTACGCATAATTGTTCTTCATAGAGTGAGCCGATTTCGGTGTCGAACATACTCATTTGCTCGCGCAAACTCCGTGTGTTCTCCTAGAACTCGACTCATCTATTTTGAACATTGATATATTGAAGGCCCTCAATTGAGGGCCTTTTTGTTTTCTGGCAGTTGGACAGTGTTCGTCATTCATTGGAGAGAAAGATGAGCCGAGTAGGGAGTGTCGCGTTTGTCAGATACAAAAAAGGTTGGCGAAGTGCCAACCTTTTTAGTCATTGAGAACCAGTTACTTACTTGATCTCGATACCTTGCGCCTGCATGTCGGCGTGGTATGAAGAGCGAACAAATGGACCACACGCAGCGTGCGTGAAGCCAAGTTCTAGTGCGATCTCTTTAAGCTCATCAAATTCTGATGGTGGAACGTAACGTTCTACTGGCAAGTGGTGACGGCTTGGCGCTAAGTACTGACCGAGAGTCAGCATAGTTACGCCATGTTCGCGTAGGTCTTTTAGTACCTCGACGATCTCTTGTTTTGTCTCACCAAGACCCATCATCAGACCTGACTTAGTCGGTACGTCTGGATGTTGCTCTTTGAATTTCTTCAGTAGCTGTAGAGACCACTTGTAGTTTGCTCCTGGGCGAGCTTTACGGTAAAGGCGCGGTGCAGTTTCCAAGTTGTGGTTGAATACATCTGGTGGGTTGTCTTTCATTAGATCAAGGGCAACGTCCATACGACCACGGAAGTCCGGAACCAGAGTTTCAATCTTGATGTTAGGGTTTAACGCACGGATCTCACGGTTACAGTCAGCGAAATGCTGTGCACCACCGTCACGCAGATCATCACGGTCTACAGAAGTGATTACCACATACTTCAGCTTCATATCTGCGATGGTTTTCGCCAGCTTTTGTGGTTCTTCCGCTTCTGGTGGTAATGGACGGCCATGAGCAACGTCACAGAAAGGACAACGACGAGTACAGATAGCGCCTAGGATCATAAAGGTCGCAGTACCGTGGTTAAAACATTCAGCCAGGTTAGGGCAAGATGCTTCTTCACATACAGAGTGAAGTTTGTTCTTACGCATTGCTGCTTTGATGTCTTGGATTCGTTGGCTATCGGCTGGTAGCTTGATTTTCATCCAATCAGGCTTACGCAGCACTTCTTTCTGCTCTGAAGGCATGTTCTTTACTGGAATCAATGCCATTTTTTCGGCGTCACGGTATTTAACGCCTTTTTCCATCTGGATTGGTTTGCTCATGCTTTATTACCTTGAGAAGGTGCTTCTGTGCTGAATTCCACTTGCTCGTAGTCGAGCAAAGTAACGAGTTCTTGTATTAGTTGCTTTTCTACAGCTTCCACATCGTCCGGTCCACCAACTTGGCTGACCTGAACCATTTCCATGCCTTGATACCCGCAAGGGTTAATACGCAGGAAGGGGGTTAAATCCATATTGACGTTTAAGGCGAGGCCATGAAAGGAGCAGCCTTTACGAATACGTAAGCCGAGAGAGCATATTTTCTTACTATCGACGTATACACCTGGAGCGTCTGGTCTTGCTGCAGAGTCGATATTGTATGCTTTTAGCGTGTTGATCACGAGGTTCTCGATGTTGGTAACGAGATCTCGTACTCCTAATTTTTTACGACGCAGGTTAATCAAAAAGTAAGCCACTAACTGGCCCGGACCATGATAAGTCACCTGACCACCTCGGTCACTTTGTACGACAGGAATATCACCAGTGTTGATCAGATGCTCGGCTTTACCGGCCTGACCTTGAGTAAATACTGGGTTATGTTCTACCAACCAAACTTCATCAGGTGTCTCTTCTGTACGTTGGTCTGTGAACTCATGCATTGCCTTCCATACGGGCTCATAGTCCTGGCGGCCAAGTCGTTTTACAACAAGTTGGTGTTGCATGGCATTTCCTGTCGCGATTATATAAAGTGTTTGGATTATAAACTGGATAATCCTTCTACTCTACCATTGAGTAACAGTTTTTTAACTCAAAGGTGAGCGGTATTTTACTATCTTGCTGATATATAAAAAGAAAGCAGCCTCGGCTGCTTTCAAAAAAAATTTAATTTATCAAATATTTATAGAACCATACGAACGATGTCGATTTCGCCTAATTCTTTATAAAGGACTTCAACCTGCTCGATTGACGTCGCTGTGATATTGATAGACACCGAGTGGTAGTTGCCCTTCGCACTAGGTTTTACTGTTGGGCTGTAGTCACCAGGTGCATGGCGCTGAATCACTTCAAGAACAAGTTCTGGAAGCTCAGGCTTTGCATGACCCATTACCTTGTAAGTAAAAGAACAAGGGAACTCAAGCAGGTCTTTTAATTTAGCATCAGAGTTGATGGTTAGCATATCGGTAACTCCAGTTGGTATTCGTTGCGGTGCGAAATAGTACAGTCAAATTAAGGTGAACTCAAGGTGAGGATAACTGACTTAAAAAGCCGCCTTAGTCGGCGGCTTTATGAATCGGTTTGTTAATCTTTCGCTGACTTTAGAAGAAGCTCTTAACTAACAATACGATGTAATCCCACATGCGGCTAAATAGGCTACCTTGTTCTACGGTTTCCAGTGCCATTAGCGGGTATTCGGCAATATCTTCACCATCGATTTGATAGTATAGCTTACCAACTACATCACCTTTATTAATTGGGGCTTCTAGCTCTTTTTCAAGTACGAAGCTTGCTTTTAGGTTCTTTGCTTCACCGCGTGGAAGGGTTACGTATGTATCTTTATCCAGACCTAGTGCAACGGCGTCTTTGTTACCCATCCAAACTTTTTCTTCTACAAATGTTTCGCCAGCTTTGTGTGGAGCAACAGTTTCGAAGAAGCGGAAGCCGTAGCTTAGCAGCTTTTTACTTTCTGATTTACGAGCGTTAGCATCTTTAGTGCCCATCACTACTGCAACTAAGCGCATCTGACCTTCAGTTGCTGAACTTACTAAACTGTAGCCTGCGTTACTTGTGTGGCCAGTCTTGATGCCGTCTACGTTCATGCTCTTATCCCAAAGCAAGCCGTTACGGTTGTATTGGGTAATGCCGTTATAGGTGAACTTCTTCTCAGCGTAAACGCGGTACTCATTTGGTACATCACGGATAAGTGCTTTACCTAGCAGCGCCATGTCGTATGGCGTTGAGTAAAGTTCTGGGTTATCTAGACCGTGGACGTTGGCAAAGTGTGAGTTACTCATGCCCAGCGTATTGGCCCATGCGTTCATTAGATCAACGAAAGCATCTTCCGAGCCGGCGATGTGCTCTGCCATTGCAACACATGCATCGTTACCTGACTGGATGATAATGCCGCGGTTCAGGTCTTTTACTTTTACAGTGGTGCCAACTTCGACGAACATTTTTGAAGAGTCCGGGAAGTTTTTCGCCCATGCGTTTTTACTGATGGTTACATCATCATCTTCTGAAATATTACCACGCGCTAGCTCTTGGCCAATAACGTAGCTGGTCATCATTTTGGTCAGACTAGCAGGAGACAACTTTGTGTTCATCTCTTTCTCTGCCAGTACTTTACCTGAATGGTAATCCATCAATACGTAGCCTTTCGCTGCGATTTGAGGAGAGTCTGGAACCACGATAGGTGCGGCAAGAGCTGATTGAGCAAAGGTTGCTGAAAGAACAACGGATGAGACGAGAATAGATTTCACAAACTTATTTTTATTCATGGTAATTCAAATTTTTGGGTTTAACTGCGGACATCTTATCAGAATCCCCAGCGATAATCAGAGGGGATTCAATTAGAAATCCATGAACCTACGTCATTTTACAGTGTTGTGTTTTTTAATAAATGCAGACGGATAGCCGAGCAATTTTACTTTATCCAGTGTGGCTTGCGTCAGGGAATAGTCACTAAACGGGCCTAATAACAAGCGATACGACTCTTTCGCATTTTCAAGGAAAGTATCCGTATCCAGCTTTTGACCAAGTTCTGAGCCTAAAGTTCGGGCGCGATTTTCATTTTTTGAAGATGCGACCTGAATTACGTATTTAGGGTGCTCGTCCAACGATTTTTTGTCAGTCGGTTTATCAACGCTGATGACTTCAATTTTGACATTGGCTGTGCCGGTTTTAATCACGCCGAGCTTATGTGCCGCCGCATAGCTTAAATCAATAATTCGGCCATCGTGGAATGGACCTCGATCATTCACGCGTACTACCGTTGTTTTGCCGTTATCAGTGTTGGTCACTTTGACGTAACTAGGTAGCGGCAGTGTTTTGTGTGCCGCTGTCATCGAGTACATGTCGTAGATTTCACCGTTGGACGTCAAATGGCCCTGAAACTTTTTACCATACCAGGACGCTCGTCCTTGTTCGGTAAAGCCTTTCGCGTCGCGTACAATTTGGTAGTTCTTACCGAGCAGATGGTAGTCTCTGTTGCCGCCTAAGCTATATGGCTCGTACTTTGGGTAGGCGTCTTCAATATGCTCCACTGAAAGTGGCGTGTCTGGTGCAACATCAGACTCGAGTTCGTAGCGGTCATCTTGCTGGGTTTTCTGGCTGGTTGATGAGCAGCCAGCCAAAATAACGGCAGAAAAAACTAAGGAATATAAAGCGCGTTTTTGCATGTCTAGGTCGCCTTAGAGAATGCTTTTCGGTGCGTATGAATAGACATTAAAATACCAAAGCCAGCCATCAAGGTCACCATTGAAGTACCACCATAACTGATTAGAGGTAGCGGTACGCCTACGACGGGCAGGATGCCACTCACCATACCGATATTTACGAAAATATACACAAAAAAGCTAAGTACAATACTGCCTGCCATCATTCGTCCAAATGCGGTCTGCGCCTGGCTAGCAAGGTACAGGCCTCGACCAATAATGAAGAGATAGATGGCTAATAAGCAAAGAAAGCCAATCATACCCCATTCTTCAGCAATTACTGCAAAGATAAAGTCAGTGTGTCGCTCAGGAAGAAATTCCAGTTGAGATTGTGTTCCGTGTAACCAACCCTTACCTGAAATACCACCAGATCCAATCGCAATCTTACTCTGGATGATGTGGTAGCCCGCGCCCAGAGGATCGGATTCCGGGTTAAATAGCGTACGCACTCGCACCTTCTGATACTCGCGCATCAGGAAAAACCATAAGATGGGAATAAATCCGCCTAGAGCAATGGCTGCTGCAGCAATGATTCTCCAACTGATACCTGCGAGGAAGATAACAAAAATACCGGATGCCGCGATCAGGATCGAGGTCCCCAAATCAGGCTGTTTCGCAATCAGTATGGTTGGCACACACACCATGACTAATGCCACCATCAGGGTTTTGAAGGTTGGTGGAAGTGGCTGACGACCAATATAGCGAGCTACCATCAACGGCACGGCCAGCTTGAGTAATTCAGATGGCTGGAATCGGACGAAACCAAGGTTTAGCCAACGTTGGGCACCTTTGGACGCTTCACCAAAAAACAGCACGCCAAAAAGCAGGATGACTCCTGACGCAAACATCAAGGGCGCGAGACTCTCGTAGGTGCGTGGAGAAAGTTGTGCAAGCACTACCATCACCACAAGAGAGAGCACCATACGCATGGCCTGACGATCCATCATCGCCAGGCTTTGGCCGCTCGCGCTGTACATGATCACCAAGCCAAATGCCATCAACGCTAAAATGCCGAGTAAGAGTGGCAAGTCAATATGGAAGCGTTCAAACAGGGCTCGGTTTTTACCTGTAGAGGGATCCATTTTCATTATTGCGTTGCCTCTTGCTTAACGTTGTTTTCATCTTCTTCAGGCTCGATTTTTTCCGGGCCGAGTACGACACGGTCAAAGATTTTTCTTGCTACAGGTGCGCCATTACTTGAGCCACCACCCGCGTTTTCGAGTACCACAGTTACGACCACTTTTGGATCGTCAAACGGTGCAAAACCAGTAAATAAGGCGTGGTCACGTAAATGCTCGGCAACTTCATCTGCCTTATACACTTCGTCTTCAGCTAGCCCAAATACCTGAGCTGTACCGGATTTACCCGCAGTTTCGTAGCTCATATCGTAAAAGGAACGACGAGCCGTTCCTCGGGTTCCATGGTTCACTCGACGCATGCCTTCTTTCGCCATGTCCCAGTACTTTTTCGGTACGTTTTTAATCGGCGGATAGGTCAGGTATTCCTCTGAATGCTGCTCGTCGAAATCACCGCCATTGTTGATGGAAGCTTTGAGTAAGTGTGGGGCGGTAACTGCTCCGTCGTTTACGAGCACTGAGGTGGCTTTTGCGATTTGCATCGGCGTTGCAGTCCAGTAACCCTGACCAATACCTACCGGAATAGTATCGCCTTTGTACCAAGGTGTTCTGTGGCGAGACATCTTCCACTCACGGGTCGGCATGTTAGCTTTACTTTCTTCGTAAATATCAATTCCAGTGTAATCACCAAAGCCGAACATCATCATCCAGCTGGAAATGCGATCGATGCCCATATCGTAGGCGACTTGGTAGAAGAAGGTATCCACCGATTCTTCAATGGATTTGATAATATCAACACGTCCATGCCCCCAACGCAGCCAGTCACGGAATGGGCGAGTGTCTGAATTTGGAATGCGCCAGTAGCCTGGATCATTACGGGTTGTTTGTGGGGTCACAACGCCTTCTTGCAGCGCGGCAACGGCCATAAATGGTTTGATGGTTGACGCTGGCGGATATATACCTAGTGTCGTTCGGTTCACCAGAGGTCGGTTTTTATCGTTAAGTAGCGCACGATAAGCTTTACCAGAAATACCATGAACGAAGGAATTGGGATCGTAGCTCGGGCTAGACACCATCGCTAGCACTCCGTTATCTCTCGGGTCGATAACCACGGCACTACCGCGACGACCATCAAGCTGTTGGTGTACGTAGAGCTGCAGATTAATGTCTAGATTCAAGACAATATCTTTGCCAGGAACGGGGGGGACATATTTCAGCGTGCGGATCACTCGACCACGACTGTTGACCTCGACCTCTTGGTAACCAGCAGTACCATGGAGAAGATCTTCGTAATATTTCTCAATGCCCAGCTTACCGATGTCACGGGTAGCTTGATAGTTTGAGGCTTTTTCTTCACGAATCAGGCGCTGCATGTCTCGATCGTTGATGCGAGAAACGTAGCCAATCACGTGCGTAAGCACTTCACTAAATGGGTAGTAACGTTTTAGGGTTGCACTGATCTCTACACCAGGAAAGCGATATTGGTGGACTGAAAATACGGCAACTTGCTTTTCATCTAGCTGAGTGAGTAATGGAACAGATTTAAAGCGACGAGTTCGCTTTCGCTCGCGATGAAAGCGTTCAATTTGTTCTGGTGTGATTTCCAGAATGGTTTGCAGCTCTTTGATGGTCTCATCAATGTCTTTCACTTTTTCTGGAATCAGTTCCAAGTTAAAGACAGGGCGGTTTTCCGCCAGTAACACACCGTTGCGATCATAAATAAGCCCGCGGTTGGGCGCAATTGGCACGATCTTAATACGGTTGTCGTTAGAGCGAGTTTGGTAGTCCTGGAACTGGTTCACCTGAATGTTGTACATGTTGGCGACCAGCGCTCCCATCAAAATGACAATACCAACAAATGCAACGATAGCGCGACTGGCAAACAGGCGCGCTTCGGCTTGATAATCTCGAATTTGACTGCGGCGTCTATGAATCATTAACGCTTGGCTCTAAAGTTAAACAGCGATTATTCGCGATGATAAGGGTGGTTAGCGGTAATGCTCCACGCTCGGTATAAGCTTTCAGCCATAACAATACGTACCAGAGGGTGTGGTAACGTTAGGGCCGATAATGACCAGCTTTGGTCTGCGGCTGCTTTACATGCTGGAGCCAGGCCTTCAGGGCCGCCGATTAAGATCGATACGTCACGCCCATCGAGTTTCCAGGCTTCTAGTTGCTCAGCCAGTTGTGGGGTGTCCCACTTTTTGCCAGGGATATCCAGAGTGACGATACGGCTCCCTTTTGGCACTGCGGCCAGCATTGCTTCGCCTTCTTTTTGCAGAATGCGCGCTATGTCGGCGTTCTTGCCACGTTTTCCGGCAGGAATCTCCACCAATTCAAGTGGCATATCGTGCGGGAAACGACGGCGATACTCTTGAAAGCCTTCCTCGACCCACTTTGGCATTTTGGTACCAACAGCAATGAGTTGAATTTTCAAAAGGTTAACCCCAGAGTTTTTCTAGTTGGTACAGCTCGCGGTGTTCTTCTTGCATCACGTGCAGCATGGCATCGCCCATATCCAGAACAACCCATTCACCTTCGTTCTCACCTTCCATTCCCAAAGGTTCAAGACCAGCTTTTTTTACTTCAGACGCAACGTGATCAGCGATCGATGAAACGTGGCGTCTAGATGTGCCCGTGCAGATGATCATGTAATCTGTCACGCTTGATTTGCCTTCCACATTCAGGATGATGATATCTTCCGCTTTCATATCGTCGGCTTTATCAGCTAGAAAGTCTTTCAGTTCTTCGCGAAGCACTCGGTTTTCCTCGGTTTATCTTTTGTCTCTAAATAGTTTTGCTCTAATCTTGGCAAAACGGGTCGCGCACTATATCACGCTTTGGTTTTTAAATTGCCAGCTTAATATCAGGAGAGCAGGTTTCTAGGCTCAATTGATGCATAGTTGGCCATACGGATTCGTCATATTGGGTTTTAGCTTTTATCTCTGCCTGAGTCAGGAGAGACACAAGTTTAAAGATTCTGCTGGCTGAAAGACGAGTCAAAGCCGCGTTATACAAAGGGCGTTTGTTTTGCCACACTCGATATTTTTCAAACACCTGGTTGACGTTCATCTTGGTCAAATCCTGATGCATGCTTAGCAGTTGTTTGAACTCTTTTTGAACGCTGCGAATAAGAATCACCGCCTCAACGCCTTCAGCTTCTAGCTGACGCAATATACGTTGGGCTCGGTTAGCTTTTCCAGCAAGCAAAGCATCAATCCAGTTGAACGTTGTAAAATGGTTGTGTCTACTTAACGCTTCTTCTAAGCGCACTATGGTGAGTTCACCATCAGGGTAAAGTAGAGCCAGTTTTTCTAAGCTTTGCGATAGTGCAAACAGGTTACCCTCATGCCACTGTGCGAGCATTTGCAGCGATTGCTGGTCCGGTTTCAATCCAAGTTTGCGACAACGAGCTTGAATGAACATTGGCAGGCGCTGAAGGTCTGGTGTCAGGCAACTTACCCAATCACCTTTCGCACTGAGTGATTTAAACCATTTACTGTTTTCCTGCGCCTTAGTCAGCTTGCTGCCAATGATGACCAACATGATGTCATCATGCATCATATCTGTCAGTGCCAGCAGTTCTTTGCTTATCGCGGTGTTGATACCACTTTCTGGTATTTCGAGCTCAATAAGTTGGCGGCTGGAGAACAGACTGAGTGCCTGGAAGCAGTCATAAACCTGGTTCCAATCTAAGCTCGCATCAACAGCAAAGCGATGCTTTTCTTCAAAACCGTGTTGCAATGCGATTTTTTGGATTGCTTGACGACTTTCTTGAATTAACAGTGGTTCATTACCAAAGATAAGGTAAATCGGCTTGATGTGTCTGGCTAAGTGATCCGCCAGCTTGTCAGCATATACTCGCATGTTACTTAAGAGCTCGTATTCGCAGTTGTATCGTTAATTTGGCCTGATTCGTATTCTGCACGGACTTGGCCTAACTGACGCATCATTTGCTTAGCTGCTTGTAAGTGCATCTCATCTTTGATCACGTCGCGCTCTACTGACTTAGCTAAAGCTGTCAATGGGTTATCCAGATAGTTGCGATTTACCGTGGTGGTGTAGTTCTTCGTGCTATAACCCGGGATCGTGACACGGTACTGTACAACGTAAGTCAGTTCTTTTTCTGCCGCGCGACTGTTCTGGTATAGCGACAGTGTGCGTTCTTCAAGGCTTGTTTCAATCAGATGTAAGTTTGGTACGTTTGACGATGGTTGAACTAATTCGACTTTATTCAGCGTGAGCTGAGATTTCACGTAGCGGGTTAGCTGGTTGTATTCATCATAGCTGGTGAATGACAGGGTTTGCAGCTCTTCGGGTACAGAGTACTCGCCGCGAAGGTGAAAACCACAGGCAGAGAGAAGGCCGGCTAATACCAATACCACAGACAGTTTAATCAAAGAGAAAAAGCGCATTGATTGTATTCATCCTAAATTGAATAACGGGGATATTTACCTTAAACCACTCGGTGTGAATGGTTTGAGGTAAATAAACAGGGTAGCGAACTACCCTGTTTAATGACTCTTGGTTAGCTAATAAGTTCGCTAAGCTGAGATAATTTGCAGGCTATGATTAGTTTGCAACGATGTTCAGAAGTTTACCCGGTACGTAAATGACTTTACGGATGGTTTTGTCTTCAGTGAACTTAGTTACGTTCTCATCGTTCAGACCAAGCTCTTCAACTTGCTCTTTCGTTGCGTCTGCTGCAACAGTCAGTTTCGCACGGAGCTTACCGTTAACTTGAACAACGATAGTTTTTTCGTCTTCAACCAGAGCTTTCTCATCGAAAGTAGGCCAAGTCGCGTTGTCGATGTCTGTCTCACCCAGTGCAGTCCATAGCTCGTATGAAATGTGCGGAGTGATAGGGTAAAGCATTGCTACAACCGCTCTCAGTGCTTCATCAAGGATAGCACGGTCTTGGGCTGACTCTTGAGGCGCTTTCGCTAGCTTGTTCATCAGTTCCATGATCGCTGCGATAGCCGTGTTGAATGTCTGACGACGAGCAACGTCATCAGTCACTTTCGCGATAGTCTTATGAACGTCACGGCGCAATGCTTTTTGCTCACCAGAAAGAGCATCTGCGTTAACGGCTTCTGCCGTACCTTTTGCTGTGTGCTCTTTGACCAGTTTCCAAACACGTTTCAGGAAGCGGTTTGCCCCTTCTACGCCAGATTCTTGCCATTCCAGAGTCATGTCTGCTGGAGATGCGAACATCATGAATAGACGTACTGTATCAGCGCCGTACTTGTCTACCATCTCTTGTGGGTCGATACCGTTGTTCTTCGACTTAGACATCTTGATCATGCCTGAGTGCTCAACGTTGCGGCCTTCGTTGTCGGTAGCAGAAGTGATGCGACCTTTACCGTCACGCTCAATTTTCACGTCAGTTGGTGCAACCCATTCTTTACCGCCTTTCTCGTTCTCGAAGTAGAACGCATCAGCCAGTACCATGCCTTGACATAGTAGTTGCTTGAACGGTTCGTCAGACGTCACGTAGCCCGCATCACGTAGAAGCTTGTGGAAGAAGCGTGAGTACAGTAGGTGCATACAAGCGTGCTCGATACCACCGATGTACTGGTCTACCGGTAGCCAGTAGTTTGCTTTTTCTGGGTCTAGGATGTCGTCCGCTTGTGGTGAACAGTAACGCGCGTAGTACCAAGAAGATTCCATGAACGTATCGAACGTATCGGTCTCACGTAGAGCCGGCTCGCCGTTGAAGGTTGTCTTCGCCCATTCTTTGTCAGCTTTGATTGGGCTTGTTACGCCGTCCATTACCACGTCTTCAGGAAGAATTACGGGTAGTTGGTCAGCAGGCACAGGGTGAACTTCGCCATCTTCAGTGGTTACCATTGGGATAGGTGCGCCCCAGTAACGTTGACGAGATACACCCCAGTCACGTAGACGGAAGTTAACTGTCTTAGTGCCTTTACCTTCTGCTTCTAGCTTCGCTGCGATTGCATCGAATGCCGCTTGGAATTCTAGACCGTCGAACTCACCTGAATCGAACAAGACACCTTTTTCTGCGTACGCTACTTCAGAGATATCTAGCTCGCTACCGTCAACTGGCTTGATCACAGGAACGATGTCTAGACCGTATTTGGTTGCAAATTCGTAGTCACGTTGGTCGTGCGCAGGAACCGCCATAACCGCGCCTGTACCGTAGTCCATTAGTACGAAGTTTGCCACGTACACTGGGACTTCACGGCCGTTCAATGGATGAATAGCAGTAAGGCCAGTCGCCATACCTTTCTTTTCCATTGTCGCAAGTTCAGCTTCCGCTACTTTGGTGTTCTTACAATCTTCGATGAAGGCTGCTAGCTCTGGGTTGCTCTCTGCTGCGATCGTCGCTAGAGGGTGACCTGCTGCGATACCTACGTAAGTCACACCCATTAGCGTATCTGGACGCGTTGTGTAAACTTCTAGGTCTTGCTGGCCTTTTACTTCAAACTTGAGTTCAACACCCTCAGAGCGGCCAATCCAGTTACGCTGCATGGTTTTAACCATTTCAGGCCAGCCGTCTAAGTTATCTAGATCGTCAAGCAGCTCTTGCGCGTATTCAGTGATCTTGATGAACCACTGAGGAATTTCCTTTTGCTCTACAGGCGTGTCACAACGCCAGCAGCAGCCGTCTTCAACCTGTTCGTTTGCTAGAACCGTTTGGTCGTTTGGACACCAGTTTACTGATGAAGTCTTTTTGTAAACTAGCCCTTTTTCGTAAAGCTTAGTGAAGAACTCTTGTTCCCAACGGTAGTATTCAGGCGTACAGGTAGCGAATTCGCGGTTCCAGTCGTAACCAAAGCCAAGAAGCTTAAGCTGGTTTTTCATGTACTCGATGTTTTCGTAAGTCCATGGTGCTGGCGCAGTTTTGTTTTTTACCGCCGCGTTTTCAGCAGGTAGACCGAACGCATCCCAACCAATAGGTTGCATAACGTTTTTGCCTTGTAGGCGTTGGAAACGAGATACTACGTCACCGATGGTGTAGTTACGCACGTGACCCATGTGCAGTCGACCACTTGGGTATGGGAACATAGATAGACAGTAGAATTTTTCTTTATTTGGGTCTTCACTTACAACAAAGGTCTTGTTGTCATCCCAGTGCTTTTGAACTTTTTGTTCAATGTCTTGTGGGTTGTATTGCTCTTGCATCGATGATATCCGGTTATCTTGGAATTTGTGAGTTCGGTTAGAACAGACTTAAATAGATCGTCATAGAATACCTAAAGCTAGGGATCACAACAATAGCCAATCTGTACCCTTGCGTACTCAAGTCACGCAGGTAGGAGAAAGATGGAGGTCAGTTATGCCTAAACGTAAAACAGGTTATGAGGAAATGCTCGAGGATGTGATCGAAACCTTGAAGCACAGTCCTGAAGAAGTTAACAAAGCGATAGAAACGTCGGGCAAAGTGGTGGAAGCCGCAAATGACCTGACCAAAGACGAGTTGGCGTTGATTAAAGCGTACGTCAAATCTGACTTAAAAGAGTTTTCAGAAAATTATGAAGACAGTAAAAGTGGCCCTTTTTACCTAACGGTTGCAGATACAATTTGGCAAGGATTGTTAGAAATAACCGATCGGACGAAAGTTGAGTGGGTTGAGTTGTTTGATGATCTGGAACATCAAGGCTTGTATGAGGCTGGCGATGTGATTGGCTTAGGCACCTTAGTGTGCGATGAATGTGGCCATAAAACCACGTATAACCATCCAACCATTATTATTCCGTGTATCAAGTGCGGTCATACTGGCTTTAGTCGCCAATCTTTAAAACCTTAACAATTATGAAAAAGAGGCCAGATGGCCTCTTTTGGTTTATTACTTTGTCTTTCTTGGTATCCACCAAGCGAGCATCAAGCTTAACGCTACCCAAATATACAATGGCCAGGTGCCAACGATGCGATAGGGTGTTTTACCATCGGTTGGCGTCAGTTCTGCACGCAGCACTGCGGTTTCAAACTGAGGAACCTGCTCGATAATCTTACCTCTGTGGTCTGTGACGGCTGTTAATCCATTATTCGTTGAGCGAATCAACGGCTTGCCCAGCTCCAGTGCGCGCATACGGGCAATTTCCATATGCTGAAGCGGGCCAATAGAATGTCCAAACCACGCATCGTTAGACAGTGTCAGGATGAAGTCTGTTTCGTCGTTCACGTTTTGACGAACCTGCTCATTAAAAATGATTTCGTAACACAGAGCGGGCGCCATGTGCTTGCCATTCGCTACGATGTTTGGCTGAACGAAGTCACCACGACTGAATGAAGACATTGGCAAATTAAAGAACGGCGCAAGTGGACGTAAAATATCCTCAAACGGTACAAACTCTCCAAACGGTAGCAAATGATGCTTATGGTAGCGTTCATTCAAATCAAAGCTGTAATCGCCATATGGCGTGACACCTAGAGAAAGAATGCTGTTGTAGAACTGTCGATCTTCATCTTGGTTCACCACACCCGTGATAATGGCGCTGTGATTCATTTTCGCTGCACTGTCTAGATTTTGCAGGAATGAAGGCACTTCAATCTCAAATGCCGGAATTGCGGCTTCTGGCCAGACAATGATGTCTGAATCCCAGTTTTCACGAGTCAGGTCGGTGTACTTCATAATGGTTGGCCAGCGCTGTGTTGGCAGCCACTTCAGGTTCTGGTCAACATTGCCTTGGATTAGCGTGACTTTGGTGACGTCCTGTGAACGAGGAGTTACCCAGTCATACTGACGGATACCAAAACCTGCGCTCAAAAGTACAGCAGGTATTACAACTACAAGCCATTGTTTATGAATCCAAGCGTAAGCCAATGCGCCAGCTGAGATAATAATAAACAGAGTGAGAAGCTCAACACCGCCAATGGGTGCAAAGCTCGCCAGCGGGGAGTCAATCTGGCTGTATCCGAGCCACAACCAAGGGAAACCGGTCATTACCCAGCCACGTAGCCAATCGGTAATTAACCAAAGAGCTGGCGCTGCAAGCAGTGCGGTCGGTAAGGTAAATTGAGGAAAGAATTTGTTCTTTAGCCAGGCAAACAGGCCAGAGTAGATTGCCAGATAGGCAACTAACAGACCCATTAAGAATAGATTGGCAATCAGCGGCATACCGCCAAAGCCAGCAATACTGACGTATACCCAGCTGACGCCGGTAGCAAATTGGCCAAGGCCCCACGAGTAACCAATCCAAAGTGCGCGTTTAGGCGTCTGGTTGGCGAGAAGGATGAGCAGTATGGCAGGGCTAAGAATAGCGATAGGCCATAGTTGGTAAGGAGCAAAAGCCAGGGTTGTGGAAGCGCCAACAAAAGCGGCCACTAAAGGCCGCTTGAGGCGATGAAAGAGTACATTCATCATTATATTTTCTGATATTCCCGGTAGGGTATCGCGTTACTCTTGAGTGGCTTCAACCAGTGTTTCTTCGTCTGGAATGGTCACTTGGAGTTGAATGACACGACGGTTATCGGCAGCGGTGACTTTGAAATTATAACCTTCAATTTCAACCAGTTCACCACGAGAAGGCAAGTGACCAAAGGCAGTCATTACCATACCACCTACAGTATCCACCTCTTCATCGCTGAAGTTGGTGCCGAATGTCTCATTAAACTCTTCAATCGTTGTCAGAGCTCTGACAGCAAACGTATGTTTGCTTAGTTTACGAATATCATTCTCTTCGGACTCGTCGAACTCATCTTCGATATCGCCAACGATTTCTTCAAGGATATCTTCAATGGTTACGAGGCCTGAAACGCCGCCGAATTCATCAACAACAATCGCCATATGATAGCGTTCTTCGCGGAACTCTTTTAGCAGGCGGTCGACACGTTTGCTTTCCGGAACCACAACTGCAGGTCGAATTACTTCTTCAATATCAAATGGGTTGCTGCCTGAGCCTAAGTATTTGAGTAAGTCCTTCGCAAGTAGAATGCCTTCCACATGGTCTTTATCCTCGCTGATAACAGGGTAACGCGAGTGTTGAGCATCCGTAATTAGCGCGATTAGCGTATCTAAATCGTAAGTGCGCTCAACAGTGACCATTTGCGAACGCGGGAGCATAATGTCACGCACGCGCATTTCGGAGATTTCCATAACACCTTCGAGCATATCGCGGGTGTCGTGGTCAATCAGGTCATTTTCTTCTGAGTCGCGGATAACATCCACAAGCTCTTGGCGGTCTTTAGGATCGCCCTGGAAAAGTTGACCTAGACGTTCAAAGAAGGACTTTCTACTCGGACCTTCTGCCTTTTCTTTCTTACCTTCGCTAGAAGAGGGAGAATTATCTTCGTTCATTGTTTCTCAATTAAGTAACGCTATCAGAAGTGTGATAGCTCACGTAGAAAGGCGAACACGAGGGCAATTTAGGTGATTCGCCTTTCCCTGTTGAGCAACCGAGGTTACTCTTTTTCAGCAATGTAAGGGTCTTCATAACCCATACCCTGCATGATTTCTGTTTCGAGGGACTCCATCTCTTCGGCTTCGTCATCCTCGATATGATCATAACCTAGCAGATGCAAGCTGCCATGTACAACCATATGCGCCCAATGTGCTAACAGAGGTTTATTCTGTTCTATCGCCTCTTTTTCAACCACTTGACGGCAAATAATCAAATCACCAAGCAGATCCATTTCTATACCCGGAGGTACTTCAAATGGGAAAGATAGCACGTTGGTTGGTTTATCTTTACCACGATATTCGTGATTTAAAGTGTGACTCTCTTGCTCATCGACAATGCGAATGGTGACTTCTGCCTGCGGCTGAAACAGAGGAATAGTCTTATCTAGCCACAGTTGAAAGTCTTCCTGAGAAGGTAAGCCTTCTTGGTTTTCGACTGCCAGTTGAAGATCAAGTTCAATCGCCATCTTTATTCCTTAGTCGCAGTAACTTGAGCGCTTAGCTCAGCTTTTGCCGCTTCAAGCAGTTTGGCATCTCGTTCTTCACGACGACGCTTTTCAAACTCTTTACGCTCTTTCTGGTCTTGCGCTTCCCATTTCTCGTACGCGTTAACAATGCGAGCGACAACAGGGTGACGCACAACGTCATCTGCTTGGAAGAAGTTAAAGCTGATATCATCAACTTCACTCAGTACTTCAATGGCATGACGAAGGCCTGATTTTGCACCGCGTGGCAAGTCAATTTGAGTCACGTCACCAGTGATGACCGCACGTGAGTTAAAGCCGATACGTGTCAGGAACATTTTCATCTGCTCTACAGTCGTGTTTTGGCTCTCATCCAGAATGATAAATGCATCATTCAGGGTACGACCACGCATGTATGCCAATGGCGCAACCTCAATCACATTACGTTCGATCAGTTTTTCAACGCGCTCAAAACCGAGCATCTCGAACAGGGCGTCATACAGTGGGCGAAGGTATGGGTCAACCTTTTGGCTTAGGTCACCAGGCAAGAAGCCCAGTTTTTCGCCCGCTTCAACCGCTGGACGAGTCAAAAGGATACGACGGATTTCTTGGCGTTCCAACGCATCCACCGCTGCTGCTACCGCTAAGTAGGTTTTACCCGTACCTGCCGGGCCAATACCAAACGAGATATCGTGAGTCACCATGTTAACCAAGTACTGGGCCTGGTTAGGAGTACGTGGTTTGATCACACCTTTTTTGGTTCTGACAAAGACTTCTTTACCATGCTCAATATTTGACTCGGTGTTTTGTTCCAGAACGCCTGTCTCTTTGATCGCTAAATGGATCTGCTCAGGTTCGATGTCTGGGATCTCTCCACGCACAGGTGCAGTATCGACATAAAGTGTTTTCAGGATATCAAGCGCGGCTGCAGAAGTATGAGGTTTACCTACAATGGTAAAGTGGTCACTACGGTGGTTGATTTCAACGCCCAGACGGCGTTCTAAATGCTTGATGTTGTCATCGAATGGACCGCACAGGCTAGCAAGTCGGCGGTTGTCTGAAGGTTCTAGGTTGATTTCTAGAGTTACGATTTTATTGCTCAATGTTGCCTCTCATTTTTGCCATTTACTGAGAGCCTGATAACGACCAGGCTCTCCATGGCTATTTGTACGAGCTTAAGGCGTAAAAGTAGCTACACCCAGCTCATCTTCGCGACGTGTTTTCGCCATCATTTGTGTTGGTGAAATCACACTACGAAGGTCCATGTCTTTTTCAGTACGTATTAGCTCACCACGCAATGAGTTTGCAAATACGTCTACGATCTTCACGTCAACGAACTGACCAATTAGGTCGGCGCTACCTTCAAAGTTTACTACACGGTTGTTTTCTGTACGAGCGCGCAGTTCCATTAGGTTTTTCTTAGAAGGGCCTTCAACCAGTACACGCTGCTCTGTACCAAGCATTAAGCGAGAGTAACGCATAGCTTGTGCGTTGATGGTTTGCTGTAGTTCGTACAAACGCTCTTTCTTCTCTTGTTCAGATACATCACATGGGTAATCCGCTGCTGGCGTACCAGGACGTGGAGAGAAGATAAAGCTGAAGCTCATGTCAAAGTCTACATCTTTGATCAGCTTCATGGTGTCTTGAAAGTCTTTGTCTGTTTCACCTGGGAAACCAACGATAAAGTCAGAACTGATCTGAATATCAGGACGAGCTTTACGTAGTTTACGGATGATAGACTTGTATTCAATGCCAGTATGTGGACGCTTCATCATCGTTAGGATACGGTCACTACCACTTTGTACTGGTAAGTGCAGGAAGCTTACTAGCTCTGGTGTATCTTCATAAACAGCAATGATGTCGTCTGTGAACTCTAGCGGGTGGCTAGTGGTGAAACGAATACGGTCGATACCGTCGATAGATGCAACCAGACGAAGCAGTTCTGCAAAAGAACAAATCTCACCGTCGTGCATTGGACCACGGTACGCGTTTACGTTTTGACCTAGTAGGTTAACTTCACGCACGCCTTGTTCTGCCAGCTGAGCGATCTCGAACAATACGTCATCCATCGGACGGCTAACTTCTTCACCACGTGTGTATGGCACGACGCAGTAAGTACAGTACTTAGAACAGCCTTCCATAATCGAAACGAAAGCCGTTGCACCTTCCGCGCGTGGCTCAGGCAGACGGTCAAACTTTTCAATTTCTGGGAAAGAAATGTCCATGACTGGAGCGTCGTCAGATTGAGACCGTTTGATCATCTCTGGCAGGCGGTGCAGAGTTTGTGGGCCAAAAATAACGTCAACGTACGGTGCACGCTCACGAATATGGTCGCCTTCTTGTGTTGCTACACAACCACCCACGCCGATGACTACGCCAGGTTTTTTATCTTTTAGTGTTTTCCAACGGCCAAGCTGGTGGAAAACTTTTTCTTGCGCTTTTTCACGGATCGAACAGGTGTTAAGTAGAAGTACGTCTGCTTCCTCTGGCTCTTCCGTCAGCTCATAGCCGTTTGCAGCATTAAGCAGGTCGGCCATTTTTGATGAATCGTATTCGTTCATCTGGCAGCCCCAGGTTTTAATTAGCAGTTTCTTACTCATCTCACTTTCGCTCGTTCAGTTGTACTTAAATCGGAGAGCTATTGCTCAAATTATAGCCGCCATCACGGCGGTAAGCGGCGTATTGTACTGCTTTAAAAAGCACCTGACTAGTGATCTGGCTAATTCTCTGCAAAGCCTGATGAAATCTAGGCTTTTGCCTTATATCGAACAAGGTTTTTTAGCTCGCTAAACAGGCACAAACACTCCATGTCCAAACGTGTAAATTCACTCAGAGTACACATCTTTATTACTAGAAAAGATAAACCGTTTTGTAAATGGAATGGCTGAAAGTACAATTGAAAAGGCAATTTAATCAAGATAATGAAGAACAAAAAATGAACAGATATGACATCGCCGTAATTGGTGGAGGCATGGTTGGAGCAGCAATCGCAATAGGATTCGCACAACAGGGCAGGAGTGTTGTTGTTGTCGAAGGTACAGAGCCAAAGGTATTTGAACCGTTACAAGCGATGGATATTCGCGTCTCCGCGATCTCACACCAATCCGTTAAGTTGCTTGAATCACTTGGTGCGTGGGCATCGATTCAAGCGATGCGTGTCTGTCCTTACCGTCGTTTGGAAACATGGGAGCACCCAGAGTGTCGCACGCGATTCCATTCCGATGAACTGTCTTTAGAGCAACTTGGTTATATTGTTGAAAATCGTTTAATTCAGTTAGGCTTATGGCAAGCCTTTGAGCAGTACGAAAATCTAACATTGAAATGCCCTGAACGCTTAAAAACAATCGAGTTTGGTGACGTTAACTTGGTGACGCTAGAAAGTGGTAAAGTGTTTGAAGCTCAATGGGTGATTGGTGCGGATGGGGCAAACTCAAAAGTACGTCAGCTGGCCGGAATCGGAATTACTGCTTGGGATTACCGCCAACACTGTATGCTGATCAATGTTAAGACTGAGCTACCTCAACAAGATATTACCTGGCAACAGTTCACCCCAAGTGGCCCTCGCTCTTTCTTACCTTTGTGTTCACTTACTGAAAATGGTCAGAAAGTAGGGCAAGGATCTCTGGTTTGGTATGATTCGCCAAAACGCATCAAGCAACTTTGTGCGATGACCAAGCCGCAATTAAAAAACGAAATTATAAATTACTTCCCGAAAGAGTTAGGCGATATAGAGGTTCTGCAGTTTGGTTCGTTCCCTTTGACTCGCCGTCATGCTCAGTCATATTCAAATAGAGGCTGCGTACTCGTCGGAGATTCTGCACATACCATCAACCCGTTAGCTGGGCAGGGTGTGAACTTGGGCTTTAAAGATGTTGATGTGTTGCTGTCGGTTACACAAGGTCAAGAAGAACTCACAGAGCCGCTTTTGGCCAAATATGAGCGAGTACGTCGTCCTGATAATCTGTTAATGCAAACGGGTATGGACTTTTTTTACAAAGGCTTTAGCAATGACTTAGGGCCTTTGAAGTTTGCTCGCAACGCGGCATTAAAGTTGGCTGAACATTCAGGGCCAATTAAAGCGCAAGTGTTGAAGTACGCGCTGGGGATGTAATCTGAAGCAAATAGCAAATAGCAAATAGCAAATAGCGGATAGAAAAAAAGCGAGCCAAGAGCTCGCTTTTTTAATTCGATAAATCAGAGATCTACCGAGTCCAGAATCAGGAAAAAGAAAAAACCCAGCAAACTAATGCTGGGTTTTCCGATAATGGTGCGGAAGGAGAGACTTGAACTCTCACACCTTGCGGCGCCAGAACCTAAATCTGGTGCGTCTACCAATTCCGCCACTTCCGCAACTTAATCTATAGATATCAAGATAATTGGTAAAATCTCAACATCGTTGTATATGGCAGGGCTACCTGGATTCGAACCAGGGAATGGCGGCATCAAAAGCCGCTGCCTTACCGCTTGGCGATAGCCCTACAAGTATAGTCTTAAGACTATGATCTTTCTATAAAGAAAGAATGGTGCGGAAGGAGAGACTTGAACTCTCACACCTTACGGCGCCAGAACCTAAATCTGGTGCGTCTACCAATTCCGCCACTTCCGCATATTTTGATATTGTAGATGAGTTTAAGATGGTGCGGAAGGAGAGACTTGAACTCTCACACCTTGCGGCGCCAGAACCTAAATCTGGTGCGTCTACCAATTCCGCCACTTCCGCATCTTAAATCTACATGACTGTAAGCCTAGGCTTAAAATCTAATCAATGGTGGCTACGACGGGATTCGAACCTGTGACCCCATCATTATGAGTGATGTGCTCTAACCAGCTGAGCTACGTAGCCATCTCAAATTTTTAATCAAGAATGGTGCGGAAGGAGAGACTTGAACTCTCACACCTTGCGGCGCCAGAACCTAAATCTGGTGCGTCTACCAATTCCGCCACTTCCGCATCTTGATCTATAGATATTAAGATAATTGGTAAAATCTCAATATCGTTTTCCTATATTTCAAGGAACTTTTATTTCAAAGAAATATGGCAGGGCTACCTGGATTCGAACCAGGGAATGGCGGCATCAAAAGCCGCTGCCTTACCGCTTGGCGATAGCCCTACAGATGAATAGTCAGAGACTACTTATCATGAATAAATGGTGCGGAAGGAGAGACTTGAACTCTCACACCTTGCGGCGCCAGAACCTAAATCTGGTGCGTCTACCAATTCCGCCACTTCCGCAACTTATTCTGTAGTTATAAAGGTAATTGGTAAAACCTTTATAACGTTATAAATGGTGGCTACGACGGGATTCGAACCTGTGACCCCATCATTATGAGTGATGTGCTCTAACCAGCTGAGCTACGTAGCCAACTCAAATTGTTTAATCAAGAATGGTGCGGAAGGAGAGACTTGAACTCTCACACCTTGCGGCGCCAGAACCTAAATCTGGTGCGTCTACCAATTCCGCCACTTCCGCATCTTGATCGTAGATATCAAGATAATTGGTAAAATCTCAATATCGTTTTCCTATATTTCAAGGAACTTTTATTTCAAAGAAATATGGCAGGGCTACCTGGATTCGAACCAGGGAATGGCGGCATCAAAAGCCGCTGCCTTACCGCTTGGCGATAGCCCTACAGCTAAATAGTCTAAAGACTACTTAGATCTCTATTTACATAGAGAAAGAATGGTGCGGAAGGAGAGACTTGAACTCTCACACCTTGCGGCGCCAGAACCTAAATCTGGTGCGTCTACCAATTCCGCCACTTCCGCAACTTAATCTATAGATATCAAGATAATTGGTAAAATCTCAATATCGTTTTCCTATATTTCAAGGAGAAATATTGGCAGGGCTACCTGGATTCGAACCAGGGAATGGCGGCATCAAAAGCCGCTGCCTTACCGCTTGGCGATAGCCCTACAGCTAAATAGTCTAATGACTACTTAGATCTCTATTTACATAGAGAAAGAATGGTGCGGAAAGAGAGACTTGAACTCTCACACCTTGCGGCGCCAGAACCTAAATCTGGTGCGTCTACCAATTCCGCCATTTCCGCATATATTCTTTAATAGAGTTAAATCAAGATGGTGCGGAAGGAGAGACTTGAACTCTCACACCTTGCGGCGCCAGAACCTAAATCTGGTGCGTCTACCAATTCCGCCACTTCCGCGTCTTGAACTCTATAAACTATCAGTTAATTGGTAAAAACTAACAGTTGTTTTTCTTTATCACAAAGATAGTTCTTTCAAAAAGAAAGAATGGTGGCTACGACGGGATTCGAACCTGTGACCCCATCATTATGAGTGATGTGCTCTAACCAGCTGAGCTACGTAGCCATCTTTTTGAGCGAGACAATATAAACCTTCGCGCTCTAAGTGACAACCCCTTTATGAAGGAATCTCCACTTTGAATAGTGGCAGGTCTACCTGGATTCGAACCAGGGAATGGCGGCATCAAAAGCCGCTGCCTTACCGCTTGGCGATAGACCTGCAGGCAGTAGTCTAAAACTACTTAAAATATGGTGCGGAAGGAGAGACTTGAACTCTCACACCTTGCGGCGCCAGAACCTAAATCTGGTGCGTCTACCAATTCCGCCACTTCCGCATCTATTCCTAATCACTCTTTCAAAGAGTATTTAGGAATGGTGGCTACGACGGGATTCGAACCTGTGACCCCATCATTATGAGTGATGTGCTCTAACCAGCTGAGCTACGTAGCCAAAACCATATTTTTCGTTCTCAACACTTCGTTGCCTTGTTGTCGGGAACGGCGCGCATTATGCGAAGTTGAGTAAGATCCGTCAACAGTTTTTTTAAATAAATCTCGGAAAAAACCTCGTTCGCTTCCTTTTTAAACAAAGAGGCGTGTTTATGATCTAAAACTGGAAAAAAAATCGCTTGCAGCTAGGTAGTTAACTTCAGGTCTTTTGTTGAAGGGATAAAAAAAGCCAGCAATCATGCTGGCTTTTTATGTAAATGAAGTGTTTAAAATTCATTCATTTAATTAAACGTTGAAGCGGAAGTGAATAACATCACCGTCTTTTACGATGTATTCTTTACCTTCCAGACGCCATTTTCCTGCGTCTTTCGCACCACTTTCA
Organism: Vibrio sp. J1-1; assembly: GCF_021728395.1. Taxonomy (GTDB): domain Bacteria; phylum Pseudomonadota; class Gammaproteobacteria; order Enterobacterales; family Vibrionaceae; genus Vibrio. The sequence continues at coordinate 204,175 of NZ_JAKKCM010000007.1, read as the reverse complement.
CCGTTGAATTCGATGAAGTCGTCGTAACCAACAACTTCCGCACGGATGAAGCCTTTTTCAAAGTCAGTGTGGATCTTCGCTGCTGCTTTTGGCGCTGTTGCCCCGACAGGGATTGTCCATGCACGAACTTCTTTTACGCCAGCGGTAAAGTAAGTTTGTAAGTTTAGCAGTTCGTAACCTGCGCGAATCACGCGGTTCAGACCTGGCTCTTCGATACCTAGGTCTGCTAGGAACTCTTCACGCTCGTCATCTTCTAGCTCAGCCATTTCTGACTCGATAGCAGCACACACAGGAACAACAACGTTGTTTTCTTTTGCTGCAAATTCACGTACAGCATCTAGGTATGCGTTGTCTTCAAAACCATCTTCGTTCACGTTAGCGATGTACATGGTTGGCTTTAGCGTAAGGAAGTTTAGGTAGCCAATTGCCGCTAGCTCTTCTTTAGCAAGCTCAACGGTACGCGCTGAACCGCCTTCTGTTAGCACAGGAAGAAGCTTTTCAAGTACAGTTAGCTCGAATTTCGCGTCTTTATCGCCGCCTTTTGCTTTCTTCGCGTTACGCTGGATCGCGCGTTCACAAGAATCAAGGTCAGCCATTGCTAGCTCAAGGTTAATTACTTCAATATCTTCAATTGGAGATACTTTACCTGCTACGTGAACGATGTTGTCGTTTTCGAAACAACGTACAACGTGACCGATCGCATCAGTTTCACGGATGTTTGCTAGGAATTTGTTACCTAGACCTTCACCACGTGATGCACCCGCTACTAGACCAGCGATGTCGACGAATTCCATTGTAGTAGGCAGCACTTTCTGTGGGTTAACGATCTTTGCTAGTGCATCTAGACGTAGATCTGGCACAGGAACTACACCAGTGTTTGGTTCGATCGTACAGAACGGGAAGTTTGCTGCTTCGATGCCTGCTTTAGTTAGTGCGTTAAACAGAGTTGATTTACCAACGTTAGGTAGACCAACGATGCCACATTTAAAACCCATGATAGTAACCTTATTCAGCTTTGAACGTGTGGAGGCGATTCTGTGCTTTTGATAGGCCATCCTTGATCAGAATGTCTAGACAACGCACCGATTCATCGGTTGCGGCGTCCAAAAGCTCTTGTTCTTTTGCTGGAGCTTTACCTAGTACAAAACCTGCCACTTTATCTTTGTGTCCCGGATGGCCAATGCCGATACGAAGACGATAAAAATCTTTGTTGTTGCTTAATTTGCTTATTGTGTCACGCAGGCCATTGTGACCGCCGTGACCGCCACCTTTTTTAAACTTAGCGACACCTGGCGGTAAGTCTAGCTCGTCATGAGCAACCATGATTTCTTCTGGTTTTATTTGGTAAAACTTCGCCAGAGCGGCGATAGATTTTCCCGAAAGATTCATGAAAGTGGTTGGAATAAGCAAACGGAGATCCTGTCCGTTGACCATGATACGTCCGGTCAACCCGAAGAACTTTGGTTCGTTCTTCAGCGTAATGTTGTGAACGCGTGCTAATTCTTCTACAACCCAAGCGCCCGCATTATGGCGAGTTTTGGCATATTCTGGTCCCGGATTAGCAAGACCAACGAGAAGTTTGATTTGTTGACTCAAGGTTAGGATCTCTCTGGAATCTCAAAAAGCGCAGTATGATAGCACAGAAAACTGACAGTGGGGGAACTCGGTTGAGATTGATCATTTCCTCAATGAGCCACCATTGGCTGTGTCCTGCGCACAAATAAAAAACACCCCAAAAGGGGTGTTTTAAAAATCAGTGTAACTGAAATGTCCGAATTAGTTGAACATTGCAGAAATTGACTCTTCGTTGCTGATACGACGAATCGCTTCAGCCAGCATGCGAGATAGGCTTAGTGTGGTCACTTTACCTGTCGCTTCCATCTCTTTAGACATAGTGATTGAATCGGTTACGATCACTTGGTCTAGTACAGAGTTGCCGATGTTTTGTGCCGCGTTACCTGAGAATACAGCGTGAGTTGCGTAAGCGAATACACGCTTAGCACCGCGCTCTTTTAGCGCTTCTGCTGCTTTACATAGTGTGCCGCCAGTGTCGATCATGTCATCAACGATCACGCAGTCGCGACCTTCAACATCACCGATTAGGTTCATAACTTCAGACACGTTTGCACGTGGACGACGCTTATCAACGATAGCGATATCGATATCACCCAACGCTTTAGCAGTTGCACGAGCACGTACAACGCCACCAAGGTCAGGAGAAACCACTACAGGGTTTTCTAGGCCACGAGCTTGCATGTCTTCTAGTAGTACTGGTGTACCGAAGATGTTGTCTACAGGTACATCGAAGAAGCCTTGAATCTGCTCTGCGTGTAGGTCGATAGTCAGAACGCGGTCAACACCAACGTTAGATAGGAAATCAGCAACAACTTTTGCAGTAATTGGCACACGAGAAGAACGTACACGACGGTCTTGACGAGCGTAACCAAAGTAAGGGATAACTGCAGTGATACGGCCTGCTGAAGCACGGCGCATTGCATCAATCATAACAACCAATTCCATTAGGTTGTCGTTAGTCGGTGCACAAGTGGATTGAATGATGAAAACATCGCTACCACGAACATTCTCATTGATTTGAACTGCAACTTCGCCATCAGAAAAGCGAGAAACAGATGCATCACCAAGAGAGATGTAAAGACGATCAGCAATACGTTGGGCTAGTTCAGGTGTTGCATTACCAGCAAATAGCTTCATATCAGGCACGGTGGAAACCTCGGGTTTGCGTCCAGTTTTAATTAGGTCGGTGTGTGGCTGATTGGTATTCAGCCAAAGTCTCTTTTAATGGCGAAGTATTGCGCCCTTGAGCGACAAATGCCGAGACATCATCAGAGAGTTGTGCAAGGAGAGTTTCTGCTTCTGATTTGCTCGAAAATTCAGCAAAAACGCAAGATCCTGTCCCAGTCAATCTTGACGGCGCGTATTGTAGCAGCCAAGAAAGTTGCTTATCAACCTCCGGATAGAGCATTCGAACAATTTTTTCGCAATCGTTTACGTTTGGTGTGTCCAAAAGTGTGGCTAGATCCCGTTTTTCGGTGTTTCGTGTTAAATCTGGATGACGAAATACGTCAACGGTGGCGATCGAGACATTAGGTCTTACGACGAGGTACCACTTTTCTTCCGGATAAGCGGGAGAAAGTTTTTCTCCTACACCTTCAGCAAATGCAGCAAACCCACGTACAAATACTGGCACGTCAGCGCCAAGTTTCAAGCCAATTTGAGCAAGTTCATCATCACTGAGATTTAGCTGCCACAGGTAATTAAGTGCCACCAGAGTTGTTGCGGCATTTGATGATCCTCCTCCGATCCCACCACCCATAGGCAAGACTTTGTGCAGATCAATGTGTGCGCCAAAATCACAGTGAGCATATTCTTGTAAAGCCGTCGCGGCTTTCCAAATCAAATTATCCTGAAGTGGGACACCTTCAATTTCGGGAGAGAGGGTGATGTTTCCTGTTTTATTGGCTTGAATGGTGAGTTCGTCACCATGATCCACGAATTGGAAAAGTGTTTGTAGCTCGTGATAGCCGTTTTCAGTGCGGCCATTAATATAAAGAAAGAGATTCAATTTCGCCGGTGAAGGCCAGCGGGTTGAAATGTCGATCATTGAGTGATGTTCCATTTAGTGATCAGGAGATTTATTTTTACGTCCGACGTGGTCAGCTTTAACCGGTTTGGCAGCGGCAATGCTTGCTCATGCCATTGTACATCGCGGTAGCGTTGGTAATCGATGTTCCAGTCGTATAAGCCAATCTGCTTGTTCAAGGCTTGCAGTGTATTGGCCGAGGAGAGTTGGAACGTGTCTGCGTCGGTTGGTAGACCTAGCAGCCAGTCAGGCATGTGCTCTACCGGCATCATTAATCCGGTTAGTTGGAATATCAGTTGATTGGCATGGCGTGCAGAGAGAACTTGATCATCGTAGGTCTCTACAGTCGCACCGTCCGGTGTGATGGTTAGGTTCAGTGCGGTTTGACCAAGAATCGTCGTCAAACGAAGTTGACTTAGTGCCGTTGAGTGTTTCCAGAAGAAATTAAGATTTTGTCTTTGGTCTGGCCCAATATAGCCAAGTTTGCCTGTCACTTGAAAATCATGAATAGCTTCAAGTTTTTTTTCGTGCGTTTGCCATTCCACGCTGGTGATACTTTCCGGAACAGAGCTACAGCCAGCGAGCAGGAGACTCGACAAGACAAATATAATAAAGGAGCGTAAGGTCATGTTTGATGGCTTATTAATCAGTTTCATCGGTATTCGCTCACAACTATAGCATTGAAAAGTCGGAGTTAGGAAAACAAATCCGGCTTGCCCTTTCAATAAATGCGTGCTTACAGTAAAATTCTGAACCTATTTCATAATCGATCTCAGAGATACCACGTTAGATGTCCTTGCTTGCTATTGGAATCAATCACAATACAGCGTCTGTCGACTTGCGCGAGAAGGTGGCGTTTGGACCGGATAAACTCGGCCCGGCCCTCGAGCAACTTAGAAAGCACGAAGCGGTAAACGGCAGTGTTATCATTTCAACCTGTAACCGAACCGAGTTGTACTGCGATGTAAAGCAAGGATCACGAAACAAGGTAATCGATTGGCTAGTCCAGTTCCATGATGTGAGCCGGGAAGAGCTGATGCCGAGTTTGTATGTGCATGAAGAGCAGTCTGCTATAAAGCACTTAATGCGCGTTTCATGTGGTCTCGACTCTCTAGTGTTGGGTGAGCCTCAGATCTTAGGGCAGGTGAAGCAATCTTTTTCCGATTCGCGTGAACACCAGACGGTTGACGCATCGATTGATAAGCTGTTCCAAAAAACGTTTTCTGTTGCGAAACGTGTGCGTACAGAAACGGATATTGGCGGCAATGCAGTGTCGGTGGCCTATGCGGCATGTACACTGGCGAAACATATTTTTGAATCACTGGCTGACTCCACGGTTCTTTTGGTTGGTGCGGGAGAAACCATTGAGCTGGTTGCCAAGCATTTAGCTTCAAACGGCTGCTCTAAAATGATTGTGGCTAACCGCACTAAAGAACGCGCACAAGGCTTAGCGGACCAGTTTGGAGCGGAAGTGATCAGCTTAAACGAAATTCCTGACCATCTTGCCAGAGCCGATATTGTCATTAGCTCCACGGCAAGCCCGCTACCTATTATTGGTAAAGGCATGGTCGAAACGGCTCTAAAAAAACGTCGTCATCAACCTATCTTATTGGTTGATATTGCTGTACCACGAGACGTAGAGCCTCAAGTTGGTGAGCTTAACGACGCTTACTTGTACTCCGTCGATGATCTGCAGTCGATTATTGACAGCAATATTGAGCAGAGAAAAGTAGAAGCCATTCAGGCGGAAGCGATTGTGAGTGAGGAAAGTGCTGCGTTTATGACGTGGTTGCGTTCACTGCAAGCGGTCGACAGTATTCGCGATTATCGCGAGTCAGCAAACAATATACGTGAAGAGTTATTGAGCAAAAGCTTACAATCATTGGCGGCTGGTACAGACCCGGAAAAAGTTCTGCGCGAGCTCAGTAATAAACTCACCAATAAACTGATTCACGCCCCAACTCGAGCACTTCAGAGTGCTGCTGAGCAAGGCGAACCAGCAAAATTAACGATTATCCGCCAAACACTTGGCTTGGATGATCTATAACTCACGCTTTTTTATTAAGAAAACGACACTATGAAAGCCTCTATTCTGACTAAGCTAGAAACGCTAGTAGAACGTTACGAAGAAGTTCAACATCTTCTTGGTGATCCTGACGTAATTGGAGATCAGGACAAATTCCGTGCTCTATCAAAAGAGTACTCTCAGCTAGAAGAATTAACTAAGTGCTTCCAGGCTTACCAACAAGCGCAAGACGATCTGATTGCCGCTGAAGAGATGGCAAACGAAGACGACGAAGAAATGCGTGAAATGGCGCAAGAAGAAATTAAAGAAGCGAAAGAAACCATTGAGCGCCTTGCTGATGAACTGCAAATTCTTCTTCTGCCAAAAGATCCAAACGACGATCGCAATTGTTTCCTAGAAATTCGTGCTGGTGCCGGTGGTGATGAAGCGGGTATCTTTGCGGGTGATCTGTTCCGTATGTACAGCAAGTACGCGGAGAAAAAAGGTTGGCGCATAGAAGTAATGTCTTCAAATGAAGCAGAGCACGGCGGTTACAAAGAGATGATTGCCAAAGTAAGTGGCGATGGCGCTTACGGCATATTGAAATTTGAGTCAGGCGGCCACCGTGTACAGCGTGTCCCTGCAACTGAATCTCAAGGCCGTGTACATACTTCTGCTTGTACCGTCGCGGTTATGGCTGAAATTCCTGAAGCTGAAATCCCAGAGATTAAAGCTGCGGATCTTAAAATCGATACTTTCCGTGCATCAGGCGCGGGTGGTCAGCACGTTAACACCACGGACTCTGCAATCCGTATTACGCACTTACCAACGGGTACCGTGGTAGAGTGTCAGGACGAGCGTTCACAGCACAAAAACAAAGCCAAAGCGATGGCAGTACTTGCTGCACGTATTATTCAGGCAGAAGAAGCGAAGCGCGCGGCTGAAGTGTCTGATACACGTCGTAACCTGCTAGGTTCTGGTGACCGTAGTGACCGTATTCGTACTTACAACTACCCACAAGGTCGCGTTTCTGACCATCGTATCAACCTGACGGTTTACCGTTTGAATGAAGTGATGGAAGGTGACCTGCAAAGCTTGATCGACCCTGTTGTTCAAGAGCACCAAGCAGACCAACTAGCGGCGCTAGCTGAGAACGCTTAATCGATGACTCAAGTTCAATCTATTGAGCAAGCACTGAAAAGTGCCACAGCAAAACTGACAGAGGGCGGCAAAGAGTCGCCTTCTCTCGATGCGGCAGTCCTGCTTTGTCATGTCCTTGGCAAGCCAAGAAGTTATCTACTTACCTGGCCTGAACGAGTATTAGAAGACGAACAACAAGTGCAGTTTGATACTTTGCTTGAGAGACGTTTAGCTGGAGAGCCAGTGGCTTACATTATTGGTGAGCGTGAGTTCTGGTCTTTACCTTTGAAAGTTTCCCCTTCTACGTTGATTCCAAGACCGGACACCGAGCGTTTGGTCGAAGTCGCCTTAGATAAAACCTTTGAGCAGAGTGGCTCTATCCTGGACTTAGGTACCGGAACGGGGGCCATCGCTTTAGCTTTGGCTTCTGAAATGCCGAATCGTCAGGTGATGGGGGTCGATCTTAAGCAAGAAGCGAAAGAGCTGGCTGAATACAATGCTGAGCAACTAAACATCAAGAATGTGACGTTTACTCAGGGAAGTTGGTTCGAACCTATTGTTCCGGGAACAAAGTTTGCTCTTATTGTTTCTAACCCCCCGTACATCGATGAAAAAGATCCGCACTTAGCACAAGGTGATGTTCGCTTCGAACCAAAATCTGCACTTGTGGCTGATGAAGGTGGACTAGCAGACATTCGTTATATCTCTAATGCTGCTCGTCAGTACCTTGAAGAGGGTGGTTGGCTTGTGTTCGAGCACGGCTACGATCAGGGGCAAGCGGTGAGAGACATCATGTGTCGCTTTGGTTATCAAGAAGTCGTTACTGAACAAGATTACGCTGGCAACGATCGGGTGACCCTTGGTTGTTTTGCCGCTGAACAATAACGAGAAAGTCAGCAACTTTAAACTAAGAGAAGAAAAATGTACGTAGCTCTAAAACATATTCACCTCCTAACCATTGCACTCAGTGCGACATTGTTGTCGATTCGCTTCGTGTTGATGATGATGAACTCGCCAAAACGTAACAACCGTTTTTTGAAAGTGTTCCCGCATATTGTTGATACTGCGCTACTACTATCTGGTATCGCTCTGATCTTCGTAACTGGCTTCATTCCATTTACTGACGCAGCTCCTTGGCTAACCAACAAGATCACTTGTGTGTTAGCGTACATTGCTCTGGGCTTCTTCGCTTTGAAGTTAGCCAAAAACAAACTACTACAAATTTTCGGTTTCTTCGGCGCTTTAGGCTGGTTAGTGATGGCCGCTAATATTGCAGTGTCTAAGAGTCCGACTTTATTTGGGTAACAGTCATGGTTGAGTTTTTTGACGAAGATTTTGACAATATGGCGCTGGTGGAAGGAGCGTTAGAGCTTAACAAGTCTGTCGATCCTGAGACCAATGTACATTGGGCGAAACAAGAGCTGGAACGCCTATACCAGGAAGCGGAAGTTGCTTTAGTTCATGAAACGAATGAAGAGCAGCGCTTCGATTCGTTTTTACGCCTTTTCTTCCAGGAGTGGGGCTTTAAAGGCGATGACCAAGAGTATTTTAACTCTGATAACAGCTTTATCGATAAAGTGTTAGAGCGTAAAAAAGGCATTCCAGTCAGTTTGGGCTCGATTTTATTGTATCTGGGTAACAAGCTCGGCTTCCCGTTAAAAGGCATTACTTTTCCAACGCAGTTTTTGCTGAAAATAGATTGGATGCACAAGACGCCAGATTACATTAATCCGTTTAACGGCGAATACGTAGGAGAGCGAATTCTCCAGGCTTGGTTAATTGGTCAAGAAGGGCCACTAGCACAGCTCAAGCCGAAGCATTTCGAAGAAGCTGACAATCCGACTGTTATAGGCCGATGGCTTGCTCTGATCAAAAGTGCCATGCTGCGTGAAGAGCGTTACACGTTGGCACTGCGCTGTACCAATCTAGCACTCACGTTTGTTCCGGATGACCCATATGAGATACGTGATCGCGGGTTTATCTTTCAGCAGTTAGAGTGCCATCAAGTCGCGGCGTCTGATTTCCAGTACTTTATTGACCAGTGCCCTGATGATCCGGCTTCAGAGCTACTAAAATCACAAGTAAACGTGATGACTGAGAAGCACACCACATTACATTAATGTTACCGATAAGCGGTTAGAAGCTTATCGTGAATAGAAAAAGAGAATCAAAATGGAACAGAAAATCGTTAATATTGGCGACATTCAGGTTGCTAACGACAAGCCATTCACCCTATTTGCAGGTATGAACGTTCTCGAGTCTCGTGATCTTGCGATGCAGATCTGTGAGCACTACGTAAAAGTGACTGAAAAACTGGGCATTCCGTACGTATTTAAGGCGTCGTTCGACAAAGCAAACCGCAGTTCTGTTCACTCATACCGTGGCCCTGGCCTTGAAGAAGGTATGAAGATCTTTCAAGAGCTAAAAGACACATTTGGCGTGAAAATCATCACGGATGTTCACACTGAAGCTCAGGCACAGCCAGTCGCAGACGTAGTGGATGTTATCCAGCTTCCTGCATTTCTTGCGCGTCAGACTGACCTTGTTGAAGCGATGGCGAAAACAGGCGCGGTAATCAACGTGAAAAAACCTCAGTTCATGAGTCCTGGTCAAGTCGGTAACATCGTTGAGAAGTTTGCAGAGTGTGGTAACGATAAAATCATTCTATGTGAACGCGGCTCATGCCATGGTTACGACAACTTAGTGGTAGACATGCTTGGTTTTGGCGTAATGAAAAACGCATCAAAAGGCAGCCCAATCATTTTTGACGTGACGCACTCTCTACAAATGCGTGACCCGTCAGGTGCAGCATCGGGCGGTCGTCGTGAGCAGACGGTTGAGTTGGCAAAAGCCGGCCTTGCAACGGGCATTGCGGGTTTGTTCATTGAAGCGCACCCGAACCCAGAGCAAGCGCGTTGTGATGGCCCATCTGCATTACCGCTGGACAAGTTAGAGCCATTTTTGGCGCAAATGAAGTCGCTAGACGATCTCATTAAGAGCTTTGCGGACATCGACATTAAATAATTAGTGTTCTCCGGACGAAAAATAGCCAACTCTGAGTTGGCTATTTTTTTGCCTGAAATAACAGAAGTCTCAAACTGTCATTGTTGAGTTTGAGTTCATATGACAATTGACCATAATTAACAAATCAATACGTTAGAACAGCCACATTTTGTTTCGTGCTTTAGCGAAGTGGCTGGTAAGCGTGTTTAAAAAGTGCGATAGCAGTGGACTCAAATAAGACAAGGTAAAACAATGAAGCAACGTCTGATGGTAAGAACCGCGTTGAGTGCGGTCATTCTGGCAACTCTCGCTGGATGTGCAACCCAACCCGCCCGTGAATGGAATACCGATACGACTTACCGATTAACGGTACTGCATACTAACGATCACCATGGTCGTTTTTGGCAGAACAAATACGCAGAGTACGGCATGGCAGCACGTAAAACACTAATTGATGATTTACGTGAAGAAGTGGAAGCTGAGGGCGGAAGCCTTTTGCTTCTCTCTGGAGGAGATATCAACACGGGAGTTCCAGAGTCAGATTTACAAGATGCTGAACCTGATTTTAAAGGTATGAGCAAAATTGGCTATGATGCTATGGCTCTCGGTAATCACGAGTTTGATAATCCGTTAGACGTTCTATTTAAGCAGCAGGAATGGGCGACTTTCCCAATGTTGTCTGCCAATATTTATTCGAAAGAAACCGGTAAACGTATGTTCCAGCCTTATGCGATGTTCAATAAGCAAGGCGTCAAGATTGCAGTTATTGGTCTTACTACAGAAGATACCGCGAAGTTGGGTAATCCTGAATACATAGGTCAAGTGGACTTCCGTGATCCAAAAGAGGAAGCGAAAAAACTGATCGCTGAGCTGAAAAAGACCGAGTATCCCGATTTGATCTTTGCTGTCACTCATATGGGGCACTATGAGAATGGCAACCGTGGCATTAACGCACCGGGTGATGTGGCATTAGCACGTTACTTAAATGAAGGTGATTTGGACATGATTGTCGGCGGTCACTCGCAGGAGCCTGTTTGTATGGAAGGCCCTAACGTCATGAAGAAAAACTTCAAGCCGAGTGATGAGTGTCAACCAGACCAACAAAATGGGACTTACATCGTGCAAGCCTATGAGTGGGGGAAGTATGTTGGTCGCGCAGATTATGAGTTTCGTAACGGCGAACTTTCGATGGTGAGTTACGACCTTATCCCGGTTAACTTGAAGAAGAAAGTGGAAATAAATGGGCAGTCAGAGCGTGTTCTAGTTGAAGATGAGATTGTTCAGGATGAATCGATGCTTGAATTCCTGCGTCCTTATCAAGATAAAGGGCAGGGACAGCTAAACGTAAAAATTGCAGAGTCAAATGGCAAGCTGGAAGGTGATCGTGATGTGGTGCGATTTAAGCAAACTAATCTTGGCCGTCTGATTGCAACCGCTCATATGGAGCGCGCCAAAGCAGACTTTGCGGTGATGAACTCAGGTGGTGTTCGCGACTCAATTGAAAAAGGAGACATTACCTACAAGGACGTCCTGACGGTTCAGCCATTCGGCAATATGGTGACTTACGTAGACATGTCCGGCCAAGAGGTTTTGGATTATTTGAACGTTGTCGCTACGAAGCCTGTTGATTCAGGAGCCTATGCTCAGTTTGCGGGGATCTCCTTGAGTGTTGAGAATGGCGAGGTGACCAATGTCTTTATTGGAAACAAACAGTTGAGCTTAGATGGCAACTATCGTTTTACCGTACCAAGCTATAATGCTGCAGGTGGCGATGGCTATCCGAAAATTGATACTCATGCAGGCTACGTGAATACGGGCTTTACCGATGCTGAAGTATTAAAAGAATATCTCGAGTCTCACAGTCCGATTGATGTCAATCGTTATGCGCCTACGGGTCAAATCAAATACGCAACTGAAAATGTTATTTATCAATAACGCTTGATAGAGAAAAAGCGATTGACTCAAAATCGCTGATATCATTAACTAAAAACGCAGCTTCATTTATCGCAAGCTGCGTTTTTATTTTCATAAGGAGAATCTTGATGACTCCGGCCATTAATCTTGCGAAAAAGAAAAAAGTGCCACACACCATACATCAGTATGAACATGATCCAAGAGCTGATAGCTACGGCTTGGAGGCTGCTGAAGTATTGGGACAAGATCCAAAAAAAGTATTTAAAACCTTGCTGTTTTGTTTAAACGGCGAGCCAAAAAACCTTGCTGTAGCCATCATTCCTGTTGACCAGAAATTAAATCTTAAACTGGCAGCAAAAGCGGCAAAAGCGGCAAAAGGAAAAAAGGCTGATATGGCAGATCCTGAGATTGCGCAGAAAACAACGGGCTATGTGGTCGGGGGGATCAGTCCGCTTGGTCAAAAGAAAGCACTGCCCACTTTTTTACACGAAAGTGCCAAAGAGCAAGAAACAGTTTGTGTGAGTGCAGGTAAGCGAGGGCTGGAAATAGAACTTGCTCCCCAAGATTTGCTGACTTTAACTCGTGGTCAATTTGCACCTTTGTGTTTATAAGTGGTGACCGAAGAGTGGCAGACAAATAAAAAGGACGCATTGGCGTCCTTTCTACTTTTCATGCAGCGATAAATTACTTTTTCAAGCTTAATGTGTTGTTATTACGTTTTACTGGCTGAGATGGTTTAGCCGCGTTTGGATTGTCGTAACGCACTTTTTGTTTAGTCGGGTTACGATCGGAATCTTGCGCTTTCGCGTTAAAGCTCTCTTTGTTTGGGCGAGGGGTGTCGTTGTCCTGACGGCGTCTTTGTTGACCTTTCTTAGAGTTAGGCGCATGACGGAACTCATCGGCGTTTTTACCACGGAATGTACGCGGATTTTGGTTGCGACGAGCAGTTGAGTCTTGGTTTTCGTCACGACTGTCAAACAGTTTAGCGTCAGTCGCTTTTCGAATATTACGCCCTTTAGCATCCACTTTAGATGCTTCTTCAGTACCGACAGAACCATCACACATTGCCATGATTTCGGCTACTTCAGCATCCGTGAGATAACGCCATTTACCATTCGGAATACCATCTAATGAAATGTTCATTATGCGGACGCGACGCAGTTTATAGACTTCGTAGCCCAGGGCTTCACACATACGGCGTATCTGACGGTTCAGACCTTGAGTCAGTACAATACGGAACGAGAACTTGGTTTCTTTAGTCACTTTACATGGCAACGTCACCGTATCGAGGATTTTCACACCGCTCGACATCTGTTTAAGAAACTCGCCAGTAATTGGTTTATCGACGCGAACCACGTACTCTTTTTCGTGGTTGTTGCCAGCACGAAGAATTTTATTAACGATGTCACCGTCGTTGGTCAAAAAGATTAGACCGTCAGACGGTTTATCTAGACGACCGATAGGGAAAATACGTTTTTTATGTCCAATAAAGTCGACAATGTTGCCCGGTACATCTCGTTCTGTCGTACAGGTAATACCGGTCGGCTTGTTTAACGCGATATAAACAGGTTTCTCTTTCGCGGCGACAGGCTTGCCATCGACACAAACATCATCACCTGGTAAGACTTTTGTGCCCATTTCTGGTTGTATACCATTAATGGTGACACGGCCTTGTTCGATCAGTCTGTCGGCTTCTCGACGTGAACAAAAGCCTGTTTCGCTAATGAACTTATTTAAGCGTTTTGAATTTTCTTGTGACATGTTGTACTCCTAACGTTTCACAACGGCGGTGAATAAAGTTTCCCTTCTGCTGACAGTATCGGGAAAATAAGGTCGGGCATTCTATCACCGACAAGAAACTTAGCCTAAACGTTTTTGATGGCGTTCTCGGTTTTCCAGCTTCTTATCTGCACTCTTTCTTAACAATACGTAGACGGCTCCACTACCACCGTGAAAGCGCTGTGCACTGTGAACACACTGCACTTCTTTAATTTGCTGTAGCCAACTGCTAACAAAGCTCTTCATTAACGCTGGTGGATTGGAGCGTTCTCCTCGACCGTGAACAATGACAACCGTACGAATGTCCATAGATATACATTGTTTAAGAAATTTCACGACTTCATCGCGCGCTTCTTTCAGTGTTTTTCTGTGTAAGTCTAAACGTGCCTGAATCGGGTATTTACCCAAGCGAAGTTTGCGATATACGCCATCTTGAACACCATCACGTTTGAACTCAACAAAGTCATCTGGCTTGAGCACTTCTGCGTGATCGAGGGAGAGATACTCAGGGTCGTCCTCTGTTAACCATATTGCTGCTTCTCGCTTGGCAAGCTGTGCATCGGTTACTTGGTGAACTTTCTTGTGCTCTGCGGTGTCTTGAGTGATTGGCTTTACATCACCCATCATTTGTTGAAACAACTCAAAATCGTCATCGTGAGACATAGTGGCGATCTCATAAAGAACAGGATAGGTACAAGTGATTATATCAATGAGAATAGGGAAAAGATCAATAAAAAACCGGAGTAGGCAAGTAACCGACTCCGGTGCAAAGCGTTTAAGGGGCTAAGCGAGATCTAGTGAGGAGATTTATCGTTCATGATCTTGTACATGAAGAAACCGCCGTAAAACAACATCAGACCGATTGCTCCGAAGATTACTATCATCGATGATAGACCTACTGCATTACCAAATAGGAGATCAAGCCAAAAGTCCATATGTTTCCTCCAAGATTTTCCCGATATCCACAAATTAATAGTTGGCGTTTTTTCGCACACTGATCTGGATCAATTATGTTGCTGAGGTTAATAAACTGTATTTTGTAGTGGGTTGTCAGTCACATTTTGCGTGCTTGTGTTCAGTAATTCACCAAACGGATTAAGACATTACATTTTTTTAGAAAAAGCACTTGCGTCTCAGATCAGAATCCGTAATATACCCTCTCGTTGACGGGGACAACTTCCCAGTTAAACATCTCGGTGAATAGCGCAGCTTGGTAGCGCATCTGGTTTGGGACCAGAGGGTCGGGGGTTCGAATCCCTCTTCACCGACCACTTTCTAAAAAAGGCTCTGTAGAAATACAGAGCCTTTTTTGCATTCAGCGTATCTGTTATTGGATATTGCACTTCGCTTTGCGGGTATTGCCAAGCGGAGTAATTTCAAAGCCTCGCTTGGCCAGTAAATCAATTAGGTTGTCTTTACCGACGAGATGCAAGCTGCCAACCACAACGGTATAGCGACCTTGCTTTTGCGGGAGTATGTTGCCGATGTCGAGCTTTTCTGCCCACTCTTTATTGCGCGCATACAAAAAGGCTTCATTGAACTCTTCTGTCGCCTTGTCAGTTAAAGATGCCTCTTCTAGCATGCTACCATCACCACTTTTCCAGCTTTCAATCAGGCACTCTACGAGTTCTTCTCCTGCTTCATATTCATTGATGGATGAGAGCAGCATTTCTTTACCTTCATCAGGTTGGCCGGTAATCAAATCGATTTGAAACTGCACGGTTTCGAGTGAAATGACAGGAGTGTCGTTTTTGTCAGCCAAGTCAATCAAGTGCATATCGACACCTTCTGTTGAGACGTACCCCAGTTTATTCACTAAAGCGAGTTGGATAGTGAGGGCGGCATTCCATGGTGGGGCATTTAGCAGCTGAGCTTCTGGTATCTGCAAATCTTTTGCTATTTTGATTAGCTGTTGACGCTGTGCTTTGTCCAGTACAGTTTTGGTTCGCGTAGACACTGGCGGGTAAACTGCACCCTCATTACTTCTTACGTCCGCTTCAATGATCAGCCCCGAACTTTCGCTTAGGTGCTCCAGTAGGTTTTTAGGCAAGGGGTACATGGTTCTATCACCGACATGTACTGAGCCGATAATCATATATTCTGTCTCGCCTTTTTTGGCTAACCAATGTTGTGGCTCAGCGCTGGACGAAAAGGAAGTAAAAAGAACGAAAAACGATGATACAAAGGTCATTATGCGGAACATACTATTATCCTCGAACTGAATCCCGGATAACATTTTGTATCCAGCATCTTTAAAGCGCATCTGCACATCACTTTATACCGAAATGAGAGTGAAATGCCATATTGAGCATAGAACACGTTTTAAATAACTCGTGTGTATACGAGCCGTTCAATAGAGTGGCTGATAGAATTGTCACGATAAACTTACCGTTTGCGATGGGTTATTTATTTTTATTCGTGAATTAAGTGTGATCGAAATCTAATTATTTCGCTCTGATAATAAAGTTTGGAGTGAAATTTTAAATTAATAATGTGATCTTAATTGGTTAATTGTTCTGAATTATTTGGTTTGTTGTGATGTGGGTCGGATGTTGAATTTTTGAGGGATTTTGTGGGGTAGCTATAATTATCTGTATTTTATGGATTTTATTTATTATCGAGTTGCCCATTTTGAACAGGATCACCTTTTTAAAGGATTTATTTTTCATCGAAAATTAATTGTTTCAGTATTGCCTCTGCCCACTAAGGCAGATTCCAAATTTTGTTATGTAAGGGAACCCACGAACCTGGAACCATCACATAACGTGAATAAATAAAGGCAGTAATTATGAAATACATTTTTGCACTGAGTGCTCTTTCTCTCGCTTTCGCTTCTAGCGCATTTGCTGGTTCTTCTTACGTAACAGGTAACGTTCAATTTCACGATGATGGCCGAATTCATGGCTCGGACGTGACTTCTACACTAGAAGCTGGTCATACTTTCGATAATTCATTTGGTGGCTTTACGGTTTACACCGAGTTTGATGGTATTCAACTTGGCAAACTAGAAAGCAAAAATGGTGGAGCAGGGAACATAACTCCTTACATTACGGTAGGGGGTGAGCAGTCATTTAATATCACTGAACATCTTTGGGTTGCAGCAGGTTACCAACACTTGTTCTCAGCGGGCGAAAACCTTCAATACCGTCCTCTTGTGAAGATTGGTTACAACTTCGATAACGGCATTTCTCTGAGTAACCGTACACGTGCACACATTGATGCGACAGATGCGGATGCAGATACGGACTACCGCATGGATAACCGCATCGGTTACGTAATGAATGAAGATGTGACGCTAAGCTACAACAACGTATACATGATTGATGCCGATACTATGGATCACGAGTTCCGTGCGACATGGACTCGTAAAGGCGTTCAGCCATATTTTGAACTTCGTTCTCAGGCTCACGGTGCAGAAAATGCAAATGGTGACAGCCTAGTGAACAACGCCTTTGTATTTGGTGCCTCTTACGGTTTCTAACGAATTCATCTTAATTGTCCATTAAGTTGCTAAGAAAAAGCCCAGCATCTATGTGAAGAGCTGGGCTTTATTTTTATTTGTCGTTACCTTTGTGGTGGCTAAACGCGGATACTTGTCCTTGTTCATTAAAAGCGTAAACGGTGTAACTGTCCTTTTTGTCGCCATATTCCATGCCTGGTGAGCCTACTGGCATTCCAGGAACCGTCAGACCTTTCGCATTCTTTGGTGGGTTTTCTAAGAATGCTTTAATATCGGCTGCTGGCACGTGTCCTTCAAACAGATAACCATTTATCTCTGCCGTATGGCAAGAGTAGAGCTGTTGATTTTTAATGCCTAATTCGCGTTTGATGGTATTCATATCATCATGCAGTTTTTCTTCGACCGTAAAGCCGTTCTCTTCCATGTGTTTTGTCCAGTCACCACAGCAGCCACAATAGGGCGACTTGTGATTAATGACATCGGCTGCCAATACATTGGCGGATACGGTCGCAAGCATTGCAAAAGTCAAAAGTTTCAAATTCATAATACCCTCAGAAAGAAGTCGTCATTTTACTGAAAACAGTCGTAGTCGGTTTGCATTACTAACGACAGTAATTGAAGACAGTGCCATTGCAGCTCCTGCTACAACGGGACTGAGCAAAAAGCCAAATGCTGGGTAAAGTACGCCTGCCGCAACAGGTATGCCCAACGAGTTATAAACAAAGGCACCAAACAAGTTTTGTTTCATGTTTTTAAGTGTAGCGCGCGATAACTCAATTGCGTGCACGACGGCCATTGGTGATGTGTTGAGAATCGTCATTTGTGCACTTTCGATAGCTACATCGCTGCCGCTTCCCATTGCTATACCTAGGTTGGAAAGAGCAAGAGCTGGAGCATCATTAATGCCATCGCCTACCATAGCCACAATATGGCCTTTAGACTGAAGCTGTTCAATGTGCTGCGCTTTTTCATCTGGTAACACTTGGGCAATCACTTCATCAATGCCGAGCTCTTTACCGATCGCATCCGCAACGTGCTGGTTATCACCCGTTAACATCACGGTTTTGACTCCCCGAGCTTTTAAGGCTGAAAGTGCTTGCTTGGCGTCTGATTTGATTGGGTCGGCAATCGCAATCAGTCCGACTAACTTGTTATCCAAAGCCACTGCAACCGGAGTCCAAGCGTTTTTTGCGCTCTCTTCTATCGCTTGTTTTAGGTTACTTGTATCAATGCTCTCGGCTTGCATAAATTGAAGGGAGCCGATAAGTAATGGTTTACCTTGGTAAGTCGCTAAGATACCACGCCCACGGACGTTTTCGAATTTGTCTAACGAGACTTCTTTCGCTTCTTGTTGTTTCGCAAAATCACACACAGCTTTGGCAAGTGGATGCTCAGACTGACGCTCTGCGGAATAGGCCATAGCAAGCAGCTCATCTTGACTGATAGCGTGAGTGAACACTTGCTGCACAGATGGTTTTCCTTGTGTCAACGTGCCGGTTTTATCGAAGACGACAGTATCGACTTTGCTGGCTAACTGCAGTGCATCAGCATCTTTAATTAAGATGCCCAACTCGGCAGCTTTACCCACGCCAACAGTAACGGACAATGGTGTTGCCAAGCCAAGTGCGCAAGGGCAGGCGATAATCAGCACGGTCGTTGTCACCACCAACATATAGCTTGCTTTCGGCTCTGGGCCTACGGCAAACCAAACCAGCGCAGCAAGTATGGCAATACCGACAACGACAGGCACAAATACCGCTGAAATTTGGTCGGCCAATTTAGCGATGGCTGGCTTACTGCTTTGAGCGGTTCGTACCATACGAATGATGCGCGCAAGCATCGTATTGGCACCGATGCCAGTGGCTTCGATGACCAAGCTACCGTCGGTGTTTAGCGTACCAGCAGAGACTTCGGCATCCTGCCCTTTTATCACGGGGACAGGCTCTCCGGTTAGCATTGACTCATCTATATAGGATTCGCCTTCTAGTACGGTGCCGTCTACTGGCACTTTCTCGCCGGGCTTAATTCTTAATTTCATACCAAGCGTTATTTGTTCAACGCTGATGGTCTGATCGCCTTTTTCTGTAATGGCCGTCGCTTGTTGTGGCTGCAAGTTAATCAAAGCTTGTAACGAGCGAGTAGTGTTGGCTTTGGCTTTGGCCTCTATATAGTGGCCAAGAGAAATCAAACCAATGATCATTGCACTTGCTTCAAAGTAGACGTGACGTGATGCGAGCGGGAACCAATTTGGGAAAACCACGACGAGCATGGAGTAAAACCATGCAGCACCAGTACCTAATGCGACAAGTGTATCCATAGTCGCGCGTTTGTGAGTTGCCGCTAACCAAGCGTTGCTGAAGAAGTGGCGACCAGCAGTTGCCAGAAGCAACAAACATAAAAGACCGATTGCGCCCCAAACGAACTGGTCGCTGGTGTCGCGGATCATCATGTTACCGCCAGCCACGCCCCACAGCATTAAAGGAGCACCAACCACTAACCCTGCAATAGCATCAAATTTAAAGCGTTTTTGCTGTGCCAATTGCTGCTGTGCTTGCTTTTCTTGTTGTGTTGCGGCGTCTTGTAGGATCTCCGCTTGGTATCCTGCTTGTTTTACCGACTCGACAATCGCCTGATGTAAGTCTTCTGAATCGTGAGTCGCGAACACCAAAGCACTTTGTTCAGCAAGATTTACCTGAGCTTTTTCTACGCCTTCAACCTTAGTTAATGCTTTTTCGACTGAAGAAACGCAACTTGCACAGGTCATTTCATGGATTAACATTTGCAGTTGAGCGCTGTTGGCTGGTGGAATGTCTTCCAGTTGGTTATCTGCTGCTTCGCTTTGTGCCGGTTGGATTTCATCTTCAGGCTTTGCACTTTTAGCTTCTGTTCTTTCGGTGCCTGTGATGAGTTCTTTATTCGCGGTATAGCCCAAGCTTGCGACAAGGTCGATCACTTGCTGCTCAGAAAGAAGAGTTCGGATAGTTAATTGCGTCGTCGAAGCTTCAAATGAGATAACGTCTGAATTTGACTCTAATAAAGAAGAGAGCTTTTTGACGCAGCCGCCACAGCTTAACCCGGACAAATTTAAGTCATAAGTGTGACCAGCTTGATAGCCCAAGGACTCAATAGATTCAACAATCTCTTCTAAAGAGGCATCGGTTTTGATTTCTACAGAGGTCGGAGACAAGTTGAGGATCTCTACACTATGATTTGCATGTAAAGTCTTCTCAACTTTTCTTGCACAGCCCATGCAGTTAAGCCCTGATAACGGTACTACAAACTGATTCATAACTTGTCCTCATTAATCGTAATACAACGAGCTTAAACCTTACTGCAAGGGTAAGGTCAAGGTTTGTTATCAATGAAGATATTTTCGCTGGACCATATAGCCAGTGGTTATTTAGGTATATAAACACGGAAGGATTGTAGTATTGACTTACGGTGGTAAAATGTCGCCACTTTTATCCTTGACAATACAACGAGAACCCTCTCGTTGAACATTAACCCTAAGGAACTCAAATGACGGTTAAAACTCGTTTTGCTCCTAGCCCAACTGGCTATCTACACGTTGGTGGTGCGCGTACGGCACTGTACTCTTGGCTATATGCTAAAAACCAAGGTGGTGAATTCGTTCTGCGTATCGAAGATACAGACCTTGAGCGTAACTCTAAAGAAGCAGTTGATGCGATTCTGGAAGGTATGGAATGGCTAGGTCTGGAGTGGAATGAAGGTCCTTACTACCAAACGCAACGTTTTGACCGTTACAACGAAATGGTTGATAAGCTGGTTGCGGAAGACAAAGCATACAAATGTTACGCATCTAAAGAGCTACTGGATGAGATTCGTGCAGAGCAAGAAGCGAACAAAGAAATGCCTCGCTACGACGCAAACCACCCTAAAATCAAAGCGGCAAACGATGCGGCGAAAGATGGTGATCCTTGCGTAATTCGTTTCCGCAACCCGAAAGAGGGTAGTGTTGTATTTGAAGATCAAATCCGTGGCCGTATCGAAATCCGCAACGAGCAAATGGATGACCTGATCATTCGTCGTACCGATGGTTCACCAACGTACAACTTCTGTGTTGTGGTTGATGACTGGGATATGGGCATTACGCATGTTGTTCGTGGCGAAGACCACATCAACAATACACCTCGTCAAATCAACATCTACGAAGCACTAGGTGCACCAGTACCTACATTTGCTCACTGTGCAATGATCCTGGGTGACGACGGTGCGAAACTGTCTAAACGTCATGGCGCGGTGTCGGTAATGCAGTACCGCGATATGGGTTACCTGCCAACCGCACTAAACAACTACCTGGTTCGTTTAGGTTGGTCTCATGGTGACCAAGAGATCTTCACTCAAGAAGAAATGATTAACTTGTTCAGTCTGGACGCCGTATCTAAGTCAGCGTCTGCATTCAACACGGATAAGCTGCAGTGGCTAAACAACCACTACATCAAGAGCTCGGATCCAGCGTACGTTGCAGAGCACTTACAATGGCACCTAGACCAACAGAAGTTGGACATTACTAACGGGCCAGCAATCACTGAAGTGATCAAGTTGGTTGGTGAGCGTTGTAATACACTTGTTGAGCTGGCTGAGCAAATTCGCTACTTCTACGAAGATTTCTCTGAGTTTGAAGCGGGCGCTGCGAAGAAACACCTACGTGGTGTAGCAAAAGAGCCTCTAGAGCTAGCACTTGCAAAAGCAGAAGCGTTAACTGAGTGGACAACTGAAAGCATCAAAGATGGTGTAATCACAGCCGTTTGTGAAGAGCTAGAAATCGGCATGGGCAAAATTGGTATGCCGCTACGTGTAGCAGTAACAGGCGGTGGTCAGTCTCCATCTGTTGACGCCGTTATGGCGCTAATTGGTCAAGAGCGTTGTATTGCTCGCATCAAAATGGCTCTAGCGTTTATCGCTCAACGTGAAGCTAATGCATAACTAAAGTGCATAACAATTCAAAAAGCCGCGGCAATTTCCGCGGTTTTTTTATGTCCTGAGATCATAATCAAAGCGAAGGGGTAAATCGTCTTTGCTTATAAACATGCTCAGTTGGTCTGGGTGTGTTGTTTTTTTGATAATAATTTGTAATCAAAAGCCATGCTTTTTGATGAAAATTTAATGGCTGATTTTTATACTATCCTTCTGATTAATATCTACTATCTATAAAGTTCCCTAAATGTTGTCTCAACATAGAGACAGTTATCTGCATTAGTTCTTCTGTTGTAACCTCTGAAGCAAACGTTTGCGTCTTTGTGGTGTTAGGCTTTAGGTGCTCTGTGTCACATAATGTTTGTGGTTTTGATGACACTAAATTGACAGTTTTGGGATTTTTCTTGAGATTTCTTAGCGTTATAGTGCATCTCGTCAGTGAGACGCAGATAGCGGTTCTGATCACTGTATAGGAATGCTACCCGAGCAACCTTTGATAATTAATTTGCATAGACATGCACATGGTTGGCTTCGGTAATACGCTCAAGGAATGAATCAAATTGGAATACAACGTCAGTCGGCGACGCATTTCGAGAACTAATAAAAGTAATTCTTTATAGGAATCAATAATGAAAAAACTAGCAGCGGTAATTTCAGCATCTTTACTTATGGCATCAGCAGCTCAAGCCGAAGTTTATGTTGGCGGTAAAATGGGTAAATCTTGGTTGGAAGATGCTTGTGTAGCAGGTCAATCTTGCGATAAAGATGACTCGACTCTTGGTGCTTTTGTTGGTTACGAGTTCAACGACTACATTGCCTTTGAAGCAGGTTTCGACAACGTTGGTGATTTTGATAACACGTCTTTTGGTGGTCACGTAGAAGCTATCACGCTTGCACCTAAATTCAGCTTACCAATCACTGAAGATATCGCACTTTACGGTAAAGTGGGTGGCGCGTACGTAATGTTCGATGGTAAAGATGATTACTCTTACCTTGGTGCTGCAGGTCTTGAGTTTAACCTAGGCCGTAATGTTACCGCTCGTGCAGAATACCAAACTATCACTGACATCAACAACGATGTTGTACGCGCAACAGGCAATACTGCGACGCTAGGTGTTTCATTCAAGTTCGGTGGCAGCGAAGAGCCAGTTGTTGAAGAAGCGCCAATCGTTGAAGAGGTGGTTGTGGTAGAAGAGCCAATCGTTGTAACGAAAACCTTCGAAACTCAAACTATGGGTACGGGTAGCTTTGATGTAAACAGCGCAACGCTTAAAGCAGAAAGCGCATCAAAACTAGATAAGCTGGTTGCTTTCCTAAACGAATACCCACAAGCTAACGTTGAAGTGGTTGGTTACACAGATACGTCTGGTGCCGCATCTTACAACCAAAAGATTTCTGAGCAACGTGCGGAGTCTGTAGCAAACGCTTTGGTTGAGCGAGGCATCGACTCATCACGTATCCAAGCTCGTGGCGAAGGTGAAAACAACCCTATCGTATCAAATGACACTCTTGAAGGTCGTCAACAAAACCGTCGCGTAGAAGTGATTGTTCCTGAGTTCGAATACCAAGTTCAGCAATAAGTTTCTATTTGAACAAATAGAGTCCTGAATTTAAATGCCCTAAAGCGTTCGCGCTTTGGGGCATTTTTGCATCTAGTGTCAGTTAACTTTTGTTGTGCTCGACAGTATTAGATCGGAAAAACAGTTCGATAAAGTGGGTTATTTAAGATCGATGCTGTTTAGTCGTCCCATAAAGGTGAGTATTTCCAGATTTTCCTTGTGTGCTTCCAGCAGTGCTTTTTTGGTTTGCATGTATGCGGCAAGCTTGCCGTATTTACTGATTGAGCGCACGACCGTCTTGTACTTATATTCTCCGTGTTCGTTAAATTCACGCCACTTGGCAATGTAACAAGTGTCTCGATTGTCTGGGTTCTCGAGTGTTGGATTGGGTTTATGAACGATTTTCGGTTCAACACTGTGCGGTAATCTTGTCATCAGATAAGGATCTTTCAAAAGACGCCGCCAAAACTTGCCCCACATCTGCAGGCCCAATTCATTTCTCAACTTAATGGCTTTCTTTAGTCCCTTCTCCTCTCCAATGCGCACGAACCCTACAGAGCGGTGAAGTACCGTATCCTCTGGGGTGTGAATGTGGATCTTAAAGGCTGTTTTGCCTTTAGATATGAAACGGTGTCCGGTATTGGTAATTAAATTGCTCTTAGACATAGCGCTAACTAATATTCTTATTAATAGCCAAAAAGGGTAAGCAAAACTCATCAATAATTAAAGTCATAAAATATAAAACTGTAAATAGCTGTCTTTCAAATTGATTTAGATCTGCCACTGAATGTTCTTGAAATAGACGCTGGACACTGAGTGAGCTTCTAGAGATCTGTCTCGAGTGATATCAGGTTAAGAGGAAAGAAAAAACCTTAGTTCAATGGCGAACTAAGGTTCTGATGTGGCGCCCCCAGTAGGATTCGAACCTACGACCTGTCCCTTAGGAGGGGACTGCGCTATCCAGCTGTGCCATGAGGGCGTAATACCAAGTACTCATTGGTATAATCAAATAAGATGCGTCACCTATAATATTCAAAAGTACGCATATCTCAAGACCTAATGTTGTCTTTTAGAGTATCTTGTTCATTACATCGCCAATTTGAACGCTTGATGACAGATTGGGTTGATCGATAATCAGTTCTGCTTCGTGTTCATAAACACGCGACACGGTTAATGTCACTTCGCTTTGCGATACTTTGTTACGTGGTAAACCGCTTTGGTCGATAAAAGAAGCGGTGTGCCACAATTGTAATTTGTCGCCTTCTTTAACACCATGCATACGGCCTAAATCCATGGTAACGGTGTTACCGTAGACAGCAACTACCTCAGGTAAAGTTATCTTACAAGAGAGTTCAGATTCCAAATCTAACATGATGTTACGACTCACGCGCAGCAGCATTTCACCATAAGTAGATGCCCAGAATCGAGCACTTCGTGTGTCGACCTGACTGGTTTTGGCAAACGGCCAGCGAGCCACTTCGCGGTAGGTTTTGTAAAAGACGTCATGGCCGGTTTTACCATCATAAACTTTCATCTCTAAGGCAAACTGGCGGTTGATGATGTCATCTTTTAGTACTTTAGATTCAATCGTCGCGGTTAAGTCAGTGATTACCCCTCCAATGATGTACTGTGCCCCATTATCCTCAGCAATCATCTGAGTACGATCAGGGTAGTTTCGGCTAATCGAGTAGTCGGTTGTGCCCACAGAAACGAAACTGTGCGAGGTCTGATCGAGCTGACGATTCACAACGTGACTAAAGTCATCGCCAACTTGATAAATTTGTCCCATCACGGCTTGTTGGGGAGAAGCGACATCAATATTGCCTACGAGGATTGTTTTTTTGTATTGAGCCGTGTGGCAACCCATTGCCGATGGATAGATGTCGACACGGAGCTTCATCTCCATCTTTCCACTTCTCTTTCGCTCTGATTCGACCAGAATGTACCGTACTTCATGGTTAGTGAACTGGTACTCTTTGCGGTTTTCTTCTAATAGCGGCATTAAATTACTGATGCTGCCAATATCTGCCCCCGAAAAGTTGACGGCTTTAAAAAGCGCATCCTCTAAGGCGTGTAGCCTTGCCGCATCGTCGGAAGAAACGATCGTGGCAACGCCTGTCACTTCGTACCACGCGGCGACTGCACGAAAAGGCAGAAGTAGAACGAAAGTAATTGAAAACACGCTAATTAATATTTTTTTCATGGCTTGCGACCGTTCAGGTATAAATATTGCTAAAACAAACATCAGTGAAGTTTGGTAGCGCTTTCTAGTTTGGACAGGCAAAAGAAAAGCAAAGACTGTTCCAAGATTTCGTTTCTTGTCATGAATGATAAGGAACAGTGACACCCAAGATTATCTGGAGAATCAATCCATGAAAAAATGGCTTGTTGCCGCATCGATGATGACGCTTTTGACATCGTGCGCGTATTCACCGATTTACAATGGTAAAGAACCCTATTCAGGCAGCCAGTTCATGCTGATGGACAGCCCACGTCATACGATGGACTTTTTTATCGAAAGCATGACGGAAGAGTTGATGATTTCTAACGTAGCGGTCTCTGCGCGTACGCCTATTGCGATCACATCATTCGTTGATTTACAAAATATGGATGCGACAAATTGGTTGGGGAATTCGGTATCTGAAGGATTCATCCATCAGTTCCAGCGCCGTGGGTTTAAAGTGGTGGACTTCAAAACGACGGGCTCGATTCAAGTCACTCAGCAAGGTGACTTTGCACTGAGCCGAGACTGGAAAGATCTTGCTAAAGAGCAAGAAATCCAATACGTATTAACTGGCACTATGCTACGCCAAGAAGGTGGCGTGCTTGTAAACGCCCGCGTAGTGGGGATGCAAAGCCGAATTGTCGTAGCAACGGCACAAGGCTTCTTGCCTGCGGATCGCATTGGACGCGACTTAGATACGTTGAACAGTATTCGTACTCAAGATGGTGTGCTGATTCGTTCAGACCCGACGATTCGTCAGCCATACACAGTGATTCTCCGCCCATAGGATAGAGCCATGAAAAAGTTATTATTTATTATCGCCACCTTGGTGCTGGTGGGTTGCCAACCATTGCAGCAGATGCGACAGGATGAACTGCTAGTGGCAGTAGGTTATGCGAGCGTGAGTGAACAAACCGGTCGCACTGTGGAAGAAAAACGTGTTCGAGCAATGCGCGCATCCAAGATTGATGCCTATCGTGAACTGGCAGAGCAGGTCTATGGCATGCGTGTCAGTGGCCGAGCTGAGTTACAAGATCAGCGTTTAGGAACTGAAAGCACAACCGGTGCAGTGGATGGTGTTATTCGCGGAGCGGAAGTGGTGCGAAGTTACTTGGTTGAAGACAGTTATGTAACAGAGCTTCGTCTTGATATCCGCAAAATGGATAAGCTACGAGACTATGGTGAAGTGCAGCAGGTGCCTGAGAAGCGTCAGCAGACTCTGTTCTAATACTTAAGTAACCTCAGATAATCTCTTTGGCGGCTCATTGGTAACAATGGGGCGTTTTTTATGCGCGTAACTCAGAGTAGATAAACGATAGGTACAACGAAGAGTAAAACTCAGGCTTTGATGTTGGTGCCTAAAGTCGAAATGGTGTGAGTTTGGCCTCCAGCGTTGTAAGTCATACCGACTTTACCGTGGGTGCGTTGAAGCATGTTATTGAGCTTACTGAAGCTCAGTTGTGCTCGATTGAGCGATTCGCCGTTCATTTTATTGACGTCTTGGCAATCAATAACGATGGATTGGATCTGGTTTACCACCTGACTTAGGTGTTCATCTTCGGTAAGTTGATTGACGTGCGGGTGAGAGGCGATACGCTGATCAGTGGTCTTTAACTGATCAATGAGTGTCATCTTCTGTTTGGCAATACGTTCGATATCAGCAGAAACACGCGCAGTGATGGCTTGTGTTTCCTGACGTAAAACGACAGAAAGTGCTTTTGCATTTTCTAGTTGGAAGTTTACGAGATCGACTAATGCTGCCATGAATACTTACCTTGAGCCTAAGTCAGTTAGATCTTGCCTTGCAATTCGCTTTCAAGCTTAATCATATTGTCGGCCAGTTTTTCTGGGTCAACTTTGTATGAGCCGTTTGCGATTGCTTCTTTGATTGCTGCTACTTTCGCACTGTCATAAGCCGGGGAAGCTGCCATATCCTTCTGGAGTTTATTGACATCTTTACTTTGTTGGCTCAATGATACTGCATCTTTTTGTTGTGAAGACACTTTCTGCGACTCAGCTGTGCTGGTCGCATTCGAGTCATTACGTGCAGGCGCGCGACTTTTATTAGTCGTCATCATCTGACCTGAACGTATATTATCTATACCTGCCATGTTTAACCTTTGCCTTGTATCGTAATACTGGTACTCAGACTATCGACCAACGCCAAAATAACTTTAATCATTTTGTGCACTTTTATTGATCGATTTTCATCTCATGCTGTTGTTCGCCGAAGGTCAAAAGTTGACGGTGATTTCCGCAATGCCAGTCACTATGCCTTCTATTATACGTTGTGACTTATCATTTTTCACTCTCACTTGATCGCCAGCCGCGCCGTCTTGCAATGCGGTGCCTTGGGTCGAGATCGTCATCCCCGCTTTTACGGCTTGAATCGTCACTCTCTCGTTACGACACACAACACACACATCATTACGCTCAACGACATCTCCAAGTCGAACACTACGTTTTAATTTAGCCCCCACGACTTGAGAATGGTCGGTAAAGCCCTCTTTGCGAAAGCGTTGTAATTCAATCATCGAGGTGGTGACGTCTGAGGCGCTGATGATTTCTCCACGGACAAGTTGGCGGGTACTCACGATCATCGGGACTGAAACCGATATACGCACAGGGACATAGACTTTCCAGTCATCAGATGGGCATTCAACCAACACATTAATATTGCTGCGCGTGTTGCTGGTGGTAGAAGCTGATGTGTCGAGAGGATCTGGGCAATCGGTGGCCTTAATTCGAGAGTCGATGTTTGCTGCATTGACGGTTAACTCACCGCCTGCAGGTTGCTCGACGGTGGCTAAAACATGTTGTTCTGCCGCCATTTTTATCTGTTCGATCTGATTCTCAGTGGCTGAATGAACAAAAAAGCTAAATATACTGAGCAAAATGCCGATAACCTTAGCGTACTTTGTGAATACCGATCTACATACTGCCTTAGTCAATGTGGTCGAAGTGATAGTGAAATACGCCATAAGGTCTCCCTGGAACAATGCTTGCCAGTGGTAGAGTATCATTTAAAAACAAAAAGTTTGAGATGGAGATGAGCATATGACGGGGATTCTTGACTCAGTGAATCAGCGTACGCAACTCGTCGGTCAGAACCGATTGGAATTGTTGACCTTTAGATTGATGGGGCGTCAGCGTTACGGCATTAACGTGTTTAAAGTTCGAGAAGTGCTGCAATGTCCAAAGCTGACAGTGATGCCCAATCTGCACCCGTTAGTAAAAGGTGTCGCTCATATCCGTGGCCATACCGTATCAGTGATTGATTTGAGCCTGGCAATTGGTGGCCGTCCAACTACTGACATCGATAAGTGTTTTGTGGTGATTGCTGAGTTTAACCGTACCATCCAAGCGTTTTTGGTGTCTTCGGTTGAGCGCATCATAAACATGCACTGGGAAGCCATCTTGCCGCCTCCAGAAGGCGCGGGCAAAGCGCATTACCTGACGGCGGTAACCAACATTGATAACGAGCTGGTTGAAATTCTCGATGTGGAAAAAGTATTGGCTGAAATCGCGCCAGTGGATGAGACGATGGACGCTTCGATTGGTGAAGAAATCGCTCAGGCGGAGCAGATAAAACCTATTGTACGCCGTATCATGATTGCCGATGACTCTACCGTTGCACGTAAACAACTGGAGCGAGCTATCCGTTCGATAGGTTTCGAGGTGTTGTCGGTGAAAGATGGTAAAGAAGCATACAAGACCTTACTTGAAATGGCGAAGGAAGGGGACATCTACGAGCAAATCTCTTTGGTGATTTCTGATATCGAAATGCCAGAAATGGACGGTTACACCCTAACCGCTGAAATTCGCAGAAATGCGGATTTGAAGGATCTTTATGTTATTCTCCACTCTTCCTTAAGTGGCGTATTTAACCAAGCTATGGTTGATCGCGTGGGAGCGAACACCTTCATTGCGAAATTTAACCCAGACGAGCTGGGTAACGCGGTTAAATCTGCATTAATACAATAAAGAGACATTAATGACTGCTATTACAATTGGCGATCAAGACTATCGTGACTTTAGCCGTTTTCTCGAAGCGCAATGTGGCATTGTGCTCGGCGATAGTAAGCAGTACTTAGTGCGCAGCCGATTAAGTCCGTTAGTGACCAAGTTCAAGCTCGCTTCGTTGTCTGATTTACTGCGTGATGTGGTCTCCGGCCGCAATCGGGAGCTACGTATTGCGGCTGTGGATGCGATGACAACCAACGAAACGCTGTGGTTTCGAGATACGTATCCGTTCACAGTTTTAGCTGAGAAATTATTGCCGGAAGTCGCGGCAAACAAACGCCCAATTAAAATTTGGTCAGCTGCCAGCTCATCAGGTCAAGAGCCGTACTCCATCGCGATGACGATTTTGGAAACGCAGCAGCGTAAACCGGGATTATTGCCAAGCGTTTCTATCACCGCGACCGACATTTCGACCAGTATGCTGGAGATGTGTCGCGTTGGTGTGTACGACAATTTAGCGTTGGGTCGTGGCCTCTCTCCGGAACGTCGTCGTACTTTTTTTGAAGATAACGGAGATGGCCGCATGAAAGTGAAAGACAATGTAAAGCGTCTGGTCAACTTTCGCCCGCAAAACTTGCTCGACAGCTACGCGCTGGTGGGCAAGTTTGACATTATCTTTTGCCGTAATGTACTGATTTATTTCTCCCCGGAGATGAAATCCAAAGTACTCAATCAAATGGCAAATCAGCTAAACCCGGGCGGTTATCTCCTGCTGGGGGCATCTGAATCTCTAACCGGGCTGACAGATCGTTTTGAAATGGTGCGTTGTAACCCGGGTATCATTTATAAATTGAAATAGATTAGAAGCTTAAAGAGTCTCATCTATTCGCTGATACAGCCAATATTTAGCCTGACTTCGCGTCAGGCTTTTTGTATGTGCCTTGTACCATTTTTGCCTGCACCGTAAAACACAGGTATCTTTACGCTTAAGCCAAGTGAATTGACACTGACATTCCATCAATCACCTTGGCTTACCTATTGCAATCCAAAGCATCGATAACTTTTAGCCGTAAACGTGTGCCAGTTTTTGGCATAGTAATTGCTTTTTAGTTGTTTATACCGGTCAGTTCTAATTGTAGAGGCAAACATGGCTATATCTTTTGACAATGCACTAGGCATCCACCAACACACGGTGGGCGTACGTGAGCGTAATGCTGAGGTGATTTCCACCAACATCGCGCAAGCAAATACACCTGGTTATAAGGCAAGAGGTTTAGACTTTGCAAAGGAATTACAAGCGGCAACATCTGGGGCAAGTATTAGTCTTAAGCGAACCGATGGTCGGCATATTCCTGCCACTACAACGTTGACAGGGGACAAGTTATATCGTCTTCCTACCCAACCTGATACGGGTGATGGCAACACGGTAGATTTGGATTTAGAACGTAACCTTTTCATGCAAAACCAAATCAGACACCAAGCATCGCTCGACTTTCTAGGTGGCAAATTTAAGAACTTAACCAAGGCAATCAAAGGGGATTAATTTAGATGAGCTTATTTAACGTTTTCAATGTGACAGGTTCCGCAATGAGCGCTGAGTCTGTTCGTCTGAATACTACCTCAAGCAACTTGGCGAATGCCGACAGTGTCAGCAGCTCTGCGAAAGACACTTACAAAGCGCGTCATGCGGTATTTGGTGCTGAATTAAGTAACGCCATGCGTGGTGGCAATACCGTGCCAGTGAAAGTGTTGGGAATTGTAGAAAGTGATAAACCGTTAAATGCGGAGTACAACCCTGATCATCCCCTTGCTAACGAAGAAGGCTATATCTACAAGCCAAACGTTAATGTAATGGAAGAAATGGCAAACATGATTTCGGCTTCTCGCGCATATCAAACCAATGTTCAAGTTGCCGACTCAAGTAAACAAATGCTGCTGCGTACGCTGCAGATGGGTCAATAAGGATAAGGAGGTAGCGTATGGCCGGATTTAATAACGTTGGTCAAAGCGGCTTGTCCTACATCGACCAGCTCAAAAGCCTACAAGAGAACAAAAAAGCGGAAGAGAGTACAGGTAAGCAAGACCTGAAACAGGAAGACTTCCTATCTTTACTCACTAAGCAATTATCTCAGCAGGACCCGTTTAAGCCAGTCAGTAATGACCAGATGATTGCGCAAATGGCGTCATTTGCGACCGTCGATGGCATTGGAAAAATGAACACTCAGTTTGAGAGTTTGAACTCTTCAATGACATCGAACCAAGCACTACAAGCTTCCTCTCTGGTTGGGCGAGATGTGTTGGTTCCCGGCGCAGCGGGTGTGAAGCAAGACGAAGCACCGATGGCAGCAATGGTTAAGCTTTCGCAGTCTATCGACAATTTATTTGTTCGTGTAGAAGACGAAGCAGGCCAATTGGTTCGTACTTTTGAGGTAGGGGCGAAACCAGCCGGTGACACCCGTGTACTCTGGGACGGTAATGATGAAAGCGGGAATCCATTGCCTGCTGGTAAATACAAAGTGAAAGCATCTGGCTTAGTTGATGGGGAGTCGCAAGAGTTTCCAGTCTCCACTTACGCCAATGTAAACAGTGTATTGCTAGGCAAGGGCGACGGAAACGTATTACTCAATCTGGCGGGTTTTGAATCGCCAGTTCGACTTGCAGAAGTATTGGAAGTCGGCAAAGCGTAACGCATAACACGCGAGATCAGGAGACTTTGGAATGTCATATGTATCTTTAAGCGGTTTGTCCTCCGCTCAATTGGATTTGAACACCACCAGTAACAACATTGCGAACGCCAATACGTATGGCTTTAAAGAATCTCGTGCCGAGTTCGCGGATGTATACTCAAGCTCTTTGTTCACCAACGCCAAAACCACCCCGGGTGGCGGTGTTCAAGCCAGCCAGGTTGCACAGCAGTTCCATGAAGGGTCAAGTGTTTACACTAATAACCCGATGGACTTGCGCGTATCAGGAACGGGTTTCTTCGCCGTGGCGAAAGACCGCCTGATTCCACAGCAAAATGAAATGACACGTAACGGTGCGTTCCATTTGAATAAAGACAACTACATGGTAACGGCGAACGATGAGTTCCTGCTAGGTTATCAGGTAAACCCTGAATCTGGTGAGGTGTCATCCTATGAGCCACAGCCAATCAATATTCCAGCCGAGTTTGGTAAGCCAAAACAGACAGCGAATATTGAAGTAGGCGTAAACTTACCAGCTAACGGTGATTTGAAAGATCCAATGCAGTTTGATTTTTCTGATCCTGATACTTACAACCGTTCAACGTCTTCAACCATTTATGACTCAATGGGCCAGTCTTACAAGTTAACTACCTACTACTTGAAAGATCAGACTCAACCGAATACCTGGAATACCTACTACACGGTAACGGATAAAGACGGTGAGAAGCCGCTTGACGTTGCGGCAGGTGATGCTCAAACGGCAACAGGTCATGTTGGTCACACCATGAAATTCAATAACGATGGTACCTTGGCAAGTTTGAATAGTGGCAATCCAATTACTTCTGTTGCGTTAGGTGATCAGGCTACAAACACCTCTCCTATGAATTTGAATGGTGCTGATCCCGCTCAAACACTTAACTTTGGTTTGGGTTCTGCCACACAGTTTGCGGCGCCATTTGAACTGACCAAGTTTGATGAAGATGGTGCAACGACGGGCTTCCTGACGAAAGTTGACTTTGATGAAAACGGCAGCGTTTTAGGTACATATTCAAACGGTGAAAACGTTACCTTGGGTCGCGTCGCTCTAGTTCGTGTTCCTAATGAGCAAGGTCTGGATAAGAAAGGCGGCACTCAGTGGGACTCAACTCAGTTCTCTGGTGACAAAATCTGGGGCGAATCCAATAAAGGTTCGTTTGGTACCCTCAATAACGGTGTACTGGAGCAGTCAAACATTGACATGACTCAGGAGCTGGTAGACCTAATTTCTGCTCAGCGTAACTTCCAGGCTAACTCCCGTTCGTTAGAAGTGCATAACCAGCTACAACAAAATATCTTGCAGATCCGCTAGGGCGCTAGGGCGATAGCCCGATAATCTGCTTTATCAAGTGACGCTTCTTGGCGGCTCACTTGATTGCCTCATGATATTGATCTGATGCTTAGCCCAAAAAACCTCATTTTGGGCTAAGCATAATTTGATCTCCAAGTTGCCGCTATTGCCGCTTAGCGGATCAAAAGCTTGCCTCTTTCCTTGTTCATTCTCGAAAAATTGCCTCCGTACCTTTTGTGTTTAGCTTAATGTATTGAATACTAAGCCTATTTCACTTTGGCATAAGTATTGCTTTTACTCTCAAGTACAGAGGACTTTAGGGAGTAATTTATGGATCGCGCACTGTTTCTCGCAATGAGCGGCGCCAAGCAAAACATGCAGGCCTTGCAATTGCGTGCCAACAACCTGGCCAACGTAAGCACAACAGGTTTTCGTGCTGATTTGGCACAAGCTCGTTCGATGCAAGCCTATGGTGAAGGACATCCTTCACGAGTGTTTAGCATGACTGAGCGTCCAGGACATAACTTTGCTCAAGGCAGTGTGATCACCACTGGTCGCGATTTAGATATTACTATCGAAGGCAGTGGTTGGCTGTCCGTCTTAGACCATACTGGCAAAGAAGGGTTGACCCGTAACGGTAACTTAAAAGTCGATCAAAATGGTTTACTGACTAACGCAAGTGGCCACGTTGTACTGGGTGAGAATGATGCACCGATTACGTTGCCTATTCCTCTCTCTAAAATTGAAATCGGTCGTGACGGCACCATCTCTGTACTGCCGCAAGGTGCACCGGCAGAAGAATTACAAGTAGTTGATCGTATCAAGCTTGTAAAAACTGAAGATCGAAACTTATTTAAAGACACCAATGGCTTATTTCGCCATAAAACTCCAAACCAGCCTTACGAAGCAGACGCAACCATCAGTATCCAAACGGGTGCCATTGAAGGTAGTAACGTCAATGCCGTAGGTGAAATGACGGCACTGATTGACCTTCAGCGTCAATTTGAAATGCAAGTCAAGATGATGAGCACCGCTGAAGAGATGGATAAGTCTTCAGATTCACTGCTTCGTATGAGTTAACAGAGTTAGAGGTTCACAATGCATCCAGCACTATGGGTTAGTAAAACCGGTTTAGACGCCCAGCAAACCAATATCGCAACGATTTCAAACAACCTAGCGAACGCCTCAACGGTTGGCTATAAAAAGAGCCGTGCCGTATTCGAAGACTTGTTTTATCAGAACATTAATCAGCCGGGTGGCCAGTCTTCGCAGAACACAGAGTTACCTAGTGGTTTGATGCTGGGCGCGGGTTCTAAAGTGGTTGCCACGCAAAAAGTGCACACCCACGGTAACGCACAAACCACCACTAATGCCTTAGATATGATGGTGGAAGGCGATGGTTTCTTTCAGGTGACGTTGCCGGACGGCAACATCGGTTATACGCGTAATGGTCAATTTACGCTGAACGGTGAAGGCACCCTAGTGACGTCAGGTTCTGGTTACCCAGTAGAACCAGAAATTGTCATTCCTGAAGATGCAATCTCAATCACTGTTGGTACGGACGGTGAAGTATCTGTCCGTGTTCGTGGTCAGCAAGACAACCAAGTCGTCGGTCAGCTGACAATCACCGATTTCGTCAATCCGGGCGGCCTTGAGCCAATTGGCCAGAACCTGTACTTACCGACTGGTGCAAGCGGTGACCCGCAAGAAGGTGTACCAGGGCTGGACGGTTTGGGTGAAATACGCCAATCCATGCTGGAAGCGTCGAACGTTAACGTGACCGAAGAGTTGGTCAATATGATCGAAGCGCAGCGAGTTTATGAAATGAACTCTAAAGTGATCTCGTCCGTCGATAAGATGATGAGCTTCGTTAACCAACAGCTTTAACGGTTAATCATCGTGATTAAGAAGGAGCTTGTGATGAAGCGTATTTACCTGCTTGTGCTCATCAGCACCATGTCTGGCTGTGCCATGTTAGAGCCGATTGAAACCGATGAAGTCTCTCAAGCAACAACGGTGGTTGACGCGGTCGAAGGTGATAAATCAGAAGACAGCAGTGGCATTGTCGACACTTTACGCGGCAGAAGTGATCCGGTGGCTGGCGATCCTGCATGGGCTCCAATCCATCCAAAACAGAAGCCGGAACACTATGCTGCGGCAACAGGTTCATTATTCAGTTCAGAACACATAACTGATCTTTATGACGACTCCAAGCCTCGTGGTATTGGCGACATCATCACTGTCACGTTAGATGAAACCACGAGCGCGACCAAGAGTGCTAACGCGGATTTATCGAAAAGCAACGATTCGACCATGGACCCGCTGTCTGTCGGTGGGCAAGAACTGCAAGTCGGCGGCAATTATAACTTTTCTTACGACTTGAACAGCAGTAACAGCTTTGTGGGGGACTCTTCAGCGAAACAGAGTAACAGTATCAGCGGTTACATTACTGTCGAAGTGATCGAAGTACTGGCTAACGGTAATCTGGTTATCCGCGGCGAGAAGTGGATGACGCTGAATACGGGTGATGAGTACATTCGTTTGAGTGGCACCATTCGCCCTGATGACATCAATTTTGATAATACAATCGCTTCAAACCGCGTATCGAATGCCCGCATTCAGTATTCAGGGACGGGTTTGCAACAAGATATGCAAGAGCCGGGGTTCTTGGCACGATTCTTTAATGTAGCGCTTTAAGATGCCGCACGGCGGCAATTTAACTGCTAGAGATAGGTAAGCATGAAAAAAATCTTTTTACTCCTCCTGAGTGTTGCCCTGTTTTCAACTGCTGCTCAAGCCGCACGCATCAAAGACGTCGCGCAAGTGGCAGGGGTTCGTAGCAACCAACTTGTGGGTTATGGTTTAGTTTCAGGATTACCAGGTACCGGCGAGTCCAATCCGTTTACGGAACAAAGCTTCGCGGCCATGCTGCAAAACTTCGGCATTCAAATGCCGCCGGGCACCAAGCCAAAAATCAAAAACGTTGCCGCTGTGATGGTAACGGCAACATTGCCGCCTTTTTCTAAGCCAGGTCAGCAAGTCGATGTCACCGTATCATCCATCGGTAGTGCGAAAAGCCTGCGTGGTGGTACGTTGCTACAAACCTTCTTAAAAGGTTTAGATGGTCAGGTGTATGCCGTTGCACAAGGTAATCTGGTTGTCAGTGGCTTCAGTGCGGAAGGTGCCGATGGCTCAAAGATAGTTGGCAATAACCCAACAGTGGGGCTTATCTCTAGTGGTGCGACGGTAGAGCGAGAAATTCCTAACCCATTTGGTCGCGGCGACTACATCACTTTCAACCTGCTAGAGTCTGATTTCACCACGGCTCAACATATGGCCGATGCGGTTAACAATTTCCTTGGCCCTCAAATGGCCAGTCCGGTCGATGCGACTTCCGTTCGTGTGCGCGCGCCACGTGATGTTAGCCAGCGAGTCGCGTTTCTATCTGCGATTGAAAACCTGGAATTCGAACCAGCAGATAGTGCCGCAAAAATCATCGTTAATTCCCGTACGGGGACCATTGTTGTCGGTAAGCATGTGCGCCTTAAGCCAGCAGCTGTAACGCATGGTGGTATGACGGTTTCCATCAAAGAAAACCTCAGCGTGAGTCAGCCGAATGCCTTCTCGGGCGGCCAGAC
This sequence comes from Vibrio sp. J1-1, assembly GCF_021728395.1. GTDB lineage: Bacteria > Pseudomonadota > Gammaproteobacteria > Enterobacterales > Vibrionaceae > Vibrio. The sequence goes on along the minus strand of NZ_JAKKCM010000007.1, from coordinate 166,940 downwards.
TGTTGTCGTTCCGGATTCTGACATTGAAGTAAACGAAGAGCAGGGCAAGATGTTCAAGTTTGAGCCGGGCCTGACGTTGGATGATTTGGTTCGCGCGGTCAATGAAGTCGGCGCTGCGCCTTCAGACTTGATGGCGATTTTACAGGCATTAAAACAAGCTGGTGCGATTGAAGGCCAGTTGATCATCATCTAAGTCATTAGGAGGCGACAATGATTAAGAATCCTAACGATATTGGCTTTATCCACGACATCAGCTCACTCGATACGCTAAGACAGAAAGCAGTAAAAGAGGGTAAAGATGGCGATCACGAAGCGTTACGTGCAGCAGCGCGTCAGTTTGAATCCATTTTTACCTCTATGATGCTCAAATCAATGCGTGAAGCAAACGAAGGTTTCGAGTCGAACTTCATGAACAGTCAGAACGAAAAGTTTTACCGTCAGATGTTGGATGAGCAGATGGCGAGTGAGTTGAGTGCTTCGGGTTCAATGGGGCTGGCAGATATGATTGTGGCTCAGCTGACAGTAGGACAGGGTGACGATAAGAGTGAAACCGCTGTGCGTGATGCGGCAAATAATGCCGTGGAGTATCGCCGTGTTGACCCGCAAAAAGCACGTGAAATAGAGCAGCGCTTGATTGAATCTGGCGAATTATCTCGCTCTAACAGTGTACCGGCTCGATTCGATTCCCCAGAATCATTTGTCAGTTCAATGAAGCCTTATGCAGAAAAGGCAGCTAAAGCATTAGGGGTAGAACCATCGCTACTTCTTGCTCAAGCCGCGTTAGAAACGGGCTGGGGACAAAAAGTGATCAAGAACGCTCGTGGCAGCAGCAACAATCTATTTAATATCAAAGCTGATCGCAGTTGGCAGGGGGGTAAAGTCACCACTCAAACATTAGAGTTTCATGATAATACACCAGTGAAAGAAACGGCGGCGTTCCGTTCATACTCAAGCTACCAAGACAGTTTCAATGATTATGTTCGATTCTTAAACGATAATCCTCGTTATGAGGTTGCGCTACAAAAGCGTGGCGATTCTGAGTCATTCATTCGTGATATTCAACGCGCCGGTTATGCAACTGACCCTGACTACGCGGATAAAGTTCTGCAAGTTCAACAGAAAATAGAAAGCATGTAGTCCCCCGTTGTTTTTCTCTCATTTCTGAGGCTTGCCATTGAGCAAGCCTTTATTTTATCGACAGTTCCTCCTTGTGCCTGTTTGGCATACCTTTTGCTTTGTTTGTATTAGTGATCGGACTTTTACCGGTTTTTTCGTTTTTTGGGGGCATGTATGGCGTCAGATCTTCTGAATGTAGGTACTCAAAGTGTGCTTACTGCTCAGAGACAGTTGAACACCACTGGTCATAACATTTCTAATGTTAATACAGAGGGTTACAGTCGTCAGTCAGTGGTTCAAGGTACGAACGATCCACGCCAGTTTGGTGGGGCTACTTACGGTATGGGCGTGCATGTGGAAAATGTTCGCCGCTCTTGGGATCAGTTTGCCGTTAATGAACTCAACTTGGCGTCAACCAACAATGCTAACAAAGTAGATACCCAAGATAATCTCGATATGCTGTCAGGTATGTTGAGCTCGGTTACCTCGAAGAAGATCCCCGAAAACCTCAATGAATGGTTTGATGCGGTTAAAACCATGTCTGACACGCCAAATGATTTAGGCGCGCGTAAAGTGGTGCTTGAAAAATCAAAAATCTTTTCTGACACATTGAACGATTTCCATGAAACAGTGCGTTTACAGTCTGATGTGACCAACAAAAAGTTGGATATGGGCATTGAGCGTATCAATCAAATCGCGTTAGAGGTTCGCGATACTCACCGTTTAATGATGCGTACTCCGGGGCCTCACAATGATCTGATGGATCAACATGAAAAACTGATTAAGGAACTGTCTGAATACACCAAGGTAACGGTCACCCCACGTAAAAATGCAGAAGGGTTTAACGTTCACATTGGTAATGGCCACACCTTAGTGTCTGGCACCGAAGCCAGTCAGTTAAAAATGATTGATGGCTATCCAGACGTTCACCAGCGACGTTTAGCCATGGTGGAAGGGAATGGTATTAAGGCGATTAAATCGGATGATATCGACGGCAAAATTGGCGCTTTACTTGATATGCGTGACCAGCACATTCCCCAGTTGTTTGATGAGATGGGCAGGCTGGCTACGGGCTTTTCATTCAAAGTGAATCAATTGCAATCCCAAGGTTTGGATCTCAATGGCAAAATCGGTAAAGACGTATTTACCGATATAAACTCGGAGCTGGTTGCGCAATCACGTGTGTCTGCCGCACCTGACTCTCAGGCAGAAGTGGCCGTGTATGTGGATGATATCTCGGCTCTCAAAGGTGGGGAGTATACGCTGCGCTATGATGGCGACCAGTATAGTGTCACGACTCCGAAAGGTGATCCGGTTCAGTTGGATATCGATCAGTCGGACTCTTCTTTCGTGCTGGATGGGATGAGAGTGCAGATTGGTGAAGGCCTTGCCGCTGGCGAACGAGTATTGTTGCGTCCTACCCGCAGTGGTGCTGCCATCATTAAAATGGAAACCAACGATGCGAAGTCCATTGCGGCGCAAAGCTATGAAGCGTCAACCACGTTTGCTCAAGGCAGTGCAAAATTCAAGATTCATGAAGCAGGTGATGTCAAAGAGTTCGAGGTGATGGTTCAGCCCGCGGATGAAAAACATGACAAAGCGTGGCTAAAGATTACCGATAACAAAGGAAACTTGTTATCCGATAAGTATAACTATCCGTTGGATAAAGATAATCCAATCATCGAAATTTCAGTGCCGAAGAGCCATCCGTTATATAAAAATGGTGATACGACGATCTTTGAACTCTCGGAAGGCGCGCTGCTGAACGACAAATTTACCGCCAACTTAGTACCGTCACCTGGTGGTAACGGCAACTTGAGGAAAATGCAGCAGTTGCAGACCGACAAAATGATGGATGGCAAGTCGAGTACTTTGATTGATGTTTACCACAACCTAAATACAGAGGTGGGGCTAAAATCGGCAACGGCTAACCGTTTGGCATCTGTAGCTCAGCTGGAACACGAATCAGCACAAGAACGTGTGGCATCCATTTCCGGCGTCAATTTAGATGAAGAAGCTGCCAACATGATGAAATTTCAGCAGGCTTATATGGCGTCGTCACGTGTGATGCAGGCTGCTAATGATACCTTCAACACCATTTTACAACTGAGGTAAGGAGAAGAAATAAGTGTTAACCCGAATTTCTAGTTTCCATAACTATCAGTCCGTACAAAATGACTTGCGTCGGCAAGAGAATAAGGTTCATCACAACCAAGAACAACTTGCATCGGGTAAGAAGTTGCTCAAGCCAAGTGACGACCCTTTGGCTGCGCATTACGTTCAGAATATCGGTCAGCAACAAGAGCAAATACAGCAGTATTTAAACTCGATTGTTTTAGTACGTAACCGTTTAGAAAACCACGAAGTGAACATCGCCAACGCAGAGAGTTTCGCTGACGAATCAAAACGTCTCACGATGGAAATGATTAACGGTGCGCTCTCTGTCGAAGACAGACAAGCCAAAAAGCGTGAGCTGGAAGAAATTGCCAATAACTTTCTGAACTTAGTAAACGCACAAGACGAATCAGGCAACTATGTGTTTGCGGGCACTAAGCCGAAAAATCAGCCTTTTTATCGAGATAAAGACGGCAGTGTGCAGTACGCCGGTGATGACTATCAGCGCAAGATGAAAGTATCCAGCATGCTTGAAATGCCAATGAACGACCCGGGCAGCAAATTGTTTATGGACATCCCCAACCCCTTTGGTGATTACCAGCCTGATTACGAGTTGCAGAACGGCTCAGAGTTGTTGTTAGGTAAAGCGACCAACGCTGACACTGAAGATATGGCTTCCTACCGAGTGACTTTCGTTGATATGAATAACGGTAAGTTTGGCTATCAGTTAGAGCGTGACGGCGCAGTCGTGAAAGCGGATGAGTTTTCCCCAGAGAAAGGCATTGAGTACTACGGGTTAAAAATGCAGGTGAAAGGGCAGATCACGCCCGGTGACAGCATTGGTATCGCTAAGCGTGAGACTTTCAGTATTTTCGACACCTTTAAACAAGCCATGTCATGGTCGGATAAGTCGGTTTCGGATACATCCTCAACAGCGAAATTACACCAAATGACCGAAGAGTTTCAGGCAGCGTTTATTCATCTCAACAAGGCGCGCACGGATGTCGGGGCAAGGCTAAGTACCCTCGATATTCAGGAGCAAAACCACGAAGACTTTAATCTGTCTCTGGCCAAGGCAAAGAGCAATTTTGAAGACTTGGATTACTCGAAAGCCGTTATTGAATTCAGCGAGAATTCACGCGCTTTGCAAGCCTCACAACAAGCTTTTGGTAAAACCAAAGACCTGACGTTATTTAATTATATCTAGGGCTCATACTCAGTTTCATCTAAATCGTTTGGGAAGATTTTAATGCCTTATGTGCCATGCCTTAAGTGCGAAAACTTCCAACCAACGTTAAGGTGTTTTAGCGGCATATTGTTACCGAAAGCGGCAAAAGCCGGTAACTTGTATGTGGTTTTTGTCGAACTCAGTCGCAGTTCTATCGTGTAACTAGTTGTTTATATTTACATTGTTATTCAATTTCCATATGGGTTTTAAGTTGGCATACAAATTGTATTGAGATTATCAGAACGGACTTTTAAATTCTAAACCCTGTGTTCAGGCAGATTTAGTGAGTAACTTTTACGGCCGGTGCTTATCCAAATGAGAGTAAAGCTGGCCGCTTCGCAAAGATTGCGAACTCATAGGAGAGCAAAATGGCTGTAACAGTAAGTACTAACGTCTCCGCGATGACCGCGCAGCGTTATTTAAACAAAGCGACAGATGAGCTAAATACTTCGATGGAACGCTTATCATCAGGTCACAAGATTAACAGTGCGAAAGATGACGCGGCAGGTTTACAGATCTCGAACCGTCTTACTGCTCAGTCTCGTGGCCTAGATGTGGCGATGCGTAACGCGAACGATGGTATATCGATAGCTCAAACCGCTGAAGGCGCAATGAACGAAGCAACCTCAGTGATGCAGCGTATGCGTGATTTGGCGATTCAATCATCAAACGGTACTAACTCCCCGGCGGAGCGTCAGGCGATTAACGAAGAGTCTTCTGCTTTGATTGATGAGCTAAACCGTATCGCAGAAACAACCTCATTCGGTGGACGTCGTCTACTCAACGGTTCATTTGGTGAAGCGGCGTTTCAGATCGGTGCGAGTTCGGGTGAAGCCATGATTATGGGCCTGACCAGTATTCGTGCTGATGATACTCGCATGGGGGGTGTGACTTTCTTCTCTGAAGCCGGCAAAGGTAAAGACTGGAGTGTCGATCCGACTAAAGCGGATCTCAATATTACCCTGCCAGGAATGGGAAAGGATGAAGACGGAAATGTTGATGATCTAGACATTAGCATTACAGCTAAAGCGGGTGACGACATTGAAGAGCTTGCGACATATATTAATGGTCAGTCAGATATGATCAACGCGTCCGTGAGCGAAGACGGCAAGCTACAGATTTTTGTGGCTCATCCAAATGTTCAAGGTGACATTTCTATCTCTGGTGGTCTCGCGTCTGAGTTAGGCTTAAACAGCGAACCTGTTAGAACATCTGTACAAGATATTGATATGACATCAGTGCAAGGCTCTCAGAATGCGATTTCTGTATTGGACAGCGCGCTGAAGTACGTTGATTCACAGCGTGCAGATTTAGGTGCAAAGCAGAACCGCCTGAGCCACAGCATCAATAACTTGGCGAATATCCAGGAAAACGTCGATGCCTCGAACAGCCGAATTAAAGACACAGACTTTGCGAAAGAAACCACGCAAATGACCAAAGCACAAATTTTGCAACAGGCAGGTACATCGATTCTTGCTCAAGCGAAACAGTTGCCAAACTCTGCAATGTCACTATTGCAGTAGTTTTTATACCCAATCGACCTCGCTGAACCTAGCATCTCGAAGTTGTTTGGGTATAGAGCCTGTATTCAATGTATCCAGACGTGGATGGTAATGCGGGCTATTGGCAAGCAGCTTTATAACAGAATGAGCGGCTCTCTCATCTCTCACCTGCCAATCATTTTCAATGTAAAGTTGCACTCGGTATGCCGGAAATGTGTTCATTTCTCTTGATCTTCACATAGGCTCTGGCGACCAACCTAGCCCCAGTTCTCTCAAAGGAAAAGGGGCTTTTCTTTCCCGCTTTACTCAGTCCAATCGAAGTCAGTCCAAATTATTCCCTGGTTAACATCGTTTTTAGTCGCGATATAAATTAGCGGCGTTATTAGTTTTGCGAAGGGAGTTACGGTTTACGGATATCTACACTTTGGCCTCAGCGCGATAACCTGACTGCTCACTGCTCCAAATTGCAGACTTGACGTAAAAAACAGGCAATAAAAAACGCTGCCAATGGCAGCGTTTATCCGTGTTTGAAAGCAAGTATAAATTACTTAGTTACACGTAGAACTGGAGTTTCACCAACAGTTACAGAACCAGAAAGCTTGTTAAGCTCTTTGATTTCGTCCATGTTAGAGATAACAACTGGAGTTAGCGTTGATTTCGCTTTCTCTTCAAGAAGAGCTAGATCGAATTCAATGATAGTGTCGCCAGCTTTAACTGATTGACCTTCTTCAGCGATACGTGTGAAGCCTTCGCCTTTTAGTTCAACTGTATCGATACCGAAGTGAACGAAAAGCTCAACACCGTCGTCAGACTCGATAGAGAATGCATGGTTAGTTTCGAAGATCTTACCGATAGTACCGTTTACAGGAGCTACCATTTTGTCGCCTGCTGGCTTGATAGCAATACCGTCACCAACGATTTTCTCAGCGAAAACGACATCTGGCACGTCTTCGATGTTTACGATCTCACCAGAAAGCGGTGCGATAATTTCGATTGCACCAGCATCAGCGCTGTCATCAGATACAAGCTTCTTAAGTTTGTCAAACAGACCCATTGTGTCATGCTCCTAAGGTTTAGTTTTATTCTATCGAATTATAGTATACCAATATAGCTCATTAGACGACTTTTTTCGCCGTCCAATGGCCATTAAGTATTGAATTACTTGGTACTACGTATTACTGAGCTTTCTCAGCAATGAACTTTTCAACGACTGCTTCAATCTCAGCGGCTGTTGGTAGAGAAAGTGCTTCTTCCGCCATTGCTTTCACTTCTGCGAAGTTAGAGTTACGTATAACTTTCTTCACTTTAGGGATAGAGATACCGCTCATAGAGAACTCATCCAGACCCATACCTAGAAGTAGCAGAGTTGCACGCTCATCACCTGCAAGCTCACCACACATACCAGTCCATTTACCTTCAGCGTGAGATGCATCAATAACTTGCTTGATCACAGTTAGTACCGCTGGTGATAGTGGGTTGTATAGGTGAGAAATCATCTCGTTACCACGGTCAACCGCTAGTGTGTACTGAGTCAGGTCATTAGTACCGATAGAGAAGAATGACACTTCTTTCGCTAGGTGGTGCGCGATTGCTGCTGCTGCTGGAGTCTCAACCATAACACCGATTTCGATGTTTTCGTCGAAAGCATGACCTTCAGCGCGTAGCTCTGCTTTGTACTCTTCGATTGCTTTCTTAAGCTCACGGATTTCTTCAACAGAGATGATCATTGGGAACATGATACGTAGTTTGCCGTGTGCAGAAGCACGTAGGATACCACGTAGCTGGTCACGAAGGATTTCACGACGGTCCAAGCTGATACGTACTGCACGCCAGCCTAGGAACGGGTTCATCTCTTGAGGTAGATCCATGTATGGTAGATCTTTGTCGCCGCCGATATCCATAGTACGGATGATCACAGCTTGACCGTGCATTGCTTCCGCAACTTCTTTGTACGCTTGGTACTGTTCGTCTTCAGTTGGTAGCGCAGTACGGTCCATAAATAGGAATTCTGTACGGTACAGACCAACGCCTTCACCACCGTTACGGATGATGCCATCACAGTCTTTCACTGTACCGATGTTGCCGCAAACTTCTACACGGTGACCGTCAGTCGTTTCTGCGTGTAGATCTTTCAGTTTTGCTAGCTCTTCTTTTTCCGCTATGAATGCAGCTTTAACTGCTTTTGCTTCTTCTAGCTCAGCTTCAGAAGGGTTCACAACAACTTTGTTGTTCATTGCGTCAAGAATCAGCATGTCGCCGTTCTTTACTTGCTTAGTGATGTCGTTAGTACCAACGATAGCAGGTAGCTCAAGTGAGCGAGCCATGATTGAAGTGTGAGATGTACGACCACCGATATCACAAGCAAAACCGAGAACGTAATCGAGGTTAATTTGCGCAGTTTCTGATGGTGTTAGGTCGTAAGCGACTAGGATAACTTCTTCATTGATGTCGCTTAGCGAAACGATGTTGATGCCTAGTGCGTTCTTAACAAAACGAGAACCGATATCACGGATGTCAGTTGCACGTTCTTTCAGGTATTCGTCGTCTAGAGACTCAAGAGCACATGCTTGCTCTTCGATAACTGTGTGAATAGCGTTATCAGCAGTCAGCTTGTCGTTTTTGATTAGTGCTAGGATTTCTTCTTCTAGCTCTTCGTCTTCAAGAAGCATAATGTGACCTTCAAAGATCGCTTCTTTTTCTTCACCAAACGTCTCAAGCGCTTTTTGCTTGATTGTTTCTAGTTGAGCGGAAGATTTATCTCGAGCGTCAAAGAAACGCTGAACTTCAGCTTCTACTTGATCATCAGAAATAGTGTTTGTGTTTAGGACAATTTCATCTTCTTGAAGTAGTAGTGCTTTACCGATTGCAATACCAGGAGATGCTAGGATGCCTGAAATCATAGCCTTACCTTAAGTTTGGTCAACTTTATAAAACGGGAGAATAATGGGTGTGCTAACGAATAGTTTTAGCTTAGTTTAGAGCCTATTTCCAACAAAGCCATTTTGTTTTCACAAAATGGCTTTTGGAGTAGGAGACACCGATTAGTGCAGCTGGTCCATTAGAGCAACTAGGTGATCAACTGCTTGTTGAGCTTGTGGGCCTTCAGCAGAGATAGTTACTTGAGTACCTTTTACTAGGCCTAGTGTTTGTAGTTTGAATAGGCTCTTAGCGCTAGCGCTTTTACCGTTAGAAGTCACAGTGATGTCTGCATCGAATGCTTTCGCTTCTTTTACAAACTGTGCAGCTGGACGAGTGTGAAGACCGTTTTCTGCTGTGATTTCTACTTGCTTCTCGTACATGTGATATACCCCAATAAATGTATTTTTTTGTTAGTAGTGACTAGTTTGAGCTTAACTGCTTTATACCTTGTGCGCTAGCACGGGAGAGTTCAAAGCGTGTTAGTTCTGATACTAGTCAAAAGATTTGCGATTGCGCAACTGTTTGCGTGCGTAATCACTTTGAAACCTTTTTGTGTTCTGCTTCTTTATTTTGAAGCTAGAAATAAAACACCCTGATATTACCAAAGGTGGGGCAGGGATCAACAAAAAAGCCCCTGAACGGGGCTTTTTTAGACGAAAAATTGATTTGAACACATATTACTGTTCGTTCTCTTTTTCCGTAAAGATACCTGCAAATAATGCAGTACTTAGGTAACGTTCACCAGAGCTTGGTAGAATTGTTACGATAGTTTTTCCTTCAAATTCAGGAAGTTCCGCAATTCGGTTCGCTGCTACTACTGCTGCGCCAGAAGAGATGCCAGCAAGGATACCTTCCTCTTCCATTAGACGGCGAGCCATCTCAATCGCCTCTTCAGAAGTAACTGGCTCAACGCGGTCTAGAAGCTCTAAATCTAGGTTACCTGGGATGAAACCTGCACCGATACCTTGAATTTTGTGTGGTGCTGGTTGGATCTCTTCACCTGCTAGCGCTTGTGCAATGACTGGTGACTCTGCAGGTTCTACAGCAACAGAAGTAATCGCTTTGCCTTTTTCGCCTTTAATGTAACGGCTTGTACCTGTAATTGTACCGCCAGTACCAACACCAGCAACAAGCACGTCGATTTCACCGTCAGTCGCTTCCCAGATTTCTGGGCCAGTGGTCTTCTCGTGAATCTCTGGGTTTGCTGGGTTGTTGAACTGTTGAAGAAGTAGGTACTTGTCTGGATTGCTAGCAACGATTTCTTCTGCTTTAGCAATAGCACCCTTCATGCCTTTAGCCGCTTCAGTTAGCTCAAGGTTTGCACCAAGCGCTTTAAGTAGCTTACGACGCTCTAGGCTCATAGATTCAGGCATAGTTAAAGTTAGTTTGTAACCGCGAGCCGCTGCTACGAACGCTAATGCGATACCTGTGTTACCACTGGTTGGCTCTACTAGTTCTACGCCTGGCTTAAGTTTGCCAGACTTCTCTGCATCCCAAATCATGTTCGCACCGATACGGCACTTAACACTGAAGCTTGGGTTACGCGCTTCGATTTTTGCTAGAACGTTGCCTTTGCTCACTTTGTTTAAGCGAACTAGGGGAGTGTTACCAATAGTAAGAGAGTTATCTTCGTAGATCTTGCTCATAGTTATGTTCCTTCATTACACGTTTTGTGAATATAGTTAGAAGAATATTAGGTCTAAAAAAAAGGAAAAGGATTAAAAAGTTATATCTTATTAGGTTGTCCAGATTTCAGCGAGGTAATCGGGAAAAGCAGATGCCTTTCCCGTGCTTCAGGAAACGAATCGATTACCTTTGGTGTTTGAACTCAGCGACCCACATTGCAGTGGCACCGCATATCGCAACGGGCATGACGATAAGGTTCAAAATTGGAATGGTTGTGAATACAGAAACTAAAACGCCAAATCCATAGGTTTTACCTTGTTTTTGTTTCAATTTGTAACGCATATCGTTGAAGGGAATTTTGTGGTTATCAAAGGGGTAATCACAGTACTGGATAGCCAATATCCAGGCCGTGAAGATAAACCAAAGGAATGGACCAACGGTTTGACCGAGCGCAGGGATCAGTAGTAGCAAAAACAAACCAATCGCTTTAGGCAATACATAAAGCAGCTTACGCCACTCTCGTGCTAAGACTCGAGGAACATCCTTAATTACAGCAGTGAAGCCGTCATCATTGATTTTTTGTCCGGTTAGGTATTCTTCTACTTTCTCTGCCAGCAGTCCGTTGAACGGTGCAGCGATAAAGTTTGCTAAAGTACTAAAGAAATACGAGAACGTGGCAAGTATGGTTAGCGCGAGCAGAGGCCAAAGCACATAGGTTAGCCAGGATAGGAACCCTGGCAATTGACCAATCCAGTTCTCAATCCATACATTTAAGTGAGAGAACAGATAAAAAATGGCACCACCGACAAGGAGAACGTTCGCTAATAGTGGTAATACAACAAAGCGTCTGATCTTTGGAGATAGTGCTAGCTTTATTCCATACAGGAAATAACCGAATCCGGTTTTTGGCTGATTGTTTAGCGTCATATCCATTTCGTTTTGAGAGAAAGAAAATTCATTGTACCTGTCGCGACTTTTCTTTCAATGCCTTAACAAAAGGTCTATCGTAAAGTGGAATCGTGGCAAGAATCACAACAAAAAAGTGAACTTCTTGCATTAAGTTGTTCTAAACCTCCATATAGTTTTGGTAAAGTAAACGTATCATTCAGAATAATTACACTTGGGTTGCTGCTCAAGGAACTGCGAGTAGTACAAACAAGTATATTGAGAGTAAATAATGCAGGAATTGCGATTCGTACTCATTGTTGTTGGCGTTTTAGCCATTGCGGCATTACTGTTTCATGGTTTGTGGAGCAGTAAGAAAGAAGGCAAAGCGAAATTTGGTAACAAGCCTCTGGGTAAATTAGAGGTTGACCAAGGGGATTCAGATTCAGTAGAGCAAGAGCGAAGCTTCGCCTCTGCTCCTGAAGACGATTTTGAAATTATTCGTAAAGACCGTAAAGAACCAGACTTTGGCATGGACAATGCGTTTGATTCGAAGTTTGAGGTGGATCCTCTACTTGGTGGAGTCCCGGAAGACAAGCCGTTTAAGGAAGAGTCAGAAGAGTTCCCTTCATTTGTTGCACAGAAGAGTCATGATGAGGACATCGTAGTTCAAGAACCTGTGAGGCAAGAGCCCGCACAGTCAGTTTTTGAGGAAACAGCACCTTCAGCGTTTGAAGAACCTAAGACTGAAATGCATGTCGCAGAGCAACCAGCAGCAGCGCCTGAGCAACAAGAAGAGCCTAAACCTGAACCAGAAATGCAGGTGATTGTTCTCAATGTGCATTGCGCTGGTGAAGAGCCATTCGTTGGCACAGAACTGTTTGATAGCATGCAGCAAAATGGACTGATTTATGGCGAGATGGATATCTTCCATCGACACGTTGATTTGTCGGGTAACGGAAAAGTATTGTTCAGCGTTGCTAATATGATGCAACCAGGCACCTTAGAGCATGGAGACCCAGCCGAATTTACAACTAAAGGCATCTCATTCTTTATGACGCTACCTTGCTTTGGTGAAGCGGAACAAAACTTCAACCTGATGCTTCGTACAGCACAACAGATTGCTGACGACATGGGAGGGAATGTTCTTGATGATCAAAGAAACTTGATGACTCCTGACCGATTAGCGGCTTATCGACGTCAAATAGTTGAGTTTAAGACGGCGAACGCATAATCTTGACACCAATTTTTAAAAGGGCTCCGATTGGAGCCCTTTTTCTTCGATTCCCAACCTCATTGATTGACAATACACGGGGCTTTAATATGTCTGAATCAGTACTTCAACGACTAGAAGAATTAAAAGAGTCGTTGCATTACCACGCCGTTCGTTACTACGTGGAAGATAACCCAGAGATTCCGGATGCTGAATATGATCGACTCATGCGTGAATTGCTGGATATTGAAGCTCAACACCCGGACCTAGTTACTGTTGATTCGCCTAGCCAGCGTGTTGGCGGAAAGCCGTTATCTGAATTTAGCGAAGTTAAGCATGAAGTTCCGATGCTGTCATTAGATAATGCCTTTGACGACAGCGAGCTGGACAGCTTCCACAAACGAGCACAAGACAGAGTTGGCAATCAAAGTGTTAAACAATACTGTTGCGAACCTAAACTGGATGGCCTAGCAGTAAGCCTATTGTACGAGAACGGTGTTCTTGTTCAGGCTGCGACGCGCGGTGACGGTACAACGGGTGAAAACATTACTGAAAACGTTCGGACCATCAATGCCATCCCTCTAAAACTACGAGGAAATGATTGGCCTGAACGCCTAGAAGTACGTGGTGAGGTTTTCATGCCAAAAGCGGGCTTTGAACAACTGAACGAGCTGGCTCGCCAAAAGGGATACAAAGTTTTTGTTAATCCTCGCAATGCAGCGGCTGGTAGTTTACGTCAGTTAGATTCTCGTGTTACTGCTTCGCGCCCACTTAGCTTCTATGCGTACAGTGTGGGTGTTGTTCAGGGAGCAGATTTAGCGTCGAGTCATTATGAGCGCTTTCTGCAAATTAAGTCATGGGGACTACCTATGTGTCCCGAGACTAAGCGTGTCGACAGCCTGGCTGATGTTAAAGCGTACTACCAAGATATTCTACAGCGACGTGATGCTTTGCCATACGAGATTGATGGTGTCGTTATAAAAATCGACGATATTGCGATTCAAGAAAGACTGGGCTTCGTTGCTCGTGCTCCTCGCTGGGCTATTGCTTATAAGTTCCCTGCGCAAGAAGAGATCACCACATTGAATGATGTGGAATTTCAGGTAGGGCGTACTGGTGCGATTACGCCAGTCGCAAAACTGGAACCTGTTTTTGTCGGTGGTGTGACGGTAAGTAATGCTACTTTGCATAACGCTGATGAAATTGAACGTCTTCAAGTTAAAATTGGTGATCAAGTCGTGATCCGCCGTGCTGGTGACGTGATTCCTCAAGTTGTCTCAGTGATCCGCGAGCGTCGTCCAGAAAACGCGCGAGATATTGTGTTCCCATCGCTATGCCCAGTTTGCGATTCTCATGTAGAGCGTATAGAGGGAGAAGCGGTGACTCGCTGTACAGGTGGTTTGGTTTGCCAAGCACAGCGTAAACAAGCTCTAAAGCACTTTGTGTCACGTAAAGCGTTAGATGTCGATGGTCTTGGCGATAAAGTAATAGAACAGCTTGTTGATCGCGAAATGGTCGAAACTCCAGCGGATCTGTTTAAGTTGTCGGCGGGTATTTTGACGGTTTTAGAGCGTATGGGGCCTAAGTCAGCGCAGAACATTGTGAATGCGCTAGACAAGTCTAAGTTAACCACATTACCACGCTTTTTATATTCACTAGGTATAAGAGAAGTCGGCGAAGCGACAGCTGCTAACTTAGCTCAGCATTTCAAAACGCTAGAAGCGATTCAGGTTGCAACAGAAGAGCAGTTGATTGAAGTGCAGGATATCGGCGTTATTGTGGCTAAGCACATTTCCACTTTCTTTAGTGAACCTCAAAACCAGGCAGTAGTGAAAGATTTACTAGAACAAGGTATTCACTGGCCAGAAATTAGTACTCCTGAGCAAGGTGCCGACCTACCGCTAGAAGGTAAGACGGTTGTATTAACCGGTACGCTTTCTCAACTAGGCCGCTCCGAAGCAAAAGAGGCACTACAAGCGATGGGTGCTAAAGTTACTGGCAGTGTATCGAAGAAAACCGATATTTTATTTGCAGGTGAAAATGCGGGTTCTAAATTGGCAAAAGCGCAAGATTTAGGGGTCGAAATTAAAACCGAACAAGACTTACTCGACTTGATGAATTAAGTTAAGCCAAAACGTAATTACCTTTCTAATAAGCCCCAGTAGCTATGCTTCTGGGGTTTTTTAATGCCTTTTATTAAGTCCAGATATTTCTGTTATTAGAATGATTTAACCTTTTCAGTGATCAAGATCTCTCCTTGGGGGATTAGAGTTATTTTGTTTCATACTCTGCGAGGCACTTCATATGGGACTTTTTAGCGTGATTATCTGTTTGATTTATATTGATTTTTCCTGGTTAGTCTAAGGTTTGTAAAAATAAGATCTGGATCAACAACTTATATGGAACTTTGTTGTGGCTCATATTTTTTTAGAAAAAAAATAAGTTCCATTTGGATGTTTTTAGTCGCGAAGTTAGTCTTGATAGCGTGTTACACAAGGTGTGTATGCAGGAACAAAAAAGCCGAGTTAGGAATAACGAAGCTTTACCATGAAATTACTTCTCTCCTTCGGCGGCCAACTAAAGGTGAGATAGAAAAATACAGCTATATCTATTTTTAGGAGTTTATCCATGGACAAATTTTTTAAGGTATCTGCCCTAACTGCGGCAATGTTTGGTGTAGTTGCTGTAGCTCCAGTCAGTGCATCAACTGAGAGCTCTGCTGGTGGAGAATATGTCGAGAAAGTTAACGAATTTATGCACGAATCTAGTTTAAATGGTTTGTTCGTAGTTGACACTCGTTCACGTACTCGTACGTCAGGTAAACCTGGTGGTGATAACGGAGACCGTTGGAGCCGTCTAAACTACTCTTCTTACAACGCAATTTTAGACTTTACTTCAGGTTACCACGGTGGTTGGTTAGGTGCGGACGTTGCGGCTTACTACTCTGGCGACCTTTACAACGACAGCCTTTACAATTCAAACGAAGGCTACCTATGTAACGAAATCTCCACTTGTAATAACCTCGACTGGGGTGCAGGTGATGGCAAACAACTTAAAGTTTACAAAGCAGCGCTTAAGTTTAAAGCGAACGAAAACTTCAACGCGCGTTTTGGTATGTTGCAAGCTGGTGGTAACGGAACTATCGGTAACGTATGGAGCTTCGTTCCTGGCACTTACCGTGGTTTCGAGCTAAATGCTAAGCTAGGCGATTTCAACCTAAGCTACTTCGGTGCAGATCAATTTACAGCACCTTGGCTACTTCACGAAGATGACTACGCTCCAGCACTTTGGTCTGACACTTCATGGAGCTACCTACACTCTTTAGGCCTAAACGGCAATATCACTGACAGCTTGTTCTTCCAACTAGGTTTTGGCCAAGCGACAGGCGTTAAATATGCGAATGATGTCGATTGGGGGGCAGGTCAAGTAACTAGCTACCACAATGAAACTGACAACACGTCTTACAAAGCGTACTTGAAGTACACAGTAAGTGATAGTGCGAGCATAGCATTCGATTTCTATGGTGTTGACGATGATGTTAAATACGATGGATTGGGCTACCACACAGGCCTATCCTGGAATCAATCTTTCGACAAGCTATCATGGATGTCTGAACTACGTTACACAGACACAGATAACCGTTCTGACTTCGTTCCTCGTACTATTCACACTTACGGTATGAACAACGGTACTTGGTCTCAGTGGTGGGATGCTCTATCTGACTGGAACAAAGCGGGCGAGCTAGCATGGTACAACCGTCTATCTTACAACCAAGGTAATGGCTGGAACTACTACCTAGGCTTTGGCTACGGTTCTGGTGCTGACTCAGCAGCTAGCGGTGCATCAGGTGACTGGGATTACGAAAGCGAGTACGCATTCAATGCAACAGTATCTTACTCTCTACAGAGCGGTGCACTTAAAGGCTCAACAGTTCGCCTACACGGAACTATCTTAGAGCGTGATGAGTATGCAGGTGCAAATGATGCTGACGAGACAGATTTACGTCTACAAGTTCTTATCCCTTACAGCTTCAACTAAACTATTTGTTTCGTTGAACTAGGGTAATCAAAAAGGGGCCATCAGGCTCCTTTTCTTATTTTGTTTCTTGCCCACCATATATTTTGCAATAGAGTGGTGGTAAAATTTCAACATTACCGTTTGGCAACTCACATCTAATTTCAGGGGCTAATGTTCTCCCTACTGAAGATCCATTTGCTTGAATGCTAAATGGAATAGTGGCTGAAAATAATAATATTCCAACTAATAGTTTCATATTGTACACCCTCATGTGTTCAAGACTTAATTTCGAAAAAATACACAAAGTTTTTGCATTTTAACGAGATAATTACTCAAACAAAAACATGCCTCACTACCTTTGATAATTTTCACTCATCCTCTTGGAAAGCGCGTTTGCATATCATATGCCTCATCGCCTTTGAAACTAACTCTCGAAAGGCTGCTGATGCCAATCAGAGGAGGCCAACAATTGAGGCTGGGATGGCATTCCTACTTACCTAAAATATAAGCATCAAACTACAATGCTTATTCATTAAGTATATATCCAGACTAATAAAGATCAAAAATTTATTTATGATAAGTTAATTTTTCAATTTTAAATTAGAGTAAATATAGTACGAGATAATTTAATATCTATTTGATTCTATAACATAGGGTAATGTTATTTTCTAATTTATAGATAGTATAATAATAGTAACCTTTGACTTAATTTTTATTGGGAATTAAATTAAGGTAATGAAATAAAAGAAGTAGTGAGGGGGAATAATAATGGAGCCATGTAAGCTCCATTACTTTGACATAAATTAATCATCAACAGGTTCTATTACTAAAATAATACCCTTTACCGCAACGATTTTGACTCTAGTGCCTGCAGGAAGGGGTTGGTCACTTTGGGCAGACCAAGTGGTATCGGCAACATGGATTCTATTCAATCCAACGGAGAAGTCTTCGTCTATGGTAAGAGTTTGTCCAATCAGTTGCTTGTATTTCTGGTTAAGATCTCTGGACTGATCATCTTGTTTGTCTTTTTTCCATTGACGTCGCCACCACAACCAAGTGGTGACAAGACTGAACGTGGCAAAAGACAACCACTGTAGCTGCCAGCTAATCGGCATCAGAGACAATAAAATACCAACCAACAGTGCAGACAGACCAAGCCACAGAAAATAACCCGCTGTTCCGAGTAATTCTACAGCAAGTAGACCAAACCCTAGTGCGAGCCAGTGCCAGAAGGTGATTCCATCAAGTAAGCTTATAAAGTCCATAGGCAGGTCTTATTCTTTGTTTTGTTGTTTAAACATTTCAGCAATGCCCGCAACGGAGCCCATTAGCCCCGTTGCTTCCAGAGGTAGCATGATGATCTTACCGTTTTCAGCTTGGCCAATGCTCTTAATTGCATCGGTATAGCCCTGAGCGATAAAGTAATTAACAGCTTGCATGTCACCTTTTGCTATTGCTTCAGAAACCATGTAAGTCGCTTTGGCTTCTGCCTGTGCTGCGCGCTCACGCGCTTCTGCATGAAGAATAGCAGACTGTTTCTCACCTTCAGCTTTCAATATTTGTGATTGCTTGTGACCTTCTGCTTTTAAGATCTCGGCTTGACGTACGCCCTCTGCTTCAAGGATTTCTGCACGTTTGTTTCGTTCGGCTTTCATTTGTGCGTTCATCGCCGCTGTTAAATCGGCTGGTGGCTGTACATCCTTGATCTCAATACGCGTCACTTTTACACCCCACGGGTTGGTGGCTTGGTCAACAATGAGTAGAAGCTTTGAGTTGATCATATCGCGCTGACTGAGCATCTCATCGAGCTCCATTGAACCTAATACGGTACGAATATTGGTTAGGGTAAGGTTTCTAATCGCATGCTCTAGGTCGTTAACTTCATAGGCGGCTTTTGCAGCTTCCACGACTTGTACGAAACAGACGGCATCAATAGTCACGTTAGCGTTATCTTTACTGATGACCTCTTGTGCGGGGATATCTAAGACGCGCTCCATCATGTTTATTTTATGACCGACACGGTCGATAAAAGGGATTATTAAATTTAACCCGGGTTTGAGAGTGTGGGTATAACGTCCAAATCGCTCAACGGTCCAGTTGTTCCCTTGAGGAACGGTTTTTATGGCGGATGAAATAATAATAATGGCAAGGACAACAAAAATACCGATAGTAATCAACGAATCAATTGGCATGGAATATTCCCTTAAATGCATAAAGTCTGATTCATTTTTACTCATTTATCACGATTAGACAATTGAAGATATGAGAACAGGTGAAGTTGCTTGATGTCAGACAAAATAAAGGCCAGAAAACTCCGGCCTTTATATCAAATCCATACTTTGGCGAACTTAGTATAAGATCGAGTACAACTGACGACGATACTTGCCCGCTAAAGCATTACCTTGACCTAACGCGCTAAGAATATCCATGAAGGTCTTCTTCACTTCACCATCCTGAGCACCTAAGTTTACTTTTAAAATGTTCCAAAGTAGTTCTAATGCTTCTTCATCACGGCCAACTTGGTTGTACTGAACCGCTAACTCACATGCCAGTTCCAGATTGTCTGTATTTGCGGCGTACTCTTGTTCCAAGCGCTGAAGCTCTGGGCTGTCAGCCGCTTGCAGATGCAATTCAAGCTTAGCGATTAAGCCTTTGTAGTAATTATCCTGATACTCAAGTGGAATAGAACCTAATAGCTCTTGAGCAACATCAAACTGTTTAGTCTCCAGTAAGCAATCTGCCGTAGCCAGTTTGACATCGCCACGAGATTGTAGCTCTGCTGGCAGTGTGTGGATGATACTCAGAGCTTCTGCGTGCTGACCTTGTTGTAAAAGTTCAGTAACCTGCTTCAGTAGCTGTTCATCTGGGCTTGGTAGGTGCTTCTGGAGCATGGCTGCGATGGCGTCAATCGGTTGGGGGCCACCTAATCCGTCTACTGCCTGTCCATTGATAAACAACGCGATAGTCGGTAGAACCTGAACACCAAACTGCGACGCTAAGGTTGGTTGGTCTTCACAGTTAAGTAAAGCAAGGGTAAAAGCTCCATTGTACTGTTGAGCAAGCGTTTGTAACTCAGGGAGTATTTGTGCGCTTTCTGGCTGAGCATTAGCCCAAAAATGGATCAGAACGGGCGTGTTCATTGATCCTTCAAGCGTTTCGCGAAAGTTCTGTTCTGTGATCTCAACGATAAATGGGGATTGCATCAGAGTATCCTTGCTTTTGTTTCTTGTCGTTGCTTGTAGATATGGAGTTGATTTAGAGGAAAATCAAGCAGTATCGCTAAATAACCTCGAGATGGATTGGTGAGATTTAGATTTTATAGAAAGGAAAAACGCTGCCGAAGCAGCGTTGTCCTAATAGCAAGCAAAAGTGCTATGAAATTGGCGAGTCCTGCACGGTGATCATCATTTTTATCGTGCAAGGTGTGGTATCAGAATAGGATGAACAAGGTCACCACTACACCCACACTAAGCCAGTTAAGCTGATTTAATGTCATTATTGTCTCGCATCGGAACAAGAAATTGCTACAAAACAGAACGGGTGGCGATACCAAATCTAATCAAGTCTATACCTAAAATTGCCTTCATTTTAGTAAGAGTTGCCTAGATATTGATTCGAACAGGTGAGGCTTTTTTAGCCTACATGTTCATAATGACATCACATTGTTACGATGAAATTACATTACAACAAAAGATTTTTATGCTGCTTGTCGCAAAATTTTATCGAGCAGTCGTGCTGGTAACACCCTTTTCAACACTGCAAACAGCTTGGTTGGGGTGGTAATACGGTAGCGGATTTTGGGTGAATCGCTGGTGAGTGCATGTAAGACTGGGGGGATACACGCTTCTGCTGGCAGGACAAATTTATTGTTTGATTTGTCATTATCTAAACGCTGTTTTTGAGCATCATACGCGGTGCGGTGTGGACTGGACTCCGTGTCGATCCACTTTTCAAAGGCCGCAAGCGCATTTTGTCTAAACTGAGTTTCGATAGGTCCCGGCTCTATAAGCGCAACTTTGATATTGGTGTCGGCCAGTTCAAGTCTTAGGGTGTCTGACCACCCCTCCAGAGCAAACTTTGACGCATTATATGCCCCACGATATTTCATTGCGGCAAAGCCAAGTACCGAGCTGTTTTGAATGATACGGCCTTCGCCTTGGGAACGCATGTGTGGAAGAATCTCTCGTACCAGTTGATGCCAGCCAAAAAAGTTTGTCTGGAACTGTGCTTTGAGCGCTTCGGTTGGGAGGTCTTCTAATGCGCCAGGCTGACCGTATGCTCCGTTGTTAAATAAAGCGTACAGTTTTCCCTGAGCTAAACTTATCGCCTGTTCAGCACCACGCGTGATGCTGATGGGATCATTGAGGTCGAGTTGTATGCAGGTTAAGCCCTCGGCCTGCAATCGCTGGACATCGTCAGCGCTTCTGCACGAGGCAATGACATTAAAGCCTTGCGCTTTCAGGGCATGAGCGCACACATAACCAATACCGGTTGAGCAACCAGTGATAAGAATCGACTTGTTCATAAATTAAGCTCAGAATAAACGTATATTAACGTTTATCATTCAACAGCTTCGCTCATGAAGCAAGTGTTTAAGTGCCGGTTCAATTCTCGAGTAACTGAACTGGAAATCCAATTCTGTCAGTTTTTTAGGTTTGGCTCTAAGGCTGTCAAACAACAGGCAAGCTGATTCTCCCATCACCAACTCCATGAGCCATTGAGGCGTGAACAGTATATGCGGTCGTTTTAGCGTTTTCGCTAATGTCGCGCTGAAAATGCGATTGCTTACTGGATGTGGGGCACACATGTTAAACGCGCCATGGGCATGAGGGGTGTTTAGTAAATACATGATGGCACGCACCATGTCTAGGATATGAATCCAGGGTAGGTATTGGTTACCGTTTCCAAGTGGTCCACCCAGTCCCAGCTTATAGGGGAGTAACATTTTTGCCAAGGCACCCCCATTGGGGCCGAGTACAACGCCAGTCCGTAATAAACAAACTCGTGTGTCCTCTGATTCTGCACGTTTAGCAATCTGTTCCCATTTATCGCAAACAAGGTGCGGAAACTCTTCACTGTTAACATGCAGGCACTCATCAAACGGATGCTCTTGTTGGTCGCCATAATACCCGACAGCAGATCCACTGATGAACACGGACGGTGGTTTTGTACTCGCATGGATAAGCTCGACAATTTGTTCGGTTATTTTCCAGCGGCTTTGGCAAATTTTATCTTTCTGCTTTTGTGTCCAACGTTTATCTGCGATTGGCTCCCCCGCGAGGTTGATGATCGCGTCAATGTGATTGAGATCGGCAAGTTGGTCAAGAGAGTCTATATACTCAATATTACCGACATCAGCATGCTGCAAATGCTGTTTTGCTTTTTCTGGTGAACGTGTTAATAGCACCACGTGATGAGTGGTGAGTAGCTTGAGCAACTCTGAGCCAATAAATCCTGTTCCGCCGGTTAATAGTATCTTCATGGCGTCTCATTGAATGACAAAAACATGAAATCATTATAGTCACTTTGTTTGCCGTATGATCAGATTCTCCCATGTATTCATCGTTAATCACCATTTGATCGAAAGCTTCTGCTCCGCACTGACTTCACATATTGAAAAATTGTAACTAGTTGTTATTGATGACATTGGTTTCTTCACATTTGCATCAAGAGTTTTATGCCAGACTGATACGAGTCAGCTAAATCATTTCAATTAATTATCGTTAGATTATTCAAAAGCATTCAATAAGGAGAAGGTATGGAAGCATTTATTGCTCTTTTTCGAGCTCTCCTTAATAGTGCGCGCGATTTGATGCCCATTGTTCTTGTCATCACTTTTTTTCAACTGGTGGTGTTACAAGAGCCTTTACCCAATCTGGTCTCTATTCTTTTCGGCTTATTGCTCGTCGTTCTAGGGTTGACATGTTTTATCTTTGGATTGGAGATGGGTCTGTTTCCTATTGGTGAGAGCATGGCTCAGGCGTTTGCTAAAAAGGGCAGTGTTTTTTGGCTTTTGGTCTTTGCATTTTGTTTAGGGTTTGGCACCACAATCGCTGAGCCAGCACTGACTGCCGTGGCGGAGAAAGCTGCTCAGGTGGCGGCCGAGGGAGGAATGATTACCAACTCGGAGTTATCGATCCAAGAATATGGCACTGGGCTTCGTGTGACCGTTGCGCTGTCTGTTGGTATTGCAATTGTGGTTGGCGTGCTGCGTATTCTCAAAGGTTGGCCCATCCATTACATGATCATAGGTGGGTATGTGGGCGTGGTGGTGCTAACTTGGTTTGCTCCTGAGTCGATCATTGGCGTGGCATACGACTCTGGTGGCGTGACGACGTCGACCATTACTGTTCCATTGGTAACGGCGCTCGGAGTAGGACTCGCCTCGGCAATTAAAGGGCGGAATCCAATGGTCGATGGATTTGGTTTAATTGCCTTTGCTTCGTTACTGCCAATGATGTTTGTCATGATTTATGGGATGGTCGTGGCATGATTTCACTTGAACAATTCTTTGATACGCTTTTGTCCACCATTCGCGATGTTATTCCTATCGCTGCCATTATTTTTGGCTTTCAACTCGCGGTACTTCGTCGTCCGGTGAATAACCTGAGAAAAGTGCTTTTTGGTTTCGCCTACGTCATTTTGGGTTTGTCGCTGTTCTTACTCGGGCTGGAAATGGCCTTGTTTCCCCTCGGCGAAACCATGGCCGTACAACTTACCACTCCCGATTTTGTACGAGAGTTCAAAGTATCGGTAGGGCAGCAATTGCAGTGGGTTGACTATTATTGGGTGTACGCCTTTGCTTTTTGTATTGGTTTCAGTACGACGATTGCGGAGCCGTCATTAATTGCGGTGGCAATCAAGGCGAATCAAGTTTCCGGCGGCAGTATTAGTGTGAATGGCCTACGTGTTGCGGTTGCACTAGGTGTGGCGATTGGTATTGCGCTGGGGAGTTACCGGATTGTTGTCGGGGATCCGATTCATTATTACATCATGTCAGGTTATATCGTGGTGGTGGCCCAGACCTTTTATGCCCCCCAGATGATCGTTCCTTTGGCTTATGACTCTGGTGGTGTGACGACATCGACTGTCACTGTGCCGCTCGTGACTGCTCTGGGATTAGGACTGGCTTCTACTGTACCAGGGAGAAACCCTATGATAGATGGCTTTGGTTTGATTGCCTTTGCCAGTTTGTTTCCAATGATATCCGTCATGGGATATGCGCAAATTACTCAATGGCTTAATAAAGACACCTCGGAGGACGAAGAAAATGCGCTTTAAATTGATACTTGCGTTTGTTGAGGATGCCAGAACAGATAAGGTACTTGATGCTGCTCGTGATGCCGGGGCAACAGGCGCTACGGTGATTAATAATGCTCGAGGTCAAGGGTTAAACCAGAAGCGAACTTTTTTTGGGTTGACCTTGGAAGTACAAAAAGATGTGCTGCTGTTTGTGGTCGAGGAGCATCTCTCTCGGCACATTTTAGAAACCATCAGTGATGTCGGTGAATTTGACAAGGAGTCCGGTCAGGGCATTGCGATTCAAATTGATATTGAAGATGCGGTCGGTGTCGCCCACCAGGTGGAAACATTGGCTAAGGTTGTTGAGGACGAGTTATGAGTAATCAGGCAATAGTACGGGTTCGAGATGTCATGGCTGCGACTTACGTCATGGTAGATGGGCTGATGACGGTTTATGAAGGGATTACACTAGCCAAGAAATACCAAGTTAAAGCGCTGGTGGTTAAAAAGCGCGATGACAATGATGAATTCGGCATAGTATTAATGAATGATATTGCCAAAAAAGTGTTGTCGAATAATCGACCACCAAAGCGAACGAATATATACGAGATCATGACTAAGCCAGCTCTGTGTGTTGGGCCGGATATGAATGTGAAATATTGTGCCAGATTGTTTGAACGATTCGGCATTAGTCGCGCTCCGGTTATTGAAGATGGAGAGGTCATTGGCATGGTCAGTTACAACAATATCGTAATCAATGGCATGGTAAGAGAATCAGCCGAAAGATAAATCAAGGCTAAGCTTTGCCTTTCTCAAGTCGGCGAAAGTTAACCATTTATAATGCATTGGCTATTTGTGATGTTGCATATGTGTTCATTGGCACTTATCCTTTGTGCCTTAAGCTTATAGTCGAGGATTTTTATCATGCCTTTAGTTGCTTGTCCGGTCTGTGAGAAACAGATTTCTAAACGAGCTCATACCTGTCCAGGGTGTGGGGAACCGGATCCGCTGAATCACTTAGCAAAGTCAAAGTTTATCTCAATGGTTGTTTGGTTGTTGATACTTGTAGGGGCTGGTTATGCTGCATGGGTTTATTTACTACCAATGCTGATCGATTTTGTTCGCAACCAGTAAGTTGAGCTGCAGTCAGAATGACGTAGAATAGCCTCTAATTTTATGAGGAGATGATGCTGTGAAACTATTTTTTGCCTCAGATTTGCATGGCTCTTTACCTGCGACGAGAGAAACCATCGATTTGTTTGTTAAGTCTGGAGCGGATCATTTGGTTCTGTTGGGAGACATTCTCTACCATGGACCAAGAAATCCGATACCTGAAGGTTATAACCCTGCACAAGTGGCTGAGCTTTTAAATCAGTACAGCAAGCAGATTATCGCGGTTCGAGGTAACTGTGATAGTGAAGTAGATCAGATGCTATTAAGCTTTCCGATGATGATGGACTATGCTTGGGTGTTACTTGAGACCGGGCAGCGTCTGTTTTTAACCCATGGTCATTTATACAACAGTAACAATCGCCCTGAGTTGAAAGAAGGGGATGTGATCGCCCATGGTCACACTCACATACCTGTCGCTGAGTTACAAGATGGGGTGACTATTTTCAACCCTGGTTCTATGACGTTTCCGCGTAATGACTTACCACGAAGCTATGGCTTGATGAATGGAAAGACATTAACAGTACAAACACCAGAGGGCACAGTGTTGGCTCAGACAGAGATATAAGGCTTGATGTCAGTCTGAGGGATTAGTTCGGTTCACATGAATAGAGGGAGTGCAATACTCCCTTATTTTGTATCCGAATGTCCTAAATCTCTGTCCGGTGCAATAATGTCTCTAACCTTCTGTTTCAATACCTTTGCCTCCGGAAAACCACCATCTTTTTTACGCTCCCAGATTTGTTTTCCATTACAGAATATTTCAAAGCGACCTCCGGTATCTGGATGTAATGTAACGGATTCTATTTCTTCGCTGAACGTATGAAGCAGCTCTTGAGAAAGCCAAGTTGAGCGTAACATCCAATTACACTGACGACAGTAGTAGATGTTAATCACTGCTTTTTCCATTTCATTTTCCTTTTAACGAGAGTGACCAGATAATTAGTGCCATTAGCGTTAAACCAGTAGCTTAAACCCAACGGCAAAGGTGAGAATTTCAAACGCAATTTTTATCACGCGGTTACTATATCGGGTGGCAGCCCAAGCGCCCAAGCTTCCGCCTAAAAAGGAACTTAACAGCAATACGGGTAACCATGCCCAGTGAATAGGTGCACCGGCTTGTACGACGGCGACGCCTCCAATGCCATTCCAAAATAAGCCAACGCAAATCATGGTGTAAGCGACCGCCTGTTTATAATCAAACCCAAACCAGCGAACCAAAAATAGAGTAACCAGCAGTCCAGAGCCAGCGGTGAGTGAACCATTAATGATTCCAATCAACATGATGCCAAAGCCACCAATGATCCAACCGGTTCGATCGCGATGCATCATCACCTCTGATTGCCCCAACTGTTTTTTAAGTCGTGAGTAGATACCCAGGGCGAGGATCATGGTACCCAACATCTTCTCAGCAATACCATCAGGAATATGGACGATGATATTGGCACCAATAATGACCCCAATACTACCGACTAGGATCAGATATAGTGCTACGGGGAGTTTTATCGTACCGGTTTTTAAATGCGTGCTGGCTGCACCCAAGCCTAAGGCAACGGAGGCGACTTTATGAGTGCCAAGTGCAACAGAAAAAGGTAAGCCTAAAAAAATGAGTAAAGGGAATTGCAATAAGCCCGCACCGCCACCGGATAGCGACGCTAAGGTGTTTGCGATAAGGGAGCCCAAAAAGAGCGTGAAGGTATCTAGCCAGTCCATGTGCACAATAAAGGGGACATTTCGCCCCCTTTTAGTCAGTAAATTAGTTTCTAAACAGTACCGTAGAACCGTGATTCAGGCTAGTTAATAACAGTGTTTTCTCGTTAACCACATCAATACGGCGGCTTTGCTCTGCATCCAGCCTGAAGATTTGAGTGATCAAGCGAAGCTGTTCTTCAGAGAAGTCTCTCGACTGAGAAGACGAAATGTCTTTGAACTCAGACGGCGAAACGAGCAGGTAATTATCGCTCACTTCCCAGCGACCTTTCTCTGATATATTGATGGTTGATTCCGCCGTAGAACCTTGGGCAAACAGTTTAATGTTTGCTACACGGATGTACTCGCCATTAGGCAGATATTTCACGTTGGATTCTACATTGACCTTACGCAACGGACCTACCGTGTCATGCGGCAACTTATCAGTAATGAGTGTCACCATGGCAGATTGCCATTCGTTAGCGGTCAGGACCTGTTCAATTTTGAGGTCGCTGCCCCAATATAACCAGCCACTGAATAGAGCGGATACGGCCAAAACCGCAGATGCAAACTTTATCTTCATAATGGCCTCCTCTTATTTACAGATATCGGTTGGGTCACTTTGACCAGAAACAATACGCAGCGTGACATTCTCATAAGAGTGGTCAATGTCATGGATATAGTTCAGCACCAGTTGATTGTTCTGGCCACCCGTTGCGATGACTTCAACAGGCAAGGAACCCTTTGCGTGATGTTCCACATAGCGTTCCACGCATTGCTTGATGGAAGGCAGCCAATCATTAATTTGAGGGTGATTCACAGGCGTTAGCACAGGTACATTTTGATAAATATCTACCTGACGGAATTGGGACTCCGCGGGGTTCGTGAATAGCAGTACGCCAATTGGAAACAATATAGCTAACAATAAAATCAGGCGAGGCAACCACATATTCGGTTTCCTTTGAGGCTGAACCTGAGCTTGTTCACTACGAAATTCGTGTTCTACTTTTGTTTCCGAGATCGCCTCTGCTGGTGGCTCGTCAGAAATAACCATACTTTTTGCTTTGTCTGACTCATCGTCTGAAGCTAGCTCTTCAGTGTCTGAGTTAACAACAGAAGAAAGCGGATTTAATCGTTCTACAGAACAGATTAACTGGTAGCCACGCTTTGGTACGGTTTTTACATACTCTGGAGATTTTGTTGAGTCCTTCAACATCTTACGCAGGGTTGAGATCGCTTGAGTAAGGCTTGAGTCATCCACCTCAAAACCTTGTTCACGCCAAACAAACTCGTGGAGTTCGTTGCGGGTTAACACTTCGTTGGGTCTTTCTGCCAACATCAGGAGAATGCGACTTTCGTTGCTTCCTAAACGTACAACATCGTTGTCGTTTTGTTGGTCAGCGAGCGAATTACTATTTGGGTCAAAAGTAAACCTTTGAGCAAGTAGAAATTTGGTGCCAATGCTAGTCATTTAGTTCTTCTTAGATGGATGATGTTGAAATTATGGTGATTTATATCACAAATTAATACTGTGCGTGTGGGATATGCACAACGTTTTAGGTGCTTTTAGCAGGGTAGGATAATTAAATTTTTGTAAAAAAACACTGTTTTTAGTTGGATTGACCTTGAATTTACATTTGTCAGCCACATGTTACATGACATATTAGAAAAGCTATTTTATGGAGTTGAGGGGTTTACTTTTCTCCGTGAGATGGTTTGTTAGTTTAGATGTTATGGAGCAAACATGAGCGAAACTGTATCTCAAAATAAAGAAACTCGTGGTTTTCAATCAGAAGTAAAACAACTACTGCATTTAATGATCCATTCTCTTTATTCCAACAAAGAGATCTTTTTGCGTGAGCTGATTTCTAACGCATCAGATGCATCAGACAAATTGCGTTTTCAGGCGCTATCTAACCCAGAGTTGTATCAGGGTAATGCTGACCTTGGCGTAAAATTGTCATTTGATGAAGGCGCAAATACCTTAACGATTTCTGACAATGGCATCGGTATGAGCCGTGATGATGTGATCGAGCATCTGGGTACCATCGCAAAATCTGGCACGGCAGACTTCTTCTCAAAACTGTCTGAAGACCAAAGTAAAGACTCACAACTGATTGGTCAGTTTGGTGTGGGCTTCTATTCTGCGTTTATCGTGGCAGATGCCGTTACTGTGCGCACGCGTGCAGCAGGTGTAACAGCAGAAGAAGCCGTGCAATGGCATTCTGCCGGCGAAGGTGAGTACACGATTGAAAATATCGTAAAAGAGTCTCGCGGTACTGACATCATTCTGCACATGCGTGAAGAAGGTAAAGAGT
This sequence comes from Vibrio sp. J1-1, assembly GCF_021728395.1. GTDB lineage: Bacteria > Pseudomonadota > Gammaproteobacteria > Enterobacterales > Vibrionaceae > Vibrio. The sequence goes on along the minus strand of NZ_JAKKCM010000007.1, from coordinate 137,900 downwards.
TCCTGAGCGAATGGCGTCTGCGTGAAGTGATCAGTAAGTACTCTGATCATATTGGTATCCCGGTTTCTATCCAAACTGCGGTACGCGATGAAGAAGGTAACGAAACTGGCGAGAAAAAGTGGGAGCAAATTAACAAGGCTCAAGCGCTATGGACTCGCAATAAATCTGATATCTCAGAAGAAGAGTATCAAGAGTTTTACAAACATGTTTCTCATGACTTCGCGGATCCACTGACCTGGAGTCATAACCGTGTAGAAGGTAAAAACGACTACACCAGCCTACTGTACATCCCATCTAAAGCACCATGGGACATGATGAACCGTGACCATAAGTCTGGTTTGAAACTGTATGTTCAACGTGTATTTATCATGGATGACGCTGAGCAGTTTATGCCGTCTTACCTGCGTTTTGTTCGTGGTTTGATAGATTCAAACGATCTTCCGCTGAACGTATCGCGTGAGATCTTGCAAGACAACAAAGTAACGCAATCTTTGCGTAATGCCTGTACCAAGCGTGTACTGACAATGCTAGAGCGCATGGCAAAGAATGATTCAGAACAATATTTGTCATTCTGGAAAGAGTTCGGTCTTGTACTAAAAGAGGGCCCGGCTGAAGACTTCGCAAACAAAGAGAAGATCGCTGGTCTGTTGCGTTTTGTGTCTACTGAGGTTGACTCTGCTGAGCAAACTGTTGCACTAGCTGATTACGTTGAGCGCATGAAGGAAGGTCAGGATAAGATCTACTACCTGACAGCAGACAGCTATGCTGCAGCGAAAAACAGCCCTCACCTAGAGCAGTTCAAAGCAAAAGGCATCGAAGTTATCCTGATGTACGACCGCATTGATGAATGGTTGATGAATTACCTGACAGAGTTTGATGGTAAGCAGTTCCAGTCAATCACTAAGGCGGGCCTGGATCTGAGCAACTTCGAAGATGAAGCAGAGAAAGAAAAGCAGAAAGAGACTGAGGAAGAGTTTAAGTCAGTCGTTGAACGCACTAAATCTTACTTAGGCGATCGCGTAAAAGAAGTTCGTACCACGTTTAAGCTGGCTTCAACTCCAGCCGTAGTGGTAACGGATGATTATGAGATGGGGACTCAAATGGCGAAGCTTCTTGCAGCAGCAGGTCAAGCAGTGCCAGAAGTGAAGTACATCTTCGAAATCAACCCGGAACATGAACTGGTTAAGCGCATGGCTGACGAATCTGATGAGGAAGCGTTTGGCCGCTGGGTTGAGGTACTTCTAGGGCAGGCGATGCTTGCTGAAAGAGGTTCAATGGAAGACCCTGCGCAGTTCTTAGGCGCGATCAACCAACTTTTGACTAAGGTTTAATAGTCGCTAGACATTAAAAAGCTCGCATATAGCGAGCTTTTTGTTTGTTATCGCATAAATTTGCACTATAGGTGTTGAGTTAATAGTCAATAGCGACAGAAAGATGCGGTTGTTAACATTCTTTAGTCTTAATTCACTCTTTGCTCACATAACCTGTGTTAGAATCTGTGACTTGAATGTCAGTCACAAGGCGTGTATTTTTGCCGCCTAACGTTATACCGAAACTTATCGTTGCGAGCGCTTCTTAGGTTTGAAATCTGAGAAGGCAGGCTATTGTGAGCTTCGGTATAAATCTTAAATATTAAAGAGGATAAATCATGCGCATCATTCTTCTAGGTGCTCCAGGTGCAGGTAAAGGCACACAAGCAAACTTCATCATGGAAAAGTACGGTATTCCACAAATCTCCACTGGTGATATGCTTCGTGCGGCGATCAAAGCAGGTACAGAGCTTGGTAAACAAGCGAAAGCCGTTATCGACGCTGGTCAGCTAGTTTCTGATGAAATCATCCTGGGCCTTATCAAAGAGCGTATCGCTCAAGACGATTGCGCAAAAGGCTTCCTACTAGACGGTTTCCCTCGCACTATCCCTCAGGCTGATGGCCTAAAAGAAATGGGTGTTGACGTTGATTACGTTATTGAATTCGACGTTGCTGATGACGTGATCGTTGAGCGTATGGCTGGTCGTCGTGCTCACCTTCCTTCAGGTCGTACTTACCACGCTGTTTACAACCCACCTAAAGTGGAAGGTAAAGATGACGTAACTGGTGAAGACCTTGTTGTTCGTGATGACGACAAAGAAGAAACAGTACGTGCACGTCTAGGTGTTTACCATGAGCAAACTGCGCCACTTATCAACTACTACGGTAAAGAAGCAGAAGCTGGTAAAACTACGTACCTAAAATTCGATGGTACTAAGCAAGTTGCTGAAGTAAGTGCTGATATCGAGAAGGCATTAGCATAATAGGTAATACCTATTATCAAAATTTTTAAGAATTTTGTTATAGTTAAGCGACCGTAAGGTCGCTTTTTTTATACATTTTTATAATACCAATTCCAGTCATTATCTTTTCATTCTTGCTGGTTAAAATAGCTGGCATTGGTATACGCTGGAAACAAAGGGACGCTATGCAAAAAATAAAAAAACAAGGTGTGCTTCTGGTTAACTTGGGTACACCTGACGAACCAACTGCTCCTGCTGTAAAGCGCTTCTTGAGCCAGTTTCTTCATGATCACCGAGTGGTCGACATGACACGATGGCTGTGGTGTCCAATTCTGCACGGGGTTATTTTGCCTATACGTGCGCCAAAAGTTGCAAAGCTTTATGAGTCCGTATGGATGGAAGAGGGGTCCCCTCTCATGGTGTACTCAAAGCGCCAAGCGAAGAAACTTGCTCAGCAGTTAGATATACCAGTAGAACTCGGTATGACTTATGGTAACCCAAGTTTGCACGCTGGTTTTGAAGCCTTACTGTCGCAAGGTGTTGATGAGGTCATCGTATTGCCTTTGTATCCTCAGTATTCAGGTACGACAACAGCAGCGGTTTCTGATGGGATAACCAAAGCATTTAAGAGATTACCAGTCATACCAGCATTTAGCTTAATTCGTGATTATCATGATCATCCAATGTTTATTGATGCCTTGGCTCAATCTGTTCGAGCGTACTGGGCTGAACATGGACAAGGGGACTATCTGTTATGTTCATACCACGGTATTCCAAAACGTTATGCAGATAACGGTGACATTTATCCTCAGCATTGTGAAATGACCACCCGTTTGCTAGGTGAAGCACTGGGATTAAAAGAAACGCAGATAGGGATATCTTATCAGTCCCGCTTTGGGCGTGAAGAATGGTTAAAGCCTTATACTGATAAAACTCTGGAAACGTTACCTGCAAAAGGCGTGAAAAAGATCGACATCATGACACCAGCGTTTTCTTCGGATTGTTTGGAAACGTTAGAAGAGATCGCGGGAGAGAACAAAGAAATTTTCTTAGCAGCAGGCGGTGAGCAGTTTAATTACATTCCTTGCCTGAATGATGATGACCGACATATCGATATGATGGCTGAGTTGGTACGTAATAAGCTTTAATTGTTGTTATGAAACGTTCTTAACAAAAAGGGTCGCAAGTGCGACCCTTTTCAGTTTGAATAAGCGTATTAAGCCACTTGTACTTGTTGCTCTTCTACTTGTTCAGCGTTGCTCGCTGAACTTTCAGCACCGTGCATCCAGCGCACTAGTGTATTAGAGAACAATAGCAGAATCAGTCCACTGATAGTTGCACTCGCTGCAATGCCACTAAAGATTGCCATCGCACCTAGCTCACCAACGTGAGAACCTACATAGCCAGCTACGTAGTTCGCAATCGCGTTACATCCGAACCACGCCCCCATCATTAATGATGCCAAACGTAGAGGCGCAAGCTTAGTTACCAGAGATAAACCAATTGGAGATAGGCAAAGTTCACCCAGTGTATGGAAGAAGAAAGCACCAACCAGCCACAGCATTGAAGTTTTCACCGTGGTATCACCGCCTTGCTCAAGTACGGCACCAACCATACATAGGAAGCCCAGAGCGAGGAAGAACATCGCCAATGCAAACTTCACTGGTGAGTTTGGCTCGCGTTTTCCAAGTTTCACCCACAGCACTGCAAGCACAGGTGCAAGCGTAATAATAAAGAACGGGTTAAGTGACTGGAACCAGGCCGCAGGGACTTCGAAACTGCCTATCATACGGTCAGTGTATTGCTGGGTGTAGATATTCATCAAGCCACCTGCTTGTTCAAATCCAGCCCAGAATACGATAGTGAAAAGGCTCATGACCAGAATCACTTTAATCCGATCCACTTCTTCTTTAGTTAGTGGTTGTTTCTTAGTTGATTTCTGATTCGCTAATGCACGTTTGGCAGCTGGCTCGCGGCCGATGTCACCTAACCAAGATTGAGCGAAGGTTATTTGCATCACAAGGCTCATAAGCATACCGATACCTGCAGCGACGAACCCCGCTTTCCAACCGAATGAGTCGGTCACCGAGCCAGAAACGACACCAGCAAGCAGAGCACCAAGGTTTATACCCATGTAGAAGATGGTGAATGCACCATCTCGACGGTTGTCCCCTTCGTTGTATAGGTCACCAACCATAGTCGAGATATTAGGCTTAAACAGACCGTTACCTGCGATCAAAAGCGCAAGGCCTAAATAAAAGGTGTGAAGATAGCCAAGGCCCAGCGCATCTGCTGGTAATGCTAAGGTAAATTGACCAATAGCCATCAGTGCACCGCCAAGTAAAATAGAGCGGCGTTGGCCTAAGTAGTTATCTGCCAGGTAGCCACCAATCAGTGGTGTGATGTAAACAAGGCCAGTATAAGTGCCGTATAGGTCTAGTGCGTCTTTAGTCGACCAGCCCAGACCGCCATTCATTGTGGTATCTGTGAGGTAGAGGACGAGAATGGCACGCATTGCATAGTAAGAGAAACGCTCCCACAATTCTGTGCCGAACAGTAAAAATAAGCCACGTGGATGGCCAAAATATTGATGTTGGTTTGACATAGTATCTTTTAGTAATAGTTGTTACATTTTCCGGAGAAAATATATACCTTTAAATTTAACAATTAACAAACAAAAAATTTTATACAATTGCATCTATACCTGTATAAGTCTCTGTTTTTAATTTTATTTATGGAATAATTGAAGGGTTGGTATGTAGTTAAAACTAATTTTCCATTTTTGGGTATGGAGGATGTCTGTACAAATATTGAAGAGAATTTGATTTCTGTGAGCGATAATTTATTTATAATTCTATAGATAAAGTAATTGCTCATGACTCAACTCTGGCTTAATGCTAGGATGCTAAAAAAAAGAATTGGCTAGTAAAAAATGAAACGTTGGTATCTACTTTATTGTAAACGAGGAGAGCAGGTTAGGGCGAAGCAACACCTTGAAAATCAAGGGGTAGAGTGCTTTTATCCGACTGTCGAAGTCGAAAAAATATTACGTGGTAAAAGACAGAAAGTCGAAGAACCACTGTTCCCTTCCTACATGTTTGCTCGTTTTGATTACGAGGAAGGGCCGAACTTTACATCCGTTCGTTCTACCCGCGGGGTTATTGATTTTGTCCGCTTTGGCGCTCAGCCAAAAGAAATTCAGGGCGATTTGGTTTTTGAACTGAAGAAAATAGAAAAGTGCGTTCATGAAAAAGTGGCCTGTGAAGGCATGCCCAAGCGCGGTGATCAGATTCGGGTCAAAAGTGGTCAGTTTGCTGGTATTGATGCTATTTTCCAGGAGCAAGATGGGGAGAAGCGTTCAATTATGCTCGTGCAGATGATTACCAAACGTGTTCCAGTCAGTATCGACAATAATGATTTAGACTTAAAATAACATGTTGATATATAAATAAAAGGGCTGGTTAAACCAGCCCTTTTGCTTTTCATTCGTGTCTTTTAATTAATTAGTAAGCGTCGTTGTGAACGGCCTGTACTGCTCGACCAGATGGGTCTACACAGTTTTGGAATGACTCATCCCATTCAATCGCTTTTGCTGAAGAACAAGCTACAGATGGGCCGCCTGGAACACATTCTGCTGCTGATGGCAGTGGGAATAGTTCTTCAAAGATTTCACGGTACACATAACCTTCTTTAGTGGTTGGCGTGTTGTAAGGGAAGCGGAATTTAGCCGTTTCCATTTGTTGCTCCGTTACTTTCTGTTCTGCTACTTCTTTCAGAGTATCAATCCAGCTGTAACCTACACCGTCAGAGAACTGCTCTTTCTGGCGCCAAGCGATTGATTCTGGTAAGTAATGTTCAAAACACTCACGTAGGATGTGTTTTTCCATTTTACCGTTGCCACACATTTTGTCGGCTGGGTTCAGACGCATTGCTACATCAATGAACTCTTTATCTAGGAAAGGTACACGGCCTTCAACCCCCCATGCTGCAAGTGATTTGTTTGCACGAGCACAGTCAAACATGTTTAGAGCAAGCAGTTTACGAACGGTTTCTTCGTGGAACTCTTGCGCGTTTGGTGCTTTGTGGAAGTATAGGTAACCACCAAAGATCTCATCAGCGCCTTCGCCTGAAAGTACCATTTTGATACCCATCGCTTTGATTTTACGTCCCATCAGGAACATCGGCGTTGAAGCACGGATTGTGGTTACGTCATACGTTTCGATGTGGTAAATCACATCGCGAATCGCATCAAGACCTTCCTGAATGGTGTAAGTCATTTCATGGTGTACAGTACCGATTTGGTCTGCAACTTCGCGCGCCGCTTTTAAGTCTGGAGCCCCTTCAAGGCCAACTGCAAATGAGTGCAGTTGTGGCCACCAGGCTGCTGATTTCTCGTCATCTTCAATACGCATTGCCGCAAAACGTTTAGCAACCGCGGATGTGATAGAAGAGTCTAAACCACCTGACAAAAGTACGCCGTATGGTACGTCAGTCATTAGCTGGCGTTTTACCGCGGCTTCTAGTGCTTCAGTTAGCTCTTCTTTACTCGTGCTGTTACCTTGAACTGCCGCGTACTCGTTCCAGTCACGAACGTAGTAGCGCTGTGGCTCTGCGTCTTTAGAACTGTAGTGGCTACCTGGAGGGAATTCACTCACTGTTTTACAGACAGGCACTAGCGCTTTCATCTCAGAAGCAACATAGAAGTTGCCGTGTTCATCATGACCTTGGTAAAGAGGAATAATACCGATATGGTCACGGCCTACGAGATACTCGTCTTTCTCTTCATCGTAAAGAACGAAAGCGAAAATACCGTTTAGTTCTTCAAGAAGGTCTGCGCCCATGTCTTGGTAAAGCGCAAGAATAACTTCACAATCTGAGTCAGTTTGGAACTCATACTTGCCTTCGTAGCGTGCACGGATCTCTTTGTGGTTGTAGATTTCACCGTTTACTGCAAGAATTAGATTTTTATCAGGGCTGTATAGTGGTTGTGCTCCGCTATTAAGACCAACAATGGCCAAGCGTTCATGAGCCAGAATTGCTTTATCTGAAGAATAGATACCAGACCAGTCTGGGCCTCGATGACGAAGCTTTTTCGACATTTCTAATGCGATAGGGCGCAACGCTGCTGCGTCACTTTTAATGTCTAAAATGCCAAATACTGAACACATACAACTTCCTTTTAAACTAAACAATTTCTAATCGGTATGGCTTCAATTTGCCAGTTTGAGTAAAAAAAGCAACGCTTTGTGATTAAAAAATTGATAAAAGACCCTTGTGGGTGAATGATTTCTAATTATTCCTTGCTTTTAATGGATAAAATCAAGGTTTGGTATAAAAAGAACACAAAAAAAGCCTTCTTTTTGCATGAAGGCTTTGTTAGGTATTCACTTGAGTGCTTATTTCGCTGGTGTAAACTTGGGTTCTAATTGCTGACAAACATGTCTTGCAAAACCACTACCAGCTTCATTATAGATATTGAACGCAGCGTGCACGCCTTGTTCCAGCAGACCATCAAGCTGGTCTGGGTACTCTGCAATTGCGGCTATCTGGCCTTTATAGTGTCGGCGCTGCAGCTGTTCTAATGCAGTTTGATTACCTTGGTGATGAGGCATTGCTAATAACACCAGCTGGACGTGTCCTGTATCGAGGATTCGCTCCCAGAAGTCTGGGTCAGTTGCGTCACCAGAAATGACATTACGGCCTTCGGCGCGGTGCTTAACGGCGGCATCCTCCCGAATTTCCACTCCAAGCGAGATCTTTCCGTAACGAGAGCACAACTCATCATAAGCACCAGTCCCTATTCGGCCCATACCAAGGATTAGAACCTGAGCATGCCCAGGGTTGATCAGCTGATCACGTTGGTTAAGTTTTTCCGCTGCTGTCTCTTGTAGCCACTTGCCTGAGTGTTGATAAATTTTATTGCTCAGACGGTTGAGTGGCGCAGAGATAATAAATGAAATTGATACGGCAACAGCGATTGCGGCGAGCATGTCACTTGGCATCCAGCCCATTTTATACGCCAGACCGCCGACGATTAGGCCGAACTCGCTGTAGTTAAACAGGGACAATGATGCGAGTAACGATGTGCGGACCCGAAAGTTAAAATAGTTAATGGTTAAAAAGTACAGCAAGCCTTTTATCGGTAGTAAGAGGATGAATAAAATGGCGAGTGCGATGCTGGTAAAACTCAGTGATGCCGATAAGCCAATATTCAAGAAGAAGCAAACTAAGAAGAGCTCTTTCATATTAAACAGCGATTTTGAGAGCTCAGATGCTTTTCGATGACCAGCCAGTAACATGCCTAAAATCAGTGCACCAAGATCTGGCTTCATGCCTACGAGGTCAAATAAACCAGGACCGACGACAAGAGCGAAGAATATACCGCATAAGACCAACATCTCACCGTGGCCAACCTTGTCTAGTAATTTGTAAAAAACTGGTCGAAGTAGGGGAAGGCCGAACAGTGCTATGGCGTACCATTCAGGAATTTTACCTGTAGAAGCGGTTAAAAATACGACAGCGAAGATATCCTGCATCACGAGTATGCCGATCGCGATGGTGCCATATGTGGCACTCATCTCACCTTTTTCTTGCAGTGTTTTGACTGCAAAAACGGTACTCGAAAACGACAAAGCAAAAGCCAGTAGCAGAACCTGACCAATATCCATACCTGACAGAGAGGTAAGGCCGAGTAGTTTTAATCCCGCGAGCGCGATGGTGAACACCGTTGTGGAGAGGATGTTATGTGCTGTAGCGCCTCCCCATATCTCTTTTGATAACAGCGTTTTTACATCGAGTTTTAGGCCGATCGTGAATAATAAGAGGGTAACGCCGAGATCGGCTAGGTCAACGATCACTTCATTGCTTTGATAGCCAAACGCGTGCAGTCCAAATCCTGCGAGTAAGAAGCCAACTAGAGGAGGAAGTGAGCACTTTAGGGCAATGAAGCCAGCCAAAAATGCTGTTGTTATTAGAATTATTTCCATGCTGATAAGTAATACCCATGCCAGTAAATTAACGTCAGGTAATTGCGCAGGAAAAATCGTTTAGAGCAAGGCAAAGTTTGCAGTAATTGGGTTGAGTTTCCTGATATGCAAAAACGGGCTGTGCAAGCACAGCCCGAGATTGTAACTCAATTGATGAAATATACTTAGTCTTCCAATAACTTTTGTAACAAAACCCCGTTTAACATTGCACGCTTGATCATAGCGAATGCCCCCATGGTTGGCTGCTTATCGATTTGTGAGGCAACAATAGGAAGAGCGTTATGGAAAGTTTTTAGAGATTGGTTTTCAACGTTACGTTGAATTGCCGGGAATACAATTTCTTGCGCCGCAGTAATATCACCAGCGATAACAATTTTCTGTGGGTTAAATAAGTTGATAGTGATAGCAATCGCTTTGCCTAGTTGATTACCAACACGAACTAAACTCTGTTTTGCGAGTTCATCACCGTTAATTGCGTGTGCGCATACGTCCTGAATTGTGATGTTTTCAAGCTCAGCCAAGCTGGATTCGTAACCTTGCGCGAGGAGCTGCTTTACACGGTGTATGATTGCAGGGTTTGCTGCCACCGTTTCTAAACAACCGAAGTTACCGCATTGGCACTGTTCACCCAGCGGGTCAATTTGGATATGGCCAATCTCGCCAACGTTACGGTTAAAGCCGAGAAATACCTGGCCATTAACAATGATACCTGCGCCTGTACCGCGGTGGACACTGACTAAGATGGAATCTTGACAATCTTGGCTTGCGCCAAAGTAATGCTCTGCCAAAGCCATCCCGCGAACATCGTTACCAACGAAGCAAGCGGTATTAAACTTCTCGCTGACAATTTCACCAAGGGCGAGGTTATCAACGTCCGTATTTGGCATGTACTCAACCACACCTGTGGAAGGGTTAACTAAGCCCGGCAGGGTAATGCCAATGGCAATCAACTGATCAATTTTATCTTGATTGCGATTAATGAAATTTTTCAGCAAGTCGATTAATCCGGCAATCAAGTCTTCCTGATTGGTGTAGTGCAGTTCGTGCTGATCTTCGGCAAGTGCTGTACCGCCTAAGTCATACAAGCAGAACTGAATGTAGTCGCGTCCTAGGCGAACTGCGACCGAATGAAAAGGTTTCACTTCTGTGGTCAGCGAGATAGCTCGACGACCACCAGTAGAAGCTTGTTGCGCGACCTCTTTAATTAGGCCACGCTCTAAAAGTTGGCGGGTTATTTTGGTAACACTCGCGGGAGCCAGCTGGCTAACGTCCGCGACCTGAATACGGGAGATAGGACCTTGCTGATCTATCAGCCTGTATACCGCAGCGCTGTTAAGCTGTTTTACTAAATCTACATTACCAATTTGTCCGCCATTCATGCTTAATTGTGCTCGTATTGTCCGTTAACAACCGTCGCTTTTACATTGAAGTCACGATCGAAAACAGTCAGGTTTGCTACCATGTCTGTTCGAATTCGGCCAAGTTTATCCTCAACCCCAATAGCGGTTGCTGGATACAATGTGGCCATGCGTAGAGCTTCGTCTAAAGCGATACCTGCGTGCTCAACCGTATTCTGAACTGCCTCAATCATAGTCAGGGCTGAGCCGCCTAGTGTGCCATTTTCATCAACACACTTACCATCTCGGTAATATACTTTCTTACCGACAAAAATAAAGTGATCAATGTTAGCACCTGCTGGAGCTGTGGCATCCGTCACCAAAACAAGCTTCTCACCTTTGATTTTATGAGCAATTCTGATGTTTGCGTAGTCAACGTGGAAACCATCCGCGATAATTCCAGCATAAACTTCCGGCGTATCGTAAATAGCACCAACCACTCCAGGTTCACGGCCAACCATTGGTGTCATCGCGTTGAACAGGTGCGTTGCGAAAGAAATGCCAGCTTCAAAGCCTTTACGAGCTTCAGTATACGTAGCGTTAGTATGTCCGATAGAAACAACCACACCTGCTGATTTTAAGCGTCGAATATGCTCAGGGTTATTCTGCTCTGGTGCGAGAGTCACCTTCGCGATGATGTCACTATTTGCACAAATCAGATCAATCATGTCTTCATCTGAGGTGCGAATAAAGTCGACATTGTGGATACCTTTTTTCGCGACGTTAAGGTACGGGCCTTCCAAGTGTAGACCTAGAGATTGATTTTGGTATTGATTGTGGTATTCACGAGCTGCGTTGATCGCTGCACGCATGTCTTCGTCTGAAGACGTAATCAGTGTCGGTAAGTAGCTGGTGCAGCCTGACTTGAGGTTTGCCTCATGCATGATTTGCATTGTTTTGGGGGTGATGTCGTCATTTAACATCACTCCGCCACAACCGTTTAGTTGAAGGTCAATGAATCCCGGACTTAGGTTCGCACCATTTAGATCTTTCACCTCGATGCCTTTCGGTAGTTCGGCAACTGGTACAACGGATTGAATTAGGTCGTTTTCGATGATGACCGCATGTTCGTGTAGAACATCACTACCGGTATAGATTTTACAGTTACTTAGCGCGTACATAGTCAGCTAGTCCTTATAGTGAGAATTCATGTCTGTAATGCTATCTAAAGGATGACGTTTTGAGTCATGTGGCTACTTAGTCTGTACCATGAAATTAGATAACGAGTTACATAAGGCAAGTTGTGTTTATTTCGACCATGGTGGAGTAACTAACCATAACGGACTGAAAATGTTAAATGAACTACTTTTAACGGATTCTTTTTCAGAGCGAAGTTACCGTAGATTACTCGCTGGAGACTAAAATAACACTGATTCTTCCTTGCATAAAGTGCGAGGATGTTATCTTTGAAATGCCATTTTTTCGTATGATAAAATAAGTTTTATGATCCCGCTAGCAAAAACCTTCTTTTGGGGTGAATTCTGGTGATTGGGATCACAAACAGTGAGCTTTTAATTTGCGGGGCAAAATTAATGTCATAAACTGAACAGGACTAAATTGAACGACTAAAATAAGTTATTCAACATAACATCTAATCCTATAGGGGGAACTAAAGGTGAATATTCTCGGATACGCGCAGAAGTTGGGTAAAGCTCTTATGCTTCCTATCGCGACCTTGCCAATCGCAGGCTTGTTACTGCGCTTGGGCCAGCCAGATGTATTTGACATCGCGTTTATGGCACAAGCAGGTAACTCAATCTTTTCTAACCTTCCATTGTTGTTTGGCTTAGGTATTGCGATCGGCCTATCTAAAGACGGTCAAGGTGCGGCTGGTCTTGCTGGTGCGGTTGCGTACTTTGTGCTCAAAGCTACAGCGGAAACAATTGATCCATCAGTTAACATGTCGTTCTTTGGTGGTATTATCGCTGGTATTATTGCTGGCCACTCTTACAACGCTTTCCATGCTACACGTCTTCCAGAGTGGCTTGCTTTCTTCTCTGGTAAACGTCTAGTTCCGATTATGGCAGGTCTATTCGCTTTAGTTGCTGGCGCTGTTGGCGGTATCGTCTGGCCATCGATCCAAGGTGGTCTGGATGCGCTTGCTCACGGTATCTCAACTTCTGGCGCAATTGGTCAGTTCATCTACGGTACGCTTAACCGTGCACTTATTCCTGTAGGTCTACACCACGTACTGAACTCTTTCTTCTGGTTTGGCATGGGTTCTTGCCAGGAAATCGTAATTGCAGGTGCTTCTGCTGCGGGTCAAGCTCTACCAGCAGTACAGCAGTTGTGTGTTGACCCGGCCCTAGCTAAGACGCTTGTTGCTGGCCAAACTCACACGTTTGAATTCGCTAACTCAGTAACTCCTGAAATCACAGCAACAGTGAAAGAAGTGACTGAAACGGTTAAATCTGGTGACCTACACCGTTTCTTCGGTGGCGATAAGGGTGCTGGTACATTCATGAACGGCTTCTTCCCAATCATGATGTTTGGTCTGCCTGGTGCAGCTCTGGCGATGTACTTTGCTGCTCCTGCTGAAAAACGTCACCAAGTGGGTGGTGCCTTATTCTCAGTGGCATTCTGTTCATTCCTAACAGGTATCACAGAGCCACTAGAATTCATGTTCATGTTCCTAGCGCCTGCGCTTTACGCGATGCACGCAGTGTTTACTGGTCTGTCGCTAGTTGTGACTAACATGCTTGGTACGCTTCACGGCTTTACGTTCTCTGCTGGTTTGATTGACTACGGACTTAACTTCGGCCTGGCGACTAAACCATTACTGCTTGGTGCTGTTGGTCTTGGCTTTGGTGCTCTATACTTCTTCACATTCACATTCGCTATCCGCGCGTTCAACCTGAAATCGCCTGGTCGTGAAGGTGATGAAGAGACAGCAGCTGCACCATCTGGTGAAGCGAAGAGTGGTGACTTGGCTCGCCAATACCTTAAAGCACTTGGCGGTCATGAGAACCTAACTGCAATCGATGCATGTATCACTCGACTACGTCTGACTCTGAAAGATCGTTCAGTAGCTGATGAAAATGTGCTGAAGAAACTGGGTGCGAAAGGTGTTGTGAAACTAGGTGAGAACAACCTTCAAGTTATCCTTGGTCCCCTAGCGGAAATCGTTGCCGGTGAAATGAAAGCAATCGGTGCTAATGAAGACCTTTCGAATGTGAAACTACCATAATCACATTGTACGAATGAATTGGAAAAGACCTCCCTCGGGAGGTCTTTTTTTATATTGTGGTTTCTATTCTGCTGAGGTTTCATGCTAACTCGATAAATATTGCCGATTTAACACGAGTTCTTGTTGTCTAATTGCTTAGAATTGTGGATCATTAGGAGTAATTCACTCTGCAAATCCTTACTTGGGTGCAGAGTTCCGTTTTCTCTGACAATACTAATATTTGAGGTGCTATAGATGAGTGAAGCTGATGCTCGTCCATCAAACTTTATTCGCCAGATCATTGATAAGGATCTAGCGGATGGCAAACACACTAGCGTGCATACTCGATTCCCGCCGGAGCCGAATGGTTACCTGCACATCGGTCATGCTAAGTCTATCTGTTTGAACTTCGGTATTGCTCAGGACTACCAGGGTCAATGTAACTTACGTTTTGATGACACAAACCCTGAAAAAGAAGACATCGAATACGTTGAGTCTATCAAGAAAGATGTAAACTGGTTGGGCTTCGAGTGGAGTGGTGAAGTATGTTACTCATCAAACTACTTCGATAAGCTTTACGAATATGCAATTGAATTGATTAATAAAGGCTTAGCGTACGTAGATGAGCTAAGTCCAGAGCAGATTCGCGAATACCGCGGCACACTAAAAGCGCCAGGGAAACCTAGCCCGTACCGTGATCGCCCTGTAGAAGAAAACCTAGCGTTGTTTGAAAAAATGCGCGCGGGTGAGTTTGAAGAAGGTAAAGCTTGTCTTCGAGCTAAGATTGACATGGGGTCTTCATTCATGGTCATGCGTGACCCGGTAATATACCGTGTCCGCTTCGCAACTCACCATCAGACAGGTGACAAGTGGTGCATTTACCCAATGTACGACTTTACTCACTGTATCTCAGATGCATTAGAAGGTATCACTCACTCAATTTGTACTCTTGAGTTTATGGATAACCGTCGTCTTTACGACTGGGTACTAGACAACATCACCATTGTTTGTCGCCCTCATCAGTATGAGTTCAGTCGCCTAAACTTAGAATACACAGTAATGTCTAAGCGTAAGCTGAACCAACTAGTGACTGAAAAATTGGTAAACGGTTGGGATGATCCTCGTATGCCAACTGTCTCTGGTTTGCGTCGTCGTGGCTTCACACCAGCATCTATTCGTGAGTTCTGTAAACGTATCGGTGTTACAAAACAAGACAACATGATTGAGTTTAGCTCGCTAGAATCTTGTATTCGTGATGATCTGAACGAAAATGCACCGCGTGCAATGGCTGTACTCGACCCTGTGAAAGTGGTTATAGAGAACTTTGAAGAGGGCAAGGTAGAAAGCCTATCTCTTGCTAACCATCCGAATAAACCAGAAATGGGTGAGCGCGAAGTGCCGTTTACTCGTGAAGTTTGGATTGAGCGTGAAGACTTCCGCGAAGAAGCGAACAAGAAGTACAAGCGTTTGGTGCTAGGCAAAGAAGTTCGTCTGCGTGGTGCTTACGTGATCAAAGCTGAGCGTATTGAAAAAGACGCGGAAGGCAACATCACTACGATTTTCTGTACTTACGATGCTGATACACTAGGTAAGAACCCAGCTGATGGCCGTAAGGTCAAAGGTGTGATCCACTGGGTATCAGCGGATAAAGCACTGCCTGCGGAAGTTCGCCTGTACGACCGCTTATTTACAGTACCAAACCCTGCTGCAGCTGAAGACTTTGCTACGACGATTAATCCAGAGTCACTTGTAGTGATCAATGGTTTCGTTGAGCCGAGCTTAGCGTCTGTCGAAGCAGAAAAAGGTTACCAATTTGAGCGCATGGGCTACTTCTGTGCTGATTCGAAAGACTCAAGTTCAGATAACTTAGTGTTCAACCGCACTGTCGGCCTTCGTGATACATGGGCGAAAATTGAAGCTAAATAATTGAACATGAAAATAAAAATGCCAGTCCTAGGACTGGCATTTTTTATATTTGGCAAACAGATAAGCGTTAAAATAAAAGCGCTCATTGAGCACTTTTATTTTTAATTAATGATTATTTCTTTGGCTTGTGTGCGTTTGGATCGTCTTTGCAACTACCATCGCCACATTTACCGTACAGGTAAAGACTATGGTTTGTAAGACTTACGTTGTATTTAGCCGCGATTTCTTTTTGACGTTCTTCGATAAGATCGTCTGAAAACTCAATAACTTCACCACAATCGAGACATACTAGGTGGTCATGGTGATGTTGAGTCGACAGTTCGAAGACTGATTTACCACCTTCGAAGTGGTGACGAGTGACGATACCAGCATCGTCGAATTGGTTGAGTACTCGATAAACGGTTGCTAGACCGATTTCTTCACCTAGATCAATCAACTTTTTGTACAAATCTTCAGCACTGATGTGCTGGCAGTCTGGCTGCTGAAGTACTTCTAGAATTTTTAGCCTTGGAAGGGTTACTTTTAAACCCGCGTCTTTCAGCGCCTGATTATTATCTGACATATACTTTCCCGTTGGATCATCTGCAGCGATTTAACAGAATTCAATATTGATACCATTATAGGCGAATGGCAAAAAACATTAAACCACGAACTTCAAAGGGTTAATATATTCTTTCTTTGTAAATTAGGAATCGGTCAATTATATTAGAGCTCTTACCTGTTACAATTTAGTAACATAAATCGCGTGGAGAGCAAGGATTGCAATGGATAAGCGGATTGCCAAAATTTATAAGCCAGGAATCATTAAATTTGGACTCAATCTTTGGCCCCCATTCTGGGGAGCTGGAATCAAAATCTTACATATTTCTGATGACTTTCGTCTGGTTAAAGTACGTTTGAAGCTGAATTGGTGGAATAAAAACGCCAATCGAACTCAATATGGTGGAAGTATCTTCTCTCTTACTGACCCCATTTATTCGATGATGCTGATCGGGATATTACGGGAGGAATATTATGTCTGGGATAAAGAAGCGAGCATTAACTTTATCAAACCTGGCCATAGTGACTTGTTTGCAGATTTTGAAATCTCACAAGGGATGATGGAAGAGATATTTAAAAAGACACGTAATGGCGATAAATGGTTCCCTGAGTTTATTATTCATGTCAAAGACAGGGACGGGAATGTGGTCTCTGAAGTCAAACGCAAGATGTATGTTCGTAAAAAGCCTCAGTACCGAGAGGAAGAGGCAGTAACGGAAGCCTCGTAACCGTTACATACAAAAAGACCTCCGGGAAAGGAGGTCTTAACTCAGAATCTGTATTAGCCTTCAAGCTCAGCTAAACACATTTCTTCGTAAATCTGTTTTACCCAGTTCTCAACGCGATCATCCGTTAACTCTGGTTGACGGTCTTCATCGATACACAGACCAACGAACTGACTATCGTCACCTTCTACTAGCGCTTTCGATGCTTCGAATTCATAGCCTTCAGTCGATGTATGACCTAGGATAGTGCCGCCTTTTGATTCGACGATGTCACGTACGGTACCCATCGCATCACAGAAGTACTCTGCGTAGTCTTCTTGGTCACCACAACCAAAGATAGCGACTAACTTTGTAGAGAAGTCAATTTGCTCAAGTTCAGGGAAGAAATCATCCCAATCGCATTGCGCTTCACCATAGTACCAAGTTGGGATACCTAGAAGTAGAAGATCAAAATTATCAATGTCTTCTTTGCTGCTTTTCGCGATGTCTTGAACGTGAACTAGTTGCTTACCTAGTTGCTTTTGAATCATCTTTGCAACGGCTTCAGTATTACCTGTGTCGCTACCGAAGAAGATACCTACACTTGCCATAGAGTCTATACCTTTACATTGTTTGTTGTTGGCGATGGTACTAAGGGTTTAGCCTAACCCTGAGCCTTCCCACGTTAGCTGAATTATCCCTTTCGCGATAAAACCAGCGCAGCCTAGAAAAAGGACTAACCATACAATACGACGACCGAAAACAGGTACATTGCCTTGCTTTAGCACATCTTTTATTGCCATCCCGATGAAGAAGAAGATAGCAGCAAAAAGAAGATCGAGCCCGATAGATTCGAGCATATCCATGTAGTCGTAGAGCATTGTAGTCCTTCATGCCGAAAATTATTGCGCGCACTATACCACTGTTAACCAGTAAAGTTAATGCAATACCAGAGCGGTTATCCCAATAATCAAGGGTTGTTGGTGAAATTGTTAACCCGAAATGTATTTCCTGATCACTCGCATAACTTCAGCTGGCTTTTCTGCATGTAGCCAATGGCCTGTGTTGGCGATGATATGTGCTTTGGCCCGCTTAAACTGTCTCTTTACGGCAGGTTGATGCTCCGGCGTTATATAATCTGAGTCACCACCCTTAATAAAGAGGATTGGGATCTCGGTTGGTGTTATCTCTTGCCAGCCGATGATTTCAGCGTAATTCTCCAACAAGCTTTTTACGTTAAAGCGCCATGCCATTGTATCTCCGTCTTTATACAGTGACTTCGAAAGAAACTGCCTCACGCCATCTATCTCCACATGTTGTGCGAGTACGTCCATCGCCTGCTGGCGGCTTGCTGGCTCTTGGGCAATGACGGCTTGAAGACCATTAAACACGTTATCATGACGATTCGTTGTATAGGCAACGGGAGCCATGTCTAATACAACCAGTTGTTTGACAAATTGCGGGGCGATATCGACAAGTTTCATCGCGACTTTACCCCCCATGGAATGCCCGACAATGATTGCTGATTCAATGTTCAAGTGGCGAAGTAACTCGGCAACGTCTTGCGCCATATCGCTGTAAGTGTGGGTATCCGAGTGGAAAGAAAGGCCATGGTTGCGTAGATCAATACTGATCACAGAGTAATCTTGGATAAGATCACGAGCCAAAAGGCCCAGATTACTTAAACTGCCAAACAATCCGTGAATCAAAACAACTGTTTGGCCTTGGCCTTCCTGCTTATAGTTGAGTAATGCTGACATTTTATCTTATTCGTGATGGGTTTAACGTGGAGTATCCGAGAGGATCTCGTTATAATCCCCCAGAGTTTAAACATTGAGAATGTGAAAAGCGAATGAAAACAATTGAGGTTGATGAGGATCTATACCGTTACATTGCTGGTCAAACTAAGCATATCGGTGAAAGTGCCTCGGATATTTTGCGACGCCTTTTAAACCTTGATGGTCAGTTGCAGGCAGCAGAAGCTGCTCCTGTAGTAGAGAAGCCACAAGGGATTGTAGTAAGTAAGGATGCAGGTAAAACTGAGCAGGTTGATACAGTGAAAGCAATGCGTTCACTGTTAATCTCTGATGAGTTTGCAGATCTTAAGAAAGCGATTGATCGCTTCATGTTGGTTCTATCAACATTACATAAATTAAATCCAGAAGGGTTCGCGCAAGCGACAAATGTGAAGGGACGTAAGCGCGTCTACTTTGCGGACAATGAAGAAACCTTGCTGGCTAACGGCAATACAACCAAACCTAAAGCCATTCCAGAAACGCCATTTTGGGTTATCACGAATAACAATACCAGCCGTAAGAGACAGATGGTTGAGCAAGTGATGACGCACATGGGTTTCCAGCCGGACTTAATAGAAAAAGTAACAGGTTCAATATAAGAAACCTGATAGAAGCCTCATAATGTGTAGCATTTAGCGGATATTATGAGGCTTTTTAGTTTGTTATATTTAAAGAAAGGATGTCAAACATGGCTATGCACCCTCGTGCTGGGCAAAAAGCGCAGCAGGAAGATCTTCATAATATTCCGGCGTTAGTTGCTAATTACTTCTTGCTTCAACCTGATGCGACTAACTCAGATCATAAGGTTTTATTCGGTACATCAGGTCACCGTGGTACTGCAGACAAGCATACCTTTAATGAGAATCACATCTTAGCCATTGCACAGGCGGTTGCAGAAGTTCGTGCAGAGCAGGGCACGACAGGGCCACTGTTTGTCGGTAAAGATACCCATGCACTATCAGAACCTGCTTTTTCTAGTGTTATCGAAGTATTGATTGCGAACGGTGTAAAAGTGATCGTTCAGCAAGACAATGGCTATACACCAACCCCTGGTATCTCTCACGCTATTCTGACTTATAACATCAAACACGATGAAAAAGCGGATGGCATTGTGATTACCCCTTCGCACAACCCACCACAAGATGGCGGTATCAAATACAACCCGACTCATGGTGGACCTGCGGAAGCGGAATTGACTCAAGCGATTGAAGACCGCGCGAATGCACTGATTGCAGAAGATCTAAAAGGCGTGAAACGTCTGCCTCTACAAGAAGCAAAATCTTCTGATTTGTTTGTGGAAGTCGACTTAGTAAAACCATACATCGATGATCTGGTTAACGTGATCGATATGGAAGCTATCCAAAAAGCCAATCTAAAAATTGGTGTTGATCCGCTGGGCGGCAGCGGCATCGACTACTGGCGCCAAATTGGCAAAGCTTACAACCTAGATCTTACACTGGTTAGTGAAGCAATTGACCCATCCTTCCAATTTATGTCACTGGATAAAGATGGCGTTGTTCGTATGGACTGTTCTTCTCCTTACGCTATGGCAGGCCTGTTGGCACTGAAAGATGAATATGACCTAGCGTTTGGTAATGATCCAGATTATGACCGCCACGGTATTGTTACACCAAAAGGTTTGATGAATCCAAACCATTATCTGGCTGTATGTATCGACTACTTATACCGCCATCGTGATGCATGGGGTAAAGATGTTGCGGTTGGTAAGACACTGGTATCTAGTGCACTTATCGACCGTGTTGTTGCGGATCTTGGTCGCGAGCTGTGTGAAGTACCCGTTGGTTTTAAATGGTTTGTTGATGGCCTTTACACAGGTCAGTTCGGCTTTGGTGGTGAAGAAAGTGCGGGTGCTTCTTTCCTACGCAAAGATGGCACGCCTTGGTCTACTGACAAAGATGGCATCTTACTTTGCCTTTTAGCTGCTGAGATTACAGCAGTGACCGGTAAGAACCCTCAAGAGTACTATGAAGAGTTAGCGGCTAAACACGGTGAATCTAAGTACAACCGCATCCAAGCGGTCGCGAATGGCCCACAAAAAGATGTACTGAAGAAACTTTCTCCTGAAATGGTTTCAGCAGAAACATTGGCTGGTGATGTAATAACGGCACGACTCACTCATGCTCCTGGAAACGGTGCGGCGATCGGCGGTCTAAAAGTCACGACTGAAAACGGTTGGTTCGCAGCTCGCCCATCTGGTACGGAAGACATCTACAAAATTTACTGTGAGAGCTTCAAGGGTGAAGAACACCTAAAACAAATTGAAGCCGAAGCACAAGAAATTGTTAACCAGGTATTTGCAGCAGCTGGTTTGTAAAACGCGACAATTTTTATAAATGGTAAAGACAAGGGTTGATGTGAACGCATCAGCCCTTTTTCTTTTGGTTTTCTGAGATTAAAGAAACATAACGTTTCAAGCCTCAGCGCTGACTTGGCCAGTGATCCGGCACAATAAACCAGAATTCACCATTCGCAGTTTGTACATGTTCAAATCGGTCAGACGGTTTCTCAATTGGGTGTGAAAAGTCATCCGTGCCCATTGCCCAGCAAGGTTTGCTCAGGTGATAAAGCGGCTTTGGAATCAAGTCCCATTGACTTTGGTAGCACCAATATCCGCTTATTTGAGAGGCATTCAGCTCATAGCCCAAACACTCTGTTGGCGTCGTCTCCGATGAAAACGGATTAATATACAAACGGCCTTGCATCAGCAATCGCTCTTCTGGCGGTGTGTCTAGTGGAAGAATTTGCTGGAATTCAGGCCTTTCACTCATTTTTAATTGATGAGTCAGCATTCTATCCAATTTTTTATGTAGTTGATCATGGGCGTTGGGGCCATACCAAACGCCTTGATGAAGTAGGTAGAACTTAATCGCCACTTCCCAATGCTCCAACAGACCTGACTCCGTATTTTGCAACACTAAATCCACCGCACCAATCGTTCTTCCAGTGTGGTCATTGAGTTGAATCTCCTCTGCGACAACTTGGTATCGTTCGGAATTAGAAAGTACAGCCGTGCACAAATGCTGATATAAAAAGCCCAGTCTTGGATTACCACAATATTGTTCAGATTCGCATAAGGGCGCTACGGATAAATCTTCTAATGTTGCAAACGGTGGGCACAACTGAAAAAGTGGTGGTGATGTTGCGATCCAATCATAAAAGCGTTGCAGTTGATTCATCCCGTTTCCTTTTAACCCTTAGCTTTAGCAATAAAGTGACGACGCAGTATTATTGTAACGAAATTTGCCAACGATGGGGACACGATGTCTGGCATCAGTATCTAGGTTCGATATACACTTTAAACATGCATTAGAAATTGGAAGTGATGATGAATAACTTAAAGCTAGAACAGGTTCTTAACGACAAACTATCACCACAGGTAATTAAAGATTACGCACCTAATGGGTTACAGGTAGAAGGGGTGCCAACGGTGAACCGTATTGTCACTGGTGTGACGGCTTCACAGGCTTTGATCGACAAAGCGGTTGAGCTTAATGCCGATGCATTGCTGGTACATCATGGCTACTTTTGGAAAGGCGAACCAGAGCCAATTCGCGGTATGAAAGGAAAGCGAATCCGTAGTTTAATTAAAAATGATATTAACTTGTACGGTTATCATCTTCCTCTTGATATTCATCCTGAACTTGGCAACAACGCTGAGCTGGCAAAATTGCTGGAAATTGATGTTGAAGGTGGTTTGGAAGGTCACCCGCAGTCGGTCGCGATGTATGGACGTTTGAAAAAACCGATGACAGGTGCTGAATTTGCGAGCAAGATCAACCAAGCACTTGAGAGAGAACCCCTGCATATTGCACCAGAAAATGCAGATAAAATGATTGAAACCGTAGGCTGGTGTACTGGTGGCGGGCAAGATTTTATCGAATTGGCGGTTCAGTACGGGTTAGATGCCTTTATCTCAGGTGAGATATCTGAGCGCACAACATACACCGCGCGAGAGATGGACATTCACTACTTCGCGGCGGGACATCATGCAACAGAGCGTTACGGTATTAAAGCGCTTGGTAAGTGGTTGGCCGATGAATACGGTTTACAAGTCGAGTTTGTGGATATTGATAATCCGGTCTAGCGCAGAACCATAAGCAAAAATAAAAAGGGTTGAGATGTGAATCTCAACCCTTCTTTTCTTTAGCATTTCACTAAGTGATTATTCGCGCTCATGAAGAGGAGAAAATTCACGTTGTGCCTCACCAGTGTAAAGCTGACGAGGACGACCAATGCGGTTTAGTGGATCGCTGTGCATTTCGTTCCAGTGAGCAATCCAGCCAATAGTACGAGAAATCGCGAAGATAACCGTAAACATTGATACAGGGATACCAATCGCTTTAAGAATGATACCTGAGTAGAAATCTACGTTCGGGTACAATTTCTTAGAAACGAAGTACTCATCAGAAAGCGCAATGCGCTCAAGTTCCATTGCTACGTCTAGTAGAGGATCTTGGATGTTTAGCTCTTTTAGAACTTCATGACACGTTTCACGCATTACGGTTGCACGTGGATCGTAGTTCTTGTAAACACGGTGACCGAAGCCCATCAAACGGAATGGGTCATCTTTATCTTTCGCACGGTCTACGTACTCTGGAATGTTATCGACACTGCCGATTTCTTCCAGCATCTTCAGACATGCTTCGTTAGCACCACCGTGCGCTGGGCCCCAAAGAGATGCAATACCAGCGGCAATACATGCAAATGGGTTAGCGCCAGAGGAACCAGCAAGACGTACTGTTGATGTTGACGCGTTTTGCTCGTGATCCGCGTGGAGTGTGAAGATTTTATCCATTGCACGCGCTACGACAGGGTTCACTTCGTACTCTTCACATGGGCTTGCAAACATCATGTGTAGGTAGTTTTCCGCGTAGTTTAAATCGTTGCGTGGGTAGATAAATGGCTGACCGACAGAGTATTTGTAACACATTGCCGCCAGTGTTGGCATTTTCGAAATCAGACGGTACGCCGTAATTTCACGGTGTTCGTCGTTATTCACATCGAGCGAATCGTGGTAGAAGGCTGCTAATGCACCGACTACGCCACACATTACCGCCATCGGGTGAGCATCACGTCGGAAGCCGTGGAAGAAGCTTGCGATTTGCTCATGTACCATAGTATGACGAGTAACAGTTTTCTTGAATTGCTCGTATTGGTCTCGGGTAGGGGCTTCACCATAAAGAAGGATGTAACATACTTCTAGGTAATCTGCGTTATTGGCTAATTGATCAATCGGAAAACCGCGGTGCAAAAGAATACCTTTGCCGCCATCGATGTACGTGATTGATGATTCACAGGATGCAGTGGCAAGAAAACCAGGGTCAAAAGTAAAGTAACCATTGGCTCCTAGTTTACGAACGTCAATTACAGGGGTACCTAACGTGCCATCCATAATTGGCAGTTCGATTGGCGCTTTACCTTCAACATGAAGGGTCGCTTTCTTATCCGCCATAACAATCTCCTTTGTTTATTATTTAATCCGTCCAGGATGTTTGTGTGCCATGTTTTTACTGTTGTTAAGGCATAAAGTCAATTTTTCTACATCTTTGTGTGCACTTGTTATGATTTTTTCTTTGGAAATCGTTAAAAATCTGTTCTATGTAGCATAATTTGTTACACCAATTGTATTAGAATGTTGCTCGCCGTATATTGGCAAAGAAAATTTTAGTTAAATCCTTATAAATACGGGGCTATAACAAAGTGTGAGGTTTGGTGATGGCTCCCGGTGTTAACAACTTGTTTACAATATTCTCGGTAATTATCGGTTCTATCTGTTAAATAAATGTTAACTTTTGTACATTTGGACGCTGAAATTGGTTATAACAATAAATGCTCAATGGAGCTGAGTGAGCAAGCCCGTGAAAGAAAGAAAGTCAAGACCTGTTAATTTAGATTTACAGACCATCCACTTTCCTATCACAGCAATCGCATCCATCCTGCACCGTGTGTCCGGGGTAATTACGTTTGTTGCGGTGGGTATACTACTTTGGTTACTGTCCATTTCTCTGTCATCCCCAATGGGTTTTATGGAAGCCGCCGATATCGTCGATAGCTTCTTCGTAAAATTCATCCTATGGGGAATTTTAACTGCACTTGCGTACCACATTGCTGGTGGTATCCGTCACCTGATGATGGATCTAGGCTATTTTGAAGAGCTAGATTCAGGCACGATGAGCGCGAAAGTTGCTTTTGGTGCTACTGCAGTATTGTCACTATTGGCGGGGATAATGGTATGGTAAAACACGTCTCTTCATTTGGTCGTAACGGCGTACACGATTTCCTACTGATTCGTGCTACTGCCATCATTATGACTCTATATACGATTTATCTGGTTAGCTTCTGCGCATTCTCAGATATCTCTTACGCATCTTGGACCCAATTCTTTGGTGGCAATTTCACCAAAGTATTCACCATGTTGGCTCTTGTTTCGGTACTGATTCACGCTTGGGTTGGTATGTGGCAAGTATTCACCGACTATATTAAGTGCGCGAAACTTCGTGGCGCATTGCAACTTGGTGTTATTGCCGTTTTATTCGGCTATGTCTTCTCTGGTCTATTTATTTTGTGGGGTGCGTAAGTGTCTATTCCAGTTCGTGAGTTTGACGCCGTAGTAATCGGCGCTGGTGGTGCAGGTATGCGCGCTGCACTACAAATTTCAGAGCAAGGCCTTTCATGTGCTTTGCTATCTAAAGTATTCCCAACTCGTTCTCATACAGTATCTGCGCAGGGTGGTATCACCGTTGCTCTAGGTAACTCGCATAAGGATGATTGGCAGTGGCACATGTACGATACCGTAAAAGGTTCGGACTACATTGGTGACCAAAACGCTATCGAGTACATGTGTAAAAATGGACCTGAGTCTGTTATCGAACTAGAAAAAATGGGTCTTCCATTCTCTCGTTTTGATAATGGCAGTATTTATCAACGTCCATTTGGCGGTCAGTCAAAAGAATTTGGTGGTGAGCAGGCTGCACGTACAGCAGCAGCGGCAGACCGTACCGGTCACGCGCTTCTACACACGCTTTACCAGCAAAACGTTAAACACAAAACAACCATTTTCTCTGAGTGGTATGCGTTAGATTTGGTGAAAAACCAAGACGGCGCGATCATGGGGTGTACTGCGATTTGTATGGAAACAGGTGAAATCTGTTACTTCAAATCAAAAGCAACTATCCTGGCTACTGGTGGTGCAGGTCGTATCTACGCTTCGACAACGAACGCACACATTAACACTGGTGATGGTGTTGGCATGGCACTACGAGCTGGCGTTCAAATGCAAGACATGGAAATGTGGCAGTTCCACCCAACGGGTATTGCTGGCGCAGGTGTTCTTGTAACAGAAGGTTGTCGTGGTGAGGGTGGTTACCTTCTAAATAAAGATGGCGAACGCTTCATGGAACGTTACGCACCAAACGCAAAAGACCTTGCTGGTCGTGACGTTGTGGCTCGTTCAATGATGATCGAAATCCGCGAAGGCCGCGGTTGCGACGGCCCTTGGGGTCCACACATCAAGCTGAAACTTGATCATTTAGGTAAAGACGTACTTGAATCTCGTCTACCAGGCATCTGTGAGCTATCTCGCACATTCGCACACGTTGATCCAGTGAAAGAACCAATTCCAGTTATCCCAACCTGTCACTACATGATGGGTGGTGTTCCAACTCAGGTTTCTGGTCAGGCAATTACACAGAAGGCTGACGGCAGCGAAGCGGAAGTTCAAGGTCTATTCGCTTGTGGTGAAATCGCTTCTGTATCGGTTCACGGTGCAAACCGTCTAGGTGGTAACTCACTACTAGACTTGGTTGTATTCGGCCGTGCGACAGGTCTTCACCTAGGTGAAACACTCGCAGCACAAGTTGAAGCTCGTCCTGCAACTGAATCTGACATCGAAGCTTCTCTGGCGCGCACGATGCGTTGGGAAAACAGCACAGGTGGCGAAGACCCAGTACAAATCCGTAAAGATCTGCAAAGCTGCATGCAAAATAGCTTCTCGGTATTCCGTGAAGGTGATGCGATGGCAACAGGTCTGGAAGAGCTTAAAGTTATCCGTGAACGTCTAAAAGATGCTCACCTAGCGGACAAGTCTTCAGAGTTCAACACTCAGCGTATTGAGTGTCTGGAACTAGATAACTTAATGGAAACAGCATTCTCAACAGCAGTTGCTGCGAACTACCGTACGGAAAGCCGCGGTGCACACGCCCGCTTTGACTTCCCTGAGCGTGATGATGAGAACTGGCTGTGCCACTCAATCTACAATCCGGAAACAGAAGCGATGACTAAGCGTGATGTTAACATGACGCCTGTACACCGTGACGCGTTCCCGCCGAAAGTACGTACATACTAAGGGAGGATATGACTATGAAACTGAACTTCTCTTTGTACCGTTACAACCCGGACGTAGACACTAAGCCTTACATGAAAGAGTACACGCTCGAAGTTGATGAAGGCTCAGACATGATGGTTTTGGATGCGCTAATTTTGCTTAAAGAGCAAGATCCAAGCATCGCATTCCGTCGTTCATGTCGTGAAGGTGTGTGTGGCTCTGACGGTCTGAACATGAACGGTAAAAACGGCTTGGCATGTATAACACCTTTGTCTGCACTTCAAGGCGATAAGATCGTAATTCGTCCTTTACCAGGTCTACCTGTGGTACGTGATCTTATTGTTGACATGACGCAGTTCTATGATAACTATGCGAAAGTTAAGCCATTCTTAATCGATGATGGTGCATTGCCACCATCGCGTGAGAATCTGCAGTCACCAGATGACCGTGCGCATCTAGATGGTTTGTACGAATGTATCATGTGTGCATGTTGTACAACTTCTTGTCCGTCATTCTGGTGGAATCCGGACAAATTTATTGGTCCTGCAGGCCTACTAGCGGCTTACCGCTGGTTAATTGATAGCCGTGATACAGCGACAGATGAACGTTTGTCAGATCTTGATGACGCATTTAGCGTTTTTCGTTGCCACGGCATCATGAATTGTGTAAGTGTTTGTCCTAAAGGACTTAACCCGACGAAAGCTATCGGCCACATTAAGTCGATGCTGGTAAATCGCTCGGTGTAATTGACTCGTAAATGATACAGTTGCAGTGTTGTGTAAAGAAAACCCCGTCACTTCGCTGCAACTGCATAACTCGAGTAGAAGAATATCAAAATTGCCGATTATTTGAGTCGGCTATTTATAGCTCGGCGTAGACCGAAGCAAACGTGAAAACTACTGGTTAAGGGAAAATATGCACAACGGCGTGATGAAGGCATGGCTCGAGTCTTCACACTTGGCTGGCGCCAATGCAACGTACGTAGAGGAACTCTACGAACTGTATCTAAGTGATCCCGATCTGGTAAGTGAGGAGTGGAAACGTGTTTTTGACGGCTTGCCTAAGCCATCAAAAGAAGTGGCAGAACAGCCGCACTCACGTGTCCGTGACTACTTCCGACGACTCGCTCAAGAAACAAAGCATTACAATGTCCAAGTTAGTGACCCTGATGTCGATGCAAAACAAGTAAAAGTTCTACAGCTAATCAACGCATACCGTTTCCGCGGACACGAAGCTGCAGAATTAGATCCATTAGGTCTATGGCAACGTGCAACCGTTGCTGAGCTAGACCCTGCATTTCATAATCTTACCGAAGAAGATTTCGAAGAAACTTTCAACGTAGGTTCTTTTGCTGTTGGGCAAGAAACCATGAAGTTGAGAGACATTTACGAAGCCCTCAAAAAAACATACTGTGGTTCCATCGGTGCTGAATACATGCACATGACTGACACAGAGCAAAAGCGTTGGATTCAACAACGTCTTGAGTCTGTCGTAGGCCAGCCATCATTCAACAACGATGAGAAACGTACTTTCCTAGAAGAGCTGACAGCAGCGGAAGGCCTTGAACGTTACTTAGGCGCAAAATTCCCTGGTGCAAAACGCTTCTCTCTAGAGGGTGGTGACGCGCTTATCCCGATGACCAAAGAATTGATTCGTCATGCTGGCTCAAGTGGTATGCGTGAAGTGGTTATTGGTATGGCACACCGTGGTCGTTTGAACATGTTGGTGAACGTACTCGGTAAAAAGCCACAAGATCTGTTCGACGAATTTGCAGGCAAGCATGATGAAACGTGGGGAACGGGTGACGTTAAATATCACCAAGGTTTCTCTGCCGACTTCGCGACTCCGGGTGGCGACGTTCACTTAGCACTAGCATTTAACCCATCGCACTTAGAAATCGTAAACCCAGTGGTTATCGGATCTGTGCGCGCTCGTCAAGACCGTTTAGGTGATAAAGAAGGAAGTAAAGTTCTTCCTATCACTATTCACGGTGACTCAGCAGTTGCTGGTCAGGGCGTGGTTGCGGAAACATTCAACATGTCTCTGTCCCGTGGTTTCTGTGTTGGTGGTACGGTTCGCGTTGTTGTTAACAACCAAGTAGGCTTCACGACATCTAATCCACGTGATACTCGCTCGACCATGTACTGTACTGATATCGCTAAGATGGTACAGGCACCGATTTTCCACGTTAATGCCGATGATCCAGAAGCAGTTGCGTTTGTTACGCGTATCGCATTGGATTACCGCAACGAGTTTAAACGTGATGTTGTAATTGACTTGGTATGTTACCGCCGTCATGGCCACAACGAGGCAGATGAGCCAAATGCAACTCAGCCTTTGATGTACCAAAAAATCAAGAAACACCCAACACCACGTAAGCTTTACGCTGATGTTCTGATCGATAAAAATGAATCAGATATTGAAACTGCAACTCAGTTAGTCAATGAATACCGTGACGCGCTGGACCGCGGTGAAGTTGTGGTGAAAGAGTGGCGTCCAATGGCATTGCACTCGGTTGACTGGTCTCCTTATTTAGGCCACGAGTGGGACATGCAGTGGGAATCTCAATACGACAAGCAACGTCTGGTTGAGCTTGGTACCCGTCTATGTCAGTACCCAGAAAGTCATAAGCTACAAAGTCGTGTAAACAAACTTTACAACGACCGTCTGGCAATGATGACTGGTGAAAAAGCAATTGACTGGGGTATGGCAGAAACACTGGCTTACGCAACATTGGTTGACGATGGTAAGCGTATCCGTATTTCTGGACAGGACTCGGGTCGTGGTACTTTCTTCCACCGTCACTCGGTTCTTCACAACCAAACAGATGCAAGCACGTACATTCCGTTAGCAAACGTTCATGATAAGCAAGGCCCTTTCCAGGTATTCGACTCTGTATTGTCAGAAGAAGCGGTATTGGCGTTTGAATACGGTTACGCAACAGCAGAGCCTGGCGGCTTAACGATTTGGGAAGCACAGTTTGGTGATTTTGCTAACGGCGCTCAAGTGGTTATCGACCAATTTATTTCTTCTGGTGAACAGAAGTGGGCTCGTTTATGTGGCTTAACTATGCTGCTGCCACATGGTTATGAAGGTCAGGGACCAGAGCACTCATCTGCGCGTCTAGAGCGTTACCTACAATTGTGTGCAGAGCAAAATATGCAGGTGGTTGTTCCTTCAACTCCAGCGCAGGTTTACCACATGATTCGACGTCAGGTTGTACGTCCAATGCGTCGACCACTGATTGTGATGTCTCCAAAATCATTGCTTCGTCATCCACTTTGTACGTCTACTATCGAAGATCTTGCAGAAGGTACTTTCCAGGCGGCTATTCCAGAAATCGATAATTTGGAACCAAGCAAAGTGAAACGTGTTGTGTTCTGTTCTGGTAAGGTTTATTTCGACCTACTTGAACAGCGTCGCAACAACGAGCAAGAAGACGTTGCAATTGTGCGTATTGAACAGCTGTACCCATTCCCAATGGAAGAAGTGCAAGCAGCGATTGCTCAATACACAAACGTTGAAGACTTTGTGTGGTGTCAGGAAGAGCCTCAGAACCAAGGTGCTTGGTACTGTAGTCAACATAACTTCCGTGCCGCTATTCCTGCAGGTGCAGATCTTAAATACGCAGGTCGCCCAGCTTCTGCTTCGCCAGCAGTTGGCTACATGTCGGTGCACTTGAAACAACAAAAAGCGTTGGTTGAAGACGCTCTGAACGTGAACTCAAAAACTTCGAATTAAGAACTAGAAGTTAAAGGAAGAAACAGATATGACAATTGAAATTCTGGTTCCAGATTTACCTGAATCAGTTGCAGATGCAACCGTTGCGACATGGCACAAACAACCAGGCGACACTATCGAGCGTGATGAAGTACTGGTTGATATCGAAACAGATAAAGTAGTGCTAGAAGTGCCAGCTCCGGAAGCTGGTGTTTTAGAAGCTATTGTTGAAGGCGAAGGTGCGACGGTACTTTCAAAGCAGCTGATTGCTAAATTGAAGCCTGGTGCAGTAGCGGGTGAGCCAACCACAGATAAAACGGAAGGTACACAAGCATCTCCAGATAAGCGTCACAAAGCGGCACTTACTGAAGAGAGCAACGATGCGCTAAGTCCAGCAGTTCGTCGACTACTGGCTGAACACAACCTAGAAGCAGGCCAAGTAAAAGGCACTGGTGTTGGCGGTCGTATCACTCGAGAAGATATTGAAGCGCACCTAGCAAACGCAAAAGCTGCAACAAAAGCTGAAGCGCCAATCGTTGAAGCACCTGCAGCGGCACGTAGTGAGAAACGCGTACCGATGACTCGCCTACGTAAGACTGTTGCAAACCGTCTGCTAGAGGCGAAAAACAGCACAGCGATGCTAACGACGTTTAACGAAGTCAACATGAAGCCAATCATGGATCTTCGTAAGCAGTACAAAGACCAGTTCGAAGAGCGTCACGGTACACGTTTAGGCTTTATGTCTTTCTATGTGAAAGCTGTAACAGAAGCGCTAAAACGTTACCCAGAAGTAAACGCGTCTATCGATGGTGATGAGATCGTTTACCACAACTACTTCGACATCAGTATGGCGGTATCTACGCCACGTGGTCTGGTAACTCCAGTACTGAAAGACTGTGACACACTGGGTTTTGCTGATATCGAAAAAGGTATCAAAGAGCTAGCGATTAAAGGTCGTGACGGTAAATTAACAGTAGATGAGTTAATGGGCGGTAACTTCACTATCACTAACGGTGGTGTGTTCGGTTCACTAATGTCTACACCTATCATCAACCCACCGCAATCGGCGATTCTTGGTATGCACAAAATCCAAGAGCGCCCAATGGCTGTGGACGGCAAGGTTGAAATCCTGCCAATGATGTACCTAGCGCTATCTTACGATCACCGTTTAATCGATGGTCGTGAGTCTGTTGGCTTCCTAGTAACCATTAAAGAGTTACTAGAAGATCCAGCACGTCTCCTATTAGACGTTTAATATCGCTAAAACGTCTAGTTGCCTTTGGCGGCTAGACGTTAAAAATTTCAATGGCTAGACTAGCTCGACGTCTGGCCTTCATCTGAATCACTTAGTGATTGATTTGAGAAGACCCTACAGACGTACAAGCAGCCAAGACTGCGGCGTTATGGAAATAATAAATCCCTTTGGGGAAAAACAAACGGAATATCGAAATGAATTTGCATGAATACCAAGCCAAACAGCTGTTTGCAGAATTCGGTTTGCCTGTGCCAGAAGGCTACGCGTGTGATACACCACAAGAAGCTTTTGAAGCCGCAGGCCGTATCAGCACAGCTAAGAAAGTAGTTAAGTGTCAGGTTCACGCTGGTGGCCGCGGTAAAGCGGGCGGCGTAGAACTACACGATACAAAAGATGGCGTAAAAGAGTTTGCGCAAAAGTGGCTAGGTAAGAACCTAGTAACTTACCAAACAGATGCAAATGGTCAACCTGTAACAAAAATCCTTGTTGAAGAAGCATCAAACATTGCAAACGAACTATACCTAGGTGCGGTAGTTGACCGTGCTAGCCGTAAGATCGTTTTCATGGCTTCTACTGAAGGTGGTGTGGAAATCGAAAAAGTTGCGGAAGAAACGCCGGAGCTAATCCACAAAGCAGCAATCGATCCACTAGTAGGCCCACAAGCTTACCAAGGTCGCGAGCTTGCGTTCAAACTGGGTCTCGAAGGTGACCAAATCAAACAATTCGTTAAGATCTTTATGGGTCTTGGCACGATGTTCGCTCAGTACGACTTAGCTCTACTAGAGATCAACCCTCTTGTGGTTACTGGTGAAGGTAACCTGCTATGTCTTGACGGCAAAATCAACATCGACTCAAACGCTCTATACCGTCAGCCTAAACTTCGTGAAATGCACGATCCATCACAAGAAGATGAGCGTGAAGCGCACGCGGCTCAGTGGGAACTGAACTACGTAGCATTAGACGGTAACGTTGGCTGTATGGTTAACGGTGCAGGCCTTGCAATGGGTACGATGGATATCGTAAACCTACACGGCGGCAAACCAGCTAACTTCCTAGACGTAGGTGGCGGCGCAACCAAAGAACGTGTTGCTGAAGCATTCAAGATCATCCTATCTGATGACAACGTGAAAGCGGTACTCGTAAACATCTTCGGCGGTATCGTACGTTGTGACATGATCGCAGAAGGTATTATCGGTGCGGTTAAAGAGGTAGGTGTAAGCGTACCTGTTGTTGTTCGTCTAGAAGGTACAAACGCTGACTTAGGTCGCGAAGTTCTTGCTAATTCTGATGTTGATATCATTGCTGCTGAGTCGCTAACAGATGCTGCTCAGAAAGTTGTTGCTGCTGCGGAGGCTAAATAATGTCTGTATTAATTAACAAAGACACTAAAGTAATCTGTCAGGGTTTCACTGGTGGTCAAGGTACTTTCCACTCAGAGCAAGCTATCGCATACGGTACGCAAATGGTTGGTGGTGTGTCTCCAGGTAAAGGCGGCCAAACTCACCTAGGTCTACCTGTATTCAACACAGTTCGCGAAGCAGTAGAAGCAACTGGCGCAACAGCGACAGTCATCTACGTACCAGCACCTTTCTGTAAAGATGCAATCCTAGAAGCGATTGACGCGGGTATCGAGCTAATCGTAACCATCACTGAAGGTATCCCTACAACAGATATGATCGACGTGAAAGTGAAGCTAGAAGAAACTGGCGTTCGCATGATCGGTCCTAACTGTCCGGGTGTTATCACTCCTGATGAGTGTAAGATCGGTATCATGCCTGGTCACATTCACAAGAAAGGTAAAGTAGGTATCGTATCTCGTTCTGGTACACTAACTTACGAAGCAGTTAAGCAAACTACAGACGAAGGCTTCGGTCAGTCTACGTGTGTTGGTATCGGTGGTGACCCAATCCCAGGTTCAAACTTCATTGATATCCTAAAACTGTTCCAAGAAGACCCAGAGACTGAAGCGATCGTAATGATCGGTGAAATCGGTGGTACAGCAGAAGAAGAAGCGGCAGCGTTCATCAAAGAGAACGTGACTAAGCCAGTAGTTTCTTACATCGCTGGTGTAACTGCGCCTCCTGGTAAACGTATGGGTCACGCTGGTGCGATCATCTCTGGTGGTAAAGGTACTGCTGAAGACAAATTCGCTGCACTAGAAGCGGCTGGCGTTAAGACGGTTAAGTCTCTAGCAGAGATCGGTCAAGGTCTACGTGAAGTAACAGGCTGGTAATGCCAACTTGTTTGATTGCAAAAGCCTGGCATTGCCAGGCTTTTTTTGATCGTGGAGTTTGGTTAAGAATGAGGATAAGTAAAGTGAGCTAAAGTTCTTAACCATCAAGCTCATACTGATGTCAGTGTTATGCTTTACGTTGGACTATTTGGCTTAGCATAAACAGCGAAGTTGCGCTTATCACAACGGAAGGACCAGCTGGAGTGTCAAAGTGCCAAGATAGGCTTAACCCCATCAACACAGAAATCGAGCCTATAATAGAGGCAAACAGCGCCATCTGTTCAGGCGTAGAAGATAGTTTTCGAGCCGTTGCCGCAGGAATAATAAGCAGTGATGTCATGATTAACGCACCGACAAACTTCATGCCCACCGCAATCACTACGCCCACCATTAACATTAGTACCAGACGTACAAGATCGGTATTCACGCCTTCAACAGCGGCAAGCTCTTCACTGACTGTACTCGATAGCAATGGGCGCCAGAAAATATATAAACACGCACTAACGGCAACAACACCAGCATAAATAAATACCAAGTCCTGCAATGAAACAGCCAGCAAATCACCAAATAAGTAGCTCATCAAATCAACGCGCACGTTATCCAGAAAGCTAACCGATACTAAGCCTATCGATAGGGAACTATGAGCCAAAATACCGAGTAAGGTGTCAGTGGCGACTAACTGTTGCTTCTGCAGTGTTACCAGTAGTACGGCTAGAGCGAGGCAACACACAAGTAAAGCAAGGTAAATGTTCACATTAAGCAAAAAGCCAAGCGCCAGACCCATCAGAGATGCGTGGGCTAGCGTGTCGCCAAAGTACGCCATTTTCCGCCACACTACGAATGAACCTAATGGCCCAGCGATGATTGCGATGCCAATACCGGCAAGAATAGAGGGGAGAAGAAACTCAATCATGGTGATGGTGTCCGTGGTTATGCTTGGCGCAAGAAGACGCATCACCAGAAACTGGGTCACCGGACAGGTCATGATGGTGATGATGGTCGTGATGATAAAACGCTAATGATTCTCTACCAGCATGACCAAATAAGGCGATGTAGGATGGATCCTGAGTAATCGTTGCAGGAGAACCGAAACAGCAAACGTGGTGATGTAAGCAAATGACATCATCTGTTTTGGCCATCACTAAATGCAAATCGTGGGAAACCATAAAAATAGCGCAGTCAAATCGGTGACGAATGTTCTCTATTAAATCATACAGGTCGATTTGTCCCTGAATATCCACACCTTGAGCGGGTTCATCAAGAACAAGAAGCTCAGGACGCTGAAGCAAAGCTCTTGCAAGGAGGACGCGCTGATTTTCACCACCAGACAGGCTGTGCATATTGCTGCTGATTAGGTGCTCAGCTCCGACAAGTCTCAGTGCATCAATACACTCTTGCTTGCTGTATTTGCCTGCCAAATTTAAAAATCGAGTGACATTTAATGGTAAAGAGTCATTGAGCTTTAACTTCTGTGGGACGTAACCAATTTTTAATTTCTTTTTTTTAGATAATTTCCCACTAGTCGGCTTCTGGAGCCCTAAAATAACTTTTACTAGAGTTGATTTCCCAGCGCCGTTGGGGCCAATCAGGGTGGTTATTTTACCCTTGGTTAATTCCATGCTGATGTTGTCCAGAACTTTGCGTTCATCGAATTCGACGCATAAGTGTTCCAGATGGACTAATGAGGACATGAATGAAACTCGTTTGCAAATCAATAATGTTATAATGTAACATTATTGCACTTTCCACTCGATATCCCAAGTAAAACTATGAAAAGAGCCTTAATTCTTATTGCTTCGGCAATGCTAACGTTACCTGCGCACGCGGTAACAGTGCTTACCAGTATAAAACCTATCCAATTGGTGGTGACAGAACTTACCCAAGGCGTGACGGAGCCAGAGGTATTGCTACAGTCAAATACTTCCCCGCATGATTATGCTCTGCGTCCTTCAGACGTGAAGAAAGTCGCCTCAGCTGATCTGGTCATTTGGTACGGACATGACCTAGAGCCTTTTCTTGAGAAAGTCGTGGCAGGCAAAGCAAATACAATGACGATCAGTGCTATTCCGGATTTAGCATTACGTGAATTTGATAATGAGCACAATCATGATCACGACGGGCATAACCATGGCTCTTACGACCCGCACTTTTGGCTAGGAGTTGAACCTGTCAAACAAGTAGCTGAAGCGCTGACGGAAAAACTTATTGAGATTGATTCAACCAATGCGAATAAGTACAAAGAGAACCTTTCTCACTTCGAAGCTCAATTGGCGGCGACTGATAGTGAAATTAAGGGCAAACTCGATACAGTAAAAGATAAAGGCTACTTTGTATTTCATGATGCTTATGGTTACTTTGAAGAGAGGTATCAACTTAATCAACTTGGTGCCTTTACCGTAAGCCCTGATCGCAAGCCTGGAGCAAAAACACTGATTGAAATTCGCAAAGCCCTTAGGTCTGGGGATGTTGCCTGTGTGTTCTCTGAACCACAATTTACGCCAGCCGTTGTTGAAAGTGTTATGCGTGGAAGTAATGTGGCTAAAGGTGAGCTGGATCCATTAGGGAGCGCAGTTGAAACTAAACCTGGAAGTTACTTCGTGTTCCTGTCTGGTATGGCAGATAGCTTCGAGCAGTGTTTAGGCAACAAATAGTTATGGGGTTGTTATTCTTTGTCGGAATTTTCTGTTTTTACGTGATCCAGCAGTAAGAATTACAACCTTTGGTAAGGCGAGCCTTTTCTCAAGAACCAATTGAGATATTATTACCTAATAATTAGCGACTCGAAATAACCATGTTAAGGAAGTCATGAAGCATGACGAGTCGGCATAAATTTAGATATTAAAGGTTTCGTCTTGCTACGCTATCTGGCTCTCTTACTCGTTGGAGCGGTTATTTCATGTCATGCATTCGCGTTTAATAAAGCTAATGCGATTTTTTACCCTTTGCCTACTCAGGTTAAGGGGACTTTTGTTGCAGCGGAAAATTTGTATTTAGGCGAGCAAGGTGGCCTTTGGATACACGACGTTCATGGACGTGTTTTGTTCTATGATGGTCAGAATATACTCCCTAAATCAGGCAGTTTTTTGAAGAACCCTGTCAAACAACTTGCCTACAATAAAGGCGCGTTTTGGACTTTCGTGGAGAATGAAGTCTACCAAACCTATCCAAATCAAGAGCGGCGTTTGGTGTTCAGCCTTAATCCTGGCTCCCAAATCAGAAAGATCGGCGCTTCAGACCACTATATCTGGGTCAGTGATGGTGCACATTTTTATACTTACAATACCGAAACTAGTGAGTTGAGAACGTTATCATTACTCCATCTTTATCACCATAGCAACAATAGTTACGTCTATATTAATGATGCGATTTTTATAGAAGGTAAATGGGCACTTGCCACTACTTCGGGCTTTTATCTGTCCGAAGGAAACGCCTTTGATCATGTCGCTGAATCTGGCCAAAACTACATTGAAAAAATCTACTATTCCCCTACGCGACGTGAAATATTGCTTGGGACGCTTCGCGGTGCGTTAGTTTTCAACATTAATGAGCCGAATAAGAAAGTCACCCAAGTAGGAGGCTCACATGTGTTAACGTTTGCAGAGACCAACCAAGAGTATTGGGTGGGCACCGAACATGGTCTGTACTTATATTCGTTTTTGACCGGGGAGGTGACGGAAGTTGAATCCTCAAGTTTCCTTGAGTTAGAGCTAGATAGTAACAAGATATTTTCACTGTTGAGCGACAACATGGGGGGGATGTGGATAGCAACTGGACAGGGAATTCGTTACTACTCCATGTTCAGTAAAAAGTTTGAGCGGATTACCTTCAGTAGTTACGATTCACAAACACTATCGGGAAGAATCAGAAAAACAGTGACTGGACCTGATGGTGCGTTGTGGTTTGCTGATGATTACAAACTCTATCGGAGAGGGTTGCAAGGTAATGAAATAATCCTAGAGTCTCACTCTCCAATCAATGATCTAGTGTTTCAAGAGGGGCTGCTTTGGCTCGCAACCTCACAAGGGTTAAAAGTATTCGACCTTGATGGCTTAAAAGAGGTCACTTTTCCTTACTTACAAGTTATGGCCGGACATGCTGTTGAACACCTTGCTGCCGATGATGCTTCACGTCTTTGGGTAGTAAGTGGTTATCAACTGTATAGCGTTGATATCGCTAATCAACGGGTAAGGAGCCTTGGCAGTGAATGGCTAGTTAGCCAGTACTTACCTGCAAAGATTACTAGCTTATACGATACGCAAGATCGATTATTGATTGGCACCGATCACGGTGTTTATGAATACGACAATGAACAAATTCGCTTCAAGCGATTTTCGGAAAAATTTGGTGAATCCCTAGATATTCTTACTGCTACTGATGGCAAACTTTGGTTTGCTTCCTCTTATGGTTTATTTAAAACGGTTAATGTCGGTGATTCAGAACAAGTCGTAGAATTGAGTGTCTCTAATACCAGACCTGCCTGCATGATCAGTGACGCTCAAGGTGTCTGGCTTGCTTCGTCTGTCGGGTTGAGCTACTACGATCTTTCTGGAGAGTTGGTAAAGCATTTCTCTTCTTCATCCGGTTTGTTAAACAATGAGTTTCTACCAGGAGTATGTACCGTAATACAAGGAGAAGAAGGCCAGGATAGCGAGCTAGTACTCGGCTCGAAATATGGCTTGGTCAAAGCCAAAGCCTCAACTTTACTGGTATCCAATGCCCCCGAGTCTAGGTTTATCGTTAGTCAGGTAGTGCATGAAAATGAAGTTCTTCAGGTAGGAAGTGCTAGTCTTGATGGCGTTGAATTACCTTATGGCTCATCATTAAGCTTCCGCTTTGGTACCATGCCAAGACCCGATAGCCAAAACTTGTATTATAGATTGAGTGAAGGTGAGCCCTGGCAAACATTGGAAGGCGGACAACTTACCTTAGAACACCTTAATTCCGGCGAGTACCATCTTCAAGTAAGTAGCCAGTCTCAAGTTTCTGCAGGTTTGATTGGATTAGAGTCTCGCTTTAAGGTTAAGCAACCATGGTATTTATCTTCACTGGCTATTTTTGCTTTCCTAGCAGCAACGCTCATAATTTTGGGCTTACTCACATATTGGCGCTCTCGTTATATGGTGCAAGTCAATCGTGCGTTGGCCGCGCAAGTTACTCTCAAAACCAACCAACTTAGACACCAAAGCCGTGTACTGCTAACCAGCAACCAACAACTTCGTAAACAGATCCAAGTAAGAAACTTATTGGTCGATCATGTCGCTCAATCAATCAAATCAAGCGTTGATCATCTTGCCTCTAAATTTCCCCAAGCGATGGATGCTCCAACACAAGATCACTTTGTTAAAGCCTATTGGCAATTAAATGAATTAAGAAGTGTTCCGGATGAATCCTGTGGTGGCAGCCACAACTACAATTTGAGTCAAATAACGCAATCCGTAGTCGATGTATGGAAAGAAGATTTTGCGAAAGCAGGTATTCTGGCCGAGATTATTGATGAGAACAAGTCGAGTAGAATTGCTCTGGAATGCTTCAACTTAGACGTCATTTTTAACAGCATTTTTGCCAATATCATTAAGCGTTCTTATCGTGGGCAAACGGTCAAGATCATGCTGTCTGAGAGAAGTGAATCCGTCTGGTTAAGTTTTATAGATTACGGTAGTCAATTGACGAACAAAATATCGTTAGGTCGGGTATCAAATGGGAATACTACCGATCTAGGAATAGACAGTATCACACAATTAGTCAGCGAGAGTGGTGGTCATTTAGCTGTATTTTCTTCTGATGCACAGAACAAAATTGAGATCACATGGCCAGTCGCTCAAGAGCTTAGTCACGTAGAAGATCCGTTGTCAGAGTTTGAGCCAGAAAAAGAGGGTGGCGATTTGGTTAGTCCTGAAGATGAATGGCTGCAAAAGGTTTACCAGCTCGTGGCTGAGCATTACCACGATGCTGAGTTTGGTACTGCATCAGCGGCAAAGATGTTATTTATGTCTGAACGCAGTTTGCAAAGGCGTTTCAAATCAGCCTCATCAAGAACGTTAAAAGATTACCTAACGGAAGTACGCTTAGAGACCGCCTGTGAGCAGCTACTAGCCGGAGAGAAAATCAGTGAAGTTGCATTTAATTGCGGTTTCAACGATCCGTCATATTTTAGCCAGAAGTTCAGATTATATTTTGGCTTGCCTCCTTCGAAGTTTGCACTGACTCAAGAGAACCAATAAGTCACGTTATGCTATTCACTCTTTTGGATCCCATAGTTTCTACGCTAAGTGTGGGGGCTTTATCTATCGGTTCTTTTCTTGCATAAATTAAAGCCGTGTTTTGCCCATGAGAACAATCCCCATTTTCCCTTCCTAAGTTCAACGCTTCTTCCTATCTAGTACCTCAACTCAATGTATTCAGTGCTTGGTCCCACATAGCCTTCGTAGGATGGAGTTGTCATCGCGCTGTCCACGCTTATGTGGTTAATGCGAGATCAGATAAGTACTGACATGTTTAAATCAAAAGGAGTCTTTGTACACCAGTATAGTGCTATATCAATTGAGGAAATCACTGAGTGGATTGGGTAGTTGTTTAAAGGGGGGAGGGATAAGTAAAAAAATATCGTGGTATAGCCGGGGGGACTATACCACGGGTGTCAATGACACCTTCGCTTGCTGCCGGAGTGGCATGAGACATGCCACCTCTGGAATACATTTGAGAGGTCGCCCTCTCGATGGGTTAACTATACGAGGGGTTACTTATTTTTCTTATAAAAATAACGACACATTCATATGAAAAAAGCGACAATATTCAGGGCTACAATTTAAGTTGATGATATATATGAATTAATTATGTTTTTTCTTTTAATCTCTATCATTTTCCTAAAATTGAAAGTCGCCCATGAAGATAGTTTTGACAAAATTGACGTGGTCAAAGTTGACGGAGTTGACGTTTAAGTAAGGGCTTGAACATTTGTGATAACTTTGATTTCACACAATAAAATAATGGATATATAGGAGTAGTATTGCAGCATTAATTCTTTAAATGAAAATATTTATCATTAGCAATAACCTTGTTGGAGCCATCATGAAGCTATCAGAAATTATACCCGGCGATTCGGTGACTATTCGTTTATTAGATGGTCTTTCACCTGACGTAAGAAAAAAGCTAATGGTAATGGGGCTATTGCCTAATACAGTAGTCAAAGTAATAAGGCGCGCTCCGATGGGCGATCCATTACAAGTTGAAGTGCGTGGTGTGTCTGTTGCAGTAAGAGATACGATTGCTCAAAAAATCGAAGTGGAGAGGGTGTAATGCAGTATCAAGTAATCACGGTAGGTAATCCTAATAGTGGTAAAACAACTCTTTTTAATGGTTTAACGGGCGCAAAACAACAGGTTGGTAACTGGGCTGGTGTGACTGTCGAGAAGAAGACTGGTCAATTTAAACATGCCAGTGATCAGTTTTTGCTTACAGACCTTCCTGGCATTTACTCACTAGATAGCGGAAATGATAGCAACAGTATCGATGAGTCAATTGCTTCGAGTGCGGTACTAACTCATCCAGCGGATTTGATCATCAATGTTGTTGATGCAACAAGCTTAGAGCGCAGTTTATATATGACGCTGCAGCTTCGCGAGCTTGGCC
This sequence comes from Vibrio sp. J1-1, assembly GCF_021728395.1. GTDB lineage: Bacteria > Pseudomonadota > Gammaproteobacteria > Enterobacterales > Vibrionaceae > Vibrio. Next base: position 95,932 of record NZ_JAKKCM010000007.1, on the reverse strand, counting down.
GTCCGATGATTGTCGTTTTGAATAAGATGGATGCGTTAAAGCGCGAACGTCAAATAATTAACGTGGCCGAGTTAGAGAAAATGTTGGGGTGTCCGGTTCTCAGCTTGTCAGCAACGGACAAAGCACAAGTCGCAGACTTTAAAGAACAATTACATAAATCCATCATTCAGGGTGTTGCTCTTAAAGATTTGTCGTTGAACTATGGTCAACAAATGGAAGCGGCGATTGAAAAAGTCTCGACGCTTTTTAGTGATCAAACGGTCTCTCATCGTGCACTTGCTGTTCGCGCCTTAGAAAAAGACGCGTTAGTTCTGAACAGTCTTTCAGAAAGTGATAGAAGCATGGTTTTAGAGTCGATTGCAAAGCTCGGTCTGGATATTGATTTACATGTTGCGGATACCAAATATACGCATTTGCATGAGCAGTGTAAGAAGATTCGCCGTAGTGAGGGCAAACTCAGCCGTAGTGTGACAGAAAAGCTAGACCAATTTATCTTAAATAAGTGGGTCGGTATTCCATTTTTCTTGGCTGTCATGTATTTGATGTTTATGTTCTCGATTAACATCGGCAGTGCATTTATTGATTTCTTTGATATCGGAGTCGGTGCGTTACTGGTTGATGGTGGCCATTACTTGCTTGATGATCACTTACCCGTATGGCTAGTGACTGTTCTTGCTGATGGTATTGGTGGTGGTATTCAGACGGTCGCTACCTTTATTCCAGTCATTGCCTGTTTATACTTATTCCTCGCGGTACTTGAAAGTTCTGGTTATATGGCTCGTGCGGCATTTGTTCTGGATAAAGTGATGCAGAAAATTGGCTTACCAGGTAAAGCCTTTGTACCGCTTGTTTTAGGATTTGGCTGTAATGTTCCGTCTATTATGGCAACCCGAACACTCGATCAAGAACGTGAACGTAAACTGGCTGCCTCTATGGTGCCCTTTATGTCTTGTGGTGCTCGCCTGCCTGTTTACGCACTTTTTGCGGCAGCGTTCTTCCCCGACTCTGGTCAAAACGTCGTATTTGCGCTTTACCTGCTTGGTATTGTGGCTGCCATCTTCACTGGCCTGTTTCTGAAAAAGACCCTTTACCCAGGCAGTAGTGATAGCTTTGTGATGGAAATACCGAATTACGAGCTACCGACATTACAGAATGTTGTGATTAAAACCTGGCAAAAGCTCAAGCGTTTTGTACTAGGTGCAGGTAAAACCATTGTTATTGTGGTTGCACTGCTCAGTTTCCTAAACTCACTTGGTACTGATGGAAGCTTCGGTAATGAAGATAGTGAGAAATCTGTCCTTTCAAAAGCGTCACAAGTTGTCACACCAGTGTTTGCGCCAATTGGTATCGAAAAGGACAACTGGCCAGCGACTGTAGGCATTATTACCGGTATTTTCGCGAAAGAAGCCGTCGTTGGTACGCTGAATAGTTTATATACCACGCCAACGGATGGTGACGAAGCTGAATACGATTTAATCGGTAGCCTAGAAGCCGCGGTAATGAGTATACCTGAGAATCTTGCAGGTCTTAGTTACTCAGATCCATTAGGCATCGAGGTTGGTGACTTAACCGATTCATATGCGGTAGCAGAAGAACAAGAAATTGACGCCTCTATTTTTGGCAACATTAAATCTCAGTTTGTTTCAGGTCATGCTGCGTTTGCGTACTTAATCTTTATCTTGTTGTACACACCGTGTGTTGCTGCAATGGGGGCATATGTGCGCGAATTTGGTAATAACTTTGCTCGCTTTATTGCGGTTTGGACGATGGGGTTGGCCTACCTAACGGCGACTTTTTATCATCAAATGATGCACTTTTCAGACAGTCCAATTACAAGCGGGATATGGATGGCAGTGATCGTAGCGATCTTCTTTGGTACTTATCGTGTCTTTAAGCGCATTGGTAAGAAACAGCAAGGTTCGCTGGAGGTACAAGTGGCATGATCTTAAAACAGCTTTATAACTATATTGAAGACCACGGGGCGGTGTCGCAGTCAGAGCTGGCAACGCAGTTTGGGATGAGTGAAGATGGTGCCGACGCAATGCTGAGTGTGTGGATCAACAAAGGCCGTATCACCCGTTTGATTGACACCAATAAAGCACATCATGTGACTCGCGTTCGTTATGCAGTGACAAGACAAGATGGATTATCATTGACCGTGACGATGTAAACCGTCGGACAGAAAGAAGCCGCCTCATTAACAGGCGGCTTTTTAGTCTCTGGAGTCATTGTCAAGGTTTACACTTTTTGGAAAATAGAGCTGAGTGATAACACATTCTGAATGCGCCCAAGCACTTCGTTCTGTTCGTCTTCACTACGAAACTCACCTTTGGTGTTGCCCCATACAGGCCCTGGCCAAGCGACGTCATCTTTAAAGCGCGCGATATGATGAATATGCAGTTGAGGCACCATGTTACCCAGTGCCCCCATGTTGAGTTTGTCTGGAAGAAATGTCGCTTCGAGCGCTTGGCTTACCGCTTGAGATTCTAATAAAAACTGTCTCTGATCGTGCATAGGTAAGTGGTGCAGCTCTTTTAAATTAGCACGCTTGGGAACCAGAATGACCCAAGGTACGGCATTATCTTTATGTAGCAGAGCAACGCAGAGTGGAAAATGACCAATAACAGTGGTGTCTTTTGCTAATTGAGGGTGCAGTTCGAAACTCATTTTGTTTTCCAGTTGATTTTTAATTGTATTGATTGAGTTCAGTATAAACAAAAAGGCTGACGCTCTCACGTCAGCCTTTGTTGTTAAGCTTTAGCTAAGATTAGCTTACATGCGCTCGAGCGTTTCGATACCTAGTAGAGACAGACCTTGCTTGATGGTCTTCGCTGTTAGTGCTGCAAGTTTCAGGCGGCTTTGCTTAACTGCTTCGTCTTCTGCAATTAGGATAGGGCACGCTTCGTAGAAGCTTGAGAACTGACCTGCTAACTCAAACAGGTAGCTACACATAATGTGTGGTTGACCTTCGCGAGCAACAGATTGAACTGCTTCTTCGAACTGTAGAAGTTTTGCGATGAGCGCTTTTTCTTTCTCGTCAGAGATTTGGATATCACCTTGAAGGTCATCCATGGCAACACCTGCTTTTGCAAAGATAGAAGCAACACGAGTGTAGGCGTACTGCATATACGGTGCTGTGTTACCTTCGAATGCAAGCATGTTGTCCCAGTCAAACACGTAGTCAGTCGTACGGTGCTTAGAAAGATCTGAGTATTTCACGGCAGCCATCGCTACTGTGCGAGAGATTTTTTCTTTCTCTTCAGCGTCTAGTGATGGGTTCTTTGATTCGATCAGCTTCGCTGCGCGCTCTTCTGCTTCATCCAGAAGATCAGCAAGACGAACCGTACCACCTGCACGAGTCTTAAATGGACGACCATCTTTACCTAGCATCATGCCGAATGCGTGGTGCTCAAGAGAGACTGACTCAGGCACGTAGCCAGCTTTACGAACAATAGTCCAAGCCTGCATTAGGTGCTGGTGTTGACGAGAGTCAATGAAGTAAAGTACGCGGTTCGCGCCTAGCTCTTCGTAACGGTATTTCGCACATGCGATATCTGTTGTGGTATACAGGAAACCGCCATCGCGTTTTTGAACGATAACGCCCATAGGCTCACCGTCTTTGTTCTTGTACTCGTCTAGGAATACAACTTGTGCGCCGTCATCTTCAACCGCAAGGCCTTGTTCTTTTAGGTCTGCAACGATCTTAGGTAGCATGTCGTTGTACATGCTCTCGCCCATTACGTCATCACGAGTTAGTGATACGTTTAGACGATCGTAGTTGCGTTGGTTTTGGATCATGGTTACGTCAACCAGTTTCTTCCACATTTCTGCGCAGAACTCGTCACCGCTTTGTAGTTTCACAACGTAGTTACGCGCTTTAACTGCGAATTCTTCGTCTTCGTCATATAGCTTTTTAGATTCGCGGTAGAAGGCTTCAAGATCAGCCAGTTCCATAGACACTTCGCCAGACTCTTGCTGTACACGTTCAAGGTTTGCGATCAGCATACCGAACTGAGTACCCCAGTCACCGATGTGGTTGGCGCGAATCACTTTATGGCCCAGGAACTCAAGAGTACGTACAACAGCGTCACCAATGATGGTTGAACGCAGGTGACCAACGTGCATTTCTTTTGCAACGTTTGGCGCAGAGTAGTCAGCAACGATAGTTTGCGCTTCTTCTTCTGCCACGCCCAGACGTGAATCTGCCAGAGCTGCATCCGCTTGTTTCGCCAAGAACTCTTCGCTTAGGAAAATGTTGATAAAACCAGGGCCAGCGATTTCTGTTTTGCTCGCGATACCGTCAAGGTCTAGAACATCCAGTACTTTCTGTGCAAATTCTCGTGGGTTAGTACCCAGTTTTTTAGCAACGCCCATTACGCCGTTTGCTTGGTAGTCACCAAATTGTGGCTTTGCTGATTGACGAACGGCTGCAGGGCTGCCTGCAGGTGCGCCAGCGGCTTCTAGAGCCTGAGATACTTTGTCATTAATAAGTGCTTGGATATTCACACGCGTTTCCTTCAATTCGAGGACTAAGAACTCGTTATAATCGGAGTCGAGTTCTGTTGGAGTTCACAAAAATGGCGCTAATGATAACAACTTTATTGCTTTTCATACAGAGAGGATTTGGGGAAATTTATACTTTTTCGAATGAATGGATATGTACATCCAAACAACCTCATCCTTACTGAACCAATCATAGCGAAGCTATTTGGGTATAACGTTCTTTGGGTTTACTATTGCGCCTGTATAAAAGACAAAATCCTCCTCTTAGAGAATACCGATGACGACTGAATTAGTAGAAAAACGCTTAACACCCGAGTTGATGCTCCAAGACTTGGATGCGTTTGTGGAAAAAATTGAAGCACTGGCTTCAATGCTTAGCCTGGATTTGAGTTTGGCTCAAGCCGACCATATTGCGTTGCGTATCAACGATACTCAAACGGCGCAACAAGCCCATCAAGCATGGAGTCAGTATGGTAAAGTCATTTCTCAAGCGCAAATCAATGGCCGTCCAATCATCGTGATTGAGTTTGAAAACATGCTAGAAAGTCGGGGCTGGAAAATTGAGTGCTTGGAGTTACCGTATCCGGCTGAGGGTAAAATTTACCCAACAGAAGGCTGGGAGCACGTAGAGTTTGTCATTCCGTCTCATGCGGAGACGGCGGATGAGTTTCTAGCTGACCTAAAACACACTTACCCCGCATTTGGTGGGCGTTTTGCTCAACTCGAAGCAATGGGGGTGAAAATCAAACTCTCCAGTCCTAAAGGTGAGGGTGAGCGACTGAACAACCCAACGGTTGCATTTAAATACCAAGGGGTATGTATCAAACTTCATCCGCATTCACTAAAGGCGATTGTTGAGTCTGAAGCATAAAAGCGAGAGGGTCAGAACTGAGATGTAGGCTTATCATTGTCATCTCATTAGGTTCGTTCGTACTTTTCTTTGTTGTAGAGTTGTAGAAGATGAAAAGGGAGCGAGGGCTCCCTTTAAATAAGCTAATCACTACTTCGTCAGTGACTTGCCTTTTGGGTTTGTGATGGAAAGCTTTTTGCCTTTTAACTCTTCGTCCAGTGGTAATGTGAAGGTCTTGGAAAACGGCATTCGTTTACAATGATCCACTTTGTCTCTAACGATGGTGAGCAGAGCCTCCGTTTGCGAGCTTTGCTCTACTTTCAGGCTAAAGTCATCGTTTTGACTACAGCCGGTAGACTCGGCGATAAATGAAATCGTACTCCCGCTCGTACGGTAAGCTTCTACCATCATTGTCTGGTGCTCAGGTTCCGGGCTTTCCTGCATCTCCGCATTCGCTGAGCAAGCGGCTAAGCTGATAGAGCTCAAACCAAGCAGTACTATCTTGAATGCATGTTGCATCTGATTATCCTTTTTTACGGCGAAGGAATGAGCCAGCAGCGAGCAACATCACCAGGCCAATAGATAAACTGCCGCCTGAGCTGGATTTGCTTTTTGCACTGTTGTCGTTATTGGTATCTGCGCTAACTGACATTTTGATATTGCGAATATACGCTTGTGCGTCATAACCACCGGTCGATGAGTCGTTTTTTAGGTAAGCAAACATAACCGTATTTGACGTTCTATATAGATCAGCGGAAACCTCGGTGTAATCGAGAAGCTGGTTGGTGTGATCATACATCTGGCCATTGATGTAGACGACAAAATCGTCGAAACCATTGGACAACACACTTAGGTCCATCGTCAGTTTACCTTTCGGCAGATCGGTGAGATACAAGATAGACGCGCCGATAGAAGTCCCCATATCTGCAGACTGAAGTTCACCATTTACGGCTGTCCAAGCGTAGCCATTGGTATAAACATTAGCGCTTGTTATCGGAACAGCACTGCTCAGCGAATCGCTGGCCTTATCAACACCTATATACTCAAAGGTGGTCGAAAGCTTGGATAGTTTCGGGTGATCTGTGGTGACTTCGATCGTTTCCTCTGAACGCCTATAGCTAGGGTAGTAACCCACCGTAATTTGACAACTTTCAGAAGGACTCAGCGTCTCAGTACAAGTATTTTCGGCGATGGTGAGTCCGCTTGATAGGGTGACCCCAGTGATGTTGAGTGGAGAATCTACCTCGTCATTACGAATGGTAAAGGTCTCTTGCTGAGCTTTTCTCTCAACCAGATGAAGGTCGCGGTACTGGGTATAGCTGATGGTATTGCGATGGCTATCTATCCAGCCGTTTTGCTGAAAGTGAGCCACGTTGGCGTAAACGCCATAAGCGTCAGGTTGAGCACATCCTGCACCCCAACTAACCACTCCCAGCAGCTTATTGATGCCGTTATCATTGAAAATGAGCGGCCCGCCGCTATCGCCCTGGCAGCTGTCTTTTCCTCCCGAAGAGTATCCAGCGCAAATGCCATCATCTGACACGTTGGTATAACTTCCCTCCAGGCTTTGGCACGTGGCTCGGTCTACATATTCCAGATCTACTTGTTGTAGCACAGTTGGGTATACCGTGTCTGTTGTCGAGGTGTTGCCCCAGCCAGCCACAATAACGTTATCCCCTGCACGCACACTATCCAACACCGTTGGGGTTGCCAGCTCGATAGTAGCGCCATCGACACTGCGTTCTAGTTCGATAAGGGCGATATCGTTGCTAACTTTCTGATTATCATATGAGGTATGTGTGTAGATATTTTTCACCGCGATACGCTGCGCTTGGGACTCGTTTTTTTGGTCATAAAGACCAAGAACGATATCGATATCACCCGCATTGGTGCCTTCAACACAGTGCGCCGCAGTTAATACGTATTTCCCACCCAGGAAGCTACCGCCACAGAAGTGACCAATAGAAGCAGGCTTTTCTTTACGTACCAGAGAGGCAATAAATTTCCAGTCGGTAGTATTGGCTGGCTCTCCGCCGATAATTCGTGTGGATACATCATTCTGAACAGGCTTAAGGTTATCTGCGATTGCGGTTGCAGGTAAAGTCAGCCCAATCAGAAAAGCCACTAACGTTTTTTGCATTTCAATTCCTTGGTATTAAAGGGGGTTATTATAAGGTGGCTGGATGATAAATCGAATCATTCATGAGACAAATGATTGTAGGGAAATGAAAAAGTTTCGACGCAGATCGCTTATGTTTTGACGTTAAAAGCTGAGGATTATGTTGAAAAGACAAAACCCGCCGATGAGGCGGGTTTACTTGTCGTTCTGGTATGTGACGGAAGAGGTTATTACAGGATCACAGTCTTATTGCCGTAGACAAAGACATGGTCGTTCAGCACTTTATTCAGCGCTTTACTTAAGACGTTCTTCTCAACATCTCGACCAGCCTGCGCCATGTCCTGAGCACTAAAGTTGTGGTCGACTGGAATGACATCCTGCTTGATGATTGGGCCTTCATCCAAATCATTCGTCACAAAGTGCGCTGTAGCACCGATGATCTTCACCCCACGGTCATAGGCTTGTTGGTAAGGCTTCGCACCAATAAACGCTGGTAAGAAACTGTGGTGAATGTTGATGATCTTGTGGTGATATTTCTCAACAAATGACGGAGTTAATACACGCATGTACTTCGCTAGTACGATGTAGTCCGCGTCGTATTGGTCGATCACTTCGAGCATTTTTTGTTCATGCTCTTCACGGCTGAGCTCCTCATGAGTCACATAGTGATACGGAATATCAAATCGTTCAGTCAGCGTTTGCAGTTTGTCGTAGTTACCAAGCACTGCCGCGATTTCAACATCTAAGCCACCATCGTAATTTTTCATCAGAATATCGCCCAGACAATGCGCTTCCTTGGTTACCAAGATAACGATGCGCTTACGGCGAGAGCTAACCAATGTACGTTTTGCTCCGACAGGTAAAGCTTGGTCTAAATCGGCGAGAAGAGTTTGATCGTTGAAGTAACCTTCCAACTCCGTTCGCATGAAAAAGTGCCCGCTGGTGTTATCAACAAACTCATTATTGTGAACGATATTTAATTGATGCTTGTAACAAATGTTAGTGATTTTTGAGATTAAACCCGGAGCGTCTGAACAATGGGTTAACAGGGTTTTCTTTTCCATAAATTGGGGACTTCCATACAATAAAAATGAAGCGTACGAAAAGAGCGTTGGCTGACACGAACCAACCGTACTGCAATGTTCCACCATAAATAATCTATTCTGGGACTGGTTTCAACAAAATATCAACGATGAGTAATAAGCAGGCCATAATGTGGGCTGATGTCTCCGCCTATCGTCTGTTATAATCTCGGCAATTTTACTAATCAGACCCAGATATGATCGCAAAAACATTCTCCTCTGAGGGCGCTTTAGGTAAAGCTATACCGGGCTTTCAGGCTCGCCAGCCACAAATTGATATGGCAGAAGCCGTCAGTAGTGCGATCAAAGATCAAGGTCAACTGGTGGTGGAAGCCGGGACTGGAACAGGCAAAACTTTTGCTTATTTAGTTCCTGCTCTACTAAGCGGAAAGAAAGTCATCATCAGTACCGGCTCTAAAAACCTGCAAGAGCAGCTGTACCATCGAGATTTACCGCTAATGGTCAGTGCGTTAGGCTTTTATGGTCAGGTAGCACTGCTGAAAGGGCGTGCAAATTACCTTTGCCTGGATCGCCTGAGTCGTCAGATGGTCGAAAGCCACACCAACGAATCTGATCCTACATTGCTGACTCAATTGGTTAAGGTGAGATCGTGGTCTTCTGAGACTAAAACGGGGGACTTGGGTGACTGCGAGGATTTGCCGGAAGACAGCATGATCATTCCAACGATTACATCGACGAATGATAATTGCTTGGGCAAAGAGTGCCCTAGTTATACGGACTGCTTTGTGTTGAAAGCGCGTAAACGCGCGATGGACTCCGATGTTGTGGTTGTAAACCATCACCTGTTTCTTGCTGACCTTGCGATTAAAGAAACCGGCTTTGGTGAGTTAATCCCAGAAGCAGATGTATTTATTTTCGATGAAGCGCATCAGTTACCAGACATTGCCAGTGAATATTTTGGCCAGACGGTCTCTAGCCGTCAAATTCATGATCTGGCTAAAGATATTGAAATCGCTTACCGCACTGAAGCAAAAGACATGCGTCAACTGCAAAAGGTCGGGGATAAATTGCTGCAAAGTGCAATGGACATGCGTATTGTTCTTGGTGAACCCGGTTTTCGTGGCAACTGGCGAGAAGCGATGCAGTCGGAACCAATTAAACGTGAACTCGTTCGGCTAACTGATAGCCTTGAGCTTGCCATTGATGTTCTCAAAATTGCTTTAGGTCGCAGCCAGTTACTGGATGTGGCGTTTGAACGCGCCAATTTGATTAAAGGACGGATTGACCGGGTATGTGACGTCGACATCACAGGTTATTCGTATTGGTATGACACCTCACCACGTCATTTTGCGTTGCACATCACTCCGCTTTCCGTTGCCGACAAGTTTCATGAGCAAATAGAAATTAAGCAGGGGGCTTGGATATTTACCTCCGCAACCTTGGCCGTGTCGGGAGATTTTAAACATTTTACCGATCGCTTAGGTTTGAAACCCAAACAGAAGTTTTCTTTGCCTTCCCCGTTTGATTATGAGAAGCAAGCACGCCTATGTGTACCTCGTTATTTACCGGAACCAAATAGTCCTGGCTTGGCAGACAAATTAGTGAGAATGTTGGCGCCAGTAATTGAAGAGAACCAAGGTCGCTGCTTCTTTCTTTGCACTTCTCACAGCATGATGCGTGAGTTGGGAGAACAGTTCCGTGAAAAACTGGATTTGCCTGTTCTTATGCAAGGTGAAATGAGTAAACAAAAGACCTTGGCAGAGTTTATGGAGCTCGGAAATGCGGTGCTGGTGGCAACGGGCGCGTTTTGGGAGGGGATCGATGTTAGAGGTGATGCACTGAGCTGTGTTATCATCGACAAATTACCGTTTACAGCTCCTGATGACCCGTTACTCAAAGCCCGAATCGAAGATTGTCGATTACGTGGTGGAGAGCCTTTTGCTGAAGTGCAAATTCCAGATGCGGTGATTACTTTAAAGCAGGGCGTAGGACGCTTGATTCGGGATCAGAACGATCATGGAGCATTGATCATCTGTGATAATCGTTTGGTGACCCGAGATTATGGTGGCACCTTCTTAGGAAGCTTACCGCCAATTCCAAGAACACGAGATTTAGAACGAATCAAAGCTTTTCTTAAAGCAGAATAGCCGGTCACAGACGAATGTTGTGGCCTAACCAAATAAATAGAGTTGTAGAGAGTTAAATGAGCGCAAAAATTCTTGCCATCGATACAGCAACTGAAAACTGTTCAGTTGCGCTACTGGTTAATGACCAAGTGATTTCACGCAGCGAAGTCGCACCGCGTGATCACACGAAAAAAGTCTTACCTATGGTTGACGAAGTGTTGAAAGAAGCGGGTTTGACTCTACAAGAACTGGACGCACTGGCATTTGGTCGTGGTCCGGGGAGTTTCACGGGTGTACGTATCGGTATTGGTATTGCACAAGGTTTAGCGTTTGGTGCAGAGTTGCCAATGATTGGTATTTCAACACTCGCCGCGATGGCGCAAGCAAGCTACCGTCTTCATGGCTCGACTGATGTTGCCGTCGCGATTGATGCGCGCATGAGTGAAGTGTACTGGGCTCGTTACTCTCGCCAAGAAAATGGTGAATGGACCGGTGTGGATGAAGAGTGTGTGATTCCTCCAGCACGTCTGGCTGAAGACGCTCAAGCCGACGATAAAACCTGGACAACAGCAGGTACAGGTTGGGGGGCTTATCAGGAAGAGTTGGCTAACCTACCATTCAGTGTTAGTTCAAGTGATGTGCTATATCCAGATTCACAAGACATCGTTATTCTGGCTAAGCAAGAGTTAGAAAAAGGCAACACGGTTCCAGTTGAAGAATCAAGCCCTGTTTATCTGCGTGATAACGTGACATGGAAGAAACTTCCGGGGCGCGAGTAATCAGAAGAATGACATAAGGGCGGGGCGGTTGTTGCCCCGCCTTTTTATGGAGCGTTATGGCATCAATTAATGGTTTACCACCCTCACTGATAACAAGTGCAACTCGCACGAACAAAATCAGTAAAAAGAATCAGGTAAAAAAATCTCAGACAAAGAAATCGGTAGGCCAGCCTTCTAAGGTTGCTGATGCTGTTGCTCACTCCATAAAACAAGTTGATGAGTCTCAGATTCACCGTGCACAAGTGCAATACGATCTTCCTGAGGGAAATGCACGAAAAGCGATGGAACAGTATATGGATGTTATGAATCGAGCGAAAAAAGAGGAACTGGCTCAATTACTTGGTGTCGATATTTATGTGTAAAGGGCGGAACGGTTTCGTTCAAGAACAATAGATTTAGATGGTGAATTATGACTTTATCTCGACACATCTTCCTGGCTTTCTTTGCGGTGGTTGGACTGTCAGCGTGCAGCTCTCTTCCTGAAGAGTTGAATGCAAGGACTGAACAAGTATTAACAGACTATAAAACATTTGCTGAGTCTCAAGGAGTGGCAAACCATGATGTTCGCCTTGGGGGCATCATTGCTAAAGTCGATAACTTCAAAGACAAAACGCGTGTTGAGATAGTCAATCTACCCATCAGCGAGTCTGGTAAGCCTGATATTAGTGATGAACCCGAAGGCCGTTTTGCGGTTTACTTCGATGGGTATTTAGAGCCTGTGGCATTTAGTCAGGGGCGACTAGTCACTGTGGTTGGTAAGAGTGCGGGTGAAGAAGAAGGAAAAATTGGTGAGCATGAATATATCTTCCCGCTGATTAAAGGTCAGGGTTACCGCTTATGGAAGATAGAAGAGCGAGTACGAACGTACGATACGCCAAGCTATTTCTATCCTTGTTATTCTATTAACTGCCGTATGCTACGTCATGATTTCCCGCAAGATGGCAGAGTCATCAAACAGGTCAAGTAATCTGCCATGCATGAGCGTCGATTTGAACTTGCTACAGGGACAATGGCAGCCCTTGAAATAGGGAATGAAAAAACGGCTGACTTGTCAGTCGTTTTTCTTCATGGTTGGCTAGACAACGCAGGCAGTTTCAAAGCGTTGATGGAGCAGATGCATCAGCTCAATCCAGCTTTCCACCTATTGGCCATTGATCACTTTGGACACGGTTTGTCTAGCCACAAATCATCCGACAATTATTACCTCTTCCATGATTATATTGCCGACTTATATGAGTTATTGGATGAATTGTCGCCAAACAGGCTGATATTAGTAGGCCATTCACTTGGTGCTTTAGTCGCAAGTTGCTATAGTGCTGCGTTTCCTGAGCAGGTCGAAGCGTTAGTGCAAATCGAAGGTGCGGGCCCTCTCACTGAGGAGCCTTCTCATAGTTTGCAAAGACTTCGTGATGGCGTTATAAGTCGACATCGGCAACAAAACAAGCCTGAACGATCCTTATCTTCCTTTGATCTGGCTTTAAAGTTACGCATGCAGGCCAACAAGTTGACCGCTGAACAGCTTCTGCCAATCGTAGAACGCGGAACTGTGCAGCGTGGAAACGTATGGTATTGGCGTCATGACTCCAAGTTAAAATGCGCTTCGCTTTACCGTATGGCGCAAGAGCATGCGAACTCAATCACCAGCCAAATACGTTGTCCACACCTGATCGTATTGGGCGACCAAGGATTTCAAAATTTACCCTCCAGCCAAGTTGATTGGGGGCAGAATTCACCACAAGTGATGACTGTCTCGGGAGGTCATCACTGTCATTTAGAGCAAATGCTCGAAGTTTCAGACGGAATTTTTGGTGTAGTTAACAAAATTTAAACAAGTGTTTGAGAGTTTCGTGCTCAAGCACCTTCGCTGTGCTGTAATGGCCCTCAAAATAAAAAGGCTGTTATCGTAAGACAGCGATGAACGAGGAGTAATATCGTGGATAAACCATGGCTTTCACGTTATCCAAGTGACGTACCTGAAACCATTAACCCAGACCAATATGAGTCTTTGGTTGAAATGTTTGAGCAGTCTGTACAAAAGTACGCAGACCAACCAGCATTTATGAACATGGGCTCGGTTATGACCTTCCGAAAGCTGGAAGAGCGTAGCCGCGCATTTGCCGCTTACCTACAAAATGAGTTAAAGCTAAAGAAGGGTGATCGAGTCGCTCTGATGATGCCTAACTTGCTTCAGTACCCGGTTGCGTTGTTTGGGATTTTGCGTGCAGGTTGTATCGCGGTAAACGTCAATCCGTTATACACTCCTCGTGAACTTGAACACCAGTTGAACGACTCTGGTGCGACGGCGATCGTGATTGTTTCTAACTTTGCCAATACGTTAGAGCAAATCGTTGATAATACTTCAGTAAAACATGTTGTGCTGACCAGCCTTGGGCAGATGTTGCCGCGAGCGAAGGGAACGGTTGTCGATTTTGTTGTGAAATACGTTAAAGGTATGGTGCCTAAATATAACCTGCCTGGCGCAATTTCAATGCGTAAAGCGTTGCATCAAGGCCGTCGTTTGCAGTACGTGAAGCCATTTTTGTCTGGTGATGATATTGCCTTTTTACAATACACCGGTGGTACAACGGGCGTAGCGAAGGGGGCAATTCTGACCCATCGCAACATGATCGCAAATGTATTGCAGGCAAAAGGGGCATATGGCCCGGTGCTGACTCCTGGTAGAGAACTGGTTGTGACGGCATTACCGCTTTATCACGTATTCGCATTAACCGTGAACTGTTTACTGTTTATCGAAATGGGTGGCCGTAACCTGCTCATTACCAATCCACGTGATATTCCGGGTTTTGTAAAAGAGTTACAAAAGCATCCATTTACAGCTATAACAGGGGTTAATACGCTGTTCAACGCTCTGGTTAACAATGAAGACTTCCATGAGCTGGACTTTAGCAATCTACGTCTGTCTGTCGGTGGTGGCATGGCCGTTCAGCGCGCCGTTGCGGAAAAATGGCTGAAGACAACAGGTTGCTATCTGCTAGAAGGTTATGGTCTGACAGAATGTTCTCCTCTGGTGGCTGCTTACCCGCATGATCTTATCGAATACAATGGTTCTATCGGTTTGCCTGTTCCGTCGACAGAAGTTCGTATCGTTGATGAAGAGGGCAATGCTCTGCCTAACACAGGAACGGGTGAGCTTCAGGTTCGTGGCCCTCAAGTGATGCAAGGTTACTGGCAGCGTCCGGAAGTAAGCAAAGACACCATTAACCAAGAAGGCTGGTTATCAACTGGTGATATTGTTAAGTTTGACGACGAAGGCTTCTTGCATATTGTCGACCGCAAAAAAGATATGATTTTGGTCTCTGGCTTTAACGTTTACCCGAACGAAATCGAAGATGTGGTTGCGTTGCACGGTAAAGTTCTGGAAGTTGCGGCGATTGGTCAGCCTAACGATGTCTCTGGTGAACTAGTGAAAATCTATGTTGTTAAACGTGATCCAAGCTTAACCAAAGATGAAGTGATATCTCACTGCCGAGAACATCTAACGGGATACAAAGTGCCAAAACTGGTTGAGTTCCGTGAAGAACTACCGAAGACTAATGTGGGTAAGATTCTACGTCGTGTTCTTCGTGAAGAAAACGATGCGGAGCTCGCGAAGAAGAGCGCATAAATCGATTTCGTGAAGTCGCCGGAATTAAAAAATGATAGAATGCCAGCGTTTTGCTGGCATTTTTTATAGCGAGAAGCATGTGAATTATAAGATTATTATTAAAAACAAAGACCTAGAACAAGTTTGCGCTCAAGCCAGAGACGCAGATGTCGTTATGTTGGATACGGAATTTGTACGGATCAGAACTTTCTATCCACAGCTAGGTTTGATTCAGCTTTTCGACGGCAATAACCTTTCCTTAATCGATCCGACAGAATTGACGGACATGTCACCCTTTGTTGAACTTTTGAAAGATACCTCGGTATTAAAAGTCCTGCATGCATGTGGTGAAGATCTCGAAGTGTTCCAAAATGCGTTTGGTTGCACGCCATTTCCGATGGTCGATACCCAGCTTATGGCTGCGTTTCTTGGACATGGGCTATCAACAGGTTTTGCAACGCTAGTGGAAGAATATCTGGGTGTTGAACTGGATAAGAGTGAGTCTCGCACAGACTGGATGGCTCGTCCGCTGACGCAAAAGCAACTTGATTATGCTGCGGCTGACGTACACTACTTGCTGCCGCTTTACGAAATCTTGCTCGATAAAGTAACGGAAGCGGGCTGGTGGCATGCGGTGCAGCAGGAGAGCGATTTGCTGGTTTCGAAGCGAATTCGTGAAGTGAACGAAGAAAATGCTTATCTTGATATCAAAGGTGCATGGCAACTGAAACCGTCAGAGTTAGCTATCTTAAAGCCTCTGGCCACTTGGCGTTACCGTCAGGCAATCAAACGTGACCTCGCTCTGAACTTTGTTTTCAAAGAAGGGGACTTATTAACGGTTGCCCGACTTGGCCTAACAAGCTTTAAGAAAATGGAAGCGGAAGACATTGATATCCGTGCGGTTAACCGTCACGGGGCTAAGATTGCTGACATCGTTAAAAAAGCCAAGCAGACACCTGCGGATGAATACCCTGAGAAAATTGAACGTCTTATGGACTACCCAGGCTATAAGCAGGTCTTCAAGAACATGAAAGATATTGTGAAAAGTGCATCACAGAAATCTGGCTTAGCGACCGAGTTTCTCGCCTCTAAAAAGCAAATCAATCAGTTGCTTAGTTGGGTATGGAAAAAGGATCGTGATCCGGCAAGATTGCCTGACGTGATGCAAAACTGGCGTCTAGAACTTATCGGCGAGAAAATGAATAAAGCGCTGAGATAATCGCAAAAAAGGTTGGCAATATCGCCAACCTTTTTTATGCCACTTGTAATGTCGAATTACTTCTCGTCGTCAGGTAGCTTTACATTCAACTCTAGCACCGAGATATCATCATCTTTATGCTCAAACGTTAAATCGACCATGTTCGGGTCAATGTCTACGTATTTGCCGATCACCTTCAGAATATCTTCTTTTAACTGAGGCAGGTAAGACGGTGCCGGATCATCTTGGCTGCGGCGTTCTGCTACGATAATTTGCAAACGCTCTTTGGCTAGGCTTGCGGATTTTTTCTTCTGTGGGCGGAAAAATTCTAATAGTGACATGTCTAGCCTCCGAACAGTCGTTTAAAGAGTCCTTTCTTCTCCTCTGTAAGGAAACGAAAATCTACTTTATTACCCAGTAAGCGGTCTACGGTATCAGAGTAAGCCATGCCCGCATCTGTCTCTTCATCAAACGTTACCGGCACACCTTTGTTTGATGCGTTAAGCACCGCTTGGCTTTCAGGAATCACACCCAGTAGCGGGATATGAAGGATCTCCTCAACGTCCTCAACACTCAGCATTTCACCTTGGTTTACGCGCATCGGATTGTATCGAGTCAACAAAAGGTGTTGCTTGACCGGCTCTAACCCTTGCTCTGCTCGTAGTGATTTCGAATCCAGAATACCCAGAATACGGTCTGAATCTCGTACAGATGAGACTTCAGGGTTGGTGGTCACAATGGCTTCATCCGCGTAATACAGCGCCATTAGAGCACCTTGCTCGATACCTGCTGGTGAATCGCAGATGATGAAGTCAAAACCCATCTCGTCCAATTCGGTAAATACACGCTGTACGCCATCTTTCGTGAGTGCGTCTTTATCGCGCGTTTGTGATGCAGGGAGAATAAATAAGTTTTCAGTGCGCTTATCTTTGATCATCGCTTGGTTTAGTGTCGCTTCACCGTTAATGACGTTCACAAAGTCATAAACCACGCGGCGCTCACAACCCATAATAAGATCGAGGTTACGTAAACCGATATCGAAATCGATTACCGCCGTCTTATTGCCTTTTAGAGCCAAGCCAGAGGCGATGGCTGCGCTTGAAGTGGTCTTACCGACGCCACCTTTACCAGACGTTACTACAATAATGCGTGCCATTTGTTTTCCTTTTTATACTAAATCGTGAGTGTTTCGAGATGTAATGATTCTTCGGATTTACTGATCATTACTTTCTTCTGCCAATACTCACTCTCAATTTGATCGCTTAACCAGTAATCTCCAGCAATAGATACTAGTTCTGCTTGTAAATCGTGGCAAATAATCCGCGCTTCATTCTGCCCACTTGCGCCTGCTATTGCGCGCCCGCGCAAAGTTCCGTGAATATGGATAGAACCATCGGCAATAACCTCCGCCCCAGCGCTAACATGTGCGAGTACTACTAAATCCCCATCTTTTGCATAGATTTGCTGACCAGAGCGAACCGGTGTACGAACGAATTTAGTCGGTGCCATTTTCGCGGGTGCCTGGCTTGGCGATTTGCTTGCAGACATGATGGCGAAGCCAGCTTCAGAAGCAAGGTTTTGTACACGTTTATCTTTACAGCCCGTTACACCGACCGGAATAAACCCAGCATCGGCAATGCCTTGCTTGAGTACAGGAAAATCAATGTCGTCTTCGACTTTCGATATGTTGATAACCAAAGGTGCCGATGCAAAGAAAGAAGGGGCCTGAGACACTTTTTCTTGCAAAAATTCGATAGTTTTTTCTATCTTGCTGTCAGAAAGATGTAAAACTGACAAAGTAAAGCTGCTACCTTTAAGGTCTGGTGAATGGGTCATCGTGGACTTCTTGCCTCTGTTGAAAGAGCGTTGCCTTAAACTAGGTCTATCATGTTATATTTCATCTTTTAACGCAGCAAGTTCTCTAGCAAGCAATTCGGTGAATTAATCTCAAATTTGCTATTAAGTTTGCGGCAATTTTACGTTTCCAACTCATTCCGTAATAAAAACGGCTAAATCAGCATAAAAGGCGTGTCATGCTTTGTTCTATTTATAAAAGCTCTAAAAAAGAAGGTACTTATCTCTACATTCCGAAAAAGGACGATTTTTCACAGGTTCCTGACACCTTGATGCAGATGTTCGGTAAGCCTATCGCTGTCATGACGATTAAACTTGATGGTCGTACATTGGCTCAGGTGGACATCGAGAAAGTGAAAGCCTCGTTGATTAACGATGGTTTCTTCCTGCAGGTTCCACCGCCACCGGAAAATCTGTTAGAAAAATATAAAGAACAAAAAGCTCAGCAAAAAGACGGGAAGTAATTCCATATCTTGCTGAGACTTCTGCCTTGCTCAAGGAGGGCAATATGAAAAAAATACTGGCTTCACTGCTTAGCGTTGGCATGTGTGCCTCAGCTTTTGCAAGTAGTGAAGGTTTTGAGGAATACTTAGATAAGTTGCGTGCAGAAGCGCGTGCTCAAGGCATCTCCGAGCAGGTCATCAGCGCCGCTTTCGCTAATGTGGAATATAAACCACGAGCGGTGAAAGCAGACCGAAACCAACCAGAGAAAAAACTGACGCTGGATGAATACATCCCACGCGCAGTACCTGAGTGGAAGGTTAAACAAGCTAAAGGATTATACAAAGAGCACTACACTGAACTTAAACGCATTGGAGATACCTTTGGTGTTCAGCCACGCTTTATTGTTGCGTTGTGGGGCGTGGAAAGTAACTTCGGTAAGTTTACGGGTAATTTCCGTGTAATCGATGCGCTTTCTACCATGGCGTTTGAAGGTCGCCGTGAAGAATTTTTCCGCAAAGAGACCATGGCTGCACTTCAAATTCTGGATCAAGGCCATATTGAACTTGAGAATTTCAAAGGTTCATGGGCTGGTGCGATGGGACAGTGTCAGTTTATGCCAAGCTCCTTCCTGCGTTTTGCTGCCGATGGCAATGGCGATGGCAAGAAAGACATCTGGCAGACCGAAGCGGATGTGTTTGCTTCAACGGCCAATTACCTGAGCAAGTCTGGTTGGGATGACAAGTACACTTGGGGACGTCAGGTAAAAGTCCCGAAAGGCATTGACCATCACTTGGAAGGTCGAACCGAAGAGAAAGGTAAGTACCTGCAAGAGTGGACTAAGTTAGGCATCACGAAGTTTGATGGTAGCCCGTTACCTAAACTGGATGAAGACATCAAAGCGTGGTTGATTATGCCAGACGATGAAAGCGGTCGGACTTATCTGGTTTACAACAACTACAATGTGTTGATGAAGTGGAACCGCTCTTACTACTTCGCTCTTGCTGTCAGCCATTTAGCAGATCGCATCACCTATTAATTAAACTTTCGTTAATAAGGGCTCTTCGGAGCCCTTAGTTTTTACTGCATTTAAATCGAGGTAATTCGTGTTATCTGAACGCGCCGCGCAAATGGTCATTTTCTCTGCATTGATCAAACACAAAAGCTTTACGGCGGCAGCAAAAAGCCTCGGCGTATCCGTCTCCCATGTGAGTAAACAACTTAGCCAATTAGAGAACTCACTTGGTATCAAGCTGGTCCAACGCACCACGCGAAGTTTTACTCCGACTGAAGCGGGCAAAACCTTTTATCATCATTGTGAGCAGGTCGTTCAGGCTGTCAGCAGCGCGACGCTGGAAATGGAAAGCCAGAGAGATGAAGTGGCTGGGTTAGTTCGCTTAGGCATATCACAATCCTTCGGCACGTTACATATTATCCCTGCGATTCAGGAGTTAAGAGAACTATACCCTCAGCTTGAGGTTGAAGTGCACTTGTTCGACTACAAGGTGGATATGTTAGCTGAAGGTTTGGACTTATGGGTAACCAACAATGAACACTTGCCCGAAGGTTACATTGCCCAGCGGCTGACAGATTGTCAGTTTGTTGTCGCGGCATCCCCGGATTACTTGCTTAAACACGATAAGCCAACAGAGCCGAACGATTTATCTTTACACAACTGCCTGATTTACAGAAGTTGGGAACGTGATTACACCAGTTGGGCGTTTACAAAACAACATCAGGAACTCAACGTGAAAGTTTCTGGTAATTATTCTGTAGATTTGGCAGAAGCCGTTCGTGATGCAGCGATTGCAGGGTGGGGGATAGCTTACCTTGCGACATATTTGCTTGGCGATGAATTCAGAACTGGGAAGCTAATTCAATTGCTCCCTGAATGGAAGGCCAGCCAGTCGATGCCTTTCTATGCGGTTTATCCGAGCCGACAGCACATGCCGAAAAAAATATCCGCGGTGATCAACTTTATAAAACAGAAGATTGGTAACCCGTGTCATTGGGATCAACGATTAGCGCAGTATATCTCCATTCCTAAGTCATGATGAGCGCATACATAAGGTGATTTTTGTCACAAAAATTTTTCCGAATCTAGAAACAATTTTTCCATATAGAAATAAAAAGAAAAAGCAAACGTTTATCAATAATAAATTCAATGGGTTAATGTTTAGTGTAAATATTGACCGCTGAAACTTTTCACACTGTTAACAACCTCAAGTTGCAGCATTCTGAGTCCGCTATACAATCCGACGCCTTTCATACCTCCATTCTGTCGGACTCAATTTATGAACTCACTTATTGGTATCGTAGCCATACTCTTCGTAGCATGGCTACTTTCTACAAATAGAAAAAATATAAAGATCAGAACCGTCTCACTTGCCTTTGCGTTACAGGTATTGTTTGCACTATTGGTTCTGTATGTACCAGCAGGGCGAGACGCTCTAAACTCAGTGAGCAGCGTTGTATCTAACTTAATCAACTATGGTCAGGAAGGCATCGCGTTTTTGTTCGGTAATTTGGCGACAGGCGGTTTCACCTTCGCGATTAATGTTTTGGGCATCATCATTTTCTTCTCCTCACTGATTGCCGGCCTTTATCACATTGGTGTGATGCCAAGAATGATTAACTTTATTGGTGGCGGTATCCAAAAGCTGTTAGGCATTGGTCGCGCGGAGTCTTTATCTGCTACAGCCAATATCTTTGTTGGTACGATTGAAGCGCCATTAATGGTGAAGCCTTATCTAAAGCATATGACGGATTCACAGTTTTTTGCGGTAATGACTGGCGGATTGGCTTCGGTCGCTGGTGGTACGTTGGTAGGCTATGCATCTTTAGGCGTGGACTTAAATTACTTGATTGCGGCGGCGTTTATGTCTGCGCCTGCTGGATTGTTAATGGCTAAAATCCTGATGCCCGAAGACACAAACCAAGCTGAGGAAATTGATCTTAGCCAAGTTGAGATTCCACGCGCAACCAATGTGGTTGAGGCCCTGGCAGATGGTGCAATGGCGGGTGTTCGTATCGCTGTTGCGGTTGGTGGCACACTATTGGCGTTTATCAGTGTGATTGCCTTGCTCAACGGAATTCTGGGTTGGTTTGGTGATCTTATTGGCACACCACTGAGTTTTGAGTTGGTTCTAGGCTACGTGTTTGCACCAGTTGCATGGCTATTAGGTGTGCCATGGGCAGAGGCGATAACTGCAGGCTCTCTGATTGGTAATAAGATCGTAGTGAATGAATTCGTTGCTTTCATCCAACTTGCAGAAGTGAAGTCTGAACTAAGTGCACATTCTCAAGCGATCGTGACGTTCGCACTATGTGGCTTTGCAAACATCTCAAGCATGGCAATGCTCATTGGTGGTTTAGGTTCACTAGTACCAGAAAAACGTGCTTTTGTTTCTAAACACGGATTCCGCGCGATTGTCGCGGGCGTGATGGCGAATTTGATGAGTGCGTCCATTGCCGGTGTGATTTTGAGTCTTTAACGACTAAGACTGAATTTTTACAACAAAAAGAAAAAGGCTCCGATAGGAGCCTTTGTCGTACTTAGTATTCTGCCGTTACTTGTCAGTATGGAACTGCTCGCAGGCTAGCATGGTGTTTTCAATCAGACTTGCTACTGTCATTGGGCCAACGCCACCAGGTACCGGAGTAATGAAGCTCGCGCTTTCACGTGCTTTATCGTATTCCACGTCGCCAACCAATTTACCAGAGTCTAGGCGGTTGATACCCACATCGACAACCACAGCGCCTTTCTTAATCCAGTCACCAGGAATGAAGTTTGGCTTACCTACAGCGACAACGACAACGTCTGCTTGACGAACGTAGCTCTCTAGGTCTTTCGTAAAGCGGTGACAGGTTGTAGTTGTGCAGCCCGCCAGCAGAAGCTCAAGAGTCATTGGACGGCCAACAATATTTGAAGCGCCGACAACAACCGCGTGCTTACCACGAAGATTAATATTGTATCGCTCGAGTAAGGTAATAATGCCTTTTGGCGTACAAGAGCGCAGTTTAGGAATTCGCTGAGCAAGACGACCTACGTTATAAGGATGGAAACCATCAACATCTTTTTCTGGGTGAATACGTTCTAAAACGTGAGTGCTATCAATACCTGCGGGAAGCGGAAGCTGAACTAAAATACCATCAATTTCGTTGTCATTGTTTAACTCATCGATCAACGTTAGCAATTCTGCTTCAGTGGTTGATGCAGGAAGGTCAAAAGACTTGGAAACAAACCCCACTTCTTCACAAGCGCGGCGCTTACTGCCTACGTAAACTTGAGAAGCAGGGTCTTCACCAACTAGAACAACTGCAAGGCCAGGGGCACGTAATCCAGCTTCAACGCGAGCTTTTACACGTGCTGCCACTTCAGAACGAACAGTTTGAGAAATAAGGGTCCCATCTATATTTTGAGCAGTCATGACTTTCCTTATAAATTTAAAAGGCAGATAATCTGCGGCGCATTGTCGCAGAATTTCTATTTAACATCCATACGCAAACGTTTGCTCCAGAGTGTTTTTGAGCATCTAATGCTTCAGTGACCTTTTTTTAGGCATTCAGATCAGAATGTTACTAAAAGCCGTTGATTTACCCGTTTGAACTCGTATAATCCTTTCCCTGTAGCGCGCCCTTAGCTCAGCTGGATAGAGCACTACTAACCCCCAAAAAGTTACCACTAAGTGAGTGAGTAAATGATTATCAAGGGTTTAGGTAGTGGTAACTTTACCATTTGGGTTATTTGTGAGTTACTACAAAGAAATATCAGTTACCACATTTTTTAAATGTGATAACGTTAAAAAATTAGTCCCCATAGCTCAGTTGGATAGAGCACGTGCCTTTAAGAAAGGAGCCTGTATTGGGAAACCTCTACAGTGCAGAGGGTGAATTCAAGGAAACCTCAGCGCGTAATGGCGGTGGCAATCTTGAGCCAAGCTCTACAGGCGTGTAGAGACGGTGCAGAGACTAGATGGTGCAATGCGAACTCATTGCGTAATACATCACTAGCGCCCTCCACCTAAAGTGTAAAATCTTCGGATTTCCTAGAAATAGGTTTCAATGGTGATGATATAGTCCAGACTACAAACACTTTAGGGTGGCAGTGAAAACTGTGGTGGTAAGCTAAGCATGTGGTCGTAGGTTCGAATCCTACTGGGGACGCCATACACATGACGGTGTAGCAATTGTTATTGCTGCGCCGTTTTTTTTTGCCCCAAATTATCGTGCGCCAGCAGATGTGATGGCTTACAGCGCACATATATTTATTGAAAGCAATCACCCAATATCTGCTTACTTATCCTTGAGTAAAATGACAGGTAGACCTGACTTATACACGTAAATAAAGAGCTACTATTCATTCTCTGCTGTTTTCAATACATCTAAAAAATACTCAAATAGCCCAACTCTAAATTGGCGTGTTGAGTTAGCAGCATTTTTGTACAGTCTCCCTTTGGAATCCAATTCCATAACAGAGCATTCATTCCAATGTTTAGCGCTTTTACTGTAGTCTAACTGACCCAGAACTTTACCCGCTACTTTTAACTGCTCTTTTGAAGCCCCATCGGAAACTAGCTGATGTATCGTTAAACCTAAAGCTTGCCAAACTTGCGGTGACAATTGGTATCCTGAGCGATTACGTATAAATGCGTTCTTCTGAGATTCAAGCCACTCTTTGAAGAAGGTGATGATAAAATCAACATATCCTTTAGAAAGTGCGGAGGTCAGGTTTTCTCCGGTTGCTAGAGTGAGATCCTTTGACATTTTACTGTACTCTTGTGTTCCAATACCTGCGACGGCACCGACGATCATTTTAAACAAAACGTATTGCGTCGTGATATAGCGATCTGAAACCTTTATGTGTTTTGCATCAAACTTTACGCCGCCATAAGACTGCATTTTCGTTTCACTGATCACTTGTTCAATGAAAGGCTTTATTGGATAATCTTCGTCGGATAGAACACGTTTGCCATCCGTAAGGTGAGGTAAACTCATTGAAGAATCGAAAAGACGGTTCTGCTTAAATAGTTCAATCACCTCATCACTAGTCAAACCTAGCTGATCATCAAAAATTACACGAACCTCAATACTCTCCATCGCTAAACGCTGTCTAAATTCACTCTTAGAATTCGCCTCTTTAATACTGAGCCTTGAGCTAAATAGAAACGTTTTAAGCCCCAATATTTTACATATAGCAACCAAGCTCAATACGTTGCCAACAATAAAAGCTTCCGACGAATCGTACTCCAAAGAAGACATTCCGCCACAATCTCCTTGAAGGTTAGGTTTTCCCATAACAGCAAACGTCAGTGTTAATGGTGCGATTGTAGCGTCACAGGACCCTAGCTTTTCTAGCTCAGTTTGGATTGATTGAACCTTGTCAGCATTTGTTGTGTTAATGGCAGCATCGGCAACCCACTTTAATTCAGGTAAAAAACTACCGACAGAAAAGTAAGAGCTAACTTCAACAATTGGCATTGTAGTAATAAGAGTTTTTATTGTTCGCTCTCCCGATGAGAGCAGTATCCCGCTAATTTTTTTTTCTGAAAGTTTCAAGTTTTTTCATCCATTTACCTAACTTTCGAAGTCTAAATCAAAAATAAAAATTGATCCGACGTGCATGTCGGATCAATAATAAATGTCGTTAATCTTAATTACCAACCAATCTCAAAGTGTTTTTCGGCAATAATTTTGTGGCAACAAAGAGGGCTACCATATGGTAAATAAAAAAATAAATAGTTCCGACGAGATATCAGATGAAGACTTGGAAACATCCATCGTTGATAGCTTGGTCGAACGATATGAAGACAAGGAAAGTACCAGCTATCTTGCAAGCTCAAAGCGGTTAGTGAATGCAGCGACAACTGTGCTTTCCTCGGATAAAGTAGAGGATATTTTTAAATCAAAAGCTCGCTATTACTCGGGGCTTAGGTCTGTACAAACCACTTTAAGGCATATCGTTCTCTATATTACTCCTCAGCTTGCTAGAGACATGCTTAAGTTTTCTCAAAGAGGTGCGATCAATACGAAAAACAAAAATCGAAAGCTGAGCAGGGCAAAGGTAAAAAAATATGCTGAGGATATGAAAAGTGGACAATGGTGTTTGACTGGTGAGCCGATTATCATTTCTGATGACGGGGAGATACTAAATGGACATCATCGCCTAGAGGCATCATATGAAGCTGGGGTAGGTTTTATTGCACCAGTAACTTATGGCGTTACTGATGCACTATCATTTGCCCATATCGATGTCGGTAATATGCGTTCACGATCTCAAGTTTTAGAAATGGCAGGCGTCAAGGTGAATGCAAACGTATTGTCTCGTGTAGCTATGCTATCGAAAGCGTTCGAAATTACGTCTAACCCTTATGCGTTTCGAGGTACTCAAGGAACTTCTTTTCAGCCTGCTGAAATATTAGCTTATGTTGAGAAAAACGAGGAACTTGCATTATCAGTGGATTTTGTAGCGAAAGTTGTTAAACGACATAAACTTGAAAGCCAAGCATCAGAAGCAATCTACGCATTTGCACACTGTTTGATAAAGCAAAAGCTAAAGGATGCTCCGCAAAATCAATCGTTACCCCTATCTCCGGAAACCTATTTAACTCGTATAATTTCATCACTGGGTCTAGAGTCCGAAGACGATATTGAATACCAAGTTCGCAATTATCTTCAGTCATTAATTCATGAATCTAGCTCTTACTCATTGCTTTGTAAGTTGTCCGCTATATTCAAAGGCTGGAACTTGCATTTAGGAATTCCTGTGGTTGGCAACAAGGTAAGCGTTCGTCGAGTGGCTCGCTTCAGAAAAGACGAGGATGGTAACAAAATACCAGTACAATCGGCGGGTAATATAAATGAAGCTTTTACAGTCCCGTGCCTTATAAAAGGAGTTGCACCTAAGCGAATTTCGCAGCAAGCTAATATGAAAAGCACCATAAAAGAACGGAGTTGATACCACCAAAACTAGAGGAATTTAGGTAACACATAGATATTCCTTTTCCCGTTGTTGGCTCTTCGAGTTCGCCCGTAAACTTAAAGAAATGCCTTAGATGAAATCATGATGGGGCAAACAGGAGCTTCCAACGAGCTCCTGTCCCTTGTAGGTAACCCAAATATTTGTCTCTTTGTAGTAATCACGCTGCTCAAGCTCTATTAGCTGTGTAACCTTCAGGGGCGAGGTAATACTCGCGGTCAGGGTTAGCAAAGTATTGTTTTAGTTCTTCTTGGCGCAGCGTGAAGGCGTTAAAATCAGAGTAACAATTTATGGTACATGATATTGAGGTTATAGCTCTGGATCTTGAGGGGACGTTGATCTCCAATGCAATTAGCCAAATCCCTAGACCGGATCTATATGTATTTTTGAATGGATGTCGTGAAATCACTGATCGTGTTGTTGTGTTTACTACTGTAAGTGAACCACGGTTTCGACAAATTTCGAATTTATTGGTATCAGAGGGTTATGCTCCAAACTGGTTCTCCTCAATAGAATACATTCATTGGAGTGGTAATAAGAAAAATCTGAGTTTTATTCCTAATGTTAAAATAGAGAAAGTCATATTAGTTGACGATGTGGAGGAATATATTGTGGATGGGCAAGATAAACAGTGGATTGAGATTCAACAATTTGCTAGTCCTTACCCAGAATCAGACTCTAAATTGTTGGCTGTTCTTGAGCAACTCAATGCTAAGCTTCCACCCGCTTTGTGCCATAAACATAAAGGCTAAACTTTGAACATAAAAAAATGTTGGACAGCCCCCAGTATTGCTGGAGCAGATCAAACGGAGTGGCACAATCAAAACTGGACACTGAGTTAAACGACTTTTCATACTTGTATCTATTTATGAATTGCTCATTTAGTAAAAGCGCTGACAAACTTTTGTCGAGAGACGTGTTGCCGCTATCATTGGTGGTATTTCCCCCCTTATTTCTATAGTTAGATTCGGTTTTAGATGAACCATTCTGGATATTTTTCTTTCAAGAAATCGGTGAGCCAATCCAAGCTCTCATTGCAATCATGCAGCGTTTCTTTGAGATCTTCTATAACATCACTATTTTTTAAATCTAAAGTTCGGTCAGTAAATGGGGTGTCGATATAAACGAGTAAATCATCAGTAACAGTTATTACGTTATCACACTGATATATTATCATCATGGTATTCACCTGTTTTAGTTGTTTATT
This sequence comes from Vibrio sp. J1-1, assembly GCF_021728395.1. GTDB lineage: Bacteria > Pseudomonadota > Gammaproteobacteria > Enterobacterales > Vibrionaceae > Vibrio. The sequence continues at coordinate 68,230 of NZ_JAKKCM010000007.1, read as the reverse complement.
TTTATTGTCAGTCTAGCTCTCAGGAGTTTAATTTTTACGTCAACCCATCTTCCCCCTTCGTTTGTTGAAATTATTCAGTTCCGAAGTTCCTGAAGTACTCCTTTGACTTATTTAATCTAATACTTTTAGAATAAATTAAGTTGCCAATCAATTGAGTGGCTATTCAATGACTTCACAGAATTATAGGAAAATGGATTTATGAGTTATGAAAGTCCTGAATTGGGTAAAGACGCTTTTACATGTCCCCATTGTAATGCGTATGCTGCGATGCATTGGGATGAATTGCGCCGTAATGGTTATTATATATCCGCAAAATCAGCCATTTGCCATCGATGCTCTAGAGTGTCCATTTGGCTTGATGGTGAAAATGGGTATCCGAAAAAAATGATCTATCCTTCGTTGTTATCTGCTCCATTGCCTAATGAAGATATGCCAGAAGAGTGCCGGGAAGTATATTTGGAAGCTCGGGAAATTGCAGTAAACTCGCCCAGAGGTGCTGCTGCACTTTTACGATTATGCATTCAGGAACTTATGACGCATTTAGGTGGTGATGGAAAGAATATTAATAAAGATATTGGAAAATTAGTTGAACATGGTCTGCCTGTTAGAGTTCAGCAAGCTCTAGATTATGTTCGGGTAGTTGGCAATAATGCCGTTCATCCGGGGGAGTTATCGCTAGATGATGACCCACAGACAGTCAATGTACTTTTTGGACTAGTTAACCTCATCGTAGACAATCAAATTACCCAACCGAAGCATGTTGATAGTTTATTCGGTGGCCTGCCACAAGGGGCTATTGATGCTGTTTACAAACGAGATAACAAGGCATAAAGAACTATTCAAGAGTGACTCGCAATACATTGCGTCTGACGTTATGAGTCTATTGCGAGTTCGATGTGCGTGCCACTGAGCTTTGCGCTATGCATAAGGAGATTACATGAAGTACCGGATTACAGTTAGAAAACCAGTAATTGAAGATGTTGGCTTTGATTGTCCATTTCCTAATACGAATCAAGATAATTTTGAAGAGCATTACAACTGTCTCATTGATGATTTGATATTAGTTACTTCAATAACTTCTATTCAAGAAGTGGATGGAGTAATAACGATTGAATCACAACTCGATGATAAAATTGAATTTTGGGATTCGGTTAAAACGTTATTTGAACGAGAAAAATCAGATATAAAATTTGTTCTAGCAGAGCAGCTCTCATAAGGTGTACTAAACGATTTTGCCATACTGTAGATAATTTTAATTTTGTTAAATTAGCAATTGCGCAAAAACACTTTTTTCCCGAGGTGTGCTGGTAGAGATCATGGCAAATACGTCTTTGTCCAAAAAGTGTTGGCAACTAGGAATAAATCCTTTGCAACTACCTAAAACGCACTTGCCCATTGGTTGGTTCGCCGAGTGTAGTGGTCTATCTCTAAGCCATCGGAAGCTCCCGCACATTTCTAACCTATAAATTACCTTGTTACAAAAGCGCAGATCTTCCCGATATGACTTAAGGCGGGATTTTATAATTTAGCTTTAAACAGGCCTTTCAGCAGAGTAATTAAGCTTATTATAAGGTCTAACTAACTTTGTACTAAAATTTGAGTTCTGTGGCTAGAGAGTTAAATCGTAGTGAGATTTCTAGTCCGAATACAGACTGTTAACTGCTTCAAGGTTGCAAATTTCAGTAGAAGACTTTAATCGAACTTGTTCAACAGTTTTGATATTGTCTTAAAACAATAGATGCAGCGTTAAGGCTTTGAAGGATAGTAAAGTGAAAGGAAATATTTTAGGAGATATTCGGGCTGAAAATGACACGAGGATGCTTGAGGCTGCTTACTATGAATCCGCTGATTATAAGGCATTAGTTGAATCTTATGACAGGCCAATAGTAGTTGGTCGAAGGGGGACTGGGAAAAGTGCATTAGCATTTAAGCTAAAAAAGCATTGGGAGTCGAAACCTAGAACTATTACCTTATCCGTCTCTCCCGACGAAGAGCAAATCATTGGATTGCGAGACTTATTCAACCTCTTTGGGGAAAACTATTTGCATGTAAAGGCGGGGACCAAGATGGCTTGGCGTTACGCTATGTACATGGAGGTAGTGACCGACCTAGCTAATCACTATAAGTTTAAGAGTAATTTAGACGCTCAACCCATAGCTCACCATATTGCTGGTTGGGGCCCTAAGCGCCGAAATATTTCTTCGAAAATTAGAAAAAAACTTCAATCTTTGCTTAGGACGGAACAAACACCGCAATCTCGGATAGCTGATTTAGCTGATTTGTTAGAGTTGGATTTATTAGAAGAAGTTATCTTAGATGCTCTTGATAAATCCAAAGTTCAATATGTCATTTTTGCTGATAGGCTCGATGAAGGTTATAGCCCTGATAACCTTGGGGTGGCTATTATTGATGGGTTTGTGCAATCAGTAATTGACATAAAAACTAAGCTAGAAGAGAAGGTAGTAGCTTTTGCGTTTGTGCGTGACAATATTTATCGAGCTATATCCAAATTAGATCCTGATTTTACTCGAAATATTGAAGGGCAGTCTCTTAGACTTCATTGGGATGAATATAGCTTGTTTAACTTGGTGTGCAATCGAATTAGAGTAGCGTATGAAGTAGATATAGAGAACAACACAAAAATATGGGGTCGATTTACTGCAAGAGAGTTAAAAGGTAGAGAGGGTTTTAGAGCTGCGTTAAAGCTTACTTTATATAGGCCTAGAGATATTTTAGTGCTTCTAAATGAGGCTTTCCTGCGAGCAAACTCTCAAGGTCGGCAAGAGATAATACTCGAAGATATTGAGTCAACAGCAAAAACTATCTCACAAAATAGACTTTATGATTTGCATAAGGAGTATGAGCAAATCTTTCCATCTCTTGAAGAGTTTACATCAGCATTTTATGGCTCGTCTTCTGAGGTTAGCGGGGACATCGCATTACAACTTATTTCTAATGTATTAAAGAAAGATTCTTTAGGTAGAGAGAAACAAAGAGATATATTCCTTTTTGAAAACTCAAGTCAAGTTCTTCAAAGACTGTACAGTGTTGGATTTATTGGGATTCATAATGAACAGTCAGCTTCCTTCGTGTTTTGCCATGATGGAAAAGATCCTGATAGAGAATTTTCCGAAAACATACGGCTACTAATACACCCTTGCTACTGGTTGTCTTTATCCACCACCCAAGCTGAACTTAAGTTAGACGAGGCTGAGGATATCAATGATGAGTACGATATAGAAGTGACCTCAATATCAGATGACCAACGTAAGCAGCGGATTGGGGCTTTGTTAGAGGAGGTTAAAAATATACCTGAAGGAAAATCAGGCGCATATGATTTCGAAAGCTGGGTACTAAAGGCACTGAAAATAGTTTTTGCAGGCTCCTTGACAAATATTGAAGCTCACCCAAATAAAAATGCTTTACAGCAACGAGATATGGTTGCAACTAACTTAGGAGAGTCCGCGTTTTGGATGAGGGTCCTTCAGGACTACAAGTCTCGCCAAGTAATATTTGAAGTGAAAAACTACAGGGAACTTGGTGCGGCGGAATATAGGCAAGTCAACTCGTACTTAGCTAACGATTATGGCAATATTGCTTTCATTATTTGTCGGGATTTTGATAGTAATCTAAGTAAAGGGAGAGAGCTTAATTGGACGAAAGAACTGTTTTCCGAGCATCGAAAGATAGTTATTAAACTTTCCTTTAAGTTTCTCGAAAAACACCTGAGAAAGGCTAGAAGCCCCCAAAAGCATAATGCAGCCGACAAAGAGTTAAACTCTCTTTTAGACATGTACATTAGACAATATCTGCCAAATAAATGCAGATAATCAAACTTAATGTTAACTAAATAAGTTTGACTAATCTAACATTACCTATACTGCTCCACACACAACCCTCTCTCGGGAAGTAACAAGTGGCAATACCTTCAATACTTCTCTCGACATTGCTAACCAATTCAAGAGGTCTATACGACCTCTTTTTTATTGTAGTCACATCTTTTCTACCGCCGAAATGTCCGAAAGTGAGCTGCGGGATGTAGAGTTAGTACAATTTATGCGGTTTACAGGAAATCTTTAACCTACTACAAGTCCAAGCATTCCTTTTTGCTCAGGTTGTATTGGAAACAAGCATCTATCAAATCCTCAGAGCATTGCTTCCGGTTATGTCCTTCAAGGAGGCAAGCGTCATGATGACAGGAAATTTGAAACTTGGGACTAGCAATTAACTCTGCCAATGAATCAACGTCGAACATAACTTGCCAATGTATACTGGCTGCTTCCATATCGCTTTTATTGATATCCCTTCCATCTTTAAGGATTAGCTCATGTAACCTGACAAGCTCTTTTTCTGTCGCTTGATCTCCTGTTATAGCAGCACAAAATAAAGTGCGAACATATTGATCCTTAATAATCTTGTCTCCGCCAGAAGAAACAATAAACCAAACAAGCGCGATAAAAATGATACCAGCAATTATCTTAGCCATCTTTTAAATCTTCACTATTTGATATGGCAATTGCTGCCACATGGATATATGTTTAATTTTATAATAGAGGCATTAAATTAAATAAGTCAAAGATGGATTTTGGGAAGCATTGAGAACTTTATATATGAATGGGAAAGGAGTAAAAACTAGCAGCCTCCCATCCCGAGGGCTCATAAGTACCTACAGTAGTATCATATGGAACTCTTTCATTTATCAATTTGCGGCAGTGTTGGCTTTTGGTTTGAAAGTTTCTTACCATTAATATCTAACTCACCAGAACCAAGAGGAAGTTTTATTGATTCTGTACTTCTGATTAGAGCTGAAGCTAACTGCTCTACTGGATGATGAATCTCATGATTAGGCTGTGTTTTGTCTTTAAACAAGCCCTCAGTTAGAGAAACTAGCAGACGCTCTGGGATATCCCCATCTTTTTTATCGTTCCACTCAAGACACATTTCGACAGCCAAGTGAGCTCTATTCAAATCTCGCACGAATTGTTGGTTTTCTAACTCTTGTTGAGCGATTCTATTTGCCCATGAGTTAAACCATTTGATCATATATATCGTCGAAGAAATAAACAATGCTGAGCTAAAAAAGGCTCTAACATACAAGAACCAAATGTAATTTGACTCTTTGATCGATTTTTGTTGCGCTTCGACAACCTCTTGAGTTACCTCTCTATAACCTGACTCTGTTTTTAGGGTTTTCCCACTAGGATACTCATAATGAAGCTCCTTCAGTTCTAAGGCACTCATGTAAGTTCCGTAAGCACCAGCGACCAATAATAATGCAGCTAAAGCAATTGCCCAAACTGATCTCACGGTAACAGATGAAGAAAAGTTGAAGTATTTGGCCTTCTCTTGGACATCCTCAAGCATCGACGTAGTGGTTTTCCGTCTAGCCGTCGTATTATCTGCGTCTTCAATGAGTTTAGCTCTTGCATCAAGCTCTTCACTTCTAGTTTTATGCTCTTTTTCCAGCCTCTGGATCTTTGAAGCATAATCTGCTTCTAAGTTTTCATGCTTAGTATTGAACTCATCGAGTTTCTGATCCAAAAACTGTGATTTTTCATCATCTAATGCACGAATTTTTTCGTGCTGTCTATCAATAAGGACTGCGTTTAACCCTTCCAGTTTGGTGAGCACTTCGTGGTGAGCGCTAAAAACATCAGATGGAATCTCTCCTGTTGATGCGGAGCTGATATTCATCTGAAGCTTTTCTTGTAAACGAATGTATACACTCACCAAATCAGCCGGGAACTTTTGGTTTGAATTGTTCGTAACAACTAATTTATCTACAAGTGACTCTGGAGAGCGTTGATATGTAATCGAGCCAAAACTTTTTGTGGGGTCATTAAGAGTAACTTTTTCAATGGAGCAACTCGTGCTTGCTGAAGATCTCAACGATTCTAAGAACTCGTCCTTTAGCGATCCGTTTTCGTTTATTCCATTGACCGCTTGTACAGTAAATAAGTTGCGAGCGATTGTCACTGAAACCGTAGAAGTAGGATCCAATCCTAGCTGTTCATAATGCGACAGAATGTCATTCATGAAAACTTGGAGTAACAAATTATCACTTACACGTGGAATTGCGATTGTTGTCATACATTCCCTTATACATTAAGAAAAACAAGGCATTGAAAATAAAGAATTATTTCTACACGGATAGTACCTGACGAAAGCTATCTAATCCAGCTTCTATGTGTACAACGAATTCTCTTAGTAATTTATCATCTGGTTCTGGTAGCTTTTGAAGGTAAGTTAGGAAAAACTAAAAGTCGTCGACAATTTTTGATAAAAAATAGGTCATAATGTTACTTCGTTAATGCTGCTATAAAGGCAACTAAAACACTACGAGGCATACATGTATTAGAGTGGATGTTTTATGGCGCTTGAGTTCAAGACTTGCTACTTACAAACCACAAACTGTGGAGTTTTTCTGTCATAACTCCACATCGTAAATAGCCAAATGAACAAGTTTTGGAACTATGTAATCAGTTTTTTGGGAAGGAGTTTTTCAAGTACATCCTTGAGCCCCGGATCTGATAATGCTGTATGAGTTCTAATTGGCCTTCCCGCATAAAGTGTACCCTCAGTATCAAAGTAAAATCTCCCACTTTGGCCATCCAGAAGGTTCGTTAGAATTTCCACATCTAAGCTATTTAGCTGTTGTGAGGGGACGTTGAGTTTAGACTTTGCATCGATTTTATTATCTGACATTTGTGTAATGTGGTCTGGGTAGACTGCTGGTAATCCACGTAGTTCGCGTATTGCAGCATTTTGCTTAGTCAAAGAAGTCATCTGACCATATAAAATGGAAATCTTGTACCGCAATACAGGGTCAGAGATTTTCAGTAGGTCATCCTCGGTAAGAAGGGCATTGGGGCTATTTACGGTGATACTGTTATCAGTTTGTGACGCAGTGCTAGCTTTCACAACGGCCTCAATTCCGAGCTTTTTCCCTTGAGCTACTTTAACCCAAGCATCAATTAGAATTGGGTAAGGATTCTTGCCCGCTCTTCGGTTGTAAATTGAACGTTCAGAAACGATGATACCCTTACTCGCCAGAGCCTTAACTACTGCTGGAACTGATGGAGATGCATTCACCCCCACCATTTTTTCGCAGATATCATGGATGCTCTTCAGATTTGTTTTTACTTGCTCTCTACTTGTGTTTTCAAAAAGTTTTTCATACAATTTTTCTACATCATTGTTTGACATAATATCTTGATTTTTCATCTTCTTAACTCGGTAGTGCCGCTGATTGAGCTATTAAATTTTTAGGGATGTTCACTGGGAATGCTTCAAGAGTATCCTTTTCAAGCCCAAGCTCCGATAGCTTAATCCGACCATCCTTTAAGAGTTGGAGCATTTCAGAATCAACCTTTGTTACCAAGAGCTTTGCGAAGGCATCAGCGGACTGCTGTTTCTCTTCTTTTGTCAAATTCATTAACATCAATGGCTCATATCCATTCCTTAGCAAGATTTCATCCATAAACATTTCACGTTCGCGCTCAAAATCCATATTTTTCTCATGCTTGTAAAAACGGCTTGCTTGAATTACGAAGTCCAGATTCTGGAAGTTGTTAGGTGCTTCCACATAGTCCACGTCAAACTCTGAGTCACTATTCATTAGTAGAGCTGGGGCGCTGTTATTTTCACTTTCGCCCTCTTCAAAAATCGGAGCTTTAGGAAGCTTCTTTACCTTCTCGACTAGGTTGTGAGTTGCATGTAACTCCTTGAAAATATTATCAAGATTAATTGATTTCTTTTCATGTAGGGTTTGAAGCTTTGTTATTTTTATACGCAATCCCGAAGGTACTTCTTCTCCATCTTGAACCAAATTTTTGCGCTTGACCTTGAGCTCTCGCTCCTCTTGCTGGAGTTCCTCTAAGTCTTTCGAGATCTTCTCTGATTTTAGGATAAGTGCATTGCCGTGCACCCAAAGTTCAGTTAACCAAGGCAAGCCTGTAATGAAGTGTCTACACATCACACAGTTTTTATCTTCAATAGGTAGATGAATGTTTCGCCCTTTACCATTTTTACGGACACAAGCACCGCCATCGTGGCATCGGGTGCCATTATATGGACATAAGCCTAGGTTGGTACTGCTCCACAGAGAAGCTGTGCAACGAGCAACAGCAGACTGAACTCCCTCAATTGCATCCTCTGAATTATAGGCTGCATATTCCGCAACCTGAATCCAAGACGCATCTCTCAACCAGCTCTGAAAGCTCTTCTGATATTGGAGCTCTAAATCGCGGCTAGCTTCATTTAGGATTTCGCTAATGTGGTTTGGGTGGAATTTCTGATAGTAGATAGTCATCAGAATGCTTTTGTGTCCTGCCACAATTTTACTTAAAATCTCAATTGGCACACCTTGTTGAGCAAGAGAAGTTAGCCCGGCAAGACGCAGACCATGAGGGGAGTATAGCGCTTGTTGGGCAGCATTAGTTTTTGGGTTTCGAGAGAGAATAATTTGGCAATCCACACCTTCTTCATGCAGTCGCTTCTCCAATTCATCCATTAACCTGACCCAGAACTCGTGTAGCATGCGAATCGTCGGCGGCATTTGACGGTTGCCATTCTTAATATCTTTAGCTGCGCGAAACAAATAGAATCGATCAGGAATTGATGCCAGTACTTTTTTTGCAGGATCACCTTCAAATACAGTTGTTGGGATGTCTTTATACCTAACAGGTGCAGCCGCTGGATTGTACTTTTCTTGCCAAATCCTCAATTCATCAAGGTACTTGATGACATGCGGGTTTTTCCATGGAATTTCATAGCCTGACTTTTCACCAAAACCGACGTTTTTATCAGCCGTTTTATTTGAATTGACATATAAAGCAAACTCAGGTTTTAAGATCCCATTGATTAATTTTCTTCTAAATGCACCTCGATTCGGCACTTTGGCACCAGTGTTCTTCCAGTAGTTTGCAAGCTGGTGGTCGTTTTTTGCCCAAATGTCAGATTGAGCATCGTACCTCCACATATCACCTTCGCCTGAATCAAGACGTAATACTTGGATTTTGCGCAGAGGAATTTCAAGCATGACTAGATAGAGGAATGTAATCACTGGAATCCAAACAGGGTCTCCATTCTCATCAACAATGCTATCGTTGTATTGAGAGGTTAAGGATTTAGCCCATTCGTAATCGTTTTCAGTCAGGATTTCTTTAAGCTTAAGAACCATCCATAGCGGAGGACAGGGTTTCGAAGATTCGCTTAATTTGATATCACCATTATCTTCAGCTCCATGTGCTTGAATTATTTGGTTCAGTCTGTGGCTGCTTAAAAGCGGGTGACCGAGCGTTACTAATTCACCATTTTCATCTGTATCTGACATATAGGTAGCGATAAACCAGTTTGCGTATGAGTTTAACGCACTTATTGTATTGATTAAGGCTTTACTTGTGATCTTACCTTTTTCAACGAGGTCGTTTAACCAATTATAGAATTCTTCGCCGCGATACTTTGCAAAGTAAAGTAATGGCTCATCAGGAAATGGGGAACAACTATCTGATGCATAGGTCTCTTCAAGGTAGTCACGCATTTTTGTGGCGGCATCTTTGAAGCCTTTTGTTGAAAATGCATTTTTTGCATCTAAGAACTCATGCCAAGAATCAACCCACTTTCTCATGTGTTTATCGGGTCTTGAAAAGAGATCTTTCATCTTAGCCAAAGTATCAATACGCTGGACTTCAACGCATTTTATGTATTCAGCACAATTGAATTGATCATCGAGACAGAGTGCCATCGACCGCAGTGCCTTGTGAATATGTGGACTTGTATCTTCATGCCACCTGTTATTCTGCGTCCGAACAGGAAGAATGAACTGCTTAAACATCTCAATGGTGATATCGCCAATTGAGTTCGTATTAGTGAGGTATTGCAAAAACTCTACGGATTCTTGGAAGCGCTTTTCCGCCGTCTTAAGACTGTCTTCGCTTTGGATTCTTCCATTAAGATTTAGCTTGTCGGAAATAATGGCAAACTCTTTATATAAATTGGAGTTCCGTCCCTTTACGAACTGTGCAGCATTGAAGCGCTGATTATTTCCAACATTTTGATAAAACAAAAGGCTATTAAGCTTCACTTTTCCATTTTTAAGAAGACGACTCAGGGTGCTCATTCCTTCATCGTGCGCGGTGCGTGCTTTGTTGCCTTGATGAAACTTTGGCTGAAAAAACATAGCACTGATCGTAGCTTGCTCGTAATCAGTTACAGATTCTCTGAACTCGATTCCTTTCAATTTCTGCATATTCTTGGGGCTTTCCATAGTTGTGACTAAATTCCACTAATTCGTAATATGTTATCCATTGGACCGCTTATAGAATAGTGACTTAGGGTTTCCCTGATTTTCTGTGTTGTTATGCCCTTGTAGGCTTGTTGTGAGTTGATGGTGCGATGGTGCAAACATTTCTGTATGATTTTTGGCTCTACTCCAGAATCCTTAAGGGCCTGAGCATAGAAATGGCGAAGTGAATGAGGGTTCATTGCTGCATCTTTTCCACGAGGGATTTTTATACCCATATGCAATTCGAGTCTATCTAATGCTTTTTGAAAGCTCTTTTCAAATTGGCTGATTGAATATGGAGCTCCTACATAACTCTCCCCAGTTCTGTTATCTACCCCCGCAGATACAAATAAAAATGGATGGTCGTGATCGTGAGTCTTTTGATAGATCTCCATCAATTTACTTCGGTACGTTAGATACATAGGGTACAAAGTAGAGAATAAAGCTTCTGCTGACTGGTGTAACCAGAACATGTCTGCACGATAGGATTTCTTATCTACAGCAAGTTTTTTCCATCCGGCCTTGAGTGACTTAGGATTGTTTGTTTTGTGCCTAGGTAACATCCCTCGTTCTTTAAGATAATGCATTCTAGTCTTACTTCCTTCACCAATTAAGTTTGTCTTGGCTAAACTAGGGTGATGAAGCCTGATTTGGCACTTAAATTCACCTGTTGGCAGAACATCGTTAAACCATAAATGTAACGGTTCACTTTTCCTCATACCGCCGAACAGAAGCAGTAGGGTAATCATTTTTGCAGTGATATCTTCACGCTTAAAGGGATCTGTAGCTAAAGGATTTTTTACAAACCCATACTCCATTAGTGGTGCAATAAGTTCGACAGGAAAACTTTTAGCCTCACTTTCTGCATTGAAGTAAGTTTTTGGGTCATCTTCAAACTCATAGCCGAATGTTTCACGTGACTCCATCAAACTCTCAGCTACTGTATTTCTATCTTTGGTGTGCGCCATGAAACTGCGGCCAATAATGTTTTGGGCGGATTTCAATAGGGACAGAGTTAACTTTTCGCTCTGGTTTACAGGCGGTATGAATGCAGTCACACCTTTTGCATTTCTCTCATCTTCGATTACCCAGTTGATGAATCTTGATAGGGAGCTTCGCAACCTTTTTGCCTTATCTACACCTGTTGGAGCCCAATACAGCCCAGTAGGGTCTTTCTCATCATTGCCTATCGTTCCGTTTTCAAGGCTAGACATAAAATTACGTAGCTGTGTAGTCTGACCTATCGAGTTGTTACGACATGCAGTGCAATAATCATAAAATAAACCAATGGCACGGGCTGTATCCCGCATCCAAGTTTCACTCCTAGAGGAATACGCAAGAAAATACCTGACTAGTGACCACAGGATCTTATAACCATTTTCGGATTCGAGATATAACACAGGAAACGCAGTGGCAGGGACAGTAGCCACCTTTTGCTTCACAACAAAGTGATACCGACCTGATGGAGCAAATTCCTTCATGCATTACTTACCTTTATTCTCACGCTTTATGATTAAATGGTAACTAAAAGCTAGGGGTAACGCAAATTTAGTTGAAGGATGAAATTTCTTTCAAATCGATATTTTAGCGCGAAATTGTTAAAAACGAGGGGGAAGTGGTAATATGTGGTAAGTATTGATTAGGGTGTTAAATGAGCACGTCCCTTCTAAGGATGTGGTCGTAGGTTCGAATCCTACAGGGCGTGCCATTTTTCAAAAGCCCCGATAGCTCGATGAGTTATCGGGGCTTTGTCATTTTTGGCGTTTGTAGTTGGCGAAATAGTCAAGTAAGTGTGAAGTTTAATGTGAGCTCTTGGAAACGCTTTTCAATTAAGCTTTAACACTACGCCTTTTCTAGGCGGGTTATATCGTATTGTCGGTTTACTCTGCTGAGTCTTCTGAATTTACCGCTGGTTCTTTATGCGATGCTTTTACCTGCACGATGCGGTTACTTTTCATCAGTAGCACTTCGAATCGCCAGTTCTGGTATTCGATGATTTCTCCTTGAGATGGCACGCGGTCTATTAACCAGGTAAGAAAGCCATTTAAGGTTTGAAAACCTTCGCTCTCTTCCCCTTCGATGTTGCTAAGTTGGAGTTTGTTTTTGAGTTCATTCAATGGGATGAGTGCATCCATCAACCAACTGCCGTCTTTTTGTTGTTTCGCCCATAGTTGTTGCGGTTCCATACCTAGCTCTCCGGCGATGGATTTGAGTAAGTCATAGAGCGTCACCAAACCTTGCACGTCACCATACTCGTCGACGATAAATACCATCTCGGTACTGGTTTGTTGCATATAGTTCAGTAAAGGCAGTCCTTTCATAGACTCCGGTACAAAACGCGGTTGTTTTAGACGTTTATTGAGCCGTTCAATGGAGATCTTGTCATACTCATCCAGCAACACTTTGGAAGAAATCGTACCAATGATGGTATCTAGGCCTCCTTTGCATATTGGCCAAACCGAGTGCTGGGTTTGTCGAAGGTTTTTTAGGGTTGCATCAATAGGAAGTGTCGCGTCTAGGTAGTGGATATCAGAGCGTGGCGTCATCAATGAAAGTGCAAGGCGATCGTTAAGATGGAGAAGATTGCGGATCATCAATTGTTCCTGAGGCTCAATGGCGCCGGACTCGGAGCCTTCGCTGACGATGGCGACGATATCCTCTTCGGTGACGACTTCACTCTTGCTCTCACTTTGCCTCAATATTCTGAGCAAGGTGTCAGTGGTAAAGGTCAAAAGAAAAACAAAGGGTCGGGTTAATTTGGCTAACCAGTGGATTGGGTAAGCCACATTGATAGCGATCATTTCTGCATTATTTTGAGCAATACGTTTGGGTACCAATTCACCTATCACAATGGCGAAGTATGTGATCAACAAAACCACACTAAACGTAGATACAAAATTGGCAATCTCTTTTTCTAACCCTTGGCTGACTAACCATTGTCCAAAAGGAACAGAAAGCGTGGCTTCGCCAAAGATGCCGCTGAGTAGGCCAATCACAGTGATGCCGATTTGGATCGTTGATAAAAATTGTGTCGGGTTATTTTTGAGTTCTAAAGCTATTGTTGCGCGTTTGCTGCTTTCAGCCATTGTTCTGAGGCGGCTTGTTTTGGCAGCGACCAACGCAATTTCCGACATCGCGAAGACGCCATTGAGCGTGATTAATCCTATCAATCCTACTAGCAATAAAATATCCATGAAGCCTTCCAGTCATCCACACGTTAGTAGCATAGCGAGATTCCGGCTGAGTAAATGTGAAGTAGCGGATAAATCCCGTTTTCTTGCTAAGCTTATGTTTTATTTATAGGGTAGAACTTCTCAGTACAGCTATGCTGATTAATCATTCTGTTACTGATACACTACGCGCCCATTTCCTCTGTTGAGACGTTTCTATGCCATTTTCTAAGCTTGGTTTAAGTGCACCAATCACTGACGCAGTGACGGCGCTGGGTTATGAAAAACCGACTTCTATTCAGCAAAAAGCCATTCCGATTGTACTTCGCGGGCGTAATTTGATCGCAGCAGCACAAACCGGTACCGGTAAAACAGCCAGCTTTGTATTACCAATCTTAGAGAAGCTCAGTCAGGGTGAAACGCTGCGTAAAAAACGTGCGCGTGCCATCATTCTTACGCCAACGCGTGAGCTAGCTCTGCAGGTACACCAAAGTATTGAAGCTTACGGTAAGAACCTGCCATTACGCTCAATGGCGATGTTCGGTGGCGTGGAATACGCACCGCAGAAGAAAGCATTAATTGAAGGTGTGGACATTGTTGTCAGTACGCCGGGGCGTTTAATTGACCTTTACGGTCAACGATCGATTCACTTTGATGAAGTAGAGATGCTGGTTTTAGATGAAGCAGACAAGATGCTGGATATGGGCTTCATCAATGCAATAGATAAAATCGTCGATTGCATGCCTGAGGATGTACAGAGCCTGCTGTTCTCTGCAACGCTTTCGAACCCAGTTCGAGACCTGGCTAAGAATGCGATTGTCGATCCAGAAGAGATTACAATTGCCAAACATAGCGCGTCGAAGTCAAACATTAAGCAGTGGATTACAACCGTCGATAAAGACATGAAATCGTCATTATTAAGCCACATGCTAAAAGAGAATGATTGGTCACAAGTTCTGATCTTTATCGAAACCAAGCATGGCGCTGCAAAATTAGTCAGCCAACTGGAGAAGCGTGGCATCGTTGCGGAAGCGTTCCACAGTGGGCGCAATCAGCGTGTGCGTCAGGAGCTAATTGAGCAGTTTAAAGCAGGGGAGATCCAGTACTTGGTCGCGACAGGTGTTGCGGCACGCGGTATTGATATTGATAATCTGCCTGTGGTTATTAACTACGATTTACCTTTCCCTGCGGATGAATATGTACACCGAATTGGACGAACTGGTCGTGCTGGTGCGCAAGGTGAAGCGATTTCACTGGTATCAAAGGACGACTTCAAAAACTTGTGCATGATTGAAAGCCGTCTAGGTCATTTGCTAGAGCGGGTAGAAATTGAAGGATTTGCGCCAAGAAAGCCTGTGCCAATTTCAATTCTTAATTACGTCCCAAAGAATAAGCGTAAGCCTCAGGAAGACCGTCCACGATCTGATAGAAGTCAGACGAGAGATTAATAGCTGGGTACATACCGTTTAATAATAAGCCGCTTTCAATGAGTGGCTTATTTGTTTCTGAGCTATAGATGAATCAAATACCCATGTTGATTTCATGGCTGAATGGCAATTGGGATCGGACGTATACTGATTAGTAGTTAGTCTTTTTAGATAAGGAACCCAATATGTCCATTTGGCAAGGGGTCAATTTCACCCATCGTTATAGCCAGCTGCCTTCGGCGTTTTTCACTTTCGTAGAGCCACAACCGTTATTGAATTCTCAATGGGTGGTTTGGAACAGTGAATTTGCGCAGCAGTTTGGTTTGCCCCCTATACCTGATGAAGAGCTGCTAGAGGTATTTTCTGGCCAAGCAAACTTTGATGAATTTCGTCCATTAGCGATGAAATATGCAGGGCACCAATTTGGTGTATATAACCCGGATTTAGGCGATGGTCGTGGGTTGTTGTTGGCAGAAATCCAACGACAGGATGGCACTTGGTTTGACATCCACCTAAAAGGCGCAGGTCTCACTCCTTACTCGCGAATGGGGGACGGCAGAGCAGTACTGCGTTCGACTATTCGTGAGTACCTTTGTAGTGAAGCGATGCAAGGGCTAGGGATCCCGACTACCCGTGCGCTTGGTATGATGGTGAGTGACACGCCTGTCTATCGCGAAAAAACTGAAAACGGCGCGATGTTAATTCGTATGGCGGAAACTCACATTCGGTTTGGACACTTTGAGCACTTCTTTTACACCAATCAGCTGGCAGAGCAAAAACTGTTGGCGGATAAGGTCATTGAATGGCACCTACCTGAATGCGCTCAAGCTGAAAAACCATACGCTGCGATGTTTGCCAAGATCGTAGAGAAAACAGCGGACATGATTGCGAAATGGCAAGCCTTTGGCTTTGCTCACGGCGTTATGAACACCGACAACATGTCTATCCTTGGCCAAACATTTGATTATGGACCGTTTGGCTTTTTGGATGACTACGATCCTGGCTATATCTGTAATCATTCTGACTATCAGGGACGCTATGCGTTTGACCAACAGCCACGAGTCGCGCTTTGGAATCTTTCTGCGTTGGCCCACGCGTTGTCTCCACTGGTGGAGCGTGCTGATTTAGAAGCAGCACTTGGCCAGTTTGAGGTTCGTTTAAGCCAGCAATTTAGTCGCTTGATGCGTAGTAAGCTTGGTTTACAAACCAGAATTGATGAAGATTCCCGCTTGTTTGAATCGATGTTTGAGTTACTCAACCAGAACAAAGCAGACTATACGCGCTTCTTTAGAACGCTATCTAACTTAGACAAAAAATCACCTCAAGACGTTATTGATTTGTTTATAGACCGTGAAGCGGCTCAAGCGTGGTTGGAGCTTTATCTGGCACGATGTGAGTTGGAAGTCGATCAGCTGGGCAGCCAAATCACCACAGAACAACGTTGTGAACAAATGCGCCGTGCTAATCCTAAATACATTCTTCGTAACTACTTAGCACAGTTGGCGATAGATAAAGCAGAAGAAGGTGATTTCAGTGAAGTCAACCGTTTGGCCGCACTACTTCGTCATCCTTATGATTCTCAGCCTGAGTTTGAAGAGTACGCGAAATTGCCGCCAGAGTGGGGCAAAAAAATGGAAATAAGCTGCTCATCATAAGGGGTTTATTTGGGTGTGTTGTTAATAAGATGAGTGCAATGAATGGGTACACCGCAAGAAATTCACAACAAGCTGCCAGCTTCCGTTAGAAAACAAGAGGGCAAAGAGATAGTGATTGGCTTGCATCCGGAACATATTACGGACAGTGAAAATCAAGAGTTAGCCGCATCCACAGAACAGCGTATCGAGTATCACCAACGATAAGAGCAATACAAATCAGGAATTCGTAGATTCTTAATGGCAGCCAATTGGCTACCATTTTTATTTACCGATTCATGAATGTGTGTAAATCCACCCACTTAATACATTGGCGTGGGTAGATTTCACCCATTTCAAAAATGATTTTGTGATCTAGGTAAATGTACCTTGAATATGCTCGATTTAACTGTCTGATTTTGTTTGATAAAAGTGTGATAAAAAAAGTGGTTCGGTACTTGCTTTGGTAGTTGCATCAACACCCAGTGATGGGGTTGTTCATTTATCAAGGAGAATAATAATGTTTAAGCCTGTTACCCTACTAACTGCCTCAATTCTTGCTGTTACCAGTTTTAACGCTGCTGCAAACTGTGATCCAGGTGAAATGGTCATCAAGTTCAGTCACGTAACTAACACCGATAAGCACCCTAAAGGGATCGCTGCCTCTCTGCTTGAAAAGCGTGTCAATGAAGAGATGAACGGTAAAGCGTGTATGCAAGTGTTTCCTAACTCGACGCTTTACGATGATGATAAAGTACTTGAGGCTATGTTGAATGGGGACGTACAACTTGCCGCACCTTCACTGTCTAAGTTTGAAAAATTCACCAAAAAATTCCGCCTTTTCGACCTTCCTTTCCTATTTGATGACGTAGACGCTGTTGACCGTTTCCAAAACTCTGAAGCGGGTGAAAATCTTAAGAACGCGATGAACCGACGAGGCATCAGAGGTTTAGAGTTCTGGCACAACGGTATGAAGCAAATTTCAGCCAACAAGCCGTTGATTAGTCCGGAAGACGCTAAGGGGCTTAAATTCCGCGTTCAGGCTTCAGATGTATTGGTTGCACAGTTTGAGCAATTGGGTGCTAACCCACAAAAAATGTCATTTGCCGAAGTGTACGGTGGCTTGCAAACCAAAGTTATCGATGGTCAGGAAAATACCTGGTCGAATATCTACGGTAAAAAGTTCTTCGAGGTTCAAGACGGAACGACTGAAACCAACCACGGCATTTTGGATTATCTAGTGGTTACTTCGACGAAGTGGTGGGATGGACTTCCAGGCGACGTGCGTGACCAGTTAGCGACCATTCTTAAAGAGGTCACTCAAACCCGTAATGCGGAGTCGAACCGCGTAGAGCAACAAAACAAACAATACGTTATCGAAGCTGGTGGTGTGGTTCGAGAGCTGACGCCAGAACAGCGTGAAGAGTGGGTAACCGCACTTAAACCCGTTTGGAACAAATTTGAAAAAGATATTGGTTCAGAGTTAATTGAAGCGGCGTTAGCGGCCAACCAGAAATAAATCAACATAATGATAAGCGGCTCCCGTTCGTCGGGAGCCAAACTTACCCGATTCGAGCGATGTACCGTTATGGAACACTCATTTTTTTCGAAAGTCGGTCAGTTTACCGACAAGGTTGAAGAAGCCTTGATTGCCTTCTTCCTCGGCACGATGACGATACTGACATTTGTCAACGTCGTGATGCGTTACGTATTCAATGACAATATTCTTTGGGCGCTTGAAGTTACCGTTTTTCTTTTTGCCTGGATGGTTCTCGTAGGTGCGTCATACGGCGTGAAAAAGCATTTTCACATTGGTGTTGATGTGGTGATTAACTTGTTACCTGAACGTTTTAGAAAAGCTTGTGCTTTGCTTGCCGTGTCATGCTGTTTGGCCTTTTCAATACTACTACTTATTGGCTCATGGAATTACTGGTACCCGTTCGCCACAGAGCGTGCATGGTACGAGACGGATGATATTCCAATGCCAGAAATGCTGCAGTTCATGGCTGATTGGCTCAACGAAGGTGAGCGTTATGAGAAGCTCCCTCGATTTATCCCGTATATGGCGCTGCCAATTGGTATGGCTTTGCTGACGTTTCGTTTTGCCCAGGCGGCATACCAGATACTGACTGGTAAGCTTGACCGTATTATTTCCAGTCATGAAGGTGAAGAAGAGTTAGAAGCACTTAAAGAAGAGCTTAAAGATGCGGGCGATGTGATGGAACCCACACAAGGCAAAGACAAAAGCCAAGATAACAATAAGAACAAGGAGCGCTAACCTATGGATATTTTATGGTTATTCTTGATGGTGATTGGCTTCATGCTCTTGGGCGTTCCGATCGCGGTATCACTGGGCTTATCCAGTATTTTATTTTTGATGTGGCACTCAGATGCGTCGCTGGCATCAGTAGCTCAGACGCTTTTTAATGCGTTTGAAGGACACTACACTTTACTTGCTATCCCGTTTTTCATCCTTGCATCCAGCTTTATGTCCACAGGCGGTGTAGCGAAACGCATTATTCGTTTTGCGATTGCAATGGTCGGCTGGTTCCGAGGTGGTCTTGCCATGGCTTCTGTTGTGGCGTGTATGATGTTTGCAGCGCTGTCAGGCTCGTCACCAGCGACGGTTGTTGCGATTGGTAGCATCGTTATCGCTGGTATGATCAAAAACGGTTACTCCAAAGACTTTGCCGCAGGTGTTATCTGTAACGCGGGCACACTTGGTATTCTAATTCCACCTTCAATCGTAATGGTTGTGTATGCAGCAGCGACAGACGTATCCGTTGGTCGTATGTTCTTAGGCGGCGTTATTCCGGGGCTGTTAGCTGGTGTGATGTTGATGATTGCAATCTACATTGCAGCACGAGTTAAGAACTTACCGAAACAACCGTTTGTTGGCTGGAAAGAAGCCTTCTCGGCGGCTAAAGATGCAATCTGGGGGCTGATGCTGGTTGTCATTATTCTCGGAGGCATCTACGGCGGCATTTTTACTCCAACTGAAGCAGCGGCAGTGGCAGCGGTATACTCCTTCTTAATCGCTAACTTTGTTTATAGGGATATGGGGCCATTTGCGGATAAACAGAATACTAAACCTGCCATTGTGAAAGTCCTTCAGAGCTTTGTGCACCACGACACCAAGCAAACCTTGTTTGAAGCTGGCAAGCTGACGATCATGCTGTTGTTTATCATTGCTAATGCGTTGATCTTAAAACATGTACTGACCGAAGAGCGCATTCCTCAGATGATCACTGAATCAATGCTTTCCGCAGGTTTGGGGCCAATCACATTCTTGATCGTGGTAAACGTACTGCTCTTGATTGGCGGCCAGTTTATGGAACCGTCTGGTTTGTTGATCATTGTGGCTCCACTGGTATTTCCGATTGCCATTGCTTTAGGCATTGATCCTATCCACTTGGGTATCATGATGGTGGTGAACATGGAGATTGGGATGATCACGCCGCCAGTCGGGCTGAACCTCTTTGTTACTGCAGGGGTGGCTAAAATGTCGATGATGAGCGTAGTTAAAGCGGCGTTGCCTTGGGTGGCTGTAATGTTCCTGTTCTTGATTATCGTTACTTACATACCATGGGTTTCAACCTGGTTACCAACGACGCTAATGGGGCCGGAGATTATTACCAAGTAACGGTTTCAGACTCGTTAATGCAACAAAGAGGTGTGACATGTCACACCTCTTCGTCTATTGATTTGTGGTCATGTCTTCTGGGCTGAGAGTTTATTCTCCGCTCGTAGCCATGCCACTTTTGTTTGTTCTTCCTGCGATCCTCTCCAGAACGTCGCTCTTCCTGATA
The DNA here is from genome assembly GCF_021728395.1 of Vibrio sp. J1-1. Lineage (GTDB taxonomy): Bacteria > Pseudomonadota > Gammaproteobacteria > Enterobacterales > Vibrionaceae > Vibrio. The sequence continues at coordinate 47,908 of NZ_JAKKCM010000007.1, read as the reverse complement.
ATGTCCGTCGACAACCACAGTCTCCCTAATTACAGGTATCTTCGTTTTCTCATTCATGCTCAGCGCTACCATCCATGGAACTATAAATAGTATGAGATACGTTGAGTAAAGGAACAAATGTGGTTGCGGGTTTTATTTATACAGATCTTTATCTATCTGATAGCGTTGCATTTTGTCATACAGTGTTTTACGGGGAACATTCAATTGCGTCATGGTTTGCTTGATGCTGCCATTGTGCTCGAGTAATGCGCGCTCGATTGCCGCTTTCTCGAATTCTGCCACTTGCTCTGCCAAGCTAGTGGAAAGAGTCTGCACCGGGCTTGCATCTCCAAGCTGAATCAATTTCCCAAGCAGCACAAAACGTTCCGCTGCATTTCTCAGCTCTCGCACATTACCCGGCCAGTCATGCGCCATCAATGTCGCCAGATCTTGAGATGATAAGCTCGGGGAGCTTTTGCCGTATCGAGAGGCCGCCACGAGCAAAAAGTGATGGAAGAGCGCAGGGATATCCTCTTTGCGCATCCGCAGAGGGGGCAAATCCAGTGTAACGACATTCAGTCGATAGTAGAGATCTTGGCGAAATGTTCCTTCTTCGGCAGCACGTTTTAAATCCACTTTGGTCGCCGCTATTACACGAATGTCGAGGGGGAGAAGTTCGTTTGAGCCTACTCGCTCGATAACACGCTCTTGAAGAACACGGAGCAGTCGAACTTGTGCTTGAATGGGCATGGATTCGATTTCATCCAGGAATAACGTGCCCCCCTGAGCGAATTCGAACTTACCAATCCGGCGACTTTCTGCGCCGGTAAATGCGCCTTTTTCATGCCCGTAGAGCTCACTTTCAATGAGGTTTTCTGGTACCGCGCCACAGTTTACGGCGACAAAGTTATGATTTCTGCGTAAGCTTTGTTCGTGTAATGAGCGAGCAATGAGCTCTTTACCCGTGCCTGTCTCACCGAACAACAAAATATCGGCATCAGTATCGGCAATGTGGGTGATAGTATCACGTAGCATCTGGATACTGGCGGTTTCGCCGATAATTCGCGGGCCGAGAGCCTGACTGGCTTTGAGTGATTGCCGTAACTTCTCGTTTTCATTCGTAAGCTGGCGCTTTTCGATAGCTCGCTTGACCGTTTCAACCAACTGCTCGGGAGAAAATGGTTTTTCGATAAAGTCGTAGGCACCTTGATGTAATGCATTAACCGCCATTGAGATGTCACCATGCCCAGTAATCATGATCACCGGCAGGTTGTTGTCTGTTTGCACCAGAGTATTCAGTAAATTCATTCCTGATATTCCCGGTAAACAGATATCAGTGATAACCACGCCTGGTTCAGCCCCGTTTTTCATCGCTAGCAGTGCGGACTCTGCATCGGGGAAAAATTGCGCGTCAATATCGGCTAATTCGAACGTCTGTTCTATTGCTAGCCTGAGATCCGCTTCATCATCAATAAAAAACACCTGACACATAATTATTCCTCTGAATCTTTTTCGGCGTATATAGCAACAACAGGCAAACAAACTGAGAACCGAGCGCCGCCCTGCGCTTGGTTGTGCGCACTTAATTGGCCGTTCATTCCACTCAATATTTGCTGTGATATTGACAGTCCCAAACCTAGGCCATTTTTCTTGGTGGTCAAAAATGGCTCACAAAGCTCGGTGAGAGAGCGCTGTCCGATCCCTGGGCCATTATCATCAATATGAACCATGATCTGATTCCGGCTCTGGTCATGTTCTATAGAAAGCCACACCTGTTTATTTTCTTGCTCTTTGACGGCTTCGATCGCGTTACTCAGAAGGTTTACCAGCACTTGTTCCAGTTGAATCGTGTTGATAAAAACCTCTGCATCCTGTGCCATTAGTTTGGTAGATAAGTTAACCCGAGCTGATTTAAAAGAGGGCTTCATCAACTCCTTCGCTGAGGCGACGACAGGTAACAGGCGAGTTTTGGTTAGTTCACTGCCACTGGTTTTCTTGGCAAATGAGCGCAGTTGTTGACTGATATTAGCCATACGATCGGTGAGCGCTGAAATACGACTTAAATTATCTTCGACCCGTTCGAACTTCTCTTTTTTTAAGAATAGCTTACCGTTTTCAGCGAAGCTGCGAATGGCCGCAAGGGGATTATTCAGTTCATGGCTGATACTTGCGGACATCTGACCAAGTACAGCAAGCTTTGCAGCCTGAACCAACTCATCCTGAGTGACACGCAGCGTTTGCTCTGTTTCTGTTCGCTGAGCGATCTCTGCTTGCAACTCCGCAGTTCGAGTCATTACTTGATATTCCAGTTTTTGATTGGCTTCTTGCTGAATCAGTTCGAGTTGTAGATGACGTTGTTGGCGGTGATAAATCAGCTGGCCGATAAGGAATAGAACGGTAAAAATGAGAGTAAGTACTAGCAAGTAACCCAATGTTATCCAAACGATAGATTGTTTAGGCGACAATACCCTCATGGTCAGTTTGATCTCGGGAAGGTCGAGAGAAGAAACCACCAGAGTGCCTTTATTGTATGGGTAACCTTGTTTTAATTCGGTCACGTTTAAGTTCAGGTCGCCGACGAAATTTAAACTACGAATTTGTGTTTCGAGATATTGTCGGCTAGCCCAAACTTGTTTTTTCTCAGCATCATTAAGAGGTTGCAAACTTTTGAGTAGCCAGTCAGTTCTGCTGCTCATGAACACAATTCCGTGAGGATCACTGGCGACGAATACGCTATCTGGTTGCTGCCAGTTGTCTTCGATCTTACTCAAGTCCATTTTTACGACCACAACGCCAATCACGCCGCCAGCGTAAATGATGGGAGAAGAGTAGTAGTAACCCCGTTTACCCGACGTTGAACCCAACGCATAGTATTGGCTCTGCTCACCGATAATGGCTTGTTTGAAATAAGGCCGGAATGCGAAGTTTCGCCCAATGAAAGAGCGTTCTTTACGCCAGTTACTGGCCGCAATAGTGGTACCCCATTGATCAATGAGATAAGTGTCGGAAGCCGCAATGACTTGATTTACTGATTCTAAGTAGCGATTCGTCACTTCAAGTTGAGCGCTATTTTTCGGGTGCAGCAATGCCTCAAACAAAGGTGCATCTTTTGCCAGGAGGTTGGGGATATGGGCGTACTTATCCAATTTGTTCTTTATGTGACTAGAAAACTGTTCAAGCTGAGACTGGTGTTTATCCAGTAGCGATTGGTAACTGTTTTTCCAGACCCAGTGGCCACCAACAAACGCGCATAGGAAATATAAGGCGAAAAAAATCAGTAGAATACGGTTTCGTTGTGGCATCCCTTTGTTCCTGACTAGGCTACTTCTTTGTAATCCAGAAATGTTAATGGCTTGTAGATTAGATTGGGGATTTACTTACCAACTCTGTGGAGTAAAACAAGAGCAAGATCTCTTTTTACGCTTTTCAATAAAAAAAGCGGTCGATTCCCTTGAAAAAGTCGCTATTGTCCCCATTCTAGATATGCCGATGTTTCTGATGCGGGTGTTTTATCGCATTTTTTACAAAAAATGAGGCAACATTCGAGAATTTAGTGCAGACAATGTCCACATAGTGGCTATTGGCTCGACAGGGTAGTAACAGATCGCTAGAATGTCGCGTCTAAAATTCTGTCCTGAGGCTAATAGGAGATACCTTTGGTGATGACACTGAAGATATCACTGATTAGTCCGGTACTGATGAACAGTATCGATACTCGATTTAAATTAGGTGCTCGGACAGAACACAACACAAGGATGAAGCGTCAACTCCGGTGAGTTACGCTCATACGCTCGGAAAACCGAGCCACTTTAGAGGTTTATATATAATGCAAGTTACTGTTGAAACGCTAGAGGGCCTAGAGCGCCGTCTAAACATTACTGTTCCAGCTGCAAACATCGAAGACGCTGTAACAGCTGAACTACGCAACATCGCTAAAAACCGTCGTTTCGATGGTTTCCGTAAGGGTAAAGTGCCTCTAAAAATGGTTGCTCAGATGTACGGCAAAGCAGTACGTCAAGACGTTCTTGGTGAAGTTATGCAACGTCACTTCATCGAAGCGATCGTAAAAGAGAAAATCAACCCAGCTGGCGCGCCAACTTTCGCTCCTGTAGAAAACAAAGAAGGTGCAGACCTAGTTTTCACAGCAACTTTTGAAGTTTACCCAGAAGTTGAACTTAAAGGCCTAGAAAACATTGCTGTTGAGAAGCCTCTAACTGAAGTTAAAGATGCAGACGTAGAAGAGATGATCGATACTCTACGTAAGCAGCAAGCAACTTGGACTGAAGTTGAAGAAGCAGCAGAAGAAGGCAAGCGCGTAAGCATCGACTTCGTTGGTTCTATTGACGGTGAAGAGTTCGAAGGCGGTAAAGCTGAGAACTTCCCACTAGAAATGGGCGCTGGTCGCATGATTCCAGGTTTTGAAGACGGTATCGCAGGTAAGACTGCTGGTATGGAATTCGACATCGACGTGACTTTCCCAGAAGATTACCACGCTGAAAACCTAAAAGGTAAAGCAGCGAAATTCGCTATCAAAGTGAACAAAGTTGAAGCGCGTGAGCTTCCAGAACTAAACGACGAATTCGTTTCTAAGTTCGGTGTTGCTGAAGGCGGTGTTGACGCTCTTAAAGCTGAAGTTCGTAAGAACATGGAGCGCGAACTTAAGCAAGCAGTTAAGAACCGTATCAAAGAGCAAGCACTTGACGGTCTAGTTGAGCAAAACGACATCGACGTTCCTTCTGCACTTATCGAGCAAGAAATTCAAGTTCTACGCCAACAAGCTGCACAACGCTTCGGTGGTAACCCAGAAGCAGCTGCACAGCTTCCACGTGAACTGTTCGAAGAGCAAGCTAAACGTCGCGTAGTTGTAGGTCTTCTACTTGGTGAAGTTATCAAGTCTGAAGAGCTAAAAGCGGACGACGAAAAAGTTAAAGCGCTAATCGAAGAGATGGCTACAGCATACGAAGATCCATCAGAAGTTATGGCTTACTACGAGCAAAACGAGCAAATGATGAACAACATGCGTAACGTAGCTCTAGAAGAGCAAGCAATCGACGCGATCATCGCTAAAGCACAAGTTTCTGAGAAAGAAGTAGGCTTCAACGAGCTACTTAACCAGCAACAACCTGCTTAATAAGCAATATCTTGCGTAGAAGGTTGACTTCACGTTAACTATTCTGCTAACAATGGTCCGTATGATACTCATCATCCGGGCCATTTATTTTAGGGACATAAGAATATGAGCTACCAAGAAAAAAATGCAATGTCGCCAATTATGGACGCACTAGTACCAATGGTGGTTGAACAAACTTCCCGAGGCGAACGTTCTTACGACATCTATTCCCGATTGTTAAAAGAGCGTGTGATTTTTTTAACAGGTCAAGTGGAAGACCACATGGCAAACCTTGTCGTGGCTCAACTACTTTTCCTAGAATCTGAAAATCCAGATAAAGATATTTTCCTATACATCAACTCCCCAGGCGGCAGCGTAACAGCGGGTATGTCTATTTACGACACGATGCAGTTTATCAAACCAAATGTAAGCACAGTATGTATGGGGCAAGCTGCTTCAATGGGCGCATTTTTACTCGCTGGTGGGGCACCAGGTAAGCGTTACGCTCTACCGAATTCGCGCGTGATGATTCACCAACCACTGGGCGGTTTCCAGGGTCAGGCTTCTGATATTCAAATTCACGCACAAGAAATCTTATCAATTAAGAACAAGCTGAACCGCTTGTTAGCTGAGCATACCGGCCAGCCACTTGAAGTTATTGAGCGCGATACTGACCGTGACAACTTTATGTCAGCGGAACAGTCTGTAGAATATGGTTTGGTGGATGCAGTGTTAAGCCACCGCGGCGAGTAATTTGCCAGCGCAATTTGGCAAAAATTGATATACACTGATTCATGAAGAGTAAAGGCTAAGAGGTTAGCGAATGACAGATAAAAGCAAAGAAAGTGGCAGCGGTAAATTGCTGTACTGTTCTTTCTGCGGCAAAAGTCAGCACGAAGTTCGCAAGCTAATCGCAGGTCCGTCAGTATACATTTGCGACGAATGTGTCGACTTATGTAACGATATAATTCGCGAAGAAATTAAGGATGTTCTCCCTAAGAAAGAATCTGAAGCGTTACCAACGCCTAAACAGATCCGCGAACACCTAGACGACTATGTGATCGGACAAGATTACGCGAAAAAAGTGCTTGCAGTTGCGGTATATAACCACTACAAGCGTTTACGTAATGGTGATACAACGAGCGAAGGTGTAGAGCTTGGTAAGAGTAACATCCTACTGATTGGTCCTACAGGTAGTGGTAAAACATTGCTTGCTGAGACACTAGCTCGATTCTTGGATGTGCCATTTACAATGGCTGACGCCACTACACTAACCGAAGCTGGTTACGTGGGTGAAGACGTTGAAAACATCATCCAAAAGCTTCTGCAAAAATGTGATTACGATGTAGCTAAGGCTGAACGTGGCATCGTATACATTGATGAAATTGATAAAATTTCTCGCAAAGCTGAAAACCCATCTATTACGCGTGACGTATCAGGTGAAGGTGTTCAGCAGGCACTGCTAAAACTTATTGAAGGCACGGTTGCTTCTGTTCCGCCACAAGGTGGTCGTAAGCATCCTCAGCAAGAGTTCCTCCAAGTGGACACGTCTAAGATCTTGTTCATCTGTGGTGGTGCATTTGCAGGCTTGGATAAAGTGATTGAACAGCGTGTAGCAACAGGTACTGGTATCGGTTTTGGTGCGGAAGTTCGCTCTAAGAATGAAACCAAAACAGTCGGTGAACTATTTACTCAGGTTGAGCCTGAAGATTTAGTGAAATACGGTCTGATTCCTGAATTCATTGGCCGTCTGCCTGTGACAACAACGTTGACTGAGCTTGATGAAGAGGCGCTGATTCAGATTCTATGTGAACCGAAGAACGCGCTGACTAAGCAGTATGCAGCATTGTTTGAGCTAGAAAATGCAGAGCTTGAGTTCCGTGAAGATGCACTACGCGCGATTGCTAAGAAAGCGATGGAGCGTAAAACTGGTGCTCGTGGTCTACGTTCAATTTTAGAAGGTGTTCTGCTTGAAACCATGTACGAGCTACCATCTGCAACAGATGTGAGCAAAGTGGTTATTGATGAGTCAGTCATCAATGGTGAGTCAGAACCGCTGCTAATTTACAGCAACGCCGATAACCAGGCCGCTGGGGCGGAGTAAATCTAGCCACGAATAAAAAGGAGGTAAGTAATTACCTCCTTTTTTTATTTCTCTTATTGAATCCAAACAATTAGCCCCCATATACTGCCTTAAGTAATACGTTAAACGTGAAAGCGGAAGAGAGAATTATATGAACTTGGAACGTTCCGAGAGTATCGAGATCCCGGTACTACCTCTACGTGACGTAGTGGTCTACCCGCACATGGTAATTCCATTGTTTGTTGGTCGTGAAAAATCGATTAGCTGTCTTGAAACGGCGATGGAAACCAACAAACAAGTTCTGCTTGTGGCACAAAAGCAAGCGGATACCGACGAGCCAACGGTTGACGACCTATTCGACGTAGGTACGGTAGCCACCATTCTTCAGCTTTTGAAGCTTCCTGATGGCACAGTAAAAGTACTGGTTGAAGGTCAGCAACGTGCGAAGATTAATCACTTTAAAGAGAGCGATTTTTTCTTAGCTGAGGCGGAGTTCATTGTGACACCTGAGCTGGACGAACGCGAGCAAGAAGTTATTGTTCGTAGTGCGATCAACCAGTTCGAAGGCTTTATCAAACTAAACAAAAAGATCCCGCCAGAAGTTCTGACTTCGTTAAATGGGATTGATGAAGCAGCACGTCTGGCGGATACCATCGCTGCTCATATGCCACTAAAACTGGTAGACAAGCAACAAGTGCTTGAGATCATCGATGTTACTGAGCGTTTGGAATTCCTTATGGGCCAAATGGAATCAGAGATTGATCTGCTACAAGTTGAAAAGCGCATTCGTGGCCGCGTTAAAAAGCAAATGGAAAAGTCTCAGCGTGAGTACTATCTGAATGAGCAAATGAAAGCGATTCAGAAAGAACTGGGTGAGATGGAAGACGCGCCGGATGAGTTCGAAACGCTGCAGAACAAAATCGAAGAATCTAAAATGCCTCAAGAGGCACGCGAAAAGACAGAACAAGAGCTGCAGAAGCTTAAGATGATGTCTCCAATGTCTGCGGAAGCAACAGTGGTGCGTAGCTACATCGATTGGATGGTGAGCGTTCCTTGGGCTAAGCGTTCTAAAGTGAAAAAGAACCTGGCCAAGGCAGAAGAGATTCTGAACGAAGACCATTACGGTCTGGAGCGCGTTAAAGAGCGTATCCTGGAATACTTGGCAGTACAAAACCGTATTAACAAGCTTAAAGGACCGATCCTTTGTCTTGTTGGTCCTCCTGGTGTGGGTAAAACCTCTCTTGGTCGCTCGATTGCGTCTGCTACTGGACGTAAATACGTTCGTATGGCACTTGGTGGTGTGCGTGACGAAGCTGAGATTCGTGGTCACCGTCGTACTTACATCGGCTCACTACCGGGTAAGCTTATCCAGAAAATGTCTAAAGTTGGGGTTAGAAACCCGCTATTCCTTCTTGATGAGATCGACAAGATGTCTTCTGACATGCGCGGTGACCCAGCATCTGCACTGCTAGAAGTTCTGGATCCTGAGCAAAACAACTCGTTTAACGATCACTACTTAGAAGTGGATTACGACCTGTCTGATGTGATGTTTGTTGCGACGTCTAACTCGATGAATATCCCTGGTCCGCTTCTTGACCGTATGGAAGTTATCCGCCTTTCTGGTTACACAGAAGATGAAAAGCTGAACATCGCGAAACGCCACTTGGTAGAAAAGCAGTTGAAGCGTAATGGTTTGAAACCAAACGAGATTGTTATCGAGGACTCGGCGATTGTCGGCATCATTCGTTTCTACACGCGTGAAGCGGGTGTACGTAATCTTGAGCGTGAGATTTCTAAGATCTGTCGTAAGGCAGTCAAGAACATCCTGCTGGATAAAGACATCAAGTCAGTGACAGTCTCAATGGACAACCTGAAAGAGTACTTAGGCGTTCAACGATTCGACTATGGTAAAGCCGACGAAAGCAACCGTATTGGTCAGGTGACTGGTTTGGCCTGGACTGAAGTTGGTGGTGATTTACTAACAATTGAAACTCAGTCTATGCCGGGCAAAGGTAAACTGACACAGACAGGTTCACTTGGCGATGTCATGCAAGAATCTATTCAAGCGGCAATGACTGTGGTTCGTTCTCGTGCGGAAAAACTGGGTATCAACACCGATTTCTACGAGAAGAAAGACATCCACGTGCATGTCCCTGAAGGTGCGACACCAAAAGATGGTCCAAGTGCTGGTACGGCAATGTGTACAGCTCTGGTTTCTGCGTTAACGGGCAACCCGGTGAAAGCGGAAGTGGCGATGACGGGTGAAATTACACTGCGTGGTGAAGTTTTACCTATCGGTGGCCTAAAAGAAAAATTACTTGCGGCACATCGTGGCGGCATTAAAACGGTACTGATTCCAAAAGATAACGAGCGTGATTTGGAAGAGATTCCAGAGAATGTTATCGCAGATCTGACAGTTATCCCGGTTCAGTGGATTGATGAAGTACTGAAAGTTGCACTCGAGCGAGACCCGACGGGCGTTGAGTTTGAAGCTAAAAAATAGTGATGTGTAGCAAAAATAAGTAAAAGTTTGCGCTGATAAGCCTAAAAAGGCTTGTCAGCGTTTTTTTTGGGCGCTAAGTTAGTTTTGATAGCTCTCAGCCCTTTATGTATAAGGGGTGAGGCATATTTATTAATTATGGAACGAAAAGTCATCACAAAAATAATCACAGATGGCACAAAGGGGAAATTACAGTGAATAAAACTCAGTTAGTTGAACAAATCGCAGAAAATGCAGATATTTCTAAAGCGTCAGCAGGTCGTGCACTAGATGCATTCATTGAAGCAGTAAGCGGTACGCTTCAAACAGGTGACCAAGTTGCTCTAGTTGGCTTCGGTACTTTCAGCGTTCGTACTCGTGCTGCACGTACAGGTCGTAATCCAAAGACTGGTGAAGAAATCCAAATCGCAGAAGCAAAAGTGCCTTCATTCAAGGCTGGTAAAGCGCTAAAAGATTCAGTCAACTAATTCATAGGGCTTTGACTCTATAAAGGCTATTTGAATAACTTTTGCTCAAACAATTCGTTTCGAACAAAAATTTACAAACTTCGGGCCGAACTTTCTTAAATTATGCGCATCATACTGATGCGCATTTCTTTTTCTGGTACTATTGCGGCATTATTTCTATTAGATAGAAGCAGTAGGCTTCAATTGTGGAGAGCAATTAAATTATGATGGATCGACTACGCGAAGGCGTGAATAGCATCGCGGTCAAAATTATCCTTGGGCTTATTATCCTTTCTTTCGTATTCGCAGGTGTAGGCAGCTACATTGTTGGTGGCAGTAACAACGCAGCAGCGAAAGTTGGTAACACGGATATCCCTCGTGGCGAGTTCGAGATGGCTTACCAAAATGAGCGGAATCGCATGCAAGCTCAATTGGGTGACTACTTCTCTCAAATGCTGGCAGATCCGGCATACGTTGAATCTTTCCGCAAATCTGTTCTTGATCGTATGATCAATGATGTGTTGCTAGACCAACAAGCAGAAGCTCTTGGTCTGCGTATCAGCGATGAACAGGTTCGTAGCATGATTCTGGAAATGCCTCAGTTCCAGTCAAACGGCCAATTCGATCAGGAAATCTACCAAGCGTCTTTACGTCGCGCAGGTTTCTCTCCAGATACCTTTGCTGAATACATGCGTCGTGAGCTAGTACGTGAGCAGCTGCTTAACGCTCTACAAACCAGTGAGTTCACTCTTCCTGGTGAAGTACAAGTTCAAGGTGAGCTTTTCACTCAAACTCGTGATATCCGCACTATTGTTATCGATTTCGAAGAGTTTGCGAAAAACGTAGAATTAACCGATGAAGAAATTCAAGATTACTACAAAGCTAACCAAGATAACTTTACTCGCCCAGAGCAAGCTAAAGTTGCTTACGTTGAGCTGTCCGCTGAAGCACTGAAAAAACAGACCGAAGTGTCTGAAGAAGAAGTGCAGAAGTACTACGACGAACATCTTGATAAATACTCTTCAGAAGAGCAGCGCCGCGTCGCTCATATCCTTGTAGAAGGTGGTGATGAAGCGAAAGCTCAAGCTATTTTGGATGAGCTAAATAACGGTGCTGAATTTGCAGCACTTGCAGAAGAAAAATCTGATGACTTTGGCAGCGCTGAAAATGGCGGTGACTTAGGTTGGATCGAGCGTGATGTGATGGACCCGGCGTTCGAGAAAGCGGCTTTCGCACTTGAGAAAGTTGGCGATGTATCAGGGCTGGTTAAATCTGATTTTGGTTACCATATTATTAAGCTTGAAGAGCTGAAGGATTCAGTGGCGACACCATTCGCTGATGTTGAGTCTGAAATAAGACAAGAATTGGTTGATCAGAAAGCCGTTGATAAATTCTATGAGCTACAAAATGAGCTTGAACGTGTAGCCTTTGAATACCCAGATTCACTGGACGATGCATCAAAAGCGGTTGATCAAGAAGTGAAAACTACTGGCTTTATCTCTCAAGCGGACGCCCCAGAAGTACTTCGTAATCCTGCAGTGATGCAAGCTATTTTAAGCCCAGAAGTAAAAGAAGATGGCCTTAACTCTGAAGCGATTGAAGTGGCACCTGAACATATTGTCGTTGTTCGTGTTGAAGACGTTCGCCCTGAGACGGTCCTTCCTCTTGATGAGGTGAAAGACCAAGTTGTTACTGAACTTTCACGCGTTAAAGGTGAGCAAGGTGCACTAGAGCTTGGTACAAAAGTAGTGACAGCTCTAAAAGAAGGCAAAACGGAAGTGCTTGCTGAAAATAACTTAGCGTTTGGTGATAAAGAGACAGTAGATCGTCGCTCTCCGTACGCACAGACTGTATTTGCAATGGCAAAACCAGTTGAAGGTAAGCCTGTATACGCTCAATCGAAAGATATAGAAGGTAACGTTGTGGTTATTGAACTAGATGCGGTTAACTCTGAACTAGACAGTGACCTAGAGGAACAAGTAGCGATGCAGATGGCACGTTCATCTTCGCAACAAGACCTGTCTTCTGTATTGGCAGTGCTTCGAGCTAATACAGACATCGAGTACTTTGTTGTGAGCAACTAAGCATTAATAATGTAATTTGCATGTCAACTAAAACGGGTCGCACAAGCGGCCCGTTTTATTTTCTGTTCAACCAACTTCAACGAATAGCGAGCTTAACCTAAATTAGTTCCGATGTTTTTAACCAGCAGAACATGAAACCATCGCTGAAATTGTTATCACAACTAATAGGGAAAGCATATGTTTAATATGAAATGGGTTTTAGCTTTATTGTTATGCGTATTTGCACCGTTTGGGTTGGCAGCAGATACAACAGCGGATAAATATGAAGGAATCGAAATTACCGTAAACATAAATTCAGCGACGGCAGAAGAGATTGCAACAATGCTGAAAGGGATTGGTGAAAAGAAAGCGCAAGATATTGTGGATTACCGTACAGAGCATGGCCCATTCAAAACAGTTAGTGACTTAGGGAATGTTAAGGGAATCGGAGATGCTACTTTGCAGAAAAACCAAGGTCGCATCCTCCTCTAGCCTCGGCACTTTCTGACCGTAGTATTGAGTTTAGTATCCGGTTACTGTTTTCCCGAGCCAAGCTCTTTCTTGGTTCGGGTTTTACCCAAACAAACGGCGATGACTGCCTTTTTCCAGCAGTGCCATACTCAGCCCCCCGATGGCCCCAAATAGATGTGCATCAATTGCGACGCGCGCACCAATCATTGCTGCAGTACTTGTTGATGGGCCGTAAAGCTGTTCCCAAACCACTTTAGCTATCAAACCACCTACTAGTAATAAACTGCTTCTTCTTGCTTCGAATACTTCTCTTAACGCCCAAAAGCCAAACAGACCGTGTAGTACACCAGAAAGTCCTACATAGACAGACATACTGGTCAGCAAGTTCAACGCACCGACGAAAGTACATAGAAGTAGAAATACAATCAGGAAGTTTTTCGTACTTGGGCGGAAAATAAAGCTAATAACCCATAGACCTGCCAAGTTCATGCCTAAATGAGCAAAGTTGGTGTGAGTTAAATTTCCTGTTACGATTCGCCACCATTCACCGTGTCGAATATTATAGGCGTGCCACTCACTCAGGCTCGTCATTGGTTCAAATTGTAGTGCTAAGCAGATAACGCTGATGATTGTCAGCAATGTATAAAGGTTCACTCTATGTCTCGTTATTGTTCTCAGTGTGGAAAATCGCGCAAAGCTTGTATTTGCTCTTGGATTGTACCGCTAGAAAGTGAAGTCGAACTTATCATTCTTCAACATAGTAGTGAAGAGCATCGTCCCCTTGGTACGGCACGGATTCTAAAAATAAGCTTAGAAAACTGTACTTGTTTGATTGGTGAAGACTTTTCTCAGGATGAAACGTTAAACAACTTACTCGCAGATTGCGATTATCAGCACTTGATTCTCTACCCATCAGAGCAATCCGTATGCCTATCTGAACTTGCTAAAGATAAGCGCATAAACAACAAGAAAATTCGCCTTATTTTACTGGATGGAACTTGGAAGAAAGCGTACAAAATGTGGCAGCTTTCAACCAATCTACATGATTTGCCAACGGTGAAGTTGCCTGAAAACCTTCAGGGAGGGTATACGATTCGAAAAGCACCTTCTCAGAACAGTTTATCGACGGTAGAAGCGGGCTTTTATGCACTAAGAATACTTGAACCTAAGCAGAACTTTACGCCTCTGCTGAATGTGTTTGAACAGATGATAGAGTTTCAAATTGCCCAGATGCCTCCGGGCGTTTTTGAAAAGAATTATCTGAAGGATAATAACGACTAAAGGACGATCGACGAGAATAATTGTCGATGCAGTTTCTGCGCATGGCTGTCGGTCATGGCAGAGATGTAGTCTGCGATGACTCTCATTTTGTCGCTTTCAGTGCCAGCTTGACACCAAAGCTCTTTGGTGTGTATCGGAAGTAAACGTTCAGGCGCGGCCGTCAGTGCTTCAAAGATATCCATGATGATTTGTTGGCCTTTGTACTCCACAATTTGTACTTGTGGAACCTGAATGACGTACTGACTAACGAATTGCTTCAAAACATCCAGTGCTTTTGCTGTTTGTGGCTCTAAACAGGCATTCCAAGCTAGCAGCGGACTAGCGAAGGCGACATCCACGGGCTTAATTGAAATACTGGTCAGCAAAGCATTGACCATACCGCCAATCGCGTCTTTCCGTTCGTGGTGTTTACCACTAAACAGCATTTGGCCAATGGAGTCGATATGGGCCTCAAACCACGGGTCACCACAATCGGCTAGCTGGCTCGCAGCGCCTTCCTGCCACTGATGGCGCGTTACCATGCCGAGAACAATCGCGTCTTCTAAGTCATGAACGCCATAGGCGATATCATCCGCTAACTCCATAATGGAGCAATCAAGCGATTTAAAGCGCGTTTTTCTGTGTTCCAAATCGGATTCTGGCTCATAGCGCATTTGGCTAAGCTGAGCTTTGTCATTCTCTGTGAGAGGCTCAAGAACCCAGTCGAACAATGCTTTATCACAGTCGTATATTCCTTTAGCAGGGTACCATTCGTGTGCTTTAAGTTTTCGCTGATGCTCGGCTGGCTGTGGTAAAACGGTTGAGCGAGTTTGGCTAATTAGAGCGGGGTACTTTATTAAGCCAAGCAGAGCTCGTCGTGACAAATTCATGCCAAAGTGTTCTGTATATGGCTCTAGCTTGGTCACGATACGAAAGGTTTGTGCATTCCCCTCAAAGCCACCGTGTTCCCGCATCATGTAATTCAGTGCGATTTCACCACCATGTCCGTAAGGTGGATGACCGATGTCATGCGCCAGACAGAGCGAATCTATCAGGCTGTCTGATGGTAATAGATCACGGAATTCTGCTTGTTTCTTTTTGAGCTGCGCTACGATTCCCGTTCCCAGCTGAGCCGCTTCAAGTGAGTGGGTTAGTCGGGTGCGGTGAAAGTCTTCTAGGCTGTTGCCGTGCACCTGTGTTTTGGCCTGTAGGCGACGGAATGCGGCAGAGTGTAGAATTCGGGCTCTGTCACGTTGATACGGGCTTCTGTGGTCATCACGACGGATCTTATGTTCATCGTCATGGCGCTGCTGCCATTGTGAGTGCAATTCAAATGACACGAATATCTCCTAAGACCTTAACTGATTTCATCCAGTGACAACTCAAAGCTTGGTGCAAAGGTAGTCAGAAAGTAATCCATTTCTGGTGTGTGACGCTCTTGAAGTGTCACTTCAAGTCGTTTTTTCGCTAAAGCAAACTCGTGGTTACCTGCACTCAATTCCTCTAAGCATTTAAGATAGGCGCAAATGGAATCCGCTTGTTTGACGATTTTTGCGTCTTCTTCGTGTGCGGAGTGAGAAAGAAGGAACGGGGCGAAGTCTTCATGAAATTCTTCAGGAAGCATAGAGAGAAGCTTTTGCTCTGCAGCGGCTTCAATTTTTTTATACTCTTTCGCGATTTCTGGATTGTAATACTTAACGGGTGTCGGTAAATCACCAGTAAGAACTTCACTTGAATCGTGATACATCGCGAGAAGGGCAATGCGTTCAGGGTTCAGGGCACCGCCGAACTTCTTGTTTTTGATTAACGCGAGGGCGTGGGCAACAAAAGCGACCTGCAAGCTATGTTCCGAAACGTTTTCTGGTGATACAGAGCGCATCAAAGGCCAGCGTTGGATCAGCTTCATTCTTGCCAAGTGGGCGAAAAAATGGCTCTCTTTCATAGCTTTCTCCGTTTCTGGTGTAAAAAAAGGAACTCACTAGGAGTTCCTCTAAGCATATGAGAGATCAGCACTAATTACTACCAGTGATTCATTACTGGCTATAGGTCGTTAAGAAACGTTCGAATCGTCCGATTGCCGTTTCAAGATCTTCGACATGAGGGAGTGTCACGATGCGGAAGTGATCCGGTTTCGGCCAGTTAAAGCCGGTGCCCTGAACCAAAAGCACTTTTTCTTGTTTCAGGAAGTCCAGCACCATTTGCTGATCGTTTTTGATGTTGTACATCTTGGTATCAATTTTTGGGAACAGATACATAGCGCCTTTCGGCTTAACGCATGATACCCCTGGAATTTGCGTGATCAGCTCGTAAGCGCGATTACGCTGCTCGAGCAGGCGACCACCAGGCAAAATCAGTTCATTGATACTCTGGTATCCACCCAGTGCGGTCTGGATAGCGTGCTGCATTGGCACGTTTGCACATAAACGCATTGACGAGAGCAGCTCTAGGCCTTTTATATAGCCTGGCGCGAGGTGCTTAGGCCCAGTAAGGAACATCCAGCCACCACGGAAACCACAGACACGGTATGCTTTTGACAGGCCGTTGAACGTCATCACAAGTACGTCTTCAGTCAGTGTTGCGACCGAGGTGTGTGTCGCTCCGTCGTAAAGTACTTTATCGTAGATTTCGTCTGCAAAAATAATCAGATTGTGCTGACGCGCAATTTCAATGAATTCAAGTAAGAAATCACGGCTGTAAACTGCACCCGTAGGGTTGTTCGGGTTGATTAAAACGATGCCGCGAGTCTTCGGTGTGATTTTACTCTTGATATCTTCTAAATCTGGGTACCAGTCTGATTCCTCATCACAAATATAGTGAACCGGTTTACCACCCGATAGTGCCACAGAAGCAGTCCACAATGGGTAATCCGGTGCAGGAATAAGCAGCTCGTCACCATTATTTAACAGTGCCTGCATCGACATCATGATCAACTCTGACACGCCGTTGCCTACATAGACATCCTCTACGTCTAGAGAGCGAATGCCTTTACGCTGATAATGCTGAACGACCGCTTTTCGTGCTGAGTAGATGCCTTTGGAATCGCAGTAGCCTTGAGAAGTTGGCAGATTTCGGATTACATCGACTAAAATCTCATCAGGGGCGTCAAAACCAAATGGGGCAGGGTTACCAATGTTTAGCTTTAGGATTTTATGCCCTTCTTCTTCCATGCGTTTAGCATGTTTGAGTACAGGACCCCTAATGTCGTAGCAGACATTATCGAGTTTTGACGACATCCCGATATTTTGCATTGTCTAATTCCTAAAAATTCGTTAATTTCTTTATTAAAATACAATAATTTGTAATTTAATAGAATATATATCTGTAAAATTATCTGTTTGCAGGTGCGTTTTTCACACTTGCTGTTCTGCGAGATTGCAAAAGATCGCATACAGCCTTGATTTGCTTTGGGTCTAAACTTAGAGTAGCCATAAGTTACCCTTTATCCTCACAGACTACGAGGTTGATTTGTCACAGTTCCATCAAGCCGTACAAAGAATTATCAAGCGAGTTCAGAAAATACAAAGCAATCCAATGCGTTTGGTTGAGCCTCTTGGCGAGAAACCACACTTTTCATTGATTGATTGGCTTGATGCGCAACCACTTTTTCCTAAGTTTTATTGGCAATCCCGTGATACTCGTGAAGAAGTTGTCGCTTTAGGACAATTGCATTCTTTTGTCGACCCAGGCTCAGCCTATACGATTCTGGGAGAGGGGCAGCGGGTTTGGGGCGGTCGCTCTTTTGACGGTCAGCATGAGAAGAATCGTCGCTGCATGTCATCCTTTTTCTTCCTGCCCCAAATTGAACTGATTCGGTTTGATGAACAATGGTCTTTGGCAGTTAATATTGCTGAAGATAAATCACGTACCTTGGCGGGATTACACAAACTGGCTTGTGATGTCGCAGCCTTAACACCAATCTCCACCCATATTCGGTTAATTGAGCATACTCCGACTCAGCCAGAGTGGGGAGGCTTGGTCGACAAAGTGTTGAATGGTATTGAAAATGATGAGTTCAAAAAGGTCGTTCTGGCTCGTCGTTCCACGCTTCATCTCGATAGCGAGTTGAGTGCAGCACAATTGCTTAAAGCGAGCGCTAGCCAAAATCATCATAGCTTCCATTTTCTGTTCAGTTTGGATCGTAAGCACAGCTTTATGGGCTCTACCCCAGAGCGTCTCTATGCTCGGATTGGTCATGAACTTAATACTGAAGCTTTAGCTGGTACCATTGGTCGTGGGGATAATGCTACCCATGATATGGAACTGGCTAATTGGTTATCACAAGACCTAAAAAACCTCAAAGAGAATCAGTATGTTGTGGATGATATTGTTGAGCGTTTATCCCCTCATTCCGACTCAGTTGAGGTGGAAACGGAGCCCCGATTGGTGCGACTTAGAAAAGTGCAGCATCTCAAACGCAATATTCATGCAAATCTAAAGGCCGGTATCAATGGTGTGCAGTTGCTTTCTGCATTACAACCTACGGCGGCCGTCGCTGGTTTACCTCGTCAAGAGTCTATGCAGTTTATCCTTGAAAATGAGCCGTTTGCTCGAGGATGGTACGCAGGTTCTATGGGATACATTAGTCACGAACGAGCAGAGTTTTGTGTCGCGATAAGAAGTGCGTTGGTGCTTGGAGACCAAGTTCAGCTGTTTGCTGGGGCAGGGATTGTACCTGGCTCGGTTGCTGAGAATGAATGGGCTGAACTGGATAAGAAAATGTCAACGTTGCTGACGCTCATCTCTGAGCACCCGCCGCTTGGAGTGGCATCATGAGTCATGATCAAGCCGTACTAAATCGTATTTGGTCTGAAACACTTCTGATAGAGCTGAATCGATTTGGCGTTGAGCATGTTTGCATCGCGCCGGGTTCTCGTTCAACGCCGTTGACCCTAGAAGCAGCCGATAATCCTAATTTTACGATTCATACCCATTTCGATGAGCGTGGATTAGGCTTTATGGCGTTGGGCTTAGCGAAAGCCAGTCAAAGTCCGGTAGCAGTTATTGTGACATCGGGTACCGCCGTCGCGAACTTGCTGCCAGCGATCGCGGAAGCTAAATTAACCGGTGAAAAGCTGGTGCTGTTAACCGCAGATCGTCCGGTTGAACTAGTCGGTTGTGGCGCGAATCAAGCCATCAATCAATTGGGGATTTTCTCTCAACATGTATCTGCGAGCTTGAATCTACCAAGTCCTACTGAAACTACGCCGCTTAACTGGTTGCTAACATCCATCGATGAAGTGATGTTTACCCAGCAACGGGAAGGGAGCGCAGTGCATATTAACTGTGCTTTCCCTGAGCCTCTCTACTCCAATGGTTCTAAAAGCGAATATCAACATTATCTCAGTTCTGTCACTACTTGGCGGGAGAGTCGCTGCACTTACACTCAGCGTTTTGTGTCTCTAGCCGTCAGCGACATTCCTTCTTGGGAATATAAAAAGGGAGTTGTGATTATTGGTAGCTTGCCTTTAGAAGATTCTGAAGCTGCACTTTCATTTGCTCAACAGGTGGGTTGGCCAGTATTGGCCGATCCGCAAAGTGGCCTCAGCTCAGAGTGGGGGCACTACGATTTATGGTTGACCTTGCCGAATCTGGCGCAGCAGTTGGAACGGTGTGATCTGATTGTTCAGTTTGGCAGCCGTATAATCTCGAAACGATTGAATAAATGGATTGAAACTCAGGTTACCCGAGGTGGGGATGTTCAGTATTGGTATATCTCACCGCGTTTAAGTCGTAACAACCAGAGCCACCTTCCTCAATTGCATTGGGTTGAATCGCCACAAAGCTGGGTGGAACGCGTCTCTCCTATCAATTCAATTGAGTCTGGATGGGCAAACCAGTTAAAAACAGACGTTGAGCAAATCAGCCAGCACATTCGCAATTCATTTTTAAGTGCATCGACCGTCGACTTGAATGAAGTTACTGTGGCGGTTGATATCGAACAAAGAGCGAAAAACGTAGACGTCTTTCTTGGCAATAGCCTGTTTGTCCGTTTAGTCGATATGTTTGGTCGTTTGGGTAATAGTGAAGTGTTTTCCAATCGTGGCGCTTCTGGTATTGATGGGATTCTGGCGACGGCATCTGGCGTACAGCGCTGTCGTAACAATCCATTACTGGTTTATATTGGTGATACATCCGCGTTGTATGATCTCAATTCATTATCGCTATTTACTCACTCGAAACAGCCTGCCGTTATCGTTATTACCAATAATGATGGTGGTGCCATTTTTGATATTCTTCCTGTGCCGCAAGAACATCGTCAGACCTATTATCAAATGCCTCATGGTTATCAGTTTGAACATGCAGCAAAACAATTTGGCTTGAGTTACCAACAGCCCAAAACGTTAGAGCAGTATCAAGCACTGGTCTCAGAACACTTCGAGCATGGCCAAGGTACGCTGGTGGTAGAAGTGCAAACACCACCTAGCCAAGCGATGGAACTTATTAAAATATTTAATAAAAATCTGCATGCTAAGCTCTAAACACTATAAGGCAACTGGAAAACACCAAAGCGGCATACTCCCTACTTTGGTGTTTTTACATGGCTTGTTAGGAAGTGGGGAGGATTGGCAAACCTGTATCGATGAGTTGACCGAGTTTGATCGGGTGACAATAGACCTACCCGGCCATGGGACTAGCCAGGCTACTTGCTGCTCCAATTTAGATGATTGCTGCAAATCTCTTCATTCCACACTATCTTTATTATTTCCGTCGCATCAACCACTTATTTTGATTGGCTACTCCATGGGTGGGCGAATTACCATGCATGGATTAGCGAAGAACTGCTTTCCAGATCTCAATATTTGCGCCGCGTTTATTGAGGGGGGAAACTTCGGGCTGCAAATAGAGTCAGAGAAACGATCGAGGTTTGAAAACGACCATCGCTGGGCGTTGCGCTTTGAAACCGAGCCTGTTGAACACGTTTTGAGCGATTGGTATCAGCAGGCGGTGTTTTCTTCACTAAACCATGAGCAAAGACAAACATTGATTGCAAAGCGTAGTGCTAATCTTGGCGTTGCTGTCGCGAAGATGTTACGTGCGACATCGCTGGCGACACAGTCGTATCTGTTACCAGCATTACAAGCGCAACCAGTACCGGTTTATTACCTTTGTGGTGCGAAAGACAAAAAATTCTGTCAACTGGCAGCAAGTAGCGGGTTGACGTATCGACAAATTGAGGGAGCGGGGCACAACGTCCATCAAGAGCAACCTAAACAGTTTGCGATGCACATAAAGCAAATAATTCAATCTCACTTAAAGTGAGAGTAACGATAACAATGGGAATCACCATGGCAAAAACAGTAGGCATTTCTGAAGAAGAACTTTACGCTCCGGTTGAATGGAAAGATTGCAGTGAGAAATATGACGATATCCATTATCACAAGTCTGTAGACGGCATCGCAAAAATAACCATCGCGCGTCCACAAGTGCGCAATGCGTTCCGCCCTCAAACAGTGAAAGAGATGATTGATGCATTAGCAGATGCACGTTATGACTCTGCTGTTGGCGTGATTATTTTAACCGGTTTGGGTGAAGATGCGTTCTGTTCTGGTGGTGACCAGAAGATCCGTGGTGATTACGGCGGTTACAAAGATGACCAGGGCACCCACCATTTAAATGTTCTGGATTTCCAACGTGACATCCGTACCTGTCCAAAACCTGTCATTGCTTCCGTTGCTGGCTGGGCAGTCGGTGGTGGTCATGTTCTGCACATGATGTGTGACCTGACCATTGCAGCTGAGAATGCGCAGTTTGGTCAGACTGGCCCGAAAGTTGGCTCGTTTGACGGCGGCTGGGGAGCTTCTTACATGGCTCGTATCGTCGGTCAGAAAAAAGCACGCGAGATCTGGTTCCTGTGTCGCTTCTACAATGCTCAAGAAGCATTAGATATGGGCTTGGTGAATACCGTCGTGCCTCTGGAAGATATTGAGAAAGAAACCGTTCGCTGGTGTCGTGAAGTACTTCAGCACAGCCCAATGGCCCTGCGCTGTCTGAAAGCGGCGTTGAATGCAGACTGTGATGGTCAGGCAGGCTTACAAGAACTGGCTGGTAACGCAACCATGATGTTCTACATGACTGATGAAGGCCAGGAAGGTCGCAACGCCTTTAACGAGAAGCGTCGCCCAGACTTCGATAAATTCCCTCGTAACCCTTAATCCGTATCGCAGAGGCGCCAGAGTGTTCCTCTGAATTGAATTTAGAGCCCAAGAGCCTCGCCCTCAGGGAGGACGCTGATTTTTTCAGCATGCTTGGGTTATACGGACTAGTAGGAGAGGATTATGCGTAAAGCGAAAATTTACCGTTACTGCCTTCCCATGGATAGTGGCGTAATACTGCGTGATAACAAATTGACCGAGCGTGTCGGTTACGTTATTGAGTTAACTGATGGTGAGCAGGTTGGCCTTGGTGAAGTCGCGCCTCTTGCGGGTTTTAGCTACGAAACTAGCGATGAGGCGGGTTTACAGCTTCAGGACCAGGCTGAGCGTTGGGTTGCCGGATTGCCGATTAATTATGCCAATATGGTGCCGTCGGTTGCTTTCGGCTTGTCAATGGCTCAACTTGAACTGGCGGGAGAGTTGCCTCGTGATGGTCAATATCAAGCAGCACCTCTTTGCTCTGGTGATCCTGACGAACTGATTCCAAAATTGAACGAGATGGAAGGCGACAAAGTCGCCAAGATCAAAGTAGGGCTTTACGAGCCTATTCGCGATGGTATGTTGGTGAACCTGTTTCTGGAGTCCATTCCTCAGCTTACATTGCGACTTGATGCTAATCGAGCGTGGACACCAGAGAAAGCGCAGCAATTTGCCAAGTATGTAACGCCATCGTTGCGTCAACGGATCTCGTTCTTAGAGGAACCTTGTCGTTCGCCGGGTGACAGTCTGTCGTTCGCTATTAACACTGGCATTGCCATCGCTTGGGATGAAACCCTACAGGATGCAACTCGTCGTGAAGATTTCCGTCTCGAAGATCTAACCGGCGTAAAGGCAATCATCATTAAGCCGACGCTGATTGGCTCAGTTGGCTTCTGTACTAAGTTAATCGAAAAAGCAAAGGCGCTTGGGATGAAAGCTGTAATCAGCTCAAGTATAGAATCCAGCTTAGGACTGACTCAACTTGCACGCTTTGCGAAATGGCAACTTCCTGATGAAGTTCCGGGATTAGATACTATCGGACTGTTTAAAGCACAGTTAGAGCGAGGTTGGCCAGATTGTGAACTTCCAATTGTCCCTCTCGCTGAGCAGGAGTTAGTGTGGCAATCAGCGTAGAGCCATTCGCTCCAGAAAATAGCGCGATTGCACCTTGGAATTACTGGGCTCAGACGAGCCCTTTTTCGATTGCGCTAGAGACACCAGAAGAATCCTTTAGCTGGAAGCAGCTTGAATCCCGTATTGAACATTATGCTCACTATTTGCGGGAGCAAGGAGTAGGGTGCGGATGTGTTGTTACGCTCGTCGGTAAGAATCAAACTGAGACGGTGTTGATATATCTGGCGGCGCAGCAGATAGGCGCTATTGCGGCATTAACTATGCCACAGCCGTTTGAGGCTCTTAACGGCAAGTTGCACACTTTGTACAAGCCAAAACTGCCGCGTTTCATGTGGTTTACCGAAGAGGTGTTCGCCTCTTATTCTAAACAAGATCAAACCGCTCTGAACGGCACACTACTTACTTGTCCAAAGAATACATCGCAACACATAAACGCCAAGCAAGAGAGTGACTATAACCATGACAATGCGGCATCGATTGTCTTCACTTCTGGCTCAACAGGCGTGCCTAAAGCCGTGGTGCATACTCATCGACAACATTACGCCTCAGCACAAGGCTTGTTGAGTGAATTTAAGTTCACTCAGCAGGATACTTGGTTGTTGTCACTGCCTCTCTATCACGTTTCTGGGCTGGCGATTGTGTATCGTTGGTTGTTTGCTGGTGCAACTCTGAAGGTTGGCGGTGGTCATCTTTTACAGGATATTTTAGGTGTCTCTCATGCCTCACTAGTGCCGACACAACTTAAACGATTATTGGATGATAAGGTCGAGTCGTCTTTGTCCCATGTCTTGTTGGGAGGGAGCCATGTCGATCATGAGTTAGCACTGCGTGCAGCAGGTCAGGGGATTGAAACCTGGCTGGGTTATGGTTTGACAGAAGCCGCATCTACTGTGACGGCAAAGCAAATCGACAAAACCAGCAATGCAGGCCACGTACTCAAAAATCGCGACATTAAGTTAGTTGATAGCCGTATCTTTATCGGTGGTCAAACGTTAGCATCTGGATACTTTTTTCAAGGTGACATTACGCCGCTGGTTGACGAATCAGGCTGGTTTGACAGCAAAGATTTGGGAAAATGGCAGGGCAATGAGCTGAAGATTATTGGTCGGGTTGATAATCAGTTTATCTCCGGAGGTGAGAATGTTCACTGTGAAGAGATAGAAGCGGTGCTAAACCAGATTGAGAGTGTGGTACAAAGTATTGTGGTGCCGGTCGAAGATACGGAGTTTGGTCAACGACCTGTTGCCGTTATTCAGACTGACGAGTTGATGAGTTCAGAATATTACGAACATTTCTTGCAGGCCAAACTTGAGAAGTTCAAGTGGCCGATCGCATATTACTCAATGCCGAAGACGTTATTAGAGGGTGGAATAAAGGTATCTCGTAAAGCGGTGAAAGAGTGGCTGCAGGGGAATTGACCATTCTCCCCAAGTAGGGTTAGTCAATTTTGCTATGTGTTAGTCGTAAAGGGAATTTCGTATCCTTATAACACTGAATCATAATTATGCTTCATTCTAGGGAATAAAAGCATAAGGTTCAGTATGGTCAAGGCTGTGTTAATTGTGGCAGTTCTGCTACAAATAGGCATTTCGCTAAACAGTGAAGGGTTAGCTCGTTCTCTAGCTGAATTGACGGCCTTTCTCATCGCGATCGCTTTAGTTTTTATTCACAAGCAACAAAGTGATCGTGTGTCAGACGGAACCAGGTCACAAAGCGTTTGATTGATACTTTCTACGATTTATTGGCTCAGTGAACAATCAACCATGTCAGTGATGATACTGAAATCAACACCCACAAGCTTACGCCAAACAGCAATGGCTTAGCACCCGCAGACTTTAGCTTGGAAACGGAAATACTGCATCCTATCAAGAATAAACACACCACCAGTGCCTGCTTGGCAACCGTAAAGATACCGTGATAGAGCATCTCGAATTGAGGTACAAAGTCACTGAACGCTATGGCTGTGCAATACCAAAAGATAAAGTAAGGAATCGCTATCTTACTTGAGCCATCTTCTCCATTACCTCGGGAGAAAATGACAGCACTAATTAATGCAACCGGGATGATCCAAAGCGCGCGAGATAATTTGAGGGTCGTTGCTGTGGTCAGTGCTTCTTCACCATAGGCCGAGGCCGCGCCCACCACAGAAGAGGTATCGTGAATGGCAATCGCTGCCCATGTTCCAAACGTATGTTGGTCTAACTCAAGTGCATGGCCAATTACGGGGAATACGAACAGGGCGACTGAGTTCAGGACGAAGACGGTTGCCAGTGCCAAACCAATCTGTTCATCTTTGGCTCTAATCGCGGGGGCAACGGCTGCGATAGCGCTGCCACCACAAATGGCAGTGCCGGAAGAAATTAAATACGCTGTAGTTGTCTCAAGTTTTATGGCTTTGGCGATGAGTGAACCGATCACCAATGTACCGAGAATGGTTGCGATGATAAGACCGATGCCATCTGACGTAACGGCTAGGGCCTGCTCGAAATTAATGCCAAACCCTAAACCGATAATGGAATAAGACAGTAGTTTCTTGGTGAAAGAGGCGATCGGCAGTTCGCTTGGTACAAAACCAAAGCTAGCGAGTAAAAAGCCAATAACCAGCGCGATAGGCGAGGATACCAAAGGGGTAAGGCAAAATAGCAGCGCCAATCCAAAAAGAAGATACTTTTTATTCAAAGTTTATTATTCGTTGTCGTTTGTGAAAGAGTGAGTATATCGCATTGCTTATGGTCAGTTTGTCTTAATGATTTGAACACATGTTCAGTTATTCTAAACACGTGTTCAAATGGAGAGATTTAACGAGACTTATCAGCGCCAATCACCGCGCAGTTCTCGCACCTTCTCAAACATAAATTGAGCTGTTGCATCGCTTGGCTGAACTGGTGAGCCCGCTTCTATTTCCAGTTTTGACCAGAACCTGGTTGGAAGCCCTTTACAGGCTCGCCCTTTGCATCGGCTAAAGTAGCTACCCCACAGTCCTTTTAGTGCGACAGGGATGACTGGTACAGGGCTACGACGCAAAATAATATCAATACCGCGCATAAACTCTTGTATTTCACCATCAGAGGTCAGTTTGCCTTCAGGGAAGATACACACGATATGGCCTTCAGATAAGGCGTTTTCTACCTCGCTAAATGCTCGTCGTATAGATTGTCTGCTGTTTGCGGAAATTGGGATAACGCCTGCCCGACGTAAAAAGCCTCGGACAGGAGGTAGGTTGGCGTAATCTTCTTCCATGACAAAGCGAATTAAACGAGGACATACCGCACTCAACAGCAGCGCATCCATATAACTGACGTGATTACATACGATCAGTGCGCCACCACTTTCTGGCAAATGATGCAGGTTCTTGTGTTTGACCCGATAGATCGTATGAGTCAGCATCCAAACGATAAAACGCACGACGAAGATGGGCACCTGCATAAATAGGTACACAGCGACGAGGAAGTTGAGCGCTGCAAGTAACGCAAACAACTGGGGAATCGTCATTTCAAGTACGCTCAAGCAGACGATGCCTAACACGGCACTGCCAACCATAAAGAATGAGTTAAAGATATTGAGCCCGGCGATGACTTGTGCACGTTCGGTTTCTTTCGCTCTGTGCTGCATTAAAGCGTAAAGCGGAACAATGAATAACCCGCCTGATGCGCCAATCATCAATAAATAGAAAAACAGTGGCCAGTAACCCTGAAAGGTGATGAACTCGCTAAAGTTCTGAAATTGAGGTAGGTCACCTGGAATCGAGGTTGCCATTAAATAACCGAATATCGTGATGCCAAGTGCACCAATCGGCACGATACCGACTTCGATTCGATGGTTGGAGATCCAGTTACAAACCAGTGAACCAAACGCAATACCAATAGAGAATAGGGCAAGTAAGAAGGAAACCGCACTCTCTGTCCCGTTTAGATACACTTTAGTGAAGTTTGGAAACTGGGTCAGATAAGCAGCACCTAAGAACCAGAACCAGCTGATCGCCATAATACATTGAAAGACTACCCGATCAGACTTACAGATTGAGAGAGTGCGTTTGGTTTGTTTGTATGGCTGCCAACGAAAGGTCAGGTTCGGCGCACTTGCCGCTGAAAATGGAATAAAGCAACTTGATAAATAGCCCAGCAGCGCAAATACCACTACACAGAAAGCCGCTATGTATTTTGCATTTTCGGAGGAAGCAATAATACCAGCGCCAAGTGTCCCAATCAGAATCGCAATAAAGGTGCCAGCTTCGACCAATGCGTTACCGGGCACCAATTCTTTTTCATCTAGATTTTGTGGTAGAAGAGCGTACTTTACCGGACCAAAGAACGCGGATTGTGTGCCCATCAAAAACAGCAGCAGTAACAATACGCCGTAACTTTCTGTGATAAAGCCAACAGCGCCCAACACCATGATCGCGATTTCGAATAACTTTACCTTGCGGATAAACCAGGATTTCTCGTACTTGTCAGCTAATACACCCGCTGAGGCAGAAAACAAGAAGAAAGGAAGAATGAACAAACCTGCAGCTAAGTTGATGAACAGGTTACTGGAGATAGGCAATGCTCCGGCACCAGCAAAGGCGACAAAAAGCAGTAAAACGTTCTTAAAAATGTTGTCATTGAAAGCGCCGAAAAACTGAGTAATAAAATAAGGCAGGAACTTTCTTTGTCTAAGTAAGGAGGGATGTCTGTCCGATGACATGTCGAATCCTTTATGACCAGTTATTAAGGTAGTTAGATAGCAGGTTACTAATTAACACTTTACCGTCTACTGGTTCACTAGAGAAAAATTTATCATCGACGCTGAGTAAGGTTATCCCATGTACGCCAGACCATAACACGCGACTGGCCTGAATGACTTCAGAGTCTGTGCGGTGAGGCGCAATTTCCGCGAGAAGTGATTCTAATATACCCGTCATATCATCAATGCGTTTTGCTTGCCATTCAGGGAGTTCTGCGCCGTTCATATTATGCTCAAAGACTAGCTGCCAGCGGTAAGGATGCTTAAGGGCAAAGTCGTGGTAACAATAGGCGAGTTCAAACAGTGCTTCGTTTGCGTCTTTACAACCACTTGTGGCTTTTCTTGACTCCTGTGATAACTCATCCAGAGTCTGAGCAACAGCATGTAGAAGAAGTAAGTTATAGTTACCGAAAATGTTAACTAATGTACTTGGCACATAACCGATCATGTTAGCGATCTTACGAAGACTAAGCTCGTGATAGGAGTTCTCTTCTAAAAAATCTTTAACGGTTGCTAAGGTCAGGTTTATTAACTCTTCTCTGGTGTGATCGTTTCTGCGCGCCATACTTCAAACTGCTTTATTGAACATTGTTCAATATGATAGTCGGCTAGTTATTCACCGTCAATAAATCCTGTAGTCAATTGAGCATAACGAGAGGTGGATTTGTCTGTTGTTACTGATACTTGCATAACAAATGATCTGCGAGTGTAACTTTGGCAATATTCTGATACATGTCAGACGGGTTAGGTTGTTTTAATGAGCATGCATACGGAGTATGATGATTCAACATTCATCTTTGACGTGCCAATATCTGAAACACTAGAAATGATGGTTCAGCTCGGCACATTCTTGGATAACTTTCGTCAATTGTAAGGATAACGATGAAACGCATATTTTCGATTGTTGCTCTGCTAATGTTCACCGTCGCTGTAACACCTATTGCAGAAGCGAAAAAGTTTGGTGGTGGTAAGTCTTTTGGAAAGAGCTACAAGACTGCACCTGCGCCGACACAGAAGCAAACAACAAACACGAGTACTGTAAGTAAAGATCAAACCGCCAAGTCTTCAAGTAAGAAAGGCTTAATGGGTGGTTTACTCGGAGGTCTTTTAGCTGGTGGCCTTCTGGCAGCATTCTTTGGTGGTGCTTTTGAAGGGATCCAATTTATGGATATCCTTATTATTGGCTTGATTGCCTTCCTCATCTTTAAACTGATGCGAGGTATGTTAGGGGCGAAGCAAGGCAGTATGAATCAGCATCGTCAGCAGCCTGCATTTGGTGGTAACAGCTCAAAGTTCGAACAACCGAACACCCAAAACTTTGAGCAGCAGCCAAACGTAAATGCTGGTGGTTTTGGTGGCTTCGGTGCGCAAGCTGATGTCCCACATAACTTTCCACCGGGCTTTGACCAGGCAGGATTTGTTAATGGTGCTCGTGAACACTACAGAATCCTACAGGGTGCATGGAACCACAACCAGCTAGAAACGATTGAAGAATATGTTTCTCCGAGCTTACTTGATGATCTAAAAGCAGAGCGCGCGAAACTTGATGGCGAGCAACACACGGATGTCATGTACGTTGATGCAGAGATTGTTCGTGCGGATCACAACGCAAACAAAGCAGAGCTTAGCTTGCAGTTTAGTGGTCGTTACCGCGATGCTGTCGAAGGTATCGAAGAAGATATCACTGATATCTGGCACCTTGAACGTGACCTAACGGTACCTAACGCACCTTGGCTGATTGTTGGTATACAAGGTTAGTCTTCAACAGCGTTCATTTCAGTGTTAATAAAATCCCGCTTTCATGCGGGATTTTTTGTGCCTTAAAGTTATCATTAAATCTAGGTTAGTAGGGCTGTTATACCAATACCTGTAATGATACCTATACCTGTACTTCTCTCATTGTTCTTGCTGGTTAACATAGTTGATAGCCACGTTAGATCTCTTACAATTCGATGAACTCGTTGCTGCAATCGAAACCTTGCTCTCCATCCATCTCCTAGCGCAATAACTTATCCTGTTATTTACTACGATTAGTATTAGCCAGATGGGTATAAATAACGGCTATTACCGTGTTTTTGCTATGTTGAGGGGTAGCGGTATCTGAATGAGTAGTGAGAAGGTTAATGAAGGGAAATAACGTTTATAAGTCTGTAGCTTAACGAAGAGCAGAACGAAAAAAGCCAGCTCAATGAGCTGGCTTTTCAATATGGTGGAGGGGGACGGATTCGAACCATCGAAGGCAGTGCCGGCAGATTTACAGTCTGCTCCCTTTGGCCACTCGGGAACCCCTCCAGGGCTGTTTTTTATACTTAGAAGCTGTTTTCCCAACACGTTTTCCAAGTGTTTCTCGCAATCTATCCAAAGGCTATTAACCGAAAGGAAGTCACAAGAAGAAATATGGTGGAGGGGGACGGATTCGAACCATCGAAGGCAGTGCCGGCAGATTTACAGTCTGCTCCCTTTGGCCACTCGGGAACCCCTCCAGGGTAGTTTTATACTTAAAAGCTGTTTTCCCAACGCAGTCTTTCAAGTTTTTCTCACAATCTATCCAAAGGCTATTAACCGAAAGGAAGTCACAAGAAGAAATATGGTGGAGGGGGACGGATTCGAACCATCGAAGGCAGTGCCGGCAGATTTACAGTCTGCTCCCTTTGGCCACTCGGGAAC
>NZ_JAKKCM010000007.1:0-17238 GCF_021728395.1 Vibrio sp. J1-1 | reverse complement strand
CCCTCCAGGTTTTTTTATACTTAGAAAATGTTTTCCCAACACGTTTTCCAAGTGTTTCTCACAATCTATCCATAAGATGATCACAAGAAGAAATATGGTGGAGGGGGACGGATTCGAACCATCGAAGGCAGTGCCGGCAGATTTACAGTCTGCTCCCTTTGGCCACTCGGGAACCCCTCCAGGGTATTTTTATACTTAGAAGCTGTTTTCCCAACTCATCTCCCAAGTGCGGAGCGAATCATAGCAAACTCGCTCAGGCTGTAAAGTATTTTTCTTGCGTTTATACGTCGAATGCTGTCTTTTTATTCAAAGATGCTAGAAAGTCAGCGTTTTGTTTGTCATTTATACAGAATAAATCCTTATTTCTTCCGGAATTTACACTACTTGACGTTAAGGCTCGTAAGTATTGATAAACTGTATGAAGTTTAATGACCTAAGTTTATTCGCTAATTAACTAAGAATATGAATATGAAAGCCACTTTATCCTTATCTGTTTTAACGCTTTCTCTATTATTGGCATCGCAAACTACTTTAGCAGCGCAGCGCGGCCCATCTGCTGTTACGGTTGTGACAGAGCAAGTAGAAACGCATGAAATTAATCAGTCTTTATCTCTTATTGGTAAATTAGAAGCAGCAGAGTCGGTTATTATTGCATCTGAGGTTTCAGGCAAAGTAGAGCAAATTGCCGTAAAAGCTAATCAGAATGTCCAGCACGGACAACTGTTGATTAAGCTCAATGATGACAAAGCAAGAGCTGCTCTTGTTGAAGCCCAGGCGTACCTTAAAGATGAGCAACGAAAACTAAAAGAGTTTCAGCGCTTAGTTAAGCGTAATGCGATTACGCCAACTGAAATTGATGCTCAGAAAGCCAGTGTTCAAATTGCAGATGCTCGCTTAGATGCTGCAAAAGCCAACCTTGCCGATCTTCATATTGATGCACCATTCTCTGGGACTGTTGGATTTATTGATTTCAGCCGAGGAAAAATGGTCAGTGCTGGTACTGAGCTTTTAACGTTGGATGATCTTTCTGTGATGGAATTAGATCTGCAAGTACCAGAGCGATATTTGTCGATGCTTTCTGTTGGTATGGACGTCGAAGCAAAGACAAGCGCATGGGGTGATCAATCTTTTATCGGAAAAGTAACGGGTATTGATACTCGTATTAGCACAGAGACGCTGAATTTACGTGTGCGTATTCAGTTTGATAACCCGGAAAATCGCTTGAAGCCGGGAATGCTGATGAATGCATCTTTGGCCTTTCCAGCTATTGAAGCACCGATTATTCCAGTACAGGCACTCGAGTATTCTGGTACCAAGCGATACGTATACGTTATTGATGAAAACAACAAAGCAACACGTACAGAGGTGCTTCTTGGGGCTCGTGTGGACAACGAAGTTGTGATTGAGTTAGGCGTAAAGGTCGGTGATAAGATCGTGGTCCAAGGCATCGTAAACATGCGTGATGGTGTTCAGGTCAAAGAAATCGTAGCGCCGCTCAAATCGCCAAAAATGACGTCCACTAATCAGAGCAACGGTTCGGATAAGGAAGAAAACTAATGTTACTTTCTGATATTTCCGTAAAACGTCCCATCGCGTCACTGGTATTGAGTATGCTGCTGTGTGTGTTTGGCTTGGTGTCATTCAACAAGCTTTCGGTACGTGAAATGCCAGACATCGAGAGCCCTGTAGTGTCAATTTCGACTCGCTACGAAGGGGCTTCCGCCACTATTATCGAGAGCCAGATTACGTCGGTTCTCGAAGATCAGCTTTCTGGCATCAGTGGCATTGACGAGATCAGTTCAACAACACGTAACAGCTCGTCACGGATCACTATTACTTTTGACCTTGGGTATGATCTCAATACTGGCGTAAGCGATGTGCGTGATGCCGTTGCCCGTGCTCAACGCGCATTACCAGACGAAGCGGATGATCCCATTGTTTATAAGAACAATGGTTCTGGCGAGGCTTCTCTTTATATCAACCTTAGCTCGTCAGAAATGGATCGCACCCAACTGACGGATTATGCAGAGCGCGTGTTGATGGATCGCTTCAGTTTGATTTCAGGGGTGAGCTCGATCGATCTTTCTGGTGGTCTGTATAAAGTCATGTACGTAAAGCTGAAGCCTGATCTGATGGCTGGCCGAGCGGTAACGGCATCGGATATTACGACGGCTTTGCGTAATGAAAACCTCGAGAGTCCGGGTGGGGAAGTGCGAAATGACTCTACGGTGATGTCGGTACGGACTGCACGAACCTACAACACGCCCGAAGATTTTCAATATCTGGTTATTAAACGCGCGAACGATGACACGCCAATCTATTTAAGAGATGTCGCGGATGTCTTTATTGGCGCGGAAAACGAAAACTCGACTTTTAAAAGCGATGGCGTGGTGAACATCAGCTTAGGTGTGGTGCCTCAGTCGGACGCTAACCCATTGGAGGTGGCTGAACGGGTTCGCTCTGAAGTGGATAATATCCAGAAGTTCTTACCGGAAGGCGCTCGCCTCGCAATTGACTATGATGCAACGGTGTTTATCGAGCGCTCGATAGAAGAAGTGTATAGCACGTTATTTATTACCGGCGGTCTGGTGATTCTGGTGCTGTATATCTTTATTGGTCAGGCACGAGCGACGTTAATTCCAGCGGTGACGGTCCCCGTTTCGTTGATCTCGTCTTTCATCGCTGCGTATTACTTCGGCTTCTCTATCAACTTGATCACGCTAATGGCACTGATTTTATCCATCGGGCTGGTGGTCGATGACGCCATTGTGGTCGTGGAGAATATCTTTCACCATATTGAGCGGGGAGAGTCTCCGTTGCTTGCTGCCTATAAAGGGACTCGAGAAGTTGGCTTTGCGGTTATCGCAACCACATTCGTGCTGGTTATGGTGTTCCTGCCCATTTCCTTTATGGATGGTATGGTTGGCTTGCTGTTTACCGAATTTTCAGTGTTGCTGGCGATGTCAGTGATTTTCTCATCTCTGATTGCACTCACTTTGACGCCGGTGCTGGGAAGCCAAATTTTAAAAGCCAACGTCAAACCAAACCGTTTCAACGAAACCGTCGATCGTATGTTTGCGAAACTTGAACGTGGTTATCGTGGCGTATTAAAAGGTGCATTGAAAGTTCGCTTAATTGCGCCTCTTGTGATCTTAGCTTGTATGGGCGGAAGCTATGCTCTGATGAATCAGGTTCCCGCTCAGTTGACGCCGCAAGAAGACAGGGGCGTGATTTTTGCCTTTGTTCGTGGCGCGGATGCTACGTCTTACAACCGAATGTCAGCGAACATGGATATTGTCGAAGACCGATTAATGCCATTGTTAGGGCAAGGGTTCCTTAAATCATTTAGTATCCAAACCCCGGCATTTGGTGGTCAGGCTGGTGACCAAACGGGTTTTGTCATTATGATTCTGGAAGACTGGAACGAGAGAAACGTCACCGCTCAACAGGCTTTAGGTAAAGTACGTGGCGCATTGGCAG
The DNA here is from genome assembly GCF_021728395.1 of Vibrio sp. J1-1. Lineage (GTDB taxonomy): Bacteria > Pseudomonadota > Gammaproteobacteria > Enterobacterales > Vibrionaceae > Vibrio. The sequence continues at coordinate 13,758 of NZ_JAKKCM010000007.1, read as the reverse complement.
GTATTCCTGATGTGCGTGTTTTCCCTTTTATGCCAGGTTTTCGAGGCGGTTCAAGTGAGCCCGTTCAGTTTGTGTTAGGCGGCTCGGATTATGATGAATTGCTGGTCTGGGCTGAAGAACTGAAAAATAAAGCGGAAGAGTCGCCAATGATGGAAGGCGCAGAGATCGACTACTCAGAGAAGACGCCAGAATTGTTAGTAACGGTCGACAGACAGCGCGCAGCGGAACTGGGTGTTAGTGTGAGAGATATCTCCGATACACTTGAAATTATGCTGGGTGGGAAAAGTGAGACTACTTACGTTGATCGCGGTGAAGAATACGACGTGTATCTGCGCGGCGACGAGAATAGCTTTAACAATGCGGCAGATCTAAGCCAGATCTATTTGCGCACCAATAGTGGTGAGTTAGTAACGCTGGATACGGTTACCAAAATAGAAGAGGTAGCGGCTTCGATTCGTCTTTCTCACTACAACAAGCAAAAATCCATCACCATTACAGCGAACTTGTCAGACGGCTATACGTTAGGTGATGCGTTGAACTTCCTTGACCAAGAAGCGATTGATTCTCTGCCTGGTGATATCTCGGTAAGCTACTCTGGCGAGTCAAAAGACTTTAAAGAGAATCAGTCCAGCGTTGCGGTTGTTTTTGCCCTCGCTTTGCTGGTTGCCTATCTCGTGCTGGCTGCTCAGTTTGAAAGTTTTGTGAACCCATTGGTGGTGATGTTTACCGTTCCAATGGGGGTATTTGGTGGCTTCTTAGGCTTAATCGTGATGAGCCAGGGCATGAATATTTATAGCCAGATTGGTATGGTCATGCTGATTGGCATGGTGACAAAAAATGGCATATTGATCGTTGAGTTTGCGAACCAACTCCGTGACCGCGGCGTTGAGTTTGAAAAAGCGATCATTGATGCGGCGGCTCGTCGTTTGCGTCCAATCTTAATGACGGCATTTACCACCCTAGCAGGCGCAATACCATTGATTTCGTCGACGGGGGCGGGTTATGAAAGCCGAGTCGCGGTTGGTACAGTGATTTTCTTTGGCATGGGCTTTGCGACAATGGTTACTCTATTCGTTATACCGGCGATGTACCGATTGATAGCAGCGAATACACGAGCCCCTGGTCATGTTGAAGCTGAACTCAATAAGGCACTGAGTCAGGATACCAAAGGGCGTACCGCGCACCCTTAGAAAGGTTAAATTGTTGATGACAGAAAGCACCGGTTGATTCGTTCATTCGGTGCTTTTTTGTTTCTACCTAATACTGTTTTACGTATGACGTAATGGTGTTTTTCGTCACTTGGCGTTACCCTGTGTGACGAATCATTTTTATAATAATAGTGCTTGTTGTTCACTCTCTAGCGATGGATGTGACCGCGTTAATCGTATACATGCCGATAGCAGCAAGTTAAATAGTCGAGAAGGAAAGTAAAGTGGCTGAATTTAAATACAAAAACCTCACACAAGAAGAGCAAGATAAACTCGATGCAGCGACATTTCGCCGTCTATTAGCTCATCTGGATGCAAATAAAGACGTGCAGAATATTGACCTAATGATCCTAGCGGGCTTTTGCCGTAACTGTTTTAGCAAGTGGTACACCGCAGAGGCCGACAAACTCGGTGTAGACTTAGACATCGATGATGCTCGTGAACGTGTTTACGGTATGACTTACGATGAGTGGAAGCAAAACCACCAGCCAGCAGCGACACCAGAGCAGCTAGCCGCTTTTGAAGCGCGTCAGAAAAAGTAGCGCTCTAAACCGTATAAAAAAACAGCCCGCACCATACGGGCTGTTTTGTCTCTCAATTAGGCAACAACAGGCTCATGGCAGGCTTGCTCTACACAGCCTTTTGCTTGGATGACTTCGAGCTGTGAAAGGTAAGGTTGAATATCACCAATATTTTTCTTCACCCATTCCATATCGAAATAACTATCCAAGTAACGGTCACCAGAATCACACAGCAGAGTCACGATAGAGCCAGTTTCACCACGCAGTTTCATCTCACAAGCAAGCTGAAGCACCGCATAGAGGTTGGTTCCCGTCGATGCGCCCACCTTTCGACCAATCAAGTCAGAAACCCAATGCGCGGTTGCCACACTGGCCGCATCTGGTATTTTGCGCATTTCATCGACCACGCCAGCGATAAAGCTAGGTTCTACTCTAGGTCGACCAATGCCTTCAATTTTGCTTCCACTTTCGCATTTCAAATCCGAATTTCCTGACTGGAAAGCATCATAAAACACCGAATTTTCAGGGTCAGCAACACACAGTTTTGTTTCGTATTTTTGGTAACGGATAAATCGCCCTATAGTTGCGGATGTACCACCCGTACCCGGGCTCATAACCACCCAACTTGGAATGGGATGATCTTCTAACTTCATTTGGCTAAAGATAGAGTTTGCGATGTTATTGTTCCCACGCCAGTCAGTCGCACGCTCTGCATAGGTGAACTGATCCATGTAGTGTCCGTCTAGCTCCTTTGCGAGGCGTCGAGACTCGTCATAGATTTGATCTGAGCGTTCGACTAAATGTGCTTTACCACCATAAAACTCTATCTGTTCTATTTTCTTGCGTGCAGTGCTTTTTGGCATAACGGCAATAAATGGCAGGCCAAGCAGGCGAGCGAAGTAGGCTTCAGACACAGCAGTACTTCCTGAAGAGGCTTCAATGACGGTGGTCTCGGGGCCAATCCAACCATTGCAAATCGCATACAGAAATAGAGAACGCGCTAAACGGTGTTTTAATGAACCAGTAGGGTGTGTGCTCTCATCTTTTAAGTAGATATCGATACCATCAAGAGAGGGAAGATCGAGTTTAAACAGGTGAGTGTCTGCAGAGCGTTGAAAATCCGCTTCAATTTTACGTACTGCATTGTTGATCCACTGGTGGTCAGTACACATAGCGTCTCTCCTTGAAAGTGACTAGTAAGTTAGGTTTTGTTATGAAAATAATTTACCTATTAGTCGAGAGAAAAACTTTGCTATATTTGTTTGGTGATGGTTGTTTTGTAGAAATTAATTCTCTTATAATTAGACTATATGGAAAATAATTTAGATAAAATTGACAGGCAGTTACTGTCTTTGCTCCAGACAGACGGAACATTGTCTCTAAACGAGTTGGCCGAGCAGGTTAACCTCACCACAACACCATGCTGGAAGCGTCTTAAGAAACTAGAGGACGATGGATACATTGAAAAGCGAGTTGCGTTATTAAGTGCAGAAAAACTCGATTTATCCTTCATTGCCTTTGTGCAACTTAAGACCATTGATCACTCTGAAGAGTGGTACCACCATTTCGTTACTACCGTGAGTGATTTCCCCGAGGTCATGGAGTTCTATCGAATGGCAGGTGAGTACGATTACATGATGAAAGTGTTGGTCAAGGATATGAAATGCTTCGATAAGTTTTACAAACGGCTGGTAAATAGCGTGAAGGGGCTTTCAAATGTGACGTCTACGTTCGCGATGGAGTCGATTAAGTACACGACAGAGTTACCTATTGGCCGTATTTAACTCACAGCGTTACGTTATTAACAAAGGAGCGAGCGGCGCTCCTTTGTCGTATTGGAAACACAACCTATTTCGTGTAACGCATGACGCCTTCTTGAACGGCTGTTGCAACTAGGTGACCTTGTTGATTGTAGATCTCTCCACGAACCAGTCCACGAGTGTGACTCGCCGTCGGGCTTTCTATTGCGTACAGCAACCATTCATCCATTTTAAACGGGCGATGGAACCAGATCGAATGGTCGATGGTTGCCACCTGGAAGTTTGGCGTCATTAAAGACACACCATGTGGGTGTAGCGCGGTGACAAGGAAGCCCCAATCCGACGCGTAAGCTAATAAATACTGGTGGATCAGTTGATTGTCTGGCATCTCGCCATTGGCACGAATCCAAAGGTATTGTTTGGGCTCTGCTTTGGTTGGTTTGAGTGGATTGATCACCGTTACAGGTCGTGTCTCAATGGGTTTTTCACCACAAAAGGTTTTGCGTAACCTTTCCGGGAGATACTCTGCAATATGGCTTGCCAGCTCACTTTCGGAAGGAAAGTTTTCTGGCCCCGGAATATCCGGCATGGTTTTCTGATGGTCGAATCCCGGTTGATCGCCATGATAGGAAGCTGTCAGGTAGAAAATAGGGCGGCCATTTTGAATCGCTTTAACACGGCGGGTACTAAAGCTACGACCATCTCGCAGGTTTTCCACGTCGTAAATAATCGGCTTTTCAGAATCGCCAGGATACAGAAAGTAGCTGTGAAACGAGTGTACAGTGCGAGTTTCTTCGACGGTATATCGGGCGGCAGAAAGTGCCTGTCCAATCACCTGACCACCATATACTTGAGGTAAACCTAGGTTCTCGCTCTGTCCGCGGAACAAGCCTTCTTCTAATTGTTCGAGTTGTAGCAGGCTGAGCAACTCTCTTAGTGGTTTACTCATAGTGTCTCCTCACCGAGTGTGTTGATATCAAGTTAACCCATTTCCCACAGGTCTGTGAAGTGGTTCTTAAACTCCTAGGTGTATACTTTGTAACAATAATGAAACAAAATCAAATGCTTGGTATCCCTTAACTCCGTCAAACTATTGTTAAATCAAGCAACTTATCAAAGACAGCGTGCTGATTCGACCGTATACTTACCTTGGCTTAATATTCATCCTGAGGAATATATGAAAAAAACACTATTACTTGTTACATCTTTATTTTTTGGTGCTGCTCTTGTGGGGTGTCAAACTTCTCAAACAACAGAAATGGATTCTGCTGAGGTGTCAATGAAGACCATTACAGGTACAGTGGCTTACCGTGAACGAATTGCTTTGCCACCAAATGCTTTAGTTAGTGTAGCACTAGAAGATGTGTCTCTGGCGGATGCGCCATCAAAGGTTATCGCTAAGCAAACCTTTAAAACTGAAGGAAAGCAAGTTCCTATTGCTTTTGAACTTAGCTACGACAGCAATGAAATTCAAGCGAATCATACCTACAGTGTTCGTGCTCGTATTGAAGTTGATGGTAAGTTGCGTTTCATCAGCGACACTCGTCACGCGGTTATTACAGATCCGGCGCAAACTCATCAAGTAGATATCAAACTTGTAGGCGTCCGCTAATTTGTCAAAACGTATGAAAAGTGGCAGCTTTAGTTAAGGCTGCCATTTGTATTTTCTGAGCGATACTTTTCCAAGCTCAGACACTTCTATCCCTTCTGATTCTAGCTTCTTCTTTTGTCTGTCTAAATCCCGACCCTTTAACGATATTTTTCCTTGGCTATTAATGACTCTAAACCAAGGGAGCTTGCTGCCTTCCGGTAAGTTTCCAAGCGCTTTTCCAACATGCCGCGCATAGCCCGGATAACCTGCCATTTTTGCGATCTCGCCGTAAGTCGAGACTTTCCCAGGTGGAATTTGGTGAATTACAGCAAAGATTTGCGCTAAGAATTGGTCCATACTCAAAGTGTCCGTTGTGGATTGCCAAGGAATGGTAATACAGACGGCCAGTATTTCGCCATTAGTTATTGACGCTTGTAGCACCCTAGTTTTTCGCGCTTTAACGCCGTTACATTTTCGCAGCGAAGTGATGTTGGTGAACTCTGTTGAAATACAAAATGATGTCTAGACCCACTTAACGACTGATGAGTCCGTGCTTTTTGTCGTTGAGTTCCAAGTCGGTGGGGAAGCCAGGAGGCGCTATGATTTTTTCTACAATCCAGTTTTTTATTACGATTTTACTCGCGGTAGTGTGTGCCAAAGCAATGAGTTTAAGTGGCGGTGATCTCCCTGTTCTCGCTCTCATGATCCCGGCATTATGGCTACTGCCCCAAGGCGGACTAGCAGGTTTAGTGCTGCTTGGCGCTATGATGGCATTTGGAGCCACACTCTCGATACAGCCCATTGCGTTATCTATTGGGGTCTTAATTCTATTCCCACTGTTAATGGTGGTGTTCTCTCATCGAAGCTCTCTTGGGGTATTGCTGACCACCGGATTAATTGTTTTGACCTTGCAGGTCGGCATTATGGTCACCCAGCAGGGTGGAAAGTTGGAAGGCTCAGCATCGGTAACCGTTGTGCAGACGCTTGCTGTCCTCGTCATGTGGTGGTCAATCACTCATTGGAAGACTTCGAATAAGCACAGCTGGTGGCCATTGCTATTGTTACTGCCTTTATGGGTGGCAGATTTAACCTACGCCGCATTGGTGGCGCTCTGTCTGACAGGTATGCTTGCCTCAATGGAGACACTAACAAAGATCAAACAATCCATTCACTGGAGTAAGCTGCTTTGTTGGACGTTACCTACCGTAGGTTTTGCTGCTCTGGTTGTAAGCCCTGCAACAGATGTACCTAAGCCCGTTTTTGTCGTGTGGATCTGTTTGTTGGGTACGGCGTGGATGACGGATTACATCCTGCGCAGCAGTGATGAGCAAGCAGAGCTATAAGTTCTTAGTAAATCCTAGATTGACCGAGTTTTGTTCAAACGAACGCTAATTGGTGAAATTAAAGGTTTTTGCCCTTGCATTATGAGGTCTGATACTGAATAATCGCCCCATCGTTTGAGGCAAGCCCTCAACAAAAGAATTATGGGGCTCTGGTCCTCTCGCAACAATAGCTCGTGAACTCGGTCAGGTCCGGAAGGAAGCAGCCGCAGCGTGTGACTTGTGTGCCGGGATGTGGCTGGGGTCCCACCCATTGAAAAGCCTGCAGTGTTTAAATACATTGCAGGCTTTTTTCATATTCGCCGCATAAGTCTTAATAGTCTATTTTTTGTACGTTACAACAAAGGTTCCCACACTCAGTTCGACCAAACCAAAAACCTCCCCACGTTCACAATATCTGCAAGTTTATGAGCTTGAAGAATGACGCAGTTGTTCGTACTCTCTCCATTCTGGAATTCGATTTCTGCTTTCACCTAGAATACAACGCAAACATCAAAAGCTTCACTTCCCAACCTTTTGGCTTCCACTATCAATTCAATAATCGTAAGTGCAGATATGCTCCAGATTTTTTAGTAACGGATCACAAGGAACAATCAACATTTTTCGAGGTAAAACATTCTAGTCAGATCTTAAAACCCGCTTTCAGGGAGCGTTTTGAAGAGAAGCAAAGAGTTGCGTTGAATGAGTTCAATAGACGCTTAGTTTTGGTTACTGAGAAACAAATTAGAATGGGGCCAAAGTTAGACAACTTTAAGTTACTACACCGCTATTCTGGATTGCGCACAGTGACCGAATTTCAAAAGCTTGTTTTAGCGTTTATTCAACGCAAGCAAATGGTGAAGCTGCAAGAGGTATCTTTGTATTTCGGTCTATCAGAGCAAGACACGCTTATCTCCACTCTGCCTTGGATCTCTTCGGGGCAAGTTAAAGCAGACCCCAGCAATATTGGATTTGGCCTCGAAACTTACGTTTGGTGCTAACTATGCCATCGGATTCCAATAATATATTTGGGTTCTTTGATGAGTTTAAAGCTTCGGAAGAAGAGTCACAGCTGCCTCCAATAGGGCTAATTCAAGAACACATTGAAATATCTTCAACCATAGATAGCTTGCCCAACAAGGTGCAAAAAGAGGTTCTTCGCCGTATAAAAGTCATTGCTTTTGTGGAAAAACGCTTAAAAGGTGGGTGGACCAAGAAAAACTTAAATCCAATCTTAAGTCTCGTTGAATCAGAATTACAACTTATTCCCCCAGGTTGGCGAACATTAGCAGATTGGAAGAAAGCCTACTTTGAGGCAGGAAAAGACTCATGTGCACTTATTCCGAAACATAGTTTTAAGGGGAATCGCCAAAAAGAAATGGATTCACAACCCTTGATCGATGAAGCAATTAAGAACATATACCTGACTCGCGAACAACTTAGTGTTGCAGAAGCTTATCGATATTATAAGAGTCGAGTGATTCAAATAAATCGTGGGATTGTCGAAGGAAAAATTAAGCTGATTAGCGAACGTACTTTTTACAATCGAATAAATAACTTACCTCCTTATGAAGTAGCGATTGCAAGGTTTGGTAAACGGTATGCAGATCGGGAGTTTCGATCGGTTGGTCAGCAGGTAGCTGCGGCCAAACCAATGGAGTTTCTCGAAATAGACCATACCCCCGTTCCTGTGATTTTGATTGATGATGAGTTAGATATTCCTTTGGGCCGTCCCTATCTCACGATGCTTTATGATCGATTCAGTAAATGTATCGTTGGTTGCAGCATCAACTTTAGAGAGCCTAGCTTTGACTCTGTTAGAAAGGCACTGTTGAATTCACTTTTGGATAAGAACTGGATTAAAGAAAAGTATCCATCCATTCAGAAAGAATGGCCTTGTCACGGTAAGATTGATTGTTTGGTTGTCGACAATGGTGCCGAGTTTTGGAGTCAAAGCTTGGAAGATTCGTTACGGCCTTTGGTGTCAGACATTCAATACAGCCAAGCTGCTAAACCATGGCGAAAGTCAGGAATCGAAAAATTGTTCGATCAAATGAATAAAGGGTTAGTTAATTCTTTGCCTGGTAAAACATTTGCTAACCCGACTCAGCTACAAGATTATAACCCTAAAAAGGATGCGGTGGTCAGGGTATCGATATTTCTTGAATTACTCCATAAGTGGATTGTCGATTATTACCACATGGCACCAGATTCTAGAGAGCGTGGGATTCCATACCACAAGTGGAACCAATCGAAATGGACTCCGTCTTACTATGACGGAACTGAGAAGGAGCAACTCAGAGTAGAGTTAGGATTACTCAGACACAGAACCATTGGAGTTGCAGGGATCAGGCTTCATAACTTACGTTATCAGTCCGCCGAGCTAATTGAATACCGGAAATATTGCACATCTAACAATGGTAAAAAGCTCTTTGTTAAGACCAAAACAGACCCTTCTGATATTAGCTACATTCATGTTTACCTAGAATCAGAGAAGAGGTACATAAAAGTTCCAGCGGTAGACAACAGCGGATATACGAACGGACTGTCACTTTTTGAACACGAACGCATACAAAAAGTACGCAGGCTTAACACTAAGCAGCTTGCTGATGAAGAGGCTCTTGCGGATACATTTCTGTATATGAAAAAACGTATTCAGGAAGAAACCGATAGATTCCGTAGTGCTAAAAGTCGCAAGCCCAACCTTCCCAAAACAGGTAACACTTCGAAACTAGCAAAGTTTAATGATGTGGGTTCTGAGGGACCAAGCTCAATCAATACGACTCCGGTTAAGCATCAATCTGAGGTTGTCTCCGATGCTTCAGAGTACTTAGCAGACGATGATTTTGAAGATATTGAAGGGTATTAATTTGAACTTAACACCAAAGCAATTTGAGCAGCTAAAATCTTTTGAAACTTGCTTTATCGAGTATCCCGCGATAACTGAAATATATTCTATTTTCGATCAACTTCGTTTTAATCATACCCTTGGTGGTGAGCCGGAATCTTTTCTGTTAACTGGTGAGGCTGGAAGTGGAAAGACGGCTTTGATCAATAACTACTTGTCACGTTTTCATTCTGGTTCAACTTGGGGGAAGCAGCCGGTATTAAGCACTAGAGTGCCAAGCCGTATCAATGAACAGAACACGCTTACCCAATTTTTGGTTGATTTGGATTGTAAATCAGGAGGAAGAGGTGTCCGGCGTCACAATGAAATTGGTCTTGGTGAAGCTGTTGTAAAGCAACTTAAACGTAAATCTGTAGAGCTTATTATTGTTAATGAAATTCAAGAGCTCGTTGAGTTTTCAACCGCAGAACAGAGACAAGTTATTGCCAACACATTTAAATATATAAGTGAAGAAGCAAGAGTCTCGTTTGTGTTAGTGGGTATGCCTTATGCTGATGTGATAGCGACTGAATCACAATGGAACTCGCGGCTAAGTTGGAGAAGAAAGATACATTATTTCAAGTTGTTGAAAGCCAACAGTCGTTCGAGTAGAACAGCATCTTATGAGGTTGACTTAGAACAAAAAAAACATTTTGCCAGATTTGTCGCGGGTTTGAGTTCAAGGATGGGTTTTGATGAGCCACCTGTGCTTACAAAGAATGAAGTGCTATTTCCTTTGTTTGTAATGTGTCGAGGGGAGTGTCGAGCGTTAAAACACTTCTTGAAAGATGCGCTACTTATGAGTTTCAACGAGAATGCGGATACGATCGACAAAGTAATATTGTCACGCACTTTTGCATTTAAGTTCCCCTACCTGGATAACCCTTTTGATCGTCCTTTAGAGGAGCTTAGTCTTCATCAATTTGACTCTGGTTCTGCTTACAACCTAAATGCAATGACCACTGAAGATAAAATACTTGCCCCTCGCTTTACTGATGCCATTCCGTTGAGCATGCTATTGAGCAAAAATGGGCTTAAAGCTTAGCGATTACTTTTCACGTTCAGGCTCTCCAACAACCCCGCCTTCTCTTCATCGCTCAACTTATCAATCAGACAAGCCAATTCAGCCGTCACTTCATCCTTACAAAAGAAATAATTCAGCGGTACATCCAACTCTTCAGCCATACGGGTTAATGTTCCGATATCAGGGACATGACGACCTTTTTCGTAATGGTTCATTCGACCACTTGCAGAGCTTTCTTCCATTCCAATTTTTACCCCAAGATCTTTTTGGGTGATTTTAGCTTTTTTACGCGCTGCTTTGAGCCTCGCTGGGATCGGGTTTTCCACTTAGACATTCTTTTTTATACCTATAGATAACTTAGATTGTCTAAGTTTTACTTATTTTTGTATACTTAGCAATCCTAAGTTTTGTGGTGTTTAGAGGTTACAGTGAAAAGAACCAAAAAGCTCAGTCATCCAATTTATAACCTTTTGATAAATAGAAACTTGGATCGCTTTACAGTGATACAAGCCCGGGACGAGCTCCAGCAATCAGAAGATCGGTTTGATGATGATAATCACGCGAGAAAGTACATATTGCGTATTTCGGAGCATTCCGATCAGTCATTTCGGGATTATCCGATCACCCATTTCGGTTTAAACCGATCACTGATTCCGCGATTATCCGATCACTTTTAGCCTAACTCCGAAATCGGTGATCGGAATGCCCGAAACCCTTCCTTTTTCTCTTTTAAATCAATAACTCGCTATTCTTTACTTCTTAAACAAGAAGGTAAGGAAGCGATAATGACCAAAAAGAGAACTCCAATGAACAAAATCAAAGAGGTATTACGCCTTAAGTACGACTGCGGTCTCTCCAATCGTGGTATCGCTTCTTGCTTGAAACTCGGCCCGTCCACCATATCGGAACTCCTGACTCGCTTTAAACAAAGCCAACTTGGCTGGCCTCTACCCGAAAGTTGCAGCGATGCTGATCTCACGCAAGCGCTGTATCACAGCAAGAAAGCCAGTCGCGATAAAGTCATGCCAGACTTCACTCAATACGCAGTCGAACTCAGACGTAAAGGCATGACGAAGATGCTGCTCTGGCAGGAATATCATGAGCAATATCAAGAGCAAGCTTACGCTTACACTCAGTTCTGTGAGCACTTCACTCGCTGGTTCAAAACCCAAAAGCGCAGCATGCGCCAGCTTCATGTTGCGGGTGATAAGCTGTTTATCGACTACTGTGGGCCGAGGCTTCAGGTGGTCAACCCTGACACAGGAGAAGTGCGTGAAGCGGAAGTGTTCGTCGCGACCTTAGGCGCGTCCTATTACACCTATGTTGAAGCCTTCCCCAGCCAAGGGAAGCCCTACTGGTTAGAGGCGCATGCTAATGCGTTCGAACACTTCGGTGGTGTACCACAGCTCTTGGTTCCCGATAATCTACGTAGCGCGGTCACCAAAGCCAATCGTTATGAGCCGAGACTTAACGACAGCTATCAAAAACTAGCTAATCACTATCAAACCGCAGTGATGCCCGCTCGCCCTTACAAACCGAAAGACAAGGCCAAGGCAGAGAATGCCGTGCTCCTAGTGGAACGCTGGATCATGATGCGGCTGCGACACCAAACCTTCCATACCTTCAAGGCGCTGAATCTCGCCATCCGTGAGCTTATGAATGACTTAAACCAACGTGAGATGAAACAATATGGCGCGAGCCGCAAAGCGCTGTTCGACAAACTCGATAAGCCTGCGTTAAAGCCCCTCCCCAAACTGCGTTACCTGTATACCGAAACCAAACGAGCTAAGGTCGGGCCTGACTATCACATCGAATATCGCCGCCACTACTACTCGGTTCCCCATCAACTTGTTGGTCACCATGTCGAACTGGAAGCCTCCAGCCGTCTGGTGCAGATCTACCATCAAGGTAACTTGGTCGCCCAGCATCCACGCAGCCAAAGAGAGCGCGGAAACAGCACCCAACCAGAGCACATGCCGAGTAATCATCAACATCAGAAGTGGTCGCCTGGACGCTTACCTCAACTGGGGAGCCAATATCGGCCCAGCCACACGAGAAGTCGTCAATAAGATGCTCAACTCCAAGCCTCATCCAGAGCAGTCGTATCGCTCCTGTCTTGGTCTGCTCAATCTGAGTAAAGCGCATGGCGAATCGCGCTTAGAGCAAGCCTGTAAAGATGCGCTGATGCTGACAAAACCGAACTACACCTTCATCAACAATCTGCTGAAGAACAATCGTGAAGGACAACTGAGCAAAGACGGCACGAGCACGCCGAACCTTGTTCACAGCAATGTTCGTGGCCCGAACTGTTATCACTAGGAGAAATACAAATGAACGCACTGAACGACCAACTCAAAACCCTCCGCTTGAGCCATGCAGTGAAAGCGTTAGAGCAGCAACAAGAACAACTGAGCACCTACGCAGAGCTGGACTTCGAGGAAAGGCTAAGCCTACTTCTGGAAAGTGAAATCTTGAATCGCAATCAGACAAAAATCCAACGCTTAAAACGACAAGCCAAACTGAGAGTGGATGCTCAGCCGAGCCAACTCATCTACAAAGAGGGACGAAATCTCAATCGCAAACAGATGAGCGAACTTCTAACGGGCAGTTATCTACATAAGCACCAGAATATCTTGATCACAGGCCCAACAGGTGCTGGCAAAACGTATCTTGGCTGCGCACTGGCAACCAGTGCCTGCGACCAACAACACACGGTCAGATACTACCGATTAACTCGCCTGCTTGATGACCTGACCGCAGGTCGTCTGGATGGTAGCTATCAAAAGCAACTTCAATCGTTGGCTAAGAAAGCTCTACTAATCCTCGACGACTGGGGGATGGAAAAGCTAACCCAAGAGCATGCAGGTCACTTATTAGAAGTGATTGAAGATCGTTACCAAAACAGCAGCACGATCGTCATCAGTCAGTTACCTGTAAAGGAGTGGTACAACATGATCGGTAACGCCACTGTCGCAGACGCTCTAATGGATCGGCTGGTACACAATAGTCATCGAATAGAACTGGGAGGTGAGTCGATGAGAAAACTGGCGCAATCCGATCACTTAGAGTAAAAATAGGAAGAGAGAAAAACGGCAGGATCAAGTGATCGGAATAAACCGAAACGAGCGATCGCAATCACCGAAATACGCATCCTTTCCCACTTTCGGAGTAATACTCGCAAAAGAGTGGGTCGCCGTTGTTGATTGCACGAGTTATAGCAGAGACAGTATCAACTTTCATTTGATCAGGCAGCGATGTTACCTTCTCATATGGAATCACGGTGTTACTGGGGTCAGAAAGCTTATTTTTGTTGAATCCATTGGCTTTGTTGCGGAATTCAACTTGAGAGCGAACACTAGCAAAATCGTTTGCATTTTAAACGATATACTGAGTTTCGGGCATACCTATCCCTGTTAGCTTGTTGAGTGCTTTGATCATGGCGTATGTC
>NZ_JAKKCM010000006.1 GCF_021728395.1 Vibrio sp. J1-1 | reverse complement strand
CAATGCCGTTGCTGAGAACTTCTTCGCACTGCTGAAGACAGAGATGTACCATAATCAGTCCTTCAAAGACGCGAATGATCTTATAGAGAAAATTGAAGAATACATCGAGTATTACAACACCAAACGGATCAAGGCAAAACTAAAAGGCCTGACTCCGATTGAATATCGAAATCAGGCCTTACAAGCCGCTTAATAGAAATGTCCAACTTTATGGGGTCACTTCAATCATTGGGCTTTTTAGGTTTTAAGTGTTGAGTATTGAGCTTTTAAAGGCTCATTTCACCACGTAGTACTTGCTGCATTTTGTCTTTTACTTCTTCGTAAGACAGGTTCTGGCTTAGAAGATAATGCAGTTTGGCTAGTGCCGCTTCAGGCGTCATGTCAAATCCACTGATCACTCCAGCATCAGCCAACGCACAGCCTGTAGCGTAACCACCCATGTTAACTTTACCAGCTAAACATTGCGTTAAATTCACCACGATAACGCCACGTTCCGATGCTTCTTTTAAATGACCAAGCAATTCTGGGTTTTGTGGTGCGTTACCCACGCCAAACGTGAGCAGAATCATCGCATTTACAGGCTGAAGTAACGTGTTGCGAATCACTTCATGAGAAATACCTGGGTACATGGTGATAACACCAATTGGCTGAGGTGTAATGTTGTGCACTTTAAATTCGCCTTCAGGCTGAGCACCCACTGTCACGCTATTGCTAATCTGAATATTGATTCCCGCTTCCAACAAGGGAGCAAGGTTTGGTGAAGTGAAGGCATTGAAACCGTCAGCATGTGATTTCGTACTGCGGTTGCCACGCATCAACTGATTGTTGAAGAACAGCGTAACTTCATTGATCGGGAAATTAGCCGCGATATGCAGTGCGTTCAACAGGTTTGCCTGACCATCTGAGCGCAGCTCTGCCAATGGGATTTGAGAACCTGTCACAATGACTGGCTTGCCAAGGTTTTCCAGCATGAAAGACAGCGCAGATGCGGTATAAGCCATTGTGTCTGTACCATGCAGAATGACAAAACCATCGTACTTGTCGTAGTTAGCACGAATGTCATCAGCAATTTGCTGCCAGTCGGCAGGGGTCATGTCTGACGAATCGATCAATGGATCGTACTCGTGGATGGTGTACTCCGGCATTTCTGGACGATGAAACTCTGGCATCGCGGCTAATTGTTTCTCCATAAAGCCAGCGATAGGCACATAACCGTGATCGGACTTTTGCATACCGATGGTGCCACCGGTATAAGCGATATAGATGTGTTTTCTAGTCATCGTTCTATTTACTTTCATGTGGGGGAGCAGTGCGCGGATTATAACGAATTGATGGGTAATAAAAAGGGGCATATCACTAAGATATGCCCCTTTTTGACTCGTTAAGCAAAGCTATTGAACTTGGCAGTTCAAACAGAAAGCGTATTGACCTCTTGGATCATTAAAGCTCTGTAGAATGCTCGCATCCTGTTTTAGCTGTTGAGCGACAGGTTGCAAGCTCTGCGGCAGCATGCTTGTTACATCAATACCAAGGGATACTTTGACGTTATTCATGAATTCGTCGAGGAAAATCTCCGCTGGTGAAAGTGGCTCTTCAACCCAGTAGAGGTTGTAGTCCGTGACATTTGCCAGTTTCGCCGCGAGATCGACAGCATCATCAAAGTCACCCATTTGGTCTACCAAACCATATGACATGGCATCCTGACCTGTCCACACGCGACCTTGAGCCACGTTATCTACTTCTTCAACTGGTATCCCACGATTATCACCGACCAAAGAAATAAAGCGCTGGTAGCCGTGTTCAATTGACATTTGGATAGCTTGAGATGTGCCCTCTGACAGACCGGTTGACAGTCCGTCACCTGAGAAAGGTGACGTACCAACGCCGTCAGTATGGATACCAAGTTTACTGAAACCTTTTTCGAAGGTGGTAATCACGCTGAAGATACCGATGGATCCCGTCAGTGTGGTTGGTTGAGCGACAATTTTATCTGCACTCATAGAAATCCAGTAACCACCGGAGGCCGCTAAGCTCGACATTGACACCACAACGGGTTTACCTGCTTGTTTCAATGCGGAGACTTCGTTGCGAATCACTTCCGACGCAAAGGCACTGCCACCCGGGCTGTTTACGCGAAGAACAACCGCTTTAACGTTCTTATCGTTGCGTGCTTGACGAAGAAGGCTTGCCACCGTATCACCGCCGACAGTACCTCTTGGTTGTTGGCCATCCATTATTGCGCCGCTCGCAACAACCACGGCTATATCATCCTCTGATGTAGTGTAGTCAGGGTGCATTGTCGCCTGATAGTCGTAATAGCTGATCGCGTTGTAGCTGTCTTTACCGTCGCTACCAAACTCTTTTGCAAACAGGGTACGAATGTCTTGGCGAGTTGCTAGTTGGTCGACCAAGCCTAGTTTAAGCGATAGCTTCGCAATATCGCCATTAACAGAACGCATTTCCGTTAACAGCTCGTCCATGGTTGGGTTCAGAACTTTGGCATCAATTTTACGGTTGGTTGCGACATCATCGACAAATGCACTCCAAAGTTGAGTGATCCAACGTGTCGCAGATTCTTGCGCTGCATCGGACATACCGTCTCGCGTGAATGGTTCTATTGCCGACTTATAAGTGCCAACACGGAACACATGCGTGGACACATCTAATTTTTCTAACAGCGATTTATAGTACATCGAGTAGGCGCTGTAGCCTTTAATCAGGACTCCACCGTCTGGCCCTAGGTACACTTTATCGGCGTAGCTAGCGAGGTAATATTGACTTTGATTGTAGAAATCGCTGACAGCGTAAATCGGTTTACCAGACGCTTTGAATTCGTTTAGCGCTTTGGCGATATAGCGTAACTTAGTTAAGTTTGTTTCTGGCATCTCGCGCAGAGATAAAACTAAACCAGTAATTTTAGGGTCATCTTTGGCATAGCGGATGGTATCGACGATATCGAACAATACGTTTTCTTTTGGTAACTCTTTACCAATCAGTGAGCCTGTGAAGGAGTCCATCGGGTTCGTATAGCGTCGTTGTTCGACGATTGGGCCGGATAAATTCATGACAAGCGCAGACTCTTTCTCTACAACAGGTCGACCTTCTCCAGTGTAGGTAAACGCAAAGTAAAAAACGGCGATCATCAGGAGGAAAAGCAGGTTAGCCAGAGCAAGTCTGACAAATGTGATGCCTTTCCATAAGCCTTTAAATATCAGACCAATAAATTTGAAGAGTTTTTTCATCATGTCTCCATCACGAGATAACCAATTCGTAATTTTACAAATTATGGGTTCTTATCTCTAAGATCTCAAAAGATAACGTGTTTTTAGCTTATCACGCTCCACCCACAATTGGCATATTTTAAAGCTAGATTGATCGGTGTTACAAAAATGTAAACACCTGTTTGATTTTTTGGTTCACAGAACGTAATGTCATCCCACAAGATAATAAAAATGGATGTTTAGTAATGTCTGCACTGTACCCAAACCTATTAAAACCACTGGATCTCGGTTTCACTCAATTACGTAACCGAGTTCTGATGGGATCAATGCATACTGGCTTAGAAGAAGACAAGGAAGGCTTGCAAAAGCTGGCCGCGTTTTATGAAGAACGCGCGAAAGGTGGCGTTGGACTGATCGTAACAGGAGGTTTCTCTCCAAACCTTCGTGGCCGATTGCACCCTCTGAGCGCGGAATTCAGTAAACCTAAGCATGCAGAAGCGCATAAAGTCGTCACCGAAGCTGTTCACAAACACGGAAGCAAAATTGCGCTGCAAATTCTGCACGCAGGCCGCTATGCCATGCATCCGCTGGCGCAAAGTGCATCGGGTATCAAAGCGCCGATTTCTAAGTTTGCTCCAAGTGAAATGAGCGAGCGTCAAATCAAGAGCACGATTGAAGATTTTGCCAAAAGTGCGGAACTGGCTCAGATCGCTGGCTATGACGGTGTAGAACTGATGGGTTCGGAAGGTTATTTGATTAACCAGTTCCTGTGTAAACGCACCAACATGCGTTACGACGAGTGGGGCGGTAGTTACAAAAAACGTATGCGTTTCCCACTGGAGATCGTGAAAGCGGTACGAAAAGCTGTGGGTGATAAGTTCATCATTATTTTCCGTCTTTCCATGTTGGATCTCGTTGAGCAGGGCAGCACGTTTGAGGATGTGATTGAACTGGCTAAAGCACTTGAAGAGTCAGGCGTAACCATCATCAATACCGGCATTGGCTGGCACGAAGCTCGCGTTCCAACAATCGCGACACAAGTACCTCGTGGTGCGTTTACTTGGGTAACCGAGAAAGTGAAGCCGCATGTATCGGTGCCAATCATTACCTGTAACCGCATTAATACGCCGGATGAAGCAGAGCGTATTCTCTCTTCTGGGCATGCTGATATGGTTTCAATGGCTCGCCCGTTCTTGGCTGATCCTTATTTTGTGGCGAAAGCAGAGCAGGAGAAAGCGCAGTTCATCAATACCTGTATCGGCTGCAACCAAGCCTGTCTGGACAACGTATTTAAGGGTAAGCGTGCAACCTGCTTGGTTAACCCATTAGCGTGTTATGAAACCGAAATCGTTGTTGCGCCTGCGCTGAAGAAAAAGAACATTGCCGTCGTAGGGGCTGGTCCTGCTGGCCTTGCGTGTGCAACAACATTGGCAGAGCGTGGCCATAAAGTTGATTTGTTCGAGAAGAATGACCGTATTGGTGGGCAGTTCCGCCTGGCTATGCAGATCCCGGGTAAAGAAGAATTTCGTGAAACGATTCGCTATTTTGCTAACCGTCTTGATGAGACCGGTGTCAATCTGCATCTTTCTACTGAAGCGAACTTTGATTTACTCACCGAGTATGATGAAGTCGTGATGGCATCTGGCGTAGAGCCACGTAAAGTGAAGATTGAAGGCATTGATAATCCGGAAAAAGTTGTGGATTACCAAACGTTGATCCGTGAAAAGACACCTGTTGGTAGAAAAGTCGCAATTGTCGGTGCTGGTGGTATCGGTGTTGATATTGCCACCATGATTACTGAGCCTGTTGATCATACGTTGGATGACTGGCTACATGAGTGGGGTATTGATAAAGAGATTTCACAACCAGGTGGTTTGTATCCTTTCCCTGACTCAGTAAGTGACAAAGAGGTTTGGGTATTACAACGTCGCCAAGGGCAAGTCGGTAAAGGTCCGGGTAAAACAACAGGCTGGATCCATAAACGTACTCTGGAAAAACGTGGTGTTCACCTTCTGGGTGGTGTTTCTTACGAAAAAATCGATGATCGTGGATTACACATTCAGGTTGATGGCAAATCACAAGTGCTGAATGCGGATAAAGTGGTTATCTGTGCTGGTCAGGAATCGGTCCGCCCGTTTGAAGATAAATGGTCTCAGCTAGGTGATAAGCTACATATTATCGGTGGCGCTGACCACGCTGGTGAGCTGGATGCCGTACGAGCAATCCGTCAGGGTGTGAAGCTCGCAGTGAAGCTCTAAAAACGCATTTACGCATACACGTTCTGAAAAGCTGCGCATTGTGCGCAGCTTTTTTATCTCCATTCGAAATGGAATATAGTATTTTGCGAAAAAGGCAAAATCCCCAAAAAACTGATTGTTATTCAGCTGTGTAGATTGTGCTAAAGTGACCAGCAGACAAAATACAAGTTAGATTCAATAAGGACCAGTTCATGGAAGCTCTCGATCTCTTGCTTAACCGCCGTTCTGTCGGCAAGTTATCCGCGCCCGCACCAGAAGGTAAAGTGCTGGAAAATATCATACGTGCTGGCCTGCGCGCGCCTGACCATGCGGGTTTAACGCCTTGGCGCTTTGTGATTTCGCAAGGTACAGGCCTGAATAAACTGTCTGATATTTTGGTTAAAGCAGCGCTAGCGGACAACAGTGAAGAAGCGGTGGTTCAGAAGCTGAAAAATGCACCATTCCGCGCACCTATGGTAATTACGGTTATTGCAAAAGTGACGCCACATGAAAAAGTGCCTGCACTAGAGCAGTACCTTTCGGCGGGTTGTGCTGTTCAAGCGATGCAAATGGCCGCAGTTGCACAGGGTTTCCAAGGTTTCTGGCGTTCAGGACCATGGATGTTCCATCCTGAAGTGCACAAAGCGTTTGGACTTGAAGGTGAAGATCAAATCGTCGGTTTCCTTTACTTAGGTACGGCAGATGTCACACCAATGAAAGTGCCGGAGCGTGATTTGTCGAAGTTTGTTGTATTTCAATAAACGCTAACCACAATTTTACTGTCTATCTATACAGTTTTTCTTGATTTATTAGGGCTACATTCGATAATGTGGCCCTAATTATTATTACTTTCCAAAGCTTATGTCTCGTCTGTTTATTGCTGAAAAACCAAGTTTAGGCCGCGCGATCGCTGCCGCACTTCCGAACCCTCAAAAGAAAGACCAAGGCTTTATTCGCTGTGGTAATGGAGATGTGGTGACTTGGTGTATCGGTCATTTATTAGAGCAGGTAGAGCCTGATGCTTATGACGAACGCTACAAAAAGTGGAATATGGCGGATCTGCCTATTGTTCCTGAACAGTGGCAGTTAAGGCCAAGAAAGAGTGCCAGTAAGCAATTGACGGTGATTCGTAAATTGCTGAAAGAGGCGACGGAAGTGATTCATGCTGGAGACCCGGACCGTGAAGGTCAGCTCTTGGTTGATGAAGTACTCGATTACTGCAAGCTGTCTAAAACCAAGAAACAAGCGACACAACGTCTATTGATTTCCGATTTGAACTTACCTGCAGTAAAGCGGGCACTGAACTCAATACGCAGTAATCGTGACTTTATCCCGCTTTCGGTATCTGCACTGGCTCGATCTCGAGCGGATTGGCTCTATGGTATGAACATGTCACGCGCCTACACATTACTGGGGCAAAAAGCTGGATACCAAGGTGTGTTGTCAGTAGGAAGAGTACAAACGCCAGTGCTTGGCTTGGTGGTTCGCCGAGATGAAGAAATCGAAAACTTCGTATCCAAAGACTATTTCACCTTGCATGCGTTAATTCCCTATCAAGATCAAAACGGCGCATTTGATATTCGTGCGAGATGGAAACCAAGTGAGGCTTGTAAACCTTGGCAAGATGAGGAAGGGCGCGTTCTGAACCGAAAACTGGTGGAGAATGTCGCTGCTCGTATCAAGACCCAACCTGCCACGGTAAAAGAGTCTGAGCAAAAACAAACCAAGCAGTCAGCGCCGTTACCTTATTCTTTGTCTGCATTGCAGATTGATGCGGCAAAGCGTTTTGGCATGAGTGCTCAGCAAGTCCTGGATACCTGCCAGGCGTTGTATGAAAAGCATAAGCTGATCACTTACCCGCGTTCGGATTGTCGTTACCTGCCGATGGAGCACTACGCACAAGCGGGTTCAGTGACTTCGGCAATTGATAACAATGCCAAAGAGCTACAAAGCGCGGTTCAGGGCGCGGATTTAACGATCAAATCGAAAGCATGGAATGACAAAAAAGTGGATGCGCACCACGCGATCATTCCGACGCCTAAGCAAGCTAACGTGAACGCGTTATCCGGCAATGAGATGAAGGTGTACCAGCTAATTGCACGACAATATCTAATGCAGTTTTACCCTGCGGCCATATACGCCGAAGCTAAACTGGTATTTGATATTGCTGGGGGCACTTTTATTGCGAAAGGTCGTCAGCTTGTCTCTCCGGGTTGGAAGGCTTTGATGGGTAAAACAGACAAAGAAGACGATGGCATTGATGCTGTACCGCCTTTAGCGGAAGGCACGGTGCTAACCTGTCGGGAAGGGGAAATAAAAGACCGCAAGACAGAGCCGCCAAAACACTTTACCGAAGCGACACTGTTGCAGGCCATGACGGGAATTGCCCGCTATGTTGCAGATAAAGAATTGAAAAAGATCCTACGTGATACGGATGGTCTAGGAACCGAAGCTACTCGAGCTGGAATTCTCGATACACTCTTCAAGCGCCAGCTTTTGACTCGTCAAGGTAAATCGATTTTAAGCTCACCTGCTGGCCGAGGTTTGGTTCATGCGCTTCCCCAAGATGCGACTTATCCGGATATGACGGCGCACTGGGAGTTCCAATTGCAGGGAATGGCAGAGAAAAATCAAGCCTATCAGCCGTTTATGCAAGCGTTGGAGCAGAGAATAGATAGCCTGATGGGAGAGGTTAAGTCAGGGCCAATTCCTGAGTCTTTACGACACTTACCTAAAGTCGAGCGCCCTGCTTTTAAGCGCAAGAAACGCAGTTATTCGAAAGGCAGCGCTTCTAAGTCTGGTACACCAAAACGTAAGTCAACTTAAAAACAAAGCGGCACTGAAACTTGCTGCTTTCGCCTTAAACTTTACTATTCAAACAAGCCGCATTCTTCTCTATTGCGCCTTTTGTATCATCTTGAGTCGGAATACGTCTACCAAGGTATTTCAGTGCCATCATAATTAATAAAATGTCCGGAACTGTCTTGTGTGCTTTCATCAATCACGTTAGCAAGTCCGGCGGCTGAGAATTCAGCGTCAATCAAAGCATTTTGCCCGCCCATCTCTGTGCGAACCCAGCCTGGATGAAGGGCAAGAACCGTGAACCCTTGGTCTGTTAAATCGTTGCTTAAACTTTTCACCACCGAGTTAAGCGCAGCTTTAGACGAACGATAAATATAACCGCCACCAGACGTATTCTCGGTCATACTGCCGACTTTAGAAGAAAGGCAGGCGATCTTTTTCATTTGGCCCTGTTGTAATAATGGATAGAAGGCTTCTACTAGTTTTAGCGGTGCTATCGTGTTGATCTCAAGGACATTACGCCATTCTTCTACGTCGGTATTGCCAAATCCCCAACCTTTAGGGCCAAAGTAACCGGCATTATTAATTAATAAGTCGATTGGGGGCAGAGTCTGGGCCAGTTTGGCGACTCGTTGGTAGTCGGTGACATCAAGCTCATGAAGTGTTAAAGAGAAATGTTGGTCGCTTAAACTTACTAATTCGTCGCTGTTCGCTAAGTTGCGAGTTGTCGCGTGTACTTGCCAGCCATTGTCGATGTATAGCTTAGTTAAACTCAATCCAATACCGCGATTTGCACCGGTAATAAAAACGGTAGAATTCATCTGATTCCCTTATCCATATTTGTTGTCGAGTTATCGTATTCGCTTTTAAAACTTTAGCAGTGAAATTGCATTTTATTCAATGGTTGAACTTGGTACTATTTTGCCACCATTGATGAAAAGAACCTCCGATGCTGCCACTTATTTATCACCCAATATACTCACAACTTGATTTGCCAGCAGGGCATCGCTACCCAATCATGAAGTATCAATACCTCTATGAGGCAGTACAAGAAAAGCTAGTGAGCGAAAACTGGCAAGAGCGCGTGCAGTTTTTCGAGCCAATCGCACTTTCTGTAGCAGATATTAAGCGAGTTCACGAGGCGGAGTACGTGGATTTATTGGTCAGTGGCACGATGCCTGCGGCCAAAATGCGTCGTATAGGCTTTCCTTGGAGTGAAGCATTGATAACCAGAACGCTGACTTCTGCTGCTGGTACGGTTTTGACGGCTGAACAAGCGCTGAAACACGGCGTGGCTTTGCATTTGAGTGGTGGATATCACCATGCTCACAGAGACTTCGGCAGTGGTTTCTGCCTGTTTAACGACCTTGTGATTGCGGCAAAGCATATGCTGGATCACGACGATGTAGATAAAATCTTAATCATTGATAGTGATGTACACCACGGTGATGGTACGGCCACCTTGTGTCAGGAAGAAGCCGATATCGTCACGCTCTCTTTCCACTGTGATAAAAATTTCCCCGCTAGAAAACCGGAATCTGATTTGGATGTGCCTCTGGTGAGGGGAACCGATGATGAAACCTTCTTAATGACATTTAAAGAAGTGGTTGAAATGGCGCTGAATCTGCATCGCCCTGATATGGTGATTTATGATGCTGGGGTTGATATCCACACCGACGATGAACTTGGTTATTTTGATGTGTCTACGCAAGGCATACTTGAGCGTGACCGTTTCTTGATGCAGTTAATGAAAGAACGCGGCATTCCGGTAGCAGCCGTAGTTGGTGGTGGGTACCGAAGCAATCACCAAGACCTTGTCCCGATTCATATGAATTTGATTCAGGCGAGTTTGGAAGTGTATAGCTAACGTTTCGCAACAAGCTGCCTCTTAACCTTGTGATGGTGAGTGGTTAGATTAAGAGACAGTTCAAACAACGCTCGTTCTCAGTGGGCAATACACATAGGGGTGTTAGCGACAGGGTCTTGAATAACTCTTGCGTCGAGCGAAAATACATCCTTAAGCAGGGTTTCGGTGAAAATATCATTAGGCGTACCTTGCGCTATGAGCTGACCTTTTTTGAGTACGACTAAGTGATCACAGTAGCGACATGCCTGATTTAAATCGTGTAATACGACGATCACCGTTTTTCCTTTGTTGTTCATCTCTCTCATGATTTTCATCAGCTCAATCTGGTGAGACAGGTCTAGGTAGGTGGTGGGCTCATCCAGCATTACAATATTGGTATCTTGCGCCAGAATCATCGCTATCCAGGCCCTTTGTCTTTGGCCTCCGGATAAGGATTCAACGGTTTGTTCAGCGAAGTCCTCTACGCCAGTTTCTCGCAGCGCACTAGCGACGATCTTCTTGTCATGCTCGCCCAACTGACCCCAGTGAGAAAGGTATGGTGAGCGGCCGTATTCAGCAAGGCGTCGCACCGTTATACCCTCTGGTGTTTCTAACACTTGAGGTAATAATGACATTTCTTGGGCAAGATGTTTGTCTCGGTATGATTTTAATGCTTTATCATTCAGAAGAACCTCACCGCTGGTAGGAATATTGATTCGCGCTAGTGTTTTCAATAACGTTGACTTACCACATCCATTTGGCCCAATAAGAGCGGTAATTTTTCCCTTTGGAAGCGTAAGATTGAGCGCTTCAATAATGACCTTGTCGCCATAAGAAACTTTTAAATTATTTGCAGCGATCATCACCACCCCTTGTAACGTTGCAATAAGAAAATGAAGTAAGGTGCGCCAATCAAAGAAGTTAAAACACCAGCTGGAAGTTCTAAAGGAGGGTGTATGCCCCTCGCTAACGTATCTGATACCAGCACCATGAAGGCACCAAGCAAGGCAGCACCGGGAACAAGCAGTTTATGATTATGGCCAAAAAGCATTCTTGCTAAGTGTGGAGCTAGTAGCCCGACAAAGCTGATCGTGCCACATACAGACACGCTGACGCTGGCAAGAATAACGGCACTAATCAGTGAGAGTAGCTTAATGCGTTTTGGTCTTATACCGAGTGAGGTCGCGCTATCTTCTCCTAACCCCATTACATCAAGACGCCAAGCTAACCAATAGGCAAACGGAACCATGATAACAAGAGTTATCCATATAAAGGGGACTTGCTCCCAGTTTCTTCCCCATAAGCTACCTGTCAACCAAACCATGGCTGTGTTGATCTCTATCGGATGTACCACCATTAAAAAATCAATAAAGCTGGAAAGAAAGGCACTGATAGCGATACCTATCAACGCAAGTCTTGCCGCGGTTGGTTGTATTCTGTAGCCGACGAGCAGAATCATTCCGGCGGCAACAAAACCACCGATAAGAGCGGCCAGAGGTAAGTAGTGAGTAGGCGCCTGTGGAAACATCACTAATAACGTGGTTGCGGCTAATCCTGCGCCCGCACTTATTCCCATCAAATCTGGCGATGCTAGCGGGTTTCGGATTACGCCTTGAACCAACATACCTGATAGCCCGAGGCCAGCACCAACGCCGATAGCAAGAAAGATACGTGGTAAACGGTATTGATTGATAATGAAGTCAAACTCCCCACCGCTGAGTAGGGTGTATGAGACCTGTTTTATCGAAATGTCAGATGCACCAACGAGCAGACTTAGAATCGCGATAATCAAAAGTGAAGAAGAGAGCAGAGTGAGTTTTATATTGTTCATGAAGATTTACTTCGCATGGCTAAAAACACAAAGCAAGGCGTTCCAATAAGTGCCGTAATCACACCAACCGGAGTTTCGGCAGGAAAAGCAATCGATCGCGACAAAGCATCAGCCCAAACAATCAATGCAGCACCAAGCAAAGCACTCGCTGGGATGAGGGTAATAAAGTTGTTACCGACAAATCTTTTGGCAATATGAGGAACAAGCATACCAACGAAGCCAATTGGTCCCGCGACGGCGACACTGGAAGCCGTAAGTAAAACGACGGCGAGGTAAGTCAGTGCTCTCGTAAGCCTAATATTTATTCCCAGACTGATGGCAACGTCTGACCCAAGCGCAAGGAGGTTAAGGTGTCTTGCCACAAAAAGAGAAACGACCAATCCTATTACGCTGGTTGGCCATAATGTGTTCCATTGTTGCCATTCGACAGAAGAAAGAGAGCCTGCCAGCCAGCTGATGATGGAATAAGCTTGATCATCGGCCAATATCACCGCCGCTCTGGTCACACCGACAAGAAGCGCATTGATGGCAATCCCTGCGAGTACGAGCTTGAGAGGGTGAGGTTTTGCAGAAAAGAAACCACCCAGTGTTAATACAACGGCACCGCTGAGGACCCCGCCAATCGAGGCTGTTAATACACTTGGGATATTTTCTAAAAAGGGTACGCCGATACTTGCCAGTGCCATTAAGCAGGCTGCACCGGCATTGATCCCCAAGATTGAGGGGGATGCAAGCGGGTTTCTGGTCAGCCCTTGCATCATTAATCCTGCAACGGCAAGGTTCGCGCCAACCAGAAGACCGGCCAGCACTCTTGGCATACGAATCGAAGAAATGATTTGTTGCTCCATACTCATAGGATCAAATTCAAACAGATACTGGTATACATGAGCGATCTTTAGCGAAAAACTAGACCAAGCGGTAAGTGAGTAACAAGACCCCAAAACTGATAATAGAATCAAAGGAATCCAGAGATAAATAGTGGAGGAAAAAATTCGCATGGATTACTAGGTATGAACTCTCTGGCTAAAATATTGATACAAGGAATGAGGAGTAAACTCCCATCAAGTGTAACCTTTATGATAATTGTAATCAATTGTATTAACTTGTTATAAAAGGACGTAGATCCAGAGAAGTTCGCTAGACGAGACCATTGTGCTCACTGAACACCAGCTACTTTTTTGGGGATATCCGTCTAGAAACGAAAGAGGCCGCCACTTTCTTAGCGGCGTCTTTCTTAAATAGGGTGGAGGTTGCGACGTCTAGTTTTGGAGCTATGTTCAACTAGGGATTTAGAAATCCCGTAAAGTTTTCACATAGGCTAAAACGACGAAAGCCCGTTGATTTCTCAACAGGCTTTCTAAAAGTGGCGGAGAGATAGGGATTTGAACCCTAGATACGCTATTAACGTATGCCGGTTTTCAAGACCGGTGCTTTCAACCACTCAGCCATCTCTCCGTTGTTGGCGAGAATAATATAAGGCTTTGAAAAACTTGTAAACCCTAAATCTATCCGTTTGCATGTTTACTGCTCAATTCTGTGTTGTTTGTTGTTTTAGTAAACAAAAAGCCCTCCTTCGAGGGCTTTTTTGAATGAAACGCGCAAAAACGGTATTAATTGCTTTTGGTATAAAAGCGCTGTAGCTCTGTTAAGCCCTGCATTAGCACTGGCATTTTAGGGCTATCGTCGCGCAGTCGTTTGTAATCTTTATCGTATAGTTTGTAGTTACCAAACTTATCGATCACGGTAGTTTGCGTATTGGTTATTAACGCTAGTTCTCTTAAGTCCCCAGCTAATATCCAACGTCGGCGACTTTCATCAAATAAGTTACGACCACTACTGTAATCATAGGGGTTCGATGAAACCCCAAGCATGTCTTGCAGTAACGTCACTGACAGATCTAGGTGACTGGTGCTGTGAGTGAAATCACCCGCTAGTCTGCCTGGCCAATGAATCACCATTGGTACTTGCAACTGATAACGGCTGTAGTTGCTGTTTGCACCCCAGCTATTCGTATTAGTTTCATTGAACTCACTGCCGTGATTTGAAGTGATAATAACCACAGTATTTGTGAGTAATTGAGTTTCTTTTAACTCATTAATTACGCTGGCAACGGTTTTATCTGCTGATTTAACCGCAAACTCATACGCCTTTTTAAATCGTTCGCTTGCTGACATTTCTTCATCAGTATTTGAAGGAATCGATTCAAAGTTATCAACGGCGGTTACCTCGATGTAGCTAAACCAAGGCTGCTGAGCGTTTTCTACTAGCCATTTATTCCAATCGGCGATGGACTGTTTGTCAGTATGCGTTTGTTGTCCGTCTAGTTGTTCAGCCAAGTTTAGGTTTCTGAAAATGATCTCTGGATAAAGGTCATCTTCAAAGCCATTACCACTGAATAAACCAAAGCTATAACCCTGCTCTTTGAGGACGTCAAGCATGACGGGTGAAGATCCTTGCGCCTGAATGCTTGAAGCGTAACTGGTTGGCAAACCATAGAACAAACCGAATGCACCATAGGTGTCATTGCTTGAACTGTAGTGGTTACGGAAATTCTGATTTTCCTGCGCAAACTCGTAGAGGTTAGGCATCTCTTGTTCATTTAATGCATCCGCTCTTAAATTATTCACGCTGATCATCAGAACGTTAAGTTTGTTTACGCGACGATTGAACTCTAGCTTTTCAAGCGGGTAGTTAACCAGTTCTACATTGCCTTGGTTTTCGGCCAAGCGTTTAAGGTACTCTTCACGATCCAATAAGCCGTGTTTTTCCATAAAGCTTTTCGCTGTCATTGGGTAGGACAACGGGAAGTTAGCACGTTGACTGGTTATTGGGTTATAGAAATAAGCATCCGCCCAAATGTAAACCAAATGGCTGGTGGTAAAACTTAAGAAGAACAGGATAGCCAGTGGGCGGCCAACGTGTTTATGCGAGAGTTTGCGCTGTTTTCGCCACACCCATTCTGAAAGTGCGAGTTGAATCAGGAAAATGAATGGCATCACAACAAACAGGTGTTGCAGATCCGAACTCAGAACGCTTTTATCATCGCTAAATAAAAGCTCCCAAACCACTGGTGTCAGGTGTAAGTTGATCGATTGATAGGCTTGAGTATCGATCAATAAGATGGTCTGACCGACAGTGGCAAATATCACTGCCACCAAGCGGAATAGCTTCCGAGATGGCAGGACAAACGTCAACGGGAATAGAACCAGCAAGTAAAGAGCGAAAACAAGAAAGCCAAAATGGCCAACCCAAGAAACTGCCAGGTAAAACTGACCGAGCAAGGTCTCAGGCCAAGGCGATTGAGTAATATAGCGTGTGCCTATCAACATTGAAGCTACAATGTTGAAGAATGCAAACCAATGCCCCCAACCTACTAGTCGGGATACACGTTCGCCGTATGAGTTTCCGCTGTCTACCATGTATGTTCTAATTATCCGTTATTAATGTGTTTTTGGTGTTTCTAACGAAGACATCAGTGCCTGAGCAAATTTTTCAGCAATTGCTTTACGTTGTGAAGCGGCAACTCGTTGATTTAAGACATTGGTTGCGATATTTCCGGCAATCATTAGTGTTAACTCTGGTGAAGCTGCATGTTTTTCAAGAACTAAAGCGACTTCCGCAAGAATGTTCTCTACTTGTTCGTCAGTATATTTAGATGTAATCGGCATAAAGACTCTAATAATGATAGTAAAAGCGGCTTATGATAACCTACAATGCCCATCAACTAAAACCTTGTAGCAAGATAAAATCACTATGAGCCTTCATCTTTCAAACGTTATTCTGCATCAATTATGCAAAAACGATCAGGACGAACTGGTTGTTAACTTTCGCCCCGCATCACTAGAAAATGATTCGTCGACTGAAAACCTTGTCGCGGAACTTCATCGAGTGTTCCATTCTAAAGCTGGTAAAGGTTTTGGTTCTTTCCAGTCAGACAGCGAAGTTCAGTTTTGGCTTCAAGAAATGCGCAAGGGCGAGCGAGATTTTTATGATTTCTCACAAATTAGTGCAAATCGACTGAAACAAGAGTTGATTAAGTACCCATTCGCGGATGAAGGCATTTTAGTTTTCGCCGAATATCAAAGCCTTGCGACGAATTATTTGTTCATTGGTATTTTGCCAACGAATCAAAGTCTGAAAGTAACCGAAGGTCTGGACATTAGTGCTACCGACTATTTAGACATTACTAAAATGGATATCGCGGCGCGTATTGATTTATCGAGCTACGAAACGGACAAAGAGTCCAACCGCTATCTGTCGTACATCAAAGGCCGAGTAGGGCGCAAAGTAGCGGACTTTTTCCTTGACTTCCTTCAGGCAGATATTGGATTAGATACGAAGCAACAAAACTTGGTACTAATGCAAGCCGTTGATGATTTTTGTGCTGATTCAAAGTTAGAAAAGCAGGAAGTGAACGAGTACAAAAAGCAAGTTTATGATTACTGCAACGAGCAGATTAAATCAGGTGAAGAAGTGCAAGTCTCTGAGCTTTCTGGTGAGTTACCACCAAGCCAGGATGGCACCAGCTTTATGGACTTCACTAAAGAGCAAGGCTATGAGCTTGAAGAGTCATTCCCTGGTGATCGCGCCACGGTCCGCAAACTGACCAAGTATGTTGGAGCGGGCGGTGGTTTAAACATCAGCTTTGATAGCTTACTTCTAGGAGAGCGTATTTTTTATGATCCAGAGACCGATACGCTAACGATCAAAGGCACGCCACCTAATCTGCGTGAGCAGTTAACTCGCAACAAGTAACCTTCCATATCTTGGGCTAAGTGCAATAAATACGCACTTGGCCCTGCCCCATATACACGTGTATTTCAAAACGTCGTCGAGAACATCCCTGAATCTAAGGAGAATACCGCAAAGTTGGTGTGCCTGTAGCCATTGGTTAACGAGTAGTTGAAAGAGCTAATAAATGATTAGACCAACGGCGTAAAAGTTTCCAAGAACCTTTAGTATTGCTTTGCTTCCCATGACCTCTGAATGTGATGAGTAAAACCAGCATTCTCGACTACCTTTTCCCTTTCTTGCCTGAAATGAACTGCCGCCTCTATATAATATCCTCAATGACAAAAATTATTTAACTCGCTGATAATTAATGTTTTTGCGAGAAGGGTAATAAAACAACATAGCGATAAAGATCTAAGTCACGATCACTCTACCCTAAAGTATTCAGGTGCATACAAAGGCACTATTCTCATGTTTGAAATAACGAATTGAAATAAAAGAAATGGCGTTTCTATTTTGTTTAACTCATACATTGAAAGAGGTTTGCTTTGAAGTTCAAATTATCAGTGATAGCTGCTGCAATATTGGTGACGACTGGGTGTGTCCACCCGCAACAAGAAGAGGATGGGAGCCATAAACAAACTAGGACGAAATCTATAGACAATGTAGTTGGTCAGAGTGATTTCGAGCTGGTGCGTATCAATATGCTGGACGGTTTTGTGGCCCGTCAGGCACGTATGGCAAATGGCGAGAACAAGACCATACCTGCTCTGGCACAGGAATATGTCAGCAGCATGAAGGCGGATGGTAGCTGGGAGGGCGTGGACTACGCGTCTCAGAATCAAAATGGCTGGACACCCAGAACCCACCTGAACAATATGCGGATGATTGCTGCCGCTTTCGTTCAGACGGGTGATCAACATTTTGCCGATGCCGCTGTACAGGCGATGGGCTACTGGTTTAAGGTCAAGCCCGGCGCTCACTGGTGGTGGGAAGATATTGGCAAACCGCAGTTTCTGGGTGAAGTTGCCCTGATGCTGGGAGACGAGCTGCCAATGCATTTGCGTTTCGAAACGGCAATGATCATGCCGACGACTCCGGGTGTCCGTCCTAGTGACGGTAAAAAAGTTAAAGGAGGGAATCGCAGTGATATCAATCTGGGCGTCATTTATCGCGGTCTGCTTCTCCAGAATAAAGCACTGGTCGCCGCTGCAGTGCAAAACATGGAAGATGCCATCTTCATCGCCAATGATAGCGAAGGACTTCAAGCTGACTACTCTTTCCATGCTCATGGCGCACAACTCTACAGTTCTTACGGAGAAGTCTGGTTCAACGCTACGCTGAGAATGGCCTATATTCTACGTGACACTCAATGGCGATTCAGCGAAGAAAAAACAGATATGCTGGCAAATTTCCTGCTCGACGGTTGGCGCTGGATGAAGCGTGGTCAGTACCTGGATTACAACGCATGGGGTCGGAGTATCAGCCGCCCTAAAGCGCCGATATCACCACTGGAAGATGTTATCAATCAACAGCAGGATAGCAACTTCGGTCAGATGGATATGGTGGCGGCACTGACGCCGCAACGCGCTGATGAATCCATGGCGTTTAAGGCCCATGTGGCAGGTGCAAGACAGGGGGTCCCTTCAGGTCTGAACGGTTTTAAGCATTTCTGGCGCAGTGATTATTCGACCAAAATGGCGGATGATTATTTCTTCGGTATCCGAATGAACTCTACACGCACAGTGCCTAACGAAAGTGGTAATGGCGAGAACCAACTAGGCTACTGGCTTGGCTACGGAAGCACATTCCTCGAGCAACGTGGTGACGAGTACCACAACATTTTTCCAGTTTGGAACTGGACGATGTTACCCGGCGTGACGGCACCTGAATATGAAGGACCGGCGGCCAGTTGGGGAACTTCGCGAACCAAAAATACTAAGGACTTTGTCGGAGGAGTATCTGACGGCCGCTATGGTGTTTCCGTGATGGATCTGGATGTGAATACCAAAGTCAAAGATCATCCAGACTTTACTACTCAGGCGAAAAAGTCATGGTTCAGTTTTGATGATGAAATTATTGCATTGGGTGCTGGGATCTCATCCAGCTCCAGCGCAAATGTAAATACAACCTTGAACCAGACTCTACTTAACGGCAAGGTGACTGTTGATGGTGTGGTCGTCGAGCAAGGGAGCCATGACGCCAGCAGCGCTAACTGGGTACACCATGATGGCGTCGGGTATATTTTCCTGGAGAAGGGGTCACATTACCTTTCCAATCAGACTCAAACTGGAAACTGGGCCCGTATCAAGGAGAATGCCTCCAAAGATGAAGTATCTAAAGACGTGTTTACATTACGTATTGCTCACGGTGTACAACCTGACAACGGAAAATACCAATACGTCATTGCTCCGGGGAAAACGGCTGAGCAAACAGCAGTCTATCAGCAGCGCTTACCAGTGAAGGTTCTTCAGAATAATGAGAGTATCCAAGCTGTGCACCACACTGCTCTTAAGGTAACCGGAATTGTGTTCTATGAAGCAGGCAGTATCCAAATTAGCCCTGATCTGAGTGTCAGCATCGATCATCCGGGGCTGGTTCTGGTGGATGAAAGTGGTAAAGAGCCTGTCATAACCATTTCGACTCCGGATCACTCTTATGCCCACATAAATCTGGCGCTAGAGTCTAGTGCCAGAGGCAAAGTAACCCAACAGGTCATTACCCATGGAGAGCCGGGGCAGCAGGGACATAGTGTCAGCTTCCCGTTTTACCAGGGGGCTGAAGCCAGCAATCTGGTTTTTCAAGAGGAAATTGTAAAGGCTGAAGCCAAAGTGGCCGAGACAGCCAGAATCGAGGCAGAAGCCCGGGCCAAGGCTCAGGCAGAAGCCGAAGCCAGAGCTGAAACGGTAGCGATAGCCAGAGCTGCAGCCGTAAAAACTTTAGCTGAAGGAGAGCTAGAGTTGATTGTAAAAGGTGATGGTCACATTCGGGGTGGTAAACAAGTTGATAATAACTTTGGTGGTGCTAGCTATATGGGGGCAGAGAATCATGCTGAAAACTCAAGCCTTGAATATAGAGCAGTACTGAACTTTGACACCACTGGGCTGGCGGGGATTAATGCCACTTCAGCTAAGCTTAAGTTCTACTTACGCAAGATCGTAGATAGGGATGATAAAGTGGTGAAACCTATCCGTCTGCAAGCTTTTGCCTTTAATGGTGGACAGGACTGGTCTGAACACAGTATGACCTGGAATAAATTACCAGATATGATAGGTGCGCCTGCATCCAATATCCTGACTCTGACCGAGTCGCAAACTGATGAATGGGTTGAACTGGATGTGACCAACGTGGTTAACACGCAGAGCATGGAATCCAATCTGAATCTGGTGTTGGTTAACATTGACGAAAAAGGGCAAGGTGGTTTTGTCCACATATCTCCGCGAGAAGAAAAAGTGGACGGTGTCGCGGGGAGTCATGCAGCTCGCCTTATGATCCAAGGGGAGTTGGGAACCGCATCAGACTAAGACTGAAAAGCAACACGCTATGTCACTGATCAGATCTTTACTTTCAATAGAGTATCGAAAATGAAAAGATCTCTCGTGACAAGCTTTTCTAAAAAATGACTAGCATCAATAGATTAAGAGCGCCGTGGTAGGCGCTCTTTTTATATGTGACTGATACCAAAAATGGGTTTAACCCAGGATTAAGTTGAAATCGCTTTCTATTGCGTTAATGAAGCCGTGTCGAGACGTGGAGCTCTGTTTATTGTGAAATAATGATATATCCTTGTTATTAATGGAAATATGAGGAGAGTGACGAGTTGCAGCAATTAAAAGCAGGGATCAGACGTTATGTTTGGTTTTTATTTGTTTTGTGGTGTGTATTAGCGGTT
The DNA here is from genome assembly GCF_021728395.1 of Vibrio sp. J1-1. Classification (GTDB taxonomy): domain Bacteria; phylum Pseudomonadota; class Gammaproteobacteria; order Enterobacterales; family Vibrionaceae; genus Vibrio. The sequence goes on along the minus strand of NZ_JAKKCM010000006.1, from coordinate 305,149 downwards.
GGATTTTGGCAGCAATCGAAGCAAACCATCCAAATGCTTTCAACCGTTAATGAGTTGGGAAGCAAAATAGAGGAAGTTCGTAATTTCTTTAATTTCGAACTAACCTATCGCGTGCAGCACGTCGACCCAACTTCTCTAAAACTTCAGCTTGTTTATGCCGTTCGCCTTCAACTTGAAAACGAGTCTTCGGGCGGTATATTTCCACCGGATTTCACCCAGTTATTCTATGCCACGGACCGGTTTCTAGAAAATGCTCATGCCTTTATTGGCAGTGATCATGAATTGGTATCATTAGCAGAGCAGTTGCGAAACAGTCGCGCCAGAGGCAACAACTCGGAAAAAGTTGAATCAATGTATTATCGCTTGGGGGCACTGGTATTAGAGTCAATTTTTAGTGATTCGACGACCAATGCCGACACTTACCGAGAGCTTGACTCCCTCTTTATTGCATCTGACTCATTAATTGCCGAAGAGCGTACGGCGTTTCAACGTAGACTCGCGCAGACCTCCAGCGCACTTGCCGCGAACGCGCAAGGGCGCTTTTGGGCGAGGCAGCTACTCAAACCTGATTTGGCAAATCAACTAGCGATGACGGATATGACTTTGGAGGGATCAATTACGCAGCTAATTGTGTTGTTTGGCGGAGTAAGTGGATTATTTTTATGGGTAGTAACCTGGGCTGCTTTCGGTAAAAGAGAGCCTATTAACTCGAACGCAGTAGAGCTCACCGAAACCAATATCGCTCCTCTTCAGACAGATCAGCCTGAAATTAACATCGAACCAGGATCATCGAAGAAAAATGAAGTAGAAGTAATACTTACGAATTCATCTTCAGAAAAAATGCCAGTGTTGGCTGATGAACCCTACATCGACATCAATAACATGCTCGAATCATTGTCTGGTGACGAAGAAGCCGTTCGTATGTTGCTAGAAGTGTTTATTCAGGAGCATTCCAACGACGGCACTAAGTTATGCCAATTGTTCCACTCTGATAAAGAACAAGCCCAAAGAGTCGCACATAGTCTGAAAGGGGTTTCAGGAAGTCTGGGAGCAATGCCTTTACATTCCATATCGGGTGATATTGAGCTATTGATGAAAGAGAACCAAAACGTACCGGAAAGTAAGCTCGATAAGTTGAATGATATATTGGAGCAAACCATACTTTTTTCAAAGCATATTCTCAAAAGTGAAAAGATACAAAAAACGCTAACGGATTGATATTACTCTGACTTAAAACGTTAGAGGTTGAGGTATTCAAAGGCGCACTTGAACTGTTCTTTCAGTTCGCCTTAATTCCTGTTCTACACCAATTTACTAAAGGTAATACCATGTCTGCTCATCGAGTATTTTCAATGATGGTTATGTGTGTGGCTATGATGCTTTCTGGATGCTCACTTTTAGAAGTGAAAATCGATAGCCAAACCGTTCCTCTTACCAAGCAAGAGCTCAATATGCGTATATTGACGCGAGAATATGCGTTGCAATTTTTTGCTCAGGTAGAGCAAGCTGCTGACTCTTTAGAAGCGAAGTATGATCCCAATGACCAAATTAACCAATCTTACATCCTGTTATGGAAAATAAACGCGGAAGAAGGCTTACAGGCCTCGGCTTATCAGGTCACTCCAATGGCAGGTTTGATTGATACTTGGGTATTCGCTCATCAAGTCGACGAGTTTTTTGCTACTGGTGCAGGCAGTGATCTGTTTGCCACGGATGAAGCCAAAAAAGTCTCTGAACATTTGGCGTATGAAGTCGACAAGCTCGCTCAATCCGTATTGAAAAAAGAAGTGTATGACAATACAAAACCGTTTGTGGCTAATTTCGTCAAGCAACATCCCTTTTCTGACCTGAGTATGATCAGAACGCCAGCCTATCGAGCGTGGTTGGAATTTTCTCAAATTAGTGAGGAAGAAGCGGTAACGACGTTGGGTACAATGCCAGAAGCTCTGGGAGATGTGTCAGATAGATTAAGTTTAGCGTCTAAACAAACACCAAAGATCATGACGTGGAAGGCGCAGCTACTGGCATTAAATAGCTCAGCAAGCATTGAAAAAGTCAACTCGGCGCTAAATAGTCTGCAAGTGACGGCCGATTCGATGAGAGATTTTATCGATAACAACCCAGAATATATGCGTTATTTAGCTGAGCAAATGGCGGTAGAACTTCAGCCTCTGGTTGATGATATCGATTTGAAAACCGAAGCGCGTTTATCGCAGTTAGGTGAAGAGCGTCAGGCGCTGGAAGATATGGTGGCGAGAGAGCGTCAAGAAATCGCGTTGATTATTACTCATGAGAGAGAAAAATTTGCACAAGACATGGATCGCGTCTCTCAACAGGTTGTCGATCTAGCAATCACAAAATTGATTGAGCTCGTGAGAAGCACCATTGTCTATTTCATTCTCTTCATTATTGCTATCTTCTTTGCACCGCTTGGACTAGGCTATTTGCTTGGTAAGCGTGCATCAGTCAAGCCTAAAGTAAAAGAAAGCGCATTTGACTGAATCACCTGAATTCAGCTTAAAAAAAGAGCGCAATGGCGCTCTTTTTTATTTGATATCAGTAAACGATATTAGGCAGTTTGTTGTTGTAGTTCCGTTTCTTCTTGTACGGAAGGCTCTGCCACTGGTTCACACTTATCAACGAACCATCCCATGTAAGAGCAGATGATGGTTACGATAATACAAACAAAGCTAAGCCACATGAATGGTGCGTAAGACAGGGTAGCGACGCCTAGGATACTCGCCATGTAAATGCCGTTGTCGCTCCAAGGTACCATACCAGAGGTTAAGGTGCCGCCGAACTCTGCGTTACGAGATAAGTTTTTGCGTTTGTAACCAAGACGGTCGTAGTTCTTGGCACAGATTTTCGGCGTCAGGATGAGAGACACGTACATTGCTGAACCAAATACGTTACCCATAAACGCGGTACCAATGGTGCTAGTTGCAAGTGAACCTGGACTTTGGACACGTTTTTCAAATAGCTTCGCAATGGTCTCTAGCACACCAACTTTATCCAGCAAACCACCAAAGCCGAGACCAAATACGATAACCGCGACTGAGCCTAGCATTGAAGACATACCACCTCGATTAAGGATTGAGTCGATGAAATCAACACCAGACGAAATAGCAAATGGCGCCCACGCTGTGTTGAACGCCGTCAGAAAGTCCACGTCCTGAATCATGACTGCCCAGATGATACCCAGTAAAGAGCCAAAACTAATAACTGGGAAAGAAGGCATGCGCATCGCCAGTAAGCCAAGCACGATGACCACTGGCACAAACGAATAAGGTGTGATGTAAAACTGTTGCTCCATGGCTTTGATCACAGAGTCTACCTGACTCATATCGACTTGACCTGCATAGTGAAAGCCAAATGCCGTGAACATAATGCCAGTGATGATGTAGCTGATCAGCGCAATAGGTAACATACCTTTGATATGCTCCATCACTTCGACGTTAGACATAGAAGACGCAAGGATCACGGAATCAGACAGTGGTGACATTTTATCTCCGAAGTAACAGCCAGAGAGAACAGCACCGGCCGTAATCGGAGCTGGAACTCCCAAACCCTGACCAATCCCCATCATCGCAATACCTGCGGTACCTGCCGCACCCCAAGATGTCCCCGTCGCTAATGCGGTTAATGAACAGATGATCATCGTAGCAAGCAAAAAGATTGACGGATGAATAGCTTTTAGACCGTAGTAAATGATGGTTGGAACGATACCACCGGATATCCAGGTGCCAACAAGCGCACCTACGGCAAGGAGGATTAAAACCGCACCTAGGCCATTAGAAATGCCGTTTAATGCTGCTTTTTCAAGGTCTTTATACTGATGACCCAGCTTTATGCCCAATAGCATAATAATGAACCAACCAATGTACAGCGCCAGTTGGATTGGAAGATCGAGTTTAGCAGTGAACGAAAATGCCAAAAGTAGGAATAAACCTAACGAGATAAATACCTGTATCAGGTTAGGAAGGCGTGTTGTAACTTGCTTCATACGTGCCTCTGTATATCGTGGAGCAATAGAAGAAGGCGCTCCTTGTTGTAATTGCGACATAACATACAGTAACAAGTTTTATATTTCGAATTTTTGGTGTTTTATGTTGATCCTGTGCGGGTTAAACGTTTGCATGTGAAGTTGTTATCTTGTTTTATTTAATTAAATTGGCGTTAAATGTTATGTGGTGTGAAAAAAGTGTGCCTCAAATGTTATGGGTGAATGAGTGGTAAGACCAATCTGGTCATAAAACAACTTTTCCTACTTGCAAATTCTGAATTCCCGAACTGCAAACGCGTAAAAATCACTTCTAGTACGATTTTTCGGAAGAAAACATTAAAAATTGAGCTTATTTACAAAATAGGGGTTGAGATTTCTCTGCGAAAATTGAACTATGGGGGGAGGTTTTTAATACATGGAGAGTTAAGGCGATGAGAGTTGGTTTAGTTGGTTGGCGCGGTATGGTAGGTTCAGTCCTAATGCAGCGCATGGTTGAAGAAAAAGACTTCGATCTAATCGAACCAGTATTCTATAGTACTTCTCAAATTGGTATTCCTGCTCCTAACTTAGGAAGAGACGCAGGCTTACTACAAGACGCGTTTGATATTGAAAGTTTAAAACAGCTTGATGCGGTAATTACGTGTCAAGGTGGTGGCTACACTGAAAAAGTTTACCCAGCACTTCGTCAAGCTGGTTGGAAAGGCTACTGGATTGATGCGGCATCTACGCTGCGTATGGCAGAAGATTCCATCATCACACTGGATCCTGTTAACCTTAAGCAAATCCAGCAAGGCATCCACGGTGGTACTAACACGTTTGTTGGTGGTAACTGTACAGTAAGCTTGATGCTAATGGGCCTTGGTGGTCTGTTCGAGAAAGGTTTGGTTGAGTGGACAAGCGCGATGACATACCAAGCGGCTTCTGGCGCTGGTGCACAGAACATGCGTGAACTGATCTCGCAAATGGGTGTGATCAACGATTCTGTAAGCTCAGAACTTGCTAACCCTGCAAGCTCAATCCTTGATATTGATAAGAAAGTTGCCGATACGATGCGTAGCGCTTCTTTCCCAACTGATAAGTTTGGTGTGCCTCTAGCGGGTTCACTTATCCCGTGGATCGATGTAAAACGCGATAACGGTCAGAGCAAAGAAGAGTGGAAAGCGGCCGTTGAAGCGAACAAGATTCTAGGTTTCCAAGATGCACCAGTACCGATCGACGGTACATGTGTGCGTATCGGTGCGATGCGTTGTCACTCACAAGCGTTGACTATCAAGCTGAAGCAAAATGTCCCAATGGATGAGATCGAAGAAATCATCGCAACTCATAACGACTGGGTGAAAGTGATTCCTAACGAGCGTGACATCACGGCTCAAGAGCTATCACCAGCGAAAGTTACTGGCACAATGTCTGTACCAGTTGGCCGTCTGCGCAAGATGGCGATGGGTGATGACTTCCTGAACGCATTTACGGTTGGTGACCAACTGCTTTGGGGTGCAGCAGAGCCACTACGCCGTACACTGCGTATCATTCTGGATGAAAAAAAATAGCTTAGAATTGAGACAACCAGTATCAAAAGCGCCTTTATGGGCGCTTTTTTGTTTTTTGCTGACAGCCTCCTGACCTTGGGCAATTAGTTTCGTAGCGAATTTACGACTGGAGTTCAAAATGTCGAGAAAAGCGAAGGGTTTTACCCTGATTGAATTAGTGGTTGTGATCGTGATTCTTGGTTTATTGGCTGTAGTAGCCGCCCCAAGGTTTCTCAATTTGCAAAGTGATGCTAAAAGTTCTGTGGTTCAAGGCCTTGCAGGCGCGGTCAATAGCGCGGCTCAATTGGCGTTTGGTAAGACTGCCGTAGAAGGTCAGGAAAACTTAGCCCGTTACTTAGTGGAAGGGTATGGCTATGTGCAATATGGCTATCCTTCTGTCGTCAGAGGCGGCATGGAAAGCTTCTTGCAGATCGATACTGGATATCACGATATGAGCAAAGAGTGGGTGTGGGCTGCGCACAATAATGGTAGCGTGGCGAATCCGGATACTTGGATTGTCACCCGTTCAGAATGGTTGAATGAAGAAACGATCAGCGATTTCAATAAGGCGATTGAAGATAGCAATTGCTACGTGAAATATACTGCCGCAATGGAAGTTGGTGCAGAATACCGAGTTGAAGTATTCACCGATGGCTGTTAATGCGGTGCGCTTTTATTAAGATTACGTATTGCAACCCAACTCACCGCCAATAAACGCTCATTATGAGCGTTTATTTTTTTCTACCGATACAACCCGATTGTCTGGGTCAGCTAATTCACTTCCACAGTGCTTGCAGTAGATTGCATCTGGATCATGGCCCGCTTTAGAACAGTTAGGACACTTGACTAATTGCTTGTGTGATTGCATTTCTTGATGCAGCTCTGCGGTAAAAATCCCTGTCGGTACCGCTAGTATCGAATAGCCCAGCAACATCGTGATAGAAGCAAGTGCTTTACCTAAGTTAGTCTGTGGGATCAAGTCGCCATATCCAACCGTGGTAATGGTCACAATGGCCCAGTAAATACTTTTCGGAATACTAGTAAACCCGTTATCAGGCCCTTCAACGATAAAAATCAGTGACCCAAATATGGTTACGAGAATAGCAACCGCACTGAAAAATATGAATATTTTCCTGCGAGCCATGAGCAACGAGCGAAGAAGAACATTAGAGTCTTGCAGATAACGAACTAACTTTAAGATTCGGAATATACGCAACACACGAAGCGCTCTTATTACGCCCATAAATGATGCTGACGGAAAGAACAGCACTAAGTAGGTTGGCAGAATCGCCAGTAAATCGACCACACCGTAGAAGCTTTTTGCATAAGCGCTAGGTTTAGGTGAGCAATACAAGCGAAGAAGGTACTCAATGGTAAAGAGGCCAGTAAAAGTGTACTCCAGGAACTTTAGCTCCTTTGCCCATACCGCCTGCACGGCAGGAATTGAGTCGAGGACTAGTACGGCTAGAGAGCTTAAGATCGCGATAATTAATGCGATATCAAAAGTACGGCCAGCTTTGGTATGCGTACCAAAAATAGTAACGTAAAGCGTATTTTTCAGAGAGTGAGTCTTCATGATAAAGCGATCCATGGTTGAATCGCTCTATCATACAAGCTTATGGAAAGTCAGGCTAATCCGGGAAATAGATTACGTAGTCCATTAGCGATGAACTCAATACCAAGTGCACCAAGGATCAACCCCATAATACGGGTGATCACGTTGATGCCTGTCTGCCCTAAGAATCGAACAATCAACGGAGCTGAGCGAAACAGTAACCACGAGCAGAAACAAAACACACCAATCGTAATACTAATGCCTACAGTATCTAGCATAGTTGGGTAGCGAGCTCCATAAACGATGGTTGAGCTGATCGCGCCGGGTCCCGCCATTAGAGGCATAGCCAGAGGAACAACCCCGATCTGTTCACGACTCACGTATTCCGACTTCTCTTGTTTATTTTGTTTATCCTCACCCAATTTACCGCTCATCATCGAGAATGCGATGCTCAACAGCAGTAAACCGCCTGCAACTCTAAATGAATCCAGAGAGATGCTGAACATGTCCAGTAGAAGTTGGCCTGCGAGGAGCGAGGTACAAAGGATTATTGCAACGGCGATGTTTGCGGTTGTGGCTGTTTTACTCTTTTCTTCAGGTGTCATATGACCGGTAAGAGATACGAATACCGGCATGATGCCAACAGGGTTAACGGCAGCAACCAGACCTAAAAAAAACTGTAAGAAAATAGCGAGTTCGAAAGTGTGCATAGTGCATTCTCATAAAAATTCACATAAGTGAAAAAAGGAGAGAGTAGGGTAGTCAAATCGTTTGAAATGAAAGATGTTCAACTCAGGCGATATGACATTGGGCGCTAAATGTAATTGAAAACACCATCGAGTAGAAATGAAAAAAACTAACGTATTTACCATACCATTTGTGAGAAAAACTAATTTTTTAAAAAACTGTATCTAATCTGCAAATCAAATGTTGCGTGGGGTGCTATTGTTTAACAGTTGTGTTTTACATAAACGTTAACATTCGCACACATTTGACAATAATAAAGCGCGATTGCAGGGCTATGAAGTTATTAGATATACTATTAGTAGCACATGGAATTGGGCTTACATGTAATTTGTTTGTCTAAAAATGAAACTTTTTTACAGGTTGGTGTTGTTTATTTAAATTTTTTGTCTGTTTGCTGCTTTTTTGTTCCATGAAAATTTATTTAAAAGTGGTTATTTATCAGTTGTTTATGTTGTCTCGTTGGGTGTGTGCACCACTTTGGTGGTATTTCGAGGGTGAGAACTGATCCAAGTCAATTTTTTTCATACTGTGAAACATTATACTCAGCCATGAAAGCAATTTACTAAGTCGTTTGTTTGTTAGGTGGCTGACAAGCAGGAAAAGAGATAAACAATAGCCTTACTAAAAAGTTTTTAATATTTGTTAATTTTAGGAGAATCCCTATGCCTGTAACTAATATGGCTGAACTAGATGCAATGGTTGCCCGCGTTAAGAAAGCGCAAGAAGAGTTCGCTACTTACTCTCAAGAGCAAGTAGATAAAATCTTCCGTGCTGCTTCTCTTGCAGCTAACCAAGCTCGTATTCCTCTAGCGCAGCAAGCGGTTGAAGAATCTGGTATGGGTATTGTTGAAGATAAAGTAATCAAGAACCACTTTGCATCTGAATTTATCTACAATAAATACAAAGACGAACAAACCTGTGGCATCCTAGAAGAGGATGACAACCTAGGTACTATGACTATCGCTGAACCAGTAGGTATCATCTGCGGTATCGTACCAACAACTAACCCAACTTCTACAGCGATCTTCAAATCTCTTATCTCTCTGAAGACTCGTAACGGTATCATCTTCTCACCACACCCACGTGCGAAAAACTCAACTAACGACGCAGCTAAACTTGTTCTAGATGCAGCGGTAGCAGCAGGCGCACCAAAAGACATCATCGGTTGGATCGACCAGCCTTCTGTTGAGCTTTCAAACGCTTTGATGAAGCACGATGACATCGCACTTATCCTTGCAACTGGTGGTCCAGGTATGGTTAAAGCAGCTTACTCTTCTGGTAAGCCAGCAATCGGTGTAGGTGCAGGTAACGTTCCTGTAGTAATCGACGAAACAGCTGACATCAAACGTGCAGTGGCTTCTATCCTTATGTCTAAAACATTCGATAACGGCGTGGTGTGTGCTTCTGAGCAGGCAGCTATCGTAGTTGACGAAGTTTACGACGAAGTGAAAGAGCGTTTCGCGACTCACAAAGCGTACGTACTAAACAAAGCGGAAGCTGAAAAAGTTCGCAAAGTTCTTCTTATCGATGGTGCACTAAACGCGAAAATCGTTGGTCAACCAGCGGCTGCAATCGCTGAAATGGCAGGCGTTAAAGTTCCTGCAGACACTAAAGTACTTGTTGGTGAAGGTCTGGGTAAAGTCTCTTACGACGACGCATTCGCTCACGAGAAACTGTCTCCAACGCTAGGTCTATTCCGTGCTGACAACTTCGAAGACGCGGTTGCTCAAGCGGTAACTATGGTTGAAATCGGCGGTATCGGCCACACTTCTGGTCTATACACTAACCAAGACGTTAACGCAGACCGTATCCGTTACTTCGGTGACAAGATGAAGACGGCTCGTATCCTAATCAACATCCCGACTACTCACGGTGGTATCGGTGACTTGTACAACTTCAACGTTGCTCCTTCTCTAACGCTAGGTTGTGGTTCATGGGGTGGTAACTCTATCTCTGAGAACGTAGGTCCTAAACACCTAATCAACAAGAAAACTGTTGCGAAGCGAGCTGAAAACATGTTGTGGCATAAACTACCTAAGTCAATCTACTTCCGTCGTGGTAGCCTTCCAATCGCTCTTGGCGACCTAGAAGGTAAGAAGCGCGCATTCCTTGTAACTGACCGTTTCCTATTCAACAACGGTTATGCAGACGACGTAGTGAAACTACTAAAAGCACAAGGCATGGAAGTTCAAACGTTCTTCGACGTTGAAGCTGACCCAACACTGTCTGTTGTTGAGAAAGGTGCGGCGCAAATGGCTAGCTACCAACCAGATGTGATTCTAGCGCTAGGTGGTGGTTCACCAATGGATGCTGCGAAAATCATGTGGGTAATGTACGAGCACCCAGAAACTCACTTTGAAGAACTAGCAATGCGCTTTATGGATATCCGTAAACGTATCTACAAGTTCCCTAAAATGGGTCAAAAAGCTGAGCTTGTATGTATCACTACTACTTCAGGTACGGGTTCAGAAGTTACACCATTCGCAGTTGTAACTGACGACAAGACTGGTGCTAAATACCCACTAGCTGACTACGAGCTAACGCCTAACATGGCTATCGTTGATGCTAACCTAGTTATGAACATGCCTAAGTCTCTAACAGCATTCGGTGGTTACGATGCAGTAACTCACGCTCTAGAAGCTTACGTATCTGTTCTTGCGAACGAATACTCTGACGGTCAGGCTCTACAAGCGCTTAAGATGCTTAAAGAGTACCTACCATCAAGCTACGCGAACGGTGCAAACGACCCAATCGCTCGTGAGAAAGTACACAACGCAGCAACTATCGCTGGTGTAGCGTTTGCGAACGCATTCCTAGGTGTTTGTCACTCAATGGCGCACAAACTGGGTGCTGAGTTCCACGTTCCACACGGCTTGGCGAACGCACTGCTTATCTCTAACGTTGTACGTTACAACGCGAACGATAACCCAACTAAACAAACTGCGTTCTCTCAATACGACCGTCCACAAGCACGTCGTCGTTACGCTGAAGTTGCTGACCACCTAGGCCTAAGCCAAGCTGGTGACCGTACTGCTCAGAAGATTGAACGTCTACTAGCATGGATGGATGAGCTAAAAGCTAACCTAGACATCCCAATGTCTATCCAAGCAGCTGGTGTTGCTGAAGCAGACTTCTTCGCGAAACTGGATGAGCTAGCGGTTGAAGCGTTCGATGACCAATGTACAGGTGCGAACCCACGTTACCCACTAATCAGTGAGTTGAAAGAAGTTCTGACTGCTTCTTACTACGGTAAAGCTTTCGTTGAAGGTGAAACTTTCGAAGGTACTACTGTAATCAAGAAGAAAGCAGACCAAGAAGCAGCTAAACCTGCGGCTAAAGCTAAAAAAGAAAAAGCTGACGCGTAAGTAAGCGTTGTTTTGAACAAGGTTTTCGCTAGCACGAAACCTTAATCGGGAAAAGTTAAAAGCCCCAGTCATTTGACTGGGGCTTTTTTTATCATCTTTGTTCAGTATTGATGTGTATTCCCATATTGAGAACGAATCAAACAGAGTTCACTTTTTAGACTTCGGTAGATACGACTCTTCCGCTGAAATAATCATTCGCGACAATGTACTCGGTATTGCGCACGAGCTCGTCTTGTATTTCCGCCCAATGTATTTCGTCTAAATCTTCTTTGGTATGAGTGATCGATGGGATTACACCACCGACTCGGATATTGAATGGAGTCAGCTCTTTTGCCCAGCTATGAGTGAATCCGGATACCAACGCTGCCAAGCTTTCTACGCCGGTCAGATCTTCATGGTTATCATGCGAAATTACGTTAACAATCACCCCTTTCTTGTTCCTGTTGCGGAAACGATCTGCGGCAACCTGTCCATAGGTATAAAGAAAACGAGCAGCAGAAGACAAATGATCGATGTATGTACTCATTGGTTCTGGTGCCATTAAGCTTGGCATTGGGGAGCTGGTCCAGCAATTGACTACCACATCTGGTGTAGCACCAAGTTCAGACTCAATTTGGTCAAACAATAAATTGATAGAAGTCGTGTCATCACTGCATACATGCATAGCGAAAACCTTATTGGTAAACGCGCTAATTTCCTCGTAACTTGCCTTAAGCGTGTCAGCGTTTTGATCACATAGAATCAATGTGGCACCGAGGTGGGCAAAGTGGCTAGAGCATGTTCTGCCAATGACTGAACCTGCTGATGTGACGAGTATAATTGATTCTTTGATATCCATAAAACACCTTCACTGCTCCGTATAAACCAGTGGTTTGTGCTAACAGCATGGATTAAATTCAAACGGCTCAGTGTGAAAGGCTTCAAACTAACGCTTTTGAGGGAAGACTATTGTATGGGAATTAGTAAGTCGTCACATTTCGTATGTGTTACAACTGTAATCACCAGGTGAAAAGTTGAACACTAAGCCTGGGCTTGGATCTGGTATTGGCGCTGAGCGGCGACAAGCTGATGATACAACCCTGCATCAGAAATAAGTGCCTGATTTCTTTTTCCTAAACGACGTCGTTCATGCCCTGATAGATTATGGTAGACCTCTTCGGGAAGGTTAAAAGTGTCTTCCGGTAGATAGGTTAAAGCATCTGGTTTTAGGTAATGGCTAAGCTTCGCGGACGGCAATCCAGAATCGTGAAACTGTTTAGCTTGTTCTGCCGCGAGTTCATAACTGCTGCTGTCTGATCGCAAAATTTGTGGTTGAGATAGAAAAAATTGCTGACGTAGGATCTCATCACTTGTCTTTACTTCTTTAACTTCTTCAACAGGAACGACGTCACGAACATCGTTAGAGAACATAGACAAAATTAGAGCAAAATCAGAACGGCGACCTTCATGAACGGCATGACTAATACCGTTACCGAACTGTAGTTCGTTGATAATTGCTGCTTTGTCTAAAGTATGAATTTGCATGGTGTTCCTCGTCAGATGCTTTTATAGCGGCGTATCACGGAAGAACTTTAGAAAATAGAAGATATTAAGTGAGTATGACTTTGGGAGCGGCAATAAAAAAGCCCGCTGTATTAGCGAGCTTTTGCATAAGACTAAATTGAACTAGGGGGAAGTCAATTACTTCGCTAGGTTCTCTGCTACGAAATCCCAGTTTACAAGAGCCCAGAAGCCGTTCATGTAATCAGGACGTACGTTGCGGTAATCGATGTAGTAAGCGTGTTCCCATAGGTCAACAGTTAGAAGTGGAGTTACACCTTCTTCTGTTAGAGGAGTACCTGCGTTAGAAGTGTTAACGATGTCTAGAGAACCGTCAGCCTTCTTAACTAGCCAAGTCCATGAAGAACCGAAGTTGTTGATTGCTGCATCAGTGAACTTCGCTTTGAATTCTTCGAAAGAACCGAATGCTGCGTTGATTGCATCAGCAACTGCGCCAGTTGGCTCGCCGCCCGCGTTTGGAGCTAGACAGTGCCAGTAGAACGTGTGGTTCCAGATTTGAGCAGCGTTGTTGAATACGCCACCAGTAGAAGTCTTGATGATCTCTTCTAGTGTTTTGCCTTCGAACTCAGTACCAGGGATAAGACCGTTTAGCTTAACTACGTAAGTGTTGTGGTGCTTACCGTGGTGGTAATCTAGAGTCTCTGCTGAGATGTGTGGTTCTAGTGCGTCTTTCGCGTAAGGAAGAGCTGGTAGTTCAAATGCCATTACTCGATTCTCCATTGATATGAAAGGGTAACCTTTCGATTGCTTCCAGTGTTTTTTATTCGTTCTGAGTCGGTACGACTGACTTGCTAGGTATTTTAGCAAGTTTTTACTTTATTAAAACCCCGATATGAAAATATTTTAAGATGTTAGCTGTGACGACGCGATGAATCTTAGCTCATTAAACAAGCTTAGTTTAAACCATAATAATTATATGGTTTTTATTCTGCTGTTATTGAGTAGAATGTGACAGATAAACAAAGTTAATACCTATGAATGAGGAAGCGATGGAAACTATCGACAAAATCAAACAGCAGATTTCTGAAAACTCTATCCTGCTGTACATGAAAGGATCACCTAAACTGCCAAGCTGTGGTTTCTCTTCTCAAGCGTCACAAGCTCTTATGGCATGTGGTGAGAAGTTCGCTTACGTAGACATTCTACAAAACCCAGACATCCGCGCTGAGCTACCAAAATACGCACAATGGCCAACTTTCCCACAACTATGGATTGAGGGTGAGCTAATTGGTGGTTGTGACATCATTCTGGAAATGTACCAGAAAGGTGAACTTCAGCCGCTAATTAAAGAAGCTGCAGCACGCGCTGAAGGTGAAGCTGAGTAATTCGTAAATACTCACATTTAGCGATAGAATACGAGGGAGCCGCACTGGCTCCTTTTTTATTTTTTAGGGTAGTGTAATGAACATAAAGCTTTATTATGTCTCATAATCCTTAGAAACCCCTCCAACCCTTGCTATTCCTTGTTATATAAAGACTTATTCAATCACATAAATCTGGTGATAACCTATAAATACCGACAAAAACTGACCTCTGCCGCCACTTTGTCGCCATTTTTTCGGCTAGATACTGAGAGCCGTAAGCGGATTAAACCTCACTGCATCACTCAAATGGTTTGGTGAAAAGTGCGCGTAAATCATTGTGTGATCGATATGCTGATGTCCGAGGATTTCCTTCAATACAAGAATGTTGCCGCCATTAGACATGAAGTGGCTCGCGAACGTATGACGTAAGACGTGAGTCGCTTGACCTTCTGGCAAGTGGGGAAGGGCTTTAGTCAGCCATTTGTACGCCACGCCGTAACCGCAAGTGAAAAGGCGATCATTGGTTGGCCTATAGATTTGGTTATACAACTCTTCAGAAATCGGTACCGTTCTATTTCGTTTGCCTTTGGTATTGTTGTAGGTAATGCGGTATTTCGTCAGGTTAGAACCCTTCAGATAAATCGCTTCCCTGATACGCGCACCAGTCGCCAGGCAAACCTTATATATCTTCGTTAGCTCATCACCAATAGGGCTTTGTTCAGCAACTTCAAATAAGTGTCGAATTTCCTGTTCGGTCAGGAACGCCAGTTCAGATTCCGGCTTTTTGATTGCCTCAATACCATCAACCGGATTAGGCAGTTTCCACTCTCCAAGCTTAATCAACTTATTGAACAACGCTTTGAGTAACCCAAAGTCCACATTATTCGAAGCAATGGAAAGTTCTTTGTGTTGTTGGCCACGACCTTTGTTAGAACGGCTAGAACGGTAAGTCGCGAGTTGCTTGGAATTAAGATGTGAAGCGATAGGGTTGCCCAAGTCTAAAACCATGCTTTCTAGGCGTAGGCGTGTATGTTCGCCAGACTTGAGATTCTTACCATGCAGCTTAAACCATAGTTCGACTAAATCAGATAATCGACGGTGATCAGGTTTAGAACCCAGCCACGGCTTGTCATCCACCTCTTTCATTAGATGAAGTTCAAAAGCGGTCGCTTCTCCTTTGGTCGCGAAGCGTTTACGGACGCGTTTACCAGCGCGGCCTTGCGGGTAGCACTCACAAAGCCAAGGTTTTTTACTGCCGTCTTTAAGGTTTCGTATCGTCATGATGGTATTAAATTAACTGTCTTTATATACAGTATTTTCATGTCAGAGATTTTGCAATGTTTAAGTTGATAGTGAACGAACAAGAATGACAACGATACCGTTGGAAATGGATATTGCTTTATATCCAAAACTTTGAGCTATGTAACCAATTGAATTTGTATGTCTATACAAAAGATTGCACTATGGTGAATGTGATAACGATATGGTTGATGAAAAGTCGGACTTTCATGAGTGAGGAGCAATGTCATGCCAGATGTCGCAGCTTTTGGAGCAGCTTTGGGTAGTATTAAAACCGCAATTGATTTAGCGAAGATCGTAAAGGATAGTGATTTAACTTTAGAAAAAGCTGAAACAAAGCTTCGCTTAGCAGAGCTACTGAGCTTATTAGCTGATGCGAAAATGGATCTAGTGGATATCCAAGAGCTGATCATACAAAAGGATGAGCGTATCAGAGAGTTGGAGGAAAGCTTCCGATTTAAGGAAGAAATTACTCGATATAAGGATGGTATGTATCTAAAAAATGATAGTGGAGAACCTATAGGGCAACCATATTGTATTAATTGTTGGAACACTAAACATAAAGCTCATCCTCTACATCGCGTACCATCAAAGATACGAGAGCTAAAGTGCTCTTCATGTGAGACTAGTTACTTACGGTCGAACGTGCCAAATGTAGAACCTGGTTATCTTAGTAATTGTGAGTGACATATAGTTAATTGAATCTTAAGTATATATGGTTTAAGTGTTAGTTTTCTAGAAGGATAAATAATGTTCACTGCGCATGTATATAAAGTGTTTTTGGCATCGCCGAGCGATGTTGCAACGGAACGAAAAATTGCTCGAGAGGTAATCAATAAATGGAACGATTTACACTCTGAGAAAACCGGGATTATTTTACAAGCTATAGGTTGGGAGTCCCACTCGTACCCAGCGATGGGGGATAGAGCTCAAGGAATTCTGAATAAACAAATCTTACAAGATGCCGATTTTTTGATAGGTATGTTTTGGACCAGAATTGGTACACCAACTGGTAATCATGAAAGTGGCACACTCGAAGAAATTAGAGAGCATATAAACAAAGGTAAACCAGCAATGATTTGCTTTTCAGAACAACCTGTTCAGATGGGCTCAGTAGATCCAGAGCAGTACCAAAAATTAATGGTATTTAAACAAGAGTGCTTTGATAAAGGATTGGTTTCACCTTATGAAACTCTTGATGCTTTCACCTCAATTATCAATGATGCTTTAGTTTTTAGAGCTAATAGACAAGATCCATTCGTAGGCTTTCAAAAAGAAGATCCAGTATTTGTTGATCTGTTTGGTGGGTATCCCGAACCAGTGAGAGTTGAATTGAGTGAAGACGCCCAAGAGTTATTAATAGAAGCATCTAATGATAGTAATGGCACAATTTTGAGAGTGGAATATCTGAGTGGTAGTACGATGCAGACTAATGGCAAGCAACTTTTAATAGATGGCTCTGCACGGGAGGTTGCTAGGTGGGATGCAGCGTTAAATTGCATAAAAGATAATGGGTTTGTTGAACCAGTAGGTACTAAAGGTCAGATTTTCAAAGTGACTCACTCTGGGTACGAATATGCCGACATACTAAAAATGTCTAAGAACATATGAAGTATTAGATAACTAATTTCTATTTAAAACTATGCTGGATTTTTTTGTCTAGGCTTGAAGTATTGCTTTAACATGGACCAATTTAACACAAAGTGAATTAAGAACATTGCTGCTATTCGTCATGAAGTGAATCGCGAAAGTATGACGTAAAACGTTAGTCGTTTCACCTTTGGTAGCGAAGCGGTTGCAAACGCGTTTACCCGTTCAGTCCAGTGGATAACACTCACAGAGCCAAGGCTTTTTGTTACTGTCTTCAAGATTTCTAACAGTCGTTATTGGCCAAATATAAGAGATGGTGTTTAGTGTTAGTATACTCCATAATACTGATAAGATACTGATGTGAAACTCTTACTTTGGTCTAGAAATGTTGAATAAGTTTTGGCAAGTCTTTCAAAAAAAAGAATCTCAGGAGTCATCAGCCTCGGTCGTTCTCGAACAGGGTAGGATTGATACTGTAGATAATGCTGAGTATGACTCGGACGCTTTCGATGAAATCTTGGTAATGGAAAAGCTCCTGAAAAAGGTTGGCTTTAAAAATGGCTGCTGGGAAACTCAGGTTTTAGCTCGTGAAATTTGCCTAATTGATCGAATTGCAGCTGGATATGATTTTAATGCGTGGTATGAAAGCGATAAAGCTAGACATGCGTTAAGAGCTCAAATTGCCAGAGAGCTCGTTACACAAAAGATTCCTGAGAATGATGATGATATTCGTATTGGTCTGGGTGGTTGTGTGCCTCGAGTAGACAAAAGAAGTGACCGTCAAGCCATCATAATATTAGGATTGCCAGCATCAGGTAAATCGGGTGTCGCTCAGAAAATGTCGGATAATATGGGAGCACATATTATCGATTCAGATTTTGCGAAAAGAAAGTTTCCAGAAATAGCTTTCCCTAACGGAGCAGGTTGGACTCATGAAGAGTCAAACAATGTTGTGTTTAATAGTGAAGGTGGGCCGCTTGCAGCGTGCTTAGGGTTCGGATATAACATGATTATTCCGAAAATAGGTTCAGAATATGAAACTATTTTGGAGCTAAAAAAATTCTTAGAATCAATGAAATACAAAGTTTCACTAGGTTTGGTGTGGCTTGCTCCGGAAAAGGCCTTGTTGCGGGCTATTAACCGTTACAAAGATACCAAAAGGTATATTCCCATGTCTGTTATTGAAAAGTATGAAGACAAACCATTGAAAGTTTATAAAAAACTCGTCACTGAACAAAAATGGGAATCTTACCTACACTTAAGCAGTGATGTAGATAAGGGAAAGCCTTGTGAGGTGGTTAACATTTCATCGGATTGTGAGTGGTGGTTGAGCGATACGATATAGTCTATACTGCTTTGAACAACATTAAGGGTGGCATGATATGAAAAGTCTCGAGAAAAGGATTGCAGCAGCGCGAGAGCGGATGCGTACACGGCATAGTGATAAAGACAAAGCAGAAGTAAAGTCTATGCTTGGAAGTTTTAGCGGTCTAACACCTGAGCAAATTAGAAAGAATTTCGAAGCTCAGCGTCAGTCATAAGAAGAAATTACTATAAAAAAAGCACCTAAATAGGTGCTTTTTTTATTCTCCGTATTTATGTTGAAGGTGGTGCTCTTGGTTTAGTTCACTTGGATAATAGTGTTTTCGCTTAATCCAAACAAAGCCATCGCCTTTTGATATAACCGCAACATCAATTGGACCTCCAACCGTATCTGTTTCATAAGAAACCTTACGTTTAAATGCAGTTAGATTAACCAGAGACTCTGCCATGTATGACAATTCGTTTTTTGGTAGGTGCTCTATCATGGAAACAATTTTATCTACGTGGTTCTCTCGGATGTCGTCAAGTAGCTCCTTTTTAAGGGTATTTTGATTCTTAACTAGCGAAGCAAACATTTTATCGGTCGCTTTTTCTCTTGTTTTATCATCGATATCGTCTAGCTCATCCAGGATTTCAATGAATTTAATTAGAGCTTCTCTAGTAATGTGTTGAGTCGCCAAGTGAAAAAAGTGGTTAACGTGATGATCCGTAACCCCTTGCATGAAAGATTCGACTTCAGACTGCTGAGCGAATGGAACAATTCCAGCTTCACCTTGCTCTGCACACTTATCTTCAATTAGAACAGAGCGAAGTTTACCTAAATGCATTCCTTTTATTTCAAACGTATAGATTTCAGGTAAGTATTGGTCTTCACCATACCCGGCAAATACTAGCCCAGATGTAGCGCTGTCAAAATTATGCTCCTTAAGTAGAGCGTAAGTGGCGAACTTAAGGAAGCTTGACCGGAATTTGCTTTTTTGACCACGTGGTAACTCATTGAAGCCGATTAGAGTCATTAACTCATCGATAATGGGACGCAGGAGTTTTTGTGTAGGTGTGACATCTGCGGACGAAAAAAACTCTAAGTAGACAGATTTTTCATCGGTTAGGTCTTTAGCTTCATCCAAAAAAACAGAAATCAAAGAGTCTGCGTCTTCTTCAAAAGAGGAGCCAGCCTCAATCTTAGATTCAACGTACTCGTAATATCCCATGATCGTCTCTTTTAAATATCTAGTATGACTCCATGGTAATTTCTCAATAAAGCAAGGAATGTAGGAAATGAAATCTTGAACGTAATCACCAAGTGTCGGAAATGACTTTTCGCCCAAGTTTTTACGATACGTTTTTATTATCAATTCCCAGGGAGTATCGATGAAGTCGCCAGCGCCAAATACCATAATTCCAACAGGATGAAATTTAGTAAGAGCGAATAACTTTTCTGCGTTGTTGTAAATTTTGTGCATTCTGCCACCTGAAATGGTGGAGGCAGAATCTGCTGCGAGTGCAACCGCTGATTTGTTGTACACTGCTACTTCAGCTGTCATTACTTACCTTTATATTTTCGTTGGCTTGTTGCTCAATACACTTAATACTATAACAAAGCCATTTTGTTAGCTTTTAAACCTCAGATGATTTGCTTTAAGTTAAAGTTACCCTGAGATCTATTTTGCACCAGAAGCTGTGAAGCTTTGCCCTTCACATTCGCTAGAAAACTTTTCAACTGGCACTCGCATCATTTTCCATTGCTCGGTCATACCGGCTTTATCGCCGTTGTTGCGAACACTGTTATACACTTCTTGAACGAATAGCTTAGTACGGATGACAAACTCAGAGCTTACTTCGCGAGATATCGGCTTGTCTTGGTAGCGAGTTGCTGCGTCATAAACACCATAATGTGTTTCAATTTTCGTCATCGCAGGGTTGAACACTTTGGCGCGCCACTCGGCCACTTCTTTGTAGTCTTTTGAGGATGCCAGCGACATGGCCTTTTCAAGATACGGGGTCGTGTCTTGGAGCATACGACCTGCTAGTTCGCAGTCGTTCATATCTGATAGTTCATAAGCACTAGCAGCTTGAGCTTGTGAAGTTACTAGAGCTAAGCCTAAAGCCATTGGTATTAGTTGCTTCATAATTTTTATTCCTAGCCAATTAATAATTATTTTTTTCTTAATGTCACCGCTATGCGGCAAACTACTTTCACTCTCCTTCCATAAGAGACACAGCACTTTGGTTATGTTTTTCTGAAATCTTTTTAAATGCTTTTAGAAAGCTATTTGCCCAATCTATAACTTGAGAGGTGACAGCCAATAGCGCATCTACTCAGCGACTTTTTTCTTGTCTTCCTGCTTTTGAGTGGCCACGCCAATGAGCGCTTGCATTTGCTTTTCACGTTCGTGCCTGTTGATGTACCACTCTTTAATCAAATGTTCTAACAAACCAATCAACAATTGAGCTTCTTCTGGTTCAACATCAACTATCACGTTGATGTCTTTTTCCATGTGAGCGCCGATATTCCCTATACCACGAACACCGTCAATGGCTTGCCATGTGATAGGGTCAACTTTGTCTTTAATACTCTTGATTTCATCGACTAGGCGAGCAGGCTTAACACCCCAATAATCCCTCAATATTCCCTGTAGGCACCTACGTGCTAATGTTGCTGATGACTTAGGGCTGAGATCTTTAATCAAACAGGCTTCTTCGTAATCTGAAATAATAGCTTGAGGGATGTAATTTGGAAGTGGTTTGGCAGTAGATTGCGGCTTTAATGTCCACGAATTAAGAGACTTTTGAATACTCTTTGTTTGGTACGGGTGTGCTAATCCTAGCTCTGCGGTAATACTATATTCTCTGCAGTCAGGGTTTGGGCAAATGATTGATCTAGTGAATAGTCGCAGTAACGCTTTGTGTTTGTTGTTTGAATGAAAATCATGTATTCCAACCGAATATTGCTGATCATTTATAGTCGCATTGTGGTTGCAATAAGGGCATTGCCATGAAAAAGCCATTTCTAACTCCTAGCCAACTTAATAATTATTCTTTTCTTAATGTCACCGCCACGCGGCCAATTACTTTTATATCTTGTTCTGATACTTCAACCGTCGAGTTGCCAAACACGACTGCTAATTTGTTTGGTAATCGTTGAATGTGGTTGATGGACAGACGCCCATTCATATCAATCAAATACTCGCCACTCACTGCATCGTTCTGTTTTTTATCTACCAGAAAGCGGCCTTCGTTCGTTTCGATCTCAATGGTGTTGCCGGCTTCTAAATCCCAAGAGTTAAACATGCGTTGTGCGTATGGAATCTCTCCAGTTGGCACAAGCTGGCCGTTCGTGAGGCAGAAGCTCTTAATTGCGACGATGGCTAACTGAGGGTTCTGTAACTCTGGACTAGATGAAGTCACCCCTGCTTCAGGTGCTTTTTGATTGCCCCAAAAAGAGTGGTGTAGTTCTGTCAGAGGGTAATCTTTTGGAAGAATTAGTTCGTGAACAGGGATTCCTGTCCTCAAATGAATACGAACAACTAACTCGTGAGAGTTCCTATTGTGTGCATTCCATGTGCTAATCGTTTGTCGACTTACATTAGTTACGTCTGCTAACTCTGCAAATGTCGATAACCCTAGAGAATCCTTCAAGGTTTGAGTAAAGTCCTCACCCTTTAGGTATTCAAAAATTGATATTTTCTGTTGACTATCCATATAAGTTGATCAATATTGTACTCGAAAGTTGATTGTCACGCCGACCAAAGCAAGAGACAACCGAAGAAGATAGACATAAAAGCAAGGATATCACCATGTTAACGTACAAGATACCTCCACTAAGTCCATATGTGACTTACGAAGAATACTCCCGCCTTACTGGTTTGCCGATTGGCACCATCAAACAATACGTGACAGAAGGCCGCGTGATCATCAAGCCAAAAGACAAACGCCGCGATAAGCCGCTGATTAACATGGTTGCCATGCATGAAATGGCGGCTCGTGAAGCCATTGCTGCGCTGGGTTAAGTCATGGGCTTTTCCTCTCTTATTCCAAGCAAAACGCACTGCCCAATGTGGCTAAACGCGTTTGCGTTGGTTGTCATTCTCGTACCGCCTTTCATCTAAGAGTGTTGATCATGGACGCAAACATCGCCATGTGCGGATTCCGCGAACGCAAACAGCAATCTTTTAACGCTGCATGCTGCGATTTCGCCATCAATCACAATATGGAAAAGCTGGCTCCACGCATTGGCCTGACTGGGAGAATGCTGCGTAACAAGCTCAACCCAGAACAGCCGCACAAGCTAGACCCAGTGGATTTGGCATTGCTGAGTAAAGAATCCGGCGATTACACCATTGTGAACACACTCTTCGCTGACTTAGGTGTGGTGACGGTTCAGTTACCTCAAGGCGGGGAAGAGAAGAACCTTTTAGAGCGCACGCTGCTCAATAGCCACTACTCGGGTGAGCTGTCTAGCGATGCAATGCACATGTGCAGCGCAGACCGTTTACCTCGCAGTCAAAAACGCAAAACCATTGCCAAGGTTCAAGCGGCCATCGGCAACTTGGTTTTGTTCGTCAACGATTTAGAAAACCGCACCACGGGCTTACAGCCACTCATGCAAATGGGCACAGATTTCCTAGCCAACGGTGCGCCACTTCCGGGCTTAGCCTAAGGAGAATCAATGAGTCAGTTAGCTATTCAACAAGAACAACAAAAGCAAATTCCTAACGCCAGCGAGAGCATTGCCGCCTGTAAAGCCTTGTTCAATGGTTCCGCTACACGCGGCAAGTTGAAGCAGTTGTGGAACGGTATGCCACCACGCTTTCGCGGCTTGGTATTGATAGCCGGTGATCTGAAAGCCTCGGAGCACGTTCGCGACTTCGACAGCTTTAACGATTTGGAACTACACAAAATCCGCAACGGCATGCAACAGATTAAAGAAGTCGCAACGTTATTTGATCGCAATGTCGGTGACGTTCGTCGCCTTAAACACTACCAGTTCAGCAGTACCCATTAATCACCTAGCCAGCCTTGCCCCCGCAGTATTGGGGGGCTTTTTTTCGTCTTAGCGTAGGAGCACAGAAGATGAATACAAATCAAAAATTAACCGAAGCACGAAACCTAATAGACCAAGTGATTAACCGTAATGTCGGCACGATTGGGCAAGCGGATTTACCCGCAGAAGCATTGGCTCAAAAGCAAAAGTTATTGAGTGGCGTGAACACCAATTCTGATGTGTTAGACATCGTGAACGCTATTAATGCGCTGGCGATAAGTAGTCAGGATGTAATTGAAATTCACACCGGCTTTGTAGCCAACGTAAATTGGTTCGAGACAATTGCTTATGTGAAAGGATGTCAGTACGAACCGGGTGCAAATAGGTTGTTTCAGAAGCGAGTTCGACTGGGTGAAGAAGATGCTTTTGCCCAACTATTAGCAATCGAAAGCGAGATAACCGAACTGATCATTGAAGCTCGTGAAGAAGCCGAAGCAAAAGTGGAGGTGGGGGCATGAGTTCCACTAACGGGAAAGTACAACCTCGTGAGTTGTACCCAACGCCGCCAGAAGTAGTGGACGCACTTCTGTCTAAGTTGAAGGTTCGCCAAACTGACAAGTTCTTAGAACCTTGCTACGGCACTGGCGCGATCTTCGACAAGGTAGATTTACCAGAAAGCCAAAAGTCATTCGCTGAAATTGAAAAGGGTATTGATTACCTAGCGACTGAGTTTGGTAAGCAGGACGTGATCATTACTAACCCTCCTTTCTCTTTGACGGAAGAGTTCATTCGCAAAAGCTTAAGTGAGTTGGCACCGGACGGTACCATGGCTTACTTGCAGCGTGTTAACTATTTAGGTTCTAAAAAGCGTCTGCCGTTCTGGTTCGAAATCGGCTTTCCGCCAAAGTGCCCAATCATCGTTCCGCGCCCTCGTTTTGTCGGCGGTGGGTCTGATTCTTGTGAATACGCTTGGTTTATTTGGGATAACGGCAACCGCTTCGATATCCCTCAAGGTTTAAGTCATATCGTTTCAATCGGTCATGAGGTGGCAGCATGAGACAAGATTACATCTACGAACTAGACGGTCACAAAGGTCAATCCGCGATCGCGAAAGCGTTTGGCGTTCCACTGGGTACTTTGAAATCTCGCTTACGTAACGGCAAGACAATTCGTGAAGCGGTTCATTTTGTTGATGGACGTGAGAACAATTGTGGCGTTGCTACTCACGAGTGGAAGGGCATCAAAGGTATCGACAATATCGCTAAAGCTATTGGTACCACGCACACTACTATCTACAAGCATTTGAAAGCCAGTTGCACTCTGGATGAAGCGGTAGCGAAGGTTCAGAAAAGCCAAAAGCGAGCTGAGCAAGTTCGCAAGCTTCGCGCTAAGTCTAAAGCTAAGCCAATAGAGCTTGTAGGTATTAAGAAACCAACTGAAGTGCCAGAGCTTTGGCGTTTGGCCTTAGGTTTTGGTGGATAAAAATAACAGTGTCGAAGTACCTAAGCGAACCAACTGAAATTGATCTGCTGGACTTGGATAAATTCGGTTTTGACCATGACTACAAACGTGCTGCTTCTCTGGCTTGTCAAAGTTGGGGAAGCTTGCACGTTTTTCCGCAAGCGCCAAAAACACTAGCGGATGCTTGCTTTGGTGCAAGACGTTTTGATGAGTCACAAGAACCTGACGATATGAGCGTGCTCGAACGTAAACTGTTCGAAGCAAACCCAGATGATTTTGAGTGGACAAAAGGCAAAATCAAAGACCTGCCAGATTACCTAACTAAGTACTTTGTGACTCGCTACATTTCAGTTTTCGAAAAGAAAGGTCGCAGAGAAGCAAACATCTTTTTGCGTGAACGAATGGGGCCAGCTGCTGATCGCGCCGTTATGGTTTTACGCAAATACAAAAATCTACCAACAACCCAAAAGGTTTCTTTGCTCAGTGAAGAATTAGATCACACTGACCAAAGCGACTTTACGCCTGTACATCCAGATATGGCAAAACCTCAACTTCGCTTTGATTTCGACAATGCGGAGAAAAAACGCAAGCCAGTGAAAAGCCGTATCTTGGCGGAGTTGGAACTTGACGAACTCAAAGAGATGGCGTTCAAGATTGGCAAAATCATGAATGCCCGTTTCCAAATTATCTCTTCTAAGTTGGCAAGTATTACCGAAGCTGAACTGGAAAAGGACGATACGTTCTGTCCTGTCGTTGAAGGCTACCATCAGTTAGCGGCTTTCACTGCTCAGTTTGGCATCAAACCGCCTTGTAAGTACAAGAAGCAAAATGAGCTTTCCGCTCTGCAAGACATTTCTCGCATGATTAGCGAAAAGTGGTGGCTTGGTCGTTTGGTTAAAGCTCGCAAAATTATGCGTGAGCACCTCGCCATTGCAATGGGGCAAGTGTCTTCAAAAGCCTCTGCCTATGCGTCTTGGGATTGCGTTCGTGAGCACCAAGAGCAACAAAAGCGCAACTGGGAATACATCAAGCAGTGTGAACTTTTCGACGAAGAAACCGAAGAGAAAGCCGACCTGTCCGAAATGGTTTTGAAAAGTGTGTCTAACCCTGCAATTCGTCGCCATGAGCTGATGGTGCGTTGTCGTGGTTGTGAAGACATCGGTAATGAATTGGGTTTACAAGGCTTGTTCCTGACTCTGACCACACCGTCGAAATACCACAATTCCTACAAGAAAGGCGGTTTCATCGACCATTGGAACGGTGCAAGCCCACGAGAGGCGCAAGCGTATTTAAACAATGCTTGGCAGCGTATCCGCGCCAAGTTAGGCCGTGAAGAAATCCGTTGGTTTGGTGTACGTGTTGCGGAGCCTCATCACGATGGCACACCACACTGGCATTTGCTGATCTGGGTAAAACCAGAAGAAGTGGCGCAAGTGCGTGACATCTTTATTTCATACGCTACCCAAGAAGACCGCGCAGAACTGCACCCGCAATACGAAAAGGAAAAGCAAAAGCCATTTCGTAAGTGCGCTTATGTTGGTCCTATGGATTACCGTCCACGTTGTGACTTTGGTTACATCGACCCAGAGAAAGGCACAGCAACGGGCTACATCGCTAAATACATTTCTAAGAACATCGATGGCTTTGCTATGGACGATGAAGTGTCCGACGAAACAGGCAAATCCGTAAAAGACATGGCGAAGAACGTCAGCGCTTGGAAAAGCCGCTGGGCGATTCGTCAGTTTCAATTCTTCGGTGGTGCTCCGGTAACGACTTACCGTGAGCTGCGCCGTTTTGCTAGCCAAAACAAAAAAGCCTTTATGGAATACGTGTTCATGCAAGAACGTGCTGACCTGTTGGATATGTACCACATGCTGCACCGCCATGTCGTTGGTCCGGTAAAACCTGATCGTCTGCTAACCAACAAAGAGTTGGTAGAAGTGATCGGTAAAAACTACCAGGCACGAATCCAATCTGATGAGGCTTGCATCGTAGACACGATGAAAGCCGCAGACCATGGCAACTGGCAAGGTTACATCATGGGGCAGGGTGGACCATTCGTTAAACGCGAAGATTTGCTGATCACCAACTCATATCAGGTACTTCCATTCGCATCACCTCACGGTGAAGACGTGCGCAAGGTGGAAGGTTTTCAAACACCAGAAGCAGTCGTGAAAACGCGCACTAAGGTCTGGACGATTCAGAAGAAATCAAAGGTAGAAGCGGAAGTTGAAGCGATCACCCAAGGGAGCGCAGCGACCGCTATTGGAGCCTCTGGCTCCTCTCGGAGTTCTGTCAATAACTGTACGGAGCTTCGCGAGTCACAGGTCAGCGATCAGCTATCCCGAATACTTGAACCAATGAAGGATAGGGCGACTTCACCACCAAATATTGATGAAACGGCACTGGCCGCACTGCTAAAAGGCAGCTCAATTCGCATCGACGATGAAACCAGTATTCAAATCCGCCCTGCGGAGGTAGACGAACACGGCAATAAACGTCCGGCGCAGCTGGTCGAAGTTACCCGCACACCTGCAGAAAACAATAGTTGGATGAATTTTGAAGGTTGGGACCAGGCATTAGCCCAACCCGAAGAGAAAACTAAAGAGTACCAACAGCCCGACCTTTCGTTCTTCCCGGAGATGGAAGATGATTGGCCGTTGATGTGATGCTAGTCTGAAAGCGATTTGTCTAGAGGTCTAGAAGAAATCTCCGTTAGTAGCTCTTGCTGAGTATTCTCCAAAATTTTTATCTTGCTTTCCATCGCTTCGCGCTCGAAGTTTTGCCAGTACATTACGGAACCAACAGCTATGATTGCTGAAGCAATTAACGCAGCTGTTAAGTTTTCCCAGACTGCAACTTTGAAAGGTTTGTGTACTGCTTGAACAATTTCTTCTTCTTTGACCACTTCCTGATAAGCTTCTAGTTCTTCAGAGAATGAAAAGTCAATATATTCGTTCAGCATACGCTCTGCATCAGCTCTGAATTTATTTATGCAGTCTTGGGAAGAGTGGAATGTGTTGAAATAGACTTCTATTTGGGTAGGTGTTGGGAATTCACCCGTTTTATCCTTATATGCGTGAATCCATTTTACTTTTTGTTCTTTATAGAGGGCGTAGGCAACATAACCTACAAAATCGCCCTCTTCTTCTATAATGTCGCCAAAAGTATTGTGCTTCCACATTGCACTTAGACCACTTTTGATGCTCGGTAGGCTTTGAAACGCTCATTAATCTCTTTTTGAGAATAACGTCGTTGAGCTATCTGGCGCTTTACTTCTTTTGGCAAGTCGTAAGATGAAAGTTTTTTACCGCTCATCATGGCGGCATTTGCTCTCGCAGCTACACTTGTGCTCATGTCTACACTTCTCCGTACAACAGTAGTTGTATAAATTTGGGAGTAAATAAAAAAGGGGAAATTAGATTTGAAACAGTAGCCTGCAGTCCTTGCTCAGCTCCACTTTTGGTAAGTGGTTGTTTCGATAGTAAAGAGCTTTCATAAAACACTTTACATGTGCTAAGTCTCCATCATTTTGGCTGTTTCGTCAAATAATACGCGCTTTTGTTACTACGTACGTCGTCTTTTATAAGCTTCAATAAGCTACGGTCGTCTTGAGTATGGAGCCCAGTTATAGGTGGTTCAAGTAGAGAAGTGGCTAGGTTATTCCTACTTCACAGAAACGAAAGAAAATTTTTGAAGACAAAGGAATGTCAAAAAAACCACTGTAGAAACCTGTATGGATATACAGTATATTTCAATGGTGATTAGTAAGGGTGTTGATATGTCGGATAAAAATCAAAACGATATCATGTTGTCTGCTTTAGAGATCGTCATTGATGGTGTAGCAAATAGTGAGGCGACAGAGCGAACTCGAGCGGCAGGTGCATACATAGCAGGTTTAATACTGGCGGATGCGAAAGGGCAGTTGGACTCTGAAAAACAAAAAGCCATCTTGAGTATTATCGAGATGGCTTGTGAAACGGAGAGTACTGCTTTTATGTCGAAGTAATTTACAACATAGATAGTTGGTGTTTGAGCTGTTGCCGTGCCTCTGGCGGCAACGCCTTACACAAGTTGAATGCCAGTTGGCTTGTCGTTTTTGCCGATGGGCTCAACGTATGGCTATAAGACAAATTCATCACAAATGTATGTCCACATTCTGGGTCACTGCAGCTGCAATACAAATCTGAATGACTGTTGGTTAAGCGGTTGGATTTTTGGATACGGCTTTTGCTTCCACACTCCGGGCACAACACTCTCATATAAAACACCTAGCTTATTGACTGACTTAATAATCATACGTCAAAAGGCTGTGTTTTTATACAGTTTTGGGGCGGTGGTTAGGCAGTATCTCCATGTATTAAATTGAAATTAAGGCGCAAGTGTTTAGGCACCTCTGGGTCTGAGTTCACCTCATCCATAATCAGCTCACACACAGGAATGATCTCATCCTTAGCGTATTCACTGCCTATCTTCGTTGGGTCGCCTAAACTGGTCGTGCCCTGCGGAATAATCCCTGCTTTACCTACTGGGAAGCGGTGGCCGACAAGAATGTCCTGCGCGGTAATATTTTTGATGCGCTCAAACTCATCTTTGGTGGCGATATCACCAACCGGAATCAGCTGAATCCCTTTCTCTTTGCCGTTCGGAATATTCACAAACATACTGCGGAAGTTACCCACGCCTTTAGAACTGGCGATCTTCTGCTTCAACATTTCTTCATCTTCTTCACTAAGGTTTGGGTCGGTAGCGTAGAAGATAAAGCCCATGTGCGCGCCGTTCTTGTAGTAGCGACGGCGGAACAAAGTCGCGTCTTTATTCAGCAAGCTGCTCTGAATGCTACCTAAGTAATCCGCCAAACCGTAGATTTGTTGCTGCGGGTCATACTGAGGCAAGAAAATAACATCTTCCTTGCGATATTCGCGTTGCTGGTTGTCGCGTTCCAGAATGACGAAATTGCCGTTTTTGCGTCGGCGAAGGTACATGCCAGGTAATGGATGCAAACGAACCACACGTTTGAAACCATCGCGGATTTTAAGAAATGCAGCATCGCCAAAGGTGAAGTAATCACGGCAAAAGGCTTGGATGTGTCGGCGGCGGGTCGCGCCTCCATTTAGGAAGCGTCCGGCTACGTAGTTTGCCCGAGCAATCAACAATGAGCCATGATAGGCGTTGGCACGAGCAATATCTGCTAAGCCGCTGCGTGAAATCGGTGGCTCCCAATAGTTGTCGGCATCGTTGTAGAACAAATCTGAATAGGTGGTCATCCAACTGTTTGAGTCGATGGACTCTGGTGAGGAGTCGATATGATAGACCGACTCTGGCGCGTGTTCTTCTTGTTTGACTAAAGTGTTCATTTGCTCGGTCATGCTGCAGTGGCCCAGGTTGATTTAGTTGGTGTTGAGTGATCTAACGGCTCGTTAATGATAGCGTGAGAGATTGCCCAGAATGCATCGGCGTGTCCGGTCGTTTCGCTGCGTTCTGCTTTAAAGGTCATGGCGTTACCGCTGGCCGTTGGGACGCGCTTAATCGCCATAAACGCCATGGCAATGTCTTTGTGTTCGGCATCAAACTGCAGGCGTTTGGCTTCTACGACGTCAATCATCTTCATTACCAAGCGGTTTTTGTTTTCGTTGCTGTAGTGGATGGCGTGAGCTTCACGTGGGTATTTCTTAGAAATTAAGTCCCAAACACCGCCGCCAATACCCGTGGTGTCGACTCCGATGTAAGTCACTTTGTAGCGCTGAAAGACTTTGTCTATTTCCGCTACGTGATATTGGAAGTTCAGACCTTTCCAATAGTGCTTTTCTAATACACGGAAACGTTCGCCAGCTACGACAGGCGGAGCGACAACCACCAAACAGGCATTGTCTCGGGTGCGGCTTGGGTCGTAACCTAACCAAACTTCCCGAGTGGCAAAAGGGCGTTTGTTATTTGGTTTGAAGTCTTGCCAGTGAGCGGCATCCACCATGCCTTTTTCAAGGTCAGAGAATTTGAATACAGACAACGAACCATCGACAAACACACACATAAACAGATTTTTGAAATCATCATCGCTGTATTCTTCGCGCAGTTCGTCAATGTCGAATAGGTCACAGCCACCATTAGCGGCATCTTCAATAGTGACAACATAACGCCACTGTTTGTCTGGGCAGAGTCGGCCACCGTCTCGGAATTCAGCAAAAGTCGGGAATTCAACGTTGGCGCGAGAGTCTTTGCCTTTGCGCCACTGGTCTCCAGTCCAGAATGGGTAAGCCTGGTGCATTTTAGAAGATGGCGTAGAAAAGTAAGTTTTGCGCCACTTCTTATGCGTTGCCATCGCCGAAGCAAGTTTGTTCAGCTCATCGAACTTAGGGATCCAGAAGTATTCATCGACATAAACGTGGCCGTGGTAACTCTGTGCGGTTTTGCTGTTTGTGGACAAAAAGCGCAGTTCGGCACCGTTGGAAAGAATAATAGGATTGCCGGTTAACTCGATGTTTAAGAACTCTTTACCAATCGCAATGATGTAGCTGCGGAAAACTTCAGCCTGTGCGCGTGATGCAGAAAGAAAAATTTGGTTATCACCAGTCAGAATCGCATCTTCTAAGGCTTCACCACTGAAATAGTAAGTAGCACCAATCTGGCGAGACTTGAGAATATTACGAATACGCTGTTTGATGTTGTTGCGCATCGTGTGCTGGTACTCGAACAGGGATTCATGCCAGCCTTTAAAGTCATCTTCTGTTAGGTGCTCAATGCTGTTCTTCTTGCGGCTTCTTTTACGCTCGCCGTTACTGCTGCTTTGTTTTGATGAGCCACCATTGCTCTTTGGTGAGCTGCCTTGCGAAAGGTGTCGCTCTGCTTTGGTTTTTGCATCAGCGTGAGCTTTTAACAGCTTAACGTGGTGATCGATAAGCTTGTCCATCTCCTTGAGCTGCTGATCGGTTTTCTCATCCTTATCTATCAGCACCGCTAAACGGCGGTTAATCATCTGCTCTACAGACAATTCATCCAACAACAAAGCCCAGCCGAATTTCTCCGCCCAGGTATAAAGGATGCGCTCACTATTGAGGTTCAGTTGCGCTGCAATTTCTTTCGGAGGAACACCGCGTAAATAGAGCTTTTTCGCGGCTTCTCTTATTTCATCTGAATATGCCATAGCTGCATCATACGCGCCGAAAACTTGCAGATGACCTAGATAAGTTCCTGAAAATTCGGATTTTGGTTAAATCCGAATTGGTAGGAATTGAAGTGGCTGAAAGCCGTTATTCAAAGGCGTATTGTTTGCTCACACCGATATGTGAATGACAAGTTTGAGTACCAAAATGCCAAAGATTAGTGACTGGAAAATCATTGCTACTGAGGGGCCAACCGTAGACGGGCGTAA
Organism: Vibrio sp. J1-1; assembly: GCF_021728395.1. Lineage (GTDB taxonomy): Bacteria > Pseudomonadota > Gammaproteobacteria > Enterobacterales > Vibrionaceae > Vibrio. Next base: position 273,063 of record NZ_JAKKCM010000006.1, on the reverse strand, counting down.
GATTACCCGTGATTGGATTGAGCAAATGGCGGCAAGCTATGACCCGAAAGAGTACACCGCACTAATCTGGCCAGAGCACCGTCGATTCTATGGCTACGGTGAAAACTGGGGCAATGTTGTTGAGCTTAAAGCTGAAGAAGAAGATGGCAAATTACGTCTGTTCGCGAAGCTTGAGCCAAATGAATTCATGCTGGAAGCCAACCGCAAAAAGCAAAAGCTGTTCACATCCATCGAGCCAAATCCCGATTACAAGGGCGAAGGGCGTTGCTATTTAATGGGCCTAGCTGCGACTGACTCCCCAGCCTCCACAGGTACCTCGCTCCTTCAATTCTCTCGTACATCTGGCGAAACCACCGAATTAGAGTGCAGTGCATTGGAAGAAGTCGATTTTTCCGAGTGCTTCACGCGCAAAGACCGCTTTTTCGCGGCATTTAATGAATTTTTCTCTTCTGGCGATGAAGTGCCAGAAACTCCATCAATAGACGAGGATACCGAAGTGACTGAAGAGCAACTTAAAGCAGCACTGAAAGAGCAGTTTTCTGCATTCAAAGGTGAGTTCAAGCAAGAACTGAAAGAAGAGTTCAACTTGCAAGACGAACCAGAAACACCAGAGCCAGAAGAAAAAGGCGCAACCGTTGAGCAGTTCTCTGCCACTCTGGACGAAAAGCTAAAACCGTTAACTGAGAAAGTGAACGGTCTCGAAACGAAATTCGCTGAACTTTCACAGGAAGTACCAGGCCAAGAGCCGAACCCATCGGGTACCAGTGAGAAGTTCTCATCTGAGGAGATTTTTTAATGCTGAATGCACTATCTACCACCTACCTACAAGAGTTTTGTGCAGCAACGTTAGCAGCGGCAAATGCTCCGCAGGGTACTCAGTCATTTAACCTGACGCCTCCAATGGAAACCAAACTTCGTCAGGCGATCATGGAGTCTGATGCTTTCCTTGGCATGGTCTCATTGCTGCCAGTTCAGCAAATTAAAGGCCAGGTTGTTGATGTGGGTGATGATGGCCTGTCTACAGGTCGTAAAGACAGTGGTCGCTTTAGCGTTGAAGTCGGTCAAAGTGGTAATACTTACGAGCTGACAAAGACGGATTCTGGCGCACATATCTTGTGGGAAACCATGACTCAGTGGGCAAACTCAGGCTCAAAAGGCCAATGGTTGACCATGATGAAAAACGCCATCTCTCGCCGTTTCGCACTGGACATGTTGCGCGTTGGCTTTAATGGTACGTCTATCGCAGCCAACACTGACCCAGTTGCTAATCCGCTTGGTCAGGATGTTAACAAAGGTTGGTTAACCATCGCGAAAGAGAAGAAAGCGAGCCAAGTTCTTGCTTCAGCCCAACTCGACCCAACAGGCGCAGCCGCGGATTCATACAAAAACCTAGATTCGTTGGTTCAAGACCTGATCAATACCACGATTGCACCAGAGCACCGTCAAGACCCTGATCTAGTGGTTCTCGTCGGTTCCAACCTGGTCGCAGCAGAGCAGCATCGCTTACTGGAATCAGCAAACACACCAACGGAACACAAAGCCGCGCAGCAGTTAGCCAAAACCATTGCGGGTAAAAAGGCCTATACGCCGCCGTTCTTCCCTGCCGATATGGTTTGGGTAACCAACACTAAAAACCTGCAAATTCTTACTCAGGAAGGGACGCAGTGGCGCAAGCAGAAGAATGACGAAGACGAGCTTCGCTTCAAGCAAAACCACATCCGTATGGAAGGCTATGCAATCGGCAACCTGAACAAGTTCGCTGCGATTGAAGCGGTCACCGTTGTTGAGCCTGTAGCTTAAGGAGTAATGCATGGTTAGCCCATTAGCAAAACAGCGCCGAAAGCTCATTGAACAGCAAGCTAACCAGTCTGCACCGGAAGCCGTTTCCGGTGCAGATACCGACAGCCTGCACATCAAACTGATTGAGTTTGAAGAAGACCGCAAGTATTTGCGCTCATTCAACGCCATCGCTGATCGAATTAAGCACAAACGTGAAGTACTGGTACCGAAGTACAAGCCGTATGTTCAAGCCTACTTAGAAAGTGGCGAAGCGTTCGAAAACCCAATCTTTACCAACATGGTGGTTTGGCTATTCGACGTTAAAGAACTGGATACGGCGATTGATTGGTGCATGAAAGCCATTGAGCTGGACTTACCAACGCCAGAAAACTTCCGCCGTGACTGGCCGACGTTCTGTGCTGACGAAGTGTTGGCATGGGCGGAGATTGAATCCGAACGTGGTCATTCCATCGAACCTTATTTCTCCCAGGTATTCGAGAAGGTAGAGAAAGAGTGGCGCTTGCACGAGAAGGTTCACGCCAAGTGGTACAAGTTCGCGGGTTTATACCTGATTCGAAATGAAGAAGGCCAGCCGCAAGCCACTGCGGTTGGCAACGTAGAAACGTTAGAAAAAGCCTTGGCTCTGCTTCAACACGCGCACGATAAGAACAGCAAAGTGGGGGTGGGTACCCAAATCAAAAAGATTGAAGCCCGTATTCGCGCCATTAACGAAGGCAAGAATCTGTAAAGACTCCTACGCCACCGCGCCTCGGCTGGTGAGGTAAGAGAAGCCAACCGGCTAACTCGATACCGTCGACCCAGTGGCTAGAGGCGCCCTAATTTAAATAAGCAAGGAACCGTTATGAGCTTTGGCGGAAATGTTAACAGCGCAGTCGATATCGCCATACCAGGTGAAGGATGGCCGGATTTATCCACGGCTGAATTCCGCAGTTTACGCCGTGTTCCCCATACGTTTGATAACGACTCTTTGAACTACGCGGTGACCATCGCCGCGCTGAATATTCAAGAACGATTAGAAAGCTTGATCGTAGATGGTGAAAAGCCAGTGCTGAGCAACCCGAAAATCATGCTCTACAAACGTGCGGTTTATGGTCGGGCTCACGCCGAGCTGCTGAAAGAGTTTGCGACCCAAGACCGCCGAAAAGAAGGTGAAAGCGTGGCAACGGATGAACCGGAACAAGAGGCACGTTTTCTCGCCCAGAGTAACAAAGATGTGCGTGCGCTCCTTGGCCGCAGTGCGAATGGGATTGACTCGATATGAGCGAAACCACTTACAACAAAACCAAGCTGGAACACCTGACGGATTACATCGTCAGTCACCTGAATTCCAATGTGCTCGATAACAAAATCGATGCCTGGCAGGAAAATGGCTCCATCGTGCCAAACGGTGAAGACCGAGGGAACGGCGGTTATATCGCTTGTCATTGGAAGTACAACGCAGTGATCAGTATTGAAGAGTTTCCGCACCGACTTCTCGACCCTCGCTGTTTACTTGCTTTGGTTGCCTGTTGGCTGAGCGATTACGACACCACGCGTAATGAAGATGAGTTAGGCGACCCAGACCTTTCGGTTGATGTGATCAGCAGTGAGGTAGCCGACGTTGCCATTGAATTGGAAATGATGGAGCCGATTGAGCTGATCCCTGACCCCGCGGGAATGATCACTTGGCGAGGGGAAACCTACCGAGTGCAGGCCGTTGAAATCTACACCGCAGAAGAAGCGGAGTTGGTGAATGAAGCCGCAAATTAAGGTCAATGAGCGCGATGTGCTCAACATGCAGGAAAAGCTGGCCATGCTGGCTCTGCCACCTAAAAAGCGAGTCTGGATACTGAAAACCCTTGGACGTTGGGAAACGACCAATACCAGAAAGCGCATTCGGTCCCAAAAAGACGTTAACGGACGCGCTCTGCAACCAAAGAAAGGAAAGAAGAAAGGCAAGGTTTTAAAGCGGATGGCAAAGGGCTTAACGCCTTATGTGAGAAACGCCAACCAGCTTGATTTGACTTGGAGTAACAAGTTAACCGCAAAAATCGCAGCAAGGCACCACCTTGGTCAAAAGCAAAAAATGACCAAGCGCCAAATGCAAAAGCGATGGGGTAAACCGGATTACTCAGCACCTTGTACCAAAGGGCAAGCGAGAAAGCTAAGAGAACTGGGTTACACGGTACCGAGAAAAAGCGGCAAAGGACGAAAGAAAGCCAGCTTACGTGAGTTGATGACAACCATCACCCATGGACAAGCAGGACAGCTCATTCGAGAACTCTCTAATCAGCCAAATATCACCAGTTGGGATATTCCATTAGCAGAGCGTCAGATTCTCGGTAGTAAAGAACGTGAAGTGAACCGCCAGCTCATCAAGATATTTGAGCAGGCAAAACAGAGGAAATAACCAATGGCAACCGGAAAGGTAGAGGTTAACAATCTCAATTTGGCACAAGGCGGTATCCCTGAGATAGAACGTCACGTGCTTTTCATCGGGCGCACTGACAAGGCAGAACTGCAAAGCAAAGTGACCCGCATTAATAACATGACCAACCTTGACGAAGTTGTCGCAGATGATGCGCTTGGTCTTAACGTGAAAGCCGCCCAGCTTAACGGTAAGCAAAACTGGACGGGTGCGATTGTCGGCTTAGGTGTAGATGATACGTGGCAAGATGCTGTTGATCTGGCGAACCGGACTGACTCATTCGAAGGCATTGCCATTTGTGACCCAGTCACGGTCAAAACTCAGTTTGATGACATGCAGTCGAAAGCAACCGAGCTGACTAGCAAACTTGGTCGTTGGGTGTTCTTCCTCGCCGCTTGTGCGGGCATTGATTCAACCCCTGATACAGGCCAAACGTGGGCAGAGTACGAAACCGCCATGCTTGACCTGGTGAAAGATGTTTCTGCAAACCTCGTGACACCCGTTCCTCAGCTTAACGGCAATAACGTGGGTGTACTTGCTGGTCGTCTATGTGATCGAAACGTCACGGTAGCAGACAGCCCAATGCGTGTCGCAACAGGCTCAGTATTGAGTTTGGGTGACATGCCAACGGACAGCGCAGGCAAAGCATTAGAGATGAGCACCATCGCTACGCTAGCCGACGCACGTTACTCACTGCCGCAATGGTACGCCGATTTAGAAGGGGTGTACTGGTCGGACGCAACCACATTGGAAGCCAAAGGCGGCGATTATCAGTACCTCGAATACGTTCGCCCGGTGCACAAGCTTAACCGCCGTGTGCGTATCAAAGCGATTCGACGTATTGCCGACCGCATTCTTAACTCAACGCCTGCAAGCATTGAGCTGAACCGCACTTACTTCCGCAAAGATATGCGTGATATGTCGAAAACGACAGAAGTTGGCGGCATTACCTTCCCTGGCGAAATCATGCCGCCAGAAGATGGTGACGTCACCATTCAGTGGGTAACCAAAACCAAAGTGTCGATAGGTTTGATGGTTCGTCCTCATAACTGCCCGAAACACATCGTGGTCAACATCGCGCTTGATCTTACTAACCCAGCAGATTTGGAGGCGTAATCCATGAGAATTTCTGGCAAGAACATGCATTTCTCTTTGGGTGACTACAAGCTCAAAGCACAAAAAGTCTCGTTATCCATTACCGATAATTCCGCCGTTAATAAAACCTCTGGTGTGCCAGATGGTTACGTCGACGGAGATGTTGAGGCTAGTGGTGAAATGGAGCTGACCACGCAGCAATTCAACCTGTTGAGCAAAGCAGCGAAACAAGCCGGCTCTTGGCGTGGAATGCCTGATTTTGACGCGCTGTTCTACGGCAAGATTGATAAAGATGAGCTCAAAATTGAAGCCTTCGGATGTCGTATCAAAATCTCTGACCTACTTGATGCCGATTCGAATGGAGGTAGTGCATTAGTTCACAAGCTGCCGTTCGAGGTGACAAGCCCAGACTTTGTCAGCATCAACGGTGTGCCGTACCTGCGTCCGGATGAAACCGAAGATTTGGTTCAATAACAAGGAGGCATGATGGCAGATGTTATCGACCATGCCTGCGGTCTTGAAACCCAATTCACAGAAGTGGCGCTTGCCAACCAACTGGCAAGGGCTAAGCGAATTGAAGAACGGGAAAGCGCACATGAATGCGGCGAATGTGGCGACCCAATCCCAGAAAAACGCCGCCAAAAAGTACCAGGTTGCATCTACTGCACCCAGTGTCAAAGCGAATTGGAGCGAATGACCCGATGAATTTAGCAAAGCTCTTTGTTGAGAAAATCATGAAGCCAGTCCTTGACCACTTAGATATGGCATCCGGTGGTAAAGGCACAATGAACACTCAAGCGGCCATTAATCTGATCCTGATGATTATTGCCCATGAGTCTGGAAAGTTTACTTACTCAAAACAAGTACGTGGTCCTGCATTGGGCTTTACCCAAATGGAGCCAGCCACCTTCAACTGGCTTGTCGAGTGGTTAGGTAACAGCCGCCCTCACTTGTTGGATGCACTGTCGATGTTTTGCCCCGTTGAGCACTTAGACCCTCGTTACATGGTGATTTCACCCGAGTTCGCAGTGGCAACCGCACGACTCAATTTAATTCGGTTCCCAGAAGCCTTGCCAGAAGCCGATGACCTAGAAGGTTTGGCTCGGTACGCGAAGAAGTACTGGAACACAAGCGCAGGTAAAGCAACAGCAGAAGATTACCTACAGGCATATCAATCCCTAATCGGAGAAGCAGCATGAATTTCTTAACTGGAATCGTTGGCAAGACATTGTTGGAAGTACTGAAAGGTCTGTTCTTTCAAATCAGTTGGTCAATCATCCTTGAACGTTTCGCCACACGCTCAGTGGTGTGGGGCTTAGAAACCCTAAAAGGCTTAACTAGCAATGATGTGATGCAAGAAACCGTGGACGACATCATCAACGCATTACAAGGCAAACGCTTAAAAGAAATTCCACAGAAGGAATAGCGATGGATTCATCATGGATATCGGCGATTGTGGCAACGATAGCGCTGCTTATCGCCATCATCAATGTGGTTTTCGGCAGAACGGATAAAGGGCAAAGCACCGCCCGAGACCATGACCGTCGTATCCATGCCAATGAGCTAGCCACTGAGCGACTGCGCGGTGATGTCGCCGAAAAGTACGCCACTAAGCACGAACTACGGGAAGCCGTAGATGATTTGAAAGATTCTATAAACGGACGATTCGACCGTTTAGAAACCAAGTTAGATAAAGAGAGAGATGTAGCATGAGCAAACAAATTGCACTAACGGTTGGTGATGCAGATATCACGTTTGTCCCGACAGAAGCAGATTACAACGACTACATGAACGCGTTGGCACAGGGGGAAATCGTGAACTCTGCGCATAACTTTCTGATGAACACCGTTACAGAAGAAAGCAAAGAAGTATTCCGTGAACTGACGAACGAGAATCCAGGAGCTGCGATTCAGGTTGTGGGTGAAGTTCTCAAGGAATACACGCCGAAGCTGCAAATCAAAGTAAAAAAATAGATGCCCTTGTTCGGGCTATGGACTCCAACGAGCTCGAACAAATGCTCACCTGGCGCCGTAAGTGGTTGCCGGGTGAGACAGACAGCGAAGAGAACCTTGCAAGGGCAATTTGGTTAGAAACGAAGTACTGGCAGAACATGCAAAGCACCATGGCTAACGGTGTGGCAAAGGCATTTAGTGGTTAACCCATCGGTAATAGGACGCATCAATGCTACCAGAAGCACTCACATTTAGAGTTGGACTGATAAACCAGATATCAAAACCTCTGGGTAACATTCAGCGTCAACTAAATGATGTCACCAATACCTATCGTAAGGGTACACATACCATGATGGCGGGTACCGCAGGAATGGTGGGTGCAGGTTTTGCGCTGCAAAATGCATTGATGCCTGCGATTGAAATGGATCGTGTTCTGGGCGAAGTAAAATCATTGGGCGTGGTTGATGAACAGCTTCAGCAACTGAGTGACACGGCGCTTAATTTTGCGGTGGATTACGGCAAGTCGGCAACGGAATTCGTGGCGGCTTCGTATGACATTCAGTCGGCAATTTCAGGATTAGCAGGTAATGAACTTTCCGAGTTTACCCGCGCCTCTGGTGTGCTTGCGGCGGCGACAAAAGCCGATACCTCAACCATTACCAATTACGTTGGCACCATGTACGGCATTTTCCAGAATAGCGCGAACCAAATGGGTAAAGCCGACTGGGTGAACATGCTTGGTGGGCAGACTGCACGAGCGGTTCAGATGTTTAAGACCACCGGTGATCAGATGTCGGCTGCGTTTACCTCTGTGGGCGCTTCGGCTACCTCTGTTGGTGTGGGAATGACTGAACAGATGGCAATCCTTGGTACGTTGCAAGCCACGATGAGTGGTAGTGAAGCGGGTACCAAATATCGTGCTTTCCTTGCAGGTGCGGCAAAGGCTCAAGATGCGCTGAATATGTCGTTTACCGATGCACAAGGTCAGTTGTTACCGATTGTCGATATTTTGAATCAAATCAAAGGTCGATACGGTGACACGATTTCGGTAGCGGAAGCGGCAGAGTTAAGTAAAGCATTTGGTACTCAAGAAGCCACGGCAATGATTCAACTACTGATGCAAAACACGGATGGACTTGCGAACTCGATTGATGAACTCGGTAAGGTCAATGGTCTCGATGTGGCTGAGAAAATGGCCGGAGCAATGACCGACCAATGGGAACGCCTAGAGCAAGGTGTGTTTGCTGTTCGCGCGGCATTTGGGCAAGCCTTGTTACCAGTGATCCTCCCTGTAGTGGAAATGTTTGCCAACGGCGCAAAAGAAATCATGCTTTGGACGAAACTCTTTCCAAACATTACCAAGTACATTGGTTTAGCGGCAGTCGCTTTACTCGGTCTGGTTGCTGTAGGCGGAATGATCACCGTGCTTACCGGAGCAGTGACAGTCGCATGGGCCACCTTCGGCCTTGGTGTGACTGCAATCAAAGGCGCAACGCTCGCCATGTGGTCATTCTCTAAGAGCGCAATGGCCGCGATGTGGTCAGTAGTCAAACTCACGGCTGCCTTACTTGCCAATCCAATTACTTGGGTCGTTATCGGTATCGTTGCTCTCATCGGTGCAGTCGCTGCATTGGTTTACTACTGGGACGATTTAAAAGCGGCATTCCTTACTTTTACCACCATGGCAAAGCAAGGCTGGAATGACTTCCTGTTTGCGATGCAAAACACAGAGGCATTCCAAGCTGTTGCGGGTTTGGCTGAAAGCATGCGAAACGCGTTCATGAGTGTATTTAACTGGATTATTGGTAAGTACAACCAAGTCATGGACATGGTGAAAAGTGTCACTGACTGGATACCAGGGTTCGGTGGCGATGATGACACCAAAGTGAAATCGACCTCCGTAAACGGTGCAGAGGCAAGGCTTCAAGTCCAGCCAGGTGGCGCAGCCAAGAGCATTGCCAATTATCAAACCAGTTCGACGAACTACGGCGGTGTGGCGATTTATCCAACCTATATGAACAGCCCGCAAGACATGGCCAGTGAAATAGAAATGGCGGCAGGCTAATGACGAATTACAAATACCAGGACATTTTGATTGAGAACGGGGATGTGGTGCTCGATGCAGGCCGCAACCCAATCTTGATTCAAGACCGAGCGGTGATCGCCCAAGACATCAAACACGCCATCATCGAGAGCAACTTAGCGGTGGATTTAATCGCTGAGCGAAGCCCATCCAAGAAAGCCGATATCCGCACCAAGCTGGAATTGCTTGTTGAAGAAGATGTTCGATTGGTACCGGGTACCGTGCGTTTGGATGAACCGACTGAGGGCACGATTTACGTGTTTGCCGACACCATGGACTTTGGCGAGTTGAAATTAGAGATAGTGAATAACGGAGAGCGTTAATGACTGATATTCCAAAACCAGATTATTCCGAACTGGTGAAGCAATCGGGTATCCCAACCGATGAAGCAGGGTGGAAGAAAGTACTCAAAGAGGAGATGGATAAAGAAGGTTCCATCATCTCAAACGACTCGCCGTTTTCTCCATTTTGGCGCCTCATTGAATCAACAGTGGTTAACGTTACCTTATGGCTGATTAACACGCTGTTGGTTGGCTATGTTCTACCAAACATGTTTGTGGCAACGGCCGTGGACCAATGGCTCGACTTGTTGGCGTGGCAATGCAAACTCACCCGCAAAGGCGCAACCAAAGCCAAAGGGATGATCGCCTTTCAACGTTCCGCGGCTAAAGGCCCTGCGTTGGTGATCCCCAAAGATACGTGGGTACAGACCGAACCGATTAACGGCACGATTTACCGGGTGAAGGTGCTTGCTGATACCACGATGCCAGAGAACGACACCATGGTGATGGCAGAAGTCGAGGCAGAGAACGAGGGCGCGGCTTACAACCTAGGTGAAGGGTATTACCACATTTTGCCAACAGCCATTCCGGGCATTGGCGCAGTGACCAACCCTGCCGAATGGTTGAATGAAGCCGGAGCAGACAAAGAGAGTAATGACGAACTCCGCCTACGTATTCGTAATCAGTGGAGCGCAGTCGCAAGATGGCACATTGATGCGGCTTACCGTTCACTGCTCACCAGTCGAGCAGGAGTCAACGACGACAATGTCTATTTTGAGCATAACGCCCCGCGTGGACCAGGTACCGCAAACGCGCTCATCCTTTTAGACACGGGTGAACCATCGGCAGAAATGTTGGCTGATTTGAATGAATACATCCGTGTCGAAGGTCAGCACGGACATGGTGATGATCTGCAAGTGCTCGCCATGCCAGAAACGACCCACGATATTGTCTGCCGAGTGTGGCCTCTGCGTTCATTAACGATGGAAGACCGAGACGCCCTAAGCGTAAAAGTGGAGCAGTTCATTGGTGCGGCTTTCCGTGAAAACACCGATTACTCGCCAACGGTCACCAATCCGGTTCTTCGATTCAGTTTTTCAAGGCTTGGGCAGGAGCTGCATGCGCAGTTCTCTGAGATTGAATCACTCGAATTTGATAACGCCGACATCATTAACAATCTGACGGTACCGCGAATTAACTCTCTGGGGGTGACGATTGAAAATTCCTGAGATTAACCTGCGTTACTGGATGGGCAGAGGCGAGCTGGCCAAGTTCGCCCGAGCCATGCGCAATTACTGGGAACATGTGAGAGCGGCATTCGAAATGCCACTGCAGCAGCACGATCCGTTAACCGCGCCAATGGCATTGGTGAACATTCTTGCCTGGCAACGTGAGATAGAACGCTTAGGCCAGGAGCCTGAAGAGTTATTTCGAATTCGTGTGGCTCATGCTTACGGGTTTGCGCGTGACGCGGGAACGATAGCTGGCTGGGAAGATATGTTCGCCAAGTTGGGCTATCCGCACATCGGGCAAGATGAGCGTTTAGCCAATGTGGATTGGGATGTGATCAGCCTAAAAATCCGCGACGGCGACTTAACCAACGTTCCCAAGCTGCTAGATACAGTAATCAGACAATACGGCAGAACCTGCCGCCGCTATCAATACACCAGTTATGTCGAAATGCCGTTGGCCGCGCGAAGCAAGAACGTCGAAGCGCAATACGCAACGTCTCACATTAAGAACAGGCTCAATGTTGGCATGCTTCCAAGTGTGCTGAATGTCGACTGCGAATATTACCAAGCCACAGTGAAGGGTTAAGGAATTACTAAAAATGGCAAATACCACTGACAAGTCAATTTTAACCGCCGCAGGTAAAGCACTATTGGCACAGCTCAATGCTGAAGAAAAACCACTAATCATCGACAAGATGATGTTCGCCAATGTACCCAACCGCCCAGAGTTTCCACAGCCAGATGATGTGGTACCGACGGATGACATCGTTCACCAAGAGCAGGTTGAACAACGTGGCCGACTTTCTCCAGACACAGTGATTTACAGCACCACTTTGACCAGCGATGTTGGTCCGTTTGAGTTTAACTGGACGGGTGCTTACTGCTCTGAATATGGCGTATTGGTGACGATTGACCATCACGCGCTTACACCTAAAACAGCCGATGAACCGGGTGTCGCGGGTAATACCTTGGTGCGTTCGGTCGTACTTGAATACAAAGACATTGCAGAAATCACCAACATCACGGTGGATGCATCGAGCTGGCAATACAACGCCACTGACCGAATGAAGAAGATGGACAGCGATGTGGCGCAATCCATCATCGACCAGAACGGCAAAGACTGGTTTATCGAAGACGGTTTCTTGGTCACCCCATCGGGCAGCGCTTACAACATCAAAGCGGGTGCCGGTTATGTCTCGGGCAACCGTGTGAGCATGGAGTTTGACCGCAGCGTTCAGGTACCGAATAAACCATCGTTCATCTACATCGATGCACACCGTGAAGGCACACCAACAGGCGAGCAAGTGACACTGTTCGACTTTGTCATCACGTCCGAAGAGAAAGACGATTACATCGACTCCTCAACAGGCAAAGATATTCCGCATTTCGTGTGCAAAATTGCCCAGGTTCTGGCAGATGGGTCTGTGAGTGATTTGAGACCGGAAAATAAAAATATCGAATGGAGCAAAAAAGAGTTTATTCGAGCGAAAGGTGGGGATGTTGGCGATATTTTAGCTAAGAAAACGATCGCTGATAACGATGTTAAATGGATAAAGCTGTCAGATTACGTGATGATAAATCATCCATCAGTGACATTGGGAGAGCAAAGCAAAAAGATTCTGTTACATCAAGGTGATGGTTCTTATCAGGTTATAACCAAGAAGGCTCGAAATGTTTCAGGGTATGTAATGATGACTTATCAGAAAACGAGTGCTGCACCTGACGCGAGTAATGAGTTTGGTAATTCACATCACAGACCGACGTTCGTATACGAGATATCACATGCAATTGTCGGAAGACTTAAAACAGATGCAGCGGTAGCGGAACTTATTGACCTAACGACCCAGTTCAACAGTGACGTATTAGGATTGCCGAATCTTGATACTGTTGATTACTCAATATACCAAGACAATGAAGCAACGAGGTTTAATGGATTAAAGCCATGGAATATTTTCCGCGATGGGGACTATGTTCAATATCTTCTTAGTGGAGAATACTCGTTGTTATTTGCTCGTTCACCTGGTTCATCAGGACAAGTCGTTATTGAAGAAGAGTTACCTGATGGCTCGTTCAACAAGGTTGATGAGCTCAGCTTGAAATATAATCACAATAACAGTGGTAAAGATGCGGCTTTTGTTTACAAGGGACAAACGTCGAAAAACAAACTCTCAAAAATACGGGTTAGAAACTTAGAGCCGGCAACACACTGCTATCTATATGGTGCGAACATCATGCACTTAAATGAAATGAGTAAAGCGCTGCCGACTCATGATACCGCAGCGTATATCAGAAATACTGGCTTTACTTACATCGAGGCCGCTGGGGCAAATGACTTCGCGTTCAAACGCCAAGATGCCAAGTGGTTTGGTTCATATCATGGTGGTCATCATAACGAGACAGTGAAACGACACCTCTCCAATGGCGTTTTTGAGCAACATACAGGTGGTTACTTTGAAATAACAGAACGTTTGATGTTTTCTTCAGTATCGGAGCTACATTCGAAAGACGTCAAAGAATACGATGTTTCCGCGGAAACTCAGTTTTTTGATGGGGGCTACATTAATCTAGTGTCGATTAACTTAGCAGAAGGAAAGGTGGGTGTGCTTTGCACAGACGTTTATACATCAATGACCTGTACGGATACTGTGTTTACACACTTAGAGTTTCCAAGATACTTGGATGTCTCGTTATCACCAAGTAGCAAGGTGTTGTTGGGAAACAACAACATGGTGACGCAGTTAAATCCAGACAATAACACCAAAGTGACGAGCCAGATGACTTTATTCACTACCACCCACAACCAATATGGTGGGTTAAGAATCGATAAAGCGGGTGCGTATAACAAAGTTTACTATGGTCCAATTTTATCCGATCAGTCTGAAAATTTTCCGCCAGTAGTTTTATCGGATTTATCCTTTGTAGCTACGAAAGAATTTTATTAGTCATGCTTACTCTAAACGGCACTCAAATCTCACTCAAGAACCTGCGCATTAGCGTTCGCCAACAGCTCGCCGGACAAGATATGTCCGGCCAGTCCTCGTCGACTGACCAAGCTGAAACGGGCAGCAAAGGTAAAGTGTTGTCCATTAGTGGCGTGATCCCATTCAATAAGAGTGAAACCCTAAGCAATCTTTTCACCTTGGCAGGCGGACAAGACAACAGTGCCCGCCAGATTTATCGCATCAGCAACAATACTGCCGCTGCGCTCAAGATTCGCCAGGTGAAGTTCCAAGGCACTATTCGAGCCGATGAACAAGAGAGCAACCGACAATGGAACGTCGCTTTCGAGTTGGTTGAGCACTTGTCCGTTTCTGAGCGTGTTGAACAGCGACAGGAGGATAAGCCAGCAACTCAACAGCAGGTGCAAGGGGTAACTACTCCGGTTGAAACGGGTCAAAGTGAAGACGTTCCGCCGGATACCAGTGTCGAACTTACAGGCATCATGAAGTTTCTCAAATCACTAGACGAAATATTGTCATAGGGGGAGGTAATGGAGCCAAACCACAAATTTGTGTGTCGCGCCTATCTTGGTAGTCAAAAGGTTAAAGCAAAGAACCATCGCATTCTTTTTGATGTTAATACACCTGGTCGCTGCTCGATTTCCGTTGAAGGTTCTCCAAAGGTAAACACCATCATTGCGGTGGACATCGGGTGGGGTGACAGCATCTCGCGGGTATTTCTTGGTTACATCGAACGGGTTCAAGCATCAGAAAAAGGGTGGTCAGAACTGTTTTGTCGCGAGTTGGCGGCATTGTTGTTTAAGCCGCTCGATATCACGCTTCGCCACCCAACGTTAATGCAATTACTCAGCGATGTGACCAACAAAACTGGACTGCAGTTTGTGGTACCAGAAGCGGCCTACAGCAAAACATCAATCCCTTGCTTTTACAGTGATGGTAATGGCTATCGAGTGATGGACGAGCTGTCTCAAGCCTTCGGTATTGAAGACCTGTTTTGGCAACAGCAGGGTAACGGCCAAATCTATGTGGGCTCTTGGAAAGACTCTTACTGGGCTGATAAGCCGGTGACTATTCCTGATAGCCTAATGACTCAACACACTGCGGCCAAGTCCGTGAAAATACCCGCGAGCCCTAAGTTAAGACCGGGTGCGATTGTAAATGGCCTGCGCTTGGTGGGCGTTGATTTCCAAGGAACAGAGGTGAAGCTGACATGGACGTAAATGCAATTAAGCGGATCATCTTTCGACTGTTTCCAGAACTGACCGGACGCTGGCATTTGCCACGATGGGGGAAGGTGGTTGCGCTACCTGAGCTGCCTGAAGAGGGCGACATGTCTGATCGCTTTTACCCGCATTATGCGGTGGACGTTCAGCTGCTTGATGAAAAGGGCGTGGAGTTCAAAGACAAATCACCACTTCAGGCGGTACCACTTCCAATACCAGGGGTGGGTGAATACGCCGGCAGACTTGAGCCACCGGCAATCGGAAGCATTGTAGAAATCGGCTTTATGTTCGGCCAACCGGATAAGCCTTTTATTCGTTGTGTGCTGCCATTGGGATTCAAGTTGCCAGCGATTAAGCAAGGCGAAAGCCGTTACCAACAACGCCAAGGTGTTTACCAATTGGTCGACGGAGAAGGTAACTTTGAAAGCAAGACCGACAAAGACAACATCACCGAATGTTTAAACCAACGCATCAAAGTGTTGGAAGACAAAATAGAAGAAATCACAAACAACAAAACCACCACTGCCAAGAAAATCATAGAAGTCGCAGACCTTATCACAATGAATGGCGGTAAAGGTGTTGTGCAAGGTGACTGCATTTGTGCTTACACAGGCAAACCTCACTCTGATTTGTCATCGACAGTTAAGGCAGGTAAATAACATGGCAATGAGTAAAGCATCTCTGAAAGCAAAGTTGGAAAGTGAACTACAAGCACAAGGGTTCGTTCTTACAGGTGAATTCGCCATGGCAGGGAAAATGGCAGAAGCGATCGCCAATGCTGTGTATGACGAAATCACACAAAATGCTGAGGTTCCCGTCTCGAGCGGTAGCTCAGCTGGGACTTATCAAGTCACCTAACACCTTGTCTCACAGTGTGAGACATCTTTAGGTTGCCCTATAGATAAATCAACACATCTATAGGAGCAAAGAAACTTGAACATTTCACCAAACGACTTACTGATATACCTAGGAATAATTCATACCTCTATTCTTATTATCAACGGGCTATCAAAGCATTAGCTTCCAACCCATAACAATTATCAAAGTAAGCGCCTATCTTGGGCGCTTTTCTTTTACCTCGAACATCTACAACTATTACTCGCTCGATGCGGCTAAACCAAAAATAGGACCATCCAGTGACGGAAGGCGACCTCTAGGTGACGGAATCCGCACTCCTCCTCCCCACCTGCGCGCTTTTTGATCTGGTTTTTTCGCAATTCTTAAATGTCGAAATTCAGCCGCCTACGTAACACGGTAGATATCAAGCGAAGCCTTAGCTATAGAGGGGTTCGAGAATCTCCAAGACCTCTAAGAATCGCTCCTAGAGCCGTTTTAGAAATTTCAAAAGTTGAAAAAAATTTCAGGAAATTGCAATTTTAATGATCTGGAAAGATCAGGTAGTGAGTGGTAAGTGTTTGAAAATCATGGGGTGAGTGTGTTTTTCGTCATAAATGAAGACGATCAAAAGAAGAAAGAGACGATCAATTGTGAAGCTTACGAAGCCTTGTATAGATTGGCTCGAAGGCGAATCACCAAGATAAATAAGTTTTTCAATTTATGAGACTGTATAATTACTATGAGATTTTGAAATGACTTTGAAGTTACGGTAAGAAATTGCTGTTTTCGTCGGGAGTGAATGAGAAGCCAGAGTCTGCTCCCTTGCCAGACAGCTCGTTAACTTCGAAGTCTAAACCAAGCAATTAGATTTAAATGTGTCGCCACTTCATCGCCACTTAATGTTTTTGTTTGATTTAACTAAATGATTTTAAAGGTTTAATTATTAAAGTGGATATAAAGCTTTACTACGTGCATGATCCTATGTGCAGTTGGTGTTGGGGATATAAACCAACCATCGATAAACTGAAGCAGCAACTGCCAGGTGTCATTCAATTTGAGTATGTGGTGGGTGGGCTTGCACCAGATACAAATTTACCAATGCCACCAGAGATGCAA
The DNA here is from genome assembly GCF_021728395.1 of Vibrio sp. J1-1. Classification (GTDB taxonomy): domain Bacteria; phylum Pseudomonadota; class Gammaproteobacteria; order Enterobacterales; family Vibrionaceae; genus Vibrio. Next base: position 256,077 of record NZ_JAKKCM010000006.1, on the reverse strand, counting down.
CAAAAGCTCGAAGGGATTTGGCAGCAGATTGAGCGTCAGTTAGGAACTAAGTTCAACTACGACTTTTGGAAACTGTGTACACCAGTAAGAAGCACTTACCAATCGTGTAGAGCAGTGATTGCTGCAGGCTTCCAAGACAGTTACGAACAAATGCTGGAGGCGATTCAGCATGCTTATTACCTGCGAGCATTGCCACCTCATGAAGAAGCGACGCATTTACAGTTAGCCAAAGAGATTGGCTTGAATGTCCAGCAGTTCAAGAACGATTTAGATGGCACCCTTTTAGAGGGCGTGTTCCAAGACCAGCTGAGTTTAGCAAGAAGCCTTGGAGTGAACTCTTATCCGAGCTTGGTTCTGCAAATCAATGATGCCTATTTCCCGATTGAAGTGGACTATTTTTCGACGGAAACAACGCTAAAGCTGATTCGTGAACGCATCATCGATAATATGCCAGCACAGTAACGTAGAGTTTAAATAAGAAAAAGCCGCTCATTGAGCGGCTTTTTCGTAACCAATAGTATCAACGATTTCTAGTAAAGAGCGGATACTAAAGCACCATTGCCGCAATCCAGCCGAAGATGATCAGTGGGATATTGTAGTGGATAAAGGTCGGTACTACGGTTTCCCAAATGTGTTCATGTTGGCCATCGGCATTCAGGCCAGATGTTGGACCTAGTGTTGAATCAGAAGCTGGAGAACCTGCGTCACCCAGTGCAGCTGCGGTACCAACTAGCGCAATCGTTGCCATTGGTGAGAAGCCAAACGCCAATGAAAGTGGCACATAAATGGTCGCGATAATTGGGATTGTTGAGAACGATGAGCCAATACCCATAGTCACTAGTAAACCCACAACCAGCATTAGCAGTGCAGCCAGTGGTTTGTTGTCGCCGATACTTGTCGAAAGCGATTGAACCAAGGTTTCTACACCGCCAGTTTGCTTCATTACTGCGGCAAAACCTGCTGCAGCGATCATGATAAAGCCAATCATAGCCATCATGTGAACACCTTTAGTGAATACGTCGTGGGTTTCTTTCCACGCAATCACACCACCAAAGGTAAAGACCATGAAGCCAGCCAGTGCACCAATGATCATTGAACCCGTGTATAGCTGTACACTCAACGCAGCAACAATACCGATTGCAGCGACAAGGATATGCTGCTTGTTGATCACATGGTTTGTTTCATGGACAACGGTTAACTCGGTTTCTTCATAGATACGAGGTTTACGGTAGCTCACAAAAATCGCGATTAACAAGCCAAACACCATACCCGCACCAGGAAGCAACATCGCAGTTGGAACTTGGCTTGCAACGACGTTTTCCAGACCGTTGTCATGTAAGTTCTTTAGTAGGATGTTATTTAAGAAAATGCCACCAAAACCTACAGGTAGAATCATGTATGGCGTGATCAGACCGAAAGTCAGCACACAGGCAATCAGACGGCGATCCAATTTAAGCTTCGCAAATACGCCCAAAAGAGGTGGAATCAAAATTGGAATAAAGGCGATATGGACAGGAATAATGTTCTGAGAAGACATAGTGACTAAGATCAATGCCACTAATACCGCATATTTTAGACCGGTCGTCGAGGCAGAGCTTTCTTTACCGTTAATACGCTTAATAACGTCTTTAGCTAACAGGTCAGTGATACCTGATTTAGAGATCGCAACGGCAAATGTACCGAGCATCGCATAGCTCAAAGCGATAGTTGCACCACCACCAAGGCCACTTTCAAAAGCTGTAACGGTATCGCCTAGGCTCATGCCAGCGACAAGACCACCCACAATGGCACTGAACGTAAGGGCGACCACCACGTTTACCCGCATCAACGCTAACACGAGCATGACGCAAACAGAAATAACAACAGGATTCATACTTTTTCCAATATATTGTGTTTACTTATTGTTGTCGTCAACAAGCGGCCAACCGCCAAGGGCCTTCCATTTGTTGACAATGCCACAGAATAACTCTGCAGTTTTTTGTGTATCGTAAAGTGCTGAATGCGCTTCACGGTTGTCGAATTCCATACCCGCCGTTTTACATGCTTTCGCCAGAACGGTTTGGCCGTAAGCAAGGCCACTTAGTGTCGCAGTGTCAAAAGTGGCAAACGGATGGAAAGGAACTCGTTTTAATTTGCAACGTTCGTTCGCTGCATTCACAAAACCTAGGTCGAAAGCGGCATTATGTGCGACCATAATCGCTCGTGAACAGTCTGCGGCTTTTTGCTCTTTGCGGATGAGCTTATAAATTTCTTTTAGCGCTTCTTGTTCAGACACAGCACCGCGCAGCGGACTAAATGGGTCACGAATACCATTGAATTCTAGCGCTTCTTTCTCCAAGTTCGCACCTTCAAACGGCTCAACATGAAAATGAATGGTAGAGGCCGGATGCAGGACACCGTCTTCATCCATACGAAGGGTAACGGCGCATATTTCTAAAAGTGCATCAGTTTGAGCATTGAAACCCGCAGTCTCAACGTCAACAACCACTGGAAAATAACCTCGAAAACGTTTTTTCAGGGTTAGAGCTTCATTTTCTATTGTCATGTTGGCTTATTTGTGTGTGACGAGGGCGGCATTATTACAGATTCTTACGATGAGAAAAACCGCAATATCAGATAAAAAGGCAATTATGCTTTTTAGATAGTCAACCAGTCACAGTGGTGCGAAATACGCAGGTAACAACAATTGAAGTACTGATATTATTTTTGTCTCCGCGCGTTAGTATTATCTCTTATTTTGGTCGCTAGCATGCATAAAATAGGGTAGTTATTGGCGGGATTATTGCATTAAGAAGTAATTGTTTTTGAATTGATGCAGATTGGCGGCAAAAGACTGCCATTTAAGAGAAAGATCGCAGATGAATAAATGGCTGATAACCAGCGGTGTTATATTTTCATTTTTTAGCGCTAACAGTCACGCCGAGTTGAGCAAGCGCTACGTTGCGACTCCGCAGCAGTCTCAATGGGATATGATTGTTAACACACCACTCGAATGTCAACTTGTACATCCTATCCCAAGTTTCGGTGATGCGGTGTTTTCGTCGCATGCAAGTAAAAAAATCAATTTAGATTTTGAGTTAAAGATGCGCCGTCCAATGGGGGAGACTCGCAGTGTTAGCTTGATATCGATGCCCCCACCTTGGCGTCCGGGTGAGCATGCAGATCGTATTACTAACCTAAAATTCTTCAAGCAATTTGACGGGTACGTTGGTGGTCAAACAGCGTGGGGTATTTTGTCTGAGTTAGAGAAAGGCCGTTATCCGACGTTTAGTTATCAGGAATGGCAAAGTGGCGATCAAAGAATCGAAGTCGCACTGTCATCAGTGTTGTTTCAAAGTAAATACGATGTCTTCAGCGATTGTATTGCCAATTTATTGAAGTACAGTTTTGAAGATATTGCGTTTACGATTTTGCATTACCAACGTCTGGGCGATCAACTGACCAAAGCATCTAAGAAGAGATTGTCGCAGATCGCTGATTATATCCGCCATAATCAAGACATTGATTTAGTGCTGGTGGCTACTTACACCGATTCGACCGACGGAAAAAGTGCTAGCCAGAATTTGTCGGAAAGACGTGCAGAGTCGCTACGAAGCTACTTCAAATCCTTGGGTCTACCAGAAGATCGTATCCAAGTGCAAGGCTATGGTAAGCGTCGACCAATTGCTGACAATAATTCACCAATAGGTAAAGATAAAAACCGTCGTGTTGTGATTTCGTTAGGACGAACGCAAGTGTAGTGTTCGCGTTTCTAAACATTTCAGCTTGCGGGAGCAATTCGATAGATCAAAGCATCGGACCTGATTTGAGCCGTTATCTCTAGTTTAAACGAAACTTGGCGATGATTTCACAGTTAGTAGCAGTGTCGATTTTTTCAACTTGTTTGGCAATCACTGGGTTTGGGTGACGTTTCATAAAATCAATCAGTGCTTTTGTGCAGCAACCGATGGATTCAATAAAGCTGGCACAGTCTTTATTTGGGCATTGAGGAATGAGAGTCAGGACTTTTTCAGACGCCAGTTGAAGGTATCTAAGTTCATATTCGGTGTCACCTGCCCATCGCCAAAACTGTGCTAGGTTGTGACAGGAAATAACAGAGATTAATAGACGTTCGTCCGCTTTAATCTCCACACTGTCACTGATCTCTTCACTTAACCTAAGCGCTTGCTGGTAATGAAGAATACTACGTATAGGGTCATCTAATTGAAGGGCAGTATCGGCTAGAAGTGTGTGTTTTTCCCATTCACTGATCATTATCGTTATCCACCATATCGAAGTTGGTCTTAAATCTAAACGATAACCATTATCAAGTAAAGTGTTTTGTTTACAAATAAAAAGGCAGGTCTTAGACCCGCCTTTGAACTTTTTCTCTACACAACTAACGACTATTGAAGTATTAACCTTCTAGACCAGCAGTCGCCTGTTTGTTTTGGATTAGCTCGATCATGTAGCCATCTGGATCTTTTACGAAAGCGATGTGAGTCGTACCACCTTTAACTGGACCTGGTTCACGCGTTACGTTTCCACCAACTGCTTTGATAGCGTCGCAGGTTGTGTAGATGTCATCCACACCGATTGCGATATGGCCATAAGCATTACCTAGGTCATACTCTGTTGTACCCCAGTTGTAAGTCAGTTCGATAACCGCACCTTCTGACTCATCGCCGTAGCCTAGGAATGCGAGTGTGTACTCGTACTCTTTGTTTTCGTTGGTACGAAGCAGCTTCATACCCATAACGTCAGTGTAAAACTTGATGGATTTGTCTAGATCACCTACGCGTAGCATGGTGTGTAGAATTCGACCGTTTGACATTTTTAACTCCTAGCTTTCATTTCAAATAGTGTTAACTATCTGGGTATACTTTCTCTTTATACTCGCACAAATCTTCAATAATGCAGCTACCACAGCGTGGCTTTCTCGCCAGACACGTGTAACGGCCATGAAGAATGAGCCAGTGGTGTACGTCGAGTTTAAACTCTTTAGGCACCACTTTTAATAGTTTTTGCTCTACGTCATCGACCGTTTTACCCATCGCAAATTTAGTGCGATTCGATACACGAAAAATATGGGTATCGACGGCAATGGTGGGCCAACCAAAAGCGGTGTTGAGAACAACATTTGCCGTTTTTCTTCCAACGCCTGGTAGAGCCTCAAGCGCTGCACGATCTTCCGGAACCTCACCATTGTGCTTTTCCAGTAAGATTTTACAGGTTTTGATGGTATTTTCTGCTTTCGAATTAAACAGGCCAATGGTCTTGATGTACTCTTTTAGGCCATCGACACCCAAATCAAACATGCTTTGTGGCGTATTTGCAACAGGGAACAGTTTGTCAGTGGCTTTGTTTACGCTCACATCCGTCGCCTGTGCTGAGAGTAATACAGCGATAAGCAGTTCAAAGGGAGAGCTCCAGTTTAGCTCGGTCTGAGGGTTTGGATTGTTTTCCCTTAATCGTTCTAAAATTTCAATTCTTTTGACTTTGTTCATTGCTGACTTCCAATACCGTCTTTGCGGTTATTAATACCAATCGTAGTAGATAGCTGGTCATTCTAGCTGGTTAAAATACTCGGTAACTGCGTTGTCAATTTTGATTGTAGATTAACTACTTATCAAAAATTTCCGCCTTGTTCTCAAGCATTTTTCCTACGCTATTTCTGCTCACTTATCTACTGTGATTGGTATAAAAAGGCCCTACAAGTGGTAGAGCCTTATTTTTTATTATGCGTTCTAAGCATTAGTGACGCGGACACGCTCAATCGTTGGTTTTTCTTCTTTTGGCTGTCGCGCCTGAATCGCACTATCGATAATATTTTTCAACGCGATCAGCAAGCCAACACCAATGAAAGCGCCTGGAGGTAGCAGAGCCAGAAGGAAGCTGCTATCGAAGTGAAATATTTCAACTCGAAGCGAAGCCGCCCAGTCGCCTAATAGTAAATCGGCTCCGTCAAATAACGTACCGTTACCAATGAGCTCACGCATTGCGCCTAAAACAACCAATACGCTGGTCATGCCTAAGCCCATCCATAAGCCGTCTAAAGCTGAAGGAAGCACATCGTTTTTCGATGCATAAGCTTCTGCGCGTCCGATAATAATACAGTTGGTTACGATAAGCGGGATGAAGATACCGAGTGAAAGAAACAAACCGTACGCATAAGCATTCATTAAGAGCTGTACACAGGTTACCAGTGAGGCAATGATCATAACGAAGATTGGAATACGGACTTCTTTCGGCACGTAGTTACGGATAAGAGAAACCGTCACATTTGAACCAACCAACACCAATAGGGTAGCAATGCCGAGGCCAAGTGCGTTTGTGATCGTTGATGACACGGCTAAAAGAGGACAAAGACCTAGCAGTTGAACTAATGCCGGGTTGTTGTTCCACATGCCGTTTTTCATCAGCAGTTTGTTGTCACTCATTGATTGCCTCCTGTGCAGTCTAGGGGCTGACGAAGAATCTCATCACGGGTATTATTGACATAGTTTACGGTGTTTCTCACCACTTTGACCACCGCTCTTGGGGTAATCGTCGCACCAGTAAACTGATCAAAATCACCGCCGTCCTTACGAACTCGCCAAGAATTCCAATTTTCTTCCGTGACCTCTTTTCCTGCAAAACTCAGGATCCAATCTGTCACACGAAGGTCGACTTTATCACCTAACCCCGGTGTTTCTTGATGACTAAGGACGCGTGTACCCAGTATTTTCCCTTGGCTATCAATACCAGTGATGACTTTTATCTCGCCGTTGTAACCGTCTGGTGCGATAGACTCAATCGCAATCGCGATCGGTTCGCCATTTTTAGTCGCAATATAAGCCGGCATGGCGTGTAATGTCCCAAGTTCTGGTGAGTTGACCATGGTACACGCCTGCGTTAACGCGTTGTCATGCATAGTCTCAGGTATTACCTGATTAAGAACGGACAACAACTGTTTGCGTTCTTGTTGTTTAATTTGATCTTCGGTTAAGTACTGAGTCAATGCGACTAGACCAGTTGTGGCACAAGCAAAGATAGCGAGTGTCAGACCATTTTTTCTAATTGCGGTTAACATGTTTACCTCAGTGACCGTAAGTTCTAGGTTTGGTGTAGTAGTCAATCAGTGGCACGCACATATTGGCCAGCAGAACGGCGAATGCAACGCCATCAGGAAAACCACCCCAACTGCGAATGATAAAGACGAGGGCGCCAATTAGAGCGCCAAAAATTAGGCGACCTTTTACCGTGGTTGAAGCCGAGACTGGATCCGTTGCGATGAAGAAAGCCCCCAGCATGGTCGCACCTGATAGCAAGTGGAAGATTGGGGATGCTGTTTCTCCCGGAGTGATCAGCGTGAACACCAGACTAAACAAGGTGAGACTCGCTAAAAAGCCAGCCGGAATGTGCCACTGGATGATGCGTTTTTTGATCATCACCAGTCCGCCAATAAAGTAAGCAATATTAACCCATTGCCAGCCAACGCCCGCTAAGCCAGAAAATATAGGCTGAGACAGTATTTCACTTGGTGTTGCGCCAGTATGCAGACCAGTTTTAAATGCATCAAGTGGCGTTGCCATTGTCACGCCGTCTACGCCAGCACGTACTTGCTGAAGCGATAGACCATCACTATCAAATCCAGTGAATATCAGTGATAACACATCTGCGAAATTCACGTGATCCGGAATAAGAGATGTTGGCAGGCTCCAGCTAGTCATTTGAACCGGGAAAGAAATAAGCAGCACAACATAAGCTACCATCGCTGGGTTAAATAGGTTTTGCCCAAGACCACCATAGAGATGCTTTGCGATTATAATCGCGAAGACTAAGCCAATCACGGTAAGCCACCAAGGGGACCAAGGTGGAATGGCAACCGCCAGCAGCCAAGCGGTAACGATGGCACTGTTATCACGAAGTGCTCGAACTGGTGATCGCTTACGGGCGATCATCACCAACGCTTCCAGAGATATCGCGACAGCAATAGCAAAAATAAGCTGGATCAGTGTTCCCCAGCCAAAGAAGTAAGTTTGAGCCGCTAAACCAGGGAGCGCACACAGTGCCACCCATTTCATCAAATCAGGCGTGCTACGACGGCTGTGGGTATGCGGTGAGCTGGCTATAAAAAACGACATTACTCGTTCTCCTCGGTATTATTTTTATTTGCTTCTTGTTGAGCTTTGCGCGCTTTCGCACGAGCAATGGCGGCAGCAACAGCGGCTTTCTTCGGATCGTCTGCTTGCTCAGTCGGCGCTTTATCTTCAGCAGGTTTCGCTTCTGATTCTTGCTGAGCTTTACGCGCTTTCGCACGAGCAATGGCAGCAGCGACAGCGGCTTTTTTCGGATCGTCTGCTTGCTCAGTCGGCGCTTTATCTTCAGCAGGTTTTGCTGCTGATTCTTGCTGAGCTTTGCGCGCTTTTGCACGAGCAATGGCGGCAGCGACAGCGGCTTTCTTCGGATCGTCTGCTTGTTCAGTCGAGGCTTCATCTTCAGCTGGTTTTGCTGCTGATTCTTGCTGAGCTTTGCGTGCTTTCGCACGAGCAATCGCCGCCGCAACAGCGGCTTTCTTAGGATCTTCCGCTTGCTCAGTCGAGGCTTTATCTTCAGCAGGTTTCGCTTCTGCCTCTTGTCCAGCTTTGCGCGCTTTCGCACGAGCAATGGCAGCAGCAACAGCGGCTTTCTTCGGATCGTCTGCTTGCTCTGTCGAGGCTTTATCTTCAGCAGGTTTTGCTTCCGCCTCTTGTCCAGCTTTGCGCGCTTTCGCGCGAGCGATCGCAGCGGCAACCGCTGATTTTTTGTCATCAGCTTTATCGCTTGAATCGCCGCTCTGCTCTTTTTCTGCCTTACGTTCACGAGCCTGACGCTTACGTTCTTCACGTAGTTTGGCCATCTCGGTATTGTCTGGCTCTGCAGCGCCGGCTTCTGCGGCAGCGGCTTGTTTGGCTTTCGCTTTGGCTATTGCAGCAGCAACCGCTGGTTTCACGGCAGGTTCTGCTTTCTCTTCTGCGTTAGTTTTTTGCGCTTTCACTCGAGCAATCGCAGCGGCTATCGCATCGTCGCCACCTTTAGATTTCATATCCTTGCGACGTTCATCGGCCGCTTTCTTAAAGCGGTTTTCTCGCTCTGCTTTTTCGCGTTCCATACGCGCTTTTTTCTCTTCAAAGCGCTGTTTTGCTCGATCAGCAGCCTCTGCTTCTTGCGCTCGGGTACGAATTTCTGCTTTTGCTTGGCGATAGTATTGCACCAGTGGAATTTCACTTGGGCAAACAAATGCACAAGCACCACACTCAATACAGTCTTTCAGGTTTAACTCTTCAAGCTTTTCATATTCTTCTGCTTTGGAGTGCCAAAGCAGTTGCTGAGGAAGCAGTGACGCAGGGCAGGCTTCAGCACATTGACCACAGCGAATACATTCCATCTCGTATTGACTTGCTGAGATTTCAAAGCGAGTTGGAGCAAGAATACAGTTTGCCGTCTTAGTAATTGGCACGTGAGAGTGGGGGAGGGTAAAGCCCATCATAGGGCCACCCATGATCAAACGTTGGAGCTTTTTGTCGGCTTTATAGCCGAATTCATCCAGCAAATCTTGTACTGGTGTGCCCAACAGCGCCCATACGTTACGTGGCGTCTTAAAGGTTTTACCTGTCAGAGTGACAACTCGTTCAATCATTGGCTCGCCATCAATGACGGCACGTTTGATTGAATACAAAGAGCCCACGTTTTGAACCAGAATGCCAATATCAGCAGGGATCGCGCCAGTAGGTACTTCTTTATTGGTCAGAATTTTGATCAGTTGCTTCTCGCCGCCTGACGGGTATTTGGTCGGGATTACGCGGATAACAATATCTTTGTTTAAAGCGGCATTCTCCAGTGCTTTAATGGCAGCTGGTTTGTTATCTTCAATACCAATGATCGTCAGTTTTGGCTTTAGCATATGTTCGACAATCTCAATGCCCTGAATCAGTTCATCGGCATGTTCCTGCATGAGTTTGTCGTCGGCGGTAATGTATGGCTCACACTCTGCGGCGTTCACAATCAGAATTTCTGTTCGAGCAACACCGGATTGGAGCTTCTTCGCGGTTGGGAAACCTGCGCCACCCATACCTGAAATACCAGCAAGGCGTATAACGTCGATTAACGCATCAGTGGATTCTTGAGTGTAATCAGCAACCGGTGTTTTTTTACACCAAGTATCTTTGCCGTCAGTTGTGATAACAGCACACAGTTCACTTAGCCCTGATGGGTGAGCGACCGTCCTGGGTTCAATCGCGGAGATTTTGCCGGATGTCGGCGCATGAACAGGTACGGTAAAACCCGACTCGGAATGTGTTAAAGCTTGACCTTTCAACACCTTGTCACCAACGGCAACGAGGAGGTTACCCGCTTTACCAATATGCTGTTTTAATGGCAGTACGATCTCTGCCGGAATCGCTGCGCGTAGTAATTCTGCTTTATTGGATTGTTTTTTATTTTCTGCCGGATGCACACCGCCTGGGAAATCCCAAAGCGACCCAGTACGAATTTGTTCAATCAAAGACAACATACGAAACCTTAATTAATTGAATCTTTCACGTTCGCTGCGTCTTGGGCAGCATCCGTAATATCCACGACTGGAATGGTATTAAGTTGCCACTTCCAGCTGTCTGTGGTGGTTGCCACAGGAATCATTTCAATACAGTCAGTCGGACATGGGGCAACACACAAGTCACAACCGGTACATTCTTCTTTGATTACGGTGTGAAGCGCCTTCGTTCCGCCAACAATAGCATCGACAGGACAGGCTTGAATGCACTTGGTACAGCCTATGCACATGTCTTCGTGAATGAACGCGACCGTAGGGACTTTGTTGTCAAGATCGTGTGCAGACTCTTCTGGCTCTACGCCCATTAGATCGGCTAACTTCTCTATTGTTGCCTGACCACCCGGAGGACATTTATTGATATGGTCACCATTAGCAATGGCTTCTGCATAAGGGCGACAGCCTGGGTAACCACATTGACCACACTGGGTTTGGGGTAAGATCGCATCGATCTGATCGACGATAGGGTCCGCCTCAACTTTGAAGCGAATAGATGCAAAACCAAGGATGGCTCCGAAAATCGCAGCAAGCACAGCGAGTGCGATGATTGCAATTAGAATCGTACTCATCGTTTACTTCACCAAACCTGTAAAGCCCATAAAGGCAAGCGACATTAAGCCGGCAGTGATCATCGCTATGGATGCTCCTTTGAAAGGAAGCGGGACGTCTGCGGCAGCAATTCTCTCACGCATAGAGGCAAATAGAATCAATACCAGTGAAAAGCCGACGGCTGCGCCAAAACCATAAATGATAGACTCGATGAAGTTATGGTTTTCATTGATATTAAGTAGTGCAACACCAAGCACCGCACAGTTCGTGGTAATGAGCGGTAAGAAGATGCCTAGCAGGCGATACAGCGTCGGGCTGGTTTTGTGCACAACCATCTCTGTGAACTGAACCACAACAGCGATAACCAAGATAAAACTCATGGTTCTTAGATATTCGATACCTAATGGGCGAAGGATGTAGCTTTCTACTAAATACGAACACACAGACGCGAGCGTTAGCACGAAAGTCGTTGCTAAGCCCATACCAATCGCTGTTTCCAGTTTTTTGGACACGCCCATAAACGGACAGAGGCCCAAAAATTTTACCAGTACAAAGTTGTTTACCAGCACAGTGCCGACTAACAACAAAACATATTCGGTCATAGTTTTTACGTTCTTAAAATCCGATCCCAATATTATCGTGTTTTGTGACACCAATAACAACCAGTGAACGATGTGGTTTTATATACACGGTGGAAAAATAGCCGTCTATGTGATTCAGATAGATGAATTTTTATCTGAATGAGAGGTTTGGTGAATGATTTGTAAGACAAAAGCGGGGAGAAGTTTTTTTTGGTTATGCAGATTTTGACACACTCTGTCGGAAAGTGAAGCGGGCGGCTTGATGGCCCGACACTTCGCTCTGAGACATTCACTTAGAACAAATCATTCGTAGCTTGGAAACGAAAAAGCCGCGTTTTATGACACGGACCTTTCTGGAAATTGCCTCCCCTTGTCGGGATTCAACGCGGGCGGCCAGCTCTGAGACAAAAGTTTGGAACAAACTTGTCGCAGCTTTAAAACGAAAAAAGCTCAGTTAAACAACTGAGCTTTTTCCTTGAATTTGGCTCCCCCTGCGGGACTCGAACCTGCGACATACGGATTAACAGTCCGCCGTTCTACCAACTGAACTAAGGGGGAATTGCTTTGCTTGAAAGCGGGGCAAATGTTACCGACCGCCAAATCTGCTGTCAACAGGAATAAAATACATTTTTTTGGAAAAATATCAGGGTTGGCTCTTTACTTTTTTGTATAGCTTGCCAGTAAAGGGGTGGCATTACTTATCCACTAAATTTGTGGATAAGTGTGTTGATGAAATCTGAGTAAAATTATTTGATATGCAACACGATTTGTTTTTTTGCATTTGTGAGCAGAATTATGCACTAATTAGGCAGATAATACAGAGGTTTATTGGTGAATGAGTAGAAATAGTCAGAGTGGATAAAAATTAAACTTTAGGGGATAAGCTTACTTTGTGCTGCTTTTTGGGGAAAAGTTGTGGAAATATGATAAATGATATTTGAGAATAATCATTGACTAGGGCGACGTACTATATCAGAGCATCTCAGGTAAGGCTATAGCGAGTTGTACAAAGGAAAAAATTTCTTAGTAATGGTAAATAATACTCCGATAGACGTAGATTTGATTGACTAAGGCGTATATATAGAGTGTATATATATACAGTTGGTCCGAAGTAGAGTTAAGGAACGGTATGAGCAAAGTTTATGAGCTGGTCTCTAGTTATCAGCCATCAGGAGATCAACCCGGTGCAATTAAGCAATTACTTGATGGCTTAGACTCGGGTTTAGCACATCAGACACTGTTAGGTGTGACAGGTTCTGGTAAGACATTCACCTTAGCGAATGTGATCGCTCAAGCGCAACGTCCTGCAATTTTGCTTGCACCTAATAAAACGCTCGCTGCGCAGCTTTATGGAGAGATGAGGTCATTTTTCCCAAATAATGCGGTTGAGTATTTCGTTTCTTACTACGATTACTACCAGCCAGAAGCTTATGTGCCAACCACCGATACGTTTATCGAAAAAGACGCTTCTGTTAACGCTCACATTGAACAGATGCGATTATCCGCGACCAAAGCGTTATTAGAGCGCAAAGATGCCATTATCGTCGCGTCAGTCTCTGCCATTTACGGTTTGGGCGATCCTGAATCTTATCTGCAAATGATGTTGCATTTACGTCGTGGCGATGTCATCGACCAACGTGACATGCTTCGTCGCTTGGCTGAGCTGCAATATTCACGTAACGACGTAGCCTTCGAGCGCGGCCAGTTTCGTGTTCGTGGTGAAGTGATTGATATCTTTCCTGCTGAATCCGATCAGGATGCGGTGCGAGTTGAAATGTTTGATGACGAAGTCGACTGCATCAGCGTGTTTGACCCACTTACCGGAGTGGTTAAACAGCGCGATTTACCGCGTTACACCATCTATCCTAAAACGCACTACGTTACGCCTCGCGATCGCGTCCTGGAAGCGATTGAGAATATTAAAGTGGAACTCGAAGTACGTAAAAAGCAGTTATTGGACAACAATAAGCTGTTGGAAGAACAACGTATTAGTCAGCGCACACAGTTCGATATCGAGATGATGAACGAACTTGGATTCTGCTCGGGAATCGAAAACTACTCTCGTTACCTCAGTGGTCGCGCTGAGGGAGAGCCGCCACCGACACTTTTTGATTATCTACCACATGATGGTTTATTGATTATTGACGAGTCACACGTAACCGTCCCGCAAATTGGCGCAATGTATAAAGGTGACCGTTCTCGTAAAGAAACGTTGGTTGAATTCGGTTTCCGTTTACCTTCAGCACTGGATAACCGCCCGCTTAAATTTGAAGAGTTTGAGTCGCTTGCGCCGCAGACTATTTTTGTTTCTGCGACCCCGGGCAACTATGAACTCGAAAAGTCCGATGGCGATATTGCTGATCAAGTTGTTCGCCCTACGGGATTACTTGATCCTGTACTGGAAGTTCGTCCTGTCGCGACGCAGGTCGATGATTTGCTCTCCGAAATTCGTATTCGTGCGGTGAAAGATGAAAGAGTCCTCGTCACAACGTTGACCAAACGCATGGCAGAAGATTTGACCGAATACCTGCATGAACACGATGTTCGCGTACGTTATCTTCACTCCGATATTGATACGGTAGAGCGTGTAGAGATTATTCGAGATCTTCGTCTGGGCGAATTTGACGTGCTTGTTGGTATCAACTTATTACGAGAAGGTTTGGATATGCCGGAAGTGTCGTTGGTGGCGATATTAGATGCTGACAAAGAAGGCTTCTTACGCTCGGAACGCTCGCTGATCCAGACCATTGGTCGTGCAGCTCGAAACATCGAAGGTAGGGCGATTTTGTATGCCGACTCCATCACCAAATCGATGAAGAAAGCGATGGATGAAACCAACCGTCGTCGTGAGAAGCAACAAGCGTACAATGAAGAAATGGGGATTGTACCGCAGGCGTTGACACGTAATATCAAAGACATCATGGAGCTAGGTGATATCACTAAGTCCAAGCGTCAGCGCAATAGCAAACAGGTTCCATTATCGAAAGTCGCTGAGCCGTCTCAGTCTTATGAAGTCATGTCACCACAACAGTTGGAAAAAGAAATCAGCAGACTGGAAGCTGCAATGTACCAGCATGCTCAAGATCTTGAGTTTGAGTTGGCGGCAGAAAAACGTGATGAGATTGAAAAACTTCGTGCTCAGTTTATCGCTAATAGCTGAGTTTAACGCTACTCATTGACCAACCCGAAACCCGATACGTCAGGCAAAAAAGAAGCCAATAGGCAGTCGTTTCTATTGGCTTTATTTGCGAACATAATGTTCACTAACAACGTCAGTTGGCTAGGTGACCCGAGGGGTCAGAGTTAATCGAGCATGATTTATGCCAAATTCTTAACTTATTGATCTCCATTTTTATTGATCTAAATTGCCCCTGATTTAAGTATTGTTATTTGCATAATGCAAAGCGGAATGCGATTATTGTTTAAAAGATTACAAAAAAGCTAGCTAGGTTATGCAACAACAAACTACTAAAGATCCAAAGGCTCGTTATCTGTTAATGGTCGAGGATACGGCGTCCGTTGCGGCGTTGTATCGCTCTTACCTAACGCCACTAGGTATTGACATCAATATTGTCGGTACTGGGCGTGATGCGATCGAAAGTCTTAAACATCGTATCCCCGATCTTATTCTGCTTGATCTTCGCCTGCCTGACATGACGGGTATGGACGTTCTACATGCAGTGAAACAAAGTCATCCAGACGTTCCTATCATCTTTATGACCGCACACGGCTCTATCGATACTGCGGTAGAAGCGATGCGTCATGGCTCTCAAGATTTTTTAATTAAACCGTGCGAAGCCGACCGCTTACGTGTCACGGTGAACAATGCGATACGAAAAGCAACCAAGTTAAAAAACGAAGCGGATAATCCCGGAAACCAGAATTATCAGGGTTTCATCGGTAGTAGCCAAACCATGCAGCAGGTTTACCGCACGATTGATTCAGCAGCGAGCAGTAAGGCGAGTATTTTCATTACTGGTGAAAGTGGTACGGGTAAAGAGGTGTGTGCCGAAGCTATTCATGCTGCTAGCAAACGAGGTGACAAACCTTTTATCGCGATTAACTGTGCGGCAATCCCCAAAGATCTGATTGAAAGTGAGTTGTTTGGTCATGTAAAAGGTGCGTTTACGGGGGCGGCTAACGATCGTCAAGGTGCTGCGGAATTGGCGGATGGTGGTACGCTTTTCCTCGATGAATTGTGTGAGATGGATTTGGACTTGCAGACCAAGTTATTGCGATTTATCCAAACGGGGACGTTCCAGAAAGTAGGTTCATCAAAAATGAAAAGCGTGGATGTGCGCTTCGTGTGTGCCACCAACCGAGACCCTTGGAAAGAGGTTCAGGAAGGGCGCTTTCGTGAAGACTTATACTATCGTTTATACGTTATTCCATTGCATCTTCCACCTTTGCGGGAACGTGGTGAAGACGTTGTGGAAATTGCCTACTCGCTGCTGGGCTACATGTCCCATGAAGAGGGGAAAGGCTTTGTGCGTTTTTCCCAAGAGGTGATTGATCGATTCAATAACTATGAATGGCCCGGCAACGTACGTCAGTTACAAAACGTTCTGCGTAATATCGTAGTGTTGAATCACGGTAAAGAAATTACTTTGGATATGCTTCCGCCACCATTGAATCTGCCTCTGGAGCGTAAGACATCAAGATCCACAGTTGAGTCTCCAGTGATGACAGCATCGGACATTGTGCCTCTATGGATTATGGAAAAAACGGCTATTGAACGCGCGATTGAAGCCTGTGACGGTAATATTCCTCGAGCGGCAGGGTATCTTGATGTCAGCCCATCGACGATTTACCGTAAGTTGCAAGCATGGAACAGCAAGGATGAGCGGCAAAAGGTATGAGCATGAATATACTGAACCAGAAGAAAATAGAAGATCTGTCCATGGAGATTGGCAGCGACAATGTGCCAGTGCTGCTTGATATTTTTTTAGGTGAAATAGACACTTACATTAAAAATTTGTCTAAGTACGATGGCACAGAGCAGCTAATGTATTTGAAAGAAATCAGCCATGCGTTAAAAAGTAGTGCAGCCAGTTTTGGTGCCGATCGTTTATGTGACTTAGCAATATCTATTGATAAGAAAGCTAAAGCGGGAGAGTTGGCGGTAGAAGGAGAAGAAGTCACCACAATGATTGGTGTTCTGCGCGATACTCAAGAGGTTTACCGCTCCTGGAGCCTATAGTCGACAAAAAGCGAAGAGCAACAGTAAAACCCCTCACTTGAAGTGAAGGGCTTTACTGTTTCTGGATAAGATTAACTCTGGCTAAGAAGTTGATCTTCGATGGCTTGCTTGAGCTTATTACGGTCATGACGCCAGTCACGATTAGTTGAAGCCAGTGACTCAGTGACAACATTCCATCTATTGAGTACGTCTTGTTCTGCTTTTTCCGCAAGAACGACATCGATTTTTCTGCCTTGTAATGCGCGTTCACACCACTCTAATTTTTGCTCCATGGTCATACGACCCGCAGGGCCATACTCGGGACTCAAATTCGCCACAAAAATGACTTTGGCGTTTTTATTGTTAGCGATCGCTTTACCTAACTCTGGCAATAAAAGTGGTGGCATGATGCTGGTCAGAAAGCTTCCCGGCCCCAGAACAATAGCATTCGCCTCTGACAATGCAGCCACTGCTTCTTTTGTTGCAGGGACTTCAGGAGAAAGGTCTAAACGGCGAAGGTCAGTATCCATATGGTCGACATTCGTTTCTCCTGTGACCCATTTGCCATCGACAGATAGGGCTGACAGATCGGATGGGTGTTCTGACATCGGGAGAATATTCACATCGACTTTAAGCATATTGCGGATAAGATTGATGGCATCTAATGGACGGACCGAAAGGTTGTCCAGAGCGGTGAGCATTAAATTTCCTAAATTATGTCCGTCAAGTTCGCCACTGCCCTTGAAGCGATATTCGAACATCATTGAACTGATTGACGGTTCAGTGATCAGCTGATTGATGCAGTTGCGCATATCACCCCAAGCAATACCACCCTGACAATGACGAATCCGGCCAGTGGAGCCGCCATTATCAGTGGTAGCAACTATACCCGTTGCATTACCCCGGAAATCGCTCAGAGCTGCTAGCATTCTACCTAAACCATGGCCACCGCCAACTGCGACTACTTTGTTATCCGTATAGATACTCATACGTTACATTCTTCTAATAAAATTCGTAAAAACGGCTACAATTTAACGTAATGAGTGCACTAACGGTACTCACTTAGCGGTAAATTGTGTGACTTGAGATATTTTTTAGTCCTCAAGTCTGGATTCCCTTATAAATATTCAGTATTTTACACAGCAAAGCTATCAGAGTGTTATTTTCTCTGGTTGCCATAACTCCGAGCTCACAACACTAAGTTCGATTAAGGATAGGTGTTCTGAGCCAGTGGCATACTGCCACAAGGGCTTGGTTGGAAATGACCACGCCTCCCGTGTTTGGAAAGGTGTTCCGTGGCGCAACAATTCGAAGACAAATTTCATCGTAAATTCTATTACTTACGTCTGTCTGTTACCGACGTTTGTAATTTCAAATGTACCTATTGCCTGCCTGATGGTTATAAACCTTCGGGCAAAAAAAACTCGTCTTTTTTATCACTACCTGAAATTAAGCGGGTAGTCACCGCATTTGCAGACTGTGGCACTTCAAAAGTCCGCATTACTGGTGGTGAGCCAAGTTTACGTAAAGACTTTACTGACATCATCCATGCTGTCGCAACGACACCTGGTATTGAGAAAGTCGCGACAACGACGAATGGCTATCGCATGGCCAAACAGGTTGCTGACTGGCGAGAAGCCGGTCTAACGCACATCAATGTGAGTGTGGATAGTCTGGACCCTCGGATGTTCCATCAAATCACAGGTGAAAATAAGTTCACCGAAGTGATGAATGGTATCGAGCGTGCGTTTGAAGTCGGCTATGAACAAGTGAAAGTGAACGTGGTGTTGATGAAAGATCTCAACCATCAAGAGCTGCCTGCTTTTCTCAACTGGATCAAAGATAGACCAATTCAATTGCGTTTTATTGAACTGATGCAGACGGGGGAAATGGATGACTTGTTTAATAAGCATCACGTGTCTGGTGTCGCGATCCGTAATCAGCTCATTGCTAATGGATGGTTACTGAAAGTCCGTTCTCACAATGATGGCCCTGCTCAGGTATTCGTTCACCCGGATTACAAGGGTGAAATTGGGCTAATTATGCCTTATGAGAAAGACTTTTGTGAGAGCTGTAACCGGCTTCGTGTGTCTGCCATGGGTAAGCTGCATCTGTGTTTGTTTGGTGAGCATGGCATTGACTTACGTGACCTTCTGCAAGGTGATGATCAAGAGAAAGAGTTAATTGAGCGTATTCAAGCTCAACTGCAGACTAAGTCTGTCAGTCACTTCTTGCATGATGGCAACACAGGGATGACGCCTCATCTCGCGTCCATTGGCGGCTAACATCACACAAATTTTATAGAGGAAGCTCGCGGGCTTTCTCGATGATATTTCCTGAATCGATTTAACGAATCCAAGCTAACTTTAGAGAATAGGTGAACTAATGGGTCACGCTGAAAGCAAATTTCAACCTGCAAATATTGCCGTTCTAACGGTATCCGACACTCGCACTGAAGAAAATGACACATCAGGTCGCTACCTTGTAGAACACGCGCAAGAAGCCGGCCACCATGTCGTTGACAAGCAAATCGTAATTGATGATATGTATAAGATTCGAGCGATTGTTTCTCAATGGATTGCTGACGAAAACGTACAAGCGGTCATGATTACTGGTGGTACAGGTTTTACTTCTCGTGACAGCACTCCTGAAGCACTTAAGCCGCTTTTTGATAAAGAAGTGGAAGGCTTTGGCGAGTTATTCCGAATGGTTTCTTATGAAGAAATTGGTACATCGACAATCCAGTCACGTGCTATTGCTGGTTTTGCTAACCACACCGTTATTTTTGCTATGCCGGGTTCTACAGGTGCGTGCCGTACTGGATGGACGAAAATTATCAAGCAGCAGATGGACGCGAGTCACCGCCCTTGTAACTTTATGCCGCACCTATCTGTATAACCTTTTCTAATAAGTGAAGGAAAAGCAATGACCCAATTTACACACATTAATGCATCTGGCGAAGCTAACATGGTCGATGTTTCGGCAAAAACAGAAACGGTTCGTGAAGCTCGAGCAGAAGCGTTTGTTCATATGGCACCTGAGACACTTGAATTGATTGTTTCTGGTCAACATCATAAAGGCGATGTGTTTGCTACCGCACGTATAGCAGGCATTCAAGCCGCGAAAAAAACCTGGGATTTGATTCCGCTTTGTCATCCTCTTTTACTGTCTAAAGTTGAAGTTCAGTTAGAAGCGATTGAATCGGAGAGCAAGGTTCGTATCGAGTCTGTTTGTAAACTTGCAGGTAAAACAGGCGTAGAGATGGAAGCGTTAACTGCGGCTTCTGTCGCAGCGTTGACTATTTATGACATGTGTAAAGCGGTGCAAAAAGATATGGTCATTGGTCAGGTTCGTCTTCTTGAGAAGACGGGCGGAAAATCTGGACACTTTAAGGTGGAATCATGATCAAAGTACTTTTCTTCGCTCAGACGCGTGAGTTGGTGGGAATCGACAGTGTTGATTTAGAAGGTCAGTTTGCAACGGTAGAAGCGGTTCGTGCTCATTTGGTCGAAAAGGGCACTGAAAAAGAAGGTAAGTGGGACTTGGCTCTTGAGCCAGGAAAGTTACTTGCGGCTGTTAACCAGTCTATTGTGCCACTAGATACTGAAGTGAAGTCGGGTGACGAAGTGGCATTTTTCCCGCCAGTGACTGGAGGCTAAGATGGATCCTCGTGTTTCTGTACAAGCTGAAGACTTTTCTGTCGACCAAGAATACCAAAGTTTATCCGAAGGAACGTCTTCTGGTGCCATAGTGACATTTATCGGTAAAGTGCGCGATATGAACTTGGGCGATAACGTTGTTGGTCTGCATCTCGAACATTATCCGGGTATGACAGAAAAGAGCCTTATCGACATTTGTAATCAAGCTGAAGCTCGTTGGCCATTACTTGGTGTGCGTGTTATCCATCGTATCGGTGATTTGGACATCGGTGATCAAATTGTTTTTGTTGGTGTTACTAGTGCCCATCGTGGTGCGGCATTTGAAGCTTGCGAATTCATTATGGATTATCTAAAAACTAACGCACCATTTTGGAAAAAAGAACGCACAACGAGTGAAAATCGCTGGATAGAATCAAGAGACACTGATCACAAAGCGGTAAAACGCTGGGAAAAGTAGTGTAGTACGTTTTCTTGCATACATAAATATTAAAAGCTAAGTATTACAGATGCTTAGCTTTTTTTGTTTATACCTTTTTACATAATTACTTGTGTGATTAACAACCACATCTAGCACGAATATCTCGCCTAAATTTCCGACTTATCTGCACAATATTGGTTCACTCAAACAACATATAAGCAAACGTTTTCGAAGATTGGTGTATCATAAGTGTTAATGTTGTTCTTAAAGCTAGTATATGATGCTATTAAATGGATTTAATGTAGAGTAATCGAAATTTTAATCTATTGAGGAGGTGTCTGACTCCCTATTTTACTGGTCTAGTGTTTTTAATTAGCGTTTTTTGCTGGAAGTGTGCGACAGATGCAGGATTATCGGTCTTTTTACTACATTTTTATGGTAAATAACTTCAATGATTGCTAGTGTATGCCGCAGTCTTTGTATGGTTTTAGGTTTTTGTTGCATAGTTTTTTTGCGATGAAAAATCTAAATCACTGCCCGTTTTAGTGAACCTACAAAGAGGTCATGGATGCTAACAAAAAAATTTGGAGTTTTACGCATGTATAAGAATAAAATCACGCGCGCTTTATTCATTGGCGCTGGTCTTTCTCTAGCTCTTACTGGTTGTGGTGGTGATAAGCCAGAAGAGAAGCAAGCAGCTCAGCCTGCTCCTGCACCAGCCCCAGCCTCTGAAGCGAAATCTGATTCTTCGGAGCCAAAGCTTGCTGCGGTTCAAGAATTAGTGCGTGGTAACGGTACAGAAGTAGCGACAATCGACCCACACAAATCACAAGGTGTTCCTGAATCTCACGTGATTCGCGATCTACTTGAAGGCCTTGTAAACCAAGATGCAGATGGTAATACCATCCCTGGTGTTGCTGAATCTTGGGAAACTGCAGACAACAAAACATTCACTTTCCACCTACGCAAAGACGCAAAATGGTCTAACGGCGATCCTGTGACTGCTGGCGATTTCGTCTACAGCTTCCAGCGTGCAGTCGATCCTGCAACCGCTTCTCCATACGCTTGGTACATGGAATACACCAAGATGAAGAATGCGAAAGACATCGTTGCTGGTAAAAAAGATAAAAGCGAGCTAGGTGTGAAAGCAGTTGACGACCACACGTTGGTTGTTGAGCTGGATACTGCCGTACCGTACTTCGTTATGATGATGGGTCACACGACAGTGAAACCTGTACACCAAGCAACGGTTGAAAAGTTCGGTGAACAGTGGACCAAACCAGAAAACTTCGTAGGCAACGGCGCTTATGTTGTGGATAACTGGGTTGTAAACGAACGTTTGGCATTAAAACGTAACGAGCAATACTGGGACGACGAGCACACCACTTTGAACAAAGTTACGTTTCTACCTATCGAAGACCAGGTAGCGGAAATGAATCGTTTCCTGTCGGGTGAAATCGACTTCACCAATGACCTACCAATAGCGCACTTCAAGCGTCTACAAAAAGAGCACCCAGAAGAAGTTTCTGTTACTGGTAATCTATGTTCTTACTACTACCTCTTCAACACTAAGAAAGCACCATTTGATGATGTACGCGTACGTAAAGCAATTTCTTACGCGATCGACCGTGACATCGTAAGTGATGCGATCATGGGCCAAGGCCAAAAACCAGCTTACTTCCTAACGCCTGAAATCACAGCGGGCTTTAACCCAGAAATGCCAGCCTACGGCAAGATGACTCAGAAAGAACGTAACGCGGAAGCAGCACGTCTTCTAGAAGCAGCAGGTTACGGTAAAGACAACCCACTGAAATTTAACCTTCTATACAATACCAACGAAAACCACAAGAAAGTGGCGGTTGCTCTAGGTTCTATGTGGAAGAAAACACTGGGTCTAGACGTAACTCTAGAAAACCAAGAGTGGAAAACTTATCTATCAACTAAAGATTCTGGTGACTTCGAAGTTGCTCGTGCGGGTTGGTGTGGTGACTACAACGAAGCTTCATCATTCCTAACACTAATGATGAGTAACAACACCACTGGTGGTATTCACTACGACAGTAAAGAATACGACGAGATTATGAACAAAGCATTCGCTTCTACATCAGACGAAGAGCGCCAAGCACTATACGCGGAAGCTGAGAAAACGATGGCGAAGGATATGCCTATTGCACCTATCTACCAGTACGTGAAATCACGTCTACTGTCTCCTAAAGTTGGTGGCTTCCCAGCTAACAACGCAGAAGAAAAGATCTACTCAAAAGACCTATACATCACTGAGTAAACCTTAATCAGATAGAATTATAAAAAATTAGACACTGCATGTGAGAGATCGCATGCAGCGTCTATGTTGTGTCCAAAATGTGGACATTTGGTTTTCATTTACACTGTCACAGACTGAAAGAGTGAGTTTATGCTTAAATTCATCGCAAAAAGGATATTTGAGGCGATCCCAACAATGTTGGTTTTGATCACCGTATCTTTCTTTCTCATGCGTTTTGCTCCGGGAAATCCATTCTCGACAGAACGTCCATTACCACCAGAAGTTATGGCTAACATCGAAGCTAAATATGGCCTAGATAAGCCTGTATTCGAGCAATACACGACTTACTTGTTTAACGTTGTCCAAGGCGACTTTGGACCTTCATTTAAGTACCTGGACTACTCAGTTAACGAACTGATTTCTGTTGCGTTACCGGTATCTGCAAAAGTCGGTTTCATTGCCTTTATCTTCACCCTGATTATGGGGGTGACGGTTGGTACAATAGCCGCTTTAAAACAGAATACCTGGGTCGATTACACCATTATGTCAACGGCAATGTTAGGCGTTGTAATGCCTTCATTCGTATTGGCTCCGGCACTGATCTACCTATTTTCCCTTCACTGGAACCTCTTCCCTGCTGGTGGTTGGCATGATGGCGGATTTAAGTACTTGGTACTTCCAGTGATTGGTATGTCACTTCTATACGTGGCGACATTCGCACGTATTACTCGTGGCTCAATGATTGAGACTTTAAACAGTAACTTTATCCGTACCGCACGAGCGAAGGGTCTAAGCTATCGTTACATTATTCTTAAGCACGCACTTAAGCCAGCACTACTCCCTGTCGTTTCTTACATGGGGCCTGCATTCGTAGGTATCATTACCGGTTCTGTTGTTATCGAAACCATCTTTGGCTTACCTGGTATTGGTAAGCTGTTCGTTAACGCTGCATTTAACCGTGACTACTCGCTTGTAATGGGTGTCACCATTCTGATTGGTTTCCTATTTATCTTATTCAACGCGATTGTCGATATCCTACTAGCAATGATTGACCCGAAAATTCGCTACTAACAGGGAAGTTTGGTTATGTTAACGAAAAAAGAAAACCTAGAAGCGATTGAAAAATTCTCTGAGAACTTAGAGATTGAAGGTCGCAGTCTTTGGCAGGATGCTCGTATTCGCTTTATGCGTAACAAAGCGGCGATGGTGAGTTTATTTATCCTAGCTCTAATGACGTTGGCGGTAATTGTTCTGCCAATGATCGCACCATATGCATTTGATGATACAGATTGGTACGCAATGCACGTTGCGCCAAACGCAGACCACTGGTTTGGTACTGACAGCTTAGGTCGTGACTTGTACGTCCGTACACTAATCGGTGGTCGTATCTCGCTAATGGTTGGTGTGATGGGCGCATTCGTAGCAGTACTGATTGGTACGCTTTACGGCGCAGCATCTGGCTTCATTGGCGGCAGAGTTGACCGTATCATGATGCGTATTCTTGAGATCCTATACGCGGTACCGTTTATGTTCCTAGTTATCGTACTAGTCACCTTCTTCGGCCGTAACATTGTTCTTATCTTCGTTGCGATTGGTGCAATAGCATGGCTGGATATGGCGCGTATTGTACGTGGCCAGACACTAAGCCTACGTAGTAAAGAGTTCATCGAAGCGGCGCACGTTTGTGGTGTAAGTAACTGGAAGATCATTACTCGCCATATCATACCGAACGTATTGGGTATCGTAGCGGTTTACTCAACGCTGCTTATCCCGAGTATGATTCTGACTGAATCATTCCTATCGTTCCTTGGTCTTGGTGTTCAGGAACCAATGACAAGTTGGGGCGCTCTTCTACAAGAAGGTGCACAGACAATGGAAGTGGCAATCTGGCAGCTGGCGTTCCCAGCCGCGTTCATGATTGTGACTCTATTCTGTTTCAACTACGTTGGTGACGGTCTGCGCGATGCGCTGGATCCTAAAGACAGATAACTACAGATAGATTAAGGAAGCAACGATGAGCTTATTAGATGTCAAAGATCTGCGCGTCGAATTTACTACTCAAGACGGTATTGTAACCGCAGTAAACGATTTGAACTTCTCTCTGAACCAAGGCGAAACCTTAGGTATCGTAGGTGAGTCTGGTTCAGGTAAATCACAGACCGTATTCGCAATCATGGGTCTACTGGCTAAGAACGGTATTATCTCTGGTAGCGCTAAGTTTGAAGGTAAAGAGATCCTGAACCTGCCTGAAAAAGAACTTAACAAAGTTCGAGCAGAGCAGATCGCGATGATCTTCCAGGACCCAATGACGTCACTCAACCCTTATATGAAGGTATGTGACCAGCTGATGGAAGTGTTGATGCTTCATAAAGGCATGGGTAAAGCGGAAGCATTTGAAGAATCGGTACGTATGCTTGAAGCGGTGAAAATTCCAGAAGCTCGCAAGCGTATTACCATGTACCCGCACGAGTTTTCAGGTGGTATGCGTCAGCGTGTAATGATCGCAATGGCGCTGTTATGTCGTCCTAAGCTGTTGATTGCTGATGAGCCGACAACGGCACTAGACGTAACCGTTCAGGCGCAGATCATGGACCTGCTTAACGAACTGAAAGACGAATTTAATACCGCAATCATCATGATCACGCACGACCTAGGTGTTGTTGCGGGTTCTTGTGACAAAGTATTGGTGATGTACGCAGGCCGTACAATGGAATACGGTACAGTTGATGAAATCTTCTACAACCCGAGTCACCCATACGCAGAAGGTCTGTTGAAGGCCATTCCTCGCTTAGATACAGAAGGTGAGATCTTGCCAACCATTCCGGGCAACCCACCAAACTTACTTCGCCTCCCACCTGGCTGTCCTTATCAGGAACGTTGCCA
The DNA here is from genome assembly GCF_021728395.1 of Vibrio sp. J1-1. GTDB lineage: Bacteria > Pseudomonadota > Gammaproteobacteria > Enterobacterales > Vibrionaceae > Vibrio. The sequence goes on along the minus strand of NZ_JAKKCM010000006.1, from coordinate 229,996 downwards.
CCGTGTGATGGACCGCTGTAAGCAAGAAGCGCCAATTCTGACACCATTTGGTGATGGTCGTCAGCGCGCATGTTTTTCTGATTGGGAGGCTTGGAAAAAATGAGTGTAGATAAATCATTACTACTCGATGTTAAAGAACTTAAAGTTCACTTTAGCATTGCAGCAAAATCAGCATGGCCTTGGTCAAAGCCTTCAAACCTAAAAGCAGTCGATGGTGTTAATGTCCGTCTGTACGAAGGTGAAACTCTAGGCGTTGTGGGTGAATCGGGTTGTGGTAAGTCGACGTTTGCGCGCGCTATCATCGGCTTGGTAGAAGCAACTGATGGCGAAGTCGTGTGGTTAGGTCAAGATCTAACGAAGATGAAAGATGTACAGCGCCGTGAAACGCGTAAAGAAATCCAAATGATTTTCCAAGATCCTTTGGCTTCTCTGAACCCGCGTATGACGGTTGGTGACATCATCGCTGAGCCTCTAGAAACCTTTTATCCAGAGCTTTCAAAGCAAGAGGTCAAAGATCGTGTTAAAGAGATGATGGCGAAAGTGGGTCTACTACCAAACGTGATCAACCGTTATCCGCACGAATTCTCTGGCGGTCAGTGTCAGCGTATTGGTATTGCACGTGCGCTTATCCTTAAGCCAAAAATGATCATCTGTGACGAACCAGTATCAGCGCTAGATGTTTCGATTCAGGCTCAGGTAGTCAACCTGCTTAAAGAAATCCAGAAAGAGTTGGGTCTTTCTCTGGTCTTCATCGCGCACGACCTCTCAGTGGTAAAACATATCTCTGATCGCGTACTGGTTATGTACCTAGGTAACGCAGTGGAGCTTGGTGAAGCGGACGCACTATTTGCTGATCCAAAACACCCTTACACTCGCGCGCTGATGTCGGCTGTACCGATTCCAGATCCAAAGATCGAGCGCAGTAAGACAATCCAAATGCTGGAAGGTGATCTTCCATCACCAATCAGCCCACCGTCGGGTTGTGTATTCCGTACTCGTTGCCCACAAGCAACAGAAGAGTGTGCGAAGACCAAACCGACAATCCAAGGTAACGATGTTCACGCGGTATCTTGTTTACACGTTCAAGTGTAAGCCATTCAGCCTGTGACGGGCTTAAGCGCGGCTCTTTAATTAGGGGCGCGCTTTTTTTATGTCTAACTGGGCACTTATTCAAATTTCTTGAACGTCATGTCCGAAGCCCGCTTGTTTTCTGTTCGTCACGAATCGCTAATATAGGGGGGAATAGAACGAGAGGAGAACGAAGATGGGTAAATTGGTCGAAGGTGTTTGGCACGACGTCTGGTACGATACGAAATCAAGTGGCGGTAAATTTGTTCGCGAAGACGCAGGGTTTCGTAATTGGATCAAGAATGAACCGGATGCAGAGTTCCAACCAGAATCTGGACGCTACCATTTGTATGTTTCTCTTGCTTGCCCTTGGGCACACCGAACCCTCATTTTCCGGAAGCTCAAAGGGCTAGAACCGCATATTGATGTCACTGTTGTCTGTCCAGACATGCTTAGTCAAGGCTGGCAAATGGGCTTACCTGAGCCATTGTTTGGCCATACACGTATGCATCAAATTTATACTCAAGCAAAGCCAGACTATAGTGGGCGTGTGACCGTTCCTGTCTTATGGGATAAGAAAAACAATACTATCGTGTCTAATGAATCTTCTGAGATTATCCGTATGTTCAACTCAGTATTTAATGAGTTAGCGGGTAACGACGACGATTATTATCCTGAGTATTTACGGTCATCTATCGATGAGTGGAACGATTTCATCTATCCGAATGTGAATAATGGTGTGTATCGTTGTGGTTTTGCGACTACTCAGGAAGCTTATGAAGAAGCTTTTGATTCGCTGTTTTCTGCGTTAGATAAAATTGATACACATCTAGCGACACATCGTTATTTAACAGGCAGTCAGATCACGGAGGCAGACTGGCGTCTGTTTACCACATTAGTACGTTTTGATGCTGTGTATGTTGGCCACTTTAAATGTAATAAAAAGCGCATTGCGGATTACACCAATATTCAGGGCTACTTAAAAGAACTCTATCAAGTTGATGGCGTGGCAGAAACGACGGACTTTTACCATATAAAACGTCACTACTACTTCAGCCATACAGGTATCAACCCAACACAGGTGGTGCCAAAAGGTCCTGATTTAGACTTAGAATCTCTTCATGGGCGTGATCAAATTTCAAATTAGTCCTTCTCCTAAAGCGTCATTTTCTATGGCGCTTTCTCATCTGCTTACCGAGGTTATATACATTTATACGCCGTTTTATCGGTTATTACTCCAAGCATCACAGATTATTCCAGTACATGACATAAACTAATGATATAGAACCGATCTTTTGGCGAGGTGAGGTATGGATATCAACGAGCTTGCATCTGGCGAGCATCAAATCTGGAATTTGCTGATTGCTCTTCTCTTGGGAGCGATTATTGGCATTCAGCGTGGATGGGTGAAGCGCAATAGTGTTGAAGGTAGCCGGGTTGCAGGTATTCGTACTTATTCTTTGGTCGGCTTGCTTGGTGGTCTGGTTGCAATTCTCGCCTCCCACTTTTCACCGTTACTACTCGGTTTTGCGTTGATCGCGCTAGTGATTTTGGCTTGCATCGCCTTTTTTGTGAAGCAAAAGAACAGTGGTGATGTCAGTATCACTGGCTTAGTAAGTTTGCTGGTGACGTTCGTTTTAGGCAGTTTAGCGGTAGCTGGCGAAGCGGTACTTGCTGCATCAGCGGCCGTGATAACCGCTCTTGTTCTTGATAATAAAAGAGAGCTCCACGAGGCGTTACAAAAGTTACAAGAGTACGAACTGGATGCAGCTTTGCGCTTACTTCTTATCTCTATTGTTTTACTTCCACTCTTACCCAATAAAACTTATGGCCCTTGGAACGCTTTAAACCCGTACGAGATATGGTGGATGGTCGTATTGATCGCCAGTATCTCATTTGTTGGCTACTTTGCGATTAAGATTGGTGGCGCGAAGCGGGGAATTTTGTTTACGTCTGTTTTTGCTGGCCTCAGTTCTTCAACCGCATTGACCCTACAGTTTTCTCATCTGTCACGCGAGCAGCCGGCAATTAGCCCGCTGCTGGCAAGTGGCATCTTAATCAGTTGTGGAACTATGTTCCCGCGGCTCTTGTTCATACTATCTGTCATTAACCCTCCATTAGTGAAAATGCTTTGGCCAATCGTACTCGCGATGATGGTTGCACTTTACTTACCAGCTTGGTGGATATGGAAACGAAGTGAAATGGAGAAGGTTGAGCAATCAAACAAGCAAACTAATCCTCTTGCTCTGCAGTCCGCTCTCTTTTTTGGTGTTGTACTTGCGATGATCATGCTGCTCTCACATACGCTCTCAGACTGGTTTGGCGATGCTGGTGTTTTGATGCTTTCAGCGGTGTCAGGTATCACAGATGTGGATGCAATTTCGCTCGCTCTTGGTCGTCAAAGTATCCAGCACTTGAGTGTGACGACTGCGGCTCTGGGTATCATCATTGCAGCTTCGGTAAATACCATAGTGAAGATGGGAATGGTGGTGGCTTTAGGCGAGAGGAGATTATGGCACCGAGTCGCCCCAGTGATGATCGGGTGTGTGATTGTCGGTGGGTTGATGTTCTTCGCTATTTCTTAACCAGCCCAGTAAATATCAATAAAAAGCCCTCGACTTCAATCGAGGGCTTTGAATATTCACTCAAGCAGAGAAAAGACTTACTGCTGTTCTTGAGTTGCTTGGATTGCTGTTAGAGCGATTGTGTACACGATGTCGTCTACTAGCGCGCCACGAGACAGGTCGTTTACAGGCTTGCGCATACCTTGCAGCATTGGACCGATAGAGACTAGATCTGCTGAACGTTGTACCGCTTTGTAAGTCGTGTTACCAGTGTTTAGGTCTGGGAATACGAATACCGTCGCTTTACCTGCTACTGGAGAGTTTGGTGCTTTAGAAGCAGCAACGTTTTCCATGATAGCCGCGTCGTACTGTAGAGGACCGTCGATGATAAGATCAGGACGCTTCTCTTGAGCCAGTTTTGTCGCTTCACGTACTTTATCAACGTCTGCACCCTTACCAGATTCACCAGTAGAGTAAGAGATCATTGCAACGCGTGGATCGATACCGAATGCCGCTGCAGAATCCGCTGATTGGATAGCGATTTCAGCAAGCTGTTCTGCGGTTGGATCTGGGTTGATAGCACAGTCACCGTAAACCAATACTTGATCAGGCAGAAGCATGAAGAATACTGAAGATACGATAGACGCGTTAGGTGCCGTCTTGATGATTTGGAACGGAGGAACGATAGTGTTCGCCGTAGTGTGAACAGCACCAGAAACTAGGCCGTCAACTTCGTTGTTCTCAAGCATCATTGTGCCTAGGAATACTGAATCTTGTAGTTTCTCACGAGCGACTACTTCAGTCATACCTTTCGCACCGCGCAGCTCTACCAGACGAGCAACGTAGTTTTCGCGGATAGCATCAGAATCAATGATTTGAACGCCAGTGCCTAGCTCAACACCTTGTTGTGCAGCTACGCGACGGATTTCTTCTGGGTTACCTAGAAGCACACATTCTGCAATGCCACGCTCAGCACAGATAGCAGCAGCTTTCACTGTACGAGGCTCATCACCCTCAGGAAGGACGATACGCTTGCCTGCTTTACGAGCAAGTTCAGTTAGCTGGTAACGGAATGCTGGTGGGCTCAGACGACGAGACTTCTGAGTACCTTCAGTCATTGACTCGATCCAGTTACCGTCGATGTGACCAGCAACGTGCTCGTTAATGAACTCGATACGCTCTTTATCGTCTGCAGGTACTTCAATGCTGAAGCTCTGTAGGTTTAGAGAAGTCTGCCAAGTGTTGCCTTGAGCTTTGAAGATAGGTAGACCCGTTTCGAATGCTGGCTTACATAAACCTTCGATCTCGCGTGGGATGTCGTAACCGCCAGTTAGCAGAACAGCACCGATATCAACGCCGTTCATTGCCGCTAGAGAAGCAGCAACGATTACGTCTGGACGGTCTGCAGAAGTAACAAGTAGAGAACCAGGTTTGAAGTGCTCAATCATGTTTGGCAGAGAACGTGCACAGAACGTAATGCTCTTGATGCGACGAGTGTTGATGTCACCTTTGTTGATGATATCAGCATTCAAGTGTTTCGCCATGTCGATAGCACGAGTAGCAATCAGGTCGATGCTCCATGGCACGCAACCGAGTACACGAATTGGAGAAGTGTTGAAGATCTCCATCACTTTCATTTCGTTTTGTTTCGCGCTGTCTGCATCGTCAAAGATCTCAGACAGGTCAGGGCGAGTGCGGCCAGCTTCATCAACAGGTGCGTTTAGCTTGTTGATGATAACGCCAGAGATGTTTTTGTTCTTAGTACCGCCGAAGTTAGAACATGCCACTTCGATGCGCTCTTTAAGCTGTGATGGGTTATCAGTGCCAGGCGTTGCTACTAGAACAATTTCAGCACCAAGTGTTGCTGCGATTTCCGCGTTCACTTGGTTAGCGAATGGGTGCTTACGAGTTGGTACCAGACCTTCAATAAGGGTTACATCTGCATCTTTATTGATTTGGTTGTAACGCTCAACGATGGTTTCTAGCAACTCATCCATATTGTCGTTACCGATCAGGCTTTCAGCAACAGACATCGCCATAGGTTCGCCGATCTTCATATCGCTGTTGTGGCCAACGATAGTTGAAGTTAGATCTGGCTGATCGCCACCACTGCGTGGCTGACAAATAGGTTTGTAGAAAGAAACTTTAACGCCTTTGCGCTCCATAGCGCGAAGAACACCCATGCTTACGCTAGTTAAACCAACACCAGCACTTGCAGGGATAAGCATAATAGTACGAGACATTCGTAGAGTACCTTTGCTATTGGGAGAGATAAAAGCTCAATTCTTATTCCATGATCTTCAAAGAATAGGAGCTGAGCCCCTAAAGAAAGCTCTTTGGAAGAAAAACTGGCTAGCCAATTGGCTAGCCAGTTTATGCATTAAAGACCTGCTAGACTCGCAGTGTCTTCTGCAATCACAAGCTCTTCGTTAGTAGAGATTACCATTGCTGGGATACGGCTGTTCGCTGTAGTGATAGTGCCTTCGCCGCCGAAACGTGCTTTAAGGTTTGCTTCACTGTCAACTTCGATACCGAAGATACCTAGACGGTTTAGAACCATTTCACGGATAGGGCCAGAGTTCTCGCCGATACCGCCAGTGAAAGTAATCGCATCTAGACGACCGTCCATTGATGCAGTGTAGCCCGCAACGTATTTAGCTAGACGGTGGCAGAACACATCCATTGCACGAGTTGCTTCTTCTTTTTCACCGTAGTTGTCTTCAACGAAACGACAGTCAGAAGTCACTTCAGTCAGACCTAGTAGGCCAGACTCTTTCGTTAGCATCGTGTTGATTTTCTCAACAGAGTAGCCTAGTGAGTCGTGTAGGTGGAAGATGATCGCAGGATCGATATCACCACAACGAGTACCCATTACCAGACCTTCAAGAGGAGTCAGACCCATAGAAGTATCTACTGATTTACCGTTTTTAACTGCACATACAGAAGCGCCGTTACCTAGGTGACAGTTGATGATGTTTACTTCTTCAACTGGCTTGTTCAGTAGACCTGCAACTTCACGAGTGATGAATAGGTGTGAAGTACCATGCATGCCGTAGCGACGGATGCCGTGCTCTTTGTACAGGTTGTACGGAAGAGCGTATAGGTAAGACTCTTCAGGCATTGTTTGGTGGAATGCAGTATCGAATACAGCAACGTTTTTAAGTGCTGGGAAAGATTTTTGAGCAGCTTTGATACCGATGATATGTGCTGGGTTATGAAGTGGTGCTAGTGCTGCACAGTCTTCGATACCTTTCAGTACGTCATCAGTGATAAGTGCAGACTGAGTGAACTTCTCGCCGCCGTGTACTACGCGGTGACCGATAGCTGCTAGGTTTTCAGAAAGCTCTGGCTTAGAAGCAAGAATAGTTTCTACCATGAACGCTAGTGCTTCTTCGTGAGCTGCACCATTACCTAGTTGAGCTTCGTGCTTGCCATCAAGTTTCCACTTGATACGAGCTTCAGGAAGGTGAAGACACTCAGCAAGACCTGATAAGTGCTCGTCGCCGTTCTCGGCATCAACAACGGCAAACTTAAGAGAAGAACTACCGCAGTTTAAAACTAAAACTAGCTTAGACATGTATGACTACCTGTTATTCGTCTGATCAAAATCAGTTAAAGAATGAAAAATTAATCACAAGAATAGTAGAGACCTGCAAAGGTGCGCACTAATCTTGGTCAAAAATTGATCTAATTCCATATAAAGATATAGTGATGAGCCCGCTCATCACGATGACGCGTTCCTTGCAGATAGTGACCTCAGAGTTGCTTAAATTGTAAATAACGGCAACAATGAAGTTGAGGGCCTGCAAAGGATAGCGATAATGGGCAATGATAACAAAAAAAATTTGAAATTATATTAATTTCCATCAATTTTTTGCACCTTCAGTTGAAATGTTCAACTATTTTTTAGTGAGAGAGTGGTATGAGTAATAAAGTCGGATTGTTCCATAGCCTGAAAGATGGCCAAAATTACATGGAGATCTGGCCGGTTCGTAAAGAGCTGAATGCCGTGTTTCCAGAGCAGCGAATTATTAAAGCGACGCGATTTGGCATTAAAGTCATGCCAGCAGTTGCCGCGATCAGCGTCCTCACTCAAATGGCGTTTAACAACTATAGTGCGCTGCCTCAGTCGATCATTGTAGCGTTGTTCGCTATTAGTCTGCCGTTACAGGGAATTTGGTGGTTAGGAGCGCGATCAAATACCAAATTGCCTCCTTCTTTGGCTTCTTGGTACCGAGAACTGCACCATAAAATAGTTGAGAGTGGTTTCGCGTTAGAACCTGTCAAGACAAAGCCTCGTTATAAAGAACTGGCGTTAATTTTAAATAGAGCTTTTAGGCAGTTAGATAAATCTTCGTTAGAGCGCTGGTTCTAAATAAGCTAACAACGCTAGAATTTAGTCAAATGGAGTGCGCGCAAGCCACTCCGTTTTTTGTGTTTCACACTCTTCCATAATCCTATCGATCCACTTCTTTTCGTCACTTTTCCTTCACCCTGACAAAAATTTCCCTATTTTCGCTGATTTTGCGCGACAAGATTACTATTCCGCGATCACAAATGTTGTCTTACTGTTAAATGTTTCTTTTCTTTACTGGGACTTAGTAGTAATAATAAAAATAAGATGCACAAGAAGTGCACAGCTAAATTTATTACAAACACAACAAAACGCCTTCCTATTTTTGGGTTTGCGGGCGTACACCAATTGGTTAATGCTCGCAGAACAAGGACGAAGACACATCAAGGAGTTATGATGATACCGAAACGTTTACTCACCACCGCTATTTTATCTGCGACTGCCGTTCTTTCCTCCGCAGGTGTTCTCGCTAACACTGCGTCGGTGGCGGTTTCACAAATTGTGGAACATCCGGCATTAGATGCTGCTCGTCAGGGGCTTTTAGACGGCTTGAAGGCGAAAGGATATGAACAAGGTAAAAACCTAGAGTTTGACTACAAAACGGCACAAGGTAACCCTGCTATCGCGGTTCAGATTGCTCGCCAGTTTGTCGGTGAAAGCCCAGATGTTTTAGTGGGTATCGCGACACCATCTGCACAAGCTCTTGTATCCGCAACACGCTCAATCCCGGTTGTATTTACCGCGGTAACAGACCCGGTAGGGGCTAAACTGGTAAAAACCATGGAACAGCCAGGGCAGAACGTGACTGGTCTTTCTGATCTGTCGCCAGTTGCCCAGCATGTTGAGCTTATCCAAGAGATCCTGCCTCAAGTGAAAAGTATCGGTGTTGTTTTCAATCCAGGTGAAGCCAATGCTGTAACCTTGGTCGAACTTCTCAAAGTGAGTGCAGCAGCGAAAGGGATCGAAATCGTAGAAGCAACGGCTCTGAAAAGTGCCGACGTACAATCGGCTACCCAAGCCATTTCTGCAAAATCTGACATCATTTATGCACCGACAGACAATACAGTGGCAAGTGCGATTGAAGGTATGATCGTGGCAGCGAATCAGGCTAAGACGCCAGTATTTGGTGGTGCAACATCCTATGTCGAAAAAGGCGCGATCGCAGGCCTTGGCTTTGACTACTACCAAGTAGGTGTTCAAACCGCTGATTATGTCGCGGCTATTCTCGATGGCCAGGAGCCGGGCAAACTAGACGTAAAAGTGGCAACGGGTTCTGACTTAGTGATCAATCAAGATGCTGCTTCTAAGCTGGGTATTCAAATACCGAGTTCAGTCGTAGAACGTGCAACAAGCATGCAATAAGTCACTTTGTGTTGGGACGAAATAGGCTTATCCGTTCAAGGTAACCGTTTTGGTGGGAGTAATAAGTCACGTCATTGGCTTATTACTCCTTCTCCGGGTGTTTATTTCATTAGTTGATTAGCTAGTCCCGCCTGAAGTGAGAAGTCTTACTTTCAGATCTCGATACTGATCTGAACATGCAGAAAGGAGCCGTTTTATGTCTGCATTTGCATTTTTTGGCGCTCTTGAGATTGGCTTGATTTATGGGCTAGTCGCTTTGGGCGTATACCTCACGTTTCGCGTACTTGATTTTCCTGACTTAAGTGTCGATGGCAGTTTCCCGATGGGGGCTGCCGTTGCTGCTACCGCAATCGTTGCGGGCATTAACCCTTGGGTTGCCACTGGGATGGCAATTATCGCCGGTGGTATGACTGGTTGGGTTACCGCTTTTCTTGCTGTCCGCTGTGGAATTTTGCATCTCTTAGCGTCAATACTCACCATGATCGCTGCATTTTCCATTAATATTCGTATTATGGGTAAGCCCAATATCGCGCTACTTGGAGAAGAGACAATCCTGACGCCGTTTGAAGCAATGGGCGAACCAATGTTGATTCGTCCACTTGTGGTGGGGGTGTTAGTTTTATTCTCTGCATTCTTTGTGGTCCGTTTGCTTAACAGTGACTTTGGCCTTGGTCTACGAGCAACAGGCGTTAATGCTCGAATGGTCTCCGCTCAAGGAGCCAGTACTGGTTTTTACACTTTCTTTGGCTTGGCATTATCAAATGGTTTTGTTGGCTTTGCGGGCGCACTGTTTGCACAAACCAACAGCTTTGCCGATGTGACATCGGGTGTCGGTACTATTGTGGTCGGTTTAGCCGCGGTGATTTTAGGTCAGACTCTGATTCCTGGTCGTAAGATTTGGGTAGCGGTGTTAGCCGTTATCGTTGGCTCTGTCCTTTACCGTCTTGCCGTCGCGTTTGCTTTGAGTTCTGGAATGTTTGGCTTGCAGGCATCCGATCTAAACCTTGTTACTGCTGTGCTGGTTGCGGTCGCATTGATAGCACCAAAACTAAAACAGCGCATGAAAGCGAAACAACGAGTTTCAGATGCGAAACAGGCCGCATCTAAGAAAGGTTCAGGGGAGACATTATGATTGAACTCAATAATATCCAAGTGACGTTCAACCCTGGAACGATTCTGGAGAACCGAGCGTTAAAAGGGGTATCTCTAGTGGTGCCTGAACATCAGTTTCTTACCGTCATTGGTTCCAATGGTGCTGGTAAATCGACGTTACTTGGCGCTACCACTGGTGAAACCCCGATGATTGGTGGCCAAGTGATTATCGATGGTAAAGACGTTACCCGACAAACAGTGGCTCAACGAGCTACTCAATGTGCCCGGGTTTTTCAGGATCCTTTGGCTGGTACCTGTGGGGAGTTAAGCATTGAAGAAAACATGGCCCTGGCTTACATGCGTGGCAAAAAGCGTGGTTGGGGACTGGCACTATCGTCTCAACGGCGAAAGCTATTCCAAGACCGAATCAGTATTCTTGGTTTGGGATTAGAAGATAGGCTGGGGGATAGCATTGGCTTACTGTCCGGAGGTCAACGACAAGCGGTGAGTTTGGTGATGGCAACTTTGTCGGAAAGTAAGTTACTGCTACTGGATGAACACACTGCGGCGCTTGACCCTCGAATGGCTGCTTTTGTTATTGATCTGACGAAACGCATCGTGGATGAGTTTAATTTGACCGTGATGATGGTTACCCATTCAATGAAAGATGCATTGGCTTGTGGCGATAGAACTGTGATGCTTCATCAGGGCGAAATTGTGCTCGATGTGGCTGGAGAGCAAAGAACGAATATGCAAGTGCCAGATTTGCTAGAAATGTTCTCCAAAGTGCGTGGTGAGGAACTTTCTGACGATAGTTTGCTACTCAATTAGTCAGTACAGCTCGTTACCTAACTTCAGTTTTGGTTAACTACGCCTACCGAACGTGATCCTCCTTGAGAAATATTGCTAACTAGCAGTTTTACAAGGAGGATTTTTATTATCACTTCCTATAGTAAAGTCATGGCATATGCCCTTTACAGGAGTGCTAGCTATGACCCTTCCTTTCATTTTCCACAGCCAGACGCTGGATGGACTTTCTTTCGACGAAGCAACCATAACGGTCACGCTAAAGACGGAGAACCTTAATTTTGATCGTGTCTATGTGCGCTCTGAGCCTGATAACGAAGAGTATCTGACTGAAATGCATCCAGCGGGTACTTCAGGAGAACTGAAACTCTGGAACGCAACCTTTGCCCCAAATAAAGACAGAGATGTGACTCACTATGTATTTAAGCTAGTTCTGGGCGAGCAGCAGTTCTGGCTGGATGGGCGAGGCGTACAAAAGCGAATTCCGCCAAAAGAGTTTCACTTTAAATTGAATGTGAACAACCAGCCACCAAAATGGGTTCAACAACAGATCTTCTATCAAATATTTCCAGATCGTTTTTCCGCGAGTCGGGGGGAAGCAGAGATTCGACAAGCGTATGCTGAACACAATCCTGAAGTGATAGTTAAGTCCTGGGGAGATGCAGTTGGTGGCCATCAAAACACGGGATCTAAAGAGTTCTTCGGTGGAGATTTAAAAGGTGTCGAACAAAAGCTGGATTACCTTGAAAACCTCGGTGTTACTGCTTTGTATTTCAACCCGGTTTTCTGTTCTCCGAGTAACCATAAATACGATACCACTGACTATTTCAATATAGACCCTATGTTTGGAAGCAATGAGCAGTTTGCTCAGTTGTGCAACAAGATACGTTCTAAGCAGATGAAAATTGTTTTGGATGCGGTATTTAATCACACTTCAGTTCACCACCCTTGGTTCAATGTGAAAATGGCAGGCGACGGGGCATATGGCAATCCGAACTCGAAGTACCGCCACTATTATTTCTTTGACGGTGACAGCAATAATTACATCGGCTGGAAAGGTATCAGCAATTTACCTGTGTTGAACTTCGAGAATAAAGAGGTGCGGGAGTACATTTATCAAGGTAAGCACGCGGTAATTCAACACTGGTTAAAAGCTCCTTACTCCGCGGATGGCTGGCGCTTTGATGTAATTCATATGCTCGGCGAGGGGGAAGGGGCGAAAAATAATGCTCTTTACGTCGAAGCGTTCCGTAAAGCGACAAAGTCGGTTAACCCCAATGCGTATGTGCTTGGTGAACATTTTTTTGAGGCAACCCAGTGGCTACAAGGCGGTCAAGAAGATGGAGCAATGAATTATTATGGATTTGCTCATCCGGTAAGAGCATTTATTGCTCATCAAGACATCATGTATGATCCGATCCAGATCGATGCAACTGAGTTCAAAAATTGGTTAGATGAGGCGAGAGCGAAGATTCCATTTGCGAACCAGTTGTCTCAACTCAATCAACTTGATAGTCATGATACGGCACGCTTTCTCACTCTTGTGGGGGGTAGCGAAGACAAAATGCACATTGCTCTGATGCTATTAATAACTTATGTCGGTACTCCTTGCCTTTATTATGGAAGTGAAGTCGGGCTGGAAGGCGGATTAGACCCAGATAACCGACGTTGTTTCCCTTGGCATGAATTAGCTAACTCAGAATGGTTGGAGGTTTATCGACGTTGGATAAACATTCGTAAAAAGTTCAAATGTCTACAATCCGGCAGTATTCAATGGCTTTATTGTCGTGATGACGCGTTGGTATATGCGAGACAGCTCGAAGATGAAGCCGTCATTGTTGCCATCAACACCAGTGAAAAAGCAGTGAGTATTGAACTACCACTATGGCAGTTAGGTCTGAGTGCGAAAAGCTTGCATAACATATTGGATGCCCGCGAAGTTATTGATTACAAGAATAATCTGGGTGTTAACCTTCCAGGGAAAAGCGGTAAAGTATGGCGGCTAAAGTGACACTGTCTTTATCACTAGCAGTGGGTTTACCGTATCGGGAAGCATCGTTTTCTGTAGAGAAAGCGGTGATAAAAGCGTGATGAGTTGTTTAATTCGACTGATGAGAAATTAGATCAGGCAAAGCACAACGGCAAAAATAAAAGTGTACTAGTGTTTGGCTGGAGCGTAAAAAAGGGCGAATCGTCGCCCTTTTAACGGTTTGATTATCTAAGCCACTCGTGATGTCGCTGACACCAACTCATCGCGATATCGTTGAATATGCTCAACAATAGGCGCAGCTTTATTAAAGGTGCGGATTTCACGGAACAAGTCTTTTGCTTCTGGGTAAGATTGACGCAAATAAGAGAACCATTGTTTAACTCGGTTCGGGTAGTACAGCCCTTTGTCACCTTTCATCTCGAACTTAGAGTAGTAAATCAGCAATTCGACCACTTCCGGCCAAGACATAGGCTGGTGGTTGTGTTTTACCATGTTTCCTAAGTTTGGAATGTTAAATGCGCCTCGGCAGACCATCAATGAATCAACTCCAGTGGTCTCAATACAGCGTTGACCGTCTTTGTAGTCCCAGATTTCACCATTGGCAATTAAAGGAATAGAGAAACGCTCGCGGATTTTCGTAATGTATTCCCATTTGATCTCTGAAGCTTTATACCCACCTTGCTTGGTTCGGGCATGAACCGTTAGCTCATTTGCGCCAGCAGACTGGATTGCATCGACAATTTCGAAGCAGTCTTCAGGGTTTTCCCAACCTAGGCGAATTTTTGCACTTACCGGGATGTTTTCAGGAACCGCTTCACGGCACGCTTTTACGACTTGGTGAATCAACTCTGGATGTTGAAGAAGTGCCGCGCCACCTTTACTTTTGTTCACCATTTTAGCAGGGCAACCAAAGTTGATATCGATACCACGAGCACCAAGATCAGCAGCTTTAATCGCATTTTCGGCCATCCAGTTTGGTTCTTGACCCAACAATTGAACATGTACAGGTACACCAGATGCAGTTTGAGAGCCTTGCAGAAGTTCCGGGCACAAACGATGGAATACGTGATCCGGCAATAACTGATCGATAACTCGAACGAATTCAGTGACACAAAGATCATAGTCGTTTATTTCGGTCAAAATTTGGCGCATCAAATGGTCTAAAACGCCTTCCATTGGGCCTAATACAACTCGCATAGTTTGCCTAGTACAGTTTGGTGATAAAAGGAGGGCGATTGTAGCGAGGCCAGCCTAGTTTGTCATTAAAAGACTCGAAGCGAGCAAATTTATCAAACCGGTATACCGAGGTTACTTGAGTTAAAGCTCTGGGGTATAATGCCGGCAAATTCATGGGAAACCAGATGTCATGCAATATACACTGATTGAAAAGGGTGAGGTTCAGCTAGATGAATCTTCACTGTTTATTGAAGGGGCTGTGTTAGCAGCAAACCTTACAACTAAGCCCTTGGCTCCAGAGACTTGGTTAGAGCCGCTACTTGGGGCTGACTTTAAGGCAATTCAACCTGCGGTTGAAGAGCAGATTAACAAGCAGCACAATCGTATTCTACGTAACGAGTATTCAGTACTCGCTCTGACAGACAATCATCCAGAGCAACTGGCTGACTTCGCTGAAGGATTCATGTCGGTTTGGCCTTTGATTGAAGAACAGTGGCAAGGTACCGAGCTCAATGACGGCTTACAGCGCATGCTGCAAGCTTTGCTAACGACGATGATGCTCGCGATTGATGAATCAGCGACCCAACAACACATGCGTGATGCTGGTATTGAGAACCCACCGGCACTGAGTGAACTGATTGATCAACTTGACTTGATGATCAGTGAGGCAGCATTGGGTGCAGACGAACTCATGGTGGGAAACAAAGCAAAGAGCCTGAATCCATTTAAAGGTGTGGGTCGTAACGATCCCTGCCCGTGTGAGAGTGGTAAAAAGTTCAAGCAGTGTTGTGGTAAATAATCACTATTTTTCTGATTTAATGCGAAAAATTATGCAAAGCCGACCATGAGGTCGGCTTGGTTGCTATTTGTGTATATGTTTTAAAGAATCGGGTTCTTGCGTCTTGCTGGGAAAAACTGAGCAATCACGACAAGAGCGAGGAAGACTAAGTTACCTGCAAAAATGACCACTAACCATTGTGGCATAGATAATGTTAAGAACTGCCACACAATCTCCGAACAATCTCCGTAGGCTTCAAACATCCACGGCGCCCATTGATTCAGTGGAGCCCAGCTCGGGAAAGTCACGAATACGTCACAGGTCGCAAACGGCGATGGATTGAACTGATAATCGACGTGCTGTAGCGCAAGTAACAGGCCTTTGTATGCACTAAGACCCCATGTGATAAAACCTAGCCATCGGAAGAGTGGATTGCTAGGTGATATCAAGCCGATAATTGCAGCTCCGCCAATTCCCAACATAGCCACTCGCTCGTAAATACACATTACACACGGAGCCAACATCATCACGTGTTGAAAGTAGAGGGCACATGCTTCAAAGAAAATGATAAAAAAGAGAAGAAGCATCCAAGATAGGCGCCCCTTGGAAAACTGGTTTAGTGATCTAAAAATATTCACGGTTTCAATCCTGTCTGAAAATATAAAAAGCTCTGATTACTCAGAGCTTTTTATCGTGGATAAGTTTCTTAATCAACTTAAATATTAGGGCATGTTAACTTCAGAAGGTCAACACGTCCTAATGTCCACCTGAAACAGCTGGAGTTAGGTCAGTATTGTGCAGCGTTATCCAACCTGCTTCGTAGAAAGACGCGGTTGCTGGCTCTAAGAAGAACATAATCCCCATAAGACCTACAATCGCTAACACTACGGTGTATGGCAATGCCATGATAACCATTCGGCCATAAGAAAGGCGAATAAGCGGTGCAAGTGCTGAAGTCAGCAAGAATAGAAACGCAGCTTGTCCATTTGGTGTTGCTACTGAAGGTAAGTTTGTACCGGTATTGATAGCCACCGCTAGCAAATCAAACTGCTCACGGGTAATCAAGCCTTCGATGAGAGCGGTTTTTACTTCGTTGATATAAACCGTACCAACAAACACGTTGTCCGAAACCATGGATAGCAAGCCGTTTGCGACATAGAACAGGGCAAGCTGGGTTCCTTTGTCTTCTACAGCGAGTACAGCATCAATAACTGGCTTAAATAGCTGTTGGTCTATGATTACGGCGACGACAGAGAAGAACACGGCAAGTAAGGAGGTAAATGGCAATGCTTCTTCAAACGCTTTACCCATTGAATGTTCATCAATAACACCAGTAAACGACGTTGCCAGAATAATAACCGAAAGCCCGATCAGACCAACCGCTGCTAAGTGTAATGCAAGAGCAACAATTAGCCATACTGCGATAAAGCCCTGAACCCAAAGCTTAGCCACGTCTTGATTTGTACGTGTTTTACGCTCTTCGCGGTCGAAGTCGACAAGGATTTGGCGAACGTTATTGGGCAGTTGTGAGCCGTAACCAAAGACTTTTAGCTTTTCTACCAATGCACAAGTAATCAAGCCACAGAATAGAACAGGTAACGTAACGGGTGACATTCGAATCAGGAACTCACCGAAAAACCAACCAGCCTGATCGGCAATGATAAGGTTTTGAGGTTCACCCACCATGGTGGTTACACCACCAAGTGCAGTACCCACACCAGCGTGCATTAGCAATGAGCGTAAAAATGCGCGGTAGTTTTCGAGGTCATCACGAGTCAGCTCGGTGATGGTGTCATCTTGTGTATGGTCATGGTCGCCAATAGGGTTGCCTGACGCTACTTTGTGGTAAATCGAGTAGAAGCCTACTGCAACGCTGATAACCACAGCAATAACGGTTAGCGCATCCAAAAACGCAGATAAAAACGCCGCGGCAAAACAAAATGCCAGTGACAGAAGCGTTTTTGAGCGAATGCCAAGTAATATTTTGGTAAAAATAAACAGCAGAAGGTGCTTCATGAAGTAGATACCGGCAACCATGAATATTAGAAGTAACAACACTTCAATATTCGCTACCAACTCATGTTTCACTTGTGCAGGGCTAGTCATCCCAATTGCAATGGCTTCGATTGCAAGTAAACCACCTGGCTGTAACGGGTAGCATTTTAACGCCATTGCTAACGTAAAAATAAATTCAGCGACCAGCAACCATCCAGCAACAAATGGACTGATAAAAAAGAAAACAATAGGGTTAATTATTAAGAAGGCTATAATGGCAACTTTGTACCAATCAGGCGCTTTACCTAGAAAGTTCTTGATAAAAGCGTTTCCGAGCGATATCGGCATGATAAATCTCTTTATAATAAATTTATGAATAGATACTACAATTTAGTGCATAAGTACTTGTTTATTGGACTTATTGTTTAGCCTTTTAAAACAGTAACTTAGTAAAACAACAATCCTTTGTTTTATTGTAGTCTTGCCAAGTTACTTCCTTTGAACTTAAGCACCGCTCATTTTCGATCGCAAACTCTACACTCACGTTTTTAATAGTCAATAACAAAGCGCAAGGCTTCTGACTTAAATAACTTTTCTAATGTAATAACGCGATCGAACGTGTGGCATTATATCATGAAAGTTTTATAAAACTCCTTTTGGGACACTAAATGACGACTAGGTACGAAAAATAATAATGTAACTGAAAAATTTGTTGAGCGAGTACAAACTAATTTTTTATATTTTAAATATAAAAATGTGACTAAAGTTTCGTTATTTTCAGAGGAATTATGAGCAGTGCCTTTTAAGTAAAATGTTGGTTTTACTTGTTAGAGTGAAGTTATTAATGATTCACTATTGAGACTATATGTAGAGTTTTTGCTCTATTTTTATGGTGCTTCAAATATTCTTCGTTAGTTTTCTCAAACCGTTAACTAGTGGTATGATGAGTAGTATCGACCCTCAAAAATCAATATTGGATAAACGTAGAATGGTCATAAAGGCGAAAAGCCCTGCTGGATTTGCAGAAAAGTACATTATCGAGAGCATTTGGAACGGCCGTTTTCCTCCGGGCTCAATTTTACCTGCTGAGCGTGAGCTGTCTGAACTGATCGGTGTTACGCGCACAACGTTGCGAGAGGTTCTTCAACGATTAGCACGTGATGGATGGTTGACCATTCAGCATGGCAAACCAACAAAAGTAAACCAATTCATGGAGACGTCAGGTCTGCACATTTTGGATACGCTGATGACCTTGGATGTCGATAATGCAACGAATATTGTAGAAGATCTGCTTGCAGCACGCACGAACATCAGCCCAATCTTCATGCGCTACGCGTTTAAGATGAATAAAGAAAGCTCTGAGCGTACGATCAAGAACGTGATTGAGTCTTGTGAAGCACTTATGAATGCCACGTCTTGGGATGAATTTATCGCCTCTTCTCCGTATGCAGATAAGGTTCTGCAAAACGTTAAAGAAGACAACGAAAAAGACGAGGCGAAGCGACAAGAGATCCTCATCGCTAAAACGTTCAACTTCTACGACTATATGTTGTTTCAGCGTTTAGCATTCCATTCTGGCAACCAGATTTATGGTCTTATCTTTAACGGATTGAAAAAACTGTATGACCGTGTCGGCAGCTACTACTTCTCAAATCCAGCTTCTCGCGAGTTGGCGTTAAAATTCTACCGTCAGCTGCTGGAAACATGTGAAAATACGGAGCCTGATCAGCTTCCTGTTGTTATTCGTCATTACGGTATCGAAAGTGCATTGATCTGGAACGAAATGAAGAAGCAGTTACCAACTAGCTTTACCGAAGATGATAGCTAAGTTTAATAACTACTCATGATTCTAAAAAACCGCAGACAAGGTCTGCGGTTTTTTATTGTCTTATTTACAGTAATGGGGGTTACGCTAGTGTGAGTCTGGGAAGGGGTAAGTAAAGTTCTTCAACTACCGTTGAAAGTACATGGTCGTACGTATTAAAAATCGTCAACGATAAATCCGAGGTAATATCGTATAGCTGTTCTTCTGTCAGCCCTGTGACTCTATCTTCAACATAATCGTGCAGAGCCTGTATTGAACGCACTGCGACTGGTGACGATATACTTAGTGGGGCGATTACGGCTAATTGATTGAGCTTACGAAGCATAATGGCTGCTGTGTTCTTTAAACGTTCCTGATCGGACACATCATCAAAGTCTCTGATACAAATACGTAACTGAGTGAGTGTTTCGAGATTATCAATGATGGCCTGCCAGCTAATATGGTATTCATCGTGGAGCTCATCTCTTTGCTCGATAGCGAGCCAAGCAATGGTGATCTCATCCATTAAGAACAGGCAGTGGCGGATGAGCTTACCATGTTCCATCTGATTACGAGCCACACTGTTTTGTCGCCATTGCTCCAGCATTTTGTTTACATTTATCTGTAAGACTCGATACATAGGTTTGTTTTCTGAGCGTGATGACTCCACAAGAATATGCAATTTCTGGGTCAAAGCCTGATTAAGATTCTCTATTTCCTGTTCTTTATTTTTATTGAATTGAATAGAGTAGTGTGTCGCGGCACGATGACGACGAAGTAGGTGCACTACATCACGTAGTAGTGTTAGTAACTTATATTTACTCGCATGTTGCTGCTCTCGTTTTGATGAGAGGTGATAAATACCAGCGAGAATGACTATAGACAGTAATGTCGAAATCAAGACAAACATGACTAACTCCTTGTTAGTTCTTAAGACCTAGCTAAGGTAGCCATGCAAAATTTATTCCTAACCAGTTTTATATCTAAACAGTGCCCGAAAGACCTAAATTGTTAGTTTTGCTCAATTTTGGTGCGATAAATGCACAATATTGTGAAATTGATCAAAAAATCCCCGCCATTTTGGCGGGGATTCTGTGAAGTAAGTCTTAACTCGTTAATGGCGAATTACATTACGCGCATACCAGGCTGAGCACCTTCGTGTGGCTCAAGAATCCATAGGTCACTGCCGCCAGGGCCAGCTGCTAGGATCATGCCTTCAGACATACCAAACTTCATCTTACGAGGTTTTAAGTTGGCTACCATTACGGTTAGCTTGCCTTCTAGCTCTTCAGGTTTGTACGCTGACTTAATGCCAGAGAATACTTGACGAGTTTCACCACCGATATCCAATTGGAACTTAAGCAGTTTGTTTGCTTTTGGCACTTCTTCACAAGAGATGATGCGAGCGATACGCATATCTACTGCAGCAAAAGCGTCGAACTCAATCTCTTCAGCGATTGGATCTTTATCTAGCTCAGTTTGGCTAGCCTTGTTCTTTTCCGCTTCGGCTTTTTCTTTCGCCGCCATTTCTGCCGCCGCATCTTCTTTTGACGCTTCGATCATCGCTTCGATGTTCTTAGGATCAATACGGTTGAACAGTGCTTTGAACTTAGTGATCTCGTGACCCGTTAGTGGCGCCGCAATGTTTTCCCAAGTCAGTTCTTGGTTTAGGAACGCTTCAGTACGCGCAGCAAGTGCTGGCATTACTGGTTTTAGGTAAGTCATCAGTACGCGGAACAGGTTGATACCCACAGAACAGATTTCTTGTAGTTCCTGATCTTTGCCTTCTTCTTTTGCTACAACCCACGGTGCTTTTTCATCAACGTATTGGTTAGCTTTGTCTGCCAGTGCAGTGATTTCACGAATAGCACGACCAAATTCACGCGTTTCGTAAAGCTCAGCAATACGGTCAGCGGCAGCAACGAACTCGTTGTACAGCTCAGGCTCTGCAAAGTTGTCAGACAGCTTGCCTTCAAAACGTTTTGCGATGAAGCCAGCGTTACGTGATGCTAGGTTAACGATCTTGTTCACAACGTCAGCGTTTACGCGCTGAGTGAAGTCTTCAAGGTTAAGGTCTAGGTCGTCGATACGGCTGTTTAGCTTCGCCGCGTAGTAGTAACGTAGACATTCTGGGTCTAGGTGTTCTAGGTAAGTGCTCGCTTTGACGAAGGTACCTTTAGACTTAGACATTTTCGCGCCGTTCACCGTTACGTAACCGTGTACGAATACGTTGTTAGGTTTGCGGAAACCAGAACCTTCTAGCATTGCTGGCCAGAATAGGCTGTGGAAGTAAACAATGTCTTTACCGATGAAGTGGTACAGTTCTGCTGAGCTGTCTTTGTTCCAGTATTCGTCGAAGTCTAGATCGTCGCGCTTGTCACATAGGTTTTTGAAAGAGCCCATGTAGCCAATAGGTGCGTCTAGCCATACGTAGAAGAATTTGTTCTTCTCACCTGGGATCTCGAAACCAAAGTAAGGCGCATCACGTGAGATATCCCACTGTTGTAGACCAGATTCAAACCACTCTTGCATCTTGTTCGCGGTTTCAGCTTGTAGCGAGCCAGAGCGAGTCCACTCTTTTAGCATGCTTTCAAACTGAGGCAGGTCGAAGAAAAAATGTTCAGAATCTTTCATTACTGGCGTCGCACCAGAAACGGCAGATTTCGGATTGATCAGTTCTGTCGGGCTGTAAGTCTCACCACAGTTGTCACAGTTATCACCGTACTGGTCTTCAGACTTACATTTCGGACAGGTACCTTTTACGAAACGGTCCGGTAGGAACATCTCTTTTTCTGGGTCGAACAACTGAGAAATAGTGCGGCTAGAAATAAAACCGTTTTTCTTTAGCTCAAGGTAGATGTGCGAAGCCAGCTCGCGGTTCTCTTCTGAGTGCGTGCTGTGGTAGTTATCAAAGCTGATATCAAAGCCAGCAAAGTCTTTCTGGTGTTCTTCGCTAACTGCGGCAATCATTTCTTCAGGAGTAATACCCATCTGTTGCGCTTTAAGCATGATTGGCGTGCCGTGAGCATCGTCAGCACAGATGAAGTTTACAGTGTTGCCACGTAGGCGTTGGTAACGAACCCAGATGTCTGCTTGGATGTGTTCAAGCATATGACCAAGGTGAATCGAACCGTTAGCGTACGGAAGGGCACAAGTTACCAGCATTTTTCTTGAAGAAAGAGGTCTTGGATCGTTTGCCATACTTAATATTCGCTTTTCTTGATAGGTATAAAGATTTTTGATGGATAATACTACCCCATGAGCTCACTAACTCCAAGGTGTCAAACTGTGGAATGCCTTAGTTTTTTTGGGGTTCTGATTACGATGGGTCAGTGGTAGCATGGGACTCAAAAGGAGGGCGTATGCATCAGTTCACTTCAAAACAAGATTTTTGTGATTGGTTTAACCAGTTCGAACACCCACTGTTGGTGGATAATTGGTCAAATGTTAGCGGTATCGTAACGATAACAGCACAAGGTGGTATTGATATTACTTTACCATTCGCAAGTAATGAGCTTAAAGCCTCGTTACACGATTGGGTCAAGCAGCAGCAAAGCTCTCGGGCAGTACCTGAGTTTGCGTTTCAAATTGAATTGAGTGTCAAGGCTCTGGAAACACACGTGACCAATAATGTTAAAGGGGTAAAAAACATTATAGCGGTCAGTTCGGCAAAAGGCGGCGTAGGTAAATCAACCACAGCAGTAAACTTAGCGTTGGCGATTGCTCAATCAGGTGCAAAAGTTGGTCTGTTGGATGCTGACATCTATGGCCCTTCGGTTCCTATGATGCTTGGCCAAGAAGATGCCAAACCAGAAGTGCGTGATTCAAAATGGATGGAGCCTATTTTGGCTCATGGGATCTATACTCATTCTATTGGTTATCTAGTTGACAAGTCAGAAGCGGCTATTTGGCGTGGTCCTATGGCCTCGAAAGCTTTGTCACAACTGCTTACCGAAACCGACTGGCCTGAATTGGACTACTTGGTTATCGACATGCCACCTGGTACTGGGGACATACAACTTACCTTGTCACAGCAAATCCCTGTGACAGGAACGGTATTGGTGACGACACCACAAGACCTAGCATTGGCTGATGCGCGTAAAGGTGCAGCAATGTTTAACAAAGTGAATGTGCCTGTTGTGGGTGTTGTTGAAAATATGAGCTATCACATCTGTAGCCAATGTGGTGCGACTGAGCACATCTTTGGAATGGGTGGAGCTGAGAAAATGTGTCAGGAGTTTGGTTTAGCGCTTTTAGGCCAAATCCCATTGCATATTTCAATGCGAGAAGACATTGACTCCGGGGTCCCAACTGTTGCGAGAAGACCAGACAGTGAGCATGCAGGCTACTACAAACAGCTCGCTGATCGTGTATGCAGCACGATGTATTGGCATGGTAAAGCCAAACCAGATGCAATCAGTTTTACAATGGTCAATTAACTCTTAACTAAGTTTGTTAAGTTTTATGGTTGAAAGTTGCATGTTTTAACGTTTACTCGGAGGTTAATCCTCCGAGTCGTTAGAAACTTACGGCTAAACTCTAATTCCAGCTAGTAACTAAGAGGTGAACTCCCTATAATCACGCGGTTTATCTTTTTATGTCACTAGAAATCATCATCGGGTGCAAATTAATGTCTGATAATAATCATTGCGTCATCGTAGGTATTGCTGGCGCTTCTGCTTCTGGAAAAAGTCTGATCGCAAGCACCATTTATAACGAGCTTCGCGAGAAAGTAGGCGATCATCAAATCGGTGTCATCACGGAAGATTGCTATTACAACGACCAAAGCCACCTAAGCATGGAAGAGCGAGTAAAGACCAACTACGACCACCCGAGTGCGTTGGACCACGACTTGCTATGTGAGCACCTTGAAAAGTTAGTTCGTGGTGAAGCAGTAGAAGTACCAGAGTACAGCTACACTGAGCACACCAGAACAAGTCACACTACAACATTGACACCTAAAAAGGTCATTATTCTTGAAGGTATTCTTCTTCTTACTGATCCTCGTTTACGTGACCTAATGCATGCGACGGTATTTATGGACACACCGCTAGATATCTGTCTGCTTCGTCGTGTTAAGCGCGATGTTGAAGAGCGTGGTCGTACAATGGAATCCGTTCTAAAGCAATATCAACAGACAGTGCGTCCGATGTTCATGCAGTTTATCGAACCTTCTAAGCAATATGCGGATATCATTGTTCCTCGTGGCGGTAAAAACCGCATTGCAATTGATGTACTAAAAGCTCACATTGCAAGACTTCTGAAAGCATAAGTCTTTAAACGGCTATATCGCTTTATTTTTGTAAAAAGAAGTGGCACCTTAGGTGTCACTTCTTTTTTTGTTTTTAAATTAATCAGTTGCACTACAATAAAGGATAATTTCACGCTTTCACGGAACTGTCAGCGATAGAATAAATCAACTATTATGATACCAATCGTAGTAAATAATCGGTCATTCTAGCTTGATAAAACACTCGATAATGGCGTTAAAAGTTCTGATTGTAGAATAACTACTTATCGAAAACTTTTGCTTTGTTCTCAAGTGTTTTTCCTACGCTATTTCTGAACACTGATTTACTGTGATTGGTACGATTTAAAAACACACGAGCAAGGATAAACAAATGAAGAAACTGCTCTTAATTATTGCAATACCAGTTGTCCTAGTTGTTGGGGCGATTCTCGCTTTAACTATTTTTGTAAACCCTAATCAATTTAAGCCTCTTATCGTTGAACAAGCCCAAAAACAAACGGGTTTGGAGTTAGTGATTGAAGGGGATCTTAGCTGGCAATTTTTCCCGTCCATTGGTCTTGAGCTAGGTCGTACCGAACTGAGAAACCCACAAGGCTTCAGTCAGCCAAATCTGTTCAAAGTAGATGCTGTGAGCGTAGAGGTATCCGTTACTCCGCTTTTCAGTAAGCAGTTGGAAATTGGTAATGTCACACTCGACGGTGCCGAGTTTTATCTCGAAACTAAGTCGGATGGCAGCAAAAATATTGATGCACTGACGCAAGCGCAACAATCGCAACAAGTAGATAGTACAGCAGCATCGGAACAGAGCGCAGAGACACAACAGTCAGGTTCTGATTGGACGATCAATCTTGCTGGTGTAACTGTATCTAATGGTTCTTTAGAGATTCAGGATAAGCAAGCCGACAGTTACACCAAACTGTATGATATTTCTCTCAATCTTTCTGAATTTGCTTTTGATAATTGGACGACAGCAGATTTTGGCATAAAAGGTGAGATGAATGACCAGAAGTTCACCGCACAAGGTCAAGCAGATTTTAAATTAGCTAAAGGTCTTGCAAGTTACGAGCTAAAGAACATCAAGGTTGATGCAACTTACGCTGACCCAAGCAACAATATCGAATCGGCCAACATCACTTTGGATACTTTTGCATTTGATACTGCTAATAACTTGAGCTATGCCCTTAAAGGCAGTGCTGCAGATATGAAGTTGGACATGCAAGGCGCAGCTCAACTAAGTGTCGACAACGCGATCAGTAAAGTGCAATTAGACAAGTTATCACTTAAATCGACATTTGAAGGTGATACTCTGCCACAATCGCCGATGAAGGTGGACATGTTATCTGATTTGTCTTTTGATCTGAGCAAAAGCCACTTAAGTTTTGTGTTGGAGAAGCTCACAGCAAATGCTATCGAGCTAGACGGCAAAGCGGATGTGACTTTAAGTGATATCCCTAAAGTTCGTTTTGCGCTGCATAGCCCAAATATTGATTTGGATGAATTCCTGGGGCTAAACCAGCAATCTGGTGGTAAATCGGCATCAACTAGCGAAACCACCAAAACAGGCCCAGAAGCAGAACCTGATTTGTCAGCACTGAAGACACTGGATGTTAAAGGTGACATCGCGATAGACAACTTCAAAGCGGCAAACGCGAAAATGGAAGCCGTGAAAGCAAGCTTTACAGTCAACCGTGGCGTTGCTGAACTCACTTCATTCAGCTCAAAACTCTATCAAGGCACGATTAACGCGAAAGCACAATTGGATGCTCGTAAGACTCCTGCGACATACATTGTAACGAATACGATTAAAGGTGTGCATGTACAACCGTTATTAGTGGATGTTGCTGATAATGATAAGTTAGAAGGCACCGGTAATATTGACATCAACGTGAAAGGCAACAGCCTAACACCGACGGGAATTAAACAGAACCTAGTTGGAACGGTGGCGATTAACTTTGCTGATGGTGCTGTTCATGGCATCAACGTGGCGCAGTTAATCCGAGAAAACTACGCAAAATTCAAAGGTCAGTCGGTTGAAAGCACGAAGGAAGTGAAGAAAACGGACTTCAGTGCAATGACTGCAACATTGAGGCTAAACAAAGGCGTAGTATCAACAGATGACATGAAGGCACAGTCACCATTGCTGCGTGTGCGTGGTAAAGGTAAAGCAAATTATCTGAACGAAACCGTCGATTTCACTATCAGTACGTCCATTGTCGGCACGCTAGAAGGGCAAGGTGGTAAGAATATCGATGAGCTGAAAGACATTACGATACCCATCAATGTGTCTGGTAAGTGGGCTGACCCTAAGTTCAAACTGGTATTTGATGATGTGCTGAAACAAAAAGCACAAAAAGAGATTGACCGTGGTGTAGAGAAACTTACGGACAAAATCAAAGATGAGAAAACTAAAGAAGCGGTTGACGGTTTGTTGAAAAACTTATTTAACTAACCTCCGTTGATATGCAAAGGGTTGGCACTTCGCCAACCCTTTTTGATTCCTAAAGGAAAGTCTTCAAATTACCAATCCACACCTTTCAAGGCTTTTACGCCGGACTCGAAAGCGTGCTTGACGTTTTTCACCTCAGAGACGGTGTCGGCCATTTCAATCAGTGTACGATGCGCACCGCGGCCTGTGATGACAACAGACTGCATTTTAGGGCGATTGTTGAGTGCTTCTACAACTTCATCTAAATCTATGTAGCCATAACTGACCATGTAAGTCAGTTCGTCGAACAGAACCACATCAAGAGATTCGTCTTGCAGCATGCGCTTACATTCTTGCCAGACCAATTGTGCCGCTTCTGTATCTGCCGATTTGTTTTGAGTCTCCCAGGTAAAGCCCGTCGCCATAACTTGAAACTCAACGCCTAATTTCTCAAGTAGGTTACGTTCACCGTTATCCCAAGTGCCTTTAATAAATTGGGCAACAGCGCAATTCAAACCATGTCCTACGGCACGAGCAATAGTGCCAAAGCCTGACGTGGATTTACCTTTGCCATTTCCTGTAATAATTAGGAGCAAGCCCTTTTCTTCCTGCGCGGCAGCGATTTTAGCGTCTACCTGTTCTTTCACTTTCTGTTGGCGAGCCTTGTGACGGGCTTCTTTATTTTCTTCGATAGACATATTAGTACCTCAATTCCTTTTATTACACCCAGGCGTCGCATGAGCTTGGGTTAGTCGTATTATGTCGCTATGATAGATCAACAAGTGATTCAGAAAAACCACCGATAATTCAGGGAATAAAATGAAGAGAATACTCGTTGTTTGTATGGGAAATATTTGTCGCTCTCCCACAGGGGAAGCGGTACTCAGAGCGAAAGCAAACAAGCTTGGTGTTACGGTAGAGGTTGATTCTGCAGGGACTATTGGTTATCACGCAGGTAATCCTCCCGACTCTCGGGCTATGTTGGCAGGAAAACAGCGAGGATATTCTTTTAAAGGCATGCGAGCGCGTCAGGTAAAAAGTGACGACTTTGAGTACTTTGATATGGTACTGGCGGCAGACAAAGCCAATTTAGCCGATCTTTTTGATATTTGTCCTGCTGAGCACCGCCATAAAATCACTTTGTTTCTCAGTCACTCTGATTCCAGCTATGACGAAATTCCGGACCCATACTACGGAGGAGGAGATGGTTTTGAGTTGGTATTGGATCTAATTGAAGAGGCGGCAGAAGTCATTTTGAAGAAGTTGTAACTTCTAAATACCCAGCCAAATAAAAAAGGGATGAGTTTGACTCATCCCTTTACCTATTTATCTTCGAATTGTATTACCCGGCTAGCAAGTCAGTTGCAACTTTGTAGCTAGGGTCTTCTTTGACATTGATTTCGACCAGACTGCCTGCTTTGTCGAGAAGTTTACGGCAATCTTGGCTCAAGTGGCGTAAATGAAGTGTCTTGCCCAAAACGGCGTAACGCTCTGCCAAGGTCTCAATTGCTTCAATCGCTGAGTGGTCAGTAACTCGTGAGTCAGCAAAGTCGACGATGACATCTTTCGGGTCTTCTTGTGCGTTGAACAATTCAAGGAAGTTCGCAGCAGAACCAAAGAAGATAGGGCCGTGGATTTTGTATTCTTTTGAACCTTCTTCATTCAGGCACGTGTCAGCGTAGATGTGCTTAGCATGCTGCCAAGCAAACATTAGGGCAGACGCGACCACACCAACACCTACTGCAACAGCAAGGTCTGTAAGTACAGTCACCACAGTTACCAGTAAGATAACGAAGAAGTCCTGTTTTGGTACGCGGCGAGCCAGTTTAAATGTCGCCCATTCGAATGTACCGATTACAACCATAAACATCACACCAACAAGTGCTGCAAGAGGAATCATTTCGATTAGCGAAGATGCGAACAGGATAAACATCAACAAAGCGACGGCCGCAACGATACCAGAAAGGCGACCACGACCACCTGAGTTTACGTTGATCATCGATTGACCAATCATCGCACAACCACCCATAGCACCGAATACTGAACAAGTCATGTTAGCCATACCTTGACCAATACATTCACGGTTAGATTGGCCGCGTGTATTTGTCATCTCATCCAATACTGTCAGAGTCAGTAGAGACTCAATCAGACCGATAGCAGCAAGGATAATGGCGTAAGGAAGGATGATCTGTAGTGTTTCCAGTGTTAATGGCACCATTGGAATAGAGAATGTTGGCAGAGAGCCAGCTAGCGTCGCCGCTTCATCACCAGACATTGTACGTAAAAAGTCAACTACGGTACGGGTTTCAAGATCTAAACCAACCACTAGCGCGGTAACCGTTACGATAGCTACCAGCGAAGATGGTACTGCCGTTGTAATTTTAGGTAAGAAGTGAATGATTGCCATTGTTAGTGCAACCAAACCAAGCATTAGCATCATCTGATCTTGTGGTAACCAAGTCAAAATGCCGTTGATGTCAGGCGCTTTAAATTGGCCAAGTTGAGCCAAGAAGATAACGATCGCCAAGCCGTTTACGAAGCCGATCATCACTGGGTGCGGTACGATTCGGATAAATTTACCTAACTTGAACAGTCCAGCGGCAACCTGAAGAATACCCGCGAGCATAATGGCTGCGAATAAGTATTGAACGCCGTGACTAGCAACAAGAGATACCATTACAACGGCCATTGCGCCTGTTGCACCGGAAATCATGCCTGGACGACCACCAAAGATAGAAGTGATCAAGCCAACGATAAATGCAGCGTAAAGACCAACCATTGGGTCTACACCAGCAACGAATGCGAATGCGACTGCTTCAGGAACCAATGCTAACGCTACGGTCAAACCTGAGAGCACGTCATTTTTTACAGAGTGCTTTGAAAATTGCGGAAATTCGAACATGTTTGTTTTTAAGTTCTCGTTGAGGTGAGTTTATCCCGACACATATTCGTATTTGCACAAGCCACTGAAAAGATGAATTTAGAGCTCACTCAATCAGTGTAAACCGTAGTAATAAAAGAGCAGCATCAGAATGGTGTCGAAAACTTTAGTCGGCGAATGCTACCGAAAAGTGTGATTAAGTTCAAGAATGATACGAATAATGACCTATATATGTGATCATTCGTTGATATTGATATGAAGAATTAGAGCAAATCAGTACCCAATAAAAAGGCTGCCAAAAGGCAGCCTTTATTTTGCGTTTCAGACTATTACTCGTTCAAACTAGCTAAAGTTTGGTTTAGTCATCTCCGCAGAAGCACTGTTTTTCGCTACTTGACTACCTGCGCCTTTAGGCTGATAGCGTTCCGCTTTAAATGGTGCTGCAGTCACTTCAATCTCACGTAGCTCCTGAGGTCCCGGTGCTTTTGTCATTGGTGCACTTGCGTTTGGCTTAGTGACCGCTTTAAACACATCTAGGATTGGCTCTTTAACTTCAGCAGGAACAGGCGTTTTCACCTCTTCTACAGTTTCAGTCGTTTCAGCAACAGTTTCAACTACTGGCTCTGCAGGTTGCTCTGTTACTGAAGCTTCAACTGTTGCTTCAGTCGCGTCGCCAACTGGTGCCTCATTTGCTTCTACGATTGGCGTTGCTGGTGCTTGTTCTACAACAGCTGGTTCAGCAATCACTGGTTCGGTGACAGGGGCTTCGACTTTTACCTCTTCTTGAGGTTTAGGCTCTGCGACGGCTGGCACATCACGGCGGATAATTACTTTACCCATCGCCATCTCTGGGCAAGCGAAACCACCTTGCATTGTCGGTACTGCTGCGACTGCTGCTTCTTCCTTAACTCGCTCTTCCTTCTTAGGCGCTGGTTTTGGAATGTAACGTGGCATCACTTTACCCATTGCCATCTCAGGAGAGGCAACACCACCTTTGCGTAGGCGGAATGGGTTAGGGCGACGATCGCGACCACGACGACGGCGTTGACCACTTGCACGAAGGTGGCGTGGTGAACGACGATTACGACGTTGTTTTGACTCTGCTTGTTTGTTTTCTTGCTGAGTTTCTACTGCCTCTACGACTGATTTCTCAACTGGAGCTTCAACCGATTCTGCAGCCTTAACCAGAGTTTCTTCAGCTTGGACAGCAGCCTGCTGATCTTTAACACGAACAGATTTGTTTAGTTTACGACGTTGGCGACGTTCTTTAACTTTTTCTGCTTTAGCGCTTGGCTTCGCTTTGCTGCTTTCTGGTTTTTCTTCAGAGCGCGCTTCTGCTGCAAGCTGTAGACCTTTTTCTGCTACTTTTGCGTTCACTTTTTGCTCTTGAGCTTTTTCTGCTTGTGGAGCTTTAGGCTTACGCTTCTGGTTACGATTTTGCTGTTTATTGCCAGTTGCTTGTTGCTGCTGAGTATCGTTCTGCTCAGTAGCTTGTTCATCGCGAGGTTTACGACGGCGACGGTTATCGCGGCTGTCACGGTTATCACGTTGGTTGCTGTTGCTACGACGACGATCGTTACGATCTCGCTTGTTACGCTTATTGTCGCGGCTTGGTTTTGGCTCTTCTTGTGGTTTCGGCTCTTCTTTTACTTCTTGAGAACCACCGAATAAGAAACTACCAAGTGCTTTAAACAGACGGCTAAATAGGCCTGGTGTGACTTCTTTCTTCACCTCTTCGCTTTCTTTCTTCTTCGCCACTGGTGCTGGTTTAGAAGCTGGAGCTGGAGCTGGTGCTGATTGTGAAGGTGCAGCAAAGCCTTTAAGTACTGGCTCTTCTAGTCGCTTCGGCTTGATATCTGTTTCTACTGGTTCCTTACCTTCCGCTTCTTTAAGCGCTTCCAGTTTCTTAGGAAGTAGGTAAGAAATTAGGTCAAACTCTTCGCCTTCACGGACACGAATCACTTCGAAGTGCGGTGTTTCCATATCAGAGTTAGGAACTACCGTAATTTGCACTTCTTGAATGCGTTCGATGTGGTTAACTGAGCGGCGTTTTTCGTTCAATAGGTAAGAGGCGATTGGTACTGGGACTACCGCCAATACTTGTGCGGTATTGTCTTTCAGTGCTTCTTCTTCGATTAAACGAAGAACAGAAAGTGCTAAAGATTCGTTGTCACGGACAACACCCGTACCACTACAACGTGGACAGATGTGGTGGCTCGCTTCCGCAAGAGAAGGGCTCAAACGCTGACGAGACATTTCTAGCAGACCAAAACGAGAGATACGGCCAATTTGTACGCGAGCACGGTCTAAACGAACGGCTTCACGTAGGCGGTTTTCTACCTCACGCTGGTGGCGAACAGGCGTCATATCGATAAAGTCGATAACAACCAGACCACCTAGGTCACGTAGACGTAGCTGACGAGCAATCTCATCGGCTGCTTCTAAGTTAGTGTTAAGTGCGGTCTCTTCGATATCACCACCCTTAGTTGCGCGAGCTGAGTTGATATCGATAGAAGTCAGTGCTTCTGTTGGGTCGATAACAATTGAGCCACCAGATGGCAGGCGCACTTCACGTTGGAAAGCCGATTCAATCTGACTTTCAATTTGGTAGTGGCTGAACAGTGGCACTTCACCGTCGTATTTCTTAACACGGTTAATAAAATCCGGGCGAACCAATTGAATGTGCGCTTTTGCACGCTCATAAATGGTGTTGCTATCGATAAGGATTTCACCAATATCACGACGTAAATAGTCACGGATTGCGCGAACAATAACGTTACTTTCCTGGTGGATCAGGAATGGAGCAGGGTTGGAATCTGCTGCACCTTTAATCGCTCCCCAATGGTTCAGTAGAACGTTTAAATCCCATTCAAGTTCTTCTGCACTCTTACCAACACCTGCTGTACGCACGATCAGACCCATGCCTTGTGGCAGTTCTAATGTGCTGAGTGCAGCTTTTAGTTGAGTACGCTCGTCACCTTCGATACGGCGAGAAATACCACCAGCACGAGGGTTGTTAGGCATAAGAACAAGGTAGCTACCTGCTAGAGAAATGAAAGTAGTCAGAGCTGCGCCCTTGCTACCACGTTCCTCTTTTTCCACTTGTACGATTACTTCCTGGCCTTCGGTCAGCACTTCCTTAATGCTTGGACGGCCTTGGTATGTGTAACCTTCTGGGAAATATTCGCGGGCAATTTCTTTGAGAGGGAGGAAACCGTGACGCTCAGATCCGTAATCAACAAATGCGGCTTCTAAGCTTGGTTCAATACGTGTGATACGTCCTTTGTAGATATTCGCTTTTTTAGATTCATGTCCCGGACTCTCGATATCAAGATCGAAAAGTCGCTGGCCATCAACCAGAGCGACACGCAACTCTTCTTTTTGAGTTGCGTTAATTAACATTCTTTTCATTGAAAATTCTCGTTGTCTTTTCTTTTATATCTTTCTTGTCGACTTGCCACTGTTTGGTCGCTTTCCACGGTGCCTGATCCCATGACTTATATTTTGCAGCCTCCCGGCTGGAAGGGGATGCTCTAGGGCACTTCAGTTATCACAAATCTCTTTAGGTTTCTGTCGGAAACGCAGACTTGTGACCCGCTATTTGGGCGGTAGGTACTCAACGTGAATATGCGAGGAGTAGGGCGGCAAGTGTGTTGAATTCAAGGTGTCTTACGCCAACTGCAGCACCTGACGTTCAACGTTCTACTCACACTGCTTGAGGAGTAATGAATGGTAGTGAATAAATTATAACCAAACCTTCCTTAGCAGCTGTGAACTATAGCAGTGCGCGTCGCTATCAGCAATCTGCTTTAATACAATCGGTAGAAAAATTGCCACAAAATTCAAATTTTGTAATTTATAACTGGCTGTTTCCTAAACAATTGAATCATGTAAAGTGATGAAGACACAAAACAAGCTTAAAACTTGATAGAGAGTTTTAATAATTTAAACAAAAGCTTGGGCGATTTTAGACCAGTCTGTTCTAGCAAGTGTTTCTTTTGCAGAAAGAATAATGTGAAGTCACGGGTATTTGCGTTTACAATAGCGCGCATGAGCGAAATAAGAACTAAAGTCCAGTTTGTCGACATCGATGAAGACATGGCGGGTCAGCGCATTGATAACTTTTTGCGCAACCAATTAAAAGACATTCCTAAAAGTATGATTTATAGAATCGTGCGAAAGGGAGAGGTACGCGTTAATAAAAAGCGTATTAAAGCAGAGTACAAACTAAAAGCGGGCGATCTGGTTCGTATTCCTCCAGTTACTATGGAGAAGAAAGAAGACGACGTAGCGCCGAGCACTAAACTTAATCGAGTCGCAGAGCTGGAAGATATGATCATTTTTGAAGATGACCATATGCTCATTCTCAACAAACCTTCAGGGACCGCGGTTCATGGTGGCAGTGGCTTGAAGTTTGGTGCTATCGAAGCCCTTCGAGCTTTGCGTCCTGACGCACGTTTTCTTGAGCTAGTGCATCGTATTGACCGTGATACCTCAGGCATTCTACTTGTGGCTAAAAAGCGTTCAGCGCTTCGTCACCTGCAAGCACAGTTCCGAGCAAAAACAGTGAAGAAGTTTTACTTCGCGCTGGTAATGGGGCAATGGAAAAGCAGTTGTAAAGTGGTTAACGCGCCGCTGCTGAAAAATGAAGTCAACAGCATTGTTCGTGTGAATCCAAACGGTAAACCATCCGAAACACGCTTTAAGATCTTGGAGAAGTTTGAACAGGCAACGCTGATTCAAGCAAGTCCAATTACCGGGCGTACTCACCAAATTCGTGTGCATACTCAGTACACGGGGCATCCGATCGCTTGGGATGATCGTTATGGCGACCGCCGTTTTGATGCATACACTGGACAATATGGTTTGGATCGGCTGTTCCTTCATGCGGCTAACATTAAGTTCCAGCATCCTTCAAATGATGAATGGATGGAAATTAACGCGAAGATGGAACCTAAGTTAGAGAAAGTACTGGCTGGTTTAAGAAAAGCGTAATGGTATTTTTCTAGCGGTAAGTAAGGGAGCCAATGGCTCCCTTTGTTCTATTGTATTAAAGGACATCAAGCCCTTGAACGCGCAACATGTCAATTAAGTCAATGATTGGCAGACCCACGAGCGTGTTCGGGTCTTTTCCCACAAGTTTTTTAAACAAGCAAATTCCCATGCCTTCACTTTTGAAACTGCCCGCGCAGTAAAAAGGCTCTTCTCTATCTATATAGCGTTCTATTTGTTCACGAGTTAAATCCCGGAAGTGAACCTCGAAGGTGTCGTAACCAACTTCGGTATGGTTAG
Organism: Vibrio sp. J1-1; assembly: GCF_021728395.1. Taxonomy (GTDB): domain Bacteria; phylum Pseudomonadota; class Gammaproteobacteria; order Enterobacterales; family Vibrionaceae; genus Vibrio. Next base: position 195,157 of record NZ_JAKKCM010000006.1, on the reverse strand, counting down.
TAGCGGTATTGTGTACGGCGAGACCTGTATAAAAAGTGATTACATTGCCACTTTGAGCCAGTAGCTGCTCGATGGCATTTTCACGATTGAGTGGCTTGCCAACGATATTATTGTTAATGACACAAACTTGATCGCTACCGACAATCAGGCTTGGCTGATTTGTTGTACAAGAAGTCGCTTTATTGGCGGCTAACCGCATGACAAGTTCTACAGGCTTTTCGTCTTCTAACGGTGTTTCGTCACAGTCTGGTGAGACACAAATAAACGGTACTGAAAGTTTTTCCAGCAGTTGTCGGCGAAAAGGGGAGGTTGAGGCTAAAACCAGTTGGTAATTTTTCATTTTGATTTACAATTCGCAAGAGCATTTCCGATAGGATAATCGATCAAAAATGATTCTGGCTAATGCTCTGTATGATAAGCGTAAAAAAGTACAACTTTTTTGCCTTTTTCTTTGACTAATTTTGATTTGGAAGATAATATTCGCGCCCTATGCAAAAGGTAAAAATACCGCGAACGGTTGATCCGGCGAAGGCGGCACAGAAACGATTGGACTACGATGGCATCATCCAAGGCAGTCTTTTTAAGCGCTTAGCGGAAGCAACTGAAGGCGTAAAACGCGACGCAGAAGTCTCATTGTCATTTGAGATAGATGAACAGCGACTTGTTGTTATCTCTGGTAAAGCTAACATCGAAGTCGAATTAGAATGTCAGCGTTGTAATGAGGTATTCACACATCAGTGTGAAGTTGAATTCCTTTACACTCCTTACTATGGTGAGAAGACGGAAGAGGAAGCACCGGAAATTTATGATTTGGTAGATCTAAATGAGTACGGTGAATTAGACCTTATACAACTGGTTGAGGACGAGTTCATCTTAACATTACCTCAAATTGCGATGCACGATGAAGCGGATTGTAGCGTTGATTCAAATAACATGGTTTTTGGTGAGCTTCCTGAAGAAATTGAGGAAAAGAAACCGAATCCATTCGACGTTTTGAAAAGTCTGAAAAAGTAATAGGTGTGGTCACCGATTCTTATTCAGGTTTTTAACCCAATAGTATAGGAGTAGGGTCAATGGCCGTACAAAAAAACCGTAAAACTCGTTCTAAGCGCGGTATGCGTCGTTCACACGATGCGCTAACTACAGCTGCTCTATCTGTAGACGCGACTTCTGGTGAAACTCACCTACGCCACAACGTAACTGCTGAAGGTTACTACCGTGGCAAGAAGGTTATCAACAAGTAAGGTTGAACCTTTGCAAACTATTACCGTTGCACTTGATGCAATGGGCGGGGATTTCGGTCCTCGCGTAACAGTGCCTGCCGCCGTGCAGGCACTGTCTCATTTCCCAGAGCTAAAAGTGGTCCTTATTGGTGATCAATCATTGATCACGTCTCAATTATCTCAATTAGGTGCTTCTACCCATTCTCGTTTGACGATTCTCCATAGTGAGAAAGTGATTTCTAACTCAGAAAAGCCCTCTTTAGCACTACGCAATAGCCAAAATAGCTCGATGCGTAAAGCCATCGATCTTGTTTCAGAGCAAAAAGCAGACGCTTGCGTCAGTGGCGGTAATACCGGTGCATTGATGGCGCTGTCACGTTTTATTCTCAAATTGCTGCCTGGTATTGATCGTCCTGCTTTAGTGTCTGCTTTACCAACCATCAGTGGAAAGCGTACTTGGATGTTGGATCTGGGTGCGAATGTATCTTGTGATGCAGACAGCTTGTTTCAATTTGCCGTGATGGGCAGTGCGTTGGCTGAACAGCACTTGGGTCATCCCGCTCGTGTGGCGGTTCTTAATATCGGTGCAGAAGAAATAAAAGGGAATGATCTCGTTAAGCGCTGTGCAGAAATGCTTTCACAAACCGACGCAATTAATTTTGTTGGTTATATTGAAGGTAATCAAATACTGCATGACGTTGCTGATGTCATCGTTTGTGATGGATTTGTCGGTAACGTATGCTTAAAGGCCAGTGAGGGAACAGCACAACTTTTTATCGAAAAAATTAAAACCAGTATAATGGCGTCTACGATAAAGGGTTGGATTGCTAGAAAGTTGTTTTCCCGGCTATTTAATGAACTAAAAATACTGAACCCCGACCAGTATAACGGCGCAAGTTTGCTAGGATTGCGCGGCATTGTCATTAAAAGCCATGGAAGTGCTGATGTATCTGCAATTGTCAATGCACTTGGAGAGGCAGTACACGAGGTCAAACGACAAGTACCAGGCCGTATTAGCGATCGTTTAGAAGCGGTTTTACTCGAGAGGCATTATTAGTCTTCATGTATAGCAAAATTTTAGGTACTGGCAGCTACCTGCCATCTCAGGTGCGTACTAACGCAGATCTAGAGAAAATGGTAGATACAAGTGATGAGTGGATTGTTGCTCGCACGGGTATTAAAGAGCGTCGAATCGCAGCAGAAGATGAAACAGTCGCTGACATGGCATTCTACGCAGCTGAAAACGCTATCGATATGGCAGGTATAGATAAGAACGACATTGATCTTATCATTGTTGCCACTACCAGCAGTAGTCATACTTTCCCTTCATCTGCGTGTCAGGTGCAGGGAAAGCTTGGCATTAAAGGTTGTCCGGCTTTTGACTTAGCCGCTGCTTGTTCTGGCTTTGTTTATGCTCTATCTGTAGCTGACCAGCACATCAAAACAGGTATGTGTAAAAACGTATTGGTGATTGGTGCAGACGCATTGTCAAAAACATGTGACCCGACTGACCGTTCAACCATTATTCTGTTTGGTGACGGCGCAGGTGCGGTTGTTGTTGGAGCAAGTGAAGAGCCTGGCATCATTTCTACGCACATATACTCGGATGGTCAATTTGGTGAGCTTTTGAGCTTACCAGTGCCTGATCGTGGTAAAGATGCGGATAAATGGCTTCACATGGCTGGCAACGAAGTATTCAAGGTTGCAGTAACCCAATTGTCTAAATTAGTTAAAGACACACTTGAAGCCAACAACATGCATAAGTCTGAGCTAGACTGGCTAGTGCCGCATCAAGCGAACTACCGAATTATCTCAGCGACGGCTAAGAAGCTATCAATGTCTCTGGATCAAGTTGTATTGACCTTAGACAAGCATGGTAATACTTCGGCAGCGACAGTACCAACAGCGCTGGACGAAGCGGTGCGTGATGGTCGCATCAAGCGTGGACAAACTCTGCTACTAGAAGCATTTGGTGGCGGTTTCACTTGGGGCTCTGCTCTGGTGAAATTCTAAGTTTCACGAGAATTCAAAATTTAAGGTGCACTGAAGTGCATCTTATTTCTTTTTACATTGCTTAAAGGAAAACAACATGAGCAAGTTTGCTATCGTATTTCCAGGCCAAGGTTCTCAAACAGTAGGTATGCTGGCTGAGCTTGGCGAACAATATGACGTAGTAAAACAAACATTTGCAGAAGCATCTGACGCACTAGGTTACGATCTATGGGCGCTTGTTCAAAATGGCCCTGCTGAAGATCTCAATCAAACGTTCCGTACACAGCCTGCATTGTTAGCGTCGTCTGTGGCTATTTGGCGTGTATGGCAAGAGCTTGGTCTTGAGCAACCTGCAAACCTTGCGGGTCACAGCTTGGGTGAGTATTCAGCACTAGTATGTGCAGGTGTGATTGACTTTAAAGAAGCAATCAAACTGGTTGAGCTGCGTGGTCAGCTAATGCAAGAAGCAGTACCTGCAGGCACTGGCGCAATGTACGCAATCATTGGCCTAGATGATGAATCTATCGCAAAAGCGTGTGAAGAAGCAGCGCAAGGCGAAGTGGTTTCTCCGGTAAACTTCAACTCTCCTGGTCAAGTTGTTATCGCTGGTAGCAAAGACGCAGTAGAGCGTGCAGGTGCATTGTGTAAAGAAGCAGGTGCTAAGCGTGCGCTTCCTCTTCCTGTTTCAGTGCCTTCTCACTGTGCTCTGATGAAACCTGCGGCAGAAAAACTGGCTGTTGCTCTAGAATCTATTGAGTTTAATGCGCCACAGCTTCCAGTGATCAACAACGTTGATGTGGCAGCTGAAACTGATCCTGCAAAAATTAAAGACGCGCTTGTTCGCCAGCTACATAGCCCAGTTCGTTGGACTGAGAGCGTACAGCTGATGAGTGAGCAAGGCGTAGAAAATCTTCTTGAGCTTGGTCCTGGCAAAGTGTTGACAGGTCTAACTAAACGTATCGTGAAAACACTAAGTGCAGCGGCTGTTAACGATGTAGCGTCGTTAGAAGCAGCTAAATAATTTAGCGTTAAGACACGATAATAAAAGGAAAACACAACATGATGAATCTAGAAGGTAAGATCGCTCTAGTGACTGGCGCAAGCCGTGGCATTGGTCGTGCGATTGCTGAACTTCTTGTTGAACGTGGTGCAACAGTAATTGGTACTGCGACGTCTGAAAGTGGCGCAGCTGCTATCAGCGAATACCTAGGCGAAAACGGTAAAGGTCTGGCACTTAACGTCACTGACGTTGAGTCTATCGAAGCAACACTAAAAACCATCAATGATGAGTTTGGTGTGATCGATATTCTAGTAAACAACGCAGGTATCACTCGTGATAACCTACTAATGCGTATGAAAGATGATGAGTGGAATGACATCATCGATACTAACCTGACACCAATTTTCCGTATGTCTAAAGCGGTATTGCGCGGCATGATGAAAAAGCGTGCGGGTCGTATTATCAACGTAGGCTCTGTCGTGGGTACTATGGGGAATGCAGGCCAAACTAACTACGCAGCGGCAAAAGCAGGTGTGATCGGTTTCACTAAATCGATGGCTCGTGAAGTTGCTTCTCGTGGCGTAACAGTAAACACTGTTGCTCCAGGTTTCATCGAAACTGACATGACTAAGGCATTAAATGACGAGCAACGTGCGGCAACTTTGTCTAACGTTCCTGCTGGTCGTTTGGGTGATCCTCGCGAAATTGCATCAGCAGTGGTTTTCCTTGCTTCACCTGAAGCAGCGTACATTACTGGTGAAACTTTGCATGTAAATGGTGGCATGTACATGGTTTAATACGACAGTTTCGGCAAAATAAGCTATTTTACATTGTGAAGAATAGCTTATAGTTGCAGTTAACTGTCATGAACTTGTCATGCTTATGCGCAAGATTTGTGCATGATTTAAGTCAAAAATGTATTGAAATTCGGTTAAATTCGCTAATTTTGTGGTTTGACCAGCAAGGACCCCCTTGCAACTTTCAATAGTTCGAATAAACTACGGAATCATCGCATTAGGCGAAATCTGTAAAGGAAAAGAAAAAATGAGCAACATCGAAGAACGCGTAAAGAAAATCATTGTTGAACAGCTAGGTGTAGACGAAGCAGAAGTTAAAAACGAAGCTTCTTTCGTTGACGATCTAGGTGCTGATTCTCTAGACACTGTAGAACTAGTTATGGCTCTAGAAGAGGAATTCGACACTGAGATTCCTGACGAAGAAGCTGAGAAGATCACTACTGTTCAAGCTGCAATCGACTACGTAAACAGCGCTCAGTAATTATCTCTCCCAGGCGGTCTCCTAGACCGCCTGTGTTCTTTCTAACTTCTTCTATCCTCTCATAGAAATATTCAATTCCCGGAGAATTATATCGTGTCCAAGCGTCGTGTAGTTGTCACTGGCATGGGTATGTTGTCACCGGTAGGCAACACAGTAGAATCATCTTGGAAAGCCCTGCTAGAAGGTCAAAGTGGTATTGTGAATATCGAGCACTTTGATGCTACGAATTTCTCAACTCGTTTTGCAGGTCTTGTGAAAGATTTCGATTGCACAGAGTACATGTCTAAGAAAGATGCTCGTAAAATGGATTTGTTTATCCAGTACGGCGTTGCAGCAGGCATGCAAGCAATTGATGACTCTGGCTTACAAATTACCGAAGAAAACGCGGCTCGAGTTGGTGTTGCCATCGGCTCAGGTATTGGTGGTCTGGAACTGATTGAATCAGGTCACACTGCGTTAGTAGACAAAGGCCCTCGCAAAGTTAGCCCATTTTTTGTTCCTTCGACCATCGTAAACATGGTTGCAGGTAACCTATCTATCATGCGTGGTCTTCGTGGTCCAAACATCGCGATTTCTACTGCATGTACTACTGGTCTACATAACATCGGCCATGCAGCTCGCATGATCGCCTATGGCGATGCTGATGCTATGGTTGCCGGTGGTTCTGAAAAAGCGTCAACACCATTAGGCATGGCAGGCTTTGGTGCTGCTAAAGCGCTATCTACTCGTAACGATGAACCTCAAAAAGCGTCTCGTCCATGGGATAAGGGCCGTGATGGCTTTGTTCTTGGTGACGGCGCCGGCATCATGGTACTTGAAGAGTACGAACATGCTAAGGCTCGCGGTGCTAAGATCTACGCAGAGCTAGTTGGCTTTGGTATGTCGGGCGATGCTTATCACATGACCTCTCCAAGTGAAGATGGTTCAGGTGGTGCATTGGCGATGGAAGCTGCAATGCGTGATGCTAAAATCGAAGGTACTCAAGTGGGTTATGTAAACGCACATGGTACTTCGACACCTGCTGGTGATGTGGCTGAAATCAAGGGCGTGAAACGTGCGCTTGGTGAAGAAGGCGCTAAGCAAGTTCTCGTTTCTTCAACGAAGTCTATGACAGGTCACCTACTGGGTGCTGCAGGCTCTGTAGAAGCAATCATCACGGTGATGTCTTTGGTTGATCAAATTGTTCCGCCAACCATCAATCTAGATGATCCAGAAGAAGGTCTAGATATCGATCTTGTACCGCACACAGCGCGCAAGGTTGAAGGTATGGAATACGCAATTTGTAACTCGTTTGGCTTCGGCGGTACAAACGGTTCTTTGGTATTCAAAAAGTTCGCTGAATAACATTTGTTTTCAGAGTAACACTGTCTAATTTAATTTAGATAAGTGGAACTTGTATTCTAACGGCTCAATGCTTAGCATTGAGCCGTTTTGTTTTATTTGATAGCCACAATTTTTAAGGAAGCCGAATGTTTTGGGTAAATGGAATTCCACAAACACATGTCTCATTGAGCGATCGTTCCTTTCAATATGGTGATGGGTGTTTCTCGACAATCCTGACTAAGAAGGGAGAGTTGGTGTATTGGCCTGAGCATGTTGCAAGGATGGAAGCCTGTCTCAAAGCGTTACACATTCCTTTTCCCGATTGGCAAGCGGTTTATGAATGGGCTGCGAGTGCAGCATTGTCAGATGGTGATGCGGGTGTGAAAATCCATATCAGTCGTGGCACTGGTGGGCGCGGATATAGCCCGTATGGCATTGAAGGGCCAACCGTGACCATTTCTAATTTTCCTTTCCCTAGTCATTACGCTGCCTGGCAAACTAATGGTGTAAGTCTTGGCGTGTGTGAAACGCGATTAGGTATTCAACCGCTACTTGCTGGTCACAAGCATAATAACCGCTTAGAGCAGGTGCTCGCGAAATCCGAAATAGACGGGACCGAGTTTGCCGATGCAGTAACGTTAAATGTGCAAAATCATGTCATTGAAACTACAATGGCCAACCTTTTTTGGGTTAAAGATAATAATGTTTATACGCCTGATTTAAGTTTGTCTGGTGTTGCCGGTGTCATGCGTCGCAAGGTAATTGAATTTTGCGAGGTTAATAGCATCAATGTACAGGTAGAGGCCTTTGAGCTTTCTGATGTGCTCAACGCCGATGAAGTATGGATGTGTAACTCAATATTAGGTGTGGCTCCTGTAACGAGCATTACAACACAAAATAAGAAAAACGTATTTCCAATAGGAAAACAGACTCAACGACTGCAAGGGAAGTTAACTACGTGATTAAAAAACTATTGGCTGTTGCTGTACTGATCGCTTTGATTGGTGCTGCAGGTGTTTTTTACGTTGTTTCACAGGCGAAGCAATACGTGAATAAGCCAATTCTACTTGAGCAACCTCAGCTATTTACGGTAGAAAATGGTACAAGCTTTAACCAAATAATGCGTGACTTGGTGAAAGCAGAAGTTATCGAGTCTTCTGATTATACTCGTTTTATTCCGCGTCTTTATCCGGAACTGCTACAAGTTAGGGCTGGAACATATCAACTCGAGCCTAAGATATCGCTTTATCAAGCGTTAGAGCACCTAAATACAGGCAAAGAGTATCAGTTCGCGATTACTTTTGTGGAGGGCAGCCGTTTTTCTGAATGGTTGGACTTGCTTAAAGAAGCGCCTTACGTAGAGCATGATTTGACCGCACTCTCTGAAAAGGAGATGGCGGCTAAGTTGGGTATTGAACGTGAAAAGCTAGAAGGACTCTTCCTAGCAGAAACATACCATTACACTGCCGGTACCACAGAAAGTCAGCTACTAAAGCGCGCGCACCAGAAACTAAATAGTATACTTGATGCGCATTGGGCGTCACGCCAGGAAAAACTTCCGATTCAAGATAAATACCAAGCTTTGATTTTGGCTTCAATTATCGAAAAAGAGACCGCTATTGATTCAGAGCGTGAGCGAGTCGCATCGGTATTTGTTAATCGTCTGAACAAGCGTATGCGTTTGCAAACAGATCCGACAGTGATATACGGAATGGGCGATGCGTATGACGGTAATATTCGTAAAAAAGATCTGCGCACGCCTACGCCATACAATACGTATGTCATTAGTGGGTTGCCACCGACGCCAATTGCAATGGCAGGAGAAGCGTCAATCGTTGCGGCGTTGAACCCTGAAGAGAGTGCCTACTTATACTTTGTCGCAAGCGGAAAGGGCGGACATGTGTTCAGCAAATCCCTTGCAGAGCACAATCGTGCCGTAAGAGCCTATTTAAGAGAACTAAGAAAGAATAAATGATGAAAGCGAATTTTATTGTCATAGAGGGCCTGGAAGGCGCGGGTAAAAGTACTGCGATACAAACTGTGTTAGATACTCTTAAAACTGCGGGTATCGAAAATATTGTCAATACTCGTGAACCCGGTGGTACGCCACTAGCAGAGAAGATGCGAACACTAGTCAAAGAAGAACACGAGGGTGAAGAGCTTCAGGATATGACGGAATTGCTGCTGCTTTACGCGGCACGTGTTCAACTAGTAGAGAACGTCATAAAGCCTGCTCTAGCGAATGGGCAATGGGTTGTGGGTGACCGTCATGATATGTCTTCTCAGGCTTATCAGGGTGGTGGTCGTCAGATCGATGCATCACTGATGAAAAACCTTCGTGACACTACTCTGGGTGATTTTAAACCAGCTCTAACGCTTTATATGGATATCGACCCCCGAGTTGGTCTGGAACGTGCTCGTGGGCGCGGTGAACTTGACCGTATCGAAAAGATGGATATCAGCTTCTTTGAGCGTACTCGTGAACGTTATTTGGATATTGCCAATAGTGATCCATCGGTTGTCGTGATCAATGCAGAGCAGCCGATTGAGAAAGTGTCTCATGATATTCAAGAGGCGTTGAATGAGTGGTTATCGCGTCAATAAGCGCGAACAAGGATTTAATTGACTCATGTTTAATGATTTTCCATGGCTCAACCCTATTTGGGATAACCTAAAAGCGGGTTTAGACTCAGACCGAATTCCCGGTGCTTTGTTGATACAAAGTGAGCCTGGTTTGGCTGTTGACTATCTCGTTGAGCGTTTTAGTCACGCGCTTCTGTGTCAGAACTTCACTAGCGAAGCTTGTGGTTTTTGCCATAGCTGTCAGCTCGTTCAATCGCACAGTCATCCAGACTTGCACTGGATCAAACCAGAGAAAGAGGGCAAAGCAATAACGGTTGATCAGATCCGTACTTGTAATCGCCTCGCGCATGAGTCATCACAACTCAACGGTTATCGCTTGTTTGTTATTGAACCTGCAGACATGATGAATGAGTCGGCGTCTAATGCGTTGTTAAAAACGCTAGAAGAGCCGGGAGAGAAGTGTTTGTTCTTGCTTGTCACACATAATCAAGAGCGCTTACTTCCGACGATACGCAGCCGCTGTCAACATTGGGTTGTTACCCCACCATCGACTGATCAAGCAATGCAGTGGCTGAAAGAGAACGGTGCATCCGATCTTCCTGCTTATGCATTAAAGCTTAATAGCGGATCGCCTTTAAAAACACTAGAGGCAAAAAATAGTGGTGAATTGGATGAGTATTTGACATTCGAATACGATTTCATAGACGCTATGTCATCCGTTGTGGCTGATCTATCAGCATGTGCTTCTTATATGGCGAAACATCCCGAAAACGCGATAAATTGGGCCTGGTATCTTCTCACTGATGCACAGAAGGTTCAGTTTGGTGTTTCTGAAGGCGATATTTTGCCTGGTGCTTATCAGCTTCAGCACAAAAGCTACAACGGTTTATATTCATCAGCGAAGCAGTTGATGGAAATCAAGGCTCAACTACAAGCATTTCCGGGCTTGAACCTTGAGCTATTATCAATGAATTGGTTAATTGAATCACGAGAGGCATTATGTTCGTAGATTCGCATTGTCACTTAGACAAATTGAATTACGACGATCTCCACATCAGCGTGGAAGACGTTATTAACAAAGCCAAGCAGGCTAATGTGACGGAGCTACTCTCTGTAGGGGTGACTCTGGACTCGTTTCCTAACATGTTGGAAATGATTACGCCATACGAGAATGTTTACGCTTCTTGTGGCGTTCACCCTCTAGATGTAGAAAGCGCATTTTCTCTGGACACACTTCGTCAGCATGCTTCACATAACAAGGTAGTGGCGGTTGGTGAAACTGGCTTGGACTATCATTACAAGCCAGAAACTGCTGCGTTGCAGAAAGAACGTTTCGAGCAGCATGTTGAACTTGCGGTTGAACTTAATAAGCCACTGATTATCCACACGAGAAATGCTCGTTCAGACACACTGGATATACTTCGCGCTGGTGGAGCAGATAAGTGTGGTGGTGTGATTCACTGCTTTACCGAAGATCTTGCATTTGCTGAAGCCGCGTTGGATTTAGGCTTTTACATCTCTATTTCAGGGATCGTAACTTTCCGCCAAGCAACTGAACTCAAAGAAGTGGTTAAGACACTTCCTTTGGACAAGTTACTTATTGAGACCGACTCACCTTATCTAGCGCCAGTTCCTCATCGAGGTAAAGAGAACCAACCCGCCTATGTTGTCGAAGTAGCGGCTTACATTGCGCAGCTTAAAGGGGCTGCTCTTTCAGAAGTCGCACAAAAAACTACCGAAAACTTCAAGAATCTTTTTTTACGATAGATAAAAAGATTTCGGTTAAATTAGATTAAAAAAGGGGCGATTGCTCCTTTTTTAATATTAAAATACCGTCTAGTCGATTTTTTATTTAATAACCCAACTAGTTTTGGTGATTTTTTGGTGTCAATTTAATCTGAATTTATTTTGTGATGAAAAGTAACAATCCCATCTATTTTATTTACTCTTTAAAATTAATGTTGTTAATTAATAATTTAAATTAAAACAGTAACTTAACCTCAATGTAATCCATTGCTTAATAGCGTTTAGACTGTGATCTATATATTACTTTGAAACTAATCTCAAGCATCCGCTAGAAACCGGTACCAATTACGGGATATATTTAGAGCCGGAAAATATATCGTGTTCGCGGTTATATATTCTGTAGAGACTAGCATTCAGGCTGCGGGGGTGTGCCGCTAGCGCTCTAACTATTCTATCAGGAGCAAAACTAATGAAAGGTTTCTTTAGTAAACTTTATCAATTGATGCATGCTAAGTGCCATTTCTCGCCTATGCTTCTGTTAGATTTTTTTGTCACTTTATGGATAAGGTGAACATTTTGCACGCAACTTGCGTTATGGCTTTGTGTGTTTTTGTGTTTCTTATATTTATGAAATTTATTGGTTTTGTAATAAAAGAGAGGCCGTTGATAACTAGTATGGTTCAAACGCTATTACTAGAGGAATTTATCAATTAATTTGTTGTTTTCGTGATCTGTAAACGATTATTGTCTTCGAACTTTGAGGGTTATCAATAATATATTTCGAGGCATAAAATATAATCATTTTGTGGTTACATCTTAATTGGGTGCTAACATTTAGGCTACGGGGGGTGGCCGTTAGTGCCCATATAATATTTATTACTTATCAGGAGCTTGAACATGTTCAAAAACCTTTTTGCTAACCTGCAAAAAGTCGGTAAATCACTGATGCTTCCAGTATCGGTATTGCCGGTTGCAGGTATTCTTCTGGGTGTTGGTGCTGCCCATCTGAGTTTCATTCCAGAGATTGTTTCTAACCTAATGGAACAAGCTGGTGGTTCTGTATTTGGCCAGATGGCCTTGCTATTTGCTGTCGGTGTTGCTCTAGGCTTCACAAATAACGATGGTGTAGCAGGTCTGGCTGCAATCGTTGGTTACGGTATTATGACTGCGACGCTTGGTGTAATGGCTGGCGTCATGGGTGTTGAAAAAATTGATACTGGTGTACTAGGCGGTATCTTAAGTGGTGGTTTGGCTGCCTGGGCATTCAACCGTTTCTTCAAGATTCAGTTACCTGAATACCTTGGCTTCTTCGCGGGTAAACGTGCGGTGCCAATCATCACTGGCTTTGGTGCGATCATTCTTGGTGTTATCCTTTCTGTAATCTGGCCACCAATTGGTAGCGGTATCAGCGCGTTCTCTCACTGGGCGGCGGATCAAAACCCGCAGCTAGCATTTGGTATCTACGGTATTGTTGAGCGTTCACTGATTCCATTCGGTCTACACCATGTATGGAACGTACCTTTCTTCTTCGAAGCAGGTAAATGTGTCAACGCTGCAGGTCAAGCTCAAAACGGCGTTTTAACTTGTTACCTTGTTGCTGATGAAGCATCACGTGCTGCTGGTAATGGCTTCGGTCAGCTAGCGGGTGGTTACATGTTCAAAATGTTCGGTCTACCAGCGGCAGCTATTGCTATTGCTCATTGTGCTAAGCCTGAAAACCGAGCGAAGGTAATGGGTATCATGGCGTCAGCTGCGTTAACATCATTCCTTACTGGTATTACTGAGCCAATCGAGTTCTCGTTCCTATTCGTTGCTCCACTACTATACGGAATCCACGCGCTACTAGCTGGTTCTGCATACGTTGTTTCTAACACGCTAGGTTTTGTTCACGGTACTTCTTTCTCTCACGGTCTTATCGACTTCTTAGTGTTGTCTGGTAATGCTCAAAAGATGGTTCTGATGATTGGTGTAGGTCTGGTTTACGCGGTTATCTACTACGTTGTGTTCCGTGCAGTGATCACTGCTCTTGACCTAAAAACACCGGGTCGTGAAGATGAAACTGAAAGTGTTGCAACAACTTCTGGCTCAGACATGGGTGGTGAACTAGTCGCAGCATTCGGTGGCAAAGCTAACATCACAGGTTTAGATGCATGTATTACTCGTCTGCGTGTTGCAGTCGCTGATACTGCAGCTGTCGACCAAGACAAACTAAAACAGCTAGGCGCAGCAGGTGTTGTTGTTGTTGCTGGTGGTGTTCAGGCTATCTTCGGTACTAAGTCTGATAACCTAAAAACAGAAATGGATGAGTGGATTCGTAACCACGGCTAATCTCAGTTGTCCATTATTTAAGTGAAAGGGGGGGCTTCGGCCTCCTTTTTTAATGTCTACGTACTCTAACTTCAATACGTTAATCACCTTACGGTTTAACAAACTTTCTATATCACATTCCTTCCCTACTAAAGCACTTACCCTAATTCATGTGACTATAAACTCATCTTTACTTTTTTGAGAGTTTCCCTACATCCTTCTTACCCTTCATTGACATAATAAAATCCAGTCGTGTTTGAATTATGCACGATGTTTTTTTAAGAATTGATAACGTTTATGAAGAAGAAACTAATAATACTGGCAGCAGGACTGATGTCTGGCGCTGCAATGGCGGCTAATGGAGCTTCTGATTTAGCTGTTGGTATGGCAGTCGATCAACAATTGAGCGTTGTTGTTGAGATAGATAATACTTACCGTGGGATTATCGGTAATGACGGCATGGCTTTTGACTACATTGCTAAACGCGGTACGTTCGACCAAAACATCCCGGTAACCTGGTATGTGGGTGTAGGTGGTTGGTACGAGTGGGACGATGAATTTGGTGTGCGTGTACCACTAGGCGTCAATTGGGACTTATCTCAGGGCTGGGATGTGTATGCACAGCTGCATCCAGAGCTTGATCTGTATAAAGGTGCAGATTTACAGCTTGGTGGTGCAGTTGGTGTGAAATACAGCTTCTAATATCAGTTACAAAGAAAAATGCCGGCTCAATAGCCGGCATTTTTATTGTTGGTAACAAGTTTTATTGCTTATTCATTGCTCGCTTGATGCAAACGGCCGCACCGCCCCAAGTAATGCCTAAGCCAAGAACCATCATGATGATTGCGCTGGTTGTCATTTTGTTGTCTCCTTGCGGTTTACTGCGTTAATTAATAGCCCGAAGATAAAGAGTGCTGCGATCAATGCCCAGCCTAACGTCAAATCGTAACCACCGTAGCCGTCAGTAAGTAGAGCATAAAGCTTAGTCGCTAAGATTACAGTTAGCATAATTGGTGTAACGAAACGCAAGCAGATTTCAAACCATTGGCCGATTGAGAAATCAGAACGCTCGTTAACGTAACCACGAACTTCTGCAACACGGTTTAATAGCCATGCCATCAATACGATTTCTACTAAGCCACCAACCATGATACCTACGTTGTTGGCAAAATGGTCAACCAAGTCAAGCAATAGCAGACCACCGTTGGTTGCAAATGCCATGGATACGACGAAACCAGTACCAATAACAACGTTTGCGGCTTTCTTACGAGTCCAGTTTAATTTATCGATAATTGCTGAGGTTACAGCTTCCATGATTGAAATATGGGAGCTTAAGCCTGCTACAACTAAAGCAAAGAAGAACAGTGGACCAAGAATGTAAGGTGCTGGCAATAAGTTAATTGCTGCTGGTAACGTTACAAATGCAAGACCAACACCCGCTGAAACCACTTCTGTTAATGGTTTACCTTGCTCCTGAGCCATATAGCCCAATACAGAGAAAATCATGATCCCGGCAAGGATAGAGAAACCACAGTTAATTAATACTGTCATGAACGCATTGTTTGTGATGTCTGATTTCTCTGGCAAGTAGCTAGAGTAGGCCAGCATGATGGCAAAACCGATACTCAGGGTAAAGAAGATCTGACCATAAGCGGCTGCCCATACTTTAACATCCCAGATTTTGCTGAAGTCAGGTTCGAACATGTAGTTCACACCGTTCAGTGCACCTGGTAAGAACACCATGCGCCCGATAAGGAACAGCACCATCAAGAAAAGAATTGGCATCATGATCTTGGATGCACGCTCGATTCCTGATTTCACACCACTCGCAATCGCTACATAAGTAACGGCCCAAGCAATCACCATAGACAACGCAATTTTCCATTGGATACTACCTAGATTAGTTGGTGAGTTATCACCTAACTTCAGGTATTCACTGAAGAAAAACGCGTTTGTATCTGCTCCCCAGCCTTGGCTGAACGACAGACCAAAGTAAGAAATAGACCAGCCGATCACGGCAACATAGTAAACGGCGATGACTGCTGCGACACCCACCTGAAACCAACCAAGCCACTCAAATTTTGAATGAATCTTTGCTAGCGTCTTTGGTGCTGAGCCACGGTATTTTTGCCCCATACTGAACTCTAGGATCATGAATGGAATACCTGCAGTGATCATGGCAAAAAGGTAAGGAATAAAAAATGCGCCGCCACCGTTTTCGTAGGCCATGTATGGGAAACGCCAAATGTTCCCCAGACCGATCGCTGACCCTACTGCTGCTAAGATGAATCCTGCGCGGGATCCCCATTGTTCTCGCTTCATATTTGACTCCTGTACAACTCCCTAAGGAATGAAGCTCTTTCTGTAAAGCAGGGCAATTTATTAAAAGTTAGGGAAACTGCTATCCATCAGTTTTTATAGCCTAAATTCTAAGTAGTTGTTGATTTGCCATTTTTTATTCTGCTTCACATGAAAGAATTCAGAGTTTAACTCTTAAATTGTTGATGTGTGTTTGATAAAACTGAAATATTTATCTGTTTTCGCTGTTCAGACTAACTTCTAATAATCACAAGCGCAACAGATTCTAAATGTTAATATTAGTATTTTGTCTGGTTATAATATGGTTAATTTTAGTTTTCATGGTGTTTATCTGAGATTTGATCAGTATGTATCAAGATAAATGACTGCCATATAGCTAAATAATTGGTTATAAGGACTGTTTTGATTATTTAGGGGGTACGACTAGCTTTTGTACATCCTCTAGAAGATGTTTCGTCAACGCGAGGCGATTAAAAGCGAAAGCTAAATCCGACATTAGATTGAAATTGGTTCATCCAATCTGTGTCATACTTGATGATGCAGTTGGAACCTTCAGATGGTAATGTACATGAGCCTGAAGTGTCATTGTCGACTACGGTACCTAGCCAGCGTAGTTGTGCCGTTAAAGCAAATGCTTGAGAGTATTCATATTCAATACCAGCAAACGCACTAACAGAAAAACCCACTTTTTTATCCGCCCAGTTCACATCTGTATAAGAGCCGCCTAACCCTAAGCCAGCGTATGTCTGCCAACCCCGTGCAATAGGATAGGCGAGACTACTTTGAAACTGTAGGTAATGAATGTCTGCCGAGTTAGACAGTGATTTTAGTTCTGTCGGTTGATAGGAGTAAAAAAGACCAACTCTACCCTGAAGAAAAGGTGTTTCTATTGCCAACGCATAATTGGTAGCTGCATCGATGTCGTAGGTATTAGCGTTCGCGTCTTCCACTTTACCGCCACCGGTGTAACCAATGAATGGCGTGACGATGATATTCGCTTGGGCGTTAACAGCAACACTCATCAAAATACTTCCAACTAAGCAGTCGAATTTATTACTCATGTCCTATCTCCTTATTATACCTACGCTAATTGTGATGGCTTAGTCAAAACCGTGCGAACAAATCAAGCAAATCTTGAACATGTTTCACACTGGTGTTATTAATTTGTTACAGTTTAAGGAGGTGTTTATGGAACACGATCTCAAATCCGCACTAATCATCGTTGCCGCTGTGTTCGCAGTTCTTTTGTCATACGGAATTATTGCGATTACTTCGGCTTAATCTAAGTTTAGCTTTATTAGAAGGCGTAAGCCGATGATACGTAACAGCGGTATAATTACAGATAGTCATACTGAACTTGATATCAATGTTTACGAACAATTCAGGCATGGCAAAACTGCTCTTGTGACGCAAGGAGGAGGGCAGAGAGGAATTTTTACCGCTGGAGTGCTTGATGCTTTTTTACTCTCCAACTTTGATCCCTTCGATGAATTCTATGGTACCTCAGCAGGCGCACTAAACCTGTGCCCCTATTTATGCCGTCAGCATGGTATGGGTAAGGCGTTTATTACTGAACTGACTACCTCGCCTGAGTTTTTTAACCTTTTTCGTTATATTCGTAAGCAGCAATACTTGGGGCTGGAATGGGCGCTAGAACGAATTCAGGATTTTCCCTACAAACTGGACCTCGATATGGGGCGTAAAGCCTTGGGAGCTAGAGGCGCTTTTGCGGCTGTAACTAATGTAGAGACGCTTTCCGATCAGTATCTTCCTATGTTGGGAGATTCCTGGTTTCAAACCATGTTGGCAACGTGTGCCATTCCTAAGTTATACCTTGGCCCTGTTGATGTAGATGGGCATAAATTTGTCGATGGTGGTGTTTCTGCTTCCATTCCTGTTCAGGAAGCATGGCGACAGAATGCGCGTAATATTATTGTTATCCGAACTGAGCCGTACTCAGAGAGTAAAGCAAGAGTACAAAGCGAAATAGGGGACTCCCCTGTGCAGTGGTATCGTGAGTCTATAAACTCCGTTCAGCAATCGTGGCAACAGAAAGTGAGTCAGTGGAAGTCTGATTGGGCGTCCTTTTTCCAACAGAAAATTAATAACGCCCATCAATCTAAACTGACTGGCGAAATGCTTCTAAATGGTGGACGATGGTTGTTTGGGGCGGATAATTTGTATCGACTGAGTCACCTTATCGGAGAAAACTTTGACTCTGGTTTAGCTGATATGCTGATGATCCATTATCAAACATTTGAGCTTACTCAAGCGTTTCTCTCTACGCCGCCTGATGATACTTTTATTTTGCAGATCGCGCCCAGAGAAGCGCTTCGTGCCTCTTCTTTGTTGAGTGATCCTGAAGCGTTAGAACATGATTATCAATTAGGTTTACAGGCAGGATACAACTTCGTCCAACTTTATGATCAGATAAATATTGATCTTGACTTAGATGGGCGAGAAAGTGCGTAGTGTTTTGATATTGCTGAGTTTTAAAGTGAATAAGGGCTCCGAAAGGGGCCCTTATTCTTTGTACTGATATATTATACAGGCATAATACGCATGCAGTTGGTTGAGCCAACGACATCCATTACATCACCTTGAGTAATAATGACCACATCTCCGTCGTTTAAAAAACCTTGTTCTTTTAAACAGCGAATAGCAGCCTGCGCGGTTGGTAATCCTGTATCTTCTTTAGCGTTAAAATAGACGGGTGTGACACCTCTATATAATGCGGCGCGATTCAATGTCGATTCATTCCTTGATAAGGCAAAAATTGGTAACCCTGAGCTAAGACGAGACATCATAAGGGCTGTTCTGCCTGACTCGGTTAAGGAGATCATGGCTTTGATGCCTTCCATATGGTTTGCAGAGTACATGGTTGCCATCGCGATCGTTTCTTCAGCTGTTTCGAAGGTTCGGTCTAAACGATATGAAGACAGACTAGCTTCAGACATTTTCTCTGCCCCAAGACATACATCTGCCATCGATTTAACGGTTTCCACCGGGTATTGGCCTGCCGCTGTTTCACCTGACAGCATCACCGCATCGGTGCCATCTAACACAGCATTTGCGACATCCATGACTTCGGCGCGTGTTGGCATTGGGCTTGTGATCATCGACTCCATCATCTGGGTTGCGGTGATGACGATACGGTTTAAGCTACGAGCACGACGAATAAGCATCTTCTGAACACCAATAAGCTCTGGATCGCCAATCTCTACCCCTAAGTCTCCGCGAGCAACCATGACAACATCAGATGCCATAATGATATCGTCGATCGACTCATTGCTCTCTACAGTTTCGGCGCGCTCTACTTTGGCGACCAACTTTGCTTCCAAGCCTGCATCTCGTGCTAAGCGTCGTGCATAATGCATATCTTCGCCATTACGCGGGAAAGAAATCGCTAAATAATCGACTTTGATTTCTGCGGCAGTAAAAATGTCTGCCTTATCCTTTTCTGTTAAGGCTTCTGCGGATAATCCACCGCCTTTTTTGTTGATGCCTTTGTTGTTCGACAGGACACCACCAATCGTGACACGAGTATGTACTTTATTGCCTTCTACGCTGGTGACTTGTAATTGAACGCGGCCGTCGTCGAGCAATAGAACATCGTTGGGTGCGACGTCTTGTGGCAATTCTTTGTAGTCTAAACCGACTGTTTCTTGACTGCCTTCACCTTTTGGCAAGTCGCTATCTAGGGTGAATTTGTCACCTACTTTGAGCGTCACTTTGCCATCTTTGAATGTAGATACGCGGATTTTTGGACCTTGTAAGTCGCCTAAAATTGCAACCTGACGTCCTAGTTTTGCGGCAATAGCACGGACTTTGTTTGCACGTTGAATATGATCTTCGCTGCTACCGTGTGAAAAGTTCATTCGTACAACGTTAGCGCCAGCTTTGATGATCTCCTCAAGTACATTGTCTTTATCAGTTGAAGGCCCAAGTGTGGTAACGATTTTTGTTCTTCTCAATGTGGATGTCATAGAGTCTCCGAAGAATGCTAGTGTGGGACAAGGTAACTCGAATTGTATTTAAGTATATGCACAGAATGCTTTGGTTAAGATGAACACAAGCAAAAAGTTCTGCATCTTTACAAAAACCAACGGCAAAGAATTAGCTTGATGTTTTTAGTGATAGCCACTCGCTTGGAGGGATTTACTAATTTGGTCAAAAAAATAAGTTATTTTTTACACAATTTAACAGGTGTAAATTTTCCGTTATTTGACTAAATACACAAACAATCAGGTTTCTGCGTGATGCTTGTCACGGGGATCTATTAATTCACTTCACAATTAGTTCGCAAAGTAAAAAAATTGCCGTGTTATAGAATTTTGGAGTGCAGAATGTACATGGCTCAACCGGGCCATATTGATCATATCAAACAGATCAATGCTGGTCGGGTATATAAACTAATTGACTTAAAGGGTCCAATATCTCGAATTGATTTGTCCAAGCAAAGTGAGCTTGCGCCTGCAAGTATTACTAAAATCACTCGAGAATTAATTGAAGCACACTTGATTCATGAAACAACCGTTCAAGAGGCCACCAGTCGTGGTCGTCCCGCTGTCGGTTTACAGGTTAATAATGAAGGTTGGCAGTTCCTGTCGATGCGTTTAGGCCGTGGTTATTTGACAATCGCGCTCCATGAGCTCGGCGGCGATGTATTAATTGATACAAAAATCGAAATTCATGAGCTGGACCAAGACGATGTACTTGAGCGCTTGCTTTACGAAATCGATGAATTTTTTCAAACTTATGCTGATCAGTTAGATCGTGTTACCAGTATCGCAATTACGCTGCCAGGCCTTGTTAACTCAGAGCAAGGCATCGTGTTACAAATGCCTCATTACAACGTAAAAAATTTAGCTCTGGGACCTGAAATATATAAGGCAACAGGTTTACCAGTCTTTGTTGCTAATGACACGCGAGCTTGGGCACTAGCGGAGAAACTGTTTGGTCACTCTAAAGAGAATGAAAACTCAGTTCTGATCTCGATTCACCATGGTTTAGGTGCCGGTATTATTCTGGATGGACGTGTGTTGTTAGGTCGTCACGGTAATATCGGTGAATTAGGCCATATTCAGATAGATCCAAATGGTAAACGCTGTCATTGTGGCAATATTGGATGTTTGGAAACGGTGGCAAGCTCACAGGCTATTCGTGAAGAAGTCGTCAGACGTATTGCTGATGGTGAGGCGTCCAGCCTTGCTGAGCAAGAGGAGATGAGTATCGAGAGCATATGTGAAGCTGCTGCTAATGGTGATCCTCTTGCTGTGGATGTGATTGAAAAACTGGGCGGCTATCTAGGTTCTGCGATTGCGATTGTGATTAACCTTTTTAACCCAGAAAAGATCTTGATTGGTGGTGTCATCAACCAAGCGAAAGGGATCCTTTACCCTGCTATTCGTCGTTGTATTGAAGAGCAGAGTTTACCGGTTTACCACCAAGATCTGGAACTGGTAGAGTCTCGCTTCTACAAGCAAGCGACAATGCCGGGTGCAGCACTTGTAAAACAAGCGTTGTATGACGGGCAACTGTTGATGAAAGTGGTAGAGGGTTAATCTCTTTTACTGACTTTATATCGGACATATCAAAGGGATGAGACTTAAATTCTCATCCCTTTTTGTTATTTACTACTTGTTACTTACTACGATTGGTACTATTCCCAAACGCTAGTGAAAGTCTCGTGATTTGCTTTGTAACTCCACTAGGTTATGAGTGCAATCAATCAGTTTGCCTGCTATCACGTGTGTCACATCTCCTTCTCTCTCTAAAATTCCTTTTACCATCATCACTTTGGATGTGAGATAAGCTTGCTTTTGGGCCCGGGCAGTGGCACTCCATACCACAACATTAATATTCCCGGTGTCGTCTTCTAAAGTGATAAAAGTAACACCCGCAGCGGTACCGGGAGATTGACGTCCGGTGACGAGCCCGACAACGGTTACCAGTGATTTATGTTCTTTCTCGACTAACTGTTGCATGCGAGTAAAGCGAGGCAGCTTACCCGCTTGATCCAATAAAGTAATCGGATGACGATTGAGAGAAAGCCCGGTACTGGCATAATCTTCAATTAGGTTTTCATACTCAGAAGGTTGTGTTTGATAACTAGCAACAGGCTCTTGCACATCATGAAATAAAGGTAAGTCCGATAGTGAGTCCATGGCCGCCCAACGAGCACTGTAGCGATTGCCCGACAATATCTGGAATGCATTCGCGGATGCTAAGAGTTCGATATCGCGGCGATTTCTCAGGATTTGCTTTACTTCCTGAATAGATCGATAACCGCTTTTAGGACGGCGCTCAATAAGCCGGTTTGCGCTTTCCTCGTTGAATCCTTTGACTAAACGAAAGCCAAGCTGTACGCCCAACCGACCATTAGGACGTGGGATAAGGTGGTGCTGATAGCGTGAAAGATTGATACAGACTGGCAAAACTTCGATGCCATGGCGGCGAGCATCCTGCACCAATTGGGAAGGGCTGTAGAACCCCATGGGTTGGCTGTTTAAAAGCGCCGTATAAAACTCAGCAGGATAGTAGTATTTCAGCCAAGATGAACAATACGCCAGAACCGCAAATGAAGCGGAATGACTTTCCGGGAAGCCGTATTCACCAAAACCACAAATTTGCTCGAAGATACGTTCCGCAAAGGCTAAATCGTAGCCTCGCTCACGCATACCATCGATAAGCTTAGGCCTGAATTTGGCAAGATCGCCATTCTTTTTCCAGGCAGCCATCGCCCGGCGTAGCTGGTCGGCTTCACCGCCACTAAAGCCAGCTGCAACCATTGCGAGCTTGATGACCTGTTCCTGAAATATCGGAACGCCCATGGTTCGCTCTAAGACACTTTTCACTGCTTCTGATGGGTAGCTGACAGGTTCTTCATCATTGCGTCTTTTGAGGAAGGGGTGAACCATATCACCTTGAATTGGCCCAGGGCGTACAATCGCAATTTGAATCACCAAGTCGTAATAACAGGCAGGCTTCAAGCGAGGGAGCATGCTCATTTGTGCCCTGGATTCGATCTGAAATACCCCGACGGTGTCTGCTTTCTGGATCATACGGTAAACGTTGGGATCATCCTGAAGTCGGGTGATCTCTGCAATGGACAGTGATCGCTGGTGGTGCTTTTCGACCAGTTGAAAGCACTTTCTGATCGCATTCAGCATGCCTAATGCGAGTACATCGACCTTGAGCAGTTTTAAGCTTTCTAAATCGTCTTTATCCCACTGAATGATGGTGCGATCTTCCATCGCCGCGTTTTCCACCGGAACTAACTCGTATAACGGTCCGGAAGAAATCACAAAGCCACCGACGTGCTGAGACAGGTGACGAGGAAAACCGATGATCTCGTTCACCAGTTGAATAAATTGTTGCCCTTTGAGTGACTCTGGATGCAATCCGAGCTCGACAATCTGCGCTTGCCAGCCTTGGCTACGATCGCGGCGATTGACGTTCTTAATAAAAAAGTCTAACTGAGTTTCTTCTATCCCCAATGCCTTACCGACTTCTCTGACGGCGCTTTTGAAGCGATAACTGATCACGGTTGCAGCCAGAGCTGCTCGTTCACGACCGTATTTTTTATAGATGTATTGAATGACTTCTTCTCGGCGTTCATGCTCAAAGTCGACATCAATATCGGGCGGCTCATCTCGTTCTTTGCTGATAAACCGCTCGAATAGTACAGCGATTTGCCTTGGGTCCACGGAGGTGATTTCCAGGCAATAGCACACGACAGAGTTTGCCGCAGAGCCACGTCCTTGATAGAGAATGCCTTGCTTTTTTGCAAACATCACAATGTCGTGAATGGTTAAAAAGTAATAGTGGTATTTCAGATCCTTAATTAAGGCAAGTTCATTCTCTATAGTTTGCTGGATGGCTTCTGGAACACCTTCAGGAAAACGTCTTTTCTTGCCGCGTTCAACTAACATACGCAAGTAAGAATCGGGTGTATAACCGTCGGGGATTAATTCGGCAGGATATTCGTATTTCAGGTCGCTCAGCTTAAATTCACACAAATTAGCGATGTGTTGGCTTTCTGCAAGCCATTTCGGTTTGTAGACTCGGGCTATCTTGTTCAGTGGGCGTAGTGCACGCTCTGCATTAGAAAGTCGTTCAAACCCAAGATTTTCAACGCTGCAACCGTGTTTTACTGCGGTTAGGACGTGTTGTAGTGGTAGACGTTCGACCGAGTGCATGAGTACACCACCACAAGCGGTGATTGGTAACTGGAGTTCATGGGCGAGCTCTTCACAATGGTTGGTATATGCCGAATCATCACCCCCAAGGTGACGTTGGATGGCAACCCATAAGCGGTTTGCATGATGTTGGTTTAACCAGCGTCCCCAGTAATGGTCGCTGTTTTGGTGGGTGGGGAGCCATAGAACCAAACAATGACGAATGGTCATCAAATCCCATTCAGAGAGTTGATAGTTGCCTTTTTCACTGCGCCGCCTTGCGTTGGTGATGATACGGCAAAGTTCTGCATAAGCTTTACGGCATGGACACAATAAGACAACCTGGCATTCATCATTGAGCCAAAACATGCTTCCTACGATTTGTTTGATATCGAGCTTATGCTGCTGGATCGTTGTATGTGCTTTTACGACACCTGCGACGGAGCATTCATCGGTGATCGCAATGGCTTGGTAACGGTAAAAAGCAGCTTGCAGCACCAGTTCTTCTGCATGAGAAGCTCCGGTAAGAAAAGAAAAATTGGACTGACAAAACAGTTCTGCGTAACTCGTCATGACTTAACAAAAATACCCGTGAAGAAACCAATGTTTATATTGATCGCGAAACACCCATAACCAGCGGCCTTGTCTGGTGTGTGCAATGTAGTAATCGCGCATGATCTCATCGCCATCCCACCATCCTGACACAATTCGTTCCGGTCCGTGTACCAGAGAAACCTGTTCTTGGAGTGGCATGGGGCTCGGTAACTGCATCGCCGGACGCAGCAGTTGAGGAATGGATGAAAGCGCGATGTCGGGTTCGTCGGCCGAACGATATTGACAGGTTTTTTCTGGTCTTGGGTCATAAGCAATATCGGGCTTGAGTACGGAGTGTTTTCCCATTTTGGCTTGCAACAAAGAGAGCAGATCTAACGGATTCATTTGGCCTTTCTGACCAGAAAAGAGGTCGCAAGCACTGCTGATAGGTTCACCTTGACGAATGATCTGTAAAGTCAGGCCAATCACAGGGCCATTGAGTGTTAGAGATTCTAGGCTCAAACTGGCGAGCTGCTGCCAACGATGACATAAGTAATCGCCTTGTGCTGAAGTGAGTTGAACAGATTGCTGGTGTTTATCTCGCTGGTGGAGCGTTAAGCAAAGCTCGAAAGCCACTTTGTCTCTTAACTTTAAAAAGGTTTCGAGTTGACGAAGTAACTTCACGAGCGGCCTCTCGAGCCATTGAACATTTTCGAGCTCAAACAACAACTCCAAATACACCTGGAATGATTCTGTTGGATGATAAAAATCGACAGGGTGCTTAAATTGGCCTGTCAGACGACCCACGTAGTTCACTAAATCAATATCAAAACGGCGAGCGATATCTTGCAGCGGCAACTCAAGTAGGTTTTGTAGAGTACTTACGCCGACACGCTGCAATTTATCAACCGTTACAGTGGATAAATCAGTCAGTGTTAATGGCAAAGAGGAGAGTGATTGTTGAATAGACGCTTTGTCTTCAATCAATAGGTTACTTCCAGACAATGCCATGAGTTTGGCTGACAATGGGGAAAACCCACAGCCAAACTGAACACTCAGTTTTAGTGTGGCGAGGTGAGTAGAGACTTTGTGCCAGTAGTTTTGCAGCCCATCATAGAGGCTGAGCATAGGTGTTGCGCGTAGCAGGATTCCCTGATTTGGCATCAGAACGACATCAGACGTGATCAGATATAACCACTGGGCAACTTCCTGTAATTTCTTCAGTTCGGTTTGTGGATGATAAGGGTGTACCTGTAAGTCACGACATAAAGACGCCGCACTCCCAAGTCCCATATTGGGTTTAATGCCATGTTGTTTTGCAATATCGTTGTATTGAATGATGCGACAACGCTGGCTTTCGACTATCACCACTGGCTGTTCTTGGTTGCCACGAAAGAGTGTGTCCAATTGCAGGCGAGGGAAGTGTAAGTAAATCCATAAAGGCATAGTATTACCCTTGATTTAACATCGGGAAATTCACGACTGTCGATGGAATATGAGTCTTAGTCGGCACGACCAGTCGTGGGTAATGATGGTGGTAGTTAATTTCGACCCGACCTTTGCTCCAGCCACCTTTACGCTTTAATACCTCAACGCTGACGCCTTGCTCACTCCCTTGTACTTTGAGGCTAAGTGAGACAGGCAGGGATAGACGGTTCGCTCTGATTGGCTTCAACATAAATAGAGGGCAAGATCCTTGCTCACTGGCGACTTGTAGACGCTTGACTTGATGGATCTCAAGCTCGTCTTGCCACAGTAATACATTGCTACACACACTACTTTTTAGGCACTGCTCCGCGGCCCAGAGTGCATCACGCTGATGCTCCGGTGTGATGACCCAGACTTGATTAATATCTAAGCCGATACTGTGCAGAAAGAGTGGATTCATTAACGCTGGCGGCTGAATAAAGGCGGTGACGCCTCTGGTTAGCGATGATTTCAAATAAGGCGCCAATAAACGTAATTCACCGACACTGCCTATAGACTCCATCTCGATCACTCCATGCGGTGGAAAGCCTCCACCCAGCAGCGTGTCCAGTTCTGGAAAGCCGGAGCTATTGAGGAACTGATGTGAGTCCGCTTTGGTTAAATTTGCCTGCCAAACAAGATGTTGGCTTTTTAAGTGCTGAATAATATCTTGCATAACTAAATACCTGTATATATATACAGTATATTTCTATGGTGAAAAGTAGCAAGATTTTTGTGGCGAGAGAAATAAAAAAGGCAGCGTTGGCTGCCTTTTCAATCAGTTATGTGAAGGAGTGAAAACGTAATCACTTACGCTTCGGTTGTGCGTCAATACACTGACCATTCACATCAGTCACACTTGGGTCCATCAGGTGTAGATACAACGGCATCAGATCCTGTGGTGTTTTCAGCAGATTGGCATCTTCACCTGGGTACGCTTTTTCACGCATGCGAGTACGTGTGGCACCTGGGTTGATCGCATTAACGCGCATTGGCGTATCACTTAGCTCATCAGCCAGGGTTTGCATCATGCCTTCTACCGCGAATTTTGAGATCGCGTATGGGCCCCAGAAAGCACGGCCAGAGTGGCCAACGGTAGAAGAGGTAAAGATAATACGGCCTGCTTCAGCTTTTTTCATCGCAGGGAGCAGCGCCTGAGTCATCAGAACTTCGGCTTTCACGTTGATTTGCATGATGTCGTCGAAGTCTTCTTCTTTGATCTGTTCGAATGGACACAGTGTGCTCAAAACACCCGCGTTGTGCAGCAGACCATCAAGGCGTCCGAATTGGCCTTCGATCGTCTCTGCCATATCAATGTAGTTCTGCTTTGTTGCCCCTTTTAAATCAAGAGGAATAATTGCGGCTTGTGGGTAACCAGCGGCTTCAATTTCGTCGTAAATGGATTCAAGGTTTTGAACGTTTCTGCCCAATAAGATCACCGTTGCACCGTGCTTTGCGTATGAAAGTGCGGCTTGACGGCCAATACCATTACCTGCGCCGGTAACAAGAATGACTTTATCTTTTAAGGCATCTGCTGAAACGGAGTAGTCCACGGTGTTTAATCCTTATTATTGTAAGTGGGTCCATGATAGTTAATTGGCGTTAATTACGCCGCTTTCTTAATGGAAAATCTTGGTAATCGTGACAAGATGGTTACAATACACCAATTCATATGTTATACCAATTCCAGAACGTCCGTTAGGTATGCTATCAATCAGAACAACTGGTTACAAACCAAGTTGCCTTCTCTCTGATTTTTCGGTGTAGCATAGCGACATATTCGCTGGAGTGAGATAAAGGAGCTCTCATTGGAATTTTTATTAGATTACGGTTTATTCTTGGCCAAGATTGTGACGGTTGTCGCTGCGATCATTGTCATTCTAATCCTTGTTAAATCGGTAGGCGGTAAATCAGGTGCTGCAAAAGGTGAACTTGAGATCACAAACCTTTCTGAGCAGCATAAGCAGTCTGTTGAGCAACTAGAGCATCATTTACACGATGAGGCTTTCATCAAAGCTCGTGACAAAGCGATCAAGAAAGAAGAAAAAGAAAAAAATAAATCCCGCGAGAAAGAGATTAAACAAGCAAGTAAAGAAGGTGAGTTAGATAGCAAACGCGAACCACACTTGTTTGTTCTTGACTTCAAAGGCAGTATTGATGCCAAAGAAGTAAACTCATTACGTGAAGAGATCACCACGATTTTGGCGGTGGCTCGTGAAGGGGATGAAATCTTACTGCGTTTAGAGTCTGGTGGTGGCATGGTTCACGGCTACGGCTTGGCGTCTTCTCAGCTTGATCGCATTAAATCTGCTGGTTTTCCATTAACTATCGCCGTGGATAAAGTTGCGGCAAGTGGTGGTTATATGATGGCCTGTGTGGCAGACAAAATTGTCTCTGCACCATTTGCCATTGTCGGCTCAATTGGCGTGATCGCACAAATTCCAAACTTCAATAAGTTATTGAAGAAGCATGATATTGAGTACGAACAACTTACCGCAGGTGAGTACAAACGTACCCTGACTATGTTTGGAGAGAACACCGATAAAGCCCGTGATAAATTCAAGCAAGAGCTAGAAGAAACTCATGTACTGTTCAAAGACTTTATTCGAGAGCGTCGCCCAAGCTTAGAGTTAGAAAAAGTCGCAACTGGCGAACACTGGTTTGGTACTCAGGCAAAAGAGCGCGGTCTGGTCGACGAAATATGCACGTCTGATGATCTCGTTGTTGCGGCATGCAAAGACAAGACAGTGTTAGCCGTTCACTACGTACCGAAGAAAAAACTGGCTGATAAGCTAGCGGGTGTTGCGAGCAAAGTGGCAGACAGTGTCATCTTAAAGTTGGCTGAGCGTGGTCAAAAGCCAATCGTGTAACCACGAAAAGTGATATCCAATTTGAACATGGCGAGGGTGAAAGCTCTCGCCATTTTTATTTGAGTTTTTAAATTTACTTATAAATCAGGCTGCTCATGCAGTGTGATGCATGGAATGACATTTTTCCTCGCCCGAAAGGGCAATTTCCCTTATAATGCGCGCCTCGAAAACCGAGCAAATTGCTAAAAGAAATAATAGGTGGAGAAGAACATGTCCTCTCAAACTCCGGTTGTAACCGTAGATGGACCGAGTGGTGCAGGTAAAGGCACTTTGTGTATGTTGCTAGCAAAAAAGTTGGGTTTCCAACTCTTAGACTCTGGCGCGATTTATCGAGTACTTGCACTGGCTGCTATTCACCATGGTGTTGATACTGAGTCTGAGGACGCACTTGTCCCACTGGCTACACACCTAGATGTTCAATTTATCGCTGAAGGTGACTTGGTTAAGGTTATCTTAGAAGGCGAAGATGTCTCCGGTGAGCTTCGTAAAGAAGAAACGGGTATGGCTGCATCTAAAGTCGCTGCGCTACCACGTGTTCGTGAAGCGTTATTGCGTCGTCAGCGTGCCTTTGAAGCGGCGCCAGGTTTGGTTGCCGATGGCCGTGATATGGGAACCGTTGTATTTCCACATGCACAAGCGAAAATTTTCCTTGATGCGAGCGCAGAAGAGCGTGCAAATAGACGCCTTAAACAGTTGCAAGATAAAGGGTTAGATGTTAAGTTTGCTGACCTTTTAAGCGAGATCCAAGAGCGTGACGATCGCGATCGTAACCGCCCAGTGGCGCCACTACGCCCTGCAGAGGATGCGCTTGTGCTAGATTCTACATCGTTGTCTATCGACGAAGTGGTAGAAAAGGCACTACAATATATCGAATCGAAGCTAGTTGAGTAACGATACTCTACTAGGCTAAGAGCGTTGGTCGCAAGGATGATGACCGGCGAATTTAATAACCCCATGCGGTAGGATACCCGTGGACGTTTAATTTATTGAAGATTAAATAAATGACTGAATCTTTTGCTCAACTCTTTGAAGAGTTTCTAAACGAAACAGAATTCCAACAAGGCAGCATCGTTAAAGGTACTGTAGTAGCTATCGAGAACGGTTTCGTTCTTGTTGACGCTGGTCTTAAGTCTGAATCTGCTATCCCTGCTGAACAGTTCAAGAACGCTGCTGGCGAACTTGAAGTTGAAGTTGGCGCTGAAGTAGACGTAGCTCTAGACGCTGTTGAAGATGGTTTCGGTGAAACTCAACTTTCTCGTGAGAAAGCTAAGCGTCACGAAGCTTGGATCGTACTTGAGAAAGCTTACGAAGAAGCTGAAACTGTTGTTGGTATCATCAACGGTAAAGTTAAAGGCGGTTTCACTGTTGAACTAAACGGTATCCGTGCTTTCCTTCCTGGCTCTCTAGTAGACGTACGCCCAATCCGCGACACTGCTCACCTAGAAAACAAAGAGCTAGAGTTCAAAGTTATCAAACTTGACCAAAAACGTAACAACGTAGTTGTTTCACGTCGTGCTGTTATCGAATCTGAAAACAGTGTTGAGCGTGACGAGCTTCTAGAAACTCTACAAGAAGGTTCTGAAGTTAAAGGTATCGTTAAGAACCTTACTGACTACGGTGCGTTCGTTGACCTAGGTGGCGTTGACGGTCTTCTACATATCACTGATATGGCTTGGAAGCGCGTTAAGCACCCATCTGAAATCGTTAACGTTGGTGACGAGATCCAAGTTAAAGTTCTTAAGTTCGATCGTGAGCGTACTCGCGTATCACTAGGTCTTAAGCAACTAGGCGAAGATCCATGGGTAGCAATCGCTAAGCGTTACCCAGAAGGTCACAAACTAACTGGTCGCGTAACTAACCTAACTGATTACGGCTGCTTCGTTGAAATCGAAGAAGGCGTTGAAGGTCTAGTTCACGTTTCAGAAATGGATTGGACTAACAAGAACATCCACCCATCTAAAGTTGTTAATGTTGGCGACGAAGTTGAGGTTATGGTTCTTGAAATCGACGAAGAGCGTCGTCGTATCTCTCTAGGTCTGAAACAGTGTAAAGCTAACCCATGGCAGTCATTCGCTGAAGCACAAGCTAAAGGCGACAAAGTTACTGGTAAGATCAAGTCTATCACTGACTTCGGTATCTTCATCGGTCTAGAAGGCGGCATCGACGGTCTAGTTCACCTATCTGACATTTCTTGGAATGTTGCTGGCGAAGAAGCTGTACGTGAGTACAAGAAAGGCGACGAGATCTCTGCAGTTGTTCTAGCAGTAGATGCAGAGCGTGAGCGTATCTCTCTAGGCGTTAAGCAAATGGAAAACGACCCATTCAATGCTTACGTTGCTGACAACAAGAAAGGTACTCTAGTTAACGCTACTGTAACTGCTGTTGACGCTAAAGGTGCTACTGTTGAAATCGCAGAAGGCGTTGAAGGTTACATCCGTGCTTCTGAAGCATCTCGCGATCGCGTAGAAGATGCTTCTCTAATCCTAAGCGCTGGTGATGTTGTTGAAGCTAAGTTCACAGGTGTAGACCGTAAGAACCGCGTAATCAACCTATCTATCAAAGCTAAAGACGAAGCTGAAGAGCAAGAAGCAATGGCATCTATCAACAAGCAAGATGACAATGCATTCGGTAACGCAATGGCTGACGCTTTCAAAGCAGCTAAAGGCGAATAATATACTCGCTTAAGCAAAAAAGGGGCCGCAAGGCTCCTTTTTTATATTTATTGTAATAAAAGTAGTAATACTAATATCGGTAAACTATCTTAATAAAAGACATTTCTTCAATGTATACTTTGCGTAAAAATTGTCTAGAATTACGAGCAAGTGTTTGTTGGAATTAGTATTACTTACTATAATGAGTGAGAAAGATACTCAAAGAGGGCAACTATGACTAAGTCTGAACTGATTGAAAGACTCTGCGCTGAGCAAACGCATTTATCAGCGAAAGAGGTAGAGGATGCTGTAAAAGATATTCTAGAGCACATGGCCTCTACATTAGAGAGTGGTGACCGTATCGAGATCCGCGGCTTTGGTAGTTTTTCTCTTCATTACCGTGAGCCTCGCGTAGGTCGTAACCCGAAAACTGGTGATAAAGTGGAGCTAGACGGTAAATTCGTCCCACACTTTAAACCAGGTAAAGAACTTCGTGAGCGCGTAAATATTGGCTAATGCTCTCTGATTAGTTTGAAAAAGCGGCATACTTTTTTGTATGCCGCTTTTTTGTAATATACCTAGGTCGTTTACCAATCTACCTTGCCTACGCGATTTTCTGGTGCGTTAAGTTGAGCAATTTACTGATCTAGATTGGTATTAACTTCAATTGTGTGGCTACAAACCGGTTTTCTTGAGGTTACTTGGGTATAGATTATTGCTAATATACGTGGTCTGAAGAAACATTTTACTGCATAATCTGACCTACTTACTCCTCTAAGGGTGATGTAATATGAAAATTATAAAAATCGCTGCTATTTTTGCTCTCTTTTTAATTGCATTAGCATTAGGCTCACAAAACCAAGAAGTTGTGGCTTTTAATTATCTTTTAGCAAAAGGAGAGTTCCATTTATCAACGCTTCTAGGCGTGGTATTTGTTGTTGGCTTTGCTTTAGCATGGGTAATCTTCGCTAGCATCCAGTTAAAGACTCAACTTCAAGTTCGACGTCTTAAAAAGAAACTAAAAAAGTACGAGCCAGCTCAAGCAGAAACCACTGCTAAGCCTGCTATTGACAAGCAGGTATAAGGATAAGGCTTCACTTTAATGCTTGAACTACTCTTCTTGTTATTGCCTATAGCTGCTGCATATGGCTGGTACATGGGGCATCGCAGCGCTCAACAAGACAAGCAGAAGCAATCACATCAAATTTCTCGTCAATACATGACGGGTCTGAACTTACTGCTTTCTGATCAATCAGATAAAGCCGTAGACCACTTTATTGAATTGCTCCAAGTTGACAACGAAACTATAGATACCCACCTTGCGCTGGGTAATCTTTTTCGTTCTCGTGGAGAAGTAGACCGCGCTATTCGTATTCACCAAAATCTTATTTCCCGCTCGGGTCTGACTCTTGACCAGAAAAACCTCGCCCTTCAGCAGCTCGCGAAAGACTACATGGTTTCTGGCTTTCTGGACCGTGCGGAAAAGATATTTGAACAGTTAGTAGAAGAGCCGGAGCATCGAGAAGGTGCACTTCAACAGCTTGTGACCATTTACCAGCAAACACGTGAATGGGAAAAAGCGATTCACTACGCCAACCAACTGGCAAAAGTGAGTAATAAGCGCTCTCGAATGCGAGCAAATATCGCTCACTACTGGTGTGAAATTGCCATGCTAGATCAAGCTGATGGCAATAAGAGCAAAGCGGTTCAGCATTTCAAAAAAGCACTCTCTGAAGACCCAAAATGTGTGCGTGCTAGTATTGCTTTAGGTCGTATGTATTTAGAGTCAGAAGATTACAAACAAACTATTAAATACTTAACTTCTATCTTGGAGCAAGACAAAGACTTTATTAGCGATGTTTTGCCTACGATTGCAGAGTGCTTCCACCACCTAGGGCAAGAAGATGAGCTGGTGGAATTCCTCCGGGCTTGTATCGATAAGAAAGCTGGGGTATCAGCAGAGTTAATGCTGGCACAGCTGGTTGCTCATCACGAAAACGTAGGAGCAGCACAGGAGCTGTTGACGAAGCAGCTACTGAAAAATCCGACCATGAAAGGCTTCTATCGTCTGATTGATTACCATATTGCAGAGGCGGAAGATGGTCGTGCAAAAGACAGTCTTTCAACCTTACAGGCTATGGTTGGTGAACAGTTAAAAGTGAAACCACACTATCGATGCCGAAAATGTGGTTTTTCTACCCATTCTCTTTATTGGCATTGTCCATCTTGTAAGGGGTGGGGGACGATCAAACCAATCCGTGGATTGGATGGTGAGTAATTTTAGTGCAGCTGACAGGTTTTCTGTCCGCTGCATTTTTTTAGCCTTATGTTTAATAAGTAAAAAAGTAACAAGAACAGAAATAATTAGGAGATGAAATGATCGACCAAAAAGTTATTGTCGCACTGGATTATGATAACCAAGCAGATGCGCTTGCGTTTGTAGATCGCATTGATCCTGCGTCATGCCGTTTAAAAGTCGGCAAAGAGATGTTTACACTATTTGGTCCTGATTTCGTACGTGAGTTACACAAACGTGGTTTCTCTGTATTTTTGGATTTAAAATTTCATGATATCCCAAATACTTGTTCGAAAGCCGTGCGTGCAGCAGCGGAACTGGGTGTTTGGATGGTGAATGTTCATGCAAGTGGCGGTGAACGTATGATGACAGCATCTCGTGAGATTCTGGAACCATATGGCAAAGATCGCCCATTGCTGATTGGTGTCACTGTACTAACCAGCATGGAACAGAGTGATTTGGCAGGAATAGGCTTGGATGTTGCTCCTCAAGAGCAAGTGATTCGTCTGGCGACACTAACGAAAAACTCAGGCCTTGATGGCGTAGTATGTTCTGCGCAAGAATCGTCGCTTTTGAAAGGCGAGCTTGGTAAAGAATTTAAACTGGTGACGCCTGGTATTCGTCCAGCAGGATCTGAGCAAGGTGATCAGCGCCGCATCATGACGCCCGTTGATGCAATCCAGGCTGGATCAGACTACTTGGTTATTGGTCGTCCTATTACACAGGCTACTGACCCAGCCGCTGTATTGAAGTCAATTAACGATAGCTTGGCGAAGATGTAATAAACGTAACTCATTGTTTTGTTGCCTATAAAGGTGAAGTAGCAATACTTCACCTTTTTTATTAAAGCGGGGAAGTTTTAGGTTTAATGCTCTATGGCCAATCGTCTTTTAACCAGGGCATAACACTATATCGGTCACAATTTCATGACATAAATCGCTGTTAGAATCAGAAAATGCAAGCAGGTGTTATTGATGGGTTGCGTTACAAATAGGTTACGAATACTATGACAGAGATGCATTTACTGCGTTGTAAGGTCTAGGATGACCTGGTGAATCTCTTTGATATTAATACCAATCGTAGTAAACAACTGGTCGTACTAGCTTGTTAAAATACTCGATAACTTCGTTAAAAACTTTGATTGTAGAATAACTACTTATCGAAAATTTTTGCCTTGTTCTCAAGCATTTTTCCTACGCTATTCCTGATCATTTATTTACTGTGATTGGTATAGTATAGAAGTTGGCAGGAAGTCGCTTCATATTATACTTCTCTTACTTTCCTATCTGCGTGAGACTGTTTTCGTAGATTTTGTGAGCTTCACTCACGGTCTTCCTTGTATCTGCCTTAGATCGCAAATCATAACAAGGAAGAAAAATGACCAATAAACTGCCATTTTCAGTACTCGCAATATTAACCGCGACCAGTTTTCAGCTGAATGCGGCTGAATTACCAGCCGATATTGAATGGACCTCAAACAACAACGAGCCACTGTTTGCTTCAGAAGAAGCGGTTCACGGCGGCACGTATCGTACTTATATTCAAAGCTTCCCACAGACATTACGTAGTGTTGGTCCTGATGCAAACTCAGGATTACGCCAATACCTAATGGATGGCACGCCAAAAATGGCTCAACGCCATCCAAACACTGGTAAATGGATTCCGCAACTTGCTAAGTCATGGGCGTTTGGTGAAGACAATAAAACGGTTTATTTTAAGCTAGATGAAACCGCAAAATGGTCTGATGGTGAGAAGATTACTGCCGACGATTACGTCTTTATGATGCAGTACTACACATCGAAAGACATTATTGACCCTTGGTACAACGACTTCTTCACCAACAGTATTGTTAGTGTCGAAAAGATTGATGACTACACTATTCAAGTGAACCTTGCTGTTGCTCAAAGCCATGATTCCCTGATGGTGATGATCAACATGCCGAGTAATGGCTTCCAGCCTCGTCCGAAACATTTCTTCGAAGGTGAAAAAGACGAAAATAATGATGGCATGCCGGATAACTTTGTACGTAAGTTTAACTTCAAAGCGGAACCTACAGCAGCTCCATACTATTTAGATAAAGTGAAAAAAGGCAAAAGCGTTACGTTTAAGCACGTTGGTGAAGATTGGTGGGGTTACAACAACCGTTACTACAAAAACCGTTACAACGTAGACAAAGTACGTATTACTGTCATTCGTGATCCTGACATAGCGCTTAAGCACTTTGAAAAAGGAAACCTGGATTACTTTGAAATGGTGTTGCCAAACTATTGGCACGATAAAACGAACACAGATGTTTATAAAAACGGTTATATCGAGAAATATTGGGGCTTCAACCAATCACCACAAGGGGCTGGTGGTGTTTGGATGAACACAGCGATGCCTTTGCTTGATAACCTTGAAGTGCGCAAAGGGATCATGGTTGCGACCGATTTTGACGGTATGATTGAGAATATCATGCGTGGCGATTACTCGCGTAAGCCACATGGCCTTGGTTTTGGGCATGGTGAGTACGACGATCCGAACAACACGCCACCAAAGTTTGATGTTGCTGCAGCCGTTAAACATTTTGAGAAAGCCGGGTTTGATACCGTTGGGGCGGATGGTATTCGAGTGAACGACAAAGGCCAACGCTTAAGCTTCGCGATTACCTACGGTTATAACTCCTGGACACCACGAATAGCTTACCTCAAAGAGCAAGCTAAGTTAGCGGGTCTGGAGTTTACACTTAACCTAGTCGACGGTTCATCTGCGTTTAAATATATTCTGGAGAAGAAACATCAATTAGCCTTCTTGAATATGGGGTCCGGCGAAATTCCAGCATATTGGGAATATCTCCACTCAGATAATGCGAACAAACCTCAGACTAACGCACACACCAACTTCAGCAGCGCTGAATTAGATAAGCTGATAGAGGCGTACGACTCTGAGTTTGATCAGCAAAAACGTTATGAATTGTCTCACCAGATTCAAGATTATGTGACCAAAGTAAACATTATTGTCCCTGGTTACATGGTGCCTTATTCACGTGTTGCACATTGGCGTTGGGTAAAAATCCCAAAAGATGGCATGACGAAAGCGACAGAATGGATCCTTCACCCAATGGATATGGGTAACTTCTGGATTGATCCTGACGTGAAAAAAGAAACGGAAAAGGCTATGGACGATGGAAAAACTTTCCCTGAAGTAAGTGTCATTGATGACCGTTACAAGTTGTAGTTTTAGCTTCTACTAAAATGTAAGCCCTATCTCAAAGAGATAGGGCTTTTTGTTTTCTCGTTACTATTTCGGCTATTTAACCAAATAAGAAGCTTCGAGAAGATAGGTTTTTACATCGCCTAAAGAAGAAAATGCTTTGTCGATGGCTTTAAAGCGTTCATCAATTGAATCACTAGAGGTGATGTTAGCAAACGTTGTAATCGAGAAAGATTCGTTTGCATTAAAAAAGCGATGCA
This sequence comes from Vibrio sp. J1-1, assembly GCF_021728395.1. Classification (GTDB taxonomy): domain Bacteria; phylum Pseudomonadota; class Gammaproteobacteria; order Enterobacterales; family Vibrionaceae; genus Vibrio. The sequence continues at coordinate 157,936 of NZ_JAKKCM010000006.1, read as the reverse complement.
CATTTTCTAGTTGCACTTTATGAATGCTCTCAACCTTACTTAGTGCACTGGTTAGGTCTGAAATGGTGATTGACATTGCTACTCTGAAATTTATCTTTGAATCAACACTGGGCGTTGGCGCTCGTGCCATATTTTCCGCTAGAGTAGCATCAGTGCTTAGATAATGAACTGACGAAGATCAATGTGTTCGATTTACTGAATTTACCTTAATTGGTAGTGATATCTATTATCATCTTATTGAATAATAATGATTTTTATGATGGGTGTCTTTTTGTCACACGAGCTTGTTCTTTGTTACTGGCTTTTAAAGCTCGTTTTTCGGTTTCGTGTTATGAGGTATTGAGTTAGCAGTATTAGAACCAACTTATTTTCGATATTGATGCAAATTAAAATCAGAAGGGGAGCATTTAGCTCCCCTTACTCAGTTATTCAGATCTAGCGGCTTAAAGTTGCTTGGCAATATTATCGGTAAGGTTATTCAGGCCGGTTGATAAAGCCTTGACCAAGGCATCGTACCCGTCATCCTGCAAGGGTATTAAGATATTTACCTGAGAACGAAGTTTGACTTTGCCGTCGGCGTCAATCAGCATCCACTCGCCTTCAAGCTCAGCATTACCTTGGTAATTGCCATTGAACTTATTCAAACTCAGTTGCAGCTTGTTTTCTCTACTTTGGTCCATGAGGCTATGCACTTTCACTGGCCAGTAATGACTTTGCTTGTGGCGCAGGTCGGCGATGATTCGCTGCGTAATTTGCTCTGAAATGTTTTGCGCCCACTGATTGTGTTTCGCCTGAATAATTTGTGACTCAGACGTGCGATAGACAATACCACTGTCATTAAGGTAACTGGCGAGTTCAACTGAGCGAACTACTAAAAGAGGACGCTCGGTCATTACTGTGCTACGCGATACCTGAGACTCTGCCTGTGGTAAGAGATACAGTGAGCCTGTTGTTTCTGGTGCGCTGCTACAGCCTGCTAATAGCGCAGAAATTAAAAGAAATACACGTTTCATTATTTTTGCCCTCTCACAGGTACCGGATCGCTGGTTTCGTCTTCTCCAAACACGAGTGAGTTTGGTTTTTCGTTTAGTTGTTTAAGGACAGGCTTAAACTCTGTCATGACACTTTCGAGCTCTTTGAGCGTGGATTCCATTTCGCTGTACATGGTCGAGTTAGGCCCGTAACCATCGAGTGTTTTTTGTAGTTGTTGCAGGCTTTGACGAATATCCGACGGGATTTTCTGGGTATCGTTCTGACTTAACAGCTTATCGATATTGCTTGCTACTCGCTCAGCGGACGCTAAAGTTCGTTCTGAGGTTTTCAGTGTCTCGTTTAACGAGTTGAGAGTATCTTCCATTGGTAAATTGTTGATCTTGTTTAGAAAGTCATTCACTTGTTTTTGAACCTGAGCAAATCCACCACGCATGGTCGGGAATACCTCTAAGCCCAAGAATTCATCTGGTACGTATTTCTCTGCATCTGGATAGAAATCAGTGTCGATGTATAAAGCTCCGGTTATCAAGCTACCAGTTTTCAACGTACCACGAAGACCTTTGGCAAACTCCAGTTTTAATTTCTCGCTGTAGTCAGACATTGAATCCGTGTGGAAGTGCTCGAATAAGCGACCTAATTCAATGCGCACTAGTACTGGAATTCTTTTTACTGAGAAACTTTCTGCTTGAGTCGGGAAGCGTAGCGGTACTCTCATTACGGTACCAATTCGCAGACCTCGGTACTCGACGGGTGCCTTCGCTTTGAGGCCACGGACCGATTCATCAAACAACATAACAAACTCAATGTACTCGTCGTACATGCCTTCACGAAGCTGTTTAGCATCATCGTATAGTCGGAAACTTGCCAACTCTTCCGTTAGTGGTTCACCGGAATCCATACCAGGAATGGAGTCGAACGTTACACCACCTGTCAGCAAGCTTTCAAGAGAGCCAAACTTTAGTTCAAAGCCCTCGGTATTGAGTTGTAAATCCACACCGGAATTGAGCCAAAACTTGGTGCGGGTACGGACTAAGTTATCGTACGGCTTAAAAATAAATAGCTGATAAAGCGCCTGACGGGAGTCAACATCAAAACTGGTTTTCTCTACGCGGCCAACGGTAAAGCCTTTAAAGATCACCGGATCGCCAACCCCCAGTTTTCCAGCTTCGCGGTGAGTTAATACTAGTCTCAGACCTTCAGCGTCGGGAGCGGCAACAGGTGGTATATCAAGTACGCTAAACCTTTCTTTTTCTTCATCTGACTTACCAGGCTGTAGCTGAATGTAAGCGCCAGAAAGTAATGTCTCTAATCCCGATACGCCTTCACGGCCAATACGAGGTTTGACGACCCAAAACATCGTGTCGTCCCTAAGCATACGAGCCGCGTCTTTGTTCATCTGTGCTTTAGCGATGATGTGATCATAATCTTCGCTGAGTGTGACTTCGGTAATAACGCCAACTTTTACGTTGAGCGCTCTGATCTCGGTCTTGCCTGCTTCAATGCCATCGGCTGTCGGTAGCTGTAATGTGATCTGTGGGCCGGTACTGTTGATGTATTGAAACAGCATCCACGCCCCCATAACGAGCGCAAGGATTGGAACGACCCAAATAGCAGAAACCTGCTTTTGCGGTTTTATTTGAGCGGTTGTGTTGTTCTCATCACTCATATTTGGCTTTCTCTTTTAAGTCAGACGTTGGCTCTTGCCCATCACTTTGTGGCTCTTGCCCATCACTTTGTGGCGATTGCCACAATAAGCGTGAGTCAAAAATCATGGCAGAGAGCATGGTGAAAATAACCACTGCAGCAAATGATAACGCAGCAGGGCCGGGATAGATCGCCATTAGGTTTTGCAACTGAACCAGTGCAACCAAAATAGCGACGACAAAAATATCAATCATTGACCAACGGCCAATAAACTCAGTTAAGCGATATATCTTCAAGCGTGAAATACTTTCTTCCGGTGGAAGATATCTCGCTTTTTGAGCTTGAGTGTACAACCACGCCAGTGCAAACATTTTCGCCATCGGAATGAAAACGCTAGCAAAGAAAATCACCATCGCAATAGGGTAGGAGCCCAAGTGCCAGAGCAGTATTACCCCCTCCATAATGGTTGAGCCTTCTGAGTGACCAAGGCTAACGGTGTACATCATCGGGTAAAGGTTCGCCGGAATATAAAAGACGATCGACGCAAATAGTAAAGCCCACGCTTTTTGTAAGTTGTCTGCTGGGTTATATCGGTGAAGCGGGCTTTTACAGCGAATGCAGGCTTTATCTTCAATACGATTTATCTGATGACAAGTATGACAGCCAATATGATTGTGATTGTGGTGGGTATCGCCTTCAGCTACTCCAGGCACCTCTTCGGCTGGAATAAAGTGACCCCATAACCAGCTTTTGTCGACCATCGAAATGCACTTGACGACCAAAACAGTATAAACGCAGAAAGCCCAGAAAGAGGTTCCCATACCGATATCAGCAAGCGAAGCGATTTTGATTAAGCTGACTAACACACCAATCAAAAACACATCGACCATCAGCCAGGGTTCGACCTTAAATAAAATTCGGCACAAGACTTTTGCCATTCTTTTTTGCTTTTTAGAGGGTGAGCGTTTAAGTGTTTTCAATGCTTCAAGGTGGAGAAAAAGAATTAAGCCTACGTAGATGGTCGGCAGGATAACAACAGTCGCTAATAGCAGTATGCCGAGCAAGACGTTTTTGAACTCGGCCAGCATTTTGGCGGCGTGTAGCAAAGTGATCTCTTGAGATAAGCCTTGCACACTGAAAGACATAAAAGGAAACGAGATGCTGAGCACCAGCATGATCAAGCATGCTGACGAGATAGCAATGACACTTTGATAGGGTTTCGCGTTCACTTTAGTCAGCGAATGAGAACAGCGAGGGCATTGGGCTTTTTGTCCTTGCTCTATCTCAGGAATACGGACAACGAGACCACATTCTTCACATGAAATTAACTGACTTGAATTTGGTTGAGTACTCATGGAATAGGATTGTAAATCATTTGTCCAAACAAGGCTCTGTTTTACAGCAGATACTTATATAAGGCAAAGCTTTTAACACAAATTATACTTGCATTATAGTAACCAATTGGTGTAGGTGATTTTCATATTGTTATTTATTTTGCGCGCAAATAGTTTGAGTGCAAATCAAGGGTGATGGCCATTCTTATTGTGCGTGTTTAGGGGCGGGGTCAGCTTATTTAATACTGCCTACGGAAGAGCGCCTGACTAAAATCGGCATAAAGAGCTTATGTTCAGTTCGTTCTGTTTCTTCCGCGTTAACCAATTGCAAAGAGAGCTTTACTGCCTCGTTGGCCATAACTTGAATCGGGTAGCGAATAGTCGTGAGGCGAGGGTATATATAACGCGCGATGTGAGCATCATCGAAACCCATCACTGACATATCTTCGGGAATTCTAATGCCATTTTCTTGTAACAGGGTCATACAACCCGCAGCCATGTAGTCGTTGTAGGTTGCCACTGCTGTGATAGGGATGTTCTTTGCTAATAGATTTACCATGGCTTGCTCACCACCGGTTTCATCAGGTTCACCGTACTCGATATACTCTTCACGAATGTCGATACCGTTGTCACGTAAGGCGTCCAGATAACCTTCTCGTCGGTCTCGCGCATCTTCGATATGATGGCTTGAGCAAATATAGCCGATGTGCTTGTGTCCATTACGAATCAAGTGCTCGGTAGCGATATAAGAACCTTTACGGTTATCTAAGGCGATACAGCGTGATGCAATCTCCGGAACAATGCGGTTGATTAACACCATCCCCGGAATTTCCTTTGCTAGCTTGCTAAGCTCTGAGTCACTCATCCCTTTACTGTGAACGACTAAAGATTCGCACTGGCTGTTAATTAGCAAGTTTATTGCGTTACGCTCTTTGGTTGCATCGTGATATCCACTTCCGATAAGCAGTTGTTTTTCTTGCTCGCTGGCTATGGTATCGATGGCTTTAACCATAGTGCCAAAAAAAGGCGCAGAAACATCGTTGACTAACACACCGATCGCGTTCGAAGATTTACTGACCAAAGCTCGAGCATTGGCGTTAGGGCGATAGCCCAGGTTTTCCATTGCTTCTTTTACTGCCGCAATGGCAGCTTCACTGGTGTGAGGGGCGTTATTGATCACGCGTGATGCGGTAGCAATCGATACTCCTGCTTCTTTTGCGACGTCTTTGATGGTAGCCATAAGGAACTCAGAATCTTTAATTTCAGCTATTTAACTATGAAGGCAGTAGGAACTCAATTAGTGAAATAAGAATAGTGGCTGTGTTTCAAGGTTTTGTACTAATTATGGGTTGAATGGCATAAAAAATCCCCAAATCGGAGTTTGGGGATTGAATCGACAAAGTATCTAGAGCGCTTTATTGAAAACCTTAGTGAGCAGGCTGAAACGATACCCGGTACGCATAGTGATTATCGGTAAGCTGGAATTCCTTATGTACGCTTGGGCTCCAAGAGTCATCACCACCGACACCCATATGTTTATGATCCAGACGCAGATATACCTTTTCTTCTTTGACGAGCTCATTGGTATGCTTCGCTTTAGCCAGAGCGTCTTGCGCAAATTGGTTAACGCTGAATTGGAAATCGCCAGAAATGATCAGGTTGTTCATTTCCAATTTCCGTGTACCACAGCGTAGACCACTGTCGGTAGGGAAGATGTAAGGTGTGTGCATTTGTTCCAGCGTTTGGGTATGCAGTCCAAAGCGTGCAGCAGATAAACGGTCCGGATAGTTTTCAAACGGACCTAAACCTTGCCATGTGACTGTGGTATTTTGCTCTTGTAGAGGCAATTGCATTTCTAAACCAATACGTGGCATCGGTGGTAAGCTATCGGCTAATTTCACATCAACGTCTAGTTGCATTTTGCCATCATTGTACAGGGTATGGACCCAAGTCGTGATAGCCTGCACATCGCCACTGAAGTGGTAAGCATAGATAGAGGTCACTTGTACTGCCTGTTCAAGCGTCTCGCTTTGGCAAGCGACACATTCACGTTCCCACTTGCCGATACCAGCCATGTCCCAGCGGCATATCCAAGCGTTCGGGTCGACGTTGTCAACTTCACTCACGCCAATGTCGTTATCCAACGGAGCACGATAGAAGTTGTCTTGCGGTGCCGCCAGTGTCTGCGCTTTTCCTTCTACTTGCCAATCAACCAGTAAGCCAGTGTGTCGATCCCAACGCCATTGATATTTCTCGTTTAAGCTTGAGACCAAAATAGCGTCATCTTGTTGAATCAAAGAAGGGATTGGTTGTACTTCCAGTTTCGGTATCACCAGGCCAGAGCGGTTAAGCAGAGAAAGTTGCTCTGTCGCGCAAACATGACCCGCAGGCGCCCAAGGTGTCTCTTTGATTAAGGTGATGTCCGTGTTTAAGTGATACACAGCTTCTGCTTTTGCTTCGAAGCTCAGCTTGATTTCTAGCAGGGCTTGGCTGTTGGCTTCGATATCCAGTTGTGTTGAACCAGACTGAACCACTTTGCCATTTTCCAAGAGTGACCAGTTCAGCTGCTCATTATCCGTTGACCGGAAAAGGTTTTCATTGTTCACGAGTAGAGTACAGCGCTGTTTCGTTTGCTCTTGTAGTGATACGGTGATCATGCGCTGGCAATATTTTGCTTCTTCTAAAGTTGGATGCACGGTGCGATCAGGAAATATTAGCCCGTTGATACAAAACTGACGGTCATTAATTTCATCGCCGAAGTCACCGCCATATGCCCAGAAGTGTTCGCCATTTTCATCCCATTGACTCAAACCTTGGTCAACCCAATCCCAGATGAAGCCACCTTGTAGACGAGGGAACTCACGGAAAGCATCCCAATATTCGTTAAAGCTACCCAAGCTGTTACCCATCGCATGCGCGTATTCACACAGAATAAGAGGGCGCGTTTCATTTGGTAATGAAATCCATTTTTTGATTGGCCACTTCGGTACGGCTTCGTCTTCAATGACCGTATTTACGCGTGCATACATAGGTGCAATGATATCGGTAGCACTAGTGTTTGAGCCGCCACCTTCGTACTGGATCGGGCGTGACGGATCATAGTCTTTCGACCAAGCGTACATCGCGTTGTGGTTACTGCCGTGACCAGACTCGTTACCTAAAGACCAGATAATGATAGAAGGGTGGTTCTTATCGCGCATGACCATTTGCGTGTAGCGACTCATGTAGGCGTTTGACCATTGAGGATCGCTCGATAAACGGTTCATCGGCTGCATGCCATGCGTCTCAATGTTGGCTTCATCACACACATATAAGCCGTATTGATCACACAACTCGTACCAACGAGGGTGGTTCGGGTAGTGGGAAGTACGTACTGCATTAAAGTTGTGTTGTTTCATTAAACAGATATCACGAATCATGTCTTCTTCGGTCATCACATGTCCGAGCTCAGGGTGATGCTCATGACGGTTCACACCACGAATCAACAGCGGCTGACCATTTAACTTCAGTTGGCCATCGGTTATCTCAACTTTACGGAAACCAACTTGATAGGCTTCGCTTTCCAGGTGTGTGCCGTTTTCGTCTAGTAGCGATACCACAAGGCGATATAGGTTTGGTGTTTCTGCCGTCCACTTTTTCGGGTCATTCACGTGCAGGGTTTGAAACACAACGTCATTCCATGAACCGCGTTCGTCAATACGGCGGTTGTTCGGCTTGTCTATACGAGGTCTCGTTACCGCCTCCTCACCATCAAATAGCTGGACCTGAACTTGGTATGTGTCTGGCGCTGAAATATGGGTCACGATAGATAAAGAACCATCGCGATAGCAGGCGTCAAGATCTGGAGTGATGAATACATCTTCAAGACAGTGTTGTGGTTTAGACAATAACGTCACATCGCGGAAAATACCGCTTAACCACCACATGTCCTGATCTTCTAGGTAACTGCCATCACTCCAGCGAATTACCATTACTGCGAGACTATTCTCTCCTGCGATCAAATGAGGTGTGAGGTCGAATTCAGCTGGAAGGCGACTGTCTTGGCTATAGCCGACCCAGTTGCCGTTACACCACAAATGGAAAGCCGAATTAACGCCGTCAAAAATGATGCGTTGTGTATTTGCAAGGGCTTCTTCGGTGAGAGTAATCGTTGTGCGGTAACATCCGGTAGGGTTGTCTGCTGGTACAAACGGAGGGTTCACCTTAAATGGATATTTAACGTTGGCGTAAATAGGCTTGTCATAACCTTGCATCTGCCAGTTTGAAGGAACAGTAATTTCGTCCCAATAGGTATCATTGAAGTTCGTTGCAATGAACTCGCCGTTGACCTGCTCTGGTGCTTCGAAAAGCTTAAACTTCCACTGACCATTTAGAGATTGTCGCTGAGCATGAATATCGTCACGGGCATGGTCAATATTGCGATAACTAGAAAGCGGGCTATGTGCTTTCAGGCAGTGAATGTTCACTGATTGTGGATTTTCCCAATCGCGTCGTTGAATAATATCTGAAAATGCCATCATGTTTCCTACTTAATTTTTATTTCTAATCTTGCTTCACTACGTCCATTGCGTCCGTAATGAGTAAATCTCTGTATGTGTATCGTTATTGAGCTAACTGTTGCACGAGGTAGTCTTTTGCTTGGGTGATGCCTTGTTTTTCGGCTTTATTTGCGATTTCTGCTGCTTGTTTTACGTTGTTCTTTTCCAGAGCCGCATCAATTTGTTCGCGGTACTGTGGCCACTCTTCTGGCGACGTTGTTAATGATGTATGTGGCACTGTCAATTGTCGTTGAGAGTCAGGGTTTGTGCTGAGTTCTGCTAATAGTGTCAGTACAGCATTGTTGTCTGAAGCACTTGTGGTGACGTCAATCACGCCAAACGGTTGGTATTCGGCTGTGAGAGGTAATTGTTTATTGCCGATTACATTTTGTAAATCTGCGTAGACTTGTTCAGGATGAATGCGGGTTAACTCCTTACCCAGTAACGCAGTATCGGACGCAATAACAATGTATTTCGCGCCATTGAGTTGTGGATTGATAGTGACGACGCTTTCAATGCGTTCTAATCCGCGCATTCCGGTCGTTTGGTAGTCAAACGTTTCGGCTGAGTAGTCAGAAATTAGCTGCCAATTTCCGTCATAAATGCGAATGTTTGCAGCAAATAGTGCATTGTTATCGATATACGACCGAACTAACAGTGAGAAAGGTGTATCTACGGTGATTCGGTAGCCCGTTACAGGAAGTGCTTGTGATGAAGCTATTTCTGAACCCGATAAAGCCTCGGCACTCAATGTTGGCAAATTGGCGTCCATAACCACTTGCTGGTGGAAAGGCGTCGACAAAGCCGTCAGAGGGAGGGCATTTAATGTTGAGCAACAAGTCTGCGTGTTGAAGTCAGTATTGAAAGTTGGTTCTGGTAAGCTACTGCACGCACCAAGAGACAGTGCCATGAGTAAAGTCGCCAACGGTTTTAATTTCATCGGTTTTGTCCTTTTGTGGGGCGAGTGCATTCCTCACCCCATTGCGTTCAAAAATAGTAGCTTTGGTGTATTACCACCATGTTTCGACGTTAAAGCCAAACGTCACTTCATCTACGTCGCGCTTACTTATGTTTTGTGACGCGCCATAAACGTCCCCACCGCGGTTCCATTCATCGGCTTTTTCAGAGTATGTTGCGAATAAGCGCAGTGATGGACGGGCCCAAACCCCTTTGCCTGCCTGGAACATCTGCGCCAGCGTGACTTGGTACATATCATTAGTGCCGGCATCACTTTGTGCTTCTACTGACTCGTAACCCACTTCCAGAGAGGTCGCTATGTATTCTGTCCAGCTGTATTGAGGTCGCGCACCCACGCTAAACCACTTTTCACCTTCGTTGTTATCCAGGTTTTTGTCTTGATAGGCGATGGAGTACATTACTTGGAAATCTTCATTGACGTTTAAGTCACCAGAGTTAAAGATTCGCCAGCTGTAACCATCGTGCTCTACGCCTGTGCTGTATTTACGATTAGAACCGCCCTCTGCACTCATTAAGCCACCCGCAAGCGCATCGGTACCGTATTGGAATGCAAACGTGTTTGAACCATAGCTCCAGGCTTGACGATAAAGGGCAGAAAACATGGCGCCAGAGGTGGTGATGTCACTTTCGTCGTAGCTTGAGTTTTGGGCGAGAACATAGTTCAAACCAACGGTAAGATCTGCACTGTCGCTTAATTCAATATCGCTTAAACGTGCATCCAAGTTGTGTAAGCTACGTCCATCAGCACTCGAATTTGGCGCCATCCAGGCAAAATGGCCTTTAGCAAAGCCGAGGTCCCAGTTCTCAATACCGATACCGGTGCTCGAGGTATCCCAGTATTTAATGTCGATCATGTGCACTTCATGTCGGCGGTAGAAGCGTTCACCCGCCCAGACAGAAGCATCTTCTTGGCCTTTGAAGAGTCCGTAACCGGCTGACCACATTTGGATCAAGCTAACGTCCCCCCAGCTTTCGCCACTTCCCAGGTAAAGGGTGGTGTCAAAGTACGCATCGCCTTGCTGCCATACGTCAGCTTTTACACCCGCTTCCCACCAGTTCAACTCGTTACCCAAACGGTAATTACCATAACCTTGGCCTGCGCGAATCACGTCGTTACGTTCGCCTTTGCCATCGTTGTGTTCGTCATTATCTGTGTAGATATTGCCCCATTTGGCGTAGCCAAAGTAGGTCACGTTCTCCACTGCGGCCGTACTAGCAAGCGGTGCTAGGGCAAGGGTTAACCCAAGCGCTCTTACAAGCGTCTTTTGTTTCATGAAGTGTCTCCATTCTATTTTATTTATGGATTTATTTTTTATTTGAGTCCTAACTCACCGAGGAGTGTAAAGAAAGTCTGGAAACGTTTACATGATCGGATTGGCATTTTTGCCACAATGATGCGTTTATTACTATTTGGTGTGATTTTGATCTCTTAATTTGAGGTTTGTTTGCGGTTTTTAAGGTTGTTTTTCTGGTGAAGGATTGGAATCGTTTACTTTTTGGTGAAGGGATACTGATAGAAGGAATGTTACCAGTGGCGAGTAAGTTTTTGAAATTATTGGGTTTGATCGAGAAGGGAATTGGAAAAAGAGCCCAACTGAACTCAATTGGGCGTATGAGACAAGGAAGTATAAACAACATGTCGCTCGCGGGCGCAATGCACACGGCGGCGTGCTGAATTGTCAAGCTGGGGTATAAAGTTAGGACCCAAGAGAGACACTTCATGATGAATCTCGAAGCATTAAGAATACGAGTGTCGGTTAATTACTGCAAGAGTTTGACGTTTTAACTGCACGGTGTTTAGCCTTGTTTGTACTCTTTACCTCAAGGTTTTGTATTTTAATTTAATAATTACAAATGGTTATTCTTTTTTCTGGCCAGTGTTACAACAGTAAAGTCGTACGTTTTCTTTCAGACTTGAGTTAAATATAAGAGGGAGTTAGAGCAAAAGACGCTCACCTCAGTATGAGAAATTAATCTGTAAACGTTTCCATGATTTTGGCGCAGCTCACAGATTATTTTGTTCTTTGCATTATGATGCGACGTAATTTCCAGTTTAAAGGTAAGACAAGATGACGGACAAAACACTGATTGAGTTAGCTGGTAAAGAGACTCAACTGATCGTAGAGCTGGGTGAGTATGCGGAGATCTTGCATTGGGGGCTGAAGGTTAGTGGTGATCTCGAAGGTTATCGTCTCACTCTGCAACGCCCGGTGCCTTATGGGCGTTTAGATAAAGATGTATCCATGACTCTGCATCCTGAGCTGGGTCGAGGTGTGTTTAGTAGCCCTGGGTTGGAAGGTCATCGCGATGGGCAGGATTGGGCGCCTGTATTCGTCATTAGTCGAATCGAAAAGAGTACAAACGGCATTATTATCGACAGCGAAGACACTATTTCTGGTCTGCGCTTAAATACCATTTTGGAAATGGATGAGCATGATGTGGTCAAGACCCGTCACACGCTAACGAACACTAAAACGGGGACGTATCACGTCAGTCGCCTTGCAAATACACTTCCGTTGCCCGCAAGAGCAAACGAATTGATGACGTATTACGGACGTTGGGTCCATGAATTCCAGACGGTCCGTCAACCTTTAACTCAGGGGGGTTACCAACAAGAAAACCGTCGTGGTCGCACATCTCATGAGCATTACCCTGCATTTGTTGCTGGTACTACTCACTTTGATGAAATGAATGGTGACGTATGGGGATTCCACTTTGCCTGGAGTGGAAACCACAGATTGCGAGTGGATGTGAAAGCTGATGGACGCCGCTATATGCAGGCCGAAGTGGTTTATCTACCCGGTGAAGTAGCACTAGAAGAAGGTGAAAGCCTTAGCACACCTTGGTTATACGCAAGCCACAGCAGTGCAGGTTTGAATGGCATGAGTCATCACTTCCATTCTCATGTTCGCGAAGCGATTTTGCCAGGCAACGTTAGTGATAAACCTCGTCCGATTCATTTGAATACCTGGGAAGGCATATACTTCGACCACGATCCACAATACATCATGTTGATGGCTACTCAATCGGCAGAAATGGGTGTAGAGCGGTTTATTATTGATGACGGTTGGTTCAAAGGTCGCAATGGTGACAAAGCCGGATTAGGGGACTGGTTCTTATGTGAATCCAAGTATCCAAATGGTTTACAGCCGATTGTCGATCACGTAAACAAACTAGGTATGGAGTTTGGTTTGTGGTTTGAGCCAGAAATGATCAACAAAGATTCTGACTTATACCGCATGCACCCAGATTGGTTACTTGCAGTCGATGGCTACGATCAGCCGACCGGCCGCAACCAGTATGTCATTAACCTGCAAAATGATGAAGCCTTTCACTTCTTGTTCAAAAGATTGGATCACTTTCTGTCGACTTACAATATTGCTTACATCAAGTGGGATATGAACCGTGAAGTCGTTCAGCCTGGTCACTTAGGCCGGGCGGCAGCACACAATCAAACTCAACGCTACTACGAATTAGTGGATAAAGTGCGTGAAAAACATCCCCAAGTTGAGATCGAATCGTGTGCGGCGGGTGGTGGTCGTATTGATTACGAAGTATTAAAACGTACCCATCGTTTCTGGGCTTCGGATAATAACGATGCACTTGAACGTCAAACGATTCAACGAGGCATGAGCTACTTCTTTCCACCTGAAGTGATGGGGAGCCATGTCGGAGCCAGTCATTGTCACAGCACGCGTCGTCGCCACAGTATTGAGTTTCGTGGGGTAACGGCGCTGTTTGGTCACATGGGTATAGAGCTGGACCCAGTAAAAGAAGAGCAACAAGAAAAGCAGGGCTTTGAGCGCTACATCAGGCTTCACAAAAGGCTGCGTCCATTGTTACATACTGGAAGAACATGGCGAGTTCCTACAGATGATAAAGCACATCAGATTCATGCAGTGGTCTCTGAGGATCAGTCCGAGGCAGTGCTAATGATCGCTCAGCTCGCGATGCCGACCAATTCACTCAGCGGTCACTTGCGCGTTCCGGGGTTGGCTCCAGAAGGGGTATACCGTGTGTCTGTGTTAGATAAACCTTCTAACTACGACGATATCGTCAATTATCAGCCTCCATGGACAGAATCTGAATGTGAGCTTTCCGGTGCGTGGTGTGCAGAAGTGGGTTTAACTATGCCAATTTTAGACCCTGAGACAGCGATGCTGGTGAAGTTTGATCTCGTCAACGAATAGCTCCGCATAGTCAGATCTTAATCGATTCCAGCGTTGATTTATCCAAGCCGTGCAGACGTAAAGTTTGTGCGGTTTTTTGCGTGTGTTTAAAAACGTATTCATGAACTCGTTTTGTTGGTATTTGATTTAAATATTTGAAAAATAATGAGTAATTTAAATGTTCACTCAAATAAAAAACCAAAAATATTGTTCTATATCTCATTTTTAAAATCTAACTGTAAACGTTTCCATGAAGTGGTTGTGGATCACAGTAAGGCATTAGGCGTGTGAGTAACATTATCATCGAAATATAAATACAATACGTCGACGTTATGGATTCTAGTTAGGGGAATACATAGCAGTACGGCACTAAGGAACGATTATGTCTAATAAAATTACTCTACAGACCAAGGTTTCATACGGTCTTGGTGCGCTTGGTAAAGACTTTGCCTGTGCTCCTATCTATATCTTCTTAATGTTTTACTTTACCGATGTGGCAGGCTTGTCTGCGGCATTTGTTGGTACCATCTTCCTGGCGGCTCGTATCTTAGATGCGGTCACTGACCCTATGATGGGGGTGATCGTTGATAACACGCGATCACGATTTGGTAAATTCCGCCCATGGATTGTGATTGGTACGCTATTAAACGCGGTTGTATTGGTTGGTCTATTCAGTACTCATATGTTTGAAGGTACGGCACTGTACGTTTATGCGGCGGCGGCCTACATCTTATGGGGTCTGACTTATACCATCATGGACATTCCTTACTGGTCAATGATTCCAGCGCTATCGAGCTCTCGCGAGGAACGCGAAAAGTTAGTGGTTTGGCCGCGTTTATTCGCTAGCTTAGCATGGTTCGTCACTGGTACTTATGGCTTACACATTGTTGGAGAGCTAGGTAACGGAAATCAAGGTGATGGCTTCTTTAACGTCGCAATGCTGATTGCCGTTCTGTTTGTTATGAGTGCGTTCTTGATTGCGCGCAACGTAAAAGAGAAAGTTGAACCTTTAAGCACAAAAACCGCTGAGAAATTTAACTTCAAAGATGTGCTAGTAATTATTGGTAAAAACGATCAGCTAAAAGCATTGATTGGCACGGTTCTTTCGTTCCAAATTGCAAACCTTTTGGTTGGTGGATTTGCGATTTACTACTTCTCTTACGCATTGGGCGATGCGGAATTATTCCCTGTGTACATGATGGTTGCAGGCGCTGCGGAAGTGGCTGGTGTCTTCTTATTTCCTCGTATCGCGGCAGCACTTCCACGTAAAAACCTATGGTTAATTGCTTGTGGTTTCCCTGTTATTTCTTGTGTGGTTCTGTTCGTTATGGGGTTCGTTGCGCCGGCAAATGCGCTAATGATTGGTATGGCAGGCGCTGCAATTAAGTTTGGCGTGGGTATTGCCAATGCCTTGCAAACAGTAATGCTAGCTGACGTCGTTGACTATGGTGAGCATAAAACAGGTCGCCGCAGCGAAAGTGTCATTTTCTCTGTACAAACCATGCTGGTGAAATTCGCTGGTGCAGCTGGTGGTTTCGTTGTGGGTGTGGGCCTGTCGGTTGTTGGTTATGTACCAAACGTCGAACAATCAGAAAGCACGATTATGGGCCTTGAATTTATGATGATTGGTCTACCTGCAATCATGATGATCATCAGCGGTATTATTTACCGACGTTACTACCGTTTGCACGAAGGCTTTAATAAAGAAGACGCTGAGCAGGAGACGTTGACACAACGTTCTCCAGCTGAAGCTTAATAGCTCAAGTTTTAAGTAAAAACTACAAGGGGAGTGTCCAGAATTGGACGCTCCCCTTTGTTTTATTCAGCACTCTTTTTTATTTAACAGTAGTGCTTTCAAACGCATTGGCGCCCATTTGTTTACTGCTCAGTGTTTTTCCGTAGTAGCCTTGATGCTGGTGGTACTTTTCAGCGTTCGCGGCGACACTGCCTTTAAAACGAGGGTCTTGAGGACGCTCATGACTATTGACGTACGCAGCCACATCCCAAGCTTCCTGTTCTGTCAGCTGTACGCTCTTGCCAAGCGGCATATTCTCGTAAATAAAGTAGGCTGCGGTGTTGATACGGTGCATGCCAGCGCCCCAGTTATAGGCGTTTGCCCCCCACAGTGGTGGGATGTAAGAGTGACCGTCGTTGTCTTTAATGCCTGAACCATCAACGCTATGGCAGGTTTCGCAGTTCTTTGCGTAAACCAATGCGCCTCGCTCAGGTGATGGTGCTTGCTCTGGCGCAGGGATTTTAGGGTAGCCACGTCCGGCAAGCTTGCCGCGTTCTTCTACAGGTAACGCCAGAGCAATCGCTTCTGGCATAGGAAAATCTGGTGCCTTTCCGCCCGTTTGTAGTGTTTTGGCATCTATCTCGGGAATCGGCTCATCGGTCATACCATGCTGGTCAAGCAAGCCCCCCATTGCTAACCAGTAAGCGTAAGCACTTAGGGCGATGATTTCTGGTGAGTCATAAGCTGGCGCTTTGCCGTTCATCGAGTATTCGAAGCAACCTTGGATA
The DNA here is from genome assembly GCF_021728395.1 of Vibrio sp. J1-1. Lineage (GTDB taxonomy): Bacteria > Pseudomonadota > Gammaproteobacteria > Enterobacterales > Vibrionaceae > Vibrio. The sequence goes on along the minus strand of NZ_JAKKCM010000006.1, from coordinate 141,757 downwards.
CGGTCGGCGTAACTGTTTACACGATCGTTTTTCTTACGATAAGCAGGGTACGCCATATAGGCCGCCCATAATGGTGCTGCATTGGGTTTACGTCCTGCCTCCATATGGCAGTTCACACAATTTTGCTCATTGCCCACGTACTTTCCGCGCATTTGCTGAGAGTTCACAAACAGCGAATAGCCGCGTTTTACTTGCTGACCAAATTCCGTATTGGCTATGGTGCTGAGGTCGCGTGGCTTCAGATACTCACTCGGGGCTTCTTTTTCAACTGCCGGCAGCTCTTTTTGGCGATCAGGTAATGGCTCGTTCGCTATCGCAGCTGCAGAAATGACAGGTAACACAAATAAAGAATAGAAACGTTTCATGTCTGCTCCTAATAACGTAACGAGGCAAAGTAGTGGGAAAGATTTTCAATCTCTTTATTGGTGAGATTCTTTGCAATGGAGCTCATCATATTGAGCGGGTCACCATTACGAGTGCCATTTTTCCACGCCATTAATTGTGCTTTTAAATAGTCGGCATGTTGACTAGCTAGGCGAGGGAACTTGTCGACCCCCATACCGCTGGCACCATGACAAGTTGCACAAGCGGGAATGTTGCGATCCCAATCTCCCTGAAAGATTAGCTTACGATAAGGGCTGCGAATGTTGGCTTGGTCACCGCGTTTCTCTGGGTTTGAGAACTCATAACTTGGCAGGCTCGCGTAGTATTCAAGTACCTCTTTACGAACACTAGGATCGTTTAGCTCTTGAGCCATACCTTGCATGACTACATTTTGTCGCTCGCCACTAAGGAAGAGTTCTATTTGAGTGTTGAGGTAATTTTCGTTTAAACCGGCAATCATAGGCGCGATATTGGCCTGGCCCATACCATCTTGACCATGGCAGCCGCTACATACGCCGACCTTTTCGGGAATAGACGAGGCGTTAGCGCCCATTGTAGTGGCCAGCAAACAGGCTGTGACCACTGAAATAACTTTTGACATGCTGACTCACTTTGTCGTTTTTATAATCACAATATTGTCTTCTTTATCAATAAATGGCGGTATTGTGGATTTCCACATATTTGACTTTGAGAGCGTGAGATAACACTAGAATGGTCTATGCCGTATGCGGCATAGTATTAAAATGTGAACGGACTGCCCCAAAGGACAGCCCTCGTTGGTTAAGCTTTTACAATCTTAGCGGGCAGGGATTGACGTGCCGCAGCGCCAACGACCCAATCCAGCAAAACGCCTTTCCCTTCTCGGGTTGGGTCAATTAAACCGATGTCGTTGATGTTGACTCCGTCCTGTCTGCGAGTTTGAATTGGTTGCTGCTTATCGCCAATCCAGTGCGCGCGTTGTCCCAGCTCTGTATGGCCAAACCCATGCTCAAATCCGAGAGTCCCCTGGCGAATGCCACTGACCACCATCGCGAGTGCTTTACTACTGGCTGATGGGGTTTGGATAATAAACTCGTCTCCGGTTTTAATCCCAGCTCGTTCAGCATCGATAGGGTGGATGTACACCGGATTCACCCCTTTGATGGAGTTCAACCTGGGTGATAAATTGGATACGGCACTATGAATGTTGGATTTAAAATTCATCAGACGGAATGGCCACTCAGATCTAGGGTACTGTTCCTCCAAAGGCGTACCGTCCGCCAGTTTTTGCGGATGCCATGTCGGACAGCCTGTGTAGAAATCACCAGTCATGGTGTTTCTTGCGCTGCCGACACGCTCATTCCATATCGCGACTGGACGTGTCCACTTATGTTTCATTTGTTCGCCTTGATAGGCTTCAGTCGCATTTTCAAAGCGCCCGCCACGAGCAAAAATAAAGGCCACGCGTTTCATCTCATCTGCTGTTAACGTTTTTTGCATCGTTGGCATCAAACGCTCTAACCCTGACCAAGCAATATCTTCCGCTGAAACGTCAGGTACGCCGCCTTTTACGTAGGCTAAGTTTGCCGCAGATCGTAGGTAAAAATCTTCGGCGCTATGCAGACTGTGCCAATTGCCTTGTGCGTCCGGAATTGCTTTGTCACCAAATCCGCCCAGTTGCATTTTCTTGGCGATATCGATCAAAAAGTTCTCTAAGCAAATCGAGCGACCATCGACCGTTTTATCCGTACGCCCCACCACAATCGGCCAGCGAGCTGTGATGGCTTTCACTTGCACGCCATGCCACGGTGTCGCCATACCCCAGCTTTCATAGGTGACGGTGTCTGGCACAATATAGTCCGACAGCGCGGTGGTTTCGTTGATAAACGCATCGACAGAGACTATCAAGCCAAGTTGCTGCGGATCTTTGAGCTTGTCTTCCAATAGCGTTTTTAAACCAGGTACGCCATACATCGGGTTCGCCATATGGTTGACCCAGGCTTTGACTCGGTATGGGTACCCATCGATTGCAGCAGACAGGTGTTCAGTCAGCAATGGTGCCGCGAATGGATACCAAGGCGCGCGAGTTGGGTAAGGGGACTCACCCGCTTCAACGCGGCGTTTATACTCACTGGTCTTGTGGTACGGAAATTTACTGCGAGAGAGAAAAACACCTTTTGGAGCGACCTTGCCGGGAAATTGGGTAAAGTCATAGCGCGGCCCGTTAGCGGATGTTGGGTAGCCACCTGCTTTCGCCATCGCGCCGCCTTTCATGTTGATATTACCAATCAGTGCGTTAAGCATCATGATGGTGAAAGCGTTATAGAACCCGTTAGTGTGCATGTTGCCACCGTGGGTATCGACGACGGCTTTTGTTCCGTGACTAGTGAAGCGCTTCGCCAACTTTACAATTTGCTCCACAGGGATTTCACATTGCTGGCTGTAGAACTCAAGGTTGTATTTAAAGGCCTCTTCTTTGAGTCTTTGCAAAGAAGACTTTACGCGGACCTCACCCGATTCCAGTGCCACAGTTTTATCGACAAACAGAGCGGCTTCATCCGTTTGGATGTGAACACCAAATTCACCGCTTTGGGAATCGATAATGACATACGGGTCGGACTCTGACAGTGTGCCCCCTTCGAAAGGCAAGCCTAGGTCTGATGCGCGTAAAAAAGTCCCGTTTCTAGGGTGTTGCTCATCGCTGATCACCAGGTGCGTTGCATTACACCAGTGTGCGGTTTCAGCACGTTTCATCGCTTTAGCCCCGGGTTGTGCTAAAAAGGTTTTATTGTAACGTTGGTTTTCAATAATCCACTGGATCATGCCAAGTACCAATGCGGAGTCACTACCCGGTTTGATCGGAATCCAGTGGTTATTGTCACCGGCAGCTAAACTTGATGATCCCGCAGGCAAACTTGGGGTGATGATGGTGTACTCCAAATTACCATTGGTTCGAGCATTAGCGAGTTGGCTAGCCTGACGTTTAAATGGATTACCGGCTTGAGCGGGCGACATACCGATGAAGATAATGTATTCCGCGTTGTCAAAATCTGGCTTCAAATGGGCGAACTTATCTAAATCATTCATGAATGCGCCGCTGCCTGCACGGAAAGCGTAGCCACAATATGAACCGTGGTGACCGAAGTTACGTGTCCCATAACTGTTGAAAGCGAAACGTTTGAAGATGTCGTCTCTCCCTTCGTTTCCCGCATTGGTCATCAATAATTGATTGGCTTTTGGACCATATTCTGGATTGTTAGGATCCACTGGCGTCTTTAAATCTCGAATTGCACGCAGACCATCGACATGGCCTTCACCAAATAGGTCACCTCCTTCGACGACTTCTTCAATCAACTGTTCATAGCTAATCGGCATCCATTTCCCTTCGCCTCGTTTTCCTACTCGTTTGAGGGGCTGGGTGATGCGGTACGGGCTGTTACGAATTTCTAGCATCCCATTGCCACGCGCACACGCCGTTGAACGACCTTCAAGACCAGCTTCTCCCGTCAAGTTTAAATAGGCGTCTTTTACCGGAGTCTCGAAAGGAGTTGGGTGCTGTTGGGAAAGTGGGTGATAAGGGTTGCCACTGATACGTAAAATCTCGTCAGTGCGGTTATCAATGCGAACGCGTAACCCACACAAGGACCAGCAGCCAAAGCACATAGACGGCGCAACGCGTTGATTCGAGTTTGGGACCAAGTTGCCGTTGTCACTGACTGTGTATTCAGGTTCCAGAGAGTTGCCGTGGTGACTATCGCGAGTTTTTTTACCCGCTGTTCCTTCAAGCACACCTTCAACCATATGTTTAGTGGTGGTGGCATAACCCGCAGCGAATGCGCTAAGTCCGCCTACTGCTAGGCCTGATTTCAAAAACTGACGGCGTTTGTTATCCATAGTGAAATCCTCTTTAATTAGCGTTCGGTTAAGGTGAGTGAAGTCGTTTGGTTTTTGGTATTTTGCTTCGGCTGAACAAGTTCTGAGCCGAGTAATGCGAGTGCTAGCCACAATCCGAGCATGCCAATAATGCCTAGCCAGCCATTTCCATCCATGGTCAATTGATACGGGTACAGACCAGCATCGAATTTAGCGATGGTCTGCACTTCCATAATCGTGAACCAACGAACCAACCACGCGCTTGCCAGAGTTATCAGCGAAAGGCACAGCAGCGCTGTCATTTGGCGAAAGTGAGACATTGTTGATCTGTTGCTGTCTCGCAGCGTAATGAACGTGCTCAAAACATTGCCTAGAATCACCAACGTAAGCAGGGCAATGCTTTGTACCCACTGGTTGCTTGAATAGAGCGAGAATGCCGAGTTATTGGATGCCCAAATTGGCAGCAGGATCAGCGTTAAGCCGCCGCTCGTTACCAATGACTTTTTCAGTAAGTTGCTATCTCCGGAAGTGAGGACTTTTGAGTGGCTTGGTAGTAGCAACCAAATCAGTAGAGCAAAACCAACCGCCCCCATGAACGACGTGACGAACCAAAGGATGGATGAAGCAGGTTGGTGCCATAAAGAGCGGGATTGAACCACGGCGATTTCAGCCCCTGTGTATAGCGCGATGGTTAAGCCAGAAAACACAGTGATCATAGATATCGTCAGCATAGCTCTGCGTGAGATCGCCCATTCGCCAAGCGACAGTTTAGACAGCAACGACAAGACTTTACCTGGTCGTTCGCGCAAAGCGATCAGATCCTGACGCAGATACAGCCATGCTGTCATCACGGCTAAACCAGAAAAAATAGGCAGGAAAAGTGAGCCTAACGACATCCATGACCACGGTGTAATGTGCGCGTAAAATTGCCATGCGCGGCCTGGTTGATGAAGATCGCCAGTTAACGCCAGCGGTCCGACGATAGCGCCGATCGCCAACGTTAGTACCAATGCAGCACGGAGCTGATGGCTGGTGTACTGCTCAAATAGTAAAGCGATCAAGAACAAAATGGCTGCTGCATAAGCAGAACCAATATAGAAGAAATACTGTACTGCCCACGGGAGCCAAGCCATCGTTTGAGGTTGGACCAACACTTCAGTTATGTTCATACGTGTTCTCCTTGTGGGTCATAAATGGCAGGTTGTCCGTCTATGTGATGAGTAAAGCGTTCATCCATGCTGATATAAAACACGTGTGGTTTGGTACTTTGGTTGGGTTTAAGCACTTTCATATCTTGTTGATGTTCCGAGACTAAGCGGCGGATTTCACTGGATGGGTCATTTAAATCGCCAATTATACGAGCGCCGCCCACACAGGTTTCTACGCAAGCAGGCAGCAAGCCTTGTTCTAGACGATGAGCGCAGAGGGTGCATTTATCTGCAGTCAGAGTGTCTTCATTAATGAAGCGAGCGTCATAAGGGCAGGCTTGTACGCAATAGGCACAGGCGACGCAGCGGCTGTTATCCACCATAACGATCCCATCTTCACGTTGAAAGGTGGCCTGAACCGGGCAAACCGCCACGCACGGCGGATTGTCACAGTGGTTACAAAGCCGAGGAAGCATAAAGGCTTTAGATTCTCGAGTGGCTGTTGAGCTATCATCGAGCGTGACTTCATACTGTTTCACTGTGGTACGAAACTGACCGATAGGCGCTTGGTTTTCAATACTGCAACCAACGGTACACGCTTGGCAGCCAACACATTTACGTAAATCAATCACCATGGCGTAACGCTTACCGACTTGTCCCTTTCGGTCGGGGGATTGGTTATTTCGAATGACATTTTCCGCCGTGGCAGTGCCAATGCCAGCAATTGGGATTAGCGCAGCACCAGCAGTAACTGCGCTGAGAAAGCGACGTTTGGTGGAATCCATAACTCACCTGCTTTTTGTTGTGTTTGAACTGACTGATTCCATTGTGAGAAATGCATCGAGAGGCCGATATAGTGGATTTCCACATACCCAGATCAAACTTGATCTAAAACAAATGCGGTTTAGGGAATGTAGCTGTTATTCTTGTTCCATCATTTGCTAAGGGAAGATTCGACCACATCATGAAAAAAACGTCGCTTTTGTGTCATTTTAGGATTCTTTTCTTGGCTTTATTCTCCTCTTTTGTTCAGGCAACTTCCTTGTTACAAACTGAGCAACAAGGCGTTAAACAGCCGGATGGGACGCAGAATGAAGTTATGCAGAAAGTTGACGTTGGTGTTTTGGCGATACGTGGTCATCTTTATGCGAAGCAGAGGTGGCAACCGACTGTTGATTGGTTGAATAAACACATCTCTGATGTCCACTTTGTCCTTCACCCTCTGAACTTAGATGAAATGGGAGGGGCGGTGAAATTTCAGACTATGGATTTCATCGTAACCAACCCCGGCCAAGCGGTACGATTAGCCAGGCAATACGAGCTTTCCTGGATGGCAACACTGACCAGCCGCGCTCCACAAAACTCGAACTACGGTATTGGATCAGCGCTGGTGGTTCGTGCCGCTTCAAGCTATCAAACATTGCAAGATGTATCGGGTTTACCAGTAGCAGCGGTATCAGAAAAAGCCTTTGGTGGTTACTTAACGCTGCGCTACCAAATTGTGGAAATGGGGTTGGATCCGAATGACTTTTTTGCTGATGTTCGCTATCTCGGTTTTCCTATTGACGCTAACCTCTACCAATTGCGTGATGGCAATGTGGAAGCGGCGGTCGTCCCCTCGTGTTTACTTGAGAAGATGCAACATGAAGGTCTGTTACAGCAAGGCGATTTCCGAGTTTTAAATCAACAGCCGAATGACCATTCTTCCTGTGCGGTTTCGACTCCACTTTATCCCAATTGGTCATTTGCCAAAACAGAGCGAGTCTCCTCTCTTCTGGCGAAAAAAGTCGCTCAGGAGTTGCTTGCTATGCCGCCAGAACATCCTGCCATTGTTGCTGCTGGCGCGTCTGGTTGGACGTCACCAGTGAGTTTGTTGAGCATTGATAAACTCTACCAGGCATTAGATCTTCATCCGTTACAACAGCCATGGTGGCAGGATGCGCTGCGCTGGTTGCGGAACCATCAGGAATGGGCGTGGGCACTATTTATTTTCGTGATAGTGCTGAACGCTTACCATTTTTGGCTTGAGTATCGTTTCAGTAAAAGCAAACAGGCGTTGGAGCAGACGTTGCTAAGGCTAAAAGAAAAAAGCGAGCAGTTAGAGCATTCGCAGAGAGTGGCGATTGTCGGAGAAATTGGCAGCAGTCTGGCCCATGAGCTGAACCAGCCGTTGGCGGCGATTCGTAATTATAGCGAGGGTGGGCTACTTCGCTTGGCTAAGAAGCGTCCGCATGAAGATATTGTTCCTGTACTGGAGAAAATACAGGGACAAGTAGAAAGAGCCGATGCGATCATTCAGCGCTTGAGAACCTTAATTCGTAAACGCAGTGTCGATAAAGCGCCGTGTGATATTCAAGCGTTAATTGATGACACGATTGAGCTGCTTCACTTCCGACTGCAAAAGCAGAATGTATCCATCGTAACCAGTTCGGAAGGAGAGACGCATCCCATACTGGCAGATGCTGTGGGCGTGCAACAGGTTTTTGTTAATGTGATCAACAACGCGATTGATGCTTGTGCTTTGTTTGAGGAGAAATATCACTCTTCCAGTTATCAAGGTAAAATTGTTCTGCATTGTGACTATCAGGCGAATCAGCTCTCCATTCGTGTACTGGATAATGGCACTGGGTTACAGCAAGAAAACCCTACTCAAGCATTTGTGAGTAATAAAGCGGAAGGGCTTGGATTGGGGCTGGCAATTTGTCGTGATGTAATGGAATTACACGGTGGTGAGTTTCTTATCTATTCGACTACGCCGCACGGCTGTGTGGTTGAGCTTGTGTTCCCATATCGACAGTAACTAGGAATAGGATAATTTAATGAGCAACAGCGAAAAACAACTGCCTGTTTATGTGGTCGATGATGATGAATCGGTACGTGATTCGCTGGCTTTTATGCTTGAGGAACATGATTTCAATGTCTCCGCCTTTGCAGACGGACAGTCCTTTCTTGATGAGGTGGACATTTATCAGGCAGGATGTGTGATTCTCGATAGCCGAATGCCCAACCTGCGTGGTCAGCAAGTGCATCAAATTCTTAACGATGCCAATAGCCCACTCGCCGTGATTTATCTGACCGGTCACGGGGATGTGCCGATGGCTGTTGATGCCTTGCAAGCTGGGGCGGTGAACTTCTTCCAAAAACCTGTCAAAGGCGATGAACTGGCGCAAGCCATTTTGCAAGGTCAGGTGCAGTCCGCCGCTAGCCTTGATATGGCTGAAGCTAAATTAGCGTATGAGTCACTCACGCCTCGTGAAAAGGATATTTTGCGTTTAATTATCGAAGGTAAGCGCAATATCCGAATTGCCGATGAACTGTGTATTGCGATGAGAACCGTAGAGGTACACCGTGCCAGTTTGTTGAAAAAGTTCTCAGCCAAAACGGTAGCAGAGCTGGCGTACATCTACGGCAAATTAGCGCTTAAGTAATTAGGGTCAGAGAAGCTCAAGCACATACGAGCACGTAGTAAAAGATGCAACACATTCGGCATTGCGTCCGAACTAGAAAAAGTTTCGACTAAATTAGAGTTAGACCAGAATTAAATAGTAGATGGTAGTTTCGGGAATCATGGAGGATTTATTTTTCTAAACTGAGCTGAGTCGATATGGGAAAAGTTAATCGAGCAAATTCCCTCATCGTAAAAATTCTCTAGGGCTGTTCACAGCTTTTAGTTTTCAATGCAAAAGTAAGGTACTGATTCTTTTGTGATTATAAGTTGCAGCGCCTGCCTTGAACGTTTAGATTACCCAAAACAGTATTAGAAAACGTGGTTGAGGGTAGGCTGATGTGGGACAAATTGAATTTAAGAAAGCTAATCCTGATCCTATGTGTGTTCAGCGTTGTAGTCACATTACTCAATTCTTTTTACTCAATCTATCGAGTGCAGCATAACCTGATTATCAGCAATACAATGGAGTCCAACCGTGTTTACGCTGAGAAAATGTCGGAAATGACGGATGCTTTTATTGATTCTGCAATGTCTCAGCTTGAATACAGCGCAAATTCCCTCCGTACGAAAATGGATGATCCGAATGTCTTGGAACAAGAAGTTGATCGCTTAAGAGCCCAGACCGATTACTTTAACTCAGTGCTCATCGTCAATGCAGAAGGGGTGATAGTTTCTGTTTCTCCAGAAACGCTACAAGTGAAAGGCATGCGTTTAAGCGGCAAGCGTTTCTTGCAATCTCTTCACGCGCAAGCGCCCAAAATTACCGACCCGTTTGTCTCTCCGGCAGGAAATTATTTAACCAGTCTTTCGTATCCCATTTTCTCTGAAAGTGGGGAATATCTGGGATACGTTGCCGGCACCATTTATCTCGAACAAAAAAATATACTGATGACTTTGCTAGGACAGCATAGCCACAAAGATGGCTCTTATCTTTATGTTGTCGACCAACACCGCACGCTGATTTATCACCCCGACAAACGTAGAGTAGGGCAGAAAATTGTCACCAATAATGCAATCAACGCTGTAATTGAGGGAAGACCTGGGCAACAGGATATCGTAAATTCTCAGGGAGTTGAGATGCTTGCCGGATACGCACCAGTAAAACATTCAGGGTGGGGGATTGTTGCACAGAGGCCTAAAAACCTGACATTATCCTCGCTCGATGACCAAATGTGGAAGGTCTTTCTTGAGACGCTTCCTATTGGCGCGTTAACTCTGTTACTCATTTGGGTCTCTTCTGTTTTTATATCTAAACCATTGTGGCAATTGGCGAGCGCGGTAAAGAACTTCGAGAGCCATACGTCGAGCGAGAGTGACTTTACGCAGATTAAACCATGGTATTTTGAAGCCAGTTATTTGAAACATAGTTTTTTGAGTGCAATGAACATTGTTTCTAACACCATTGATCAACTTCACCAGGACACCTTGACTGATGCGATGACGGGGTTATTGAATCGCAGAGGGTTAGATAAGGCGGTAGAAAGTCTCCGTGAGCAAAATACCCCCTTTTCTGTACTTGCATTGGATGTTGATTACTTTAAGAAAGTAAATGATACCTTCGGCCATGATGCAGGAGACGCGTTATTAAAGCGTGTCGCGACTTTGATTCAGGACCAAGCAAGAAAGGGAGATGTGGTGTGTCGCTCTGGTGGAGAAGAATTCATTGTCTTTCTAACCAAAACCGATCTGGATCAGGCATTTGTGGTCGCGGAGAGAGTAAGGAAATCGATTGAATTACATGAGTTTTCCACCGTTGGGAACGTAACGATTTCAGTGGGTGTATCTTATTGGGACGCAACTGATGAACCTATTAACGCGGTTCTTAAACATGCTGACGATGCTCTGTATCAAGCGAAGCACAATGGTAGGAACCAAACGGCAGTTCAATACTGATTTAACGTCTTCCTATTGAGTTGTCAGTATGCTTTTCGAAAAGGTAGTCAAAGTGTAGGTGCAATGTCCGTAAGAAGCGGACATTGCGTGTTGCATTAAACGCTACAGTTTTTGAGTTTGGTTGCAATGGTAACTCGTCATGTTCATGGTTTAATACAACTAAGTTGTAGATTGTGGCTGTTTATGCGAAACGAGGACTCATTTTTATTGTGGGCTCTGATAGCGCTTCTGTTTTTCTTCGATTATTTTTAGTAGTTGTGTTCTACGCTTTCTTTGAATGGTTTCAAGTAAGTTAGCTCTTCTCATTTCTCCTTCAATCTCGGGTAGTCTCTCTTGATGACGGCTGCCGTTACCTTGACCAACTGTATCTTTTGTTTTTTTCATATCCTTGAACTTTTTTGTATAAATAAGTAGTTCATACACAGCGAGTAGAGCTATAAAGACTCATGTCCATAACAAAAAAAATCATTTATAGCCTTATAATTTATATGCAAATTAAGTGTATGCCAATAGTTTCACTATTAGTTTGTCTTAACACTTAACTGTGTGTCAATGAGGATTGAAATCGTTTACATTTCATAGTGCTATAAATTAGTACGATTACTTATAACACTATGCGATCACCGTTTCGTTCTGGCTAACTGAGTCCATCCTTCTGACAACTGCTTCGTAGCTAGATTAAATAATAAACAATGCTCATTATATGGGCTGGGAACGAAGTTTTGTTTATTTACTCACGCTCTCCTAAGTTATTGGTGATTATTACGCTCACTATGGATAGGGATGCGTTACAAGCGGCATAACATCAGTGAGACCAAGCGATTAGGAACAATTGCGGCCTTAAGACAAGGTGTAGGACATTAGTTTAACTTATTGAGTTAAAAGCCATCTCGCTGTCGCTTCGTCAGTGACTAAACCATTCACCCAGTGTCCTCTCAGTGCGGCGAGAATAGCTTGGCGTTTATCTTCACCACAAGCTGCACCAATTCGAGGACAGTCGTTATTACGTATGTCGTAACTGGTTATGAAGGTGTTGATTGCGCACTCAATTATCTCACCTTTCGCATTGATAAAGCGGCCAAGGATTTCGCCTACAGCGCCTTGCTGATTGAGCTCATCGGCCTTATCAGAAGAAATGAAGCCGTCTTTGATGATAGGACTCGCTTTACTCAATGAACCGATACCAAGGAAAATCACGTTTGCACTGTCGGCAACGCTGGAAACTTCTTTGAATACACGCATGCCTGTCCAAATTTTAAGCTCATCGGTAGAGGTAGCGTAGCGTGGAGCGGGTAATTGGTAATAGTTTGCCTGAATTTTTCGCGCCAGAATCAGTGGTACATCATCATAGTAGTTACACTGACCATCGATGCCCATAGCACTTATTAAGGCGACACATTTACTGTTCGGTGATTCAAAATCAATTCGTTTAATGGCTTTTTTGAGTGTCAGACCAGAGCCTATACCAATGATTTGATCCTGCTGGTCTTTCACATATTTTGACATTAATTGAAAACAGCCAAAAGAAACGTTATCAAGTGTCTCATCATCGCTGGTGGTTGGCACGATATTACACTCCACCAATTGATACTTTTCTTTAAGCAGTTCCGCGTAGTCCAAACAAGTAGAGATCGGATGGTGCAGACCGACAGAGACAATGCCTTCTTCTTTAGCTGCTGCAATTAGGCGCTGGACAACAGGACGTGATAAGCCAAGTTCAGACGCTATATCTCGCTGATTACGGCCAGAGATGTAATACATCCAGGCGGCACGAACCATCTGATCGGTTTTAAAGCTATCGTCTCTAGCCACATTTATTCCTTATTATTCAGCTTGTTGTACTTATATAAAGGGCGTCATTTAGCTCGCCTTCACATCTGGAACACCTATCTTCTCTCTAACTCTTCCTTAGTGCAATAGCAATCAATTATCCACAAATGAATAAAAAACCATTTTATGGTCTTTTGTTCATTTGTGATCTATAGCTCTTTATTTGATGTTTTGATTGAATAGAGTAGCTACATCAAACAAAAACGAGGAAATATAATGAAAAATCAATATACGTGGCTTCACATCGGTCTGGGTTCATTTCACCGCGCACACCAAGCCTGGTACCTACACAAATTGCTAGAAACGGGTGACCAAAGCTGGCATATCGCGGCCGGTAACATTCGCAATGATGCAGAATCAACCGTTGAAACTCTGAGTGCGCAGAATGGTGAGTATGTGTTAGAGACGGTCAGTCCTGCGGGTGAGCGTGAATATGAAGTCATCAAGTCGATTCAGACGTTACTCCCGTGGCAGGAAGATTTGGCACCACTGATTAATGAAGGTGCGAAAGCGCAGACGAAAGTGATCGCCTTTACTGTTACTGAAGGTGGGTACTACTTGAAAACCGATCACACTCTGGATGTCGATAATGAAGTACTAAAAGCAGACCTGTGCGGTGGTAACCAAACTATTTACGGTACGGTGACGAAAATACTTGAACGCCGTATGGCGGACAACGCTGGACCGGTAACACTGCTGAACTGTGACAACGTGCGCCACAATGGTGAGCGATTCCGAGATGGCCTGATGGAATTTCTGACTTTGACCGATAAAGCGGAAGTCTTGCAGTGGGTAAAGGAAAACACAACGTGTCCAAACACTATGGTTGATCGCATTACACCTCGTCCAGCTGACGATCTTCCATATCGCGTTAAAGCACAAACCGGCATTGAAGACAACGCGCCTGTGATGGGTGAAACTTTCATTCAGTGGGTAATTGAAGATGGTTTCAAAGACGTTCGACCTGCGCTGGAAAGCGTGGGTGTGGAAATGGTGGAGTCGGTCATCCCTTACGAAGAAGCGAAAATCCGCATCTTGAACGCTTCGCACAGCTGCATCGCCTGGGCCGGAACATTAGTTGGTCAATCGTTTATCCACGAGAGTACGTTGACGGATTATATCTACAAGATTGCCCATGATTACGTGAGTCAGGATGTGATTCCTTGCTTGGGTGACAATGGTATTGACCTTCCGAACTATCTTGAGGTGGTCTTAGAGCGTTTCACCAACCCATACATCAAAGACACCAACCAACGAGTGGCAGCGGATGGATTCTCTAAAATTCCGGCCATGATCACACCGACGATGATTGAATGTTATCAGCGTGGTGTTACGCCTGATGCGACCGCGATGCTGCCAGCACTGTTCTTTGTGTTTATGCATCAGTGGCACAAAGGTCTGCTGCCTTATGAGTATCAGGATGGCATTCTTGATGAAAATGCCGTGCATAGCATGTTTGATTCTGAAGACCCAATCGCTGTCTACGCGCAGGATACTGCCTTGTTTGGTGAACTGGCAAGTCGTACGGATTTTGAAGCACTGCTGCGAGAGAAAATTGCAGCCGCTTACTCAATGATTCAATAAGGAGTGAGCATGTATCTAGGTATAGATCTTGGCACCTCAGAAGTGAAAGCGCTGGTGATTGATGAACAGGGTGAAACTATTGCTACTCACAGCGCGCCACTGACGATTCAACGTCCGCATCTTCATTGGTCTGAACAGGCGCCGCAGGAGTGGTGGGAAGCAACGAACTATCTGATCGGGGCACTTCGTGAGAAATGCACTGAGCACTGGGGGGCAATTAAAGCGATTGGTTTGTCTGGGCAAATGCACGGCGCAGTGCTTCTGGATGAGGGGGATGATGTGATTCGTCCTGCTATTTTGTGGAACGACACTCGTTGTCACGAAGAGTGCACCGAACTTGAAGCAGCAGCACCGGATCTGCATGAAATTGCGGGAAACCTAGCGATGCCGGGATTTACGGCACCCAAGTTAATTTGGGTTCGTAAGCATGAACCGGAAAACTTTTCCCGCATTAGCACGGTGTTGCTGCCTAAAGATTATCTGCGTTTCAAAATGACCGGACGAAAGGTCTCCGATATGTCGGATTCCGCAGGCACCTTGTGGTTGGATGTCGCTAAGCGTGATTGGTCAGATTCTTTGCTCGACAAGTGCCAGTTAACCCGGGAGCAAATGCCGCAACTGGTCGAGGGCTGTGAGGTGTCGGCTTCGCTGTCCGCAGAGATAGCCCACAAATGGGGGCTAAGCCCATCAGTCATCGTCGCTGGTGGCGGTGGTGATAATGCGGTAAGTGCTATCGGTGTTGGCGCAGTGAGTCCGGGGGATGCGTTTATTTCTCTCGGTACTTCCGGTGTGCTGTTTGTGGTCAACGACCAGTATCGTCCTGCACCTGAGTCTGCAGTGCATGCGTTCTGTCATGTATTGCCACAACGATGGCATCAAATGAGTGTGATGTTAAGTGCTGCCAGTTGCCTTCAATGGTTCTGCCGCATAGTCGGTGTAACGGAAGTAGAGCTGCTGGCTGAGATTGAACAGCTCAGTGAAGAAGATAAAGCCAAAGCGCCGCTTTTCTTACCGTATCTGTCTGGTGAGCGCACACCGCATAATGATCCGGATGCCATGGGGATGTTCCACAGCATGACCCATTCCACCAACCGCGCCTTACTAGGCTATGCGGTGATCGAAGGGGTGAGCTTTGGCATTGCGGATGGTCTGCGTGTGCTGCAGGAAAGTGGTACTCACATTGAGCAGTGTTCCTTGGTGGGGGGCGGTGCCCGAAGTTCGTTCTGGGCACAGTTACTCGCCGATATTCTTCGCTTACCAACTGTTACTCACAAAGGTGGTGAAACGGGTGGCGCGTTAGGAGCGGCTCGACTGGCTTGCCTGGCCTCAGGAAAATCGGTGGACGAAGTATGTAAAAAGCC
This sequence comes from Vibrio sp. J1-1, assembly GCF_021728395.1. Lineage (GTDB taxonomy): Bacteria > Pseudomonadota > Gammaproteobacteria > Enterobacterales > Vibrionaceae > Vibrio. Next base: position 126,257 of record NZ_JAKKCM010000006.1, on the reverse strand, counting down.
TGAAATTCACCGCGTTTATCAACCTAATGTCGATCGTGAATCAGGACTCTCCGAGCGATATTCACGTTTTCGCGCCCTTTACCAAAACGATTTGGCTCTGCGCTCGTAACAGCGGCCGTTAAGAGCCTCCTTAGAAAGATAATCACGACTAAAAATGGACTACGCCCCCCAAAAAGGGGGCGTGGGATTCCTTTACCCTACGAAACGAGGAATATATGGAAAACGCAAGTAAGCAGTGGCTTGGATTGCCGCTTAATCTGATATGGGGATACATCGCTATCGCTATCTTTATGACGGGTGATGGTTTTGAACTGGCATTCCTGTCGCACTACATTACCGAGCTTGGTTTTACTCCGGCTCAGTCGTCTTTCGCGTTCACACTCTACGGGCTAGCTGCAGCCTTGGCCGCCTGGGTATCCGGTGTCGTAGCGGAAATCATTACACCACAGAAAACGATGAAAATTGGTTTTATGCTCTGGTGTATTTTCCACGTACTGTTCTTAACGCTTGGATTAAGCCAGTCAAACTATGGGCTGATTTTGCTATTTTACGGTATTCGTGGCCTTGCTTATCCACTGTTCCTCTATTCGTTTATCGTGGTGATAGTACATAACGTTCGCAGTGATGGTGTAAGCTCGGCACTTGGTTGGTTCTGGACCGTGTATTCGATCGGTATCGGTGTTGCGGGTAGTTACATCCCTAGCTTTACCATTCCTTGGATTGGAGAGTTTGGTACCTTATGGTTATCGCTGGCATTTTGTGCTGCGGGCGGTCTAATCGCGATGATTGCTTTGCGTAATGTAAAAACGCCGACGCACATGCATAACCTGACCACAAAGCAGAAGCTAACCGAACTGAGCCGTGCAGTGACGTTGCTCTATACCAACAAAAACGTACTCTATTCATGTTTTGTACGCATCATTAACACTCTGTCACTTTTTGGTTTTGCGGTCATAATGCCAATGATGTTTGTTGATGATCTCGGCTTTACCACATCCGACTGGCTTCAGGTGTGGGCTGTGTTCTTCTTCACCACCATTTTCTCTAACGTTTTCTGGGGCATCATGGGTGAAAAACTGGGCTGGATGAAAGTGGTGCGCTGGTTTGGCTGTATAGGAATGGCACTCTCTAGTCTGGCGTTCTATTACATTCCTCAGCATTTCGGTAATAACTTTTATATGGCGTTGATACCGGCTATTGCTTTGGGGATCTTTGTGGCGGCCTTTGTTCCGATGGCGGCGGTATTTCCTGCGCTAGAGCCAAACCACAAAGGTGCGGCGATTTCGGTTTATAACTTGTCGGCCGGATTGTCTAACTTCCTTGCGCCAGCCATTGCGGTGGTCTTGCTACCGTATTTCAGCACAATAGGTGTGGTCGTTGCCTATACAGTGCTGTACGTACTGGCCTTTTTCTTCACCTATTTAATTAAGGTAGAGCAACCAGGATTTGAACCGACATTTGTTGATGCAGATAAAGCGACCGTAGTGTAACAAATTTAGGGTATGGCAATGGTTTTGGTTGCCATACCTTTTCTAGTCTTGAGGTAAGTATGAATATAAAAGCAGTTATTTTTGATATGGATGGGGTACTCATAGACTCTGAGCCAATGTGGCAAGAGGCACAGATCGAATCACTCGCCAGTTTCGGTGTTGGGATAACCCGTCAAGATTGTGAACAGATGACGATGGGGAAGCGTGTCGATGAAATAGCGCGAACTTGGTGTGAGGCTTATTCTTTGTCCGTTTCAGTCCAAGCTTTGGAAACCATGATTCTGACTAAGCTGTGTCAGCGTATTTCCACTGATGGAGCGGCGATGATCGGCGTTTACGAAGCGTTAGATTATTTTTCCAGCCAAGGGTTAAAGATTGCATTAGCTACATCGTCTAACCACGTAGTGATTAAAGCGGTCTTCGATCGCCTACAGTTGTGGGAAAAATTCAGTGTTGTTTGCAGCGCCGAAGATGAAGAGTATGGCAAACCCCATCCAGATGTTTACTTAACTGCGGCTCGTAAGCTGCAAATCGTTACGACTGAATGCTTAGTGATTGAAGACAGTTTTACTGGCTTGACTGCTGCGAAGAGAGCGAACATGAGGACTTACTTGGTTTCTCCATATTGTGAACAAAGTAAGTTCTCTATCGCAGATGGACGTTATGTCAATTTAGATTGTGTTGTACAAAACTATGCAAGCCTGGTTTCAGAATCGACTCTTTTAGCTTTCCCCCAATGATCGAGAACTCTCTTTTCAACTCCCAGACGGTATTAAGTTTTATTAGGAACGGACTGTTTTTATTTGTTAACGAGTTATTGGCTATCGCCTGGGAAAAAGTAAAGTGAACAATGGCAAGCTAGGCGCTATTTTCTCATTTACCTTTGCACTATTCCCGCCTGTTAATTTTATTTTCTTCGCGTTTTTAGCTTTTAAAAGAACCTCTAATATAAGCGTGTCATAATCCTATATTCTGCTGGTTTATAACTTGCTAACGTAAAGTGAGAAGCCTGAAAGGTTAGTTGCAGGTTGTCGAAGTCAGGCACAATTGCTTCATACTAATTTGCAACAATATAAATTCTCGCTAAGTCAGTGGCATAGAGGGAATACTTTAGTCTCATAAAGTTCAACGATGTTGTATGCTTCTCTGGGTGGACTATTGTTTAATATAACCTTTTAAGTTTGTTCGTCGGGTATGCTGAACATACTTAGTTTTGGAAAGTTTAAAGGGTGTTTAATTATAGGTTGACTGGAATCGACATAGAATCATCAATTTCTACAATAAGAAGGATGTAAAAGTGAAAATTGCCATTTTATCAAGGAATAAGAACCTTTACTCCACGCGTAGATTAAAGGAAGCGGGCGAAGCGCGCGGCCACGAAGTAGACATCATAGACACATTGCACTGCTACATGGATATCACCAGCAGTAAACCCGCGGTGAGGTTTAAAGGTGAACAGTTACCGCATTACGACGCGATTATTCCTCGAATCGGTGCGAGTATTTCGTTTTACGGCACATCTGTTGTCAGGCAGTTTGAGATGATGGGCAGCTTTAGTGTCAATGAGTCTGTCGCTATCAGCCGCTCACGAGATAAATTGCGCTCTATGCAGCTACTTTCTCGCAAAGGTATAGGGTTACCGCGGACAGGGTTCGCTAACCGACCGGACAATGTTAAAGATTTAATCAGAAACGTTGGTGGTGCCCCATGTGTTATAAAACTTTTAGAGGGGACTCAAGGCATTGGCGTTGTGTTAGCTGATACCGCTAAATCTGCTGAGGCTATCGTTGAGGCATTCATGGGGTTGAAAGCAGATATCCTTATACAAGAATTTATCAAAGAAGCGGGTGGTGCCGATATACGCTGTTTTGTTATCGGTGAAAGAGTTGTCGCCGCAATGAAACGACAAGGTGCAGAAGGCGAGTTTCGATCAAATCTACACCGAGGCGGATCAGCGACGTTAGTAAAACTGTCTAAAGAAGAACGTTCTACTGCGGTCGCTGCAGCTAAAGTTATGGGACTCAAGGTGTGTGGTGTTGACATTTTAAGAGCGGAACGAGGGCCTGTTGTGATGGAAGTCAATTCTTCACCTGGACTTGAAGGCATCGAGACAGCTACAAAAAAAGATGTCGCGGATATGATTTTTCAGTTTATCGAAAAAAACGCGAAACCTTACAGAACGAGAACGTTAGGCAAAGGTTAATTTTGTTTATCTCGTGACGGATCAACAATGGATATAGTCTACGCATGGGTGTCCTTAAAAATCCCTCAAATGGAAATGGAAGCTCAGCGTGAACACTTTTATGCTGGTGACGAAAAGGCTATATCGGTTCCCCGATCTATTAAGGCCAACTCGATATCGCATAATTTCTGAGTTACTAGCTTTAACAATGCCGCTTTAATATAGCGGCATTTTTGTTAGCAAAGTCGTCAGGCTAAGTTGAGACAGATTAGTTGCCTGATGAAGATGACTCAGTTTAACTTGAGCTTTGGCTCGACTCGCGTATTATTTTCAGCGTTTCTGTTGTCATTCTACTTTTTATGATCTTATTGGGTTCACGACATCGCGCACCGCAAAAGCAGGTGAAATGGCTCCTAGCTGTAGTTGCTTGGGTTATTGTCGTGTGCCTGATGCAAAACTCCGGCTTTGTATCATCGTGCTCTATGAGTGGAGAACAGACCGAGAGCTCATTCGTCTCAGCAGAAAAATCTCATGATATTGAGGCCAAAAGTACCAACAAGTGTGAGTTATCTGAGAAGCTTATTCAGTTTGCCAAACATCATTGCGGGTTGTTCATTGTCGTTTTGTTTGTCGGTATTGCGCTGGTGGCTGTTTGTCGACCTGGTGCGTTTGCGCAGTTAAGGCAATGGACCGAACCAATACCGTATAAACATCGGGCTCATCTTACGTTTTGTGTTTTCCGTGAATGACAAGTGGTTTCTGGCTTACGTGGCCAGTGAACTTTTACACTTGTTTTTAATCAGGAATCACTATGAACGATATGACTAAAATGACTCACGCGGTGTCGATGCTCATCATGACGCTGTTGTTAAGTTTGTTTTCTCTCCAACTTTCCGCCCAGACACCCGATACGGGCTGGATGACCAATCCTCAACATCCGCCTGTACAAACGCGATTCGTACTGACTGGCTTGCAAGACGCTAAAGCCAAAACGGTCACGGGTTATTTGGATGTAAATTTGTCAGGAGATTGGAAAACCTATTGGCGCTCACCGGGTGAAGGTGGCGTTGCCCCCTCGATTGATTGGAAAGCGTCGCAAAATTTGAGCAAAGTGGATTGGCTCTGGCCATACCCACAAAAGTTCGAACTGCTGGGCATAGAGACGCAGGGTTACAAAGGCGATACTTTATTTCCGATCACGCTGCACATCGAAGATATGTCAAAGCCAGTCATTATTGATGCGGTTTTAACTTTGTCTTCCTGTACGACGATTTGTGTTTTGACGGACTATCCGATTCAACTGACGTTTTTGCCTGCAGATTTACAGGTTGATGAAGACGTGATGTTTCGTTATGCACAAGCACTGAGTAATGTCCCTCAACCTTCGCCATTTATTGAAGTCACGCAGGCAGATTGGGATGCCAATCGATCGACACTGCAAATACAACTGACAAATGCCCAAGGTTGGAATCATCCACAGGTATTAGTAGATGGTGTCGATGACTCCACGCGAGATTACAGTTTCAAGTTAAAGGGGACTTATCTAGAAGGCAATGTTCTGACGGCTAGCTATAAAGTGAATACTTGGTTGGGAGAGGTTGACCTTAATAACCAGCCGCTGTTTGTCTCGATAAAGGATGATAATTTATTGGCGGAAGAGGTAACCCAAGCGCAAGCAGCAGCGATTGTGGATTCGTTGCCAAATACGTCTTTAACCAGCGTGTTTGTTTTCGCTCTGCTTGGTGGTTTGATTCTTAATATTATGCCTTGTGTTCTGCCAGTGCTTGGAATGAAGCTGAGCAGTATCGTCTCTGCCCATGGGATCGAACGTCGTCAGATTCGCGCGCAGTTCATCGCTTCTTCATTCGGTATTTTGACGTCGTTCTGGATTCTGGCGGGTTTTATCACCGCGCTTAAAATGACAGGCAATGCGATCGGGTGGGGCGTACAGTTCCAGAGTGCTTGGTTTCTTGGCCTGATGGTGCTGGTCACTGGGTTGTTTGGTGCCAATATGCTTGGGCTATTTCAAATCCGTCTTTCATCAAGCACGAATACTTGGCTGGCTTCCAAAGGGAATAACACTCTTATTGGCCACTATGTTCAGGGTATGTTTGCGACTTTACTTGCGACGCCTTGCTCTGCACCATTCCTTGGGACCGCTGTAGCCTTTGCACTCGGCGCTGATGTGTTAACGCTGTTTGCAGTCTTTACTGCGTTGGCGATAGGTATGGCGCTACCCTGGATTCTGGTCGCGGCGTTTCCGAGTATTGCGCTTAAATTGCCAAAGCCAGGTAAGTGGATGAATGTGGTTAAAGTTGGTTTTGGTGTGATGATGCTGGCAACTAGTATTTGGTTACTGACCTTGATTGCTAATCACTTACCGCTGTTCTGGGTCATTCTGGTTGGCTTGATCGGGTTTATTTTTATGATGGCGAGAGTTAAAACCGTTTACGGTGCAAGAGTGCTGGCGATAACGGGTTCCATCTCGGTATTTTTGATTGCGGGTGGGTTGCTTCTTGGTAGTGTGACCGCCAGTAAGTGGGCAACACCACTTCCACAAGACCTTGCATGGCAGAGACTGTCGAGCACCGCGATTGATTCTCATGTTGCAAATGGAAGAGTCGTATTTGTGGATGTCACCGCAGATTGGTGTATCACCTGTAAAGCCAACAAGATTGGGGTGATCTGGCAAGAACCGGTGTATTCGTTATTACAAAGTCCAAGTATCGCGACATTGAAGGGCGACTGGACTCATCCTGAGAGTTCCGTAACGGATTTCCTACGTCTGTATGGACGTTACGGTGTGCCTTTTAACATAGTCTATGGGCCTGCTGCACCCCAAGGCATCCCGCTGCCCGTCATTCTTACTGAGGATGTCGTTGTCAATGCTATCAAACAAGCGAGTGGGGGAAACAGTTAATGAGCGCTAGGAGCCATCGTAAATCGTGGCAACATTGGCTAATCCAACTCCTACAAATTGTGATCATTGTTACGGTCGTTTCAGTTGGTATGGATTGGTTCCGTACCAAAGATATCCCCAAACAAAATGCGCCAGCGTTGAGTGCGCTCATGAGCAATGGTCAATATGTTGATGTAATAGAGAAAAGCCATAAAGAACCTGTCGCTGTATACTTTTGGGCGACATGGTGCCCGGCATGTAAATTTGTTAGCCCAAGTGTGAACTGGCTGAGTGAACACTACTCGGTAATTGGCGTTTCTGGTTCTTCAGGAAATAATGAGCGAGTTGAACAGTTTATGCGTTCGAAAGATTATAAATTTGATAATATCAATGATCCAAAAAGCCAGATAATGAAAGCGTGGAAAGTAGGTGTAACGCCAACCATCTATATTATTAAAGATGGTGAAATTTCTTCTATTACTACTGGTATCTCAACACCGGTGGGAATATTAGCCAGACTTTGGCTAGCCAGTTAATTCTTTCAAAGAAACCCGATATTTCATTTTGGAAATATCGGGTTTAATTATAGATTTATGGTCTGGCTCCAACAGGAATCATAATATGAGCATACGGTGTACCTTTCCACATGACATATGGACCACCATAATCGGGATCGGTTGGCAATGAATCGAGTAACGCTTGATCAGGGGTAATTATCATCAAGTGCGTACCTTCGATAATCCACTGATTATCATCGGTTTTACCTTCTGCATACGGGTCTGTATTACTTGCTCCGGCGCCATCGCCACCCAGCATATAAGAAATACCCAACGATTTAGCTTGGAAAGGCTTCTTATTCATCCAGGCATCTGCCCATTCCATCCAAGGACCATCCATACACATTGGTGCTGCGACACCTTCACCTTCAAGTTGAGGAGGAGTAGGGAAGCAGGTATATTGACTGGAACCTTCTTGAAGAACGTTTTTGTCCCAGTCCATCACCGTCACTTTATCGCGAAGTGATGGAGGAGCGGCACTCAGTGCATCTTCCAATAGTGCTTGTGAATCAACAGCTGCAAATACGCCAAAGGAGCAGCTTACCGAAATAAGAGTGGAAATATAAATAGCTGACTTCATAAAAATGGCCTCAAGTTAATACAACATGAGAATGAGAGTGACTTAATTATAGATTAATATTAGATATTGGTGACATAATTTTAAAACGTATTTATAAGTAACGAGTTTATTATGTAAATTTAAATATTGTACATATATACATATGAAATATCATGTTTATTATTAAAATCATCATTCTATATTATTTGTAGTAAATATTTACTACGAGATTTTGATTGTGTTTTTATCTAGACTAATGTCTAAAAATACATTTATTAATCACCACTATGAGTTATTTACGATCTATTTTCTGACAACGCCTCGATATAACAAAAACCAATGCAGGATCTTTTGGTACAATTAGTGCTAGCTGATTGCAGAAATGTTGTCTGTCTGATCATCTAAGCGGTACTTCTCAGGTGAAACGTAAATTCAGGCTGAAGGTAAATAGTGTGAGCAAGCCTTATCTTTCAAAATTAGACGCTCCAACAGAAGTGAATATTAAGCCATTATCAATATTCAGTTGGTTTCATTACTAGTCAGCGTTAAGTAAAGGAGATAGGAATGCTCGATAAAGGCAACACAGGCTTGGTCGTCGTGGATGTACAAGGCAAGCTCGCGACATTAGTGCATGAAAGTGACCAGCTCATTGAAAATGTCACTAAGTTGGTCAAAGGTGCTAAGGCACTGAACTTGCCAATTCTTTGGCTGGAGCAGAACCCAGAAAGGCTAGGGCCAACCTCTGAGCCCATTCGAAAAGAGCTAGAGAAAACATACTTGCCGATGACTAAGTACACATTTGATGGCTGCAAAGAGGAACGGTTTAAGCTGGCGGTAGAAAATGCCAAAGTAGATACATGGCTCGTCTGTGGTATCGAGTCCCACATTTGTGTGTATCAAACTGCGCTTTCTTTGTGTCAATCTGGCTACCGAGTTGAACTTGTCACCGATTGTGTATCGTCGCGTACGGCTGCGAACAAAGCGCTCGCTCTGGCGAAGCTAACCGCCAACGGTGTCGTATTAACGGGTCTGGAAATGTGCCTTTACGAAATGGTGGAAGATTGTCGAGCGCCAGAGTTTAAAGATATTCTGGCGTTGATTAAATAGGCGTTGAACAAGCCACCGAGTGTGTTTAGTCAAATTCTCGTTGATATCTTGGCAGCATTGACTCGTTGCCAAGTATCCCACCTTGATGAACGTAGATCAGTGTCTTGTCTGGGTTCTCTTTTCGCCATGGAGCCAGACATTGCCACATATAGGGGTCGTAAAGGAGATCAAATTCCAGATCCGTTTGTTCGTACAAGTTTTTCCATGTCTCGTAATCTTCTTTATATAGGCGGCCGAAATGGTGTTTTTTCCGTAGCGATAAAACCTGCGGATGACTCGTTTCTCCCAGCATATTGAACTGCTCAGTTAGATAGCTTTCATCTCCCACACACGGGCAGGTTAAGATGTCTATTCCATGAGGGCTGAGATACTTGTGCAGATACAATGCTGTGGTGCCAGTGCCGGAAGGAAGAGCTACCGCAAACTGTTCTTTTGCTCTGAAGCGAGTCCAGTCAAGAATCTCACGTGCGAGTTGTTTCACGCCACCTTCTGCGATTTGAGAGCGTCCGCCTTCAGGCATAAACAGCGTGGTATCATCCAATCCACGTATATCCGTGATGTATTGGCTAGGGTGAAGTTCGCTGCCAACGTCTTTCATCGCTGTTATCTGCATCCCTAAATCGAGTGCTCCCCGATAATTACCAATGGGCGTGCTTTTTAACCACTCCGGGATATGACTGACATAAAACTCGAATGCCCATCCTTTGACTTTTGCGAGTGCAGCCAGAGAATACATCGCATTAGACTGGGCTGAGCCATAGCTAATCAGAGTCGTAATGTTTGGATCCTGCTCTTCCAAAAGCATCATGAATTTACGCGCTTTGTTCCCGGAAAAGTGGGAGTGCAGTAAGTCATCGCGTTTTAGAAAAAATTTCTGACCGTTAAAGCTGTGTTGAGTGATTGGGCTTTCAGAGAGTTTCATGTGATGCCTGACGGAATAAACCGTGTCACCTGGTCATTTAAAAAGGTGGCACAGTTTACCGTTATCGCTACGAGAACAAAAGTGGCAAGACTTGAAATTACCTTTAATTTTTAGGGGTTATTCGTTTGTATGTGCGGCTGCTAAATTAATCAAAGCTTCGCATCCCCCTTCTGGGAGTGTATTGATCGAAAACTGCCAGCCATATCGGCGGCATAAGTCATCCACGATCATGAGGCCCAAGCCGTGTCCGTCAGAGTCTGGTACAGAAGAAAAGCCTTCTCCTTCATCTCGGACAGACAAAGCATCGTCGCTCATTTCAACGTATATTTTGCCTTTGGAAGTCGCGGCAATACTATTCCGTATCAGATTACTCAGAATGATATTAAGCACAGCGGTTGTTGCTCTCGTAAGTGGACTGCCTGTCACGGTAACTTCAAACTCAAGAGATTTTTCATTAGCCTGTGCCTGGCTAAGCGAAACAATGTGACGTAACTCCTGCTCAGAAATTCGACGTACGGGGCTATCATCCGTATTTCGCTAATAACGAACTAAACCAAGTAATGCGTCGACCATGGTAGACATTTGCTGTGTGGCGTCTTGGATACGACTAATCTGGCGTTCCTGAAATGGCGTGCTGGAGTTTCTGGCTAATAAGCTACTGGAGCCTTTCATGACCGTCAGCGGAGTTCTGAGCTCGTGACTGGCGTAGCGCGCAAAGGCCTGTTCACGCTTGATGACTTGATCTACTTCGTAGCGATACTCATTAAGCTGAGTGGCAAGGGCTTCGAACTCTTGCGCAGAGCCTTGGGGAACAACAAACTTCTTCGTTGTGTCACCTTGGTGCTCATCCAGTTGAGTTTTCAGGGTGTTAACCGGCTCAATTAATCGTTGAGACAAACGAAGTAATAAACTGCCAAATACCAACATCAGAACAAGAACAACTGCCAGTACTAATCCGATAACGTAGAAAAACTCGCTCCATGTAATCTCGATTTCATCAATTAACGAAATCAAGATGATGAGGTGCGCCTCACCATCTTGCGTGTAGGTACTCATGTAAATCATGCGAGTGTAGGGTTCTTCGCCCACTTCACCTAAAAAATAGTGTTTATCTTGTAGGAAAGGGCGGTAAAAGGAAGGGACCAGATTGATGTCATTGTACGCCGTCGTCAGAAGATCCAGCTTTACTTCACCCTTAGAAGGCGTGTTTTTAAAATGCTCAATGGCTTCTTTTTTGTCGATCATAATCCGGCGTTCACCAACACGATCTTCCGACCACAACAGTGACCCACTGACCAGAGCAAAGCAGAGTAACCCGATCACAACAGAAACCAGCAAGAAAAACAGTTCAAGGCGACCGGTCATACTTTGGGTATTACCGAGTAAGCGACGAATCATGCTCCCGGCTCCAAACGAAAGCCGACTTTAGGAATGGTTTTGATCAAATGCTCTTTAAAGGGTTTATCGAGTTGTCCACGCAGTTGGTAGATATGGCTGCGAAGCACATCGTTGTTTGGCTCGTTTTCTTGCCATAAACGAAAGGCAATCTCTTCTCTGGTGACAATGTCTGGTGCACTTTGTACCAGCATTTCGAGAATGGTGTAAGTGGTCGGGTTGAGTGCTAATTGCCTACCTTGGCGATAAGCCTGGTGCGTTTTTTGGTCAATCGTCACTTCACCGTACTGGAGTTGACTTGAGGCAACGGTACCACGATAGCGTTTTATCAACGCGGTCATGCGAGCTTCGAGAATATCGAGGTCAAAAGGCTTTGTCAGATAGTCATCTGCTCCATGGGCAAAGCCTTTCAGCATATCGTCGCGGCTATCTAGAGCGGTGAGCATGAGCACTGGGGTATTATTTCCTGCGTCTCTTAATCTGTTACACAGTGTTAAACCATCCATACGCGGTAACATTAAATCGAGCAAGATGATGTCGAAAGAGTGACTAAGCGCGAGCTTAAGGCCAAGTTCTCCGTTGTCGGCGTAATCAAGTTGCATTCCTGCACATTCGAAGTAATCAAACAACATTCCGGCGATTTCTCGATTATCTTCCACTAAAAGCACACGTTTCATTCATTCTTATCCAATCTCGGCAATGTCGGTTTGCCCTTAATGAACATTATTCACTACAAGCGTGAAAAAGTTGTCAATGCTATAGACGATTGCAAGTGTAAGTGACTGATTGAAAGCGTAACACGCAAAACAAAAGGGCTCCAGAATTGCTTCTGGAGCCCTTTATTAGATTTTTAGCTATTTTTAATGGCTATCGACGCTTAGGTTTACGCTGACCCGCTGGTTTACCCTGAGCTTGAGGGCGACCCTGACCTTGTGGCTTGCCGCCATTCGGACGGTTTGAGTTTGAACCTGCGCGCTGGCCGTTGTTATTACCACGACCTTGACCACCTTGCGCTTTGCCTGAGCCATTGCGGTTGCCAGAAGGCTTGTCGTCACGAGAACCACCTTCAGAGCGTTTCTCAAGGTGACCACCAAAACCAGGCTGGTTCTTGGTGTGTTTCGTTGCAAAGCGGTTCGCACCGTGGCGACCAGATTTGCGACGCTGCGCTGGTGTTTGCGCATCAATGTCTTCAGCCGGAACCAAACAGGTAGCTTTGTCACCAATCAGGTGTTTTTTGCCCATGTTGATCAGTGCTTCGCGAATCATTGGCCAGTTTGCTGGATCGTGGTAACGCAACAGTGCTTTATGTAGGCGACGCTGACGTTCACCTTTTGCCACTGGCACATCTTCACGTTTTTTATACTTCACGCGTTTCAGAGGGTTTGTCTCTGAGTAGTACATCGACGTTGCGTTACACATCGGCGATGGGTAGAAGTTTTGTACTTGGTCACACTCGAAGTTATTCTTTTTCAGCCACAGCGCAAGGTTCAGCATGTCTTCGTCTTCTGTGCCTGGGTGCGCGGAGATGAAGTAGGGGATTAAGTACTGTTTCTTGCCTGCTTCTGCACTGTACTTCTCGAACATCTCTTTAAAGCGATCGTACGTGCCCATGCCCGGTTTCATCATCAGATCAAGAGGGCCTTTCTCTGTATGTTCCGGTGCAATCTTCAAGTAGCCACCAACGTGGTGAGTCACTAGCTCTTTCACGTATTCTGGTGATTCAATCGCAAGGTCGTAACGTACGCCAGATGCGACCATCACTTTCTTCACGCCTTCCACTTTACGTGCTTCGCGGTAAAGGTCGATGGTGTGTTTGTGGTCTGTATTTAGCTTGTTACAGATGCCTGGGAACACACAAGAAGGACGACGACAGTTCGCTTCCGCTTTTGGATCTTTACAACCCAGACGGTACATGTTCGCTGTAGGGCCACCAAGATCGGAAATCGTGCCAGTAAAGCCCGGAACTTTGTCGCGAATTTCTTCGATCTCGTTTATGATCGACTCTTTCGAGCGGTTTTGAATGATTCGGCCTTCGTGCTCGGTAATCGAACAAAAAGAACAGCCACCAAAACAACCACGCATGATGTTCACAGACGTTTTGATCATGTCGTAGGCAGGAATTTTCGCTTTACCATACATAGGGTGAGGGACACGCGCGTAAGGCAGGCCAAACACAAAGTCCATCTCTTCTGTCGTCAACGGAATTGGTGCTTGGTTGACCCAAAGTTCACGATCACCATGGCTTTGAAGTAACGCTCGACCAGAGTACGGGTTGGTTTCTAAATGCAATACACGACTTGCATGAGCATAAAGAATGCGATCGTTTCTTAGTTTTTCAAACGAAGGTAAACGTACCGCTGTGGTTTTAGCATCATGACGAGACGGACGGATAGTGATTGGCTGTGCAACAGGCTCATCTTTTTTGGTTTCACACTGAGTTTCTACTTCGTATGGGTTCTTAGGTACGAACGCTTCTTTACGAGGTTTTTCAATGCGAGATGAGTCGATAACCGTGTAACCTTCTGGCGCAGCAGGCAAGTTCACGGCAGTACCACGAATATTGGTCATGGTGCTGATGTCTTCGCCATTTGCAATACGATGTGCTACTTCCACAAGCGCACGTTCTGCGTTACCGAAAAGTAAGATGTCTGCTTTTGCATCAAACAGTACAGAGCGGCGAACTTTATCTGACCAGTAATCGTAGTGCGCAACGCGGCGTAGGCTGGCTTCGATACCACCTAGAACAATTGGCACTTCTTTGTAGGCTTCACGACAACGCTGAGAGTAGACCAAAGTCGCGCGGTCTGGGCGTTTGCCACCTTCGTTATTTGGTGTGTATGCGTCATCGTGACGGAGTTTTTTATCCGCGGTGTAACGGTTGATCATGGAGTCCATGTTACCCGCTGTGATCCCAAAGAACAGATTCGGCTGACCAAGCTGCATGAACGCATCTTTGTTTTGCCATTCTGGTTGAGCAATGATGCCGACGCGGAAGCCTTGTGCTTCTAATAGACGGCCAATGATCGCCATACCAAAGCTTGGGTGATCCACATAGGCGTCACCTGTCACAATGATAATGTCACAGCTATCCCATCCTAGGGCATCCATTTCTTTGCGGCTGGTCGGCAAGAAAGGTGCCGAACCAAAACACTCGGCCCAGTATTTTTTGTACTCATGAATAGGAGTGATGTTATTGGTCATATTTTGCTCTCTGTTCCAGGGAGCGCGAATTATAGCGATTTGATGATCAGGTATCTATACCAAACTTGTTTATTCAAGCTTAGTTTATGGAGTTTTATTTGGATTGTAAAAATTGGACGGAGTTATCGATTAAATTTATCTTATATCACCTTGAAACCCTTATGGTTATTAGGTTTGTGATTTAAAGTGTCCCAATGTTAATACAATAGATAAGCAACCGAACTGTTATCTTGAGTCGTGTATATAATCAGATTGTGCACTGAAATTGTGCACCAGCTGGGAGTAAAAGTCATTGCAGAAGGCATCGAGCAAGAACAAAAGCGTCTTTTTTGGCAGTGCTCTGAGTAACGAAAACTTCTGCCTCGTATACGTACCCAGAAATGCGGAAGAAATGAGTTCGAAGGGCTAACAGAGCCGAGTAATGGCCTTAGAGGGTTTAGGTGGTTTGGCGATAGGTGATTTGTTATTATCGCCACCCCAAACGACTTTTGAGCTTGCTACATCATGATTCAACACTTGCTGGTTACCTTTCCTCCGATGTTATTTGGCGCACAAGCGCTACTGACTTTGCTTTTAATCAAGGGCGATATTTGTCCGGGTCAGCGAGGTCGTCTGCACAAAATGTTACCTGCAATAGGAGTCATGTGGCTGGCAGTTGCATCACTACGCATTGAGGCGTTTATGGTGGTGTTTGCAATCTTTTACTTCTATTCCCAGGTCCAGACCAAAAAAACGCGTGAGAAAGGACCTCTTTGGGCATTGCACTTAGCGAATGGTTTGGCGTTTGCCTATGTTAGCATTCAAGTATTTGAACAGTCTCATTGGCCTGCGGCTGTTGCTATGGCGCTAATGATCTTCTTTTTGGGAGCTTCAT
This sequence comes from Vibrio sp. J1-1, assembly GCF_021728395.1. GTDB lineage: Bacteria > Pseudomonadota > Gammaproteobacteria > Enterobacterales > Vibrionaceae > Vibrio. The sequence continues at coordinate 111,071 of NZ_JAKKCM010000006.1, read as the reverse complement.
TTTCTCAATTGCTACTCACGATTGCGCGTAGCCGCTTACAAGCGTTTCATAGAATTTTACCAGTAACCGGAATTGTATCTGGCATGTTGTTGGTGATTTCGACGCTTTTTTCCACTTACCAGTTAGATGAGACAGCATTGAGTACCGCAACTCAACCAATATTAATTGTCTTGGCGATGTTGATCTCTTCTATTGTGGTTTGGTGTTGGCACATTTTTACTCATAAAACGCCTGAGAAAGTGCAGCTTAGTGTCGCTTTGTTATTTGCTCTTGTTTCTATGACAAGCCTGCAAAGCATATTTGCATTGATCGCTTAATATCCTGTCTGTGAGCTCACGATCTAGAGTGGGCTCACTTTAATTTCGCCAGATTATGTCTACGCTGTATATATACCCGTTCACTTGAGGTTATTGGGATATAAACCTTGTCGAAGAGGAGTGTCGCGATGGATTTAAGCAATGTAGGTAATCTGGATAGCATTATTTTGTTAGGTATCGTCAACGAAAAATTACGCTTAGAGTGTGACAGTTTTGACGAATTAGTATCGACTTATGAAATGGATACAGAGTCGGTAGTAGGCAAGCTGGATACGCTTGGCTACCAGTACGACCCTCTCACTAACCAATTCAAACCGTACGAACGCTAAGAACGTTCAATATCTCCCATTCTTAAGCCATCTTGATGCCATCAAGGTGGCTTTTACATTGTTGTCTTGCGGTTGCGAAAAACGCTTGTAAATAGCGTTTGTCTTTTTCTGAATTTCGCACAGCAGCAAACAGACGACGCCACAACCCATTGCCAAATGGCTTACTGGTAATTAATCCTTGTCGAGAAAACTCTGAAATTGCCCAGTTCGGCAGTGCAGCAACCCCTAATCCAGCCGAGACCATTTGCACTAACATCAATGTGTTGTCCGCTTGCTTCCATTTAGCTGGCTCCACACCAGCAGGCTGTAAGAAGTGTTTAACTACGTCAAGTCGCTGTTTTTGAACCGGATAAGACAGCATGGTTTGATCGGCAAGATCTTGAGGATCAATAATCGCTTTATCAGCCAGTGGGTGGCTGGTGGACGTGATTAGGCGCATTTCAAAGTCAAACAATGGCTCGTAGTGCACCTCTGAACGCGGCTGAATATCAGAAGTAATAACCAGATCCAGCTCCCCGGCGAGTAGGGCAGGTAAAGGCTCGAATCCAAAGCCTGAAGAAAAATCCAGCGTCACACTAGGCCAAGCCAATTGGTATTCCTTAAGAGCAGGCATCAGCCATTGAAAGCAAGAGTGACATTCGATAGCCATGTGCAATCGGCCATTAACGTCTTCTTTCAAACTTGCCAGTTCATTCTCTGCTCTAGCGAGTTTCGGTAAGATCTCTTCAGCAAGGTGCAATAGAATTTCACCTTCGGAAGTGAATTTCACCGGGCGGGTTTTCCTAAGAAACAACTGCCCACCAATGCGAGACTCCAAATCCTTAATTTGGTGGGAAAGAGCCGATTGAGTCAAATGCAACGCGGTTGCAGTGGCAGTCAGTGAGCCCGTATCTCGAAGCGAGGTAATAGTACGCAAGTGTTTTAGCTCTATCATGAATCTCTTTCATCCTTTAATGCTCACCATGAACTCAATTAACTTAACTGCAAAACATAGAAATGTAAACGTCTAGACGTCTATTAATTCAAGGTGTTGGTGCGTTTTTCGACTGTATTATGAAATTTTTTAATAAACAAGTTGAATATTTAGACCTTGTTCAGTTTTAGTCTGAGAGAGATAGTTTAGCCATCCAGACATCCTGACGGTTAAGCCAGAGATGCTCTGACCAAAATAAACTGAATAATAAGGACTAAGGAAATGGCGACAACTACACACATACTTGGCTACCCACGCATTGGTGAAAAACGTGAACTGAAATTTGCGCAGGAGAAATACTGGCGCGGAGAAATCGATCAAGCACAACTCCAGCAGGTTGGCGCACAGCTAAGAGCGAACAACTGGCAAGTGCAAAGTGATGCGGGTCTGAGTTTTGCTACTGCCGGCGACTTTGCCTGGTATGATCACGTATTGACAACAACACTGTTACTGGGGCACGTACCAAAGCGTCATGCCGAGGGCACACCTAACCTTGATATCTTGTTCAAGGTTGGTCGAGGCCAATCACAGGCAGGTTGTGGCTGTGCAGGCGCAGCTGCCTCTGACATGACTAAGTGGTTCAATACCAACTACCACTACATTGTGCCGGAATTTAGCAAAGACGATACTTTTGAGGTGAGCTGGCCACAGTTATTTGAAGAGGTGAGTGAAGCTGTTAACGCGGGACATAAGGTTAAGCCTGTTCTACTTGGTCCATTAAGTTACTTGTACTTGGGTAAAGAAGTTGAAGAAGGCTTTGACCGCCTGTCTCTGTTACCAAGATTGCTCACCGCGTATCAAGCAATTTTGGCTAAATTGGCTGATCTGGGAGTGGAGTGGGTACAAATCGATGAGCCTATTCTGTCGCTTGAGCTGGAAAGTAAATGGGCGGATTCATTTAAACTGGCGTATCAAATCATCCGTAGTGACGTAAAAGTTCTGCTAACGACTTACTTTGACGCTGTTACCGATACTCTGGACAAAATTGTCGAGCTACCTGTTGATGGTCTGCACATTGACTTATCGGCAGCGCCAGACCAGCTCGATGAAGTTGTGGAAAAACTACCAAAAGGTTGGGTGTTATCGGCTGGCGTTATCAATGGACGTAATGTTTGGCGTGCTGATTTAAGTGCGCAATTGGCGAGCTTACTACCTGTAAAAGAGAAGCTAGGTGACAAGCTGTGGGTTGCAAGCTCATGTTCATTACTGCACAGCCCGGTTGATCTAGAACTTGAAACGACGCTTAGCGAAGAAGTAAAAAGCTGGTTCGCCTTTGCTAAACAGAAAGTTACTGAGGTGGCCCTACTAGGTAAAGCACTGGACGGTGATCATAATGCTATTCTGACATGTGACACTTACAGCCAGCCAATCAAAGCGCGTATAACGGCCACACACGTGAATAAACCGCAGGTGCAGGCCCGTATCAATCGAATCACCACAGATCTAACCCAGCGCAGTGCCCCTTATCCTGAGCGTGCTGCTCATCAGGCAGAAGTTCTGGGTTTACCGCTATTGCCAACTACGACTATCGGTTCTTTCCCCCAAACCGGTGAAATTCGTATTCAGCGCAGCGCCTATCGCTCTGGTCAACTTTCTGAGACAGACTATATTGCCGCACTTAAAGGGCATATTGCTGAAGCGGTACAACGTCAGGAAGCGCTGGATCTGGACGTGTTGGTGCACGGTGAAGCTGAGCGTAACGATATGGTTGAATACTTCGCTGAAAATCTGGCTGGTTTCCAAACAACCAAATTCGGTTGGGTTCAGAGTTACGGTTCTCGCTGCGTGAAGCCCGCTATTGTAGTGGCTGATATTGAGCGTGAAAAACCAATCACGGTCGAGTGGTCAACCTACGCACAATCCCTGACCAGCAAACAAATGAAAGGAATGCTGACTGGCCCTGTCACAATTTTGTGTTGGACATTCCCTCGTGAAGACATTACACGCAAGGAAATCACCCAGCAGTTGGCCTTAGCACTGCGAGATGAAGTTTCTGACTTACAAGATGCAGGCATTAATATCATCCAGATTGACGAGCCTGCGATTCGTGAAGGGTTACCGCTTAAGAAGCGTGCTCATAAAGCTTACCTGGAATGGGCTGTGGATGCGTTTAAGATCTCTGCTGGTAGCGCGAAGCCTGAGACACAGATTCATACTCATATGTGTTACAGCGAGTTCAATGAAATTATCGATTCTGTTGCGGCACTGGATGCGGATGTGATTACCATTGAAACGTCACGCTCGAATATGGAATTGCTAAAAGCGTTTGAAGAGTTTAACTATCCTAATGAAATCGGTCCTGGCGTCTATGATATTCACTCACCGAACATTCCGAGTGAAGAGTGGATTGAAGGGTTGATTAAAAAAGCAGCAGAGAAAATTCCTGTACAACGTTTATGGGTGAATCCAGACTGTGGTCTAAAAACACGAAACTGGGCAGAAACAGAGGCAGCGTTAGCCAATTTAGTCTCAGCAGCGAAAAAGCTGCGCACTGAGCTAGCGTAAAGAGGCTGCGAAAGAAAAAGCAGGGATTGAATCCCTGCTTTTATGTGTACTCTTAACCAGCCATTCAGATGCGATGCTTGGATTACATCCAATACTGAGCTAGCTTGGCAAATTACTGTGACTAATTGCTACAGCGTTGTTCTGAAATCAATTCATCCGCTATCAATTGACCGCGCGTGTTACGAACTTTCACTCTATACATTAAACCCATATTGATATGATCTCGGATTTCTCGTTTATGGCAGAATGTGTAGATACTCGAGTTAAGAACCTGCGCTAGTGGTTTCGCACCCATAGCGCCGTCGTTATAAATCATCATCATTTCAACGACATTCTTAGCAGAAGAGACTCGCATTATTTGCAGTGGTCCATATTCCATCGGTAGCCCAGCAGAGAGAACACCGGCACGATTAGATGCCATCAGTTCCAGCTGATGCTCTTTATCCGCACTAGACGTACAGCCTGCTAGCGCACCAAGCGCCAGAAACAAACACAGTAATTTTTTCATAAATTAAAACACTTTTTTGAACGGTTTGACGATCACGTTTTCGTAAACGCCCGCCGCCACGTAAGGGTCTCTATCTGCCCAGGCTTTTGCGTCTTCCAAAGAATCAAACTCTGCTATGACGGTTGAACCGGTAAATCCCGCTTCTCCTGGGTTATCAGAATCAATCGCTGGCATTGGGCCTGCGGTCAGAAGTCGTCCTTCATCCTGAAGTTGTTGTAAACGTTCTAGGTGTTGAGGGCGAACACTCATGCGCTTTTCTAATGAATTCTCGATGTCCTGAGAAAAGATGACATACCACATAGCATAGTTCCTTAATTGGTAGGTTGAAGTCCTAATTTAACGACTTTTTGGTGACTCTCACAAGTTAACAATGGAAAATGTGAAAATTTTCCTTATATTAGAACCGTTTCAAACCTATTTTGCGATAGGGCGAGGTTTACCTTCACTGTCGATCGCGACGTAATTAAAGGTTGCATCACAGACCATAAAGCGATCTTCAATGCCGTCTACTTTCACCGGTTTTACCCACACTTCAAGGTCTACACTCATTGAAGTTCGGCCGATGTTTTTACACACACCATAACAACAGACGACATCACCAACGCTCACTGGCTTTCTAAACGTAATGCTCGATACAGAAACGGTGACAACGCGTCCGGAAGAAATTTCTTTCGCCAAAATAGCACCAGCTAAGTCAAGCTGAGACATAATCCAGCCACCAAAGATATCGCCATTCGCATTAGTATCAGCAGGCATTGCGAGGGTACGAAGCAGTAGTTGGCCTTTCGGAGAGTTAAATTCTTGGCTCATTGTGACATCCTAAATCATCGTCAGCGCTTAAATGGGACCAATCTCAGTAAATAAAAGTTCCCAAGCATTTTAACCCGCTAGGATGATCAGTTAGTTACTACGATTGATAACAAGCGCAAATATTAATTGGAACAGTAACAAAACAGCGACCCGAAGGTCGCTGTTAAAAATAATTTGGCGCGGATTATAGCAAAGCTGAGCTGTTATTCATCAACCGAAACATCGGAAGAGCTATTTTTCTGCTCTTTTGGCATGTGTTTGTAGATGTAAAAGCCTGTAGCGATCATATAAATGAATGTCGCGATCAGCAGACCAAATACTTTAAAGTTAACCCAGACATCGAGTGGCAGTTCGTAGGCAACATAAATGTTTAAGCCTGCGCAGAAAGAGAAGAAGCCGACCCAAGCCCAGTTGATGCGTGTCCAAATATTTTCAGGAAGAGAGAGCTCTTTTCCTAGCATCCCTTTAATCGCTGATTTGCCCATCGCGTGACTGACCGCAAGACCAATAGCAAATACCATGTAAACAATGGTCACTTTCCATTTAATGAAGTTGTCATCGTGGAGAAATATGGTCATGCCACCAAATACAGCTACCATCACGAAAGTGATTAACTGCATCTTTTCCACTTTTTTGTAAATCACAAATGTCAGGACGATTTGAATAGCCGTCGCGACGATGAGTGCTCCGGTCGCAACGTAAATGTCGTACATCTTATACAAGGCAAAGAAGACAATGAGTGGAATAAAATCAAGAATTTGCTTCATGTTGCAGAAAACTACCTGGTTATTGAGTTGTTCACAGTCTAGCGGAATCTGACGCAATGTGAATAGCTCGAGACAATTGGATACAAAAATTGCCGCGACAATGGCGGCAATCCTTGTCTCTAATTTATAGTTTAGGCGACATTCTGGTATTGGGGGATACGCGTTTTGACATCTTCTAAATAGCCTTCACACAAAAGGTTATCTACTGTGGCGGCAAGCTCGTCATTCGTCATGGTGACGCAGGATGATTTACCCGTCATCAGATTGAGGTATTGATGATACTCATTTTCGGAATAGTGACCGATACGATCTAACAATAGTGCTTTAATACCATGATGAATCAAACTGCGATAAGTGTCTCTGTTGAGTAACATCGTCATCTCCCTTTAACATTTTTCTACCCGTGCCTAATGCTATGATTTAGGTAGCTCTACTTGTACAAGCATAAGTTATGCCAAGTAATTTAAAGTGAGTTTGACTCAGTGGGTTGGTTTTGAATGAGCCACGTATGTATGACCTCTCGTAACGCATTTAAGGTTGTCGGTTTGTTCAAGCGGCCATCCATTAGTTTAGAAATCTGTGCGAGCTCTAAATCTCCCGATTCCCCTGATAACGCGATTACCTTGACGGAAGGGGAGATTTCTTTGATACGTTGGCTTGCATCAAAACCATTCATAACAGGCATTTGCACATCCATCAGAACCAAATCGATTTTGTGAGATTGAACCATTTCGATTGCGGTTGCGCCGTTATTTGCCTGCAAACATTGGACACCTAATTGTTTCAAATACAACTGAACTAATGTGCGTTGCACTTCTTTATCATCAACAATGAGCACTGTTGGTGCGTGATCAACGACTGTTAAGTTATTCATTACAAGAGACTCAATGTCATCTTTTGAATGACTTCTGTTTTCGGAGTTGGCTCTAAAGGTTTCTGCTTTTGGTGAGTTCGGGACGACGGGGAAGTAAAGATAGAACTCCGTGAACTCTCCCTTTACAGAATGACATTCAATTCGGCCGCCAAATGAACGCATTACTCGTTGACAATAACTTAGCCCCAGACCACTCCCACCACTTTTTTGGTATGAAAAGAAATCGTCAAAGATCTTATGCAGAATCGTGTTATCAATACCAGGACCGGAATCACGAAAGATTAGTATGTTCTCATACGGTCCAGTTTGAGTTCTAATTTCAATTTGGCTCGACGGATAAGAGTCAAAGTAGTAAACCGCATTGCGAATCAAGTTGAAAATAACGAAGTTAAACAGTGTTTCATTTAACATCACCACAAAATCTTCTGTCTGAGGCAGTTTTACTCGCTCGAGACTCTTGTTGTTTTCAAAACCATAGCGAGCTATCGCTTGATGAACAGAGTTATGAATGGACGTTGCTACCTGTGGCTCTTGTTCTGGCGATGTGTCACTGACTTCTCTTAATATGATATCGATCAGTTGCCGACCTCGCTGAATTGCAGCCTGTCCCTTATTGATATCGCCTTTTAGAGTTTCTGATGGAAACTGGGATTCAATATGTTGAGTCAGCACTTCAAATTGCAATTGCACTTGTGCAAGGGGGTTACGCATCTCATGAGCAATGGAGTGGGCGAGTGCACGACTTTGACGAACTTTTCTATCCGCTTCAATAGTGCTTTGCACGCGAGTCAGTAGAGTTTGTAAGGCGGAAATCTCTTCGTTAGAAAACAGCTTTTGATTTCTTTTATGGGAAGAAATCAAAAGGTGAGAAACTGAGCAGCTATGTCCATATAGCGGCATGACCAGCGCCGTACCACTAGAGCGCATTCTATTATAGAGCTTTCTCAATGCACTTCTGTTTACCGATGTGTACTTTATCTCCTCAGACAGTTCATCGAGTAACAGAACCGGTTTGTCAGAGCGCAGATAGTTTTCATAAAACGTTCCCGAAAATTGACTGCTCACCAGCTGAAGCTTGTCTTTAGGGACATCAAGTAATTCTCCAAGCTTTTCCATCGCATCATCAATCGAATGCTTAAAGTCATCTTCCAGAGTAAGAATTTGTTGGACTGGAGTCTGTTTCTTGAAATAAACAAAATAGGACACCAAATGACTCACTCGACGATACAGCCAGTTCCAGGTGACGCCAATCAGTGCGCAGATAGGAATGGAGACAAGCCACTGGTTTCCTTCGGTTATTGGAATCAATGCCGCCCCTAAAGGCAATACAAAAATACCGCATACCAGTAATGTGCTGACGGCGATGTAGGCGAGATATTTCGCACTATAGAAGCGTGAGGTCAGTAAAGCGTAGCCAAAAAATAGCATTTCACTGATGGAGAGTGCTGGTGGCAACCATGTCAGGGAAAAGTCACCGAGAAAATAGGTCATTCCGAGGTGAATGGCTGTAGTCGACAGCATGAATACCAAGATTCCTGCAATCATGTAGTTACTTTTAGCCAGCACTAGTTTACTGCTGTTGACTCGCATACGGGCAAGGTTGATGAGTGTAAGAGCAATCAATACCAGTATAGAGTTGAAGAAGTAGGCGGTATGAGAGCCAAATTCAATCGCAAACTTACTCGGCTCTTGTATAGAGACATTTTCTACCGTTAGATCCGGACGTAAATTTATAAAAAGTGAATACACTGAAAGTAGTAAAAATATCAGTTGCTGCCATCTTTTTATATCCCTCTTTTTCTGTTCGGCAAGTAACTGACAGGAAAAGTAATACGCAAAGGCAAAAGAGAAGAAAGACGCGATATTAGCCAATTTTGCCATGAATACACCGCCCTCTGAGCCAAGTTTCACCAATAGGTCAGTATGAAAATAGGCATTACTGCTAATCCAGATAATGATGCAGACAGAGTATGCGATGTAGGGAGCATGATAGGTACCCAAAACACGCTCGTTGCGATTTTTCAGGCGATAGCAATAGTACAGCAGCCACAGGAGAACAGCGGCTATGGTGACATATAATGTAATCGCTTTTGGATAGAGCAGACCTGCCAAACCAAAATCAGACATTCTGGCTCACCTGTGGAAGAAGTCTGTTTTTTTGTTCACAATACTTCCCACTAAATTTCACGAAGAAAGTGTGAGGTTTCTCACGCCACGCTTTGATGAAAATACGGGCACAGCCAGCCGTGCCAATGCTCAAAAAACATAAACACAGCAGCAAATAGTAGTGAGTTGAACGATGAATGACTTCATGCGCAACTATTTGATTTACTTGAATAGACCAATCTGTATTGGAGATCAGGTCTAAAGACAACTTTAGACTCATGAAACAACCTAGCACTGACACTTTTTATATTTTATAGGTGCGTTATATCACGTTACATAATTTATGCTACCAGTTTCTTTTTGTATGGTTATCTAATGCAAAAGTTGGATAAAAAAAAGCCGCTCATTTAGAGCGGCTTCTATAAATTTATCAAAGAAAAATTAAGCTTCTTGCTTACTCAGCTCAACTTCTTTATTTGCTTGTACTTCTTCTTCTACAAGCGCATCAACAATAACAGCACATGCAGCATCGCCAGTGATGTTCAGAGCGGTACGAATCATATCGAAGATACGGTCAAGTGCGAATAGTAGTGGTAGACCTTCAATTGGAATACCAGCTGCTAGCAGAACCGCAACAACCAAGAATGATGGACCAGGTACACCAGCCTGACCAACCGCACCAAGAGTAGAAGTAATGATGATTGCGATGTACGCGCCCATGCCTAGCTCAATGTTAAACAATTGAGCGAAGAAGATGGCTACCAAGCCGTAGTAAATCGCGTTACCAGACATGTTGATCGTTGCACCAAGAGGCAGAACGAACGAAGCGGTCGAGTTTCTAACGCCAAGATCTTTTTCACAAGTGTCCATCGTTACAGGCAGCGTTGCCATTGAAGAAGCTGTAGATAGTGCAACTGCTTGTGGCTTCTTCATTGAAGAAAGGAATTTCTTCGCTGATGTCTTAGTGAAAATATGAACCATAGCTGGGTAAACAACGAAACCAAAGATTAGGATCGCTGCTACGTAGACCACGAACAGTTTGAATACAACCATCAGTGCGCCAAAACCAAACGTACCTACCGCTTCAGCCATCAGGCCGAATACACCGATAGGAGCAATGATCATCACTTTATTGATCATCCAAACCATCGCGTCAACAATGCAGTTAACACCGTTAATGATAGGATCACGGCGCTCTTTAGCTTGTTGCGAAATCGCAATGCCAAAGAACATACAGAATACTAGGATCTGTAGAATGTTCGCTTCGTTCAGTGACTGGAAAACGTTGGTTGGGATCATACCAGTGATGGTTGCCCAGAAAGTTGGTAGTTCACCTTTAGAAGCGTATTCAGCTGAGAACATGCCTTCAACGCCAGAAACGTCGATGCCAATACCCGGTTGGAATACTTCACCCATAAATAGAGCAAGTGCGACTGCAAGGGCCGATGTTAGACCAAAGTAACCTAGTGTTACTAAGCCCACTTTACCTGCAGACTGGCTATTACCAAGACCAGCAGCACCAGAAATCAAAGCGACAGCAACCAACGGGATTACTAGCATTTTGATTAGGTTAATAAAGATAGCACCAAGTGGCGCGAAGACCGTAGCGTCGTGACCCATCAGAGCACCAACGGCTGTACCCACGATCATTGCAATGACGACTTGCACGCCAATGTTGTTTAGCAAACTCTTTTCTTTTAACACTTCCATAACCTCTGTGCTAATAAAATGTAAAATCCTAAAATCACACACTGTTTAAATATAAATAAACGGAGAATAATTTCGCCTTCGCTTTTTACACTTATCATTCACAATTGGCAATATGCTAAACAGCTTTATTGATGAAATAATCGATATTTCATTGACGGGTGCTAACTTTTTGCTCAATAGCAAACGTTTGCTATTTGTTTTTCAAATGCGTCGCTGGATGAATTATCAATCCAGTTAATGGTGTGGCCTTTTTTTGAGCAAACATTTGTTAACAAAATGTTTGCTATTTTAAGGTTGGGAAAGAACGTATTTATTGCCTGATATTTCTAGCAATAATTAGGATGCAAGCTCACACTTTAGTGATTTCATGTTTATAAATGTTAAATATTTTACATTCTCGGGATGTTAAGTGTTGTAAATATAATGTTAATGAGTGGTGAGTTAAAAATGCAATAACCGTATAAAGCCACTGTATTGTTAACTTTTTGTTGTTGAATATTTAATAGCAACGTGAATGCCAATAATCTAGAGGTGGAGTCATTATGATGAATCTTGCTGCTGCGCTGCAGCGAAATGCTGCCAGTAAGCCTGATAAGACAGCGTTGATATGCGGTGACTTGGAAGTTTCTTATTCTCAATTTGATGCGATCGCAGGCAAAATCGCGACGTCTTTGATCAATAGTGGTGTCAAACCGGGTGACCGAGTCGCGTTGTCGTGTCCTAATCTGCCTTTCTTTGCGTTTATCTATTTCGCTGTTCAGAAAGCGGGTGCAGTTGCCGTACCACTCAACGTGTTGTTGAAAGCAAGAGAAATTAAATATCACCTAGAAGACTCAAACGCTAAGTTTTTCTTCTGTTTTGAAGGTACGCCAGAGCTGCCAATGGCCAGAGAAGGTGTGAAAGCTTTTAAGGAAGTTGAAACCTGCGAACACATGGTGGTAATGACCCAGTCGCAGGCTGATTTAGAGTGGGGTGGTGTACCAACACTTAACGCCTTTATTCGTGACGTTGAACCACTAACTGATTACGTGCCACGTAATGCGGATGACACCTGTGTTGTGTTGTATACCTCGGGTACGACCGGAATGCCGAAAGGGGCGGAGTTAACGCAACAAAACATTGTGATGAATGCTATTGTTGGGCAGAACGTCATGGCCATGCAAGGGGACGATGTACACTTAGTAACCTTGCCTCTATTCCATACATTTGGTCAAACCGTGCACTTGAATGCAAGTGTCTTGGGTGGTGCAACTTTGGTTCTTGTTCCTCGATTTGAACCTTCTCATATTCTTGAATTGATCGAAAAACACAAAGTGACCATTTTCGCTGGTGTACCAACAATGTACATCGGTATGCTTCATGCAGATACTGATTATGATATTTCGTCGCTACGTGTGGCGGCAAGTGGTGGTTCATCGTTACCAACAGAAGTGTTCCGTGCGTTTGAAGAAAAGTTCAACGTGCCTATTCTGGAAGGTTACGGTTTATCTGAAACGAGTCCTATTGCCTGTTTCAACCATTTAGATCAAGAGCGAATTCCTGGATCGGTTGGCCAGCCTATCCAAGGTGTGGAGGTTAAGCTTGTCGATTTAGATGGTAATAAAGTGGCTTTAGGTGAAGAAGGTGAAATCGTCGTTCGTGGTCATAACGTCATGAAAGGTTACTTGGGGCGTCCAGAAGTAACAGAGTCTGTGCTGAAAAACGGCTGGTTCCACACCGGTGACGTTGGTCGCTTCGATGAAGCAGGCAACTTGTACATTGTGGATCGAATCAAAGACTTGATTATTCGTGGCGGCTTTAACGTTTACCCTCGTGAAATTGAAGAAGTATTCATGACACACCCTGCCGTTGCGATGGTTGCGGTGATTGGTATTCCTCATCAAGAGTACGGAGAGGAAATTAAGGCTTACGTGGTTCTTAAACCTGATCAAGATATTGAAGCGGCGGAGCTTCAGGCTTGGGGACGTGAACATTTAGCGGCATTTAAATATCCTCGTTTTGTTGAAATTCGTGACCAACTCCCGATGAGTGCAACAGGTAAGATCTTAAAGCGCGAGTTGAAAGCAGAACTCAAAGTCGCTTAGACAGATGATTAAATGCAAAGCCAGCTAGTGATTAGCTGGCTTTTTTGTTTTCTGAAGATCGGGATGATGCAGCGGTTGGGTTATTCGAGTTGTTTGAGATACTCTTCCATCTCTAAAGGGTTGGGAATAGTGATGCTCCCGTAGCTCAGCTTAAGTATTCCCAATTCTTCAAGTTTTTTTAATACTTTGTGCACACTTTGGCGGGTTAGTCCCATCATATTCGCGATGTGTTCTCGTGTTACACGAACCACACAAGGATCGGCACTTATTGCCCGATTGGTTTGATAAGTCGCGAGTAAAAGTAACCGGCGACCAATGCGCTCTTCGATGCCTCGTATTGCATCATCTTCTATAACGGATATTGCTGACCATAGTCTTCGACTCATAAGATCCAGAATGACCGGGTAACTTTGAGGGTACTTCGCTAGCAACTGACGGAATTTATCCCCTTGTAGTTCTAGGAGTGTCACGTCGGAATGAGCCGTTGCTCCGAATATGCGCGGCATGCCTGGCGAGAAAACATTATCTCCGAACCAGCCGCCAGCATCGAAAATCATTAACGTGACTTCCTTACCTTTTGTACTTATCGAGTTGACTCTTACTGCTCCTTTAGCAATCACCATTAGAGATGAATGCTTGTCTCCTTTATTGCAGATAAGCGCTTTTTCGTCGAAATGCCGGGTCCTTGCAATTTGTACCGCGTCATTTATGCCCTCTTCAGGTAATCCAGATAGGACGGGGCATTGAAGCAACAACTTTTTTAACTCTTCCATGTCGGTACCTTAATGCAGCACTGTTAACTGAGCTATTTTAACATTTTATAATTCGATGCACTCAAGGGGGCTTATGTCGAGAGAAGGTTATAATCTGAATTTGTGATGGGTCTCTATTTGAGTGAGCATCGTTAGTTTAAGAAGCGGTTTGTTTGAGAAGTGGTTTATATGAAAAGTCAGACGCTTAGATAGAGAGTTGAGTCGTTCATCCACCAGACAAAAAAACGCCCACTTATTGTAATTAGTGGGCGTTTATTAATCTTCAAGAAGAATGCTTATTTTTGAGTGGCTGCCTTCATTGCCGAAACAAACTCACCAAGCTTGTCCAACATAATCTGTGGCTGCTCTGTGTTCGTTTCAATGATTTTAACCACGGCTGAACCAGAGATAGCGCCAGCAGCACCGGCTTCTATCGCCTGCTTCACTTGTTCTGGCTCCGAGATACCGAAGCCAAGTAATGCTGGTGGTGCATCGAACTGACTCAGTCTTTCTAGCAACTGTCCGACTGGCATATTCGCTTTGGTTTCGGTACCTGTCACGCCTGCGCGAGAAAGCAGGTATGTGTAACCTCCGCTCAATTCTGCAACTTGTTCTAAGGTTTCATCACTGGCCGTTGGAGGTGCAATAAATATCGGGTGAATACCGAACTTCTCTGCTGCTGCGACAAACTCTGCGCTTTCATTGGTTGGTACGTCGGCAATCAGAACGGAATCGATACCAGCTTTTGCACAGAGTTCGTAAAAGTTCTCAATACCACGTGAGTATACGAGGTTTGCATACATCAAAAGGCCAATAGGCAGTTCTGGGTATTTTGCGCGAATTTTACCGATTTGCTCAAAGCAGATACCTGGTGTTGCACCTGATTCCAAAGCACGCTTATTTGCGCCCTGGATTGTTGGGCCATCTGCAAGAGGATCGGAGAAAGGGATACCTAGCTCAAGTGCGTCAGCACCTGATTCAACCAGAGTTTCCATTATTTTGTATGACTGCTCTGCATTTGGATCACCAACCGTTACGAACGGTACAAACGCACCTTGGTTCTTTTCGTTCAGGCGAGCAAACATCTTCTCATAACGACTCATTAGATCACTCCTTTTTCTTCTAGGATGGCGTTTACGGTGAAGATGTCTTTGTCACCACGACCGGATAAGTTGACGACCAAAAGCTGTTCTTTTTCTGGATTCTCGCGAGCCATACGCAGCGCGTGCGCAAGTGCGTGAGATGATTCAAGAGCCGCAATGATACCTTCGCTACGCGCGATTTCCTGAAACGCATCTAGCGCTTCATCATCGGTGACGTTAGCGTATTCCGCACGGCCAATAGAATTCAAGTGTGCGTGCTGAGGGCCCACTGATGGAAAATCAAGACCCGCAGAAACAGAGTAGGACTCTTCGATCTGTCCGTTTTCATCTTGCATGATTGGCGCTTTCATACCGAAATAAATGCCTGTCTTACCGTGTTTCAGCGGCGCACCGTGTTGGTCGGTATCAATACCTTTACCCGCAGGTTCGACACCAATAAGGCGCACACCTTCCTCTTCGATAAAATCAGCAAACATACCAATGGCGTTAGAACCACCACCAACACAAGCGATGACCGCATCTGGAAGACGTCCTTCACGAGCCAGAATCTGGTTCTTGGTTTCTTCACCAATCATACGCTGAAATTCGCGAACGATAGTTGGGAACGGGTGAGGACCCGCTGCAGTACCAAGTAGGTAGTGTGCTTCTTCGTAAGTTGCTGACCAGTCACGTAGTGCTTCATTACACGCATCTTTCAGAGTGGCAGAGCCTGAGTGTACTGGAATGACTTCAGCGCCCATGAGTTTCATGCGGAACACGTTCGGGCTTTGACGCTCAACGTCTTTAGCACCCATATATACGCGACATTTCAGGCCAAGTAGCGCACATGCAAGTGCTGTGGCTACGCCATGTTGACCAGCGCCAGTTTCGGCGATGATTTCTGTTTTGCCCATGCGCTTAGCCAGTAGAGCCTGACCTAGCACCTGGTTAGTTTTGTGTGCACCGCCGTGGAGTAAGTCTTCACGCTTTAGGTACAGTTTGGTTTTTGTACCTTTGGTTAAGTTTCGAGTAAGCGTCAGCGCGGTAGGGCGACCTGCGTACTCCTGAAGAAGTGTCATGAATTCGCTACGGAACTCTGGATCTTCCTGTGCATCAATAAACGCTTGCTCAAGTTGCTCCAATGCAGGAACGAGGATTTGCGGAACGTACTGACCGCCATATTCGCCAAAGTAGGCATTCAGTTTTGCCATCGTGATAGTCCTTCTCGTATTTTTTTGCTACGAATAATTTTAGTAGTTGCGAATTGCGTTAAACGCGGCCTGCAACTTCTGTGCATCTTTTTTACCTGGCGCGCTTTCTACGCCAGAGTTTAAATCCAATCCCAAGCAGCCTAGTGATGCCGCTTGTTGAGCATTCTCAGGCGAGAGTCCACCTGCCAGCATAATTTGACTCGTGTCGCCGATAAGTGACCAATCGAATGCTTGCCCGGTGCCGCCCGATTGATTTCCTACTTGTGCATCCAGTAGATGACGATCAACGTTTTCAGCAAGCAAAGACGGCACGCTCTCTTTGACGCCATACGCTTTCCAAATTTCAACGCCAGCAGGAAGCTCGGCCTTTAACTGGTTGACGTAGCTTTGATCTTCAGCGCCATGCAGTTGCACCGCTTTCAAGCCGAGTGATGTGACTATCGAAGCCACAAAGTCAATCTCATGATTTTGAAAAACACCCACGTATTGAAGCGGAGCACCGCTCATCGTCATACGAGCTGTTTCAAGATCGACGGAACGTTTTGATTGTTCGACGAAAATCAGGCCACCAAACACTGCGCCTGCTTTATACGCTTTTGCTGCGTCGTCAGGGTGGGTCAAGCCACAAACTTTATTTTCACCCAATGTCACCTTGCGAACCGCGAGCTCCAGGTTGTCTTCTGACATAAGTGAGCTGCCAATCAGGAATCCGTCAGCATAAGCCGCTAAATCGCGAACTTGCTGGTGGGTGTAAATGCCTGACTCTGAAATAACCGTCGCTTCTGGGGCGAGTTTTCGAATCAATGGTGCCAGCTCTTTGGTACGGTTTAAGTCAGTACTTAAATCGCGTAGGTTACGGTTGTTGATGCCGATAACAAGGGCTCCCAAGTCAACCGCACGATGTAGCTCTTCTTCGTTACTGACTTCTGTCAGAATCCCCATTTTCAGGCTGTGTGCGACTTCAGCTAATGCTTTGTACTCTTCATCTTTGAGCACAGACAGCATCAATAAGATGGCGTCAGCCCCGTAGTGACGCGCCAAGTAAACTTGGTAAACGTCCACCATAAAATCTTTACAAAGTACTGGCTGAGTGACCTGGCTGCGCACTTGTGGAATAAAGTCGAAGCTGCCCTGAAAGTATTTCTCGTCAGTTAAGACAGAAATGGCATCAGCATGACTGTTGTAAACCGATGCGATGTAGTCTAGATCGAAGTTGTCTCTGATGAGCCCTTTCGAAGGTGAGGCTTTTTTACACTCGGTAATAAAGACCGTTTTTTCGCCGCTGAGTGCGTCGTAGAAGCTACGATCTGACAGTTCTAAATCGGATTGAAATGTACTCAAATGCTGAGAAGCTTTACGTTCTGCGACCCACGTATATTTGTCACGAACAATCTTAGCGAGTACTTCCGCCATTTCTGCTTCTTTTTTTGACACGTGCTCTGAAAGGTTATCCGCTTTTTGAGGGTTGAAATCCGTCATCTTGATTATTTCCTTAAGCGTGTTCGGCAAGTTGCTGTACTAACTGATAAGCCTTGCCTGAATTCATTGCCTCAATCGCTTGCTGCGTATTGGTTTTTAAATCTTCGTGACCGAACAGACGCATGAGCAAGGCCACGTTCGCCGCGACAGCACCAAGCTGAGCGTCGGTTCCTTTTCCCGTGAGAATATTAGTGGTGATGGCTTTATTCTCTTCTGGAGCGCCACCTTTAATCGCTTCTAGCGGGTGTGTCTCTAGGCCGAAGTCTTCTGGCGTCAGTGTGTACTCGACAATTTTACCATCTTTAATTTCTGCCACGGTGGTTGGCCCATGAATAGCAACTTCATCCAAACCACTACCGTGTACCACTGCTGCGCGCTTCATACCCATTTGTAGCATGGTTTCTGCGATAGGACGAACTAGTTCTTCGCTGTAAACGCCCATTAATTCAATGTTAGGGCGAGCAGGGTTAATCAGTGGACCGAGAATATTGAAGATGGTGCGTGTTTTCATGGTTTGACGTACTGGCATCGCATGACGCACACCGCCGTGGTATTGAGGGGCAAATAGAAATGCAACGCCGATCTCGTCCATGGCTGTGCGTGTATCTTCAGGGCTCATGGCAAGGTTGATGCCAAAAGAATCCAAGAGATCAGAAGAGCCCGATTTACTGGATACACTGCGGTTACCATGTTTCGCTACTTTTACGCCACATGCCGCCGCGACAAAAGCTGCTGTGGTGGAAATATTGATGGTATCGTGACCATCACCGCCCGTACCGACGATATCGGCAAAGTCATAGTCTGGACGCGGGAATGGTTTTGCGTTGGCAAGTAGAGCTTTTGCCGCACCTGCAATCTCTTCGGGGGTTTCCCCTTTAATCTTTAACGCCGTTAGAACAGATGCCATCAAAATTGGGTCGAGTTCACCACGGATAATGGTATCGAATAATTGCTGGCTTTCTTCTTGAGTAAGAGACTGTTGTTCGTATAGTTTGTTGATAATCGCTTCCATAATTCCTCTCCCTATGTCCTTATGCGTTGTTTTTCTCAAGTGCCCATTCGATAGCATTGGCTAGTAGGGTAGCTCCATACGTGGTCATAATTGATTCCGGGTGGAACTGGAATCCGCAAACTTTATCTTTCTCGTGTACTACTGACATGGTTAGTCCGTCCACTTCAGCGGTAACGGTCAGCGTTTCTGGAACAGAGGTTGCGACCAATGAGTGATAACGAGCAATAGCCAGTGGCGATGGCAAATTGGCGTAAGTGGCGTGATTTTCATGTTCCATCATCGACACTTTGCCGTGAATGATCTCGCCTGCGCCCGCAACAGTGCCGCCATAAGCTTCAACGATGGCTTGATGGCCAAGACAGATGCCTATCATTGGCACTTTGCCTTTCATGCGCTGAATTAAGTCTGGCATTGAGCCCGCTTCAGAAGGGGCGCCCGGACCAGGCGAAAGAAGAACAACCGGGTTCTCCAGGTCATTTACTGCCTGCTCTATGTTTTCTGCCGAGATATTATTACGGTAAATTTTTACTGAGTGGCCGAGTGAACGAAATTGATCCACTAGGTTATAAGTAAAAGAGTCAAAATTATCGATAAATACAATATTAGCCATGGTCTGCTACTCCTCCTTCTTTGTAGGTTGAGAATGGGCTGCTTGAATAGCAGAAATAACGGCTTGTGCCTTACCGCGGGTTTCATCCGCCTCTGCTTGTGGGGCTGAATCGAACACCACACCAGCGCCTGCTTGTACTTGAGCAATACCGTTTTCAACATACGCAGAGCGAATCACGATACACGTATCGAGTGTGCCTTCTCCGGTTAGGTAGCCAACTGCACCGCCATAGCTTCCGCGGCGTACACCTTCCACGTCACGAATCAACTGCATAGCGCGAATTTTTGGCGCGCCTGTCAGTGTGCCCATATTCATGCTTGCCTGATAAGCGTGCAGTGCGTCTAAATCTTCACGTAATTGGCCAACGACACGAGACACCAAGTGCATGACATGACTGTAGCGGTCGACTTTAAGTAGATCGGCTACATAGCGGCTACCTGCTTTAGAGATACGTGCGACGTCGTTACGTGCCAGGTCAACTAACATCATGTGTTCTGCGTTTTCTTTCATGTCAGTACGCAGTTCAAGTTCAATGCGGCTGTCGAGATCAAAGTCGATTTCTCCGTTCGGGCGTTTGCCACGGCGGCGAGTGCCTGCGATTGGGTATATCTCGACCTGATTGGTGTCGGTTTCGTACTTCAATGCACTTTCTGGAGAGGCCCCAAATAGAGTGAATAACTCATCTTGCATGTAAAACATGTATGGACTTGGGTTGCTCTTCTTCAGCTCTTTATATGCCGCCAGCGGGGAAGGGCAAGGAAGCGTGAAACGGCGTGAAGGGACAACCTGGAAAATATCCCCTTTCACTACATACTCTTTTAAATCACTTACAATCTGGCAGAAGTCTTCATCAGATATGCTTGGTTGAGCCGTCACATCGGTCAGTTTAGCCGCACTAGGCAGATGCTTAGGTGCGCTACATTGTTCGCCTATCTCTGCAATGCGAGCTTCTAAGGTTGCTTGTTGTGAGTTATCGACAAATAGCGTTGCTTGCAAATGGCAAGACTCAGTTTGATGGTCAACGACGAGTAGAGTTTCCGCTACGTAAAACACGTAATCTGGACATTGATTGGTCGCATCTGCATGACCCAAAGGTTCGAAACTTGCCACTAAGTCGTAAGCGAATAAACCACCAAGGAAAATCGCGTGCTTATCTTTATCTGCAAGATCAAAACTGTGTTGAACCAAACGCAGTGCATCGAATGAAGAAGCTTCACGTAAGCGAGAATCTTCATCCAGAGTGTCGCATGGTTGGGCAAAGTCTAGCGTGAAAGTCTCACCATCAAATTGAGAAGTGACGTCACTACGTACGTTGTTATTGAGATGAGCAAGCAAGTTTTTACCATTGTCCGTTAATGCATGCATGGTGACGGAGTGGTCATAACAAACAATGCGAACCGCAGAGTCGACGATCAAAAGTGACTTCAAATCCTGTTTCGAATCAATTTCCGCAGATTCTAGAAGTAAGCTATCCGTCTTATTTTCACATAGGGTGTGAAACAAGCGGGTCGGGTCTTGATTGTAAGGAACAGAAGCCGTTAATACTTCCAGTTGTCCAAGATTCTTGATTTCAATGGCCTTGTTCACAAGACCTCCTTATAGCTATTTTAATCTTCCTGCTGAACATAGTGGCATAAACTAGGCGTAGGCCCAATTAAGAGTTTACGAGATCCGGTTAATGTTTAAGCAGTTAAACGTGAAAAGGGCGAAAAAATAAAAAGCCCGCTTTGGAAGCGGGCTTTTTAACGTTTTAATTTCTAAACTAGAAGTACACGTTTGCCCACCAAGAACTTGTCCAAGTGCGCCACCAAGCAACGTCTGCCGAGCTTGTCTTGTTCAGACAAACTGCAACTTTCGCTTTTTGGTTTTGCTTCAATTCTTGTAACATAGTGAGCCTTGAATAATGAGTTCTGTATTTGCGTACTAGTTAACTAGTGCGGAGATGAAAAGTCAACCCCAAAACAGCATTAAAACGATAAAAAATATGAGAATTGATTTACACAGCCATACCACAGCTTCTGATGGCCGACTGGAACCGAAAGATTTAGTGGATAGGGCACTGAGTTTTGATATCGAAGTTTTGGCGATTACAGACCATGATACCGTTGACGGTTTAGTGCCAGCAAAACAGTATGTAAAAGAGAATCAGTTGCCGATACAAATCATTAATGGCATCGAAATCTCAACCGTTTGGCAAAATAAAGATATCCATATCGTGGGTTTGAATATTGATCCCGATAATCCAGCGTTGAAGACGCTTATTGAACAACAAAAACAGCATCGAATCACTCGTGCCGAGTTGATCGCATCGCGTCTGCAGAAAGCGACCCGCGAAGGCGTTCTGGAAGAGGTACAACAGATTGCGGGCGGTGCGCCAATTACACGTGCGCATTTTGCGAAATGGTTGGTTGACAATGGTTTCGCTAAAAATATGCAAATGGTGTTTAAAAAATACCTAACGCGTAACAACCCCGGTTATGTGCCACCAAATTGGTGTTCGATGAAAGATGCAATAGATTCGATTCACGCTGCTGGTGGCCACGCGGTGTTAGCTCATCCGGGGCGATATCAGTTGACAGCAAAGTGGATTAAGCGTCTTCTTGCTGCATTCGCGGAAGCAAATGGTGACGCGATGGAAGTCGCTCAGCCACAACAAGCACAACAAGAAAGACGCAACCTGGCGGATTATGCTATACAATACAAACTATTAGCGTCCCAAGGTAGCGACTTTCACTATCCATCTCCTTGGATGGAGTTGGGTCGAAACCTCTGGTTGCCGTCCGGCGTAGAACCAGTTTGGAAAGATTGGGGCATTGACCCTTCGTTGGATCGCAACGAAGTCCACGCTCCATAAGGATATAGAGCCGAGAGGCTCGATAATGAGGAATTACAATGAGCCAGTTTTTTTACGTTCATCCAGAAAACCCACAGGCTCGCTTGATTAATCAAGCAGTAGCAATCATTCGTAACGGCGGTGTCGTGGTTTACCCAACCGACTCGGGTTATGCGCTTGGCTGTCAACTGGAGAACAAACAGGCGTTAGAGCGTATCTGTCAGATCCGTCGACTGAACGATAAGCACAACTTCACGTTGTTATGTAGAGATTTATCGGAGATTTCGCTGTACGCACGCGTAGATAACAGCGCGTTTCGATTATTGAAAAGCAATACACCGGGACCTTACACATTCATCTTCAAAGGCACAAAAGAAGTGCCTCGTCGTTTGATGAATGCAAAGCGTAAAACCATCGGTATTCGTGTTCCTAATAACCAGATCGCGCTTGATCTGCTCGAAGCATTAGGTGAGCCGATGATGTCTACGTCGTTGATCCTGCCGAACAGTGACGTCACTGAGTCAGATCCAGAAGACATCCGTGATAAGTTGGAGCATGCAGTAGATGTGATACTTAACGGTGGCTACTTAGGCGAGCAGCCAACGACAGTGATCGATTTTAGTGAAGGAGAGCCCGTAGTGGCTCGCTTAGGAGCTGGTGACCCTGCACCGTTTGAGTAAATCACATATCATCGTTGATAATGAAAGGAGGCCAATGTGCCTCCTTTTGTTTTTTAGTGGTAAAAGGCCACGGTTTTTTAACTAGATTGTGTAGCAGAGGACTACGTGGATTTTGCTTACATTAAGTCAGAAAGTTACGTATAATGGCGGACTGAAAAAATCCCGTGAAGATGGGTAGATTGCATAATACAGACCAATCCTGGTCTAGACGTCTGTGAAGACGACACATAGGTAGATAAATGAGCGAAAAGTTACAAAAAGTATTAGCACGTGCTGGTCACGGTTCTCGTCGCGAGATTGAATCGTTAATTAAATCCGGCCGCGTAAGCGTGAACGGTAATGTCGCTAAACTTGGTGAAAGACTTGAAGATGAGAGCAGTGTCGTTCGTATCGATGGTCACATTGTGTCTGCGAAGATACAAGAGGAAGTGGTCTGTCGTGTGCTGGCATACTACAAGCCTGAAGGTGAACTGTGTACTCGTCATGATCCAGAAGGTCGCCGTACTGTTTTTGATCGCCTGCCAAAAATTCGTGGCTCGCGTTGGATTTCAGTAGGTCGTCTGGATGCAAACACTTCAGGTCTGCTGCTTTTCACTACGGATGGTGAATTGGCAAACCGCCTAATGCACCCAAGTCGCCAGGTTGAGCGTGAATATCTAGTACGTGTGTTCGGTGAAGTAACTGAACAAAAAGTTCGTAATCTAGTAAAAGGCGTAGAGCTAGAAGACGGTATGGCTCGCTTTGAAGACGTTGTTTACGCTGGTGGTGAAGGCATGAACCACACCTTCTATGTTGTAATCAATGAAGGTCGTAACCGAGAAGTCCGTCGTCTATGGGAATCTCAAGATTGTACGGTAAGCCGTCTGAAGCGTGTTCGTTACGGTGATATCTTCCTAGACAAAAAGCTGCCACGTGGTGGTTGGATGGAACTGGACCTGAAAGAAGTAAACTACCTGCGTGAGCTAGTAGAACTTCGCCCAGAGAAAGAAACCATGCTTGATCTGAACAAAGATAACACCTCACGTAAACGTGAACGTGCACGTAGCCAGAAAATTCGTCGTGCAGTTAAGCGCCACGAAGAGCGTGTAAATACGCCTAAAGGCCGCAGCAATAATCCTGCTCGTCGCAAGACAAAGAAAAGTGCTGGTGAGCAAGGCGTTCGCAACAAGCATCGTTAAGCTCGGCTAAAAAATTAGAAAGGCTTGCCCATTGGCAAGCCTTTTTCTTATTGCAAGCGAATAAAAAACACCAGCTCGAAGGCTGGTGTTTTACTTATCAGTTAGGGAAGCGTTAGTCGCGCTTCCAAAGCATATGACAGAACTTGTGGTCTGGGTCTCGGCTGATTAGCATACGAGCAAACACGTCATCAAGTACGTCATTTTCCTCGTTTACTAGGCCGATACGCACTTCTGCATACACCTCTTTGTCGATCTCGAAGCCGACATGTTCAACCCAGTCATCACCGGTTTCGACAAGTTCCGCGGCACCACGATCTTCAAACTGTGCAGTAAACAGAATGACATCAGCTGGCTCGAGGTTATCTGGAGCCATTTCAAGAAAAATGTCGTACGCTGCGTCGATAACGTCGTCGTAAGAAATCAAATCAGACATGCTTATGCTCGGCTCATGTATTTACGTTCTGCAGTGTTAATCACTACTCGGTCACCTGTTGCGATGTACTCTGGAACTTGAACAGTAAGGCCAGAAGCGAAGCGGGCAGGTTTAGTACGTGCAGACGCTGACGCACCTTTGATTGATGGGTCTGTTTCTTCAATCACTAGTTCAACAGAAGAAGGTAGTTCAAGGCCAACCGCTGAACCGTCTACCACGATAACGTGGATACCTTGTGTGTCTTCATTGATGAACAGCAGATCGTCGGCTACATCATTCTCTTTAAATGTGTATTGTGAGTAATCTTCGTTATCCATGAAGATATGCTCATCGCCGTCTGCGTATGAGTACACAACGGCACGCTTGTTCATTTCAACCGTTTCAACAACATCATCAGACTTGTAACGCTCGTCTACGCGTGCACCGGTTGTTAGATCAGTACAACGCATCTTGTAGATTTTCGCGCCGCCACGACCGCCTGGAGTCGTTACTTCGATGTCTTTAACTAGAAGGGTTTTACCATTAGACTCGATTGCGAAGCCTTTCTTGATTTCACTTGCCTTTGGCATTGTATTTTCCTATTGATACTTATTACGCAAAACTCAATGATTATAGCGTTAAGTTGCCTTTCTAGCATCAAAATTCATCGTTGAAATAGGCATCACCTCTCATGAATAAACGCATTATTAGGCTTGATCCAAAATCAGTGCTGGTGGATCATAATGTTCCTGAATCTTAAGCTTTAGATCGTGTTATTTCCAATGTCTCTTCCTGTTATCGACTCAAAACAACCTTTTCAAACCGAATTCGAACCTCTGATCAGAGAAGTTCTGATGTGCCTTAAAGGTGGGCTAGGGCAGAACTTACATAGTGTGTATGTCTATGGCAGCGTTGCGCGTAAAACGGCTGTCGCAGGTAAATCGAACCTAGATTTAGTCGTTGTAACAAAAGCGGCATTTGAGTCTAACCGGGCCACATTATTGAACACTATCAAGTGGCGTACACAGCAAGGGTATCCTCAAGTAAACGGCGTTTCAGTTCGAACAGCACTGGTTAGTGAGGTGGCGAATCTCGACAGTATTTTTACCTGGGGCTTTATGCTCAAACATTGCTGTGTCTGTATTTATGGTAATGACTTATCAGACTGCTTTGGCGATTATGTTCCAAGTTGGGAGATTGCCAAGCATTGGAATATGGATGTAGAAGAGTGGCTCTCTGTCTATCGTGCGAAAATTGCTCAGGCAAAAAATGTTGAAGAGCAAACTCAAGCTCAAACGATCATTGCCAAAAAGTTGCTGCGAGCGTCGTATTCTCTGATTATGTACCGCGATAAGCGCTGGTTTGACGATCCTGTCGAATGTGGTCAGGTGTTTTTGACTTATCATCCAGAAAAGCATTTGGAGATCGAACGCCTGGGTATATTGCTTGCAGGACGAACTATCCCGAAACGCTCGGTAGTAGGGCTTTTAGATAGCTTTGGCAGCTGGCTGGTCAAGCAGTATCAAAAAACAGAGTTTCGCATCGGTTAGCTAAAGCTGGTTGTTAAAACAAGCCCATCTGCGGAGCCGACAAGGTTTCAAAGTCGGTGCCAATAAAAGGTAAAATGGCATCTGCGACAGGCTTCAATTGCTTATCAATATAGTGTTGATAGTCAATCAGGCTACTACGGTATTCATGTGGCTCAGGCCCATTGACGGTAATCACATACTCTATTCGACCACGGTTCTGATACTGTAGCGGTCGACCAAGCTTGGCATTGATTTCGTCTGCCAGTCGAGCGGCACGCACTTGGGGCGGAATGTTCTTTTGGTATTCGTGCAGTTTACGGCGCAGCTGCTTCTGATAAACCAGCTGGTCATCGAATTCACCATTATTGGTTTTCTCAACCATTTCGCGCACATAATCACTTGGGTCTTCGCCATGGAAGATCATGCCATAGAGTGTGTTTTGGAATTTTTGCGCCAGCGGTGTCCAGTCTGTGCGTGCACTTTCTAGCCCTTTGAAAATTATCTGCTCTTGTTCGCCTTCACCAATTAAGCCTGCGTAACGCTTTTTCGAGCCAGTTTCCGCGCCGCGGATCGTGGGCATCAAAAATTTACGATAGTGGGTCTCGTATTCGATTTCTAGCATTGAAGTGAGGTTGTATTCCGAACGAAGATGCGCTTGCCACCAGGTGTTAATGTGATCGACTAATTGATTTCCGACTTTATCTGCTTCTGCCTGAGTATAAGTGCGGTTTAGCGACACAAAGGTTGAGTCTGTATCACCGTAAATCACCTGATAACCTTGCTCTTCGATCAGCACTTTGGTCTGTTTCATGATCTCGTGGCCGCGCATGGTAATACTGGATGCCAGTCGTGTATCAAAAAAGCGGCAACCTGACGAACCTAGCACGCCATAGAATGAGTTCATGATGATTTTAATCGCCTGAGAGAACGCTTTTTCGTTGTTTTTCTTGGCGACATCACGTGCCGCCCAGAGCTTTTCAATCATCTCGGGCAAAAAGTGTTTTGTGCGATGGAATTGGCCGCCGCGAAACCCGGGCACGGCTTGGTTGTCTTGTTTGCCAATTTCAAGTTGAAGCCCTTCAACAAGCCCCATTGGATCAATTAAGAACGAGCGAATGATGGACGGGTACAGGCTCTTAAAATCCAAAACTAAAACGGAGTCGTAAAGGTTCGGAATTGAATCCATTACGTACCCTCCGGGGCTGGCTATCCAATTTTCAGGGTGTAAGTTCGGTGCAACATAACCCGCGCGGTGAATTTGCGGTAGATAGAGATTAGTAAATGCGGCGACGGAACCTCCAACTCGATCCAGCTCTACGCCAGTCAATCGTGAACGTTCTATCGCGAAAGCGAGCAGATGAGTATGATCGAAGATTTTATTGACCAGCACACAATCCTGAAGATTATACTTCGCTAAAGAGGGCTTATCTGAACGATACATGCGATTGATCTCATCCATACGATCATGCACGTTGTGAATTTCTTTGCCTTCACCGAGTAGTTCCTGTGAGACGGATTCCAGTGACCATGAACGAAAGTGGTATGTCGCTGTTTTTAGCGTGTCGATACCATCCATTACCACACGTCCGGGAATAGTAATGAACCCCTGTTGGCTTTGTGATGAACTACGAAAGAAGCTCGCTTGATCCGCTCTTCCTAATTTGAGCTTCATGTTGTGCCATTCCGCCCGTTTGTGCAGCAAGCGGAAATCGAAGTCAATCACGTTCCAGCCGACCACCACATCAGGGTCAAACTGTTTAAACCATGCGACTAAAGCGTCCAGTAAGGCTTTCTCGTTTTGCACCCATTGGATAGGGGTATCGGCAGGTTCAGGACCGCCTATCATAATGACTCGCGAGTCCATTGGACTGTCTAGGCCGATAGAATAGAGAATGCCTTTTTCAGAACACTCGATATCTAAAGAGACGACTTGCAGTTTAGGTGCATAGTCACCAGATCGACATTTTGCATGTTGAACGCGTTGATATCCGTTGAAATCTTGCTGGTTGCCTGTAAATTCGATGCCACCTCTGATGAAGCGTTCCATCAAATAGCGATCAGCAAGCCGAATATCGCCTTCGTATGTGGTAATGTCGTGATGTGTAAGGTTACCCTGTAACGAAATGGCATCTCGGGTAAGTTTTGTATAGCAAGCCACAAGAGCAGTGTGATCGAACGTTTTAATCTCCAGCAAACGAAATTCAACGTGAAGTTTGCTTGCTTGGGCGAGCTCTCTGACTTGCTCTAAGTCTGCTTGAGAAATAAAGAAAACGGGTTTTTCGCCATGAATCAGCAACTGAGTGGGTCCAGCTTCGGTCGATACCCATAGCTCTATCTGAGTCTGACCTTGGATATCTCGTGCCTGACGAGTGAGTAGGAAGCCTTGCTGGATGTTCAAGTGAGAAAAACCTTATCGATAATTTAAGCCTGGTATTCTAGCACCAAGAGATAAGAAGGAAACGCGTAGTGATGGCCGTTGCTGGTTTTCTTGTCGAATCAGTTTCGGGTATCGCGGTTGTATGCCCAATGCCCAGCAGATAAGAATAGCGTTGAATTCAAACGATGACATTGCCGCAAGCCGATACTTGGTTTCTGAATTCGGAGCACGGCATCTCGTTTATAGATTGACCATTTGGCGCTGATATTGAGTTGCACTGGGCAATATAAAATCTAGTTGCTTGATTTATTACAATTAATGTTGTTAATTAATCTGTATTATATTTCGGTTCTGCACAGTACGCTCTGAAGTAACCGAGTGGTTTATGAATAAGTACTTGCCAAAGTTTGCGTTTGAGCACATATTCATAGAAAGCAATTTGTCGTCAAATACGTTAGTATTAGGCGTCATACTGATATCCACATAGAACATCATGTGGGTGCAGAACCAATAGAAAGTGTGGAGATACAAGTTTGATAAATGTTTTCCTTGTAGATGATCACGAGCTGGTTCGCACAGGGATACGACGTATTATTGAAGACGTCCGTGGAATGAACGTAGCAGGAGAAGCTGACAGCGGTGAAGAGGCAGTAAAATGGTGTCGCAGTAATCATGCTGACGTCGTTTTGATGGACATGAACATGCCAGGAATCGGTGGCTTAGAAGCCACTAAGAAGATTCTTCGCTTGAATCCTGATGTAAAAATCATCGTACTTACCGTTCATACGGAAAATCCGTTTCCAACCAAAGTAATGCAGGCGGGCGCTTCTGGTTATTTAACCAAAGGTGCAGGCCCAGACGAGATGGTTAACGCGATTCGTGTGGTAAATAGTGGGCAGCGTTACATCTCTCCAGAGATTGCGCAGCAGATGGCATTGAGTCAATTCTCACCTGCTTCTGAAAACCCGTTTAAAGATTTATCTGAACGTGAATTGCAAATCATGTTGATGATTACTAAGGGTCAGAAAGTAACGGATATTTCTGAACAACTTAACTTGAGTCCAAAAACGGTGAACAGTTACCGCTATAGACTGTTTAGCAAATTGGACATTAACGGCGATGTTGAGTTAACGCACTTAGCCATTCGTCATGGAATGCTGGACACTGAGACGCTTTAGTGTGAATCCTCCTTTTGATTCGGCTTCCTTTCTCAAGACAGTAACTCATCAGCCCGGCGTGTACAGAATGTACAACGCCGAGGCTGTTGTTATTTATGTCGGAAAAGCCAAAGACCTCCAGAAGCGCCTTTCGAGTTACTTTCGTAAAAAAGTCGATAGTGAAAAAACTCGCGCACTCGTCCGCAATATTGCCAAAATCGACGTTACGGTCACTCATACCGAGACCGAAGCGCTGATCCTTGAGCACAATTACATCAAGCAATACTTACCGAAATACAACGTACTTCTGCGTGACGATAAGTCTTATCCGTATATCTTTATCAGCGGGCACAAACACCCAAGATTATCGATGCATCGAGGGGCTAAAAAGCGCAAAGGTGAGTACTTTGGGCCTTATCCGGATTCCGGTGCAGTGCGAGAAACTTTACATCTACTGCAAAAGATATTTCCTGTTCGCCAATGCGAAGATACCGTCTATTCGAACCGTACTCGTCCATGTTTGATGTATCAAATTGGGCGTTGTGCAGGGCCGTGTGTCAGCTCTATCATCTCAGACGAAGAATATGCTGAGCTGGTGGGTTTTGTTCGCTTGTTTTTACAAGGTAAAGACCAGCAAGTACTGAAGATGCTGATTGACAAAATGGAGCATGCTAGCCATCAGCTACGCTTTGAAGATGCGGCAAAGTTTCGCGATCAGATTCAGGCAATACGCCGAGTTCAGGAACAACAGTACGTTTCCGAAGACAGTATGGACGATATGGATGTGCTTGGGTTTGCGCAAGAAAGCGGAATAGCGTGTATCCATATCCTGATGATTCGTCAGGGTAAGGTTTTGGGCAGTCGAAGTCACTTCCCTAAAATTCCGCAAAATACTAGCCAGCAAGAAGTGTTTGATAGCTTCTTAACTCAGTATTATTTGAGCCACAATGAAGCGCGTACCATTCCCGCCCGGATTATTCTCAACCAGGAGCTGGCAGAGGATATTGGACCGATTCAAAAAGCTCTCACCGAAGTTGCGGGACGTAAGGTTCGTTTTCATACATCACCCACTGGTGTCAGAGGACGCTACCTCAAACTGTCGAACACCAATGCACTGACGGCAATTACCACTAAAATTAATCATAAGATGACTATCAACCAGCGCTTTCATGCCCTACGTGAAACATTGAGTATGGAGTCGATAGCGCGCATGGAGTGTTTTGATATCTCCCATACGATGGGAGAGAGCACGATTGCATCGTGTGTGGTCTTCAATAATGAAGGACCGGTTAAACAAGAATATCGCCGTTACAACATCTCGGGGATTACCGGTGGTGATGATTATGCCGCGATGGGACAGGTACTGGATCGCCGATACTCAAAGCAACTGGATGTGGAGAAAATCCCAGACATCATTTTCATCGATGGTGGTAAAGGTCAGCTAAATCGTGCTCATGAAATCATTTCACAACATTGGGGCGATTGGCCAAAACGACCAGTTTTGATTGGTATTGCGAAAGGGGTAACGCGTAAGCCAGGGCTTGAAACGTTAATAACAGTAGATGGACATGAGTTTAATCTGCCAAGTGATGCACCAGCGCTTCATCTTATTCAGCATATTCGGGACGAAAGCCATAATCATGCGATTGCAGGACATCGGGCTAAACGCGGTAAAACACGACGCACGAGTGCTTTAGAAGGGATCGAAGGTGTTGGACCGAAGCGACGTCAAGCTTTGTTAAAATACATGGGCGGATTACAGGAACTTAAACGTGCAAGTGTCGAAGAAATCGCCAAAGTACCGGGGATTAGTCACTCTTTAGCAGAAATTATTTTCCAAGCATTGAAACAATAAGGAAAATCCCGCAACATTAGCACGCAATGTGTAAGAGAATAATAAAATGCGATTGAATATCCCGAACATTCTGTCTCTTCTTAGACTGTTCTTAATTCCAGTTTTTGTGGTTGTTTTTTATCTGCCTTATTCATGGGCACCGTTTGCGGCAGCAATGGTGTTTTGGATCGCGGGCTTTACCGACTGGCTAGACGGTATGCTAGCTCGTAAACTAGGCCAAACTTCTCGGTTTGGTGCGTTTATCGATCCTGTGGCTGATAAAGTATTGGTTGCGACTGCACTGATTTTAATTACCGAATATTACCATTCTATTTGGGTTACGATTCCCGCGGTTACCATGATAGCCCGAGAAATTATCATTTCCGCTTTAAGAGAGTGGATGGCTGAAATCGGTAAACGCGCTAGTGTTGCCGTCTCGTGGGTAGGTAAAGTAAAGACCGTCGCACAGATGTTCGCGTTATGGGTGTTGATATGGCGTTATGACGAATGGATGGTTTGGGTTGGCTTTGCTGCGCTCTACATCGCTACTGTCCTCACATATTGGTCAATGATCCAATATCTTGCTGCAGCCAAAGACGATTTGCTCGATGAGAAGCATCACTAACAATTAAGTATTTTTACTAAGCAGGCGATTATGGCCTGCTTTTTTGTGCCCTTCACCTAGCAACAGCTATTGTGGCACAAAAAATAAATGTGATTTAGATCCTGTTTTTCTTTGTGTTGCTTATCCGATACAAAGAATGACCTGATTATGAAAGGTTGATGTGGGCTGGGTCTCCGGTTTCTATGGTAGGGAAGTAGTCAAAATTTCACGATAAACAAGTGTATTTGAGCAAGTTTTTGTATTAAAACTAAGCAATCTACCGTGTTTCGCACAAATTCTAGTCAAACGATTTAAAAAAATAAAAATAGTGTTGACTAGAATGCTCGAATCCGTAGAATGCATCCCGTACCCAAGAGAGCGCAGCTCAAAAGGGTGGTAAGAAAAGGTTATTTTCTTGCAATGAGGCGCCTTGGCAGAGTGGCTATGCAGCGGATTGCAAATCCGTGGACCTCGGTTCGACTCCGGGAGGCGCCTCCATTATTATTTCGAGAGTAAATGGCTTTCGAGAATAAGTGCGACACTAGCTCAGTTGGTAGAGCGCAACCTTGCCAAGGTTGAGGTCACGAGTTCGAACCTCGTGTGTCGCTCCAAAATTTAAAGATATGGCGTTAAGCGGTATCAGATGGTGTTTTACGTTTCTGTAGAGGCATCACAAAGTATATTTGTGTGCCCTGGTGGTGGAATTGGTAGACACAAGGGATTTAAAATCCCTCGGCGTTCGCGCTGTGCCGGTTCAAGTCCGGCCCGGGGCACCATCTCAATGCGACACTAGCTCAGTTGGTAGAGCGCAACCTTGCCAAGGTTGAGGTCACGAGTTCGAACCTCGTGTGTCGCTCCAAAATTCGAAAGCCCAGCATTTTCATGCTGGGCTTTTTCGTTTTCTCTCTAGCCGAAATGGCAGTTTCTAGAAGCCTTTACCTATCTCACGTCCCAACCGTATTTCTGCTTACATAGCTCAGTGTTGTTATTTCCAGCCTAATTTATGCACGTTTTCAGCTTGTTACGTGCATCTGTTATACCTCGTGACTACCTTATATAAATAAAGGTTACAAGTGTTGCCGCCATTGGCAAAATACATTTGCGTCCGAGATCAACAAATCAATGATGAAAAATCATTGCCATAAGATTTTATTTTGTGATAAATTCGCGCGCAATCTCGGAGCGTAATTTACGCCTTGATTCTCTGGGGGATACGCGTAGTGACCATTCAAGCTGATTGTGACACTACGTAGGGTAGGTATCGGCAAAGCCTTTTGTTGATAGACGGGATACTAATGCTGTAAGTGCAGCATATTAATGGGAAACCCAACATTGAAACCTTTGAATAAACACACACTAATCAGCTTCATACTGCCGAAATGCCCTGTTTTGCAAAACGGGTGTATTACGGAACCTTGATTACGTCCCAGCGCATATAGAAGTCACGATTGTCGTGACATGATTATCTGTGTTTGTCATCTAAGCGATGACAAATCCGGAGGTTTACTTATTTCTCCTGTAACTTTTTCTAATGACAATTAATACAGGGTGAAGAACTAATATATTTCAAGGGATTACCTAGTATGACCACCGCCTTTGAAGTCGATAACAATATCGCAAACATTTTTTCATCACAGGTTCCAGTTGTTGAGGGAACGTACGACTTAACACCAGATCAAGTGTTGCTTGATCAGGCTGAACACGAATCTGCAGTTCGTTCATATCCTCGTCGCTTGCCGATTGCTATTAAACAGGCTTATGGCTGTTTAGTGGAAGATACTCGAGGTCAAATCTTTTTGGATTGCCTTGCGGGTGCAGGTACGTTGGCGCTGGGTTATAACCACCCAGAAATCAATCAAGCATTGAAAGATCAGCTAGATTCTGGCTTGCCTTATCAGACGCTTGATATTGCTACCTCTGCAAAAACTCATTTTATTCAGTCTGTGAAGTCTTTTCTTCCTCAAGAACTGAGTGACAACTGTGTGATTCAGTTTTGTGGGCCTTCTGGTGCTGACGCGGTAGAAGCGGCTATTAAACTGGCGAAACAGACGACTGGCCGTAACACGATGTTCGCATTCCGTGGTGCTTACCATGGTATGACTAACGGTACGATGGGCATGATGGGTAACTTAGGTACTAAGGCTCGTCGCACAGGTCTTATGTCAGATGTGCATTTTATGCCTTTCCCATACAACCTTCGCTGCCCATTTGGCCTAGGTGGTGATGAAGGTGCAAAAGCGAGTATTCGCTATATCGAACGTCTGTTAAACGACGATGAAGCTGGCATTATGAAGCCTGCTGCGATCATCGTTGAGCCTGTACAAGGTGAAGGTGGCGTAGTGCCTGCGCCTGCATTCTGGTTACGTGAACTTCGTCGTATCTGTGACGAACATGGCATCCTGCTGATCTTCGACGAAATTCAATGTGGTGTTGGTAAAACTGGCTACAACTTTGCTTTCGAAGAAGCAGGGATCGTTCCAGACGTATTGTGTTTGTCTAAAGCGATCGGTGGCGGTATGCCTATGTCGCTTCTTGTTATCAACAAGCAGCACGATACTTGGAAGCCGGGTGAGCACACTGGTACTTTCCGTGGTAACCAGCTTGCAATGGTTAGCGGTGCTAAAGCACTAGAAATTATTCAACGTGACAACCTTGTTGAGCACGCAAACATTGCCGGCCAGTACCTTCGTTTTGGTTTGGAAGGTATCCAGAAACGTGTGAACTGTATTGCAGAAGTTCGCGGTAAAGGTTTGATGCTAGGTGTTGAAATCAAGAACCCTAATGGCGAATTGAACAAGTTCGGTGAGCCTGTGGCTGATGGTCAGTTGACGCTTGCGATTCAACGTGCGGCGCTAGAGCGTGGCTTGATGGTAGAGAAGGGTGGCCGTGATGGCTCAGTGATTCGTTTTCTTCCACCACTGATCATTTCGTTTGAGCAAATCGATTTTGCTTTACGTGTTCTTGAAGAAGCAATCATTACTGCTGGCGGTAGCCATGTGGAAGCTGATCCACAAGAAGAGTGGAAAAAACACTTCATTCACACTGGTGAATTAGGTAGTGCAGAGTTTGCATCAGTGATGAACCACACGACTGCCGCTATGAAGTCTGTATTCGAACAAGTAAGTGCGCCATATTCAGGTATGGACCCTAAAGCGTTAGAAGAAGCGATCAATGCTGTTGACTTAGACAACAAAAATGCGCCACTTAAATCAGTGATTGACGACGCTGCAGAGCTTGTTGCAAAGAATGCGATCTTTACACAGCACCCTGATTGTATTGCGCATTTACACACACCACCATTGATGCCTGCGATTGCTGCAGAAGCGATGATTGCGGCTCTGAACCAGTCTATGGATTCTTGGGATCAAGCATCTTCTGCGACTTACGTTGAGCAAAAAGTGGTGAACTGGCTTTGCGATAAATACGAGCTCGGCGAGCAAGCTGACGGTATTTTCACTAGCGGTGGTACACAAAGCAACCAAATGGGCTTGATGTTGGCGCGAGATTGGATCGCAGACAAGCTAAGTGGTCACTCTATTCAGAAGCTAGGTCTTCCAGAGTACGCCGACAAACTGAGAATTGTGTGTTCGAAGAAATCGCACTTCACGGTTCAAAAATCAGCGTCATGGATGGGACTGGGCGAAAAAGCAGTCATGACTGTTGATGCGAATCCAGACGGCACGTTGGATGTGAATAAGCTGGATGATGTGCTTACTCAGGCAAAAGCGGAAGGTTTAATCCCATTTGCGATTGTTGGTACGGCTGGTACAACCGATCACGGCGCGATTGATGATCTAGACTTCATTGCAGACATGGCTGAAAAACATGAGCTGTGGATGCATGTTGACGGCGCATACGGTGGTGCTTTGATTCTTAGCAGTCAAAAAGCTCGCCTAAAAGGTGTTGAGCGTGCTCAGTCTATCAGTGTTGACTTCCACAAGTTGTTCTACCAAACAATCAGTTGTGGTGCGCTTCTTGTTAACGATAAGTCAAACTTCAAGTTCCTGCTTCATCATGCAGACTACTTGAACCGTGAGCACGACGAGCTGCCAAACTTGGTGGATAAGTCTATTGCAACAACGAAACGCTTCGATGCATTAAAAGTGTTTATGACAATGCAAAGTGTAGGGCCAAAAGCCTTAGGTGACATGTACGACCATCTGCTTGAACAGACGCTGGAAGTTGCAGATATGATCCGTGACAACGAGCATTTTGAGTTGTTATCGGAACCATCACTGTCTACAGTACTGTTCCGTGCGACACATGAATCAGCAGACCTTGATGAATTGAATAAAGCGTTGCGTTTAGAAGCGCTGACTCGCGGAACCGCAGTTCTGGGTGAAACCATTGTTGACGGTAAAACCGCACTTAAATTTACGATTTTGAACCCGTGTCTAACGACGGCGGACTTTGAATCTTTGCTCTCAAAAATCCATATGCTAGCCGTTGAGCTAGTTTAACAAAGGTAACGGAAAACTATGGCAATTCTACAGATTGGTGCAGGCGGCGTTGGCTGGGTAGTTGCACACAAAGCAGCACAAAACAATGACGTTCTGGGTGATATCACAATCGCATCACGTACCGTAGGTAAGTGTGAGAAAATCATCGAATCGATTCAGAAGAAAAACAACCTGAAAGATTCAACTAAGAAATTAGAAGCTAGAGCTGTTAATGCTGACGACGTAGATTCTCTTGTTGCTCTGATTAAAGAAGTGAAGCCTGATCTCGTGATCAACGCAGGTCCTCCGTGGGTAAATATGCCTATCATGGAAGCGTGTTACCAAGCAAAAGTGTCATATCTAGATACATCAGTAGCGGTTGACCTGTGTTCTGAAGGTCAGCAAGTGCCTCAGGCTTATGATTGGCAGTGGGGTTACCGTGAGAAGTTCGCAGAAGCGGGCATCACAGGTATCCTGGGTGCAGGTTTCGATCCAGGCGTAGTATCAGTATTCGCAGCATACGCTGTGAAGCACCTCTTCGATGAAATCGATACTATCGACGTAATGGACGTGAACGCTGGTGACCACGGCAAGAAATTTGCGACAAACTTCGATCCAGAAACCAACATGTTAGAGATCCAAGGTGACTCTTTCTACTGGGAGAACGGCGAGTGGAAACAAGTGCCTTGTCACTCACGTATGCTTGAGTTTGATTTCCCTAACTGTGGTTCACACAAAGTGTACTCAATGGCGCACGATGAAGTTCGTTCAATGAAAGAGTTCATCCCTGCAAAACGCATTGAGTTCTGGATGGGTTTCGGTGACCGTTACCTAAACTACTTCAATGTAATGCGTGATATCGGCCTATTGAGCCCAGATCCACTAACGCTGCACGATGGCACCGTAGTACAGCCTCTGCACGTACTGAAAGCACTACTACCAGATCCAACTTCTCTTGCACCAGGCTACACTGGTCTAACATGTATCGGTACTTGGGTACAAGGCAAGAAAGATGGTAAAGAGCGTAGTGTATTCATCTACAACAACGCTGACCACGAAGTGGCATACGAAGACGTAGAGCACCAAGCGATCTCTTACACCACAGGTGTACCAGCGATCACAGCGGCACTGCAATTCTTCCGTGGCGAGTGGGCGGATAAAGGTGTATTCAATATGGAACAGCTAGACCCAGATCCGTTCCTAGAAACGATGCCTTCTATCGGTCTGGACTGGCATGTTCAGGAGCTGGAAGTAGGTCAAGGCCTACCAGTTATCCACACTTTGAAGTAATTCTAGCTATTTGCTTCTGTAGCGTTGTCGAACGTGCTCATTTACGTTCGTAAACTCCACGCGTTCTCCTTGCTACAGAGACAAATTTCGGCGAATTACCAACAAAGTTAAATCATTAAAATCTAAGCCGGTGCTTCTGCGTCGGCTTTGTTCGATTTTATAGTGCCTTCGTTTAGGCGAGGGAGCTTAAGGTATTACAATGCAACACAACGAACTAAAAACTCCGTACTTCATGATCAATGAAGACAAGTTGATTGAGAATCTAGAGAAAGCCAAGCAGCTGAAAGAGATCTCTGGTGTGAAGCTGGTTCTTGCACTGAAGTGTTTCTCAACTTGGGGTGTATTCGACATCATCAAACCTTACTTAGACGGCACAACAAGTTCTGGCCCGTTTGAAGTAAAGCTTGGCCATGAAACGTTTGGCGGTGAAACACACGCTTACAGTGTGGGTTACAGTGAAGATGACGTACGTGAAGTCGCTGACATCTGTGACAAGATGATCTTTAACTCACAATCTCAGCTTGCTGCTTACCGTCATATCATTGAAGGTAAAGCGTCAATTGGTCTGCGTTTGAACCCGGGCGTAAGCTATGCAGGTCAAGACTTAGCAAACCCTGCACGTCAGTTTTCTCGCCTTGGTGTACAAGCGGATCACATCAAGCCAGAAGTCTTCGAAGGTATTGACGGCGTGATGTTCCACATGAACTGTGAGAACAAAGACGTAGATGCGTTCATTGGCTTACTGGATGCGATTTCAGAACAGTTTGGCGAATACCTAAACAAGCTGGATTGGGTAAGCATGGGCGGCGGTGTATTCTTCACGTGGCCAGGTTACGATATTGAAAAGCTTGGTCTTGCGCTGAAAGCGTTCTCTGAGAAACATGGCGTACAAATGTACTTAGAGCCTGGTGAAGCGATCATTACTAAGACAACGGATCTCGTAGTAACGGTGGTAGATATCGTTGAAAACGTAAAGAAAACGGCAATTGTGGACTCAGCAACTGAAGCACACCGTTTAGATACGCTGATTTACAATGAGCCAGCATCGATTCTAGAAGCATCTGAGAACGGCGAGCACGAATACGTGATTGGCTCATGCTCTTGTCTTGCTGGTGACCAGTTCTGTGTAGCAAATTTTGAACAGCCGTTAGAAATTGGCCAACGTCTGCACATTCTAGATAGCGCTGGCTACACCATGGTGAAACTAAACTGGTTTAACGGTTTGCGTATGCCTTCGGTTTACTGTGAGCGCTCAAACGGCGAGATTCAAAAGCTGAACGAATTTGATTATTCAGATTTTAAACGTTCACTATCTCAATGGTCAGTGAAATAAGTGTTCTAGCTTTCTGCACTATATCAATGACAAAAGAGCAGCTTAGGCTGCTCTTTTTTTATGGATGACGGAGAGTAGGCTCCTAGTCTTCTATGATAACTCGAGTATCTTCACTCAATGCCTCTAGCTCATTCGCTACATCTTCGATTTCCATTTCGCTTGGAAGCTTAATGGCGATTTTTGCACTAAACAGGCTTGAACTCACGCCGCCACCTCCTGCGATAAAGACGCGTTGGCAATCCATATCTAAAATTGAAATACCCTGATCATCGAGTAAGTGGGTTATCTCATTTACGATGCCCGCTCTGTCATTGGCGTCGAGCCTGAGCTCAAATATAGTATCCGCGCTATGTGAATAAGGCTCTGAATCGACGAATTTAACCACTAGCGTCTGACATGCGGAAAATGCGTCTTTAACGATATCGGCTTTTTCTTTAGGTAATTCAATTTTAATCACTCCCGCCACTTGGTCTTCAATAAAGTTAACTTTACTGATTAACCATTTACCGCCATTTTCATGGGTGATAGCAGCAAGTTCCTTGATGGTCGCAGGTGATGCTTGACCAGCAAAATTAACGATAAACACAGTGTTCATATGGTCCCCTCCTGG
This sequence comes from Vibrio sp. J1-1, assembly GCF_021728395.1. Classification (GTDB taxonomy): domain Bacteria; phylum Pseudomonadota; class Gammaproteobacteria; order Enterobacterales; family Vibrionaceae; genus Vibrio. The sequence goes on along the minus strand of NZ_JAKKCM010000006.1, from coordinate 71,666 downwards.
AAAAGGTTTGGACGCGGCACGGCCCAACGTAGCGCTTAAGTTATTGGAATAAATCCTTTTATTCAGTGTAGATGTTAGGTGGGGTATATGTTTGATGAAGGTCAATTTTTTGGGCTAATTCTGGACGCGAATATTTAAAACTGTGTTTGAACCACAAAAAAGCAGCCTTCTGGCTGCTACTTACGTTAACGTTAGTCTAGAACGTCACTTCTAATTCGATGCCATAGAACTGGCTGTCGTAACTGGCACCTGCGTTCATCGCAAAATTAGCCACATCCTGATTACCAAACCAAGGGGATGAACTAAATTGAAGTTCGGCACTGCCACCCCATGCGTCGGTGACCCAGTAGTGGACATGACCGACTGGGTTTAGGAAGAAAAGTGATATATCACCCACGGTTTCCGAGCCTAATACTTCGCCACCATTTGCGAGTATGTCTTGCTCCGCAGTGACCATCATCTCACCAATAACGGCACCAAAGAATGGCGTAATGAAAAGATCCTGCCATGAAGGAACTTCAGCGAAGGCTTCTACACCATACTCCCAGAATAATGCGGACATCGTCGCGGAGTACAAGAACGATTCAAACTCGTTATAACCAGAATGGCGAGCCGCGGTATAGTAAACACCACCAAAATAGGGGTGCATAATATAGTTGAGGGCGTGTTCATCTCGGTCCCAAACCGGGCCATCAGAGACATTATCTTTCCACTTTTGACCCAGCTTACTCATATCACGGTCTTCTTCATCCCACTTTGTGATACTTTCAGGAAGGAAGGTCATCAAACCGACGGTCGCCACACTCAAGCCAAGAATGGTATACGTTTGACCCATTAGGTAATCCCAATCCTTATCTTGAGGAACGATAAGGTGTTTAGGTTGAAGACCTGCATTAAGGTTTAAAGCGTCATCATTATTCTGTTCAAAAGCAAGACTACGGTTTTGATTTCCATAGGTATATAGATTGGTCACTGCGCAGTATCCAGAAAGGCAATCAGGCGCGTAGGAAAACTCAGAATGCCTGGCCATATCGTATTGGCTTGCGTTTGCAATGCTTGTTGTTACAAAGCCGAGCCCTGCTAGCGTCTTCTTGAATATGGATAATTTTGACACAAAGGTCTCCGAGTAATTAATTTGATGATCTGATTCAAATTATCCATTAAAAAAAAATCCATTGAAATACTTGTGCTTAATTTATATCAAAATGATTTCATTACTCGAGCTTGTACGTGACATGATTGGTTTGCAGTATCTAAGCGGTTCGAGCTGCAACTTGTGCACATTTTCGCAACCCTCAAGCTCTGTCGTTGTGGTTTCTTTTGCTCCGGTTGCCCGGTTTGAACCATGCATTTCAAGCGGATTTGTGTATAGTTAACACCAGTGCACTTAAAACTAATTCAATAAATAGAACATGATATGAGTACAGCATACAAAATTAAAATGGTACTCATGCTGAGGAGTCAGTTGTGAAAATTGCAATGCTTAGTACCGGTGAAGAAGTCCTTCATGGGGATATAGTTGATACAAATGCGGCTTGGATGTCTAGTTTGTTTTATCAGCAAGGATTTGGCTTAACTAAACGCTCTACAGTTGGTGATAAGCAATCGATCTTGATTGAAGAGTTTTTAATGCTGAGTTTCAACAATGACGTTGTTATCGTTAATGGTGGTTTAGGTCCAACGACCGATGACTTGAGTGCCTCGGCAGCAGCAAAAGCGGCTGATTGTAAGTTGGTGCTGTTTAAGGAATGGCTCGAACAGCTAGAGAGCATGTATGCACGACGTGGCAAACCGATGCCAGATAGTAATTTAAAACAAGCTATGCTACCTGAAACGGCTCAAATACTCGACAACCCAATTGGTACTGCCTGTGGTTTTAAGATGCTGATTAACGATGCAGTTTTCTATTTTACGCCTGGCGTACCCAGCGAATTTAAACTGATGGCAGAAACGCAGATTCTCCCAGATCTGAAGCGCTCCTTCCCGGATGTAAAAGGCTCTTCATGTAGTCGTATTTATACTTTCGGTCTGTCAGAGTCGGGCATCTCAGATAAGTTGGATCCGATAAAGTTACCCCAAGGGTATGAGCTTGGTTATCGTTCTTATTTACCTTTCATTGAAGTAAAACTGTTTGGGCCGACCGATCAGTTAGAGCAGCGATTGAAGTTATTGCAGCTAGTTAATCAACACCTGGAAACCAATACCGTCAGTATTGACCTGCCTATGATAGAGCATGTGGGCCAACTGTTAGAGGAAAAAGCGTTAACGCTTTCAGTCTCTGAAAATAGCAGTGCAGGGTATTTGAGTTACTGGCTAAACAGTGATGAAAACGCAGAAAAGCAGCTTGGCCACAGCTGGGTTTTATCGGGTAGCAATCAAGGTATCAAAGACGAAGGTGACCCACTAGCTGCAACATTTGCACTGTCGGGTGTCACTCGCGAAAAGTGTCAAACGGATTTGTCGTTAGTCACAGGCAAAGCCGATGATGATGTGTTCTCTGTCGCGCTGTCGACAGCTGAAGGTGAATGGGGAGTTGTCTATAAGCTGTCCAGAAAATATCAGCGTGATGATAAAGTAAAAGTCATCAGTACTGCCGCGCTCGATCTACTGCGCCGTTATCTGGAAGGTAAGCCGATGTTTGCCCACTATGCGTTCTTAGAGAAAGTAAAAGAGATGCACATTCCAGCCAGTGTAATTTAGAGAGCCAGTACGCCGATATTTAAATAAACAAAAGCCAAGGTGGTTGCCTTGGCTTTTTTATGTTCGATGCTTCTCAGTTGTCGTTAGGCGCGTTGTTTTTCTTTCATCGTGTAGTTAACGCCACTGAGTGAAACATTGGATTTTGCTTTACAGATACAAGGCAAAATTTCTTCGCCTTGGGTGTAAGCCATTGCAAAACCAACGTACTCAACTTCACCAGACTCTAACTTACAACGACAGGCACCGCAGTGTCCGTCACGGCAGTTATATTCTGGTAATAAGCCTGACTGTTCCATCGTCTCCAAAATAGTATTGGAAGGGTTAGATTCAATGCTGATAAGTTTGTTGATTTTGATTGTTGGCATTACAGCTCAAATCCTTCAAAGTCGTCCGCGCTTATTTCGTTGTCAATTTGACCAACTAAGTAAGATGAAATCTCTGCTTCTTGAGGGGCAACTTGAACGTTATCAGAAGACAACCAAGCATTAATCCATGGAATAGGGTTGCTTGTTGCTTCAGGGTAAGCCACTGGTAGACCTACCGCTTGCATACGGATGTTGGTGATGTACTCAACGTACTGGCTCAGAATGTCTTTGTTCAGACCGATCATTGAACCATCTTTAAACAGATATTCAGCCCACTCTTTCTCTTGCTCTGCCGCTTTTTTGAAGAGATCAAAACACTCTTGTTTTGCTTCTTCTGCGATTTGCATGAAAGTGAAATCATCCTGACCGTTACGCAGCAGGTTGATCATGTGCTGAGTGCCGTTTAGGTGAAGCGCTTCATCACGTGCGATCAGTTTGATAATTTTCGCGTTACCTTCCATTAGCTCGCGTTCTGCGAAAGCGAATGAACATGCGAAACTTACGTAGAAACGAATCGCTTCTAGAGCGTTCACAGACATCAGACAGATGTACAGTTTCTTCTTAAGGTCGTACAGACTTACCTTAACCGTTTCACCGTTAAGGACATGCTCACCTTCACCGTAGCGATGGTAATCATTGGTCGCTTGAATCAGGTCGTCGTAATAGTGCGAGATGTCTTTTGCACGCTTTAGGATGTGTTCGTTCTCAACGATATCATCAAATACGACAGCCGGATCGTTCACGATATTACGAATAATGTGCGTGTACGAACGAGAGTGAATCGTTTCAGAGAAAGACCAAGTCTCAATCCATGTTTCTAGTTCAGGCAGAGAAACAAGAGGAAGCAGCGCAACGTTCGGGCTACGGCCTTGGATTGAATCGAGAAGCGTTTGGTACTTCAGGTTAGAAATGAAGATATGCTTCTCGTGATCTGGCAACTTGTTGTAGTCGATACGGTCGCTAGACACGTCAACTTCTTCTGGACGCCAGAAGAAAGAAAGCTGCTTTTCGATCAGTTTTTCGAAAATTTCGAATTTTTGTTGGTCATAACGAGCAACGTTTACTGATTGACCCAAGAACATTGGTTCTTTTAGTTGGTCGTTTTTTTTCTGGTTAAAAGTACTGTAAGCCATAATGCCTCAATTCCTTTTAAACCTCCCGCGTAGGGGAGGTTTTCGATATTCTGTTACTAATTCAGTTACTGCGGATTGCGTGGGTGGTAAAGATTAAATCTTACAACCGCCGCCTGCACAATCTTCTTCTTCAGGTTGAACTGCGTCTTTCTGTTCATCCTTAGCGCCATCACGAGTGTTATGGTAGTAAAGCGTCTTCACACCAAACTTGTACGCCGTAAGTAGGTCTTGAAGAAGTTTCTTCATAGGAACCTTACCAGTTTCGTAGCGTGATGGGTCATAGTTGGTATTCGCAGAGATAGCTTGGTCAACAAACTTTTGCATGATACCGACAAGGTGAAGGTAACCATCGTTAGAACCAATGTTCCAAAGCAGTTCGTAGTTATCTTTTAGCTCAGTAAATTCTGGCACAACTTGCTTCAGGATACCGTCTTTCGACGCTTTTACAGATACGAAACCACGAGGCGGCTCAATACCGTTTGTCGCGTTAGAAATCTGAGAAGATGTCTCAGAAGGCATCAGCGCAGTCAGCGTTGAGTTACGTAGACCGTGTTCCATGATTTCTGTACGCAGGCTATCCCAATCGTAGTGTAGCTCTTCGTCACAAATCAGGTCGATATCCTTCTTGTACGTATCGATTGGCAGGAGACCTTTCGCGTAGTTTGTTTCGTCGAACGAAGGACATTTACCTTGCTCTTTCGCCAGCGCTACTGATGCTTTTAATAGGTAGTACTGCATCGCTTCAAACGTACGGTGAGTCAGGCCGTTTGCGCTGCCATCTGAGTATTTCACGCCGTTCTTCGCTAGGTAGTAAGCAAAGTTGATGACACCTACACCCAAAGTGCGACGGTTCATTGTCGACTTGTATGCCGCCGGAAGCGGGTAATCCTGGTAATCCAATAGGGCATCAAGAGCACGCACAACCAGATCAGACAGCTCTTCGAAATCATCCAGAGACTTAATGGAACCTAAGTTAAACGCAGACAGAGTACATAGTGCGATCTCACCTGAATCATCTTCTACGTTGGTCAGTGGTTTGGTTGGAAGTGCGATTTCCAAACACAGGTTAGACTGACGAACTGGCGCTACTTCAGAATCAAATGGGCTGTGAGTGTTACAGTGGTCCACGTTCTGGATGTAGATACGACCTGTAGATGCGCGCTCTTGCATTAGCAGAGTGAACATCTCGATCGCTTTCACGGTTTCCTTCTTAACTGAAGGATCGTTCTCGTATTTAACGTACAGACGCTCGAATTCTTCTTGGTTTTCGAAGAATGAGTCATATAGACCTGGTACGTCTGATGGTGAGAATAGCGTGATGTTACCACCTTCAACCAGACGCTGGTACATCAGCTTGTTGAGCTGCACGCCGTAGTCCATGTGACGAACACGGTTTTCTTCAACACCTCGGTTGTTCTTAAGAACCAATAGTGAACGTGCTTCACCATGCCACATTGGGTAGAACACAGTGGCTGCACCGCCACGTACACCGCCTTGTGAACAACATTTCACAGCGGTTTGGAAGTATTTGTAGAAAGGAATACAGCCCGTGTGGAACGCCTCACCGCCACGGATCTCAGAACCCAGAGCACGGATACGTCCTGCGTTGATACCGATACCCGCACGTTGAGAAACGTAACGAACAATAGAGCTTGCCGTTGCGTTGATAGAGTCTAGGCTGTCACCACACTCGATCAGTACACATGAGCTGAACTGACGGGTAGGCGTACGTACACCTGACATAATCGGCGTAGGCAGAGAGATCTTGAATGTTGACGTCGCATCGTAGAAACGTTTGATGTAATCAAGACGTGTTTGTTTCGGATACTTAGCGAACAGACACGCAGCCACAAGAATGTATAAGAACTGGGCACTTTCGTAGATTTGGCCCGATACACGGTTCTGTACGAAGTACTTACCTTCCAGCTGTTTTACTGCAGCGTAAGAGAAGTTCAGGTCACGTTTGTGGTCAATGTACGAATCAAGTTCGTCTAGCTCTGCTTTTGTGTAATCTTCTAACAGGTGTCCGTCGTACTTACCCATATCAACGAGTCGAGCTACGTGATCGTAAAGCTTCGGTGGCTCATATTGGCCATAAGCTTTTTTACGTAGATGGAATACGGCTAGACGAGCCGCCAAGTACTGGTAATCCGGTGTCTCTTCTGAGATAAGGTCGGCCGCAGATTTGATGATAGTCTCGTGTATATCTGACGTTGTAATACCATCATAAAACTGGATGTGAGCTCGTAACTCTACTTGAGAGACAGAAACGTTGTTCAGACCTTCTGCAGCCCAAGTAATAACGCGGTGGATTTTATCCAGATCGATAATTTCTTTACGGCCATCACGCTTGGTGACGGTAAGTTGTTGGTTCATTCTGCTTTATTTCCCTAAGAAAACTGATAAAAGCCGTGTTTTTGTCTATTTATATGCAAAGCTTTCGAGTCTTGCGGTGGCTTTGTGATCAAAGTCTATCTATATATTGTAGCTTAAACACAATATATAGGGGTTCATTTGTTTGCGGGTTACAAGATAGTGCTATTGCTCGGATTGATCAAGGTACATGTTTGGGATGACTTGTGGATAACTACTCAAATGAAAAAAATCAGTAAGTGAATACTAACCGATGAGAAAAGAGCGGACTTGAATAGGTAAAAACACAGTTCTGAGATCGGTTTAGAAATAACCGCACGGAAAAATATTTTTCTTGATCTTTGGACATTTTTATTTGCGAAAATTAGGTTGGTCAAAATGCTATCTACAGCACAATTCTTACGCACAAAAGCGGTAACTTTGTGCTACCGCTTTAGGTTGTTTTCTTAACTGAATGGTCAACAAGAGCTAGGTTTTTTAGCGTTATGGCGTTCAGTATTTTTTAGTATGAACGATATAGTTTACATCCACATTACGACCGAGCTTATAGCTGTCGTTAAGTGGGTTGTAATGCAAACCTGTGATACCTAATTCAGTCAGTTCGGTTTGGTCAATCATCTTCATCATTTCTGCTGGTTTGATGAACTTCTCATGGTCGTGAGTGCCTTCCGGAACAATCTTAAGTAACTTCTCTGCGCCAACGATGGCAAACAAGTACGATTTGATATTGCGGTTCAAGGTTGAAAAGAACACATGACCACCTGGTTTCACCAGTGCCGCGCAAGAACGAATAACAGAAAGAGGATCGGGTACATGTTCCAGCATTTCCATACAAGTGACGACATCGTAAGTCTCGGCATTTTCTGCTGCATGGTCTTCGATAGTACTTTGGATATAGGTCAGCTTTGTGCCCGTCTCCAGAGCATGCAGGCGCGCGACTTCTAGCGGCTCTTTCCCCATATCTAGCCCAGTTACGATCGCGCCTTCTTTTGCCATGCTCTCTGCAAGAATACCACCACCACAACCGACATCGAGTGTGCGCTTGCCAAACAAACCATCTGCTTTGTCGAGTACATAGTTCAAACGAAGTGGGTTGATTTGGTGAAGTGGTTTGAATTCACCCTCTAAATCCCACCAGCGAGAAGCCATGTCCTCGAATTTCTTAATTTCACTAGGGTCGACGTTTTGTGCTTTAGTCATAATGGTTGTACTGCATTCAATCTGAGTCCTTTAGAGAGCGCCAGTATACTCCAACGTTTTATACCCAAACAACCTCGAGATGCTTTAAGTCCCGTATCTTGAAGTCGTTAGGGTCTATTAGTATTAAACTGATAAATCCTCGTTTTGCCTACCATAAATCTCATTTTGCATAATATTGACTGAAATATAACCAGTTATCAGAAAGATATCAGATGAGTGTGCAAATTCTCGACATTTGAATCTCAACAAAGCTCACAACCTGATAAAAGGAGAGGGAAAGGGATGCCGAAGTGATGAAATGTGTGTTATATTTTTCGCCTTACACGTATCGTAATTACGATCAGATAATAGAGGGATAATGGCTCCATGAGCGATTTAGCTAAAGAGATCACGCCCGTAAACATTGAAGACGAGCTTAGAGGTTCATATCTAGACTACGCGATGTCAGTAATCGTGGGTCGTGCTCTTCCAGATGTGCGTGATGGTCTAAAACCAGTACACCGTCGCGTTTTATTCGCGATGAACGTACTAGGCAACGATTGGAACAAACCATATAAAAAATCAGCCCGTGTTGTCGGCGACGTAATCGGTAAATATCACCCTCATGGTGATAGTGCTGTGTACGACACAATCGTACGTATGGCTCAGCCGTTCTCACTTCGTTATATGCTGGTCGATGGTCAAGGTAACTTTGGCTCAATCGATGGCGATTCTGCTGCGGCAATGCGTTATACCGAAGTACGTATGGCTAAAATTGCCCACGAGCTTCTGGCTGACCTAGATAAAGAAACCGTAGACTACGTACCTAACTACGATGGTACGGAGCAGATTCCAGCGGTTCTTCCAACAAAAATTCCAAACCTACTGGTTAACGGTGCTTCTGGTATCGCGGTAGGTATGGCGACCAACATCCCGCCACATAACCTTGGCGAAGTGATCGATGGCTGCCTTGCATACATCAATAATGAAGCGATCACTATTGATGAACTAATGGATTACATCCCTGGTCCAGATTTCCCGACGGCAGCACTTATCAGTGGCCGTAAAGGCATTGTAGACGCGTACAAAACGGGTCGCGGTAAGATCTACATGCGCTCAAAAGCGGACATCGAAACAGAGAAAAACGGCAGAGAAACCATCGTCGTTACTGAAATTCCTTATCAAGTAAACAAAGCTCGTTTGATCGAGAAGATTGCTGAGCTGGTTAAAGATAAGAAAGTAGAAGGCATCAGTGCGCTACGTGATGAATCTGACAAAGATGGTATGCGTATCGTTATTGAATGTAAGCGTGATGCTGTCGGTGAAGTGGTTCTTAACAACCTTTACTCTCAGACTCAGCTACAAACGACTTTCGGTATCAACATGGTGGCACTGAACAACGGTCAGCCACAGCTATTCAACCTGAAAGATATGTTGAAGTGCTTTGTGGATCACCGTCGTGAAGTGGTTACTCGTCGTACTATTTTCGAATTACGTAAAGCTCGTGAACGTGCACACATCCTAGAAGGTTTGGCTCTTGCACTAGCAAATATCGATGAAATCATCGACCTAATTCGTAAAGCGCCAACGCCAGCAGAAGCGAAAGCAGGGCTTATCGCCCGTGGTTGGGATCTTGGCAACGTTGCTGCAATGCTTGAACGTGCCGGTACTGACGCAGCTCGTCCAGAGTGGCTAGAGCCGCAATACGGTATCCGAGACGGCCAGTACTTCCTGACAGAACAACAAGCGCAAGCAATCCTAGACCTACGTCTACACAAACTGACAGGTCTTGAGCACGAGAAAATTCTGGCTGAATACAAAGAGCTTCTAGACGAAATCGCTGAGCTAATGCACATTCTTGCAAGCACTGAGCGTTTGATGGAAGTGATTCGTGAAGAGCTAGAAGCGGTTCGTGACGGCTTTGGCGACGCTCGACGTACTGAGATCACAGCGGCTAGCCATGATATCGATATGGAAGAGCTGATTGCGCGTGAAGACGTAGTAGTAACTCTGTCTCACGGCGGTTACGTTAAGTACCAAGTACTGAGCGACTATGAGTCACAGCGTCGTGGTGGTAAAGGTAAGAGCGCAACTAAGATGAAAGACGAAGACCATATTGAGCGTCTTCTCGTGGCGAATACCCACGACAACATCCTGTGTTTCTCTACGCGTGGTAAAACTTACCGCTTGAAAGTTTACCAACTACCGCTAGCGAGCCGTACTGCTCGTGGTAAGCCTATCGTAAACATTCTTCCTCTGGAAGATGGTGAACGTATCACGGCTATCCTACGTGTAGACGAGTTCTCTGAAGATAAGTTCATCTTTATGGCGACGGGTGACGGTACAGTTAAGAAGACTCCGCTGAACCAATTTGCAAACGTTCGTTCAAACGGTCTAATCGCAGTTAACCTACGTGAAGACGATTCGTTAATCGGTGTTGATATCACCAATGGCGAAAACGAAATCATGCTGTTTTCTAAAGCGGGTAAAGTGGTTCGCTTTAAAGAAGCCGAAGAGATTCCAGTACTTGATGAAAATGGTAACCCAGTTCTTGATGAGAACGGTCAACCAGAATTTAAGTTTAAAGGTGTTCGTCCTATGGGTCGTACTGCCTCTGGTGTTCGCGGTATGAAGTTGGGTGAAAACGACCAAGTTGTGTCTCTCATTGTTCCTTCAAATGAAGGCGATATCCTAACAGTAACCGAGAACGGCTATGGTAAACGTACCGAGCTTGCAGAGTACCCAACTAAGGGTCGTGCAACGCAAGGTGTCGTATCTATCAAAGTCTCTGAGCGTAATGGTCCTGTTGTTGGCGCAGTACAAGTAGAAGAAGGCGACGAGATGATGATGATCACCGACGCTGGTACTCTCGTTCGTACACGTGTCGCTGAAGTTAGCCAGGTTGGTCGTAATACCCAAGGGGTTACACTGATCAGAACAGCTGAAGATGAATCAGTGGTTGGTTTACAGCGCATTGAAGAAATTGAAGAAGCTGATTTACCAGAAGGTGAAGAAGCGGAAGCGACAGAATCAACTGAAGTAAATACGCAGCAAGATGCTCCAGAAGCACCAGCAGCTGATGATTCAGAAGAAGGCAACGAAGAGTAATTCTTCATCGCTAATATTAAAAGCCGAGCCACAGATTGCTCGGCTTTTTTGTACCTGTATCAACGCAATTTCGACGCTAAACCCGTACACTATGCTTACGTCTACTCATGGATGCCCTTATGTCAGTTTGGTTCTTTGTTGCTATCACCTTGATGAGCTTGTTTATCGTGTCTTTGTCTTTAAGTGCTTCAAAAATAAAGCCTAGGCAATGGTTTGGCTTTTGTGCTTTAGTGTTAGTGCTAACCACTTCAAGCTTTTTGGTTTTGCACCAGCCCCCTCCTCAGTTAAGCCAAACGAACATGCCTCCTACCATGACCGCACAAGATATTATGGAGGAAATACAAGCACAACTGAGAAAAGACCCGAATAATGCTGAACTGTGGTTTCAATTAGGACAAGGATACTTGGTAGAAGGTGAGTTTAATGGTGCCTTGACTTGTTTTGATTATGTTATTCAACTGAGTAATCCAGTAAGCGCTACCCCGCTTGCAGCAAAAGCGACGGTACTGTATTACCTCCACAATCAACGCATGACCGATGAAGTCACCTTGCTGCTTGAACAAGCATTGCGGTTGGAACCTCATAACACGGCTGCTTTATCTCTAATCGCCAACGATCATTTTGTTTCATTTCGCTTTCAGGAAGCAATCGATACATGGGTACAATTATTAGACTCGAATGATACAAGTTTGGACAGAGTGCAAATCATTAACTCCATTAATAGAGCGAAAGAGTTGCTGTAGGTATACATTCTATAAGCTGTGTGCGACGAATAAAGAGACTAAGCATTCAGGCTATACCGAAAACTCGCCGCCGCCACTACTTACTTTATCTCTGAACATAGAAAAGGGGCGCATAACGCGCCCCTTGTTGTGTCTAGCTTTGACTAATACTTTGCCTCGCGCTCTGCAGCTGCTTTATCCCAATCAGGAGTAACAGTTTCTAGGAAATGTTTCTTATCTGAATTCATCTTCTCCATATCCATTCCTAATGCTTGTTGGGCTTTGGCTTTAGTTGAGATATCCGGAATTTGCACTGGCTCGGTGATACCTTTTTTAGCGAGTAAACGAACTAGCTTAGTACGCGCATCCGCAGCACGGTCTACCGCAGTTCCTAGTACTTCAAGTGCGACTTCTGGAGCGTGCATGTGAACGCCATGAGAGGCGATCGCGTAGTCCCAGCGCCACTGCGCATGACGGATATCTTGAAGGATTGGCTGCATCTCTTCTTCTGTTGCACCTACTTTCCAGGCTTCACCGGCTTCGAAGTGTGCGGCGACAATTTGTTTCTCTGCGGTAAGTTTCATGTTCAGTACTTGCGCTTTACGTGTCGACACGATGCCTTGTAGCTGTTCTTTGGTTTGGGTATGGCATTGTGCACACGTGTCATCGAAGCGATCGAATGGATTGCCCACTTTATGATCGGTGTAAACTGTGCCGTCTTCTTTGGTTACTTTCGGCATGTGGCAATCCACACAAACTACTTTGTTTTTACCATGAATACCCGCTCGCCAAGTTTCAAAACCTGGATGTTGTGCTTTTAACATTGGAGTTTTAGAGACTGCATGCGTCCAATCTTTGAAATTCAGAGCGTCGTAGTATTTTTCCATATCATTAACTGTGGTACCCATATCCCACGGGAACTTAACCGCTTTTGTTGGGCCAGTGAAGTAGTACTCCACATGGCACTGGGCACAGACTGACGCTTGTTTATCCAGGCGAGATTGTTGATCAAAGTTTTTGCCGATAGCCTCAAAAGCTCGTTCTACATATGGTCGAGTTAATGCGAGGGCAGGTTCGCCTTTCTTAAACTCTTCTGATCGGGTGTCATGGCAGTCTGAACAGCCGATTGGGTTAACAATTTCAGCGCCTAAACGTGCCCACTTCCCTTCGAAGTAGCCATCTTCTCCACGTTCTTCAATGACGCGGGCGACATCTGGGCTTTTACAGCTCCAACAAGCCATCGGCATCGGGCCAGAGTTTTCATCGGTTGGAGCGCCTGTACGTAATGTTTGGCGAACGTCATCCAATGCGTAAAAGTGGCCACGCGCTTTGTTGTAATCCTTTGCGAAGCCATAGCCTGCCCACAAGATTACCATGTTCGGATCTTCACTTAGGGCGTCTTCAATATTTTCACTTTCTGACGTTGCTTTCCAAGAGTGGTATTGGTCTGGGTGGTTTTGCTCAAAGGCGTCATTGCGAGGATCGATAAGATCTTCTGCCGCCAACGGAGCGCCAACCAAAAATAATTGGCTGGCGAATAAAGTCGCAGCCGCTATAGGTGCGCTCATCCAGTGTTTTATGCTCACGGTGTTATCTCCATATTCGTTTTTATTAGCAGCGTTGTGAAGAGCTATTCCAAATAAGAATCGGAGATCTATCGGTAATATTATTGCTTAATTAAATAGATGAAATAGCGCGCGAAACTTGTTTTGTTTTAGATCAATTTACACTAGTGATCTCAATCATATTTAAGCTCTTATACCCCTAAAGTGGTATGAGTTAACTCCTTGTATGACAATACTTTAGTTTTTAACTATTTTTAAATAGAGTGATTAAGTTCGCTTTTTGAATAGTTGCTTCTACCCCTTATGAATAATAGGGGTATTATTTATATAGGTTTAGCGTTGTGGCTTTCCGAAATAAGAATTGATGTTATTTGAAGATATTTTATATCTTCAGAGGAAATTAATTGTCGCTCAAATAAATAGTTGAGAACAGTTATCAATTATTATCGAGCTAAGGAAAGAAAAATATGGGCAATATAAAATTGACCATAGAGACAATGCTGAAATTTCTCTTCGTCTTTGCCATCTATGGTTTCTCCATCGCCGCCCATGCGACTTCTTCAGAGCCGGTTGAAGGTGCTCAAGCCGAGCGTCATCAAGTCGAGTTGCTCCGTGACCGAGACTACAAATGTCTTCAATGTCATAAGGATGCTAAAGACACTCTGAATCTATCGCATGACCCTCAAGCTTTGTTAAGTAAAGGCAAGCAGCTCAATTGCACCAACTGCCACAGCAATATCGGACCCGATCACCGTGAAGGGGCTCCCGATGTGATTAAGTTCTCTGCCGCCCAATCTAAAGCGGTGCACGACCAAGTGTCCCTCGATCCAAGTTTAATTCTCAAAGCTAATAGCCAGTGCGTGGATTGCCACGGGCCACTCAAGCTAAGAGAAAAGCATTGGACGCACGATGTGCACGCAAAGAATCTGACTTGTTCAAACTGCCATGATGTTCATGCTGCAAAAACTAAAGCCTTGTCTTATGACAGAAAACAGCTAATTAAGCAGTGTGTCGATTGTCACTCTGAATTTGCCGTCGAACCTGAACTTGTAAAAGAAGAGGAGAGATAGCATGAAATGTTCTAGAAGAAACTTCCTAGCGAGTAGCGGCGCGTTGATTTTGACCACTGGCGTTGCAGGCACCTCTGTTGTGAGCTCTTCTCTGTACGCCAGCGACAGTGAGCAAGTGAAACGCATGGGGATGGTACACGATGAAAACGCTTGTATAGGCTGTACGGCTTGTACCGATGCTTGTCGAGAAGTAAACAATGTGCCGGAAGGGGTGACTCGTCTTAAAATTCATCGCAGCGAACCAATTGGTGAGTTTCCAGATGTTGAGTATCAGTTCACTCGTGAATCTTGTCAGCACTGTGAGAACCCGCCATGTGTGTATGTGTGTCCAACGGGGGCGGCTTATAAAGACGAAACAACGGGGATTGTGGATGTGCATAAAGAGAAGTGTGTGGGCTGTGGTTACTGCCTGGCCGCTTGTCCTTATCAAGTCCGTTTTTTCAACCCGGTCGACCATTCTGCGGACAAGTGCAACTTCTGCCGCGATACCAATTTGGCGCAAGGTAAACAGCCAGCGTGTGTTGAGTCTTGTCCAACCAAAGCGCTGATATTCGGTGACTTGAATGATCCAACCAGTGACGTGAGTAAGGCCATAGAAAGCCATGTTGTGTATCGCGATAAATCTCATTTAGGTACGCAACCTAAGCTATACAAAATTCCGCATAGTAAAGGGGAGGTGTCATCATGAACGGATTCGAAAGTGCTTTCCACTTTGACTCGTTAGTATGGGATTGGATCATCGCCATTTACCTGTTTCTCGCAGGGATGTCGGCTGGCGCAGTGATGATCGCTCTTTATCTCAAACGCAAAGTGATTGAGGGTGATCCGGCAAGCAATGGCATTCTGAAAGCGATGGCTTGGTTGGCACCATTTGGTATCATTTCAGGCTTAGTAATTTTGATTTTCCATTTAACTAAACCGCTCGCGTTTTGGAAGATCATGATTTACTACAATCCGACTTCCGTGATGTCGATGGGCGTCATCTTGTTTCAAGTTTACATGATAGTCCTGTTTATCTGGATAGGCGTGATTTTCCGTCATCACATCATTAATTTCTGCGAAGGTAAATTACCAGGCAAGTTGTTGGATTTTGTCGATGGCCTCTTAATTAAGATGGGTAAAGCCAGCAATGTTATTGAGTTGTTCTTGGGCTTTTTAGCGATAATACTGGCTGCATACACGGGTTTCCTGCTGTCGGCATTGAAGACCTATCCGATGCTCAATAATCCAGTACTGCCAATCTTGTTCTTGTTCTCAAGTTTATCCTCAGGCGCTGCTGCGTGTTTGATGGTTGGCATTCTGGTATTTAAAGAATCAGCTAGAAGTCCTAGTGTCGCTTGGGTGCATGGTTTTGAACGTCCTGTTGTGTTGTTTGAACTGTTTGTACTGGTGACTTTCTTTACTGGTTTGATCTTTAGTGGCGGTCAAAACGAAGTTGCGGCTTGGAATGCGATATCCAGTGGCTTTTGGGCACAATGGTTCTGGGTAGGCGTAATATTAATCGGTATGTTGATGCCGCTAACATTGAACTGGCTGACACCTTCTGAAGTTCGCCATAAAGGTACTTACGTTTTTGTCGTAACCACATTGAGTTTAGTGGGTGTGTTGATGCTGCGGACTTTCATTCTCTATGCCGGTCAGATGACCGTGGTTTAAGGAGGAGTAATGGAGGCTGAACTGGGATTCTTCTTGCTGATATTGGTGGCGGTGGCGTCGACATGTGCAGCATTGCTGCATTGGACTCGTCGCGTGATTGGTAAGGAGGTAATGTTACCGCATCAAGTGGCGACGTCACATATCATCAGCTTAGCCTCTTTGGTTTGTTTAGCTCTTCTGATTGTTTGCTTCATTCAAGATTATTTTGCATTGGAATACGTTGTCACACACTCCAATAGCCAGTTGCCAGTGGCGTTCAAGATTGCAGCAGCATGGGGGGGACACCAAGGCTCGATGCTGTTTTGGGTAGTAACCTTGAGCTTATGGGCATCCTTTATCGCGCTTAAATCGCCAATCAACGTTGGATATATCGCGGATTGTCTTGGCATCATGAACGTACTTATCGCTATATTTGCTTGGTTTACATTAACGACGTCAAATCCATTCGAGTATGCTTCCGCACTGGCACTTGAAGGGCGCGATCTTAATCCGATGTTGCAAGATGTTGGGCTTATCATTCATCCACCTCTGCTTTATTTGGGCTACGTGGGATATTCCGCAATTCTTGCTTTTGCTTTGGCGGCGTTATTGAGTAAACGACCGCTGAACGAGTGGTACAAGGTTGCACGGGGCGCGGTTTTCTTTGCTTGGGGGGCACTTACAGTCGGTATATTGCTCGGTTCTTGGTGGGCATATAATGAGTTAGGTTGGGGTGGTTGGTGGTTCTGGGACCCGGTAGAAAATGCTTCTTTACTACCTTGGTTGACGGGCACGGCTTTACTTCACAGTGGCGTATTGTCAAAGCGTAACAATGGCGCGAGTTGGAATACGTACGCCCTCGCGTTTGCGACGTTCAGTTTGAGCATCCTCGGTACATTTGTCGTTCGCTCTGGTGTGTTGACCTCGGTACATGCGTTTGCCGTCGATCCAACAAAAGGCTTATTGCTGCTCACCGTTCTGAGCTTCCTTGTGATCATCACTTTTGGTGTGCTCATTGTGCGAGGAGATCTCATTCCTCGGTTTAATCTGGTTTCTTTGCTCAGTCGAGCTTACACCGCCTACATTGCCATTGGACTGTTGGTTATTACCACGGCGATAGTGTTTCTTGGTACTTTTTATCCGATGATTTATCAATTGCTTGGCTTGGGCAATATATCCGTTGGAGCACCATATTTTAACAGTCTTGTATTTCCTTTATGCCTACTTACGCTTATTGTTCTCGCTATCATGCCTGTGTTGAAATGGACGACAGGGACGTTAGCAAACGCGGCTAATAGTATCGCGCTTGCCTGTACTTCATCTATCGTGATTAGCATTGTTTTTGTTGCTGCAGTCGAAGAGATCCACATCACGACCTTGATCACTTTAGCATTAGCAACTTGGGTTATCGCCGCTCATTTATGGATGCTTGTAAGTGTCCAAAACAAGACTAAATTGGTATCGATGGTCTTTGCCCATATAGGCTTCGCGCTGGCGGTAACTGGAGCTGTATTTAACAGTGACTATTCATACGAGTACAACTTACGCGTCGAGCCAGGTAGCTCACATCAAAAAGCAGGCATTACCATTGACTATCATGGCATTGAATGGCTAGTGGGCCCTAACTACACGGCAGAGCAAGGACTGATTAATATCCGCCTGGAAGATGGCTCGAGACTCACTTTTAAACCCGAAAAACGTCATTACCCAGTGCGGGTGATGGGCATGACAGAGCCTGCGATTCAATCATTGTGGCATGGCGACTACTACACCACTTTAGGTGATAAGGTTGATAAAAACGCCTACGCGATTAAAGTTCAATATCGTGCTGGCATTTGGTGGATATGGTGCGGTGGCGCATTCATCGTGATAAGCGCCATGGGGACTTTGATGAACCAAAGGAAGAGGAGGGGGTATGAGATCGAAAAGTACGCTTAAACTGGCTGGTCTTATCTTGCTCGTGGCGACTTTTGCTGTTTTATCGGTGACTGCTCTGTCTGACAGGCCAGACATAGAGTTGCTACAAAAGAGCGAGGTATCTATTCCTTCTTTTACTGCTCAATCATTAGTATCAGGGCAGCAAGTCACCGAAGCAGTGCTAGATAATAAGGGATATTTGCTATTGAATGTTTGGGCTTCTTGGTGTGGGGTTTGTAAACAAGAACATGACGACTTACTCGACTTGGCACAACAAGGTGTTCCTATTATTGGCCTCAACTATCGAGATAAAGACAGCGCGGCAAAAAGTTATTTGAACGCCAAACAAAACCCCTATATAGAGGTGATCTCTGATCCAAATGGTCAACTTGCTGTGGAGCTGGGTGTGATTGGAACCCCTGAAACTTACTTAATTGATCAGCGTGGTAATGTTGTGATCAAATACAGAGGCAAGCTCACAACAGATAAATGGAACTCACTATTTTCCGGGTATTTCAATGTTTCACTTTAAATGTACGTTCATCGTTATTGTTCTTTATTTGCTATTTTCTCCTTTGCTAAAAGCAGAGCAGTTAGAACAGCATGTTGATCTATTTGAATTTCATACTATTGAACTGCAACAAAGAGCGGTGACATTAGCTAAAGCCTTGCGCTGCCCTCAATGCCAGAACCAAAACCTTGTAGAATCAAACGCGCAAGCTGCCAAGGATTTAAGATTAAAAGTCTATTCGATGGTGAACGATGGCAGTACGGAACAAGAGGTTAAAGATTATTTGGTCAAGAGATATGGGAATATCGTTCTTTATCACCCTCCATTCAATTATTCAACCGCGGCCTTATGGATCTTTCCTGCATTATTTGTAATTTGTTTTGCACTATTTTCTATTAAAAAAATAAGACCACAATAATGTGAATGTCCTTCCATATTTAAAGTCAGAATGTGCAAATAGCAAGCATAGTGGTATGATTTTTTTCAGTTTGTAAAACTCTCAGTAATTAGCAAAGACAGTTGTTTACGCTGGAGTAGTAAAAGATCTAAGTAGGTATACGAGTGGATTCAGTTATATCGCAGTTAAGAAAGGACTTTCATGCGCACATTCGCGCGATGCAGGCACTAAAATTGCCACAAGTTACTTCAACTCTCGCCGTTCTGAGCGACGAGGAAATTCAAGAACTCGAAACAGTATGGATAGAATTTTCCGTCTGGAAGCGACGTCAGGCACACTGAGCCCCTTCTTTTAACACCAGAATTTATCAACCCCAGACAAAATTTGTCTGGGGTTTTTTATTGTAGTTTGACGGAAATGTTATATTATAACACTTCGTCAACGTGACGTAGGGCATCTTTCGTCACGTATCGTTGAGAGGAAAAGATCTAAGATATAGTGATCTATGCATTGAAAAATGTGGTATCAATCCCCATAGTTGAAGAGCATGAGTTCATCCCATGAATGTAATAACGAAAGTGCATCAAGAAATAAATCGAGTGAGTGTAGATATGGCTGAAGTACGTGCCAGAGTAGATTTTAAAGTCGGGGCTAAGAGTGATATTGATGCTGAAATCCTGTCTTTCCGTGGTTTGAAGACGGATAAAGAGCATGTAGCAGTTATCTTTAAGCAAGCAGACCAAGTTCAAGAAACGCCACTGGTGCGTATGCATTCTGAGTGTCTGACCGGCGATGTTTTTCACTCCTCTCGTTGTGACTGTGGTGAGCAATTAGAAGAAACGATTCAACGAATGGGAGAATGCGGCGGCATTATTCTGTATTTACGTCAGGAAGGACGTGGTATTGGTCTATACAATAAGATTGATGCTTACCGGCTACAAAGCGAGGGTATGAACACCTATGAGGCGAACAACCACTTAGGGTTTGATGACGATCTACGTGACTTCACTGAAGCTGCTCAAATGTTACAAGCTTTAGGTGTCAGCAAGATACGCCTCGTGACGAATAATCCTAAAAAAATCCGTGAGCTCGCCGAATACGGAATCGAAATTGTTGAAGTTGTCAACACTTCTGCTCACGTCAAAGATGGTAACGAGAACTATCTAAAAGCAAAAGCTTCTCACGGCAAACATAACCTAAAGGTTTAGCTTTAAAAGCAGAACTGCTAATAATTCATGTTAAAAGCCTCACATTGTTGAGGCTTTTTTTGATCTTAAGTTGCAAATAAATTGTAAATTTGTATTATATCGGTAATGAAAGTGCAAATAAGAATAATTAGCACTACGTATATAAAATAATTTGCTCAACAAGGATGCTTCTCATGAACGCAAAAACAGTGTTAGTTCAAGCTATTACTGCTTCACTTCTTATTTCCAGTGGTACTGCGGTTGCTGCTCAGGTAACCAAGCAAGGTGTTGTTGAACACTATGCAGACGTCGCTCATGCTGTATTCTCAGATTCATTAAACACGGCTAAAGCGTTGGACGTGAAAATTGATGAGTTCCTCAAAGCCCCTTCAGATAAAAAGCTAGCAGAGGTTAAACAAGCATGGCTTAATTCTCGCGTTCCATACCAACAATCTGAAGTATTCCGCTTTGGTAACGAGATAGTCGATGATTGGGAAGGTCAGCTTAACGCATGGCCGTTGGATGAAGGTCTTATCGATTACGTAGCCACGGATTACCAATATGAGCTTGGTAACGAAGGCGCTGTGGCGAACATAGTGGCTAACACAAGTCTGACGATTGGTGCAACCAAACTCGACGTATCAAAAATCACACCTGAGCTGATTGCCGATCTGAATGAAATCGGTGGCTCTGAAGCCAACGTGGCTTCTGGTTACCACGCGATTGAATTCCTACTTTGGGGCCAAGACCTTAATGGAACAAATGCCGGGGCAGGTCAACGTGCTTACACTGATTTTGTTGTCGGATCTGGTTGTACTAATGGTCACTGTGAACGTCGTGGTGAATACCTAAAAGCGGCAGCAGATCTATTGGTTCAGGATCTTGAATGGATGGAGAAACAGTGGTCTGCGGATGTGAAAGACAATTACCGTCAGGAGCTACTTGCTGGCTCAGCAGACAATGGCTTGCGCAAGATGATGTTTGGTATGGGTTCGCTGTCTCTCGGCGAATTGGCCGGTGAGCGCATGAAAGTGGCGTTGGAAGCGAACTCAACAGAAGACGAGCACGATTGTTTCTCGGACAACACACACAACTCTCACTACTACAACGAGCAGGGTATCTACAACGTGTACATGGGGCTTTATAAGCGCCAAGACGGCACGCTATTGACTGGACCAAGTCTTGCAGACCTAGTGTCACAACAAGATGAACAAGCCGCGAAAGAGATTCAAAAGCAGTTTGATGACACTCGTAGCCAAGTGGGTGAGCTGGTGACGTCTGCCGAGAAGAAAAACCAACACTTTGACCAACTGATTGCGGCTGATAACGTTCAAGGTAATGCGTTAGTCAATGAAACCATCATGTCGTTGGTAGCACAAACTGGTGCGATTGAACGCGCTGCAAACATCATTGGCATTGAAAGCTTAAGCCCAGATACGGCAGACCACGAGTTCTAATAAAAAACATAATCATTAATCAAGGGCTCATCTCATAATTGAGCCCTTCCTGTTTGAGCTCGCTGTTATCCATTCATTTAAGAGCAATGATATGAAGCCATCATCCCTTAATTACTTCCATTTAGTGCTACTTTTTACTGCTGCTTTTTCTACTTCGGTATCTGCGTATGAGGTGCGTTCGGGCGGAAAAACCAGTGTTAAAAAAGAGGGCGCGAATGCCTACTCTCTTCCTGCCGCTAATTTACCTATGAGTAAACGACTGGACTTTAGCGTTGGGAATAGCTTTTTTAGAAACCCTTGGGTACAAGCGCTAGCTTCTACGGATGCGCGAGATGGACTCGGCCCGCTATTCAATACCAATGGTTGTCAGAACTGCCATATTAAAGATGGTCGAGGTCATCCACCTGAAGAAGGGGATATCCATGCCGTTTCAATGTTGGTGCGTTTGAGTATCCCTGCGGTAACACCAGAGCAAAAAAAAGCGTTCATTATTGATGGTGGCATTCCTGAGCCGACTTATGGTGGTCAGCTACAAGATTTTGCCCTCCAAGACCAAGTTCCCGAAGGCAAAATTTCGATTACTTATAGCGATGTTCCGGTGCAGTTCAACGATGGCACAACGGTAACGCTAAGAAAACCAGCTCTAAAGATTACTGACCTAGGCTATGGAGACATGCACCCAGATACCCAATTTTCTGCGCGTGTTGCGCCACCAATGATAGGTTTGGGTCTATTGGAGAGCATTCCTGACGATACTTTGCTTGCTTGGGCGGACGAAAAAGACACCAACGAAGATGGTATTTCAGGAAAAGTAAACAAAGTTTGGGATATAGAAAAAGGGGGCTTTTCACTCGGTCGCTTTGGCTGGAAAGCGGGTCAACCAACATTGATGCAGCAGAATGCCGCCGCCTTTAATGGTGATGTTGGCCTCACAAGTCATCTGTTCCCGAACGAAAACTGTACTTCAAAGCAATCAATCTGTGATGAATTGCCAAATGGCGGTGACCCAGAAGTTAGCCAGAATATTCTCGACTTCGTTGAGTTTTATAGTCAGCACTTAGCCGTTCCAATTCGTCGCAATGTAGATGACCCACAAGTTCAACTAGGTCAGAAGATTTTTGCCGCATCAGGTTGTGAAAGCTGCCATAAAACTAACGTAAAAACCGCTAAACGAGCTGGCTTACCTGCGCTTTCAGAACAAGAAATTCATCCATATACAGACTTACTGTTACACGATATGGGCGAGGGGCTGGCAGATAATCGACCTGAATATCTGGCGAATGGTCGCGAATGGCGTACCCCACCACTTTGGGGGCTAGGTTATACCGAAGAAGTTAATGGTCATACCTACTATTTGCACGATGGCCGTGCTCGCAATGTTATGGAAGCGG
Source organism: Vibrio sp. J1-1 (assembly GCF_021728395.1). GTDB lineage: Bacteria > Pseudomonadota > Gammaproteobacteria > Enterobacterales > Vibrionaceae > Vibrio. Next base: position 48,956 of record NZ_JAKKCM010000006.1, on the reverse strand, counting down.
TACTGTGGCATGGTGGTGAAGCTGAAGCTTCAAAACAGAACGTACTGGCTTTAAGTAAGCGCGAGCGTGATGCGCTGGTGGCTTTCCTGGATTCGTTATAAGGAATCGAACGTGAATAAAAATCCATTAGTTGGTGCCGTCGTTGCTGCCCTAAGTCTGACTGGCTGTCAGTCAATATTGAGTTTAGAAGATGATCAGGCGGAGAAAACGAGCCACATTTCACAAAGTGTGTATGAAATCGAGTATCAATCAGCACAGACCTTCTTAAATCAGAGTTCTTTATTAGAGCGCGTTTTTAATGATTTTTGTACATCAGAGGATAAAGACCCGTCTGCAGTAAAACAACAATGGCATGAAACCATGCGCGCCTGGATGGCTCTGCAAGGTCAGGAGCGCGGACCAGCGAGAGCGTTGGAGCAAAGTTGGAATGTGCAGTTCTGGCCGGATAAAAAGAACACAACCGGACGAAAAATGTCTGCACTTGCTAAAGCGGATCACGTTTGGAGTGCACAAGAAATATCAACGCGAAGTGTGACTGTACAAGGCTTGGGCGCTCTTGAGTGGTTGCTTTACGACAGCGCATCAACGCTGGAAACGAACAGAAATACTTGCTCCACAGGCGTTTCGATTGCGCAAAACCTCAATGCTAAAGCCAAGATGATAGCGCAAGCTTGGGGTCAGAACCCATGGAAAACGATGCAAAAAACGGAGTGGGAGTCAGAATATATTTCACTACTGTCGAACCAGCTTGAGTACAGTATGAAGAAGTTAAGCCGTCCGATGGCGAAAATTGGTCACCCGAGGGCTTACTTTTCAGAGTCTTGGCGTTCAGGCACTTCACTCGCGAATTTGAAAGCAAACGTGCAAAGCATGCAAACCTTATACTTCGCTAATGGTGGCGGTTTAGATTCACTTTTACGTGAACAGGGCAAGCCGGAACTCGCCGATCGAGTGTCTCGTCAGTTCGACATAACACTTGATACCTGGCCTGAAGAGAAGAGCTTATTTACCGCGCTGCAAACGGTAGATGGCTACCGCACAGTATTGGCACAGTACAATAAGTTAGAGCAATTGAAGTACCTCATTCATGAAGAGGTGGCTATCGAACTCGGCGTGGTTATAGGATTTAATGCTACCGATGGTGACTGATCAAACAAGACGAACATTGCTTAAAGCGGCCTTGTTTGGAGCGGCAACACCATTACTGCCTTTTGGTTGTGCTAGTACTGTTCAGCGTAAACCCGCTTTGATTGGGTGTTCTATCATTGGTCGTGACAAGTATGCAGCGGTTGTTGCTGATGAACATGGAATGCCGATTTCTAAATTGCCAATCCCAGAACGTGGTCACGGTGTTGCTACCAACCAACACGGACATGCGGTGGTGTTCGGTCGTCGACCGGGTACCTTCTTCATGGTATTCGACTATCGGACCGGGCAAGCGATAAAGCTGCATTATGCAAAAGAAAATCGTCACTTCTATGGCCACGGCGTGTATTCCCATGATGGGAACTACCTGTTCACGACAGAAGGTGAAAGAGGCACAAGCAGAGGTATTGTTGGCGTTTACGATGTGCGCAAGCAATATCAAAAGATGGACGAACTGTCAGGCTTTGGGATTGGGCCACATGAAGTCATCATGATGCCCGATGGTGCATTAGCGATCGGTGTCGGCGGTGTGCATACTAATGGAAGAGAGCCTCTAAACCTCGACTCAATGAATCCAAACCTGAGTTACCTGTCTCAAGATGGTGAGTTGCTCGAACAAATATCTCTGCCCGATAACAAGCTAAGCATTCGTCATCTTGCGCATGATGGCTCAGAGACAGTGCTATGCGGCCAGCAATATCGAGGTGAGCCAGACGAATATCCGGCTCTCATCGCTATGCACACTCGAGGAGATAAAATGCTAGATCTTAAGGCTGAGCCTGAAGAGTGGGCTCGTTTCAACCATTATGTCGCCAGCATTGCTGCGACAGAGGAGTGGATATTAGCCACTTCTCCTCCAGGCAGCTGCTATGGGATCTGGTCTAAAGCGACGGGCAAGCTGGTTGAGTTGAACGCGTTACCCGATGCATCGGGTGTCGTGCTCTGCGGGGATGAGTTCCGCATCAGCTCTGGCGCAGGTAAAGTTGTAGAACAACGGCCAACAGAATTCAAAAATACATTTTCCAGCGGTATACAGTGGGATAATCACTGGTCTAGAGTTGTCTAAAAAGCACTCTAACTGATAGTTTTATGTGAAACTTATCGGAAAAAACATTGTCCCGTTCTTATTTTTAAAGCAGCAACCTGTGAGATATTTGCCATACTTTTTAATAAGGCAAGTAGGTAAGGGTTGTATCAGTGTTTGCTAGGGTTTTAATAATGACGGCACTTTTAGTGCCGTTTTGCAGCTTTTCCACCGTTGTTTCTCTTGATAATGCTTCACAAGCGGAGCAAGAAAGCGCGGTTAAGGAGCTCTCAATTGGAAAAATGATCCACTATCCATCTGTGGTGGAGCAATTGTACCAGAGCACTAATTACCGTTTGAACTGGCAAAATGAAAGGGATGTTGAGCAGTTCATTTTTCAGCTGAATATTGTCGCGCTTGCTGACGTCACTGAAGAGTTTGATGACCTGCTGCATAGAATCAACCAGACCAAATGGCAAGGTGACAACCTCGACTTTGATTTGGTGATGACTGACTCGTTGCTTATGTATTTGAGCTACCTTGAGCAGTTGCCTCATGAAGGGGTTAACTGGCTGTTTGCCAATAAAGCCCAAGTTGATCTCCCTCCACCGAGCATCGATACATTGTCGGTCCTTAGCAATGAACTTACTGTTGGTAAGTTGGATCAGTTTTTATCAAGTTTGCGTTCTCCACTGCAAATGGATCGAGATTTCAACTCGGCTTTTTCAACGCTATCTGAGCACGCGCAATACCAATACCCTCTATACGAGCAACAAGGCTTACTTCGTTTTGGTGATCCAATAACGAATAAAATGTCTTTGACAGAGCGCCTTGCGATTGTGGGCGTGGATGTCAGCTATGTTGATCTTTACTCACCTCAGTATGACGAGAACCTTGAGCGAGCAGTGAAAGAATTCCAACGCATCCATGGTTTGAAACAAGACGGTATTATCGGCCCAAATACCATTCGTTGGATTAACTTTTCCCCGCAGCAGCGTCTGCACTTACTTGCTTTAAATGCCGAGCGCTCAAGAATATGGGCGAAAGAGCGAGATAACGTCGTATTTGTCAATGTGCCAGGATATCAAGTTACGTACTGGCACGATGGTCGGCCATTGTTTGAGTCGAAAGTCGTTGTTGGGAAGAGTTCGAGAAAGACACCGATAATGACGGTTGACATGGATTCGGTTATTTTGAATCCGACCTGGAATGTGCCATGGAAAATCATGGTCAAAGACATCATTCCTAAAGTAAAACAGAACCCGATGTATTTGATCCATAATAACATTCAAATAATTCGCTCATGGACCTCGCGAGAGATCATTGATCCAACCACTATCAATTGGGCAACGGTTAATCCCAGAGCTTTCCCATACCGTATGCGTCAGGCTTCTGGATCGCAAAATGCGCTGGGCTTGTATAAGTTCAACATGCCAAATCCGCAGGCGATTTATTTGCACGATACGCCAAGTAAAAATTTGTTTGAACAAGATCGTCGCGCATTTAGTTCTGGTTGTGTTCGAGTGGAAAATGCCGATCAATTAGCTGAGCTGCTTTTCAAAACGCAGGGGCTGGAAGAGCGTTTCGCGAAAAAACGCGAAAGCGCTACTCGTTCGAACACTGCAGTTCCGTTAGGTGAGCGTATTCCGGTTCACATCATCTATCAAACCGCGTGGTTAGAAGAGGGAACGCTTTATTACCGTGATGATATTTATTCTTACGATAATCAAGGATAATGGCATAAAAAACTTTAAGTAAATTTACATTCTAGAAAATCTACTTTTCGTTCAATCAGTAAACCATCCAATATCGTCAATTAGGACTTTCCAGACTGACTCGCGCGTTTGACGAAATGCGCAAGTTTGGTTAATGTCCGACTTTCGTGTAGTTTTTGAGCAGTATTTCTATATGGTAAGTCGTAACTTTTCCCGTCGTGATTTTCTTAAAATGACCACTGGCGGTGTTGTCTTGGCGTCTACAATGCCAACTTTTTCATGGGCATCACTCCCCGATGAACCTCGCGTACTAGCGATGAATAACCTGAATACTGGAGAGCAATTAGAAACGTGCTACTTCGATGGAAGTGGGTACGTAAAAAGTGAGTTAAAAAGGTTAGATCAGTTCTGTCGCGACTATAGACGTAATGAAGCTTTTCCAATGGATCGCCGTTTGTTCGACCAGATTAGCCAAATTCAAAAGCTCATTGGTACGGAGTCAGAAGTTATTGTGATCTCTGGTTATCGTTCACCAAAGACGAACTCTAAATTACGCAATAGATCTTCTGGCGTGGCCAAGAAAAGTCTTCACATGGAAGGTAAAGCCATCGATTTTCGTTTAGACGGGGTAAATTTGTCCACCGTACGTGATGCCGCGTTAAGCCTGAAAGCGGGTGGCGTTGGCTACTACCCGGGCAGTAACTTCGTTCACATTGACACTGGAGCGGTTCGCTCTTGGTAGTTGCGATTGCCTAAGAATCACGAGTTGCATGGCTTTTACAAGTCTTGAAGTCACTTAGGCTTAGTGTCATAGTTGCGGCAGTTTTAACAACATTTATGTGGTGATAGGTTATCCATGGCTCTTAAATACCAAATTGTCCCGGTGACAGCTTTTTCTCAAAACTGTTCTATTGTCTGGTGTGATGAAACGATGAAAGGCATCGTGGTTGACCCAGGCGGTGATGAGAAGCAGCTTGCTGCGTTAGTCAAAGAGTTAGGTGTTGATGTCGTTCAATTGGTTTTGACACACGGTCACCTAGATCATGTTGGTGGTACTCAGCCACTGTCGGCTTTGCTTGGTGGAAAAAAAGTTGTTGGTCCTCATAAAGCGGACAATTTCTGGTTACAAGGCTTAGAAGGGCAAAGCAAAATGTTTGGCTTCCCGCTAACTGAAGCTTTTGAACCTGATCAATGGCTTGATGATGGTGACACTGTCACATTTGGTAACCAAGCGCTGAAGGTGATCCATACTCCGGGTCATACGCCAGGTCATGTCGTGTTATACAGTGAAGAAGCTCGCGTAGCATTTGTGGGTGATGTCCTGTTTAACGGTAGTGTTGGTCGTACAGATTTTCCTCAAGGTGATTTCAATACTTTGATCACGTCGATCAAAGAGAAGCTCTGGCCACTTGGTAACGATGTTACCTTCATTCCAGGTCACGGCCCACAATCTACCTTTGGTCATGAACGTAAAACCAACCCATTTGTTGCCGATGAGATGCCGCTCTATTAGCGAGTTCTGTTTCGGAAAATATCGGGTAATTTAATGGCTGACTCGGGGAGCATAAAGCTACTTTTTCTCGAGTAAGTCTGGCTCGGCGGCAGCTAAATACCGTCGAGTTAACCCGACAAAGTCTTCGGCTTCCCTATCCAAATCACTGACTGAGATAAACACGTCATAACCATAAAAATCTCGCTGGTACTTCATCCTGTTCGCGAGAATTGCTAGTAAGCCATCGTAATGCTTTCCCTCACTACTCAGGTATGGCCTTGGGTCTAGCACCATATCTTCAAACTTTTCTTCACATTGATTTTGTTTGGCCCCTAAATACAGGAGCGCACGCTGGCTTAGGAGGATTTCTGTTGCTATGCGAGGACAAATCGCATCAAGGTAGGGAGAATAGTGTTTTAAACGTACGCCAATCCAAGGCAGTGGCTGGTACCATCCATCTTGTTGATAGCTACAAATACCTATCGATTCAATATTGCACCAGCGAACGACCCAGCCACCTTTAAAAAGGTGTTGTTGAAAGTGGGTTGCGGTTAGCGTAAATGAAACTTGGCTTTTCTTAATCATCATTACTGCAAACCCGACAATAGCCGCCATTAATATTACAGACAATATAGCCTGCTTCCAGCCAGGTGATATCAAAACCAGAAACAAAGTTATCAGAGCGACAACAAACAAGGTTATTCGGGTAAGAACAGATCCAGGCTTAAAATGTGAGTTTGTGAGATGTAGCGTTTCCATGCTTTTAACCTCATTGATTCAACAAAAATACCCAAGTGCTTTCCCGGCAATCACGATCTAATTTAACTTGGTTTCTAGGCTAATTGAGGTGCGATTACTTCATTTTGCAATTGTGAAATAAATTGCACTTGGTGGATAAAAAACCTCTGTTTTTATACCCAGTATTCAATAAAACAGTTCACAAATTATCTGTATAAATTCTAGACGCTCTGCGTTTTGAGCGCATTTTTCATCGCGTTTCGGCGCTAAAACCTACAAATTGCTTGCGAATTTTGGTATAAAACGCGCTTCAAATTTTCATCCCTGCTGAGATGCAGTGAACTGGAGACATATTCAATGAGACTTGCTCATAAGCGTAAAGTGCAAATGAAATTGCAAAAACGCATTAAAGCGACAGTAGCAAACATTGCTGCAGTACAAAAAGCAGCGAAGCCTGTTGCTGAAAAAGCAGCACCTTCTGTTACTGAGAAAGCTGTTGCGGAGAAAGTAGTAGCTGAGAAGAAAGTAGCTGTAGCGAAAACAGTAGAAGTTGCGCTAACTCCAAAACAGCAACAAGTGCTAGATATTGTTGTCGCAAATGCGGACGGTATTAACCCTAAAGGCATCGGCCTTGCTGCAGGTCAAGAAGACACTAAAGCAGCATCATGGGCAACTGGCGCTCTGAAGAAGCTTCTTGAAGAAAACCTAGTTCAAAAAGAGCAATTGGCAGGTAACAAAGTTATCTATAAAGCGATTTAGTTTTAAGTCGTCGATCTTATTAAGATACCGCTCTCTAATACCCCGACCATCGTCGGGGTATTTTTTTACCGAGCGACCTAAAGTCCCGTTACCTTCGTATTTCTGTTCCTTCTTCGGTAAGTCTAGCAACGTTAAATTGGCAATTGTCACAATTCTTTAAGTAATTTGTAAATTTTTTGGGAAGATAACACTTACGTAGTTTTCAGCTTTTAACCGCTTTAAAATCATCTTAAGTTACTGTTTTATTGTGTATTGAAATTTTGGTTGGTGAATGACCTACGTATAAATACGTACTACCAATAGCTAGTGTATGAGGAATAAGCACTAAAAATTGCGTGTTCCTGCCGATTTCAGAATCAACATTATTGATACATCTTTAGCATCAAGTTACGCCCTGTAACTCAAATGATGCTGCGTTATTTTAAGAGGACAACTTTAGAAAAGCACATTGTTCGTTACTTGGTGTAATACAAATCCTTGTGAAATGGATGATAACAATAACCTTGGTGACAAAGGACGTGAACGATGAGTTTGATCCAAAAATCTCTTAAAAGAGTGCTGAAAACTACCGCTGTGGTTGCCGCGATGGCATTTGCCGCAACTTCTGTAAATGCTGCAGAGAAAGTCTACCGCCTGAAACTTGCAGAAACATGGGGACCTAACTTTCCTATCTTCGGCGATACCACGAAAAATATGGCTAAAATGGCAGAAGAAATGTCAAACGGTCGTCTACAAATCCGTATTGACTCAGCGAACAAACACAAAGCACCTTTTGGTGTGTTTGACATGGTCAAATCAGGTCAATACGACTTAGGCCATTCAGCGTCTTATTACTGGAAAGGCAAAGTCCCTAACACACTCTACTTTACTTCAATGCCTTTCGGTATGTTGCCTACAGAACAGTATGCTTGGTTCTACTACGGTGGTGGTATGGAACTGATGGAAAAAGTGTACGCTCCTCATAACCTGATGTCCTTCCCTGGTGGTAACACTGATACTCAAATGGGGGGGTGGTTTCAAAAAGAAATCAAAACATTGGATGACCTTCAAGGTCTGAAAATGCGTATCCCTGGATTTGCCGGAGAAATCTTGGCCGAATTGGGCGCAAAACCAACCAATATTGCTCCGGGCGAGCTCTACACCTCTCTTGAGCGTCGCACCATTGATGCACTTGAGTGGGTTGGTCCTTCTCTAGACCTTCGCATGGGCTTTCACAAAATTGCACCTTACTACTACACAGGTTGGCATGAGCCTGCGACAGAGCTTCAGTTCCTAGTCAACAAGCGTACTTGGGAAAAGCTACCTGATGATCTGAAAGCGATTTTAAAAGTAGCAATGAAAGCATCCGCTTACGATATGTACACCCAGTCTAAACACGAAAGTGGAAAAAACTGGGCGACGATTAAGTCAGAATACCCGAACGTAGAAGTAAAAGACTTCCCACCTGAAGTTATGGCGGCAATGAAAGAAGCGAATGATCGTCTTCTGAAAAAACACGCAGAAGAAGATGCTTTAGCCAAAGAGATACAAGAGTCTCAGGCTGCCTACATGGAGCAAGTTCGTCAATGGACTAACATCTCACAACGAGCGTATCTAAACAGTCAAACTGACTAATACGTGAGTAGGCTGCCCAAGCCTGCGTGGTTTGGGCGGCCAGTGAAGCCCAAGAAAAACGCATAATAAAATGCTCCGCGTTTTAGCGGAGCTCAACCATACGTTCCACGGAGTCAGGAATGAGAAGCCTTATTTATATTGAGCGGATGTTTAACCGCTTCAGTGATTTTTTGGGGTGGTTGTCCAGCATCCTCTTCATCTTACTGCTACTGAATGTGGTATACGACGTTGTCATGCGCTACGTGTTCAACGATGTTTCGATCGCCTTTCAGGAAATGGAATGGCACCTGTTTGCCTCAGTCTTTCTGCTGGGTGTACCTTACGCCATCAAATCTGGCGGTCACGTTCGAGTCGACATCTTCTATGAACGGTTGTCTTACAAAGCGCAATCGATCATCGACATGATAGGCACGTTACTTTTCCTACTTCCTTTTTGCTTATTGGTCGCTTGGTTTGGTATTGACTTTGCCAAAGAAAGTTACGCGTTAGGGGAAACATCTGGAGACCCTGGTGGTTTGCCTTATCGTTGGATCATCAAGGCAATGATCCCATTATCGTTCTTTTTCATGGCGGTGAGTGGTATCGGTTTGCTACTGCACTCAATCAATAAAATCGTTAATCCTTATCTTATCTATGCCGGCAAAAGCGGTAAGTCGTAAAAGGAAGTTATTATGATCGGTATAGTCATGTTTTTTGTAGCGTTATTTGCGCTACTTCTGGGTTTCCCTGTTGCTTTTACATTTGGCGGCATTGCGCTGATTTTTGGTGTTTGGGCGGAAGGCATAGAAATGTTTGCCTTTATGCCATACCGTATTCAATCGATTATGCAAAATACGGTGCTAATGGCCGTGCCACTATTTGTGTTTATGGGGCTTGTCCTACAAAAAACAAAGCTCGCAGAGCAGTTATTAGAATCAATGGGGCGCCTGTTTGGTGGGGTTCGTGGTGGTATCGCGATCTCTACGGTATTAGTCGGTGCATTACTTGCCGCATCGACAGGTGTTGTTGGCGCATCAGTGGTAGCGATGGGACTGATCTCACTGCCAGTGATGTTAAAGTACAATTATGACAAAGGCCTAGCGTGTGGCACCATCTGTGCGTCAGGTACGTTAGGACAAATCATTCCTCCTTCCATCGTGCTGATCCTGTTGGGGGATGTATTAGGAGTGCCTGTCGGTGACCTATTCCAAGCGGCAATATGGCCGGGTATTACTTTGGTGGCTGCGTACGTAATATATATCCTTATTTACGCAAAATTGAATCCGGGCGCGGCTCAGCCTATTGAGCGTGATGAATTTGTTAGCCGCAAAGAAGAAGTCATTAGTGCACTAAAAGCGGTGCTGCCGCCACTAGCCCTAATCATTGTGGTATTAGGTTCTATTTTCGCAGGTGTTGCCACGCCAACAGAATCGGCGGCATTGGGTGGTGCAGGCGCGATTGTCCTTGCTGTGTTGTACAAGCAGTTTAGTTGGACGATGGTTTATGATGCTTCGAAAGAGACGGTAAAAGTCACTGCAATGGTATTTGCCATATTACTTGGCGCGACCGCCTTCTCTATGGCCTTTACTTACACTGGTGGTGATTACTTAGTAGAAGAGTGGATGCTGAATATTCCGGGCGAAAAATGGGGCTTCCTAATCATCACCATGCTTGTCATTTTGATTCTGGGTTTCTTTATCGATTTCGTCGAAATCTGTTTCATTATCGTTCCTATCCTTGCGCCAGTCGCTGAGCTGCTAGGTATTAATATGACGTGGTTTGCGATTTTGGTTGCAATGAACTTACAGACCTCTTTTCTAACCCCACCTTTTGGTTTTAGTTTGTTCTACTTAAAAGGGGTTGCGCCAACTGGTGTAACAACACGGGATATCTATAAGGGTGTGATGCCGTTTATCGCTATTCAAATAGTCGTACTTGCGTCACTTTTGTTCTTCCCTAGCTTTTACGGTATGGGCTAAAAGGAGGTTTTGTGACCTGAGAGATTCCACCTTTTGAAACATGTTGTTAAGCTGCCTATACCCATTACAGTAAGTGGTCAGAAGCAGCATAGAAAAAATGCTTGAGGATAAGGCACAATTTTTCGATAAGTAGTTATTCTACAGTCAAAAATTGTAACGCAGTTATCGAGTATTTTGACAAGCTAGAATGACCAGTTATTTACTACGATTGGTATTATACGTTGACGCTTGGAGCAGCGTTTCATGGAGGGAAGGGATGCCTCTCAAAGCAAAGTTAATTCTGCTGACACTGATACCTGTGGTATTGGTGTCAGCCAGTATCAGTTGGATTTCTATCTATCAGGCTAAGACCCTTGGTCAGCGAGAAGTGGAGCTTTTCCACCAAAACCTCATTCAGTCAAAAGAAGCCGCGCTAAAGGATACCGTTGACGTTGCTTTTGACGCCATCATCCACATCTATAATGACACAACGATTGAAGAAGACGTTGCCAAAGCCCGTGTAAAAGCGATTTTAAACCACTTATCCTATGGTTCTGATGGGTATTTCTTTGCTTACGATAAACATGGCACTAACCTTGTCCACCCAGCGCAACCTGATTTAGTCGGGAAGAACCTCCTTGGCCTCCAAGATGAAAATGGCGATCGGCTCATTGAGGCACTGTTATATCAAGCGCAAACCGGTGGTGGTTTTCACCAATATTTATGGCAAAAACCTTCGACGGGCGAGGTCGTCCCAAAGCTTAGCTATGCTGGTTGGTTAGAGAAGTGGGAGTGGATGGTAGGTACTGGGTTGTACATTGAAGACGTTAGCCTGGAAGTGGCCAATATGCGCGCGGCAGTGAACAAAAATATCGAAACTACATTCTTTTCGGTTGTTGTGATTCTGGTCGTGACAGTTGCAGTGATCATTGTATTAACCCTTGCTATTAACTTGCACGAACATCGCCTTGCAGATAAACATCTGAAAGAGTTAGCTTATAAAACCGTGATGTTTCAGGAAGATGAAAAAAAACATTTGGCGCGAGAGCTTCATGATGGCATCAATCAGTTGTTGGTCTCTAGCAAATGCCATTTAGATCTGATGAGTCATCGTTTGGAAGATGAAAACCTCAAGCAGCACTTAGATAAATCTCAGCGCTCGTTGGTTACCGCCATCAATGAAGTTCGGCATATTTCCCATCAGTTGAGGCCAAGTGCATTGGACGATATTGGTTTGGAGGCAGCCCTCACCACTTTACTACAGGATTTTCACTCTCACTCCGGGATTGATATTGATAGTCACTTTGATACCCAAAAGCAAAAACTGACTTCGGAAGTTGCCACCACCTTATACCGAGTTGCTCAGGAGTCATTGAACAACATCGAAAAGCACGCGAAAGCGAAAAAAGTGACGGTTATTTTGCAAAAAATGGGCGATATGCTGCAATTACTAATACGTGACGATGGTATTGGATTTGTTGTCAACCAAGCGGTCCACCGTCAAGGGATTGGGCTGCGAAACATGCAGGAGCGTGTTGAGTTTATTGGTGGTGAATTTGAGCTGATGAGCGAGCTTGGTCTGGGGACGGAAATTACCGTGCTGCTAAATTTGGATGAAGGTGTTTATGGATAAACCGATTAGTGTGTTGATTGTCGATGATCATCAGGTGGTTTTAGATGGTTTTATGGCACGGCTGGAGTTAGAACCGGATATTGAAGTCATCGGTACGGCCAGTAACGGCTTAGAAGCAATAGAAGTAGCCAAACATCTTCATCCAGATGTGATACTTATGGATATCAGTATGCCAATAATGAACGGCATTGAGGCAACGGGAATCATCAAAGAGGAAGTGCCTGAGAGCCGAATTCTGATGTTAACCATGCATGATAATCGTGAGTACATCATGAAAGTGATGCAAGCGGGGGCAGTTGGTTACATGTTGAAAGAGATTTCTGCAGAGAAAATGGTTCAGGCCATCAAAACTGTTAACCAGGGTTCCACCTATTTTTGTGAGTCCGTCACCCAGACGTTGTTCACCCAAGATATTATGCCTATCAATCAAAGGCCCAACCCACTTAGCCGGAGGGAGGAAGCGGTACTCAAACTCGTCGCACAGGGGAATAGCAGCAAAAAAATCGCCACATTACTCAGCATCAGTTACAGAACAGTTGAAACACATCGTCACAATATTAAGCACAAATTGGATCTGCACTCGACTGCTGAGTTAGCCAAATATGCATATGAGACAGGACTTACAAAATAACGCAGTGCCCGCGTCAGGCGAGCACTGGCAGAGAGGATTACTCTGCTTTGGGAATTGTACCGGTGATGCTACCAATCTCAAGCATTGGGGCAACGTCAATATCTTCTGCATTCATCATGGTCGAAATACGCTGCACTGAAGACAATAACAGGGTTTGTTCCCACTCCTCCAGTTTCTGGAATCGATTAATGAAATGCTCTTGCAGCGGGGTAGGTGCTTGCTTTAACACTTCTTGTCCCTTTTCTGTCAGTACTGCGTGCACTTTACGCTTATCTTCCACGCTACGACGACGCTCTACAAACTGATTTCGCTCTAATCGATCGAGAATGGTTGTCGCCGTTGCTTGACTCATATTGGTATGGCTAGACAACTGTTTGATCGTTACGTTATCTAGCTCGTTGATAGCACGCATTAAAATCAGCTGAGGTGCAGTCAGACCAGACTCTTTACTCAGCTTTTTAGAGTGTAAATCAATAGCGCGGATGATCTGACGAATCGAGACCAATACTTCTTCGTACTTTTCCAATTTTTTTCATCCAGTCTGTAGGAACATTTAACGAGGCGACACTAACTCAAATGCTTTGTTATTTAAAGGGGTGAGTAAAAAAATTCCCTTGATTGGTTTTCTGCACTTGTTTGATTGCTCAAATTTCTATTTTTCGATTAGTGCAAGTGACATATCACGCCCCAGAATTATTATAGCAACAATTGTTTGTGGTCTAACTATTAATGCAGCATGTTGCACTATTTTGGTCAGAAATCTCTGATTAAAAGGTAATAAATGTGGATTTCTTATGAAAATTCTAGACAAAAAGACCTCAAATGTTAGGATTTTAGGCCTTCGTAGAATGTAAAACGTATCGTGTTCGAACGATTTTTGTTTGGTGCGTAAAGATTACAAAAATAAAGAGAGGAACGATGACAAAAGGTATAGATAAGTACAGTATCGATAGTACAGACTATACGGTAGGTCAGGATAACGTTCAAAAATGGGGGTTTGACGTACATAACCCTGTTTTTGGGATTAGTGCGGGTTTAATTGCGCTGTTTCTTGTTGCTGCATTAGTTCTAGATACACACACAGCTAAGACGGTACTTGATGGAATCAAATGGCAAATCATTGGTTCATTTGATTGGCTATTCATTATTTCAGGCAATATTTTCGTTATATTCTGCCTAGCACTGATAGTGTCCCCGATGGGGAAAATCCGTCTCGGCGGTAAAGACGCAGTTTCCGATTACTCGTTCTTATCGTGGCTAGCTATGTTGTTTGCTGCCGGTATGGGTATTGGTCTCATGTTCTGGAGTGTTGCAGAACCGGTTGCTTACTTCACTGGGTGGTATGAAACACCGTTAGGTGTCGAAGCTAACACGCCTGAAGCGGCGAGGTTGGCATTGGGTGCAACGATGTTCCACTGGGGTCTGCACCCATGGGCAATTTACGGTATTGTTGCGCTTTCCTTAGCTTTTTTCTCATACAATAAAGGGCTTCCACTGTCGATGCGCTCAATCTTTTACCCATTACTGGGTGACCGAGCGTGGGGCTGGGCAGGTCATGTTGTTGATATTTTAGCGGTACTGGCGACACTGTTTGGTCTGGCGACATCACTGGGTCTTGGGGCACAGCAAGCCGCAAGTGGTATTCAGCATGTGTTTGGTATCGAGGCTGGTATTGGGTTGCAGGTGATCGTGATCACTGTGGTGACATTACTTGCTGTGGTATCGGTTGTTCGTGGTATTGATGGCGGAGTAAAAGTCATCAGTAACATCAACATGATTGTCGCTTTCTTACTGCTTATTCTTGTCGCTTTGATTGGTTGGGCGGCTAGCTTAGGTTCCATTCCTACGACATTTATGGCATACGCAGAAAACATCATTCCCCTAAGTAACCCTTTTGGTCGTACTGATGAAGCGTGGTTCCAAGGTTGGACTGTATTCTACTGGGCTTGGTGGATTTCTTGGTCACCATTCGTAGGTATGTTTATCGCGCGTGTTTCCCGTGGTCGTACGGTACGAGAGTTCATTACAGCAGTTCTGCTTGTTCCAACCGGAGTAACGGTTATTTGGATGTCTGTATTTGGTGGTCTGGCTATCGAACAGGTGGTTGACAAAGTGGGTGAACTAGGTGCCAATGGTCTGACTGACGTGTCGCTTGCCATGTTCCAAATGTTTGATTCACTACCATATGGGAACATCCTGTCGTTTATTGCTATCGTTCTGGTTTTGGTGTTCTTTATTACCTCTTCAGATTCAGGCTCATTGGTAATCGACAGCATCACGGCAGGTGGTAAAGTTGACGCACCAGTGCCACAGCGTATTTTCTGGGCATTGATGGAAGGTGCAATCGCTGTTGCATTACTTTGGATTGGTGGTTCGGAAGCCGTTCAGGCTCTACAAGCCGGTGCTATCTCCACGGCATTACCATTCACTATCATCTTGCTTGCGATGTGTGTGAGCTTATTGATGGGTATGAGAACCGAGCGTCAATAATCTAAATAAAATATTACGTTTTAAAAGCCAGCTTAGCTGGCTTTTTTTGTGCTGTTTTTCTGGCGATAGACAAAAGAATGACACTGTTAAATCTCATATCTTACAATAAGTTAGCATTGTATTTGATTGTTTGAAACTTGGTGATTAGTACCAAGAAAGAGTGTAATATTTACGCTTTCTAGGTTGTCCTCCCAAATCAAATAAAAAATATGAAACTTTCACTAAAACAAAAACTTATCGGCGCGAGTCTTTCGGCTGTTGTTATCATGGCAGCAGCACTGACTTGGTTGTCGGCTGGTCAATTGTTTGATCAGACTTCTGCAGGTGTCTATTCAAGAGCACAAAGCCTGAGTACCGTTGCATCGGAAGGGATTTCTGACTGGATTACGATCCGCAAAGAAATTGCTACAGCGTTTAACGATTACTCGACCGAACAAGACGTTGTTCCTTTCCTACAGCAAGCACGCAAAGCTGGTGGCTTTGATGATATTTTCCTTGGTACGCCAAGAGGAGAAATGTACCGTTCTCACCCAGAGCGGAATCGAGCTGATTATGATCCGCGAACTCGTCCTTGGTATAAAGATGCCAATGTCGCGGGTAAGCAGATCATCACTGAGGCTTATCAAGATGCGATTACCAATGCACTTTTGGTCACTATTGCTGAGCCAATCATGAAGAATGGTCAGTTTATCGGGGTCGTCGGGGCCGATGTTCTAATTGATCAGCTGATCAGTGATGTGATTAACTTAGATGCTGGCAAGAATGCCAACGCTATGTTGATTGATATGAACGAAGGAACTTTTCTTGCACACCCTGAGAAAAGCTTAACGTTAAAGCCAATTACCAGTTTATCAAAAGACTTTTCACGCCAGGCGATCGAACGCGCTGCTGACGAAGGTAAAATTGAAAGTACAACGATCAATGGGGTAGAGAAACTCTACTTCTTTCATAAAGTATCAGGAACGAACTGGATGTTTGCCATTGAGATGGATCGAGCGACGGAAGAAGCGGGCAACGCCGTGTTGTTGCGCGATTTGCTGATCACCGCAGTGATGATTACGATAGCGGTAATTGTTGCGGTCTCTTGGTTAGTCGGCTTCTTGTTCCGTGACCTAAACAGAGTATCTCATGCACTGGAAGAGATTGCTTCTGGTGAAGGTGACTTGACTCAGCGTCTTGAACCACGCAGTGACGATGAAGTTGGTAAACTGGCAGAAAACTTTAACCGTTTTGTCGGTAACATGCATACCATGGTGACCACACTAAGCCATGTCTCTTCATCACTGTCTGAACAAGCACGTACCACGGCTCAGCAAGCAGAAGAACGTAGTCAGCGTATTTCTTATCAGCAAGATGAAATCAACATGGTAGCTACTGCTGTTAATGAAATGGCGGCGGCTACGCAAGAAATTGCGGGCAATGCAGAAAGTACGGCGAGCAATTCGGAAGAGGCGGTAGGTGCTTGTGCTCACGGCTCTAGCCAAGTTTCGCAGACACAAACCTCGATCCAGAATCTAGCCAAAGAAGTGCAAGTAGCGACTGATGTAATTCAGGATTTGGAAGCACACGGCAATAGCATCAATACGATTTTATCGACCATTCAAGATATCGCTGAACAAACAAACTTGCTGGCACTTAATGCGGCTATTGAAGCGGCGCGAGCTGGTGAGCAAGGACGTGGCTTTGCGGTGGTTGCCGATGAAGTTCGTGTATTGAGCCAACGTACACATGCTTCAACAAAAGAAATTCAAGAAACCATCGAGATGCTTCAGGGTACAACGAAGAAAGCGGTCGGAATCATGGGTGACAGCCGTCTTCTGGCTGATACCAGCGTTGATGATGCGAACTCAGCAGCGGCGAGTCTGACTCAAATTCACAGTGCGGTAGAGCAAATCAACGATATGGCAACGCAGATAGCGTCTGCAGCTGAAGAACAAGCGTCGGTAACGACAGAGATTACTCGTAACACCGAAGGCATTCGTGATGTTTCTAACGAGCTTTCAGCTGAAGCACATCAGGCAGCAGAGCAGGCCGCTTATTTGTCCGAGCTGTCACATGAGCTTGAGCAGGAGATCAAACGCTTTAAGCTGTAACTCTCGAAATATAGAGTTCGCGTTAAATTAAAAAGGAGCCGTTGGCTCCTTTTTAATTTACTGGTTGTATGACTAAAGCCAGAATTCGCTGATTGTTTGACTCTCATCGTAATGGTGCGCGATTTGTGCCTGAAGCAGTTCAGCGGTTGCTATCGCATCAGTCAGAGCATGATGAGGGGTATAGTCCGGTAAGCCATAGCGGCGTCGTGATTGAGCTAATCGCAACGATTCGGGCTTTTTGCCTTTTAGCGTTTCCCACAGGCTTCCCGGTCGTTTTTTTTGAATGTCTTCTTCGATTTGAAAAGTATCCAATACCGGGAACTCAATACCTTCACCGATGCGAACTCGCAGTCCTTTATCGAGAAACTCTCGTTCTATGCGACGGTAATGCACCACAACGATCTTACCGCTTAAACAGGGTAACAGCTCATCGAGAATATCCCCTAAATCAGGCGCATCAATAAGCTCGCTATGAGTAATGCCGTGAATGATAACAGAGTCTTCATCCAGCTTTTGTTTAGGTCTTACTTTCCAATGACGTGCATTTCGCAAAAAGATACGCTTCAGGTTAAAAGGGACCAGCCCAATAGTAATGATGTCGTTCTTATCAGGATCTAAGCCAGTGGTTTCTAAATCCAGTGCGACAAACTCAACTTCTGAAATCGGCGTATCCGGCGCTGGTAACTCAGTGCCGTAAAAGGCTATCAGGTTTTCATCCGTCGCCATCTCAACTTTTTGTTTAAACTTCGAGTGCCATTGAATAGTCGGCTTTTGAAAGAGCTTTTTTAACATGTTAAGCCTCACTTAAAGCTCTTGTTTGCTTGATAGCGAAACTTAAGGAAGTTTTGGCCATTACTCAGGATTTGGAAAGCATCCTTAAGGTTTCTACGCTCAAAGTCCGACAGATTTTCTGGTTCAATATTGTTGTCTGGCTCAATGCCCATTTCAACATCGTACGCTTGATGGCGAATCCGAACCATGGAGATGAACTCTAACGCATCTTTTAAATCTTGAGCGCGACCTTTTGGCAAAATACCTGCGTCAATAATGTCATCAAGACGTTCAAAAGAGTTCTGTGTACGAGACCCAACGGCCAGTGCATGCACCCTGATCAAATCGACCAGAGGGGCTGTCCCACGACGTTTAAGGTTGATTGAGTTTTTATGCTGTCCATCTTTTTCAACCACAAAGCTCTTAAAGAACCCGAGTGGAGGCGTTCGGTTTAGCGCGTTACGTGCAAGACAAGCCAAGAAGCGATTGTTTTTACGTGCACGACGAACGATAAAGCTAGTTAACTGCTCTGCCCATTTTAGTCGCCCGTACACGCCGTCTAAATCGAAGAAGATGGATGCGTTGAGCAATGCTTTCGGGTTTGGATCGTCGATCCAGTCAGCGAAACACTCCTCCCATTGTGAACGTGTCATCCTCCACATTGGGTTGGTCGCCATGATGTCGCCTGTACAATATTTGTAGCCACAGGCATCTAAGCCATCGCTGACAAACTGTGCTAGTTCCTCAAAATATTTACCATGTTTTGTTTCTTGATAGCTCTCGTCGAGAATGATGGCATTGTCCTGATCAGTAACCAAAAGTTGCTCATCACGCCCCATTGAGCCGAGTGCGAGAAAACAGTAAGGGACTGGTGGCGGACCTAACTTTTCTTCGGCCATTTCCAGTAAGCGTTGTTTGAAGCTTCGACCAATTACGGACATAGCACTTCCGACCATGTGAGAATTGGCGTCTTCGTTTACCAAACGAACAAAACTGCTTTTCACTTCTTCAGCAACTGCCGCCAGTTCTTCGATGGTATGCTGGTGGAAAATACTGCTTACAAGCAGTAATGAGTTTTGCGATTCGTAGCGAACAATATCTGTTGTTTCAATGATACCGATTGGCTGTTGATCTTTCACCACAGGGAGGTGGTGTACGTTATAACGCAACATTTTAAGCATGGCTTCATAGATGTAAGCGTTATGATCGAGTGAGATAACTTCGGTAGTCATTACCGTCGCCACATCTTCTTGTGGAGATAAACCCTCGGCCAGTACACGCGCACACAAGTCTCTGTCGGTGACAATGCCTAATACTGGCGACTGAGGGTCGTCTTCGTCTCGTACAAAATCTGGATCAATAATAAGCAGAGACGAGACGTTATCTTCCGCCATAATTTTTGCCGCTTCTTGAATCGACTGCCCACGCTCGATCGTTGGAGTGTCACGCGTTAGCAAAGTCTTCACTTTGGAAGTCGTGAGATCATTGGCTTCTTTATTTTCAGAGATAGCCATGCGCAGTCGCGCGCTGTTTTCTACTTCGACAAAGTCAGCGAATGAGTCGTAGGTATCGTACATCTCCTGGAAAACGTCGCCAGGGATACAGTAGATCAGGGCATCATCGATCGCTTTTACAGGAAAACGAACTTTATTATTGGTAAGCAAGCCCATTTGACCAAAGAGGTCGCCTTCATCTAGTCTGCTATAAAGTTCACCTTTGCGTCGGTAAACTTCAACGACACCACTTCTCACCACGAAGAGTTCTTGAACTTCATCTCCAAAGTGGATAATCGGAGTATCTTCTCGATAATACGAAATTTCGACACTCTCGGTGACTTTGCTTAGCGCTTCTTCTGGGAGTTCGTTAAAAGGGGGGTACTTGGCGAGAAAGTTATAAATCTCGAGAAGTTCTGCATCCATAAGGTTGCCTTTTGATTTTCAAGTAATAAAGTAATCTTAACTTAGTTTTAAAACAGAGTCTTACTCGTTTGTCGTTTTGAGCACTTAATCATAAGATTCCGACTTGTAACAAGACAATGGTAACGTCGTTCGGCTAATATCGTGGATGTTGAATGAGTAAAATTGGGTTACGAAAACATCTATTGATTCTCATGAAAGGAAATTGAATGTTGAGAAGTTTATTACTTGTGCCGCTATGTTTTTTTTCTGCACTTAGCTGTGCTTCAGAGGCGGAACAAGCGGACAAATTTGGTTATGAACACATTTATCTAAACGTTGGTGCAGGGACAACCAACGAAGATTGGTTAGAAAATGCTAATGTTACGACGATTGATTTTGGTGGTAACTATTTGCTCACGGACAACTGGCTGTTTAATGCAGACTATTCCGCCCAGTTTTTTCACCCAGACACTTATACGCTGCGCATCGATCGTTTAACGTTTGGTGGTGGTTACCGATATGGCATAACTCAACAACTCGACCTTTACGGTGTTTATCGTTTGGGTGCAATTAAGGCAAAAGCAACGGATGACGATACGGATAAAACACTGGTATCCGAATCGGAATTCCTACACGCGGCTGTATTTGGCTTTAACTACCTGTTGAGTGAAACGCTGACTGTTAATGCTGAGATTGAAGCCAATCGCAGCGATATTGTTGACGAAAACAAATATAAAATTGGTTTCAACTATCAGTGGCATGATGTTATTGGTAGCGGTATTTACTACCAATACCGAGATACGGACTACTCGGGAGCCAGCTCCGATTACATCAACGAGGTGGGCTTAAGTCTTAAGTTTGTTTACTAATCCGGCATCATTCAGGAAAACAAAAAAGGTCAGCAAGTGCTGACCTTTATTTATTTATCGCGTTGGCTACTACAGTACAGCTGCAATGCCTTTACATAGTGGACCCATGTTTGACTTAGTCATGCCAGCCACACTGATTCGGCCAGAGCCGACAATGTAAATGCCGAATTCTTCTTTCAGACGGTTCACTTGCTCTTTAGATAGACCAGAGAAAGAGAACATGCCGTTTTGACGTTCGATGAAGCTAAAGTCCGCATCTACACCTTCTTCTTTCAGTGTTGCTACAAACAACTCACGCATCTCTTGGATACGATCACGCATTTCTGCTACTTCTGCTTCCCACTCTGCACGAAGGTCAGCATCGTTTAGAATATGCGTAACAACAGCGCTACCGTGAGCTGGTGGGTTAGAGTAGATAGAACGGATGATTGCTTTAACTTGTGAGAATGCTGTTGTTGCCACTTCTTCTGACTCAGCAACAAGAGTGAAGGCACCTACACGCTCGTTGTAAAGACCGAAGTTTTTAGAGAACGAGCTAGCAACTAGGATTTCTTTGTTGTACTTAGCAAACGTACGCAGACCTGCTGCATCTTCCTCAACACCTTTCGCGAAACCTTGGTATGCGAAGTCGAATAGAGGAAGCAATTTCTTCTCTGCAACTAGCTTAGCCAGTGTTTCCCACTCTTCTGCTGTTGGATCGATACCAGTAGGGTTGTGGCAGCAGCCATGTAGAAGAACGATGTCGCCTTCAGAAGCTGCTTGAAGATCGTTAAGCATTGCATCGAAGTCTTTGTCTTTTGTTTCTGCGTTGTAGTAGCTGTATTGAGCCGTTTCGATGCCAGCCGCAGTGAACACACCATTGTGGTTTGCCCAAGTAGGGTTGCTGATCCAGATTTTAACGTCGCCTAGCTGACGTTTGATGAACTCACCAGCAACACGCAGTGCGCCTGTACCACCTGGCGCTTGAGCTGTTTTTGCACGTTTGTCTGCAACGATCTCTGCATCGTCACCAAATAGTAGTTTTTGTACTGCCAGACCGTATTCCGCTGTACCTTCGATTGTTAGGTAAGATTTGGTTTTTTCAGTCTCAATAAGTGCTGCTTCAGCTTTTTTAACTGTTGCAAGAACAGGGGTTTCACCTTGTTCGTTTTTGTAAATACCTACGCCAAGGTTAATCTTTTCTGCGCGAGCATCTTTTTTAAATTCTTCTGTAAGACCAAGAATAGGGTCGGCCGGAGCGGCTACTACTTTTTCAAACATAATCTTCATCCATGTTAATCGAAGGGTGTGCCCGTATTTATACCTTTCAGCATTACTTGTTACAACACCTTCTGATAAGAAAACCTAAAAAAGATTCGATTAGAGATCGAATTCGAAGATAAACCAGATTTTTGGCACGCTAACGGTGCTGATAAGGGGAATTAGCAGCGAGCTTTATCGCGAATTGATACACTTTTGCCCACTTGACGCAATCGTTTACGGAAAGGGGCTGTAGGGAGTGATTTGTTATTGAGAAGTTACGCGATTCTGCTTGCTAAATTAGGCAAAACTCTAGATGTATTCGTTACAAAGCTAAAGCAGCGGACTAGCGCTGAGTAATCGCAGAAGTAGGACTTCAGGTGTGGATTTCTCACTAGTAACTTTTATCGCTGATTTGGAAGGAATTAGATCTTTGACTACATTGGAGAGAAAATAAGGGCTGATGCCGTTTTTTCGATATCAATAACACTTGATATAACCCCAAACAGCGTGAATTAGAAGACACTTGGCGGAAAATGCGCCAATCTACAGCGACCGTCGGATTCGGTCGCCGTGGTCTAGCTAGTTTATGAAGGCGCACATACAGAATAGGAGCTCTGAAACGTATTTATTTGTCTGCGTTTTCTTCCTCAGAGTTTTCCTTGTTGAGGTGTTTTATAATCGCCTCTTTGGCATGTTCTTCCGTTGCCTCTTCACCCGGTGGTACAACAAGATCCGCCATTTTGTGTACACCCATTGCATCTTCAGCAATATGTAACCAGTCAGGGTGCCAATAATAAGGATTGGTCGCACCAGGGTGGTCCCAGCTATGGACACCTTTATGCGCTCCTCGGTATGAGAGATCATCCATGGTAAACACTTTCATAACTTCCTCCAAAAACGTCATTCCTTTGAAAGTATGGAACATAATTCTACACTTCGGATCGACAATTCATCGGACTAAGATCGATTAATTACCTTGCAAGAACGATAAATCAGCTATCAGAATTTCGAAGCGAAGTATGCTAAGGTGCACCCGAAGTCAAAGTGAGAGAATGATGAATCGATACCGTCAATTAGCTGAGCTGTTTAAAACTCAGATTCAGCAGAACACCTGGAGAGCAGGGGAGAAGCTGCCATCTGTGCGTGTGACCAGCCGTAATCATTCACTGAGTGCGGGGACGGTATTACAGGCTTACCAGTTACTTGAAGCTCAGGGCTGGATAAGCGCTAAACCTCAATCCGGCTATTATGTCACGGCCGAATTAGAGCGTTTTGAGGCAAGTAATGAAGTCGTGCCTACTTACCCATCTACCTTCAATGATGAGTTATACGATTATCTTAAACAGCAAGGATTGCCCGATGCTGTGCGTCTGGGTTCTGCTTTTCCCGACGCCACACTATTCCCTTTCGAAGCGTTAAACCGCAACCTAGCCAGTTCTGGCCGTAAAATGGGACCAAAAAGCTTGCTTGATAACATGCCTCCGGGGAGTGAGTCATTACGTCGATTGATTGCGCAACGGTACATACAGCAAGGCATATCGACTACGCACGAAGATATTGTGATCACCTCAGGTGCGCTCGAGGCGTTGAATCTGAGCTTGCAAGCGGTTACTCAGCCCGGAGATACGGTTGTCGTGGAGTCACCTGCTTTTTATGGCGCGCTTCAAGCGATAGAACGTCTTGGGCTGAAGGCAATCGAGGTTCCGGTAGACAGCCAAAACGGGCACGATCTTGAACAGCTTGAAGCAATATTTGCAAAACATGCTGTTCGCGCTTGTTGGCTGATGGTGAATTTTCACAACCCGACTGGCACATTGCTGTCTGATGAACAAAAGGAACGTATTGTCCGGATGGCGGAACAATACGACGTCTTCTTAATTGAAGATGATGTCTATTCCGAGTTGTATTTCACGGCGAATAAACCGGCTTCTCTTAAAACCTTTGATACGCAAGGGCGAGTGCTTCACTGCTCCTCACTCTCTAAGAGTCTTTGTCCGGGGTACCGGCTAGGATGGGTTGTGAGCCATCGCTTTAACGAACCGATTCAAAAGCTACAACTTATCTCTACTTTGTCTGGGAGTGCACCGATTCAGCAAGGTATCGCCCATTATCTGCAAAATGACAGCTACGACAATCACTTGAGAAAGCTGCGAAAAATCATGCAACAGCGCCAAAGCTTGTTCATTGAACTTATACAACGTTACTTGCCCCAAAACCTGACTTATAACGTACCTGAAGGTGGCTACTTTGTATGGGTTAAGTTGCCAAATGGGACGGACAGCAAGTCGATTTATCAAGCTTTGTTGCAACAACAGATAACCGTGGCATATGGGAAGTTGTTTTCAAGCGATAGCAAGTTTCAAAACTACCTGCGGCTTAATACTTCCATGCCTGTCGATGGAGCATTAGAAAATGCCATCAAGAAAATAGGCGAGTTACTGACAACTGTTTAGACGTTTTTCACAATAACTGTATCAGTTCATCTTACTTTGAATGTGGTTTAATCAACGAGATAACAACCTGTTAGCTAGGAGTGATGATGAAAAAGCAGTTAGTAAAACATGAAGTAACACTGATCATGGTGGCGATATTTAGTGCTTTCTTACTTGTGTTTGCACACCTTATTTTGGCTAAATCATTTGCACACTATGCGTGGGTTGAATACACCGCAGCGGTCATTCCGTTCGTTATCTTTAGCCTGTGTTTTGTGGGTGTGAGATATGCGGTGAAAGCCGATCAAGAAGAAAGTAATACTTAACGAGTATGAGTGCCAGACAAAATAAAAGACCTCCACTTAGGAGGTCTTTTTAAATTTTGTATCACTAAAAAGTGATTAGAAGTTCGCTGAGCGAGGAGTACGTGGGAATGGGATTACATCACGAACGTCGCCCATACCTGTTACGTAAGAAACCAAACGTTCGTAACCCATAGTTAATCCAAATATAATATTGGGTCATCATTTTCTATGGCTTTGTTGCATAATATTGGATTTTTTATGATTGGTATAATCTCAGTATCAAATGAAATTTTCTCTTGGCTACTGTTATCAGCCATTTAGCGCTTCTTCAAGTCACATGTGAATGGGAATTTGAAACGAAAATGTCGCTCCTCCAGTTAGTGTCATTTCGATATCACGAACTATTTCGAGAAGAAATGCCTGCTCATCTATTTCTAGTTTCTGTTCCTTTGCAATATCAAACATCGCTTCAAGAGCAGCACAGTAGGCAACGTCGGAGACGAGGTAAACGTCTGCGCACAAGTAGTAGCCTTCGGGGATAACAAAATCGTGTAATGCCTCTTCTACTTGCCAGTCACCGATAAAGGTCTCAATCTCTTCCCAGTTTCGATCCATTTGATTGATCGGTGTCGCGCCAAGCAAGCGTATTGACTTTTTACCATAGTGCTCAAGGACTGCGTCCCAGTCTGGGTTTGCCAGATTAACCTTTTTCATACCTCTCTGAGGATACCAAACTACTTCAGTAGGCATAGCATTTGCTAATGCTGTTTCGAGAGAATGTTGAGAACCAGGGTGAGCAAGTTTGGCGATAAAATCTGTGGTCTCGCTCGGGGTGGATTCATATCCCATTTTTCGTATCTGTTTCGCTGTCACTCCGAGTTCTCTTTTAAGAGCCTTGCCCAAAGCCTGAGAGGAAGAGAAACCACAGTATTGAGCAATATCCATAACGCTCCACGGCTTATCATTTAGCAGCAAGTTAACCGCTACCTGAAGACGTAAACGGATAAGGTATTGTCCGGGAGTTTCGCTAAACAATTCAGTAAACTGACGATGAAAATGATAGGGAGAAATCGCACTTTCAGTGGCGATGTTCTCCCATGACCTTTGTACAGAAAGATCTTCGTGCATGAGATGCAGTGCATTGCTAAAGCGCTTTCGCCAGTGCTCTGGCAATGGTTCTAGCAAAGCAATTTCCGGGACCAACTTGAACGTAGGTTTCTCTTGTTCTTGCACAGAATCAGACCTTACCGGGATGAAAGAATCACTATCGTCTGTCAGTGGAATAATATCAATCACACTGAGCTCTTTGTCTTTCTGCACTGAGACTGACTTCGATAAACTTTGATGACTTACGACTCGTCATTTCTATTAATATCGGGATCAAGATCAGCGTCACCGCTGTGGCAAACAGTTCACCAAAGACAAGCGATACTGCGGCTGGTTTCAAGTACTGTGCTTGCTCGGCGTCTTCAATTAACGGTGGCACCAAACCACATACCGTGGTTATCGTCGTCAAGAAAATGGCTCTAAATCTGCTGGTTCCCGCGATGACTAACGCTTCCTTGAGCGGTACACCGCTGCGATACTCAGCATTAAAACGGGTCATCAGAACCAGAGAGTCATTAATCACGATACCTGTCATGGCCATCATGCCGAACATGGAGAGCAAACTAATCGGTAAATTCATCAGGTAATGACCAAAAATCGCGCCTGCAAACCCAAATGGAATCACCGCCATAATGATAAACGGTTGTAAATAAGACTTGAGCGGAACCGCGAGCAAAATGTAAATAAGCAGAACCGTGAGCTTCATAGCAGAACGGAATCCGTCTGATACGTCGCCAATCTCTTCTAATTCACCACCCGCTTTGATTCGAACTTCAGGAAATTGATGATGTAAAGCTTCAATTTCTTCGCTCAACTGATCCATGGTTTGTTCTGGTGCTTGAATGTCACGATTCTGTTTCCAGTATAGGTTTACCACCTGTTCGCGATTACGACGATATAGGACCTGTGGTTCCTTCTCGTGTCTGAATTCTGCTATATCGCTAAGTAGTACACTCTTATCATCAGGGAGTAGTACTATCGTCTGTTCTAGCTGAGAGAGTGATTTACGTCCTTCGTGAGAATACCGCAACAGCACCTTGGTTTCCTGTCCTTGCTCAAGTAGGCGATGGATTTCACGCTCGCCAAATTCATTAGCCGCAAGACGAGCCAGTTTTTCCTGAGTTAACCCCAGTTGTTGACCGTATCCATTTAGAACCAATCGAACTTGTGGTTCACCATTTTGTCCGTCGTCGTAGACATCTGTCACACCGGATAGAGTTCTTAGTTTTACAGCTAACTGGCTGCTGAGGCGTTTCGCTAACTCTCTGTCGCTGGAAGCAATTGAGATGAATGTTCCACCAGTTAGTTCTTCTGCGGCACTGAACTGAACCGAGTAAGCTCCCTCAATTTTTCCTGTCTTTGTACGCCAGCGATCAGTTAATAAGTTCCCGGGTAAGATTGTCAATGCTTCGCTGGTCATCTCTGCCGTAACCTCAATTTGTCCGTAACCATCAGACCAAGCGAGCAAGTTTACGACAGGTGGTTCACTCAGAGGGTAGTTTTGCATCAGAGTTTCCTGAACTCTTGCCATAGCGTGTTCTAGTTGTACCAAAGCCTTTTTTTGCAAAGGTATAGGGGCCCCGTCTTCAAGCTCCACTTTTGCGGTAATATAGCGTCCAGGTATGTCTGGAAAAAGCGCACTGCGAATCGTGCCGGTTGACCATAGTCCGTAAGCGAAGACAATTGTCGCCACAAAGCCAAGTAATGCTGCTAGCTTGTAATCCAACGCTTTTTCCAGAGTAGGCTTGTAAACCCTTTGGTTGAACCAGTTTAGTGCGCCCTGTGCGATAGACTGAATTTTGGTAAAGGGGCCTTTGGATGGCTTGTTTTCAGACAAGTGGGCTAGATGCGATGGCAGAATGAATTTGCTCTCAACCAGTGAGAAGAATAAGGCAAATATCACCACAGCGGAAAAACCCGCTAGTATTTTTGCTAACTCGTTATTTATCCAAAGCATCGGCGAAAACGCCGCAATTGTCGTTAACACACCAAATACAGTAGCGACTGAAACAGAATCGACGCCCAGCCACGCTGCTTTACGTCCATTACTTTGTTGGCCTCGCTGCTCATGAATGGCTTCACCCACAACGACAGCATCATCAACCAGAATACCTAGCACCAGAATAAAACCAAACAGGGTAATGTCGTTAATACTGTAATCGGTCAACTGCATGGCGCCCAATGTTCCAGCAATAGCAACGGGAATGCCAACTGCCACCCAAAATGCGAGTTTGAGTTCTAGAAAAATACCTAACAAAACAATGACAATAAGCAGCCCTTGCCACGCATTGTCACCCAATCGGAATAGTTGCTCCTCAATGTAAGGTGCCATGTCCGCCATGGTATTGAGCGCAATGTCTGAAGGCAGAATTTGGCGTTGTTCAGATAAGGTCTGTTTAATGGCCTGGCTGACTTTAAGTAGGTTGTCGGTCTGACTGGTGCTGACGAGCAGAGCTATCGCATTAATGCCGTTGTTACGCACGATGGAGCCACTATGTTCATATCCGCGGCTTAGTTGAGCAATATCACCAAGGTGTATCGTTCCTGATGGGCCAGAAACAACCACCAGACGACGAAGTTTCTGTATATCATCGGCGTAGCCATCTCCTCGTATCACCATCCTGCCTTTATCACTGAACAGTTCACCGGTTCGTGATTCCAGAGACATTTGACTCATTGTGTTAGCTAGATCCTCAAGGTTTAACCCCAAAATCTTGAGTTGGGCAGGGTCCGGTTCGATAATCAATTGTGGTGTTTTGCTTCCCCAATTGGATACTTTGGATATCTGAGGGTGATTTTTTAGAGCAAGTTCAACCTGTCTGGCAATTGGTTGGAGTTCTTCATCACTACGAGGCCCGGAGATCACGATAAAAGCCGCCAGGTTGGTGAACTCATTTCTCACGACTTGCGGTTTTTCTGCATAAATGGGAAAGCCGTTGATGGCATTTACCTGATTACGTATATCATCGAGCAGTTTGTTGAGATCTGCGCTACTTGTTTTACGGACCAGGACGCTTGACAAGCCCGCTCTGGACTCACTGGTCACTTGCTTGATGCCTGCAATCCCACTGATGGCTTCCTCTATTCGCTGTGTTACACTTTGATCAATTTGTTCTGCTGTGCTGCCTGGATAGGCGACCGTGATGAGTACAGAGGATGGTGCAATTTGTGGAAATGACTCCACACGTAATGGGCTAAAAGCCATCACACCGCTAGTAAGGATAGCGAACATCAAAAGGTTCGCTCCCACCGGATTGTGGATAAACCATTTCGTTAGCCAGTTCATTGGTTAGACTCCTGTTTTGTTACTAACATCGGAGCGGGATTTGGAGTTACCTGTTTCCCCGGTAACAAAGATTGCAGCGGATAAACCACGACTTGGCGTACTTTCGCACTCTCATTTTCAAATCGGCCATATACCAGATCAGATGCTTGTTCTATCGCCTGAATCCACTCTTTTTGAAGCCGGTTTTGTTCATCAAGCGTCCAGACGTAACCGTCGCGTGTTATTGCACTTAGTGGTAACGCCACGATGTTTGGTTGCGTTCCAAGGCTAATGATCGCTTTGACTTGTTGGTTGGGTAGTAAGGGGTTAGATCCCTGATAAGGTTGCTCGACCGAAAGTATCACCTTTCTCTGGCGAGTAGTTATATCGGCTTGCGGAGCAACATAGCGAACCTGAGCGGGCCACTCACTTCCATCTCGGTTCAGTACCTTAATCTCTGGCTTGTGTAACGCAGACTGAACTCTCTGCCAGTGAAGTTCAGATACGGGTAGTTCGACATCTAGAGAGTCGCTGGCCGCCAACTCAAAGGCTACCTGACCTGCTTCCAGCCATTCGCCGGGGCTGATATGCCGATGCATGATCACGGCATCAAACGGGGCGAGGATCGCTGCTTCTTCTAATAGTTTTTCGGCACTGGCGTAGCCTTGTATTGCTTGGTTCAGTTCCGCTTTTGCTAACGATAACTGGGGTTCTCGGCGTGCAAACGGTGAACTTTTTGTTGATGGCAACATTTTCAATGCCACCGTCTGTTCATGTTGAGCCTGTTTCAGGTTCAACTCTGCCTGTTTGACGCCACTCTTTGCCTGAGCGAGGTTAGCTTTGAGCGCACTGTCATTCAGTTTCGCTAAGTGAGTTCCTTTTGTAACTAATGAGCCCGGTTCAATGTCTGGATTCAACCAGACAAGTTGAGCATTGCTCGATGTTTTGAGCTGAATGAGCCAACGGGCCGAGGTTGTTGCCAGTAAGGTAAGGCTAGAGTCATGAGTGGTCGGTATTAATTCCAGCACGGACACTGGATCTTTGACCTGTGGTTTCAACGTGCCTACAACAGGTTGGGGCTTGAGAATATCGACAGCAACCAAAGCTACGAATATCGCCCCAAGGCCAATTAGTGTGGCAAGCCCCTTTTTAAATTTCATAAGGCTTCTCCTCGGCAGGATGCTGAGTGAGGTTTTTGTTGAGACGTTGGCTTATTTCTGTCAATCGAGACAAGGTTTGCAAGGCCAGAGGGAGCATCACTGCTGCCTCAACAAATTCTAGTGAGTAAGCCACGATAGAAAATACTTCACCAACACTGGTAGCTTTAAGACTACTGATTATCCATAAGTTGGTTAGTACTGACGCAAATAAGGCAATAAAGATCAGTCCGTACACCAGTGCTTCAGTGTCGGACAACTTGATTTCACAATGTTTAATACGTTCAAAGTGTGTTCGTATAGCCGAAAAATGTTCGCCACTAAGAACTCTTACTTGCTGCTCTAACTGATCGTTTAATGTGCCGTTGAGGTGAGTGAACGTATGGTGAAACAGGGCATAAATGACGAGCATGCATAGACCAGCTGCCAATACACACAATGCTAGTTTGAGATGAAAGGTAGCCAGAATGACTACTGTAGCGATCAACTGAACGATTGCAGTGATCAGTAATGGCAAATCTTGCTCAAGAAAGTCAACAAGCTCGCGTGACATTGTCAAGCGAGCATCTTTTACAGACACTGATGTCTTACGCAGATTGTATTCGACCACATTAGCCAATTTAACTCTGATGTCACCATAAACTCTAGTGTCGTAGAAGCGACGACCCACACTAAATATGACCAGCATTAAAAGAATGGAAGCAAACAGAATAAGCGGCTGCATGTTTTGTTTAAGCACACCGTCAATGGCAATACCAATAAAGAGTGGTAAAAGAATAAGTATGACGTTTTCAGCGAGTACCATCAGCCAAGTCAAAGTAACTTTGGTTTGACTAAGCCTGATAACTGATCGCAGTGTAATGGATTGATGAGGTAGCATTATTGTCACCATGAATTAACATGGCGTCAGTATTACCGATTAATAACCATAAAAAGTGTCCGAGATTGCTGTTTGTGGACCAATTCCTCTGACCTCCATAATATGCTGCACGTTGTCGTTCACCTTTGAAAAGGCATCGCATACTTGTTTAGTTTCCGCAATACGTTAGTTGGGTTGCTCATCACTTAAGCGGGCGATATGTCAAAGAGGAAATATGGAAATTTCATTGCTTGCGGAACATCCGCATGAAGTGTCAAAAATAGAGGGTTGGTATTTCCAGGGATGGGCATTCAATAGTACTAACTTTTTTGGAAATCGAGTTTGACGGCCAAAGTAAATACACCACACTTTGGCCGCAATAGAAATCAGAGAGCCTAATCCTGATTATCATTAAGATGCTTAACAATCGCTTTTTTAGCATCCTCTTCGCCATCTTTTACATCCAGAGGTTCTTTGGGGTAAATACCCATGGCATCTTCTGCAATATGTAACCAATCAGGATGCCAGTAGTAGGGGGTAGTGGCCTGAGGATGATCCCAGCAATGAACACCATATTTCTGACCAATGTAATTGAGGTCTTCCATTCTGAATACTTTCATTTTGAGTTCTTCATAAAGCTCCTGAACACTATAAGTATGATAGATAGACGCTGATTTCTATAACCCTGAAACGAAAAAAACCTCCCGCGAAGGAGGTTTTCAATTCGATAAAACTTTGATTAGAAGTTAGCGCTACGTGGTGTACGTGGGAATGG
Source organism: Vibrio sp. J1-1 (assembly GCF_021728395.1). Classification (GTDB taxonomy): domain Bacteria; phylum Pseudomonadota; class Gammaproteobacteria; order Enterobacterales; family Vibrionaceae; genus Vibrio. Next base: position 17,004 of record NZ_JAKKCM010000006.1, on the reverse strand, counting down.
AATTACATCACGAACGTTACCCATACCTGTTACGTAAGACACTAGACGCTCGAAACCTAGGCCGAAACCAGCGTGAGGTACAGTACCGTAACGACGTAGATCTCGGTACCAGCTCATGTGCTCTGGGTCGATGCCCATTTCAACCATACGTGCATCAAGAACGTCTAAACGCTCTTCACGCTGAGAACCACCGATGATTTCACCGATGCCCGGTGCAAGAACGTCCATCGCTGCTACTGTCTTACCGTCGTCATTTAGACGCATGTAGAAAGCCTTGATGTCTTTCGGGTAGTTCTTAACAATAACAGGCGCTTTGAAGTGTTCTTCTGCAAGGAAACGCTCATGCTCAGAAGACATATCGATGCCCCATTCAACAGGGAATTCGAACTCGCGGCCAGAATCGAGAAGAATTTGGATTGCATCAGTGTAATCGACTTGTGCGAAATCAGATTCAACGAATTGCTCCAGACGAGTGATCGCTTCTTTATCGATACGTTGAGCAAAAAACTCAAGGTCATCACGACGCTCTTCAAGTACCGCTTTGAATACGTACTTCAGCATGTCTTCAGACAGTTTCGCTACGTCATCTAGGTCTGCGAACGCAACTTCAGGCTCAACCATCCAGAATTCAGCCAGGTGGCGGCTTGTGTTTGAGTTTTCAGCACGGAAAGTTGGACCGAAAGTGTAAACTTTGCTAATTGCACAAGCGTAAGCTTCTGCGTTTAGCTGGCCAGATACGGTTAGGAAAGTCTCTTTACCGAAGAAATCTTCGTTGTAATCTACTTTGCCTGCATCTGTGCGAGGTAGGTTTTCCATGTCCAGCGTAGAAACGCGGAACATTTCACCAGCACCTTCAGCATCAGAAGCTGTGATCAGCGGAGCTGATACCCAGAAGTAACCTTGTTCGTGATAGAAACGGTGAATAGCTTGAGATAGACAGTTACGTACACGAGCAACCGCACCAATCACGTTAGTACGTGGGCGAAGGTGTGCTACTTCACGTAGGTACTCGATTGAGTGACGAGTTTTTGCCATTGGGTAAGTTTCAGCATCTTCAACCCAACCAACCACTTTAACGTCAGTTGCTGCCAGCTCAAAGTCCTGACCTTTCGCAGGAGACTCAACAATCTTGCCAGTTACTTCAACAGAGCAGCCTGTAGTCAGCTTTAATACTTCGTCTTCGTAATTATTAAGATTATTAGGGACCACGGCCTGAATCGGGTCGAAACAAGAGCCGTCATAAATGGCAAGGAAAGAGATTCCAGCTTTGGAATCACGACGTGAACGGATCCAGCCACGAACAGTCACTTCACTGTCTACTGCTAGCTGACCTTTCAAAACGTCTGATACAGGCGCGTAAGTCATGTTTTCAATATTCTCCATAGAGGTAAAAATACAACGCAACGCTTATTAAAGTCCTTGTTTCATAATCTTTTTGTTTAAAAAACAAGCAAAGCGTTGGGTTGGGTAGAATTTTACAGATTCATCGAGACATATTACCTGTCAATTCGTCAGCTTCAACCTTTATATTCATTTTGAAGGTCAGAAAAAGATGATTTCGTCTTCGTTTTACTGCCGCCGAAAGCGGGAATGGCTAAAAATGTTCAGATAGAAATTGTACGCTGACCCTGAAATTCAGTTTATAGGGTGCTGGCAGAGGGCATTTATTCGTATGCAGCGTTAAAAAGCTGTTTTGGTTGGTGCTCGTAATGTAATTATTATGTAATCAAATAATCGGTGTCTGACCAAACTTGAAGTCTGAATATCATTTGGCTAAATAAAGATACTGATTTATGACTCAATAAAGGACTAAAGCTTGTCTCTTGGCGGTGAATTCCGTAGTATACCGCGTCTTTTTTAAAGCCCGAGATTCAAGATGAAAACAGAATTATACAAAGAGTTTATGTTCGAAGCGGCACACCACTTGCCACATGTACCTGAAGGTCATAAGTGTGGTCGTTTGCACGGACACTCTTTCCTTGTTCGTCTTTATGTGGAAGGTGAGGTAGACCCGCATACGGGGTGGGTTGTGGATTTTGCAGAAATCAAAGCCGCTTTCAAACCAATTTATGATCGTTTAGACCATTACTACTTAAACGATATTGAAGGCTTGGAAAACCCAACCAGCGAAGTGCTAGCGAAATGGATTTGGCAGCAACTAAAACCAAGCCTTCCGCTACTAAGCAAAGTAGAGATCAAAGAAACTTGCACAGCAGGTTGTATCTACAAAGGCGAGTAATCGCAACAAGCGTCATTTACAAAGGCAAGCCTATCGCTTGCCTTTGTTGTCTATGGATTATAAAAGCTAAGCCACATACAAAAAAGCCCGAGCAGATAGCTCGGGCTTGATTTTCAGAGGGTAGGATTAGCAGATAACTTTCACTGCCAGACCACCTTGAGAAGTTTCGCGATATTTCGCGTTCATGTCTTTACCTGTCTCTAGCATGGTTTCGATAACCTTATCCAGAGATACTGTCGGAGCAGAAGAACGACGCAAAGCCATGCGAGTTGAGTTGATCGCTTTTACAGCTGCAATACCATTACGCTCGATACATGGAACCTGAACCTGACCTGCTACAGGATCGCACGTCAGACCTAGGTTGTGCTCCATTGCGATTTCTGCTGCCATACAAACTTGTTCTGGGCTACCACCCATCAGTTCTGCAAGGCCAGCTGCTGCCATTGAACACGCTACGCCAACTTCGCCCTGACAGCCAACTTCTGCGCCCGAGATAGATGCATTACGTTTGTATAGACCACCGATTGCACCAGAAGCAGCAAAGTAACGGATGTAGTCTTTCTCTGATACGGTTTGAATGAACTTATCGTAGTAAGCCAGTACCGCAGGGATAATACCACACGCGCCATTGGTTGGTGCCGTTACAACACGACCACCTGCCGCGTTTTCTTCGTTTACAGCAAAAGCAAACATGTTTACCCAGTCAACCACGGACATAGGATCGTTGGTTGTCTTTTCAGAAGTAAGCAGTTGTTGGCGAAGTGCTGCAGCACGGCGAGGTACACGCAGTGGACCAGGTAGAATGCCTTCTTCGTTCATACCGCGATCCATACATTCGCGCATGGTACGCCAGATGTTCGCAAAGTACGTACGGGTCTCTTCATCAGAATGAAGCGCTTGTTCATTTTTCATGGTTAGCGCACTGATAGAAAGGCCACTTTCACGGCACTGATTTACCAGTTCTTCTGCTGTGGTAAATGGGAAAGGAACTTTGATCGGGTTCTCTTCCTCTTTACCGAAGTTTTCTTCATCAACGATAAAACCACCACCGATAGAGTAGTAGGTTTTTGAGTATGCTTTTTCGTCATCAATCCAAGCGTGGATTTGCATACCATTTTCGTGAAGTTCCAAATTCGTTTTGTGGAAGTTCATTCCACCTTCGCGTGGAAACGATACTGTATGACAGTGCATGCCAACAGGAAGACGTTCAGTATCTTCTACGCGAGCAATAAAGCCCGGAATAGAATCGATATCGACTTTCTCAGGGGAGTTGCCTGCAAGACCCATGATAATAGCAATATCTGTGTGGTGACCTTTCCCTGTCAGTGATAGCGATCCATAAACGTCAACGGTGATTTTAGTGATGTCGCGCAATTTTCCCATTGCACGAAGATCATCAATAAACTCTTTACCCGCTTTCATTGGGCCTACAGTGTGTGAGCTTGAAGGTCCAACACCGATTTTATAGATATCAAATACACTAATCATATCGATTACCTCAGAAGAAAGCCTCCCAAGGGGATTTGGGAGGCTTAATTTTTATCGTTATATTTTTCGATTAATCACGCTGGTATTTCAGCTGAGATTAAAGAGCGCCGTAGATTACAGAACTAATGGCTGCAAGACCACAGATTGCTGTGAAAATTTGCACAGGTGCTGAAGTTTTGTACTTCGCCATTGCTGGCACTTTTTGCATAGCGAAAACAGGCATCAGGAATAGGATTGCCGCAATCATTGGCGCACCCATTGTTTCGATCATACCTAGGATGCTTGGGTTAACGATAGCAACTACCCATGTCGTCAGTACGATAAAAATCAAAGATGTTTTCTCGATCTTGCTTATCTGAGAGTTAGAGCGAGACTTGATAAGGCCAACCAGACCTTCGTGAGCACCTAGGAAGTGACCAAAGTAGCTCGAAGTGATAGCGGCAAACGCAACCAGTGGACCTAAGTAAGAGATCAGTGGAGACTCGTGAACGTTCGCTAAGTAAGAAAGAACAGAGATGTTTTGTGCTTGTGCTGTCGCTAGCTGCTCTGGAGACAGAGAAAGCACAACAGAGAACACGAAGAACATAACAAAGCCCATTAGCATCATCGCTGCGCCGCCAGTGATAGCGTCAGTTTTCTTCACTGCATTTTCACCGTACACGCGACGTTGCTCTTTAGAGAACTGAGAAATGATAGGGCTGTGGTTGAATGAGAAAACGATGATTGGAATAGCTAGCCAAATGATTGAAGGCATGTCGCCCCAGTTTGGCGATACTTCCATCATTGACGTGTTCCAATCAGGAATCAGGTAGAAAGACAGCGCTAGCAGGACAAATACCAGTGGGTAAACCATTGCAGATGTCGCTTTCAGCATTAACTCTTTACCGAATACCACACCCGCTGTCATCGCTGCGATAAGAGCACCAGACAGTAGCCAGCGAGGAATAGACTCCATGCCCATTTGGTTCACTAAGAATGAGTCAACCGTGTTTGTAATGCCGACACCGTAGATAAGTACGATAGGGTAAATAGCGAAGAAGTAAGCGAAAGTAATAAGGTTTGCGCCAGTTTTACCGAAGTGTTCTTCCACTGTGTCAGTGATGTCTGCCTCTGGGTTCTTAGCGGAAAGAACGAAGCGAGCCAGAGATTTGTGTGCGAACCAAGTCATTGGTGCTGCGATTAGGGCTAGGATTACTAATGGCCAAAAACCACCCGCACCAGCTTTAATTGGTAGGAATAATACACCTGCGCCTACGGCAGTACCGAATAACGACAGACACCAGGTGAAGTCTTTGTAAGAAAACTTACTAGACGATTGTGCGGTAGAAACCGCTGAATTGATTGAATTCATTTTTTGTTTACTCATTTTGGGAACAGGAAATAAGTCGGGTGCAATTTTGCAAGATTTTGCATTGAGAAAATTAGATCTGCGTCATGTATTGCTCGGGCTTATTGAATAATATGTCAAAAACCCGTTTTTTATCACGAAAATGATGTGCTACTGGTGATTAATGTTAATGTGTCGAATTAGAAAATCTAATTGATAATGTTATTTGTACATATTTTTATCAATGCAAACGCTTGCGGTGAAAACGACAAATTAAACTAATGTGAATGAGGGGTTATAAACAGGTTTTGAATTGGTGAAATAGGATGGAAGGGCACATCGCTCCATACCTACTTGGCACTGATGTGCCTTTGCATTGACTCAATAATTTGAGCGGTCATGCCCCAAATGAAGTGCTGACGATAAGGAATAGCAAACACTCGGTGTCCACTTTGTTTAAGGTTAAATTTGGTGCTGTAGAGCTTGCTCGGATTTAAAATATGGTTTGCGGGTACTTCGAACACATACTCAACTTCATTGGGGTCAATATGAGTTTTGTAGTCTGGTGATACAAAAGCCAAAAAAGGAGTGACATTAAAGCGGCTAATGGTAGGAAGTTTTGGTAACTGGCCAAAGACATGTATCTCGTTATTTGCGATACCAATTTCTTCTTTTGTTTCACGAAGCGCGGTATTCAACAAGTGAATGTCTTCAGGTTCAAATTTACCACCGGGGAAGCTGATTTGCCCTGGATGATGGCGCAAGTGCTCGGCTCGTTTGGTCAAAATGACCTGTAATCCTTCTTGGCGTTCAACAAACCCAATCAACACTGCTGCGTCACGCAGTGGCTTGTTTTTTAAAAAGCTTAATCGAGCGAGTGACTCTTTGTGATATCCAGTAGGCAACTGCAGTTGAAAGTTTTGCAGTAGCTTCGTTTTATTGATGACCAAATTGCGTCCTTTTATCTAACATCTATTGATAATTATAGAGGACTCACTCCCTCTCTCAATGTGTTATCAAGATTATAACGATGGCGAACAGGAGTAAATCAGACGTTAGGGTAAGAACGTCTAATACAAAAACGCCCCCAATTGTGGAGGCGTTAAGCTATTGTTCGGAGAGTACCGTTGGCGTTACTTTAATGCTGGCAGAATTTTCGACAGCTTATCCAGTGTTTCCTGATATTCGGCCGCGCATTCACTGTCTGCGACTACACCACCGCCGGCCCAAGCGTACAAGTTACCTTTCTCTGCAACCAAAGTGCGAATGGTAATGCTGGTGTCCATACGACCATGGCGCGAAATGTAACCAATACTGCCGCAGTAAGCGCTACGTCGATGGGGCTCTAGCTCTTCAATGATCTGCATCGCACGCACTTTAGGTGCGCCAGTGATTGAGCCGCCAGGGAAGCACGCTCGCAACAAATCCGCAGGAGAGTGTTGCTTATCTAAATCGGCACGAATAGTACTTACCAAATGGTGAACCGCAGGGAAGCTTTCAATATCAAATAATTTTGGCACATGAACACTACCCGGTGATGCAACGCGACCAATGTCATTTCGCAGCAAATCGACAATCATCAGGTTTTCAGCCTGATCCTTCTCTGCCGTTTGTAAGTCATGGGCGTTGGCCTCATCTTGCTCTGAATCCAGGCTACGTGGGCGCGTACCTTTGATCGGCTTGGTTTCGATGACTCTCTCTTTCAGCTCCAGAAAACGCTCTGGTGAGATACTCAAAATAGACGATTCAGGCATACGAATAAACGCAGAAAATGGCGCTTGGTTCGCCGACTCCAGCTTTAGGTAGGCTTGCCACTCGCTGCCAGTATAGGGGGCATTAAAACGTTGCGCTAAGTTGATTTGATAGCAATCACCGCTTAGCAGGTACTCTTGTACGCTATCAAAGCGAGAGCCGTACGATTGCTCGGTCATATTAGATTGCCAAGAGCCAGTTAAACTAAATTCAGTGTCTTGCACTGCTATTTGTTTATTGAGCCAATCCCAAGCTTGAGCAATATTTTGCCCAACCATACAGGCCTTGTTTAGTTTATGATCGACGACGAGAGCCCATTGATAGAGGCCAACCGCCATATCGGCTGTTTGCAGATCTTTTTCCGCAAGCTCTGGCATGGCTTCCACACGGCGACCTAAATCGTAGCTGAAGTAGCCAAGCGCGCCGCCAACGAACGGCAGATCCCACTCTGAGCCGAGCTCAACACTCGGTAACCATTGCTGTTGCAAGTGGTCGAGTAATGTAAACGGGTCATCACTCGAGGTGTAAGCGTCTGTTGGCGTTTTGATGTATGTATTCTCGGCGATGGTTTCTAGCGTTGCTACCGGGTTCGCAACCAGCACATCAAAACGGCTATCGATGTGAGTTTCGGACGCGGAGCGTAGCAACATCGCCCAAGGCTGGTGCTGAATACGCGAAAAAAGGTGAAGCGCTAAGTCTGGTGCGTATTCCAACGCTTTAAAATCAATGAATTGATTATCCATGTTGTTCATTTGTGTAATTTGTGACAAAGAGATCGTTCACTGCATGGCATGTCATGGGCAGCAAGAGTATCATATTCCACCGTATAGCCAAACTTCCTCGATACACAGGGTTCAGAGGCGGTTTTACTATACAAGAAGGCGACTTCAGTAACTCGTGTGTCGAGATCAGCCATTCGACAATTGTTTATAAAATGTATTTATAAAAATGAAGCTCAAAAGAGCAAATCGCTTAACAAACACGATTGAAGCCAAGCCAGTAATGGAAGCATAACTATAACGAGGCATGTAATGACGGTAATTCGCAAGCAGGATGTCATCAGCAGTGTTGCTGATGCGCTACAGTACATTTCTTACTACCACCCGCTAGACTTTGTTCAAGCCCTTGAAAAAGCCTACCACCGCGAAGAGAGCCAAGCCGCGAAAGACGCGATTGCGCAGATCTTAATTAACTCCCGTATGTCGGCAGAAGGCCACCGCCCAATCTGTCAGGACACAGGGATCGTGACGTGTTTTGTCAACATCGGTATGGGCGTGCAGTGGGACTCAACGGACATGACGGTTCAGCAAATGGTAGATGAAGGCGTTCGACAGGCCTACACGAATCCAGATAACCCATTGCGTGCATCGGTTCTAATGGATCCGGCTGGTAAACGTATTAACACCAAAGACAACACGCCTGCAGTAGTTCACATCAATATGGTACCGGGCGATAAAGTTGAAATTCAGATCGCGGCGAAGGGCGGCGGTAGTGAAAATAAAACTAAGATGGTGATGCTAAACCCATCTGACGATATTGCCGAGTGGGTAGAAAAAACACTACCAACGATGGGCGCTGGTTGGTGTCCTCCGGGTATGCTTGGCATTGGTATCGGCGGTACGGCTGAAAAAGCAGCAGTACTGGCAAAAGAATCGCTTATGGAGCACATCGATATTCAAGAGCTTATCGATCGTGGCCCACAAAACGCAGAAGAAGAGCTTCGTCTTGATATCTTCAATCGCGTGAACAAGCTTGGTATCGGTGCGCAAGGTCTTGGCGGCCTGACTACCGTAGTTGACGTTAAGATCAAAACCGCGCCTACGCACGCTGCGTCTAAGCCAGTGTGTCTGATCCCGAACTGTGCTGCGACTCGTCACGTACACTTCACGCTAGATGGCTCAGGCCCGGCAGACTTAACGCCGCCTAAGCTTGAAGAGTGGCCAGATATCACTTGGGAAGCGGGCGCGAATACTCGTCGCGTTAACTTAGACGAAGTGACACAAGCAGATGTTGAGCAGTGGAAGACCGGTGAGACAGTTCTTCTTTCTGGTAAGATTCTTACTGGTCGCGATGCAGCACACAAACGCATCCAGACTATGTTGCAAAATGGTGAGGGGCTGCCAGAAGGTGTCGATTTCAAAGGTAAATTTATCTACTACGTAGGTCCGGTAGACGCTGTAGGTGATGAAGCCGTAGGTCCTGCTGGCCCTACAACGTCAACACGTATGGACAAATTCACCGACATGATGCTTGATGAAACAGGCATTATGGGCATGATCGGTAAAGCGGAGCGTGGCCCTGCGACAGTTGAATCTATCAAGAAGCACAAAGCGGTTTACTTGATGGCGGTTGGCGGTGCGGCTTACCTGGTTGCAAAAGCGATTAAGAAAGCGCGCGTGGTCGCGTTTGAAGATCTCGGTATGGAAGCGATCTACGAATTTGAAGTAGAAGACATGCCAGTAACCGTCGCGGTAGATTCTAACGGTGTGAACGCTCACCAGATTGGTCCGGACACTTGGAAAGTAAAAATCCAAGAGATGGAAGCTTAATGTAAATGGCACTTTGAGGGCGTCTCAGTCTTGAGAATGTGACAAGGTGCTGATTTACCTAGCAAACAATTGACAAAAGTGCAGCGAAAACTGCACTTTTTGTCTATATACTAGGTATATTAACCTTTTGGCATAGCAACAGACGTTATGCGAACAATAATAATTAGGAGACGGCATGCCTCGTTTTATTCAAATTCTACAAATTATCCTTGCTGTTGTGGTGGGTGGCTTTGTTGGCTATGACTTGATTCTTCATGGTATCAGCATCTTTGATGAAAAATACGTCACGATTGCGTGTGTATTGTGGTTAGTGCTAGAGGTGGCTCTATTCGTTATCTACAAACTGATTGAAGAAGATTAGATCGTTTAGGCTTAAATCGTTTGATCGATAGTTAGAATACCAAAGCCTCTGAGAGTTCTCAGGGGCTTTTGTGTTTTTGGGCGATGCATTTCTGATGTGAGTATTTTGTTCATCTTTGATTAATGTATGTAAAATTAGACTCATACCTTCGTCGTTTACTAACGAGATAAAAAAAGCATGAAAAGAATAACAAAAGAAGTGAATGACTTTATCAACCGTGGCATGGACTCTAATGTCCGAATTGCTGTTACCGGCTTATCCCGAGCGGGTAAAACGGCGTTTATTACTTCTCTGGTCAATCAACTGCTTTATACGGCGACGCACGACAATCTGCCATTACTAACCGCGGCCAGAGACAAACGCTTGATAGGTGCTAAACGCGAGCCTCAATCGAACATGATGGTTCCCCGTTTTGCTTACGACGAAGCAATCGATCAAATTCATGCCACGCCCCCAGAGTGGCCAGTGCCTACGCGAGATGTAAGTGAAATCCGTCTTGCGCTGAAATATAAGCCGAATAAAACCACCAAAAAGTTATTGAGCAAAACCGCCGTGCTTAACGTGGATATCATCGACTATCCGGGCGAGTGGCTGCTCGATTTACCCCTGTTAGATATGGATTTCGCGACTTGGTCGGAAACACAGTTTAATGCGTTAAAAGGCCAACGCAGTAAGTTAGCAGAATCGTGGTTAGCAGAACTGGAAAATCTAGACCTTAACGAAAGTGTCAATGAAAAGCAGCTTGAGAGCATTGCACATTCTTACACGCAATATCTACATGGTTGTAAAGACGCAGGGTTGCATTGGGTTCAACCAGGGCGATTTGTTCTGCCAGGTGAATTAGTCGGTGCACCGGTTCTACAGTTTTTCCCATGTCGGATTGAATCAGATGCTAAGCCAGTTAAAGGCAGTAACTTGGCGATGCTAGAAGCACGATTCTATGAATATCAGCAAAAAGTAGTGAAGGCGTTTTATAAACATCACTTTGCGACTTTTGATCGTCAGATCGTGCTGGTGGATTGCTTACAACCTTTGAATGCGGGGGATGAAGCGTTCTATGATATGCGTCAGGCGCTGGAGCAGATCATGCACAGCTTCCGTTACGGACGCAGTAGCTTTTTGCGTCGGCTATTTTCGCCAAAAATAGATAAAGTCCTCTTCGCAGCAACCAAAGCGGACCATGTGACGCCAGAGCAGCACCCGAATTTGGTCTCTTTACTTCAGCAGATGGTACATCCAGCTTGGCAAACCGCAGCGTATGAGAATATCGAGATGAGCTGTATGAGCATTGCCTCGATTCAGGCCACGACGCCCGGGTTTATTTCCACCGGCGACAAGACTGTTCCGGCTTTACAAGGCACAACCCTGGATGGTGAACCTATGACGATGTTCCCTGGTGAGGTACCAAGGAAATTACCGAATGCGGCGTATTGGCAAAACAGTGGTTTTGATTTCACTTCTTTCCGTCCAATGCCGTCAGCAAGTGATGAACCAATGAAACACATACGTTTAGATAAGGCACTGGATTACCTGCTTGGAGATAAGTTGAAATGAGTGAGTTCAAACAAAAGCAGGTCTTCTCCGACAATGTACTAGAGAAAGATCAGGAGTCTGAATCTGAGGATTTAACTTCTCAACAGGCCTTTAGTGACAAAGAGACCTTTGTGCCCGTAACCGTGCAAGAAGAGACGCAAGAAACGGAGCAGGAATTACAGCTTGAGCATGTGATTCGCCCTAAATCTGGTCGAAAATGGTTGGCGACAGGGCTACTTACCGCGTTTTCAGGTCTGGTGGGGTGGCAGGCGATCGATTCAGTTATCACGGCGGTTCAAACATCTGATTGGCTTGCGTTGGGCTGGGCTGGTTTTATTGCAACCATTGCCTCATTTGGTATTGGCGCGTTAGGCAAAGAGTTGTGGAAACTGCGTAAACTGAGAAATCACTTCAGTATTCAAGAAGAGAGCGAATTACTTGTTGGCAGTGATAGCGTTGGCAAGGGCAAAGTGTTTTGTGAAAAAGTGGCTGAACAAAGTGGCGTTCTGGCTGAAAATCCAGGCTTTGATCGTTGGAAGAACAGTGTTAACCCTGCACACAGCGACGCGGAAATTCTTGATATGTACGACTCAATGGTGGTTAGCCAGCAGGATAAGCTCGCAACTAAAATCGTGTCTAAACATGCCACAGAGTCCGCTGCGTTAGTCGCAGTAAGCCCACTTGCCGCTGCAGATATGTTTTTGGTTGCTTGGCGTAACTTCAAAATGATCGATAATTTATCGAAAGTCTATGGTGTCGAGCTAGGTTATGCGTCGCGAATAAAACTGCTTAAAGCGGTCTTTGTGAATATGGCTGCCGCAGGTGCGAGTGAGCTCGCGATTGATGCTGGCATGGATTTAATGTCGATGGATCTTGCGGGTAAAGTATCAGCTCGCGCAGGTCAGGGGCTTGGTGTCGGTATTCTTACCGCTCGTTTGGGCTTGAAAGCGATGACATTGTTGCGCCCTCTACCTTGGTATCCTGAGCGTCAGGTCAAACTGGGTACGATTCGTAAAGCCGTAGTGGCGAAAGTTGCATCAATTACGATGAAACCGTAACCAATATCACCATTGATGAATAGGATTGCTTGACGCCATTCCAAGCTTGATAGAAACTACTGTCAACTTTTCCTGACAGTTGTGAATTGGGATATTTTCAGTGCGTCTTGAAGTCTTATGTGAAGATAGACTCGGTCTTACCCGAGAACTGCTCGATATTTTAGCATCTAAGAGTATCGACTTGCGTGGTATCGAGATTGATATCAGCGGCATTATATATTTGAATTGCCCGGATATTGATTTTGATACCTTTAGCGAACTAATGGCCGAAATCCGTCGTATTTCGGGGGTTAAAGACGTACGTAAAATCCAGTTCATGCCCATGGAGCGCCACAATACCGAGCTGCTTTCGCTGGTGGATAATTTACCAGATCCCGTTTTTGCTATCGACCTCAAAGGCGCGGTAGACATGGCAAACATGTCCGCGTTGTCCCTGTTAGGTTTGCACAAGCAAGAGGTGATCGGTACTCAAATTGGTACTCTATTACCAAGTATGCGTTTCTCTCGTTGGTCGGAAGGGGTGAACGCCCGAACTCGTGAAAACCTGGTGATTGATGGTTTGGATTATATTCTCGAGTTAATGCCGGTTTATATCAAAGATGAAGCGCAAAACTCGACACTGGCGAGTACGTTGATCACGATTCGCTCCAGCCAGCAAGTTTCGAGAATTGAAGAAGCCGTGCCGCTGCATAACCCGCTTGGTTTTGAACACTTTGTCGGATTATCTAACCGCCATAAAGCATTGATGAATCAAGCCAAGAAGTTGTCTGTCCTTGATCAGCCATTACTGATTGAAGGTGAAACAGGCACTGGTAAAGAAATGCTGGCCAAAGCGTGTCATAGCCGATCTAGCCGAGCGAGCAAGCCTTTCCTTGTACTGAGCTGCGCGTCTATGCCGGATGATGTGGCTGAAACTGAACTGTTCGGCCATGCGCCAGGCTCATTTAACCACGAGCAGGGGCACAAAGGCATTTTTGAACAAGCGAATGGCGGCACCGTCTTCTTGGACGAAATTGGTGAGATGAGCTCCCACTTGCAAATCAAGCTACTGCGTTTTCTTCAGGATGGTAACTTCCGTCGAGTTGGCGCAGAGGATGAAATGCACGTAGATGTTCGCATTATCGCCTCTACCAAGCACAACCTTGCTGAGCTGTCGGAAGCGGGCATGTTCCGTGAAGACTTGTACTATCGTCTGAACGTTCTTACGTTGAATATTCCTCCTTTACGTAAGCGATCTAACGACGTCTCTCCATTATTAGAGCTGTTTGTGACCAAGCACGCGCAGCAATTGGGCATTGATAAGCCGGATTTCGACGACGATTTGATTGACGGACTCGCAAACTACCAATGGCCAGGCAATATGCGTCAGCTGGATAATATGGTTTTGCGCGCGTTAACCGAGATGGATGGTCATTTATTGAAGGTTGAGCACTTTAATTTGCCACAACCTCAATCTGTCGGTGGTGGCAGTGCGACACTCAACTTAGATGGCTCTTTGGATGAGATTATGCGTGATTACGAGTCTCAGATCCTTGAGCGTTTGTATCAATCATTTCCATCAAGCCGCAAGCTGGCGAAGCGTTTAAATGTATCACACACGTCAATTGCCAATAAACTGCGTGACTATGGGATTCGTAAGAATTAATCCTGAACGAAGAGAAAACGGACGTTGTCATTTGTAATGGAAGATAAAAGTTCATCCGTCGCCGTTCATAAGTTGGACGGCGACTTACTTCTGCGTACTGCTGAAATCGCTGATGCAGATATGATTGCCGAATATTTTCAGGTAAATCGCGAGTACTTAAAGCCGTTTGAACCAACGCGCGAGGACGCCTTCTTTACCGTCAATGGTTGGCTACAAAAACTCATTAAACTAAGCGAACTCCACCGTCAGGGGCTTGGCTATTACTGCCTTCTCATTGATACCCAAAAACAACGCATGTTAGGGACAATTTCCTTCAGCGGTCTGGTTCGTTTCCCATTCCACTCCTGCAGCGTTGGTTACTCTCTTGCCCAAACGGCGCAAGGTAACGGATACATGCGTCGTGGTCTAAAAATGGCTTGTGATTACATGTTCGACGTGCAAAATATGCATCGAATTCAGGCAGGGTACATGCCGCACAATAAACGCAGCGAAGCTGTTCTGGAACATGTTGGTTTTAATAAAGAAGGCTATGCGAAGGACTATCTTTTGATAGATGGCGAGTGGCAAGATCATATCTTAACCTCACTGACTAAACGTGACTGGCAACCAAAGGCTCGATGATATGGACAGACTAGAGAAGCAGCTAAAGCTATTAATAGAGTTGGATCAGTTAAAAAATGTGCTTCGTCGAACCCGTATTAAAAGCGCGGGAGGCAGATTGGAGAATAGTGGTGAGCACAGTTGGCATGTCGCCCTCATGGCTGTGTTGATGGAAGAACATGCCAATGCGCCTGTCGATATTTGTCGCGTCATGAAAATGTTGCTGATTCACGATGTTGTTGAGATCGACGCCGGCGACACCTTTGTTTATGATACAGCCGCTTCAAAAGAGCAGGCGGAAAAAGAAATCAAAGCCGCAGAACGTTTATTCGGTATGCTGCCAAGAGATCAAGGTAAAGAGCTATTGGCACTGTGGCATGAGTTTGAAGCAGCCCAGACTGATGATGCAAAGTATGCAAAAGCGCTCGACCGTTTAATACCAATGCTTCTGAATTATCATAACGACGGTCAAAGTTGGAAAGAACATGGCGTAACGCGCGAACAAGCGCTTACTATTAATAAACGAATTGAACTTGGCTCTGTCACTTTGTGGGACAAAGCGAAAGAAATAATTGAAAATGCCACCGATAAAGGTTGGCTGAAGTCGTAATAAAGGAGACTGAATGTCTTATTTGCCTTTGGACGAATACCAAAGAAAATGGATTTTTACTCACCAGTCTATGCCGGTACCAGAAGAAGACTTAGCGCAGATAAAGCCGATGAGTCAGGCTCGCTCCGCTCAGTTCTGGAAAGAGAACATCAGTGCGCAAAGCCCTGACATGGACCGTTTGAGCTCTCAAGATTGGCCAATGAAAGAGTCCAATTGGTTAGAAACTGTTGACTGGATGGCCGCATGGGAGTCGGACGAGCCAGAAATGCCAACCGAAGTGGAAACACATATTGATTGGCAAGACGATGTGACGGTTTATTTCTGTTACGAGAAATACAACGTCATTGAAACCAAGTGGTCTATCTTCAAAAAGCACTGGAAGAACTTCCTGTTCTATGACGATGGCCCAATGTTGATTGGCCGCCGTCGCTCTCAAGCACTTTGGTTTGACTCAAAAGGCAACGTTCAACTAGGTGAACGCCACTAGGTAGCATGCTGTTATTAATATTCTTAGCCACCAACTCGGTGGCTTTCGTTATTCAAAGGCTGGATAAAGGGCTAAGCACGCCGCTCGCTCCTCTTTCTATAACGTGGGTATAGATTTGTGTGGTTTTGACATCCGAGTGTCCTAACTGCTCCTGAACTGTTCTGATATCGGCGCCTGACTCCAGTAAATGGGTTGCAAAACTATGTCTTAGTGTGTGGCAGGTTACCGACTTTTTAATTTCAGCATCCAGAGCTGAACGTTTAACTGCTCTTTGAATAACACTCTCATTTATATGGTGTCTGCGTAACTCACCCGTTTCCGGATCAACACTGAGTTTTGCTGACGGAAATAGAAAGTGCCAGTTAAAGTCCAACTGCGCGTTTGGGTATTTACGTTGTAGCCCTTCTGAAATATAAACACCTGCGTACCCAGGCGTATGACAATCCTTTTGATAATAATTTCTAGCGAGTTCCACTTGTGCTTTTAGGGGAGAATGTAGTTCTTTTGCTAAGGTCACCGTACGGTTCTTTCCGCCTTTACCTTGCCAGACGCGAATTGCGCCGTAATCGTAATCAATGTCCTGAACTCTTAATCTTAAGCACTCCATCAACCGAAGCCCGGAGCCATAGAGTAGAAGTGTGTGAAGCTTGTATTTGGGGTCTATATGTTGAATAAAACGACGAATCTCGTCTCGTGTTAATACGACAGGAAGTTTTCTCTCCGTAAGTGACTTTTGAAATTGCATATCTAGTGAGAGAGGGGTCTGAAAGAAATCTCGATATAGAAATGCAATCGCACAAAGAGCTAAAGCTTGGGTTTTTACTGCAACTTTATCTTTAATGGCCATGTGGCTAAGAAACTGAACTACATGTTCTTCTGATAACTTAGATGGATGTGCAAACTGATGAAAAACGATATAACGCTTGATCCAAAATAGGTAACTTTCAATCGTTTTATTTGAGTAATGACGCAGTAACATGTGCTCTTTTACACTAAGTAAAAACTGGGATTTCATGACGAAATGTGTCCTGTTTATTTATACAGGCTTGTTAATTTAGCATCCTACAGTTAATTAACCTGCTTTTAGCCGCCTAATTGCGCGTGTTAGCACTCATATTCATACCCCGTTTCTATATTTTTCATAAAGATAAGTGCTATTATTCATATTTGTTTTTGTTAGAAAAACGGCGGTAGCGTGTCTGAAAGACGGCAAAAAGCCGTATAGAAAGCGTTAGTTGCCAACGAGAAAAACGCAACTTAAGCAGAATGTTTAGGGTTAATGCCCGTGTGCATTTGGCTCGGTTTTGTGCTTCGAGGTTTTGGGTTTTGGTTTGCGGAAATTGTGATTTGCTCTT
>NZ_JAKKCM010000053.1 GCF_021728395.1 Vibrio sp. J1-1 | reverse complement strand
GGCTTTGTTGCGGAAATCGAATGAACTAAATCAAAATCTTACGATCAGATCAGGGACATTCATTCACTGACTTTGATTAGATGCCGAAGCCTCGCTACAAAACCACTAACTGGTGCAAGTACAATAACTCCTTGATCAACAGAGGTTCACTCACGTTTTGGATTGACGAAGAGGCCATATCTGAGTGGAAACAATCTAAACAGGATAAACGTGGTAGACCAAGATTGTTTAGTGATCTCGCTATCACGACTGCTCTCATGGTAAAGCGCATTTTTTCCTTACCTTTAAGGGCGCTACAAGGCTTTATCGACTCTGTTTTTAGATTGGCGAACGTCCCATTGGTTTGTCCCCACTATACTTGCATCAGTCGCCGAGCTAAGGATGTAGAGGTTAATTTCAAAGCCCCATCACGAGGCGCTATCCAACACCTGGCTATTGATGCAACTGGGCTCAAGGTATACGGTGAGGGCGAATGGAAAGTGAAAAAGCACGGAACCGATGGTAAGCGTCGAGTCTGGCGTAAACTCCATCTTGCTGTTGATACTGACACTCATGAAATTATTGCAGCTGAACTGACACTTTCAGGCGTGACAGATGCGGAAGTACTCCCAAATTTACTCAAACAAACACGCCGATCCATCAAGGAAATTTCGGGAGATGGCGCATACGATACAAGGGAGTGCCACAGGGCGATTAGGGTTAAGAAAGCGATACCTCTAATCCCTCCACGTGAAGGAGCCGCCTTCTGGGAAAAAGGTCATCCACGTAATCTGGCGGTTGGTTGCCAAAAGCTCTATGGTTCGAACAAAAAGTGGAAACGAAAGTATGGTTACCACAGGCGTTCATTGTCGGAGACCGCTATGTATCGCGTAAAACAACTACTAGGCGCTTCACTCACGCTTCGAAATTACAACGCACAAGTTGGGGAGACATACGCCATGATCAAAGCACTCAACAAGCTAACAGGGATAGGTATGCCCGAAACTCAGTATATCGTTTAAAATGCAAACGATTTTGCTAGTGTTCGCTCTCAAGTTGAATTCCGCAACAAAGCC
>NZ_JAKKCM010000052.1 GCF_021728395.1 Vibrio sp. J1-1 | reverse complement strand
GTTGTCAGAACGGGTTACACACATGTAACTCAAGCAGAGTTGGACTACAACACCAAAGATGCTGTGCCCACATGTGTTTGGGCATGCAATTGCATTCCCGTTTTACTGACTAAGTAAAGAGACAATGACAGTAGTGGTATCTCATTTTTGGCAAGCCTCCCACTTATACTGCACCCGTCATGTCTCTTCACAGAGTCGGACTAGAGTCAAGCTCAACAGGGTCTTCTTTCCCCGCTGGTTTTACCAAGCCCGTTCCCTTGGCTGTGGTTTCGCTAGATAGTAGATAGGGACAGAAGGAATCTCGTTAATCCATTCATGCGCGTCACTAATTAGATGACAAGGCATTTGGCTACCACAAGAGAGTCATAGTTACTCCCGCCGTTTACCCGCGCTTGATTGAATTTCTTCACTTTGACATTCAGAGCACTGGGCAGAATTCACATTGCGTCAGAACCGTTTAACGGCCATCGCAATGCTATGTTTTAATTAGACAGTCGGATTCCTCTGGACCGTACCAGTTCTGAGTTAGCCGTTTTTCGCTTGACGAAGACAATAGCTAGAGTAACACAGAGTGCCACAACATCGCTACGCCTGTACAGCTACAGCCATCAACACAGGACTTACGCACACTCCAAGCATTCACCTCTAATTAAAGAAGATCATTGCCCAGCTTATGCAAAAGTCCACGCGTATCCTTCTATAGCCCGTCAAACTCGGCCCTCAGAGCCAACCCTTTTTCCGAGGTTACGGATCCAAATTGCCGACTTCCCTTACCAACATTGTTCAAGCACCAGAGGCTATTAACCTTGGAGACCTGATGCGGATATGGGTACGGGCAGTTGTGAAAATTATTGCCAGTCTTGGATTTTCAAGGGCCAACAGAAGAATTCCGGACACCACCGGGTAGGTGGCGCTTTACAGAAACGGGGCCCCTTTCTCGGAACGAGTCCATTTTAGGGGTTATTGTTTCTTAACAAAGAAAAGAGACCTCTTCCCGGAATTTCCATTAGCATCTCCAAGATAGCTTGTGTTACCACGCATTACAGCCGAAGCTGTTAATTTCCACAACTTGATCAGGAATGTTAACCTGATTCCCTTTCAACCCAGAGTGAGATATTTACATATTTTTCATGTAAAATAACTTGCGTCACTTTACACCCACTCGTTTTTATTTACTGAATCACCAAGATATTTAGGACCGCCTGACCCATGGCCAAGCGGTGTTTCCATGGAACCCTTCTCCGACCTCGGTCTTCAA
>NZ_JAKKCM010000051.1 GCF_021728395.1 Vibrio sp. J1-1 | reverse complement strand
ATACAATGAATATATGAAAGTATATTCATTGATAAATATCTGGTTGATCCTGCCAGTAGTCATATGCTTGTCTCAAAGATTAAGCCATGCAAGTGCCTGTACACGCCTCCTAAAATGGTAAAACCGCAAAAAGCTCATTAAATCAGATATGGTTCCTTGGATCATACTATACCTACTACAGGGATACCTGTAGTAATTCTAGAGCTAATACATGCCTCGATGCCCTGATTCGCAAGATGAGGGGTGCAATTATTAGATCGCAAGCCAATACGGAGAAATCTGTATACTTGTGATGACTCTGGATAATTAAGTATGATCGCAGTCGGCTTTCAGTCGGCGATGGATCCATCAAATGTCTGCCCTATCAACTAATGATGGTAGGTGTTATGCCTACCATGGTTATGACGGGTAACGGGGAATCAGGGTTCGATTCCGGAGAGGGAGCCTGAGAAACGGCTACCACATCCAAGGAAGGCAGCAGGCACGCAAATTACCCACTCTCAGATAGAGGAGGTAGTAAAGACAAATATCGATGCGGGACTCATTCGAGGCTCTGCAATCGAAATGAAAGCAATATAAATCCTACAATGAGGATCTATTGGAGGGCAAGTCTGGTGCCAGCAGCCGCGGTAACTCCAGCTCCAATAGCGTATATTAAAATTGCTGCAGTTAAAAAGCTCGTAGTTGGATCTGGGCAATGATCTGAAGGCTAGTGATTATTTTTCCATGAATTTGGATTGATAGTTGTTAGTTGTTAGGATCTTGCTTAATAGCTGTGTCTTTATATTAGTTAACGCTAATATTTAGATGATATTGGGTGATGCGGCTTCTCCTGTAATGGGAGAGGTGCTAGCCTGATATTATGTCAGGTAATGCTCTTCATTGAGTGTTCTTGGCGGACAGCACGTTTACTTTGAACAAATTTGAGTGCTCAAAGCAGACACCCTGTGTCTATAAAGTCTTGCATGGAATAATGAAATAGGACTTCGGTTCTATTTCGTTGGTTTGATAGACCTGAAGTAATGATAAATAGAGACTGACGGGGGCATTTGTATGGCAGCGCGAGAGGTGAAATTCATGGACCGTTGCCAGACAAACTAAAGCGAAAGCATCTGCCAAGTATGTTTTCATTTACCAGGAGCGAAAGTCAGAGGTTCGAAGACGATCAGATACCGTCCTAGTTCTGACCATAAACGATGCCATCTGATAATCCGTGATCTCTCCATTTACGTGGGATCACGGGCAGTCCCCGGGAAACCTGTAAGTCTATGGGTTCCGGGGAAAGTATGGTTGCAAATC
>NZ_JAKKCM010000050.1 GCF_021728395.1 Vibrio sp. J1-1 | reverse complement strand
GAACACCATATCAATGCCTTTGCTAAACACATTCCCTTAGATTGGGTTGAAGAAGCGGTTAAACAAACCGGTAAAGCGTCTGTGCGTAAACGAAGATTCCCTGCCGAGCAAGCGGTCTGGTTAGTCCTAGGTATCGGACTATTGAGAAATCGCTCGATTCAAAGTGTATGCGATAGGCTCGAACTGGCTTTCCCTGACGCCAAAGGCGAGCTTCCACCTCTAGCGACAAGCAGTATTATTAAAGGAAAAGAGAAGCTTGGCTTTGAGCCTATGCGTTACCTGTTCAAACTCACCGCTGCTCAGTGGGAGCAACAGTGTGAGTTCGACCAAATGTGTGGGCTAAAGTTACTCAGTGTCGACGGTACTTACTTTAAAACGCACGATACAGAGAGCAATCAAGCGTTCGGCTATGCACAAAAATCGGCCTCATTCCCCTCGGTCCTTGCCGTAACCCTCATGTCGACCAAGACACACCTGCTATCGGATGCAGCCTTTGGACCGGTGACTGAGAGTGAAATCTCCTATGCACAGCAACTGGTTGGTTCCGCTCCCGAAAACTCACTGACGCTTTTCGACCGAGGTTTTATGTCAGCAGAGTTATTTTTAAGCTGGCAAGGTAGCGGTGAAAATACGCATTGGCTCACTCCAATTAAATCTAAATTTAGGTACGAAATCTTAGAATCATACAGCGAGTATGATCATCTCATTGAAATGCCAGTATCCCCACAAGCTCAGAAACAGTTCCCCCATTTAGATAAAAAATGGCAAGCGCGTTTAGTCCAAATCCCATCACCTAAAGGAGAGATAAAAGGATTTATCACTTCTTGCTTGTGCCCTGAGACATATTTACTAGAGGAACTTGTTGATGTGTATTGGCAGCGCTGGGAAATTGAACGTGGTTATGGGGAATTAAAGCAATATCAGCTCGCGAACAAGCCCTTGCTAAGGAGTCTTAAAAGTGACGGTATATACCAAGAGTTGTGGGGAATACTAACTTCATACAATATCATTCGATTGGAAATGGTTGGGATGGCTACACAGCACAAAGTAGAGCCGTTGAGGATCAGCTTCATAAATGCTCTTTATTTAATACAGGAAGAGTTCATCTGGTCTGATGGTCGAAGCCCGGGAGCAATACCGAAGGCACTGAAGCAACTAAGAGATAATGGAAAGAGGTTAATACTGCCAGAGAAGAGGAAGCGTAAAGCGTATCCAAGAGCAGTACTTAAGAAAGCCGCTAAATATCCCACGCGTTCGCGTTCAAGGAATAAAAACGCCACTCGCTCTTAAGCGAGTGGCGTTAA
>NZ_JAKKCM010000005.1 GCF_021728395.1 Vibrio sp. J1-1 | reverse complement strand
TGAGGCGTTGAGCTAACCTGTACTAATTGCCCGTGAGGCTTAACCATACAACACCCAAGGGGTTTTGATGGACTCAATGCAAGAACATTGAATGTGTAATAACGAGAATTAAAAAAAACAGCTTTCCGAATTATTCGATTTGCAAGCAAATCTCACCCTAACGGGCCGCACTAAAGTGCGTTTGAATTTGCGAGCAAATTGATAAAGAATTTGCTTGGCGACCATAGCGTTTTGGACCCACCTGACTTCCATGCCGAACTCAGAAGTGAAACGAAATAGCGCCGATGGTAGTGTGGGGTTTCCCCATGTGAGAGTAGGACATCGCCAGGCTTTAATTATTGCAAAAAGCCCGCTAGAAATAGCGGGCTTTTTGCTATTTGTGCTTTTCAAAAAACTCTTCATAAGATTAATAAAACTTAATCTACGCACCACCGCTCCTTAATTATCAATCACGTATCCTTTCTTTAGAATCAAAAGTAAGAGGATACAACGTGAACATTTTAGGGTATTTACAGAAAATCGGTAAAGCACTGATGGTGCCAATTGCCGTACTGCCTGCAGGTGGTTTAATGCTGGGTCTTGGTTATGCCATAGACCCATCTGGGTGGGGTGCGAATAGTCCAATAGCGACAATACTTGTGTATGGTGGTAAGGGCATTATGGATAACCAAGCTTGGTTATTCGCCGTTGGTGTCGCTTATGGATTAGCGAAAGATAATAACGGTGCAGCTGCTCTATCGGGCTTACTTGGTCTGCTAATTATAGAAATGATTGTCGGTAATACGGCAGTGATTTCGCAGATCACTGGTGTACCTGTCGCTGAGATGAGTTCTTCGGAACTGATTGCTTCCGCCACAGCTGTTAGTGCATTTACCGGTATCATGATGGGGATAGTGGCTGCCACTCTTTATAACCGTTTCCACACTATCAAACTGCCTGCTGCACTAGGTTTCTTCGCTGGTAAACGTTTCGTTCCAATCGTGACTTCTTTTGCGGCAATCTTAATCAGCGTTGTGATGGTTTATGTGTGGCCTGCTGTTTATGGTTCACTGGTTAATTTTGGTATCTCAATTTCTGAAATGGGTGCCGCTGGCGCAGGTGTCTATGGTTTCTTCAATCGACTATTAATTCCAATCGGTCTGCACCACGCACTGAACCAAGTATTCATCTTTGATCTTGTTGGCATCAACGATATTTCAAAATTCTGGTCTGGTACAGGTGAGTGGGGTGTTACAGGCATGTACCAAGCTGGTTTCTTCCCATATATGGGCTACGGTCTACCTGCGGCGTGTTTAGCGATGTATCACTGTGCGAAGCCTGAAAACAAGAAAAGAGTTGGCGGTATTCTTGGTGCATCAGCGTTAACGGCTATTTTGACCGGTGTAACAGAACCGATTGAATTTGCGTTTATGTTTGTGGCTCCTGCTCTGTATGTTGTTCACGCTTTATTAGCTGCTCTATCTCTGTATATTGCAGCAAGCATGCAGTGGTTCGCTGGTTTCACATTTAGTGGCGGGTTAATTGACTTCATCTTGTCTTATAACTTACCTCTCGCGATCAAGCCTTATATGCTTATCGTACAGGGTATTTGCTTCGCATTTATTTACTATGCAGTCTTCCGATTCGCTATTCTTAAGTTTGATTTGAAAACGCCAGGTCGTGAAGAAATAGAAGTAGAGGTCGTTGTAAAGAGTGAGACTTCCACTAATACGAAAGCAGCTCAGTATCTGAAAGCGCTGGGTGGCCATAGTAATCTTACTTCTATCGACTCATGTATTACGCGTTTACGTTTAACTCTGAATGATACCTCTGTCGTTGACGAACGTACGCTCAAAGCCATTGGGGCGATGGGAGTAGTGAAAATTGGCGCGAATAACCTACAGGTCATTGTTGGTACTGAAGCGGAACAAATCGCTCATGCGATGAAGCAAATTCCAGAGATGCAGGATCTCTCGGATGTCGTCATACCTAGTTTCTCTGTATAAAAGCATTTTTAATCTAGTTAAAGGCTGAGTATTTACTTAGCCTTTTTTGTATTTATTTAACTATTCAAAATAGAGTCGAGCACGTAGTCCAGGGTTGTTATCACGTAAAAACAAGTGCGCGTTATGCAAATTGATCACGGCATCGACCAAAGACAACCCTAAGCCATTACCTGATTCCGTGCGACTTTGGTCTGCACGATACATTGGACGGCAAACATACATTTTGTCGTAATCAGAAATGCCTATTCCAGAGTCAGCAATAACAACGCCAAAGCAGTCAGTGATGACTTCGATATGTCCTCCATTGGGTGTGTACTTAACCGCATTTTCTAACAGATTAAACACCGCTCGAAAAAGCAGAGAACGATCTCCTGTGACAATGCAGGGGGTATCTTGTCTAAACGCTAATGTTTGGTTTTTTTCGTCCGCGACGGGAGAGATAAACTCTAGGGCATCTTGGGCGACTTTTCCTAAATCGACACTATCATTGCCGATATTCACTTGGCCGCTGTTGAGCTTTGCAATTTCAAGCATGCTATTGAACAGTGACAAAATCAGTTCTAATTCATCATAACAAGCTGAAAAGCTGCTTACTTGGGATGGCGATAAATCGCTTTGAGCTAGGATGTCTTCTAAGCGAAGCTTCAGCCTCGCCATTGGTGTTCTCATGTCATGCGCAAGTCCAGTGGTCAGTGATTTGAGGCTAGACTCGTTTTTCGCCATTTGTTCAATCATGAAATTAAGATGAATGGCTAAAATATCAAACTCATCGTCTTGGCGAGATACAGCAATTTTAACATTTGGCTCTCCACACAGAACGCGATTCATGGCGTTATTCACTTTTTCTAATCGTTTGAGGATGAGTACAGTAAAAAAGAGTGCAGAGATAATCATGACTGTGGTAGGAAAAATGATGCCAGAGAAGACCATCGGGGTAAGTGATTTTCGGTACTCTTCTACCGCGCTTTTATCGACCCCTATCTCTAACTGTAGGTTGTTACCTACTAGAATATTATGCCTGTTCGCTTGCAGATCGATAGGATAGTACGGCTGAAGGTTGTCTGATTCGTTGCTTTCGATGAGCCGGTAATAGAAAGGTGTCGCCGTCGCTTGTTTAGTTTTTAAAAGCTGTTCGACATCTTCTTTGCTTTGTTTAGCAGCAAAGTTGAATTCCAGAATTTCTTCATTCAGTTGTCTGGTTAACTGCTTGTGGTGGAAATTGTTAGAGCCTCTGTACACTTGGTGTATGACGATAATATTGGTGATAGTGATGATTAAAAAAAGACCCACTAATGTTTTAAATACGGATGAACGGGTTAAAGCATAGTCATCGACGAAGGACATAGCCAACTCCTCTTACAGTGTGCAGGAGTCCTGTACATCCAGCCTCTTCCAGTTTTCGGCGTAAGTTAGCAACGTGGACATCAATGACGTTAGTTTTGGGATCAAAATGATAGCTCCAGATATTTTCGAACAGGCGCATGCGTGACACAACTTGCTCGCTATGCTCAATAAAATATTGAATAAGCTGAAATTCTTTAGGTTGAAGGGTTATCTCTTGTTCATTGCACGTGACTTTGTGTGCTTTAAGGTCTACTTCCAAACAGTGGTATTTAAGAATGTGCTGATTTGATGTTGGCCGCTGAGTTCGATTGATGATGATATCGACCCGGGCAATTAACTCAGCAAGAGCGAATGGCTTAATTAAGTAGTCATCACTGCCCGCCTGTAAACCGTCCACTCGATCATTTACGCTATCCATTGCGCTTAAAATCAGAACTGGGAGCTGTTCTTCTGTTGCCTTGATTGCTGCGAGAACTTTCATTCCGTCGAGGTAAGGCAGCATTCTATCCAAAATGATGAGTTGGTATTCCGAGCTGAGAGCCAGAGCCATCATTAACCCTTTCTTACCGTCTTCGGCTTGGTCAACAATATAACCGTGTTCGGTCAGGCCTTTACTGACGAATTCTCTGGTCGTTGCGTCATCTTCTATGATGAGTATTTTCACGGGGATTCCTCTGTTTTGGATGGTACTTTACTGGTGAAGAAGGGAGAGGGAAATATGAAAAAGAAGGCTCGCGTGACTAATGCGAGCCAACACGATTTAGGGGGACAAATCGTTAAAGTTTTCTGGAGTGTCTTTATAAATGGTCGTGAAGAGTCTACTAAAGTTTCTCTTGAGTAGACCTTTTGGAAAGATTAAAGATCGTTAATGTGTGTAGACCAATGCCAGCAATTTTCGGCTTATTGAATGACTGGTATTGGTATTATTGAGCGATAAAGCTTCCTTCAGCTAACTCCCATAACGCTTTGACTAATGAGTTCTCCAGTTGCGATCTTTTACAGCACACACCGAGTTGAAATGGTTTGATTGGGGCAAATGAGAGCCGCTGAATATTGTCGCGCACAGGGCTGTTATTTATAACAACATCTGGTGCGATTCCGACACCGCAGCCTAGAGCCACCATACTGACAATGGCTTCATGACCGGAAATTTGCGCGTAGATATTGGGTTTGATTTTCATTTTTTTAAACCAGGCATTGGCACGGTCTCGAGCGGTGCCTGACTCAGGCACAATGAAAGGAATCTTATTCCAGTCGGGATTCTCTTTATGTAGCTCTTCAACCCATGAGCTGATACCTATCGGAGCAATAACGGAAAGTGGAATTTCACTGATGGTGGTGAATTCCACTTTGGATGAAAGATGCTCTGGCATTGCTGAAATAGCAATGTCGGCCTCATCATTCATTATCTTATCGATGGCCTGGGCTGGGTCACCCGTCAGTAGTTTGAATTCAATAAAAGGGTGCTTTAAGCGAAATGAGTTGAGCAGCTGCGGTAAGTGGCTGTAGCTTGCGGTCACTGAGCAAAATAAACGAACTTCACCCTTAAGCACGTCATCCTGCACATTTATTTGTGATTGGAATTGCGTCCAGTCATGAACCATCTTCATTGCCACGGGCTGAAATTTCTCACCAGCAGGTGTTAACTCTACACTCCGGTTGTCTCTGATAAAGAGCGGGTGCCCTATTTCTTCTTCCAACTTTTGAATCTGACGACTTAAAGCGGATGGACTTACGTGCTTTGTCGCTGCTGTCTTACTAAAATTCTTGCTGTCACAGATATCAAGGAACAGTCGGATGGTTTTTATATTCATGAAATTACCATGTTGCATTTTTTGCAATTACTAATTGTGAATATATCACTTTAAGCAATTAAATGTCTGTTCTAGTATGGACTCATTCGGTAAGACAAGTACCGACCTGTATGGAAGAATCTTAAAGGAGCACCCTAATGTCTAACTATTTCAATACTCTAAACTTGCGTGAGCAATTAGACCAACTTGGTCGTTGTCGTTTTATGGACCGCAGTGAGTTTGCTTCAGAAGCAGACTACCTAAAAGGTAAGAAGGTTGTCATCGTAGGTTGTGGTGCTCAAGGCCTGAACCAAGGCCTAAACATGCGCGATTCTGGTCTAGATGTGTCATACGCACTTCGTCAGGCAGCAATCGACGAGCAACGTCAGTCATTTAAAAATGCAAAAGATAACGGTTTTGAAGTAGGCAGCTACGAAACGCTGATTCCTCAAGCGGATCTAGTGGTTAACCTGACTCCAGACAAGCAGCACTCTAACGTTGTTGAGACGGTAATGCCATTGATGAAAGAAGGCGCTGCACTAGGTTACTCACACGGCTTCAACGTGGTTGAAGAAGGCATGCAAATCCGTAAAGACCTAACGGTTGTAATGGTTGCACCTAAGTGTCCTGGTACTGAGGTTCGCGAAGAATACAAACGTGGTTTCGGTGTTCCAACTCTGATTGCGGTTCACCCAGAGAATGACCCTAAAGGTGACGGGCTGGAAATCGCGAAAGCTTGGGCAGCAGCAACTGGCGGTCACCGTGCAGGTTGTCTAGAGTCATCTTTCGTTGCAGAAGTAAAATCTGACCTAATGGGTGAGCAAACTATCCTATGTGGCATGCTTCAAGCTGGTTCTATCGTATGTTACGAGAAGATGGTTGCTGAAGGTATCGACCCAGGTTACGCAGGTAAACTACTTCAGTACGGTTGGGAAACAGTAACAGAAGCTCTGAAATTCGGTGGCATCACGCATATGATGGACCGTCTTTCTAACCCAGCTAAAATCAAAGCGTTTGAGCTTTCTGAAGAGCTAAAAGATCTAATGCGTCCGCTTTACAACAAGCACATGGATGACATCATTTCTGGTCACTTCTCTAGCACGATGATGGCTGACTGGGCTAACGATGACGTGAACCTACTAGGCTGGCGTGAAGAGACTGGTCAAACAGCATTTGAAAACTACCCAGAAACAGACGTTGAAATCTCTGAGCAAGAGTACTTCGACAACGGCATTCTAATGATTGCTATGGTTCGCGCAGGTGTTGAGCTAGCGTTCGAAGCAATGACTGCATCAGGCATCATCGATGAGTCAGCGTACTACGAGTCACTACACGAACTACCGCTAATCGCGAACACAATTGCACGTAAGCGTCTGTACGAGATGAACGTAGTAATCTCTGATACTGCGGAATACGGTAACTACCTATTCGCAAACGTAGCAACACCACTACTACGTGAGAAGTTCATGCCTTCAGTAAGTACCGATGTTATCGGTAAAGGCTTAGGTGAAACTTCAAACCAAGTTGATAACGCAACACTTATCGCGGTTAATGAGACGCTTCGCAATCACCCAGTTGAATACATCGGTGAAGAGCTACGCGGGTACATGACTGATATGAAGCGTATCGCGGTAGGCGGCTAAATTACTGGCCTTAAGATTCCATTTCGGTGTCGAAGGTGCTCATTTACTATCGTAAACTCCGCGCCTTCTCCTAGAAATGACATCTTAATACTGCGTAATTTACATACTCTAAAGTAACGCAGTAAAAGAACTCCAGGCAGACTGGGGTCAATAAATACAAAACACAACATCTAATCAAAAGGCTTGGTCGCCGTTGACCAAGCCTTTTTTGTTTGTGGCCCGTTTGTTTGCAGCATAAAAAAGGCTGGCACCTGAGTGTCAGCCTTTAAACATTATCGAAAGACGATGTTTATTTGTCTGCCAGTTTCGCTTCAAGCTCGGCCAGCTTCGCTTCCATTTCCGTTAGCTTCTGACGAGTACGAAGCAGAACCTGAGTCTGTACATCAAA
The DNA here is from genome assembly GCF_021728395.1 of Vibrio sp. J1-1. Taxonomy (GTDB): domain Bacteria; phylum Pseudomonadota; class Gammaproteobacteria; order Enterobacterales; family Vibrionaceae; genus Vibrio. The sequence goes on along the minus strand of NZ_JAKKCM010000005.1, from coordinate 337,315 downwards.
TTCTTCACGGCTTACAACATCAAGCTTGTTAAGTTGACCTTGAATCACTTGGCGAACTTTCTGATCAACATCCGCACCAAGCTCTTTCACTGGTGCTGGCATAGAGTCATGAATCTGCTTGGCGATTTGCTCTAGTTTCTTTGGATCAAACATAGTGGTTAAAACTCCTTTTGATTTGTGCTCATTTTAAGTAATTGATACGGGAAAGTCGCTAGTTGGAATGCAAAAAATCGAGATAGGTACGGCAAACGCAAGGCAATAAAAAAGGCCACCGAAGTGACCTTTTTATCTTGGTAGGGAATTAGTGGTTGTCCGCTAATCCTCGTTGTGCCGCTTTTGCTTCATCTACACGGGCCAACTTTTCCAGATCTTTGTCTTCAACAAACACCGGCAGTGGTTTGTGTTTTTCAGCTAAGTAGCTGTAGATAACAGGCAGTACGAATAGGGTAAACAGAGTACCAATCGCCAGACCAGCAACGATTACGATGCCGATACTAAAGCGCTGAGCAGCACCCGCACCAGTCGCGTACATCAGAGGGATAAGACCCGCAATCATCGCAGCAGTTGTCATCAGAATAGGGCGCAGACGTACTTTCGCCGCTTCCATTACTGCTTCTGTTTTACCCAGATTGTTGTGCAACTGCTCTTCTTTCGCCACTTCACAGATCAAGATACCGTGCTTGGTGATAAGACCAACCAGAGTAATCAAACCGACCTGAGAGTAGATGTTCATCGATGCCGCACCCCAAGCAAGCGCAATCAATGCACCACAAATCGCAAGTGGTACAGACACCATGATAACCAGCGGATCTTTCACGGATTCAAACTGAATCGCCAGAACCAAGAAGATGATCGCCAATGCTAAACCAAATGTTGCGTATAACGCACTACCTTCAGTAACAAACTGACGAGCTTCACCCATGTAGTCATGGTTGTAGCCGTTTGGCAGTTTTGTTTCAGCGATGTTCTCAAACCAGTTAATCGCATCACCCATTGCCGTGCCCGGTGCTGGTACCGCACCTACCGTCGCTGAGTTCAGCTGGTTGAAGTGAGGTAGTGAGCGTGGTTCTGCAATCACATCGATGGTGATTAGGTTACTCAGTGGCACCGCATTACCATCCGCAGCACGTACGTAGTAGTTATTCATCGACTCTGGGTTTAGACGCCACTTACGCTCTACCTGAGGGATAACTTCATAAGATCGGCCATTAAGGTCGATACGGTTTACGTAGCCATCTGCCATCATGGTGCTTAACGTCACGCCAATGTCTTGCATGGTTACGCCATATGCGCCGGCTTTGTCTTTGTCGATGTTGATTTTCATCGTCGCCGAGTCGTAGTTCAGATCAAGATCCGAATAAACGAACATCGGGCTAGACTTAACTTCCGTCAATACGTCCGTCGCGATAGAGAATAAACTCTCAAATGCGTTTGGTGTAGTCAGAACAAATTGAATTGGCAGACCGCTACCCGCACCTGGTAATTCAGGCATTTGGAAAGCGGTAACCGCCATTCCCGGAACGTCCGCAACCAATCCGCCTACACGTCCAGTAACGTCAGCTTGGCTTGCTTCTCGCTCACTCCAAGGCACCATAGAGGCGATACCGAACGCTTGGTGAGAGTTTGGTACACCTGAGAAAACCTGTGCAAACTGAACTTCTGGCTGCTCAGACAGAATGTTGTTTACTTGGTTCATGGTGTTCTGGATAAAGTCTAAGTTCGAATTGGATGGAGCAGTACCCATCAATACAACCACGCCTTTATCTTCAGACGGAGCCAGTTCACTTGGGATGAACTTGAACAGCATTGGCAAGCTGGCAAATACAATCAACGCAAAACCAATCACAACTGGACGGTGTTGCATGACTGCCCCCAACATTTTGGCGTATCGGCTGGTCATGCGCTCTAACACGCTATGCACTTTCTGCTCAAACTTGCTTGGTGCTTGGTGAGCTTTAAGCATTTTTGAACACATCATAGGTGATAGGGTCAGTGCCACAATACCCGATACAAATACCGCACCGGCCAGGGTTAACGCGAACTCTTTAAATAGCGAGCCCGTGATACCACCCATTAGCGCGATTGGCGCGTATACCGCACCCAGCGTTAGTGTCATCGCGATAACCGGAACCGCAATTTCGCGCGTACCGATAATGGCCGCTCGGAATGGTGATTCACCAAGCTTTATATGTCGGTCAACGTTTTCCAGTACAACAATCGCATCATCTACCACCAGACCAATGGCGAGAACCATTGCCAGTAGCGTCATCAAGTTCCAGGAGAAACCCATTGATTGCATTACCATCGCCACACCGATCAAAGAAAGTGGAATGGTCACAATCGGTATCACCACGGCGCGGAATGAACCAAGGAATATAGTGATAACAATCAGTACGATCACCGCTGCTTCAGCGATGGTTTTGATTACTTCATTAATGGATTCGTTAATTGCGATAGTCGAATCATAAAGTACATTCATCTTGATCGTACTAGGCAAGTTGCGCTCTAGCTGAGGTAATAGATCAAGTACGTCTGCTGCGATATTGATTGGGTTGGCACTTGGTGCAGCGTTAATTGCGGCAACCACTGCCTCCTGACCATTTGCACTGGCTCGATATGAGTCGTGACTTTTCTCTAGCGTCACTTTAGCTATGTCGCTTAAGCGAGTGACATTGCCTTCATTATTGCTAACAACAAGGTTCTTCAGCTCATCAACATTGGATACCTGTGTATCTGCACTACCGTTATAAAGTACAAATTCACCGATAGCCTGACCCGTTGCAGACTGATAGTTGTTGGCACTTAACACACCCATTACGTCAGTCGCGGTTAAGTTAAACGCTGCCATTTTTGCAGGGTCTAGCCAAACACGTAACGCGTATTTCATACCACCGTATAGGTCGACTTTCGATACACCATTAACGGTGAACAACTGCGGGTTGATTACACGTTCAAGGTAGTCGGTGATCTGACTTGAAGACAACTCGTCACTGGTAAAGCCGATATACAGTACCGCCGTTGTCGAACCTGTCGACATAGTTACGGTAGGGTCTTCGGCTTCTTTTGGTAGTTGCGAGCGAACCGAGTTGGTTTTTGCCAGAATGTCCGATAGTGCCGCATTCGGGTCAGTGTTCAACTTCATTTTTACAGTGATGGTGGATTTACCCAGCACCGATTGAGAAGTCATATAATCGATATTATCTGCCTGTGCGACCGCTTGCTCCAATGGCTGAGTAATAAAGCCCTGGATTAGGTCGGCACTGGCACCGTAGTAACTGGTCGAAACCGTTACTTCCGTATTCGTCATTTCAGGGTATTCACGAACCTGCATTTTGAAGATTGCTTGTAGACCAAGCAATGCGATCAAAAAGCTGATTGATACCGCTAAAACTGGACGTTTAATAAAAACATCAGTAAAGCGCATGAAGCCTCCGATTACAGCATTGGTGTTTCAGTTGGTGGAGTCGTTGCATCGCTTTCTACGACACGGACTTTCGCGTGGTTACTCAGACGAATCTGACCTGAGGTCACCACCACATCACCTGGCTTAACGCCTTCAAGAATGTGTACGATGTCTTTTGTACGCTCACCCACTTTAACCACTTGCTGTGTTACACGCTTTTCACCATCTTCTTCCGATACGATGTAAATGCTGTCACCGTAGAGTGTGTAAGTAATGGCGGTTTGTGGCAGAGTCACCTGGTTTTCAAGTTTAGGTAGGATGATATTCGCTCGAGCGAACATGCCACTACGTAATTTGCCGTCGTTGTTTGGGATATCTGCTTGTACCTGGATCAGGCCACTCTGTACATTAACCGCTGGTTCAATGGCTGTAATTGAGCCTTTGAAGGCGATTTCTGGGTATGCATCGACAAAAATATCGACAGCTTGGCTGATGTGGATACGAGAAATATCGGTCTGCGGCACCGTGAAACGTAGACGCATAACGCTGGTGTCTTCAAGACGTACGATATCCGTACCTGCTTGAAGGTACTGACCTAGGTAAACATTACGAATACCAACCACGCCTGAGAACGGTGCTTTGATTTCACGACGGTCGATCGACGCTTTCAAGCTCTCGATGTCAGCACTAAGAGAAAAGTAATTCGCTTCTGCTTCATCATAAGACTCTTTAGAAATAGAGCCTTTTTTGTAAAGACCTTGGTAACGCTTGTACTTTGCTTCAGCGGCTGGCAGCTTCGCTTGTGCACTTTTTAGGTTGGCTTTCTCAACAGCTGAATCAAGAAGCACCAAATCTTGACCTTCTTTCACTTGAGTTCCAGATTCAAAAGCGATTTGGTCAATCACGCCACTCGTCTCGTTCGCTACCGTTACCCCTTGGTTAGGCTCGATAAAGCCTATCGCCTCAATAACTGGTACCCAATCAACCGACTGTACATCAGTTACGGTGACCGGGAATTCAGGCTCCGGGCGGTTCGCCATGTATTCGGCAATCTTCTGTTGCTTGAATAAGTTGAAACCTATCACACTGCCAAACAGCAATACTGCGATAAGTAACATAAAGAAAGTCCACTTTTTCATTCTGATCAGAACTCCAATTAGTGTTGAATGATTGCGTCCCAACTGGCCTCAATTGCGGCTTCTATGGCTGCTTCGTCCAGTTGATAAAACCCCAGGGCATGATGTCGAGCGAGTGCAACGGTCGCCTCGAAACTCAGTCCCGAAAGGATCATATTGTCGAGTGGCTTAAACACTCCTTGCTCTTTACCCTGGTCAAATAGTCGGTCTACCTGATCAAACATTTTACGCTCAAGTTCTAGCGTTACTCTATTGCTTGCATAGGGTAGAGATTGATATTGAACTCTATTATTCAATGTGTCCACATTTGAGCCAGCTAAACACCAAATGTTAAGCCACATTTTTGTATAACGTTCTTTCAAAGGCATATCGTCGCTCACGCCAGCTTGCACTTCTATTGCAATGCGTTTTGCTACGTTTAATCTAACTTCGTCTAAAAGGTGGTTCTTATCTGAAAAGTAACGATAGATAGTGCCAGCCGCCACACCCGCTTCTTTGGCAAGCTTTTGCATCGAAAAACCCTGAAAACCCAGCTCGGCAATCAGTTTTTCCGCCGCACAAAGAATCTGAGCTTTTTTATCTAAAGTTGTATTACTCGACATAGTTCCACTTCTAGTGAATGAACGTTCATTCATTATAGACTTAAAACTATACGAGTGTGCAATAAAAAATGATTAATTTTTTACTTTGTTATAAATGGAGTTTATCAACACGAACAAACTGAGGGCTGATAAACGTGGTAATCGTGCATACTCACTATTATCATAGGCGCCACGTTTATTGCCCGCTGAGAAATTCTATGAAGCTGAACCCTAGTCAAGATGAAGCCGTAAAGTACGTATCTGGTCCATGTCTGGTGCTGGCCGGTGCTGGCTCGGGTAAAACTCGTGTTATCACCAATAAAATTGCTTATTTGGTTCAGCAATGTGGTTACAAAGCGCGAAATATTGCTGCGGTAACCTTTACCAATAAAGCTGCACGAGAAATGAAAGAGCGGGTGGGTCAGACGTTAGGTAAAGCTGAGTCTAAAGGTTTGATGGTGTCGACCTTCCACACCTTGGGTTTGAACATTATTAAGCGCGAGTACAAGCAGCTTGGCTTAAAAGCAGGCTTCTCCTTGTTTGATGATCAAGACCAACTGGCGTTACTAAAAGAGCTAACGGAAAAGCAGCTCGACGGCGATAAAGATCTGCTGCGTCAGCTTATGAGTTCTATCTCTAACTGGAAGAACGACATGCTAACGCCAGAGCAGGTGAAAGCTCAGGCGAAAGGTGAGCAACAGCAGTTGTTTGCCTTCTGTTTCGACATGTACCAGAAGCAGATGAAAGCGTATAACGCGCTCGATTTTGATGATTTGATCCTGATGCCAGTACTGTTATTACGTAATAATGAAGACGTGCGTCAGCGTTGGCAGAGCCGCATCCGCTACCTGCTGGTGGATGAATACCAAGATACCAATACTAGCCAATACGAGCTGGTCAAGCTCATTGTCGGTGAGCGTGGCCGTCTGACCGTAGTAGGGGATGACGACCAGTCTATCTATTCATGGCGAGGTGCGAAGCCACAGAACTTGGTACTACTGGGTGAAGACTACCCGAACTTGCGCCTGATTAAGCTAGAGCAAAACTATCGCTCTACCAGTCGTATCCTTCGCGCTGCCAATATACTCATCGCCAACAACCCGCACGTGTACGAGAAGTCACTGTTCTCAGAGATCCCCGATGGTGAAAAGCTTAAAGTGCTGTTGGCGAAAAATGAAGAACATGAGGCGGAGCGTGTCACGGGTGAACTGATTGCGCACAAGTTCCTCAATCGCACGGAATACCGCGACTACTCGATTTTGTATCGTGGTAACCATCAATCTCGTTTAATTGAAAAATCGCTGATGCAAAACCGCGTGCCATACAAAATCTCGGGTGGCACCTCTTTCTTTGCTCGTGCAGAGATCAAAGACATCATGGCGTATCTGCGAGTACTGGTGAATCCGGACGATGACAATGCCTTTCTTCGTATCGTAAACACGCCTCGACGTGAAATTGGTCCGGTAACGTTAGAAAAACTAGGAAGTTACGCCAATATGCGTAGTAAAAGCCTGTTTGAAGCCAGCTTTGAAATGGGGCTTGAGCAACATTTAACAGGACGCGGATTGGAAAACTTACAACGTTTCACATCTTGGTTGGTGAAGATTGCAGACCAAGCGGAGCGTGGTGATACGGTAGAAGCGGTGCGCTCATTGGTACGTGACATTAACTATGAAGACTGGTTGTACGAAACCTCAACGAGTCCGAAAGCGGCTGAGATGCGCATGAAAAACGTGTCTGATCTTTATTCTTGGATCGTTTCTGACCTAGAAGGTGATAATTACGATCAAGAAGAGAAGACGTTAAAAGAGGTTGTTCAGCGTCTGACTTTACGTGACATGATGGAGCGTGGGGAAGGGGACGAAGACAGCGATGCGGTTCAATTGATGACATTGCACGCGTCAAAAGGTCTGGAATTTCCGTACGTTTATCTGATTGGTTCTGAAGAAGGCATTTTGCCGCATCAAACCAGTATCGATGAAGACAACGTAGAAGAAGAACGTCGCCTGATGTACGTGGGGATTACTCGTGCTCAGCGAGAGCTGACTTTTACGATGTGTAAAGAGCGTCGTCAGTATGGCGAGCTAATCAAGCCGACGCAAAGTCGCTTTCTTGATGAATTGCCTTTCGATGATGTGGAATGGGAAGTAAACAAAAAGCCCGTATCCCAAGAAGAGCGAATGGCGAAAGGCCAGGCTCATATTGCCAACTTACGTTCGATGTTTAAGAAGTAGTATCGTTTTACATCAAGTTTGATAACGAACCAAATAAAAAGGCTTGCCACTTGGCAAGCCTTTCTCTTTTCAATTGTTCAAGTAAAGCTGAATTACAGGCCTTCAATCATGTGATCGATAGCTGCGATGATCTCGTCATCAGAACAGTCCATACACGTACCTTTTGCAGGCATCGCGTTGAAGCCTTCAAGTGCGTGCTTAACTAGTACATCTTTACCTTGAGCGATACGAGGTGCCCAATCGTCAGCATTACCAGTCTTTGGCGCACCGTTTACACCAGATGCGTGACAAGCAATACAAAAAGTACCGTAAACTGTTGCACCATCACGAGGACCAGTTGGTTCTGCTTTTACAGGCTCAGAGCCTGCTAGATAAACATCGCCGACAGGTTTGATGCGTTCTGCGATCGCATCGTATTCACTTTGGCTGATGTCAGAAGCTAAAGCTGCCGTAGAAAACGTTAAGGCAGCGAACAAAACGCTAATCATTTGTCGAGACATATCCATTAAACCCACTTCACATTCCCGAGGTAAGTGACTTACCTATTTATATAGTTAGAGTATTGATACCGATTAAAGAAGTCCGATAAAACCACTTCAAGGGTATAGAATGATTATACAACCTGGTTGCAGCTGTTAAATCAATGTAAATAATGAGTGATTATATCCTGATAGCTTGTTGCATTAAACAACAAGTTATCCATGACAGGGCGTGAATCACATCAAAAATTCACGTTAAAGACAGATAACTGTCGAAAAAGAGACCAAACGATAAAAAAAGTAAAAAAAGTACTAGACGGCATAGTGTGATATCCGTATTATTCCACTCCGCCGATAGGGCATGCGCCCGTAGCTCAGTTGGATAGAGCGTTGGCCTCCGGAGCCAAAGGTCGAAGGTTCGAATCCTTTCGGGCGTACCATTTCCCCGGAGGGTAAGTCGGTAAAAAATCAGTGGTGGCTATAGCTCAGTTGGTAGAGCCCCGGATTGTGATTCCGGTTGTCGCGAGTTCAAGTCTCGTTAGCCACCCCATTCTTTCCTTTTTAGGAAGAACAAGGTAGCATTGCTTCCTGTCTTGATTTAGAGTCGAGATAAAACATAAGTCGGTGAATAACGTTTTGTAGCGTATCCTGGCTCTTGGAATAAGCGGACCAGAGGGTTGACCCTCTTAAACGTAAACCAAGTAAAAAAATATATCGTCGGTGAATAGCGCAGCTTGGTAGCGCATCTGGTTTGGGACCAGAGGGTCGGGGGTTCGAATCCCTCTTCACCGACCACTATTTTAGTTTATGGCTTACAGTAAGCGGTAAACATGACAATTTGATGGTGGCTATAGCTCAGTTGGTAGAGCCCCGGATTGTGATTCCGGTTGTCGCGAGTTCAAGTCTCGTTAGCCACCCCATTCTTTCTTTAAAGAATACATGCTCGGTGAATAGCGCAGCTTGGTAGCGCATCTGGTTTGGGACCAGAGGGTCGGGGGTTCGAATCCCTCTTCACCGACCACCATTCGAAAGCCTCGACAGAAATGTTGAGGCTTTTTTGCATTCTGAGTTTAGTCATTGTTTGCAAAGGGCCGGGGGCTGGAGCGCCAGTTCGATCGAACCCCTCTTCACCGACCACCATTAGAAAGCCCCGATAGAAATATCGGGGCTTTTTTACGTCTTTAGCTCGTGACTAGCGCAGCTTGGTCGCGCATCTCATTCTTTGAAATATAGCGGACCAAAGGGTCGGGGGGTCGCCTGACGTTCAGATTCTCGCTCTTCACCGACCGCCATTCGAAGGCCTCGACTAGCCGTCCGCAACAGAAATATCGGGGCCTTTTTGCATTCTGGGTTTTATGCATTGATTGAAAAAGGTCGGGGGGCTGGACGCCCAGTCGCCGAAGACTCGAACGTATCAAATCCCTCTTCATCGAACATCATTCAAAAAGTCTTAATTGTCAGGCCAAAGTGCTTTTGACCACCAGTAACCCAAAAGCTTTTTTAGCAGATAAAACAAACCCCAGCGCAGTGGCTGGGGTTTTGTATTTTTACCATTCAATCCATTTTACTGGGCGAGCGTTTTGAGGATTTCTTTTAGCTCTACAGTGTCTTTTACTTCGTAGTCTGGCTCAATATCCGTCGGATTATCGGTACCTTTTGGGTTAACCCAAACGCTAAGAATACCCATATCGTTAGCGCCCGTTATATCTGCTGCTAAAGAGTCACCGATATGAAGCGCTTCTTCTGGCTTAACGTCTGCTAGTTTGAGAGCCTTGTGGAAGATGCTTGCCGCTGGTTTTTCTTCAGGCTCTTCGCCACCGACAATAATGTGATCGACCCATTCACTCATGTTTGTCGCGGCTAATTTCGGATGTTGAGAGAAGATTGGGCCGTTAGTGATCACGACGAGAGTGTAGTGTTGGCGCAGTTCAACCAGCATTTCCTGTACCCCAGGTAGGAAGGAAAAAGCTTTCATGCGTGCAGTATCAAAAAAGTTTTGCGCTTGTTGGGCTTGCTCTGTGCTTATTTCGATACCTTGTTCTGCTAGGATGGTTTTTATCAGGCCACAACGGAATGCATTTTCATCCGGCAGCAAGGCTACAAGTTGAGGGAACTCTGCATTGAGCTTTTTATACACGCCTTGTAAGTAGCGCTGTAAGAAGGCATTAGAATCCGCGAGCTGTGGATAGGTTTCTTTCATCCAATTGGCAAATTCTTGCCCTGCCACTTTATCGGCTTGAGATGTGCCACATAAAGTCTCGTCCATATCAAAAAAAATCGCTTTCAGCACAGGGGCTCCTATCATTTACAACTTTGCTACTGGGGCTTCTATTCAAGCTATTATCTCATGCTCGCTAGCATCGTAAAGTCTTAAAACCACAGCATGATAGAGCTAGCTGTTCTAAATTGATTAAACCTAAATGGACGATTTTCAGCGTCAATCGTTGTATGTTTAACCACCAAATCTGAATAACTGACCTAAAATAGAATATTAATCTTTTTTGCAGAACCACTCACGTTTTACTTGTAGATAGTGTTGTTGATACTTGGTTTTTTATCTCTCCCTACTATTTTTATGCGGAGTTTAATGCCTAAGAGATCGATTTCATGCCAGATATTGTTTGCTGAATGTTAACTATAACCCATGAATAATTTTGCTATAGCTGATGTTGATTTTTTGCATAAATCTAGAGCATTTTCCTGCTTTTATTGGTGCACAGCGCACAAAAATAGGTTGATATGAAAATGGTTAAATACTTGTTAATGCATTTTTATTCGCCAAATATGCGTTCAATTAACATTTTTATGGCGGAAAATACTTTAATTGTTGCTTTTTTGTGTGATTTTTGCCAAATTGTGTCCGCATTAAAATTTCAGAGTATTATTCTGAATTTGAACGGATTCATTCAGGCGATGAATAGCGTCCTAGGAGGGCGTGATTCAATGCCACACAGACAAGGTAGTAGAGGTCTGAAATGCCACTATTAGAAGTGAAAAACCTTCGTATTGAGTATCCATCCCGACACGGTGTTCACGCAGCCGTGAAATCTCTTTCGTTCCAAATTGAACGTGGTGAGATTGTGGGTGTTGTCGGCGAATCAGGTGCGGGTAAATCCACCGTTGGTAACGCTGTTATTGATTTGCTTAGTCCTCCGGGTCGCGTTGCCAGTGGCGATGTATTTCTGGATGGTGAAAAGATTTCCGGTTTATCTCCGGAAGCGATGCGTAAGGTTCGTGGTTCGAAGATAGGCTTTATTTTCCAAGACCCAATGACCTCTCTTAACCCTTTGTTTACGGTTGAGCAGCAGCTTAAAGAAACCATTCATGCCAACATGAAAGTGTCGGATGAAGAGGCGTATCAACGTGCACTCTCTCTGATGCAGCAAGTGGGCATTCCTCAACCGGAAAACCGTCTCAAACAATATCCTCATCAATTCTCAGGTGGTATGCGCCAGCGTGTGGTTATTGCCATCGCTCTGGCTGGTGAACCTGATCTGATCATTGCGGATGAGCCGACGACGGCATTGGACGTTTCGATCCAAGACCAAATCCTCCAGCTGATTCGTGAATTGTGCGTCAAGAACAACGTCGGTTGTATGCTGGTGACGCACGATATGGGTGTGGTTTCAAACGTCACTGACCGTGTGGCAGTTATGTACCGTGGTGACCTTGTTGAATTTGGCCCAACAGCAAAAGTTCTGGGTAACCCAGACCACCCATACACTCGCAGCTTGATCTCAGCGGTTCCTCGCTCCGACAGAAAGCTCGATCGCTTCCCTCTGGTGAGTTACATCGAAGAAGCGACAGAAATGAAGTCGCTAGACATTAAGAACCACTGGTTAGGACAAAGTCAGGATCAACGTGAGTACACTGGCCCGTTGTTGGACGTGAAAAACGTAAACTTAAGATTCGTGACCAAAGACTCTCTGTTTGAAAACCGCCGTGAGTACGTACAAGCGTCGAATAATGTCAGCTTTGAAGTCCATGAAGGTGAGACATTTGGTCTGGTGGGGGAATCTGGCTCTGGTAAATCGACAATCGCACGCGTGATTGCGGGCTTGTATGAACCAAACTCTGGTCAGGTGAAATTTGAAGGCCTCGATCTGACAGCAATGAAGTCAGAAAAAGAGCGTCGCCCAGTTCGCCGTCAAATGCAGATGGTATTCCAGAACCCTTATACGTCGATGAACCCTCGTATGAAGGTAGCGGATATCATTGCTGAGCCTATTCGTTTCCATAAGCTGACTAAAAACGAAACAGAAACACGTCAAATCGTGAATGACTTGCTTGATCACGTTGGTTTGGGGCGTATGGCTGGTCTTAAGTATCCACACGAATTCTCAGGTGGTCAGCGTCAGCGTATCTCTATTGCGCGTGCACTGGCAACCCGACCTCGCCTTTTGATCTGTGACGAACCAACATCAGCGTTGGATGTTTCGGTACAGGCACAGATTCTTAACTTACTGAAAGATCTGCAAAGTGAGCTGAACTTGACTATGTTATTTATCAGTCACGACTTACCGGTAATTCGTCAGATGTGTGATCGAGTCGGTGTAATGCAGATGGGTACCCTACTTGAAGTGGCACCAACTGAGCAGTTGTTTACCGCTCCTCAGCATGAATACAGTAAGAAACTGATCTCTCTAATGCCAGAGTTTACCGGACTAAGAGAAGAGATTAAATCGGCATAAACCAAGTTTTTTGCTTGGCTGATCTTGAAATAAAAACAGACGCAAACACAACAAGGGACTTTGATCCCAGCATGAAGGAGTTATGCAAATGAAAACCATGAAAAGCAAATTAGCAGTGGCGCTAATCGCTGCGGGACTAAGTTTTAACTCGTTGGCAGCAGACATTAAAGTTGGTTACGCTGCTGACCCGGTATCGCTTGACCCGCACGAGCAGCTATCTGGTGGTACACTGCAAATGTCACACATGGTATTTGACCCACTGGTTCGTTTCACTCAGGAAATGGATTTTGAGCCTCGCCTGGCAGAAAGCTGGGAGCGTATTAACGATACAACAGTACGCTTCAAACTGCGTGAAGGTGTGAAGTTCCACTCTGGCAACACAATGACTGCAGATGACGTTGTATGGACATTTGAGCGTCTGCAAAACTCTCCAGACTTTAAATCTATCTTCGAACCGTACGAAAAAATCGTTAAAGTTGATGACAACACCTTTGATCTTGTGACTAAAGGACCTTACCCACTTGTGCTGCAAACGGCGACGTACATCTTCCCGATGGACAGCAAGTTCTATACTGGTAAGACTGAAGATGGCAAAGACAAATCTGAGCTAGTGAAGCATGGTAACTCATTTGCATCAACTCACGTTTCTGGTACAGGTCCATTCATCGTGACATCACGTGAACAGGGCGTAAAAGTAGAATTTGAACGCTTCAAAGATTACTGGGACAAAGAGTCAAAAGGCAACGTTGATAAGCTAACCCTAGTACCAATCAAAGAAGATGCGACTCGTGTTGCAGCACTACTTTCTGGCGGCGTAGATATGATTCACCCAGTCGCGCCAAACGATCACCAACGTGTGAAAGACGCTGACGGTATCGATCTGGTGACACTGCCTGGTACTCGTATTATCACGCTACAAATGAACCAAAACAGCAACGAAGCGTTGAAAGACGTTCGCGTTCGTCAGGCGATTGTGCATGCCATCAACAACGAAGGCATCGTGAAGAAAATCATGAAAGGCTTCGCAACGGCAGCTGGTCAGCAAAGCCCAGCAGGTTACGTTGGTCATAACGACAAGCTAGTTCCTCGCTACGATCTGAAGAAAGCAAAAGAGCTGATGAAAGAAGCGGGCTACGAAGACGGCTTGACGCTAACGATGATTGCGCCAAACAACCGTTACGTGAACGATGCAAAAGTTGCACAAGCAGCAGCGGCTATGCTGTCTAAGATCGGCATCAAGGTTGATCTGAAGACAATGCCTAAAGCGCAATACTGGCCTGAGTTTGATTTATGTTCTGCTGACATGCTGATGATCGGTTGGCACTCAGATACTGAAGATTCTGCAAACTTCAACGAATTCCTAACCATGACTCGTAACGAAGAAACTGGTCGTGGTCAGTACAACTGTGGTCACTACTCAAACCCAGAAATGGACAAAGTAGTCGAAGCGGCTAACGTTGAAACGGATCCAGCGAAACGTGCAGAAATGCTACAAGGTGTAGAAGCAACGCTATACAACGACGCAGCATTCGTACCGCTACACTGGCAAAGTGAAGCATGGGGCGCGAAGTCTAACGTGAAAGCAGTAGACATCGTGAACCCAATGGTTATGCCTTACTTTGGCGACCTTGTGGTTGAATAATCACATTGAGTAGTTATCAGGAGGGAGTTCGCTTCCTCCTGAATGAGCCCTATGACAAGTGAATTATTGTGGGGCTCAATAGCAGGCTCAGTTTTATTTCAGTCGGACTGAGCCCGTTTAAAGACTGAATTTTCTCTCTAAATTTAGAGATCTATGGATAGTTAAGGGGCAAGGAATGTTTTCGTTTCTGGTCAAGCGCCTGTTTCAGGCACTGATAGTGATGTTTGTGATCAGTTTGGTGGCGTTTGCCATTCAGGACAACCTGGGTGACCCGCTGCGTGAGCTTGTAGGTCAATCGGTTTCGGAGTCGGAGCGTCAAGCGCTGCGTGATGAACTGGGCCTGAACGATCCCTTTATCACAAAGTACACTCGCTTTGTCGGTAATGCACTGCAAGGTGATTTAGGTACTTCATACTTTTTCAAGCGCCCAGCGGTTGATGTCATTCTTGATAAGCTGGTTGCAACGCTCGAGCTCGTGTTTGGCGCGACGCTCATTATTATTGCTTTCTCAATACCACTTGGGGTGTATTCCGCGATTCACCCGAAAAGTATCTTCACCAAATTTGTTATGGCGATGAGTAGTGTCGGCATTTCGATTCCGGTTTTCCTGACCGCAATCATGCTGATGTACGTCTTCTCCATTGAGCTCGGCTGGCTGCCTTCCTACGGACGCGGTGAAACATCAAACCTTCTCGGTTGGGAGTCGGGCTTATTTACCCTTGATGGAATCAAGCACCTGATCCTGCCATGTATTTCCCTGGCTTCTATCATGCTACCGTTGTTCATTCGTCTGGTTCGTTCAGAAATGCTGGAAGTATTGAGCTCTGAGTACATCAAGTTCGCCAAAGCGAAAGGCCTGAACTTACAAAAGATTTATTACCAACATGCATTGAAAAACACCATGCTGCCAGTCTTGACGGTTGGTGGTGTGCAAATTGGTACAATGGTGGCATACACCATCTTAACCGAAACTGTATTCCAATGGCCGGGTACGGGTTTCCTTTTCCTAGAGGCGATTAACCGTGTAGATACACCGCTAATCACTGCCTACGTTATCTTTGTTGGTCTGATCTTCGTGGTAACCAATACCATCGTTGATTTGCTGTACGGCATCATCAACCCAACTGTGAACCTAACTGGAAAAGGAGCTTAATCATGAGCCAATCAAATCAAGTTGCCGCTCCTGAAGCCGTTCCTTCAGCGTGGCAGCGTTTTAAAAACTCGGATTTCTTGTACTACTTTAAACGCGACAAAGTCGCGATGGCGAGTTTCACGGTATTTATGGTGTTCTTGGTGTTGGCACTTGCTGCGCCAATTCTGGCACCCTCCGATCCGTATGACTTAACGTCCATCGACATTATGGACTCGGAATTGCCACCATCGTGGATGGAAGAGGGCGATGAGCGTTTTGTTCTGGGTACGGATGAGCAAGGTCGTGACATTTTATCGACGATCCTTTATGGCTCTCGCTTATCCCTGACCATCGGTTTTCTGGCTGTTGGTCTACAGCTGATTCTAGGGATCATCATTGGCCTGTCTGCTGGCTACTTTGGCGGCCGTATCGACAGCTTCCTAATGCGTTTTGCAGATGTTCAGCTTTCGTTCTCAACCATGATGGTAGCTATTATCGTTTCGGCGATTTTCAAAGCCAGCTTTGGTAGTGATTTCTACAGCCAATATGCGGTAGTCATGCTGGTGGTGATCATCGGTGTGGCAGAATGGCCACAGTACGCACGTACTATCCGTGCATCGGTTCTGGCTGAGAAGAAAAAAGAGTACGTAGAAGCAGCACGTGTAATGGGCTTTAAAGCACCACGTATTATGTTCCGTCATATTCTGCCTAACTGTTTGTCACCAATCTTGGTTATCTCGACTGTTCAGGTCGCAAACGCAATCATGTCGGAAGCGGCGCTGTCATTCCTTGGCTTAGGTCTGCCAGTTGATCAGCCGTCTCTAGGTGCGCTGATCAGTATCGGCTTTAACTACATCTTCTCTGGCGCTTGGTGGATTACCGCTTTCCCAGGTATTGTGTTGGTTACATTGGTACTGGTTATCAACCTATTGGGTGACTGGTTACGTGATGTATTTAACCCGAAACTGTATAAAGGTTAAGAATCTAGACATTAAGTGTTGTTAAGACGCTTAATTCCTTCCTAAACTAAGAGCCGGATGAATTTCCGGCTCTTTTTTTGCTAGTTATTCCTTGTTCACCGATTTTTGGCGGTCTTCCGCCATGATGACCTTACCCACTAGTTTAGAGTGAAGCGTATGGAATTGAAGAAGGCACAACACTCATCACGACGTATCCAATTAAGCCTCAGCCTAGGTTTGGTCTTAGGTTGCGCTCAGTTTTCTTCAGCTGTGTTGGCTGATGAATTTCTTTGTCAGGCGACTCAGGCCAGCGACAAAGCGTTGCCAAGACTTGAACAAACCTGCCCTATTGGCAAAGGCGTATGGGGAAAGAAAGTGCCGCAGGGTGGCAGTGATTTCTATTGGATTCAATGTGGTTTGTTGCCAAAACCGATGTCACTGGCCAAATCAAAGCCCCTCTATAATCAAATCACTACCGATGTGTGGATGAAAGCAGAACCTAACGGTTATCGCTGTCTGATTGGTCCGTACAAGGACCCCGCGAAAGCCGCGGCTGATTTGCGTGGAGTAAAAACCTTACCGAGTTACAGAGAAGCGTTTATTCGTGTGGTCGGGAAGGGGGGTTCCTCAGCTTCGAAACAAACCAAGACAGTGACGAAGCCAATGGTTGGGACAGCACCAGCCGCACCGGCTCCGAATGTTCGACCTAACACCGATGCATTTAAACCGTCAACCACGACTTCTCAACCAAAGCCTGTCGCAGCTAAACACGTTAACGCGAAACCCATCGCTAGAGCTTTGCCAGAAAACAGAGTCTCTAACCAAGATGGCATTGTCGTTCGCTTAAAAACTGCACTTCAGGGCAAAACTTATGTCGTGCCATATCTAATAGAGAATCATAACCAGTTCTACATGGAATATGGCAAACCATGGAACCGTCTCAACTATAAAAGCGCAGCACAGATTTGCCAGCAATTGGGGATGTCGTTGGCAGAGTCAGACGAGTTCAAGACTTTAAGATCTTCCGGAGTGATGGAAAAGAATAATTGGCCACTGCAACTTCCGTATTGGGGTAAAGGCAAGAAAGGCTTGTTTACGGATCGCGAACCCAACCAATTGACCGGCACTTCGTTGCTGAACGTGATGTGTGTGAAGTGATCTTGCGTACTAAAGAAAAAGCTCCGTAATTCGGGGCTTTTTTGTCTGAAAGAATTCTGCGTTGGTGCGTGATGTTTAGATTACTGAAGCTCCTCCATCCATGTTGAAGGAGCGTCTAAGTGCATGATTTTGTGAACGGTATGAGGAACCCTCTTAGTTTACTTGCCGCTATGCAATGTATTCGTCATAATGTTACTAGTAACATTGCTGATAATTCACATATTTATGACTCAAAAGAATAAGAAAACACGTGCGACATTACAGGATGTTGCTGACCAGGTTGGCGTAACAAAGATGACGGTTTCGCGTTACATGCGTAATCCGGAATCCGTTGCTGAGAAGACGCGGGTTAAAATCGCAGCTGCGATAGAAAAGCTGGGTTATATTGAAAACCGCGCTCCGGCGATGTTATCCAAATCCTCCAGTAAAGCGATCGGTATTTTACTTCCTTCTCTGTCTAACCAAATTTTTGCTTCTTTTGTTCAGGGCATTGAGATGGTCACCAAAGCGAATGGCTATGAGACGCTTTTAGCCCACTTTAGTTATGACTTAGAAGAAGAAGAGCGCAAGATCGCGTCATTACTCTCTTATCAAGTTGATGGGTTGATCTTAACGGAAAGCAACCATACCCCACGTACATTGCAGATGATTAAAAATGCAGGTGTGCCGGTGGTAGAGACCATGGAATTGCCGGAACAGCCTATTGATATGGCGGTAGGCTTGGACCATGAAGATGCATCGTATAGTGCAGTAAAACGTATGTTGGATTCTGGCAAGCGTACCATTGTCTACTTTGGTGCCCGTTTGGATACGCGAACTAAGCTACGTATGCAAGGTTATGGTCGTGCGATGTCTGAAGCAGGTTTAGAGTCGAAACACGTATTAACGGGTGAACATTCCAGCTTCTCTCTTGCGCATGAGTTACTTGAACGTGCATTGGAGACTTACCCTGATCTCGATGGCGTATTCTGTACCAACGATGATATCGCGATTGGTACGATACTCAGTGCCCAGCAACGTGGGATTAAGGTCCCTGAGCAACTGGCGGTGGTCGGCTATAACGCACTAGACATCGGCCAGACGATCAGTCCGAAATTAACCAGTGTGGATACGCCGCGTTTTGAGATTGGCAAGAAGAGTGCAGAACTGTTGATAGCGCGATTAAAAGGCGAAGATCAACAAGAATTGGTCGTCGATATGGGCTACGAAATTACCGCGGGTGAGAGTGTGTAATACGTTGTTGAATCATACAGACAAGCGGAGTGCTCAGTGCTCCGCTTGTCTGTTTTTATTCCCTAAACAATAAAGCTCGCGCCGTGATCGGCGCTGGAAACATTGTGGCGGATAACCTCGAAAAATCCACGTCCCCATGTTTTCTGGGTTGACTCAGTATCAAGCTGAATGACTTTGCGTCCACTGGTGTTGGTTAAGTTGTTCAGCTCGCCCGTTTGGCAATCGACGCGTATAACATCACCATCACGGACTAAACCAATCGCGCCACCGCGAATCGCTTCAGGTGAGACATGAATAGCGGATGGTATTTTGCCTGATGCGCCTGATAGTCGGCCATCGGTTACCAACGCAACTTTAAAGCCCATTTTTTGCACATTACCTAAAATCGGCATCAGCTTATGCAACTCTGGCATTCCATTCGCGGCTGGACCATTGTGCGTCACGACCACAATGCAGTCTTTGTTGAGTTCGCCTCGTTTGTATGCCGCCTCCACTTCGTGTTGGCACTGGAAAACGACCGCTGGCGCTTCGATGATGCGCTGTTCTTCTTTGACTGCCGAGACTTTCACAACTGCTTTGCCTAGATTGCCATCTAAAACACGAGTACCACCTGTGTTTTGGAATACCGCTTCCGGTGCGGCGATGACTTCGTTATCCAGACTATGCTGGCAGGCTGTCCACGCCAACTGGCCATCGGTCAAAGATGGAATCGTCATCTGTTCGGAAAACTCTCCGAAGACTGGTTTCACATCGCGATGCAGCAGATCAGATTGATCCAATCGATGTAACAGAGCCGGTACACCGCCAGCTTCCTGAAACGCGTTCATGTCAGCCGGGCCATTCGGGTAAACACTCGCAAGTAGAGGCACCACCTCTGACAAGTCGCTGATGTCTTGCCAGGTTAGCAAGATACCTGCTGCGCGCGCGACGGCGACCATATGAATGGTGTGGTTGGTACTGCCGCCTGATGCAAGTAGCGCGATAATACCGTTGATCAGACTCTTTTCCGTTACAACTTCAGCCAGAGGACGGAAATTGCTGGAGCCTGCAGTCATGGACGCTATCTTCAGTGCCGCATGGTCGGTCAGTGTTTTGCGCAGTTTACTGTGTGGGTGAATAAATGCCGAACCCGGTAGCATTAACCCCATGGCTTCAAAGACCAGCTGGTTGGTGTTTGCGGTGCCGTAGAAAGTGCAGGTACCCGGAGAGTGATAAGCACGGCACTCCATGTCCAATAGTGCTTCTTTGCCTACTTCACCCGCTGCGTATTTTTGGCGTACGTCGACTTTTTCTTCATTGCTGATACCGGTGGCCATTAAACCTGCCGGTACAAAGGCGGTTGGCAGGTGAGCATAAGAGAGCGCGCCCATCAGCTGTCCTGGTGCGATTTTGTCGCAGATGCCAAGCAGCAGCGTCGCGTCAAAGACATTATGGCTTAAAGACAACGCTGTCGATTGAGCGATTAAGTCACGGGAAAACAGTGACATATCCATACCCGGCTGACCTTGTGTCACGCCATCACACATCGCAGGGACACAACCTGCCACTTGAGCCGTGTGCCCATATTGTGCCAGGACTTGTTTAATTTGCGCTGGATATTCTTGGTAAGGCTGGTGGGCACTCAACATGTCGTTGTAGGCACTGATAAGTGCGACATTGGACTGCGTAAAATTGAGAATACTTTCTTTCTCTGAAGAACATGACGCTGCCACCGCATGCGCGAGGTTACCACAGGACAAACCTGTGCGACCTTTACCTGCTTCAGACTGAATATTGGTACGGGCTAAAAAGGCAGCGCGAGCTTCACGGCTGCGTTCGATAAGACGTTCAGTGACATTGAGAATAACGGAGTGGGTCATGATGCCTCCTCAACCGGTTGCTGCTTTAAGAGTTCTACTGCCGAGCGTTCCACTACACCACTGATATCTCCTTCAATGCTTACGACTAGGGTTTGAGGTTCAGCATCTGGGCGCTCAAGGGCTTCAAACTGGCTTTTCACCATGTTTTCTTTCATGAAGTGACCTTGTCGAAGACGCATGCGATTAAGGATCAGTTCCATGTCGCCATCCAGAAACAAGAAAGTCACGTTATCGTTGCCTTCTCGAATCTGGTCGCGGTAGATCTTTTTTAGTGCGGAACAGACGATCACGCCGTGTTCGTTTTTACTTTCCAGACTGTAGGCTGCATCACGAATACGCTCTAGCCATGGCTTGCGATCGTCATCATTCAGAGGCTGGCCGGATGCCATTTTCTGGATGTTCGCTCGCGGGTGAAGATCATCACCATCAATGAATTTACGTCCTAGCTTTTTCGCTAGTTGCTCGCCGATTGTGCTTTTTCCACTCGCACAAACGCCCATAACGATGACACTACTACCAGCCATAACTTATCCTCATAACTAAAGTTGCGCGTGATCTCAATTTTTGAATTCACTTTAAAATATGGGTTTATCTTATTCATGTTATCGGTAACATGTTACCGGTAACTTAAATAAATGTGAACCAAAACACAAACTATAATTCTTAAAGGTGAACCTATGGAGCAGCTAGCCCAAGCCCCAGATCCTACATACTTACTAACGATTGCAGGCCTTGCTATTGCAGCGTTACTCGTTCTAATCATTAAATTAAAAGTCCATGCTTTTGCGTCCCTGACTATCGTGAGTTTGGGTACAGCCATTGCTACGGGCGTCTCGACCGACAAGGTCGTATCCACCATGATGAGTGGCTTCGGAGGTACGTTAGCTTCGGTTGCGTTGCTGGTTGGCCTTGGTGCGATGATCGGCAAAATCTTAGAAGTAACGGGCGGTGCGAAAGTGCTGGCCGATACTTTGATTGGCCGCTTTGGTGAAGAGCGTGCACCACTTGCGCTTGGTGTGGCGTCGCTAATGTTTGGCTTCCCAATCTTTTTCGATGCGGGTTTAGTGGTGATGATGCCAATTATCCTGAGCGTTGCTGCTCGTTTTGGTGGATCACCGCTTAAATACGCCTTACCGGCTGCGGGTGCGTTTGCCGTGATGCACGCGTTTGTTCCTCCGCACCCAGGTCCAGTGGCCGCTGCGGACTTCCTTGGCGCGAATATTGGCCTGCTATTGATGGTCGGTATTTTGGTTGCGATTCCGACTTGGTATCTTGGTGCTTACTTATTTGGTATTTATGCGGGTAAGAAGTTCGAGATACCACTTTCCAAAGCATTCTTTGATGGTGAAGCGTTCGCGGATGAAAGCAAATCACCAAAATTTGCAACGGTAATGACGCTGCTTATCTTGCCTGTCTTGCTCATCTGTTTAGACACGGTTCTTAACACGCTTGCGGTGGCCGGTGTTATTGATGGCGATTCAGCACTGGTTTCATTCCTGCGCATGCTGGGTAAAACCCCGGTGGCTTTGCTGATCACGCTGACGGTATGTCTTGCTGTTTTTGCTAAAAACTACGGTATGGCGAAACTGGAAAAACTGTGTGGCGAGTCGCTGGCGCCAATCTGTGGCGTTATTCTGGTGACAGGTGCAGGCGGCATGTTCGGCGGTGTATTGCGTTCAAGTGGTATCGGTGATGCACTCGCGGGGGTATTAACCAATACAGGTATGCCCGTTATTGTGGCGGCATTTGTTATCTCAACCTGTCTGCGCGTTGCCCAAGGCTCAGCAACCGTAGCGCTTACCACAACGGCCGCTCTTATCTCGCCAGTTGTGGCTGCTTCCACTGGTTTGAGCGAGCTTGATCTGTGCTTTATCGTGATTGCGATTGCAGGCGGTGCAACGGTGCTTTCACACTTCAACGACTCTGGTTTCTGGTTGGTCTCTCGCTTGCTGGAGATGGATGAAAAAACCACATTAAAAACTTGGACGGTAATGGAAACGTTACTTGGTGGTATCGCGTTTATTATCGTCGCAACATTAAGCTTTATTCTTTAGAGGTTCCCCATGACTACACTTGAACAACGATTAAAAGAAATCAAAATCGTCCCAGTTATCGCGATTAACGATGTCGCTCACGCACTGCCACTGGCGAAAGTATTAGTAGAAAATGGCCTGCCATGTGCCGAAGTGACTTTCCGTACGGAAGCGGCAGCAGAATCGATTCGTATTATGCGCGAAGCGTATCCAGATCTGCTAATTGGTGCAGGTACGGTACTGACGACCGAGCAAGTGGATATTGCTATCGATGCAGGTGTGGATTTCATTGTTAGCCCGGGCTTTAACCCAACCACAGTGAAATACTGTCAGCAGCGTAATATTGCGATTGTACCGGGTGTGAACAACCCAAGTTTGGTTGAACAGGCGATGGAAATGGGTCTGCGTACTCTGAAGTTCTTCCCCGCAGAGCCATCTGGTGGCGTGAGCATGCTAAAAGCTCTCACGGCAGTTTACCCAGTCAATTTTATGCCAACAGGCGGCGTAAGTCCTTCTAACGTAGAAGATTATCTTGCACTTACGTCGGTTATCGCATGTGGCGGTACCTGGATGGTACCAACGAAACTCATGGATGATGGCGACTGGGAAGGTCTTGCTGAATTAGTTCGAGCAGTTAATTCATAAGCGAGCTTCTTTCTATCACTCCTTCACTGGTGTATCGGTAATATGAAAGGGCCTTGAGTGGCCCTTTTTATCAAACCTCTCCTCGACAAGCTCTTACTCTCAAAACCTCTCTTTCTCCGCCATGGCGGCTGTCCGGGATCATTAAACCACGACAGTATTAGCTGAATCTGCAAACATAACGACGCTTTACTATGTTCTCTTTCCTACTAATCAACACCTTAAGTTCGCCACAATTGAAATATAATGATACTGAATGTTATTTGTGTTTATATTTGTGATGGTTATTATGCCGGGTGGTTTTGTATTGAAATTTATCAATTGAGTATTCATTACTCCTTTGAGTGTTATTGAATATCGAGAAGTAATTAGGAATAAACATGTACACCACTTGTTCTGAAGCAGAAGTAAAACAAAAAGTAGCCGCCGCACTGTTGGAAGATGCAACAACCCCGGTATCAAGTATGTCTCAACAACTGGGTTTGAATGAGGGAGCGATTACGTTTGCACTACCTGAAGAGATGGTCACACGCGTTGCTGGCGAACATGCTCAAGCCATTTTAGAACAGTTACCGGAATGGGGGAGCGTTACTACGATTGTTCACTCCTTCGGTTCAATATTTGAAACCAAAGCTAAGTTCCCTAAAGGCAAAGAAGCTCACGGTTACTATAACTTGATGGGCAGAGAGGGCGAATTACATGGTCATTTACGTTTGGATCTAATCGAACATATCGCTTTAGTTAGTAAGTCATTCCGTGGCATGGAAAGTCACTATATTGGCTTCTTTAATGCAGAAGGTGATTGTGTATTTAAAGTGTATTTAGGAAGAGATAAAAAGCGTCAACTTTTTCCGCATCAGGTAGAAGTATTTACGCAACTCAAAAAGCAGTTCGCTGCTTTATAAACAATTATCCCCGAGCAAGCTCGGGGATAATTATGTTAGGTACAGGTGTTGTAAAAGGCTTTTACACTACCTCATGGTCACGAACTCTTCCGAGCCCGTTGGGTGGATAGCGACAACAGAGTCGAAGTCTGCTTTGGTTGCACCCATCTTCATTGCTACGCCGAAACCTTGAATCATTTCGTCAACCGTAAAGCCGATACCGTGCAGACCAACAACCGTCTCGTCTTCGCCAGCACACACTAACTTCATCTTACATGGTTGACGGTGCTTAGTGACTGCGGTGTACATTGCGGTGAAGCCTGAAGTGTAGACTTTCACGTTGTCTTCGCCAAACTTCGCAATCGCTTCTGGTTCACTCAGACCGATGGTGCCAATTGGTGGGTGGCTGAATACCACTGTTGGTACTAGGTCGTAATCCATCTTCGCGTTTGGTTTGTTGTTAAACAGACGCTCAGAAAGCTGGCGACCTGCTTTAACCGCGACTGGTGTTAGCTCAATACCACCTTCCATGATGTCACCTACACAGTAGATGCCTTTCACGTTAGTTTCTTGGTATTCGTCTACCTTGATGTAGCCTTTGTCGTTGGTCGCAACGCCAGTTGAAGCCAGGTTGATCGCGTCTGTTGTTGGGTGACGGCCGATTGCCCAGATTAGTTGGTCAACGTTTTGGCTTTCACCATTTTCCAGGTGCAGAGTCAGAGTGCCATCAGCTTCTTTAATGATTTCTTTTGGTACAGAATGGGTGTGCAGTTTTGGACCTTCAGCGTCCATCACTTCAACCAACGTTTCGATGATCATTGGATCGAAGCTACGCAATGGTGACTCTTTACGTACGAACAGGTGCGTTTCTGTACCTAGTGCGTGTAGTACGCCCGCGATTTCAACCGCGATGTAGCCTGCACCAACAACCGCTACGCGTTTTGGTTGCTCAGCCAGATCGAAGAAGCCGTTTGAATCGATGCCGTATTCTGCGCCCGGGATGTTTGGAATGGTTGGACGACCACCGACTGCGATCAGGATGTGATCGGCGGTGTAGTGTTCACCGTTTACTTCAACGGTTTTTTCGTCAATAAACTTAGCAAAGCCTTTGATGACATTGACTTTGTTGTTGCCAAGAACGCGGTCGTAAGATTGGTGAATACGACCAATGTACGCCTGACGACTCTCTACCAGCTTGCTCCAGTCGAAACCTTTCACGTCGACATCAAACCCGTAATCTTCCGCGTACAGGTTCATTGCTTCTGCGATTTGCGCGCCATGCCACATCACTTTCTTTGGTACACAACCTACGTTGACACAGGTGCCGCCAAGGTCTTGTGCTTCAATTAGCGCTACTTTCGCGCCGTACATGGCTGCACGGTTTGCAGATGCGATGCCGCCACTGCCGCCACCGATACAGATATAGTCAAAATGAGTCGCCATTACTTTCTCCAAGAGCGTATGAATTTCTGGTTAACAAATACATTGGGGTGATGAGATGTTAACTCAATATCGCCGCAACATTTTGTTAAGAAGTCTGCCTATGATAAATCGAATCTGACCAATACCTAAATGGGAAAAAGTGACAATGCTTATGACAAATAGCGATGAGAGGCACAAAAACGAGGATTTATGCGTTGCGAGGAGGAAAAGAAAAGCGCAACGAGGTCGTCGTTGCGCTGAGAGGCTTTTGAGTAGAGTCGCTTACTCTGGCACAATCCAGTCGACTTTCCAGTGACCAGTCGCAGGCGCAATGGCTTCTTGCAGGAACGGCAGAATCTCTTTCATCTGGTTTTCCAGTTTCCATGGCGGGTTAATCACGATCATGCCCGAGGCCGTCATGCCGCGCTCATTGGTGTCAGGAGAGACGCCAAGTTCAATTTGCAGAATCTTACGAATACCTAGCGCTTCCAATCCTTCGATCATGTCATCAATGTCGATGCGGTTAACCACCGGATACCAGATAGCGTAGATGCCAGTCGCCCAACGCTTGTGACTCTGGTGAATAGCGCGTACTACATCGCGATACTCTTTGGCGAGCTCATACGGCGGGTCAATCAGCACCAAGCCACGACGTTCTTGCGGCGGTAAGCTTGCTTTGAGGCGCTGAAAGCCATCTTCTTTGTAGATGCTCACCTGACGATCGCGATGGAATTCTTGCTCCAATAGCGGATGGTCAGCAGGGTGAAGTTCCGTTAGTACCATGCGGTCTTGTGGGCGGATTTGGGCACGTGCCACGCGAGGTGAACCTGGGTAGTAACGCAGGTTCTCACCATTGTTCAGTGCTTTGATAGAGTCGATGTAGCTCTTAATGTCTTCAGGAATGTTCGGGTTATCCCAAATTCGAGCGATGCCTTGTTTGTATTCGCCCGTTTTTTCAGACCACTCATGAGTCAGATCGTAACGGCCCACACCCGAGTGGGTATCGTGGTAAACGAATGGCTTATCTTTCTGTTTTAGCGAATCAAGAATAAGGCTTTGAACAATGTGTTTGACCACGTCAGCATGGTTGCCAGCGTGGAAGCTGTGGCGGTAACTTAACAAATTAAACTCTCGAAACACTCTGTAACTGAGTGTGGTCTGTGATTTCAGATGCAATAAATTTTGCAATGTTGGAGGTATTATACCCAACAACCTTAAAGATGCAGAACATCCATTCTGTATTGCTCAATTATTAATTTCATCACTATTGAAATTTCTTTAAGTCACCCATACTTACTAAACATATTGAACCTAAATGAGAGTGCGAACTCCAATAGGCGATACTCCTATAGAGTAAGCCTCATTTAGGCATAACTACGCTCAAGGACAGAGTCGCTCTCGTTGACCCAAGAGGTTATCGCTGCATAGAGAAAGAGAACGGATATCTCTCCATCCATGTTGTTGGCTTTCCTGTACCTTGAGCTGACCTATTTTATAGGTAGTCACAAAGCCAAAACACAAAAGGAATTATTCATGTCTAATCCACTTCTTACGTTTACGGATCTGCCTCCGTTTTCGCAAATTAAACCAGAACATATCAAACCTGCGGTGGAGCAGGCGATAGCGGATTGCCGCGCCAAAGTTGAAGAGGTGCTAAAAGAAAATACGCATCCAACTTGGGACAGCATTATTGCGCCGATGGAAGAAACGGATGACCGTTTAAGCCGTATCTGGTCACCTGTTAGCCACATGAATTCAGTGGTAAACAGCGAAGCTCTGCGTGAAGCGTACGAAAGTTGTCTGCCAATCTTGTCGGAATACGGCACTTGGGTGGGTCAACACAAAGGCCTGTACGAAGCGTACAAAGCGATCAAAGCCAGCGACGAATTTGCTACACTGACTCGTGCTCAGCAAAAAACCATTACCGATGCGCTACGTGATTTTGAATTATCAGGTATTGGCCTGCCATCGGATGAACAGCATCGCTACGGTGAAATCAGCAAGCGTATGTCGGAGCTGAGCTCTAAATTCTCTAACAACGTGCTAGATGCGACCATGGGCTGGACCAAGCACATCATCGATGAAAAAGAGCTCGCAGGCATGCCGGAGTCTGCATTGGCAGCCGCTAAAGCCGCGGCAGAAGCGAAAGAGCTCGAAGGCTACCTGATCACGCTGGATATTCCATCTTACCTGCCTGTGATGACCTACTGTGACAATCAGGAACTGCGCAGAGAAGTGTACGAAGCGTACGTGACTCGTGCGTCGGATCGTGGTCCAAATGCAGGCCAGTGGGATAACACCGAAATCATTTCTGAACAGCTGAAACTGCGCCACGAAGTTGCACGTATGTTGGGTTTCAACACCTTTAGTGAGAAGTCGCTGGCAACCAAAATGGCAGAAACGCCAGAGCAGGTGCTAGGCTTCCTGAACGATTTGGCCACTCGTGCTAAACCACAAGGTGAGCGTGAGGTGGAAGAGCTTCGCCAATTCACGAAAAGTGAGTTTGGTGTTGAAGAGCTAAACGTGTGGGACATCCCGTACTACAGTGAGAAACAAAAACAGCACCTGTTCCAAATCTCAGATGAAGAGCTGCGTCCTTACTTCCCAGAGTCGAAAGTAGTGAGCGGTTTGTTTGAAGTGCTGAATCGTGTATTTGGCATGAAAGTCGAAGAGCGTGAAGGTGTGGATAGCTGGCATGAATCGGTTCGCTTCTTCGATATCTTTGATGCACAAGGCACGCTACGTGGCAGCTTCTACCTGGACCTTTACGCGCGTGAACACAAACGTGGCGGCGCTTGGATGGATGATTGCCGTGGTCGTCGCATTACGCTGTCTGGCGAACTGCAAACGCCAGTCGCTTACCTGACTTGTAACTTCAACCGTCCGGTTGGCGATAAGCCAGCACTGTTTACTCACAATGAAGTCGTGACGTTATTCCACGAATTTGGTCATGGTATTCACCATATGTTGACGCAAGTGGACACAGGTGCGGTCTCTGGCATCAACGGTGTGCCTTGGGATGCCGTTGAGTTGCCTAGCCAATTCCTGGAGAACTGGTGTTGGGAAGAAGAAGCGCTGGCATTTATTTCTGGTCATTACGAAACGGGTGAACCACTACCAAAAGCGATGCTGGATAAGATGCTGGCGGCGAAGAACTTCCAGTCGGCGATGGGCATTCTACGTCAGCTTGAGTTCGGTCTGTTCGACTTCACGCTACATACAGAATACGATCCGGAAGTGGGTGCTCGTTTGCTGGAAACCCTAGCGGAAGTGAAGCAGAAAGTTGCGGTTGTTCCTGCGGTAGAGTGGGCGCGTTTCTCACACAGTTTTGCGCACATCTTTGCTGGTGGTTACAGCGCAGGCTACTACAGCTACCTGTGGGCAGAAGTGCTGTCTTCGGATGCATTTTCACGCTTTGAAGAAGAAGGCATCTTTAACCAAGACACGGGCCAAAGCTTCCTGAACAACATCCTTGAGATGGGCGGCAGTGAAGAGCCGATGGAGCTATTCAAACGCTTCCGTGGCCGTGAGCCACAAATTGATGCGCTGCTGCGTCACTCAGGTATTGCCGCGTAAACGCAAAAACTAACATTCAGGCCAACCACTAGGTTGGCCTTTTTTGTGCGGAATACTTTTTTAAATATTAATGTTAACTAAGGATTTACGTTGCGGTTGATCGGGTTTTGCAGCGAGATTAACGTCTCTGTGGACTGAACTTCATCAATCGCCTGTAGCTTATCGATAAGGACAAATTGCAGTTCCTCAATCGACTTACACATCAGTTTGACGAAAATATTGTATGCCCCTGTGGTGTAGTAAGCTTCAACCACTTCGTCTAGCGCGTTGAGTTTCTCTAGTGCTGAGTGGTAGTCACGAGCTGCATTAAGGTTGATACCGATAAAACAACACACGTCGTAGCCGAGCTTCTTGGTGTTGACGATCACCTCGGTGCCCTCAATGATGTCTGCTGATTTCATTTTTTCAATCCGCACGTGAATCGTGGCGGGGCTGACATCGAACTGCTTTGCCATTTCCGCATAAGGCGTTCTGGCATCGGCCATCAGGGTTTTTAAAATTGCGCGATCGAGGTCATCGAGTTTCGGCATGCTCGTATTCATACGATTCGTTCCATGGTTTTTGTTATGGGTTTATTTTAACCAGCTTCCCAGTTACTGCAAGAAAGCCAGTAGTGAGGTAAACTCAGCGCCAGTTACCGCGATTTTTTATTGGAGCCTCCTTTTGCAACTGCAATTGATTTGTGAAGACCCGTCTCAACAGCCCCATCTTGATGAGCTTGCTGCTCGCTGGCAGTTGTCTCATTCTGATGACAGTGACTTTGCTTTGGTACTGACTGCCGAACGCTTGGAGTTGCGTAAAGTGGATGAGCCTAAGTTAGGCGCGATTTTTGTCGATTTGATTGGTGGAGCGGTCGGGCATCGTCGTAAATTCGGTGGTGGCAAAGGTCAGGCAATTGCAAAAGCTGCTGGCTTAAACAAAGGCGCAACACCAACGGTTCTGGATGGAACAGCCGGTTTAGGTCGAGACGCGTTCGTTCTGGCATCTCTGGGCTGCAAGGTTCAGATGGTAGAGCGCCATCCTGTGGTTGCCGCTTTGCTGGATGATGGCTTAGCTCGTGCGAAACAAGATCCAGAAATCGGCGTCTGGGTGTCTGAGCGAATGTCGTTAATTCATGCTTCCAGTCATGATGCACTAGAAAAACTGGCGCAAGACACTGATTTTGTAAGGCCAGATGTGGTCTACCTTGACCCTATGTACCCACATCCGGAAAACAAAAAGAAATCCGCACTAGTGAAAAAAGAGATGCGCGTATTCCAATCTTTGGTTGGCGCTGATTTAGATGCGGACGACTTGCTAGAGCCCGCAATGGCATTGGCTACCAAGCGTGTTGTGGTGAAGCGTCCGGACTACGCCAATTGGCTTAGCGATGAAAAACCAAGCATGGCGATAGAAACGAAAAAGAACCGCTTCGACGTTTATGTTAAAGCGTCTATGGCGTAACTTTCTGACTCCCAAATCTTTCTGTTCATAGCGCGAATTTTCGCGCTGTGATCCAGCTTTTCTTTCGTGACAACGAACGAGATTTTCCACTTGCTAATTCGGCAGTCTGACGGTATATCTAAGTAAGAATTATTATTATTTCATGTGTCAGTGAAGTAATAGTTGGCTA
This sequence comes from Vibrio sp. J1-1, assembly GCF_021728395.1. Lineage (GTDB taxonomy): Bacteria > Pseudomonadota > Gammaproteobacteria > Enterobacterales > Vibrionaceae > Vibrio. The sequence goes on along the minus strand of NZ_JAKKCM010000005.1, from coordinate 306,639 downwards.
TTTGGAGTCGTCGTATGGCTAAACGTTTATGTAAAATGAATCGCAAACAGATCGCGACCAATCTTGGTGATATCCACCGGTTGGTGGTAGCACCAAAATTTGTCTGTCGCTCGTGCGCGCGCTCTTCTGCTTCTAAAAATACCTTGTGTAAGCCAGCGGCTATTCCGCCGCAAGCATGCCAAGATAAGCCACTTCACGAGCAGCAAGCCTGTGGTCTGCTGGCTGAAGCGCTTCCAGCAGAATCTATTGCGGTAACTCCAAAGCAAAGCGCAGAAAAAGCGGCGATTGTTAAACGTGTGGTCGAAAGAGTAAAAGAGAAAAAACTGGCTGCTAAAGTGGCAACTTCGGTCACTCTGAAAGCGCCAGACCTATTTGACTTAGCAGATAAAAAAGCGCTCAAGAAAGCCAAAAAGACGCTTAAAAAGCATTACAAGCAACAGAAGAAGCTACTTAAATTAGCCAAGAAGCAGCAAAAATTGCTCAAACGCCAACGTAAGTTAGAGGCACGCAATGCCAAGTTGGAAGTGATGTTGCCAACGCCACAAGCGCTCATGAGTGAAAGCTTGCAGGCCAAAGTGCATTAATCGAATCAATAAAAAACGCTCTCCATGTGGAGAGCGTTTTTTATGGTCTGTCGTAAGTTACTTATTTGCGTAATTCATCTCAACGCGCTTTTTCACCCAAGTCTCGTTCACCCACAGTGAGAACATGATAATAGCACCGCCAACGGCCAGTCGCACAATGTCGACATCTCGGTTCCAAATTACAATGTTGACAATCAAGCCTGCTGGAACCAGCGCATTATTCATTACAGCAAGCGCACCGGCATTCACTAGAGTAGCGCCTTTGTTCCATGCAAAGTAACCAAAGCCAGATGCAATCAAGCCAAGGTAGGTCAAAATGCCCCACTGGGTAGCGGTGGTTGGTAGCTTGTCTACATTTCCCATCAATGCAAATGCGACTGTTGCGACGCACAGAGCTCCCAAGTAGAAATAACCAAATACAGTATGCTGTGGTAGGTCGACTGGCTCACTTTCCATAATGTACTTGTAACCCACCTGACCGATGGCAAAGCATAGGTTAGCGCCTTGGACGACCAAAAAGCCCAGTAGGAAGTTTTCGTTGATGCCTGCAAACTTAATCCATGCCGCTCCCAAAACAGCAATCAATGCCGTGATCAAATACCAAGGCGAAAAGCGACTTTTGAGCAAATCGTAAATCAGCGTAACGTAGATAGGTGTGAATACCGTGAACAGCAGAACTTCTGGTACAGAAAGGAGTAGGAAGGACTGATAGTAGAAGCAGTACATCAAACCGAGCTGGAAGCCGCCAACGATCATCAATTTGGCGATCAGCGATTTAGGTACGCCACGGAATTTCAGAAACGGAATAAATACGATGCTGGCGAGCGCCACACGCATAAATACCGAAAACCAAGAATCAACCTGACCGGCAAGATATACGCCGATCAGGCTAAATGAAAATGCCCAAAGCAGGGTGACTGCAGATAGATAAGCCATGGATGAGAACTTTTATCAATAACAAATGTGCCAGCAGTCTAACCAAGTTTTTTCAAAGCGCCAATCAGTCTTTTAGCGGTATGACCAGCATATCGACGGGTGACCGATTAATTAGCTGGCGTGTCGCAGATAGAATCTTGCTCCAGAAATCCTGGTGATGACCACAAACAACCAAATCAATGTTGAAGTCCTGGATGGTATCGCAAAGCTCATTACTTAAATCACCACTGCCGACTAAAGTATGGGTGATCGGGTACTCGGCGTATTCCGTGAAATTCGCTAATTGAGTACGCGAGGCTTCCATGGCTTGGTGTTGTGCTTCAGCCATGTTGATATCGATAAGCCCGGTGTAGAGCTCGGCATAGTTCACATCGATGTGAATGAAAGAGACTTTCGCATCCAGAGGTTTAGCCAGAGAAACGGCTTTCTTAATTAACACTTTACTGTCGTCTGACAGGTCAACTGCCACAAGTATGTGTTTGTAACTCATATTGCTATCTCCTTGTAAGGTCATATACCCAAGCAACCTCGAACTGACCTATTGCTTAGTCTTTTACTTCTGCATCTTGAAGTCACTTGGGTATAGTTTCAGATTAGCACTAACCTCCAATAAATTTTGCTAAAGTGATCCCATATCAATATTGTAGGTACAAAGTCTTAATCTGCTAATCATGTTATAGTTGTATGAAATGCAGGAATATAAACAGGAGCTGACATGCTGTCTCAAACTATGGTCGAACAATTGAATGAGCAAATTAATCTAGAATTTTTCTCATCCAATCTATACTTACAAATGAGTGCTTGGTGTGAAGATAAAGGTTTTGAAGGCGCTGCTGAATTTCTACGCAAGCACGCGGTAGAAGAGATGGAGCACATGCAACGCCTATTCACCTATGTAAGTGAAACCGGCTCAATGCCAATTCTGGGCGCGATTGATGCGCCTAAGCATGATTTTGCAAGCTTGGGTGATGTGTTCCGTGAGACTTATGAACATGAACAAATGATCACAGAGCAAATCAATAAGTTGGCGCATGTGGCATTTACAAGCCAAGACTACTCAACATTTAACTTCCTACAGTGGTACGTAGCTGAACAGCACGAAGAAGAGAAGTTGTTTAAAGGGATCTTAGATAAGATCGAACTCGTTGGTGAAGATGGTAAGGCATTGTTCTTCATCGATAAAGATCTAGCTCAAATGGCGAAAGAAGGTTCATCTTCAATCATGGATGCTCCAGCTGCATAAAGCGTTCCCGGCGCGATAAGTAGCGATTAAAAGACAAAGCAGTGATTGTCTTTTTCTCTTGAGCATTGTTGAAGGTGTAGGGAGGAAAAGATGATCAGTGGAGACACAATCTTATTTGCGCTAATGGTAGTAACCGGAGTCAATATGGTCCGGTATCTGACCACTCTTCGTTCTTTAATACACATTATGCGTGAAGCCCATCCGCTGTTGTACCAGCAAGTGGATGGTAATGGTTTTTTTACGACTCATGGAAATGTCACTAAACAAGTGCGTTTGTTCCACTACATCAAGAGTAAAGAATACCATCATCACCATGATGAGGTATTTACGAGCAAGTGTGAGCGTGTGAGAGAGTTGTTTGTCCTTTCAACAGCTTTACTTGGTGTGACGCTGCTTGCGGCTTTTATCCTATAAATCGGATACGTGAAGGCCTTCGTTCGGTGCTTGGAATTTAAGCGCTTTTCCCGGTAAACATTTCTCGGTAGAATGTCGCCCGAACAAAGCAAGGATGTGCATTGAGCACATCCTTTTTTTATTGTTTTGGATTTTGGATAGAGCCTAAGAGTTACCGATGAGTAAGAAATTTGATGTAGTAGTTATTGGCGCAGGTGCTGCGGGTTTGATGTGTGCTGCAGAAGCCGGTAAGCGAGGCCGCAGTGTATTAGTGCTCGACCATGCGAAAAAACCTGGGCGTAAAATTCTTATTTCTGGCGGTGGCCGTTGTAACTTCACGAACTATGACGTGTCGGCAAATAACTACCTATGCCAAAACCCTCATTTCGTAAAATCGGCATTGTCTCAATACACCAATTGGGATTTCATCGCTATGGTCAGCAAGCACGGTATCGAGTTTGAAGAGCGTGACCATGGGCAGCTGTTCTGTGTGGATACATTCACGGCGAAAGACATCGTAAAAATGTTACTTTCGGAGTGTGATATGCCGAATATTCAGCAGCGCTATCAATGCGACGTTCACTCTATCGAAAAACTGGACGCTGGATTCCGACTGCATGCAGGCACGGAAGTGGTTGAGTGTAAATCATTGGTTATTGCCACTGGTGGTCTATCAATGCCAAAACTGGGTGCGACGCCGTTTGGCTATAAGGTCGCACAGCAATTCGGACTTCCTGTTATCTCAACCACCGCAGGCTTGGTGCCATTTACCCTGCACAAAGAAGACAAAGAGGATTTTGCTGATCTGTCTGGTATTGCTGTGCCAGTAGAAATCACGGCTGAAGACGGAACCATGTTCAAAGAAGCTCTGCTTTTCACTCATCGAGGCTTGTCAGGTCCTTCTGTTTTGCAGATCTCTTCATTTTGGCGAGCAGGGCAAAAGGTTTCGATTAATCTGGTGCCTAATGATGATGTTGCTGTTCTGCTGGAGCGTAGCCGCGAGAAGCACCCAAATCAATCACTAAAGAATACGCTAGCGAAAGTACTGCCAAAACGCTTGGTGGAAGTGTTGATTGAACGTAAAGAGTTAACCGATAAACCGCTTAAGCAATTTAATTCCAAAGAACTGGCTGAGATTGTCGCGCATTTAGAAAACTGGAATGTTGCGCCTAACGGTACAGAGGGTTACCGCACGGCTGAAGTGACACTAGGTGGTGTGGATACTGACTATCTATCTTCTAAAACGATGGAGTGCAAAAACATCACAGGCTTGTACTTCATCGGCGAAGTCATGGACGTGACGGGTTGGTTAGGCGGCTATAACTTCCAGTGGTGCTGGAGCTCCGGTTTCGTTGCAGGGCAGTGGGTCTAGCGCTACGGACATTTTAGAACTGTGCTAACCGTCGTCTTCCACTCAAGACGACGGTTTGCAGATGTTAATTTAGAGCGGCTTCTTTCTCACCAGTCGTAACATACCGTGTTTCTTTGCCCCGACACCAGCAGTAGTAAGTGGTGTTTCAATATGTTTAAACAATATGCTGTAATAGTATTCAGCATAACGAGGTAGCGCTGAGTCTGTCATAACAATTAGACTGCGGTATGCATTTCCTTGACGATATGCAATAAAAGTATCAATGGTACTTTGCTCACTCTTGTCTCCCGTCCAATCTCGTTCAGTGTCAGCTAATGTGTTGATTTCATCTTCTGTTAAGCCAATTTTGTAGCTAAAAGCGGGGTAATAAGCGGGGAAACACGCTTCATTATAGATACTGAGTAACTGCTTAGTATTCGGTAAATGCCATGAGTGGTTCACCGTATCGATACGATGGTTTTCCGCCTCTACCGCTTCAGTTAATAGTTTGCGTTGGTTAGGGTTTTGAGGATCGTCTGGCGTCGGGTTTTCAGGCACCAGGGGAATACCGTCGCAATTTTGCTGATCGGCACTAAGGGTTTGACCAACAAAACAGTAGCTCCACTGTAAACCTGTTGCCGCATCATTGACGACTTTGTAATCACCTGCATCGGTGTTAATTATTTCATGGCTAAAGCGACCCTGTGGATTTAACTCGGCATCAGGAAGGCAAACCTGCAGCGTATCGGCCATACATGGGCTAGCCATAGCAAACACTAAGCCTAAACTTAAATATTTCACATTCGATTCCTTCTTACTGTTCGATCTTGAATCCATCACTGACTAGAACCAACGGGTTGTATGAGTGATCAGAGTGGTATTGAGCGTCCAACCAAATCGGACTTAAGGCTCTGTGTTGTTGTTGATCTAGGCTTTGTGTATCCAGCCAAAAACCGTGGAAGGTATCACCATCAACTCTTGGAAAGTTGAGGTGTGGGAAGAATCGGTTGTCAATATTATTGGCTCTGCTTTTACCGAAGTCGAATAGACCGTAAGCTTCAGTTAACGTTGGTAGTCGCCAGTTAGTTAGACCACAGCGTTTATCGTTATTGACCCATTTGATTTGGTTAGCTACCGTGCATTGTGCAGGGTTAGTGGAGACGATATTTAGCCCTGGAATGGTGCATGTTGCGCTAAATGAGTCAACGCCTTCTTTAGCTTGCATCACAAACATATTATCGTTGTCATAGATGCTATAAGAATCTTTTTCTTTGCGTTGGTGTTTGGTTTCCCAAATGAGCCCTGTTTGTGCATCGAGCACACATGTGAACGCGCGCTGAGTATAAGTAAGATCTTGACGAACTAACGGTTGGCCCTTGTTATCTAGTTTGACGTATCGAGCGCCTAAGATTCCGTCATGGTTGCTGTTTTGTGCCTTACCGCTGAGTGGGTCGCAAGCAGAAGTACTGTCTCTACCGCGAGAACTGTCATCGCCGTCAACGCCAGTGGTTATCCTAGAGTCGGCAACATGAATTTGGCGTGGTGAATACTCTATGACTGCGCTTGGAGCTCCAATGTTGCTTTGTACACGAATGTAATATCGTGAATCTAGGTTAAGCCCTGAAATGGTCGTTCTCTGCTTGTTGGTCGGAATGTTATGCTGAGCTTCGCTAATTTGGTTAAAGCTTTGTTCATCCCAACCAAGGGTATAGCCACTGGCACCTAACTGTGAATCCCAACCAATAGTGACCCAATGTCCGTTTGAGTTTTTCCCTTTCCCTTCGATGCGCAATCCTAACAACTGATCGTCTTGCATCACATTTTGGCAAGTCATGTCCAATAAGTTGTTAGGGTAGACAGTAACCCAGCGACCAGGGCGAGTACCGTGTGGAAAGTAATAGTCGTCGACTTCTGAATCACTTAACAGCGAGAGCATGTTTTGGGTGATGTGAGAGACATTGATGTCTAGGTTTTCGAGCAACACCTGACCTATTCGATAAGTTGATGACAGTCGTTCTTGCAATGTTTCGACATCTGGGTAAGTGTTGTTGTCGGTGATGGAGCCGTATTTGCCTGACATGTCAATTTTGAGTAGTGCCAGTAAGTCATCATATAAGTTGCCGCGCTCAATCAAATCAATCGTAGAGTTGAATAGCCTACCTTTCGCCTGCAACGCGATAAATGCAGCTAAAAACTCGACTTGCTTACGAGGCATTTGTTGAAATGTTTCGATTAGTTGCTCATGCTTCCATGGTGCCAAGTAGTTGATGTTGCCGTACTTAGATGCAGAGCTTTTCATCAGTAGCGCGGCTCTTGCGGTGCTGACGTAACCGACGTTTAAACGCTCCAGTTCCTTATATTCCAGAATCCCGTTGTTGTTACCTTCTTGCTCATCCAGTTTGGCAAGTTCACAAAACGAACCCAAAACAGAACGTAACTCTACTTTTGTTTTCTGGTCGCGAATATGGATGGTCAGCGTGTCCTGCATTTCGTCTGCGGTATACTCGTACTTATACTTACCTTCATATGGTCGTCCAGGGCGGCAACGAGAGTAAAAATTATCAGTATCACGTAGTGCAATCGTGGTAACAAAACCATTGTTCCCGCTCAGATCTAAAGAGTTCCGTCTATGGTCAGTGTCGGTGATGAGACTGAGTGGTTGGTGACGGACAGGATAGCGACCATTGTCAAAATATCCGTCCTTTTCAGGATTAAGACGACTGCCAAGCACGACTTTCAATGATGCTTGCTCCAGCTCCTTAGGAAAGCGACCACTGATACGCAAGTAACGTTCTGGTGCTAAAGCTAATATAGCTGGCTTCAGAGGGTGTTTATGGTTTGCATGGAGCAGCTTATTAACTTGGTGCTGGTGGTGGTAATGTTTCTGTAGTTCTACAGGAAGGCTGTTTTCAAGTTCTTGGTAACCCACAACTTGGCCGAATTGATCTTCATAGTGCTGTAACAGGGAGCGAGAAGGTTGGGTGCTGAGCTCAGAGAGGATACGTGCGCCGACGTCTGGTATGGAGTGATCGCCTGTCGGCCACTGCATTGGCCCAACGATGAACACGTAGTTAGCTGCTTTGTCCTCCAATGAATTTTTGTACACTTCGCGCATAACATCGGCACTAAAATGTAATGTACTCGTTTTGCCATCAGCCCTATCAAATACGCCAAGTTGTTGTTGAATGCGCGCATTGACTGAAACACGATACGTGCCCTCAAAGATGGTCGCCTCTCCGGAACCTGGGTTTAATGCATCAATCTGCTCGTCAACTTCTTGCCTTTCCCAAGAGCTTAGGGTGAGTTTTATGGGATCTTGTTTGCTCATCAGTGCGTACAGAGCGGCGAGTTCAAGTACAAGTTGCTGGTTATAGACGAGCTTGCCTTGTATAGAATATGTCTGCGCAGTACTAAGAGTAACTTGTTTGTTGGTGGCTTCTCGATCGTTGTCGCGGATGTGTAACGTCTTCATTTGCGCGGTATTGAGCGTGACAACCTGTGTATCCTTTGGCACATCAGGGTGACCACCGACTGACTCCCACTGCTTAGGTGTCAGCTGCAATGTATAAGAGCCATAATACCTCCGATTGTAACTTTCATCTCGTAGCGTATTTATATGATCACCTAAACTCTGCTTTTGCTCGTCATTCAACTCTATCAAGCTCGTTTTGCTGTTTTCTGAAAGGTAGTGGCGTACCTCTGCATATCGTTCAGCATAAGGCAGGTTGCTGTAGTGGCTTAACTCTTCCTGAAGCAGGTGTTTCGCAACGGTGTTGAACGCCATGGTCACGGGATCGAGCGATATTGTCGAGACTTCTGTCTCATTAACGGCTCCGTCATCATTACTATCCATCTTTAGGATATTGGCCAGGGTGTCCAATTCGGTTCTGAAATACGACGTTGACTTGTCATCCACATTCGTTTTGTTAGAGGCAGAATCTGCGTTGGCAGAAACTGCCGTCAACTTGCTGCCTTCTACGGTTACGATTTGGTCCAGTGGCCATTGCGACAACTGAAATTTGTATGCAAACCCTCCTTCCTCCATCGTACTGTGCCACTTCTCGCAAACCTGACCAGAGCAGACTTGAAATGCGTACGTATCGGTTTCCTGGCTGCCCACGACAGGCCCTGAAATAGTCAGATTTGACCGGTTGGTAGGTAGGGTTGGTGGTGTGACATTGCTACCGCTGTCTGGCTGAGTAGGAGTGCCTGGATTGGCATCTGAATCCGAGGTGGTATTGCCACCAGAACCGTTATCCACATTGGGTTTAGTTGGATCTGAGCCCGGTGGTTGGTCACTACAGCCGCTGATCGCCAGAGCGATTGTTGCAGACAAAACAAGCTGTCTAAAGAGCATGAATATTCCTTTATACGAAAATCAAAGCAAACAAGAAATAACGCAATTAGTGCAACAGTGTGCTTATTGGTTGAACCGTAAAATCGTCCGTTATTTCGCGAAGATAAAGAGGTTAATGCTAAATTAATTAATTTATACGATCTATGAATCTATGTTTTATCGATAAATTGGCATTTATTATATAAATGATATTGATTTTTACAACGGTATTGATAATAATTCTCACATCAAAAGAAAATTGAATGATTTTTTATAAAGGAATTGATCGTATGAATGGTTTTTTGTCACTAATTGAACGTTACATGCACGATGAAGAAGGGGCAACGGCGATTGAATATGGCATTCTCGCTGCTGGGCTAGCGGCTGGGATACTTGCGATATTTGGTTCTGATGGCTTGTTTATCAGTGCTTTAAAGGAAAAGTTTCAAACGATCATTGATGGTATGAACATGGGGTCGGGTGGCGAGTAATTATTATTTTTTGTTGCAAATTATTACGGTAGTCTTGTTGCTTGTTATTGCTTTGAGTGATGTTTATCAGCGTAAAGTCCCCAATATATTTTTGCTCTTGTTATTAATCGTTTGCGCCACTGTCACGCCTTTTTCTCTTCACTCACTTTTAGTCGGAATCACGATAGTGGTCTTTGGGGTGGTGGCTTTCCACTACCGTTGGCTGGGGGCTGGAGACAGTAAGTTATTGGCAGTATGCGCCTACGCCTCTTTGGAACAATGGTATTGGTTGTTATTAAAAACGGCTTTGTTAGGCGGAGTATTAAGCGCCGCGTATTTGCTGTTTAACTACTTCGCGCTAAGGGGAGTGATTGTGGCAAAACCGCAAACCACCGTGCCTTATGCGGTCGCTATATGTATTGCAGCAACCACCACTATTCACTATATGTAGTTTATACCCATCATGAAAAAGTTAATTTTTGTGCTACTCGGAGGAGCGACCTTGGTCGCAATGCTGGTGGTGGCATGGTTGAGTACAGCCTCACCCCAAACAGATAAGCCAGCCGAAATGGCGGTGAAAGAAAAAGCAGTTGTACCAAAAATCTTAGTCGCGAAATACGCCATCCAAGCGGGTGCATTACTGAAAGCAGAAGATTTCCGTTGGGCACCAATGCCATCCGATAGCAACACGCAACTTAACGACGTGTTTCTTGAAGGCTTTATCAAACCCGATGTACTGAAAGGCAGCTTGCTAACCCGTAGCTTGGCAGCCAATCAATCGCTTGCCGTCTCAGACATTATCCGCCCAGAGCAGAGTCAATACATGTCCGCGATGCTTTCGCCTGGCATGCGAGCGGTCACGCTGGAGATGAGCTTAGCAGGGATGAACTATGACTTGCTAAGGCCGGGCAATTACGTTGATGTCATCTTAACCAGCAAAAATGAGCATGCATCAGAGAAAGGCTTTGGAGAGGTCACCAAACGCGCCACCAGCGTGATTCTCGAAAACACGCGTTTGCTCGCGATCAACAATATCCTGACAGATATTGTCAGCGGCCCAAAACACCAAAATGACAGCGACGTGTCGATGGGATCGGGGGAGACCTTACCGGTCACTTTTGAGGTCACTCCAGAAGGGGCGCAACGTTTGTTGTTAGCCAAGACGTTGGGGGATTTATCTCTGATCCTTCGCGGCTATCAGCAGGACGAACGGTCATTGACGACGTCAACCATGGCCACACTTTGGGATGAAGAGTTATCGGATAACCATCACCCGGATCGTAAACCTCAGCACACCATTCGTATTTTCAGTGGCGAAGATATCCGCACCCAAGAAAAGAGCACAACGAGATAAATCATGTCCTTGCTTCGAAATTTTATACTGTACGTATCGCTTGCTTTGTCTGTCTCGCCGTGGGCGGTAGCAGCAAGTCATACGCTGAATCTCACTATCAACCAAAACCGTCTGATCACGGTCAACGATGATGTGAAAGATATTTTTGTTTCTGACCCCAATTTGGTGGTGGTTCACGCGCCTTCTAACCGTCACGTAATGGTGTCTGGTAAAGCGCTGGGTGAAACCGACATCCTAGTGCTCGGAGACAATGCCCGAACACTGGCGCACTACAAAATAGTGGTTGCCGCCGACCTGTCTGAGCTGGAGCGAGCGGTGCAACACGCGTTTCCCGATGCCCAAGTGACGTTTGCTCATAGTAAAGGGGCTATCGTCGCGATGGGTGAAGTGGCCAATGCACTTCAGGCGCACGAGATCCTTAGCATAGCGTCGGGGTTTGCTAAAGGACTACAAGAGGGAGACGAACAAACTTTAGCTGCGCCAACGAGCGAAAGTGCTAGTAGCGGCGGCCGCGGTGAAGGTATGGCCAAGCCGGGCGGTGGCATGGGCGTCTACCCATTGGTGGTTAACCAGCTTAAAACGGCAGGCAGTGCCCAAGTGAATATTTCTGTGCGTATTGTTGAAATGGAACGCTCGACCAGCGAACAACTCGGCCTGCGCTGGAGCTCGATCGGCAATATGCGTTGGGGGACATGGGACACGCTGCAAGCGGCATTGGGTGTTACTCCGGGCAATAAATTTCCTTCCAATACATTGCCGTCGGGAAACGGTCAGCATGGCTTAAATGTCATCATTGATGCCTTGGTTGAAGACAGTTTGGTCAACGTGTTGGCAGAACCTAACTTGACGGCAAAATCGGGTGAAGCAGCAACCTTTATGTCTGGTGGCGAGTTTCCTTTCCCTGTCGACAACAGTGACGACGGTGTGAGTATCGAGTTTAAGCGCTTTGGTATTTCTTTGGAGTTGACTCCAACTGTGCTGAGTAACAAACAGATCAGTCTCACCGTTGCGCCGGAAGTCTCTACGTTAAGTCGCGAGCACAGCGTCTCTATTGCTGGTGTCGAAGTTCCAGGTATTGAAAGCCGCCGCGCCACCACAACGATTGAGTTGGCCGATGGCCAGAGCTTTGCGTTGGCAGGTCTGGTGAGAACCTATCAAGACCATAAAATCGAAGCGCTGCCATTTCTTGGCGAAATTCCTTTCCTTGCACCACTTTTCAGTAGCAACAGCTTTAAGAACTCGGAAAGTGAGTTAGTCATCATCGCGACTGCTCACTTAGTTGAGCCAACCAGCGATCCGAGCGAACTAACTACGCCGCTAGATCGCTTCCGTCCTGCCAATCGATTCGAGCGTTTGTTCTTACGTGATATGGGTGATGACCACGACGCCAGTCAGCGTTTATTTGGTAACTATGGATACAACTATTAAGGATGATGATGAAATTCGCGAAATTAGCTTTGAGCACATTGCCGCTTTTATTGGTGGTTGGTTGTCAGCGTCCGTACGAAACAGTCACGCATGCAACCTTTCAGGATAAAACCTCATTTAAGACCACTGTAGCCCAAATAGAGTTAGACCTGAAAAACATCCTGAGCCCAGTGAATAAACGTGAAGAGCAGGGACACATTCACCTCTCGTTACAAGGCGGTAATTTGGATCTGCAGACACGACAAAAACTGCGCACTCAGTTGACCGAATATCTTCATTTGCCAGTGCAGATGACTTATCAGTCGGATAAGCAGAATCAGATCTCTGCTGAGCTTGAGGTGGCGCTCGTGCCAGATACCTGTCGTTACAACCGCCAGGCGTTACCTGTTTCGGCGCATGCTTGCCAGCAGCTGCGTAATCACTACCTGAGTGTGGTTAACAAATCGACATGGCGCCACGGGGAAGAGTATCAAGAGCATAACAGCGCCCTGACGACCGGGGCGGTACAACGCTTGTTCAATAATCAGCTTAAATCGGCAGAAAGACAGCCGGTGACAGGAGAGTAAGTCGTGACTGAAAGAGTATTTAATGTTGTCGCGTTTGTTCTCGATAACCATAGCCAACAAGTGCTTGAGCACCTAAAAGGTGACTTGACCACGCAAGACATTCAGGTCAACAAAGGTGATATTGAAGCAGCCAGGCTTTGGTGTGTCAAACAGGGTGCGCCTGACTTACTCATCGTTGACGGCGGTGACTGTCTGGGACTGGAAGCAGCGCTGCGTAAACTGGCGGAGTATTGCCCGCCGCAGATGAAGCTGATTGTATTGGGTAAAAAACAAGAAGTTGCGTTATACCGTAGCCTAATGTTTGCGGGTGTGAACGACTACCACACCACGCCGTTAGATGCCGATGCGATTCGATTGAGCTTACTGCACCTTCAAGGACACCAAGTTGCCAAGCCATTGCGTCAGGGACGCGTGATTTGCGTGCTTGGCAGTACTGGTGGATGCGGCGCGAGCACCATTGCGGCGAACTTGGGTTACTTTTTAGCCGAGAAACAACATCAGTTTGTCGCCTTGGTTGATTTTGACCTGTTCCACAGCCAACACCCGATCCTATTGGGCGCCGATTACGACCCCCATTTGGAACACATCATTGCCGACGCTGAGCGTATCGACGAAACCTTGCTTGCACACAGCAGCCAGCAACTCACCAAGCGTCTTCATCTGTTTTACGGTCAGGACAGCCAGTTGCCACACGATAACGTACTGCAACCTGCGGAGACCATTCAGGCTCTGGCGGAGCACTACGCAACGGTGATTGTGGATGTGCCAAACCTTAACCACCCGGCGATGCCCGCGATCGTCGAGCAGGCAGACAACTGTATATTCGTCACCGATTACAGCCTGAACAGTTTCCGTTATCTGGCCAAGCTGCGAGCCAATGCGCCGCTGAAACACCAGCGACAAATCTTAGTCGGCAACTTGTGCCGTCATGCCAAAGGTCGAGTGCCTAAGCAAGAAATTACCAAAGCGCTGGGGTTGGAATTGAGCGTTGAGCTGCCGTTTGACGCTAAAGCGTTTGATAAAGCGGAAAGAACAGGCAAGCCACTGTTGGCAGAGCGTTCAAAATTCAGCAAAAAAATCCATCAATTAGGCCAAGTGCTGGGTGCCGCTTCGGCGGAGCAGAAAGGGTAAGTCGATGTTTAAGCAAGATGTGTTAACCCACAAGAGCCGCAGCCACGAACTGCTTTCGATGACCGATGACGCCAAAAGTGCGTTTTACGAACTAGTCGACCCATCGATTGCCGCGAGTTTGTCCCGTGATGAACTGCTGCCGCGTGTCAAAGACGCCCTCAATGTCATTTCTGGACGGAAAATGCTGCCCTATAACCGTCAGGAGCTGGCGGTTTTAGGCTTACAACTGGTCGATGAAATGGTCGGTATCGGCCCGATTCAACCCTTGCTCGAGGACCCAGATGTGTCCGATATCTTGGTCAATGGCCCTAAAACAATCTACGTCGAACGACGCGGCAAGCTAGAAAAAACCGATATCCGTTTTCGCGATGCCAAACATGTACTCAACGTTGCCCAGCGGATCGTGAATGCGATTGGTCGCCGGGTCGATGAATCCAACCCGATGGTGGATGCGCGCCTAAAAGACGGCAGCCGCGTCAACGTGATCGCGCCGCCTTTAGCGCTGCACGGGACCTGCATCTCGATCCGTAAATTCCCCGCCAGCAAGTTGATGTTGTCGAATCTGGTTAACAACGACAGCCTGTCAGAGCAAATGGCGGAATTTCTCGCATTGGCGACCTACTGTCGCTGCAATATCTTAATCTCCGGTGGTACAGGTTCGGGTAAAACGACCTTGCTGAATGCGCTGAGTCGGCACATCAGTGAAGACGAACGTATTCTGACCATCGAAGATGCCGCCGAACTGTCCTTGGCGCAGCCACATTGGGTACCGCTTGAGACCCGCAATGCCAGTACGGAAGGTAACGGAGAAGTGACGGTACGCGATCTGGTCAAAAACGCACTGCGTATGCGTCCGGATAGAATCGTACTGGGTGAGGTTCGTGGCGCAGAAGCATTCGATATGTTGCAAGCGATGAACACTGGTCACGACGGCTCCTTGTGTACCTTGCACGCCAACAATCCACAAGATGCGATCGTGCGCTTAACCAATATGCTGCAAATGGGCGGAGAGCGTTTGTCCGACCATATTATTCGTAGCCAGATCGTCAGCGCAATTGACCTCGTGGTGCAGCTTGAGCGGATGCGCGACGGTCGTCGTCGGATTACCGCCATCAGTGAAGTGGTGGGGATGAACGGCGAACAAATTGAACTCAGTCCGGTGTTCCGTTTTGAACTGATCCGTGCAGAACAACAGCATATCTACGGCCGATTTACCGCTCAGTCGGTGTCAGAGGCTTTGCTGGACAAGGCGGCACATTTTGCCAAAGAAGACGCATTGCGCCAGTGTGTGGAGAAATTGCAGTGAAGTTAATGTTTGTCTTGATTGCCTTCTGGTTGGTGGCGGGCGGGCTGATCTGGCAAGCCATCCAACGTCAGGAGCATTGGCAACGTCAGCTTAAGCGCTACACCTTGTTGAATTTGGATATTGAGGCCGACCAACGTCAACCGTTCTGGTGTCACTGGCTTTGGTATCAAAACCTGCAAACTTTCGTTAGTCCAGCCAAGTTAAGGCAATGGCAGTTCGGTTTGGCGGCGTCCTTGTTATTGGCACCAACGGTACTTTGTTTTAACGGTATGGACTGGTATGTGGCATTGCCGCTCAGCCTAAGTACAGCGTTGCTGGTGGTGTGGTTTGCGTATCAACAGTTGCAGCAGAAGGCCAAAGACCAGTTTCGCGACGAACTACCCGATGTCATTGATGGCTTAATCCGAGCGTTGCGTGTTGGCGCGCCGATGGCGGATGTATTTCATGAGATGGCGCAACAACATCAGGGCGTGACCGCTCGTTTGTTTGACAGCATGCATGATGAGCTGAAAGTCGGCCAAACGCTGGATGAAGTGATGAAGAATGCCGCGCAGCGTATGCCGATCGCAGAGTTTCGCTTTCTAACCATTGTACTCAGCTTGCAGCAGGAAACGGGTGGCCGTTTAACCGGAGTGTTGGAGCGGTTAGGGCATACATTGAGATCGCGCGCTGAGCTCAACGCCAGTATTCAGAGCATTACGTCCGAGTCACGCAGCTCCGCCAAAGTGCTCGCCGCACTACCAGTTTTGGTGTGTCTGGTGCTGTTTACTACCGGTCGCGAGCATTTTGAATTTCTGATGACCTCGAACGGTGGGCAAATCGTCATGGCGTATGTCGTCGGCAGTATTTTGGGTGGATTGTACCTGATCCGTCGTATGACTCAGTTAAAGGGATAACTCATGGTGCAATGGTTCGTCTCGTCAACCTCACTTGCCGCTCTGTTGGTCGCTGGTGTGGTGTTTATGTCTGTGTTGTTGTGGCTGTTTTTGTCCCAGCAATCTCAAAGTCGTTGGCAAGCGCAATGTGAGCGCTATTTAAATCTTAGTGATGATACCGCAAGAGTGGAGGGTTCCTCGTCTTCTTTTTTTGCTGGGTTGGGTGTGTTGTACCCCACTTCTGATAAAGAGAAACAGCGCCTACAACAAATGTTGGAACACGCGGGCATTGCTTCGTCTACCGCGTTAAATACGGTGCGTGGCGCCAAGCTGTTTCTCGGCTTGTTTAGCGCCAGTGCCGCTCTGATTTGGCAGGCGGTATCTGGTGAGCTGTTCGATGCGTATACCCTAATGATGACGTTAATCGGTTATGTGCTCGGCTCCAATTTGCCCGAATACTGGTTGCGTCGCCAAGCCAATCAGGCGCAACAAAAGCAGCAGCACGTTGTACCCGATGCAATCGACCTGATGGTGATCAGTGTTGAAGCTGGGTTGTCACTGGAGCGCTCACTGGAGAAAGTTGGTCTGTACTTGCTTGATGTTGAGCCGATGTTGGCGCGGCAGTTATTGCGTACCCACGCTGAGATTCAGGTCCGCGGAGAATCTGCCCAGTGCCTGAAAAAGCTTGCGTGGCGCACCGGGCTGAAAGAGCTCGAACGTCTCGCCAGTACGCTAGCGATGGCCGAGCGATATGGTTCTCCGTTGGCAGAAACCATGCGCACCATCAGCGCGGATGCCAGACAGTTGCGCAAAATGGCGTTGCAGGAGCAGGCCGGTAAGCTGCCGGGACGCATTACGCTGATCCAAATGGCTTTCATTATGTTGCCACTGATGGTGCTGATCGTTGCACCGACCATGAACCTGTTGTTGGAGAGCTTAAAATGATGACGACAAACCCTATCAAATGGCTGTTGTTGGTCTGTCTCAGTCCTTTGCTATTCGGCTGTGCGACAGCGGGCAAAGTGAAAAAGCAAACCGAAGACAATACCCAAGCCCTTGCCGAAGCCGCGTTTAACTATGGTCAGTATGGCAAGGCGGAGCAGCAGTATCTGAAGTTGCTTGAACTGTCGCCAGACAATCTCAAATACCAAATGATGTTGGCTCGTAGCCAGTACCGTCAGGACAAGAAAGAAACCGCGATGGCAAAACTGCGTTACGTCTGTGCGCATCCAGAATCTATTTCGGCGCAGGCGTGTATGTACCTTGGCCGCTATTTGTTGAGTAACGGTCGTGTAACCGAAGCCACCGAGGTTTACAAGGTCGGACTACCCAAAGCAAGCGACACGCAGATCGAGGCGCAACTGCATAATGGTTTGGGCATCGCTTTGCTGGATGGTGACGCCCAGCGAGCTCGAACGGCATTGCAGCAAGCTATTTTGCTTTCACCGGACAACCCACATTTTCGCTCCAATCTAGCGATCAGTTATTTGCATGACAATCAGGTCGAGAAAGCGCGTACAACGTTTTCTCCGTTATTGGCATATAAACAACTACCCCAACAGGTTGAGCTGAATTTCGCGCTGCTATTACTGGCAGAAGGCAACGAAGACGAGGCTCGAGCGTTGCTTGCGCGTCATTTACCTGCGAGTGAAGTCGAACGAGATATGTCGATCTTAGCCTCTCGTCTGACTGCGATTCGGAACGCACAATGAATCCGGGTCGCTCTCGTCAGCGTGGCGTGATCAGCTTAGAAACCGCGTTGTTGTTTCCAGCAGTACTGGCGGTGTTACTGGCCTTTTTTGATATTACGCGTGTTCACTTGCAATACAGCTTGCTCGAACACGCAATGCGCAGCTCGCTACGGGTTTTATTGGCCGAAGATTGGCGTAAAAAACCGCTTAATTCGACGGTCGTTAAACGCATGATTGACGATAAGAGCTACGGTTTTATCGACAACGTGAGCGTAGACATCATCCTCTTTGAGTCGCTTGAAGAACTGCTCAACGTCAAGCAACAAGAGGAAGATAAGAGCACGGTTTTTCGTCCGAGAGATCCGGTGTTTCGTGTCACTGCGACGTTATCTACCAAAATGGAATTCAGTCCGCTGGCTACCTTGTATCCAGAGCCGCTGGTGTTTACCAGCACATTGATCGCTTCTAAGGATTTACCGTTCGATTAACTATGCCCAGATATCCCATGTTTGAATCTCGTACACACCGTTTGCGTGGCAGTGTCAGTCTCGAAGTCGCGCTCATATTGCCGATGCTGCTGACCGTTATCGTTGCTGCATCAGAAATACTGACCATTCTTCGCGTCGAACAACGGTTGGTAAATCTTAATTACAACATTCTTGAAATGGTGGGGAATCGCCGTACCTTGACGATAGATAACAACATTGCGCAGCTCCCCTATTTTACTGACTTTGCTGAGCAGCAGCTCTCTCACATTGCTAAGGGGGAAGTCAGCCTCTCGATTGCGATGTACAACGCCGGGACTAAAGAAACGACACCCGTTATGGTCAGTGCGCGTTGTCCGCTCAGTCAACAGTGGCCAGATTTTGAGTTAGGGAGCCTGGTGGAAGTGGCGTTGTGCTATCGACCACATAGCAGCGTGAGCGGTAATGCGATTTGGAAGCTGTGGCCGAGCGGTCGCTTTCATTCTTATATGATTAGGGAGACTAACTGATGCGAAGTCTGTCTGCCCTTCCTTTATCGTTACATGCCCAGCTTGGGGTCGTGTCGGTGTCGGCAGCGATATTTCTTGCCGGAATGCTGACCTTTTTCAGTTTTGTGTTGCTGGTGGTGGTGACCAGTACGACTGACAGTCGGTTGTCGATGTTGGCGGATGCAGTGCTTTACTCTTCATCCGACAGTCGGAGTGCTCAGCAGGATGCCGAGCAGTTATTAAATGCCAATGTCAGTGATGAAAGCACGGCGCTATCAACACCACTTACTCGGCTGGATAACCGGGAAAAGATAACCAATGTCACCGTAACGGGAAAGGTTCAATCGAGCAAGCTGGTTTTGAATGATGAGCTGCATGCTGGGGATTTAAGTATTCTTCATCAAGCCAGTTCACGCTTGCACCAAACCACGTTGGAAATTGTCGTTATGCTGGATGTCTCGTCTTCTATGAAAGGCATGCCCATGGGTCTAGCAATAAAAGGGCTACGAGACTTTGCCGACATTTTATACGCTCAAGAACGACGAAATCTGAGTAAGACCATCAGCATCGTGCCAGCAACTGGCTATATCAACATAGGCTGGCGCCCCAACTTTCTTAAAACTAGCGCACTGGCTTTCCCGCGAGGTCTGCGCCCACTCGCTAAAGAACAAGGTTGGAGTAACTTATTGAGTGCCGGTGTACCAGGCCGTTGGCGTGGTGCAATGTGTATGCAACTGCCTGAAAATCAAGATGGGCTAACTCACGCAGGTGCAATCACTCCTGATTGGACTCGCCGCCTAGAACTTGGGCCCGAGCAACAAAATTTGAGGTTTAAGTTAGAAAGTCAAATTAAGCCGCCGATCGAACGGTATGAGAATGGCATGCCACTGCATGAATACTACTCAAGCGAAAACAGTGACCCATACAATCCCAAATGGAAGCATTTACTTGGACTGTTTGATTCAGCAGATTGCGGTGCCAGCAGTATTCAAGCGTTTATGTCGAACCATCGCGAGTTTGTTAACGGGCTGAAAACGATCTACCCAGAAATGAACACCAATAACGCAGAGGGGGTGATGTGGGCCTGGCGTTTACTTTCTCCAGAATGGCGTGGCTTATGGGATAAAACCAAACGCGAATTGCCACGCGATTACGGCCTAGACACAAATAAGAAAGTCATGGTGCTGTTCACCGATGGCGACCACTTAGCTGAGCCTGTAATGCGCGACAAAAAGCAGGTTGCGCTATGCCGAGAGATGAAGCGCAAAGGCATCGAAATTATCGCGGTGGATTTTAACAACCGTTCGCCTGCAATGAAATCTTGTGCCAGTCCTGGTCAGTACTATCAAGCGACCAACCGAACCATCCGAACCGTATTACAACAAGTGGCCACCACACTGAATAAAATTGAATTGGTGGAATAATAATCATTTTGAAAGGAATTGTATGTCGTACCGAAAAGAGCAATTAGAACGTTTACCCGAAAAGATTCAGAGATTTATTCAGCAGTTTTCAACCGCTCAACTGGGTACCGTAGATGCGCAAGGCACACCGCTGGCGAGTTACGCTCCGTTTGTTCGTCAGGGCAACGACTTTGTCATGCTCTTGAGCACTGTGTCGCAACATGCTCGTAACCTGCAGCACACTCCTAGAGCGTCGTTGATGTTAGTCGAACCGGAAGATAAGGCGCGTCACTTATTTGCTCGCGAGCGATTGGTTATTGATTGCGATGTGATTTGTATCGATAAGCACAGTGAAGAAGCCGCGCCGCTCAAGCAACAAATGCAGCAAAAGTTCGGCGAGATCGTCGAGCAGTTGTGTGGCATGAAGGATTTTAGCTTCTATCGTTTTTCGCCACGCTCGGGCAACTACGTCAAAGGTTTTGGTCAGGCGTTTCGTCTTGATGAAACACTGCAACATGCAGTGCATCAGACGGAAGGTCACACCGAAGAAGAAAAGCAGTTACAACCAGCTTAAAAATTGCGAGGGCAACCTCGCATTTTTTTAGATAACAATAGCGCACAGCAGTGTCGGCTAAAGCGCAGTGACATTCAGTCCTTCATTACAACAGATAATCTACAAAATGAATTGGAACATGATTAAAAGATATACCTTTTTGACCATAGGGGTCAGTGCGACTGGGCTGGGTATGGTTGGTGTGTTTATTCCATTATTGCCTACCGTTCCTTTTGCGCTGCTGGCGCTCTATTGTTTTAGTGTCAGCTCGCCCCGCTTTCAGTCTTGGCTGTTAGCTAACCGCTTGCTTGGCCCAACGTTGAGAAACATCAAAGAGAATCGCGGTCTCAGCATAAAAGAAAAGGTGCGAGTATTGATAGTGGTGTGGGGTTCGATATTGGCGACCGTCTTGTGGTTGCTCGATGAGCGCCCATCTGCGCAAATCACATTATTGGTGATTGCGCTTATCGAAACCTACGTGATTGTGCGTTACAAAACGCGCTTGGCGCTAGCTGAGGAAAACAAATGATAGGTCGAATTCCTCAAACCGCTAAACCTTGGTTACTGGGAACGGTAAGCAGTGGTGTATTGGTAATTCTTGGTTTAGTTGGCCAGTACTGGCTGGTGAGTCGAGTGTTCAGTGAAAACTTTGAACATATCGCCATACAGGTGTTATTGGCGGGTATGACGCTATTAGCGTTGCGCTTTGGTGTGATTATTGTCCATCGTTACTTGGGGGCAAAAACGGCGCAGCAAGTGAAACGGTCAATACGCGCTCAATTGCTTGATAAGTTAGCCGATTTAAAGCCCGCTCAAATGAAACCTGAGCTACGTGGCAAACTCAATTACCTACTCGGTGAAGGGGTAGAAGTGCTGGACTTGTATTGGGGATTGTTTGTCCCGCAGTTTTTTATCGGTCTGCTCGGCCCTTTGTTGGTGTGCCTGTTTATTGCATTTATCGACCCTTTTTCTGGCTTGATCTTGCTGCTAATGATCCCTGTTATTCCTGCCATTTTAATGCTGGTCTTTAAACGCTTTGCCAGTGTCAGTGCGACCTATAAGCATAACTTGGCACGGCTAACCGAACTGTTTACCCAGAGTTTGCATGGCTTACCCGTATTAAAACTGTACCAGTATTCCAAGACCTGGGGAGAGGAAATTGAACAACATGGTGAGACATTACGACGCTCTACCATGTCTCTACTCAAAACCAATCAACTGGTGATCTTATTGGTTGATTTGCTGTTTTCTCTGGGCACGATAGTCGCGGCATCGCTATTAGCGATCACGCGTTATCAAGCGGGTATCCTCGACGCGGCGTCGGCAGCTTTCATTATTCTGGCTAGCGTTGAGCTGATACGTCCATTGTCTTTAATGGGGGCATTCTTCTTCGCCGGTGCGCTGGGACGCGAAGTGCAGGCGGACGTACAGCAAATCTTGTCTTTGGACGAAAATGAACCCCACCACCTTACACCACAAAATCATCACATTGCTCTTGATATACACGGTTTAACCTTTGGTTATCCTCAGCAAGAAAAGTTGTTTCAGCGTGTCGACTTAACTGTATACAAAGGCGAACTGGTGGTGCTGCAAGGGCCAAGCGGTTGCGGTAAATCCACCTTGTTCAAACTGATCCGTGGTCAATTGATGCCCGATGCGGGTGTGATTACCCATCAGTCGGTGGGTTACTTGCAGCAGATGCCGTATGTGTTTCATCAGACGCTGGAAGATAACTGTCTTCTAGCTTCGCCTAGCGCTTCAAAAGATGACGTGCGTGATGCGCTAAAACAGAGTGCGCTGGACGAATGGCTCGAACATTCCGAAACACTTTCACTTCAGCCGGGAGAAGGCGGCAAGCACATCTCCGGGGGGCAGGCGGCTCGGCTTGGTTTATCTCGAGCATTTTTATCCGATCATGCGCTGATGTTAATTGACGAGCCAACCCGTCAGTTGGACGAAGCGAGCGAACAAAAAGTGATTGATGCGCTTCATCAACTTAAGCAACAAGCGGGCGTACTGGTGATCAGTCATTCACCGCGAGTCATCGCTCAAGCGGATCGTGTGGTGGATATCAGCGGTTGGCGCGATGCCACCAAATTCAGAAGCTCGGAGGCCTGGGCATGATTAATCAGTTATTACACCTTGCCAGACCACATATGATGCCGCTTGGTTTGTCATTGGTTTGTCGGATACTAAACCAGTTAGGCACCATTGCTATCCTCGTTGTGGCGGGGCAATACGCACAACACTTGTTTCTTGAGCAACCTGTATCGATTTGGCCACAACTGCTTTGGCCATTGTTATGGATTGGTATCGGCAAAGCAATCTGTCGTTACATCGAGCAACTTTCAGGGCATAACGCTGCGTTTCGTATCCAAGAAGACTTACGTAACCAAGTGTATTGGCGACTAGAGCAACAAGCGCCGGACAATATTCACGACTTGTCGACTGGTGATTTGACCGCGCGGGTGGTATCGGACATCGAGCGCATTGAGGTCTTTTATGCCCACACCATTGTGCCTGTGTTGTCGGCGCTGGTGGTGTCGCTGTTGGTCACCGCTTACGGATACTGGTTAGTTGGTTCAGTGGCAATCGTCTTATGTTTGCTGTTACTGATCGTGGGTGGCGTGCTGCCTACGTGGCACCTTAATCGCAGCAGCAAGCTGGGGCAGGAGATTCGCAGTCAATTTGGCCTGCTCAATACCTTGCTGACCGACGTGGTGTCGGGTTTCAATGAAATACAAAACTGGTCAGCGATGGCGTTTTTTCAGCGCAAAGTGTCTAAACAAGGACGAGTACTTCAGCGTTTGCATAACGCCTTAGCGGTGCGAAATGGTATTAAGGATGCGCTGACAGATTTATCCATCGGTAGTGGCTTTGTCGCCATGATTGTGCTGGCTTGGTGGCAGGGTGAGTCACTATCGTTAACGGCGTTGTGTTTGTATGCAGGTGCTTTCGGCCCGGTACTCGCTTTGACGCGAACCTTTGAAGACTTGCCGCAGACGTTTCCTGCTTGTCGTCGAGTTTTGGCGATATTGGAAGCAGAGCCATCAGCAGAGCTTAGTGAGAGTAATAGCGTTCCAGCGGCAATCCACTCTGATGCTTTACTCAGCGTCGAAGACTTAAGCCATCGATACGGTGCAACAACAGACTGGTTGTTTGAGGACTTATCGCTTGCGCTTTCTGCGGGAACACATTTGGTCATCCAAGGGCAAAGCGGTAGTGGTAAGACATCACTGCTGCGTTACTTGGCGGGTATTTACCTTTCCGACACGTCGCCTTTACGCTTTAAAGGCGAAGCCATTACTCGTTTGAATCGAGAAGCGGCTTGGCAGCAAATCAGTTATGTACCTCAGCAGAGCGTGATTTTCCCTGCCTCTTTGCGCTACAACTTATCACTAGGTGGTCACTATAGTGACGAGAAACTGATGCAAGCGCTACGGCTAGTCTGCTTAGAGCCAATGTACTGTGCATTAGCCGATGGCTTAGATACGGAATTGGGGCTTAACGGTACTCGTCTTAGTGGCGGGGAAGCGCAGCGGGTTGCGTTGGCGAGAGCGTGGTTGCGTGATACTCCGGTGTATTTGTTGGACGAAGCGTTCAGTGCTTTGGATAAACAGACCGAACGAGTTATCCGCCAACGTCTTAGCCAAGATTGGCAAAACAAATTGGTGGTGGAAGTGGCGCACCAGCCGCAGGGGTTAAACCCGCAGTGTCTACGCTGGCTAATGAAAGAGGGCCAACTGACAGCATTAAGCTAATAAGAAGAGACAAAAATGCCGGAATTCTCCGGCATTTTTGTGGAAATGGGTTAAACACACCTCAACCCAGGTGAGCATCAGTAATGTTAACTGGCGGCTTTGGAGAGATCTTTTTTGCCAAATTTGACTTGCTGAATCACCAGGCCGCTGATGATCAATACCAGCCCGATCAGTGTTGAGGGATGAATGTCTTCACCAATAATAGTCGCCAATAACATCAAAGAGATAAATGGTGACGCGAAAATCAGGTTACTGATGCGAGCCGTATTTTGTGTTGACTTAAGCGCGCTTAGCCAAAGGACAAAAGTAATCCCCATTTCGAACAGACCAACATAGGTCACTGCAGCCCAGCCTTGGGGCGATATGGAATCCCAGCTCTGTCCTTCATAGACACTTAAAGCAACAGTAAAAGGAATCGCAACGAGAAAACCAAGCAGCACGCCCACGACCGGATCCGCTTTGTTTTTGGTGTTGAGAATCCAATAGCCTGCCCACAGCAGAGTCGAGAGTAGCGCTAAGCCAACACCAAGCGGGCTCTCAAAATCCATACCTAACACGTTACCCTGAGTGGCAATCACAATGACACCTAGGTAACTAAACGCGCAAGCTATCCAGTCCTTGTTACGAATTTTCTGCCCGAGAAAAGCCGCCGCCATGAGTGTCAGTGTGATGGCCCAGCTGTAGTTGATGGCTTGCGCCTGAGAGGCTGGGAGCAAGTCATAAGCTTTGAACAGAATCAAGTAGTAGGCTAATGGGTTAATCAGTCCAAGTAGCAGGTAATACCAAGGATTCGACAGAAACGTATCGCTAAGTTGATTTAACTTGCCTTGAACACCACACACGATGATAAGAGCAATAGCAGAAACGACGCTGGCGATACACAGCATCTGAATCGGAGTGAACTCGGCTAATGTGAGTTTAAATGCGGTCGCGACTGTCGACCAAAGTAATACTGCTGAGAGCCCAAATCCTAGGGCGCGACGCTCATTCATGATGCCTCTGTATCGTGTTCAAAGGCTCGGCGATAAAATTTTGAGCGAGCCAAAGGATATTATTTTGAGCAGGTAGTGTATGCGAGGATTTTTCATCCAACAAACTGGACATTTATCCAGTGTCTAAATACCATTGTTATAGACATAAAACACAGGCTAACTCGCTATTATGCAATGGATTCTTGAGCATCAATCTCTCATTCTCTCTTCTCTTTGTGCCGCTGTAGTCAGCGGAGCGGCAGTCGGTTGGTGGGTAAAACAGCGTTTTATCACTCAAACTCAGCTTCTTGAGCAGCGACTTTCTGCGGAAAAACAGCTTCACCAACAACAGCTTGAGCAAGTGAGTCAGCGTCTGTCTGACGCGCAACAAGAGCTGGATGAACTCGATGATGAGCGCGATAAGGCGGCATTTGAAGTTCGTCAGTCACACGGTAAGTTGATGGCTGCAATGGAGAAGCTGCGCTATTTTGAAGCCGTCAAACAAGAGCGCCAGCAGTATTTCGATGAGCTCGGGAAAATGCGTGAGCAAAAATCGCGTTTGGAAACGCAACTGCGAGAACAGCAGGCTCGCCATGAGCAAGTGAATCAGTCTAATGCTGAGAAGCTGCAAATACTGGAACAAGCAGAAGTGCGTTTGAAGCAGCAATTTGAGCACCTTGCCAACCAACTGTTTGAAGAGAAAACCGCGAAGGTGGATCTACAAAACCGTCAGAGCTTGGAAGGTTTGCTTTCTCCGCTAAGAGAACAATTGGATGGTTTCAAAAAACAAGTCAATGACAGTTTTAGTCAGGAAGCCAAAGAGCGTCATACGCTGGTGCATGAGCTAAAGAATCTGCAACGTTTAAACGAACAAATGACGCGCGAAGCGGTGAACCTGACTCAGGCTTTGAAGGGCGACAACAAGCAACAAGGTAACTGGGGTGAAGTGGTTCTCGCCCGTGTGCTGGCAGAGTCTGGGCTGCGAGAAGGGCACGAATACGAGACACAGGTCAATCTGCAAAATGAAGCAGGCAAGCGTTATCAGCCTGATGTGATAGTGCACCTCCCGCAAAACAAGCAAGTCGTGGTCGACTCGAAAATGGCCTTGGTGGCGTATGAGCGATACTTCAACGCAGAAACTGATGCGCAGCGAGATCAGGCGCTGAACGCTCACCTTATTGCGCTACGCGCGCACATTAAAGGTCTGAGCATGAAGGATTATCACAAACTCAAAGGCATCCAGAGTCTCGACTACGTATTGATGTTTATTCCGGTTGAGCCCGCTTTTCAGGTCGCCATTCAGGCCGATCCGAGTTTGGTTAAAGACGCAATGGAGCAGAACATCATTTTGGTTAGCCCGACGACCTTGCTGGTGGCGCTGCGTACCATTGATAATTTGTGGCGCAATGAACGTCAGAATGAAAACGCTAAACTGATTGCGGAGCGAGCGACCAAACTTTACGACAAACTACGTTTGTTTGTTGATGATATGGAAGGTTTAGGTGGCGCGCTGGATAAAGCCAACCAAACGTATCAAGGTGCCATGAATAAACTCGCTACGGGTCGTGGTAATGTGATTCGACAGGCTGAAAGTTTCAAGCAACTGGGCGTGGAGATTAAGCGTCCTATTTCGTCTGATCTTGCACAGCTAGCACAGAGTGACGCATTTTCCGAAAATGAATCGTTAGTAGAAAGACATCCGGCTGAGGATAAAGTAAACTAATCGCCCGCAGTACATTGGGCGACTATATTTGTCAGCAACCGCCCAGCCGTGAAACGTGCTGTCCAAGAGGAATTAGAATGACGGATACAAGCTTGCAATCCAATAATGCATTAGAGAACGAAACCACCCACTTTGGTTTCACTACCGTGGCGAAAGAAGAAAAAGTAACTAAAGTTGCCGAAGTTTTTCACTCCGTGGCAGCGAAGTACGACATCATGAATGACCTAATGTCGGGAGGCGTTCACCGTCTGTGGAAGCGTTTCACCATCGATTGCAGTGGTGCTCGTCCGGGGCAGCGAATTCTGGATCTTGGCGGTGGTACGGGTGACCTGACAGCAAAATTTTCGCGCATCGTCGGCGATCAAGGTCATGTGATTCTGGCGGATATCAATAACTCAATGCTGAATGTTGGCCGCGACAAGCTGCGCGATAATGGCATTGTGGGTAATGTGCATTACGTACAGGCAAACGCAGAAGAGCTGCCATTCCCAGATGACTATTTTGACGTTATTACTATCAGTTTCTGTCTGCGTAACGTCACCGATAAAGACAAAGCACTGCGTTCAATGTTCCGTGTACTTAAACCGGGCGGCCGTCTATTGGTGCTGGAGTTTTCAAAACCAATCATTGAGCCATTATCGAAAATTTATGACGCATACTCGTTCCATCTGTTACCAAAAATGGGTGAACTGGTCGCGAACGATGCGGAAAGCTACCGTTATCTTGCAGAATCTATCCGCATGCATCCAGATCAAGAAACGCTGGAAGGCATGATGAAAGAGGCAGGTTTTGAAAACACCAAATACTACAACCTTACGGGTGGTATTGTGGCGCTGCACCGCGGCTACAAATTTTAAGGGTTAACGGCATGCCATTTGAACCTCTTATTACTGCCGTGATTGAAACGTCGCTGAACACGCTGATTAAAGACGACCCAGCACTGGATCGTCGTCTGGCACGTCTGAAAGGCCAGGTTATTCAAGTTCACCTGAAAGAAATTAATAAGACGCTGACCTTTATTTTCAGTCAGCAGATTGATGTTTTGGGTAATTATGAAGGTCATCCTGATTGTTATTTGTCTCTGAACCTGAGTGTGTTGCCGGAACTGCGAGATCAAGCCAACATCACTCGTCTTATCAAGCAAGATAAGCTTGAGCTAGAAGGTGATATTCAACTGGCACAAAAGTTCTCTCAGCTGATGGTTGATTGCAAACCAGACATTGAAGAATGGCTGTCGCGAGTGACTGGAGATGTCGTAGCTCATACGGTAGTGCAGGGTTCAAAAAACGTCGGCAACTTTTTTGTTTCTAAAGCAGAGAAACACCAGCGACATTTAGCGCAAGTGGTGACAGAAGAATGGAAATTTGCGCCAGCGCCACTTGAAGTCGCGCATTTTTGCGATCAAGTGGACGAAGTACGCAGTCAGGCATCACGAGTGGAAGCTCGTCTGAATGCTCTGCTTGATAAATTGGATGCGGATAAGCCTGCGTTGGAGAAACCATGACTCCGGCAGAAATAAAGCGCTTATATCACATTGTTAAAGTACAACTGGAATATGGTCTGGATGAGTTGTTGCCGGAGCATCAACTGACTAAAGCCCCGCTTTGGATGCGTAAAAGCCTGTTCTGGATTAAAAATAAACACCCTGAGAAGCCTCTAGGTGAGCGCCTTCGTTTAGCGTTGCAAGAGCTGGGGCCAGTGTGGATCAAGTTTGGTCAGATGATGTCGACCCGCCGTGACTTGTTTCCCCCTCATAT
The DNA here is from genome assembly GCF_021728395.1 of Vibrio sp. J1-1. Taxonomy (GTDB): domain Bacteria; phylum Pseudomonadota; class Gammaproteobacteria; order Enterobacterales; family Vibrionaceae; genus Vibrio. The sequence continues at coordinate 277,834 of NZ_JAKKCM010000005.1, read as the reverse complement.
CGCCGATCCACTTGCGTTACTTCAAGACCAGGTTGCCCCATTTGATGGTGAACTGGCGAAACAGCAAATGGAAAAGGCGTTAGGTGGTCCGCTCGACAACTGGTTTACCGAGTTTGATATTAAACCACTGGCCTCTGCGTCTATTGCTCAAGTGCACACAGCACGACTAAAAGACACTAACCAAGAAGTGGTATTAAAGGTCATTCGCCCAGATATTCGCCCAGTTATTGATTCCGATCTAAAACTGATGCACCGAATGGCGCGTATAGTCGCAGGGGCAATGCCTGAAGCACGTCGTTTAAAACCGGTAGAAGTCGTTCGTGAATACGAAAAAACGCTTCTCGATGAACTCGACCTGCGTCGTGAGGCGGCTAACGCGATTCAATTGCGTCGAAATTTCGAAGATAGCGAAGAATTATACGTTCCTGAAGTTTTTCCTGACTTTAGTAATGAAACTGTCATGGTTTCTGAGCGAATATATGGCTTTCAAGTTTCTGATATAGAAGGCTTGAAAGCAAATGGCACCAATATGAAACTGCTGGCTGAACGTGGCGTGAGTGTGTTCTTCACTCAGGTGTTCAGAGACAGCTTCTTTCATGCCGATATGCATCCCGGTAATGTGTTCGTTAAACCTGATCACCCGGAAAACCCAACGTGGATTGGGTTAGATTGTGGGATCGTTGGTACACTTAATAGTGAAGACAAGCGTTATCTGGCGGAAAACTTCCTTGCGTTCTTCAATCGTGATTATCGTCGAGTGGCGGAATTGCACGTGGACTCAGGTTGGGTACCGGCAGATACCAATGTTGACGAATTTGAGTTTGCGATTCGCATTGTTTGTGAGCCAATTTTCGCTAAGCCACTGTGTGAAATCTCCTTTGGTCACGTGCTATTGAATTTGTTCAATACCGCACGTCGTTTTAATATGGAGGTTCAACCTCAACTGGTATTGCTGCAAAAAACCTTGCTGTACGTGGAAGGGCTTGGCAGACAACTTTATCCGCAGCTTGATTTATGGGAAACCGCAAAGCCATTCCTTGAAGAGTGGATGATGAACCAAGTCGGTCCGCAAGCTTTAGTGAATGCCATTAAAGATCGAGCACCATTTTGGGCGGAGAAGTTACCAGAATTGCCTGAGCTGCTTTATGATAGTCTCAAACAAGGTAAGGCGATGAACCAGCGTATGGATCAGCTTTATCAGGGCTACCGTCAAAGTAAGCGACAGCAGGCGACAGGTACGTTTTTATTTGGTGTTGGCGCCACTTTAGTCGTATGCTCGGCAATATTGGTGGATAACGCTTATGAACAGCTATCGTTCGCCTGTGGGATTGCAGGTGTCACATTCTGGCTGTTTAGTTGGCGAGCTTATCGTCGATAGACGGTAAACTCTTGAAATACATTTTTGTTTAAAGACCCGAGGTAAAAAGAATGGGTGGTATCAGTGTTTGGCAACTTCTAATTATTGCTGTAATTGTTGTATTACTATTCGGAACCAAGAAGCTACGTGGTATCGGTGGTGATCTAGGCGGTGCTGTTAAGGGCTTCAAAAAAGCAATGAGCGATGATGAAGAGACTGCGAAAAATGCTAAAGACGCTAAAGACGCAGACTTCGAGCCAAAAAGTTTAGAGACGCAGCAGCAAAAAGAAGCTGCATCTGAAACGAAAAAAGACAAAGAGCAGGCGTAAAACGTGTTTGATATCGGTTTTTGGGAACTGGTATTAATATCTGTTGTTGGTCTGGTCGTTCTTGGACCGGAGCGTTTGCCTCATGCTATTCGCAGTGTGTCCCGTTTTGTCGGTGCCGCTAAGAGTATGGCAAATAGCGTCAAAGACGAATTGTCACACGAGCTGAAAGTCCAAGAGCTGCAAGACAATTTGCGCAAAGCTGAGCAAATGGGGATGAAAGATTTATCTCCTGAACTGAAGTCTTCGGTTGAAGAACTTAAGCAAGCTGCGCAATCTGTAAACCGCCCTTACGCGGAAAACACTGAACCCGACGCTAAACCTGCGAAAGCAGAGCCAGTCGTTGAGTCGGTAGAAAAAGCGGAAGATATCAAGGTTACAGCGGCAGATAAAAAAGCCGAATAGTCTCATTAGGAGGAGCTGCTAGGATAAGTAGCTCCTTTTTGATCTGGTTTTTACAAAGAGGTTTGCCATGTCTACCGTCGAGCAGACACAACCTTTAATTAGTCACTTGTTGGAGCTTCGCAACCGACTACTGCGTTCAATATTGGCAGTGTTGGTGGTGTTTGTCGGGCTAGTTTATTTCTCTAACCACATTTACGAGTTTGTATCAGCACCTTTAGTAGAGCGTCTGCCTGAAGGGGCGACGATGATTGCAACGGATGTTGCGTCACCATTTTTTACACCACTTAAACTGACATTGATTGCGTCGGTGTTTGTCGCCGTACCATTTATTTTGTATCAGGTGTGGGCATTTGTTGCACCGGGCTTATACAAGCACGAGCGTCGCTTGATCATGCCGTTGCTGTTTTCCAGCTCTTTGCTGTTTTACTGCGGTGTGGCGTTTGCGTATTTTGTCGTATTCCCACTTGTTTTTGGCTTCTTCACGGCGATTTCGCTTGGCGGTGTCGAGTTTGCTACTGACATTTCCAGCTATTTGGATTTTGTACTGGCGCTGTTTATGGCATTTGGTATTGCTTTTGAAGTACCTGTTGCGATCATTCTGTTGTGCTGGACGGGTGCAACGACACCAAAAGAGTTAAAGCAAAAACGCCCATATATCATCGTTGCCGCGTTTGTTGTTGGTATGGTGTTGACGCCACCGGATATGATTTCTCAGACTCTGCTGGCTATTCCGATGTGCTTGCTGTTTGAGGTTGGTTTGCTGTTTGCGCGTTTCTACACACGTAAAGACGAGGAAGCTGAAGCCGAAGAGTAGCCTTTGGCTCGTAAAATTGTCAGTAAAAAAGCGGCTCACTAGAGCCGCTTTTTTCTTATTTACTCATTCCTATGCGTTCTGACAGTGCTCGCGCCGTGACGCCATGTAAAACAAGGCTTAATATTACGGTGCAAGCAACGGTTAAAGCAATAAAGCGTCCTCCCGGTAAGTCCGCATCTAATACGATGATGGTAAACACAATGCTAGCTAAGCCTCGTGGTCCAAACCAGCCCATAAACCAACGGTGTCGGGCTGGTACGGAAGTGCCGAGAAAAGAGAGGTAGATAGGGATCATTCGAACCAGCGTTAAACTGATGAGGGCGTATACAATCATGCTGACGGAGAATAGTCCCAGTACTTGACCAACAACAGCAGCGCCAAAAAGAATCCAAGTCAGCATGGCTAATAGCTCGGCGATGCTCTCAGTTGTCAATACCAGTTTGTGAGTATGACGAGAAGCCAGATGACCAAACAGTAGTCCACCTGTGAAAGCTGCAATGTAGCCACTGCCGTGTAAAGTTTGCGCTAAACCGAAGCTGGTCAGGGCAATGGCTCCCACAGTCAACTGAACCCATATCTCACTGAGCCATTTTTTCTTTGCGCTCCAAGAGAGAAGTTTGGCGCCAATGTAGGCTAGTGACAACCCAACCAGCGTGCCGATACCCAGTTCTTCAGCAAACACCATCAAAGCATGACGAGTACTGAGATCAGCATTTGTAGTACTGGATTCCACTGCAATGAGAAGCAGCAGTATTGGGACGCACAGACCATCATTGAGTCCACTCTCCACATTGAGCCCTTCGCTTACAGGAGTAGGTACCTTAGGGTTAGATATGACAGCTTTACCCAGTGCGGCGTCTGTTGCAGCGAGCATAGTAGCAAGGATGGCGGCTTCTATAACCGATAATACGTCAAACAGAATAACCGCGGCGAAGGTGCCCAATATTATTGCGCCCGGCAGTCCAAACATCAGCATCCGGACCGGATAGACGGCTTTTTGTTTTAATACGGTGAGGTTGGAGTGAGCAGCATCTGAAAAAAGAATTAAAGCCAGCGTCAAGTCGGCGAGCAGTCTCAAGTCATTGGCTTCTGCCGATAACCCGAGTATCCCCAGGCCATGATCGCCCAGTAGCAATCCCAGAGCGACATAAACTATCGGGCCTGATATCGCGGAATTTTCGATGCGCTTTGCTATCAGGGTATATAAGAAAACAATCCCTGCGAGAATGCTGATAACAAAATAGATACGCTCTAAATCCATATATACTTCCTTGTACGTAAAGTAGATTTTTGAATCACTTATGTATCAGTTTAGCAACGGATATCGCAAACCTTATGGTTTATTAGGGGCAACTTATTGACTAGAAGGTAGATTAAACAGGGATTCGGCATTTTTTGTTGTCACCGCGTCTACTTCTTCAATGGTTAAATCACGCAGTTCAGCAATACGCTGGGCAACCAACGAAGTATACGCTGGCTCGTTGCGTTTCCCGCGATGAGGTACAGGTGCTAAGTAAGGACAGTCTGTTTCTAGTATGACCCACTGCATATCGAGGTTAGGAATGACTTTATCCATCCCACCATTTTTAAACGTTGATACCCCACCCAAGCCGAGGTGGAAGCCTAACTCGTTAATGGCTTGTGCTTCTTCTAAACTGCCACCAAAACAATGAAATACGCCACGCAAGCGGCCATCTTGCTCTTGGCGTAGCAGGGTTAATGTTTCTTCGATGGAGTCTCGAGTGTGGATCACGACAGGCAAGTTCATCTCTTTAGCCCAGTTAAGCTGGGTAATAAATGCCTTTTCTTGCTCAGCTCGATAGGTTTTATCCCAATACAGATCGATACCAATTTCCCCTACAGCGATGAAATTGTGTTTCTCAAACCAGCCGTGAACAATCTCTAGAGTTTGTTCTACTTTATCATCCACATAGCATGGATGCAGGCCCATCATCGAATGGCAAACATCAGGATAAGCCGCTTCGGTTTTCAGCATAGGCTCAATCGATTCCAGATCGATGTTTGGCAGCAAAATTTTATTAATGCCTTGTCCTAGCGCGCGTTTTACAACTTCGTCGCGGTCATTATCAAATTCGCTGGCATATATGTGCGCGTGGGTATCGATCATGGTTCGTCTCTGTGCTTCGTTTTTTAGGTCTTGTGAGAAGTATACTTGAGTGTGAGTGCTGGGTCATTTTCAGTTTTTTTCCGCGCCTTTTTCCAGATTGTCGCTCGCAAGGTGCACCAAGAGTGATATGATTTTGTTCACCAGATGATTTGATCATCATAACCGTCCAGACAAGGAGAAAATGGTGTCTGTATCAATTCAAGGTCCATTCCCTGCACGCCGTATGCGTCGTTTACGTAAGCATGACTTTAGCCGTCGTCTAGTGGCTGAGAACCAACTTTCTGTTAATGATCTGATTTACCCAATGTTCATTCTGATGGGCAAAGATCGTCGTGAAAGCGTAGAGTCCATGCCGGGTGTAGAGCGATTGTCTATTGATTTAATGCTAGAAGAAGCGCAATACCTTGCAAATCTAGGTGTACCAGCAATCGCGCTTTTCCCTGTCGTAAACCAAGATGCGAAAAGCTTATGCGCAACCGAAGCCTACAACCCAGAAGGTTTAGTTCAGCGTGCGGTACGTTCTCTTAAAGAGCATATCCCTCAAATCGGTGTCATTACCGACGTTGCGCTGGATCCATTTACTACTCATGGCCAAGACGGCATCATTGATGAAGACGGCTATGTAATGAATGATGAAACTACCGACGTATTGGTTAAACAGGCTTTATCTCACGCAGAAGCGGGTGCTGATATTGTTGCGCCATCAGACATGATGGATGGACGTATTGGTAAAATCCGTGAAGCGCTGGAAGAAGCAGGCCATATTCATACTCAAATCATGGCTTACTCTGCGAAATACGCCTCGAACTACTACGGGCCATTCCGTGATGCGGTCGGTTCTTCGTCTAACCTAAAAGGTGGCAATAAGAAAAACTACCAAATGGATCCGGCGAATATTGATGAGGCGATTCACGAAGTCGCGTTGGATATCAATGAAGGTGCCGATTCTGTCATGGTTAAGCCGGGCATGCCTTATCTGGATGTGGTTCGCCGTGTGAAGACTGAGCTGCAGGTTCCGACCTTTGCTTACCAAGTGTCGGGTGAGTACTCAATGCATAAAGCAGCGATTCTTAACGGTTGGTTAAAAGAACGTGAAACGGTGATGGAATCATTGCTATGTTTCAAACGTGCGGGCGCTGATGGCATCCTGACTTACTTTGCCAAAGATGTGGCGGAGTGGCTAGCGGAAGAAAACGCTCAGGCGGCTCAATATCTAAATAGGTCTCAGGAAGCGACAGAAGAGTAATTATCGCTTAGTGAGAAAAACTAGACCGACAATAGTTGTTCGTCTGTATATACCCAAGTAACCTCTGGCCGATCAAATATGGCTTATTTACATAGCAGCAGTCCAAGGTGCTTGGGTATTAGGAGAGAGAATAATGACAATGCTGATTCGTGAAGGCACGTTGGAAGAGGCACTTCAGGTGGTCACTCATGTAAAAGAGTTTTCCAATGGAGAAACAATGGAGTCTATGGCACAGCGGCTCGGCGATAAAAACAGCTTGATTCTGGTAGCTGAAAAGAACGGTTCCATTTTAGGCTTCAAAATTGGTTATGAATTGGATGACGATACTTTTTACAGCTGGTTTGGTGGTGTTGCTCCTCAAGCTCGTAATGAAGGAGTCGCACAAATGCTGTTAGAGGCTCAGGAAGAATGGGTTGCAGATCAAGGCTATAAAACCCTTAAAGTGAAGTCTCGTAATCAGTTTCCGGCTATGCTCAGATTGTTGCTGAGGAATGGATATCTCATTGAAAAATTTGACGAAAATGTCAATCTTCGCGAATCTAGAGTACATTTCATTAAAGCAATTTGAAATTAAATGAGACTTTTTCTCATTTAATTGTTGACTCTCAAATGAGAATCATTATTATTAATCCTGTCTTAGGGAATGAGGAATGGTTCACAAGGACGTTGAATTACTTATTAACAGGTGTTGAGAAAGTGATGAAACAGTTTCCGAGAACTTGCACAAACTCTTTTTGACACGACATTGCTCACATTGCTTCCAGTGTAATTTATAGCTTCTTGGTTAAGCAGCTTGATAAAAAATTGCTTTACCACTTCTGCTAGGCGACCCAATTGGGTCGCTTTTTTCTTTTCTACGATTTCATTTGACGCCTCGATTAATAACTTTTCCACATTTGATGATCATTTCTGGATCGTTGATCTTTTCGTCTTTAAATGAAATAACTTAATAATATCAGTGCCTTATGTACATTGTTTTCTTTGTTTTATAATCTTGGATAAGCAGTGGATAAATAATATAAACAGAGTTATCCACAGGTGAGGTTTGAATTTAGTATATCAACTCGAAATATTTCCGCGATCTGGATCGAGCGAACAAGATAGATTCGGATCAGTAGTCATGGCATCCTTAGCAGATCTATTAAGTACTGACTTGGATACAGACAATTATGGCAAGTATTCCTGAAAATCCGCTGATTCTTATCGACGGTTCTTCTTATCTATATCGCGCTTTTCACGCCTACCCAGGCACAATGAGTAATGGTGAAATACCAACTAATGCCGTCTACGGTGTAGTAAACATGCTACGCAGTATGATGCGTCAGTTTGCGTCTGATCGTATTGCAGTGGTTTTTGACGCGAAGGGTAAAACCTTCCGTGACGATATGTATCCAGAATACAAAGCTAATCGTCCGCCAATGCCGGATGATCTTCGTTGCCAAATCGAGCCGTTACATAATGTGATTCGCGCGATGGGCTTGCCATTAATTTGTGTTCCTGGCGTAGAAGCTGATGATGTGATTGGTACTTTAGCTTACCAGGCATCACAAAAAGGTATGCCAGTATTGATCAGTACTGGTGACAAAGACATGGCGCAGTTAGTGGATGACAATATCACCCTGATCAACACCATGACCAACGTTGTTATGGATCGTGAAGGTGTCATTGAAAAATTCGGTATTCCACCGGAGTTAATCATCGACTACCTCGCGTTAATGGGCGATAAAGTCGACAACATTCCAGGTGTACCGGGTGTAGGTGATAAAACTGCAACCGCATTGCTGCAAGGTATCGGTGGACTGACGAAGCTTTACGAAAACTTAGATGATATTGCGCCACTGGGTTTCCGTGGTTCAAAAACCATGGCGAAGAAGCTGGTCGACAACAAAGAAAATGCAATGCTGTCGTACGAACTGGCCACCATTAAGCTGGATGTTGAGCTGGAAGAAACACCGGAATCACTGCTTAAAGCTGAACCAAGCAAAGACGAGCTGATCAAGCTATATGGACAGCTGACGTTTAAATCATGGTTAAATGAGCTGCTAGAAGGCGGATCTGGCTCTGTTGAAGCGGTGGAGCTTGCAGGTTCAGCACAAGCAACATCTTCTGCTTCGTCTCACTCTGAGATGGAAACGTCAGCGGTGACGATTGATCGCAGTCAGTACGAAACTATTTTAGATGAAGCATCTTTCGAAGTTTGGTTAGAAAAACTAAAGGCGGCAGAGCTGTTTGCGTTTGATACCGAAACTGACAGCCTCAACTACATGGTGGCGAATCTGGTTGGTCTCTCGTTTGCAACCGACGAAGGCATCGCCGCTTATGTTCCTGTTGCTCATGACTACCTGGATGCGCCACAACAATTAGATCGCGACTGGGTGTTAGAACAGCTAAAACCTATTTTAGAAGATGAATCACAAGCCAAAGTCGGTCAGAACCTGAAGTACGATGCGTCTGTGCTAGCTCGCTACGGTATTGAGATGAAGGGCATCAAACACGACACCATGTTAGCGTCTTACGTGTACAACAGCGTAGGCGGCAAGCATGATATGGACAGCTTGGCGCTACGTTTTCTTCAGCATAGCTGTATTTCGTTTGAACAAATTGCGGGCAAAGGTAAAAAACAACTGACCTTTAACCAAATCGAACTTGAACAAGCATCGCCGTACGCAGCAGAAGATGCAGATGTCACGCTTCGTCTGCATAACCGTCTGTTTGCCAATATTGAGCAAGACGCCAAGTTGAAATCGGTGTATGAAGAGATAGAAATGCCACTTGTGCCAGTGATCTCTCGCATTGAGCGCACGGGTGTTTTGATTGATGACATGAAGTTGGGAGCTCAGTCGGTAGAAATCGCTGCGCGTCTGGAAGAGCTTGAGCAAAAAGCTTACGAAATAGCAGAGCAAGAGTTCAACATGAACTCGCCAAAACAGTTGCAGGCGATCCTGTTTGAAAAAATGGGCTTACCGGTTGTTAAGAAGACGCCATCTGGGACACCTTCAACCAATGAAGAAGTGCTGCAAGAATTAGCATTGGATTATCCGCTACCAAAACTGATCCTGGAGTACCGAGGCCTGGCCAAGCTTAAATCGACTTACACCGATAAGCTGCCGAAGATGATTAACCCAACCACAGGACGCGTACATACTTCTTACCATCAAGCGGTAACGGCTACGGGACGTTTGTCTTCGACCGATCCAAACCTACAAAACATTCCAATTCGTAATGAAGAGGGACGACGTATTCGTCAGGCATTTGTCGCACCTACTGGTTACAAAATCCTAGCGGTTGACTACTCGCAAATCGAACTGCGTATTATGGCGCATCTGTCTGGCGACCAAGCTTTGCTTGATGCATTCCGCGATGGTAAAGACATTCACGCAGCCACTGCTGCTGAAATCATGGGTGTGGGTATTGAGCAAGTATCTAGTGAACAGCGTCGTCGAGCCAAAGCGGTTAACTTCGGTCTTATCTATGGTATGAGTGCATTCGGCTTAGCGAAACAGTTAGGCATCCCACGTGGTGAAGCGCAAACCTATATGGATAAGTACTTCGAGCGTTACCCTGGTGTGATGCAGTATATGGAAGACACACGCAGTGCTGCGGCTGATCAAGGTTATGTTGAAACCATCTTTGGTCGTCGTTTGCACCTCCCAGAAATTAAATCTCGTAATGGGATGCGTCGTAAAGCGGCAGAACGTGCGGCGATCAATGCACCAATGCAAGGTACAGCGGCAGACATCATCAAGAAAGCGATGCTGCTTGTTGACCAATGGATTCAGGCTGAAGGTGATGGTCGAGTGAAACTTTTGATGCAAGTACACGATGAACTGGTATTTGAAGTTGAAGAGTCATCATTGTCCGAAATTGAAAGTAAAGTACAGAAATTGATGGAATCTGCAGCGGAGCTGAAAGTGCCTCTTGTTGCAGAAGCAGGTCATGGTGACAACTGGGATCAGGCTCACTAGTCATTTTTAAATCGATTTAGCCAATTTATTATGAGCCAGCGCACAAACGCTGGCTTTTTTTTACGATTAAAAAAGACATCGCATTCTTGATCTTGCTGTCATTTAATAAAACTTTAATGAAAAAAAACTACAAAAAATCTTTGCAATTCTGACCAATTGTTGTACATTAATACTCGTAGGGTACAGAGGTAAGATGTTCTATCTTTCAGACCTTTTGTTTCACGTTATTGGATTAGGCTGATTCAGCCGCCCCAGTCAGTTTTTGACTGGGGCGTTTTTTATTGGGCCAAAGAAAAAGTTTTTAAAGAACAGGTGCTTACGGTTTTTAGGCTTCTCATCCACCTTTCCCTCTCTTTAACTCCTTACAAAACCTCACTTTTTGCTTCATTTAGCCGTTCTCTACGTCCTGTAAATTTACGCCAGTCACATTCTGATTTTTTCTCCACAGAAACTAAGTCGCTAATAATCACAGTTATTTTTATTTTAAGTTTCTGAATTTTATTGTTTTTATTGTGATTCGATATGATGGGGAAACTAGAGTGGGGAAATTTGGGGGCTATTTATGCTATTGAAATCATTTAATAGTTCAGTAATGCTTTGCAGCATAATAACAACTACCAAGTTTTCTCTCCCGTTATCCCTGCCAGGAAGGTGGGGATTTTTATTTCTGTCATTTCCTTTCTTATTCGTTAGATAAACAAAAGCCCCACCAACTGGTTGGCAGGGCTATCGCAAAAATTTAACAAGAATTGTTAATGCTAATTATTCTTCATTGCTCTCTGGCGTTTCTAATTCGTCTTCTTCAATCAGATGTGCTAGTGCAGGCGCAAACCAGGTGTCCAGTTTGGCACGCAGCTGATCAACACCTAAACCTTTCAGAGACGAAAATACGTCCACGTCTACATCACCACCGAAAGTTTCAACTTGCTTACGAATTTTCAGTAGCGTCTGTTTACGGGCACCACTTTTCAGTTTGTCTGCTTTGGTCAGCAGCACTTGCACTGGAATACGGCTGTCGATAGCCCAGAAAATCATTTGTTGGTCGAGATCTTTCATTGGATGACGGATGTCCATCAGAACCACTAAGCCTTTTAGACACTCGCGTTTCTGAAGGTATTCACCCAAAGATTTCTGCCATTTGTTTTTCATCTCAACTGGGACTTGAGCAAAGCCGTATCCCGGTAGATCGACGATATGACAACCTTCTTCTACCTTGAAAAGGTTGATCAACTGGGTACGACCCGGTGTCTTTGATGTCTTGGCTAAGCTTTTTTGGTTAGTCAGACGGTTAAGTGCACTCGATTTACCAGCGTTTGAGCGTCCTGCAAACGCAATCTCGACACCTTCGTCCTCCGGCAAGTGGCGAATATCGGGTGCGCTGGTGATGAAATGCGTATTTTGGTAATGAATTTTTACGCTCACTGTTAACTCCATCTCGACTTTGTGTAGTCGATTGATTACTTTTTTGTGAAATTGTGTAAAATAACCGTGCTCGGCATGAGGTCGCCTATTGTACCATGAGTGTACACGGTATGTTCACATTCCGTGGTACTGGAAGCTTGATAATTATAATGGAATGTCATGAAGAAATTAGCGCTAATTTTGAGTGTTTTAGCCAGCTGCTCAGTATGGGCCCAAGGTAGTATTGAGGCTGGTAAAGCAAAATCACAAACCTGTGTCGCCTGTCATGGTGCAGATGGCAACAGTGCAATCGCAATGTACCCTAAACTCGCTGGTCAACACGCTAAGTATCTTGAAAAACAGTTACAAGATCTTAAGTTAGGTATGACAAGCGGTGGTAAACAAGGTCGTTACGATCCGGTCATGAGTGGTATGGCAATGCCGCTAAGCGATGAAGACATCGCTGATCTATCCGCATACTTTGCATCTCTGCCGATGTCAGAGAATTCAACGCCTGAAGACGTCGTTAAGAAAGGCAAAGTGCTTTACACCGCTGGTGACGCAGAGCGTGGCCTAACAGCATGTATTGCGTGTCACGGTGCTCGTGGTAACGGTACTGAGCTTTCAGGTTTCCCTAAAATTTCTGGTCAGCACGCTGATTACATCAAAGCTCAGCTGACTAAATTCCGTGATGGTAGCCGTGGTAACGATATGAATGCCATGATGCGTGACATCGCGAAGAAGATGACAGATGAAGATATTGAAGTTCTGTCGCAATATGTTGGCGGTCTGCACTAATAACCCTACATAGTTCGAGCAATGTTTTACAAAAATGCCCCGGCGAATTCGTCGGGGCATTTTTGTTGGTGATGCAGTTCACACTCGATGTACGCGGCTAAATAGATATCTAGCTCGGTAGTTTGTAAGACATTTGCCATACTTGTTGTTGCCTTTTTCTCTCTGGTGTTTTTTAAGGTTTTGATTAGCAATCTCTTTTGTCGATAATTTAAAAAATGATGCAGTTTTTTTCTGTGCTCGGCTTGTCGCTAGGTTTGATCGGCGTAAAGTAGAACTTGTTCACAGGGGGTGAACAAAGGGAAATTCAGACCAAGGTTTCGGTCTCAGGGATTCAAGCTAGGGATGCTTGGTGATTGTAAAAGGATGTAGGTAGGCAAGGAGCCTGCCGGATAAGGATGGTCATCTCGTCTGACGGTTAAGACAGTGAAAAGGATCAGGCACAGGAAGTAGCCCAGAAGACAGGAAGTTAATGGATAGCCAAAACTCATCAGGAAGATGAAAAACAACACTTTTTGGCAAGGAAAGCTCGAAAAACAAAAGGATTCTTGGTGCACTCAATGCGTGCAACACAGTTTCGCCACATAAGGTGGCATTAGGAAGCGGCAGTTTAACTGCCGCTTTTTTTATTTCTTTCACAATGAAATTGACGTCGAAATACTCTCAGGAGGCGATGTCACATCAGAATCAGAGTTTTTTAGTAAAAACTGCTGAAAAAATGTTCAGTAACACTCCAATCTGAGTTCAGTTTCTGGTATGTTTCGCATCCCTGTTTGAGGAAGTCAGCATGCATACCTGTCCTTTATGCCACAATCAGCACACTCACCATTATTTTGAAGATAAGCGTCGCGAATACCTTCAATGTGAACAGTGCCGTTTGGTGTTTGTAAGTCCAGACCAACGTTTGGATGCAGATACCGAAAAAGCTCACTATGATTTGCATGAGAACAATCCCGAAGATATGGGATATAGACGCTTTCTGTCGCGAATAGCTGATCCAATGACAGAGCGAATTCCTCCACAATCGAACGGAATCGACTTTGGTTGTGGTCCAGGCCCGACGCTTTCTCTGATGTTAGAAGAAACGGGTCACAGCATGGCGTTGTACGATCTTTATTATCACCCTGATACATCGGTGCTAGAAAAGCAGTATGATTTCATGACAGCAACGGAGGTGATAGAACACCTCTACCACCCAGATATGGTGTGGAAGCAATGGTTGAATTTAGTTAAGCCAGGGGGCTGGATTGGCCTGATGACAAAAATGGTCATCGACGCAGAGGCTTTCAAATCGTGGCATTATAAGAACGACCCAACGCATGTGGTGTTTTTTAGCCGTGAAACTTTCCAGTTCCTAGCTGAGCGGGATAAGCTCGAACTTGAATTTATTGGTAATGATGTAATTTTACTGAGGAAGACCCAGTAATGAGCCGTAGTAAAAAATCTAGAAAGCCGGGTGCCGCAGGCGCACCTGATATTATTGTCACTCGTAACCGCACTGAATCAGATGTGGAAGGCCGTTTACGTAAGCGTGCGAAAAAGCGCAAAGGCTTGAAAACGGGTAACCGTAATTCAGAAGGAAACGAGCAGAAGAAACACGCAGCTGCACAAAGTCGTGACCCACGTTTAGGCAGCAAGAAGAAGATCCCTCTGATTGTTGAGCCAGCGAAAAAGATGACGAAGCAAGAACGTCGTCTGTCCGCGGAACAAGAGTTGGAGATGCTGGAAAACGATGCGCAATTGAATGTGTTGTTGGATCGTATCGAAGCAGGTGAGAGTCTGGGTACTGGTCTGCAACAATACGTAGACGAGAAGCTGGATCGCATCGAGAAGTTGATGGACCAACTTGGTCTGTTAGAACCAGAAGAAGAGGAAGACTTTACTGCTCCTGCTGCGAAAGGTTCTCGTGATGATGATGATCTGCTAGCAGATTTCGATGATATCAACTTCGACGACTACAAAGGATAATTAAGCTATGAACGTAACCTTATTAGCAATTGCAGGGGTGGTGATCATCATCGCTCTAGCTTCTTATGCAGGTTACCTTCTGCTTCAATTGAAAAAGCAAAAGGAATTGCAGCTGAAGCATCAAAAATTGGCGATTGATAAACGTAATGCCAACATTTTTGAGAACGTGCATACCTTGTGTCAGGCGGGCATTCAAGGCCAGTGCGATTTGTCGGAAATCAGTATCCGTGTCTACTGCATCATGGATTATGTTCAGGGTGAAGATCGCATTGATTTCGATAAAACGTATCCTGCAATTTCTGAGCTTTACCATATCGTGAAAGATATGGCACGTGGTGAAGATCGCCAGCAACTTGCCAAAAAAGAACGTATGCAACAGAACTTGGCTCGTCAAAAAGCGGAAAGTCGCTTAACCGAGTCGATCATTAAAGAGCTCGAACTGTTGAAGAAAAACGTCCAGCCACTGAATAATCAAATTAATATTCAGATGATCTAGTTACCAGAACGTCATTTGATTGCTTGAGTCAGTAGTTTTACCCCAGTTATGCTCTTATAGCTGCTGGGGTTATCGTGATCACGCTAGCACTTCTTTGGTTTTATAATTAAAAAGCCAAAAGGTATTACCGCGGTTATCTTTGTCGTGTGGCAAAATAAGCAGCTCTGAATATTGGGTGACGGCTTTCGTTGCCCTAACATTTAACGGAAAGTACCACCATGTCGAATCAACACACTGAATCGAAACAACAAATCGTTTGGGATCAAGCAGTATTGGATAAGTACAATTATTCCGGTCCTCGCTATACGTCATACCCGACAGCCTTGGAGTTTCACGAAGCATTTACTATCTCTGACTATGATATGGCATGCGCTCAGTACCCTGATCGTCCGTTGTCGTTGTACGTACACATTCCGTTCTGTCATAAGCTTTGCTACTACTGCGGCTGTAATAAGGTTATTACCCGCCATTCGCATAAAGCTGATGAGTACCTTGATGTTTTAGAGCATGAAATTCGTCAGCGTGCTTCATTGCTGGTGGGCCGAACTGTAACGCAACTGCATTTTGGTGGTGGTACACCAACATTCCTATCTGAAAAACAGATCACACGTGTGATGGACCTGCTTCGCCAAGAGTTTTCCTTCAGTGATGATGCTGAAATCAGCATTGAAGTTGATCCAAGAGAGATTGATCTCACAATGCTGGATCATCTGCGCAGCGAAGGTTTTAACCGATTAAGTATCGGTGTTCAGGACTTTAACAAAGAAGTTCAGAAATTGGTCAATCGTGAGCAGGATGAAACGTTCATTTTTGATATGGTGGCACGCGCGAAAGACTTAGGCTTCCGATCGACAAACCTGGATTTAATCTATGGCTTACCGAAGCAGACCAAAGACTCTTTTGCTAAGACACTGGAACAAGTGCTAGAAATGTCGCCGGGTCGTCTTTCTGTGTTCAATTACGCTCACATGCCGCAGCTTTTTGCCGCGCAGCGTAAGATTAAAGATGAAGACTTGCCACAAGCCGAAGAAAAGATGGCGATTTTGCAAGATACCATTGCTACGTTAACCGATGCGGGTTACCAGTTTATCGGTATGGATCACTTTGCTAAGCCCGATGATGAGCTTGCGGTTGCCCAGAGAGAAGGAGTATTGCATCGCAACTTCCAGGGTTATACCACACAGGGTGAGTGTGACTTAGTCGGATTTGGCGTTTCGGCGATCTCGATGATTGGTGACGCTTACGCGCAGAACCAAAAAGAGTTGAAGAAATACTACGCTCAGGTGAATGACCTGCGTCATGCGCTTTGGAAAGGCGTCTCGCTGGATGCGGATGACTTACTACGCCGCGAAGTGATTAAGCAACTGATCTGTAACTTTAAACTGGATAAAAAAGCCATTGAGTCGGAGTTTAAGGTTAAGTTTAATCAGTACTTCAAAGAAGACTTAGAGCTGTTACAAACCTTTATCAATGATGAGCTGGTTGAAGTCGATGACAGCGAAATTCGTGTCACTCTACGCGGTCGTCTGCTTATCCGTAACATCTGTATGAGTTTTGATAAGTACCTCCGTGCGAAGGCTCGTCAGCAGCAGTTTTCTCGAGTGATCTAAACTTTGATAGATACCGAATACAAAAAATGCCAGCAAAAATGCTGGCATTTTTGTATAAGTTTCGTGGAATTAAACGCGATTTTTTACTTTTTCTTTCAGCTCTGCTTTCTCAGCGTCTGACAAGAAGGCCAGCTCAAGGCCATTGATTTGCGCTTGGCGAATCTGTTCTAGGCTCAAACCTGCTGCTGGTGCTGCTACTTCGTATTCGTAAGGCAGTTCAATACCTTCAACCGCTGGGTCATCGGTGTTTAGACACGCAAGAACACCATGTTCAAGGAACTGTTTTAGTGGGTGACTCGCAAGAGAAGCAATGGTGCTGGTCTGAATGTTCGATGTCAGGCAAGATTCAATACCAATGCGGTTTTCTGCCAGGTAATCCATCAATTTTGGATCTTCAATCGCTTTCACACCGTGACCGATACGCGTTGCACCTAACTTGTTGATCGCTTGCCACATACTTTCTGCACCGGCAGCCTCACCAGCGTGAACGGTAACGTGCAGACCCGCGTCTCGCACTTGTTTAAAGTGAGAAACAAAACGATCACCCGGTTGACCGAGTTCGTCACCGGCAAGGTCAACAGCCACAATGTGGTCTTTCTGACTAAGGATACCATCTAATTCTTGTTGGCAAGCATCGATACCGAATGTACGGCTCATGATACCAATCAGATTGGCTTTGACACCGAAATCACGGACCCCTGCTTGAACACCATCGACGACAGCCTCAACGACACCAGCTATTGGCAGGTTGTGCTTCATTGCCATGTAATAAGGCGAGAAGCGCAATTCCGCGTAATCAATTTGCGCATTCAATGCATCTTCCACGTTTTCGTACGCAACACGACGACACGCGTCTAAGTCACCCAGTACCGCGACGCCCCAGTCAAGCTTTGAAAGGAAAGCAACCAGAGAGGGCTCCGCTTCGACAATCTGAACGTGTGGTGTTAGAGATTCAACTTCGTACGCAGGAAGTGTCATGCCAAATTTTTGGCCAAGATCTAGGATGGTCTGGGTACGGATGTTACCGTCAAGATGGCGGTGCAAATCAGTAAGAGGAAGGTTCTTAGTTATCATTGTGTCGATCCGGATAGTTATGAACTGGAACAAGGCCCAAACATCATCTGTGACAATACATTGGGAAGATTTGCAGTTAAGTATAATTAACAGTTTGGTTGATTGTCAGTAGAGCGTGACTAGGAAATCAACGATTATCGCTCTTTTCGGTTTCATGTTAACCAAATATGTTGATTGCTCACCCTATAGCATTTGAGGGCGATCATAATAGCTAGCCATTGATGATAACTGATCGAGCGTGTTAATTGAGTGAGATATCCCTGTATATGTTGATACGAGTAAAAGAGAGGGCTGTGACAGCCGCATAGTGGCAATGCCAGTTTTGATTGGTGGATAAGCGCGTAAAGGTCACATCAGTCCAGAGATGACGCCTGGTTGGCCGTCATCTCGTTGAATGTGCTGGTCTCATACACATACTTAGGTTTACGCAGCCTGTTGTTTTTCACTTGCCCTTAGCGATGTGTCGAGTTGCTGTTGTCTTATCGAGCTCTCAATACAACTCTTTTAATTTTCTAGTGAGTGTATTACGTCCCCAGCCTAATACTTTTGCGGCATCTTGCTTGTGACCTTTAGTGTGTTCTAACGCGGCTTCCAATAAAATACGTTCAAATTCTGGCAGTGCGTAAGAAAGTAGTTCTTTATCTCCTGCTGCTAATGATTGGCGCGCCCAGTCCGCCAATTGTTCTTGCCAGCTACCTTGCGTAGAGTCTGAAATAGTTTTCTTTTCTTGCAGCAGTTCTGAAGGTAAGTCGTTCGGTAAGACTTCACTACCACTGGCCATAACGGTTAACCAACGACAAATATTCTCTAATTGACGTACGTTGCCCGGCCAGTCCAATCGGTTGAGAATTTCTACTGTAGAAGGATGCAGCGTTTTGGTTTCTACTCCAAGCTCGTCTGCGGCGCGCAGTAGGAAGTGCTGAGTCAGTTTTTCTATGTCTTGCTTACGCTCACGAAGTGCTGGGATTTGTACTCGAATCACGTTCAAGCGGTGGAACAAGTCCTCACGAAAATCACCTTCATGAACCAATCTTTCTAAGTTCTGGTGAGTCGCGGCCACGATGCGGACATCGACACTGATTGGTGAATGACCACCAACACGATAGAACTGGCCATCAGCAAGAACGCGTAGCAAGCGAGTTTGAATATCCAGCGGCATATCACCGATTTCATCCAAAAATAGCGTGCCGCCATTCGCTTGTTCGAATCGGCCTTGACGAACATTATTCGCGCCGGTAAAAGCGCCCTTTTCATGGCCAAATAGCTCGGACTCAATCAGATCTTTTGGAATCGCGGCCATGTTCAGTGCGATGAACGGTTTGTTGGCTCGAGGGCTGTGACGATGAAGTGCGTGCGCGACAAGCTCCTTACCGGTTCCTGACTCACCATTGATCAACACTGAAATTGAAGAGCGGGAAAGGCGGCCAATGGCGCGAAACACTTCCTGCATCGCAGGTGCTTCACCGATGATTTCTGGCGTTTCGGCAGGAATATCTTCTGGTGAAATTTGCACACGTTTATTTTCGTGGCTGTGAGCGATAGCGCGTTCCACCAAAGTCAGGGTTTCATCGATATCAAACGGCTTTGGCAGGTATTCGAATGCGCCTTTTTGGTACGCATTAACGGCTGCGTCCAGATCGGAGTGAGCTGTCATAATGATAACTGGCAAGTCCGGATAGTCGCGCTGTACTTGTTTGAGAAGCTCAAGGCCATCAATGCCCGGCATTCGTATATCTGAAACTAGAACATCAGGTACTTCTCGCTCTAATGCCATTAATACGCTTTCCCCATCAGCGTATGTTTCGCACTTAATATTGGCTGAAGAAAGGGTCTTTTCCATCACCCAGCGAATTGAACTGTCGTCATCAACGACCCAAACATATCCTTTACTCATCTACTAGTCCTTGCAGCAAAACCGTAAACTGACACATAGCTAAACGCTAAGCTTGGTCAGATCGGCAAATAAATTGTGAAATTGGTGTGGCCTGGCCAGCTCTCAACATCGATTTTTCCGTTGTGCTGGTCGATCAGATTCTGTGAAATAGACAGCCCGAGCCCGGTACCGCCTTCTCTGCCACTGACCATTGGGTAAAACAACGTGTCTTGTAATTCTGGTTGAATACCCGGCCCGTTATCGGTGATCTCAATACGCGCGGCTAACTTACAGCGCTTACCATGAATATTGGCTTGGTGCACTGTTCTGGTGCGAATGGTGATCTTGCCGTGCTCTTGAGGTGCCAGTATTTGTGCTGCGTTGCTGACAATGTTCAGCATAGCTTGCTCTATTTGGTCTGCATCCATCAAAATCTCAGGCAGGCTTGGGTCATAATCTCGCTCGATAGTGATGGTCTTCTGCGACTCCAGTTCAACTAATTGGCGGACTTTTTCCAGGATTTGGTGGAGATTTTCTTGTGTCTTTTTACCTGGTTTTTGTGGACCAAGTAGGCGATCGACCAAGGCTCTCAAACGATCGGCTTGTTCGATAATAATATGGGTGTATTCCGTTAATGATGGATCTGGCAGCATCTTTTCCAATAGCTGTGCTGCCCCCCGCAATCCACCTAATGGATTTTTAATTTCATGCGCCAGACCACGCACAAGAAGCTTGGCTGCTTGTTGTTGTGCGTGTTGGTTGAGCTCTTGCGTTAGTCGGCGTTGCTGGTCAATCTTTCGCATTTCGACCAATAGCATAAGCTGCTTTTCCCTGGTTATCGGGCTCACTGTCACCTCCAGCATCAAAGGCTTTCCATCGACAATGAAGGTGACATCGCTGTCGGTGATACTTTGACCACTTTGCAGTGGCTGAGTGAGCAGTGCCAAATCCATCGAGGCATGTTGGATAAGCTGAGACAATGACTGCTCGACAATGCGTTTAGCACTTTGTGAGAACAACAGCTCCGCTGCAGGATTGGCATAACGGATCGCCAACCCATCATCGAGAATCAGCGTTGCTGTAACCATGTTGTTGAGAATGGCACTAGGAAGATTGGTATCCACATTATGTCCTTGTTTGCGTTAAGATCGTGCGACGCACAATAATGGTGCAATAGAACATTGAGTATGGCCAATAAAACTAAGAAGAAAAAGTGAAAAGCTTCATTGTGATACTAAATTTTCACCAAAAACTCTACTTTGCCCCGTTTACGGTCGGCTTGATACTTGCTCTATGTAAATGCACCGTTATAGGGCTAGATGATGCAATAAGCTTGCCGCTTCGCTTGGCATGAACCGAAAGAGTGTGAGTCCCTCTGTCAATATCACTTAACTGCCAATTTAGGTGCGTTTGTGGTGCCCCATAAGGATTACCATCAAGTAGAAGTTGTAGCTGTTCACCAATACCGAGCTTACGGTTTGCTTCGAGCTGAATATCAATCCGTCCAGGGTTGCTGCGTAATGTTGCATCATGTTCCGGACTGAGCATGGTGAGTTGTAAAGGCAGGGGCTGTTCTGGTTGAGTCTGAGGCGTTTCCTGTGCTTCGTCTAGCGCTTTATTCACTTGTGGTGCAAGCGATTCGGTACTTTCGACTTCAGGAGCTGGCGCTTTGGCTTCCAAGTTAGGTAGAGCTATGGCCTTTGCACCCTGACGAGGCGTGTCACTAAAGTGAATAACGCCATCTTTATCAACCCAGGTATACGCAACTTGTGCAAGTATTACAGGGGTAATCAATACGCTGCTGAGAGCACATAGGAGTGGAATAAGCTGAACGTTCATGGCTCACCTTCTTTTGACTGGTATTTTCACGTTTAGATTGCTAAGTCCCTTGATTTACATAAAAAGAGTCTGAGCGAATTGTAATGATCTCCTCATGTTAAACGGCGATTATTGACTGACGAATACAAAAAAGGCCCGCCTGCGAGGCGAGCCTAATATTTTACTACTGTGTTTACATGTTACACAGTCTGAATCTGAACCTTATACAGAGTAGTAAAGTTCGAACTCAAGCGGGTGAGTCGCCATGTTGATGCGCTCAACGTCTTTTGACTTAAGTGCGATGTAAGAATCGATGAAGTCATCAGAGAATACGCCGCCAGCTGTTAGGAACTCACGATCTTCGTTTAGTGCATTCAGAGCCACTTCTAGAGACTCAGCAACTTTTGGAATCTCAGCCGCTTCTTCTGCTGGAAGATCGTAAAGGTCTTTATCCATCGCTTCGCCTGGGTGGATCTTGTTCTTAATACCGTCAAGACCAGCCATTAGCAGAGAAGCAAACGCTAGGTATGGGTTCGCTGCTGGATCTGGGAAACGAGCTTCGATACGACGCGCTTTCGGGCTTGGTACCACTGGGATACGGATAGAAGCAGAACGGTTACGTGCAGAGTAAGCTAGCATAACTGGTGCTTCGAAGCCTGGTACAAGACGCTTGTACGAGTTCGTTGATGGGTTAGCAAATGCGTTGATTGCGCGAGCGTGCTTGATGATACCGCCGATGTAGTAAAGTGCCATTTCAGATAGGCCGCCGTACTTGTCACCTGCGAATAGGTTAACACCGTCTTTTGCTAGAGATTGGTGAACGTGCATACCAGAACCGTTGTCGCCAACTAGTGGTTTAGGCATGAATGTCGCTGTTTTACCAAATGCGTGCGCAACGTTGTGTACAACGTACTTGTAGATTTGGATTTCGTCAGCTTTAGTTGTTAGCGTGTTGAAACGAGTTGCGATTTCGTTCTGACCCGCAGTTGCAACTTCGTGGTGGTGCGCTTCTACCACTAGACCCATTTCTTCCATGATTAGACACATTGCAGAGCGAATGTCTTGAGAAGAGTCAACTGGTGCTACTGGGAAGTAACCGCCTTTAATACCTGGACGGTGACCTTTGTTACCACCTTCGATTTCAGAACCTGTGTTCCACGCGGCTTCTACGTCGTCGATCTTGAAGAAAGAACCCGACATGTCGTTTGAGTATTTAACGTCGTCAAATAGGAAGAACTCTGGCTCTGGACCTACAAGAACAGTGTCTGCGATACCAGTAGCACGCATGTAGTCTTCAGCGCGTTTTGCGATAGAGCGTGGGTCACGGTCGTAACCTTGCATAGTCGCAGGCTCTAGGATATCACAACGCACGTTTAGCGTTGCATCTTCGGTGAACGGGTCAAGAACTGCAGAGGCAGCGTCTGGCATCATTACCATGTCTGATTCGTTGATACCTTTCCAGCCAGCAACTGATGAACCATCGAACATTTTACCTTCTTCGAAGAAGTCTGCGTCGATTTGGTGAGCAGGAATCGAAATGTGCTGCTCTTTACCTTTTGTATCTGTGAAGCGTAGGTCAACAAACTTAACTTCGTTTTCTTGGATCAGCGATAAAACGTTTTCTACTGACATCTTGGATAACCTCCAGTGTTAAATAAGCGGTAAAAGCTCGATTTAGGAACTATTCTTTAAATGTGAAATTCGGCATTGATTAATCAAACAAAACTTTCATTAACCGATGCTGTTTTTTCTAAAGCTAGAACCGTGCCAAAAAAAATATTCCATTAATTTCAATGAATTGTGTTTTTGGATACTAGTTTGGTGCAAATTGTTGCACCAATATGATCCTTGCCTGCACGTTAGTGGTGCAATTTATTTTTATTGCACCACGATGTGACAGCCACATCGCTTATTCAGCCCATTTTTTAAGCAATAGTCAATTTGTATTGAACGTTGAAGCAAAGAAAGTTCACTTCACGGCACCGCTTAGAAGACGAAAGCGTGCATTAAGCGTATAAATCGCAGAAATGCTCGGGAGTAGATCACATATTTCTAGGTTTTTTGCTAAAATCTGGTACATTATGGCCGTTTTTTTAATCAGCAAATGTCGCCAGAGAGCACCCGTTCTTAGCGTGGTGGCATTTCATCTATCTAAGTGAATCAATATCCATGGCTACTCCACAGATTGATAAATTAAGAAATATCGCGATTATCGCGCACGTTGACCACGGTAAAACAACGCTGGTTGACAAGCTGCTACAACAATCAGGCACGCTTGAGTCTCGCGGTGAAGCTGAAGAGCGAGTCATGGACTCGAACGACATCGAGAAAGAGCGCGGTATTACCATTCTTGCTAAAAACACAGCAATTAACTGGAACGATTACCGCATCAACATCGTAGATACTCCGGGACACGCGGACTTCGGTGGTGAAGTTGAACGTATCATGTCGATGGTAGACTCTGTACTACTTATCGTTGATGCTGTTGATGGTCCAATGCCGCAAACTCGTTTCGTAACGCAAAAAGCGTTTGCGCATGGTCTTAAGCCAATCGTTGTTATCAACAAGATTGACCGCCCGGGCGCTCGTCCTGACTGGGTTATGGACCAAGTGTTCGATCTATTCGATAACCTAGGTGCAACTGACGAACAGCTAGATTTTAAAGTAGTTTACGCTTCAGCTCTTAACGGTTGGGCTTCTCTAGAAGAAGGCGAAACTGGCGAAGACATGGAAGCACTATTCCAAACTATCGTTGAAGAAGTAGCAGCACCAGAAGTTGACCTAGACGGTCCACTACAGATGCAAGTTTCTCAGCTAGACTACAGTTCTTACGTTGGTGTTATCGGTGTTGCTCGTGTAACTCGTGGTAGCGTTAAGCCAAACCAACAAGTAACAGTTATCGGTGCAGACGGTAAAACTCGCAACGGTAAAGTTGGCACAGTAATGGGCTACCTTGGCCTAGAGCGTCACGACATTGAGCAAGCTAACGCGGGTGATATCATCGCAATCACTGGTCTTGGCGAGCTAAAAATCTCTGACACTATCTGTGCTCAAAACGCGGTAGAAGCGTTACCTGCACTTTCTGTTGATGAACCAACAGTAACGATGACGTTCCAGGTAAACACGTCTCCATTCGCGGGTAAAGAAGGTAAGTTCGTAACTTCACGTAACATCCTTGAGCGTCTAGAGAAGGAACTGGTACACAACGTTGCACTACGCGTAGAGCAAACTGACGATCCAGACAAATTCCGCGTATCAGGCCGTGGTGAACTTCACCTGTCTATCCTGATCGAAAATATGCGTCGTGAAGGCTTTGAGCTAGCGGTATCTCGTCCAGAAGTAATCATCAAAGAAGAAGATGGTCAGTTGATGGAACCGTTCGAGACGGTAACTATCGACGTGATGGAAGAGCACCAAGGCGGCATCATGGAGAACATCGGCCTACGTAAAGGTGAGCTGAAAGACATGTCTCCAGATGGTAAAGGCCGTGTACGTATGGACTTCGTTATGCCTTCTCGTGGTCTGATCGGTTTCCAAACGGAATTCATGACGCTGACTTCAGGTTCTGGTCTTCTTTACCATACATTTGATCACTACGGCCCTCACAAAGGCGGTAACATTGGTCAACGTGTGAATGGTGTACTAATCGCAAACGCGATGGGTAAAGCGCTAACAAACGCGCTGTTTAACCTTCAAGAGCGTGGCCGCCTATTCATCGGTCACGGTGTAGAAGTTTACGAAGGCATGGTTATCGGTATTCACAGCCGTGACAACGACCTGACAGTAAACGCACTGAAAGGTAAGCAGCTAACTAACGTTCGTGCTTCTGGTACTGATGACGCACAGGTTCTTACTCCGCCAATCAAGATGACTCTTGAGCAAGCACTAGAATTCATCGATGACGACGAGCTAGTAGAAGTAACGCCTGAAAGCATCCGTATCCGTAAGAAGTTCCTAACGGAAAGCGATCGTAAGCGTGCTTCACGTTCAGCGAAATAATCTGTTGTAACGGATTCAATTAATAGGAAGCCCCGGGTTATGCTCGGGGTTTTTTGTATCCGGAGAGGGAAGAATGGTAATGAAGCCGATAGTGATTACAGGTGGGCCAGGCGCTGGTAAAACGACATTGCTGAACGCACTGGGTCAGCAGGGCTATGCGACCTTTGCCGAAGGCTCTCGCACCTTAATAGAGCAGCAAAGCCAGCTGGAAGGCGGTATCTTACCTTGGAACAACTTACCTGAGTTTGCCAGGTTGTGCCTTGAGCTCATGAGCGAGCAGAAACAACAGGCGCAGAGTCACGAAGTGGCGTTTGTTGATCGCGCGATTCCAGACATCATTGCTTATCTGCGGATTGGCGGTTGCAATGTTGCTCCGGTCTTTATGCATGAAAGTGCTGGGTACCATAGTCAGGTGCTGACTTGTCAACCTGAGGCCTCGATCTATGTGCAAGATGAGGTGCGTCCCCACAGTTTTGAAGAGGCACTGGCAATCCATCAAACCCTAGTTACTACCTACGCTGAGCTTGGTTATGAGGTGGTAGAAGTGCCATGGGGAACGATAGAGGAAAGAGTAAGGTTTGTTCAAAGGGTGACCAGTTTAGTCAGTCAGGAAGCAATCTAATACCTCTCCACATGGAGAGGTATTGAGTGCGAATACTTTATTTTTGGTTGAGCTTTTGCAGGAATTTGTCTGATTCCGCTATCGCTGCATTCATCTGTTTGATGGCATATTGAATGTCTTGCTCTAGATTCGAGAACTCACCTTGTAGAGAGCCAATTGCGCTCGCATTTAAGTTATGTTTTAAATATAAGGTGTTGTCGCGTAAGGTATTAAGCACTGGCGTCATCTTTTGTTCGGCGCGCTTCATCGCACTGAGCATCGTTTTGTAAGATGCCTTGGTGTCACGTAATTTTTGTTCACTTGAACGACGCAGTTTTGCACTGGTATATAGGTCGAGTTCGTCTTGCCATTCGTCAAAGAGCGCATCTGATACATCTTCTATAGCGGCGATACGATCGCGGACATCTTGCGCCGCTTTCTCACTGTCTTCATATTTGTCGTTTATGTTGTTGTAAACATCTTCCAGCTCACCACCATCAAAGTTGGTCAGACCAGATAGGGCTTCAAGCGCACTGGTAAACTCTTCCTGAGCGTCTTGTTGAGATTCTTTGGCGTCTTCAACACGATCGACCATGATGTCGCGTTTATGGTATCCCACTTGTTCCATTGCTGAATAATATGCAGACTGACACCCTGTTAAAGTAAAAATTGATAGTACAATTGCTAATAAGTAAGGCATTTTTTATGTCCCAGATGCTAATTATGAGATGAACTATGAACCAGTTATCAGAGAGTTACAAGGCGAGATTGAGCAATCTATTGCCAAGTTGCGTCGCTTTCTTTAAGTATCTTCTTAATCGTTTGACGCACGATCGTGTGAATGTGAACGCCGGCTACCTTGCCTATATCACCCTGTTGTCCATCGTGCCGATGCTAACAGTATTGCTATCAATATTATCGAAATTCCCGGTATTTGCGAATGTTGGTGATGTGTTGCAAGGGTATCTCATCGAGAATTTTGTGCCCGCGTCTGGAGAGGCGGTAAATACGGCTCTGCAAGAGTTTGTGTCCAATACCGGAAAAATGAGTGCGGTTGGCGGTGGATTTTTATTTGTCGCGGCACTGATGCTGATCTCTAATATTGATAAGAACCTCAACTACATATGGCGAGTAAAAGATAAACGTCGCTTCGTCTTTTCTTTCTCAATGTACTGGATGGTATTAACGCTCGGGCCAATTATGGTCGGCGCCAGTATTGCCGCTACGTCTTATGTGACATCACTTCAGATTCTGGAGCACGAAACCTTATCGGGTGCGTTTAACCTGTTTTTGCGTTGGTTGCCTTTGTTGTTGTCTTTCTTCGCTTTTTTAGGCCTGTACATCTTAGTGCCAAACAAAAAAGTACACCTGAGCCATGGGGCTGTGGGTGCAGCGCTGGCAGCGGTTTTATTTGAGTTGAGTAAAAAAGGCTTCGCTTTGTATATTACTCAGTTTCCATCGTATCAGCTTATTTATGGCGCGTTGGCCGCGATTCCTATTCTGTTTGTTTGGGTGTACTTGTGCTGGATGATTGTCCTGTTAGGAGCGGAAGTGACTGCGGCGATGGGTGAGCGAGAGCACTGGAGTGAAGACCTAGACATGATACACTCCGTCGCAGAATCTCAGTTAACAAATAAAGGAAACGAGCGTAGTGATAGCTCTAATTCAACGAGTCAGTGAAGCCGCCGTTCGTGTGGACGGTGAAGTAGTTGGTGAAATCGATCAGGGTCTGCTGGTTCTGCTTGGTGTAGAGAAGGACGATGACGAAGCTAAAGCTAAGCGTTTGATGGAGCGTGTGACCACTTACCGCGTGTTTGAAGACGAGGAAGGGAAAATGAACCTCAACGTCAAACAGGTGGAAGGTAAGGTGTTAGTGGTTTCTCAATTTACTCTTCCAGCCGATACTAAAAAAGGGACTCGCGCCGGTTTTTCGCGCGGTGCACACCCAGCGGATGCAGAACGTCTGTATGATTACTTTTCAGACTTATGCGAACAGGTTCTGCCTACTCAGCGTGGCCGCTTCGCTGCCGATATGAAAGTGTCATTAATTAATGACGGCCCTGTGACTTTCTGGTTGCAGGTCTAATCTGGTAACGCAATCTTCATGGTCTAAGCTTTAACTCCAAGTGAATGGAATTGCCTTAGCGTTGCTTCTCTGACATTTATTTGTTTTGTATTTTCAAGGGATTGATATGTTCAAACTCATTACTCCAAAAACCGAAAACCAGCTTAACAAGTATTATCAGTTCCGCTGGCAGATGTTACGTGAGCCGTGGCAAATGCCGATCGGGTCGGAACGTGATGAATACGATGGCATGAGTCACCACCGGATGATTGTGGACGGTCGCGGCCGACCAATGGCGATTGGGCGTTTATATATTACCCCAGACAATGACGGCCAGATTCGCTACATGGCGGTAAAAAGTAATCGCCGTGGTAAAGGTATGGGTTCATTAGTGTTAGTGGCACTGGAGTCACTAGCGCGCCAAGAAGGTGCGAAACGCTTGGTATGTAATGCCCGTGAAGATGCGATTGCGTTCTATGAGAAAAGTGGTTTTGAGCGTCGTGGTGAGCTGACTGATGAGCGAGGCCCAGTTCGTCACCAGCAAATGGTGAAACCTCTCGATCCGATGGCTAATGTTTTGCGTCGTCCTGAGTGGTGTACGGAGCTCCAGAAGCGATGGGAAGAGCAAATCCCAATTAGTGACAAAATGGGGATTAAGATTAATCAATACACGGGTTATCAATTTGAATGTTGCGCCCAGCTTAACCCTAACCTGAATCCTCACAATACGATGTTTGCTGGCTCTGCTTTTACGTTGGCGACATTAACAGGGTGGGGAATGACTTGGCTACTACTTAAAGAGCGCGGTCTGCATGGTGATATTGTTCTCGCAGACAGTTCAATTCGTTATCGCCAACCCGTTGAGCAAAACCCTGTCGCCACTACATCACTGGATGGCATCAGTGGTGACTTGGATCGGCTGAAGTCGGGGCGCAAAGCACGTATCGTAATTCATGTGGTGATTTATAGTGGTGACACGCCAGCGGTAGATTTTGTCGGGACTTACATGCTGATACCTAATTATTCTAAATTACTCAGCTGTTAGCGCTTCGTCGGCAGCAGCATTTAGTGTTGGTTCATCTTCTTCGACTATCTCTTCAACAAGCTCTTCTTCCTGCAGCTCGATATTAATTTCCGCAATAGGAGCTGTGGGTTGTGCTTTTTCTGCCGTTAACTCTGGTTGCTGGATGTCTTTACCTGACTCTAGCCCCTGGCTTTCTACGGGCTTTTTACAGTCATTTTTCGTGGGCTCATGGCTGAAAAGATCGCCGGAAATGACGCCACACTGCTCTTCAAGCTGGTACTCAAGCCCACTTAATGGGTTGTTGGCCAGATCAAACGCACCAGTGATTTTGCCTTTAATCACCCTACCAGAAATGGTGACTGGTTGAATGGATATCTCACCACGTTTTGCTTGGACACGGATAGGAGAGAGTGTGATGGAGTTAAGTGACTGGTCAGTTTGAGCGCGCAGGGTCGTGTCACGGAAGCTGGCTTCGACATCTCCGGTTAAGCTGTACGCCAGCATATTGCGATCACCAGCCAGGCCTTGGAGCTCAAGATTGAGATCGGACAAGCCTTCTAAAGCTAAAACGTCAGGTAGATATGAGTGGAACAATCGCAAAGGAATGCCATCTGCATTTACGTTCAGCGTCCATGGTTGGCTGGTGGCGCTGACATCAATCTGCCCGTAACCTTCGATATAGCCTTGTTCTAATGGCGCAAATAAACGAGTCAATTGCCAAAGACCATTGTCGCTTTGAGTTGAAAGTGCGGCATGAGATGTCATCACCTGATCATAACTGGCGTTTACGACGCTGACGTCCAGATTACCGTCCCACACAGCCCAGTGTTTCCCTAAGCGTTTGAGATCAAGTTGACGACCTTCCAAATTCAGACCTGAAACCTGCCAATAGGGCTGTCGTGATATTTGTATGATTTGGCTGTGTTCGATGTCGAGCTGGTTTATCGTCACTTCGTTTAGATCTTTAGTTGCCGCTTGCCACCAGTCTGAGCTTTCGCCAGGCTGCATTGCCCATTTCAAGCCGTGAATTGAGGCTTTTGCTAGTTGCCATTGAGCTGGCTGGAACAGACCTGAAATCTGGACACGACCTTGTTGCCAGTCTAAGTAAAGTTCTTTCAGCTCAATTTGACCAGGCGTCATTGCCGCACTTAAACGTGGCTCTATTGCGGTCTGTTCCTGAAAGCGAACACTGTCTGCTTGCAAGGAGACCTGAGCTTGTGCCTGCCAAAGTGATAACGGAATTGAAGCATCCTCTAGAGAAAGTTCCAGATTTTGCCAATGCCAGTCTCCCCATTCAATGTCAGCGTTTAACAGGTCGAGACTATTAATGTGGTTGATTTGGAATGGTATGGCATTCCATGGCTTAGCGAGCAGAGATTGCAGCTGGGCATTGTCTATTTTCAGCTTGTCGATAGTGACATTGACCAAAGACCAGCCTTGAGGATATTGCTCACCCTGACCAGAAACCAGACTGCCTCGCCATTTAAACGACGTGCCGTAGAGTGTGCTGTTTGCTGGCCGATAATCCATATCAAGCAAGACATTATCGAAAGCCTCACCATTCCAGTAGATTTGCGCTGCGGAGAGCTGGATTTCACCATAAGGCACTACATACTGGCTGTTATGCCAGTCAGGTGATTGTATTTGAACATTTAGCCCATTGATCACTAACTGGTTGTTTGCGTAATCGAGATTTTTAATCGCTACTTGGAGAAACTGGACAGACTCTAGGTTGGGTAAGTCCGGGAGTCCTTTTTGCAAGCTCACACCATTGATAAGTAAGCTATCGACAATCCACTTACCATCGCGGTGCACATCTGGGTTCAGCCACATATCGATTTGCTCAATATTGGAAATATGCTCGCTTTTAGTACGAATACCTTGCGCGGTGAAGTGATAAGGGAAGTCGTAGTACACTTTTTCTGCCTGAATAGGCAAGTTCAGATGCTCTGAAATAAAGGTCCAGGTTTGGTTAGCGTAGGAAGTGGTAAGCAGCGCAATAACGGTTGCTGGGATCGCAATCAGTAATACAAGTAACAGAATTAGAATTCGAAGCGCTGTTTTCATCCTTGCCAGAACCTGCGTAAAAGTATGGAAGTTAGCTTTAGCTTGTATCAATCTTGGGTGGGATTCAATAAAAAGCCCCTCAAAAGAGGGGCTTGTAGGATATTTTGGTAACCAAGTCACTCTCGACCGGGTTTTAGCACAACCTTAGTCAAGCTGAGGACCTGCAGCAACCAGAGATTTACCTTCTGCGTTATCTGTGTATTTATCAAAGTTATTGATAAAGCGTTCTGCTAGATCTTTCGCTTTGCTTTCCCATTGCAGCGGATCAACGTAAGTATCACGTGGATCAAGAATGCTAGGTTCGACACCTGGTAGTGAAGTTGGAACTTCAAGGTTGAAGATTGGGATTTGCTTCGTTGGTGCATCTTCAATTGAGCCATCTAGGATCGCATCAATGATGCCGCGTGTATCCTGAATAGAGATACGTTTACCGCTACCATTCCAGCCAGTGTTAACCAGATAAGCTTCTGCACCTGCTGCTTCCATACGTTTAACCAGTACTTCTGCGTACTTAGTTGGGTGAAGCGTTAGGAACGCAGCGCCAAAACATGCAGAGAAGGTTGGAGTCGGCTCAGTGATACCGCGCTCTGTACCTGCTAGTTTGGCAGTAAAGCCAGACAGGAAGTGGTACTTAGTTTGTTCTGGGGTCAGTTTCGATACAGGAGGAAGCACACCAAACGCGTCAGCAGATAGGAAGATCACTTTATTCGCATGACCGCCTTTCGACACTGGCTTAACGATGTTTTCAATGTGGTAAAGCGGGTAAGAGACACGCGTGTTCTCTGTCTTAGAGCCATCATCAAAGTCGATAGAGCCATCGTTACGTACTGTTACGTTTTCCAACAGTGCATCGCGACGGATCGCGTTGTAGATATCAGGCTCAGCTTCTTTCGATAGTTTGATGGTTTTCGCGTAACAGCCACCTTCGAAGTTAAATACGCCGTCGTCATCCCAACCGTGCTCATCATCACCAATTAAAGCACGTTTAGGGTCAGTTGAAAGCGTCGTTTTACCTGTACCAGATAGGCCAAAGAAGATTGCAACATCACCATCTTCACCCATGTTCGCACTACAGTGCATAGATGCGATGTCTTTCAGAGGAAGGAAGTAGTTCATCATTGCGAACATGCCTTTCTTCATTTCACCGCCGTACCATGTACCGCCGATAAGCTGGGTACGTTCAGTTAAGTTGAATACAGTGAAGTTTTCAGAGTTAAGGCCTTGCTCTTCCCATTTCGGGTTAGTACATTTCGCGCCGTTCATAACAACGAAGTCTGGTTCAAATGTTGCCAGCTCTTCTTCTGTTGGGCGGATGAACATGTTTTTCACGAAGTGCGCTTGCCATGCCACTTCCGTGATCACACGAATGCTTAAGCGTGTATCAGGGTTTGCACCACAGTAACCGTCAATCACAAACAGGCGTTTGCCAGAAAGTTGGTTCGTTACTAATTCTTTTAGTTCATTCCAAACTTCTTGGTTGATTGGCTTATTGTCATTTTTGACTGCATCAGAAGTCCACCACATGTTTTCTTCTGTCGTTGCATCTTTCACGATGTATTTATCTTTTGGTGAGCGACCAGTAAAGATGCCTGTGTCAACGGCAACCGCACCCAATTCAGTAACCACACCGCGTTCATAACCGGTCAGTTCTTCACGCGTTTCTTCTTCAAACAGCACTTCGTAGCTTGGGTTGCGCAGAACCTCTTTTACGTTGTGCAGTCCATGTCTGGTTAGATCAAGTGTTGCAGCCTTTGTATGTTCCATAACGGTCATAGGTGCTCCTTATAAGGATTTTGTAGGGATTTTGTAAGAATGTTTTAATTTTTATCTGCTCACCATGCTAGCAACGGGACTGGGAGAAAACAGGGATGTAGTTCAAAATTTATCCATGATTTTGCTGGGGTTTTAGGCGACCCGTCACATATTGGTTGGAATAGTTTATCGTGCGCGCAAACCTTTACGCTAGGGGAAAACGATTATTAATTACTTAAAATTAAGAGGTTATTTTATTACGTTAAAAGCTAGGCTTTACGGGGCTTGGGTCACAAAAAGGCCAGCATTGAGCTGGCCTTTTGAAGGGGGAATTACGTGCTTGGTAAGCTATGAAAATTAATGCAGCGTTTTTTTGTCCGTTGAAGCTTGTTCGTAGAGCGCAGTAACCTCAGCTTCATCGAAGCTATAAGTTGTGCCACAGTAATCACAATGTAACGAAACTGATCCAACCTCGGCTAAAATGTCATAAATTTCCGCTTTCTCAACAGTGACGATCGCTGCACCACTGCGTTCACGAGAACAACCGCACTGGAATGAAACTGGTTGAGGTTCGTAAAGACGTACTTTATCTTGGTTGTACAGGCGGTAAAGTAGCTCATTGGCTTCTAAACCGAACAGTTCTTCCTCTTTTACTGTGTCAGTCAGTTGCTCCAGATGTTCAAAATCATCAGGAGAGCCAGTACCATCAGGCATCACCTGAATCAGCATACCTGCAGCATGCGGTTTACCTTCGAATTCTCCTGTGCGAATCCAAAGACGCGTTTTTAGCTGCTCAGAGTTGGCAAAGTAGCCTTCCAAAACTTCTGCCAGGTTATCACCTTCTAAACCAACTACGCCTTGGTAACGCTCGCCTACTTTAGGTTCGATAGTGATAACCATATGACCTTTACCCATCATATCGTGAAGGCTAGCGTCATCGGCAATATCGCCTTCCCAGCGGGCAACACCACGAATTCTTTGTTTGTGGTCACCATTGATAACAGCAAGAGAAACCGGACCGTCACCTTGTAGCTGAATAGTGATTGAGCCTTCGAATTTAAGCGTTGCGGTTAATAGTGTGGTTGAGACGAGTAGCTCGCCTAACAGTTTTTGTACCGCTGCCGGATATTCCTTGCTGGAGATAATACGCTGGTACGCTTCATCCAATTGTACCAACTCGCCACGAACTGAAAGGTCTTCAAATAGGTAGCGGTTTAAAACATTATTTGCCATGGAGTGATTTCCTCGTTGGTATTCCGGCTTTTTACTGGTGTTTGAACTTAATGATGTCTCGGCGCTGCTTCTTATCTGGGCGGCGTTCCGGACTTGGGTTATGGGCATTAAGTTTACGTTGTGTCGCGTGTTCCTCACGTTTCGCTATACTTTCATTAGTTTCGCGATACAGGGTCTGTGCGATTGGTGCGCCTTTACGCTGATCGGAGATTTTCTCGATGATCACCGTTTTCTCTTCATTGCCTTGACGAAGTCTAATTTCGGCGCCCACTTCAACGATTTTACTCGGTTTGCTTCGTTGGCCATTATAGTGGACTTTGCCGCCATCGACCATGTTACGTGCGACGGAGCGGGTTTTATAAAATCTTGCGGCCCAAAGCCATTTGTCTAGCCTCACGGCTTCATTAAGGGAACTCATAGAACACTACGCTATCTAACCACTGCCATTTACAGCAATGAGTGATGGATTATTCACCTGAAGATGGAGCCAAGGTCTATTTTTTTCAAGGGAGTTGGCAAAAACTGAAGAAGAAAAAGGTATGCCATATTCGTTATGATATAGTTTACTGCTATTTGTTTATTAGTAATTTTACTGTAATTTTAGAAAGATAGAGTCGATGTTTTTTTAATAGCCAGTTCGACCTACATCGAAAGAAAGGAATCAATTTAGTGAAGCGAATAGAGCTGAGTGCTGGATTATCAGGTAGCCCGCTACTGGCTCAGATGAAATCCAATAACTACGCGATTCAAACCAAGCTTAGTTTGCTGTTTACTTGTTTATTTATCGCGCTAGCCGGGTGGCTGCTCGGAAAGATAGTGTGGTTAGCGATCCCACAAACGGCTGATATTACCCCATGGCGGCCTTCAACTGGTAACGTTATTGCTGGCAATAATAAAGACGCGATTGATTTCAATGCCCTCCAAAATGCTCACTTATTCGGCCAATACTCTGAACAAAAACCTGTCATCATCGAACAACCTATTGTCAAAGATGCCCCTAAAACTCGTCTAAACTTAACTCTCGTGGGCGCTGTTGCCAGTAATCAGCTGCAAACCAGCTTAGCGGTGATTGCCAATCGAGGTAAACAATCAACGTATGGTATTGGTGAAGAAATCGAAGGCACACGTGCGACACTGAAAGCCGTATTGGTGGATCGTGTCATCATAGAAAACCAAGGCCGTGACGAAACTCTGATGATGCAGGGGATTGAATACAACAAGTTATCTGAATCGCCACAGTTCAGACGAGCGCAGGCTGTCCAGCAGGAGTCTGGCGTTGGTGACAAATTGGAGCAAATCCGCGAGGAAATCGCTCAAGATCCGAAAAGTGTTTTCAAATACATCAGCATTTCACCCGTGAAGAATGGTGATGACATTGTGGGTTACCGAGTTGCTCCGGGTCGGGACGCTGCATTATTTAATGATGTGGGCTTAGAGTCTGGTGATATTGCGGTACAACTTAATGGGATCGACTTGAGTGATCCTTCTTCTTCAGCTGAATTGATGCGAATCATGAACGATCCGCAAGAGCTGAATCTGACTGTTGAACGTGAAGGCCAGCAGTACGAAATCTATATCCAATTGTAATACTTAGGCTATCAGCGTAAGTGCAGGGAGAAATACGTGAAACATTGGTTAAGCAAAAGTGCTTGGTTATTGGCCGGGAGCCTACTCTGTGCCCCGGGTGCGATAGCAAATGAATTTAGTGCCAGCTTTAAAGGCACCGATATTCAGGAATTTATTAACATCGTTGGTCGCAACTTAGAAAAGACCATCATTGTTGACCCATCGGTACGCGGAAAAATCGACGTCCGTAGTTATGACGTGCTGAATGAAGAGCAATACTACAGCTTTTTCCTCAACGTACTTGAAGTATACGGCTACGCAGTTGTAGAGATGGACAATGGCGTGCTGAAAGTGATTAAAGCGAAAGACTCGAAGACTTCTGCAATCCCAGTTTTAGGTGATAGTAGCGCGCAAGGCGACAGTGTTATCACCCGAGTTGTTGCTGTACGTAATGTGTCGGTACGTGAATTATCTCCATTGTTGCGTCAGCTTATCGACAATGCAGGTGCTGGTAACGTGGTTCACTATGATCCGGCCAACATCATCTTGATTACGGGGCGTGCGGCGGTGGTCAATCGTTTGGCAGAAATCATTAAACGTGTTGACCAAGCTGGTGACAAAGACATTGAGCTGGTAGAGCTACGTAACGCCTCTGCAGCAGAGATGGTGCGTATTGTTGAAGCATTAAACAAAAGCACCAACCAGAAAAGCACGCCAGAATTCCTAGAGCCTAAGATCGTGGCTGATGATCGCACCAATGCGATTCTTATCTCGGGTGACCCTAAAGTACGTGCTCGTCTTAAACGCTTAATCCGTCAACTTGATGTAGAGATGGCGACCAAAGGTAATAACCGAGTCGTTTACCTTAAAAACGCCAAAGCCGAAGATTTAGTCGACGTACTAAAAGGTGTATCTGACAACCTGCAAGCAGAAAAACAAGCGGGTCAGGGACAGAGAACAAGTACGCAGCGAGGCGAAGTGGTTATCGCGGCTCACGCAGCAACCAATGCTCTCGTATTGACTGCGCCGCCAGATATCATGATGGCTTTACAAGATGTTATCGCCCAGCTTGATATTCGCCGAGCACAGGTATTGATTGAAGCGTTGATTGTTGAGATGTCGGAAGGTGATGGTATTAACCTTGGCGTTCAATGGGGCTCGCTAGAGACGGGAGCTGTTATTCAGTACGGTTCCGGTGCGCAAATCGGCGAAGTCATGATTGGTCTGGAAGAAGCGGAAGATACTACACGGACAGAGAGTTACTGGGACACTGATTCAAATAGCTGGCAGTCGCGTGAGTTCACCGAAGAAGGCGACTTCTCAACACTGGCGGCTGCGCTGAGTGGTGTGAACGGCGCAGCAATGAGTATCGTTATGGGGGATTGGACAGCGCTTATCAACGCGGTGGCGACGGATTCAAACTCTAACATCCTGTCATCTCCGAGCATAACGGTGATGGATAACGGTGAAGCGTCATTTATTGTTGGTGAAGAGGTGCCAGTCATTACTGGCTCGACTGCTGGCTCAAACAACGACAACCCATTCCAGACCGTTGACCGTAAAGAAGTTGGCATCAAGCTGAAAGTGGTGCCACAAATTAACGAAGGTGACTCTGTTCAGCTGAATATTGAACAAGAAGTGTCGAACGTTTTAGGCGCCAATGGTGCGGTGGACGTTCGCTTTGCCAAGCGTCAGTTAAATACGTCAGTAATGGTTCAAGATGGTCAGATGCTCGTACTGGGTGGTTTGGTTGATGAGCGAGCACTGGAAAGTGAAGCCAAAGTTCCTCTACTGGGTGATATTCCAGTTCTAGGTCATTTGTTCAAATCTACCAATACGGAAACGCAAAAACGCAACCTGATGGTATTTATCAAGCCAACGATTATCCGTGATGGAATGACGGCGGACGGTATTACCCAGCGTAAGTACAACTTTATTCGTGCAGAACAACTGTACAAAGCGGAGCAAGGTTTGAAGCTGATGTCGGATGATAAGATCCCACTGATGCCTGAATTTGGACATGAGCGTGAACATCCAGCTGAGATCCAGGCCTTTCTTGATCAGATGAGTATGAACTAATGGTAGATATGTTAGACACTGCGCCAAGCATGCGTCGTCTGCCATTCAGTTTTGCCAATCGCTTTAAACTGGTGCTGGAGACTGAACATCCTGAGCGCCCGCCAATTCTCTATTATGTCGAGCCGCTTAACCCAGCGGCTTTGGTTGAAGTCCGTCGTGTGATTAAGCAGAGCTTCGTGCCTCAGCCTATCGATCAGGAAGCGTTCGATAAGAAGCTGACCGAAGCGTACCAGCGAGATTCCTCTGAAGCTCGTCAGTTGATGGAAGATATCGGTGCAGACAGTGATGATTTTTTCTCTCTTGCAGAAGAGTTACCGCATGATGAAGACTTGTTAGAGACCGAAGACGATGCGCCTATCATCAAGTTAATCAACGCTATGCTCGGTGAGGCTATCAAAGAAGGTGCCTCAGATATTCATATCGAAACGTTCGAGAAAAAACTCTCGATTCGCTTCCGTGTTGATGGTGTGTTGCGAGAAGTTCTGACGCCAAGCCGCAAGCTATCACCCCTTCTGGTTTCCCGTGTCAAAGTCATGGCCAAACTGGATATTGCAGAAAAACGTGTTCCTCAGGATGGCCGTATTTCCTTGCGTATCGGTGGTCGCGCCGTTGATGTGCGTGTTTCGACCATGCCGTCTTCGCACGGTGAGCGTGTGGTGATGCGTCTACTGGACAAAAACGCCACGCGTCTTGATCTGCACAGCTTGGGTATGAATTCCTCGGTGCATGATAATTTTCGTCATCTTATCCAGCGCCCACACGGCATTATCTTGGTTACCGGTCCGACTGGTTCAGGCAAGTCAACGACCTTGTATGCTGGTTTGCAAGAAATCAACAGTAACGAACGTAACATTCTGACGGTAGAAGACCCGATCGAATTTGATATCGATGGTATTGGTCAAACGCAGGTCAACACTAAAGTCGACATGACATTTGCCCGCGGCCTACGTGCAATATTGCGTCAGGATCCAGATGTGGTGATGGTCGGTGAGATACGTGACCTGGAGACAGCACAAATTGCCGTGCAAGCGTCTTTGACTGGTCACTTAGTGATGTCGACGCTTCACACCAACACCGCGGTGGGGGCGATTACTCGTCTGCGCGATATGGGGATTGAACCGTTCCTGATCTCTTCTTCGCTATTAGGCGTATTGGCCCAGCGTCTGGTCCGTACGCTGTGTCCTAGTTGTAAGCAGCCTTATGAAGCCGATAGTGAACAGAAAAAGCTGTTTGGGATGGGTGAAACTGAATCGTTGGTTTTGCATCGGGCGAAAGGTTGCGATCTATGTAACCAAAAAGGCTACCGTGGTCGTACTGGTATTCACGAGTTAGTACTGGTCGATGAGGAAGTTCAAGAGCTGATTCATAAAGAAGCCGGAGAACTGGAAATCGAGAAATCGGTTCGCGCGCATACACCATGTATCCGTAGTGATGGGCTTAGCAAAGTACGTCGTGGTATTACGTCACTTGAAGAAGTGATGCGTGTGACGAAGGAAGCGTAATGGCGGCATTTGAGTACAAAGCGCTAGATGCCAAAGGGAAAAAAAAGAAAGGCACCATAGAAGGCGATAATGCACGTCAGGTGCGCCAACGTCTTAAAGAGCAGGGAATGATCCCAATTGAAGTGATGGAAGCGAAGGAAAAAGCGACCAAATCTTCAGGTTCATTCAGTTTTAAGCGTGGCATTAAGACCGCTGAGTTAGCCTTGATTACACGCCAGCTTTCGACATTGGTGCAGTCGGGCATGCCACTTGAAGAATGTTTACGAGCGGTTTCTGAGCAAGCGGATAAACCTCGTATTCGAACCATGATGGCTGCGGTTCGCTCTAAAGTGACCGAAGGTTACGCTCTGGCGGATAGCTTGGCGGATTACCCTCATGTGTTTGATGAGCTGTTTCGCTCGATGGTTGCTGCGGGAGAAAAGTCGGGACATTTAGATGCGGTATTGGAG
This sequence comes from Vibrio sp. J1-1, assembly GCF_021728395.1. Lineage (GTDB taxonomy): Bacteria > Pseudomonadota > Gammaproteobacteria > Enterobacterales > Vibrionaceae > Vibrio. The sequence continues at coordinate 238,221 of NZ_JAKKCM010000005.1, read as the reverse complement.
CGTCTGGCGGATTACGTAGAAAACCGTCAAAAAATGCGTTCTAAATTGCTGCAAGCCATGATTTACCCTGTGGTTTTGGTCGTCTTCGCGGTTGCTATCGTCTCTTTCTTGCTGGCGACAGTCGTGCCGAAAATCATCGATCCTATTATTCAGATGGGACAAGAACTGCCTCAATCAACCCAAGTTCTTCTGGCAGCCAGTGAGTTTGTTCAGGAGTGGGGGTTGATTATCTTTGTTGTTTTAGTTGTGTTTTTCTACGGTCTGAAGCTTGCGTTGCAAAAGCCAGACTTTCGACTTGCCTGGGATAAAAAAATTCTTAACTTGCCGTTATTAGGTAAGATTTCTAAAGGTATCAACACAGCGAGATTCGCTCGTACACTGTCAATTTGTACCTCTAGCGCTATCCCGATTCTTGACGGGATGCGTGTTGCGGTGGACGTCATGTCGAACCGCTACGTGAAGCAACAGGTGCTGGTGGCTGCGGACAATGTACGTGAAGGGTCAAGCTTACGTCGGGCGCTTGAGCAAACCCGTTTATTCCCACCAATGATGTTACACATGATTGCCAGTGGTGAGCAGAGTGGCGAGCTGGAAAGCATGCTTACTCGTGCCGCGGATAACCAAGACCAGAACTTTGAATCAACCGTCAACATTGCATTAGGTATCTTCACCCCTGTATTGATAGCGCTAATGGCTGGCCTTGTGCTGTTCATTGTTATGGCGACCTTGATGCCAATGCTAGAAATGAATAACTTAATGAGCGGATAATATTCGAGTAAAGGAATGTCTACTAAGGGCATTCCTTTACTCTAACTTTCGGAGAAAAAAATGAACTTTAAGCGCAGTAAACAACGCGGTTTCACACTGTTAGAAGTGATGGTGGTGGTCGTAATTTTAGGTATTTTGGCTAGTTTTGTTGTACCAAACTTACTTGGCAACAAAGAAAAGGCAGACCAACAAAAAGCGATCACAGATATTGTGGCGTTAGAAAACGCCTTGGATATGTACAAGCTAGATAACAACGTTTATCCAACAACCGATCAGGGATTGGATGCGTTGGTGAATAAGCCGTCAAACCCTGAGCCACGTAACTACCGTGATGGTGGCTACATTAAGCGTCTTCCAAATGACCCTTGGGGCTATGAATACCAATACCTAAGCCCTGGTGACAATGGCACGATTGATATCTTTACCTTGGGTGCGGATGGTCAAGAAGGTGGCGAAGGTCCAGCTGCGGATATCGGCAACTGGAATATGCAAGATTTCCAATAACCGTGATCGTTAAACCAGCGCCAAGGAAGCAAATGCGAAAACATCAAGCGTTTACATTAATAGAAATTCTATTGGTGCTGGTTTTATTATCTCTGACCGCGTTAGCGGTAGTCACCACATTGCCTACCAGTCAGAAAGACCTTTCAAAACAATACGCACAAAGCTTTTTTCAGCGCTTACTGCTGCTCAATGAAGAGGCAGTATTGAGTGGCAAAGATTTTGGTGTTCGAGTTGACGACGTAAAATCGACCTACGCATTACTGAGCCTTGGCGAAGAGGGCTGGCAACCATTAGACATGCGCCAGATACCCAGTGACACCACGTTAGACGAAGACATCGCGTTGCAATTGGAGTTAGGTGGTGGTGCCTGGGATGACGATGATCGCCTGTTTGAGCCGGGCTCCCTGTTTGATGAAGATATGTTTGCCGAGCAGGAAAAAGAGGAAAAGAGTAAACCACCACAAGTGTTTGTGTTTTCCAGTGCTGAACTGACGCCGTTTATATTGTCTTTTTTCCCAAAAAATGGCGATGCATTGAATGATGGCTGGCGTGTTGTGGGTAAAGAGTCCGGTCAGATTTTGCTGTTAGCACCGGGCGAAGAAGTAGAAGAGGATGAGAATGCGCAATTTTAAGCGAACTCACCTGAACTTAACGGGGCACCGAAGCAGAGGCATGACCTTACTGGAGGTGCTTGTTGCGCTGGCGATTTTTGCTACAGCGGCGATTAGTGTGATTCGCTCTGTGAGCCAACACATCAATACGGTTGGCTACTTAGAAGAAAAAATGTTTGCAGCAATGGTTGTGGATAATCAAATGGCTAATGTGATGTTAGACACCAGTGAGCTCAAAGCGAAAAATGGCACTGAGGAACTGGCTGGACGCACGTGGTACTGGAAAGTTGCGCCAGTTGCTACCACGCAGCCATTGCTGAAAGCATTTGATGTAAGCGTCGCGACAGCGAAAGACGCAAGCCCGGTTGTGACGGTACGAAGCTATGTGGCGCAGTAGAGGGCACAACGTGGCTAAGCAGCACAAGCAAAAAGGTTTTACACTTATCGAAGTGTTAGTGTCGATTGCGATCTTTGCCAGCTTAAGTGTTGCTGCCTATCAGGTGGTATCGCAGATACAGCGCAGCAACCTGATTTCTCAAGAACGTACAGCACGTTTGAATGAGCTGCAACGCACGATGGTGATGATGGACAATGACTTTCGTCAGATGGCCTTGCGTCGCACTCGTACCGATGGAGAGGAGGCGGCAAGTCAGCTCATCTTTTGGTCAGATTACTTACTGGACTCTGATGCCAAAGGGGTGATGTTTGCGCGCTTGGGTTGGCACAACCCGCAACAGCAGTTTCCTCGCGGTGAGGTAACGAAAGTAGGCTATCGTCTTAAAGGCGAGACACTACAACGCATCTGGTGGCGCTATCCAGATACACCTGTTGGGCAGGAAGGGATTGTTACGCCACTACTGACGCAAGTCGAAGCATTCGACATTCGCTTTTATGATGGTAATCAGTGGAAGAGTGATTGGGACAGTAATGATTCATTGCCTAAAGCCGTATCGGTGGTTCTGACGCTGAAGGACTATGGCAAAATCACGCGCACTTATCTTACACCAGACGGCAAACTGGGTGAGTCAGAGGGGAGTGACAATGGCTAAAAGTCAGCGTGGTGTCGCTCTACTCATCGTCCTGATGTTGCTGGCGATAATGACGACGGTAGCAGCAAGCATGTCTGAGCGTCTATTTGCTCAGTTTCAGCGTGGTGGTAACCAAATCAATTTCCAACAGGCTTATTGGTATAGTTTAGGCGTCGAAGCACTGGCAAAAGTGGGTATTGAACAAAGCTATGAGGATACCGACACCATTAACCTGAGCCAGCCGTGGGCGATAAAAGATCAGGTTTATCCACTTGATTACGGTCAGGCGACCGGACGGATTGTAGATAAGCAAGCGTGCTTTAACCTCAACGTGTTGAGCCGTGTTCAGTCGACCAGCCAGCAAACCGCCAGACCTTACTTGGTGCAGGTCCTGCAACGCTTACTGGAAGAGTCGGAAGTGGACCCGTATCAAGCCGAAGTGATTGCAGACTCGACTTGGGAGTACGTAGACAGCGACTCTGTGGTTCGCTCGACGACAGGAGTTGAAGACAGTACTTACGAAGCGATGAGTCCTGCTTATTTACCGCCAAATAGCTGGATGGCGGATAAAACCGAGTTACGTTCAGTCTATCAGGTGAGTGGCGAGTTCTATCAAAAAATAGCGCCGTTAGTCTGTGCACTGCCAAGCGATGACTGGCGTCTGAACGTGAATACTATTGAAGCTGAACAAGCGCCAATTTTAGTCGCGATGTTCTCACCCGGTTTGAGCAACAGTGATGCGGTACAGTTGATAGAAAAGCGCCCATTCGATGGTTGGGACAATATTGAAGCGTTTTTAGCCGAGTCAGAATTAGCTGGCTTAAACGAAAATATCACGAAGGAAGCCAAAGCTTATTTAGGCGTTGATAGCGCTTTCTTCGAATTAGATGCACAAGTGCTGGTGGATGATTCACGCGTACGTATCCGCAGCCTTTTGCAAAGTACAAACAGAGATACAGTGACGGTAGTACGCCGTCGTTTTGGAGGGATCAGTGAGCGAGTTTCTGACCGTTCGGCTGAGTAGCGAACAACAAAGTACCATTCCTTGGGTGGTGTGGTCGACAGAGCAGCAGGAAGTGATTGCCAGCGGCGAAATCGCCGGGTGGGAACATTTGGATGAGTTAGTGTCTTACGCTAACCAGCGTCCGGTGTTTGCTTTACTGGCAAGTAACGATGTCGTGCTCACTCAAGTGGATATCCCCGCAGGCGCAGAACGTCAGTTCGACACCATGCTGCCGTATCTGGTAGAAGACGAAGTGGCACAAGATGTCGACAGTCTTCACTTCACGGTATTAAGCAAGCAATCGGGTAAAGCGCACGTGTGTGCGGTTGAGCGAATGTGGGTCCAAACCGTACTGCAGCGCTTCTTGAGCCAGGGAATGACAATTAAGCGTATTTTGCCAGATGTTTTGGCATTACCAGAGAGTGAGAATAGCAGCGCTGCACTGATGGGTGATCAGTGGCTGATTCGCCATTCACAAACCGAAGGTGCGGTGGTAGATGATTCATGGCTAGACCTTTATCTCTCATCTTATTTGCAAAGCCATGAAGGTTGGAAGCTCGACTGTTACAGTTCAGTTCCAGAGTCTGCCGTCAGTGAAGTATGGGTTCCTCAGCCAGAAGAAATGACGATGGCGTTGTTAGCCAGAGGTGTGGCTGAAAGCAAAACCAACTTACTAACCGGAACATTTAAGCCGAAATCCTCTTGGGGTAAATACTGGAAAATATGGCAAAAAGCCGCCATCGCTGCGGGCGTTTTGCTCGTGGTCATGGTCGCTCAGCAGTTGCTAATGGTACATAAGTATGAAGCTCAGGCTCAGGCGTACCGCGAAGAAAGTGAACGCATTTTTCGCCAGATTTTCCCAGGTAAAAATCGCATTCCGACCGTCAGTTACCTTAAACGCCAAATGACGGATGAAGAGCGTCGCTTGTCTGGTGGTTCTGGTGATGAAGCGATGTTGGTTTGGCTGGCTGCACTTCCTTCTGCGCTGAGTCAGGTTGATGATTTGGAAATTACCAGCTTCAAATATGATGGCCAGCGTGGAGAAGTAAGAATTCACGCTCGCAGCTCGGATTTTCAGCCTTTTGAGCAGGCTCGAGTCAAGCTTGCTGAAAGGTTTAATGTCGAGCAAGGCCAGCTTAATCGCAACGATAAAGTTGTGATGGGCAGTTTTGTATTGAAACGTTTGTGAGGTGGTGATGAAGAATTTAATCTCTCAAGTCCAAACTTGGTGGAGCAGTATCTCACAGCGTGAACAGCGTATGATGATGGGGTGTGGAGTGCTCGTAATTGTCGGTCTCATTTATTGGGGCATATTACAACCGATGAGTCAGCGAGCAGAATTGGCACAGTCAAGAATACAGAGTGAGAGAGAGCTTCTTGCCTGGGTGAAAGACAAAGCAGACGACATCACGGCACTGCGTAAGAGTGGTGGTGTGACCTACTCGAATCAGCCTCTTAACCAACTGGTGTCATCTTCGGCACGCCGTTATAAGGTTGAGTTGATCCGTGTACAGCCCCGCAATGAGAGTGTTCAGGTGTGGATCAAACCATTAGCCTTTAACCAGTTGGTTGATTGGTTGCGGTATTTGAAAGAACAGCAAGGTATCGAAGTGGAGTTCTTGGATATTGATCGAACCGAACAGGCGGGCATGATCGAGGTGAATCGTCTGCAGTTTAAGCGAGGATAAAGTGAAGCGAGTTGTACTTTATGCAGTCATCTTTATTGCCTGCTTTTCAGTGAGTTTATTAATGGGGCTGCCGGTATCCTGGGTTGTTCAACAAAGTCCAAAGATGAGAGGACTCGATATCCAGGGGGCTCAGGGCACCATATGGCAAGGTCAGGCTTCCAATGTGCGTTGGCAACGTCAAAACTTGGGTGAAGTTAGCTGGGATTTCCAATGGTCCGCTTTATTTACTGGTAAAGCAGAATTTGCCGTGCGTTTTGGTCGTGGCAGCGATATGGATGTACGAGGACGTGGTTTAGTTGGTTATGGTTTGTTTGGTGATGCCTACGCAAAAGACTTGGTGGCCTCTGTTCCGGCAGTCAAAGTCGTTGAGCAGGCGCGCTTACCTGTTCCTGTTGGTGTCGATGGGCAGTTGGAGCTCAATATCCACCACGCAACGTATGCTTCTCCTTGGTGTAGTGAGGGGGATGGTACCTTGGTGTGGAGTGCGAGTGGCATACAAAGTCCATTGGGGCGCTTAGAGCTCGGTCCGGTCGTAGCAAACTTGAGCTGTAAAGACAGCGTGCTGGCTGCGTCCGGTGAACAAAATAGCCCGCAAGTCTCAGCGGCGTTTTCGGCTGAGTTAATGCCTAACCAGCGTTACTCGACGAAAGCATGGTTTAAGCCGGGCGCAGAGTTCCCTTCAGCGATGGGAGATCAGCTGCAATGGCTCGGTAAGCCAAATTCACAAGGTCAATATGAGTTTGACTACAAAGGGCGCTTTTAAATAAAACCTAAATTAGACAAAGAAAAGAGCTGCCAATGTGCAGCTCTTTTTGTTTTTGGATCATGGTAGGCCAAACCCTCTAATCGCTGTACGAGAAAATATCCCGTCTATGCACTACGGTTTAACTGATTGATTTTCAGTTGCTTTGTTGGTGGCTGTACAGCTTGGGTAGCTTTTGGATCATAGTAGGCTAAATGCCCTGATAGCTGTACTGCGATAAAAGAAAGGCCACGAATTAGATTCGTGGCCTTATAGAAGTTCACTCTGTCGGGGCGAGAAAGTTAATCTTTTCGCTGAAGAATATCATTCCAAGGTAATGATTCATCACCCAATACGATGAAGTTAGGGTTTTCCAACGTTTCGCGCTCATTGTAAGACAGAGGTTCCAATTGAGTGCTCAGGATGCGCCCTCCAGCCTCTTCAACAATACACTGTGTCGCGGCTGTGTCCCACTCGCCAGTTGGCCCTAAGCGCAGGTAACAGTCCACCGCACCTTCAGCAACTAAACACGCTTTTAATGCAGCAGAGCCAAGTGGGATCAGTTCGTAATTCCAGGCGCTGCTCATGCGGTTAGTGATGCGGTTGATGTCCTGACGACGGCTGATGGCAATCGCAATATTTTGACCGGGCTGTTCGTGCTTATGAGTGTGGATTCTCACGCTCTCCGACATGTCGGGAATTTTCCATGCGCCTTTTCCGCTGTAGGCATAATAAGTGACACCAGACACTGGGCCATAAACAACGCCTAGCGTCGGCTTGTTGTTGTCGACTAGGGCGATAATCGTCGCGAAGTCGCCACTGCGTGCGATGAATTCCTGAGTACCATCGAGAGGGTCTACCAGCCAATAGCGTTGCCATTGGGCACGTTTTGACAGGCTGATGTCTGCGTCTTCTTCAGACAATACGGGAATATCCGGAGTCAGTTCGCTCAGGCGTTCAATGATGAACTTGTGTGCAGCGATATCAGCACTGGTAACCGGCGTTTCATCACTTTTGGTGTATTCTTCGTATTGCTTATTTTGATAGATATCAAGGATCAATTGCCCGGCGCTGCGGGCGATCTCAATAACTTGAGGAAGTAGATGAGATAGATCTTTTGTCATTGGCATAGGTGATTGTCCTTACTCACAACGATGATTTGGCTCTGTTGTTGTTATTGGTTACTGTTGCGAGTGGTATTGCGTAAATGTTTCAGTGCTAACATCAATGCGGTGATGCTGCGTGCTTCACAGAAATCCAAGTGCGTGATGAGCTCTTCAGCTTGCGCCAGTGGCCAGCGCACAATTTCTAATGGCTCTGGTTCGTCACCTTCTTGTTTTTCCGGATACAACGCCTGACCTAAAAACAGGGTCATTTTGCTGGAAAAGTAAGAGGGGGCGAGGACAACTTGTTTTAAAGCGGTTAATTGATTGCAGCCAAAGCCGATTTCTTCTTTCAGCTCGCGGTCTGCCGCCTCATGTGGTGTTTCTCCCGGATCGATAAGACCTTTGGGAAAGCCCAATTCATACCGTTCTGTACCAGCCGCGTACTCGCGTACCAACAGGAGATCGCCCTGTTCGGTAACAGGCACAACCATTACAGCATCTCGGCCACTAGGTTTCATACGCTCGTAAGTGCGATGTTCGCCATTAGAAAAGCGAAGGTCGAGGGCTTCCACTGCAAACAGCTTAGACTTTGCGACAGTCTGGCAAGAGAGAATCTCTGGTGGGGTCCTTTTCGACATAGCGCTGGCTCCTTGGTGTCGTTGGGTTTTACGAGGTGCGTAAGACTCTTAATATATGAAAAGTCTGCCTGAGTTGCTAGCTGGAATTTATCGCTCTGACGCATGCTAGATACAAAAACGGGAGACATGAGTCTCCCATTTTCAACGACAGTACTTACTTAGTAGTAAGAGTGATCACCACGATCGTGTTCTGTAGCATCTCGAACCGCTGTTAGCTCACCAGAAAACTGGTTTAGTAGCTCTTTTTCGATGCCTTCTTTCAGTGTTACGTCGACCATTGAACAGCCGTTACAGCCGCCACCAAATGCAACGATAGCAACACCGTCATCAGTGATTTCAACCAGACTTACGTGACCGCCGTGGCCAGCAAGCTGCGGGTTTACCTGAGTTTGGATAGCGTATTCAACACGCTCAACAAGCGGTGCATCATCCGACACTTTACGCATTTTAGCGTTTGGTGCTTTTAGCGTTAGTTGAGAACCCATTTTGTCTGTAACGAAGTCGATTTCAGCGTCTTCAAGGAATGGCAGGCTCAACTCATCAACGTATGCTGAAAAGCCGCTGTATGGGAGCACTGTGTCAGTTCCTTCCACCGCTTCAGGTGGGCAGTAAGACACACCACATTCAGCGTTTTGTGTACCTGGGTTTACAACGAAAATACGAATGTTAGTCCCTTCTGGCTGTTGACCAAGAAGATTAGCGAAATGCGTTTGCGCAGTTTCTGTAATAGTAATATTTGACACGACAATACCCGAGTAAATTTGTAGGTTACTGCTGCTATTCTACTCTTGTTGACGTATGGGTCTAGCTTTTTTGCTGATAAGGCATAGTGAATCGATCTAGAGCGAAGTAGGAGCAGGTGTTCTGCAGATGCAGTAAATATCGATGCTTTCTACACCAACTTCAAGTAGTAATTGGCATAATTGTCGTACAGTACTGCCTGTTGTGACGACATCATCAACAATCGCCACGTGTTGATACATCGGCTTTTTATTGAGGATAAATGCGCCTTGCAAGTTTTGCTCTCGCCGAGATTTAGAGTGGCCTCGCTGGGAGTCTGCGTATTGGATACGACGGAATACTTTAGGGTCAAAGTGGCGATGCAGATGGGTTGCCAAGTGTCTGGCAAGTACATCACTTTGATTGAACCCACGCGACAAATAGCGTCGCCAGTGTAGTGGAACGCTGGTAATCAGTGTCGCTGGAGAAGAAATGCGCGCCGCGAGCAGTCGCGTTAATGCTGCTACGTGCCAACTCTCGCCATGATCTTTAAAGCGTTGAACCTCGCGAGACAGAGGAAACGCATAGTCACCGAGAGTGATGAGCCGTTGCCAGGGAGGCGGCTCTGTCAAGCACTCGCCACATACCATGTCGCTCCTTTCTGTTTCCTGCATCGCCAAACCGCAATGTTGGCACCTTGTTATTGGATTAAGATACTGAAAACAATGGCTACACCAACGAAGAGCGTTCGGCGGTTGCGATGTTTCCAGCGGCAGCCTGCATAAACCACATTGGCTACCGAGCACGTGATGCATGATGTTTTGCCAGTGATGAGATAACATACAACTTATTCAGGTAGAGGTTTTGCACAGACTAACGCCAGGATGTAAGCGCAAGGAATAAGTTAAGTGGGAGAGATTGAGAGCATGAGCACGAATTTACACTGGCAGTTGTTTGGTCAGGGAACAGATCTGGTGTTGCTGCATGGCTGGGGAATGAATGGTGCCGTTTGGCAACAAACAGTCGAGTCTCTTCAGCCCTATTTTCGGGTGCATGTGGTTGACCTTCCAGGATACGGCCACAGCGCTGAACATCACGGCGAAGATGTAGGTCACATTGCGAAGATGGTGCTTAAAGGTGCGCCAGAAAAAGCGATATGGCTGGGCTGGTCATTAGGCGGTCTGGTGGCAACTCATATTGCTATTAATGCTCCAGAGCGAGTGAATAAATTAATCACTGTGGCGAGTTCTCCTAAATTTGCGGCAGAGAAAGCATGGCGTGGTATCCAGCCAAAGGTCTTGAGTGCTTTTACAGAACAGTTGCTGGAAGACTTTTCGCTCACTATCGAACGCTTTATGGCGCTGCAAGCAATGGGCAGTCCGTCTGCGCGTAAAGATGTAAAATTACTTAAGCAAGCGGTGCTCTCCCGCCCTCAACCAAATCCAGATTCGCTGCTGGTGGGGTTAAATATCTTGGCGGAAGTCGATCTGCGCGATGCGCTTACGTCACTGACCATGCCGATGTTACGTTTGTATGGACGATTAGACGGACTGGTACCGATTAAAGTTGCCAGCGATCTCAATGAACAGCTGCCACACACTGAGCATGGCATTTTTAGCCAGTCTTCCCATGCGCCGTTTATGACAGAACATGACGCGTTTTGTGCGCAAGTTCGAGAATTTGCTTTCCGCTAACGGTTTGTAAGGTAAAAAACTCAAGTTGTTCAAAATATGGTCGACATAGGGTTTGAGCTAGGCTGTATTTGCTAGCGGCATAGACGAGTGGGCGACTCCAGGAGGGTTCGCAATGATTGTGTCACCGACTAACGTAAGTGTGCCATTGATCGCCCCGTCCGTGAATGTACAAACGGAGCAAGCGGCTCGTGACAACAAAGTCCGGGAGCCTGTGACGCCAACGATGGCATTGGTTAAAACCAGTGCTGAGCGCAAAGTAAAAGAGGATGACAAACGGCGACGTCAATCTGCTTGGGATCCTTCCGAACATCCCAGTTATGAAGGGGAGCCTGAAGTTGATGCTCGTCACTCTGAAGAACCAGCCGATACGTTAGAACGGCTTTTCGGATTACTCGCACTCAAGTCGTACAGTGAAGAACAGGGTAAAGGCTATACGATACGCTTTCGCTTACCAACGCGCATTCTGGATGCTGCGATCTATCAAGGATTGATGGAAAGGCGCAGGAAAGTAATCAAGTTTCATTATGGTCACTCGGTCGCGCCTCATACACCGTCAGACGTAATAGCAGTATTGTAATAACTCAACACTCTACTCAAATAAAAACGCTCCAGCAGAGCTACCTGACTGGAGCGTTTTCTTTATTTTTGCGGAATTTACTTTTTCGCCTTGGCAAAAGCCGCCGCAAAAGCGCCACCCATTGCATTATTTCCTACTGCATTGTTTGATGAGGTATCATCGCGACGAGGTTGACGACGTTGCTGATCATTACGACGCGGCGCGGCAGAACGCTGGCTACGATTGTCTTGGCCCGGTTCATCGTTCAGACGCATCGACAGAGCGATACGTTTACGCTGAACATCCACTTCCATCACTTTTACTTTGACGATGTCACCTGCTTTTACCACTTCACGCGGGTCAGAGACAAAGCGATCGGTCAGTGCTGAGATGTGTACCAATCCGTCTTGATGGACACCGATATCAACGAATGCACCAAAGTTTGCGACGTTCGATACCACACCTTCCAGAATCATGCCCGGTTCCAAGTCTGCCACGGTATTCACACCATCAGCAAAGGTCGCGGTTTTAAACTCAGGGCGAGGGTCACGGCCCGGCTTATCCAGTTCTTTGATGATATCTGTCACCGTTGGAACACCAAAGTTGTCGTCAGTGTAATCCACAGCATGCAAGCTTTTCAGGAAGGTGGTATCGCCGATGAGTGCTTTAATGTCTTTGCTGTTTTTCGCTGCGATGTTTTTGACAACAGGGTAGGCTTCCGGGTGAACCGAAGAGGCATCCAGCGGGTTTTTGCCATCCATGATCCGCAGGAAACCAGCACACTGTTCAAAGGCTTTTGGCCCCAAGCGAGGCACTTTTTTCAGTGTGGTACGCGCGTCAAAGCGGCCGTTTTCATCTCGGAAATCGACAATGTTTTGTGCGATAGTATTTGAGAGGCCAGCGACGCGAGTCAGCAGAGCGGCTGATGCGGTGTTGACGTCTACACCCACGGCGTTTACACAGTCTTCTACCACTGCATCAAGACGTTTTGCCAGCATCGATTGGCTGACATCATGCTGGTATTGACCCACACCGATGGATTTAGGATCGATTTTCACCAGCTCTGCCAGAGGATCTTGCAAACGACGAGCAATAGAAACAGCGCCACGCAGTGAAACGTCCATATTTGGGAACTCTTTCGCCGCCAGTTCAGAGGCAGAGTAAACCGATGCACCGGCTTCGCTGACCATGATTTTTTGTACTTTCAGGTTGCCGCGTTTGATAATGTCCGCAACAAAACTGTCTGTCTCACGAGAGGCAGTGCCGTTACCAATGGCAATCAGGTCAACGTTAAACTTACGAACCAATTGGTCCACAATCTGAGCCGATTTATCGTATTGTTTTTGCGGCGGGTGAGGGTAGATGGTCTCGGTCGTCAGTACTTTACCGGTGGAGTCTACCACTGCGATTTTAGAACCAGTACGCAGACCTGGATCCAGACCCAGCGTGGCACGTGGACCGGCAGGAGCCGCCATCAACAAATCTTTCAGGTTGGTGGCGAAGACATCAATCGCTTCGATTTCTGCACGCTCTTTCATCGCACCCATTAGCTCGGTTTCCATGTGCATTGACACTTTGATGCGCCATGCCCAACTTATTACCTGTTTGCGCCACGTGTCTGCGGGTGCATTGCTCAACGTCACGCCATAATGGTCTGCAATGAGGGTTTCACAGTAAGACTGACGAACGCCTTCTTCCTGTTCAGGATCGGCATTCATCGCCAATGTAAGAAAACCTTCATTACGGCCACGCAGCATCGCAAGGGCACGGTGAGATGGCACTTTGCTGAGTGGCTCATTGTGGCTGAAGTAATCTTTAAATTTCTCGCCTTCGTTCTCTTTGCCTTCGACAACACGGGCAACGAGCTCTGCATTACGGTTCAGGTGTGCACGGATCTTTTCTAACAAGTTGGCGTCTTCTGCGATGCGCTCCATGATGATGGCACGCGCGCCATCCAGTGCCGCTTTGGTATCCGCGATACCTTTGTCTGCATCAAGGTACTTGCTTGCTTCGCTTTCTGGCTCAGTTTGTGGATGATGCCATAGGGCGTCAGCGAGTGGTTCTAAACCCGCTTCAATCGCGATTTGGCCTTTAGTGCGACGTTTTGGTTTGTAAGGCAGGTAAAGATCTTCTAGACGAGTTTTGCTGTCTGCCTGAGTGATTTCTTTTTCCAGCTCAGGCGTCAGCTTACCTTGCTCCTGAATAGACTTCAGAATGGTTTGACGACGGTCGTCCAGTTCACGAAGGTAAGACAGGCGACTGTCCAGCGTACGCAGTTGGGTATCATCAAGGCCACCAGTCACCTCTTTACGGTAACGTGCGATAAAAGGGACCGTGTTACCGTCATCAATTAGGGTGACAGCAGCGTTGACTTGCTCTGGGCGAACATTTAGCTCTTGAGCAATCATGCGACAGATAGCTTGGCTCATCCGTGTATTCTCTTTTTATTCAGTTGAGTTTCATTAGTGATATAAACATTGGGGTCATTCGATGAATTTGCAATGTTTTCAGCGAGCAGTGCAAAAATTTACCGGGCGCTGGTGGACATCAGTCAGGTTTGTGTCAAAACTTTAATTAAATTGAGAACTTATACCCTCGATTACCAACTAAAGTACATACCTTAGCTCGTAGGGATAATCATGATGAAGAAAATGTCTTTGGCTTTGGCACTTACCTGTGCCTTACTTGTTGCGCCGTTTAGCTGGGCGCAATCTCTTTCCGCGACCACTCAGGACCCAATCTACCAACTCGATAACAAACTGGTGTTAGGGCGGGTAGAAAATGTCTATTACAGCGAGATTCCAGAGCTAAGTGATGTGCCATTTATGGGCAAGATTGATACGGGTGCCGATACCACGTCGATGCATGCCGAGAATATTCGTGTCACTAGCTCGAACCCAGATTTCAGTAACCTGAAAGATAACGAGTTACTTTGGGCGATAATCGATGATCTCGGTGGCACCAAAGCCAAATGGGATGATGGCACTTTCGAGCCGTATCAAGTCAAAGTGAGTTTCACCATTCAGCACCCTTACACTGGTAAACCGATCACTGTCACCGATGATTTGGAACGCATAAGTGCGATTCGAAGCCGCACCAGTAAAAAGCCGATTTTGCGTCCAACCGTAAAAATGCCGATGACGATTGCGGGCCATACGGTGGATACCGTTGTGAACTTAACCGCTCGTAAGCAGTTTTCCGCGCCGATTTTGATTGGTAAAACGTACCTGAAGGACAACGCGTGGGTGTTTGCCGGATATGACTACCTGCAGCAGCAGCCCAAGGCCAAAATGATTGGTAAGCAAGAGCTTGTCTCTGTTGAAGGCGTTCCTTACAAAGTGAGTGTTTCGATCCGCAGTCGCTACACGAATGCGCACGCTCTGGATATCAACGTGGATAAGAAGGCCAAGCAAGTCTCCTTCACTTTAGAGGGCGAAAACGGCAAGCGACACCCGATGACACTGCCGCTGATTCGTATGCTTAAAACGACGAAAGGCGAGCGACCACTGGTGTATTTACCTGTGAAAGTGTCGGAAAGCGAAACTCAGCACTGGTTGGTGTATTTGCGTGATCGCAGCAATTTTAGCTCACAGCTTCGCTTAGGTAACGATGTGGTTAGCCAGTACTTTGTGGTCGATACCGATAAAGAAAACCTGCTAGGTGGTGTTGAGAAGACCTTTAAGAGTGCTCTGAAAGCCAAGCCTCTGGTGATTTCTCCTGAGGAGACGGTCAATATTGATGGTTACTCAGTGCCCGCTTACCCAACCTTTACCGTCAAAACACCGCTTCTGCGCGTGCATGGTTTTGAACTGAGCGAAAAAGGTAAAGATGAAGTGGCGACCTATTACTTAACCAATGAACAGGGCAAAGAGGAAAAAATCACCAAACCCGTTGTGAAAAAGTTAAGAGTGGGCGATATGGTGCGTCCTGTGGTTGAAGGGAACTTCGAGTTTGGTCATACCGAGCAGTCACTGGAATTTGCTATTGATGTTCTGGAACAGTATGAAACCCAACCGTTTTTCGTGTTTGGTCATGACATGGCGAAAGGTGGTGTGTTGCTGAATACGCGTGCCGATCATCTATTGGATGCCAAACCGTTATTCCGGGCTGGTCATATTGAAGTCGCTGAAGTGGAAGGCATGTTGTTCCCGGTGAAGTTGGATACGGGGGCTGATGTGAGTTCAATCAGTGCCACTGATATTAAGCAATTTCAGAAAGATGGCAAAGATATGGTGAGCTTCACTTATGAGAACGATCATGGAGAGAAGCGAACCTTCACGCGCGAAGTGGTCAATGTGATGCACATTACCGCGAAGAAAGGAGAAAAAGCCAACGTTAGGCCTGTGGTGAAAATGCACGTGAAACTGGGGGATCTGGAGAAGAAAATTGAGGTCAACCTTCAGGACAGAGAACGTTTTAAGTACAGCATGATTTTAGGTAAAAACTTTTTAAAGCATGGTGTGGTGGTGTCGAGCGATACCAATTACATCGTGACCAAAAAGTCGGATGCCAAAAAGTAAAAAATCAGTCAATTTGTAGGCTGAACTCTAACGTCGCCCCGTGTTTTGCGCACTGTGATTGGTATAATCTCAGGATTCGAGTCGGGGCATAAACCAAACCAAAATCACACGCCTCTAAAGGAGAAAAATTGAAAACTAAGCTGATTACGCGTGAAGGTTATAACAAACTCAAACAAGAGCATGATTATCTCTGGAACGAGAAGCGACCAGAAATCACCAAGATAGTCACTTGGGCTGCCAGCCTGGGCGATCGTTCTGAAAATGCAGATTACACCTTCAATAAACGACTATTGCGTCAAATAGATCGCCGCGTTCGTTTTCTCAGAAAGTTTTTACCTGAAGTGACTATCGTCGACTACTCCCCCCAACAGGAAGGCAAAGTCTTTTTTGGTGCGTGGGTAGAGATCGAGAATGAAGCGGGTGATGTGAAGAAGTTTCGAATTGTCGGGCCGGAAGAGATTTATGGCGATGCCAAAGGTTATATCTCTATCGACTCACCAATGGCGCGTGCGATGCTAAAAAAACAAGTTGATGAAGAGTTTATAGTTAAAACGCCAGAAGGCGAGAAAGAGTGGTTTATTAACTCGATTGAGTACAACGTATCCAGTTCTGACGCGACAACCCCATAATTAGAAAGACCGGTCAGTCAGGGTAATGATTGCGCCAGTTTAACCAAAACCCTCATTCATCCTGAGCAAAAGACATTGAGCGCTTTTAAAGGAGACCATAAATGATGAGAGCAGTGATTAGTGGCACCGTATTAACCCTAGGATGTTCATTTTCTGCGTTTTCCCAAGAAGAACTAAAAGGGTGTGATGCAAAGGAGTTTGCTGTCGAGCAGCAGCTTGAATACGCCAAAGTGCAAGGTAAAAAGCAGCATATTGAAGGGCTGGAACGCGCGCTAGCTTCAGTTCAAAGTGAGTGTCTTAGAGAGGAGTCGCGCCAAAAATCACATGCAGAAATTAAAGAAAGTACTCACAAGGAAAAGTTGCAAGCCAACAGCGAAACCGAGTGGGAACTGAGCCAATAACCTCCGTTTCATCGGCTATATTTTTGCTAATCTGAGCAATAACTTCGCTCAATATTGCCTCTGTGTTTTAGAAATAATGTGTCAAAAGAGCGGCTAAGATAAAAAGAGTAACAATTTGCTCAAGCACGTTTAAAGAAACAGTGATACATTTTCGACAATAGACGCTTTTGAAAGGATGTTTCAATGCAGGAAAATCATAAAATTTTAGTGGTTGATGACGATGCCCGTTTACGTGCTCTATTGGAGCGTTACCTTTCTGAGCAAGGTTTTCAGGTTCGTAGTGTTGCCAATGGTGAACAAATGGATCGCTTACTGACGCGCGAAAACTTTCACTTAATGGTGCTGGATTTGATGTTGCCAGGTGAAGATGGCTTATCTATCTGCCGTCGCTTACGTAACGCGAACAACATGCTGCCGATCCTGATGCTTACCGCAAAAGGTGACGAAGTTGATCGTATCGTTGGCTTAGAAGTTGGGGCAGACGACTACCTGCCAAAACCATTTAACCCGCGTGAGTTGCTGGCTCGCATTAAAGCGGTATTACGTCGTCAAACTATCGAACTGCCGGGTGCGCCAAGTACGGAAGAAAAAGTGGTGGAGTTTGGCGAGTTCCGTTTAAACCTTGGAACGCGTGAAATGTTCCGTGGTGAAAAAGCGATGCCGTTAACATCTGGCGAGTTTGCCGTATTAAAAGCCTTAGTCACCAATGCGCGCGAGCCAATGTCGCGTGACAAACTGATGAATATGGCACGTGGTCGTGAATATTCGGCAATGGAACGTTCTATTGACGTACAAATTTCTCGTCTTCGTCGCATGCTGGAAGATGATCCGAGCAAACCACGTTATATTCAGACGGTATGGGGCTTAGGCTACGTATTTGTCCCAGACGGCAAAGAAGTTTAATTCGCGCAACTGTACTCTGATATTCGTCTGCACATTCCGTCCTCTTATATCTCCTATATGAGGGCGGAAAATCGCGATTAGGCACTTTCTTTTAGCAATACTCTGTTAGGATCACCAGGAACTGTCCATGCGAATCCGAAGCTCTCTCACTCAATCTATTCTGCTATTCATCTCTTTGCTTCTCGCTAGCCAAGTTTTTTCTTATTACGCCGTTTTCAACTATGCACTGATGCCGAGTCTGCAGCAGTTCAACAAAATTCTGGCTCATGAGCTCAACTTGGTACTTGATGCCGATGGAGAGCTTCAAGCTGAGGCGCCATTACGACGCCAGTTATTAGAAAGGCTAGGGGTGACGGTCCACAGCATTGATAGTGAAAGAGCGGATGAGTTTAATCACGCGATGTCGATTGAATTGATGTCGGAAGAAATGACTCAGGAACTGGATTCTCCGACCGAAGTACGTTTGATATTGGGCGAGGAGAGTTACATCTTGTGGATGCATATCGATAAGCTGCCAAACTCGCTAATTCGTATTCCCCTTTCTGAGCTGCAAGAAGAGGATTTTGCACCGCTATTTCGCAATAGTCTGATCATGGCACTGCTGATTATCGCGGGTGGTTGGCTGTTTATTCGTTTTCAAAACCGCCCGTTACTTGCGTTGGAAAAAGCAGCTAAGGGGGTTGGGCGTGGTGAGATACCGCCACCAATACCAGAGAAAGGCGCGTCAGAAATTCGCGCGGTGACCCGTGCTTTTAATCAGATGTCGAAAGGCATTCAGGAGTTGGAAGAAGATCGCGCCTTATTGATGGCGGGTATTAGTCATGATTTGCGCACCCCGCTGACTCGAATTCGCCTAGCGACGGAAATGATGTCACCAGAGGAAAGCTATTTAGCCGAAGGCATCATCAGCGATACGGAAGAGTGTAATGAAATCATCAGTCAGTTCATGGATTATCTTAAGCCAGTGAATAACCAGACTTTTGAGGCGGTGTCTCTGAACGACATTGTAGGCGATGTCGCGAGCTCTGAAGGCTGTGATGATCGGGAAATTGAGACGCAAATCGAACCGTCTATCAAATACGCATTGGGCAACTCGATTGCGATAAAACGCGCAGTGACTAACTTAGTGGTGAATGCGGTTCGCTATGGCAATGGCTGGGTCAAAGTGTCGACGGGCATGACCGCAGACAATCAACTGGTGTGGGTTACGGTAGAAGACAACGGCCCCGGTATTGAGCCAGAGCAGGTCGGTAAATTATTTGAACCATTTACACGTGGAGATACCGCTCGCGGCAGTGAAGGGACAGGCCTTGGCTTGGCGATCGTTAAGCGCATTGTCAGCCAGCATTCGGGATCGGTTGTGATGCGTAATCGCAGTGAAGGTGGCTTAATCGCACAAATCAGCTTCCCGACCAAGTAATGTCATTAATGTAGTAAATAACGGGTCATTCCTGCGAGCCATAGCGAGACTAGGAATCTATTATCAGCGTGCTGAACAGGTACAGGAATCATTTTGGCGATACAGTGCTCGGATAGAAGATTCTGAATCACGCTCCTTCGTCGCTGTTCAGAAAGACGGGATATTGTCATATGCCGTTCGCGGTTAAACGAACGGCACTAAGCTTAAGTTGTGAGATTAGGCTTTTTCTCATCCTATTGATCAATTTAGGATTCTTTAATCTCTTGAGCTTCAGGCTCTTCGTCTTCCAGTTTCTCTGGCAATAGCAAGTTCAAGATGATTGCAGTGATACCACCGGCAGCGACACCAGTAGAGAAGATGCTCTTAATAAATTCTGGCATGAATTGCAGAATTTCAGGCTTCTGAGCAATACCCAGGCCCATCGAGAAGGACAGTGCCATGATCAAAATCGCACGACGGTCGAGATCAACACGAGAGATAATACGCACACCAGCAGCGGCAATGGTACCAAACATCACGATGGTGGCGCCGCCAAGTACAGGTTCAGGAATCAGTTGAACGAAGCTGGCTACGCCCGGGAATAGACCAAGCACAACTAACATACCTGAAATGAAGTAACCCACGTAACGGCTTGCGACGCCAGTCAGCATGATGATGCCGTTGTTTTGGCTGAACGTCGAATTCGGGAAGCTGTTAAAGACCGCAGCGATAGCCGAGTTTAAACCGTCAGCCAACACACCACCTTTGATGCGTTTCATGTAAACCGGACCTTTGACTGGCTCACCTGACACTTCTGACGTTGCGGTAATATCGCCGATTGCTTCCAGCGCAGTAATAAAGAAAATCAGTACTAACGGAATAAATAGCGACCAGTCGAACGCTAAGCCGTATTGCATCGGAATTGGCAGCGCAACCAGGTTAGTTTCACTCAGGTTGGATGTATCCACCATGCCCATAAAGTAGGCCAGCACATAGCCAACCAGCATGGCAATCACAATAGAAGCAACGCGAATGTAAGGGTTGTTTGAGCGGTTCAGAATCACGATCAGACCTAATACTGTGCCAGCCAGAGCCAGTTTATCCAGACTGCCAAACGTGCCGTCACCCATTGCCGCATAACCGCCACCCATTGAGACTAATCCAACCTGAATCAATGTCAGACCAATCAGAGTCACCACAATGCCAGAAACCAGCGGAGTAATGATGCGGCGCGCGTGCTCAAGCACTCGAGACAGCAGAATTTCTGCAAATGAAGCCACCAGAATCGTACCGAAAATCGCCGCCATCATTGTGCTGATGTCTGCACCGCCAGCTTTTAAGGATAAACCCGCACCAATAATCGGACCTAAAAAGTTAAAGCTGGTGCCTTGTACTGACAATAGGCCAGAACCTATCGGGCCAAAGGTACGAATCTGAATAAATGACGACACACCAGAAGCAAATAGAGACATGCTAATGATGGTGTTGGTTTGATCGGCTGGAACGCCTAACGATTGGCAGATGATCAACGAAGGGGTAATAACTGCAACGAACATCGCCAGCAGGTGCTGAATAGCGGCGAAAATGGTTTGTGGCAGTGGTGGACGATCATTTAATTGATAGACCAGTTCCGAAGATCGGTTTGAAGTTGTCATGGTTTGTCTCGCTTGTCGCAATGTTTATTACCCAACGCTCGCTGAATGGGAGGACTGGGAGGAGCTGACGTTTTGATCTGTGATTGCTGTTAATCAGTGTCAACTCAGATTGGTTTGGGTAAATACCCTAAATTTGTGCGCGATTATAGAGTGATTTATTTAAAAAGCAAACGATTGCTTTTGGGCGTTGATAATCAGTTAATTGAACAATTTTAAGCTTTGGAGTAAATATCCCGTTCGCCTAACCAACGTTCGATAATCGCCGTAGCTTGAGTAGGGTAATTATCGTGAATATGGCGAGCAACACGCTGAACTTCGGGAATCAAGCGCTGATCTCGAACCAAATCAGCAATTTTAAAATCTGCCAGTCCGGTTTGCTTGGTACCTAATAACTCACCAGGGCCACGGATCTCCAAATCTTTCTGCGCAATCACAAAGCCGTCGTTGCTTTCTCGCAGAACACCAAGACGCTTTTGCGCGGTTTTCGACAGCGGTGAATGATAGAGTAGAACACAATGACTGGCGACAGAGCCACGTCCAACGCGACCTCTCAGCTGGTGTAGCTGAGCTAAACCGAGTCGCTCCGGGTTTTCGATGATCATCAGGCTTGAGTTTGGTACGTCCACACCAACTTCGATCACCGTCGTAGCGACAAGAAGGTGCAGTTTGTTGTCTTTAAAATCTTGCATCACAGCTTGTTTTTCCGCTGGCTTCATACGTCCATGAACCAAGCCAATTTTTACGTCAGGCAGCTTGCGTTGCAGTTCTTCAGCAGTATCAGCGGCAGCTTGCGCCTCCAATACCTCAGATTCATCAATCAGTGTACACACCCAGTAGGCTTGCTTACCTTCGTTGAGACAAGCATGACGAACGCGTTCCACAATGTCGTCGCGCTTGGTATCAGGAATTGCCACGGTTTGAATTGGTGTTCGTCCCGGTGGTAATCCGTCAATCACCGAGGTTTCCAAATCGGCATACGCGGTCATAGCTAGGGTTCGAGGAATCGGGGTGGCGGTCATGATGAGTTGGTGAGGATAAGCACCTTGCTTGGCGCCTTTCTCACGTAGCTCTAATCGCTGGTGAACACCAAATCGGTGTTGCTCATCAATAATCACCAGTGCCAGATGATGAAATTCTACATGCTCTTGGAATAGTGCGTGAGTACCCACTACCATTTGTGCCTCCCCGCTGGCAATACGAGCGAGCTCAGCTTCTTTGGCTTTACCCTTTAACTTACCCGCTAGCCAGCCGACCTGAATGCCCATTGATTCAAACCAGTTCGCGAAGTTGATGGCGTGTTGCTCTGCAAGCAGTTCGGTTGGAGCCATGAGAGCCACTTGATAACCGTGCTCAATTGCTCGAGCGGCCGCTAATGCCGCCACTAGTGTTTTACCTGAGCCAACATCGCCCTGAACCAGGCGCATCATCGGGTGGGGCTTCTCTAAATCGGTTTCAATCTCTTTTACCACTCGCGCCTGAGCATTGGTTGGTGAGAATGGCAGTTGTTCCAGCAGCTGTTTCTTGAGCTTTTCACATGGGGCAAGTGGCAACGCGGCATCTTGCTGTCCTTTACTGCGTACAGCCAACATAGATAGGTTCTGAGCCAGTAGCTCTTCCATGATCAGACGGATTTGTGCCGGATGTTTACCTTCGTCAAACTCATCCAGATTGATCGTTGGTGGCGGTCGGTGAATGGTGTGCAATGCCTGAGACATGGTGATCTGGTGGTTGTATAAACCCGCTGGCAGTAACTCTTGCACGGCGGCTTTATCGAGTAACGCTAATGCCTGCTCGGTCAGATTACGCAGAGTGATTTGTCTCAGACCATCTGTGGTTGGATAAACGGGCGTCAGGTTTTGTTCTACATCTGGCTTTTGTTCGCTGATGTAGAACTTGTAATCAGGGTGGACGATTTCTAATCCCATTCCGCCACGCTTTATTTCCCCGTAAGCGTGCACTAACTTACCTTGAGAAAAGTTGTTCTTCATTGCCGCGGTAAAATTGAAAAAGCGCAGCGTAATGGTGCCGTTACCATCGCTGATTTTTACCGTGAGCATTTTGCGTTTACCAAAAATGGTATCCACGGCCATAACCTTGCCTTGTACCGCCGCCCACAGTCCAGCATGGAGCTTAGCAATAGGATAGATACGGGTACGATCTTCGTAACGAAGTGGCAAATGAAACAGTAAGTCCTGAACCGAATGCAAGCCGACTTTGGCAAGTTTTTCTGCGACTTTCGCGCCAACCCCAGAAAGAGAAGTTAATGGAACAGCAGATAACAGTTGGGCAGACATAGCGGGCTCAAGAAAATGGTTAACATTGCAGTATGTTAACCACGGAGCTGTGTTTTTGTACAGGAAAAAATAGGCAAGCTTTAGTCAGTATCATGTTCTGGCTGATAAGATGTCATTCCGAGGAGCCTAAGCGACATCAGGAATCTATTTACAATAAGTATGTAGCTGACGTTAACACGGTTAGCCTCAGTACTCTCGGAGAGTAGATCCTAAATCACGCTCCTTCGTCGCTGTTCAGGATGATGAGAGCCGGTTACTTGCTTTGCATCTCTTTCCACCAGGCTTCGTCAGCGACGATCTGACCTTCATCATCGAGTGGCGGGTAGGCTAGTCCTTTACGCTTCGCTACTTTAGCCAGAACTGGGTGGCCGCGTTCGAATAGAATTCGGTTGATGGTCTCTTTCGGCAGAGCGCTTTCTTCACGGTTGTACATGCCGGCGGCTTCACGCTGGCGCTGAGCTTCATACAAAATAACCGCACTTGCGACAGAAACATTAAGCGACTGCACCATGCCGACCATCGGGACGATAATGTCTTGATCGGCGAGCTGTTTCGCTTGTTCTGAAGCGCCCACTTTCTCACTGCCTAAAATGATTGCCGTTGGCTTGGTGTAGTCGATTTCACGGAAGTCGACCGCAGTTTCCGACAGATTCGTCACCAGCACCTGCATTCCTTGCGCTTTTAACTCTGTAACGGCGCTTTCGATAGAATCGTGAGTGTCCACTTCTACCCAGTTACGGGCGCCTGCAGAGGTGTGGCTTAAGGTGCGCATCTTATCTGGCCAAATGGCGTGGACTTTGTGTAAGCCAGTGGCATCGGCAGTACGGATCACCGCTGAGACGTTATTTGGTTTGTGGACTTCCTCAAGACATAAGGTCAGGTCGGTCTGGCGTGCTTTCAGCACTTGGTGGATACGGTGGTAGCGTTCTAGGTTCATAGTAAATAAATAGGGATATAAAAAATCGCCACCTAGCGGAGTAGGTGGCGATGGTTGTTATTATTTTCTTCTGCGCCTGACTCGAGTCGCATGTGGCATCGCTTTAATTTTACGCATGATGCCAGCCAGATGGACACGATCTTTGGTGGTTAACAGTACCGTGACGGTATACAAACGACCATCGCGTTCTTCCGTTGACAGGCCATGAATATTTGACCCAGTTTTCGAAATTACGTTGGTTAGCTCAGCGAGCGCACCCTGATGGTTGAGCATGTCGACTTTGAGTTCAGCAATGAACTCTTTATCGTAATCGTCAGACCAGGCAACCGCCATGTAGCGATCCGGTTCTTTCTGGTAACCACGTACGTTTGGACAGGTTTCGCGGTGAACAACTAAACCACGGCCCGGTGATACGTGCGCGATAATGTGATCATCCGGTATTGGGTGACAACAGTTTGCAAATGTCAGCAGTAACCCTTCCGCGCCACGAATTGGCAGCTTCTTCTTCGAATCCGTTGCAATCGAGCTGGTCGTGGTCAGTTCTTCAGTATCGCCAAGCAGACGACGAGCAATGACAATGCTCATTAACTCACCCAAGCCGATAGCGGCCAATAAATCATCTGTGCTTTCTAAGCGAAGGTCCGTCAGGACTTCCTTGACGTTTTCTGGGTAAATCGAGTCAATAGAGTGGCGACCAAGTGCGTGATTCAATAAGCGTCGGCCTAGTGTGATCGACTCTTCACGACGCATGGTCTTCAGAACTTGACGAATCTTCGTACGAGCACGTGAAGTCACCACATAGTTCAGCCATGCTGCATTCGGACGAGCGCCCGGCGCACTGATGATTTCGACCGTTTGACCGTTTTTCAGTGCCTTACTCAGTGGGTAAGGATTACGATCAACACGAGCACCAACACAAGAGTTACCGACGTCAGTATGTACCGCGTATGCGAAGTCAACTGCCGTTGCGCCAAGTGGTAGCTCGACAATACGACCTTTTGGTGTGAAGACGTAAATTTCGTCTGGGAACAGATCTGATTTTACATTTTCAATGAATTCAAATGAGTTACCCGCGCTTTGCTGCAGTTCAAGCAGGCTTTGCATCCAGCGCTGAGCTTTCACTTGCGCAGTCGTGCCAGACTTGTCGCCTTTATCTTTGTAAGACCAGTGCGCAGCAACACCTTTATCCGCCATTTGATCCATATCTTCAGTACGGATCTGTACTTCTACCGGAACACCGTGAGGGCCAACCATAGAAGTATGCAGGGATTGGTAACCGTTCGCTTTTGGCACCGCGATGTAATCTTTCATGCGGCCCGGGCGTGGCTTGTATAAGCTGTGCACCTGACCAAGAACGCGGTAACACGTATCAGCGGTATCAACAACCACTCGGAACGCGTAGATATCCATAATCGTGTGGAAGCGCTGTTCTTTGGTTTTCATCTTGTTATAGATAGAGAACAGGTTCTTCTCACGACCCACAACGCGTGAACTCAGACCGACATCTTGCAGGCGGCCCTCGATCTCATTGTGGATGCGTTGGATCATCTCTTTACGATTACCACGTGCCGTTTTGACCACTTCTTTAAGGACGCGATAACGGTTCGGGTAAAGCGCTTCAAAGCCCAATTCTTCAAGCTCTGTTTTGATATTGTGAATACCAAGACGGTGAGCCAGTGGTGAATAGATCTCTAGGGTTTCACGAGCGATACGGCGTTTTTTGTCTGGTCGAAGTGCGCCAAGCGTGCGCATGTTGTGCGTTCGGTCGGCCAGTTTGATCAGAATAACGCGGATGTCTTGCACCATGGCCAGAACCATCTTGCGAAAGTTCTCTGCCTGAGCCTCTTTCCTGTCACGGAATTTGAGTTTGTCCAGTTTAGATACACCATCAACCAGCTCAGCCACGGTGATTCCGAATTGCTCTTCGAGATCTTCTTTGCTGACATCACAATCTTCGATGACGTCGTGCAATAAAGCAGCTTGGAGAGTTTCGATATCCAGACGCATTTCAGCTAGGATTCGAGACACAGCGACAGGGTGGATGATGTATGGTTCACCGCTAGAACGGGTTTGCCCTTCATGGGCATCTCGCGCTACCACATAAGATTGACGCAGAGCCTCAATCTGAGGCTCTGTTAGGTATTCTTGGGCAACGTCTTTGAGGCTATCGAATAGATACAAATTATAGGCCCGGGAGGTTGTTGAATTCTCGAGTCAGAATTAACGGTTGTGAGCGATGCTGCTTACTGCCGCTAGCTCTGCCGCTTCTTGCTCTTGTTGTTCTTGACGTTCACGAGCGTCCAGAACATCTTTCGTGATTAAACCTTCTTCGATTTCGCGAAGTGCGATAACCGTTGGCTTATCGTTCTCTTCTGGCACTAGTGCATCTTTACCGCCAGTTTGCATTTGACGAGCGCGGCGAGCCGCAATCAGTACTAGGTCGAAACGGTTGCCAACTTTTTCAACAGCGTCTTGAACAGTTACGCGTGCCATGAGGACTCCAAATAGTTAACTAAAATATTAGAATGACGAGAAAGTATACAGTCTAACTGCTTTATTTACTAGCGATTAGACAGGCCACTGTAAGCGGGCTTTCTCCGGTGTTTTATTGTCTGCTCTTTGCTACGGGAAAATAGGAGCAAAGAGGCAAAAATTCTTTATGTTTTACAGCGTGACTTTATATTGAAGTTACTCTGCTAACAACGCGTCAAGCATACCTTTATATTTAGCAGCTTGCTTTTCTTCCTTCAATCTTTCAGCTCGAAGAATGGCTTTAAAATCCACCAGTGCCGTATCGAAGTCGTCGTTTACAATCACGTAGTCGTATTCATTGTAATGCGAGATTTCTGACTTAGCTTCTGCCATTCGCTTGGCAATGACTTCATCACTGTCTTGACCACGAGTGTTCAGACGACGTTCTAACTCACCATTGGATGGTGGCAAAATGAAGATGCTTTTTGCTTCTGGCATTTGTTCACGAATTTGTCGTGCACCTTGCCAGTCGATATCCAAGAATACGTCGATACCTTTGTTTAGCGTTTCTTCAATCCAGACGCGGGAAGTGCCATAGTAGTTACCGAATACTTCGGCGTATTCCAAAAAGTCACCTTTCGCAATGAGAGCTTCAAATTCTTCTTTTGCGACGAAGTGGTAGTGGGTACCGTTTTCTTCACCGGGGCGCATTTCACGAGTGGTGTGAGACACAGACACTTTCATTGCGTATGTCGGATTGCGCTCCAACATTGCTGAGATCAAGCTAGATTTACCTGCGCCGCTAGGTGCAGATACGATATAGAGAGTACCTTTGCCCATTGTACTGTTCCACTATTGATTGGATTGAGTGAGTGCCGACGGAAAGTCTCGACAGTCTTATAACGATAGCACTGGCATTATTGAATTAACCACCAAAGGGATGGATATTGGTGATAATCCCGCCAGAAAAATGGAGGCGAAGAGTATCATGATCTCTATATTGTTACCAGTTGATCTTTCTCTCTGTGCTAACTCCTCATAAAAGAGTCATCCTGAAGAACGACGAAGGAGCGTGATTCAGGATCTGCTATCCGTGTGTGCTGATACTAACAGTGTTTTACTTCAGCGACATGCTTGTTGTAATCAGATTCCTGATGTCGCTTGTGCTCCTCGGAATGACGCTGGTGGAGAACGTAATAAATAGAGGAAAAAAGGGGAAGCTTTCACTTCCCCAGGCGTGCGACTGACTCACACTTAACTTTTTAAGTTTATTGACGTGTCTGGGTTTAGCCTTGGCTTTCTAAGAAAGTGATCCAAGGGTTCGCAACGGCTTTCAAGTCAGGAGACTGAGCGGCACTTTTCATTGCTTTAAGAGCACTGTCTGGCTGGTTCAGCTCAAAATAAGCCATGCCACGAATGTAGGCTAACTCGCCTTTTTGATCGCGTTTGGCATCAGGAGCGGCGTGTTGAGTAAACTTCGTCGCTGCTGAATATTGCTTGTCTAAAATCATCAGACGAGCGATTTTGATTTGAGTTTTCGCCTTTGGCGCCAAGTTATAAGCTTGTTGGTAGACGTCGATTGCTCGTCCAAGCTCTTGCGCTTGCTGCCAGAATGCGCCCTGCTTTTCTAAATTCTCCGCATTACGCTCTACGTGACCTTCTTCAAAGGCAGATTGAAGCGTTTTTGCTGCTCGGAATGGTACCCCTTGATAAGCCTGGAAGTTCACCAGACGCAAATACTCTTTTTCGCCTTCCAGAAGACCTAATTTGTAGGCCATCTCCAGAGTAGAAAGGGCATTACGCTCTTGATTTAACTCCATGTAAATACCCGATAACTGCGTCCAGTAACGCTTATTTTTCGGGTACTTGGTGGTTAAAATCTTCAAAACACCTGCAACGCTCTTGAACTGCTTCAGTTCATAGTGCGCAGACATCAGCAGCTGGTACCAGGATTCGCTAGGGTCTTTACTCATTGCGATGGCCTTTTTAGTCGGCGGAATCGCATTTCTGTAATCTTCTAGCTGAATATAAGCACTTGCCAGCGTGATGTAGGCATGAGCTTGCGGTTTTTCTTCCGTCGTCTCGGCAATCTTGAACCATTCATTCATGGTAGAGACGGATTTTTTAAACTGACCTTCAGCAAGGTAAAGCTGCGCCACGCTGTAGCGAACCTGTTGTGCAACAGGCACTGGCAGTGCGTTTAAACTCAGCGCATCAGCAAAGTATTTAATCGCTTTCGTGTAGTTGTCCTGCAACGAATACAAAAACCCCATTTGCTGCAGTAGTACCGCACGATCGTATTGACGTTTGCTGGTGCTACTTAATGCCGAGTTCAGTTTCGAGATGGCTTCTGAATACTGCTCAGTTGCGATCAGTTCCTGCACTTTATTGACGGTTCTGAATGTTCGGTCAGACAACTCAGCAGTGCTGGAGAAAGCAGGCGCGCCGTACGCGCCTGCAATGAACACCAGAGAAGCCAACAATTTTGTATATGATTTCATGATTGCGACTCCTTAGTTGGTAGAGAACTCAATTTCTTGAGAAAGGCGAGAACTCACGGCTTTACCATCGACCATCTTAGGTTTGAAGGTCCATTTGGCTACGGTTGTCTTCGCTGCTCTGCCCAAGCCTAACTTACGTGGTGTCTCTTTTAAGACTCTTACATCTTCAACGCCACCGCGTTCGTTAACGGTAAACTCTACAAGTACAATTCCTTTCTCAAGCCCCGAGCGTGCCGCTTTACGAGGCATCTGCGGTTGGAACGTTGCCAGAGGAACCGGGCCTCCGCCGCCAATTACCTGAGCACCACCACCTTGTGTGTAGTGACCCAGTACAGAACCACCTGTTACGTTAACTGGAAGGTCTAGCTTAGGCATGTTCATTGGAACTTGATCCATCACCGGCTTCACCGTCGACGTCACCTTCATTTCTGGTGGTGGCGGCGGACGCTTAGGTGGTGGTGGTTTTGGGAGTTCGCGTTTTTTCTCCTGTACTTTTTCGTCCGGTTTAATGCGAATGAAATCGACCATACGCTGATCATCATTCGACACTAGCTCGTGGCGCTCTTTGTTTACCAGCTTGTCCATCCCCCAGAACAGTCCGAGGGAGACAATGAGCGCCAGTGCAATTGAGGCCAGATACCGCATAAGCTTAATCCTTACCGGTTGCGGCAATGGAGATGCTTTCTACACCTGCCATCTTGATCTGGTCCATAACCTTCACGACTACGCCTGCGTTGGCTTCTGTATCCGCCTGGATAACAACCGCACCATCAGGGCTTTCTGCGCGAAGACGCTCGATGTTGGCGCGAACGGCGTCGACTTCAATGCGTCGTTTATCAACCCATACGTCACCAGCTGCACCAACTGCAACCATGATGTTACCTTTCTTCACGGTTTGTGCTGAGCTTGCCGTAGGGCGGTTTACTTCTATACCGGCTTCTTTAACGAACGATGTTGTTACGATAAAGAAGATCAACATGATGAATACGATGTCGAGCATCGGTGTCATATCGATAGCGGTTTCATCACTGCTATCACTGCTATAGCGTCTTTTCATGACCTATACCTCTAATTCCATTTACTCAGGCAATATGCTTTAGCTTATCTTCCAGCTTTTGCGTTGTGACTTTGGCTAAATGATCAAGACGTGAACTAAAGAACAGTCCTGATAGAGAAGCCACCATCCCGGCTAACGTTGGGATTGTTGCCTTTGAGATCCCCGAGGCCATTGCTCGAGGGCTTCCTGTTCCTGTTACCGCTAAGATGTCGAATACCTGGATCATGCCGACAACCGTGCCGAGCAGACCGAGTAGGGGACAAAGCGCAATCAATACTTTCACGATTGGCAGACCCTTTTTATTCTCAATATCCTGACGAGAAACGATTTCTTGTCGGATCATCTTTGCGTTCCAGCTTTGATGTTCTGAACGCTCACTCCAAAGGCTCACGGCTTTTTTCGCGGCTCTGGGAGCAACGGCGGTAAAGTAGAACCAACGTTCTAACAGTACTGCCCACAACATGAAGCTGAGGATAAATATGGCGACGAGTACATCGCCACCCATTCCCAAGAAGCGCCTAATTGATTCAAGTTCTCCAACTAACCACCACATAACGCCTCCTTAGCTTTCGGCTTTATGTAGTTTTTCCTGATAGCGAGCGATGAAACCTGCACTCTGTTCTTCAAGAGTTTGAACCAAACGGCGACCTTTACTGTGTACTAGGGTGTAAAGGAACAGTAGAGGAATAGCGACAACCAGGCCTAGCATGGTTGTTACCAATGCTTCAGAGATACCGCCAGCCATGAGTTTCGGATCGCCTGTACCAAATAGCGTGATTGCCTGGAAGGTACCGATCATACCCATTACTGTACCCAGTAGACCTAGTAGCGGTGCGACAGAAGCAAACAGTTTGATTGAGCTGATAAAGCGTTCGATGCTTGGTGCGTTGCGCAGGATAATTTCATCCAGTTTCGCTTCCAGATCTTCAAGGTTGTCGCCTTTGTGCTCTTGGTAAGCTTGGATAACTTCACCCAGTGGGTTGCCAGGGATAACCGTTTCTGATTTCGCCTGTTTACGCATTTTGCCACCGATAACCTGAAGACGTAGGAAACAGATCAGCGCGATGATTGCACCAACTGCACCCATTGCCAGGATGACGTAACCAACGATACCACCTTGGTCAATACGCTCCTGAACCGTCGGGCTCTGTACTAGCAGCGATAGGATTACACCACGAGACGGGTCAAGGAATAGTGGCTCGTAAGTGCCTTCTGCTGATTCGAAACCAGCCACTTGGCTTGTGATGTTTTTGCTTGGCTGACGTGATAGCTCTTCGAATTTACCAGTCTGAGGCACGTAAATAACGTATTTGCCATCAGCAATCGCGTTGAACTCACCCACTAGCGTCACGTCGCGAACGGCTTCTTTACCTTCACCGTAAACAACGGTGGCTTGTGTTGTTGTGGTATCACCTGATGCAACAACTTGTTGAAGAATGGTGTGCCAGAATGCTTCCAGTTCCTGAGTTGATGGCAGTTCTTTACTTTCTGCCAGCTTAGTCAGTAGTGCATCACGTTCTGGAAATTGAACCGCATTTTGCGACGCGGCAAACAAGCCTTTAAATTCGCCTGCGTATTGACGAACCACACCAAACATTTCGCCTAACGTACCTGAGCGTACGCGTAGCGTTTCGGTGAGTTCAGTCAGTTGTTTGTCGTTTTCATCGAACGTTGCTTTTAGCTGATCACCCAGTGCTTGTTGTGAAGCCAGTTCATCGCGTGCTTGTTGTAGCAGCGCCGCTTGCTGGTCACGTTCGCGTTTGAAGATAGCTTCGCGCTCTTTGTTTTCTTTCGATTCAACAATACTTTCTGACTTTACGTTTTTCAGTAGTTCAGACAGTGTTTGCGGTGTTTCTGCTTGAACGCCAGAAACCATAAATAAGCTAGCTAATAGGCCAGCAGCTAGCGTTTTGAATCCTTTCATCTCTTATTCCTCCCCAGCAAATACAGGCAGTTTGATCAGCGATGGTGGCGCCTGCTTCTTGGCAATGCGTAGACCTTGCTGTACAGCGATACGGTAGCTTTCTGGCAATGTTTCCCATTGACGAGTTTGTTGGTTCCACATACCTGTTTCACCGCCGTCTGGAGATTGGAATAGAAGGGCCGTACGACCAATACGTAAGAAGTCATAAGTCACAACTTCGCCGTTACGGTCTAGGCTAGCTTTGTAAGATTCAATAGAGCGCGAGAAGCCTTCTTCAATTTGGTACGCTTCCATCACTTTACGGAATTTTTCTGAGGTAGTTACGTCCGCACGGTCCATCAGGCGGTGTAACTCTTGAACGCGTTTATTGCGTTCTTCTTTTTGGAACGGCAAGTCGAGCGTTACGAACTCGTCTAGTGCATCGATCATTTTTAGTGTTAGAGGAACAACTTCGGTTGCTGTTTGATCGATTTGAGCAATTTGATTATTCAATGAGTCCAGTTCGCCTTGCTGGGATTGAACCATACGGTTAATTTGCTCATTGTAGACTTTCATGCTGTCGATTTGACGAAGTAAGCCTTTGTATTCAGCCAACATGCCTTCGGTACTTTCAGCATAGTTGTCGATTTTTTGTTGTGAAGCCTGTGAAGACTTAGTGGTTTGTGCTTGATTCGAGACTACGGTTCCTGAGTCCGCAGCCATCGCTGCACCACTTACCGTGAGGATCGCGGCAGTCACTGCACTTACGCCAAATTCCTTTAACGTCATAGTAGCATCCTTGTTAGTGTGTGATATTAAGTCAGTCGAATAGGGCGCAGGAAATCCTCCTGCGCCAAAGGTTTTAATTAAAAGTTTTGAGAGTATTTCAAGAAGTAAACGCGGCCTTGAATACTGTAAAGCTCGTCGTCGTAGGTCACACCATCTGATTCAAACGATGGATCTTCGTCAGTCAAGTTACGTACACCAGCGGTGAACTTACCATCCCATGGAGCTAGGTAGTTGTATGCAACGTTCCATGTGGTTTGAGAAGAGATGTGGCCAGTTTTCTTGTAGTTGTCGTCAACATCTTGCGCTTGGTCTGCGATGTGATCGGCAGACACGTAGATGTCGTGATCTTCAAGGAAGCTCACACCAACACCAGAGTTGAAGCGGTACTCAGGCATGCCGTTACGGCCTACTTGGTTATTAGTTGGACCACCAACGTATTCAGGTGTGCTGTAGTCAAGTACGTAGCTACCCATAAAGTCGTAGCGAACGGTCGCGTAATCGAAGTCGTAACGGTAACCCAATTTTAGGTCGATACCTGAAGTATCTAGAGTGCCTAGGTTTTGAAGACCGGCTGTTGCTTCTATGATACGGCCCTTTGCATCACGGATGATATTCGGGTTTGAAACGCCGGAGCTACGCTCTTCGTCGATCATGCTTTGTAGCGTATTCAGTGTGATCATGTCATCAATGCTGATGTTGTAGTAATCCACTGTTACGTCTAAATCTTCGATTGGTGAGTAGCTTACACCGAAGTTAAACGATACTGACGTTTCAGCTTCCAGATCTTCGTTTGCAGTACGAGTTACATCGTATTGAGTTTCTGGACAGTCTTCGAATGCAATGCCATTCGATGAACAGTAGCTGTAGTCTTTTGCGAAGTCTGACGAGTAACTGTCAGCAGCGTAAAGGTCAGAGAGTGTTGGTGCGCGGAAACCAAGACCAGCACCAGCACGGAACATCAGGTTATCAAGGGGTTGGTAACGGAAAGAGGCTTTTGGCGAGATTTCATCACCGAAGTCACTGTAGTGATCGTAACGAGCCGCTAGGTTCATTTCCAGCTCATCGGTAAATGCGATCAAAGATTCAGCGTAAATTGCGTAAGTTTCACGATCACCTGCTGCAGAGTTACCTGCACTACCGATGATGTTACCCGCTTCACTCTGTGGGTCATATTTATCGAAGTAGTCGTAAGTCGTGAACTCAGCACCAAGGTACAGCGGGATAGCCACGTCACCTACTTGCGCAAGGTCAAACTGAAGGCCACCAGAGAACTGATGCATTTCCATCTCTGTTTCACGTCCAGTACCTGCAGACAGTTGGTCTGTCGCATCGTCACTGAACTCACCGTTTACAAATTGACCTGATTCTACAAGTTGTGACGCGGCTGAACCGAATACGTAGCCAGTACCTGTTTCGTTACTATTAGAGTAGTTTAGGTGGTAGCCTGTTTCCCAGATCACTTCACCAAATGTATCAGTGTAAAGCGTACCATCTAAGCCTGCTCTGAAGTCTGCCTGGAAGTCTTTTACCGTGGTGTCACGAGTACCAACGTTGTTGAAGCGGTAGTAAATTGCTGCTGGACCTGCTGTTGGATCTAAGCCATTTTCTGCAAAGAAAGCAGCACCACCATCAGTGTCAGGATTTACGGTAAAGGAGCCAGCTGCAGGAGCGAAACGACCAAAACTTTCGTTACGGTTCAAAATCATTTGCGCGTTAAACGTGGTGTCATCAGTCAGGAAGATATTACCGTTTACAAATACAGTATTACGCTCTAAAGATGCAGTTTGTGCTGCTTCAGATGTGTAGTCGTAGCCACAGATGTCACCCAAGCCAGGGTAAGTTGTCAGGCCAACAAAGCCTTTTGATGTACAGGATTCGTCAGTGTTGAAACCGTTTATCGCTTTCAGTTCGCCATCATGGTACACGTTACGGCCGAAAATACTTACGCCAGACATATCGAAGTAGTTTGCAGCGTCAGTATTGGTTGAACTCAGGTAATCGCGATCGCGTTGATAGATTTCGTCTTTGCTGTCATGTTCAAACGAGAACATGATGTTGCCTTTTTCGCCGCTGGTACCCAACACTAGAGCAACGTTTTCTTCATCACCGCCCTCTTGACTTGGAATACCAGAACCAACCGTCACATTAATGCCATCAAACTCTTCTTTCAGGATGATGTTAACCACACCAGCAACCGCATCAGAACCGTATACCGCTGAGCCACCATCGGCCATCACCTCAACACGTTCAACAATCGCAGATGGGATTGCGTTGATGTTCGCAGCGCCACCACCCATGGTTGCGGAACCTGGTAGACGTTTACCGTTCACTAGCACCAGAGTACGCGAAGCACCTAGGCCACGAAGAGAAATATTAGCTTGGCTTTGCCACGAGTTGCCTGAACTTTCACTGAAAGAGCCAAATGAGTTGAATGATGATTTACGTAGAACATCTGCGATAGAGATATCACCTGCACGCTCGATTTCCGCTCTGCCGATCACTGCTACCGGAGTGCTTCCTTCCATTGATGCGCGCGTAAGGCGCGAACCAGTCACTTTCATTTTTTGAAGTTTTTCAACTTGCTGCTCTTCAGCCTGAGCTGCTACAGGTGCGAATGCCGTCGCCGTACCTAAAGCAAGGCTGATCGCAACAGATAAAGCTGTTGTGTTTTTATACATCCTTGTTGCTCCATTTTATTATTATTTCCTGTGTCTGGTCGTAGAACGACCAAATATGACGTTAATGTTTCGTTAACGTGCGGCCAATGTATAACCGAGGTCAAAAAAGGAAGTCAAACCAGTAGTAAACTAGGATGGTAAAATGTAAAAAAGATGTAAAAGTCTAATTTGTCCGTTTATTGCAGAATAAATAACCAAGTAATAATAAAAAATAGGCATTAAAGCTCGATAAAACACCGTATTTTGTCTTTCTTGTAAACTTTAATGGGTTATGTTGTGTATGGTTTTTAAGCGGGTAATTGAGTCTGAAAAAAAGTATTTTTCCAGTGAATAGTTCTGACGCGGGGTTTGTGTGTAATGCTAATCAAGTTAGCTCTAGCACGTAGGGTGGTATCAAAATATGATACCCGTTGCTACCAAAGGGCTCACTCATGATATCGAGTCAATATGCTTGGTTTGGATTTGTCTTATTATTCTTAATTTCTGCATTTTTATGTAGGGTTTTGGCTCTAATTTGGTCAGATTGATATTCTGTATGGATTATTTTTGTAGTTTTTTATCATTTTTTACCAAAATAATGCATTTTTTTTGATAGTGGACGAAGTGTGTCATGTTTTTTTTTTAAACACTTGAAGCCAATGTGGATTCAAGCTAAATATGACGCTGATATTATTGCAGTCATAAAAAACAAGTTATTGATACACATGGAACGTGCTTCAATGGTTGGAATTTCTGCAATATAGATATGCACCATTTGCGGCCGGTATTTTTTTCAGTTAAGCCGGTCTAAATTGGACAGTAGACAAGGAGCAAGTTGTATATGCTGTCGTACTTTTTACGCCGTTTAGCGTTAGTTATTCCTACGTTTCTCGGAATTACCATTCTTATTTTTGCCATTACTCGTTTCGTGCCGGGTGGCCCGGTCGAGCGCATGTTGTCACAGATGCAATCACAGGGAGATGGCGCCGCCTCTATGACGTCTGCGGGTGGTAACACGGCGCTTTCTGATGATCAAATCGCAGAGTTGAATGCTTTCTATGGCTTGGACAAGCCAGTAGTGGAAGCGTACGTCGAGTGGTTAAGTCGATTGGTTACGTTGGATCTTGGTGAATCAACCCGTTACTACGAGCCGGTATCAGAGATGATTGCAGAGCGCCTGCCAGTTTCTCTGTTTTACGGTGGGATGACGTTCTTTATCAGTTACTTCATCTCCATTCCTCTTGGTTATTACAAGGCGCTCAAGCATGGCTCCGTGTTTGATTCCTCTTCCTCGATATTGATATTTGTTGGCTATGCTTTACCTGGGTATGTGGTGGGTGTACTTCTAATCACCTTGTTCAGTTATCACCTCGAATGGTTCCCGATGGGAGGCTTTGTTGGCGATGACTTTGATGACTATGAAACCTACTTTGAGAGAGCCAAGGACATCATGTGGCATGCGGTGTTGCCATTGATTTGTTATCTGATTGGTGACTTTGCCACGCTGACGATGACGATGAAAAACAACCTGATGGAAAACCTGTCATCAGATTACATTCGTACTGCAATTGCAAAAGGTTTGCCTTTCAAGAAAGCCGTTCGCAGGCATGCTTTGCGCAACAGTTTAATTCCGATTGCGAGCCATTTTGGTAACTCTTTACTTTTCTTTATGACGGGCGCATTCCTTATTGAAGTTATCTTCAACATTGATGGTATTGGTCTGCTGGGCTACGAGTCCATCATGGAGCGTGATTATCCTGTAGTAATGGGCATTGTTGCCATCAACGCGATCTTGTTGTTGATCGGTAACATTATTTCAGATGTCTGTGTTGCTTTAGTCGACCCTCGTGTGAAGTTTGGAGCGTAAGATGTTTACAGTCAGTCCATTAACTCAAAAGAAAATTCGCCACTTTAAAGAGATCAAGCGTGGTTACTGGTCGTTCGTGGTGTTATCAATCATGTTGATCCTTTCTCTGTTTGCAGAGTTGTTGATCAACAGTAAAGCTCTGGTCGTGAAGTATGACGGCAGCTTCTATTTTCCTGTTGCAAGTGATGTGCGTTTGGGCAGCGATTTCGGTCAAGACTCATCGAGTGAGGCGGATTACCGTGTGTTACAAAAGGTATTTGAAGAGCAAGGTGGTGATAACTTTGTCATTTTACCTATCGTACCTTGGAACCCGTATGAACAGGATTTTAGCGGTGACTTCCCGCCAACGGCCCCGAGTGCCGAGAATAAACACTATCTAGGTACTGATGTAATCGGTCGAGATATCTTAGCTCGTCTGGTTTACGGCTTTAGAACCGCGATGGGATTTGCTTTGTTAACCATGATCGTTTCGTACGCGATTGGTACGGCTGTAGGTTGTGCGATGGGATTCTGGGGGGGCAAATTCGATTTGTTCGTTCAGCGATTGATCGAAATTTGGTCGATGGTGCCATTCTTGTACGTCATTATGATTCTGGTTTCAATCGTTCAGCCCACCTTTTCGCTGTTCGTCGCCATCAACGTTCTCTTCTCTTGGATGGGGATGACCTGGTACATGCGGACCATGACCTATAAGGAATCGGCTCGTGAATACGTGATGGCAGCCCGTGCGCTAGGGGCATCAACAGGTCGAATTCTGTTTAATCATATTCTTCCTAATACGATGGTTATGATTGTAACGCTGGCTCCATTTACTATTGCGGCCAACATTACTGCACTAACAGCGTTAGATTACTTAGGCCTTGGCCTGATGCCACCAACACCGAGCTGGGGTGAACTACTGCAACAAGGTAAGTCGAATTTAGACTCGCCATGGATTGTGTCTTCAGTAGTGACTTCGATTGTATTGGTCTTGGTGATGGTGACCTTCATCGGTGAAGCGATCCGAGCGGCTTTCGACCCGAAGAAATTCACACGCTATGTTTAAGTAAGCAAGTGAACAAAACATAAAAAAGGGAAGTTTTATGAATAGATTACTTTTAGCGTCTACGTTGACCGCCCTGAGTTTCGGTGCCATGTCCGCGACGCTTCCGACTGACTTAGACTGGCAAACAAACTGGAATGAGCCGCAATATGGTTCTCCTGAAGCTAAGCGTGGTGGCACTTATCGCACCTACATGTCGAGCTTTCCACAGACATTGCGCAGCGTAGGGCCAGATGCGAATGCGGGTCTACGTTCGCTCTTATTAGACGAAACGCCAGGGTTGGTTGTCCGTCATCCTGATACTCTGGAGTTCATTCCTGAGCTGGCCAATGAATGGGCTTTGGCGGGTGATAACAAGACGGTTTACTTCAGACTCAACCCTGAAGCGAAATGGTCGGATGGCAAACCCGTGACCGCAGACGATTTTGTCTTCATGCTCAAATTCTACCGTTCAAAAGATATTCTGGAACCGTGGTACAACGATTATTACAACAAAACGGTAGCAGACGTCGTTAAATACGATGATCACACGTTTTCCGTTGTCGCGGCCAAGGAGTTCAACGAAGAAGAACTGATGCTGAGAATGGGCGCGTTACGCCCACGACCTGCTCATTTCTATGCTAATCCAGCGAAAGATGAAAACGGTGACGGCATCCATGATAACTTTGTTCGTTACTACAACTTTAAGAGTGAGCCGACCACAAGCGCTTATTACCTAGACGATATCAAGAAGGGCAAAAGCGTAACGTTTAAACACGTTGGTAAAGATTGGTGGGGCTATAGCAATAAGTACTACCAAAATCGCTACAACGTCGACAAAATTCGTATCACTGTCATTCGTGATAATGATATTGCGATGAAGCACTTTGAGAAAGGCAATCTCGACGCCTTTGGCTTAATACTACCAAGCTTGTGGCATGACAAATCTAACTCGGAACCGTATCAAAAGGGTTACATTGAAAAGTTCTGGGGCTACAACCAATACCCTGTGGGGGCTGGTGGCATCTGGATCAACTCAGCGCAGCCACTATTAAATGACCTCAATATTCGTAAAGGGGTCACCTACGCGACGGATTTTGATGGCATGATCGAAAATGTTTTGCGAGGTGACTATTCACGTAAACCGAACCCAACCGGTTTTGGTCATGGCAAATACTCGCTGCCGGATGTAAAAGCACCAGCCTTTGATGTCGATAAAGCCATTGCCGCATTTGAAGCTGCAGGTTTTGACACAATTGGTGCCGACGGCATTCGCGTTAACTCTGAAGGTCAGCGTCTAAGCTTTGAGTTGACCTATGGC
This sequence comes from Vibrio sp. J1-1, assembly GCF_021728395.1. Classification (GTDB taxonomy): domain Bacteria; phylum Pseudomonadota; class Gammaproteobacteria; order Enterobacterales; family Vibrionaceae; genus Vibrio. The sequence continues at coordinate 198,837 of NZ_JAKKCM010000005.1, read as the reverse complement.
ACGCCTGTCCACACTCCGCGTATTGCGTATCTTAAAGAGCAGGCTAAGTTGGCAGGCTTGGACATTGAACTGAAGCTGGTAGATGGTTCTTCGATGTTCAAATATGTGCGTGAGAAAAAGCACGACCTCGCTTTCTTGACCATGAGTACTTCCGAGATTCCAACGTATTGGGAATACTTCCATTCGGTGAACGCTAATAAGCCGCAAACGAACAACTTCACTAATTACAGCACACCAGATCTGGATGAAAAAATCATGGCGTATCGTTTCAACTTAGATATGGATAAGAAGGTTAAGCTCGGACACGAAATTCAGCGCGACATTATCGATGCGCACGTGATCATCTCTGGTTATATGGTGCCTTACGTTCGTTACGGCCACTGGCGCTGGCTGAAGTTACCAGAAAAACCGATGAACCGTATGACAGAAGCACTTTACAGTGATGGCGTTATTGGTGACGGCACATACTGGATCGACAGTGATGTGAAAAAAGAAACTCAAAAAGCGATGAAATCGGGTAAGAGTTTTGAGCCTGTGGTTGAAATCGACGACACTTATAAACTGTAAGGAATAAGCCGTAGGGCGATGTTATGGAAAACGATGTAATTTTAAGTGTTAAAGACCTCGAAGTAGAATTTACGACCGACGATGGACCGGTAAAAGTACTGCATGGTGTGAACTTTGATGTTCGAGCTGGGCGCACGCTTGGCTTAGTGGGCGAGTCGGGCAGTGGCAAGAGTGTGACCTCGATGTCTATTATGGGACTGCTGCCGAAACCATACGGTAATATTGTTAAGGGTGAAGTGAATTATCGCGGAACCAATCTGGTGGAACTGCCCGCAAATGAAATGTATGCAATGCGTGGCAACCGTATTTCTATTATCTTCCAGGATCCAATGACCGCACTGAACCCTGTTCACACCATCGGCCGTCAGATATGTGAAGTACTAGAACTACACCGCCCTGAGTTGGATAAAAAGTCACGTGAGTCCTATGCGATTGAAATGCTGGATAAAGTGAAAATTCCAATGCCAGAAAAGCGGCTCAATGAGTATCCGCACAACTTGTCTGGCGGTATGCGTCAGCGTGTCATGATTGCGATGGCGTTGGCCTGTAAACCAGATATCCTAATCTGTGACGAACCAACGACCGCACTGGATGTTACCGTACAGGCGTCTATTCTTGAACTAATGAATGAGCTTCAAGAAGATACTGGTATGGCGATGATCTTCATTACGCACGACCTTGGTGTGGTGGCAGAAGTTTGCGATGACGTGGCAGTGATGTATGGCGGACGCATTGTTGAAAAAGCAGAGATTTTTGAACTGTTTGATAACCCGCAGCACCCATATACTGAGCGTTTGATGGGATTGATGCCAAGCTTAGATAATGAACCTAAGCAGATGATCGACGTCAAACCAATAGATGCAAGCATGTTTGCAAACTAACTCTGGTGCAAAGTGAACGCGTCATAAAAGAGGATGTTATGGCAAAAGAAGTATTAAGAATTGAAAATCTTAAGCAGCACTTTGTATCTGGTAAAGGACTGTTTAAGAAAGGCTACACGATTAAAGCAGTAGACGGTGTGTCTCTGTCTGTCGGTGAAGGGGAAACGCTGGGTCTGGTTGGAGAATCAGGCTGTGGTAAAAGTACCTTAGGTCGAACAATATTAAAGCTTTATGAACCAACGGAAGGTAAAATCTTTTTCGAAGGCAAAGATATCACCAAGCTATCGGTAAAAGAGATGCGCTCTCTGCGTAAAGATATGCAGATTGTATTCCAGGACCCGATGGAGTCGCTCAACCAGCGTCACACAATCGGTATGATTCTGGAAGAGCCCTTTGTTATTCATAAAGTTGGTTCGCCGGCTGAGCGCAAACAGTGGGTGAAAGAGTTATTGGTTAAAGTTGGCCTGCCAGAAACGGCGGTAAATCGTTATCCGCATGAATTTTCTGGTGGTCAGCGCCAACGTATCGGTATCGCTCGTGCGATTGCGCTGAAACCAAAATTATTGATTTGTGATGAGTCTGTTTCGGCACTAGATGTATCCGTTCAGGCACAGATTCTGAATCTGCTGTTACAACTACAGCAAGAAATGAATCTGGCGATCATCTTTATCTCGCATGACCTGTCCGTGGTAAAGCATGTCTCGGATAAAGTGGCCGTCATGTACTTTGGTAAGGTGGTAGAAGCGGGCAACGCTAAAGAGATCTACGCTAACCCACAAAACGAATACACCAAAAAATTGCTATCTGCTATTCCGATTACGCATCCAAAATACAGGAAGAAAAAGCGCGTGGCAGAAAAAAAGCAGCGAGTGGCGTAAACCGTGCCACTTCTAAGTGAAACAATAAACGCTCCGCTAAATAGCTGGAGCGTTTTTCTTTTGTATGCTTTTTGTTCTTACATGCTACACTCAGGCTTATCTCTTTGGTTTTGTTTGGATAATTGACTATGGCGTCAGAGTTACCTAAATCATTCAGCCGACCGTTCTTAAAAGTCTTCCACTTTTTTGAGGCGATATTATTGGTCGCCATTACCTTGGCAACCCTGTATGCCATGGTGGAAGAGTTTGTCCACATTTTTATTGCCAAGCGCGTATTGCTAACAGACATCTTATTGATGTTTATCTACCTCGAAGTGTTAGCTATGGTGCGGCAGTTTGTGATGAATGGGAAAATTCCGGTTCGTTACCCTATCTATATCGCGATGATGGCGATTGCTCGTTACATCACTCTCGGGATGAAAGAGTTGGATGCGGTTCCCGTTGTATGGCTTTCCTTGGCGGCGTTGATACTTGCGGCGGCGACACTATTAATTCGTGTCGGTCACCATTACTGGCCGTACGTAGATAACAGGACTGCAGAAAAAGACGAATAAAGCAGATTTTATCTTCAACAGCTGATGAGTACTTATGAAGGTATATTCTGGTTACGCTGGTTTATTTGTGACACGTGGCTTATTACAAGATTATCTATAAGGATACTTGTCACATTTATTATTCTGCGCAATTTACTTTATCCACCTTTTGTTTGAAAATAAATTCATCGGTCAATCAGCTATAACTAATGATGGAATTAGAAATGAGTGAAAATCTAAAAAATCAAAATAAGTTATGGTCAAGCTCATTAGCTTGGTACACGCACGATTTTGATCTAAAAATTCTTCCTTCTTGCTTTCACGCCTAATTAATACGTCTATTTGGCACCTTATCTCTTTAGCTAAATATTCGTTTTCCTAATATAAAGATTTAAAACGCGATATTTATTATCTGTATTTATAATGCAGGTATTTATTCGTGTTTTATCTAAATTTAATCTTTTAATTTAACTGATTATTTATTCAGTACGAACTCTTACGCCAAAAATAAATTGTGGGTGTGATTAATGTCGTCTGAATAATAAAATAATATTGATAGGTATTATTATGGAAAACTTTAAGCATCTACCTGAGCCATTCCGCATCCGTGTTGTTGAGCCAGTAAAAACAACAACCAGAGAATACCGTGAAGAAGCGATTTTAAAAGCGGGAATGAATCCATTTCTACTAGATAGTGAAGACGTATTTATTGACCTGCTCACTGATAGCGGCACAGGTTCAATCACACAGAAAATGCAAGCGGCAATGCTAATGGGGGATGAAGCCTATAGTGGTAGCCGCAGTTACTATGCGCTTTCAAATGCAGTAAAAGACATTTTTGGTTACGAACTGACTATCCCTACTCACCAAGGTCGTGGTGCAGAGCAGATTTATATCCCAATCCTTATCAAGAAGCGCGAAGAGGAAAAAGGCCTAGACCGTTCTAAGATGGTGGCTCTGTCTAACTACTTCTTCGATACCACCCAAGGTCATACTCAGGTGAACTGCTGTGTAGCGAAAAACGTTTATACAGAAGAAGCTTTTGATACTTCAGTTACTGCTGACTTTAAAGGTAACTTTGATTTAGAAAAACTTGAACTAGCCATTGAAGAAGCTGGCCCGGCTAACGTTCCTTATATTGTAAGTACGATTACTTGTAACTCTGCAGGCGGCCAGCCTGTTTCTATTGCTAACCTGAAAGCGGTTTATGAAATCGCTAAACGCTACGATATCCCAGTCATCATGGACTCGGCTCGTTACGCAGAGAACGCATATTTCGTACAACAACGCGAGCCAGGTTACCAAGACTGGACGATTGAAGAGATCACTCGCGAAACATACAAGTATGCGGATGCGCTAGCGATGTCTGCCAAGAAAGACGCGATGGTACAAATGGGTGGCCTACTATGTTTCAAAGACGAATCCATGATGGATGTATACACTGAGGCTCGTACACTTTGTGTGGTTCAGGAAGGTTTCCCAACTTACGGCGGGCTTGAAGGCGGCGCAATGGAGCGCTTAGCGGTTGGTCTTTATGATGGTATGCGCCAAGAGTGGTTGGAATATCGTATTGGTCAGGTTCAGTATTTAGTTGATGGCCTAGAAGCCATTGGTGTTGTGTGTCAGCAAGCGGGGGGTCATGCGGCGTTCGTCGATGCAGGTAAACTACTGCCTCACATTCCATCGCATCAATTCCCTGCGCATGCCCTTGCTTGTGAGTTGTATAAAGTGGCTGGTATCCGTGCGGTTGAAATCGGTTCTCTTCTGCTCGGTCGAGATCCTGCAACGGGTGAACAGCATGCATGTCCGGCTGAGTTGCTGCGTTTAACAATCCCTCGTGCGACTTACACGCAAACACACATGGATTTTGTTATCGAAGCATTCGAAAAAGTGAAAGCAAACGCTGAAAACGTGAAAGGTTTGGATTTCACTTATGAGCCAAAAGTCCTTCGTCACTTCACTGCCCGACTAAAAGAGGTTTAGTCTAATAGATTAAATAAAATATAAGCGTGCCTCTTTCCTCTGCTGAGGTGCGCTTATTCTCAATACTTACCTCGCACTATAAATATAATTATAAAAACATTAATAACTATTCTAAAAAGTTGGCTGATTGTTTACCCCTATTTAAATACAAATTATAGAGACATGGGTCATGAAAAATAGTCCATCTTTAGTCGGCGGAGCTTGTATTATAGCAAGTGTCTGTGTTGGGGCGGGAATGCTTGGTTTACCAAGTGCAGGCGCAGGTGCTTGGACCGCATGGTCGTTGATTGCAATTACCTTTACCATGGTTATGATGACAGTATCAGGTTGGATGCTGTTAGAAGCTTTCAAACGTTATGATTTAAAAGTATCTTTTAATACGGTAACGAAAGATATGCTAGGTAGTAACGTAAATCGAATTAATAATTTAGCCGTATATTTTGTTGGTGGTATTTTACTTTATGCCTATATCACCTCTTCTGGTTTAATCTTGGAAGGCGTATTAGGTATTAATAATAAAATAGCTTCCGTTTTATTTGTTGCGATCTTTTCTCTTTTCGTATGGCACTCCACTCGAGCGGTCGATCGAATTTCCGTAGTTCTTATTGCTTTTATGGGACTCAGTTTTATCTTCGGTGTATCTGGGTTGGCTGCAAATATTGATATCTCCATTCTGTTTGATCGCGTTAATCAAGAAACGAGTTATGCGCCTTATGCGATGGCGATGCTGCCAGTTGCTTTAACATCATTTGGTTACCATCACTCTGTCGCAAGCATGCGTTCTTACTATGGTTGCGAACATCGCGCGAAGAAAGCCATCTTAGGAGGTACGGTCATTGCGCTGACGCTTTATTTTTTATGGATGGTGAGTATCTACGGTAACCTACCTCGCAGTGAATTCGGTCCAGTTATTGAGCGGGGAGGCAACGTAGAAGCATTGCTATCAGCATTAGGCTCAGCGATTGATTCTGATAAAGTGGCAAGTGCTATTAACACCTTTTCTATGGCCGCGATTCTCTCCTCGTTCATTGGTGTTGGCTTAGGTGTCTTCGATTTCTTAGCTGACTTATTCAAGTTTGAAGACACAAAGCAAGGCCGAACAAAAACATGGCTGGTGACTTTTTTACCACCTCTCGCTCTATCTTTACTCTTCCCATTTGGTTTTGTTATTGCAATTGGTTATGCCGGTGCTGCAGCAACGGTTTGGGCATGTTTGATTCCTGCACTGTTGGCTCGCAAATCTCGCCGTTTAGAAGGTAGTCACGAAGGTTTTGTCGCACCCGGTGGAAATATCATGATTGGCGTATTGATGTTGTTTGGTGTACTGACGGCTGTGTTCCATTTTATGTCGATGCTGAACCTTCTTCCTGTATTTAGCATTTAGTCGTCGATATATGACAACCTTATAACACTGTTTTGAGATACGAAATGACAGAAGAGGTGGCAGAACAAGCACTACAATCTTTAAACAATGCCTTAAGTGGTATGACAATTCTGTATGCAGTCTAGTCTGGTCTAAAGTAGGACAGACACGGACGATGTCTTGGGAGAGCAAAGCAAAAAGACGCTATATGCAGCGTCTTTTTTCTTTCAGAATTCTGACGGGCAATAAACTATGCCATAGAAATTAGACTTAACAGTCCAATAACTGCTGTTGTAGAAAAACACATCAGTGCAGCAGAGATTGAAGGCGTTAACACTTTTCCTAATTCAAGATTATTTTTACCGTCTAATATTGATAAAAGTGCTGAATTCATTTTTTCACCGTAGTTATTGGTTCGTGTCTAAGAACGAAGCGTATTTTACTACTAGTGTGATAAGTGTCAAAGATTTAATCAAAAATAGTTTAAATATCGTACGAAGTTTTGAGTGGACTGCATTGACGGCTCTAGGTTCAGTTCGGAAAACTTATAGATAAGAGCTTTAAAAGTACGCGTAGATGACAGGGGTATTCTACTGTTTTTGCACATAAGGCCTTGATTTTTTATTTAATAAATTTACTTGTGTTAATTGGTTTTGAGGGCTGGCTATTCGCTGCTAGTGCGGTCACTACTGCTGTTTACCCCCCCCCCAATAATCCAGACCTTTCTCTTTTCCTACCAGATTTTACACCCTGCCTGATAGCAGCTTCGCCAATCCTAAATGTGAGAGAACTTTACGTATTGTAGCGTCCAGATGGTCGTTTCATCTCGATATAGGTATGAAGCAGGTTATTGATGGATTTGTTTGTCAGAGCATTACTTTTAGAATTGTCATTATCTAATTAATAGAAATGGTGTGTCAATTTTAGGTGATTTATCTGTCGTATTTATGCAAACAGTTTTTTACATTCATAATGATTTCTTATATGATGAGCAAAATTCTAGAATTCTTATATTAATCAAGGTTAAAGATAATAGAGAACTATTATTGCGGCCCTTTATTGGTATACCCTCACTTGCATATAAAAGGAGATTCAAGTGAAACTTTCACTATTGGCAATAGCGGTTGGCTCCATAATCTTAGTCGGCTGTAATGATAGTAGCACTGATACGATATCGTTTTCTAAGGATGTACGTGCATTCGATGGTGCTATTCAAGGTATGACAGGTCAGTATGATTGTGATGACGGCTCAAACGGCACTATCAGCGCGACTAACTATGATGGTTTTAGCAGCATTGAAGATGAAACATTTGCAACTAGCCCTGAAACTTGTTCTCTAACCTTCAATAAAACTGACGGTGCCGTGGATACATCTAACGGTAAAGACATGTCTAACGTAAGCTACAGTGTGCCAAAAGGCTTGCTCCAAGCGGGTCAAGAAGCAGCGGCAACGCCACTGACTACAATTATTGCCAAAGTGCTTGGTGATGACGTTTATTCTGAAGAAGTTGCTAAAGAGACTTTGATAAAGCTGGGTATCGATGTTGACCAGTTAAACAACGAAGGCGTGGAAATTAATGTTATCGAGCTGCTCACTGATCCTGAAACAGCACTAACTACGCTCAAGGAATCGAATCCATCCGTTTACTCAGAAATCATGGTTACCACAGTCGTACTTTCTGACACACTTGTCGCTCAAGGTGATAAAGCAGATGTAACTGTTGATCAACTTGCCAATGTGGCTAGAAGGGTAAGTAAGGCTGTTCTAAGTGAGCACCCAAGCTATCCGCAGACTAAAGATGGTGAAGAAATCTATGTTGATCTTTCCGCAGCTTTAACTGATGAAACTGTTTTCAGCGAAATTGCTGACGCGGAACAAGACGAAGATGTAGATCCTAATGCCCCAGTCTTTGATAAAATTAATGAAGATATAGCATCAGGTAAGCCAGCGGTTCCTGTCCCTGAGCCTGAACTTCCACCTACGGGCGGTACAGGCGGTACAGGTGGTAGTGGTAGTGAAGGCGGCGGCGGCGCTTAATCACTTTCATTTTCCTTATCATCGTTAAAAGATTAGTCACCCACAGCGCTCGCTTTGGGTGACTTTTTATCAATGGATGTATCGCATGTTCAAACCAAATTATTCATTGCAAAGCTGCATAACAGCAGTTTTGCTCCTTGCCCCCTGTGCCAGTTTTGCCTCACCCGATAACCTCTCTTCTTATCAGAGTTTCACCGGATTAGGATTTACTCCAAATGCTCAGGTGATTGATACTGGCGATTTTCACGTTTCTTTCAGCCAAGGTGTACCTTATAAGGGCTCTATTGCTCAACTTGATGACTGGTTTTTTGGTGCAGGCATTCTTCCTGGTGTCGAAGCTGGGGGGAGAATCGTTACTCAAACTTACGATTGTAATGGTTACTTCGACAACGATTGTGGCATTCGAGACTTGTCAGCATCATTTAAGGCTCAAGTGCCCTATGTCTATGACTTCACCGGTATTCAATTAGCCGTGGGAGCTCAAGATGTTGGCGGTGCTGCCAGCAAGTTTAGATTGGCTTATGTCGTTGCAGATAAGACTTTCGAAGATTTTGGGTTACGTTTTAGTACTGGTTATGGAAAATCCGATCTTAGCCTTGGGATTATGGATGGGCCTTTTGGTGGGGTAGAGTGGCAACCGCTACCCTTTACCCAACTTGTTGGTGAATATGATGCCAGCGAATTCAATGTGACAGCAAAGGTATTTACTCCCGAAGGCTTTTTGCCTTATGGCATTCAAACCTCTGCTCATGTTGAACTTTACACTGGCCATGAGAATAGTGATCAGACGTTATGGGGCATTAATACTGCCATTCCATTATTAGGTTATAGCAGCAATAGCATTAATAGCCGTAAGCGATTGAAACTGGCTGAACAAGAAACGACTGAGCAGCGTCTGGCCTCTGAGTTGTCTGAAAGTAAATCAACCAGCCTGACGTCTTTGCAGCAAGCTCTAAAAAATGAAGGCTTTATCAATATTCAAACCGGCACTCATCTCAACCAATTGGTTGTTGCCGTTGAGAACCGCCGTTATAACCACAATGAAGTGGATGGTGTCGGCGTAGCTCTAGGATTAATCGCAACAAACCTTAGCTACGATACACTTGCTGATATGATAGGTAGTGACAATGCTCCAGTGATCAACTTGCTGCTGCTGAATAACAATATACCTGTAATGCGCGTTTCTACTACACTTGATTGTTATCAAGATTTTTTGGCTACTGGTGAGTTATGCAAGCAGACCTCGTTTTCCTCAAAAGATCTGAATGAATACCGAAAACAGACTCAGTGGATCCACCAGAATATCAACGAAGGGATTGGTCGTTCACAACTCATTTTTGCGCCGATTATGAATTATAATGTAGCCACGGAATATGGTGTGTTTGACTATTCTGTCGGCCTTAGTTCCAATCTGTATACACCACTGTGGCAAGGTGCTGCGTTTGATATCCGACATGTATTGCCGCTTGATGATAGCGATGATTATCAGAGCGGTGGGATCTGGGAAAATCAAAGCTTAGAGAATGAGATTAACCGTGTTCTTATTCACCAAGCTTTCCGTCTACCTATTGATATCATGACTCAGTTTTCGGCAGGTTATATCTATAGTGGTTACCTTGGCGGGATGAATGAAACGCAGTGGAATTCACCTGAGGGAAATCATGGTGTTGGCTTACAAATTAGCGAATTTACATACAAGGATGACGTGGACACTCGTGGTCGTCAAATAGAAGACAAAGCTACCCGTTTAGCCAACTACACCTATTCCAAACCAGACTGGAATTGGCAGTTAAGCTTCCGAGGTGGAGAGTATTGGCGTGGGGATAAAGGCTTTGATATCACGACGACACATTGGTTAGGTGACGCTAAATTCTTTGCGAAATACTTAAACAGTGAAGATGAAGAATTCCTGACTCTTGGGGTCTCTTTGCCGTTGACGCCATGGAGAGATATGAAGCCGGGATACTTACAGGTTAGAGGAATCGATCAATATGAGTTGACGGTGCAAACTCGAATCAATGAGTCTCACAACAATGTGAATACGGGGCTTGGTCAGTCTATTGAGCTGCAACACAGTCTGGAACGTGAGTACCTTAACCGTTCGAGACTAACGCCAGCGTACTTCAATACCAACCAACAGCGTATGAGAAATGCTTATATTCGTTTGCTAGAGCAAGATTTGTAAGTAGATTAAACGTGATATTTAAGGGCGGTTTCCTATTTTGTAGGTACCGCCCTTTTTGCTTTAGGGCTTAATTATTTGAGTGTCACAAATATCGCAAAAACCCTTATTCAATATTCTGGATCTGCTCACGCATCTGTTCAATTAGAACTTTTAGCTCCACGCCAGACGCAGTAATGTCTGTGCTGATCGATTTAGAAGCTAGTGTATTGGATTCACGGTTGAATTCTTGCATCATGAAATCCAGACGACGACCGACCGAGCCACCTTTTTTCAGGATGTTGGTGGTTTCTTTTACGTGAGAGTCGAGGCGATCCAGCTCTTCTGCGACGTCTGATTTCTGTGCCAATAGGATCAGCTCTTGCTCTACGCGAGACGGATCCAATTCAACTTTGGCATCTTCAAATTTCGAGAACAGACGCTCACGTTGCCATTCTAGGATTTCTGGCATGCGCGCACGAACTTTTACCACTTCTGAAGTGATAGCATCTAGGCGTTGTTCGATAAGCGCTTTCATATTGTCGCCTTCACGAGCACGCGCATCGATAAACTCACTTAGCGCTTCATCAAAAGCACTCAGTAAAACTTTGTTTACCTCATCCATATCCTGTTCCGGCGTTTCCATCACGCCCGGCCATTGCATGACTTGGAATGGATTAATGCGGCTAAGTTCGCCCGTCATGTGCATCACTTGTTCTGCCGCTTTAATCACTTGGTTGGCGAGTGTTTCATTGATGCTAAGCTCACCTTTTGCTGCCGGATTGGCTTCAAAGCGAAGGTTGCACTCTACTTTACCGCGAGCAAGACGCTTACGAAAACGGTCACGTAGTAAAGGTTCTAAAGCGCGAAACTGTTCTGGCATGCGGAAATAAGTTTCCAAGTAGCGCTGGTTTACGCTGCGGATTTCCCATACCGCTGAGCCCCAGTCACCTTTCACTTCTTTGCGCGCATACGCCGTCATACTGTAAATCATCGAATTTTCCTGTCTTCAATTTTTGAAAATTACCTAGAGAGTGTATCACGGAGTGTGGATTGGTGCGCGCGATGAACCGTAATGTATCGGGGAAATGCTCATCGATTGCATGACTTGTAACCTAGGAATCCGGAATCGATTCCGCTATAATCTTCGCCCAATCAAATCGTCTTCTCCTCATATTTAAGGTAGATGCCCATGCGTCCAAACGATCGCAAGGCGGACCAAGTTCGCCCAATCAAAATTACTCGTAACTACACAGCTTATGCTGAAGGCTCAGTGTTAGTGGAGTTCGGTAATACCAAAGTGTTGTGTAATGCGACCGTCGAAGAATCTGTGCCACGCTGGCTAAAAGGCCAAGGTAAAGGCTGGGTAACTGCAGAATACGGCATGCTGCCACGTGCAACACACTCCCGTACTCGTCGCGAAGCGGCAAATGGTAAGCAGGGTGGCCGCACTATGGAAATTCAACGCCTTATCGCGCGCAGCTTACGTGCTGTTGTCGACTTAAAAGCGATGGGTGAGTTCATGATCACCGTTGACTGTGACGTTATTCAAGCGGATGGCGGCACAAGAACTGCTTCTATCAGTGGCGCAAGCGTTGCGATGGCAGACGCGTTCCAGCACCTAGTAGACAGTGGTAAGCTAAAAGCTAACCCAATGAAAGGCCACGTAGCCGCAGTATCTGTTGGTTTGCTGGGTGATGAAGTATTGTGTGACCTTGAATATGTAGAGGACTCAGCAGCCGATACCGACATGAACGTCGTCATGACTGAAGAAGGTAAGATGATTGAAATTCAAGGTACTGCAGAAGGCGAACCGTTCAGTCACGAGCAGCTGATGGCACTGCTAGAGTCGGCGAAAGTCGGCATTAGCGAAATCGTCACGGCGCAGAAGGCGGCGTTAGAAAATTAATTATTTAAAAATAGCTTCCCCGCAAAGGAAGCTATTTTTTTGCTTATTTTTAGGTTTTTAGTCCTAAAACGTTAATACTGATATCCACAAACTGAAAATTGAGAGAAATCCATGAAAGCATACCAGCGTGAATTTATTGAGTTTGCACTTGAGAAAGAAGTTCTTAAGTTTGGTGAGTTTACTTTGAAATCAGGCCGTAAGAGCCCTTACTTCTTTAACGCTGGTCTTTTCAATACAGGTCGTGACCTTGCTCGTCTTGGTCGTTTCTACGCAGCTGCATTGGCAGACTCGGGTATCGAGTTCGACGTGCTATTTGGCCCTGCGTACAAAGGCATCCCTATCGCGACGACAACGGCAGTGGCACTTGCTGATCACCACGATATCGACACGCCTTACTGCTTCAACCGCAAAGAAGCGAAAGATCACGGTGAAGGCGGCAACCTGGTCGGTTCTGCTCTGGAAGGTCGCATCATGCTGGTTGATGACGTGATTACTGCTGGTACCGCGATTCGTGAATCGATGGAAATCATCAAGTCGAATGGCGCCGACTTAGCGGGCGTATTAGTGGCTATTGACCGCCAAGAAAAAGGCAAGGGCGAACTGTCTGCGATTCAGGAAGTAGAGCGTGACTTCGGCTGTGCAGTTATCTCTATCGTGAGCTTGGGCGACCTAGTCACTTACCTTGAAGAGAAAGGTAACGCGACAGAGCATCTGGAAGCAGTAAAAGCGTACCGCGCGGAATACGGCATTTAATCTATTCTGAAGCTTTAAATAGTAAAAGGGGCTGGTGGATATCCATCAGCCCCTTTCCTTTATTAGGTATTATCTGTAGCGGATGCCTTTCGGCACGCTTTCATCTTGCATGGTTTTGTAGCGTTTATGCAGCCACATCCATTGTTCAGGAGCGCGCAAGATGACTTCTTCCACATATTTGTTCATGTACGCTGCAGCGGCAACTTCATCCTTTTTCGGGTAATCGGCTTCAATGCATTTATCAGCGATGATCTCGTATTTACCTTGCTCATTACGGAAACCCGAGCCTGGAATGATGGCACATTTCGACGTATAAGCCAGAATGCTCGTACCTGTTGTCGTACAGGCATCTTCTACCGCGAAAAATGGCACATACACCGATTTGTTACGCCCATAGTCGTGGTCTGGTAGATAGAACAGACGTTCACCATTGCGCAGCACGCGAATCATCTTTTTCACGTCTTTACGGTCAATCAGTTTGTTGCCATTATGGGTTCGTCCCCAGTATTGGATAAAGTTATAAGCTGGGTTGTCGTGCGGACGAAACGCCCCATAACCTGCTAATCCCATTACCGCAAAAGCACGTGCTGTGATTTCTAGGTTCAATGCATGCACACAGCAAAGTAGCACGCCTTTGCCTTCTTTTGCTTTCTCTTTTAGTGCACCGAGATCTTTTTCTACCAGCAGAGTTTTAAAGCGCCAGGTTGGCCAGAACCAGGTAATGCCAGTTTCGATCAGCGCCATACCAGTATTTTTGAAGTTCTCTTCGACGATACGGTCGATGTCCTCTTGAGGCTTATCCGGAAAAGCCAACTCCAGGTTGCGCTTTGCAACGTGTACACGTTTTTTACCATAGCGCATGCCGAGCTTGCCAACTGATTGGCCTAACGACAGAAGCAAGCGGTAAGGGAGAATATTAACGATGATCGCCAGTAGACCAAACCCTATCCATACGCCCCAGTTACGTGGATGGAGCAGGGAAAGAGAAAACTCTGGCTGCATTTGTTTGTCTTTACTCATAATCTCTACTTAATTTGTGCGCTGAGCAAGGCCCAGTATTCATCAAAGTTGGCAGTAGGTTGATATTTGAAGTCACTACGAACAAAGCGGTTTAGACTGCCTTCTACTTGACCTAGGATCTGTGCCGCAAGAATGCGTTCTTCTACAGGGAAAGATTTCCCTTCACGAAGTTTACGTTCACGTAAAATCTGACGCAGTTGCGTTTCAATTCGTTCGAATAACTGGTTGATTCTCTCACGCAGACGTTCATTCTCAAACATTAGAGCATGACCTGACAGAATGCGTGTCAGACCTGGGTTACGCTCTGAAAAGACCAGAATCAGGTGCATCACCATACGAATACGCTCTAAGGTATCTTTTTCGTCGTCCAGAATACGGTTAATGCGAGTCATTAATGCTTCTTCAATGAACTCGATCAAACCTTCGAACATTCGCGCTTTACTTGGGAAATGGCGGTAGAGCGCCGCTTCTGAAACGCCAACTTGTTTCGCCAGTTTTGCCGTAGTAATACGTGAAGCGCCTTCTGTAGATTCAAGCATCTGTGCTAACGCTTGCAAGATCTCTTCACGACGATTGGATTTTTTACTGCCGGCCATTAGTTATTTCCTTTCAAAATACAAAGTTGAGCGGAGGAGATTATAAGATGCTAAGTCGGATCAAACTAGACTACTGAGGGTGGATTGGGAGTTACAACACCCTCAATTGTCATGTTTGTACTAAATTTTCGCCAAATTCTTTTCAAAAAATGAGCACTAATTACATTAATGCGTGCATTTTTTCGAGGATTTTAAAACTCAGGCCTTCTTTTGATTCTAAAGCGAGAGCAAGCTCTCCTTCTGGCCAGAAAAGAGTAATCGCGTTGTCATTGCTGTTGAAGCCCTGACCTTCAACCGAGACATCATTAGCGCAGATCATATTGAGGTTTTTCTTCACTAACTTACCGCGCGCATACGTTTCAACGTCATTGGTTTCTGCGGCGAAGCCGACGGTAAATGGGCGTTTATCTGTCATTGCTGCAACCGACGCTACAATATCAGGGTTCTTCACCATTTTGATGACCATCTGGTCGTTGTCTTCTGTCTTTTTCAACTTTTGAGACGCGATGTCCTCAGGTCGATAATCGGCAACCGCTGCACAGCTGATAAACGCATCATGGCTGGTGGCTTGCTCCATCACAGCATCAAACATCTCTTGCGCACTTGCGACGTTAATGCGCTCAACGCCAACTGGTGTGCTTAAACTAACTGGGCCACTTACTAGAGTAACCTTCGCCCCCAGTTGTGCTGCTGCATTCGCCAGTGCAAAGCCCATTTTTCCTGAACTGTGGTTGCTGATGTAACGCACAGGGTCGATGGCTTCTCGGGTTGGGCCTGCTGTGATCAGCACGGATTTACCTTCTAGTAACTTAGGCTGAAAAAACTGCTCACACAGATGAACCAGCTGCATTGGTTCTAACATACGGCCTGGGCCGACATCGCCACAAGCCTGCTCTCCAGCTGCAGGTCCCCAGATATGCATGCCACGACGTTCTAGCGTCGAGATGTTTTCTTGGGTGGCAACATTACGGTACATTTGCTGATTCATTGCTGGAGATACCGCGACTGGCGAATCAGTGGCTAACACTAGGGTTGTCAGTAAGTCATTTCCCATCCCTGCAGACATACGGGCAATCAAATCGGCCGTTGCTGGCGCGAGCAGCACTAAATCAGCCCATTTTGCCAATTCAATATGCCCCATCGACGCTTCTGCTGCGGGATCTAATAAACTGTCAGAGACAGGTCGACCAGAAACGGCTTGCATCGTGAGTGGAGTAATAAACTCTTTGGCCGCCTTGGTCATGACAACCTGAACTTGCGCGCCTCTTTCTATTAGGCGACGGGTTAGCTCCGCACATTTATACGCGGCAATACCGCCACTGATGCCGAGTAGAATTTTCTTTCCTGCTAGTGTTTGCATGTGAGATCTCCAATTTTTCTGGCGACGAGTTTAGCACAACTAAAAGTGTTACCGCCTGCGTATATTTAGCTTGGTTGTTTTGCTATGTCATTATTATGCGGTTCCAATTTGAGGTTGGGTCATCCCATTATGCTTGCTAAGAATTTAGAGTCTGGTTGCCAACTTTAAACTCTGATGAACTACTGAGTTTCACAGAAAATTAGAACTGAACTAAAAAAGCGAAAGTCATCCTCGACTTTCGCTTTTTGTTTTGTGGAATAGGGGCTCTTACCTTTAAAGAGACAGTCGATGATTCTCAAATCCTTACCGAATGAGTCCATGCCCAGAGAGAAGCTCCTCATGCGAGGACCACAGGCGCTGACGGATGCTGAATTACTTGCCATATTTCTGCGTACAGGCACACAAGGCATGAATGTGATTGAACTGGCGGATTTCCTTATTCAGGATTTTGGTTCGCTCAGGCAGCTGTTTTCGGCATCAGAAAAAGAGTTCTGCCAACATAAAGGTTTAGGGCAGGCAAAATATGTCCAACTACAAGCCGTGCTTGAGATGGCTCAACGTTATTTAGCGGAAACTTTAAAGCGTGGTGATGCCTTAACTAGCCCGGAACAGACAAAGTTGTACCTCTCTTCTATTTTAAGAGATCGACAAAGAGAGGCTTTTTATATTCTTTTTCTCGATAATCAGCACCGAGTTATAAAAGATGAAATCTTATTCGAAGGGACGCTGGATGCTGCGTCGGTTTACCCGCGAGAAGTGGTGAAGCGAGCCTTGCATCATAACGCCGCAGCCTTGATTCTCGCTCACAATCATCCTTCAGGTGTGGCGGAGCCGAGCCAGTCTGACAGAAGAATTACTCGCCGTTTAATCGATGCTTTAGCACTGGTAGATATTCGCATTTTGGACCATTTCGTCATCGGCGATGGAGAAAGTGTCTCTTTTGCTGAGAGAGGATGGATATAACTGTGCGTTTTTTAGGTTGTTAGTTGCAAAAAATCTGCTATCATCCACGCCACTAAATTTTAAACTAAATTCAGCTTGGACTGCTAGAAAAAACCTGCTGTCTAAAAAAAGATCACGAAAACCTGTAAAAAGGATCTGTTCGGGTCTTGAGCAATGCATGTCAAGTTAGTATAATGCGCGACCTTTGATAGCCTTGTATGGATTTTCCATAGCGGTTCTTAACCTCTAACTTCTTTTTGAGAGATAGAGAGGTTCGGCCACCAAGGTTGATATCGAGCTGAAACGATTTTGGAGAAGACATTCATGTCACGAGTATGCCAAGTAACTGGTAAGCGTCCAGTAACGGGTAACAACCGTTCACACGCACGAAATGCTACTAAGCGTCGTTTTCTGCCGAACCTACAAACTCATCGTTTCTGGGTAGAGAGCGAAAAACGTTTTGTTAAACTACGTCTATCTGCTAAAGGTATGCGCATCATCGACAAGAAAGGTATTGATACTGTTCTTGCAGACATGCGTACACGTGGCGAAAACGTTTAAGAGGAAATAAGCAATGGCAAAGAAAGGCGTTCGTGAGAAAATCCGTCTAGTATCTTCTGCAGGTACTGGCCACTTCTACACAACTGATAAGAACAAGCGTAACATGCCAGGCAAATTTGAGATCAAGAAATTTGATCCAGTTGTACGCCAGCACGTTATGTACAAAGAAGCAAAAATCAAATAATTGGTTTCTGAATCTTTTACGAATTGAAAAACCCAGCTTTCGAGTTGGGTTTTTTATTACCTCCAGTTTCTCACATTCATCCTCACTAATGTTCTTCGCGGCTTTTCCGCACTTCTGCTTACAGATTTTCTAGTCAATATTTACCTGCTTTGCTAATTTATTGTGACTTGCAGAAATTAGGAGCGGTTATGCGCGTTAGTCCGGCTCGTCGTCGCCGATGGAACAATATTCTTATCCTAGGCATCATCGCTTTTATTGTGATTTTAAATGCACCGATGTGGATCAAAACCTATTTGTTATCGGAAGAGGCGGATCCTTATCCAAACTTGCTTCGTTCTGATCACGAGGTGAGTGCGATTTACTATAGCGGTTGGGAATTGGAGCTTAAAAATGGCCGGTGGCAATCCAACCTCAAAATTAGCATTCCCGCTGAAGAACTCGTGGCTCGCTGGCAATCACTTGAAGGTACCGAGTTATCCGAAAAGCAGTACGAGACACTAAAACCACAACTCGATACACCAGAAACGATTGAAGTTTGGTATCAGGGGCTCGACGAACCACAGCGGGTGACCTTCTATCGTTTAGCCGATTTTTGGCTGTTCAAGAACTGGCAAGATAAATGGATCGCGATTTCGGTCGACGGTGATTACATTGTTCCAGAGTAAGCTGAATGTGTGAAGTGTATATCTGAGTACATTTCTATTATGCTAGCGGCGCAGATTGATTAACAAAATGAATGGAGTCGACAATGCCTGAATTACCTGAAGTCGAAGTCAGCCGTATGGGAATTACGCCACATATGCTCGGTCAAACGATCCAAGCATTTGTCTTCCGGACCCCGAAGTTACGCTGGGATATTCCTCAGGAGCTGAAACAACTTGAAGGGCAGGTCATTCGCGCAATTCGTCGTCGCGCAAAATACCTGCTTATTGAGACCGATATGGGAACCGCGATTGTACATTTGGGTATGTCGGGCTCGTTGCGTGTGCTTGATGCGGATTTTCCTCCAGCTAAACATGATCATGTTGATCTGAAGCTGACCAATGGCAAAGTGCTACGCTATAACGATCCGCGCCGATTTGGTGCTTGGCTGTGGTGTGCGCCGGGTGAGTCTCATGCAGTACTTGACCATATGGGGCCAGAACCGTTAACGGAAGAGTTTCAATCGGAGTATGTGGCAGAGAAAGCCAAAGGTAAACGTGTCGCGGTAAAGCAGTTCATCATGGACAATAAAGTCGTGGTTGGTGTTGGTAATATTTACGCCAACGAATCCCTGTTTAAATCTCGGATCCTTCCAACCAGACCCGCTGGCAAAGTCACCTTGCAAGAATGGGCGTTACTGGTTGCGAACATTAAAGCCACACTAGAAATCGCAATCAATCAAGGTGGCACCACGCTCAAGGATTTTGCGCAGGCAGATGGCAAACCAGGATACTTTGCTCAAGAGTTATTGGTATACGGCAAAGCGGGTGAGCCTTGCCCTGAGTGTGGAGAGCCGCTTCAAGAGCAGAAGATTGGTCAGCGGAATACTTTCTTTTGTAATGAGTGCCAGAAGTGAAATATGTCTCAGGGCAAATTATATTTGCCCTGATTTTTCAAAGTACTTCTTTGCCACTAATAGAGAGATTAGTTTTTCTCGTTTCGGGTTTTTAAACTGCTCCACCCATTCGTGCGCATTTTGGATGATGGTCTCTGCCTCTTCAGGATGAGCGATGTAGTATTCCATTTTATCGATCAAATCAGAGTAATCGGCTTTCACCTCTACATAGTGAACACCTGCTTGCAAGCGACCTTCCATAAACCAAGTCTCATACTTAGGCTTAGACATGATCACCAGCGAGTTTGATGACATCGCCCACTTGAGGTTAGTCGCAACATCATTGCCTTCAATGGCGAGCAAAAATTTGTATTTAAGTTGTTCTTCAATCGACATAAATCCTTTTTCCCAAGGATCGCCGTTGATCGGTTGTGTCTGACCAATGTTACATTGCGGGTGGTTATAGAACTGTTCAATCACCTTTTTACGGTGTGGTTGATATCCAACACCACGCCATGCAGCCATGTCTTTCTTACTTCTAAATGACTGTTTATCAGAAATAAACTGGAAATGACGAATCTCATTCAACTTTAATAAGATGGAGTTTTGATTGTTTTCCCCAATCGGTCGACTTTTGAGAAAGCATGGGTATTCCGGAATATAACGAATATCACCATTCAAAAACTGGAAAAAGTATCGAGATGGAAAGGACTTAACCACTTTATGTAGGTCGAAATAGTATGTTGTGCCGCCTGTCTTTTTGTATTCGCCAACATGTGTCGACTCGTTTTCAGGAAGTTCAAATCGATCGTTAATCTTGTTGTAGTAATCGACTCTATCTTGGATGTAGGAATCCATTGGATATTTATCGATAAAGTAACAAGCTGATTTACTTCTAATGGCGTTAGGCACTAGGACTTGCAGACCATTCGTGAGGTAATACTTAAACTTCCTCAAACTCATCGCGCTACCTTTTTATTGATAGCGATATGAACACATTCAGGTACAAACTGTTTTACATCTCCACCATGAATTGCAACTTCACGAACAATGGTAGAAGACAGGAAGGCATATTCATCGGCTGGAGTAAGAAATACACTTTCCATTCCCGGCAACAGTTTACGGTACATGCTGGTAAGACCGAATTCGTATTCAAAGTCGACCGTTGTTCTCAGGCCACGTACCAGTACGTTTGCTTCTTGCTCTCGAGCGAAATCAACCAGTAGCCCACTAAAGCCTGCTGTCGATACATTACTTAAATGTGCCGTTGATTCTTCAACCAGTTTTACGCGTTCTTCTAGGCTAAAAAGCGTATTTTTAGAAGGGCTTGCCGCGACACCGATTACAATTTGGTCAAACATGTCTGCGGCACGAGTAATGATATCAAGGTGACCATTGGTGATTGGGTCGAAAGTACCTGGGTATATGACTTTTTTCATCGTAAAACTGTCTCGTAAATGTCTACGTATTGATTAGCAGTGTAGTTGATATCAAACAATTTCAATTTTTCTTGCCCCTGAGCGATGAAGGATTGCTTAAGTTCATCATCTCGGGCGATTGTTACTATTGCATCTGCCAGTTCTTGTGGGCTTCCGGGCTCAATCAGTAATCCATTTGAGTGGTGGTCGATGATGTCGGGAATACCACCAGTGTTGGTGCCAATGACTGGCAAACCAGAGCCCATTCCTTCCAAAATGACAGAGCCAAGTCCTTCGGTATACGATGGGTGAACTTGTAAGTCTGCGGCTGCAAACCAGTCTCCCATATTGTTCTGTTTACCTTCAAAACTGATGTTAGTTAGGCCTTCCGCTTGTGCCTCAAGTGCTTGTCGCTCTGGACCATCGCCTAACAAACAGATGTGAATAGAGGGGGCCATATCTTTTAGTAGCCTTGCTGCTTCGACAGTGACATTGAAGCCTTTATGTTTGAGCATGTTTGCGCCATGAATAACCAAAAACTTGTCAGCAAAGCGCTCTCTTATGGCTTGTACAGCTTGTTTATCTACAGGGTATACCACTGGGGAGCTTGGTATTTTGTAAGTGATAGCTGTCGGGTAGGCGTCTTTGACTCTCTGAACAATCGCTGTGCTTAAGCCAACCACCGCACTTGCTTTAGAGTAGGCTAAATTTGCCAGCCACTTTTTCTTCAATGAGTTATCGATACGGCGAGTAACGATATAAGGTGTACCATAAAGCATGTGTTGGATGAGAGCCCAATAAATTGCCCGCCCTTCATGAACATGTATAAGTGAACAATTTTGAGTTACAGCTTTAGAGTGTGCCTTGGTAAAGTGAGTGGCCAGCACTAGCTTAACGTCCAGTTTACGTATGGCATCAGCGAAAGGACTTTTGGGGTTAGCGACTACTGTAAGGTTATAACCCAATTTGACTTGTTGCTGGATAAGCTGGAGAGTTTGGTTTTCTCCTCCATGGTAGCCAGAAGCCAAGTTCACATGGCAAATATTCATACTATTGCTCTTTGTTGTTTTTTTTCACGTAGTCACGCAGCCAAAGATCGGCATAACGGGTAAAAGTGGTGTTTGCGCTTAGCACCGCTAGCAAAAAGCCGTGTCGTCCGTCTAAAAAACCACGCTTGATGATATACATCTTAAAGAATCGAAAAAAACCGTGGGTAAATGCACTAAGTAGAGAAGCGGTTTTTTTCCCTTCTCGCTGATCAGCCCAAGACTGCATATATAGCTGGGTTTTGCGTGTATATTCACCCAGTCTTTCATAGGTGAAGTGCTTGAGTCGCCCGTTCAATGATACAATATTGAAACCATCTGGAATGACCACGCTTTCATGTACTAACGCATCGTTGTATTGAGTTTCTGACGTTTTGTACAAACGCGTTACCCAGTCAGGAGACCAGCCTGAGTGACGAATCTCTTTGGCAAAGGCTGTGGTTAGACGATTAATTTGGTAGACGTTTTTGCCGTTGTGCTGACTGATGGCCTTTAGTATGTCTTGGCGTAGCTCGTTAGTCACGCGCTCATCAGCATCTAGCCAAAGCACGAAATCGGATTCGACATAAGTTTGTGCAAGTTGGCGCTGTTTTCCAAACCCCGGCCAATCTAAGTTGGTATAAAACTTATCTGTGTATTGTCTTGCGATGGATTCAGTACTATCAGTGCTACCGGAATCTAGGATGACAATCTCATCGACCCAATCCCTTACTGTGTCTAGACAAGCTTTTAAGTGCTTCTCTTCATTTTTTACGATTAAGGCAACGGCTAAGGTTGGTTTAGACAAGGTGACTTCCTTCTTTACAAATCAATACAGTAAGTTTACTGGTATTGCGGGTACAAATCTTCTACGACGTGATCGAACATGTTTATCACTTGAGTACTCGTGATGAGATTCATTGCTTTTTCATCTTTTGCTCGAGTTCGCCAGCTAAGTTGTTGGCTGGTTTTTCCTGTCTCAGCCAAGATGACTTCTTCATAAACGGATACGACATATTGTAAGTAGCGATATGGGCCCACGCGAACCGGGTTATGGTGAGCATACAAACCAATAATCGGTGTGTTCATGGCACTTGCCATATGTGCCGGTCCTGTATCCGGAGCGATGACCATGTCTACGTTATCAATCAAAGCAAGCATTTGTAGAATAGAACTTTGACCCACCAAATTCAGGCATGGTTCATCCAATCTAGACTGAATACTCTCTGCTAGGTCCAACTCTACTTGTGCTGGGCTACCTGCAAGAATGACGTTCCAACCTTTTGCTCTCGCATGGCCAATCACGTCAACATACCCTTCAGCGTTCCAGTTTTTATAAGCTTTACTTGCTCCCGGCACGAGCAATAGGTTTGGTTTGTCACGAGAAACATGAGTTTCTGCCCACTTGTTGTCTTGCTCTGAGTAGGTAAGTGCCCAGTCTAACTCTGTGTTGGGAACCCCAATTTGATGGGCAAAGGCCATTAAACCATCTGCGACATGCAGAGATTGTGGGGAAGGTACTTTGACATTGGTAAATAGCGTTTGAAAATCTTGGCTTCTATCAGAAGCAAAGCCAAGCTTGTATTTTGCCTTAATGCCCAGCGTTGCGACACTTGCTCGAATGGCATATTGCATGTGCAAAAGGGCATCAAACTCGCGGCCTTTTAACTGTTTCCACAGAGTTTTATAGCCTTCTAATCCTGCTTTTTTATCGAATACGATGACTTCTATACCATCGATAGCCTCTAATAGTTGTGATTCTAGCTTGCCTGTAATCCAGGTAATTTGAGTGCTTGGCCACTGTTTTTGAATTGCTTGCACGGTAGCGATGGTATTACAAACGTCTCCAATAGCGGATAAACGCAAGATACATAGTGACGATGGGGCAGAAGTGAACATAATTATTTTCTGATTAGCTAAATAGAGGCAGGTAAATTATGCAGACATCCCCAATAAATGTAAAATACACGGCTCCAATATAACGAAATACCGATAAGTATTCTGCAATGTTAAAGACTACACCAGATCAATCGCAAGAATCAGGGAAGCCAGGTAATACGGGCGTAAAGCGAATTATTAAAGCCACGGGGTACTCAATACAGGGATTAAAAGCCGCTTTTAAACATGAAGCTGCGGTTCGACAAGAGCTTGCTTTACTGAGTATCGCAGTCATTTTGGCATGTTTAGTTGATGTCGGTATGATCGAGCGTATCTTATTGATCGGTGTGGTTGTCTTAGTATTGATCGTGGAGCTACTGAATTCAGCCATAGAAGCGGTAGTAGATCGCATCGGTGTTGAACGCCATGAGTTAAGTGGCCGCGCTAAAGATATAGGATCCGCAGCCGTTATGGTAGCGTTAACTTTTGCTGCCTTTACTTGGCTTTACATATTGGCCAGTCGCTACTTGGGCTAGAGATTTAAAACATGATTCAACAGTATCAAGATAACAATCAAGTCATTTGGTTTGATGATGAGTTCATTGCAGATCCAAGTCAGGCTATTTTTGATGCAGAATACTGGCAGTCAGTGAATAAGGTTGTTGGCAGTGCTACGGGACGTGGTACGACATGGTTTGTTCAACTTGATACGATTCAGGCCGCATTGCGTCATTATCGTCGTGGCGGGTTATTTGGTAAGTTAGTTGAAGATCAGTATTGGTTTTCTGGCTGGGATAAAACACGCAGCGCAGAAGAGTTTCAGCTTTTACTTACGTTGATAAAAGCGGGAGTAAACGTCCCTCGACCGATTGCGGCACGCGCTGTTAAAGTCGGACGGACATACCGAGCCGATTTATTAAGTGAGCGTATTCCAAATGCCAGGGATCTGGTTAGCATTTTGCAAGAGCGTACGTTATCGAAAGAAATGTATAAAAAAATCGGGCACGAAATTGCCAAGATGCACAATGCTGGCGTGAATCACACTGATTTGAATATTCACAATATCTTGCTCGACGACAAAGATAAGGTTTGGGTTATTGATTTTGACAAGTGTCGTCTTGAAATTTCTGGTGAGTGGAAGCGGCAAAACCTAGAAAGGCTTTTACGTTCATTTAAGAAAGAGCGGCTAAAGCGGCATATTATTTGGCAAGAATCCGGTTTTGAGCATTTGCAGGAAGGCTATGATCGCGGCTGTAAAGTATAAACCGCTTAGTGAAAACGCTTGCTTACTGGCAAAGTCAATAAGTAGACACGTTCACAAAGTAGCATCTTATGGTGTCGATATAGAAAGCCAATGTTATTAAAATTAAGCAAGAAGAGCAAAGTTCTCTCCATACTTGCACAGCTATACAATCAAATCTGAGTCGGAAAACTCTAAGGCAGTTTATGAGCAATATACTCTCACTTATCGGTCGAACCGATGCTTTATTCACTCAAGACATCGCAAATCATGAAGTTGAACTCTCAAAGATTGTCTCTGAATCTCGTTTTCTTGTTTTAGGTGGCGCAGGCTCTATTGGGCAAGCGGTCACTAAAGAGATTTTTAAACGTAACCCAAAAAAACTCCATGTCGTTGATATTAGCGAAAACAATATGGTGGAGTTGGTTCGTGATATCCGTAGCTCTTTTGGATATATTGACGGTGATTTTCAAACATTCGCATTGGATATTGGTTCTCTTGAATACGATGCATTTATAAAAGCTGATGGTCAGTTTGATTACGTGCTGAACTTGTCAGCGCTGAAACACGTGCGCAGTGAAAAAGATCCTTTCACACTCATGCGTATGATCGACGTGAATGTATTCAATACAGATAAGACAATCCAGCAATCGATAGAATCTGGAGCGAAGAAATATTTCTGTGTATCGACAGACAAAGCGGCAAACCCAGTCAATATGATGGGAGCGTCTAAGCGCATTATGGAGATGTTCTTGATGCGTAAAAGTGAGCAAATGTCGATTTCAACCGCTCGCTTTGCCAATGTCGCATTTTCTGACGGCTCTTTACTGCACGGCTTTAATCAACGTATTCAAAAACGTCAACCAATCGTTGCTCCTAATGACATAAAGCGTTATTTCGTAACGCCACAAGAATCGGGTGAGCTTTGCCTGATGTCTTGTATTTTTGGTGAAAACCGAGACATCTTTTTCCCTAAATTGAGTGAAGCGCTTCACTTAATTTCATTTGCTGATATTGCAGTGAAATATCTAGAGCAATTGGGCTATGAGCCATATCTCTGTAACAGTGAAGATGAAGCTCGTGAGCTGGCGAAAACTTTACCTGAGCAAGGTAAATGGCCTTGCTTGTTTACAGAAAGTGATACTACGGGTGAGAAAGATTTTGAGGAGTTCTTCACGGATAAAGAAGTCCTTGATATGGAGCGCTTTGAAAACTTAGGCATCATCAAAAATGAACCTCTTTTCGAACAAGCCCTTTTGACTTTGTTCGAGCAAAGCATTGCTGAGATGAAAGATAAACGTGAGTGGAGCAAGGAGCAAATTGTAGAATTGTTCTTTACCATGATTCCCGACTTTGGCCACAAAGAAACGGGAAAATACCTAGACAGCAAGATGTAAGCGGAGCGAATGATGAATCCAACATCGATTGTTGAATTTGTACAAGATACGTATAAAACCGAAGACTTTATTCCATTACACGCGCCGGCTTTCCAAGGCAATGAAAAAGCGTATGTGATGGAGACTATTGACAGTACTTTTGTATCAAGCGTCGGTAAGTTTGTTGATCAGTTTGAACAGAAAATAGAGCAATACACTGGCAGTGAAAAAGCGGTAGCAACTGTTAATGGTACTGCTGCATTGCATGCTGCGCTTTATATGGCAGGTGTGCAACGTGGTGATTTGGTGATCACTCAGGCTCTTACTTTTGTTGCTACCTGCAATGCCCTTTATCACATGGGTGCCGATCCTATTTTTGTTGATGTTTCAAAAGTTAGTCTTGGTTTGTGCCCTAAAGCGGTTGATGCTTACTTAATGGAACACGCAAAGCTTACAGAGGAAGGTTGTTTTCATCAAACAACGGGTCAACGTATTAAGGCTGTTGTACCCATGCATACGTTTGGTCATCCCGTTGAGTTAGATGAATTGATTGCGATTTGTCACAAGTGGCAGCTTATTTTGGTCGAAGATGCGGCAGAAAGCTTAGGATCTTTTTATAAAGGTCAACACACTGGAACGATTGGTGATTTTGGCGCGGTTAGCTTTAATGGCAATAAGATTATTACGACAGGTGGTGGCGGTATAGTGTTGTGTAAGACCAAAGAGTCAGGCCAACATACTAAGCATATTACGACGACCGCGAAAGTGCCTCATCCTTATGAGTTTTATCACGATGAACCTGGGTTTAACTATCGTATGCCAAACCTCAATGCTGCGCTTGGCTGTGCGCAGATGGAAGTGATGGAAACGTACTTGGCACAAAAGCGTGAGTTAGCAAGACAGTATCAAGCTTTCTTCTCTGGTAGCGATGTTCAGTTTGTGACTGAGCCTGAGTACGCACACTCAAACTACTGGCTCAATGCGATCATTTGTCCGGACATCGAATCGCGCGAAGCGATATTACAAGAGACTAATGCTGCGGGCGTGATGACTCGTCCAATTTGGAAGTTGATGCATCGTTTGCCGATGTTTGAAAATGCACTACGTGGTGATTTAAGTCATTCAGAGTTCATCGAAGCGCATTTAATTAACTTACCAAGCACTCCAGTCGCACTAAATCGTTAAGGCAAGATTAAACATGACACAGCAGCAAAAGAAAGTCGCCGTCTTTACCGGGACGAGAGCAGAGTACGGACTGCTTTACTGGCTTCTAAAGGATATTCAAGATGATCCTGAGTTGAAACTTCAGCTATTGGTCTCTGGTATGCATCTTTCGCCAGAGTTTGGCGAAACTTATCAACAGATAGAGCAAGACGGCTTTGTCATTGACGAAAAAATTGAGATTCTACTTTCATCCGATTCTGCAGTTGGGACCGCGAAAAGTATGGGACTAGGAGTGCTTGGTTTTGCTGATGCGCTTTCAAGGCTGAAACCTGATGTATTGGTCATTTTAGGTGACCGGTTTGAGGCTCTCGCTGCAGCACAAACGGCAATGATACTGCGCATCCCTATTGTTCACTTGCACGGTGGCGAGATCACTGAAGGTGCGTATGATGATGCAATACGCCATGCCATTACCAAATTAAGCTATTTGCATGCTACGTCCACAGAGGATTACAGGCAGCGTGTTATTCAGTTAGGGGAGACGCCCGACCGAGTAAAAAATGTAGGTGCGATCGGTCTAGACCACCTAAAACGCGCAACGTTTATGACGGTAGATGAGCTTGCTAAGTCACTAGCCTTTAAACTAACTCAACCATTTTTTGTGGTTACATATCATCCAGTGACCTTAGGTGATGAGAAGCCTGAGGTAAGCTTTCAAGCGCTCTTAGGCGCATTAGATGAATTTCCAGATCATCAAGTAATCCTTACTTATCCGAATGCTGATGATGGCGGACGACGTATTATCCCTATTTTGGAACAATATGCTCAAGCTAACCCACAACGTGTTTTAGCTATTCCATCTCTTGGGCAAGTGCGTTACTTGAGTGCGGTAAAGCATGCTGCTGCTGTGATTGGTAACTCTTCGAGTGGGATTATCGAAGTGCCTGCTTTTGACGTACCTACCGTGAATATTGGTTCAAGACAAAAAGGGCGCTTAGCCGCCAAGAGTGTCCTAAATTGTAAGCCTAATCAAACAGATATTTCTTCTTCAATAAGTGCGGCTGTGCAGAGGGCTTACAAAAACGATAGCAACGAGGTTGTCTTAAATCCTTATGGGCAAGGAGATACAAGCGGGCAGGTGATTGAAATGATTAAGGCTTTGCGTTTTGAGCCGAGTAAAGCCTTTTTCGACCTAGATTTTGATAATGTATAATTATCCCATTGTAGATTTAAAGACGATAGAAAGAGACTCTATGACATTAATAATTGCTGAAGCTGGTGTAAATCACAATGGTGATGAGACGTTGGCATTTGAGCTAGTCAATGCGGCGCATAAAGCTGGTGCTGATATTGTTAAGTTTCAAACTTTTAAAGCAAAAAACTTAGTTACAGCTGAAGCAAAACAAGCTGAATATCAAGTAGCAAATACGCAAAAGCAAGAGTCTCAACTTGCGATGCTTAGCCGGTTAGAACTTTCTTATGACGTTCATCATCAACTAGTAGAGCATTGTCAGTCAATTGGTATTGAGTTTTTATCGACAGCGTTTGACTCAGAGAGCCTAGATTTCCTTGTTAACGATTTGAATCTCACTCGATTAAAAATACCGTCGGGCGAGATTACTAACGCCCCTCTTGTTTTAGAGCATGCACGTACAGGTTGTGATCTAATTGTGTCTACAGGAATGGCTACACTCTCGGAAATAGAAGCTGTTTTGGGGGTGATTGCTTTTGGTTACACTGCCGATCAAAATGCCACGCCAAGTGAGCTAAATTTTCAAAAAGCTTATGCCTCTGAAGTGGGGCAAAAAGCCTTAAAAGAAAAAGTGACGTTACTGCATTGTACGACAGAATACCCTGCGCCAATGGAAGAGATAAACCTTAAGGCGATGGATACTCTTGCTAACGCCTTTGAACTACCCGCTGGCTACTCTGACCATAGTGAAGGCATCACAATCCCAATTGCGGCAGTTGCTCGCGGAGCGGTACTAATAGAGAAACACTTTACTCTAGATAAGAATATGGAAGGGCCAGATCACAAAGCTTCGCTTGAACCGAGCGAGCTGACTGCAATGGTTTCAGCTATTCGTCAGGTGGAAGTGGCGTT
Organism: Vibrio sp. J1-1; assembly: GCF_021728395.1. GTDB lineage: Bacteria > Pseudomonadota > Gammaproteobacteria > Enterobacterales > Vibrionaceae > Vibrio. Next base: position 169,366 of record NZ_JAKKCM010000005.1, on the reverse strand, counting down.
AGGTGTTGGAGTGAAAAGCCCAACCGTTTCTGAGGTAAAGAACAAAGCGGTAGCTAGGAAGAGTTTGATTGCAGCGACGAACATCGCCGTAGGTGAAGTTTTTACTCAGGATAACCTGACTATAAAACGCCCTGGCACGGGCCTTTCTCCTTATAAATTTTGGGAACTATTGGATAAGCCAGCCAGCAAGGCTTACCAAGCTGGAGATTTAATCTTTGAATAAAGAGAGCTTGAAGCCTCTCGTCATTATTGGTGGAGGCGGTCACGCTAGTGTACTAGTGGATGTGCTTCTACAGCAGCAAAGAGAGATCTTGGCCGTTATTTGCCCTGATGAACTGAGTGATCGCAGTATTTTTAGTGGGCTACCTCATCTTCGTAAAGACGAAGATGTATTTCGGTTTGATAGTGATGCTGTTTTGCTAGTTAATGGTGTTGGCGTTCTGCCTAAATCGGGATTAAGAAGCAAGCTAACTCAGTTCTATATTGCACATGGCTATCACTTTGAAACTGTAGTTGCATCATCTGCTCAAATATCTCGGTTTGCGGAGGTGCATTCTGGTGCGCAAATTCTTCCTAATGCCATTGTTCAAGCTGGAGCTACGATCGGTCGCCATACTATAGTGAATACTGGTGCAATAGTTGAGCATGACTGTACTATCGGACAGTTTAACCATCTAGCACCTCGTTCAACGCTATGTGGTCAAGTAACGACTGGCGATAATGTTTATGTTGGTGCTGGGGCAACAGTGATTCAAAATGTCCTATTGGATACAAATGCCATTGTAGGTGCCGGAGCTACGATCACTCAAAGTGTACCGATGGATACGATCTGTTACCCATACAGGGTAACAATGAAAAGTTTTAAATGATTTAGAAAATAGGTTAAGCATGAGTCATTGTTGGAAAAATGTTTTAATTAAACCAACCAGTTCGTTACTTGATGCGTTAGAAATTATAAACAATGAAGCATTGAGAGTAGTGCTAGTTGTTGACGATAGTGACCATCTTATGGGGGTTGTTACAGATGGTGATATTCGTCGTGGTCTGCTTAAGAACTTGCCTTTGACGGCTGATGTTGCACAAGTGATGAATACTAACCCATTGACTGCCAATATTAACACTCCTCGCGAAGAGTTAATTGCGGCAATGGAAAGCCGTAGCGTCCTTTCTATTCCATTGATAAAAGATGGTAAGGTTGTTGGTTTAGAAACATTGCATGGTGCTCTTCGTCAACCAACCTATCAAAACCCCGTTTTTCTTATGGCTGGTGGCTTTGGGACTCGACTGAAGCCTCTAACCGATACGTGCCCTAAGCCAATGCTTAACATCGGTGGTAAGCCTATTTTAGATACGGTAATTCGGAGTTTTATCAAGGCTGGCTTTGTTAATTTCTATATTTCTACTCACTACATGCCGGAGCAGATTGAGCAGTACTTTGGAGATGGCTCTAAGCTAGGGGTAAACATAACCTACGTCTATGAAGAATCTCCTTTAGGTACAGGAGGTGCTTTAGGATTACTACCGAAAGACTTACCAGCAGATTTACCTTTGATCATGATGAATGGTGACGTCCTGACTAAAGTCGATTTCCAGCGTCTTCTTGAATTCCATACAGAGAATCAGGCTGATGCAACGATGTGTGTGCGTGAGTATGATTATCAAATTCCTTATGGGGTCATCAATGGTGATGGCAACAGAATCACTAGCATGGTAGAAAAACCAATCCAACGCTTTTTTGTTAATGCTGGAATCTATGTCGTATCTCCGAGAGTTATCCAATCGGTACCGCAAAATCATCACATTGATATGCCGACTTTACTTGAACAGCATATGCATGAGCGTGAAAATATACTAATGTTCCCAATTCATGAGTACTGGCTTGATATTGGTAGAATGGATGATTTTAATCGTGCTCAAGCAGACATCCATACATTAGGGGTGTTGTAGTGATTGATGGTAAAAAGGTTATAGCGTTAATTCCTGCGCGAGGGGGTAGTAAGCGCCTACCTAGAAAGAATGTATTACCTCTTAACGGAAAACCTTTGATTGCTTGGTCTATCGAGGCTGCGAAGCGTTGCTCGTATATCGATAAAGTATTAGTGAGCACTGATGATCAAGAAATCGCAGATATCGCAGTCAAGTTTGGAGCGGATGTCCCGGAACTTCGACCTGAAAATTTAGCTTCTGATACTGCGAAAACGGAAAGCGTGTTGATTTACGTGCTTGAAAAGTTTGGTAAAGATGATGAGATACTTGTCTTATTACAACCTACATCACCTTTACGTACCACTCAGCACATTAACGAAGCACTTGAGTTGTTCATCGATAAGCAAGCACTGGCAGTGGTTTCTGTGACACCATGTGAGCACTCTCCGTTATGGTCGAACACACTTCCAGAAGATGGTTCTATGGGGGATTTCCTGAAGCCAGAAGCGTTGAATCGCTCACAAGACCTAGGAGAGTTCTACCGACTTAACGGTGCCATCTACATCTTTGATGCTCTTAATCTATTAGACCAAAAAGAAATCCGCTATACAGAGAAGTCATACGCATATGTCATGGATAATCGCGTCTCTTTTGATATTGATCAGAAGTTGGACTTCGAATTAGCGGAGTTTTTCCTTAGTAGAAATGCCTAACTACAGGTCGTTAAAGCTATTAATTTTTTTTACATTAATAGCTTTAAACTGACTATCTAATTCCTCTTTTAGTACTTTGTCAGGAAAATCATTCGAAATTGTATAGATTGGTAATTCTGGATAGAGAAGTCGCGCAGTAAACATTACCGTCGAATAGGTTCCTATAAAACCTGAAAGTTCAATCTGTTTATCTATTAACTCGATTTCTAAAGGGTATTCGCTTCGGTGGTAGATGATGTGCTCTTGTTTTTCCAGCTTGTCTCTAACTTCATCACGTTCTGTTCGATGAGGGAAATACATAATCTTTTTAGAGGCTGAATTTGCAAGTGCTTCTAATTCATACACATACTGCTGAACAGACTTTTGATATTTGTCTCCAATAGCCCCCTGACCGATAAAGCCAATTGGTGCATCGGAATTATATAAATTAGGGTTACCGTATTGTTCTTTTAGTTTTACTAGAGTGTTTTTATGAATCTTATGATCTGTTTGACTCAAGTCAAACATGGTAAATACTTCAAGGTCTTGAGATTGTTTAAGTCGGCCTATTGGTTTGCAGCCATTGAATCTAACAACAAGGTCTTGAATCCATCTTGGTCTATAAAACTCAACTTTTGGTAGGATGAACTTAGGATACTCTTCCAATGTAAGTGTACCGTCATCAAAATAGATCTCTTTCTTTATCGGTAGATTTTTTATCATCAGCTTAGTTCGCCAAGCATTATACTCTGCGTAGAAAAAGCGTTGAATCGTTTCTTCACCAAGGATCTTTTTGACCTGTTTTATGGCTTTGGGAACAGCAGTACTTCTACTTCCTCGATCAATAGAAATTACATGCGCCCAGTCGTCTTTATTAACTAATCTTCTTTGTTGTTCTAGCCCTAGCGCGCTTTTTTGATTTACCAACAATAATATTGCCTTTTGACTCGCAAAGTAGGCTTTTGCTTCAATTGCGCATACATATTGCATTGGAGAGGTAACAACAAATAAATCCATAACTTAGAAATTAACCTTATTTAACGTTCGAACAATGGCGCCTTGATTCATTTTCACTATATTGAGAGCATTGTTTATGATGCTTTGACGGTCTCGTCCGGAAGAGATTAGATTCGAAACATGTTCAGCTATAGTGTGATAATCCTGGGCAATTATAATTGCCGAAGAATTTCTTAAAGCATCAATAATTTCTGAAAAATTAAAATAACTCGGCCCCGTAATAACCGGCACACCAAGTGCGGCTGGTTCTAGCACATTGTGCCCACCAACTTTGTCACCGATTAAACTACCGCCCATAAAGCAAACATCGGCTGAGCCAATTAATATCAGCAACTCACCCATGGTATCGCCGAGGTAAACCTGAGTAGACTCCGTCACTTCTGACTGTGACGTTCGACGAACAGTTTCAAAGCCTTGGTTTTGGCAAAGTGCAAACACATTATCAAAACGTTCTGGGTGTCGTGGGACGAGAACCAACAACGCATCTGGATGTGACTCAAGCACTTGTTTATGAGCCTCTAGTACCTGCTCATCTTCACCTTTGTGTGTGCTGGCTGCAATCCAGACAGGGCGGTTCACTCCTAAATCCGATCTAAGAGCTTTGCCTTGCTCTTTCACATCGTCGGAAATTTGAATATCAAACTTTATTGAGCCCGTCACGGAGAGTTTGTGACTTTCGACGCCTAAGCGCTCAAATCTGGCTGCGTCGGATTCTGCCTGACAAAGTACCTGCGTTAAGCAAGGATGCAGCAAGTTAAACAGTGCTTGGACCTTGGCGTAGTTGCGGCATGACTTTTCAGACAAGCGAGCGTTGACGACAGTGATTGGAATTCCAGCTTTATGTACTGTATTGAGAGTATTTGGCCAAAGCTCGGTTTCAATGATCAGCATTTGCTTTGGGTTTATCGCTTTCAAAAAGCCTTTTACTGCAAAGCTAAAGTCGATTGGCATGTAGCGGTGCTCGACTAAATCACCTAACTTTTCTATTTGCTCTGCACCTGTACTAGTCGTAGTGGTAACTAGAATAGGCTGTTCTGGGTTCTGCTTTTTCAGTGCTTTTATCAACGGCGCTGCCGCGATGCTTTCACCTACTGATACGGCATGAATCCATATTGGTCGTTGGTCATTGTTAAGCTTTGGTGTGATACCAAAATGCTCTTTCCAACGCGGCCCAAACTTGGGTTTGTTTGGCTTGCTCTTGTACAAACCAAACAAAAGAATCGGCGAAGCCAGAGCCAGCAACAGGGTATATATGAGTCGAATTAACATGAGCTAATCGTAATCGCTTCGAGTTTTTGGATGCTATTTAACACTTGCTTTGGAGATAACTCCGTCAGGCACTTAAGGTGGTTAAACTGGCATTCACGCTGAAAACATGGGCGGCAATCAATATCGGTATGAACAATCTCGACTTTTTCCGCAAGCGGCGGCGTGTATTTGGGCGACGTAGAACCATACACTGCGACAACATTACAGCCGACCGCAGCTGCGACGTGCATTAATCCTGAGTCATTCGCTACTACCGTTTTACATGCAGCAAGCAGATCCACGGCTTCGATCAAGCTGGTTTGTCCGGCAAGAACATGAATATGTTGTTGGAATTGCGGTGGAACCAAAGCTCGAATCCCATTACAAGTCTCAAGATCTTTTTGCGAACCGAATAGCCAGATTTGATGGCCTTCTTTGCACATTTGTGTGGCAACTTCCGCATAATGGGTTTCTGGCCACTTTTTGGCCGGGCCAAACTCAGCGCCTGGGCACAAACCAATGATCGAACGTTCTTGATTAAGGTTAAATTTCTGGATAGTCGTCTGTTGCTCTTCTTCACTGATAGCAAGGCGAGGGCGGGGAAGAGTTTCTAGTCCACCGAGAGATGTTGAGTCTACCATCTGCGATTTTGGATAAGCCAAAGCCACATAGCGTTCCACCATATATTGGAACGACTTCATGTTAGGACGAATATCATTGAGCAAGCCAAAACGCATCTCGCCTTTCCAACCTGTACGAAGTGGTATATTTGCAAACCACGGTATCAAAGCGGATTTAGCTGATTTTGGCAGGATATAAGCGTGGTCGTATTTCTTCTCACGCAGTGTTTTACCAATTTCACGACGGCCGAGAAGGTTAAACTCACCATGACCAATTGGCATTTCAATCGCCTTATTTACCTCAGGCATTCGCTCTAAGATAGGCTTACACCAGCCTGGAGCAATGACATCAATCTCGCTTTCAGGGTTTAGTTGCTTTAAAACGATATATAGGGATTGCGACATGACCATATCGCCGACCCAAGATGGACCAATAATTAAGATCTTTTTCATTTTTTAACTTGCCAGTCAGTGTCGTATCTCGGCTTAAAGATATTGTAATAGTTATTGCCGTCTTTTTGCGAACGCAATAATTGGAGTACCCACATGTATTGCTCCGGTTTGCTACCCACAAAGTACTCTATTGCTTGGTTGCAGGTACGTGCGTCTTGTTCGTCACCTTTATCCAATTCGAACGCAGGCAAGATTTCGATATCAAACGTCCCATCTTCTGTGTTCATAGAAGCAAACATAGGCAACACTTTAGATCGCGATAGTTTCGCAATTTTACCTAAGCCTGGCAGCGTCGCTTTACGTGTCGCAAAAAAGTCTACAAACACACTATGTTCCGGGCCATGATCTTGATCGGGCAAATAATAACCCACGTAACCATCACGGATTGATTTTAAGAATGGCTTAATACCACCAGAGCGTTCATAAACTCGCCCGCCATACTGCACACGTTGTTTATGCATCAGCCAGTCTGTGACTTCGTTCTTTTGCTTTTTCGCCATTGCTGATACGGGCATTCCCATTGAAGCAAGCAAGATAGCAGGAACATCAATGGCCCAAGAGTGCGGGACCATTAAGATTACATTTTCGTTGTTATCAATATGATTTTGTAAGATGTCCAATCCTCTGATTTGACAACGTTTCTGCAGCCATGTCGGAGAACGCAAACTCAATAGTACAAAGCGGAAAAAGAACAGTGCTGCGGTATAGATTGTTTTTTCAATCAGGACTTCACGTTCTTCAAAGGTTTTTTCTGGGAAACATAACTCAAAGTTTACGCGCGCTCGGTGGGCAGGCCCTTTACGTGACTTTGATAGTTTTTTCGCGACCATTTTTGCTAACCACTTTTGCGCGCTTAGCGGCATTATCGCTAAAGGCAAAAAGAGCAGAACACCTAACCAAGTCCCCCAGTATTTAGGCGATAGAAAGTGGCGCTCAAATTCAGGGTTATAGGCTTTGGGGTCGAAATCATCACGTTTATTGGTCATGGCGTGTCTAGTTACCTATACGTATGGAGACGAGTGATTTAAATGCAGATAAAGGAAATGATACAGGCTATTGAGGCGGAGTAAAGGTGGCAGGTCATAATAGCCGCCACCCCATAATTGCGAACAAAGATACTTAGCGGTTTTGGATAGCTAGGTATTCTGCAACACCTTCTGCAACCGTTTTGAATTCTACATCACAACCTGCTGCGCGTAGCTTAGTCAGATCGGCTTGAGTGAACTCTTGGTATGCGCCTTTAAGGTGCTCTGGGAAAGGAATCGTTTCGATTTCACCTTTACCGTGGTGAGTGATCACCGCTTTCGCAACTTCTTCAAAAGATTCCGCACGACCTGTGCCACAGTTAAAGATGCCTGATACGCCGTTTTCTAAGAACCATAGGTTTACTTTACATACATCGCCGACGTAAACGAAATCACGTTTAAAGGTCTCGCTACCTGCGAACAGTTTCGGGTTTTCGCCGGCATTCAGCTGGTTATTTAGGTGGAAGGCAACCGATGCCATGCTGCCTTTATGATCTTCACGAGGGCCGTAGACGTTGAAGTAACGGAAGCCAGTTATTTGAGATAGAGTCTCACCGTGCTCTTCAGCATCTTGCCATAGGCGACGAACGTAGTTATCAAACTGCTGCTTTGAGTAACCGTAGACGTTGAGTGCGCCTTCATATTCACGCTCTTCAACAAAGGTATCTGTCTCACCGTATGTTGCTGCAGAAGAGGCGTAAAGGAATGGGATTTCACGATCTAAACAGTAATGCAGTAGCTCTTTTGAGTACTCATAGTTGTTGAGCATCATGTACTTACCATCCCACTCGGTGGTTGCAGAGCACGCACCTTCATGGAAAATTGCCTCGATCGGACCGAAGTCATCACCCGCCATGATTTGGGTAAGGAAGTCGTCACGATCCATGTAATCTGTGATGTCCAGATCAACTAAGTTCTTAAACTTTTTGCCATTTTTTAGGTTGTCGACAACCAGAATATCGTTCATACCAGCTGCGTTGAGAGCTTTAACAATGTTGCTGCCGATCATGCCAGCACCACCAGTTACGATGATCATAGAACTTCCACCATAGATTAAAATTTTCTCAAGAATTTTAGCAAGAAACGTAATACAGCGCTATTAAAGGTTCTAGGGCCTAGGATTCTAGTTCCTAGGCCCTTTCATTACTTACTTCTCATCCGAATGATTTGGTCGCTGGAACCAAGGGTTTCGCTCATCTGTTAGCTCAATCAAGCTGTACTTACGACCTAGCTTCTGACCACCATCACGAGTCAGCGGCTGCCAACTGAAGTTCGCTCGGTTGTTACTTGGCTTAACTGTCATGATGTCGTATGGAATTGAAATGTAGAAGCCCTTAGTAAAGCTGCCTTCACCAAACTCATCGGCTGACAAGTCACTTACCGAGGCAAATACACCAGCGATAACACCGCTCTTGAATTGCTTAGCAAAATTCAATTGAGCGCCTTTATCTCCACCTAAGAATTGGCCAACATCTAGCTGGAACATCGTATCAGACAGGAACTCCCATTGCGGGAAGTAGTAGCCAGACACAAAGCCAGTAAAGCCTTTATCAATAACCTGGAACGGGCGACCATATTCTGGAATGTTCTGCCATTTGTCAGTGTAAACACCAAAGTAACTTTGTGGGTCACGTTGAGAAATTAAGTTTACATCTGCTCCGATAGCCCAGTTTGAACCTTGCGGGCGATATAAGAGTTCCGTACCTACACCTGCGAACATGCTTTCCAGATAACCGGCATAGAACTGCTGGTCTACCGAATCCGAGTATTCCTGGAACCAAGTTAACTGCAGATTCGACATGGTGATGTCGTGTTCGTTCTGGTATGCGCGGAACATGGTACGCACACGTGGAATCGTTGTGCCATCCGGTGGTGTGACGTAAACAAACTTGTCATAGTTGTTGTACCAATCCCAGTAAAGCGAACCGCCTATTTCTAGGTTGTCAGTTAACCAGTAAGAGGCATTACCATTTAAGCCAACACTAAATAGATAAAAGTCTTCTGCGCTACCCAGAGTTTGAACCAATTTAGGTGCAAAACCCCAGTCGAAGCGTTTATAACCATCGTAGGTCACTTCACCTTGTGGCTTGTCGCTCAATGATGAAACTACATCCTCGATTTTTGGATTGACGTAGTTTACTTGTGCGTAATCTCGGTATTTATCTTTTGAGATTACCGTTTGGTTTGTCACTAGCCCACGGTTTCGCTCATTAATGGTAAACGTATCAACACTGCTTGGCATTTGGTTGGTCAATACCGCCGCCGCTTTTTCATGTGCTTCGTTGCGGTCACGGTACTTCTTCTGCTCACCGACAATCGCTACCGTCTCATCTTTCGCGTAGATCTTGGTGTTTTGGTAACCAGCGATCTTATCCAAGTCTTCCGTTACGCGCTCCCAATCAACCTGAGAAAGCTCAGTCGGTTGGCTATCTTCTAATTTTGGCGTTGGTGTATCACGCCAGAACGATGGCATTTTATTGAAGTTGGTGTACAGGCTTAAACCTGCAACCAAGGTATCTCCACGCTCATAACTTACGCGCAGATCGGCCATATGACCCAGACGGTACAATACACCGAAGTTCCAGGGGGTGTGTGGTGTCATGTCTGTACCACCACGAACGACAGGGTAGTCTTCACTGTAATCGTTGCTGTCGTATTCCAGCTTAAAGCGAAGCGGCGCATATAGTGTTTGGTATTCAACACCGCCGAATAGTGCAGTGGTTCCTTTAAACCAACGTTCATAATCTACGCTGCCACTACTGCCTTTATAGTCAGATGGTCGGTCGCAGTAGCGGTCTGAGATCTTACAAGCGGCATTGGTAATATTGTCTCGAGTACCTAAATAACCCCAGCCTATACCCAAAGTAAAGTCGAACGTACCTAAGTTAGGGTTAGAGTAACGCTTGGTTGCGGCGATATACTCGGCGTCAAATAGTCCGGTGCCTGCAAAGTCACGAACACCAACAGAAAGCTCTGGTAAGTATTGGGATTCTTCTAAAAGGCGAATTTTAAAATCTATACCTTTATCGGTATATTTTGTATCACCAGAGTAGTCAGGGTCATCGCTATAGAAAAGATCATTGGCGAGTGTATAACGAAGGGTCGTCTCCAGCCATGGCATTACCTGCAGTGTGACATTGTAAAACTGGTATTCATTGCTGAAGTTAACTGCAAAGTTAAACTCACCTTCTGGTGCCATACGGCCTGTTGGCATCTGCATCAGACCTACACCGCCAAAGTCCATCTGTGATGGTTGTAGAGGTGGCGCTTCAAATGGCATATCTTGAGCCCAAGCCAATGCTGGACCCATTAACGAAAGGGTTAAAGTTTTTCTAATCAACGTCATAGTGGGCTCTTCATTGATATTGGCTTCAGTTGTGTAAGCAACTTAACAATATCCTGATCCATTTCTGAGGTTTCAAATTCCTCAAATGGGATATAAACCATGGTCAATGGTGGCACGTAATATTGCGTCGTTAGCCAAGAACCGTGATGTGGCTGAACGACGTTACCATCTGGGTAAATCAAAATTGGTGGGTGGGCTAGTTCACCAATATTGCGTTTTAGATTGGTAATTTGTTGCTTTAACGGAATACCAGTTTGCTCCTTAACTGAGTAGACTTTATCTAAGTTGCCTAAGTAAATAACTTTTTCTTCTCGCTGTGAAGACACAAGTGCTAAGTCACCGGCTAGCAGCGGGTTGTTAATTTTATCTAAGCGGACGTCATCCAAATCCACAGCAGAGAACACGCGAGGAGCAAATTGATGTTTTTGGATGTATTTATAGAAAGGGTGAGCGACAAGATTATACTGAATCATTTGATTCAGTACCGAGTTTTTTAGTGAAGTTGATTCACGTAGCGCTTTTTCTGAACCGTCAAATAATGTAGTACCGAGCGGGTATAGTAAAATAAGGTTCTGCTGTTGAGCCTGCTTTAGCACATCAGATAAACGGGCGGCTTGTTGAAATTGCAATTGCTTTCCTGTTCCAACCAGATCGACGTTTAGAGATGAAGCGTTATTCGGGGAAGATTGAGCTGATGCCACACTAGTGCACGTTAGCAGAGCTAAGCTTAATAAAGATAACAGTCGTGTACTCATGATTTGCTGTATCCTTTCAATATCGTTAACTCAATGGGTACCATCTTCGGGCCCAAGTGCTGTCGGGTTTTTACTACTTGTCCTTGGCCATCGACCCAGTAAAGATTTTCTACCGATTGAGATAGAGTCGGGAAGTTGACGGATTCTTTATATAATTTTGTTGGTGTTGAAGCTATCGGTGTGTTTACCACTTCTTGACCTTGATAGGTTCGAGTGATGTGAGCAGGAAAGCCGTAACGGTATTGTTCTTGCCAATCATAAGAAAGGTCATACTCAGTAATTGATGAGCTGTAAGCAGGTACTTGACCATAGACGCCAGCAATATTGTTGTGTTGCAAGTTTATGGTTTTAACGATATGACCGTTTTCTGTCACTACCATTGCTTTATCTGAGCTTATCCATTTCAGTTGAGTTTTACCGGTACGAGGGTTTTGCTCTGCAAAGGCTAAAACAACGAAAATTTGTTTTTGATTACCAATCTTAAGGTATGCGCTGGCGTACGGTATGGCTTCAATATCTTGAGGCGAGAGCTCTACATCGATGTAATTGCCATAGGCTTCTTGAACAGTAGCGGAGACATCATTGAATTTTTGAGTACACCCGAACATAAGGCTAACGGCAGGTAAGATAAGAAGTAGGTACTTCCATTTTTTTACTCGAAAGATATTCATTATTCCCTCTTGAAAATAAAATCGCCCTGATTAAATCAGGGCGATTATTATTCGACTACTTCTGGTATTACTGCTGAGCAGAAGCAGAAGCAGAAGCAGAAGTCGTTGTAGTGCTTGAGTCGCTGTCTGTTGCAGCTACTGCTACAACTGTTGCCGCTGCTGCTGCACCAACACCTACTGCCACTTCACCACTAGCAAGAGCAGATGCGCCTTCAGTTGTGCCTGCTTCAGGAGCTGCAAATGCTGTTGACGCACTTAGAGCCATAAGAATAGCCAGAGCTGTATTCTTCATTATTTATCCTTGTTATATCCGGTATTTAAAACATCGATGTTTTGGAGTACTAATTAGCACCCCAAATTCTATTCTAGATAAAAAATCATCAGCATGTAAATAGTTTCGTATCTATCAGGTGTTAAATTTAAGAAAATAAACAGCCTAAGGAAATCGAGGAAGGTCTGGGCCATTGGATGTAAACCCGATAACCTCATTTTCCTTAAACGACCATTCCATTCTCACATCTTAGACATTTTTACCCCCCTTGCCGTTTAATGTCATTACATGCATAATTTGTCAGCTTTATTATGCGCTTTAGACCATGAGTTTTGGGTTTAAATTCACAAAGAATTGGCTTAAATAATAGTATTTCTATCAATAAACCGAATAGAATAAATCGGTAATCAGCGAACAGTGGCTAACGCGTAAGTGCCGCAGGGCGGTAGCGTGGAATGCTCAGAGATTTAACAGGCCTCACTGAACGTATTATTATATGCAGTCGCAGGTCTATACCTAGGGAACCATTACGTGATTTATAAACATCCATGGCTAGGGGTGTTGAGCTCGATCAGTTTAGGCTTGTGCTCTTTTTCTGCCTCAGCCAATTTTTATGCAGGTGCGTTATTGAGTTACTCTAACGCCGAATATCACCACACCTCCTCATCTTCAGTAGCTGAAGGAAGCCCTTTTCTTCTTCAAGCGCAAGCTGGCTACTTCTTCAATGACTACCTCGCCATAGAAGGCCGTTACGGAACCTCCCTCGAACGCGATAGCGGTCTAGCAGTCGATAGCATTGCAGCCGGCTTTGCCAAATTTAATATCCCAGTTTCTCAACGCGTCGCCCTGTATGGGCTGGCTGGTTACTCTAGTGTGCAAATCGATCAGCAGAATGTGGGCTCTGGTAAAGGTCAGGATTTTAGCTTTGGTATGGGAGCACACTATGCTCTCGATAAGCAAAGTGCTGTGGTGTTCGAGTTTATGGATAGCGTTTCCGAAGATAAAGTCCGCCTGAACGGAATCTCACTTGGCTTCCAGCACCGATTTTAATTAAAAACCTAGCGCCTAGATCTTTATGTCTAGGTTTTTCACTTCATTATATTTATAGCGATTGATCATGCTTAAAGGATATTTCTCCATTGCGGTTTGTGTATTGGCCAGTATGTTTGCGCCGTACACGTTGGCGCAAAACCCCACCCCAGAACAGCTACAAATGTTTAAGAGCTTACCTGCCGAGCAGCAACAAGCATTGGCAAGTAAGTATGGTGTTACTCTACCTTCAGGGCCTTCTCAATCAACCAGCTATAAAAATCCACAAGTCATCGAGCAGCGCCCACAAGCGGCGGCCGACCTGAACAGTGAGCAGTTTGATTGGTTAAAACCTGATGAAGAGCAAGAACTGAAACGTTTCGGTCTGGATCTGTTTGCGGGTTCACCAACGACCTTTGCACCAATTAGCGATGTCCCCGTCCCTGCGGATTATACAATCGGTGCTGGTGATGAAATCGTTATCCAGTTGTTCGGTAAAGAAAACACTACCCATCGTCTACGTGTTAACCGAGCTGGTATCATCAACTTCCCATCATTAGGCCCAGTGCAAGTCGCGGGTATGAGCTTCTCCGAAGTACGTGACTCACTTAACCAACGTGTACAGGAACAGATGATTGGTGTGCGTAGTGATATCTCCCTTGGTGAAATGCGCACCATGCAAATATTTGTCATGGGTGATGCATACAAGCCGGGTGCATATACCGTAAGCGCACTATCAACTATTTCTCAAGCGATTTACTACAGTGGTGGCTTTGGCGAGAGTGGCGCACTACGTAATATTCAGTTGAAGCGTGATGGTCAAGTGATTCGCAATCTAGACATGTACGACCTGCTGCTAAAGGGTGATGCTCGAAATGATGTTCGCTTATTACCGGGCGATGTCGTTTTTATTGGTGCAGTCAAGCAAACCGTTTCTATCGATGGTGAAGTTAACCGCCCTGCGATTTATGAAGTAAAACCGGGTGAAACCTACAAACAATTAATCCAAATGGCGGGTGGTTTTACTGCCAACGCCTTCTTTGAAAAAATCGATATAAAACGCTATGGCACTGAAGGAAGCCGAGAAGCATTAACTCTGAATTTTGTTAACTCTCAAGACCAACAAGCGAAAGTGAAAGTGGGTGATGAAGTCAACGTGCTGAAGAAAAGCGAAGAGTTAACTCGCTATGTTCAAATCGAAGGTGACGTGCGCCATCCTGGCTTTGTTGAGTGGAATAGCGGGCTACGTATCGCAGACCTTTTCCATTCCGTTGATTCTTCATTCAACTCAACAGCAGATGTTAATTACGCCTTAATCGTACGAGAAATCAATTCTCAACGAGATATTGAAGTACATCAAGTTAACCTTGCAAAAGCGATTTTATCTCCGGGTAGTACAGAGAACCTGCAATTAAACTCTCGCGATCGAGTGTTAGTATTTAACCGTTTTAATAATGAAGACTTAGATAACCTTGCTGAGGAAGATGTCGTTACCAAGGCAAAAACGCTAGAAGAAGCTCAAGCTCAAGCTCAGCAAGATCTTAAGCAAGAGCAAGAAGTCTTGAACCCTGCGGTTGCTGTGACAGCGGTAGACAGTCAGCCAAAAGCCAACGCTCGACAAACTAAGATTATTTTCCGTGGCAAAGAAATCACGGAAGAAGATTTTGAAGCACTTAAGCAAAACACTCGTCGTACTTTACTAGCACCAGTGTTATTACAACTTCAACAACAGTCGCGTTTGGGGTTAGCACCACAAATTGCGGAAGTTTTTGGAGAAGTAAAACACCCAGGTCGTTACCCAATTACACCAAGAATGACAGTTTCAACGCTATTGGAAGCGGCTGGCGGATTAACTTACAACGCATTTACTATCAACGCGGAACTGGCTCGTACTGTGGTTAATAGTGTCGATGAACGCGCTTATATTGATGTAGAGCGTATCGACCTGCGGAAAGCCATTCAGGGTAGCACTTCTGACGACGCGATTATTGCTGGTCGTGACCGGTTAAACATTTTAGAAAAGCCAAGCGTTAAATTGCAAAGTACTGTGACTCTACAAGGTGAAGTCCGCTTCCCAGGCACCTATACAGTGCGCCAAGGTGAGACACTTGGAGAACTACTGGAACGCGCTGGTGGCCTTACTGAGTTTGCTCATCCACAAGGTGCAATCTTTACGCGTGAAGCTCTGCGCCTACAAGAGCAGAAACTGCTAAACGAGTACGCTGCTGACATGCGTGCAGAAACCGCGAAGAAAACCTTCCGCGCTGATAGTAACTTAGGTTCTGTCATTTCTGACCCAGATAAAACGCTGAAGTTTGTTGAAGAAGCAAGTCGTAGTAAAGCACTTGGCCGGATGGTTGTTCAGCTAAACCGCATTATTAAAGATGAGCGTTCTGCGGACTTTATGTTAGAAGATGGCGACTTCCTATTTGTTCCGACCTTCCGCAATACGGTTTCCATCATGGGTGAAGTTCAGGTTCCAATTACTTATCTGCTAGATAGCAGACTGGACGTGGATGATTACCTGAACAAAGCTGGTGGCGCAAAAAAACAAGCGGATGAAGACCGCATCTTCGTCGTACGTGCTGACGGTTCTGTTTACAAACCAACATCAGGCTACTGGTTTGGTAATAACAATGAAGAGCTAAGTGCTGGTGATACTATCGTGGTACCAATCGATACGGATTACCGTGATGCTCTCAGCACCTGGACCGCGGCAACACAAATCCTGTACCAAACGGGTGTTGCTATCAACGCACTGAAGTAATTTAAATGAGAGGGGCTGGTGACAGCCCTATTTTTTAGAAAGGCGTTATTAAATTGGAAATTAAAATTAGACTGAATTCAGCCCTTTTGTATTCAGATAGAGCAGGCTTATGGATATAGATAGACACTCAAATTTGGCTCCTCACTCTTCTGTTCAATTTGAAAGCGAACGGTTTGATATTAGAGACCTAATCAGTGCTTTTTGGTGTGATAAATGGATCGTCATTATAGTGACGGCACTATTTGCGGCTGGAACCGTTTTGTTTTCGCTCAATTTACCAAACATCTACAGAGCCGATGCGTTACTTACCTCTTCAGAGTCCTCTGACGGTGGGAGTTTATCTAAAATGGCTGGTCAACTTGGTGGATTAGCTGCACTTGCTGGAGTAAATCTAGGCGCAAATGAAAGTAGCCAAACAGAGCTTGCAATACAGGTTTTAAAGTCAAGAAAGTTTGTAGATTCATTCGTTAAAAAGCATGATCTCATTGTCCCTTTGATGGCAACAAAAGGTTGGGACCTAGGTTCTAACACTTTGGTGATTGATGACAGTGTATACGATATGTCATCTAAAAGTTGGCTTAGGGTGCCTAAAGGGCTTGTGAGTAAAGAGCCGACGGCACAAGAGATCTATAAGTATTTTATAACCGAAGTATTGAGTTTTTCAGAAGATGCTGATTCAGGAATGTACACGCTTTCTGTAAAGCACTATTCACCATATTTAGCCAAGCAATGGGCTGACTGGCTCATTGCTGATATTAATTTGGTGATGAGGGAAAGAAAGATAGCTGAAGTCACAAAGAATTTAAATTATTTACAGTCTCAGCTGAATAAAACTGCAGTGACGGACATGCAAACTACTTTTTACAAGCTGATTGAAGAGCAAACAAAAAGTTTAATGTTGGCTGAGGTGCAAGATGAGTTTGTATTTAAGGTCATTGATCCTGCTGTCGTTCCGGAAAAAAAATTCGAGCCTAGGAGGTCCTTAATATGTGTTTTAGGAACGTTAGTTGGTGGGATTATTAGTATTCTAATCGTATTAATTAGGTTTTCGTGGCAACGAAATTCTAATAATTATGCTTTGAAGACCAATTAAAATCGAAAACGAGAATTCATAATGAAAATATTAGTAACCGGTGGAGCAGGCTTCATTGGGTCAGCTGTTGTCCGACATATCATTCGTGACACTCAAGATACCGTTATCAATTTAGATAAACTGACCTACGCAGGGAATCTAGAATCATTAGTTGATGTCTCAGAGAGTGAACGTTACTACTTCGAGCAAGTGGATATCTGTGACCGAGCTGAACTAGACCGCGTTTTTTCAGAGTATCAACCCGACATGGTGATGCATTTGGCCGCCGAATCTCATGTCGATCGTTCTATTGATGGTCCTGCTGCTTTTATTGAGACCAACGTGATGGGCACTTACCATTTGCTTGAAGCGGCGCGTCAATATTGGTCGAACCTAGATGAAGCGAGCCAATCGGCATTCCGTTTTCATCATATTTCTACGGATGAAGTGTACGGCGATTTAGAGGGAACGGATGATTTGTTCACCGAAACCACTTCATACGCGCCGAGCAGCCCATATTCAGCGTCTAAAGCCTCGAGCGATCATCTGGTTCGCGCTTGGCAACGTACTTATGGTTTACCAACACTTATCACCAATTGTTCAAACAACTATGGCCCGTACCATTTCCCAGAGAAGTTGATCCCTCTGATGATTTTGAATGCCCTCGACAGTAAGCCGTTGCCTGTGTATGGCGATGGTATGCAAATCCGAGATTGGCTGTTCGTGGAAGACCATGCTCGCGCGTTGTACAAAGTGGTCAACGAAGGTGAAGTCGGTCAAACTTACAACATCGGTGGCCATAACGAAAAAGCAAACATCGAAGTGGTGAAAACCATTTGTGCTTTGCTTGACGAGCTGCGACCAGACAAACCTGCCGGGGTCGAGACTTATGAATCTTTGATCACTTATGTCAAAGATCGCCCTGGTCATGATGTGCGTTACGCAATTGATGCCACCAAGATCGCTCAAGATCTTGGCTGGACGCCAGAAGAAACCTTTGAAAGCGGTATTCGCAAAACCGTCGAATGGTATCTAAACAACCCGCAATGGTGGCAACGTGTGATTGATGGTTCGTACAGTTTAGAGCGATTAGGAGCGGGCGAATAATGAAAGGCATTATTTTAGCAGGCGGCTCGGGCACTCGCCTTTACCCTATTACACGCGGTGTCTCTAAGCAGTTACTGCCGGTTTATGACAAACCAATGATTTACTACCCGTTGTCGGTACTCATGCTTGCGGGTATTCGTGAAATCTTGATCATCACCACGCCAGAAGACCAGGAGGGTTTTCAGCGCCTATTAGGTGATGGTTCAGAGTTTGGCATTGAGTTGCAATACGCGATTCAACCGAGTCCAGACGGCTTAGCTCAAGCCTTCATCATTGGCGAAGAATTCATTGGCGATGACTCAGTGTGTTTAGTGCTGGGTGACAACATCTTTTATGGACAAGGTTTTTCGCCGAAGCTACAACAAGCTGCAGCATTAACAGAAGGTGCGACGGTCTTTGGCTATAAAGTGAAAGACCCAGAGCGCTTTGGTGTGGTGGAATTTGACGACGAGATGCGAGCGCTATCGATTGAAGAGAAGCCAGTCGAGCCCAAATCCAATTACGCCGTGACAGGCCTGTATTTTTACGATAATCGCGTCGTGGACATTGCCAAAACCATCCAACCGTCCCATCGTGGAGAGTTAGAAATTACGAGTATTAACCAAGCTTACTTAGAGCAAGGGAAGTTGACGGTTGACGTACTAGGGCGCGGCTTTGCGTGGTTAGACACGGGGACACACGGCAGCTTGCTTGAAGCTGCGCATTTTGTTGAAACGCTCGAGAAACGCCAGGGCTACAAAGTGGCTTGCTTAGAAGAGATTGCGTATCGTCGAGGATGGTTAACACGAGAGCACATTCAAGCTGCAGGAAAAGCCTTATCTAAAAACGATTATGGCCGCTATCTTCTAGAGTTATTGGAAGAATAAATGTCGAATATACCGCTAATATTTTTCCAGAAAATGGGTGATGAGCGAGGCTCATTAATCTCGTTAGAGCAACATAAAAACATTCCGTTTGATATCAAACGTATTTACTACATCTTTGATACACAAAGCGGTTTAGCGAGAGGCTTTCATGCACACTACGACTTAGAGCAAGTCGCTATCTGTATGAAAGGTAGCGTGACTTTCTTAATTGATGATGGCACCACAAAAGAAACAGTGACGCTTTCATCTCCCGATGTAGGACTGCATATCAAAGGGTTAAAATGGCGTGAGATGCACGACTTTTCTGAAGATTGTGTGCTGATGGTCGTCGCCAGTGAATTGTATGATGAAGCCGATTATATCCGTGACTATGACACATTTCTTAAAGAGGTAGGCCATGCGAATTCATGCACTCAGTGATGTTGCTTCATCGACGATTGGCGAGGGAACGTCTATTTGGCAATTTGCCGTGGTCCTTGCTGGGGCTAAAATTGGTCGTGACTGTAATATCTGTGCGCATACCTTCATCGAGAATGATGTGGTCCTAGGAGATAGAGTCACCGTAAAGTGTGGCGTTTACCTCTGGGATGGCATTGAAATTGAAGATGATGTGTTCATTGGCCCGGCAGCTGCTTTCACGAACGACAAGTTCCCACGTTCAAAAGTATGGCCAGAGGCCTTTCCAAAAACAAAAATCCTGTCAGGCGCCTCCATTGGCGCCAATGCCACGATTTTGCCAGGCATAACCATCGGAAAAAATGCGATGGTTGGTGCAGGCAGCGTGGTCACCCGTTCAGTGCCAGACTATGCGGTTGTGGTTGGAAGCCCAGCCAAGATAGTACGTTATGTAGAGAAAAATAATGGTTAATTTTTTAGAGCTAAAGCGCTTAAATTCCGAGTACGAAGACGAATTGAAACAAGCCTGTGCACGCGTGATCGAATCTGGCTGGTATATTCTTGGCAAGGAAACTGAAAAGTTTGAACAAGCATTTGCTGACTACTGTGGTGTTAAACACTGTATAGGCGTTGCGAATGGCCTAGATGCTTTAACACTGACGTTAAAGGCTTGGCGAGAGCTAGGCAAAATCAACAAAGGTGATGAAGTTATCGTACCGGGTAATACCTATATCGCATCGGTATTGGCGGTCACCGAAGCGGACTTGGTACCGGTGTTTGTGGAGCCGGATGAACAGACGCACAATATCAGTCCTGAAGCGATTGAAGCGGCGATTACAGAAAAGACTAAAGTGATTTTGCCGGTGCATTTGTATGGTCAGTTAGCCGATATGCCGGCGATTATGGCGTTAGCGACAAAACACAATATTCTCGTGTTGGAAGACAGCGCTCAGTCTCATGGTGCGACACTTGCTGGTAAGAAATCTGGAGCATGGGGGGATGCATCAGGTTTTAGCTTCTATCCGGGTAAAAACCTAGGTGCGTTAGGTGATGGTGGTGCTATTACGACCAGCGATGATGAGCTGGCAGAAACTTTGCGTGCCCTTCGTAACTACGGCTCTCATGTTAAGTACCAGAATCTTTATCAAGGCTTGAACAGTCGTTTGGATGAAATTCAGTCGGCGATGTTGTCAGTGAAACTGAACTACCTTCCAGCGCAGACGAAAGATCGTCAGGAGTTGGCGGAATTTTACTTACGTGAAATCAACAACCCGAATATTATCTTACCGGAAGTAGCTGAGCCTGAGGCACATGTATGGCATTTGTTTGTAGTGCGAACTTCACATCGTGAGGCATTGGTTAAGCATTTATCAGAGCATGGTATTCAGACACAAGTACATTACCCGATAGCGCCGCATAAACAGCAGGCTTATAAAGAGTTCAGTCATCTGTCATTGCCGCTGACGGAGCAGTTACAAAATGAGGTGCTGTCATTGCCGATGTCGCCCTACTTGAGTGAACAAGAGAGCCGGGCAGTCGTTGCCGCCATAAACTCTTTCTCTCTTTAAATTAATTATAAAACCAGGCCAACCTAGGGGGGGGCTGGTTTTTGAGTTAAGAAAAACAAAAAATTAGGTTTTAAGTGAACTTACTCAAAACGTCTATGCTTAGCTTTCTTGCTACTGGCATAAAAATGCTCTCCGGCCTAGTTATCAACAAAGCTGTTTCTGTATTAATCGGGCCTTCCGGTCTTGCATTAATTGGCCAATTGCAGAATAGTCAAGGCTTGATCCGCGCTTTTGCGCAAGGGGGGATCAATTCAGGAGTAACTAAATATACTGCTGAATATGCAGACGATACAGACAATACAAAGGTGATTTGGAGCACTGCTCTTAAAATTACATTACTTTGTTCAATTATAACTAGCATACTAATGATGACATTCTCTAGTGAAATGTCGAAGTATGTTTTTGATACAGAAGAATATAGTTATGTTTTTTCTTTGTTTGCTATCACAATAACATTGTTTTCGCTAAATCAATTGGTACTATCCATACTAAATGGTTTGAAGGAAATTAGAACTTATATTTCCATAAATATTACACAAAGTATTGTTGGCTTAATTTTAACGCTGGTTCTGGTATATCTTTATGGATTGGATGGTGCTCTCATTGCATTGGTGACAAATCAATCTTTAGTAAGCTTTGTCTTATTAATTAAGTTAAGAAAGCACAACAAAATTATAATAAAAAACTTCACATCAAAGTTTGACAAGAAAAGTAGTAGAAGGTTATTAAACTATACATTGATGACGTTTGCATCGACATTGGCAGTTCCAATGTCTATGATATTCATTCGAAATTATGTAGGTGAAAATGTATCTTGGGATGCCGCAGGGTATTGGCAAGCAATGAACTATATTTCTTCAACTTACTTGTTAGTGATTACTACAGCCCTTGCTACTTATTATCTTCCAAGATTGTCTGAAATAAAATTAGAAAGTGAGTTGAAAAAAGAGTTAAAGATAGGCTTCTTAGTAATAGTCCCACTTGTGTCTATTATTTCAATTTTTGTTTATCTATTGAAAGACTTTATTATCTGGGCTCTTTTTACAAAAGACTTTTATCCTATGTTAGTGCTATTTAAGTGGCAGTTAATAGGTAACGTATTAAAAATGTCTTCATGGCTCATTTCATATTTGATGCTTTCTAAGTCAATGACGAAAGAGTTTGTTATCTCCGAAATAGCATTCTCTGCATCGTATACATTCTTGTGCTTTTATTTTTTGAACAATATGGGAATGGAGGGACTAAGCTTTGCTTACTTCCTAAACTACTTGATTTATTTCTTTATAATGATGCTTTGGATGAGTCGGATTATCAGAACAAAATATAAATAGAACTAGGTATAAAATATGAAAAAAGTTTCTTTTGTTTTACTTGCTTACAACCAATCAGGGTTTATTGAGTCGGCAGTAAGGTCTGCACTTGAACAAGATTATGTAAATATTGAATATATTTTTTCCGACGATTGCTCGAGTGATGATACATTCGAAATTATTGAGAGAGTTTGTGATCAATATCCAAATAAAAATATTATTTTAAATAGAAATGAAAAGAATTCAGGTATTTCTCAACATGTAAATATTGCTTTGAGTAAGGCTACAGGAGAAATAATTGCTATCGCTGCGGGTGATGATTTGTCTTTACCATCAAGAGTCAGCCAAGCTGTAGAGTGCCTTATTAGAAATGAACAAGTTTCGTTTTTATCTTTTAATGATGAGAAGATTGATGAGAGCGGCGAGAAGATTGGGCGCTTGAGCGATTTAGAGAATGATCAGCATTTTACGCTTGCAGACTACACTTCAGGCAAAAAAATCGTTACTAGTGGTGCGTCAAGAGTGTTTAGACGAAGCATTATAGACTCATTTGATGCATTAGAGCCAACATGCCCTACGGAAGATACCCCCTTTTTGCTTAGAGGCTTATATTTGGGAGAGGGGATGATTATCAATCATCCTGGCATTTACTATCGAATTCATGATAGTTCATTATCGGCTCCCGAAAATTTAGTTAAAATGAAGCATGAAAGAATAAAAAAACAATATCTTCAAGATATGGAGAAAGCAATAAAGTTAGGCCTTATATCAGATACGGACACAAAGTTAGTGAATGAATGGATTGATTATATTAGTTTAGTAAAAGATAAAGCTGCAAGTAAAGGAATAGAAAAAATAGCTATATACTTTAAGCTGATAACGAATCGAGTTTTCTTAAACAAATTATTTCAGTGAAAATGACAGATAAGTTACTATTCATATTCTATTGCTTACTACTAGTTGCAGTTTTTGCATTCTCGCCATTCTTTTCATTTTATTTGTCCGTTACTCTTCTTCTTATTCAGAGTTATAGCTTTAATGCTGAATTTAGGTCAATGCTAGTGAGTAGTGCGTTTTCGCTTCTAGGAATCATCGTAACAGCGATGAGTAATGAACACTTTGCTGTACGAGGCGATGACTTTACTACGTATTATAATAACTACTTGGAAATTTATAATGGTCACTACAGTGATGCAATATTTCAATTTTCTGGGGGGATTGAAGTCGGTGTCCCATTACTGAACTTACTCATTTATAGTATTGTGGGAGAGCCACTTCCCTACATATTTAAGCTGTTTCATATTGTTTTTATTCTTTCTCTATTGGTTTTTGTTTGCCTTAAAATTGTTAAGTATTATAATCTTAAGGCTCGCGATTTTTTCTTTATACTTGGTCTTTCTTTAATATTTTTCAAGCTTAACTATGTCTTTTTGATAATGAGACAGGGTTATGCAAGCCTATTTATAGCATTAGCAATATTCTCTTTGGGGAAATTTAGGTATGTATTTCTGGCCATTGCATGTACATTTCATCTATCTAGCATAGTAATATTTCCACTGTCTCTTTTTGTAATTAAAAATAAAAGATCAAAAAAATTAAAATTTTTCATCCTGGCTAGTGTACTTGTGAGTGTTTTTATTTTGGTAAACGTAAAAATATTTACATCTATTAATTTTAATAATGTGATTTTGACAAAGCTTACATATGCTTTATCAGGAATGCTTGACTCTGGAATGATGTCTCAATCGATAATAACAAACATTAAAGGTCTTCTGTTCTTTTTGGTGCCATTTGCAGTGTTGTTTGTTCGAAGAAAGCTAGATAAGACCTTTTACCCATTTTTAGCTATGACAGTCTTTGTTATGAGTACATCTTACCTACCAAGCCTGTCTTTCCGCGTTACTATGCCTGTCTATGCATTATTAACTGGTTTTTTATACTTTAACTATTTGGGTAGAACTAAGCTATGTTTGGGGTTAGTTTTCCCTATACTCGTCTTCAGTCTGTTTAACTCGACATATTTCTCCAAGTTAAACTATGAAAGATACACAATGTTTGATACGAAGCCGTTCTACTTTATTCCATCACTATTTGAAGACAAAGTTTTTAAGATCGATAGGTTCTCGTTACCTAAGGTTTCAAATCAAGAAAATGAAAACAAATTATAAAATAAGAGACAATAATGAAAAAAGTATTATTAGTTAACAGGGGTACTTGTAATAATTTGGGAGACCAAGCTATTAATGTTGCTTTTGAAAAGTTTCTTAATAATGAAATTGGCTGTGATGTTGTGTGTGAAGACTATACTTCTAAGTCTCAAAATGTGAATACCATTAACGCTGGTCAAGATGTAAGTCCTTTAAAAGGATTTCTTAAAAAAATTCTTCCTCTGAACCTAATTTGGTTTTTTAGAAACTATAGTCGAATCAAGAAATGTATCGATAAGAACTTGCCTGACTTAATAGTCGTTGGTGGGGGACAGTTACTACTTCATGGCAGATTTAGTATTGCTGCTTTCACTTGGGTTTATCTTGCAAAGAAACTCAATAAGAAAATAGTTTTTTCTAATGTTGGCTATGGAGGGAGTTATTCTTGGTTGGAAGATAAGCTTATTAGTTGGGCTGTAAATCATGCAGATGGTATAAACTTCAGAGATAACAGGTCATCTAAGATGATAGATGATTTATATAGTGTGAAATCAGTGGTTTCTGGAGATGTCGTATTTACTGAAAAAGTCTTAACATTTTGTCCTGAAAAACAGACTCTTATCGCCTTGGGTATTACTGCGCACTCTGTATATAATATGTATAACTCCAAACTTGAACGGGATGAATATTACAATTTATGGTTGGAGTTTTTAAGGAAGAACAACATATCAATCTCCAATGTCGTGTTGACCTATACTACTCAAGAAGATAGCGTCGAATGTGAGCTTTTCAAAGAACATATAAAGAGAGTACATAATGTCGATCTTGATATTCTCTATAATAAAACTTTGGATGATTATAAGAGTAATTTAGAGTCGGTGTCTCTTGTTGTGTCTGGGCGTATGCATGGTTTGATTTTGGCTATAAATAGTGGCTGTAGAGTCATTATATTTCCTATTTCTAATAAACTTAAGTCTTTTGATGATATTATTAACTCCGAAGATCTTGTTGAATTTAGAGAACGAACTAAAAAAGAAACTAGAAAATTCATTACTAGTCATTTGTAATTGTATGAGGTTGATGTGAAATTAGGTATTTATGCCAACTGGAATATATTTCTCGCTGATGGTGGCTTTTATGTCGAAGGAATACATAAAAAGTATCTTGATCAGTTCGTTAAAAAAACAGAACAGGTTACATTACTATGTTCCTCATCTATGAATCATGATATTCCAGAAAATTTTGAATTTGTTTCTACTCAGGACGTAAAACTCATACAGTTACCTGATTTTAATTCCTATTTAGGGGCCTTAAAAAAAAGCCATTCAATTTGGAATGGGATGAAAGAACTCCTTTCTGTTTCAGACTTTGTTTACTTAAGAACACCAGAACCATTTAGCTGGTTTGCAGCTATACTGAAAAAAGATCAAGTTCTAAATTATCATTTTACTTCAAATCCTTTAGAGGTGCTTAGGGGTAGAATGAAAGATGATTTCCTTAAAAATCTATTTAAAATATTAATTTTTTATCCAGAGTATTTTCTTATTTCACTTAGTGCTTATTTTAATTTCTGCTCTGCTAATGGTAGTTCTGTACTAAAAAATGTTCCCTTTTTTATCAGAAAGAAAATTGATGTTTTGGTAGAAAGTAGTATTTTATCTACTGATGAATTCTCTTCACCTAATCTATTGCCAAATGAAAGCTTTAACTTTATTTGCGTTTCTCGTCTTCAAGAAGGTAAAGGTTTAGAGTTATTGATTGAGGCTTTCTCCGAATTAAAAAAGGAAAACCCAAGTAAGTCTTTTTCCTTGTCTATTGTTGGCAATGGTCCAACTTTAGAATCATTACTATGTTTGACTAAAAAATTGCATATTGAAGATGATGTTAAATTTCTAGGTTTTATTCCAAATGGTCCTAAACTCAACCAGGTTTATCAGGAGCATAACATTTTTGTAAATCCATCCATTTCTGAAACTGGACCTAGAACGTTAATTGAAGCCCTATATAACAATTTATATTGTATATCTACTGATGTTGGTTACGTCCGTGATGTGATCGATGGAAATGATTCGTTAGGGTTTTTAGTCGAGCCTAATTGTAAAAAAGCGCTGGAGGCTTCATTGAAGTCAGTGGTTCAAAACTTCGACCTATCAGATATTAATAATACTAATAGACGAAACTTGATTGAAGGTTACACATTGGACTCATTTATTAGTAATGTTCTCAAGAAAGGCTAAGGGTTAAGTATGAAGAAAAGACTAAACTTTTTGTACAGTTGGTTTGTTTGGGGGGTGACTTTTTTCTTTCCTGATGCTCCTACTATAATGAGGTTCCGAGGGTGGTTATACTCTTTTTTCATGCCTAGTTGTGGTAAGAACTTTCAGGTTGCTTCTAGCGTCAGGATATTAGGCTTGGCGAATTTAAGTGTTGGAGAGAATGTCTTTCTAGCAACAGGCGTTGTTATAAATGCTCGCGAAAGAATAACTTTGCATGATGAAGTTCTAATAGGTATTAATACTTTGCTTGTTTCGTCAAACCACACTAAGAAGAACGGATCTTACAGATTTGGAAAACCGACAGGTTCCCCGATTATTATCGGCCAAGGAACTTGGATTGCTGGTAATGTTGTTGTCGGCGCTGGAGCAAATATTCCCCATAGTAGCTTGATTGGAGCAAACTCATACGTTAACAAGAAACTTACTGCAGTAGGTTTGTACGCAGGTAGTCCGGTTAGATTGATCAAAGAGGAACTCTAAATTGATTTCTATGGTTTCTATTATCATGCCAACTTACAACTCTGAGCAAACAGTTATAGAAAGCATTCAAAGTGTACTATCCCAAACATATAAAAACTGGGAGCTTATAATAGTAGATGACAAGTCTACTGATAATACTTGGCAGATTATTCAAGCATATGCTGATAAGTATGAAAACATACACCCATACCAAAATAAAGAGAATTCGGGGGCTGGAGCTAGCCGAAACTTAGCAATAGAAAAGGCGAAAGGACGATTTATTGCTTTCTTGGATTCTGACGATTTATGGACTGAAGATAAGCTTTCAGAGCAAATTTCGTTCATGACAGAGAACGACTACCCACTGACGTATACTCACTATACTCGCTTCAATAGCGAAGGAGAATTGAACGTTGTAACTGCACCTGAATATACAACTTACAAAAAACTGATGTACAGTAACGTTATTGGTTGTTTAACAGCGATTTATGATACGAAATCTCTTGGTAAGCGTTATATGCCTCTTATTCGTAAGCGTCAAGATATGGGGTTGTGGTTAGATATATTGAAAGATACTCCTAAAGCATATTGTCTTCCCAAGCCATTAGCTAAGTACAGAATGGATACTGGGATGACGGCAAATAAACTTACCGTATTGTCATACCAGTGGCGATTCTATAGGGATGTAGTAGGGTTAAGCTTGCCTAAGAGTTTATTTACATTTGCAGTTTATGCGGTAAAAGGGACGATGAAACATCGGTCGAAACGATAGTGTTGGGACATCAGAATTAGAATATTAAAAAGAGCAGTAACCAATGGTTACTGCTCTTTTTATTGTGTGTGTCTGTGCTTAACGACCCATCCCAAACAGAACTGTTTTGACCGTAAGAAACAGAATCTTTATTTCCATTTTCCAGTTCTGATGTTTGATGTAAAAAATGTCGTATTTATGCTTCCAAACAGCATCTTCCACTGACGCTCCGTAAGGGTATTTTACTTGAGCTAGGCCTGTTACCCCTGGCTTAACAGCATGACGAAAACGATAGTATGGAATCTCTTTTTCTAATTCAGAGATGAAAACTTCGCGCTCAGGACGAGGACCTACCATCGACATCTCGCCTTTCAAGACATTGATTAACTGAGGAAGTTCATCAATCCGAGTTTTACGAATGAAGTTACCGACTTTTGTCACACGAGCGTCATTCTTGGTCGCCCACTGCGCGCCATTCTTCTCTGCGTCGTTACGCATTGAGCGGAACTTAATGACTTCAAACTCTTCATTGTACTGACCAGTACGACGTTGTTTAAAAAATATTGGCCCCGGCGACTCTAATTTAATAAGTAACGCTGCAATTAGACCAACAGGAATAGCAATCCAAGCAAGAATGAATACAAATAGGAGATCGATTGCTCGCTTTTGCCAGCTGTTCTTACGGTTAGAAAGGATAGAAAAAGCTTTTTGATGTAAAAAGTAACCACTATGTAAGAGTTCTGTTTCCGTATAACCAAGAGAACGATCAAAGTAACTGACTAGAGGCTCAACCCAAGCACCAAGTTCAGTCGCGGCAACTAAAAATGCCTGCTGCTCTTGGGTCAAATGTGAGCTTTTGAAGTGACAAAGCGTCTTGCTCTTAAAGTCCCTGATGCTGTAGTTGTTTACTTGAGCGTTTATTTCTGGGTGTCGTTTTAAGACTCTTGCGATCTTGTCCTCATCAGGTTTGGGGCAGTAGATATAAATACATGATTCCAGATGCTTAGAGGTCGTACTCGAAAAGGTAGCATTTGCTTCGATAGAATCGTTCGCTGGCAACTCCAACGCATCTCTTTTCTGAATGGTATCGCTGATCGTATCGGTCATATTAATAATTATTTATTAGTTGGTTAGCCAAGCTTAGTAACGTAAACACAAATTATAGTTTATTTATTGTAGTAATTGTACTTCTTATAAGCTCTGTTTTAATCGTTTAAGACACACTTTTCAACCTAAAATAGGTCTTCTTTTTAAAGTTTTTGCGGTGATTTCCTACACAACATCAATTTATGGTTGTGAGTATTTGCCCACCAAAATAATCCTTAGAGTAGAGGAATGAGAGGCAATATAAAGATATGCTGGCTAACCAGTTGCACAACATCGAATTTAAACTCAAATGATAGGAATTAATTGCAAATGACATAACCTATCAATTAAGAGTTTAGTTAAGAGCGTTAAGTATGCTTTAGAGCGTGTCCAATATCATCAAAAATGGCTCTTGAGTATCCCACCTGTAGATACCCCAAAATACTAACTACGAGCTCATTTTTAGAATGGAACTAAGATCCACATTTCTTTACGAGTTCGAAAAGGTGTTGTGATCTTGAGCAGAATATGGATAATGTTTGCGCTTGAAAACTATAAGAAATAGGCGCTATTTTTCAGCGTCTTAAAAACAGAAACGTCAGTAAAACTCAACACTACTTTTCATTATAGTGGGGGGTAGCGCTATGTGGTTTGCGTACAGCCAATGGGCGGTAGCGTCTTAAAGATGTTTTACTAGCCTGAATTTTACACATGGAATACGTGTGCTCAAGCCTAAAACTACAGATTTGACATTATTTTGAAAAATATCAATAAATGTAAATTTCAGGTCAATTTTCAAGACAAGCATCAATGCAAATGTCACTTCCTTTAAATCAAACACTTATGGCTTGTTGCGATGATTCTTTCGATAGATATCACAACTCTTGAGGGCGGTAAGCCCTTGCCTTCACTTAACTGTAGCTGATGTTAGTGTGTTTTCCGTAATATTACCTGCTAATACTCTTTAACTCTTTATTATTTGGCTTACATGGAACTAAAATCAAAATTTTTGCTAGTAATGCTAGCGCCCGCCTTACTAGTCGGCTGTACCTTGCCGGGATCTCATCTATCTACAAATAGTGAAAACGTTGTAACTCTTATTGAGGTTGATCAGAAGGCTGACATTTCTGAAGTCGTTAATCTGCATACGCTCAATGCTAAAACGGTAGCGAGCTACAATAGAGCTGCTCATTTTACCTCTAAAGCCAACCCAGAGCTTGATCAGCAGATTGCCCAATATGAGTACCGAGTAGGAGCTGGTGACATCCTAAACGTGACGATTTGGGACCACCCCGAGCTGACTATTCCTGCTGGCTCTTACCGAAGCGCGTCAGAGGCTGGTAACTGGGTACATGCTGATGGCACCATCTTCTATCCGTATATTGGTGTAGTGAAAGTGACAGGAAAGACAGTACGTGAGATTCGTGCTGATATTGCTGCTCGCCTAGCAAAGTATATTGAGAGCCCTCAAGTAGATGTTAACGTCGCGGCGTTTCGCTCTAAAAAAGCCTACGTGACAGGTGAAGTAGGTCAGCCGGGTCAACAGGCTATAACCAACATTCCACTAACGATATTAGACGCGGTGAACCGTGCCGGTGGTCTTGCTGAAGATGCTGACTGGCGAAATGTTACCTTGACTCGAAATGGTGAAGAGCAACCAATCTCTCTTTACTCCCTTATGCAACGTGGTGATTTAACCCAAAACCGCTTGTTAGAGGCGGGTGATATTATTCACGTACCGCGTAACGACGGGCAAAAAGTCTTTGTCATGGGCGAAGTGAATAGTCCTAAACTGCTTAAAATTGACCGAGCAGGAATGAGTTTGACTGAAGCATTGAGTAATGTCGGAGGAATTGACCAGCTTTCTGCTGATGCGACGGGCGTATTTGTGATACGTACCTCCGATAATAAGTCAGAGCGTATGGCCGATATTTACCAATTAGACATTCAAGATGCGTCTGCGCTTGTGGTAGGGACGGAGTTTAATCTCAAACCTTATGACGTGGTTTATGTGACAGCAGCCCCAATTACACGTTGGAACCGTGTTGTCTCTCAGCTTATCCCTACAATCTCTGGCTTTAATGAGCTGACGGAAGGGGTGTTACGAGTTCGAAATTGGCCATAGAGCAAAAGTGGTACCAGGTTATACCTGACTTGGTTCCGAATTATTCTAGACCTTTTTTCACTATAGGCGTGATTCATGTTTAACAAGATCTTAGTCGTGTGTGTAGGGAATATTTGCCGTTCTCCAACAGGCGAGGCGATTCTCAAAAAGCTATTGCCAAATAAAACTGTAGACTCTTCAGGCATAGCCTCCCAAAAGAGTGGCTTAGTTGGTAAACCAGCAGACTCTATGGCCCAAAAAATAGCTGCCGATCATGGTGTGGATTTAGCTGACCATCAGGCTAAGCAACTCACCTCGGAGTTGTGCGCTCAGTATGATCTCATTCTTGTGATGGAAAAAGCGCATAAAGAAGTGTTGACCGAGATTGCGCCAGAAGCCCGAGGCAAAACCATGCTATTTGGTCAATGGATGGGGCAAGTTGATATCCCAGACCCTTATCGCCAGAGCAGAGAGGCGTTTGATCACGCTTATAAGCTTATCGAAGAGTCAGCTCACGCTTGGGCGGCAAAGTTGAAATAACGCTTACCTCACCAAATTAGACCCACAAGTTTACTTTTCAAATTGTTCCACTAGGGGCGATTGTTTAAAAATAAGAATTAGCATAGATTATGACAACACCACAACAAAGACCCTCTGCCGAAGCCACTTCCGACGTAGTGGATTTAGGTAAGCTGTTTGGCATTTTGTTAGACGCGAAATGGACCATCTTAGTCACCACTTTTTTATTTGCAGTTGGAGGGGTAGCTGTCGCTCTTCTATCCACGCCCGTTTATAAAGCGGACGCACTGCTGCAAATTGAATCTAAAAACTCAGGTGGAATTAGTTCTCTGGTCGGAGACATGGGCGAACTTTTCTCACAGGAGTCTTCTGCCACTACAGAAATAGAAATCATTAAATCGCGTATGATCTTAGGTGACACCGTTGATAAATTTAACTTAACCACGGTTGTTACGCCTGATTACTTTCCTGTTATAGGTAAAGGCTTGGCACGAATGTCGGGCGACGTTAATCAAATTACGGTCAGCCGTTATGTAATACCTGACTTTGCAATGAGCTTAAAGCACCATTTAGTTGTGGTAGATACGGAAAAGCAAACTTATCAGTTAGTTCGTGAAGATGATCTGGTAGTCCTAGAGGGAGAAGCCGGTAAGTTAGCTAAGAACAATGGTTATGAGCTGTTTGTCACTTCAATCCACGCTAATAGTGGTCAAGAATTTAACATCGCTAAACGCAGTCGTTTAGATGCGATTGAATGGCTGAAGCTCAACCTATCGATTAGTGAGCGTGGTAAGCAGACTGGAATACTTCAACTAAGTTTTACGGGTGAAAACCGTGTCCAAATCACCGATATCCTGAATCATATTAGCCAAACTTACTTCCTACAAAATGTAGAGAGACAATCAGCAGAAGCCGAAAAAAGCTTGGTTTTTCTAAAAGAGCGTTTACCTGATATAAAGAACAGTTTAACGACAGCAGAAGATTCGCTGAATCAATTTCGTCAGGCTAACGACTCTATTGACTTAGGGTTAGAGGCGCAGTCGACGTTGAAAGTGATGGTTGAGCTTGAAGCACAGTTGAATGAACTGACATTTAAAGAGAGCGAGATTAGTCAGCGCTTTACCAAAGATCACCCAGCCTACAAATCTTTATTGGATAAACGAGTAACGTTGTTAAACGAAAAAGAACGTTTAAACCAGCAAATTCAAAAGCTACCAAAAACTCAACGTGAAGTGCTTCGCATGACGCGTGACGTTGAAGTAAACCAACAAATTTATATTCAACTGCTTAATAAAGTGCAGGAGCTAAGCATTATTAAAGCAGGCACGGTGGGTAATGTACGCATTCTTGATACTGCACAGTCTTATGCAGCACCCGTGAAGCCGAAAAAACCGTTAATTGTAGTTTTAGCGACCTTAGTGGGTGGAATGCTAAGTGTTGCAGTTGTACTCGTAAAGGCTGCTCTTCACAAAGGAGTGGAATCTCCTGATGAAATTGAAGCAATTGGGTTAGCTGTATACGCAAGTGTACCAAAATCGGTTCTTCAGCTTGATATAGCCAATAAAGCTAAGCGTAAAAAGCAAAACAAGGAACAGTCATTACTGGCAGAAGTTAACCCTGCTGATCTTTCTATAGAAGCACTGCGCGGATTACGCACCAGCCTCCACTTTGCGATGATGGAAGCAAAAAACAACGTACTGATGATCTCTGGCCCTGCACCAGATATTGGTAAGTCGTTTATTTCTACTAACTTCGCGGCAGTGACAGCGAAAACTGGACAAAAAGTATTGCTTATTGATGCTGATATGCGAAAGGGTCACTTACAACATTCGTTAGGGGTAAGTGCGGAAAATGGCCTATCGGATGTATTAAGCGGCAAAATTGATACCAACCAGGCTGTCAAATCCTCGCCAATTGAGAACTTAGACGTTATTACCCGTGGTCAAATACCGCCAAACCCTTCAGAGCTGTTAATGCACCCACGACTTAAAGAGTTAGTGGAATGGGCTTCCCAAAACTATGACTTAGTGATTTTTGATACGCCACCGGTTCTCGCCGTAACTGACCCAAGTATTGTGGGCGCTTTTGCTGGCACTACGCTAATGGTGGCACGCTTTGGTCAAAATACAGCAAAAGAAATAGACATTGCTCGCAGCCGATTCCAGCAGTCTGGCATTGAGGTGAAAGGCGTTATCTTTAACGCGATCGAGAAAAAAGCCTCTAGCTCTTACGGTTATGGATATTACAACTATGAATACTCAAGTAATAACACTTAAAAGAATAAAGTATTAATAAATGTAGTGTGGAGCCTGTTGTAACTATTAGAAGTTGCACATAACAACAGTTAATGACAATAAATAATTCAACGTGCGCTGGCTTTATAAGAATAATAAAAAGTAAATACAAAGTGCCTCAGATGCTGAACTATCTGAGGCCGAGGTTAATCAAGTTCTAAATAAAATTAAGGAAATAAGTAAAATGCAATTTGATGTTTCAAATGCTAACGTTGGTATTATCGGCTTAGGTTATGTTGGTTTACCGCTTGCGGTAGAGTTTGGCAAAAAGTCACCAACCATCGGTTTTGATATAAACCAGTCACGTATCGATGAGTTATCAGCAGGTCTTGATAGCACATTAGAATGCAGCGACAATGAATTAGCAGAAGCAAAATACCTTTCTTACACTTCCTCTCTTCAAGAATTAAAGCAGTGCAATGTTTACATTGTTACCGTACCTACCCCAATTGATGAGCATAAACAGCCAGATTTGACGCCTTTAATTAAAGCGTCTGAAGCGTTGGGCAGCGTTGTTAGCCAAGGTGATGTCATTATTTATGAATCAACGGTATATCCAGGCGCTACAGAAGAAGACTGTATTCCTGTTGTTGAGTGTGTATCTGGCCTTAAGTTTAACCAAGACTTTTTCGCTGGTTACTCACCAGAGCGAATCAACCCTGGTGATAAAGAGCATAGAGTAACGAATATCCTTAAAGTTACCAGTGGCTCGACGCCTGAAGTGGCAGAATTTGTAGACCAACTATACAAATTGATCATCACAGCAGGCACACACAAAGCATCGACAATTAAAGTAGCCGAGGCTGCAAAAGTCATCGAAAATACTCAGCGTGATGTAAACATTGCATTGATCAACGAGTTATCAATCATCTTTAACAAGCTTGGTATCGATACTTTAGAAGTATTAGAAGCGGCAGGCACGAAATGGAACTTTTTACCATTCCGTCCAGGTCTAGTTGGTGGTCACTGTATTGGTGTTGACCCTTACTACCTAACGCACAAAGCGCAAGCGGTGGGCTACCATCCTGAAATGATTTTGGCAGGTCGTCGCCTAAACGATGGCATGGGTCAATATGTTGTATCTCAGCTTGTGAAAAAGATGCTGAAAAAACGTATTCATGTAGAAGGCGCAAACGTGCTTGTTATGGGGCTTACGTTTAAAGAAAACTGCCCAGACCTTCGTAATACCAAAGTGGTTGATATTATCTCTGAGCTAAAAGAATACAACATCAACGTCGATATTATGGATCCTTGGTGTTCAAATGCCGAAGCGCAGCATGAATACGGCTTAACGCTTTGTGAAAAAGAAAAGCAAGACCACTATGACGCCATCATCATGGCAGTCTCTCACAATGAATTTAAAGAAATGGGCGTCGATAAAATTCGTGCTTTGGGCAAGCCAGAACACGTACTGTACGACCTAAAATACGTCCTAGACAAAGAATGCGTAGATATGCGTCTTTAATCTAAGGTAAATATAAAACTCAGGAGACGAATACTTGGACTCCTGAGTTTTATCATGGGCAGGAAACTAGTGTCCTTACACTGCGAGCGTGATTCAGAATCTCCCGACACAGTTCACCCAGCCTCATCTAAGATCACTCATTTCCCCATCACGGAAAATACAATGACCAAATACGAACAAATCCAACAAGAGCTAGTTGAATCACCAAAAACATGGTTAGTAACGGGTGTTGCGGGCTTTATTGGCTCAAACCTACTTGAAAAACTGCTTAAGCTTAATCAAACTGTCGTGGGGCTGGATAACTTCGCGACTGGGCATCAGCACAACTTAGATGAGGTTAAAAGCTTGGTAAGTGAAGCACAGTGGGATCGTTTTACCTTTATTGAAGGTGATATCCGTGAGCCGAAAACGTGCCGACTAGCCGTAAAAGGTGTTGATTACGTACTGCACCAAGCAGCACTGGGGTCTGTACCTCGCTCTATCGCTGATCCACTAACGACAAATGCTGCGAACATAACCGGTTTTTTAAATATACTGGATGCCGCAAAAGAAGAAGGGGTAAGCAGCTTTACCTATGCCGCGAGCAGCTCGACATACGGTGACCACCCAGCACTACCAAAAGTAGAAGAAAACATCGGTAACCCACTTTCACCATATGCAGTAACTAAGTATGTCAATGAAGTTTATGCTTCAGTTTATGCGAGAACTTATGGTTTTAAAGCAACAGGCTTGCGATATTTTAATGTATTTGGTCGTCGCCAAGATCCAAATGGCGCTTACGCTGCGGTAATTCCTAAGTGGACATCTGCCATGATCAATAATGAAGAGGTGTTCATTTATGGTGATGGTGAAACAAGTCGAGACTTTTGTTACATTGATAATGTAGTTCAAATTAATATATTATCAGCAACGGCCTGTGATGATGCACGAGGTGATGTTTATAATGTAGCTGTTGGTGGACGAACTACTTTAAATACATTATTTGATGAAATTAAAATATCTTTGAAATCAATAAATGTAGAAACAAAAATAGAGCCACAATATGGTGAATTTAGAGTGGGTGATGTTAGACACTCTCAAGCGGATATATCTAAATCTAAGAAATTATTAAACTACAATCCTGAGTTTGAAATTAAAGAAGGGATTAACTTAGCAGTTAACTGGTATGTAGAAAATATAGTGAAATGACCAGCAAGAAAAACAGTTACTTAAAAAATATTGCCACTCTCATGAGTGGCACTTTAGCTGCTCAAATTGTATCACTCGCAGCTATTCCAGTTATCACACGAATATATAATCCTACAGAGTTCGGGGCGTTCTCGTTCTTATTATCAATATCAACTATTATTGGTTTAGTGTCTAGTCTTAAGTATGATCAGGCGATCATGTTACCGAAAAGAGTTTTAGATACAGAAGCGCTAGTAAAGCTTTCCTTTATAATTACTTCTTTGTTTACATTGGCCACACTTATAGTAATTATATTATTTGGAGATAAAATTAATGAGGCGATTGGCTACAATAATAATATTATATATTTTGTTCCTTTATTGGTGTTTTTTGTAGGATCCAACCAAATATTATCTGCATCTAATGGTAAATTTAGAGCTTATAAAACTATTTCTTTAGCTAGATTATTAAATACTGCTTCCTCGTCAGGGGTTCAAATTTCATCAAAATCATTATTTGATTTTAATGGGTTATTTGTTGGAAGAATTGTTGGTGAGTTAATTAGCTTCGTTATTCAGCTAAGTAGAAAATCAATAGTTAACTTGTCAATTAATAAAATAGTTATATCTAGAATGAGATTGAATGCTTCTAGGTATATCAACTTTCCTAAATACCAATCAACGACTGTTTTTATAAACGCGGTATCACAGAATCTGCCTGTTATATTATTTACAGCTTTGTTTAATCCAGCAGTTGCTGGATTATTTGCCTTAACAGTAAAAGTACTACAAGTTCCAATTTCTTTAGTCGGTTCTTCAACAAGAGAGGTATATTACCAAGCTGCATCAAAGTTAAACTCAGAAGGTAAAAGCTTTTTCAACTTGTACAAGAAAACAACATTTAATCTAGCAAAGCTATTTATACCTGCATTAATAGTAGTTCTTATTTGGGGTGGTGAATGCTTTGCATTAGTTTTCGGTGAGGAGTGGAAAGAAGCTGGTAATCTGGCAAAAATGATGATTATTTGGTTCTTCTTTTTGTTCATTAATTCACCGTCAATTGCTACTTTTAGTATTTTAGGTTTACAAAAAATACAATTGAAGACAGAGATAATATCAGTAATTGGTAGGGCTTTATCGATCCTGATTGGATATTATTTTTTCACATCATATGAAGTGGCTATTTCATTGTTTATTTTAATAAGTGTTTCTACTAACTTATTCTTGATTTCATATGTATTTTTGTATTTAAAGAGGAATAGCTCTAATGCTTAGTATTTTAGGTGACGTGTATCTAGATGATACTTATAAGTTAGATCTTGACTTCAAGAATGTAATCATAAACTTGGAATATCCCTTATATAATGATGGCGAACCTAGTAGAAATAAGGTTAACTTGGGTGTTAATAGGCCAAACCTTCTAGATACTTTTAAGAGTAAACCCTTAGCAGTATGCTTGGCTAATAATCATATAATGGATTATGGAAACTCTTCATTTGAAAAAACCATCAGATACCTTAATTCTGAGAATATTAAGTTCTATGGGGCTGGTTCAGAAGAGAATAACTATAATAACCCATCCATTATTGAGTGTGGAAATAAAAAAATAGCTTTACTAGGGTACTGCTGTCCTTCAACACATCCAAATTTCGGTGGCAAAGGGACTAATGGTGTGGCTGAAATATGTGAAAGAAGGATTTCAAAAGACATTGATAATACTAAAAAAAATTCCGACTTTGTCATTGTCCAGTTACATTGGGGAGATGAAGAGATATCTGTAGCTAAGCCAAAAGATGTTAATCTAGCAAGAAAAATTATTGATCTTGGCGCAGACCTTATTATTGGTCACCATGCTCATGTGATACAGCCTGTAGAGTTGTATAAAGGTAAATCTATTTATTATGGATTAGGTAATTTCATTTTCCCCGATTTAGATGTACCGTCACACTACGACGGAAATAAATTTTTAGGAAGATATATTAAAAAGCAAAATAGTTACAACAAAAAGTCTATTGTTGTAGAGCTAAGAGAGGACCTTAAATCAGATTTTTATACTACAAAATTTGATGGTGAAAGAGTATATAAAAGTAATACTAAAATACCAAATTTTAAAATTTCTAATGAGAAGCACTATTATCTTTACAAGAAATTATTTTTCAAATCTAGAAGTTTAGTTAGGTTTTTGAAATCACCAAAGGTTCCAAGTAAGAGCCAGTTAAAAAGTTTTATTAGATTCTAGATTGGAGGTTACTCATGTTAGCAATACATATGTGTAAAGGTTCGTTTTCTGATAAATGGATTGAATATTGTGATGAAAATGAAATTAAATATAAATTGGTTGACTGCTACTCTAGTAACATAGTTGAAGAACTAAGTGATTGTAGCGCATTATTATGGCATTGGCACCATAATGACTTTAAAGCACAGCTATTTGCGCGTCAATTGACACTATCGCTTGAGCAAAAAGGAATGGTAGTTTTTCCTAGTTCAAAAAACTCATGGCATTTCGATGATAAAATTGGTCAAAAGTATTTATTAGAAGGTGTAGGAGCTCCGATTGTAAAATCACATGTTTTTTACAATAAAGAGGAGGCACTTAGGTGGGCAAATGAAACGGAATACCCTAAAGTGTTTAAGCTTAGAGGAGGAGCTGGTGCGATAAATGTTAAATTAGCTCGCAGTAAGTCTGAAGCCAATAGGTTTATTAACAAGGCATTTTCTGGAGGGTTTAAGCACAATAGATTTATGGCACTTAAAGAGCGCTTATGGCATTTTAAGAGAGATAAAAGTCTAGATTCATTGATTAATATTTCAAGAGGTGTCGGGCGAGCACTTTTTCCTAGAAATGACATGAAAAACCTTCCAACAGAAAGAGGTTATGCGTATTTCCAAGATTTCATAAAAGACAATGATAGTGACATTCGTATTATTGTTATTGGAGATAATGCATTTGCAATAAAAAGAATGGTAAGAGATGGTGATTTTCGTGCATCTGGTAGCGGGCAAATAATTTATGACCCTCAGCATATCCCATTAGAGTGTGTGGAGTTGTCATTTAAGTTCGCAAGTAAACTTGAACTTGATTGTGTCGCTTATGATTATGTGATTAATGAAGGTAAGCCTGAGATCGTGGAGATTAGTTACGGGTTTGCATCGCATGCATATTTAGAGTGTACAGGTCTTTGGGGTAAAGATCTAAAGTGGACTAGTTGTGAAGTAAAGCCTGAGGCTTTAATGGTTGAAAGGGTTCTAGAAAAGTTAAGCAATAATCATGAAAACCTCAACAATTAATAACGGCTATAAGATAGAAGTGCCCAAAGTTTGGCCGTTATTCATGGCTGCGCTTTACTCCTATCTATGTGTTTATATTATTCCATGGGATTTTTTTAGAGATGGTTTGTTTTCTGATGTTGAAAACTATATTGTTAGGGTGGAGTATCTTGCTGGATTTGGAATCGAGAGAGAGTTTTCAGGTATATCACTATTAATTAGTGAGGTGCTTTGGAAGAAGATTTTATTACTAATAGCTACTTACTCAAAAGATTATGCGCTAGCTTTAAAACTCGTTTCGTTCATTTCTCTTTTAATCTACAGCTTCTTTTGTTTCAGAAGAATTAATATTACAATGGCTTTGATCTTGCTCTTTAACCCATTATTTATTGATTTGTATATGGGGCAGTTACGAATGTCTCTTGCATTTGCATTAGCTCTAATTGCTTATGAGTTAAGAGGAAAAAAAGTTTCCTATATTTTTTTAATAGCTTCAGTCTTCATTCATGCAAGCATATTTTTGATCATGGCAATTTATTGGTCGATAGTATTTGCTTCTCGCCGCATAGAAAGCAATAGAAAGTTTCTCATATCTTGTATGGCTATTGCATTTTTCTTTGTTGTTTTTCTGAAATTTGGCATCGATATAATTCTAGTTGCTGTCGAAGATAAAAGAGCTAATTATTCAGATGTAATTGCGTCAAGCTCATTAAAGTATTCTCTCTTTTGGTTTATTTTATCTGGATTGTTTACTCTAAAATCGGACTTAGTTACAACAGAACAACGTGAGTTAGTTGGCTTTTGTGTTCTAATGATGTCTCTTTTCTTTTTCTCATCGCTACTAGGACAATATGGGCAAAGATTTATGGCGATATCGATACCAGTAGTTATGTGTATGTTAGGAACAATAAAAGGCTATTATAAAGTTTATGCTATTTTAGCAGTGGTATCATTTCAGATTATCCAGTTTGTATATTGGACTCAGGTGAGTATTTTATAAATGAAAACGCTAGCACTAGTTATACCTTCACTAAATGGCGGTGGAAGCGAAAGAGTTTTTTCAATCCTCGCAAATGAACTTTCACAACATTACAGAATAAAATTAATTCTCTTAAAGTCTGGTGGGGTTTATCTTGAAAATGTTATATCGAATGTTGAAGTTGTTCAGTTAAATGAGAGCAGTATTATAAAGTCTGTACCTAAATTAATAAAGTGTCTTAAGTCCTTAAGTCCAGATGTCATAATGTCTACTCTTGGTTCTGTAAACTTGATAATGGCAATCATTAAGCCTTTTCTTCCTTCGGCAAAGCTTATTGCAAGAGAATCAAGTATACTTAGTATTAACAATAAGAGTGAAAAATACCCTAAGTTATTTGATTTCTTATTTAAAGTTTTTTATAGGAAATTTGATCTTATTATATGTCAATCTAAATACATGCAGAGGGATATAGTCGATAACTTCAATGTAGATTATAAAAAAACAATAGTAATAAATAATCCAGTAGTAATTCCAAAATCACCGAAAGGAAAAAATGAATCTTGTCCGGCTAAATTAAATTTTTTATCCGTTGGTAGGTTGGAGCATGTGAAAGGTTTTGATCTTCTGTTGGATGTTATAAAAGGTGCCATAGATAATGGCTCTAATCTAAGCCTTAAAATTTTAGGTGATGGTTCAAAGAAAGAAGAACTGAGCCAAAAAATATCTGATTTGAAGCTAGATAAATATGTAGAGCTTATAGGTTTTGTTTCAAATCCGCAGGATTTTATGAATGAGGCTGATGCATTATTAATATCATCTCGTTATGAAGGCTTTCCTAACGTTGTTCTTGAAGCAGGATCTAATGGTCTTCCCGTTATTGGATTTAATAGTCCTGGAGGGATATCAGAAATTATAGATGATAAGAATTTAGGAGTTTTGATTGATAACTTTAATGTAACATCTCT
Organism: Vibrio sp. J1-1; assembly: GCF_021728395.1. Lineage (GTDB taxonomy): Bacteria > Pseudomonadota > Gammaproteobacteria > Enterobacterales > Vibrionaceae > Vibrio. The sequence goes on along the minus strand of NZ_JAKKCM010000005.1, from coordinate 127,746 downwards.
TGCAAATGAGATTTCAAAATTCTCATCTGAAAATTATTCAATCAACGACATTTATAGTTTAACTAAAAATAGATACTCTACAAAAACAATTATGGGAAAGTATCATTCGTCAGTTGAAAAGGTTATAGAAGGGTAAGTTAGTGAAACAAAAGATATATAATGTACTACCATTGTTCTTTAAAAATATACTTGTGACAATATATAATTTAAGATTTTTTAAAATTTACGGTGCAGAATATAAAGATAAGCTTAATGAGGCGAGTGATTTCTATCATAATAAATCAAGAGAAGAACTTCTAGAAATACAAAGAGAACGGTTAATAGAATTTTGGTATAACGCTAGGAATAATAATAAGTTTTACGCAGGTTCTGAATACGATTTCGAAGTTAATAGTGTTGAAGATCTAAAAAAACTACCAATCTTAACTAAAGAGCACCTTAGAAGAGAAGATATTAAAAGTGGTTACTATGAACAGAATTTGATAAAAGGGAATACAGGTGGGTCTACCGGTAAATCCCTTGAATTTTATATGACTCAGTGTGATTTTATTCAACGCCAAGCGACTTTGAATTTTTTTAGAGGGATTTATGGTTATAAAATTGGTTCAAAAATTGGCTGGTTTTCTGGAAAGGAAATTATAACTGATAAAGAAGTCTTACGAAATAAATTTTGGGTCAAAGATTACCTTCATAATATTACTTACTTCTCTACATTTCATTTGTCTGAAAAATCCCTAGATTCGATGATATATGAAATTAATAAAAGCGGAATAGAATACCTATCGGGTTTTCCATCTGCAATATATGATTTGGCTAAACAATGGGATAAGTCTAAAAAACCTGTTAATACAAAAATAAAGGCTATATTTCCTACCGCAGAGCCACTTCATGAATACCAAAAACAGTTTTTAGAAGATTTTTTCAATTGCCATGTACCGGATCAATATGCATCTAGTGAAGGAACTCATTTTATATATGAGTGCCCTGAAGGAAAGCTGCATTATGATCTTACAACTGGTGTCTTTGAAACTCTTTCCGATGATTCAAATGAAGTCTTAGTAACATCTTTTACAACCAATGAAATGCCTTTGATACGCTATAGAATTGGTGATGGAATCACTTTCTCTGATAGTAGTTCACAGTGTGAATGTGGTACTTATATGCCAATTGTAAAGAGTATTATAGGAAGAAGTGTTGCATATGTATACTCAAAGGAGCGTGGTAGGATTACAGTTTCAAATATATCTAATGTTGTTAAATATCTTAAAGTCATTGATAACATCCAACTTGTTCAAATTAATGAAGACTTAATAAAAGTAAAAGTTGCATTAGATTTATCAATTGATCGTGAGGATATAATTAATAAGTTAGAATATGAACTTAGATATCGATTAGGCGATGAAATAGAACTTGAGTATGAATTCATGGAGAGAATCCCTACTGAACCTAATGGTAAATATCTAATGATTAAGAATATGTTGGTGTAAAATGATCAAAGTAGCCTATATTATACCTACCTTAAGTCAAGGTGGTGCCGAGATGCAGCAGATAAACATTCTCAATGGTCTTGATCATAATAGATTTATAGTAAAAGTCCTTGTGTTAAAAGATAAAAAAGAATTAATAGGTTTTGTTAATCCAGATTTGATTAATAAGATTGAATTTATTGGTTTTAAAAACTTTCTTTCTATAGGTAAATTATTTGAATTATACCGTGAGTTGAAGTCATTCTCTCCTGACATTATACATTCTCAAATGTATAATGCTAACATATTATCAAGGCTAATTTCATACTTCTTCAAGTCTCGACCTTTACTTATTAATCACTCTCATGGTCTATCTGAGTGGATCGACAAACCTAGATTATTCTTGGATCAGTTCACGCACTCAACAGTTGATAAGTTTATTGTTGTTTCTTCAGCAAGTATGAAGCTACGAACTACCAGAGAGAAATACCCCCAAAATAAAGTTCAGTTACTTGCAAACTCAGTTAGCGATAAACTAACAATGATTCCTAAGCGTCCTCTTTCGAGCACTATTACTTTTGGTATTGCTTGTCGTTTGATTCCTCTTAAAAATGTTCAAGGAACAATTAACTTGGTATCTTCGTTATCTAGATTGGGCATCGAGTGTAAGTTAAAAGTAGCTGGGGATGGACCTGAAAGAGAAAAGTTAGAAGAAATTGCTTCTAGCTGCGGTGTTGAAGTTGAGTTTCTTGGCTTTACTGAAAACATGGATGCCTTTTTCGAAAGTATAGATGTATTCTGCTTATCATCTACAACTGAAGATCTACCGCTAAGCATCATCGAAGCCATGATGTCTGGGAAACCAGTTATTTCAGCAAGTGTTGGTGGTATCCCTAATCTTGTTAAAGGGCTGCACTCTGCACACTTAGTTGATGATTTCTTCGATGAAAGTGAAGTCAATTGTACCTTCGAATTTATAAAGTCATTGTACGGTTTTGACTACCACAGTGAGTTGACTCAATTTGCAATGAGTAAATTCTCAAATTCAGGCTATTGTAACTCTCTTCAAAATATGTATGTTGATTTGGTAGGAACAAATGAATAAGAAAATAATGCTCCTTTCAAATACGAGTTGGTACCTATTCAATTTCCGAGATACAACAATAAAAAAGCTTATTCTAGATGGTTACGAACCTATATGTGTTGCACCAGAAGATGAATATTCTAGACAATTAGTTGAGCTTGGTGCTACGTTTGTTCCTCTTGATATAGAAGGAAAAAGCACTAATGTACTAAGTGAACTTAAAGCCTTATATCATGTCTTTTCAATTATAAAATCTCAAAACCCAGATTGCGTGCTTAACTTTACGATTAAATTGAATATTTATTCTGGTTTGTCTTGTTTGATTTTAAATGTTCCTTTTATAAACAATATCTCTGGTTTAGGTACTGCTTTTATACATAAAGGATTTTCTTTTAAGGTAGCTAAGCTGCTTTATGGAATTGTAAATAGAAATGCAAGTTGGGTTTTCTTTCAAAATGACGATGATAGGAAGCAATTCTTAGATAACTCTTTCTGTAGCGAAAGTAATAGTAGTATTCTTCCTGGTTCAGGCGTTGACTTAGAAAAATTCTGTTACAGCCCCAAATATCAAGATAGTAAAGAAATGAAGTTTCTTATGATATCTCGTTTGATTTCCGATAAAGGGGTTAATGAGTATGTTTCTTCTGCAAAGGATTTAAAGTTAAACAATCCTCATTTGGACTTTACTTTAGTTGGTGAGTTATATCCTAGTAATAAGTCAGCTATACCAAGAAATATTGTTGAATCGTGGCTAGATGACCCTAATATAACGGTAATGCCACATTCCAATAATATCAATCAGTTAATATGTGATGCTGATGTCATTGTTTTACCTTCATACAGGGAAGGTTTGCCTCGGACAATTATTGAAGCTGCAAGTGTTGGAAGGCCAGCTATTGTGACTGATGTTCCTGGTTGTAGACAGGCTGTTATTAATAATGAAACAGGTTGGTATTGCGACGCGAAGTCTGCAGAAAGTTTAAAAGAAAAAATATTGATGGTTTCAAAGCTTTCTCATGAGAAGATATCGGAATTTGGTAAAAATGCTAGGTTGAATGTAGAAGAGAATTTCTCGGTTGATATTGTAGTTTCAGAGTATATGGATAAGATCGTAAAACATTTGAAATGATAATTTAAGTTCAGAACCGTTTACCACACCAAGTAAACGGTACTTCTTACAATTAGTTTGTTGCTTCTTTTACCTCTTCCTTGCCTATTTTCATTTCTAATTAAACTTGTAATTCTCCATACATAACTCGGTGCTGTAGAGTAAAGTAAGAGCAAGCGTTAACCAAGATCACTTGACTCGCAGGGCGGCTTTGTTGCTTAAATCGATGGAGCTAAATCAAGAAGCTACGATCTGATCGGCTACATCCATTAACCGTCATCGCCTCATGCCCAACCTCTTTACAAAACAACCAACTGGAAACAGTATAACAAAGCGCTATCAATGACCTTTTGGATTGATGAGGAAGCGATAGCCTACCTAGTGGAAGCAAAACAAACAAGGCAAGTGTGGTAGACCACGACGATTCAGCCATTACTACCGCACTAATGGTAAAACGAGTTTTCTCTATGCCATTGAGAGCGCTGCAAGGTTTTATAGACTTATTATTTAAACTGGCTAAAATCCCCGCTTGTTATTCCGCATTACACCAGTGTAAGCCGTCGAGCTAAGGAAGTTGAGGTTTTATTCAAAACCCAAACCAGAGGAGCAATACAACATCTGGCTATTGATGCCAATGGCCTCAGGTTTATGGTGAAGGTGAATGGAAGGTCAAGAAGCATGGTACAGACGGGAAGCGTAGAGTCTGGCGTAAGCTGCATATCGCAGTCGATACAAGCACCCACGAAATAGTCGCGGCAGAGTTGAGTTTATCTAACGTAACCGATGCCGAAGTGCTCCCCAACTTACTTGAGTAGACGCGTCGTAAAATCATTGAGATATCAGGTGATGGAGCTTATGACACAAGGAATTGCCATGACGCTATACGAATCAAGCGAGCGGTTCCGCTCATCCCGCCACGAGAGGGGGCGAGCTTCTGGGAACAAGGACATCCTCGCAATTTAGCGGTAGGTTGTCAGAAGCGCTACGGCTCCAATAAGAAGTGGAAAAAGCGGTATGGCTATCATAAGCGCTCGCTATCAGAGACTGCAATGTATCGACTGAAACAGTTGGTAGATGGGAAATTAAGCCCAAGAAATTACAACGCTCAGGTTGGCGGGACTTACGAAATGATCAAAGCGCTGAACAAGCTTACGGGGCTAGGTATGTTAGAAACTCAGTATATCGTCTAAGAATCAAGGATATGGGGCAAGCATGTCTTCTCTCTCAATTAGGTAAAAAGCCGTCTAAAATCTGAAATCGAAGAGGTTTTTTGTTCAGCAGAATTGGGGTGGGAGGAGGGGGGTAACCTCACCTATTCCTGCATTGGGAGGCTTAACCCCGATAGAAGTTATTCAAAAAGGTGATTTGAACTTAGCCTTAATGACGTTAAATAAAATTAAGTATGGGGATTATTCATAAGTATATCCTCCTCACGGTCAGCCCCTAGTTGGGTCATCAATCACCATCCATTCTACCTACGCCCATAATTGGGTGACACACTTCTACGCCAGAGCTTACCGATGATATTTGCTATCGATACAAGTTGTTCTTATTGGTCATAATTTAGCTTATGGTCGGTTAATTGGTCAGGATGTTGTACCAGCCTGATAGCTAGCGTCTACATAGGCATTGAATGCTTACTTATCCATGTCTTAAACAGTTTCAACCACGAGGTAACATTATGGCAGGCACGTTCTGGGCTGCCATGATTAACTTCTTTATGTTGAGTAGGTGACACCTGTTCCCAAATGTCGTCCTTCTCTGAACCACATGTCACGCGCCATTGACAAAAGTGATGGTGGGCCGTGTTGGTCGCCGCCCATACCGCGAGCAAATCATGTCGCCTTAATGATATATGAGGGATTAGCGTGCGTTTACATCATGAGCCATTTCGAGCTCTTTTTTCCCCATCATGCGGCGAACCATACGAGTCACGCGCCAAATGTGCGTCAGAACATAGAAATAAACGGCAAAGAGTGCGATAAACGAATAGAACATCACCGGCTCACTGATGTTCTTAAACTCACCGTAAATACCGAACAAGGCAAACAGAGAAGCCAGTAAGCCAATCGCTGCAAGAGTCTGACGTGAGTTAAATCCAATACGTTGGAATATGTGGTGAAGGTGCTCTCGGTCAGGTTTGAATGGTGAGTCTCCACGGCGAATGCGGCGAACCATAATGGCGACCATATCCATCAGTGGGAAGCCAATGAGCCATAGCGCTGTGACTGGGCGGATCAATGGCTCAGAGCGGGTTTGGCTAGCAGCGAGTAGGAGCCAAATGATGGTAAAGCCCATCAGCATACTGCCTGCGTCCCCCATAAACACTTTGCGTTTACGGCCAAAAATACCGAGATTCATCATAATATAAGGTAACGTAGCAATCATCAGCACAAGGCAGAAGTAGCCTAAGCTTTGGTGGTCATTGACTTGCAATAGAAAGGCGATGGAAGCTAAAGAAACAATAGAGAGCCCGCCTAGCAAGCCATCAATACCATCCACCATATTAAAGGCATTAATTGCGCCGATCACCGCCAAGATGGTAATCACAGGGCTTACGATGCCTAAAGACACGTCGCCAAAGCCAAACATATTGCCCAAGCTGTGTAGATCAATACCGTAAACGTACATCATAATCACCGAAAGGACGGCCTGTACGAACATTCGAGCTTTAAAGTTTAAGTCTATTTTATCGTCTATTGCGCCAATCAAAGTCAGCATCGCAATACAAGCTAGGTAAACCCCGCTGTGTTGGATTGCTTCAGGCCGAAACGCTAAGTATTGAGCTAAAACTAGACAAATTGAAATACCACCAACTAAGGGTATTGCACCATTGTGAAGCTTTCTTTTATTAGGTTTATCTACCAAACCAATCCTTTTGGCGAGTTTTCGCATTAAGAAGAGGGTTATGAATGAAGAAAAAAAGATACTACTTAATTCTAAAAACATGATTTCGCCAACTTGTGTTTAATAGTTTTTGATTTTTTAATTTAGTTGTGTGATTTTACTTCAAACATTTTATGATCTAAAGATAAATTGACGCGTTGTTGTCTATTTTTTGACAGGCAAAATCTTGACATTTTTGTCATTTGGCTTGTCTTGTTTCAAGCTAGTCCAACTTTTCAAATTCTGATATTCTCGGGGAAAAAGAAACCAAGGACTTATCAATGAAAATTGCAGTAGCGGGTACTGGCTATGTAGGGCTTTCCAACGCCATGCTGTTAGCGCAGAATCACGAAGTGGTAGCGTTGGATATCATTCCAGAAAAGGTTGAGTTGCTAAACAACAAGCAATCTCCAATTGTGGATGCAGAGATCGAGGGCTTTCTCGCGAACAAGCAACTTAATTTTGTTGCTACGACGGATAGAGAACTCGCTTACCGTGGTGCTCAGTACGTGGTTATTGCCACACCGACCGATTATGACCCGACGACGAACTACTTTAATACTTCTTCGGTAGAAGCTGTGATGAAAGACGTGATGTCCATTAATCCAGATGCCGTGATGGTCATCAAGTCGACAGTGCCAGTCGGTTATACCGCTCGTATCAAGCAAGAAATGGGTTGCGAAAATATCCTCTTCTCACCTGAATTTTTACGTGAGGGTAAAGCGCTTTATGACAACTTACACCCATCTCGAATCATTGTCGGTGAGCGTAGTGAACGTGCCGAGACTTTCGCCAGTTTGTTAGTGGAAGGGGCGGTAAAGGAAGATATCCAAGTTTTATTTACCGATTCAACAGAAGCAGAAGCGGTTAAGCTATTTTCAAATACTTACCTAGCAATGCGTGTCGCGTATTTTAATGAGCTGGATTCTTATGCGGAAGCGCATGGCTTAGACGCACGTCAAATCATCGAGGGGGTGGGCTTAGACCCTCGCATTGGTAATCACTACAATAATCCATCGTTTGGGTATGGCGGTTACTGCCTTCCAAAAGATACCAAGCAGCTTCTGGCGAATTATCAAGATGTACCAAACAACATCATTGGCGCGATTGTAGATGCGAACCGCACGCGTAAAGACTTCGTTGCCGAGTCGATCATCAAGCGTCAGCCTAAGGTCGTAGGTATCTATCGCCTGATCATGAAGGCAGGTTCTGATAACTTCCGTGCATCTTCTATTCAGGGCATCATGAAACGAATCAAAGCCAAAGGCATTGAAGTTGTGGTGTATGAACCGGTTCTCCAGGAAGAGGAATTCTTCAATTCTCGTGTGGTTAAAGACTTTAATGAGTTTAAACAGACGGCGGATGTGATCGTTTCAAACCGTATGGTGGAAGACCTAGCGGACGTCGCTGATAAAGTCTATACACGTGACCTTTTTGGTAGCGACTAACTTGATAGCTCCTAGTACACAAGTGCTAGGAGCTTTAACTTTTTAAGATACTCAATAAACCACCTTAAACCCTTTCCCCTCCAATTCTTTCCCTAATGCTTGTTGGGCATCTTCTTCTCCATGAATTAAATGAATGACTTTCGGCGCTGTTGGAATGCCAGAAATAAACTTGAGTAAGTCACTTCTATCTGCATGTGCGGAATAACCGGAAATGGTATGAATCTGAGCTTTGACTTGGATTTCTTGAGCATTTATCTCCACCGTTGAATTGCCAACTTGTATGGCCTCACCTAGCGTACCTTGAGCTTGATAGCCTGCAAACAGCACATCATTTTTTTCGTCAGGAAGCAGTGCTTTTAAGTAGTTAACGATTCTGCCTCCTTCACACATTCCGGATGCGGCCACTACAATGGCGGGCTCATCGGTTGAAGCGAGTCGGTTTACTAAGGCTTTATGCTCGGTGTGACTCTCGACTGTAATGCACTGATCAAACGCGAGTGGATGTCGATGATTCTCTAGCCTGTGCTTGGCTTCCTGGCTCCACAACGTTTTAAAACGGCGATAGGTTTTGGTCACTTCTTTCGCGAGAGGGGAATCCAAAATGATCGGTAATGAAGATGCCAAATCATGCTGGTTAATCAACTGCTCAATATCAAATAGCAGTTCCTGTGTTCGACCGACACTAAAAGCCGGAATTAGGATTACACCACCGTCTTTTAACGCATGCTCAATGATGTTTTTTAAACGTTGAGTGCGAGTGGCTATGTCCTCGTGTTGTTTATTGCCGTAGGTCGATTCAATAAACAGATAGTCGGCACGCTGGGGAGATTGTGGGTCAGGTAAGAGGGGGGTATTCGATGGCCCTAAGTCACCGGAGAAAACGACAACTTCATTATTGAGGAGTTTGAATTCGACATACGCAGACCCCAGTATATGCCCTGCGGGTTGAAAGCGGACATCAGCGAGGTCAGGGAGTTCTATCCACTGCTGATAATCACACGGCTTTAGTTGATTCTTGATGATATTCAGTACTTGTTGTCGCTGGTGATAGTTTAAACCGAGTTGTAACTTCAGACCGTCTTCAAGCATTAAGGGAACGAGTTCCGCAGTTGCGTGCGTGCAATATATTGGTCCTTTAAAACCAGCAGCCAGTAACCATGGCAGGCGGCCAATATGATCTATATGAGCGTGTGTAAGAACGAGAGCGTGTACCTGTTCGATAGGAAACTCAATGTTAAGCGTAGCATCGCGCCCACCAAAACTAAGATCCTGACCTTGAAAGAGTCCACAATCAATCAAAATACTTCCATGAGGCAGTTTGAGCTCATGACAGGAGCCAGTAACAGTGTGTTTGCCACCGTGATGGATAACACTTGCGATGTCTGAAATTGGTGTCGTCATGCTTTCTCCTTATCTATTCAGCATAGGCGCTCAGCTAATGAAAGACTAAAACTTCTGACTCAGTGGATTGGATGTAAATAGTTGGAAAAGCACTGAAATGCGAGGGAGGTGTTGTTTTATTTCGGGTAAGAGGGAGGTGCTTTACTTCTGATAAGAAAAAGGGATGCATGAAGCACCCCTTTGTTATATCTGTTTGCTTTTAAAACAAGATTAAGCTTTTGCTGCTGCCGCTGCTTTAGCGATTGCTGCGAAGCTCTTAGCGTCTAGAGAAGCACCACCAACTAGAGCACCATCGATGTCTGGTTGTGAGAAGTATGCTTCTGCGTTTTCTGGTTTAACGCTGCCGCCGTATTGGATGATTACTTGCTCAGCTACTGCTTCGTCTTTCGCTGCGATTAGTGCACGGATAGAAGCGTGGATGCGTTGTGCATCTTCAGCTGTTGCTGCTTTACCAGTACCGATTGCCCAGATTGGTTCGTAAGCGATGATCGCGCCGTTTAGAGCTTCAACGCCGTAAACGTCGATAACTGCGTTGATTTGACGAGCACATACTGCTTCAGTTTCGCCTGCTTCGTTTTGTGCTTCAGATTCACCGATACAGAAAACTGGCGTTAGACCGTTTTCTTTTAGGAAGTTGAATTTCTTCGCGATGAACTCGTCTGATTCGTTGTGGTAGTCACGACGCTCAGAGTGGCCGATGATGATGTGAGTAGCACCAAAGTCTTTCAGCATTTCTGGAGACATGTCGCCAGTGAAAGCACCGCTGTTGTTTAGGTCAGTGTTTTGCGCACCTAGGATGATCTTGTTACCGCCTTCTGCGATTACACGCTCTGCTAGATCGATGTAAAGTGCTGGTGGAGCTACTGCTACGTCAACACCTTCAACGCCTTCAAGCTCAGCGTTAAGACCAGTTAGCAGCTCAGTTACCATTGCTTTGCTGCCGTTTAGTTTCCAGTTACCCATCACTACAGGACGACGCATAGGAATATCTCCGTATTATCTATTTAATGATTAATGTAAAAAATCTACGAAAGAATATAACAGAATAATTTGAACAGATCATGATTGGTATCATGTCTTATGTGCCTTTCTATTTCTGGTTGGAGTTGAAGTTGCTCTGTCATTTCTATCAAAAGCAATCGATTGGTGATCACGTAGACAGAATGATAGTTCATTCCTCGGAAATTGCAGCTTGGATTGGTATTACTACGCACTGGATTTTAATGTTGTATAAAGGAATCAAAATGCCAAATTTGGTTTTAGAATATTCGAACTCAGTGGAGGAGCGCGTCAATGTTCAAGGTTTACTGGAAGATTTACATAGAGCAGCGTTGGATAGCGGGCTTTTTGAATTAGCATCAGTGAAGTCAAGAACACTCCGCTGTCACAACTGGCTGATAGGTGAAGAAGGCGACAGTCTGGACTTTATCCATGTAAACTTTGAGTTACTGGCGGGCAGAACATCAGAACAAAAAAGAGCGTTATCGCGAGACTTAATGACAGTACTTCAGGAACAAGCCAGCCATGTTCACAGCTTAACGGTGAACATTCGCGATATGGATGTGGCATGTTTTCAAAAAGTGGTGAATTGATCATAACGGCTTGTATTTCGTGTCTTTAGTTTTACGTTGTTCCTTTCTAAAGTGAACGGGCTAAGCTAATCTAGCGTTTTTATTTTCGGGGTATTTGTGAATGTTGACTAAAGAGTTGCTGTTTTCTTTTCGAGGGCGTATCGGGCGTAAAACTTTTTGGATATGGAATGTTATCTATTACGTTTCCATCTTAGGTTTTGGCGTGGGTATCAATAAGCTGTTTCCGGCTTTTTCTCACCTTCTACTTCCTATTTTTCTCTTGGTCATGCTTATTCCTGACCTCGCGATTACGACTAAACGCTGGCACGACCGTGATAAATCGATTTATTGGTTAGCGCTTAATATTCCTTTGGTCTTGGGTCGACTGGCTACACCAATGACGAGCCCAGTTTCACAAGAGTCTTCCACGCCGCAATTATTCATCGCGTCCATATCTTTAATTTGTGGCGTATGGATTTTGGTGGAATGCGGTTTATTAAAAGGGACCACAGGCCCCAATAAGTATGGCCCTGATCCGGTTGGATAAATGATGCCATTCTCTACGGCTCGAGGGAGCGTGATGGGGAGTTGGAGTTTAAGGGCGGTTATGAGAGAAACCGACAGCTATCAATAACAATCGTCGCTCTTTTTAGTGACTCTGAGTTGAACTACATTATCAGCTTGGTCAGGAGTTGTGTTTCCCTGTAAGGCGTCCTTAAACTTCATGATCTGTTTCTGTAACTCATTCATTAATACTACGTTGACATGGTTTGGGTTTTTACAGTTATTGATCACTCTGTCTATGTGACTTTGTTGCGCCCATAATCTTGGCTGCATGCTTTTCGATGCACCCTCAATCATCTCTCGAGCCTTCTCTTGGCGGAATTGCTCAAAAGCTTCTGGGTCATCCTGTGCCATTTTCATCAGCTCGTCGAAAGAAGGCAGAGGTTGCGGTTTGTGAGTGCGCAGATTGGCCATCGTTTGTCTCCCAATCCATACGGATAGTTACGCTTCGATATTAAAAGCGTATATCACGGAGAAGAGGAGAGCGGCGAAATTGTTCTTTATTCTCAGATGTAAGAGTAGATTTTCATAGGTGAGTACTAGCGAGGAGCTGTGTATTTCTACTGATTACTTATTCTTGAATACGGTATACACAACGTCGTTGGCCGCTAATGATATGCTCTGTGCGCTTGATGCGAGTATGATCACCAAGTAGAGCTTGGAATACACTCAGTTCCGACTGGCAAAGGCTAGGGCAACGCGTCGCTGCTTTGCAAATAGGGCAGTGGTTCTCAATTAAGATAAAACCGTGCTCGTCTTGATCAAGTTCGGCCATGTAGCCTTCTTGTTCTCGTAATGAGACGAGCATTTTCAATTTGCTTTCTAGCGTGTCACATTGCTCAAGATGTTGACGATAGCTTTGTAACGTGAGCTTTTCGCGTTCAGAGGTCACTTTCTCCAAACCGTCTTTACCAAAGATATGTTCGACGGCTTCAATGAATTGCACGGTGAGTTCACCATGGCGATCGGCAAATTGCTCATGGCCTTTTTGGGTGAGTGCCCAATGCCTGGTCGGGCGACCGACTTTGACTTTGACGTCGTAAATAGACAGGATGCCATCATCTTCTAAACCTTGCAGGTGCTGGCGTGCACCCATGGTTGTCATACCAAGTTCAGAAGAGAGTTGTTTTGCCGTGACAGAGCCGTCACGCTTAACGATTTGCAATATCCTATCTACGGTCTTCATATTCCCACCATCTATATGTCATGACACATTATGCGCGATAGGCTTTGTAAAGAAAAGTGTTGACTTAGTTTTGGATAAGAGACACTAGATTCCTAGGACCTATTACCTAGGTCCTAGCAGCTCGATTGCTTTGTTAAAGAATAATATCGCGTACTTCTTGATCTTTACGCTCTAAGTAGTGGATCGACTTGATACGACGGATGGTGCGGCAGCGACCACGAATTAGCAGAGTTTCTGTTGTCGCAATATTCCCCTGACGAGTAATCCCTTCTAGCAGATCACCTTTGGTAATGCCTGTGGCAGAGAAAACAACGTTGTCGCTGCATGCCATGTCTTCCATTTTCAACACGACGTTTGCTTTCACGCCCATCTCTTCACAGCGTTTTAGCTCTGCTGCGCCGTAGATGCGGTTTTCTTCGGTATTGCCTTTTACTTCATGGCGAGGAATTAAGCGGCCATGCATATCGCCGTCCAGTGCACGAATTACCGCCGCAGAAACAACGCCTTCTGGTGCGCCGCCAATGCAGTACATTACGTCCACTTCACTGTCTGGCATACAAGTGAGTATTGAAGCAGCAACGTCACCGTCTGGCACAGCAAATACACGTACGCCCATTGCTTGCATTTCTGCGATCACTTTGTCGTGACGAGGCTTAGCCAGCGTGATCACGACTAAGGTATCTAGAGATTTACTGAGCGCATTTGCGATGTTTTCTAAGTTTTCTTTTAATGGCTTTTCTAAATCGATAACGCCTTTTGCGCCAGGGCCAACCACCAGTTTTTCCATATACATGTCAGGTGCTTTGAGGAAGCTGCCTTTTTCACCGGCCGCGAGGACAGCCAAAGCATTTGATTGGCCCATTGCCGTCATGCGGGTGCCCTCGATTGGATCGACCGCGATATCGACTTCATCGCCACCAATACCCACTTGCTCACCGATGTAGAGCATTGGCGCATCATCGATTTCACCTTCGCCAATGACAATTTCACCGCTGATTTCTGTTTTGTTCAGTAGTGTGCGCATAACCTCAACGGCTGCACCGTCCGCTGCGTTTTTATCGCCGCGACCAAGCCATTTGTAACCAGCCAGCGCTGCACCTTCAGTAACACGGGAAAATGCCATTGCTAAATCACGTTTCATGATGTCTCCAAATAAGCAAGAGGGAAGAAGAATTTGCGCGGCGATTTTACCATAACGATAGTGAAACGTTTGCGTTTTTGCTGAGCTTTTACTTTGGGTAAATTGAATTTGATCAATACTGAGTAAGTTTTTTCTTGTAGCAAGAGGCAAATATCTTGCTCAAAAATACTTCGGTGATCGGAAAAGTCAGCGTTTAGTGAGATTGCGCCGGTTTTTTAACCGAATGATGCAAAATATCGAATATAGTAAGTGTTTCTCGTCGCAACGCTGAGTAGAATGAACCACATATAGGTAAGGTGCGCGCCTGTCTCGTGCATCATCCCAACGGAACAACATAGGTAGGCCAAGATGTCTTTTGAAGTATTAGCACAACTAGAATCTAAAATTCAAACTGCAGTTGACACAATCACTCTTCTTCAAATGGAAGTTGAAGAGCTGAAAGAAGATAAAGCAAAACTAGAAGCAGAAGCGAACGATCTTCGCACTCAACGTGAAGAGCTAGAGCAAAAAGCTGAGCAGGCTCAGCAAGAGCACACGCAATGGCAAGAGCGTATTCGTGCACTACTTGGCAAAATGGAAGAAGTGGAATAATTCTACTTTTCTGTCCAGAATTGAAAACACCCGCGATAAGCGGGTGTTTGTGTATTTGGGCCTTGGGATAAGCTCTAAGCGCTAGGACCTTGCTCCTCTAACTCTTCTTCCTCTGCCTCATCTAGCTCAAGGTCGATATTAAGCGGTTCTGGAGACAGAATGATGCCAGTGCTGTCTGCGTATATGTAGTCTTCTGGTAGAAAACTCACGCCGCCAAAGTTCACCGGTACGTCGAACTCTCCAATACCCTGACTGGATGCGCCAACAGGAATAGACGCCAAAGCCTGAATACCAAGGTTCATATCTTCCAGTTCGTCGACTTCACGAACGCAGCCGTATACGACAATGCCTTCCCACTCATTTTCTTCTGCGATGGTTGCGATTTCTGCGTCTACAAGGGCTTTGCGTAAGGAACCACCTCCGTCAATTAGCAACACGCGCCCTAGGCCATCTTGCTCTAATGTTTCACGGATAAGCGAATTGTCTTCAAAACACTTGATGGTGGTGATTTGTCCGGCAAAGGAAGCGCGACCGCCAAAGTTACTGAACATTGGTTCAACCACATCTACCTGCTCGAGGTAGATATCACAGAGTGCTGAGGTATTGTATTCCATAGCGTACCTTTCTAAACAGAAACTGGTTGTCTTTGAGTATATCTGGGCAGTAAGTCAATGCAATGACATTCCTTTTTTAACTTACCAGAGTTTGAGCTACCACAATTGTTGCAAATAAAACGTTGGTGGCTAAAGAACATTTCACAATGACTGGCAGCATAGGAGCGATCTGTGCAGGCTTCTCGGTTTCCCAAACGGCTTTGCCATGGTGAGCGACAAAATAAATGCTCAATAAGAATGGCAGACTGATCCAAACTGGCTTGTCCTGAATGAGTAGATAAACAGCGAAAGCGAGAATTGCGCCACCTAATAAGATGAAGTGGTACTGCTTTGCTTTCTGTTGCCCCAAGCGTACCGCTACAGTACGTTTCCCACACTCACGGTCGTTATCAATGTCACGCATGTTATTGATGTTCAGCACGGCAACAGCAAGTAAGCCACAACCTAAAGCGGGTAAGAATAGTGTGGTATCGACATGTCCGGTGTGAAGGAAGTAGGTGCCGGATACGCCAAGCAAGCCAAAAAACAGAAAGACAGAGATATCACCGAGTCCAACATAACCGTACGGCTTACTACCCATGGTGTAGGCGATTGCGGCAAGGATGGCAAGAATACCCAGTCCGATAAAGGTGAGAATGCTTTCCAGAGAGCTCAAAGAGTAAAACACTAAGATCAGGCCGGAAATGACTGTGAGCACGATATTGAAGCTAATTGCCTGTTTCATTTGCCCTTTGGTTACCGCGCCGGATTGTAAGGCGCGCATTGGGCCAAGGCGTTTTTCATTGTCCGTACCTTTTACTGCGTCACCATAATCATTGGCCAGATTGGAAAGGATTTGCAACAGAGTCGCCGTGACAAAAGCCATTAGGGAAATAGGGAGTGAGAATTGACCTGCGGCATACGCAAGCACACTCCCTGTTAGAATAGAGACCAATGCCAGCGGTAATGTTTTAGGACGAGCTGCGTCGAGCCAGATCTGTAGAGATTGTTTCATGGATATTTCGTGCTAGTAACCGATTCGTCCAGTATAAGCACAAAGAGGCAGATGCGCTATTGACCTAAAGCAAGTCAACGAGAGTCAGAAAGTTAAAGGGCTGGCAGAAAAGCGAGGTTTTGGATTTTGAAGGATGGGAAGTTCAGTTAAAGTGCAAGTTCTCTGTGATTGCATTTGTAAACGGTTGTTAAGTTGTCTGGCTGGAAACTAAAAGCCCAGAGATTTGTTGCTCTGGGCTTTGTCGAAAGGGATGATTATTAAAGAATAAAGCGGCTTAGATCTTCATCTTCAATCGTATCGCCGAGACGTGCTTTTACGTAGGCCGCATCAATCACAAACTTAGCGCCTGTTTGCTCTGTAGCGTCGTAAGAGATTTCGTCCATCAGACGCTCCATGACGGTATGCAGGCGACGAGCACCGATGTTTTCGGTGGTTTCGTTGACTGTCCAAGCGGCTTCAGCAATTTTCGTGATACCGTCTTCAGTAAACTCAATGTCTACATCCTCTGTCTTCATCAACGCGATGTATTGCTCAGTCAATGACGCTTTAGGTTCGGTCAGAATACGTTTGAAGTCGTTGCTGCTTAGTGCTTCAAGCTCAACACGGATTGGCAGACGGCCTTGCAGCTCAGGGATAAGATCAGAAGGCTTCGCGACCTGGAAAGCACCAGAAGCCACAAACAAGATGTGGTCTGTTTTTACCATGCCGTGTTTTGTTGACACTGTGCTGCCTTCAATCAGAGGTAGTAGGTCACGCTGAACACCTTCACGTGATACGTCAGGGCCAGAGCTTTCACCGCGTTTACAGATCTTGTCTATCTCATCGATGAAGACGATACCGTTGTTTTCAACGTTGTAAATCGCTGCTTCTTTTAGATCTTCCTGATTCACAAGCTTCGCCGCTTCTTCCTCGGCAAGGGCTTTCATAGCGTCTTTGATTTTCAGCTTACGCTTCTTCTTGGTATCGCCAGCCAAGTTCTGGAACATACCTTGCAGCTGGTTGGTCATCTCTTCCATACCAGGAGGAGCCATGATCTCTACACCCATTTGTGGTGCAGCGACATCGATTTCAATCTCTTTATCGTCCAGCTGACCTTCACGTAGTTTTTTACGGAAAATCTGACGAGTGTGAGAGGTATCTTCGGTCTGTTCTGTTTGTCCCCAGCTGTCTCGTGCTGGTGGCAGTAGCGCATCAAGAACACGCTCTTCTGCTTGTTCTTCAGCGCGGAATTTGACTTTTTCCATCTCTTGCTGATGAGTGAGCTTCACGGCAACATCGGTAAGATCACGGATGATAGTTTCTACTTCTTTACCAACGTAACCCACTTCGGTGAATTTTGTTGCTTCTACTTTGATGAACGGCGCATTTGCCAGCTTAGCAAGGCGACGAGCGATTTCAGTTTTACCAACACCGGTTGGACCGATCATCAGAATGTTTTTTGGTGTTACTTCGACACGCAGGCTTTCTTCAAGCTGCATACGACGCCAGCGGTTACGAAGAGCAATCGCAACCGAACGTTTTGCTTTGTCTTGACCAATGATATGGCGGTTCAGTTCATGAACGATTTCGCGAGGGGTCATTTCAGACATATTCTTTCCTTACTTCGTTACGATTACTCGGTTGGAGCTGCCAGCTCTGTAGTTGATTCTAGCTCTTCTACAGTGTGATTGTGGTTGGTGAATACACAAATATCACCCGCAATGTTCAATGCTTTTTCTGCGATTTCACGAGCATCCAGGTCGGTGTTTTCTAACAGTGCCGTCGCTGCCGCTTGCGCATACGCACCACCAGAACCAATCGCAATCAAATCATTTTCAGGCTGTACGACATCACCATTACCCGTGATGATTAAAGATGCGGTTTCGTCTGCAACGGCCAGTAGTGCTTCCAGCTTACGAAGCGCGCGATCACTACGCCAGTCTTTTGCCAGTTCCACAGCTGCTTTGGTCAAATGGCCTTGGTGCATTTGCAGTTTGCTTTCGAAGCGCTCGAAAAGGGTGAAGGCATCCGCGGTGCCGCCAGCAAAGCCAGCAAGTACTTTGTTGTTGTATAGGCGGCGAACTTTACGCGCGTTACCTTTCATTACGGTATTGCCTAGAGATACCTGGCCATCACCCGCGATGACGACTTTATTATTTCGACGTACAGATACAATGGTAGTCACAGTCGACCTCTTAATTATTTCTCTTTGGAAGTAATATTGTATATGGGGGAGAGGAAAAGGGGATTCAAGGGGGAAAGAGACAGAGATCCTAGGTGATAGGATCCTAGGTCCTAAACTCGTTGTCATCCTGAACCGCGACGAAGGAGCGTGATTCAGGATCTACTTCCCGAGAGTGTGATGTGAAAGGTGTTCACTTCGATTGATACTGTAGCTGTTAGTAGATTCCTGATGTCGCCTAGGCTCATCGGAATGACGGTGTCGTTGGTTCTTTCGGTAGTCCGAAACCTAGGACCTAACCCCTAGGAACTAGGTCCTGTGTTTTTAATAATTCTCTTTCCAAATTGCACACGGCTCGATTTTAGCGCGTTGCAATTTATGACGATCCTTTTCAGCGTCGCGTTTAAATTTGTATGGGCCTAAAATGATGCGATACCAAGAACTGCCTTCCTTCTTAACTATCTTGCTCGACAACCCCTGGAAGGCAATTGATAACTTTCGCTCTTCGGCCTGCGCCTTAGTTTTGTAGGCTCCGCATTGCATTATGTAAGGGATTTTCGAAACTTCGATTTCTTTGGCTACAACTTCCACTTCGCGCTTGGGGAGAGATTCTACGTATTCCCATTTCTCTTCGGGTGGGGGAGGTAAATCTGCTTTCGCCTTAGGTTTGCTGACTGGAGTCGTTGATTGCTTCACCACTGGTGGCTGGGGCTCTGGATCATTGTTTAGCAAGTATAGCCCGTAGCCAAAACCACCCACTAGCACGATTGCCAGCAGACCACTACGCCAAGGTTTCTTTCTTGAAGGCTGTTTTTTTGTCGACTTTTTTGGGGTACCACGCCCCCTTCTTACATAATCTTTGTTTGCCACGGTCATTTCTGGTCATCAAGAATTCTTCCAAATATGTTAATCCAGAACGAGTTGAGAAAACACCCTGTTTCTCTAATCTTGATAGGTACATATAAAAAAGCAGCACCAAATGAGTGCTGCTTTTAATGGACAGAGACTTAACTGCCATTGGTGAGAAAAACTTACGCTCGTTGAGGAGGCGCAGCACTTCCGCGTACAATTAAGTTCGTTTCCAGAAGGCGAGAGCCTGACTGTACATCGTGGCCTTTTAAAAGTTCTAACATCATTAGCATCGCTTGTCGGCCAATCTCATATCGAGGCTGAGAGATGGTCGTTAACGGTGGATCACAGTACTGCGCGAAGTTGATGTCATCAAAACCGACTACCGATAGATCTTGTGGTACACGGAAGCCGAGCTTTTTCGCTTCTTGAATAGCGCCGATTGCCATCGTGTCACAGTGACAGAAAATCGCTGTTGGTGGCTCCGCTAGCTCCAGCAGCTTACGTACTGCTTTTGCACCGCCGTCAAACGAGAACTCGGTGACAATACTGTATTGCGGATCTTTGTTGATCCCTGCGCGACGCAGCGCTTGCTGGTAGCCTTGTTGACGGAATTGGCACAATACCGCGGTATCGGGACCTGAAATTTGCGCAATACGCTTGTGACCAAGCTGAGTCAGATAGTTTACCGCTTCAAACGCAGAAGTTAGGTTATCGATATGAACGGTTGGCAGCTCCAGTTCCGGAGCAAATTCACACGCCATAACCATGGGTGGTAGGTTCTTCTGCTCTGGTTTACTCACATCAAATGGTAAGTCAGTACCTAGTAGCAGCATCCCGTCAGCTTGCTTCGTAAATACCAGGTTTACGAATGAACTTTCGCGCTTCTTCTGCTGGCCGCTGTCTCCCAGTAAAACGAGATAGCCGTGCTCCATCGCGGCATCTTCGATACCACGTATGATTTCGGAAAAGTAAGGGTCGCAGATGTCAGGAACGATCGTAACAATAGTCTTCGACTCGTTTCGTCGTAAATTACGCGCTAATGAATTTGGTGAGTAACCTGCTTCGAGTACCGCGTCTTCAACTCTTTTTCTGGTTGAAGAGGAGACTTTCTCTGGGTTCATTAATGCTCGAGATACCGTCGCGGTAGACACTCCAGCAAGCTGGGCAACATCCTTCATTGTCGCCATAGTTTTTTAACCTCTCAATTTGTTCGCCAAGTTGACGTTATTCCCTGTAGTGAAATTACTGTCATTGAGTACAGATAAATTCGCACTTTACCATCACATTTCTGGTGTCTATTTGTCGAGTAAAGTATGTATTAATGACCAGAACGACACTTCAAATGTGGGGAATCGCTATGATGTTCATTTAAAGTCTTTTTCTACAAAGTACTTAAGACTTTTCTAATTGGGATAGTCTATTCATTTCTTTGGCGAAAGTTACGGTCTGTTTAACAAAATTTACAATGACAATGTGACATTTGTCACATTAAAGGGTAATTCATTACATAGCTAAACGTTTGCTAGCTGAGATCCTGTGGTTCTATGTCTAAGTTCCAACGTACTTTTTTGGCATTAGGTAACAACTCAATAGCAGGTTTTGCACTGGTTAATAACTTTTGCATTAGTGAGCGATGTTGGGTTTGCAGCAAAAGTTGCCAGCGATATTTGCCTGCTCGCTTAGCCAAAGGCGAGGGGGTCGGGCCAAGTACCATGCAGGTGTCGTCAAATAATGGATGAGACTCTAGCGTAAAACGAACTTGGCGCAGGAAGTCTTCGACCACTTCACTTTGGGTAGCTTCGGCTTTAAATAACGTCAGGTAACTATATGGAGGGAGCTGCGCCAATTTTCGCTCCTCTAAGGCGGTCATTGCAAAGTGGCGGTAATCTTTTTGTAGCAGTGCCTGTAGTAAGCTGTGCTCTGGGTGGTGAGTCTGCAAAATTACTTCGCCAGGTTTGCTCGCACGACCAGCTCGCCCAGCAACCTGAATAAAAAGCTGCGCGAGGCGTTCAGAAGCACGGAAATCACTACTATATAAAGAGCCATCCACATCCAAGAGCGCCACCAGTGTTACGTTCGGAAAGTGATGTCCCTTGGCAAGCATTTGTGTGCCAATCAAAATTTGGTATTCACCTTTACGAATTGACTCAAGGGCATCTTCTAAGCTGCCTTTGCGGCGGGTGCTGTCTCTATCGATACGAATGGCTTTGTACTCTGGGAAGAGTTGCGCCAATTGATGTTCTAACTGCTCTGTACCGACACCGACCGTCACCAAGTGAGTGGAACCGCATCCCTGACACTGATGAATGACAGGTTGTTGTGAGCCGCAATGATGGCAGCGGATTTCGTTACTGTATTGATGGAAGGTGTAGTAAGCATCACAGCGCTTACACTCTGCAATCCAACCACACTCATGGCACATTAGGGCAGGGGAAAAACCTCGGCGGTTAAGAAACAGCATCACCTGATTGCCCGCCTTTAAGTGTTTGCGCATTTCAGCAATCAGTGGCGCCGACAATCCGCTTTCTAGGTACTGACCTTTAACGTCGAGCACTTTATTCGTTGTTGGTACCGCAGAGCCTGCTCGCTGGGTTAACGTCAGGTGATGATATTTACCAGATAACGCATTGTGTAGCGTTTCAAGTGCCGGAGTTGCAGAGCCCAGCACAATAGGCACTTGCTCTTTGTGTGCTCGCATAACAGCAACATCACGAGCGTGGTAGCGCAAACTATCTTGTTGTTTATATGAAGAGTCGTGTTCTTCGTCGACAATAATAATGCCCAGATCAGCAAATGGTGTCAGTAGGGCTGAGCGTGTCCCGATTATAATTCCAGCCGCTTTATCACGAGCCGATAACCAAGAGTTTAAACGTTCGGTATCATTTAAACCTGAGTGTATAACATCAACTGGCACATTGAAGCGGTGCTTGAAGCGGTTAATGGTTTGTGGTGTCAGGCCAATCTCTGGCACCAGAACTAACGCTTGTCGCCCTTTTTCTAACACTGGCTTGATCAGGTTCAGGTAGACCTCAGTTTTCCCTGAACCTGTTACGCCTTCTAATAAATAGCAGGCAAAACCATTCTGGCTGTTGACACTGGCGATGGCTAACGCCTGTTCATGGTTTAGTTTGGGTTTGTCGACAGCGTTTTCTACCTGCTGAGGCCACTTTGAAATGGTCGGCATTTTCTCTATTCGCTCAATCCAACCTTTCTCTTCTAAAGACTTCAGTACTGTTGAGGCGATCTCTTGGTCTACAAGTTCTTGGTGCGGCACTGCTCCGTCTACCAGAATTTGCAGGACTTTTTGTTGCTTCACGGCTCGACGATCGAGCCCTTGCATCAGTTTGTCTTTACCAGCTTCGGTTATCTGCCATTCCTGTAAAGTGGCAAAATCTGCTGGCTTGCCTTTTCTCAGTGCCGCAGGCATCGCATTGTGCAGCGTATCGCCCAATGGGTACTGATAAAACTGACTACACCATGTAAGTAATGAATACAGCTTTTCTGACCAGATGGGTTGTGAGTCCAATACGGTTTTAATTGGCTTGAGTTGCTCTTTAGGGAAATCAGAGTGGTTCACCAGCGCGGTGACGATGCCAACTAAGGTTTGACGGCCAAAAGGTACCGACACGCGCCCACCAATGATCGGAAATAAGTGTCCCGGAATGGCATAATCAAACTGTTTGTCGAGTGGAACGGGCAATGCCACTCTGGCAATGGATGGACGCATAAAGTTCGGCTGTAATATAAAGAGGGAAAGGAGCTTAGAGTCTATTAAAGTTGGGATGAAAATTCGAGTAAAGCTGACTGATCACCGTTCAAACAGGCGATGAGCAATAGACTGGCTAAAAAAGTGGCGAAAAAATTGCCAAATGTGTTGATCCCAACAGTGCGATTCATTAGTATATCGCGCCTTGAGATATGGCTTCGGCATAAAGCTGATGCGGTATCGCACTTTTATATTAATTACGTGTGGTGTGCGGCTTAGACTCGTATAGCGACACGGCCTACTATTGAGGTTATCCCATGAAAACTGGTATCCACCCAGAATACAAAGCAGTAACTGCTACTTGTTCTTGCGGCAACACTTTTGAGTTCAACTCAACTCTAGCAAAGGATTCTATCCACCTAGACGTATGTGACAAGTGCCACCCATTCTACACTGGTAAGCAACGTATCGTTGATACAGGCGGCCGTGTTGATCGCTTCAACAAGCGTTTCGGTGCACTATCAAGTAAGAAATAATAGTAGACGCTATTACGATTACAGTTTGGAAAAGGACGCTTCGGCGTCCTTTTTGTTTATGTTGAACTCTGTGGTTACATTAAAAACAGCGAGTTAAAAATAGTCTCGATTATTTTTCACTCAATGCTTGCAACCTAAAATGTGATCTGTATAATGCAGCGCACTGGTTAAGCCAGTTGTGAACCAATGAGCAGTGAGGAGCTAATAAATCCAAGGATTTATTAGGTAATGTAGACTCAGCTTATGTTCGCGGTTAATACAATTAGCTATCTTTTCTTCGGAAAAACTATCCCCAAAGGTGACTTTGGTATGTAGGGATAGTTAATCGAAAATTAACTGACAATGCGTCCTAATCTTGGATGCTACGGTTTCACATAAATCAATCGGCATTCTCTCGTCTTGACGAGTATGAGTGGCGATATTGTTTGTGTAATTTATCAATTTTGGAGCTCTGTCTCATGCAGAACCAACGTATCCGTATCCGCCTAAAAGCTTTCGATTACAAACTAATCGACGCTTCTACAGCGGAAATCGTTGAAACAGCTAAGCGCACTGGCGCACAGGTTCGTGGTCCAATCCCACTACCAACTCGTAAAGAGCGTTTCACAGTTCTTATCTCTCCACACGTTAACAAGAAAGCACGTGATCAGTACGAAATCCGTACTCACAAGCGTCTAATCGACATCGTTGAGCCAACAGACAAAACTGTTGATGCTCTAATGCGTCTAGACCTTGCTGCGGGCGTTGACGTTCAAATTAGCCTAGGTTAAGGGAGATTAGAAGAATGATTGGTCTAATCGGTCGTAAAGTGGGCATGACCCGCGTATTTACTGAAGACGGCGTTTCTATCCCAGTAACAGTTGTTGAAGTTGAAGCAAACCGCGTTTCTCAAGTGAAAACTCTAGAAACTGACGGCTACGCTGCAATCCAGGTTACTGCTGGTGCAAAGAAAGCTAACCGCGTAAACAAAGCTGAAGCAGGTCACTTTGCTAAAGCTGGTGTTGAAGCTGGTCGCGGTCTTTGGGAATTCCGTTTAGAAAACGGCGAAGCGTTCGAAGTTGGTGCTGAACTAACTGTTGAACTATTCAACGAAACTAAGAAAGTAGACGTTACTGGTACATCTAAGGGTAAAGGCTTCCAAGGCGCTGTTAAGCGTTGGAACTTCCGTACTCAAGATATGACTCACGGTAACTCATTGTCTCACCGTGCTCCTGGTTCTATCGGTCAATGTCAGACTCCAGGTCGCGTATTTAAAGGCAAGAAAATGGCAGGTCACATGGGTGCTGAGCGTGTAACGACTCAAAACCTAGAGATCGTACGTGTTGACGCTGAGCGCAACCTGCTTCTTATTAAAGGTGCAGTCCCAGGCGCAACTGGCGGCAACGTGATCGTTAAACCAGCTGTTAAAGCATAACGTCTCAGGAGTAAGTAATGGAACTAATGGTTAAAGGTGCCGATGCACTAACTGTTTCCGAAACTACTTTCGGACGTGAGTTTAACGAAGCTCTTGTACACCAAGTAGTTGTTGCATTTGCAGCAGGTGCTCGTCAAGGTACTCGTGCTCAAAAAACACGTTCAGAAGTTTCTGGCGGTGGCGCTAAGCCATGGCGTCAAAAAGGTACTGGCCGTGCACGTGCTGGTACAATCCGTAGCCCAATCTGGCGTTCGGGTGGTGTTACTTTTGCTGCGAAACCACAAGATCACAGCCAAAAAGTAAACAAAAAAATGTACCGCGGTGCTATGAAGAGCATTCTTTCTGAGCTTGTTCGTCAAGAGCGTTTAATCGTTGTTGATAACTTCTCAGTTGAAGCACCAAAGACTAAAGAGCTAGTAGCTAAGCTGAAAGAGCTTGAGCTAACTGACGCTCTAATCGTGACTAGCGAAGTAGATGAGAATCTATTCCTAGCGGCTCGTAACCTATACAAAGTTGACGCACGTGATGTCGCTGGTATTGATCCAGTTTCACTAATCGCGTTCGACAAAGTTGTAATGACTGCTGAGGCAGTTAAACAAGTTGAGGAGATGCTAGCATGATCACTGAAGAGCGTATCCTAAAAGTTCTACGTGCACCGCACATCTCTGAAAAAGCAACTATGGCAGCTGAGAAAGCGAACACTATCGTTTTCAAAGTAGCTAAAGATGCTACTAAAAAAGAGATCAAAGCAGCTGTAGAAAAGCTATTTGAAGTTGAAGTTAAGTCTGTAAATACTCTTATCACTAAGGGTAAGACCAAACGTCAAGGTCTACGCCAAGGTCGCCGCAGCGACGTTAAGAAAGCGTACGTTACTTTGAAAGAAGGTCAAGATCTTGACTTCGTTGGCGGCGCGGAATAACAGGAGTAGTTAAAAATGGCTATTGTTAAATGTAAGCCGACTTCCCCTGGTCGTCGTCACGTTGTTAAAGTTGTTAACGCTGACCTACACAAGGGCAAGCCATACGCACCTCTTCTAGAGAAAAACTCTAAGAATGGTGGTCGTAACAACAACGGTCGTATCACAGTACGTCATATCGGCGGTGGTCACAAGCATCACTACCGTGTAATTGACTTCAAACGTACTAAAGACGGTATCCCAGCGACAGTTGAGCGTCTTGAATACGATCCAAACCGTAGCGCAAATATTGCTCTAGTTCTTTACAAAGACGGTGAGCGTCGCTACATCCTAGCACCTAAAGGTGTTGTAGCTGGTGATGTTATTCAGTCAGGTGTTGATGCACCTATCAAAGCTGGTAACACTCTACCAATGCGTAACATCCCAGTAGGTTCAACTGTACACAACGTTGAACTGAAGCCTGGTAAAGGCGGTCAGCTAGCTCGTTCAGCTGGTGCTTACGCTCAAATCGTTGCTCGCGACGGTTCATACGTAACTATCCGTCTACGTTCTGGCGAAATGCGCAAAGTTCTTTCTGAAGGCCGTGCAACAATCGGTGAAGTTGGTAACTCTGAGCACATGCTACGTGAACTTGGTAAAGCTGGTGCTACTCGCTGGCGCGGTGTTCGTCCAACCGTTCGCGGTGTGGTAATGAACCCGGTTGATCACCCACACGGTGGTGGTGAAGGTCGTACTTCTGGTGGCCGTCATCCAGTATCACCTTGGGGTATGCCAACTAAAGGCTTCAAGACTCGTAAGAACAAACGCACTGACAAGTACATCGTACGTCGTCGTAACAAGTAATCTATATAAAGAGGAATCGCCATGCCACGTTCTCTCAAGAAAGGTCCTTTTATTGACCTACACTTGCTGAAGAAGGTAGAGAAAGCGGTGGAAAGCGGAGACAAAAAGCCTATTAAGACTTGGTCCCGTCGTTCAATGATCATCCCTACGATGATCGGTTTGACCATCGCTGTCCATAATGGTCGTCAGCACGTACCAGTATTTGTAACTGATGAAATGATCGGTCACAAACTGGGCGAATTCGCACCAACACGTACTTACCGCGGTCACGCTGCGGATAAGAAAGCTAAGAAGCGCTAAGGAGTAGATAATGGAAGCAATTGCTAAACATAACTTTGCTCGCATTTCGCCTCAGAAAGCTCGCTTAGTTGCGGATCAAATCCGTGGTAAATCTGTTGACCAAGCTCTAGAAATCCTAACTTTCAGCAACAAAAAAGCTGCTGAACTAGTTAAGAAAGTTCTAGAGTCTGCTATCGCTAACGCGGAGCACAACGAAGGTGCAGATATTGACGATCTGAATGTCGCAAAAATCTTTGTAGATGAAGGCCCAACCATGAAGCGTATTATGCCTCGTGCTAAAGGTCGTGCGGATCGTATCTTGAAGCGTTCAAGCCACATCACTGTTGTTGTAGCAGATCGCTAGAGACTAGGAGAGTAAGCAATGGGTCAAAAAGTACATCCTAATGGTATTCGTCTAGGCATCGTTAAGCCTTGGAATGCTACATGGTTTGCTAACACCAAAGATTTCGCTGACAACCTAGACGGCGACTTCAAGGTACGTCAGTTCCTTACAAGTGAACTGAAAAAAGCGTCTCTATCACGCATCGTTATCGAGCGTCCTGCTAAGAGCATCCGTGTGACTATTCACACTGCTCGTCCAGGCGTTGTTATCGGTAAGAAAGGTGAAGACGTAGAGAAGCTACGCGCAGCTGTAGCTAAAATTGCAGGTGTACCAGCGCAAATTAACATCGCTGAAGTACGTAAGCCTGAACTGGATGCGCAACTTGTTGGTGACAGCATCGCGTCTCAGCTAGAGCGTCGTGTTATGTTCCGTCGTGCTATGAAGCGCGCGGTACAAAACGCAATGCGTCTAGGCGCTAAAGGTATCAAAGTGGAAGTAAGCGGTCGTCTAGGCGGCGCTGAAATCGCACGTTCAGAGTGGTACCGTGAAGGCCGTGTGCCTCTACACACTCTACGTGCTGACATTGATTACGCAACTTCTTCGGCTCACACTCAATACGGTGTGATCGGCATTAAAACTTGGATCTTCAAAGGTGAGATTCTAGGTGGTATGCCAGCAGCTAACGCTGTTGAGCCTAAAGGCGACAAGCCTAAGAAGCAGCGTAAAGGCCGTAAGTAAGGAGTCGACAGATGCTACAACCTAAACGTACTAAGTTCCGTAAGGTTCAGACTGGTCGTAACCGTGGTCTAGCTAAGGGTACTGATGTAAGCTTCGGCGAATTCGGTCTTAAAGCTGTTGGCCGTGGTCGTCTAACTGCTCGTCAAATCGAAGCGGCACGTCGTGCAATGACACGTCACGTTAAGCGTCAAGGTAAAATCTGGATCCGTGTGTTCCCAGACAAACCAATCACAGAAAAACCACTTGAAGTTCGTCAGGGTAAGGGTAAAGGTAACGTTGAGTACTGGGTAGCCCAAATCCAACCTGGTAAGGTTATGTACGAAATGGGTGGTGTACCTGAAGAATTGGCACGTGAAGCGTTCCGTCTTGCGGCACGTAAACTGCCTTTCAAAACTACATTTGTAACTAAGCAGGTGATGTGATGAACGCACAAGATCTACGCGAGAAAAGCGTTGAAGAGCTTAACGCTGAGCTAATGAATTTGCTACGTGAACAGTTCAACTTGCGCATGCAAGCTGCAACTGGTCAACTACAGCAAACTCATACTCTGAAAGCTGTACGCCGTGATATCGCACGTGTGAAAACTGTTTTGACTGAGAAGGCAGGCGCATAATGAGCGAAGTAAAACGTACTCAACAAGGTCGTGTTGTTAGCGATAAGATGGACAAGTCTATCACTGTTGCTATCGAACGTTTCGTAAAACACCCTATCTATGGTAAATACGTTAAACGTACGACTAAAGTACACGCACATGACGAGAACAACGAGTGTGGCCTAGGCGACACAGTTGAAATCGCTGAGTGTCGTCCACTGTCTAAGACTAAGTCTTGGACTTTGGTAAAAGTTCTAGAAAAGGCGAAGATTTAATCTCGTTAATTCTATGAAACTAAAGCGGCTCCAAAATATTTTTGGAGCCGTTTATTTTTTGACTACCCAATCACAAAAAAGGGTGGTACAATTCGCGTCCCTTTTAAAGAGGCAGCCCGACCCGTGATGGGTCTAGTTATTAATATTTAGCGGAGCACTAACATGATCCAAATGCAAAGTATGCTGGACGCAGCTGATAACTCAGGCGCACGCAGCGTAATGTGTATTAAGGTTCTGGGTGGCTCTCACCGCCGTTATGCACATATCGGTGACGTCATCAAAGTTACTGTGAAGGAAGCAATTCCTCGCGGTAAAGTAAAAAAAGGTGATGTTCTGAAGGCGGTGGTAGTGCGCACCCGTAAAGGCGTACGTCGTCCTGACGGTTCTGTCATTCGCTTCGACCGAAATGCTTGCGTATTGTTGAACGACAATACAGAGCAACCAATCGGTACACGTATCTTTGGTCCTGTGACACGCGAACTTCGTGGCGATAAGTTCATGAAGATCGTTTCACTGGCTCCAGAAGTTCTGTAAGGAGCACGTAGAAATGGCAGCTAAAATCCGTCGTAACGACGAAGTAATCGTTCTTGCTGGTAAAGACAAAGGCAAGAAAGGTAAAGTAACTAAGGTTCTAGCAACTGGTAAAGTTATCGTTGAAGGCATCAACCTTGTTAAAAAACACCAAAAGCCGGTTCCGGCTCTAGGTCAACAAGGTGGCATCGTTGAACAAGAAGCAGCTATTGACGCTTCTAACGTTGCAATCTTTAACGCAGCTACTGGTAAAGCTGACCGTATCGGTTTCCGTTTTGAAGACGGCAAGAAAGTTCGTTTCTTCAAGTCTAATGGCGAAACCGTTTCTAACTAATTAGAAGTAATTTGGAGTTCTACTATGGCGAAACTGCATGATTACTACAAGTCGTCTGTAGTCGCTGAACTGACCAAACAGTTCAGCTACACAAGCGTCATGCAAGTCCCTAGAATCGAGAAAATCACCCTGAACATGGGTGTTGGTGAAGCAATCAACGATAAGAAACTGCTAGAAAATGCAGCGTCTGATATGGCAACGATCTCTGGTCAGAAGCCACTTATCACAAAAGCGCGCAAATCTGTTGCAGGTTTCAAAATCCGTGAAGGCTACCCTATCGGTTGTAAAGTAACCTTGCGTGGCGAACGTATGTGGGATTTTCTTGAGCGTTTGATTAACATCGCTCTTCCACGTGTACGTGACTTCCGTGGCGTTAGCGCTAAGTCTTTTGACGGACGCGGTAACTACAGCATGGGCGTTCGCGAGCAAATCATCTTCCCGGAAATCGACTTTGATAAAGTTGATCGAGTACGCGGTCTAGACATCACTATTACGACGTCTGCTGGTACTGATGAGGAAGGCCGTGCTCTGCTGGCTGCCTTTAACTTCCCATTCCGTAAGTAAGGTGAAGGGTTACTGTTATGGCTAAAAATTCAATGAAAGCACGTGAAGCAAAACGTGCGAAGCTAGTAGCTAAGTTCGCTGAGAAGCGTGCTGCGCTTAAAGCTATCATTAGCGATGTAAACGCATCTGAAGAAGATCGTTGGAACGCAGTTCTTACACTGCAATCTCTTCCACGTGATTCAAGTGCATCACGTCAGCGCAACCGTTGCAACCAAACTGGTCGTCCACACGGTTACCTACGTAAGTTCGGTCTAAGCCGTATTAAGGTTCGTGAAGCTTGCATGAAAGGCGAGATTCCGGGTCTTCGTAAGGCTAGCTGGTAATTGCCACTTAATCATTTGGAGTAAATCATATGAGCATGCAAGATCCGATTTCGGATATGCTGACCCGCGTTCGTAACGGTCAGGCAGCAAACAAAGTTGCTGTAAAAATGCCTTCTTCAAAGCTTAAAGTTGCAATTGCTGCACTACTAAAAGCTGAAGGTTACATCGTTGACTTCGCTGTTGAAGGCGAAGCAAAACCTGAGCTAGAAGTTACTCTTAAGTACTTCCAAGCTAAACCAGTAATCGAGCAACTTAAACGTGTTTCTCGTCCAGGTCTACGTGTTTACAAGAAGAAAGATCAACTTCCTTCTGTAATGGGTGGTCTTGGGATTGCTATCGTTTCTACTTCCAAGGGTCTTATGTCAGACCGCGCTGCACGTAAAGCAGGTCTTGGTGGTGAAATCATCTGCTACGTAGCTTAATAAGGAGTAGACTATGTCTCGTGTTGCAAAAGCACCTGTCGCTATTCCAGCTGGCGTAGAGGTGAAACTAAACGGCCAAGAAATCACTGTTAAAGGTGCTAAGGGCGAACTAACTCGCGTTCTTAACAATGCAGTAGTTATCGCTCAGGAAGAAAACAACCTAACTTTCGGTCCTAAAGAAGGTGTTGCTAACGCTTGGGCACAAGCAGGTACTGCTCGTGCACTAGTAAACAACATGGTTGTTGGTGTTACTGAAGGCTTTACTAAGAAGCTAACTCTTAAAGGTGTTGGTTACCGTGCTGCTATCAAAGGCAACGCTGTAGGTCTAACACTAGGCTTCTCACACCCAGTTGAGCACGAGTTGCCAGCGGGTATTAAAGCTGAATGTCCAAGCCAAACTGAAATTGTGATCACTGGTGCTGATAAGCAACTAGTTGGTCAAGTTGCGGCTGACATTCGTTCTTACCGTCAACCTGAGCCTTACAAAGGTAAAGGTGTTCGTTACGCAGATGAAAATGTGCGTACTAAAGAAGCTAAGAAGAAGTAAGGTAACACTATGGATAAGAAAGCATCTCGCATCCGTCGTGCTACACGCGCACGTCGTAAGATTGCAGAACTGGGTGCGACTCGCCTAGTTGTACACCGTACTCCTCGTCACGTGTACGCACAGGTTATCGCGGCTAATGGCTCTGAGGTTATCGCAGCAGCTTCTACTGTAGAAAAAGCGATCCGTGAGCAAGTGAAATACACTGGTAACGTTGATGCAGCTAAAGCAGTAGGTAAAGCTGTTGCAGAGCGCGCTCTTGAAAAAGGCGTAACTGCAGTTGCATTTGATCGTTCTGGTTTCCAATACCACGGTCGAGTAGCGGCGCTAGCAGAATCTGCTCGCGAAGCTGGTCTGAAATTCTAAGGTAGGGTTGGAAGATGGCTAAAGAACAACAAGTTCAAGCGAATGATTTGCAAGAAAAATTAATCGCAGTTAACCGTGTTTCTAAAACGGTTAAAGGTGGTCGAATCATGAGCTTCACTGCACTAACAGTAGTTGGTGACGGTAATGGTCGTGTAGGTTTCGGTTACGGCAAAGCTCGTGAAGTACCTGCAGCGATTCAAAAAGCAATGGAAAAAGCGCGTCGTAACATGACTACGATCGCTCTAAACGAAGGCACTCTTCACCACCCAGTGAAAGGTCGCCACTCGGGCTCTAAAGTTTACATGCAGCCTGCAGCAGAAGGTACTGGTGTTATCGCAGGTGGTGCGATGCGTGCAGTACTAGAAGTTGCTGGTGTACACAACGTACTATCTAAAGCATACGGTTCTACGAACCCTATCAACATCGTTCGTGCAACGATCGATGCTCTAGGTAGCATGAAGTCACCAGAAATGGTTGCTGCTAAACGTGGTCTAACTGTTGAATCTATTTCGGAGTAAGAACACCATGGCAACTATTAAAGTAACTCAAACTAAAAGCTCAATTGGTCGTCTACCTAAGCACAAAGCTACTTTGCGCGGTCTAGGTCTTCGTAAAATCAACCACACAGTAGAACTTGAAGATACTCCGTGCGTGCGCGGTATGATCAACAAGGTTTACTACATGGTTAAAGTTGAGGAGTAATCAGAATGCGTTTGAATACTCTAGCACCGGCTGCTGGCGCGAAAACTTCTGCGAAGCGAGTAGGTCGTGGTATCGGTTCAGGCCTAGGTAAAACTGGTGGCCGTGGTCACAAAGGTCAAAAATCACGTTCTGGCGGCAGTGTTCGTCCAGGTTTCGAAGGCGGTCAGATGCCTCTGAAACAACGTCTACCAAAATTCGGTTTCACTTCTCGTAAGAGCCTAGTGTCTGCTGAAGTTCGTCTAGCTGAGCTAGCGAAAGTTTCTGGTGACGTAGTTGATCTTAACAGTCTTAAAGCTGCTAACATCATCACTAAGAACATCGAATTCGTAAAAGTTGTTCTTTCTGGTGAAATCAACAAAGCAGTGACTGTTAAAGGTCTACGTGTGACTAAAGGCGCTAAAGCTGCAATCGAAGCTGCAGGCGGTAAAATCGAGGAATAATCTCGAGGAACGAGGTACAGATGGCTAAGAAACCAGGACAAGATTTTCGTAGTGCTCAGAGCGGCTTAAGTGAGCTGAAGTCGCGCTTATTATTCGTAATTTGTGCACTTTTAGTATTCCGAGCAGGCTCTTTTGTGCCGATCCCTGGTATTGACGCTGCTGTACTTGCCGAATTGTTCGACCAGCAAAAAGGTACCATCGTAGAAATGTTTAACATGTTCTCCGGTGGTGCTCTTGAGCGTGCATCTATATTAGCATTGGGCATTATGCCGTATATTTCGGCATCTATTGTTGTCCAATTGCTAACTGTAGTTCATCCAGCGTTAGCTGAACTCAAAAAAGAGGGTGAAGCAGGCCGTCGTAAGATAAGCCAATACACACGCTACGGCACGCTTGTACTTGCAACCTTCCAGGCTATAGGTATTGCAACGGGCTTACCAAACATGGTCGATAATCTGGTTGTTATCAACCAAACCATGTTTACGCTTATTGCTACCGTAAGTTTAGTAACCGGCACCATGTTCTTGATGTGGTTAGGTGAACAAATTACAGAGCGTGGAATTGGTAACGGTATTTCGTTACTAATTTTTGCAGGTATTGTTGCGGGATTGCCTTCTGCAATCGGTCAAACAATCGAGCAAGCGCGTCAAGGTGAATTGCATGTACTTCTTCTGTTGCTAATCGCGGTATTGTCTTTTGCAGTAATTTACTTCGTTGTTTTCATGGAGCGTGGTCAACGTCGAATCGTTGTTAACTACGCGAAGCGTCAACAAGGTCGTAAAGTATTTGCTGCACAAAGCTCGCATCTGCCACTTAAAATTAATATGGCAGGCGTTATTCCAGCGATTTTCGCATCAAGTATTATCCTGTTCCCAGGAACACTGGCTCAGTGGTTTGGTCAGAACGGTGAGAGCAGCGCGTTCGGTTGGTTAACTGACGTGTCTTTGGCTCTTAGCCCAGGTCAACCGCTGTATGTAATGCTTTATGCTGCAGCAATTATCTTCTTCTGTTTCTTCTACACAGCGTTGGTTTTTAACCCACGTGAAACAGCAGATAACTTGAAGAAGTCAGGTGCATTCGTACCCGGCATCCGCCCAGGTGAGCAGACAGCGAAATATATTGATAAAGTGATGACACGTCTTACCCTTGCAGGTGCACTGTACATTACCTTTATCTGTCTGATTCCCGAGTTCATGATGGTCGCGTGGAACGTACGTTTCTACTTCGGCGGTACATCACTACTTATCGTAGTGGTTGTAATTATGGACTTTATGGCACAGGTACAGACTCATATGATGTCTCAACAGTATGATTCTGTGTTGAAGAAAGCGAATCTGAAAGGCTACGGCCGTTAATCCGGCGGTAGACTCAGTTTCATTTACGGAGTTTAGCAATGAAAGTTCGTGCTTCCGTTAAAAAAATCTGCCGTAACTGTAAAGTAATCAAGCGTAACGGTGTCGTTCGCGTGATTTGCAGTGAGCCAAAGCACAAACAGCGCCAAGGCTAATTAGCAGAAATTTTTACTTGAAAACGAAGGTTAGGTCGAGTATATTCCTCGGCCTACCTTTTGCGTGCAAAAGAAGTAGTACTCCGCAGCGTATCCATAACGGGCTTTGCTGCGGCTAATTCTTTTATAGAAACACACTTAGGAGTGAATAATGGCCCGTATAGCCGGCATTAACATTCCTGATCAGAAGCATGCTGTAATCGCACTTACTGCGATCTACGGCATCGGTAAAACTCGCTCTCAAGCTATCCTAGCTGAAGTGGGTATTGCTGAAAATGTTAAGATCAGTGAACTAACTGAAGAGCAGATCGATCAACTGCGTGATGGTGTAGCTAAGTACACTGTAGAAGGTGATCTACGTCGTGAAGTATCTATGAACATCAAGCGTCTTATGGACCTTGGCTGTTACCGTGGTCTTCGTCATCGTCGCAGTCTACCACTACGTGGACAGCGTACTAAAACCAACGCTCGCACCCGTAAGGGTCCGCGTAAGCCGATCAAGAAATAATCGGGAAGGTAGAGTACAATGGCTAAACAACCAACTCGCGCTCGTAAGCGCGTACGCAAGCAAGTTGCAGATGGCGTTGCGCACATCCATGCTTCTTTCAATAACACAATCGTAACCATTACTGACCGTCAAGGTAACGCTCTTGCATGGGCTACTGCAGGTGGTTCTGGTTTCCGTGGTTCTCGTAAGTCTACTCCGTTCGCTGCACAGGTTGCTGCTGAGCGTTGTGCTGAAATGGCTAAAGAATACGGCCTAAAGAACTTGGAAGTTATGGTTAAGGGTCCTGGTCCAGGTCGCGAATCAACTGTTCGTGCACTAAACGCCGCTGGTTTCCGCATCACTAACATTGTTGATGCTACACCAATCCCTCATAACGGTTGTCGTCCACCTAAGAAACGTCGCGTATAACGTTTCTAGGACAATTGGAGAAGAATCATGGCAAGATATTTGGGTCCTAAGCTGAAGCTTAGCCGTCGTGAAGGCACTGACTTATTCCTTAAGTCTGGTGTTCGCGCGATCGATACCAAGTGTAAAATTGATAACGCACCAGGTGTACACGGCGCTCGTCGCGGTCGTCTATCTGAGTATGGCGTTCAGCTTCGTGAGAAGCAAAAAGTTCGTCGTATGTACGGCGTTCTAGAAAAACAATTCCGTAACTACTACAAAGAAGCTGCTCGCCTAAAAGGCAACACTGGTGAAAACCTGCTTCAGCTTCTTGAAGGTCGTCTTGATAACGTAGTTTACCGCATGGGCTTTGGTGCAACTCGCGCAGAAGCACGTCAGCTAGTTAGCCACAAAGCTATCCTAGTAAACGGTAAAGTTGTAAACGTTCCTTCTTTCAAAGTAGCGGCTAATGACGTTGTTTCTATCCGCGAGAAAGCTAAACAGCAATCTCGTATCAAAGCTGCTCTAGAAGTTGCTGAACAACGTGAAAAACCAACTTGGATTGAAGTAGATGGTGGCAAGATGGAAGGTACATTCAAGCGTATGCCTGAGCGTTCTGATCTATCAGCTGACATCAACGAACAATTGATCGTCGAGCTTTACTCTAAGTAAGGTTAAACTAAAGAGAGGACACAATGCAGGGTTCTGTAACAGAATTTCTTAAGCCACGTCTAGTTGACATCGAACAAATCAGCTCGACTCACGCAAAAGTAACTCTTGAGCCATTAGAGCGTGGCTTTGGTCATACTCTGGGTAATGCACTTCGCCGCATTCTTCTATCTTCTATGCCTGGTTGTGCAGTGACAGAAGTAGAGATTGAGGGCGTACTTCACGAGTACAGCACTAAAGAAGGCGTTCAAGAAGATATTCTTGAAATCCTCCTAAACCTTAAAGGTTTGGCAGTGCGTGTGGCTGAAGGCAAAGATGAAGTGTTCATTACTTTGAACAAATCAGGCTCGGGCCCTGTGGTTGCAGGTGACATCACCCATGATGGTGATGTAGAGATCGCTAACCCTGAACACGTTATTTGTCACCTAACGGATGACAATGCTGAAATCGCTATGCGTATTAAAGTAGAACGTGGTCGTGGTTACATTCCAGCTTCTGCGCGTATCCATACTGAAGAAGACGAGCGTCCAATTGGTCGCCTACTAGTAGATGCTACTTACAGCCCAGTAGACAAAATTGCCTACGCTGTAGAAGCAGCTCGTGTAGAACAGCGTACTGATCTAGACAAGCTTGTTATCGATATGGAAACAAACGGTACTCTAGAACCTGAGGAAGCAATCCGTCGTGCAGCTACTATCCTAGCTGAACAATTGGATGCATTCGTAGATCTTCGTGATGTACGTGTTCCTGAGGAGAAGGAAGAGAAGCCAGAATTCGATCCGATCCTACTGCGTCCTGTAGACGATCTTGAACTAACAGTTCGCTCTGCTAACTGTCTGAAAGCAGAAGCGATTCACTACATCGGTGATCTAGTACAACGTACTGAGGTTGAGCTACTTAAAACGCCTAACCTTGGTAAAAAATCTCTTACTGAGATTAAAGACGTACTTGCGTCACGTGGTCTGTCTCTGGGCATGCGCCTAGAAAACTGGCCGCCTGCATCAATCGCTGAAGATTAATCGATACTAGTTAGAAGGATTAGGTCATGCGCCATCGTAAGAGTGGTCGTCAACTCAACCGCAACAGCTCACATCGCAAAGCGATGTTCAGCAACATGGCTAGCTCTCTAGTACGTCATGAAGTTATCAAGACTACTTTGCCAAAAGCAAAAGAGCTACGTCGCGTAGTTGAGCCTTTGATTACACTAGCTAAGACTGACAGTGTTGCTAACCGTCGTCTAGCATTTGCACGTACTCGTGACAACGAAGTAGTTGCAAAACTTTTCAACGAACTAGGTCCACGTTTTGCTGCTCGTCAGGGCGGTTACACTCGTATCCTAAAAGCTGGCTTCCGTGCTGGTGATAAAGCTCCAATGGCTTACATTGAGCTTGTAGATCGCCCAGCTGCTGAAGAAGCTGCTGAGTAATCAGTTCGTAAGAACGAAAAAGCCGAGCGTTAGCTCGGCTTTTTTGTATCTGTCACTTTCAAACTAATTGAAATCTAAGCGTGTTATCTCTTCAGAACAAAGGTAGCATGTCTCTCCTAATGTTAATTAACAGCGCTTAGCTTTCTATTTCTTCTCTATTATCGCTTTATTCAGCGGACCATAAACCAGTTAAAGAGTTAAGTAGGCCTTCGCTGGCACCTTGCTCGTTAAGATATTGCAAAATTACTGGTGCAAACTGGCTGATCATCGAAGCGTCTAATCCCAATTTATCGAATGCACTTTGCACAGTGCTTAAACTTTCGACATTACCTAACAAACTTTGTGCGCTGCTCAAATTAGATAATCCAGGGAGCAAAGATTCTAACTCGCTGCTATTTGCGCCGGATAGTTGACTTTGTGCTAACGCCAGTAATGCACTGCTACCACCTGCAGCTTGTTCGGTTGATACAGGTAATTGACTTGTCAGTAAATCAGTTAATGGTGAAGATTCCGTACTTAAACTTTGACCGACCATGTCCATCAGTCCGCTCTCGTTACTTTTTTCTACTACTGAATCAAGGAAAGCATGTGCACTGCCGATATGCATCGATAGCAGTGCCAGCGTCAGGAGTGTTTTACGCATAGTACCTCCAACGGTTGAGCGTGTTTTTAATTATTAGATTGTTAGAGTGACAGTTTATGTTTAAGAGAACAACGACTTTAGCCTAAACAAAAAAGCGGCGCTAGAGCGCCGCTTTAGAAACTGTAATTGAAATGGATTTCAATTATAGGATGTCTAGTAGTTCTACTTCGAATACTAGCGCTGCGAATGGAGGAATCGCAGCACCTGCGCCACGCTCACCGTACGCAAGGTCTTGTGGAACGTATAGTTTCCACTTAGAACCAACAGGCATTAGTTGTAGTGCTTCAACCCAACCTTTGATTACGCCCGTTACAGGGAATTCAGCTGGCTGACCGCGAGATACAGAGCTGTCAAATACAGTGCCGTCTGTTAGCTCACCGTGGTAGTGAACGCGTACAGATTTGTCTGCTGTTGGGATTTCACCAGTGCCTTCAGAGATAACTTCGTATTGTAGACCTGATTCTAGAACTTTAACTTCTGGGCGTAGAGCGTTGTCTTTTAGGAACGCTTCGCCGTCAGCTGCTGCTGCTTGCGCTGCTTCTTGACGAACAGCTTCAGCGCGAGTGTGTAGCTCTTGTAGCGCTTTGTTGATTTCGTCGATTTCAATTGCTGGCATGTCACCAACTAGTGCAGTAGCAATACCAGCTGCGATTGCATCAACGCTAAGACCTTCTAGACCAGAACCTGCTAGTTGCTGACCCATTTGCAGACCAATGCCGTAGCTTGCTTTTTGTTCTGCAGTTTCAAATTTAATTTCAGACATAAATGTCGCTCTTATTAGGAGTGTTAAAGGTCACAGGATATCAGTTTCGGACTAAGGTTTAAATGATTGGCTCAGATTGTCTCGTCTGACCATTGAGGGTGTGACTTATCTCTTACTCCAAGTGAATTTTCTGCTAATTTAATCCAAATTCCATTTTACTTGAGTGAAAAACATATACTCTCCGCGCTGGTATTTTTATACTGGCAGTAAGCATTAAGGGGTCTATCGTAATGAATCGTCGCAGAAAGAAAAAGCAGCAAGTCGACTACGTCGAGTTGATCAAACAAAAATACGCTGCTATCGACTGGAAGCAGCCGTTCAACAAAACTAAGTGGTTAGAACGCGTACAGCCAGTTACTGCGTTTTGGCAACGCCTGCCTAAATTCCATCAACGAGCATTGATGGTGTTGGTGCCACTGCTGCTTTTGATTCTTATTGTTCCGATGCCAAAGAAAACCGAAGAGTTAGTCGAGCAAACTCAGCCCGTGGATCATCAACGTGTTACGATCAATTTAAATACTCAGAGCTTGAGTCAGCAACGTACGTCTCAGAACTCAGGTCCAAAGTCTGAAAATTGGAAAGAGTATCAAGTGAAGAATGGCGATACGCTCGCGCAGGTCTTCCGCAATAACCAGTTATCCATGGCAGATCTCAGCTCACTAGTCAAAATTGAAGGTAGCGACAAGCCGCTTAGTCATATCAGACAGGGGCAGTTGATTCGCTTTAAATTTTCTGATGATGGTCAGCTTGATATGTTACAGCTCGAGAAGGGCGACCATTCTGTTATGTTCTTCCGCTTATCTGATGGAACCTTCGGACGCAATAAGTAGCGGTCTCTGATAAAACACACGGTTGAAAAAAGACGCGAGATGAACGCGTCTTTTTTGTTGGAAGAGATTTTCCTAGGGATGCAACGGTCTCTATTTACTTCGTAGTTGCTTCTCTACGCATATCGACATGCGGAATACCATCTTCAAGGTAGCAGTCTGAAACAACATCAAACCCGTGCCTTGAGTAATACTCAATGAGATGTTCCTGAGCGCCAATATCGATGGTCTGCTTAGGCCATAATGACTCACACTGCGTTAATGCTTCTTCCAGAAGTTTGTGACCTAAACCCCCGCCGCGAGCTGTCTGTTTAGTAACGACACGACCAATACTGACATTGCTGTAGGTTGTGCCAGCAGGTAGTAAGCGAGCACAAGCCACTAATGCATCATCTTGATAGCCGAGAAGGTGGTAGACTCCGTCCAGTGTATCTTTGCCATCAAGTTCTGGATAAGGGCAGGTTTGCTCTACAACAAAAACATCGACACGTAATCGCATCAGTTCGTAAAGCTGTATCGTGGTGAGTTGAGTGAAAGGCAAAGTTATCCAGGTAAGCATTCTATATTCCGTTATTGATTTTTTGTGTTACTGACTTTACTTATTTTTCTGCTAATACTCATTAACTATGGTTAATTTTAACTGGTCTTCCTGACAAATCTGGTCATAATGTGCCCTCTTTTTCATCCTACCTGAGGATATTCCCCTGTGAGCAAACAAACTTTTGACCACGTAGGGCTAAGCCCGGCGTTACTCGCGACGCTTGATTCATTGAATTACACCCACATGACGCCGATTCAGGCATTA
This sequence comes from Vibrio sp. J1-1, assembly GCF_021728395.1. Classification (GTDB taxonomy): domain Bacteria; phylum Pseudomonadota; class Gammaproteobacteria; order Enterobacterales; family Vibrionaceae; genus Vibrio. Next base: position 87,279 of record NZ_JAKKCM010000005.1, on the reverse strand, counting down.
AGCTTGCCAGCGATTCTGAACCAGCGTGATGTGATTGGTCAGGGTAAAACTGGCTCGGGCAAAACCGCCGCGTTTGGTCTTGGGGTTTTATCTAACCTCAATGTGAAGCGATTCCGTGTACAGTCTTTAGTGCTGTGTCCCACACGTGAACTGGCCGATCAGGTAGCGAAAGAAATCCGCACTCTGGGGCGTGGTATCCACAATATTAAAGTGCTGACACTGTGTGGTGGTATGCCGATGGGACCACAAATTGGTTCACTGGAGCATGGTGCTCATATTTTGGTTGGCACTCCTGGGCGTATTCTTGATCACCTTGAAAAAGGCCGAATTGATCTTTCTGAACTAAATACGCTGGTACTGGATGAGGCTGACCGCATGCTAGACATGGGCTTCCAGGATGCGCTGGACGCTATCATAGATGCAGCGCCGAAAAAGCGTCAAACGTTGCTTTTCAGTGCGACTTTTCCTGAAAAAATTGGGCAAATTGCCCAACGTATTATGCAGTCACCTGAGATGATCAAAGTGGAATCGACACACGATACCTCGAGCATCGCCCAGTACTTCTATAAAGTCGAAGGTTCGGAAGCGCGTGATGAGGCATTGGCAAACCTTCTTCTTACTCATCAACCTGAGTCTGCGGTTGTGTTCTGCAACACCAAAAAAGAAGTGCAAAGTGTAGCGGATGAGCTGCATCATCGTGGTTTCAGCGTGATTGATCTTCATGGTGATCTGGAACAGCGTGAGCGTGATCAGGCGTTGGTTCAGTTCTCGAATAAGAGCGTTTCTATTTTGGTGGCAACAGACGTTGCGGCACGCGGTTTGGATGTCGATAACCTAGATGCGGTATTTAACTTTGAATTGTCTCGCGACCCAGAAGTACACGTACACCGCATTGGTCGTACTGGTCGAGCGGGCAGTAAAGGCTTGGCGTTCAGCTTCTTTGGCGAGAAAGATGGTTTACGTGTTGCACGTATCGAAGAATATTTAGATATGGATATCCTTCCTGCGACGTTGCCAGAAAAATCAAATCAACAGCCTTACCAAGCGAAAATGGTGACGATAAATATCGACGGTGGCAAAAAACAAAAAGTGCGTCCGGGCGATATCCTAGGCTGTTTAACCGGGAAAAATGGTATTCCGGGGGCTCAAGTGGGTAAGATTCATTTGTTCCCAGTGCGTGCTTATGTGGCGGTAGAGAAGTCAGCTGCGAAGAAAGCTCTGCAAATCATCAGCACGGGTAAGATGAAAGGACGTCAGTTCCGCGCTCGTCTTCTTAAATAAGTATTTAATTTTAAGTAAAGGCTCTTCTGTTGAAGAGCCTTTTTTGTTTTTGGCTTACTGGTTGTCTTTTGCTAACCGCGCTTTAATTCGGCTCAAACTGATGGCCGTAATACCAAGATAGGCGGCAATTTGGCTATCGGTAATTCGTTGTTCTAAATCGGGGTAATGCTGGCAGAGCAACTGATAGCGTTCTTCTGGCGAGTACAGTAGCATAAAGCGTTCTTTGTGCTCTTTATTTATCAACTGTGTTTCCAGCAGTTTGAGATAAATCGAATGCTTGTCTGAACGCCAACGGTGGAGTGTTTCTATAGGTAAACAAAATAAACGACAGGCAGTGAGCGTTTCCAACAAATAGGGGGAAGGCTGATTGCTTATAACGCTTTCGAAACCTATCACCCAGTCTTTTTCCCAGTAGAACTCTTTACTGAATTCCTTACCTTGCTCTGTGAGATAGCTGGCATGGCATAACCCTTCAAGAATGAAATAGATGTGCGAGCCAAATTCTCCCTGATGGCAGAGAATATGTCTGGTTGGTAATTCGAGTTCTTGCCCATGTTCTATCAGTTGTGCGGCTTCTTGTTCGGAAAAGCCATTTTGAGTCAGGTCAGAAAATACGTCGTTTGGCATCAAGGGGTAAAAGTCTAAAAATCGTTGATGTATTCTAACGCTTCTTTCTCAACAACAGAAAGTGGCTAAATAAAAAAGCGGCCCCTGAGAGCCGCTTATATCGATAAAACCGGGATTATTGGTTCAGGTTAATTTGATAGATGGCAAAGCCAATTTCATCGGTTGCCACTTGCTTCATTGGGTATTGAGCTTTGTCTTTGATGAACTTCGCGGCTTTGTTACTTGGTGAGGTCTCAAAGCGAATATCCAGTGGTTGGTCGGATTTAATTGGCGCAAATGACCAGTTGTTGTCCGCACTTGGTGTGACTTCGCCGTTTTCTTCACTGACTCGAGAAATATAAGCCGCCACGACCGAGCGGTTCTCATCTGGCGAGTCAAACGCGATAAAGTCTGGCCCTGTGCCAGGGAAGGTGTTGCTGTACGCTCGATAGTTGTTGGTCGCGATGAGGAAGTCTTGTTTTGGGTCGAGCGGTTTGCCGTTGAAAGTCAGATTCACAATACGCTGCGAGTCTGGGTTTATCACTTTACAGCTTGCATCATACTTAGGTGCTTTGGTTACATCGATTTGATAATGAACACCGTCAATCACGTCGAAGTTGTAGGTACGGAAATTATCCCAGTCAATCAGAGACTGAGGTTGGGTGTTAGTGACATCAATCTGCTTAAACTGACCAGCGCTGCACTCTAACCATTCCTGAACTTGTTTGCCCTTCACTTTTAGCGCGACCAGTGTATTTGGGTACAAATACAGATCGGCGGCGTTACGGAAAGTCAGTTGACCTGATTCCACTTCCGTAAAGTTATTGGGATCGTTTTTACGGCCGCCTGCTTTAAATGGCGCAGCTGCACTGAGTACAGGAATGCCGTCTAAATCTGGATCGCCCTGAATAAATCGTTCAACGTAATCTTTTTGCGCCAAATTAACGATTTGAATCGTCGGGTCATCCTGAACTAAAGACAGGAAACTGTACATCACGTCATTCGCTTTACCAATCGGTTGATTAACGAATTCGCGAGTGCCTTTATGGTCTTCCTCTAATGCTTTTACGATGCCCGAGTCAGCTTCTGCCAAAGATGTCTTGCTGGCCTTGTCAAAGATTGGACGTGCTTCAGATTGCCCATCAACCACTTGCCATTTGCCATCTTTTTGTTTGATGACTAAGTCCATCACTCCGACATGACTACCCCAGCGGCCCGGCATCACTGCGGTTACACCATTAATAGTGCCATGTTCATTATCGACGCCTTGTAGGTTTTCAAACCCTTTTCCAGGGAAGACCGCATGAGAGTGGCCAAAAGCAATCGCATCAATACCTTCAACTTGGGTTAAGTAGTAAACCGAGTTTTCTGCCCCGAGTTTATATGGGTCTGTAGAAACGCCCGAGTGGGGGATTGCCACAATCACATCAGCACCTTCCGCTTTCATTTGCGGGACAAGCTTCTGAGCGGTTTCTTTAATGTCTTTGGCGAAGACTTTTCCTTCTAGGTTCTTTTTATCCCAAACCATGATCTGCGGTGGCACAAAACCAATGTAGCCAACCTTAATTTGGTGGGTTTCACCATCAGTGTCTTGCATGGTGTAGGTTTTGATCAGATAGGGGTTGAAGTAGTGCTCACCGGTTTCTTTATCAAAGACGTTGGCGTTGATGTATGGGAAGTTGGCACCAGCGAGTGTTTTTTGTAGAAAGTCCAAACCATAATTGAATTCATGGTTGCCTATATTGCCGACGTCGTAGTGAAGTTGGTTCATGGCTTTATACACGGGGTGAATTTCGCCATCTCTAATTCCTTTAGCCGCCATATAGTCACCCATAGGGCTGCCCTGAATGAGGTCACCATTATCCACTAATACGTTGTTTACAGATTCTGATTGAGCTTGTTTAACCAGAGTGGCGGCTCGGCTTAGACCAATTTGTTGTGACGGCTGGTCTTTGTAGTAGTCGTAATCCATTACGTTGGTGTGGATGTCTGTGGTTTCGATAATGCGCAGCTTGATCGTGTCAGCTATTGCGGGTCCGGCAAGCGTTAACATTCCGCTTAAAACCGCGAAGGAAATAGGATTAACAGCCAATTTCATTAGGTGCTCCAATTCAAGGGGGTAAAAGACAAATGTAACGAAATTATTTGCAACGTGATGATTTAAGTGCAGAAAACTGTGAACAAACGCATTTTACTGAACCCTTTTCATATTAAACGCCCGCTTTTTCACACTTTTGAATGAGACCAAACAAAAACTTCTTAGCAGATTTTTGAATAAAAAATGAAATTTTAGAATTTCAGGTAATATAAACGCACCGCCATAATGCACGCATACCAAAATCTATGGACGATGAGCAAACACATGGCAGCGAAAGATTCAGTCACCACTTTTCCCACATCAAAGCCTCGATTGGTTTCTGATAACCCAATGGCTGTGACAACGCGATTTGCAAAGCGCTCGCTGCAGCCTGGTGAAGTCGCACTCGTTGGTGCGGGCCCGGGTGACCCTGAACTTTTGACTGTGAAAGCACTGAACTGCTTACAGCAAGCTGATGTGGTTTTGTATGACTATCTTGTTTCTGAAGAGATCATGGCATTGATCCCAAGCGATACGATCTTAGTTTGTGTTGGCAAGCGCGCTGGACACCATAGCGTACCGCAAGAGAAAACCAATCAACTGCTGGTGGACTTTGCCAAACAAGGTTACCGAGTTGTACGAGTAAAAGGTGGCGATCCATTTGTGTTTGGTCGCGGTGGTGAGGAACTCGAAGTTCTGGCTGATGCTGGTGTGCGTTTTCAGGTTGTGCCTGGCATTACAGCGGCGGCTGGAGCAACAGCCTATGCGGGGATTCCTCTGACTCACCGTGATTACGCTCAATCCGCCATTTTTGTCACTGGTCACTTGAAAGAAGAAAGTGATGAGATGGATTGGTCGACACTGGCTCGCGGCAATCAGACTTTAGTGATCTACATGGGACTGATGAAATCACACTATATTCAAAATCAGCTTATTAAACACGGTCGCTCAGCCTCAACGCCGATAGCTATTATCGAACGGGGTACGCAAATAGAACAGAAAGTATTTAAGGGAGAATTGTCCCAACTATCTGATTTATCGAAGGATGCTCAATCTCCTTCTTTAATCGTGGTAGGTGAAGTGGTGCGATTGTCTCAAAAATTAGACTGGTTTTTGTCTAGTACAGAGTTCAACAAAAGTGCTATTGCCAGCTCCATATAATTTCAGTCCAAAGATTAGAGACGTAATGCGCCTTCAAGCTTAAAAGGAAATACAAAACATGGACCAACAACGTTTAACTCACCTTAAACAACTCGAAGCGGAGAGTATTCATATCATCCGTGAAGTTGCGGCTGAGTTTGGTAACCCAGTCATGATGTATTCGATTGGTAAAGACTCATCAGTGATGTTGCACCTGGCGCGTAAAGCGTTTTACCCGGGTAAAATTCCATTCCCACTTTTGCATGTCGATACGGACTGGAAATTCCGCGAGATGATTGAGTTCCGTGACCGTACTGCAGAAAAATACGGTTTTGAGCTTTTGGTTCATAAGAACCCAGAAGGTCTTGCGATGGGTTGTAGCCCATTTGTTCACGGTTCTTCAAAGCACACAGACATCATGAAGACTCAAGGTCTTAAGCAAGCACTAAACAAATACGGTTTTGATGCGGCATTCGGCGGTGCTCGTCGTGATGAAGAAAAATCGCGAGCGAAAGAGCGTGTGTATTCATTCCGTGACAAGAACCATACGTGGGATCCGAAAAACCAACGTCCAGAGCTTTGGAAAACCTACAACGGTCAGGTTAACAAAGGCGAGAGCATTCGCGTGTTCCCTCTATCAAACTGGACAGAATTGGATATTTGGCAATACATCTATCTAGAAAATATTGAGATCGTACCGCTTTACCTTGCTGACAAGCGTCCGGTTGTCGAGCGAGATGGCATGTTGATCATGGTTGATGATGACCGCATGGAGATTCAGCCAGGTGAAGTAGTAGAAGAGAAGAGTGTTCGTTTCCGTACTTTAGGTTGTTACCCGTTAACCGGCGCGATCGAATCCGAAGCCAATACGCTGACGGGCATTATTGAAGAGATGCTGGTGGCAACATCGAGTGAGCGTCAAGGGCGAGCGATCGACCATGATCAATCAGGATCGATGGAACTTAAAAAACGTCAAGGTTACTTCTAAAGGATCTAAGGAAAGATAATGAACAGTGCAGTTGAAGCTCAATTAGCCGAGCTTGGTATCGAAGGCTATTTAACACAACACCAGTACAAGTCTTTACTTCGATTTCTGACTTGTGGTTCTGTTGATGACGGTAAGAGTACCCTTATTGGTCGCTTACTCCATGACTCAAAACAAATTTATGAAGATCAGCTTGCGGCCGTGCATTCAGATAGCCAACGTGTAGGTACAACAGGTGAAAAGCCTGATTTAGCCCTACTTGTTGATGGTCTGCAGGCAGAGCGCGAACAGGGGATCACCATTGATGTGGCTTACCGTTACTTCTCAACGCAGAAGCGTAAGTTCATCATCGCCGATACTCCTGGGCATGAGCAATACACTCGTAACATGGCAACAGGCGCTTCGACGTGTGATTTAGCCGTGATTCTTGTTGATGCACGTAAAGGCATTCTTGATCAGACTCGTCGTCACTCATTCATTTCAAACCTATTGGGCTTGAAGCATTTCGTTGTCGCGATCAACAAAATGGATCTGGTTGACTACTCGCAAGCGCGTTTTGAACAGATTCGTGATGAGTACCTTGAGTTTTCTGAAAAGCTGACCGGTGATATTGATATTCAAATCATTCCGATTTCAGCACTTGAAGGCGATAACGTGGTAGACAAAGGTGACAATCTGGATTGGTTTGAAGGCCCGTCACTACTAGAGTTGCTTGAAACTGTTGATGTTGACTACGAGAAAGGCAGTGGTGAATTCCGTTTCCCAGTTCAGTACGTGAACCGTCCTAACCTCGACTTCCGTGGTTTCGCTGGCACGATTTCTTCAGGTTCAGTGAAAGTGGGAGACAAGATTAAAGCGCTTCCATCAGGTAAAACGTCGACAGTTGCACGAATCGTCACTTTCGATGGTGATATCGAAGAAGCACGAGCAGGCCTTGCCGTAACGCTGACTTTGAGTGATGAAATCGATATTAGCCGTGGAGATCTGATTGTTTTAGAAAATGCTCAGGTAGAAACCACAAACCATCTTCTTGCAGACGTTGTGTGGATGACCGAACAGCCACTTCAACCGGGTCGTGATTACGATATTAAGATTGCGGGTAAGAAAACAGTTGGTCACGTTGAGACGATTCGCCATCAATACGACATCAATAACCTTTCTAGCCATAGTGCGGCTGAATTGCCACTGAATGGTATTGGTTTGTGTGAGTGGTCATTAAACGAGTCTGTTGCACTTGATAATTACCAAGACTGTGCAGACACGGGCGGCTTCATCATTATTGACCGTCTGACTAACGTTACCGTTGGTGCGGGTATGGTGAAAGAAAGCCTAGCATTGGTAGAGCGTGACTTGACTGGTATCTCTGCATTTGAACTGGAGCTTAATGCACTGGTTCGCAAACACTTCCCGCATTGGGAAGCTAAAGACCTAAACCAATTACTTAAAAAGTAAATGGTGTTACTGAGCAGTGAAGGAGCCAATGTGGCCTCTTTTTCTGCTCAGGTTTTTAGTCCGACTGAGTTGCGAAATGCAGTCAGGCTCTTTCCTCCAGAAACCAGAATGCACTGTGAAGTGTGAGTCATTCTGGCTTTCTTTTTCGCTTGTTTTGCTCTGGTTACTTATTTTCTCGCTCTGCAACATGTGATGTGCAGTGGCTGTTTTCGCCCCAAACGGGCTATTTGGTAAGGAAAGGCTATGTGGGAACAAGGATTTGTATTAGCGATTTTGCTTGGCATTATCACTTGTTTGCTTGTCACGAAAATTAAGCCTAGTTATGTTTTTGCTGGTGCAGCCTTTATTTCGTTTCTAGCTGGTATGATGGATTTGACATCCATTGCCTCTAACTTTACCAACTCGTCATTACTAACCTTAGTGTTACTAATACTTGCGTCGTGTGCTTTAGAAAAAACGCTTCTTATCAGCTGGGTCAGTCGCAGTATCTCTGAAGGACGTTTAGGTAGTGTTATCGCTAAGTTGGGACTCTCTACGGCGTTGTTATCATCGTTCACCAACAATACGGCTGTTGTCGTATCTCTGATTGGCGCCATCAAACGAAACCAGCAGCATGCGCCGTCAAAGCTATTAATCCCACTTTCATACGCGGCGATTTTGGGCGGCACATTGACCTTGATCGGTACGTCGACCAACCTCATTATCAACAGCTTTGTGGAAGATGTAGGCTTACCTAGCTTAGGATTTTTTACCCCGACGCTGATTGGTTTAGCTGTTCTGGCTGGTGGGTTACTGATTTTGATTCCACTGAGCTACCTGCTGCCGAATTATGACGATCAAACTCAGGAAGATCTGCCTTATTTCCTTGAATCACGCGTTGAACCAGGCTCGCCATTAGTGGGGCGCACCGTTAGCGAAAATAATCTACGTGCGTTACGCAAACTGTTCTTGGCAGAAGTCATACGTGATGGCGTTACTGTCTCGTCAGTCGGTCCGGAGTTTGTGCTCAATGCCAAAGATCGCCTACTGTTTTGTGGGGATGTAGAAAGTGTCGCGACGCTGCAAGAAATTCCCGGGCTGACGCTGTTTGGTCATCAGCACTTGAATGGACAAAATTTTCGTGAAGTTGTCGTCAGTTCTTCTGCTACTTTTTGTCATAAAACTCTAAAAGAAAGTCGATTTCGTGACCGTTTTGATGCGGTTGTTGTCGCAATTCGCCGTGGCCATGAGCGACTCGAAGGCGGGTTGGGCAGTATAAAATTAGCCCCGGGTGACACTTTAGTGTTGGTTCCGGGTAAGCGATTTGAATCTGAGCGTCGCGCGCATCGTAAAGAGTTCGTATTAGTTCATGATTTGGACTCCAGTGCTCGTCTGGACGCGAACAAATCATCTATCGTATTGCTCGGTTTCGCTGCGGTCATTGGCTGTGCGTTGCTGGATTTGGTGCCAATCATAAAAGGGCTTTCGGTTTACATTATTTCCCTGTTGGCGTTTGGCATTATACAAGTTTCAGAGCTGCGACGACGTTTTCCTATTGATATTGTCGTGATTGTCGGCTCCGCGCTCTCGATTGCTCAGTTAATGATCTCCTCTGGCTTATCCGTCAGGATGGGGGAGATGTTTATTCAGGCCTTTAACGGTTGGGGCGTTTTGGGGGCATTGATCGCGACGTATATTATGACGCTGGTGTTAACTGAATTAGTCACCAATAACGCCGCCGCCGCGCTTTCTTTCCCTATTGGCTATAGTATGGCGATAGGGTACGGCGTCGATCCTATGCCATTCATCATGGCGGTATTGTTTGGTGCAAGTGCAAGCTTTATTTCTCCCTACGGATATCAAACTAACTTGTTGGTTTACAGCGTAGGTAATTACAAATTGACCGATTATGTGCGAATTGGTGTGCCGATTTCTATTGTGTATTCCGTATTAGTACTGACACTGATTCCGGTCTTCTTTCCTTTTTAATTCCGATATTTACAAGGATACGTTATGACAGCCGACACCACGGTAAAAGATGAAAACATTGTTTGGCATCAGCACTCGGTCGATAAACAGTTTCGTGCTGACTTAAAGCAACAAAAACCAGCAGTGCTCTGGTTTACGGGCTTATCTGGTGCGGGTAAATCAACGGTAGCGGGCGCATTAGAAAATCGCCTTGCCGCGCTTGGTTACCATACCTATTTACTTGATGGTGATAATGTTCGTCATGGTTTATGCAGTGATTTAGGCTTTTCCGAGCAGGATCGTCGCGAGAATATTCGCCGCATTGGAGAACTGGCTAAATTGATGGCCGATGCTGGTTTGATTGTGCTGTCTGCCTTTATCTCTCCTCATCGAGCTGAGCGCCAACTGGTGCGTGATTTATTACCTGAAGGTGAGTTTATCGAAGTGTTTGTCAATGCATCTCTAGCGGTGTGTGAAGGACGTGATCCTAAAGGGTTGTACCGTAAAGCTCGCGCGGGAGAAATTCCAAACTTCACGGGTATTGACTCCGAATATCAAGCACCTGAAAACCCAGAAATAGATTTACCTGCGGGAGAAAAGAGTGTCGATGAGTTGGTAGAACTGTGCATCAATGACTTAAAACAGCGTGGTGTGATCCGCTAAATAAGCATTTAGATCATGGGTGACTAAAAGGTCGTGAAGTGTTTAAAGAGCTTTTGGAACATAGGTGACCAAAAGCTCTTAAAGTACAACTAAACGGTATGATCTACGCGACTGTGTGATTCCGTGTGTACAGTAAATTTATGATTTATAAGCGCGAGCAATTGATCGTAGTACTCTGTATTAGGTTTGTTGCCGAGCAGTTTGCACAGTTCGTTGCCCGTTAAGGTAAATCGATAGTAAAGCAACCTTACTCCTTTGGTGTTGGCGTGGAGTGATAAGTTTTTACCTTGGTACGAGAGTATTAAGGGAGTTTCAACACCGATTTCTCCAGACTCGATCTCGGTACTGTGCAGCAGCCCCAACTCAATCAACACTAACAAGCTGGAATAAGGGAGTTGGAACGTCCCCATATTGAGGTTGCTGGTGGTATCCCGCTTACCAAAGCTGAAAATACCGTTATGGGCTTTATAACCAATCAATAATTTGCGGCTGCCATCGCCACCAAAGCTGCAAGCCAAAGAGGCTGCTCTTTGCAGTGTTTGGGCTTCTTTTGGTGACATGTCTTTGAGGGCTTTAAGCGCCTTCATCGATGTTGATCCGGGATTGATGACTTCACGTTTGAGTATCTGCGCCCAGAGCTTTTGCATTGAGCTGTTGTGAATATCCTGCGCCATGTCGAAAAAGCGGTACAACCAATCCGGTTCTGGCTCACCCGCTGTTTCATCGCGGCAGGCGTTATGGGCTAATTTTAAAACCTGTTCCAGGTTCTTTTGCCGTTGCTCTTGACGCCGTTGCTCACACAGTTGAGCTCTTTCAAGGGCAGACTTCTTCGGAGTGTCAGCTTGAAGCAATGCATCGAACCCATAACTTTGCGCAATGTTATGAATTTGGCTGGCACTGTCTTTGATATAGCTGTTTTTCTTGTCGTTTTTAGAACGTTGTTCGGAGTGAGGCTGGTGTACCATTTCGCTAGGTTGCTTTGCTGATTCTGCCATTGATGTTCCTACTCAGTGAGTTATGAGTAACGCTTGCCTCAATTTACCTCTTAATCTGTCTAACGACCAGAAAGTGTACTTCAAAATTTGATCAAATTAAGCTATCCAAAATGATAATGAATTGTTAAAGTTGTTATCGTTACTTTGGAGGGGCAATGAAGTTCTCAGAAGAAAGCAAACTGAAAAAGCACCTGTCGATAGCGTTTCTTTTGATTCTCTATGTGGGCGTTTTAGGGTATCTGTCTCGCTATATCATTTAGCTTTGGATTAAAAAATGGCGCCGAAGCGACGCCATTGTTGTATCTGAAAAGACGGGATATTACATATCGTCGTAACTTTCTATTTTCGTCCCTTCTATCAAATATGCGGTTTGAGCTAGCTCATGGCTAATGACTTCTGTTTTAAGCGTCCCGACGACGTAAACAACATCCCATAGCTCCTGAACTGGCGCCCCTTCTGGGAACTTCACGTAAATGATTTGATTTGGTGGTGGTGGTGGAACGTGAATACATGCGCCGAAGTAGGGTACCAACAGAAACTCAGTCACTGTGTTGGCATCACCTTCTAGCGGGATCACAAATCCCGGTATTTTTACCAGACTGCCATTCAACTCCGTTCTTACACTGCCAATCTTAGATTGTTGTGCGGCACCACCGCTATGCTCTGACGCCGACGGCATGCCGACACTGTCAAACAGTTTCCGTTCCGATTCGGGAACCAGATCAAGCCAGTCGAGTTTCAATGGATCTTCACTTGCCATTGCCGGGGTCGTAAAAGAAATCACCAGCAAGCAGCTAGCGAATATTTTTTTCCACATTTGTTTAAATCCTTATTGTCATTCCATCACTCAGAGATTGTCGATAAGCGCGTAGTGCAGGGATGAAACCAATCATAATACCAGCACATTGTACAAAACTGAGTAGCATCCATTCATATGAAGAAAGAAAGCTTAGTGTTAGATGTATACCATAATGTTGCTGCATGATGGGTTGCAATAGAGCCAGAATCGAATAAAGACCAGCCACCCCAGTAATAATACCGGCTGTTGTTAGTAAACTAGCTTCGCTTATCAGGAGTGAGAACACATGGCGTGGTCTTGCTCCCATGGCACGCAGAATAGCCATCTCTCGGCGTCTCTCCTGTAAACTGGTCAATAGGCTGCTTAGCATGCCAAGTAAACCGGCTACGACGACAAAACCTGATACTGCCATTAATGCTTGTTCTGCGACTGACATCATTCCCCACAATTCATGCAGCGCAACGCCCGGCATGATCGCGCTGAGCGGCTCTTGCGGGTAGGTATTGATTTGTCTTTGTAAGGCGAACGTCTGAATGCGTGATTTTAAACCGACGAGCATGGCGGTGATCTGCTTCGGTTGAAAATCGACGGTTTTTAAATCTTCGGCCTTTGGTGTTGCACCTAAATTCGCACCACTTTCCCAGCCTACGTGAATGGCTTCAATCGCTTCTAAAGAAACGTGAACAGTTTTATCTACTGGTGTGCCCGTGGGGGCTAAAATGCCCACGACTTTGAAAGGCAGGTTGTCATGGCGGCTAAAGCCCACATCACTGATGCCATGGGCAATGATGATCTCGCTACCTATCTGGTAACCCAGTGCTTTAGCAACATCTGCACCAATGACGGTTTCAAATAATCCATTGAACTCTAGACCTTTTTCGAAAGTAAGTGGTTGCTTACTTCCATACTTGAAATGCTCGAAGTAACTGTGGTTGGTTCCCATGACACGAAAGCCTTTGTGGGAGTCACCCAGAGAAATTGGGATAGCCCAATCCACAGAGCGGTGCTGGCTGAATTCCTGGTAGCTCTTCCAGTCGATGTTATTGGTGGCATTGCCGATTCGAAATACCGAATAAAGTAATAAGTTTACCTGACCTGAGCGGCCACCAATTATTAAGTCGGTGCCAGAAATCGTATTGGCAAAACTGTCTTTTGCCTGTGTACGAATGCGCTCGACACCAAGTAGCAAAACCACAGAAATCGCAACGGTCATCACGGTGAGTAATGCGGTCGCTTTACGGTTTATCAAACTCTTCCAGGCAAGGCTGATAACGACAGTCATGATAAACCTCCTAACGAATTCGCTTGGTTTATTTCAGGGAGATTAATAGTGCGGTTAAACAAAGGCTCTAAGGTTGGATCATGGCTGACAAATACCAATGTCGCGTTGACTTGATTGGCTTGTTCCATGAGCAGCTCAATAAACGCCATCCTATTGTCATGATCCAAAGCGGAGGTTGGCTCGTCAGCAATCACTAACGCTGGATGCCCCATCAACGCTCGTGCTGCTGCAACGCGCTGCTGCTGGCCGATACTCAACTCGGAGACCGGACGCGAATGCAGGCTTTGTGGCAAATGCAGTCTTTCTAATAATTCCGAAGCCTGTTCAGTTAGCGCCTCATGGCTGGCATTCGCTGCAATACGGTTACGTCTCACTTTGCTGAATTGGCACGGCAGCAAGACATTTTCAACCACGTTCAGGTAGGGTAATAAATTGAATTGCTGGAAAATATAGCCAATATGGTCTGCACGAAACTTGTCTCTTTGGCTTGCAGACAGTGTCGATAAATCGGTATCCAGTACCGATAAAGTACCCGCACTCAATGTGTTAATGCCGGTCAGCAGCGCGAGAAGCGTCGACTTACCACACCCGCTAGGCCCTTTGATGAATACATGCTCACCGGGCATGATACGTAAGTGAGGGATATCGATGGTAGCGATGTCTGAACCCGGCCAAATAAACTGGGCGTTATTGAGTTCAACAACGCTTGATATTGAATCAGTCATAGAAAGTTACCAAAGTAATAGCGTGTAAGTGGGTACTTACACGCTATGCGGTTTATTTGATTACGATTTCGGCGTTGCCTTTGTTCAAGCTAGTCGCTGATTGCGTGGTATCCGTGAACAGGTTAACGCTGACTGACTCTGTGTTTGGGAATTGATTGAACCAAGCCGTTTTGATTGTGCTCAGATCGCTGACCTTTTCACAGTTGAAGCGGTATTGCGCAGAGAATTCGCCATGGCTGCTGTGTTCATCATGCTCGTGACCTTCGTGACCTTCGTGACCTTCGTGACCTTCGTGACCTTCGTGACCTTCATGCTCATCGTGGTGTTTATGCTCGTCATGTGCGCTGTGATCATGGCCTTTGTGTTCATCATGGTCGTGACCTTCATGAGCAGCATGATCATCGTGGTGTTCATGTTCGTCATGGTCTTTGTGTTCATCATGTTCGTGACCTTCGTGGTCATGTTCGTCGTGAGAGCCACCAAGGGTATGCTCTACATGTACATCTGCGATGTCACACTCAGCTTGTGAGTTGATAGTAAAAAGGCTGCTGGTATCTTCCAGCTTTGCGATCGCTTGTTTTAATTGCTGCTCTTGCTCTGCGTTCTCTGGAGCGTGTTCGAAACCAACCACGTCGGCGCCCGGAGCGGTGATTTCAACTAACAAATCTTTGCCGTCTTGTGCAATGTTAAACTCTACATGGCCATGCTCGTGCGCATTGTGTTGTCGATATTCTTCTGCCATTGCTGTTGTAGACAGAGACAAGCCGATAACAAGAGCCAAAGTGTGTTTAGATGGCATTTTACTTTCCTAATTTTGCGTCTATCAATTTGAATGATTATGCATTCCAGTTGATATTAAGTCTTTTAATACATTGTTAAAAGCCGCGAATGTGCGAGCAAATAACACTAAATATTTTGAGTTGAGGAGAGATGAGCAAAATCAGGCGGAGCGCGGGCAGAACTGTGCACTTTTTCAGTGTGGAGTGAGCTTTCGGCTACATCATGAAACTTGAGCCGAGTGTAAGTCTGGGCTGTTATGGTGGGTAGAGCTTTTGCCAGACCATGGTGAGTCCCGGCAAACATTTGACAGTGATGGTGCGTGTGGTGCTCAGGCGTTACATCCAATTGATGAAAAAGGCTGGCAAAATTCCATACGATCAGCAATGCCGTACTGAAAAGTACAACAGTACGATAGCAATGTTGAAATGTTGTTTGCCTGGAGAGAACCATCATAGTGCCTGAGACCCAATTGAGTGTTATAATATAACACTCATTTTTGGTAAAAGTTTACTCTTTTGTCAGTTAAGGGAAAATTCAGGCCATGCTGAGGAGCTGACTCCTTGCACTTGTCGGGACAAGGAGCCTTTTGATGCGGGTTATATATTTTGTTTGATTAACTCAATCACTTGCGTGATCTCGTTTTGTTCTAAAGGACCTTCTTTGGTGAAAAGCACTTTCCCTTGTTTATCCTGAACGATGATTGCTGAACTCTCTTGCTCTAACCCCCAAGCTTTTGCGACTAAGCCATTTTCATCCAGTACCATCGATGACCAAGGAAACGCCTTCTTACTGTCTTGCGCTGAAGACTTGACGAAAGAGCCGGTACCCCAAATCGCATCATCTTGATTGATGATCGTTGTGGTTTGGTAACTTTCTTGAGGAAATTTCGCGGCGGTAATGGCAGACATTAACGGGGCGTTCATCTCTTTCGAACTGCTGCGTCCGGCAATCGCCTGAATAACGCGTACTTTGCCCAACATGTTCTGCGTGACCCACGGTTGGTACGCTACGCCTTCGCCCTGCATCACAATTTCACCATAAGCACCAACTCGGACGTCTGGAAGATTTTCGCCGATGGTTAAATTATTTGCGAATGAAAGGCTTGGCGTCATAGCCAGAAGAAGTGGTAGGAGAGTCTTAATTTTCATATTGTTATATTCCATACAAGTGAGAGCTTTACAACCAAGTCACCTCTGAGTGATTGATACAGTCAGGTGAGCTTGGTTTACAGGAACCATTTGGATGTCGCCAGTATATAAGTAGAACAAGTAAAATTACAGCGAGCTTGTTAACATTTATTTAACGTATGAAATGGTGTAATATTGCGTTGTAATTAGGATTTGCTAGAATGAAGCCGCTCGCAAATTGCGCTACTAGATTGTTAAGGCTAGACAATCTGTGTTTTCTCAAAGGAATTGAGGTGAATTATGCTTCGTGAATTCACGGTATACCGACCACTCCAGGTGGCTCGTTTTGTAAAGACGCTGTTTAAAGGTCAGTTTTTCATCGCAGGCGTCGGGAACTTTGATTTTGACAATGGCAAGGTTCTTCTACCTGATGTAACAGATCAGAAAAGACTCACTGTGTTCAAAGAAGTGAATCAGGAGATAGCATCGTTGAAACTACGATGAGCAGGTAACAGGCAAAGTTATAATAAGAGCGACGAAGGTCGCTCTTTTTTGTTATAGGTTATTGATATTATTCGATTCTGAATCAAATCAGCTTTGTAAACTTGGTGGAAAGCACACGCCTGTTCCGCCAAGACCACAGTAGCCTTCAGGGTTCTTCGCCAGATATTGCTGGTGGTATGTTTCAGCAAAGTAGTATGTCCCCGCCGGCTGGATTTCGGTGGTGATAGAGGCTCTTTGTTCCTCTTGCAGCGCTTGTTGATACTGACGCTTTGAGTTTTCTGCGATGTCTTGCTGCTCTTGCGAATAAGTATAAATAGCGGAGCGATATTGCGTGCCGAGGTCGTTGCCCTGACGCATCCCTTGTGTTGGATCGTGTTTTTCCCAAAATGCAGCCAGAAGTTGTTCCAGAGAGATAACTTGCTCATCAAATACCACTCTAACGACTTCAGCATGTCCGGTTTTTCCCGTACATACTTCTTCATAAGTGGGGTTTTTCGTGTACCCACCAGAGTAACCTACTGATGTTGAGATGATGCCATCCAGTTGCCAAAACAAGCGCTCTGCTCCCCAAAAGCAGCCCATACCTAAAAGAATTTGCTGTTGGTTAGCCTGCAATGGTGCCGTTAAACTGGAATGATTAACAAAATGAGTATCTTCAATTTGCATCGGCTGCTCTCGACCAGGTAGAGCATCTTCTATACTGATTAATGTCTGTTTGTTGAGCATGCTATCTGTCCTTTAAATTTGTCTTAAATTTGCGAACTTTTCCCAGTTCGTCTTTATGTGAATATGGATTTACAAAGGCTGCGGTAAAGTTATGAATATTACAGACTTAGCCTTTAATTGGCGTTATTATGACACATGTTTCTTTAATCTCACGAATCTCACGCATCTAAAACGCATGATAAAAAAAGCTCTCCCGATCATTGTTGTTGGCTTGTTTGCCTTTTCCCATAACGCCTCTGCCAAAGTATCTATTAAGCTACAAGGTATAGACGGCGCGTTAGAAGAAAATGTCAACGCTTATCTGACTTCGATTCCTGAAGAAGATTACTCGACTTCGTTGCGTTTTCAAGCGCGATTAGATGAAAGCATCAATGAGGCACTCAACGCGCTTGGGTATTATCACGCAGATATCTCATACTCTGTTACTGAAAATAATGATGAATTGATCATCGATATTGCGAAAGGCTTACCAGTCAAAATTAAAGTTATGGATGTCGTGATCACTGGCGAAGCGCAAGAGGATGAAGCATTTGAAGCGCTTCTCGCGGCGTCTCCTTTAAAAGTGGGCCGGGTTCTGAATCAAAGCGAATACGATAGCCTCAAGTCAGGAATACGTAATTTAGCGTTGCAGCGCGGTTACTTCAAAGGGGATTATCAACTTAGCCGTTTGGAGGTGGTACCCGCATTAAATGAAGCGAATATTCGTTTGCATTATGACAGTGGTATCCGCTATCACTTTGGTTCCATCAATATCACCGGCAGCCAGATCTGGGACGAGCGCGTTGCTTCGTTAAGACCGTTTGAAGCGGGCGAACCTTACTTAGTTTCGAGTGTTGGTGAGTACAACCAGAACCTGTCTAATACCGACTGGTTCTCGTCTGTATTTGTTGAGCCCGACCTGGCAATGCTGGAGGAAGGGCGTGAATTACCAGTTAAGGTTTCGCTTGCTCCGGCGGCCAAAAACCAGATAGAAACCGGTCTTGGTTACTCCACTGATACTGGCGTACGTGGCACATTGAAATGGAACAAACCCTGGATCAGCTCTCGAGGCCACAGTCTAGACACCGCACTTTCCCTGTCCCAACCGGAACAAACCATCACTGCAGGCTACAAAATACCGCTTGATGACGTTCTGCATGAATACTACCAGCTCCAGTTTGGCTTAAAACATTTGGACAGCCGTGATACCGATAGTTTAGAAACGAATTTAGCGGTCGAACGCCACTGGATCGTGGATGATGGCTGGCGTAAGACCTTGTACATACGTCACTTGTATGAAAACTTTTCTCAGGGTCTACAGGAAGATGGGGTGCACTTTTTGCTACCTGGAGCAACGTTTTCACGTACGAGAAGTCGTGGGGGCAGTATGCCAATGTGGGGCGATAAGCAAACCATCACTTTTGAATATGGTGACCCAGGCGTTTTGTCTGCGACCCGAGTATTTCGCTTTTTGGGCCGAACCTCTTGGATTCGAGGGATTGGTGAAAACCATCGTGGACTTTTCCGCTTAGAAGGCGGCGCTAACTTTATGGAAGAGTTTGATAAGTTGCCTCCATCGTTGCGTTTCTTTGCGGGTGGTGACAATAACATCCGTGGTTATGGTTATGAGTCCATCTCGCCTGTCGATGAAAGTGGCGCGTTAACGGGGGCAAAATATATCCTGAGTAGCACACTGGAATATCAGTACCGTATTACTGGTAACTGGTGGGGCGCGACTTTCTACGATATTGGTGACGCATTTGATAATACACCCGAATGGAAAGCGGGCGCCGGGGTAGGTATTCGCTGGGCTTCGCCGGTTGGCCCAATCAGCTTTGATTTTGCATGGGGATTGGATGAGCCACAGAAGAACGAATTTCGTATCCATTTCTCTTTGGGGCCTGAACTATGATGAAAAAGATGTTTAAGTGGACCAAATGGCTATCGCTAGTTTTGATTGGTCTTCTGTTGTTGCTCATCATTTTACTCTCAACAGTGCTCTTTACTCACCCTGGATTAAAGCTCGCCATATGGGGGGCAGAAACGGCCGTACCACAATTGAAGGTGGAGAAAGTTCAGGGCGCGTTATTTCCACGATTTGCACTGGAAAAGCTCAGCTTTGTTGATGAATCTCTGAATATTGATGCGAAAGTAGACCGCCTGACACTGGCGGTGAACTTCCGCTGCTTTTTCGATCCTAGAGTGTGTGTCGATGAGTTATCTCTGCAGGGCGTGAACTTCCAGATGCCGGAACTTCCACCGGCGAGTGACGAGCCAGAAGAAGAGACGCCACCGCTTCGTTCAGTCAGTACGCCAGTACCAATCTTCGTCAATAAAGTTAGCCTTAATGATATCAATCTGAATATTTTGGGTAATCAAGTTGATTGGCAGGATTTCTCGACCGCATTATCGATGCAAGGCGATCGCTTAGTCATCGCTCCAACGGCATTGAAAGAGATTAATGTTGCATTAGCACCAGCTGATACCGAGCAGGTACCAGCTGATCCGGAAATTGCACAGTCCCAGACTCCTGCAGCCGAAGGTGCTGAAGGTGAGGAAGGTCAGCAGCAGAATACCGTAGTCGAGGGGACTGATACTGACGCCGCCGACTCCCTGAGTGACGCAGCTAAGGCGACGGATTCGGAAGCAGTAAAAACAGCCGATGTAGAACCGCAAGATATTGTTTTACCTGAAATCTGGATTCCGTTGACAGTCGATGTTCGTCGCCTCGATATCCATAACTTTAAGTTAGCGGGTGAAACGCCTGTTATCGTTCATCATCTCGGTCTGGTGGCGAAGGCGGGCCGCGATCGTGTTGATCTGCAAACGCTTGAGCTCGATATGCCTGAAGTTGAGGCTACGCTGAGTACGCAAGCGACACTTTCCGCAGACTATCCTCTAAATGTACAACTGGATGCGTTAGTGAAGCATGCTGAGGTGAAAGGACAGAAATTGTCGCTGTCGGCATCTGGTTCAGCGGGGGACTTATCACTAAAAGCTACGCTGTCTGAACTGACTAAAGCCGAAATCCAAGCCAAACTTCAGCCGCTGAAAGTTCAGTTACCGTTTGATGTGACGATTAACAATGTGGAAGCGCAGTGGCCACTGCTGGGAGAAAGTGATTATCAGGTTGCAGTACCGAGTCTTACCGCTAAAGGCTCGTTAGATGGCTACGAGGTGGCGCTGGAAACTAAAGCATCCGGTAAGGATATTCCAGCTGTTGATGTGGCATTAAACGGAAAAGGAACCTTAGAACAAATTGATCTACAAAGTCTTGTGGTAAAAACCTTAGGTGGAGAACTGTCGGGCAAGGTCATGGCTAACTGGGCGGCGCCAATTAACTGGCAAGCCGATCTCAACCTGCAACATATTCAGCCTGGTCTGCAGTGGCAGGAAGCCGAAGGAGACATTAGTGGTAGCTTATCAACTTCAGGTTCGTTGACAGAGCTGGGCGGCTGGCAGGTTAGCCTTCCTACGCTTGATATTGATGGTGTTTTACGCGGTTACCCACTAAAAGTGAAAGGGCAGTTAGAAGCATCCGATAACAGTGGGAAAGCCGAAGATATCCAGCTCATAACTCAAGGTTTAGTACTGGCTCATGGTCCTAACCAGCTGAGTGCCAAGGGTAAGATCGATAAAAAAATCTTGATGGATGTTGACGTTAACTTCCCTGATTTTGCGAAAAGTGTGCCTGATCTTAGCGGTAACATGAACGGTAAAATTGCCGTACGAGGCAGCTTGAAAGAGCCGGATATCAACCTAGATCTCGCTGTAAATAAAGCGAACTGGCAGCAGCTAGCCAAAGTAGAAACGGTCAGGCTGAAAGGTGATGTCTCACCGTTACCCGTACCCAAAGCTAACGTGAGCCTAGTGGCAAATAATATCACCTATGACAGCGTTAATATTGATAGCGCAGACCTTGAAGTTTCAGGAGATGAAAAACTGCATCAACTCACCTTAGATGTGGTTTCGGATATCGTATCAACTAGCTTAGAAATCCAAGGCTCATTGGCGCAAAAGCCAGAAATGATCTGGGATGGTGCCTTAACTCGTTTGTCACTTGATACCATTCAAGGACCTTGGGCCCTGCAAAAGTCGACGCCTGTAAAGATCAATATCGATAAGCAGATAGCGGATGTTCAGGCGCATTGTTGGCTGCAAGCTGATTCGAGCGTGTGTTTATCTGAAAACATCAGTGTGGGTAAAAGTGGCGAGGCGAAATTAGCGGTGAATAACTTTGACTTTAGCCAAATCAAGACACTATTACCGGCAGAAACTAAGCTGCAAGGCGAATTGAATGCGCAAGCTTTTGCCAAGTGGGCTCCAAATATGAAGCCAGAAGTGACGCTGAATGTCGATATGCCACAAGGTCAGGTACAACAAGCATTAGAACAGCCAATTACGGTTGGCTGGGAAAGTATCAGCTTTAAAGCGGCTTTAGCAAAAGATAAGCTAGATGCACAGTGGCTGGTAGACGTGGCAGATAATGGTGATCTATCCGGGAATGTCTCGCTGATTAATGTTTCTTCTGAGTCTCCAGAGATCGCAGGTAATGTGTCACTTTCGACGCTCCATCTGGACTTCTTAGCGCCATTGATTGGCCAGTACAGTCTGTTCAAATCTAATATGAATACCGATTTAACGCTATCTGGTGATGTCATGCACCCTATGGTGAACGGCCAGTTCCTGATTGACCAAATTGAACTAAACGGTGAAGTGACACCAATCGATATCGACTCGGGTCAGGTTGCGATTAACTTTAAAGGCCATCAAGCAGACCTAAGTGCCGGTATCAATACACCTGACGGAAAACTGGAAATCACGGGTGACGCCGATTGGCAAGACTTACAAAACTGGCGCACCAACGCTCGTGTGTTTGCTAAAGAGTTAAAAGTCGATATGCCGCCAATGGTGAAAATCAAAGTTGAGCCAGACATGACGATTGAGGTGACGCCGAACCTTGCCAAGGTACAAGGGAATATTAATCTGCCTTGGGGTCGCATTGTCGTTGAAGAGTTGCCTCCTAGTGCCGTTGGTGTCTCAGATGACTTGGTTATTCTGGATGAAAACTTACAGCCGGTCGATGATACCGTGGAGGTACCGTTTAATGTCGAAACCGATATTAACATCAAGATTGGTAACGACTTCCGGCTTTCGGCGTTTGGCTTGGAAGGTGATCTGCGAGGTAATCTCAACGTAACTCAAAAAGATAAAGGCCCGTTTATCGTCGGTGAAGTAAACATCGTCGATGGTTCTTACCGCTCATTTGGCCAGGACCTGGTCATTGAAGAAGGTAAAATTATGATGAACGGACCAGCGGATGAACCTTATCTGTCGATTTCTGCCATTCGTAATCCTGATAACACTCAAGATGATGTGATCGCTGGGGTTCGTGTTACTGGCCCCGCATCTAACCCAAGTTTGGAGATCTTCTCGGAACCGTCGATGGCTCAGGCTAACGCGCTGTCCTATCTGTTACGTGGCCAGGATATCGATGCAGAGTCAGGCGGTAATGCCATGACCACCACCTTGATTGGCTTGAGCCTGGCGAAAAGTGGTCGTGTTGTTGGTCAGATAGGAGAAGCCTTTGGCGTGCAAGATTTGCAGCTCGATACCGCTGGTTCGGGAGATGATTCTCAGGTGACGGTCAGTGGTTATATTTTACCGGGTCTACAGGTGAAATATGGCGTAGGGATCTTTAACTCTTTAGGTGAATTTACCGTTCGTTACCGATTAATGCAGGATCTGTATTTAGAAGCGGTTTCTGGTGTAGACAGCGCAGTTGACCTACTCTATCAATTTGAGTTTGATTAAGGCGTAACTCATAGCTAAGGAGTGGTTATGCAGCATTTAGTCTTTGTATACGGAACGTTACGCAAAGGGGAATACAATCATCACTATTTGAGTTCGGCACAATTTCTTGGTCTCCATGAAAGTGATGCTCAATATACTTTGTACGACTTAGGGCCATACCCAGGAGTGTCTGAAGGTCACCGCTCAGTGCAGGGGGAAGTGTATATGATTGATGACGATACGCTGGTTGCACTCGATAAGCTTGAGGATGTTCCGGTGGAGTACCGTCGTGAGAGCATCAGTACTCCGTTTGGTCAGGCTTGGATTTATATTTATCAAGATACCGAGCATTTGACCGAAGAGATATCATCCGGTGACTGGTGCCAAAGAGTATAGGTCGGCGGGGTACCTCTACGCATTTATAGTATGACTACGACGTTGGTCGTATGCTATTCGATCGATAAACCTACTCAAGCTAATCTGGCGTTCAGACATAAAAAAGAGCTGCGTACTTGCAGCTCTTTTTTGTCGTACCCGCTTTAACTTATTTGTTTTGAGCGCGATCGTAAGATTCTAGGATTTCAGCTTTAGCGGCTTCAACATCAGCCCAGCCATCAACCTTCACCCATTTACCGGATTCCAGTTCTTTGTAACGCTCAAAGAAATGCGTAATTTGCGCTTTCAGTAGCTCTGGGATGTCGCCGACATCTTGGATGTGCTCGTACTCTTTAGAGATTTTAGAGTGAGGAACCGCGACAACTTTAGCATCTTCACCAGACTCATCCGTCATCTTAAGCACGCCAACAGGGCGGCAACGAATTACTGAACCTGGCATCAATGGGTATGGAGTCGGAACAAGTACGTCTACAGGATCACCATCAAGAGATAGTGTGTTGTTCACGTAACCATAGTTACATGGGTAGAACATTGGCGCGGACATAAAACGGTCAACAAATACAGCACCAGAGTCTTTATCTACTTCGTATTTGATAGGGTCTGCGTTGGCAGGGATTTCGATAACGACATAGATATCTTCAGGCAGAGATTTACCTGCTGGTACATGGTTTAGGCTCATTTGAAACTTCCTTTTCATTGAGGATGAGGGAACCTCATCTTATTACGATTTATTCGCAACTCACTTTAGCGACAAAAACACGGCAGGTAAACACCTGCCGAGTAGGACAAAGGTCTATTCGTCGCGATTATTTTCAAGGAATTCTTCGACTTTGCGTACCATGCTTGTTGAACCAACGAAGAACGGCACACGTTGGTGTAATTCTGTCGGCTTGATGTCCATGATGCGATTCACGCCGTCAGAAGCGATACCACCGGCTTGTTCTATCAGGAAGGCCATTGGGTTGCACTCGTAAAGTAGGCGCAGTTTTCCTTGTGGATGGCTTTGTGTGCTTGGATACAGATAGATACCACCTTTAAGCAGGTTGCGGTGGAAGTCAGCCACCAAAGAGCCAATGTAGCGAGACGTGTATGGACGACCATCTTCAGGCACGTTTTCCTGACAGTACTTGATGTACTTCTTCACACCAAGTGGGAAGCGGATGTAGTTACCTTCGTTGATAGAGTAGATTTTGCCATCGTCAGGGATCATCATGTTTTCATGAGAAAGACAGAAGCTGCCGATAGAAGGATCGTACGTGAAGCCATTAACACCGTTACCAGTTGTGTAAACCAGCATGGTTGAAGAGCCATAAATCACATAGCCAGCGGCAACTTGTTTGTGACCTGGCTGAAGGAAATCTTCTTCTGTTGCTGGAGTACCAATTGGGGATACACGACGGTAGATTGAAAAAATAGTACCTACAGAGACGTTCACGTCGATATTAGATGAACCATCAAGTGGATCCATTAATACAACATATTTGGCGTTTTGGTTGAGTTCTTTATTGAATGCAACCGCCTCATCTTCTTCTTCGCTGGCTACGCCACAAACTTGGTCACGAGCTTCAAGTGCCGCTTTAAACTTGTCGTTTGCATAAACGTCTAGTTTTTGCTGAGCTTCGCCTTGGACATTCTCTGTGCCGACAGCACCAGTAATATCACCAAGGCCGGCAGCGTTGATTTCGCGGTTAACGATTTTAGCTGCCAAACGAATGGATGCTAAAAGAGATGATAGATCACCACTAGCGTGGGGGAAATCCGATTGTTTCTCGACAATGAATTCGCCTAGGGTGCGCAATCCAGACATGGTTAATCCTTACATTTTTATTTAATGGGGGTGTTGCGCAACGGTGCATCTCTTTACGGATGTTAAACGTTTGCGCTAAACGTGATTTTATGTCGAAGATCTTTTTAATGGTAATGAAGTAACCGTCTGAGATCTCAATTTAATTGTCTTGTCACTGACGAGTTCATCATTTAGTTCGGTGACTGTACAGTCCGTGTTCAGACTTGTTATATTTTTGAAAGTGACAGTAAGAACAAGGTGAAAGTCACTCGCTTTTCTGGTGGTTATCGCGATAATGAAAGCATCAAACAAGGCATTACAAGGTTAAGTTTATGCACATCCATATCTTGGGTATCTGCGGCACGTTTATGGGTGGCGCGGCAATTTTAGCTCGTCAGCTCGGACACAAAGTTACGGGCTCTGATGCGAATGTTTACCCACCGATGAGTACATTGCTAGAATCTCAAGGCATTGAAATTATTGAAGGCTTCGACCCTTCTCAGCTTGAACCTCAACCTGACTTGGTCGTGATTGGCAATGCAATGAGCCGTGGGAATCCATGCGTAGAGCATGTACTTAACAGTAATATGCGCTATACCTCTGGACCGCAATGGTTGAATGAGTTTTTACTTCACGATCGCTGGGTGTTAGCCGTGTCTGGTACGCACGGCAAAACGACCACCTCAAGCATGCTGGCATGGATACTGGAAGACTGCGGTTACCAACCTGGTTTCTTGGTCGGAGGCGTACTGGGTAACTTTGGCGTTTCTGCCAGGCTGGGAGAAAGCATGTTTTTCGTTGTTGAAGCGGATGAATACGACAGTGCTTTTTTCGACAAGCGTTCTAAGTTTGTCCATTACCATCCACGTACGTTAATCATGAATAATCTTGAATTTGATCATGCAGACATCTTCGACGATCTTGAAGCAATTAAGCGTCAATTCCACCATTTGGTACGAACTGTTCCGGGCAATGGTCTTATTCTGTCTCCTAAACAAGATCAAGCACTTTCTGATGTACTTGAGCGTGGTTGCTGGACGGAAAAGCAGTTTTCTGGTGAAGATGGCGACTGGCAAGCGCATAAACTAATTGTCGATGGATCTAAGTTCGAAGTATCGTTGCAAGGTGAGAAAGTCGGTGTTGTGGAGTGGGACTTAGTGGGCGATCACAACGTGGATAATGCGCTGATGGCGATCGCTGCTGCAAGGCACGTTGGCGTGACTCCAGATTTAGCTTGTCAGGCATTGGGCCGTTTTATCAATACCAAACGCCGCTTAGAGCTTAAAGGTGAAGAGCAAGGTGTAACGGTTTACGACGATTTTGCTCATCATCCTACGGCGATTGAATTAACGGTTGGCGGTTTGCGTAATAAGGTGGGTGAAAAACGTATCTTAGCAGTACTTGAGCCTCGTTCAGCCACCATGAAGCGAGGTGTACACAAGAATACGCTGGCAGATTCATTGCACAATGCCGATGAAGTGTTCTTGTTCCAGCCAGATAATATTGAATGGTCTGTACAGGAAATTGCTGACCAATGTCAGCAGCCGGCTTTTATTGACGCTGATCTAGACCATTTTGTTACGAAAATCGTTGAACGTGCAAAGCCTGGTGACCAAATACTGGTTATGAGTAATGGTGGCTTTGGCGGTATTCACGGTAAACTTCTCGAACAATTAAAACAAAAAGCTTAATCGTTATGTCTGACAAAAAACAGCAGCAAAAAAAAGCCATTACCTTAGCTCTCACTGGCGCTTCTGGCGCGCCTTATGGTCTGAGACTTCTGGAGTGTTTGGTCGCTGCGGATTATCACGTCTATGTGTTGATATCTTCCGCGGCGAGGGTTGTGATGGCAACCGAGCATGACCTGAAGTTACCGAGTGGTCCTGAAGCTGCACAAAAAGCGCTGGTGGAGCACCTTAAGTGCGATCCTGACAACATTACTGTGTGTGGTAAAGATGACTGGTTCTCACCTGTTGCTTCAGGCTCCGCAGCACCAAAACAAATGGTGGTTTGTCCGTGTTCGGCTGGGAGCGTCGCGGCGATTGCCCACGGCATGTCGGATAATCTGATTGAGCGTGCAGCCGATGTGGTGATGAAAGAACGTGGCCAGTTGCTTCTGGTTGTGCGAGAAACGCCGTTCTCAACCCTGCATCTGGAAAATATGCATAAACTGTCGCAAATGGGGGTCACCATTATGCCGGCGGCGCCGGGTTTTTATCATCAACCAAAGAGCATCGAAGACTTAATCGACTTTATGGTGGCGCGAATTCTCGATCATCTGGGGATTGAGCAAGGTTTGGTCCCTCGCTGGGGATACGACCAACGCTCATAAATAGTTATCTCGCAAAGTATTCTGATCATTATCTGTAGTTAAGTCCCAAAGCAATTCCCCTCGCGTAACCTAGCATCGCGAGGGTGTTTGGGTATACAATCCATTCAACTCATCGGGGAGCAACCCCATTTTGTATTGTGTTCATCAAGACATAAGGGCGCTGAGACCTAATGGCTTAACCTAGTTAGGCTACGGGGACCCGTAATACCTGAACCAGATAATGCTGGCGTAGGAATTGAGTCTGGATATTAGCAATCCCAAATAGCCACCTCATACCTGTGCCGCTCAACTAATTTCTCTGAAATAGACATGGAGAGCGAGCAGTGAAACCCACTCTAAGCCTGATTGCCCTTGCTGCAATGACAACAACTTCAGCCTTTGCGGCTGAAAACACATTAACCATCTACACCTATGACTCATTCGCTGCGGATTGGGGACCGGGTCCTAAAATCGAACAAGCTTTTGAAACGAAATGCGGCTGTGACGTAAATTTTGTTGCCCTTGATGATGGTGTGTCGATTTTGAACCGTCTTCGTTTGGAAGGTAGCAACAGCAAAGCCGATATTGTTTTGGGGCTGGACAACAATCTGATGGTAGAGGCACAGAAAACAGGCCTGCTGACAGAGCACAAGGTTGATACCTCTACAACCATTTTACCAAACGGTTGGAGCGATAAAGTATTCGTTCCTTATGACTACGGTTATTTCGCGTTCGTTTACAATAAAGAAAAATTGGCTAACCCGCCAAAAAGCATGAAAGAGCTGGTTGAAGAACGTGATGACCTTAAAGTGATTTATCAGGACCCACGCACTTCAACACCGGGGCAGGGTTTAATGCTTTGGATGAAGTCAATATACGGCGACAATGCAACACAAGCTTGGCAGCAGTTGGCTGGTAAAACAGTCACGGTGACCAAAGGTTGGTCTGAAGCGTATTCCATGTTCCTCAATGGAGAGTCTGATTTAGTACTTTCTTACACTACATCACCGGCCTACCACCTGATTGCTGAGCAAGATGCTAAGTTTGCTACCGCTGACTTTGCTGAAGGGCATTACATGCAAGTGGAAGTCGCTGCCAAGGTGAAAGATTCGAAGAATGCCGAGTTAGCAGACGAGTTCATGAATTTCATTTTGAGTGATGAATTCCAGTCAGCAATGCCTACTGGGAACTGGATGTACCCAGTCACTGACGTTGCTCTTCCAAAAGGCTTTGAAACCTTGAACGTGCCAAGTAAGTCACTGAGCTTTAGCGCCGATGAAGTGGCGAAAATGCGTAAGACTTGGATTCGTGAATGGCAAAGCGCCCTGACTTTCTAAGAGTTAGCTTTGAATACTGTACCCAAATTAGGCATAGGGGTCGCGATAGTCATCGCGGCCTTTGTTCTTTCTGCGCTGAGTGCTTTGGCTTTTCAGGCACCGTCTCTAGATGTATCGCTGATCTGGAATGATCCCTATTATCAGCACGTCACTAAGTTCAGCTTTTATCAGGCTTTTCTATCCTCGTTACTCAGTGTGGGCTTGGCGATTCCCGTCGCACATTCGCTTTCCCGCCGTGAATTTTTTGGTAAATCACTACTGCTCAAACTATTCGCTTCAACGTTGGTACTGCCTGTTTTAGTCGGGGTTTTTGGATTGTTGGCGATATATGGCAACAGCGGTCTGATCGCTCAGTGGCTACAAAATATTGATGCTAAGCTGCCATTTTCTATCTATGGCTTGAACGGTATTTTACTGGCGCATGTGTTCTTTAATCTGCCTTATGCTGCGCGATTATTGTTGCAAGCACTTGAGTCGATTCCTGCTGAGCAACATAAGCTATGTGCTCATCTCGGCATGAGTAATTGGGATAAGTTTCACTGGGTTGAATGGCCGCGGTTAAGACAACAATTACCTCATGTAAGCGGCCTAGTCTTTATGCTGTGCTTTACCAGTTTCGCCACGGTTATGGCGCTAGGGGGCGGACCTAAGTCGACCACCATTGAGCTGGCTATTTACCAAGCGATTAAATTTGACTTTGACCTGCAGGCTGGCGCCCTATTAGCACTGTGGCAAATGTTGTTGTGCGGGGTACTTGCGATAGGAGTACAGAAGCTGACAAAGCCAGTATCGGTAAGCTCTGGCAGCACATCAGTACAGCAATACTTAACGAAGGATCATAGGTGGTCAAAAGCTTGGGATAGCTTTTGGATCATTGGTGCCTTTTTACTGGTTATCCCGCCACTTGCGATGGTGATTCTAAGCGGAATAAATCAACAGGTTGGCTCGGTATTAAATGACGAACGTTTTTGGTCTGCACTATTCAATTCTCTAAAAGTTGCAGGAATGGCGAGCACCCTTGCAGTGGCTGCAGGCGTTTCCATTTTGCTCACCAGTCGACGCTGGCGACTGGAGTATAAAAACGCACGTGCGGATCAGATTGAGTTGGTTGGCACCATTATCTTGGTAACGCCGGGTCTGGTGATCAGTACGGGTTTATTTTTGTTGCTCCGTTCCTTTACCGATGTTTTCAGTCTGGCATTTTTTGTTGTCATACTGGTCAACAGTTTGATGGCTTTGCCATATGTGATTAAGACGTTAGCGCAGCCGATGTTGCACATTGAACAGCAATATCAATATGTTTGTGCCAGCTTAGGGATGCGAGGCTGGCAGCGATTTAAAATCGTGGAGTGGCGGGCGCTACGTAAACCTTTTGCTCACGCTTTTGCAATCAGCTTTATGTTTGCGATAGGGGACTTAAGTGCGATTGCATTATTTGGCGGTCAAGAATTTAGAACGTTACCGCTGTATTTATTTCAACTGCTCGGCAGTTATCAGATGGAAGCGGCTGCTGTGGTTTCAGTAACCTTACTGTTACTCAGTGTTGGCTGTTTTACTCTGATTGAGAAAGTACTAAAAACGAAGGAGAGCGCACAATGTTAGTGTTGGATGATGTGCAATACACCTATCAAAGTGAACTGTTTCGTTTTGATTTAACCATCGAGCGAGGTCAGATTGTCTCGTTGATGGGGCCGAGTGGAGCTGGTAAATCGACATTGTTGGCACTGGTCGCTGGCTTCATCCTCCCTGACCAAGGGGACATCCGGGTTGATGGCAAATCCATTGTTCGTAAAGAGCCTTATTTGCGTCCATTCTCAATGTTATTTCAGGAGCATAATCTGTTTGCTCATCTATCGGTACGTGACAACATCAGTTTAGGATTGCATCCGGGCTTAAAGCTCACAATAGACCAAAAGCATCAGGTTGAACAAGCCGCAAAGCAGGTTGGTGTTGCAGAGTACCTCGATCGATTGCCAGAGCATCTCTCTGGTGGTCAACGCCAACGTGTGGCGTTAGCGCGCTGTTTTGTTCAGCCTCATCCGGTGTGGTTGTTGGATGAACCTTTCTCTGCGCTCGACCCCGTGCTGCGTGAAGAGATGCTGAGCTTAGTGAAAAGGTTGGCAGCAGAACGCGGAATTACCGTACTCATGGTGACCCATCATTTGAATGACGCAAAAGCCATAGCAAGCCACTTTGCGTTTGTTGCGGGTGGAAAAATTGACGCTGCCGGTGAGATTTGCGAGCTTAAATTGACGCACTCCAGTGAAGCTCTACAGGCATTTGTTCGGGCTGCAGGATAAGCTCTATTAAAAACAAAAGGTTGATGTGAACATCAACCTTTTTTGTCACGATTGTTTAGTGACTTTAGCTTTGTGGCTTCACTACCATCACGTTGACGGGAGAGTACTCCACCACTTTGCTGGCCACTGAGCCTAACATGACTTTATTGATTTTCGAACGCTTGTGGCTTGGCATGATGATCAGGTCAATCCCTAAACGCTTAGCGTGTTCAATAATGGTTGTGTACGGTTTACCTTCTGCCACGTGGATACTATAGGTGACGTCTTCCTTGATGTTGTCTTTAGCAAATGTTGTCAATTGCTGTTCGACATCTTGCTTCATTTTAAGGGCTGCATCTTTCGGAAAGTAAGTGGCGACCATCGACATATGGATTCCAGGTACAACCGTTAGCAGATGGATGACCGCATTCGCTTGCTTCGCATGCCAAACAGCGAGTTTAACCGCTTGGTCTGAGAAACCTTGATCATTAAGATCTACTGGTACAAGAATTTGTTTATACATTCAATTTCTCTCACTCAGCCCCCGGTCTCCCCGGGGGGAATCGTTTAGGCGCTCAGTTGTTCTTTGCGCGCACGACGTTTCTGGTTCATAGCTAGTGCCAGCAGAATCAATAAGCAAGGCACAAACACCCACTCTTTCATTGGGCGATCAGCGTTTTGAACGACTGATTTGATCTCCCAGTCAAAATCGATACCTGAGGATTCGGCTGGGCTACCAAATTCCACCATATCAACGATCATTTTGCCGTCGTTTTCAACTAGCATCAGACCCATAGATGAGATGCGTTCTTCTGCTGTTGTGGCATTGTCGTCAAACGGCAGCAGCACAGTTTTTTCAACGTTATCACCTTCTAGGTTCTGTCCGGCGACGCGCAGTTCGATCGATTCTCCCACACTCAGTCCCTCGACAATTTGAGCGACTTCAACCCCTGGAGAAAGTACTTTGGCAGGGAACAGCATGTCCCACCAGAATCCCGGGCGGAAGAAGGAAAATGTCAGTACCAATAATAGGACGGTTTCCCACCACTTGTTGCGAGTAAACCACCAACCTTGAGTGGCTGCGGAAAATATTAGCATCGCAATAATGGAGGATATGATGGTCAGTGCTAAATGCCACCATGTGTCGATACCCATCAACAGCAGTTGGGTATTGAAGACGAACATGAATGGCAAAATGGCGGTACGGATATCATAGGTGAAGCCCTGAATACCGGTACGGATCGGATCTGATTTAGCGATGGCTGCTGCAGCAAAGGCGGCTAAACCCACTGGCGGCGTATCGTCGGCCAAAATACCGAAATAGAATACGAACAGGTGAACGGCTATCAGTGGGATGATAAGTCCATGTGCCGCGCCAAGCGTAACAATGACTGGTGCCATTAGCGTTGATACGACGATGTAGTTTGCTGTTGTTGGCAGACCCATCCCCAGAATCAAACTGATTACCGCGGTGAACAGCAGCATCAGGAACACACTACCGCCAGAAATGAACTCGACAAAGTCAGTCATAACCAGACCAATACCAGTCAGTGTCACCACGCCTACCACCGTACCAGCAGCCGCCGTCGC
The DNA here is from genome assembly GCF_021728395.1 of Vibrio sp. J1-1. Taxonomy (GTDB): domain Bacteria; phylum Pseudomonadota; class Gammaproteobacteria; order Enterobacterales; family Vibrionaceae; genus Vibrio. The sequence continues at coordinate 54,719 of NZ_JAKKCM010000005.1, read as the reverse complement.
TACACCGATACCAATCATGTTACGTGCGCCAGAGACTAAACTTTCCAGAAGATCAATAAGACCTTCCTTCGTCTGCTCTCCAATATCCCCTTGTTTAGATAGCAAGGCAATTAAAGGGCGTTGCGTTAACAGGATGAAAATCATGAACACGGTGGCCCAGAATGCCGATAACCCCGGAGAGAATCGCTCAACGGTTAAACACCAAACCAGCACCACAATTGGCAGTAGGAAGTGCAGCCCCGACTTTACTGTTGGTCCAGGTTCAGGCACTTCAGTCAGCTCTTCTTCTATATTGATCGCACCATCTTTAGTGTGATTCGCCGATACTTTAACCAAAGCAATATAAGTAATGAGAAGTGCAACCATCACGATAGGTGTCGCTGCCTCACCAAAGGCATCTTTCGTCCAGCCGACACCGTAGTAGACCAGCGCACTGATGACACAAAGCCCTAAAATAGTTCCGGTGAACGACAGCATGCTGTGCAACATGGTTGGGTTATGACGACGAGGTAAACCAGTCATGCCCGCTTTACAAGCTTCAAGGTGAACGATGTAAATCAATGCAATATACGAGATAAGCGCTGGTAGTATTGCCGCTTTGATTACTTCAACGTACGAGATCCCAACGTATTCCACCATCAAAAATGCAGCGGCACCCATGATAGGTGGCGTCAACTGACCGTTGGTGGATGCTGCTACTTCGACTGCACCTGCTTTGGTTCCCGGGAAACCAACGCGCTTCATCAACGGTATCGTAAATGTACCGGTAGTTACTACGTTAGCAATCGAAGAGCCAGATACAAGGCCTGAAAGACCTGAAGCCACAACGGCCGCTTTTGCTGGACCACCTCTCATGTGACCTAACAGAGAGAAAGCCACCTTAATGAAGTAGGCACCGGCGCCAGCACGTTCTAACATCGCACCAAATAGCACAAACAAGAATACGAAGGAAGTCGAAACGCCCAAAGCCACACCAAATACACCTTCAGTCGTTAGCCATAAGTGAGACATCGCTTTATTCAAGCTCGCGCCTTTATGGGCAATGACATCTGGCATGTATGGACCGGCGAAGGTGTAGATAAGGAATACGGCGGCGACAAACATCAATGGTGGACCAAGTGCACGTCTTGTGGCTTCCAGAAGAAGCACCATACCAATTACCGCAACAACAATATCGGGAGTGGTTGGCGCGCCTGAACGTCCGGCGAGTTCCGTGTAAAAGAGATAGATATAAGCAGCTGAAAAGCTACCAGCAAGCGCAAGAATCCAGTCGACAACTGGAATATGATCGCGTGGAGAGTGTTTCATTGCTGGATAAGCAGTGAAAGCCAGAAAGATCGCAAATGTTAAGTGAATTGCACGAGCTTCAGTGTCGTTAAGTACGCCAAAATTAAAAATAAATGGTAATGGTGATGCATACCATAACTGAAATAGTGACCAACACAGAGGAACAAACCAGAGGATTCGTCCTTGTATGCCAGATGGGCTACGTGCCCCTGTGTCTGCCTGAGCCACCATATCTTGCACATCTTGTGACGGGGCTTTGTTCGTCGCCATGTACGTTTTCCTTATTATTGATGGTTCTGCCTGTTTTATATGTCTAAAACTCACTTCGCCTATATCAGTGTAGTGAATTAAGCGAAGTTTGCTGTCGAGCATTCCGCTGCCTGAAATTTAAATGAGGTTTGTAAGAAGCTCTTAATTGGCGGCGTTAAAGTGTTTTCTTGGCATGAGTGTGAGGTTTTAGAAAAACCGACTAATATACCCAGATGATTTCCAGATGCGGGACTTATCGCTTTCTTCATGGAGAAATGAATCAGCGGTAAAACTGACAAATGTCGAGTGACTTATCATGACTTTGGAGTGCTGCTGGCTCTCAAAAAAACACAACAAGTCAGTCACATTAAGTCTGGCATCTAGAAGCGCCTTAGGTAATAAACAAAGTATGCTGGTGTAAATACAACAACCAGCATACTTAATCAGGCAGAAACCACGTGCTCCTGCCTTGGTTTAGAGTCCGTAAAACTTACTTTAGCAGTCCCACTTCCTTGTAGTATTTAACCGCGCCTGGATGAAGAGGAATTGAAATGCCTGCTTTCACCATGTCTTCTTTTTTCAGGCTCGCAAAAGCTGGATGCAGACGTTTGAATGTGTCGAAGTTTTCGAATACAGCTTTTGCAACATTGTATGCCACTTCATCAGATACGTCCGTTGAAGTAACCATTGTTGCAGCTACACCAAAGCTCTTCACATCATGTTCAGTACCACGATACATGCCTGCAGGCACATTGCTGTATGCGTAGTATGGGTTTGCTGAAACAATTTTGTCGATTTCAGGGCCAGTAGCAGGAACTAGCTTCGCATCACATGAGGTGGTTGCTTCTTTGATTGAGCCGTTTGGGTGACCAACCATGTAAATGAATGCGTCGATTTTGTTGTCACAAAGCGCTTGAGAACGTTCAGAACCTTTTAGCTCTGAAGCCAACTGGAAGCTGTCTAGAGTCCAACCCATTGCCTCCATCACTACGCCCATTGTGGCACGGTCACCAGAACCTGGGTTACCGATATTGACACGTTTACCTTTCAGGTCTTTAACGTTTTCGATGCCAGAGTCTGCTCGAGCGATAATGTTGAAAGGTTCAGTATGTAGAGAGAACATTGCACGTAGCTTTTTGTACGGGCCTTGTTCCGCAAACTTACTCGTACCGTTGTAGCCATGGTATTGCCAATCCGACTGAACGATACCGAAGTCTAATTCGCTCGCACGGATAGTGTTAACGTTGTAAATAGAACCACCAGTCGACTCAACGGAACAACGAATGTTGTGATCTTTGCGACCTTTGTTGACCAATTTACAGATAGCACCGCCAGTAGGGTAGTAAACACCTGTAACCGAGCCAGTACCGATAGTAATAAACTCTTGAGCGTTTACTGCGCCTGCACCCATAACGGCTGCAGCGATAGCGCCTACTTTGAGTAGTTTGTTAAATGCCATGAAATTCCCTTCCTTATATTTCATTATTTACCCGGAAATAACCATCAATCACTTCTGGAGTTTCCTGTTTGGAAACGGCATCTTTTCCAATCCAATTGTTTGAAAAAGCGAACAAATCATAACAAAAAATTGGTAGAAAATTATTCGACTGTTAAAAGTTATAGCGAATAAATCTGAAGATTGCGTTAATAGCTAGTGATTAAACTGTTATTTTATTCCTTTTATAACAGTAGTTTACGATTGAATGTGGGGGAAGGAAGGAAAAATTGAATGCGTGATTCAGATCACAAACATTTTGGTTGAAATATAACCTTAAAACGCACTGAAGGAAGGAAATAGTGAGCTACAAAATAGGATTTATCTTATAGCTCACAATCAGTTAGGTGACTTCGACTTATTGCTGTTAGCCGGTGTATTCGAACAGTTCACACACGGATTTGAACAGCTGTTCTGTAGATACTGGCAACGTTGGAGTGATAAATATAGTGTCATCACCAGCGACCACACCCAAGATGCCTTCAGACTTGCCGAGAGAGTCCAGCATACGAGCGATAAGTTGCGCAGCGCCTGGACCTGTATGGATAACAACTAACGCTGCATTGTGGTCGATATCCAATACTAGTTCACGCAAAGAACTGCTTGTCGTTGGTACACCCAGTTCTGCAGGAAGACAGTAAACCATTTCCATTTTTGCATTACGTGTACGAACAGCACCAAACTTAGTCAGCATGCGAGAAACTTTAGATTGGTTAATACTTTCAAAACCTTGCAGTTTTAGAGCATCAACAATCTCGCCCTGTGAGCCAAAACTCTCTTCCTTTAACAGGGCTTTAAAAGCTCGGACTAGGTTATCTTGTTTTTCAGTATTGCGCATAGTCATTATGATTCTCTTAATTACGGATCAGCAATTCTGCATATTCTCGCATATATATTCAGACAGTTCCAAAAAGTCCCAAGATAATGCTAGTTACATCACTGTAAATTATAAACAGAATGATATCTCGTTAGGTGGGTGGTCATACATCTGTTTTATTTCCTGTAATCTATTGTCATTTCAAATGAATACAAGAATAATCCAATCTCTTGTGTAGCACGGAAATGCTGAGTTGCGCGAGGTCGCAAAGCTGGCGTTAATTGATTGTAATCAAGTTGTGATTCCGATAGTTTTACCGGGTTGGTTACAAAATACCCTATGAATACGTTTATAAGAGAATACTCTCAAGGAGAACTACATGAAAGTAGCCGTTATTGGTGCCGCTGGCGGTATCGGTCAAGCCCTTGCCCTTTTACTTAAGAACCGTCTTCCTGCAGGTTCTGATTTAGCCCTATATGATATTGCACCTGTTACTCCAGGTGTTGCCGCTGATCTCAGCCACATCCCAACTCCAGTATCGATCAAAGGATACGCAGGTGAGGATCCAACCCCTGCACTGGAAGGCGCAGATGTGGTTCTAATTTCTGCTGGCGTTGCACGTAAGCCAGGTATGGATCGTGCGGATCTATTTAATGTTAATGCTGGTATCGTAAAGGCACTGGCTGAGAAAATTGCTGTAGTTTGCCCTAAAGCATGCGTTGGTATTATTACTAACCCTGTGAATACGACGGTGCCAATCGCTGCAGAAGTACTTAAGAAAGCAGGCGTTTATGACAAGCGCAGACTATTCGGTGTAACAACACTTGACGTTATCCGTTCAGAAACCTTTGTTGCTGAGCTAAAAGACAAAGATCCAAGTGATGTTCGTGTACCAGTTATCGGCGGCCACTCAGGTGTGACTATTCTTCCTCTGCTTTCTCAGGTAGAAGGTGTTGAGTTTACTGCTGAAGAAGTTGAAGCACTGACTAAGCGTATCCAGAACGCGGGTACTGAAGTCGTTGAAGCGAAAGCGGGTGGCGGTAGTGCAACTCTGTCTATGGGGCAAGCGGCGTGTCGCTTTGGTCTGTCTCTAGTACGTGCTCTTCAGGGTGAAGAAGGCGTTGTTGAGTGTGCTTACGTTGAAGGTGACGGTGAGCACGCACCATACTTTGCTCAGCCAGTGAAGCTAGGTAAAGAAGGTGTTGAGGAAGTGCTAAGCTACGGCGCACTAAGCGACTTCGAAAAGTCTGCTCTAGACAATATGCTAGAAACGCTAAATGGTGATATCAACATCGGTGTTGAGTTCGCTAAATAATCTTAAGCGTTTATACCGTTTATAACAGAGCCGATCTTAGGATCGGCTTTTTTGATCCCTTTTTTCTGTCTGACGTACAAGAGTGTGACACCAACAATGTCAATCAGGAGTAGGGTATGGAAGCAAGTCGAATCCGTAAGGGCATGGTTGTAGAGTGCCAACAAGGCGTAGGTACCATTCTTGTTGTTGATCGTGAAGCTGAAACGGTTTTACTGGCTAAACAGGGAACTGACCAGCAAATCGCCGTCACGTTTGACGAGATAGAAGATGACCCGCAGCTTCACGGAGGAAGCGACCGCTACTATTAGCGGAGAAAACGATCACTGGAACGAAAAAAGGAAGAGCTTGCTCTTCCTTTTTCTTTTCAGCCTTAAACCACCAATTTCGGTCGGTGGTCATGATTTATCGCCTTGCTGGTCCAGCTAGCAGTGCTTATCGAGTGCGTTTCACCGCCACATGAGCCAGTGTAATGAGTGCTTCTTTATACTCAGACTCAGGCAGCACAGACAGCTCCGCTATCGCCTTGTCGGCTTCTTCGAGTGCCTTTTGAGTTGTGTACTCAAGAGAACCAACTTCTTTCATAACTGCAAGGATATCGTCAAGACGATCCATTCCGTTTGCTTTCTCAATCGCTTCACGGATCATTTGAGCATTTTCAGGGGTAGTGTTTCGCATCGCATGAAGTAGAGGAAGGGTTGGTTTACCTTCTGCCAAATCATCGCCAACATTTTTACCCATGTCTTCGCCATCAGATGTGTAATCCATGACGTCGTCAATGAGTTGGAATGCGGTACCTAAGTACTTACCGTAATTCTGCAATGCGATTTCAACGTGTTCAGGAGCATTATTCAGGATGGCACCAATTTGCGTCGCGGACTCAAACAAGCGTGCTGTCTTAGAATAGATGACCTGCATGTAGCTTTCTTCTGTCGTATCAGGATCGTTGCAGTTCATTAACTGCTGAACTTCACCTTCGGCGATCACGTTTACGGCGTTACTCATTAACTGAAGGATCTTCATGGATCCTAGCTCAGTCATCATTTGGAATGAGCGAGTGTAGATAAAATCCCCAACTAGCACGCTTGCTGCATTGCCAAAGGCAGCATTTGCGGTCGCTTTACCACGGCGCATATCTGACTCGTCTACCACATCATCATGCAACAGAGTTGCTGTATGGATGAACTCAATAAACGCAGCTGCCATGGTATGACCGCTGCCTTGATATCCAAGAGCACGGGCTGACAAGATCGCCAATAACGGTCTGAGGCGTTTGCCTCCACCACTGACGATATAGAAACCGAGCTGATTGATTAAAGAGACATCAGAATTTAATTGGGCTTGAATTGTTTCATTCACTTTTGCCATGTCATTGGCAGTAAGCGCTTGGATAGTTTTAAAATCCATTGTATATCCGGCTGAAGTTAGACCCTGCAAGGCTTATTCGATTTATATAATTGTCGAATAATACACTAAAAAACGTTGATTAATACATTACTAAAGGGCATGATTGCCGCACTTTTCTTTGGCGATTAGCTTTTCGCCAATTTTTTCAAAATATGGCTTGTCATAGGGACTTCTCTTCTGTAGAATCTGCGCCCTATTGATGATTAGTTTAGCGCACACCCTCACGAAAGGCTGTGCGGAAAAAGCGGAGTAAAATATGTACGCTGTTTTCCAATCTGGTGGTAAACAACACCGTGTAAGCGAAGGTCAAACTCTTCGTTTAGAGAAATTAGACGTTGAAACTGGTGCAACTGTAGAATTTGATAAAGTTCTTCTTGTTGCTAACGGCGAAGACATCAAAGTTGGTGCTCCTCTTGTAGAGGGCGGCAAAATTGTTGCTGAAGTTGTACAACACGGTCGTGGCGATAAAGTTAAAATCGTTAAGTTCCGTCGTCGTAAGCACTCTCGTAAGCAACAGGGTCACCGTCAGTGGTTCACTGAAGTGAAGATCACTGGTATCAACGCTTAATCTATTAGGAGAGTTTAACAATGGCACACAAAAAAGCTGGTGGTTCTACTCGTAACGGCCGCGATTCAGAAAGCAAACGTCTAGGTGTTAAGCGTTTCGGTGGTGAATCTGTACTTGCAGGTAACATCATTGTGCGTCAACGTGGTACTAAGTTCCACGCTGGTAACAACGTAGGTATCGGTAAAGACCACACTCTATTCGCTCTTACTGAAGGTAAAGTGAAGTTCGAAGTGAAAGGTCCTAAGAACCGTAAGTTTGTTAGCATCGAAGCTGAGTAATTAGTTTTTAACTCAATTACTTAATAGCTTTAAGCTGAATTCAAAAGCCCTGCCGGATCGGCGGGGTTTTTTATTTGTAGCAGTCGACATATCGAAACTTCTCGGTTGATCCAAAGCGATTTGAATCTGGGAGTTTAGATCTGTCATCTGCTAAAATTGTCAGATGACAAAGTAGATATAATCCACGCACGAAGTAGTCGGAGTAAAAGATGAAGTTCGTAGATGAAGCTGTAGTAAAAGTTCAGGCTGGTGACGGCGGTAGCGGCGTTGTTAGTTTCTGGCGTGAAAAATTCATCACTAAAGGTGGTCCTGATGGCGGTGATGGTGGTGACGGCGGTGATGTTTATATCCAAGCTGACGAAAACCTAAACACCCTAATCGATTACCGTTTCCAACGTTTTTACGAAGCAGAGCGTGGAGAAAATGGCCGCGGTGGTAACTGTACTGGTAAGCGTGGTAAAGATATTGTGATGCGTGTGCCGGTTGGTACTCGTGCAGTCGATATCCACACCAACGAAATCGTTGCGGAAGTTGCTGAACACGGCAAAAAAGTAATGGTAGCTAAAGGTGGTTGGCACGGTCTGGGCAACACGCGTTTTAAGTCTTCTGTAAACCGCGCTCCTCGTCAGAGAACGTTGGGTACCAAAGGTGAAGTTCGTGAAATTCGTCTAGAGCTATTACTGCTTGCTGACGTTGGTATGCTTGGCTTGCCAAACGCGGGTAAATCAACCTTTATTCGTGCTGTATCTGCTGCAAAACCAAAAGTGGCGGATTACCCATTTACAACGCTTATCCCAAGCTTAGGTGTGGTCAGTGTTGTACCTGAGAAAAGCTTTGTCGTTGCGGATATCCCTGGTCTGATTGAAGGCGCTGCGGATGGTGCAGGTTTAGGTATTCGATTCCTAAAACACCTAGAACGTTGCCGCGTTTTACTGCACATGATCGATATCATGCCGGTTGATCAGTCTGATCCAGTGCAAAACGCGCTAACGATCATTGATGAGTTAGAGCAGTACAGTGAAAAGCTAGCGGATAAACCTCGTTGGTTGGTGTTCAACAAAGTTGATCTGATGCCGGAAGAAGAAGCGAATGAAAAAATCCAAGAGATCTTGGACGCGCTAGGTTGGGAAGACGAGTACTTTAAGATCTCGGCAATCAACCGTTCTGGAACGAAAGAACTTTGTTACAAGCTGGCTGACTTTATGGAAAACCTACCTCGTGAAGAGGAAGAAGTGGCTGAAGAAGATAAAGTTAACTTCATGTGGGATGACTACCATAAAGATGCAATGGCTGGTAAAGACGTTGTTACTGAAGATGATGACGACGACGACGACTGGGATGATGAAGAAGATGACGGCCACGTTGTCTACGTTCGTGACTAATTTTATCATCCGGTAATATTTACCAAGAAAATTAAATTAAGCCGCAATGCCTATTGCGGCTTTTTTTGTATCTAATCATATTTAGATGATGTGATTTACGGCACAATAATATTAATGCCAGCATGAATGATTAGAAATTTGCTGGGCTTTGTATCATCAATTATGTAGACCCTAAAAGGACTTAGACGTATCTATGGCATTGGAAACTATACCTACCGCAGAGGTATCGGTATCAAATCAGAGGGCGATCTCTCGCCTTGTTGCTCAAGCTGGACAGATGTTACTCGCTCATGGCGCTGAAAGTACCTTAGTTAGCGATATTATGCGCCGTATTGGCTTGGCTTGTGGTGTACATGAAGTCGCAGTAGCACTCTCTGCGAATGCACTTGTTGTTACCACTCTTATGGATAGCCATTGTATTACAACGACACGAAGTTGTGCCGATCGTGGCATTAATATGCGTGTAATTACACAAATTCAGCGTATTTGTATCATGATGGAGCGTGGGTTACTCGATTGTGCCATGGCGCAGAAAAAGCTCGATCATATCAGTCCTGAGCGCTATAACCGCTGGTTGGTGGTCTTTATGATTGGATTGTCATGTGCAGCGTTCAGCCATTTAGCTGGGGGGGATGTAAGCATATTTTTCATGACTTTCTTAGCCTCTGCAGTCGGCATGATTGTTCGTCAGGAAATTGGCCACCGTCATTTCAATCCTTTACTCAATTTTGCCGCTACGGCATTTGTGACTACCCTAATTTCTGCGCAGGCGGAAATCTATCAGATTGGTAACCTACCTACGGTCGCGATGGCATCGTCAGTGTTGATGCTAGTTCCGGGCTTCCCACTGATTAACTCGGTAGCCGACATGCTCAAAGGTCATATCAATATGGGGATTGCCCGCTTTGTGATGGCGAGTTTATTAACGCTTGCGACGTGTCTAGGCATTGTGGCAGCGATGAGTGTGACCGGTATTTGGGGATGGAGCATCAGATGAGTATTGTCGATTTACTGGTTGGCTTATTAAACGATATGTTTTTTGCCGCTATTCCCGCAGTGGGGTTTGCATTGGTCTTCAATGTGCCGCATAAGGCATTAATCTACTGTGCAGTAGGCGGCGCTATTGGTCATGGTAGTCGTTATTTAATGATGCAGTTTGGTATTCCTATTGAGTGGGCAACGTTCTTCGCCGCGACATTAGTTGGGATGATTGGTGTGTATTGGTCTCGCCGCTTTTTGGCTCACCCGAAAGTTTTCACCGTTGCCGCCCTGATTCCTATGGTTCCCGGCGTGTTTGCCTATAAAGCCATGATTGCAATGGTAGAGATAAACCATTTAGGTTACTCGCCAGAACTGCTTGCGACGTGTATGGAAAATTTTCTTAAAGCCATGTTTATTATTGCAGGTTTAGCCATTGGCCTTGCTGTTCCGGGGCTGTTATTCTACCGCCGTAGACCGATAGTATAAGGACCCGACATGATCATTAGTATGATTGCCGCGATGGCAGACAATCGTATCATTGGTAAAGATAATCAAATGCCATGGCACTTACCGGCCGACTTCGTATGGTTTAAGCGTTGTACGATGGGCAAACCCGTAGTTATGGGACGCAAAACCTATGAGTCTATCGGACGTCCATTACCTGGCCGTCTTAACATTGTGATCAGTCGTGATGACTCATTGAATATTGAAGGTGTAACGACAGTAACGTCTATTGAGCAAGCCTTAGAAGTTGCGGGTGATGTGGAAGAAGTGATGATTATTGGTGGTGGGGCCATTTACTCAGCCTGCCTACCACTTGCGACTAAGTTGTATGTGACACATATAGAGGCGGCTATCGAAGGTGATACGCAGTTCCCTGATTGGGGGAGTGAGTTTAAAGAAACTTATTCAGAAGCGTATCAAGCGGATGAGAAAAACGCTTACAACATGCGTTTTACGATTCTGGAAAAATAATGGTTATAAAAAAGCACCGCGAATGCGGTGCTTTTTGTTTATCGGGTATGTTTATGTTCAGAGAATGAATGGCTTAACTTAATGCCTGTTGGGTAAATATTTGTTTATCTTCCCAGCGGATCATCGTCAATTCTCCTCCCCAAACACAGCCAGTATCTAGGCCTATCACCTGCTCACCGATATGCCCCTGGAGTGCAGCCCAGTGTCCGAATAGGACGGTCTTGCCTAGTTTGACTCTCTGTGGAAGGTCAAACCAAGGAATTAACTCCTCTCCTGTTACTTGTTGTGGAGGCAGTTTACAATCCATATCCAGGCGTCCATCCGGAAAACAAAAGCGCATACGAGTAAATGCATTGATGGTGTAGCGATAGCGATCTAACCCTGTCAGAGAATCATCCCAGTAATCTGGTTTGTTGCTGTACATATTGTGTAGCAGCCACGATAAGTGATCGCTTTGGAGGATATTTTCCACTTCTCGAGCACATCGGCGCGCTGTTGCCAAATTCCACTGTGGTGAAATTCCGGCATGACACATTACGAAGTCATCATGCTCTGCAAGAAGCGGTTGCCTGGATAGCCATCGCAATAACTTTTTACTGTCGGGAGCTGCGAAAATTGGAGCGGTTCTATCTTTATCTTTCAATTTCTTAGCGCCGTGAGCGACGGCAAGTAAATGCAGATCGTGATTACCAAGTATCACTTTGGCACTGTCACCTAAAGATTTAACGAAGCGTAAGGTTTCTAAGGACTTAGGCCCTCTGGCTACAAGATCACCAGCCAGCCAGAGTTGATCATTCTTGGGAGAGAAAGATACTTGTTCTAATAGGCGCTGCAGTTCTTCAAAGCAGCCTTGGATATCGCCAACAATATAGGTAGCCACTGACTCTCCAATCTCATTAATTCAAAACATTCGGAACCGCAAGGCGGAACGGTTCTATCTCAGCGATGAACTCCTGACCCTGTTCATCTAGCATCTTATAGTGTCCTTGCATAACACCGACTGGTGTCTCTAACGCAGTCCCACTGCTGTATGTGTATTCATCGTTACTTGGGATAAACGGCTGCTGTCCAACCACACCATCTCCTTCAACCGTCATCTGTTTGCCATTAGAGTCGGTGATCAACCAACGACGGCTTATCAATTGCACAGTTTGCTGACTCAGGTTTTTAATCGTGATGGTGTAGGCAAAAACGTAGCGTTGTAGCTCGGGATTAGACTGTTCTTTGATGTATTTGGTGTGAACTTGAATTTTAATGCAGGGTTGAATGACGTCCATGTACACTCCTTGAAAAATTAGCAATAAGCCAAACCTACAGGGTTTGGCTTATTGTTTGGTTTACTTAGTGCTGTGGGTTATCCGCCAGCCAGTTCGCCATCGCGACGAATTGCTCTAGCGTCAGGTTCTCTGGACGCATACTTGGGTTGACCCCCAGCTCTTCCAACACTTCTGTACTCAACAGTGATTTGTAGCAGTTGCGTACGGTCTTACGACGCTGGTTAAAGCCTTCACGGCAGACGCGATCGAGTAAGCGCAAGTCTTTAGCCGGGCACGGTAGTTCTTCGTAAGGAACCAGACGAACGACAGCTGAGTCTACTTTTGGTGGCGGTACGAATGCTGTTGGTGGCACTTCTAGTACAGGCACCACTTTGCAGTAGTACTGAGCCATAACCGTCAGACGGCCATAAGCTTTGCTGCCAGGGCCAGCTGCCAAACGATTTACCACTTCTTTTTGAAGCATAAAGTGCATGTCTTGAATGTCTTTATGGAATTCAAAAAGATGAAACATCAATGGGGTAGAGATGTTGTACGGCAAGTTACCGAAGATACGTAGCTTGTTGTTCGGCTTTACGAGCTGCGTGAAGTCGAAACGCATCGCATCGCCTTCATGAATCGTTAACTTATCAGCCAGCTCCGGGTGGTTACGTAAACGCTCAGCTAGGTCTCGGTCTAGCTCGATAACGGTGAACTTGTCGACTTCACGGCCTACTGGTTCAGTAATAGCGCCCAGACCTGGACCAATTTCAACCAGATTCTGACCTGGTCTTGGGTTAATCGCTGATACGATACCATCAATAATGTATGGATCGTTCAGGAAGTTTTGACCAAAACGTTTACGCGCTTTGTGTCCTAAATGGACATCATTTCTCATTGTTTCTTCTCTACCAATTCTATCGCATGCGTGAGCGCTGTTCGGAAACTTCCTGTATCCGCCTGACCTGTCCCTGCCAGATCTAATGCAGTACCATGATCCACCGATGTTCTAATAAAGGGTAGACCAAGAGTAATGTTTACTGAACGACCAAAGCCTTTGTATTTTAATACTGGCAATACTTGATCGTGGTACATGCCTAAAACAGCATCAGCATCGTTTAAATATTTGTCATTGAAAATGGTATCTGCCGGTAGTGGGCCGATCAGATTAAACCCTTTTTCTTGTCGAATTTTTTCCAGTGTCGGAGTGATGGTTTCGATCTCTTCATGACCTAAACAGCCATCTTCTCCCGCGTGTGGGTTAAGCCCGCAAACATAGATGTTTGGTTGCTTGATGGCAAATTTTTCTACTAGGTCTTGATGAAGAATATCGATGATTTTCTCTAATCGCTCTCCAGTGACGGCTTTCGACACATACGCCAGAGGAATATGTGTGGTTACCAGCGCAACACGCAGTCCTTCTGTCGCCAGCATCATCACAACTAACGGAGTATTAGACTTCTCGGCAAAGAATTCAGTATGACCACTGAACGCAACGCCAGAGCGATTGATCACCCCCTTATGAACAGGGCCGGTGACAATAGCATCAAATTCGTCATTCATACAGCCTAAAGCGGCTCTTTCTAGCGTTTTTAGCACATAGTGGCCATTCGCTTCATTGAGCTGACCGGCAACCGTACTTTCTGGCATTTCGATATGATCAACGATAAGCGTGCCGGCTTTTTGTGCTTGTGGCGCTTCTTCTGGATTATAATCAGAGAGTTGGACATCGATACCAAGTAATTTGGCTCGTTCCATTAACATGTTTTTATCTGCGCAGACGACAATTTGGTGTGCCCAGTCTTCTTTTGAGAGAGCAAGCACCAGGTCAGGGCCGATACCCGCAGGTTCCCCCGCGGTTACGACAATTCTGCGGACTAGATTAGTTGTCATTGCTGTCATCCACGATTTCAACAAACGCACTTGCACGTAGTTCTTGCATCCATGCGCCTGCTTCTTCATTAAACTTACGGTTAAAGAGAATGCGGTAAGCTTTATTCTTCAATGCAGAGTCTGTACGGTCAACCTGACGGCGATCCAGTACTTCTACAATATGCCAGCCGTGAACAGTTTTGAATGGCTCACTGATCGAACCCACAGGTAGTGTTTCTACCTGATGTTTAAATTCGGGTACGTAAAGGTCCGGAGTTTGGTAACCAAGTTCACCGTTCTGAGCAGCAGAGCCAGGGTCTTGGCTGTATTGAGAAGCTAGCTGAGCAAACGTTGCTTCGCCAGCTTTAATACGGCGAGTGTATTCATTCAACTGCTTTTTAGCACCATCATCACTCAGGATGACCGTTGGTTTGATCAGAATATGACGAGCGTTAACTTCAGTTACAGCAACAGTTTCCAGACCTTTTACATCGTCAATTTTTAGGATATGGAACCCAACACCACTACGGAATGGACCGATAATGCTGCCTTTGTTCTGCATATTGATTTGGTCGGCAAAGATAGTTGGCATTTCTTCTTTACGCATCCAGCCCCAGTCACCACCTTGTAGGGCTTTCGGGCCTTTAGAGTAGGTGTAAGCCATTTCAGTGAAGTCAGCGCCGTCGTTAAGTTTTTTGGCTAGCGCTTTCGCTTCGGCTTCTACTTCCGACTTGTCTTGATCATCGGAGAAGCGCAGCTGAATATGGCTAATTTTGTATTGGACCGTTGCGTTAGTTTCTTGTGACAACTGTTCTGAAAGGCTGTCTACTTCCGCTGGCAGAATGTTAATTCGGCGACGTACAAGCGCATTACGTGCTTCTGATGCTGCAATTTCCTTGCGGATTTGCTCGCGGAATTCAGTGTAACTTAGCCCTTCACTTTCAATCGATGCAGTCAGTTGTTCCATACTTTGATTGTTGTTGCGTGCAATCTCCGCAATGGCCTGATTGAGACGACTGTCGTCGATGCGAACGCCGATACGATCAGCCTCTTGGCCTTGAAGCGTATCAAGGATCAGTTTTTCTACTACTTGATCATGCAAAACCTGGGCAGAAGGTAGGCTTTTACCACTTTGGCGTGCATTGGCTTGTAGCGTTTTTAGCGCTGTGTCGATATCACTTTGTAGAATGACACCGTCATTAACGATAACTGCAACCTTATCAAGCTCTACTGGTGCTGCAACGGCTCCGCAAGAGAGTAGGGTCGTAAATAAGATTGATTTCCAAATTTTCATTTAAAATTCCGTCAGTATTTTTTAATTAGTGTCTTGTTTACTCTAAGACGCTTAATTCGATTAATTGTTCAGATAGAATGGGCGACCATACTTGATTGTGTTATCTGAGCCTTCCAATTCTTTGGCAGCAGTGCCAGTAGTTTGGTTGGTAGCAAACCCTTGGATACCTACGCTAACACTGAAGTTGTTCTCGTATTCTGCTGATGCCCCTGAGCCGCCGATAATTTGGTCTTCCCAGCCTAACAGTTGGTTAGAATAGGTCAAACCGATATACCAACAATCAGATTGATAACGTAAGCCTGCTAGCCATTCTAAGTCGTTATTTTCATTTAGGTCATAGTAGTACTGACCACTGGCGGACCAGTTCTGGTTGAATTCGTAAGCGGCAACAATACCTGCTTGAGAAATACCTTTACGAGTAATGGTGTCCAGGTTTTCGAGAATGATCGTATCTTCAATGTATTCACGAGTGACATAACGGTAGTTACTTTGAATAAAGCCACCGTCGAACTGGTACTCTAACGTGCTGTTCGCAAGTTGCATTGATCCTAGGTCGATGTCGTACTGAATACCGCCATGATAGAACAAGGAATCGTTGTAGTTGAAATCTGCTTCAATCGCCCAAGACGAATAGTTTGTTGTTTCATCTGGATCGGTTGGGTTGTTGCTAAGCTTGGTCTTTTTATCAAAGTAGTAGATTTGGCCAAATGAAATATTAAGACGTTCTTTATAGTCGTCATCAAAGAAACGTGTGCTTGCACCGTAGCTTAGTTGGTTAGCGGATGCGATCTTATCGATACTACTGTATTTACGGCTGCGGAATAGACCGTAGTAATCGGTTTGCAGCAACGTTGTATCGTAGTTATAGATATTGGTTTGGTCTTCTTTAGGTACGTACAAGTACTGAACCTGTGGTTCCAGAGTTTGGGTATAACCTTCTACCCAGCTGGTATCACGCTCAAGATAAATTTGCGCGTTAGTGCGGAACTCTGGAATCACACGAGATACTTTTTCATCCAGCTGAAGCTCTAGATCTGAGTCGGTAAGACCATTTAAGTCTTGCGAGTAGTAAGTGGCAAGTACACGAGCTTCCGTGGTCCAAGCTGACCAAGAGTTAGATAGTGGGACAGTAAAGCCTGGCTCGATATGAAAGCGAGTTGCATCGGGTTTTGCGTTATCACTAGTGTCAAAACGGCTAAGTTGGCTTTTAACATCAAAGTTAAGGTAATTTCCCCACACTGGCGTGTAGTAGTTTAACGCCAACTGAGGCATCAAACGGTAAGGTTTGTTTTCTTCTTGTAACAGAACCTGGAAATCACGAACAGTTAACGAGGCGTCCCAGAAATCTGAGCGGTATTGGACTTCTCCTTCTTGCATCAGTTGACCATCTTCTCGGTTACCGATATCAGAGTCGAGATCCAGGAAGTAATCAATATCACTTACTTCTGAGTAATCGACATCCACGACCCAGTGCTTGTCGATAATGCCTTCATGCTTAAACTGGTAGCCCCAGCGTGTTTCATCGGCATACTTTCTGTCTGAATTTAGGTATTCGCCCTTGATTTCACCTTCTCCCCAACCATCGGTTAGATAGCGGAAGTCTGTGTCGAATTTGGTCCCACGTTGCTGCATGTAGAGCGTGGTCAGGGTCATATCGTATTGAGGGGCAATGTTCCAGTAAAACGGCACTTCTACTTCCATACCATCGCTAGAGCCATATGATAGGGAAGGGAAAAGCAGACCCGACTTACGTGTGTTGCCAATAGGCATGGTCAGGTAAGGTACATAGAAGATAGGAACATCTAATACTTCAAAACGAGGGTGATGCAGTGTCGCAGTCTCTTCATCTTGATCGACATCGATACCAGATGCGACCAGACGCCACGAGTTATCGCCCTGAGGACAAGATGTGATGGAGCCGTCTTCCAATTCATAAACTGACTGACCAGTACGCGCAATATAGGCCGCCGTGCCTCGGCCTTGTTGGCAAATAAAGTGGTAGTCTGTGTTCTCGAGTGAGAAGGTATCTTGATCAATATCGCTGGTCACGCGCTCCGATCGGGCTTCGACCTGACCGTCATTAAAGGTGACGTTACCTTCAGCAACCACGACGTTGTCTTGTTGGTGCAGCGTTACGCTATCTGCAGTTATTTTCTTTTGACCTTGCGTAACTTGGACGTTACCAGAGTACTGTGCTTTATCGCCACTAATGGCTTGCAGTCTGTCAGCTTCGACCACCACGGGTGCATTTAAATCGTCCTGATCACCACTAGTATCGACCAAACATTGATCTGTGGTGGGCATTTCCTGCACACTATCATGGATATTCGCGTCAGCTTGAGTGGTAGGTACAAACAAGGCGGTGCAGATAGAGGCCGCTAAAAATGTGCGGGAAAAATGTTGCATTGAATCGAACTTTCCTGTGTCACTGTTATACCAATCGTAGTAAATAACTGATCACTTACTTACGGTAATTGATATTACTCGATGGCTATAGGGCTTGTTGTACCCTAGCGTAATAGCCAAATGAATCAACTACTATCGTCGTAAATGTCCCAGCTCATTGGCTCGCTGTGGCATAATCGAGATAAAGTAGCTGCAAAGATAAGCAGGCGAATGGCCTAGCCGAAATAAAACTAATTCCATTATCATAAAGGAAATCGTTGCATACGGCACTATAAGACCGCTTTCGTCGATAAAAATTCATTGATAGAGAACACATAATGCATATTTTTGGCAAAATATTAGGTGCCTTTTTTGGCTTGTTACTTGGCGGGCCGCTCGGCTTGCTATTTGGCTTATTTGTTGGCCATCAGTTTGATAAAGCACGTCGTTTGAGGCAGGCGGGGTTCTCTACCGGTGGGTTCGGTAAAGGACCTAGTCAGGCACAACGTCAGGAAGAGTTTTTCAAAGCGGCCTTTGCTGTGATGGGGCATGTGGCAAAATCGAAAGGTCAGGTCACTAAAGAAGAGATCCAGCTTGCTTCAGCCATGATGGACCGCATGAACCTGCATGGTGAACAGCGGCGTGCAGCACAAGACGCATTTCGTGACGGTAAGGAAAGTGATTTCCCGCTTGAAGAGGTGTTGGTTAGAGTTAAGATCTCTACTGCAGGTCGTTTCGACTTGCTGCAATTTTTCTTGGAGTTGCAAATTTCAGCCGCCTTTGCCGATGGTGAAATTCACCCTAGTGAACGAAATGTACTGCACAAAATCGCTCGCGCTTTAGGGTTTTCTTCTGAGCAGCTAGAGCGTCGTCTACACATGCAAGAAGCGGCATTTCGCTTCCAGCATCAGGGTGGTTTTCACGGTCAGCATCAAGGCCAGTATCAATCGTCTGGAGCAGGGTGGCAGCAAGCGTCTCAAGCCGATCAGTTAGCGGATGCGTATAAAATCCTCGATGTTTCGGCGGATGCCGACAGTAAAACGGTTAAGCGTGCTTACCGTAAGCTGATGAACGAGCACCATCCAGATAAGCTAATGGCGAAAGGTCTGCCACCAGAAATGATGAATGTGGCTAAAGAAAAATCGCAAGAAATTCAAAATGCTTACGACCTGATTAAGAAGGTAAAAGGTTTTAAGTAATCTTGTTGTTTCTATCAGAGATGAAAATCAAAAGGGCACTTGGTGCCCTTTTTGGGCTTTTGGGTTACTGGTGACCCAAAGCTCTTCAAACTATCCACTCAGTAAAATCAGTTGGCTTGATTCAAATTCCAATCGTAGTCGTATTTCACTCGACCGGAAAAGCGATTGTACTGCGGCGCGTATTGCCTGATGTGGTTAAACACGTTTTTCTCTCCACCAAAGTCCACCGCAAACCAATCATAAATTGAAGAAATTTGCGCCGTGTCTCCTTCGATAGAAACGCCTTTTTTACTGTTAATAAAGGCTTTCGCTGCGCTGTCTAACAAGGTCTGTGTGTTGTCAGCGGTAAACACCTGAGCTTGCAAGTTCGGGCAACCTAAGCTTGCACAGTTAACGGCATAATGCGTTCTTGGATCTTGCCAGATGGGGCGCAGGATTCGATGCTCAATATCATTCAGAGTTAAGTTTTGGTTATTAATGGTGATGACGTCCTCATCCCAGGGCCCAAAACTAAACAGCCCTCCTAATTTAGTGATCGATTTTATCGGGTAATTATCCAATATCAGATCGACCGTGACAGCGTTGTAAAGATTCACCCAGTAAGCATATTGCTCAGCTTTGCGGTATTGCAAAGGGTCGAGTTTGGCTAAGCGCTGAATGTATTGTTTGAGTTTCGTTTTATCTGCTGCGGATACAGAGCTATAGCGAAATAGCGTATGTTCCCCTTCGGTGACAAGATAGCGGTCGAGTAACTGTTGCCATTCTTGATGAGATATTTGTGTTTGGCTAGCCTCATTTGAGTGGTTCCAATATGGCCATAGATCGGCTTTGGGAGCGGAGAAAACGGAAAAAGAAAATAGGGCGAAAAATAGCAATAAGAAACGCATCATAGCGATACCATCGGTTAAAGTTTGTTGTTAGTTTAGACCGGATTAGTGTTTGTTTTCTTGCTTTTATCGACGCATAAAATAAAAAAGGCTGACGATTGTCAGCCTTTTGCTTGTCTCTTGACTAGAGAATCTTAGCGCAGGAAGCTTGGAATATTCGCTTCATATTCCGAAATTTTATCTTCGTGCTGTAGTGTCAAGCCGATGTTGTCTAAACCATTAAGAAGACAGTGGCGACGGAATTCATCGATTTCGAAATCGTACTCTTTGCCATTTGCACGTACTTTGTTGGCTTCCAGGTCCACTTCAATCTGTGCACCTTCATTCGCTTCAACGTATTGGAACAGCTCATCAACCTCTTGCTCGGTCAGACGGACTGGTACCATTTGGTTGTTGATTGAGTTGCCATAGAAAATGTCTGCGAAGCTTGGGGCGATCATTGCTTTAATGCCGTAATCTGCCAAAGCCCACGGTGCGTGCTCACGTGAAGAGCCACAACCGAAGTTTTCACGCGCAAGTAGGATGGAAGCACCTTGGTAACGTGGTGCGTTCATCACAAACTCAGGGTTTGGCTGTTCACCAGCATCATCAAGGAAGCGCCAGTCATGGAATAGGTGCTTACCGAAACCTAGGCGAGAAACCTTTTGTAGGAACTGCTTTGGTATGATGGCATCAGTATCAACGTTCGCTGCATCTAGAGGAACAACTAAGCCTTTGTGTTGTTTAAAACCTGACATCTGTTCTTTCCTTAATCTAGTTCACGAATATCAACAAAGTGACCAGCAATAGCCGCCGCCGCAGCCATTGCAGGACTAACCAAGTGGGTACGACCATCGCGGCCTTGACGACCTTCAAAGTTACGGTTTGAAGTCGATGCACAACGCTCCTGAGGACCTAAGCGGTCATTGTTCATCGCCAGACACATTGAACAGCCCGGTAGACGCCATTCAAAGCCCGCTTCTTTAAAGATGACATCCAAGCCTTCTGCTTCTGCCTGTGCCTTCACTTGCTCAGAACCAGGAACAATCAATGCCTGAACGTGTGACGCGACTTTGCGACCTTTAGCCACTTCTGCTGCTGCGCGCATGTCTTCAATACGTGAGTTAGTACAAGAACCAACAAACACTTTATCAACTGGGTAGTCTGACAGTGATTTACCTGCTTCTAGTCCCATGTAAGCCAGCGCTTTTGCTGCTGATGCTTTTTCAACTGGGTCTGAAAAACTTTCTGGTGAAGGAATTGGTTGGTCAACAGCGATAACCTGACCTGGGTTTGTACCCCAAGTTACTTGCGGTTTGATATCCGCCGCGTTTAGCGTTACTACGGCATCAAATTCGGCATCAACGTCAGTTTTTAGTGTTTTCCAGTACTCTACCGCCGCGTCATAATCGGCGCCTTGTGGTGAGAATTTACGGCCTTTGATGTATTCGAACGTGGTTTCATCCGGTGCAATCAGGCCCGCTTTCGCGCCTAATTCGATGGCCATGTTACATACCGTCATACGGCCTTCCATTGAAAGGTCCGTAATCGCTTCACCGCAGAACTCAACCACGTAGCCAGTACCGCCAGCTGCTGTGGTTTTACCGATGATCGCCAGTACGGTATCTTTTGCCGTAATACCCGGAGCGACTTTACCTTTCACTTCGATTTTCATCGTTTTCGCACGTGCTTGTTTTAGCGTTTGAGTCGCTAGTACGTGTTCAACTTCAGAAGTACCAATACCGAAAGCCAGTGAGCCAAACGCACCGTGTGTTGCGGTATGAGAGTCGCCACAAACAATGGTCATGCCCGGCAGAGTAATGCCTAGCTCAGGGCCCATTACGTGGACAATGCCTTGGTATTTGTGGTTTAGGTCGTAAAGGGTTACACCGAATTCTTCGCAGTTTTTCGATAGCGTTTCCATCTGGATACGTGCCATCTCACCAGAAGCGTTGATGTCTTTGGTTGTGGTTGAAACGTTGTGGTCCATCGTTGCGAAGGTTTTGCTTACCTGACGCACTTGACGGCCCTTTTCACGCAAGCCATCAAAAGCCTGTGGAGAGGTAACTTCGTGTACCAAGTGACGATCAATATAAAGAATCGGGTTTTCCCCTTCAGCTGCGACAGCAACGTGTGCGTCGTAGACCTTCTCGTAAAGTGTTTTGCCCATTATCACTAATCCTGTGTGCTGCCCCTAATAACGGCTTATCAGGGGCGAATAATTATTATCAATCTAGTTTAAGTTATGAGTTCAAGATGTACTCGGCGATCTTGTCACCCATTTCTGACGTGGTCAGTGCTGGCTTGTCGCTTGCTAAATCAGCGGTAAGCTCGCCAGCAGAAAGTGCTTTAGATACTGCGGATTCAATATCTTGTGCCGCTGTTTCTTCACCCAGGCTGTAACGTAGCATTAGCGCAGCCGAAAGAATTTGCGCCACTGGGTTAGCGATGTTTTTGCCAGCGATATCTGGTGCACTGCCGCCAGCTGGTTCGTAAAGACCAAACTTGCTTTCGTTAAGGCTTGCAGAAGGTAGCATGCCCATAGAGCCAGTAATCATTGCACATTCATCCGAGATGATGTCACCGAAGATGTTTGAGCATAGCATGACGTCGAACTGCGCTGGATCTTTGATTAACTGCATGGTTGCGTTGTCGATGTACATGTGAGAAAGCTCGACATCCGGGTAGTCTTTAGCAATCTCTTCCACGACTTCACGCCATAGGATAGAGCTCTGTAGAACGTTCGCTTTATCGATTGAGCAGACTTTCTTACGACGTAGGCGTGCAGATTCAAAGGCAATTTTAGCGATACGTTCAATTTCAAAGCGGTGGTAAACCTCTGTATCAAACGCTTTCTCTGTTGCGCCTTCGCCTTCACGACCTTTTGGTTGGCCGAAGTAAATACCGCCAGTCAGTTCGCGAACAACTACAATGTCAAAACCACGCTCAGAGATGTCAGCTCGAAGTGGAGAAAATGCCTCCAAGCCGCTGTGAATCTGAGCTGGACGCAGGTTACAGAACAGTTGGAAGTGTTTGCGCAGTGGAAGCAAAGCGCCGCGCTCTGGTTGGTCGTTTGGTGGTAGGTGTTCCCACTTAGGGCCACCTACTGAGCCAAATAGAACCGCATCAGACTCTTCACACGCTTTTACCGTCGTTTCAGGAAGTGGGCAGCCATGATTATCAATAGCAATACCGCCGACATCGTGTTCATCACGCTCAAAAGACAGGCCATGCTTTTTCTCGATTGCATCAAGCACTTTGTGTGCTTGTGCCATCACTTCAGGGCCAATACCGTCACCAGGTAGAACGGCGATTTTGTATGATTTGTCTGTCATGTTAATCCTTTAATCCTTTAATTTTTAGCTAAATTTTATATCGAAGTTATTCTGTTGTGCGCTCGGGAGTCACGTTAGCTATTAAACAGTCGCAATTTTCTTTTGTTTGATTTCGGCAATCTTGTCGGCACGGTGAATGCTATTGATTACGTGCAGTAGAGCCTGACCTGAAGCTTCCACAATATCCGTTGAAACACCAGTACCATGGTACTTACGACCTTTGTAGTTAGCGATGATATCGGCTTGGCCTAAGCCATCTTCACCTTCACCTTTTGCAGTCAGGTCGAACTTGTCTAGCACGATTTCGTAGCCTGTTACACGGTAAATACACTGGTATAGCGCATCTACTGGACCATTACCGACTGCCGCTTCACACATTTCTTCATCGCCACATTGCATTTTAATGCTGGTGGTTGCCATCACGCTGCCTGATTGCACGCTCAAGTAATTCAACTTGTAGAAGTCGTCTTCTTCACGCAGGTTAGAGAAGTGCATTAGCGCTTCCAAGTCATAATCGAAAACTTGTCCCTTACGGTCTGCTAGCTTCAAGAAGTCAGCGTACAGTGCATCTAGGTTGTACTCCTCTTGTTTATAACCCATGGTCTCCATGTGGCTCTTCACTGCTGCACGACCGCTGCGGCTTGTTAAGTTCAGCGCTTGGTTCTTAAGACCAATAGACTCAGGAGTCATGATCTCGTAGGTATTCTTGTTCTTAATCATGCCATCTTGGTGAATGCCTGAAGAGTGGCTGAACGCGTTTGCACCGACGATAGCTTTGTTACTCTGGATAGGCATATTACATAGTTGGCTGACTAACTTACTGGTACGGTGGATTTCATCGTGTTTGATACCAGTGCGAACGCCCATTAATTCTTCGCGCGTTTTGATGATCATCGCGATTTCTTCTAGGGAGCAGTTACCCGCACGTTCGCCGATACCATTAATCGTACCTTCTATCTGGCGAGCACCTGCCTGAACAGCGGCGATGGAGTTAGCAACGGACATACCTAAATCATCATGGCAGTGAACCGAAATAATCGCTTTATCGATGTTTGGTACACGGTTAAATAGCGTTTCAATGATACCGCCAAACTCACTTGGTACCGTGTAGCCCACAGTATCAGGAATGTTGACTGTCGTCGCACCTGCATTAATTGCAGCTTCAACCATACGGCATAGGTTGTCGATTGGTGTACGACCGGCATCTTCACAAGAAAACTCAACATCGTCTGTGTAGTTACGTGCATGTTTCACTGCATTCACAGCCATTTCTAGTACATCGTCATAGCTGCGACGTAGCTTATCTTCGACGTGAATCGTAGACGTAGCCAAAAATGTGTGAATACGGAACTGGTCAGCGACTTTCAATGCTTCTGCAGCGGCATCGATGTCTTTCGCAACGGCACGCGAAAGAGCACAAATTCGGCTATTTTTAACGTTTTTAGCAATGGTTTGTACTGACTCGAAATCACCAGGAGAAGAGATCGGGAAACCTGCTTCGATGACATCAACGCCCAGCCTTTCTAGCGCATAGGCAATTTGCAGTTTTTCTTTAACCGTCAAGCTTGCAGATAACGCTTGCTCGCCATCACGCAAGGTGGTGTCGAATATAATGACTTGATCGTTCATGTTTGCTTCCTTAATGATTTCTGCACTTTCGTGTGAGTTAATCGTTTACTTCCAGTATTTAGGTATAAAAAAACCCGCACTTGCATGCGGGTTCTTAGAACTTGGTGTGGTTATTTTTCTTCCACAGCCTACCCGCGCGAACTGGTCACGATCAGGAGGAGGCTAAGCAGGATAGAAAAATGAGCTGACATAATTGTTAAGCTTTCCACAAAATTAAGTTAACAAATTAGTACCGCACTCCATCAATTACGTCAACCCTAAAGTCGATTTTTTATTCATATCGGATGAGTCGATTGCAAAGTGGGGTATTTCATCCTGTAAAAAGAGAGCAGATAGCGGTTTTAATTATTGATCCAAACTCTCGATAAAGATCACGCGTTCATTAGGTTGATCATTAAATAGAGGGATCAGGCTTACAAGCTATCCAGATAAGCATTGAATTGTTGGCTGAGAATCGATAGATAGAGTTTATAGTCTATCTCGAAATAATGATCACACAGCCTATTGCTTAGATTGGTTCGACAAGACAATGAGGCGTCTTAGTGTTCGGTTTTTGAGGTAGTTCTTGAACTAGGTGAAAGGTACAAAAGGTAGAGGATTAATGGCTAAAGCAAAACAATTTGGATGTTCAGCACTAGCACTAACATTGATCAGCTTATCAGGTTGTCAGCTGTTTCAATCACAAACCACTCTGATCGTTCCACCTGCAGTTGCGAATGATCAGGCTCAGGTTGTCGCGGTAGTTCGTGATCAAATGGATATGTACTTGAGCTATGAAGGCCAAGAGTATTTCTTAAATCAGATGTTGGTTGCTCTGGAGTCCGACAATCGCGACAGGTTTAAGGGTAAAGACCCCGAGACCTATGCGTGGTGGAAGATTCATGTCCAGCCTAACGAATTGCAAATGGCTGAAGTCGTCAGACCGATGGAAGAGGGCATTGAGGTC
This sequence comes from Vibrio sp. J1-1, assembly GCF_021728395.1. Lineage (GTDB taxonomy): Bacteria > Pseudomonadota > Gammaproteobacteria > Enterobacterales > Vibrionaceae > Vibrio. Next base: position 29,189 of record NZ_JAKKCM010000005.1, on the reverse strand, counting down.
TACGATAGCTTAGAGTTTGTGGATGTACCATATCGCTCAAAGTCGACATTACACTTGCGCTCCAAGCCAGATCCAGATGGGGAAGAACTGAGTCTGGTCAGTAAAGGTGAAGTCTTTAATGTTGTCGCTAAAGTCTCAGATCTGCCTTGGTACCTGGTCGAGCAGCGAGGGGTGATCAAAGGCTATGTCCATCAAGATTATGCGCGGAGTAATGTCGGAGAGCGTGACCTTCTTTCTACGCCGCCCAACCCTTTGCTAGCGTCACCGAAGGTTGCTGATGATAATTTTGAATATCGTTATGAGCTTCAGGGAAGCTACACTTGCCGGGTACTCAGCTATGAGTTGAGTAAAAATGGCGAGTTTACCACTGGTGCGTTACGGGCGTGTCGTAAAAAGAGAAAGGTCTGGTATATCGACGCACCGCAAGCCTAAACCCCCATCATTTCCCAATACGTCCATATATGGCATGTAGAAATATTGATTTGTTCGGCTGTCTTGAGGCCGGGTAAATCACATCGACGTTACTCCTGTCATTAATTGTCCAACTTCCCGTCATGTGGCTGTCACTAAAAACACCTAATTTGCGTACAAGGCGTTGTCAAAGTGAGGGAAAGTCATATGAGAACGATAGAGACAATTACTCAGCCAATAACGGCCATCGCTAAGTTCGACTTAGCACTTTCTAGCGTTTGTTTGCAACACCGCTTTAATCAGCAAGTGGCGAATATTAGTAAAGGGATTTCACACAGTGGCGATGGCCATCTTTACTTAGTTCTCGGAGTACTGGCGTGGTATCTGGATAAGGAGCAGGGGCTATGGTTTCTGCTTGCTGGGCTGCTGGCATTTGTCGTAGAACTGCCAATCTATTGGACGCTGAAAAACAGTTTTAAGCGTCGCCGTCCTGAAGAACTGAGCGCTTTGTTACCTGCTTTTATTACCCCTTCTGATCGCTACAGTTTACCGTCTGGACATACTGCTGCCGCTTTTGTCATGGCAACGCTGATTGATCACTTTTACCCACAACTGGGGGTTGCCGCTTATTTCTGGGCGAGCTTGATCGGCGCTGCGCGTATCTTTCTCGGGGTGCACTTTTTTACAGACATCATCATCGGTGCGCTGCTAGGAAGTTTGTGTGGTGGGCTCGCTATTTCAATGATCGGAGTGTAATTGATGAAAATCCTATACGGTGTGCAAGGCACCGGGAATGGTCATATTGCTCGTGCCAGAGCGATGAGCAAAGCATTTAGAATTCGTGATGTACAAGTCGACTTTCTGTTTTCTGGTCGTGATCCAAAGAAATACTTTTCGATGGAAGCGTTTGGAGATTATCAAACGCGTCGAGGCTTCACTTTCGTGACCGAAAAGGGATCGGTGAACTACACAAAAACAGCACTTAACAACAATTTGATTCAGTTTTTTAAAGAAGTGAATCAGTTAGATCTCTCTGCTTATGATCTGGTGATTAATGATTTTGAACCTGTAACGGCATGGGCAGCCCGAAAGCAGAATAAGCCATGTATTGGTATCAGTCATCAGAATGCATTCCGTTATCCTGTTCCACTCAAAGGTGCAAGCTGGCTGGATAAGTCAGTGATTGAACACTTTGCTCCCTCACAACATCATCTGGGGTTGCATTGGTATCATTTCGACCAACCCATACTGCCTCCTATCATTCATACATTGGACAGTCAGGAACACTGCGATAACTTTGTTCTAGTTTACCTGCCTTTTGAATCTATCGAGGATATTGCTGATCTATTGTTCCACTTTAATCAGCAGTCGTTCATCTGTTATCACCCTGATGTGATAGAAAGCGAAGTTATCGAAAATATTGAGCTGCATCCATTATGCCATACCAATTTTCAACATCACCTGAATCGTTGTAGTGGAGTCATCGCCAATGGTGGTTTTGAGCTGCCGTCGGAGGCGCTTTCTCTCGGCAAAAAGTTATTATTGAAACCATTGGCTGGTCAATTTGAACAGCAAAGCAATGTCGCAACGCTCGAAGATTTAGGGCTCGCTTCTTCGATGGACAGCTTAGACATTTCAGCGGTGCGTCATTGGCTGAAAGAGCAACAAGCGGAGAGCGTTAAGTACCCGGATGTGGCTCAGGCAATTGTTCATTGGGTGTTGCAAGGCGCATGGGATTCTCAGGAAGAGTTGTCCAAGCAGTTGTGGGAGCAAGTGGACTTTCCGAGTTACGTATCCAATATCTAAAAGCCAGAACCAAGAAGTTTTAGTGCAGTATGGTAGAAATTAATTTGCATGTTAAGTCATTTAAAGTTTAATTTTATGCAGCACTGCTGTTCTGGCTGCTCCGACTTTCTGCGCCCAATTACTCAGGGTTATTGACTGTGTTTCTCTTAAAAAATCTATTCATATTCTCAGTGAATGGGTTGTTGGCTCATTATCCTAACTCTTTAAAAAATGATTCATGGGCTTAATTTGCGTGATTTTAGCGATTTTATATTTTTTTATGTTTTTATCAATTAATTGAATTTTAAGGATTAAATAAATTAAGGGCTAAAATTTACTGATTAATTGTCAATCTAGTTGCGAAACTCTAATCAATTCGTTGATAGTACGGTTCGAGCCGGAATTATGCGGCCGATAAATATAATAAAAATCAGGTTTTCTATTCATGACATAATTGAATCCAGCCGCCGTCTTTTGTGCGAGATGGGATTCTATTCGCTATGAATTCATTGAACCAAATTGACGATTACAAAAGAGGCGCACTCAATGTTAGATAAAAAAGACGCGATGAGCGCAATTGCTAGCTACCGTATGGAAAGTACTTTGCGTGGTGTAGATTTAAACCTGTTAACGGTTTTTGATGCCGTGATGCAGGAGCAAAATATCACTCGCGCAGCACATAACTTAGGTATGTCTCAACCAGCGGTAAGTAACGCAGTAGCACGTTTAAAAGTTATGTTTAATGACGAACTATTCATGCGTCAGGGACGAGGTATTCAGCCAACTCAACGTGCACGTCAGTTATCTGGTCCCATCCGTCAGGCGCTACAATTGATCCGCAACGAGCTACCAAGCTCTGTATTCCAACCGGAGTCTTCAACGCGTTTGTTTAAACTGGCGATCTGTAGTCCATGTGACTTACGTTTTGCGCCAAAGATTATGTCGAAAGTGGAGCAACAGGCACCGAACGTTCAGCTTCATTTAGACGCTGAATTCGATCGTCTTTTGTCTGAGCGCATGCGCTACCAAGAGATCGACTTTGTGATCGACTACGCTCGCTTTGATGAGCAAGGTTTCTCGAGCACGGAAATCTTTAAAGATGAACTGGTTGTGATTGCTTCTAAAACGCACTCACGTATTCAGGGCATGGTCACTGAAGAGCAGCTCATTAATGAAAAGCACGCGAAACTATCAAGAGTGCATGGTCAGCGTAGTTTCTCTGAGCAAGCGTATCGCGAGTTTGATTGTCAGGCTGCGTATGAAGGTTCAAGCCTTAGCAACCTGCTTTATGTGGTAAGCCAATCTGAGCTGGTGACGATTGCGCCACGTTGGATGGCAGAAAATGCGGTAAACAGCGAGCAGCTGCAAATTCTGGAACTGCCATTTGCAAGCAAAGAAATCAGTGGTTATCTGAGCTGGCACGAGTCTAGTGAGAAGGACAAAGGCCACATCTGGCTTCGTGATCAATTAATGATGATCTGTGGCGAAGTTGTTGCACAAAAATAAATGATGATATGGGCTACTGGTTGAGTCCGGTAACTCATGAAGTGCTGAGTGTTTGATGACGTAAAACTCTTCAAATACTCATCAAATTTTACAATTATAAAGCCCCGAAAGGTTTGCTCTTTCGGGGCTTTTGTTTTTTACAATAGTTAATATAAACAGAGGGTTAAGTGCTTTTTTGTCCGAGTGTCGATGGGGTTGATCACCATCCATATTGAAGCCAGTCTCTTAATAAAGAGAAGTTTGATGTTCGTCAGTTGCGTTTTGCCATCCTGTGAGTACACTTGCTCGCAAAATTAGCTTACACCTGTAAGCCAAAGGTAAGTAAAAAATGGCCCAATTAGATTTTCATATTGTTAAACGTATTCGTGAACAAATTGCGAAAGGTGATACTCGCATTGCTCTTAAACATAAAGTGGGCAATGAATGGCAAGGTATTACTTGGCAGCAATTTGGTCAGCAAGTGGATGAACTATCGCTTGCACTTTTGGCTCAGGGATTGAGAGTTCAAGATAAGGTCGGCATTTTCTCAAATAACATGCCGCAATGGACGATTGCTGATTTCGCCGCACTGCAACTACGCAGTGTGACGGTTCCTATCTATCCGACTAATACGGCTGCGCAGTCGGCGTATATCCTCGACAATGCAGACGTGAAAGTTCTCTTTGTAGGTGAGCAGCCTCAGTTTGATGCAGCCGTCAGTATTTTCGAGAAGTGTAGTCAGCTAGAACTGATTGTAGCGATGTCTGACGATATCGAACTTGGAGACCATCCATTTGTCGCTTCTTGGAAGGACTTTATTGCGCAAGGCAATGCATGTTACCAAGAAGAGTTAAACTCTCGTCTTGCCCAAGCTCGTGAAGATGATTTGCTTACCCTGATTTATACCTCTGGCACGACAGGACAACCGAAAGGGGTAATGTTGGATTACGCCAATATTGCCGCACAGCTAGAAGGGCATGATAAACGCTTGAGCCTGACTCAGGATGACGTCTCGCTGTGTTTCCTACCACTTTCTCATGTGTTCGAGCGAGCGTGGACATTCTATGTCCTTTATAAAGGCGCTACTAACTGCTATTTGGAAGATACGATGCAAGTGCGAGATGCGCTCAGTCAGGTTCGTCCAACCGTGATGTGTGCAGTGCCTCGCTTTTACGAAAAGATTTTTTCTGCGATTCACGAGAAGGTGTCTCGTGCACCGATTCACCGCAAGATCATGTTCACTTGGGCGGTGAACATGGGCGCTAAAATGGCGTTATGCCATCAGGAAAAGCGTAAGCCTTCAATAGTCCTGCGTAAAGCTCATGCTCTGGCTGATAAATTGGTACTGAGCAAGTTACGTGCGTTACTAGGCGGGCGTATTAACTTCATGCCTTGTGGTGGTGCTAAGCTGGATGAGACCATCGGCCGTTTCTTCCATGCAATGGGCATTAACGTTAAGTTAGGCTACGGCATGACGGAAACCACAGCGACCGTCTCATGTTGGGATGATTACTGCTTTGACCCTGACTCTATCGGTACATCGATGCCGGGCGCGCAAGTGAAAATCGGTGCAAACAACGAAATTTTAGTTCGTGGTCCTATGGTCATGCGTGGTTACTACAAAATGCCAGAAGAGACTGAAAAAACGTTCGATGAGCATGGCTTCCTGAAAACCGGCGATGCGGGTCATATTGATGAAAACGGCAATCTTTTTATCACCGATCGTATTAAAGAGTTGATGAAAACCTCGGGTGGTAAGTACATTGCGCCACAAATGATTGAGGGTGCTATCGGTAAAGATCACTTTATCGAGCAGATTGCGGTTATCGCTGATACACGTAAATTCGTCTCAGCATTGATCGTTCCGTGTTTTGATTCGTTGGAAGAGTATGCCAAAGAGTTGAACATTGCTTATCACGATCGCGTTGAGCTGATCAAACATCACCAAGTTGTAGAAATGCTCGAAAAGCGAGTTAATGAACTGCAAAAAGAGCTGGCTAAGTTTGAACAAGTTAAAAAGTTCAAATTGTTGCCAAAGGCTTTCTCGATGGATGATGGTGAGCTGACACCGACACAAAAACTGCGTCGTAAAGTTATCAACGACAAATACCAAGACGAAATCGAAGAAATGTACAAGGAAAAGCATTAGTTCTGATAACTTGAACTCGCTTAGATTTCAAATTGATGAAAAAGTCCCCAGAGATGCCTCGTTCATGCCTGGGGACTTTTTCGTTTACAAGCATTCCTACTGTATTTGCGCCAAATTGAGGGGTATTTTTCGACAAATATAGAGTTGCATATGAAATAATATTCTTTTTTTATCCAATATGCTCTTTGATCATACTGTCTATTTTCTCTTCTCTGGCGGCTATTCCTTCTATCAATCCAATTCGTAGTATCTTATTAAAAAATGAGAGATACCTCTCATTAGACCCGTTGATAATAAAACGTTACATTTGTTGGGTAACCTTGCGGGATGTTATGACGAACGCAAGACATAGCCGAAAACGTGGAAGTATTTCGATTAGGCTACGAATAAGCCCTAAACTATGTAAAACCAGACCTATCCGTTGACCTTACGGTGTGGAAACTGGGTAAGGAGAGCAATTATGACAGCAATGTTGTCAGGTGCAGAGATGGTTGTGCAATCTCTGATCGAAGAGAATGTATCGCAGATCTTTGGTTACCCTGGTGGTTCCGTTCTAGATATCTATGACGCGCTGCACGCCAAAACCGACCAAATTAAACACGTACTAGTAAGACATGAACAAGCCGCAACGCATATGGCCGATGGTTATGCTCGTGCTACCGGTAAGCCGGGTGTCGTACTAGTATGTTCAGGTCCTGGTGCGACCAATACAATTACTGGTATTGCGACCGCTTATATGGACTCTATCCCAATGATCGTTATCTCAGGTAACGTACCGAACAACCTGATTGGTAACGATGCATTCCAAGAATGTGACATTGTTGGTGTTTCTCGCCCAGTAGTAAAACACAGCTTTTTAGTAAAGAAAGCTGAAGACATCCCTGAAACCATCAAAAAAGCGTTTTACATTGCGACAACCGGTCGCCCTGGTCCGGTTGTGATTGATTTGCCAAAAGATGTAATGAACCCGCAAATCAAGCTGCCTTACCAGTACCCTGAAAGCATTTCGATGCGTTCGTACAAGCCAACGACTTCGGGTCACAAAGGCCAAATCAAGAAAGCACTAAAGTCTCTACTTGAAGCGAAAAAACCCGTGCTTTATGTTGGTGGTGGTGCTGTGATTTCTGGTGCACACGAGCACATCTTCGAATTAGCAGACAAACTTAACCTTCCTGTGGTGAGTACCTTGATGGGCTTGGGGGCATTCCCTGGCACGCACAAAAACTCGCTGGGCATGTTAGGTATGCACGGTACCTATGAAGCCAATATGGCAATGCATGAAGCTGACCTGATATTTGGTATCGGTGTTCGTTTTGATGACCGTACTACGAACAACTTAGAAAAATACTGTCCTAACGCGAAAATTATGCACATTGATATCGACCCTTCGTCGATCTCTAAAAACGTTAAAGTGGATTTACCAATCGTTGGTTCGGCAGAAAAAGTTCTGACAACCATGTTAGGTTTGTTGGCAGAGCAAGATGCTTCAAACGACGAAGAAGCTATTCAGACTTGGTGGGATGATATAAATGTATGGCGTGATCGCCAGTGCTTAGCCTATGAAACCTCTTCAGAGATTATTAAGCCTCAGCAAGTTATTGAAACTCTACATAAACTGACACATGGTAATGCTTATGTGGCTTCAGACGTAGGTCAGCATCAGATGTTTGCTGCGCTCTACTACCCATTTAATAAACCGCGCCGTTGGATCAACTCTGGTGGTTTGGGCACGATGGGTTTTGGTCTTCCTGCGGGTTTGGGTGTTAAATTTGCGATGCCGGAAGAAGAAGTGGTCGTTGTCACGGGTGACGGCAGTATTCAAATGAACATTCAAGAGCTGTCTACCGCAATGCAGTACGACATCCCGGTGAAGATCATCAACCTGAATAACCGATTCCTCGGTATGGTAAAGCAGTGGCAAGACATTATTTACCAAGGTCGTCACTCAAATTCATACATGAGTTCTGTTCCTGATTTTGCAGCGATCGCAGAAGCTTATGGTCACGTTGGTATTCGTATCGAAACACCAGATCAGCTCGAAGCTGGTCTACAAAAAGCACTTGATATGAAAGACCGCCTAGTGTTCGTTGACATTAACGTTGATGAAACTGAGCACGTTTACCCTATGCAGATTAAAGGTGAGGGTATGGACAAAATGTGGCTAAGCAAAACGGAGAGAACTTAATATGAGACACATTATTTCATTGCTATTGGAAAACCAACCAGGTGCTTTGTCTCGCGTTGTAGGCTTGTTCTCTCAGCGTGGTTACAACATTGAATCTTTGACGGTTTCCCCTACGGATGACGAAACCCTTTCTCGTATGAATATCACAACGACATCAAACGAGATGCAACTTGAGCAGATTCAAAAACAGCTACATAAGTTAATTGATGTGCTAAAAGTTCAGGAAGTGACAGAGCTTGAGCACCTTGAACGTGAGCTGATGATGGTGAAAGTCAAAGCGAGTGGCTTTGCTCGTGCTGAAGTTAAACGCACAGCAGACATCTTCCGTGGACAGATTGTCGATGTCACTGCTTCTCAATATACCGTTCAGTTGGCAGGAACCAGTGAGAAACTGGATGCGTTTATTAAGGCGATTTCGGAAGTTACTGAAGTAGTGGAAGTCGCTCGCAGTGGGGTAGTTGGCATTGCGCGTGGCGAGCGTGCACTGAAGCCTTAACGCTAACGGATACCCTTATACCAAGAAAAGCCACCGTAAAATCGGTGGTTTTTTTATTTTGGTGCCAATCAATAGGTGAATCAATTTCGTTAGAATCAAAAACAAAAAGAGGGCCGAAGCCCTCTTTTTTATTATCTTGTAAACGTTACGGATTAAAGAACGTGTACAGATGCAGTGTTTGTAGTACCTGAAGCAACTAGAGCACCAGAAACCATCACAACGATGTCGCCTTTGTTACCTAGGCCAGACTCTAGAGCAAGCTCTTTACCTGTCACGTAGAACGCGTCAGTGTTTGCGATAGAGTCAACAACGATTGGAGTAACACCTTTAGTTAGAACAAGCTGTGCAGCTGTCTTAGTGTTAGTTGTTAGTGCTAGGATGTTTGCAGTTGGGAAGTACTTACGTACTGAACGTGCAGACTTACCACCTTCAGTTGCAACAACGATCAGTGGAGCAGCCAGTTTCTCAGCTGTGTCTACTGCGCCTTTACATACTGCTTCAGTAATGCGTAGACGTGGGCTGTCTAGACGAGAACCTAGCTCAGCTTTAAGCGCTGAATCAGTGCGGTTCGCGATTTGAGCCATGATAGTTACTGCTTCAACAGGGTATTTACCTTTCGCTGTTTCACCAGAAAGCATTACTGCGTCAGTACCATCCATTACTGCGTTAGCAACGTCGCCTGCTTCCGCACGAGTAGGACGTGGGTTGTTGATCATAGAATCAAGCATTTGAGTTGCAGTGATAACCATCTTACGTGCACGGTTACACTTCTCGATCATCATTTTCTGAGCGAAGATTACTTCTTCTGCTGGGATTTCAACACCTAGGTCACCACGTGCAACCATGATACCGTCAGAAAGCTCTAGGATCTCGTCGAAGTTATCAACACCTTCTTGGTTTTCGATCTTAGAGATGATGTGGATGTTCTCGCCGCCGTTTGCAGCAAGTACTTCACGGATTTCTTGAACGTCAGAAGCTTTACGGATGAAAGAAGCTGCAACGAAGTCTACGCCTTGCTCACAACCAAACTTAAGGTCGTTCTTATCTTTTTCAGATAGAGCTGGTAGGTTTACAGAAACGCCAGGTAGGTTAACACCTTTGTTTTCGCCTAGTGCACCGTTGTTAAGTACTTTACATTTAACTTCAGTTTCAGTAGTTGCGATAACTTCCATCTCGATTAGACCATCGTCTACAAGGATAGTGTTACCAGCGCTTAGGTCTGCTGCGAAACCAGCGTAAGTCACTGCTACAGTGTCTTTGTTACCAACAACTGAAGTGTCAGTTGTGAAAGTGAATTCTTGACCAGCAACTAGATCAACGTCGTTACCGCCTTCTAGTTTGATAGTACGGATTTCTGGACCTTTAGTATCAAGAAGGATTGCCAGTTGTTTGCCAGTTGCTTCCATTACTTGGCGGAAGTTCGTAATACGAGTGCCGTGCTCTTCATAGTCTCCGTGAGAGAAGTTAAGACGCATTACATTCATGCCTGCGTTTACTAGCTCAGTTAGCTTCTCTACAGATTCAGTTTTAGGGCCAATCGTACAAACGATTTTGGTCTTTTTCATGGAAGATACTCTCCGGTAAGTATAGTTACAATTTGAAAGTCGGTTATTTACTCTGAAGTCAGGGCGTATTTGATGACATTTTGTGCCTGTCACCCACCGATTTTCCGCCACATTATTGAACTTCAGATTCTGAAAGTCTTTCACCAAGTTTAGTCATTTTATGACTTAAAGAATGGTGATTTTGGTTACCTTTTTGTGACCAATCCCACTTTATATGCAGAAAGTTGCAAAAAAATAGCCTTCATTTCTGTAATTTATTTTCTTTTCGGTGGCGAATTCTACCACCGAATGAATCCAATATCACTGTTTAAGAATTGTCTTAGGACAAGGTTTTATCGAGAAATATTAATTTTTTGGATCGAAATAAATGGACTTGAAAGTTTCGTTTTGACTATAATAACTTTCGAAACGAAACTTAAAATCAAAACGTAAATGTCGAAACGAAACACTCAACTAAGAAGACACGCTATTTCTCACCTAGTTTCTGAGCTGGGCGAAGTCAGTGTGGATGAACTCGCTCATCAGTTTGAGACCTCTGAAGTCACGATTAGAAAGGACTTAGCTTCTTTGGAGAAAAATGGACAGCTTTTGCGTCGTTATGGTGGCGCGATCGCGATCCCGACGGAAGTTATCCATGAAGAATTGAGTCCAAATGTTTCGACTCGAAAGCTAAACTTAGCCAAAGCTGCCGCATCACTGATCCGAGACCACAATCGCATTGTTATCGACAGTGGCAGTACGACCGCAGCATTAATACAGCAGTTAAACGACAAGCGTGGCTTAGTTGTGATGACTAATTCATTGCATGTGGCGAATGCGCTTAATGAGCTGGAAAGTGAACCTACGCTGCTGATGACCGGGGGAACCTGGGACACGCACTCTGAATCTTTTCAAGGCAAAGTCGCTGAGTCTGTTTTAAGAGCTTATGACTTTGACCAGCTTTTTATCGGTGCTGACGGTATCGACCTAGATCGCGGAACCACCACATTTAATGAGCTGGTCGGCTTAAGTAATGTGATGGCGGAAGTCTCCCGCGAAGTCATCGTAATGATTGAATCTGAAAAAATCGGCCGCCGTATTCCGAACCTTGAACTCGCCTGGCAACAGATTGATGTGCTGGTGACCGATGCGGATATACAAGCTGAGCATAAATCACAGATTGAACAGCATGGCGTGAAAGTCATTTGCGCCTAACAAACTCATATTCAAACTAACATTTTTAAATTTACTTCCCTCATGTACGGGCCTTTGCTTGCTGCCTCTATATGAAATCATGGCTAGGGAAGAACAAAACTAAAATCGGAGAGAAACACATGTGTGGAATCGTAGGTGCAGTGGCACAACGAGATGTTGCAGAAATTTTGGTCGAAGGTCTACGCCGTTTGGAATACCGTGGCTATGATTCTGCGGGCGTGGCGATCGTCGATGCAGAAACTAATCTGACTCGCGTTCGTCGTCTGGGCAAAGTGCAAGAGCTGTCTGATGCGGTTGATCAAGAGAAAGTCATTGGTGGCACTGGTATTGCGCACACGCGTTGGGCGACACACGGTGAGCCATCGGAAATCAACGCGCACCCACACATGTCAGGTGATATTAGTGTTGTTCATAACGGTATCATCGAAAACTACGAAGAACTGCGTGAAATACTTCGTGAGCGTGGTTACGTATTTGAATCTCAAACTGACACTGAAGTAATTGCACATCTCGTTGAGTGGGAACTTCGCACGTCAGAAACGCTGCTTGAAGCGGTACAAAAAACAGCTAAGCAATTGGAAGGCGCTTACGGTACTGTCGCTCTGGATCGTAAAGATCCTTCTCGCATTGTTGTTGCTCGCTCTGGTAGCCCGATTGTTATCGGCTTTGGTGTGGGTGAAAACTTCCTAGCTTCAGACCAGTTGGCATTGCTTAACGTTACTCGCCGTTTTATGTACCTAGAAGAGGGTGATGTAGCAGAAATTACTCGCCGTGAAGTGACTGTTTACGATAACACTGGTGAGCGTGTAGAACGTGAAATCACGGAGTCTAACGCCGAGCACGATGCGGGCGATAAAGGCCAATACCGCCACTTCATGCAGAAAGAAATCTACGAGCAGCCAAAAGCGCTAATCAACACCATGGAAGGCCGCATTACTGCAGATTCTGTTGTCACTGACGCAATTGGTGTGAACGCTTCAGATATCTTAAGCCGTGTAGAGCACGTTCAGATTGTGGCGTGTGGTACCTCTTACAATGCTGGTATGACGGCACGCTACTGGTTTGAAGATATTGCCGGCGTAAGTTGTGACGTAGAAATCGCATCTGAGTTCCGTTACCGCAAATTTGTGACTCGTCCAAACAGCCTTCTTATCACGCTATCTCAGTCAGGTGAAACTGCCGATACGCTAGCAGCGCTTCGTCTTGCGAAAGAGAAAGGCTACATGGCGGCAATGACCATCTGTAACGTGGCAGGTTCTTCTCTTGTTCGTGAATCTGATTTTGCGTTTATGACTCGCGCTGGTGTTGAAATCGGTGTGGCTTCTACCAAAGCCTTCACGACTCAGTTATCTGCACTGCTTATGCTGGTTACGGCTCTTGGTAAGCAACAAAACCGTGTTAGTAAAGAGAAAGAACAAGAGATCGTAGAAGCACTGCATGCACTACCAGAGCAAATCAACCAAGCGTTGTCTTTTGAGAAAGAGATCGAAGCGCTGGCAACGGATTTTGCTGATAAGCACCATACTCTGTTCCTTGGCCGTGGTGAATTTTACCCAATCGCGATGGAAGCGTCTCTAAAACTAAAAGAGATCTCTTACATTCACGCGGAAGCGTACGCAGCGGGTGAGCTGAAACACGGTCCGTTAGCGCTTATTGATGCTGATATGCCAGTAGTTGTCGTTGCCCCAAGTAATGATCTGCTTGAGAAGCTAAAATCAAACGTTGAAGAAGTTCGTGCACGCGGTGGTTTACTGTACGTATTTGCCGATGCAGATGCAGGTTTTGAAGGTGATGACACGATGAAGATCATCACAATGCCACACGTAAGCGAAATCACTGCAGCGATTTACTACACCATTCCAATGCAGTTGCTGTCTTACTACATTGCTTTGATCAAAGGTACTGACGTTGATCAGCCTCGTAACCTAGCAAAAGCGGTAACTGTGGAATAACACTACCCGTTACCAAGTGAATAAAAAAGCCACCTATTACGCAGCACGTGATAGGTGGCTTTTACTTTTATGCTCACTGACAAACTAGTACAAGCGACCCATCATGCGGTGAGTGAGACGGCTCTAGCAGTCCAAGCAATACTCTTGCTGACAGAGTCGATCGGAGTATTGAGTTTGAAAAACAGGATGTCGAAAGCAATCATTTGAAGCAGTTGTGGCGTGACCATACCCTGCGGCTTGTGCGCTTCGGAAAGCAGTCTTACTTGTTTTGAGATAATTCTGCCAGCAATAACTAAAAATAATAAGCGCGATATAAAGCGTGCTCGAAGCGAAAGTAGAGTTTAAGAGTTAAAAAGGACTTTCCTTGCCCAGTTCATTACAGATTTCCACAATGGCGAGGGAAAGTCCTGATTTGATGATTTGTTGTTGGCGCTGAAGTTGGAGCTGATAGAACTCCAGATCGATGTCATCATCCGGTTCATTTACTTCCAGTTGCACCATGCCCATTTTCTTTACCAGATGAAGCTTTTTGATTGGGTCTAGAATGATTGGGTCAGTGAAATCATAGTCGGATGCGTCGCTGTTGAGCTGGTTTTTGAGCTTAATGATATCTTCGATATCGTGGTAAATATCGTCAGGTAATACGCCCAAGCCAAACAATAATTTTAGACGAACAGATAGATCGCCCAGTGGGCCTGAGTCTTGTAGTAGCGGGCCGACAACGGACTGGACAGCGAAGTTATCTTTACGAAAGATTCTTTGTATCAGCCCATCTATCGACTCGTTAAAGACGTCGACTGTGGCAATAAAGAAGCCTCGTACCGATGGGGCACTGTTAAGTCGTTCAATGATCTCGGTTTCGTTGATGTTATCTGCCATATACTGAGTAGTTGTTAAATCTTTATTGTAAGGGGAGCATCGCCCCCCTTGAGTTAATCACAGCTGGTTGTAGAGTGTCTCAATGTGAGCCACTTCAGCACTGTCTTCTGCAAGACCTGTGTATTTCGCGACCGTTGGCTTCACGTCGACTTCTTTTAATGAAGTTTGTAATTCAACCGCTTGAGGGTCGGTGTCGTTAGTATACTTCAACGCCGCCGCAATCCCTTTTAAAAGTGTTTGGTTTTCAGTGCCATATTCGATTGTACCGAGTAATGGCTTCACTAATCTATCATTTGCACCTAATTTGCGAATTGGTTGACGTCCAACTCGGTCAACTTCATCAACTAAGTATGGATTGGCAAAGCGCCCCAGAATCTTCTCGATATAGGCATTGTGCATGTCTCGATCGAAACCATAACGACGAATCAGTACTTCACCACTTTCGATCATTGCTTGTTTTACTTCCGCCTGAATCTCAGGGTCTTCAATTGCTTCACGAATAGTGCGGTGTCCCTTCAAGCAGCCTAAGTAAGCCGTAATACAGTGACCAGTGTTTAGGGTGAACAGTTTACGTTCCACAAACGCCATCAGGTTGTCGGTCTTTTCCATCCCTGCGATATCGGGGATTTCGCCTTTGAATTGCTGCTCGTCAACAATCCACTCGCTGAAGCTTTCTACCGTCACTTCCAATGGATCATCGTTGGCCGCTTCTGCTGGTGGCACGATACGATCCACAGCGGAATCGACGAAGCCGACTAGCTCATCTGCTTTGGCGTGCAGTGATTGATCAAGATGCTTGTACACTTCGCCCTTTAAATGGGTCGTGCCGCGAACCATGTTCTCACAGGCGATGATGTTCAGTGGTGCTTCATTGCCCGCTTCGAAACGTTTAGTGATGCCAGTTGCAATGGTTTTCGCAATCATGTCCAGCACGTTTGGACCTACGGCGGTTGTCACCAAATCGGTTTTTACGATGCGGTCAATCACGTCTTCACTTGCTGAGTTTACTGCAGTGACATGCGTGACCGTGTCGATTTGGCATTCTGTGCCAACTACTTTAACTTTGTATTCTTGCTTATGACTGAGCTGGTCTACTAACGGGGCATCGACGTCAGCGAAAGTGACCTCGACGTCTGCGTCTGCTAATAGTTTACCGATGAAACCACGACCAATGTTACCAGCGCCAAAATGAACTGCATTTTTCATAACTGTTACCTACCAATGTCTGTAATATTGACTAACGAATCTAGAGTGAGGCCAACCGCATAGGGGGTGACAGCTGACCTCGGTTTGCTTAGGAGCAAATTAAGTGAAGTAATTAAGCGGCTTGTTCGCGGCCAAGGATGTTGAGGATCTCTTCTACATCCGCAGTGCTGGTTAGTTTCTCAATTGCTTCTGGCTCATCGAGCGCGTTCGTAATGGTGGTAATGACTTGGATGTGTTCATCATTCTTAGCGGCAATGCCGATAACCAGTTTCGCTATATCGTCTTCGTCTTCAGTAAATTGGATACCCGATGGGTATTGGCAGATAACAATGCCGGTCTTTTTAACGCGATCTTTCGCTTCAATCGTGCCGTGTGGCACCGCGATAGATTCGCCAAGGTAAGTAGGAACCAGTGCTTCACGATCAAACATTGCATCTACGTATTCTGGTTCAGCGTAGCCCAGTTCAACCAGCTTGTTGCCCGCAAAGCGAATTGCTTCTTCTTTGTTAGCTGCGCTTAAACCTAAGTGGATGTTTTCACGTTGAATCTGGAATACAGATGGTTGCTGTTGTTCAAAATTGTCGTCGTTTGCTGCAAGAACCGATACTTTTGCCATTTGATCGTCATTGGCAGATGAAGTTTGTGCCGCCAGCAGTTTAGTGACGAGTTGGTTGTACATTTCGCTGTCTAGGAAGTTAGTCAGAGAAATATGGTGTGCGTTAGGAGCATGCTTACGTGCACGAGCCGTCAAATCTTTATGAGTAATCACGATATCTGCACTCTCTGACAAGTTGTTAATAGCAAGGTTAGTGACGTGAATGTTCAAACCTGAGTCCTGAACTTTCTTGCGTAGCATGCTCGCACCCATTGCGCTCGAGCCCATGCCGGCATCACAAGCGACAATAATGCTTTGAACTGTCGCAAGGTCTACGTCGCCTTTGCTTTCACTGTTTACCGCTGCATTGTTTTTTGACGCAGATTTCATGCCTTTCATTTGTGAAGTTGCTTTTTCTAGCGCTGCTTTATCACCGTCTTCTTCTGTCGATGTTTGGGTCTTCATCAGTAGAGCTGCTACGGTGAAGGATACGCCCGCTGCCGCCGCGATAGAGGCTAGAACACCAACGATTGAGCCTTTTTGCGTCATCAATAGTACCGCGAAGATAGAACCAGGAGACGCTGGAGAAACGATACCTGCATTAAACATAGTGAGAACGAATACACCTGTCATACCACCTGCAATAGCCGCTAGGATGAGGCGAGGGTTCATCAGAATGTATGGGAAGTAAATCTCATGGATACCACCAAAGAAGTGGATGATAGAGGCACCACCGGCAGTCTGACGAGCGGTACCTTTACCAAACACCATGTACGCCAGAAGAATACCTAGACCAGGACCTGGGTTTGCTTCAATCAGGAAGAAAATAGATTGACCAGTTTCTGACGCCTGTTGAATGCCTAGTGGTGAGAAGATGCCGTGGTTGATTGCGTTATTCAGGAACAGGATCTTCGCTGGCTCAACAAAAATAGAAGTCAGTGGTAGAAGGTGCGCTGAGACAAGGAAGTTTACGCCTGCCGCCAAAGCACCAGAGAGTACTTTTACAAAAGGACCAATTAGGAAGAAAGCAAGAATGGCACACAGCATACCGATGATGCCTGCAGAGAAGTTGTTTACCAACATCTCAAAGCCACTTTTCACTTTGCCATCGATGTAGTTGTCGAATTTTTTAATCGCCAAGCCGCCCATTGGACCGACGATCATCGCTCCCATGAACATAGGGATGTCTGTACCGACAATCACGCCCATGGTAGTGATTGCGCCGACTACCGCACCGCGATCGCCGCCGACTAATTTACCGCCAGTGTAGCCGATAAGCAGCGGTAGCAAGTAGGTAATCATAGGACCAACCATTGAAGCCAAAGTCTCATTTGGCAACCATCCGGTTGGGATGAATAGTGCAGTGATAAAGCCCCACGCGATAAATGCGCCGATGTTAGGCATTACCATGTTAGACAGAAAGCGACCAAAATTTTGTATCTTGATCTTAGCATCTGGTGATATCATAACAATTCCCCGTTCGATGTTCTGATGAATATTGTTGTCGTAAACGGTTCGCCAAAACCGCTTGTTTGATTGTTTAGTACCCAATCAATTTATCACACAATTTCCAATTAGAACTGACAACGGGCTTTTCGTGATCTACACCCGCACTTCTTCAGATAAAAAGCATTTTTTAAGTGATGATGATCAATTTATTGACATGTAACTTAATAACAAAATGCAGGTTTTAAATCTGTCAATAAAAATATTAGTGATCAAATCGATCTTATTACAAATTTGAATTGAAAATATAATGTGATCAAAGTCACCTATGATTTATTTCTGGGGTCGAATTAAATGCTTGTGTCGATCAGTGTCACACTTTATCTTGGTTTGACTGTTTGCATAAATGTGATCTGTGTCTGGTTGTGGATTTTTTGAAATTTTGTAACGCGATATATTGCTCAATACCAGCACGTAGCGACTGATTGACTGAGTAAATGAGTGTGATGTCAGAAATGTCGGAAACTTTCGGTTATATTTCTTACAAATTAAAAGGATAGTGCACTGCTTGTATCAGCAATGCACTATTTCTCTGGTAAGTTATTTATCGAGGTGTTGTGCTAAATACGTTCGCGTATTTTCCAGTCCCATGTAACGTGCCAGTGTCTTTTCCGGCACTTCGCGTAAGTCCACCATAATTAATCCGTCTAGCGCGTTGTTAAAGGCAGGATCGACATTAAAGCACACCAGTTTGCCATTTAAGCTTAAGTACTGACGCAGTAAAACAGGAACCCCTTTTCCTTCGTCAATGCGATCGATGACACGAGATAATAGCTGCAAATCGCCTAATGCGGTCAGCATGCTGGTGTTCCAGTTCAGGTTAGTTTCCGGTAGCGGGTTGGACGGCGTAACATACTCTGCACAGGTGTTGTCGTAGTGATGAAGTGTCATCGACTGAGCCAATAACTGACGAGCGGTCTGGCTGTAGTCGTTACTTATGCTGACCGGGCCAAACAGGTGAGTGTACTCTGGGTTTCTATGTACGAATGTCGCAATGCCTTTCCAAAGCAGTAGTAGGGCACTCATGCTCTTTTGGTATTGTTCCGCAATTACCGAGCGTCCCATCTCAATCGATTTACCCATCTTGTCGAGAAAGCGCTGGTCATAGTTAAATAGGGTGCGAGAGTACAATCCTTCAACACCATGTTTGGCGAGTAATCTATCCACTAATCCCAGACGATAAGCGCCTACCATGCATTGATTTTCCCGATCCCAGACAAATAGGTGCAGGTAATCATGATCGAAATGATCGATATCGATCGCTTGCCCTGTGCCTTCGCCCACCTGACGAAAGTTGTATTCACGTAGACGACCGATTTCATGCAGTAGAGATGGGATCTGATAAGCGGATGTGCAGTAGACCTCAAACTCTCCACTTTCAAGAAGTTTGGCTTCTGGAGGTAAGTTGTGCAGCTCATCGAGTAATTGGCTTATTGGTAACCCTGCCGCAATGGGCAGTAATTCATTCGTCGATGCGGTTTGCCCAGGAGTGCTGGGGGCACGGTTAAGCAGGTAGGTATTGAGCCTCAAATAATTGACCACCTTATCATCACTAAGGTTATTCAGCTCTTTAAATTTAATCGCCTGGCCAAACGATAGCTCAATTGTTTGAGCATTCTTATTAAGCAGCTCTCTACCCAGCATTAACGTTCGTAGCAAAGGATGGATTTTTCCGGCCATATAAAAGCGTTTAGAGTTTTGCCCGTTAATAAATACGGGGACTGTCGTTGCTTTGTTTTTACGAATTAAGGTACTGACACTGCGGCTCCACTCTTTATCTTCTAATCGTTGTTGCTTTGGATCAACCAGTTGGGAAACCTCACCCGCTGGGAAAACTAACAGCAATCCGCCGTTAGCTAGGTGTCTGTTCGCCGCGCGTAGTGCTTTCATGTTGGACTTGACCGCGTCTTTGCCTTCAAACACATCCACACCAATAAACAACTGGTCGAGTTCCGGGACGGTTTTAAGGTATTGATTCGCGAGGATTTGGATGTCATCTCGAACCATCAGCAGTAATTCAGCCAGTATGACGCCTTCGACGCAGCCGAGAGGGTGGTTGGCAACAATGACGGTGGGGCCTTGTTTTGGAACGGCATCGAGTGAGCCATGAGCAATTCGGTAATCGATACCTAAAATCGAGAGTGTGAAGCGTAAGAAGGTTTGAATGTCTGCATTAACGGGTCTTTGCGCATAGAACTTATCGAGTTGGCTTAATCCCGTTGCCCATTCAGCGACGTTTTCACCAATGCCAAAAGGCGTTTTACGAGGGAGACGAAAAGGGGTAGTGCTATCCATATTTACCTCAGCGTGCAAGTTGCTAACTGGATAGTAGGAATTGCAGATGACAGTTCAGCGGCAAAACAGTGAGTCTTTAGTGACAAAAGGGTGACGGTTTATTGAATGGCAAGGTGAGATTAAGAAAGAGGCGGCCTTGGTGTGGATATACAAGATTTGATGACTTGCCTTAGCCGAGCGGCGAAGAGGTTGGCAGATCTTTCAACAAATTAATATTCGACTGAGCAAAAATAAAAGCCGCTCACACTGGGGTGAGCGGCTTTCTCTATTCTATTGAGGAGATTTACAGAATCGGGTTGATGTCTTGTTCTGTATGTTCACCCTCTACTACTTCAACAGGCGTATAGTGCTGGTACATTAAGAAACCGTCGTCAGAAGTTTCATGGCTATCCGGACTGTCAATGTACGCAGTACATGTGTAGCCAATCGTGTAAGTTCCTGGGCCAATAAAACCAAACTCGTAATCGTACGTTACATTACCAAGTTCATCTTCTGTTTCGTTGACGTCAGCAATGGCTACTGGAGTATTAAATGGTGCAGGTGCGCCTAGATCGCCCATTGTGCTGCGATCCATCTCACCAGCATAGAGATAAACAGAGTGTACAGCTGGAACATCGTTAATTGCGTTCCAATCTACGCTATCTGACACACATGCGTTGTATTGTACAGAACTGACTGTTCCACCAATATGACCAGCCTCAGATGCGTTCACTAAGCTCACTGCATTCGAGTTCATGTTCATGTGATCCTGACCGGTTGGGTCTGCCAGACCTTTACGCAAATCAAACTCAACCACGTAGCTGTTATGACCTGTATGTACTGTTACGTATTGACCTTTCTGCGAGAACTTCAGGCGGCCCTGATCGCTGGTGTCTGGCTTAGCGCCATAACAGCTACCACGGCTGTTCACTACAAGGCCTTTCACCGAGCCATCTGTTTTTTCGACGTAAGAAAGCGTCGTGTCGTTCATCTGTTTGCCATCTTTTGCGTACACACACATTGCGTAGTCACCCGGTGCAATGGTTTGCTCACTGATGATGGTTTCAGCGTTACTGCCTTGATACTGCATTAGGTCTACTTGACGTAATGCACCGTCTTCACTGACGTTCATAATAATAGCGTCGCCAGTTTTAACACCTGTTTCAGGATCAAACGGGATTAAAACCACATCTTCAAATGCTAAAACGACTTTATTGGCATCATCGACAGGAGCATCGGAAACCGCAAGAGAAAAAGTTGCTGCTTCTGTATCGGATGAAGAGTCACCGCCATTACAGCCAGTCAGTAAAAGACCACCTGAAATCGCGAGGATAGGGTAGGTGTATTTTTTCATATTTCCTCTTTCGTTCACATTGCTGATAAATGTAAAGTTTAGTCTTAAAAACGAGAAAGAATGTCATCATAGGGTGATAAGAGGGTAAATTATCAATATCATTACAAAGGCGAGTTATAGGATTTATATTGGGTCTTGAGTCTTCCCTCTCTCTGAAATATTAAGTTATAATTTTCTTTTTTTTTGAACATTATTAACTAGCCTGAGCTCAATCACCATAGCTAGACAGCTAGACTCCTCCCATTACAATGTTATTTTTTTGACGGATTAAATTTAAATAAAAGAAAAAACTCATATTTTTTAAATTTATTACGCAACTATAGGATTGCAACAAAAACTCAACTATATTTACAGACTGTGTAAAATTAGGAGTGCGTATGTTTACTGTTGAATATTCAACGTGTGGTGGCGTTACAATAAGCAACAAAACTAGCTATGTAACCCTAGAGTTTTTATTGCAGCCAATATGCCTCCCTAAATCTAGAGAAACTATCTATTACGAATGCCTCTCAAGAGTAATTAATGAATCTGGGGAGACATTAAATAGCGAATCTTTCTTCGATAATATTGATGATGAATTCATTAAGACTGTTTTTCTACTACAGATGGAATATTTTAGTAATATAAGAACATCTAAAGGTATTTTTTTAAACTTAACTCTATCTTCATTAGAAGATGATGACTTTGTAGATAAGGTTATAAATAAAAACATTTATAATAAATTTCATATAGAAATAAATGAAATAAACACTTCTATTAAGTATAGTAAAGTTCTAAAAAATATAAGACGACTTCAAAAGTTAGGTGTTTTTATCATTCTTGATGACTACTATGAAGAAAATATAGCGGCTCACTTATCTTTAGGGCTGATTGAGTGGGATTATATTAAAATAGATAGGTCATTTTTATTATACAACTCTGGTAATGATGATTGTTTAAAATCTCTTATTTTTGTATTGAGGCCTTATTGTAAACACGGTTTGATAATTGAAGGGGTCGAGACCTACTTCCAGAATGAATACCTTAAAAAATATAATATTTTAGCTCAAGGTTATTTCTACGCGAGGCCAAGAAAGGTGACCAAAGAAAGAGATAATCTTCAAGAGTCAGAGTTAATAAATACAGGATCAAAAGAAAATACTTATCATTGACATTTTAGAACGTGTGTAATCTGGATAGATTAGACACTTAACATCTAGGTAATACCCTCACGCAACCGATCTCATACTAAGAGTATTCGTGTGTTAGTATTGTTTAATCACACGAATGTATGTAAACTCTAATTTACTGTATGCTAATGAATTACAGCCCTTTTTATCACATTTTTTTGTCTATTCTTTAGCTGCAGATAATTTTTATAAGAATAAATTAAAGATATACAGGAATGAAAATGATTAGGAAAAGAGTTATAAATCTTAGTCCTAAAATTGAAGGCTCTATATTTACTCGCAATAGCCATATGATAAGCATCAATGGTGAGGGGATAATCTTTTATAATGGAGGGATAAAAAAAGTACAGCCTAATGTGGCCATTTTTATTCCACCTAATGTATTGGTGAGATTTTCATTAAAGTCTATATCTAAGAATGATCTAATTTTAACTACTTATCATGTCGCTGGTATGAATTTATCTTGTAGGCAAGAAAAGACAATTAATTTAATTAATGCCTATATTGAGATCAATATATTAGATTTAAATAATAAAGATACACTAATTGGATTGATAAATTTAGAGCTAGAGAAAATAAAGAATAATAAAGTTTTATGTAACTATGACCCTTTAGAAAAAAAGATTAATGAAATTATAAACAAAGATCTTAAAAGGAAATGGTCACTAGAAGATATCTGTAGTCTCACATACACCTCTAAATCAACCCTCACTAGAAAACTTAAAAACAGCCAAACAAGTATGGGGCAAATAATTTCAAATTCTCGATTAGAGTATGCGACGGTGCTTATAACTAATACTAGTTTGAGTGTGGATGAGGTTTCTAAGGAATCTGGGTTTAATAGCACTTCTTATTTTTGTAAAAAGTTTAAAGAAGCCCATGGGTTTAGTCCCAGGCAATTCCGAAAGATACTAGCAATGAATAAATAACAATCGTAGGCGATAAACTTTGTCTGGTTTATTAATTTTAAGCATATTGATTTCATAATACTATGGAGGTTTATTTAGACCAAAGGTCACCTAGTAAACCTCAAAAATACCACTTTATAATTATTGCAAAACCATTCACCACGATCAAAGCGCTATGACTAATGAGTTTTTTAATTTCGTTAAAAAAGTTCAACTTCCCGTCTGTTAATCAGTGTGGAAGGGAATGTGCTGAAACACACCTCTATCATTATTACTGACACTTCTAATTATTTAAGATGAATTTTTTTGTGATTAGTTACTGATCTAAATTAAGACTAAATTGACTCTAATCAAGCTAACGGCTCGGTTAGAGGAGTATGTTGGTATGACATACTGCTAAAAGGAAGTAGTGCCATGATATACAAATATTTTTTTCGAGAGATATTGGGTTTAGCCATTGTGGTCTGTGTTGTTTTCGGAGTGTTAGGTGTACTGCTGGAGCTTTTTGCTCTAACAGCGTATTTTGAGCATCAAGATTCCATTGCTCATGTTTTTTTCCATGAGTCGTTATATTTTGTTATTTTCTTCATCCCGCCGTATTTTCTCTGGAAACGTATCAATCGCCCAGATTTAGTCGTAGCTAGGCAAAGTTACTTGGCGATGAAGCTTGAAGCAGAGCGTCGTCAATACGCTGATCATCTTTAAGCTTGTTTTGCCATTGACCTCAGATCAGTATCTCAAAAGCACAAAGGCTCATGGATGTTTCCACGAGCCTTTTTCAATATTGCCATAAAGTAATAGGCGAAAATGATGGCACAGTACTATAAAGAGCTGCGCTACTTATAAAGTTTAAAACGCTGGCTCAATCGTGCCCTTAAAGGTTTTATCCAAAAAGTCACGAATCTCCTGAGACTGGTAGATTGAAACGAACTTCTTGTACTCCTCTTTATTTTTATCTGCTTCGCGCGTTGCGATAACCATAACAGCCAGAGGTGCTTCTTTTGATTCTAAGTAGATCCCTTGTTTTTTGGGATCAAGCCCTGACGACATCACATAGTTCATAGTGATGGCTGCTGCATCGACATCGTGTAATGTTCTAGGCAGTTGAGCTGCATCGACTTCAACAAACTGAAATTCTTTTGGATTCTCTGTAATGTCTGTCAATGCCGCTTTATGACCGACACCAGCTCTTAACGTAATCAAACCCGCGTCAGCAAGCAGGAGCAGACCGCGGCCACCGTTGGTTGGATCATTAGGGATCGCGATGCGCGCACTCTTCGGTAGGTCTTCAAGAGATCGGAACTTGTTCGAGTACACTCCCATACGCATCAGAATAGATTGGCCGATAGAGATTAAGTGAGAGTTATGACTGTTGTTGAAGTTATCTAGAAACGGCTGGTGCTGATAGCTGTTGATGTCGATACTGCCATCACTCAATGCTGCATTTGGTGTTACGTAATCGGAAAACTCGACCACCTCGACTTTAAGTCCTTGTTTTTCTGCCTCCTTGGCAACCGCCTCTACAACTTGTGCGTGAGGGCCAACGGTTGCACCGACCTTAATAACTGAGTCTTCTTTTTGCCCACAGGCCGTTAAGCTGAATATTGCTATGAGAATAAAAGGTAACTGCTTAATTCGGCGAAAACTTTCCATAATAACTCCATTTATAATTTTAGACGTCTATATGGCTAATCTAACACAGATATAAAAGCCGTCAATGTTTGATCGCTCGGTCATCTTCTAATGTATTCGGCAGTAAGATTTCAGCTTCTGGATTTTGTTGCTGATAACGCCCATCTCCTTTACCTGCAGGGTTTCAGTTTTTAAAGAGGATGGGGTATTCAACTGGTAAATATAATAAAGGTAATTTATTCAATAAATTATGCATAAAGTCCCTAAAGTGGCGGTGGTTTTGGTCGATATACAAAATGAGACTTTAGTTCCATAATTTTTGGCAGTAATAATGGAAAGGAGGGCCATGTGTGACATTGAGCCTACACAACAACACCGCTGCTTTAGCAACACGACGTCACGTTGCTAATGCTTCTGATGATTTTAATTCTTCAATACTTAAACTTTCTTCGGGAAAAAAGATAAATAGTGCTAAAGATGATGCTGCTGGTTTACAAATAGCGAATCGATTACATGTACAAACTCGAGGGTTAGATATCGCAGCTAAGAATGTCAATGACGGAGTGGCCATAGTTCAGACTGCGGAGGGGTCTATGAAAGAAATGTCTTGTATTCTACAAGATATGAGAGACCATTCACTACAAGCGGCTAATGGGGCAAACTCAATAGCTGATAGGCAAGCTATTCAAAAAAATGTCCAGGCTTTAAAGGATGAGCTTCATAGCATCGCTAGCTCAGCTAACTTTGCGGGCACTAACTTGCTCGATGGCACATTTGGTAAGAAAGCACTTCAAGTTGGTTCCAATAATGAAACGATCCTGCTGGAACTAAAGGATATGCGTGCCTGCTCTTCATCTATGGGTGGAAAGATATTTATTGCACAAGAAGGCAAAGATGCTGACTGGGTTGTCGAGGAAGATAGCCACGAGCTCTGTATTGATTTCATCGATAGCACTGGGAACGATGTGAGCATCAATATCGAAGCTAAGATTGGAGATGATATTGAAGAACTTGCAACTTATATCAACGGCCAGCAAGAGTTTGTTACAGCATCGGTATCCGGTAGTGGTGAACTACAAATGTTTGTTGGTTCTGCTGTTGCAGAAGACGAGGTTTGTTTTTCTGGGTGCCTAGCTAGAGAATTTGATTTCGACAACGGCCGTAAGGCGATTGTTGAAAACATTGATGTGACAAATATGGGAGGAGCCCAGGAAGCTGTCGCTGTCATTGATTCTGCATTGAGTTATGTGGATGGACATCAAGCCGATTTGGGAGCACTTCAAAATCGATTTGATCGTATGCTCTCTAATTTAACTAACATGCATGAAAATATCAGTGCGTCAAAAGGAAGCCGTATCGATACAGATTTCGCAAAAGAAACAACTGAAATGACTCGAGCTAAAATTCTTCAACAATCTTCATCATCTATGTTAGCTCAAGCCAGGTTGATTCCAAATGCAGCTTTGAACCTTCTCAATGAATAGTGCATGGCTTTGAGTCTATATCTCAATTACGCGAGCTGGTTCTTGAGCCATTAGAGCATATCAGGTCTAACTGGGATCTTTATTGGGACGATTCAGAGTTAAAGTATATTGAGGAGGAAAACTCCTCAGCGAAAGAGCTTAATGAGCTAATATTGGAAATTTCTTCCGTTGAGCCTCCTGGTAATTACCACAGGCATGAAGATAAAGTTGCTAACAACTTTAGCCAAAACTCTTGGGCAAACATCGAGAAAAAGGAACGTTTATGTCCAAAAATAATTTATAAATTGTTTACTATAGCCCCTGCATTTGCCATTAAAGAAGCTCGCTCATTTCTGGCACACTGTCGGCTTGCGCTAGCAAGTATTCACATTCTGTTTGGATGAGTGACACACATAGCTCTATGTGTTCACGTTCCCCATCGTCGATTCCTTGAGCTTCGGTAAGTTCAATCGCTTCCTTCAGGGCATTTTTTATAGCACCAACGGTTTCTATCATTATGGAAGCCATTTTGGTGCCTGAATAGCCGAGCTGAGCGCCGAATTCAGCTAAATCATAGCTGGTGATCGGGCGTTTGAAGTTACCTTTCGGCGGATTTTGAAAGTCTTCGCTTTCCCAATCTCCAATCGACATCGCAAAATATTGAGGGATACTGGCGGCACGCCCCTCATCAGCAGACAATTTACCGCTTCGTGAGTTGCGTTTTGCTCCCTCTTGAGCGATAGCTTCTATGTTTACTAAATCATAAAAAGGGGTCAGTTCCAGGCCTTTAGGGGTGACGAAGAAGCTAATATTTTTACCGTGGGCATCGTAGTTTAGCGTTGCTAGATTAAAGAGCATCCATTGGGTAAGCTTTAGGTTGGTGATTACCGTGTCTATGGTTTTGACACTCAGTAGGCGTGGGAAAGAAACGCCATCACGCATATATACGCCATCGCCTTCATCCCCATTCTGACGCTCGTATTTGTAACCTGGGGGTAAGTCAGTCGCCTGACAGCCATCAATCACATGTTTTCGTTGAACGACATCACGAGCATCAATATAGGCACGATCGAACCGCTCTATTATCAGTGTCCTAGTCTTCCCAATGCGAGTTAACTCAACATTTGCGACGTCCACACCTACTAACTTGGCTAATGTCATACAAAAGAACTCATTAACAGCAATACATGGTGCTTTACCGCTTTCAAACTTCAGAATGTAGTTCGAACTTAATTTGCCTTCACCAAACCCCCATTCATCACCGCGCTTAAGTAAGTTTAACTTGTTTTGAACACCAGCAACCGAAAGGCGAACCTTACCGTCCCAATACACTAATGGCGCTAGATTTCGCTCTAGTCGTTCTATTAGTTCATCATCAGGTACAGATCTAAAACTGGTTTCCCCAGGTTCTGAGTCTGGAACTCGAAAAGACAATGCGCCAGATGTTTCCGCACCAAGCTTACGAATCAGCCCGAACGTGTTGCTTTTGGAGATAGTGGTGTTTTGTATCATCTCCTCAAAGGCTTCTCCTTCAGGAAGGAGATTTCTGAGGTAGTTCTCAATACTACGTGGCGAAGCCTGATCATCGAAAGGGATGTGTGGCGAAATTGGGAAACCAGTGTGTTTCCATTCATCTTCATAGATGAATGAGAATTCTGTCTCTGTTCCGACAGGAAGAATCAAACGACCAATTTTGGTATTCGTACCGATAAACACGTCTAACTGTTGTAACTTACTCATACCAACCGTCCTCACTGCTTCTCACGCTGTTTTCAGCTTTGGAGGTTATTTGGCTATGTGGACGAACAAATAGGTTTAAGTCGATAAGGCGTAACGACAGCCCTAAGATATCCATGAGGACGAGTACATTGGCAAAGGTGACACTGGTATCGCCTTTTTCTACCTTCATGACTGTTCTACGAGATAAATTGGCTTTTGAAGCGAGATCATCAATACGCCAGCCTCTATCGGTGCGCTTTGAGCGAATGGCGCTCCCCAGCGTTTCCATACTGAACTCGGTATTTAAATCAGGCATAGGTTGTGCCTTTACCATCTTACCTTTTTTCATAAGTGCCTTTTAATGTACTTTTGTCACTATTGGGTTCGTCTTGACATATAAGTTCACTATAACTCACTTTTGTAGTAACTGTATAAGAACTCATCTATAAGTGCAATTTAAGTTACTTATGGTTGGTTTGCGAGTTCAATACCTCTCTTTGTTCTCTATGAGAGATATTTATCAGCCAGAATGGCATATTTGGCAACAGCGTAGTATTCGGATTAGTATTGAAAGAAGACAGAGAAGAGTGCGTGATCGGGGCTTACCTGACCCATTACCCGACCCAAAATCGTTAGGTACAAAAAAAGTTAGTAAACACTACGCTTACTAACCTTCTAGAATATGGTGGCCCCTCCCAGACTTGAACTGGGGACCAATCGATTATGAGCGAAGGTCTGACGCAATCTCACTGCACCATCAACATAGAAACCCTGCCCTAAATCCACCAGAAAAATCATATCACCTGATTACCCGCATGATTTTACTGACGCCGACGACGGGAATTATTGAGTGTGATTAGTACGACGACGCCGACGAGGAAATGTAGAAAACTGTGTTGGAAAGACAGGAACGGTACCGGAAAAGACAGGAAAAAATCCCTAGGCGTAACAAGCAGCAAAACGAATTTATATTATTGAATTGTAAGAGCCCTTACTGGATTAGTCCGGTAGGGGCTTTCTTATTTATAGCTCAATGAAATAAAGGAGTTTCTATGAACCAACCCAAAAACAGCAGGAAGAATGCAGAAGTTGATACATCTAAAACCACACCAGAAGACAATCCATTCTCTACCATTGTTAAATTGCATCCAAAACTGATCCACTTCACCCCCTGATTTGCACTGAAAACTGATCCACATAATCTAACCTAATTCCTGCTGAGTCTGCGCAGGAGAATGTGGAGTGATTGACGTGTCATTATT
>NZ_JAKKCM010000049.1 GCF_021728395.1 Vibrio sp. J1-1 | reverse complement strand
TATATGGAATCCACGTATTTACAAAGTGATTTAGCAATTCAAAGTTAAGATGCGTACGTATATTCGGTTTCTATTGAAGGAGCTACCTTCTAACCTTTGATGTTTGCGCACCTACCGTCCTCATCGAGTTAGCAGCTTCTAAAGCATGACAGAAAGGTCAGGTTTTCAGTAGGTTGGTCTTACCTTTTATGCATCATCATTTCGTAAAGTTCGCTTAACCAGTGAGTAAAACAGGTTTATAATCTGTTTGATAACGAAGCATTGCCCATGCAGTTCGAACTACTTTGTTGGCGAGGGCAATACAGGCCTTTTTGAAGCCAATTCGATTTATGATTTTGGCTAACCAGACATCTTTTTGAGTCCTTGGTGTTTCTGGTAGACGACCAACATAAGACATTGCTCCGAGATAAAGTAAAGAACGTAACTCTTTGACACCACCACACTTATCAATCCCTATCATAAACACTTTACCGCCGGAGCTATGTTGTTTAGGAGTCAATCCAACAAAAGCAGAAGCTTGTCTTCCGTTTTTAAACTGCGTGCCATCTCCCAGAGTTGTGTAAAGCATCGCTGCTGTTGTTTCGCCAACCCCTTCGATTTCCATAAGTCTTTGGCATGGTTCAATCTGACGTGTTAAAGCATTTTTTTCTTTTTCAAACTCAATTAATTTGGATTTGAGTAGCTTGTATTGTTCCCACAGCATAGATAGAACTGAAACAACATTAGCTGGTATAGGTGTTTCACCATCTAGTATTGTTTGAACAGAAGCTTTTAAGCCTTTTTCACCCTTGGGGTTTGCAATCCCATATCCCAATAAGGTCCCTCTAATATGATGTCCAAGTGATACTACAGTACGAGATAAAAAGCGTCGGCTGCTTTCTAACGAGTACATGGCTTGTTGTTCTATTGACTTTGGTCGGCTGTATTTTATACCTATCTGAATAACTGCATTTGCAATGGCGAGAGCATCATTATGATCGGTTTTATGACCTTCTAAGTACCCTTTTACTTTTTTAGGGTTAAGAATTCTCACATCATGCCCGTACTGTTCTGCTAACTGCCCCCAGTAGTGACAACCACAACAACCTTCCATAGCAACGATTGAAGGCTTAGATTTAGCAAGAAACTCTTTTGCTTTTTGTCGGTTCAAAGCTTTGTTGAAAAGTAACTCACCATGAACGCTGATATGACAGATTTGAAGAACATTTTTAGCTAAGTCTATAGCAATAACATTGTTGGTTAGCATGTTGGAATCCTCAGGTTTTATCTCATCCCACTAAGTTTAGGTTGGCTGGGGAAGAGTGGATTCCATACATCAA
>NZ_JAKKCM010000048.1 GCF_021728395.1 Vibrio sp. J1-1 | reverse complement strand
CCGTTTGGTGTTGTAATACTCGATGTATTCTTCAATTTTCTCTATAAGATCATTCGCGTCTTTGAAGGACTGATTATGGTACATCTCTGTCTTCAGCAGTGCGAAGAAGTTCTCAGCAACGGCATTGTCTAAGCAGTTACCTTTTCTCGACATACTTTGCGTTAATCCACTGTCGACTACTTTTTCCTGATATGACCGATGGCGATACTGCCAGCCTTGATCACTATGTATAACCGGTTTTGAACCCCCATCTAGCTTCGAGAGCGCTTCCGTCAGCATATCAGTAACAAGAGGTAAGCGTGCATTCTTCGCCACTTTATAAGCGACTACTTCTTGAGTAAACAAGTCCACGACTGGTGACAGGTAGACTTTCTGCTCTTTGACTTTGAACTCCGTGACATCGGTTACCCATTTCTCATCTGGCTTGGTCGCACTGAAATCTCTTTTCAATACATTAGGCGCGACTTTTCCAGATTCACCTCGATAAGAACGGTATTTCTTAAGTCTAACTGTCGACTTCAGGCCGAGTTGTGCCATCAGCCGTTGGACGGTCTTGTGGTTTAGTATGACACCTTGGTTTTTCAACGCTAAGTGAATACGACGATAGCCATACCGCCCCTTGTGCTCATGATAAATGGATTTTATTAATTCCCGCTCAGTCGCATAGTTATCCGAGCGCTTGCTCGCTTGCGCTTGATAATAGAACGCACTCCTCGCAAGTTGGAGTGCTTGGAGTAAGTGTTTTAAAGAGTATGTATTTCTCAGAGTTAGAGCTATTACCGTTTTTTCTTTGTTTGACGGCGTTTCTTTTCCTGCGCTAACTCTTCCAACTTTTTTAGGACAGCATTCTCTGCTCTCAAGTAGGCGAGCTCTTCTTTCAGCTCCTCAAGAGTCTTTTCATCATCCGATTTTAGGGGACGTTGAGGTTGCTGTTTCATGGGAGGCCTTCCTATTGCTTGGAGCTCAAGCCCTTGAATACCTCGCTCTCTATATCTTTTGAGCCAGACGGAAAGTATCCCAGGAGTTGAGAGATTTAAGACGGCACTAGTGTGCGTCAGAGACCAGCCATTCGTCCACATTAAATTGAGTGCTTGTAGTTTAGTGTGAGCAGTCGAAGCGTAAGCCGTCGGCGTAAATGAATCAGTACCGTGAATGGCTAAGACTTGCGCCCAGTACCTGATTTGCCTCGAGGAAATGGAATGTTGTTTGGCTAAAAGACGAGATGACACACCACTTAAGCACTGCTTGGCTAAGATGCACTTCAACTCACGACTATATTTGGACATGAAAGACCCCCAATAATTGGTGTCCAACTATTGGGGGTCAGTTCA
>NZ_JAKKCM010000047.1 GCF_021728395.1 Vibrio sp. J1-1 | reverse complement strand
GCAATGTAGATCAGATAAGGATCGGTTGACCGATCCTTCTGATGAGAGACAATCGGAAATCTGTTTATAGGTTTCCGATTTTTTTATGTCTATCCAAAACTGTTTTGCCGACTTTCTGGAAGAGAGTCCTGTCGATGTTGCTCAGTTAACCACCTTCTCTGAGCATATACCTGACGAGTGGATTGCCAAAGCGGCAACACTTTCCGAGAAAGCGACTATTCGCCGACGTCGTTTACCTAGTGATATGGTTCTCTGGCTTATTGTTGGAATGGCATTCTTTCGCAATGAGCCAATTGCAGAAGTAGCTCGGCGAATGAATGTCTGTGCCGACGGGTTGGCTGATGAAGAGCTGTTAGCAAAAAGTGCCTTAACGCAAGCAAGGCAACGCCTTGGTAAAGCCGCTCCGGAATGGTTGTTTAGGCAATGCGGTCGCACATGGGGCCTAGAGCGTTACCCTGAGGATACTTGGCAAGGCTTACAAGTCTTTGCTGTTGATGGGGCGCTTTTTCGAACCGCTGATACACCGGAGCTAAGAGAACATTTTGGCTCAGGTAATACATCCAGTGACAGGCAGACTCCTCATCCGGTATTAAGGGTGGTAACCATGATGAATGTCCGCTCCCATGTTATTGTGAATGCAGCCATAAGCCCATATCGTCGTGGAGAAATCCCCCTTGCTATGCCTTTTATTGACTCCCTACCGGATAACTCAGTGACTTTATTAGATAAGGGGTTTTATGGCGCAGACTTACTGCTTTCTCTCCAAAATAGTGGCTCGAACAGACATTGGTTGTTACCTGCGAAGAAAGGGGTGAAATACACCACTCTGGATGAGAAAGAGAGCGATGACATGTTGGTTGAAATGAAGGTCTCGCCACAGGCTCGCAAGAAGAATCCTAACCTACCTGAGAAATGGCAAGTCAGGGCAGTCACTTATCAAGTCGCAGGCAAGCAGAAAACCGTCTTTACGTCCCTGCCTAGGGAAGACTACGATGCAAAATCCGTCGCCGAGCTTTATCACGAGAGATGGGAAATTGAGTTGGGGTATCGAGACATAAAAAGTTCGATGCAACACAATGCTTTGGTGTTGAGGAGTAAGACTGTCGAGCTTGTCTATCAAGAGTTATGGGGGCTGTTGCTTGGTTATAACTTAGTGAGACGAGAAGCTAGCCAAGCAGCAGTAGAGCACGGTCGAATGCCCAACGAAATCAGTTTTAAATACGCTTGCCAGTTCATTGCGAGTCAACTAAAAGTGATGAGCAAAGCGGTATCTCCGGGTAATACGCCGAAGCGTCTGAAAAGTCTGCGTGGCGACTTGTCTATCCTTTTTATAGACAAACGCCCTAAGCCTAATAGGCCTAGGGCGGTAAAAATATCAAAGACCCGATATCCTGTTAATCGCAAGGCAGCTCCGCTTAAGTGAACTACGTTGC
>NZ_JAKKCM010000046.1 GCF_021728395.1 Vibrio sp. J1-1 | reverse complement strand
AAAAAGCTAACAAACTGTTTAAGAGTGATTCGCAACGCGTGGCATTTTTACTATGCGTTACGTTCAGTGTTTACGGTGGTATGCGGGAGCTTCGATATTGCGTTGCTCACACCTTAACAGGGCGTTAGTTGCCAGCGAGAAAAACGCAGCTAGGGCAGAAAATTTAAGGCTAATGAATCGTGCAATTGTGCTCAGATTTGTCTCTATGATCTAGTTTGCTGAAGTTGCGTTCGATTTTTTAATATTGTGGCTTTGTTTTGCCGTTTCAGACGCGAATGTACTCGTTGAAAATCAGCTTTGTGACATTGTCTTTCCAAAAGGTCTTTTTGGTGCTTTTAGTCAGTTTTCTACGGCGTTGCTAATTCCAAGTGGTTTCAGTGACAGGCGCTTTAA
This sequence comes from Vibrio sp. J1-1, assembly GCF_021728395.1. Taxonomy (GTDB): domain Bacteria; phylum Pseudomonadota; class Gammaproteobacteria; order Enterobacterales; family Vibrionaceae; genus Vibrio. The sequence goes on along the minus strand of NZ_JAKKCM010000046.1, from coordinate 1,063 downwards.
AACTGCGCCTGATTTAAGTTTTTCAAAGCGCTCAAAAAAACGGTGTTGGCAAAGTGGAAATGAACGGGAAATCATAGGTGTAGAATGGCAACTAACAAGGCGTTTAAGGCAGATTCGCAACGCTAGGCATTTTTGGTTTGCTTTGAATTTAGTGTTTACGGCACAATGGTTTAAGTTAGGTGGCATATTGCTCACTACTTAACGCAGCGTTAAATTGCTCGTCAAGGCTGCCACTCATATTAAAAAGTGGCAGTAATTCACACATGTTTACAGAATGTAGAGGTCATCCTCAGTAAATTCAGAGGTGATTAGACTTGCTTCTGATGGATGTTGCATTTTTGTAAGTAGCGCATTCCATAAGCGGTCATCAAAACGCCCATCTAAATATGCGTAATGACAAATATGCAGAAGCTCGACTCGAGCATCTTTGCCACCGAATTGATCTTCTAATTCGTAGAAAGTAGGAGATTTATCTTTAAGCCAGAGGTTGTCTAAGTATTTGATCACTTCCATGCCAAACTCGGCTGAAACTTTAAAATGTTCAGTGAAGTTCTCATGTGGATAATCAGGGACACTATCATCGCCATCGTGGAAAAACGGATAGAGTCCATTCATCCATGCGTAAACATATGAATTAGGTAATAGATCTGGAGTAAGTTGCTTTATATGTAGTATTTGCGCTCTTTGCTGGGCAAAAAGTGCTTTCATAATTTTATCGTTATCCATAGCATTTTCCTCTTTTGGGCTACAAATAATAACATTGGGATGGTGGACGGTAATTCAATTATATGCTACTGATTTATATTCAAATATGTGAGCAATTTAACAAAGCATTTAAGACGGATTCCCAACGCTCGGCATTTTAGGTTTGCTTCAACTTTAGTGTTTACGGCACAATGCTTTAGGTTCGGTGGTCTGCGTTGCTCACCACTTAATGCGGCGTTATGGCGCAGGGCAAAATCCAGCTAAGGGAACTAGATGAGTGAGAAAGTGAAAGTAGCCTTGAATTGGCTCAAAGGGATCTTGGATGGTGAGGGTGTTGAGTATCAAATAGTCGGTGGAC
>NZ_JAKKCM010000045.1 GCF_021728395.1 Vibrio sp. J1-1 | reverse complement strand
AACGGCGTCGAGCGGCGGACGGGTGAGTAATGCCTAGGAAATTGCCCTGATGTGGGGGATAACCATTGGAAACGATGGCTAATACCGCATGATGCCTACGGGCCAAAGAGGGGGACCTTCGGGCCTCTCGCGTCAGGATATGCCTAGGTGGGATTAGCTAGTTGGTGAGGTAAGGGCTCACCAAGGCGACGATCCCTAGCTGGTCTGAGAGGATGATCAGCCACACTGGAACTGAGACACGGTCCAGACTCCTACGGGAGGCAGCAGTGGGGAATATTGCACAATGGGCGCAAGCCTGATGCAGCCATGCCGCGTGTATGAAGAAGGCCTTCGGGTTGTAAAGTACTTTCAGTCGTGAGGAAGGTGGTGTTGTTAATAGCAGCATCATTTGACGTTAGCGACAGAAGAAGCACCGGCTAACTCCGTGCCAGCAGCCGCGGTAATACGGAGGGTGCGAGCGTTAATCGGAATTACTGGGCGTAAAGCGCATGCAGGTGGTTTGTTAAGTCAGATGTGAAAGCCCGGGGCTCAACCTCGGAATAGCATTTGAAACTGGCAGACTAGAGTACTGTAGAGGGGGGTAGAATTTCAGGTGTAGCGGTGAAATGCGTAGAGATCTGAAGGAATACCGGTGGCGAAGGCGGCCCCCTGGACAGATACTGACACTCAGATGCGAAAGCGTGGGGAGCAAACAGGATTAGATACCCTGGTAGTCCACGCCGTAAACGATGTCTACTTGGAGGTTGTGGCCTTGAGCCGTGGCTTTCGGAGCTAACGCGTTAAGTAGACCGCCTGGGGAGTACGGTCGCAAGATTAAAACTCAAATGAATTGACGGGGGCCCGCACAAGCGGTGGAGCATGTGGTTTAATTCGATGCAACGCGAAGAACCTTACCTACTCTTGACATCCAGAGAACTTTCCAGAGATGGATTGGTGCCTTCGGGAACTCTGAGACAGGTGCTGCATGGCTGTCGTCAGCTCGTGTTGTGAAATGTTGGGTTAAGTCCCGCAACGAGCGCAACCCTTATCCTTGTTTGCCAGCGAGTAATGTCGGGAACTCCAGGGAGACTGCCGGTGATAAACCGGAGGAAGGTGGGGACGACGTCAAGTCATCATGGCCCTTACGAGTAGGGCTACACACGTGCTACAATGGCGCATACAGAGGGCAGCCAACTTGCGAAAGTGAGCGAATCCCAAAAAGTGCGTCGTAGTCCGGATTGGAGTCTGCAACTCGACTCCATGAAGTCGGAATCGCTAGTAATCGTGGATCAGAATGCCACGGTGAATACGTTCCCGGGCCTTGTACACACCGCCCGTCACACCATGGGAGTGGGCTGCAAAAGAAGTAGGTAGTTTAACCTTCGGGGGGACGCTTACCACTTTGTGGTTCATGACTGGGGTGAAGTCGTAACAAGGTAGCGCTAGGGGAACCTGGCGCTGGATCACCTCCTTATACGATGATTACTCACGATGAGTGTCCACACAGATTGATA
>NZ_JAKKCM010000044.1 GCF_021728395.1 Vibrio sp. J1-1 | reverse complement strand
GTTTGGCTAAAAGACGAGATGACACACCACTTAAGCACTGCTTGGCTAAGATGCACTTCAACTCACGACTATATTTGGACATGAAAGACCCCCAATAATTGGTGTCCAACTATTGGGGGTCAGTTCATTAACGTGTTAAACGTATCAATCGAAGTTTGGATTTACTCGCACTATATCGCCTTCATCCCCGCTGAATTGCTTTTTCAATTCCTGCTTAGACTTAAAGCTGATTTCACCACCAGCAGCAACTGTCATATGTTGTGCGTCGGTATTGTGTTTTGATTGATACAACATCACAGCTTGCATACACGAATCTCGCTGCTCTCTAGAAAGTGTTGTACCCTCTGGCCATCTTCCCGTTTCTACTGCATATACCAAGCGATCGTAAACTTCTGGCGTGATCGCTTTTAATAATTGTTCTGTGTCCATAATGTACCTTCTTATTACATTCTGTTCAGAACATAGCGGGTTAAAGAACGGAGTCAAGAGCACAAAAATGAATTGGTGTAACGGATCACAGGCAAAACCATGAAAACAACATACTGGTTGCTGGCAAGCCTCGCCACTTTGACAATCACAGGTTGCTTCGAACGTAACGTAGCCACTGAACAACTGTGCGCAAATACCCCAGAACTGCGCTGCGAAAACCTCAACATCGACGACGGACAATGCCGTATCCCACGTACCAATTTAATTTGGCATCGTTATGAGCAATTCAAACACCCAAGCGAAGAAAATCAAATAGAAGAATATCAAATAGAAGAATATGGCATCGTAGCCGAATACAGAAAGTGTTTGGAGCTGGCTTCTCAGATCGTCCCGATTGACCAAAGCGATCTAAAAGCGCAACGCTTTAACGCATTGGTGCACAGTATCGACGAACTTGAACGCATCGTTGAGGAGTTAAAAGTATCGGAAAAACCCGAGACCTTGTATTTCCTTTGGTCACAGACCGGAGACACACAAGCTCGGCACAAATTCTTACAAATGGAAGGCTCAGCCAAACTAAACACGGCAGAAATGCAGTACGCCCTAGCCACCCTTTACGCCAATAGAGATGCACCGAAAACGCTCACCTTGTTGAATAATGCGTTAAGTTTGTCAAATGAAGACAACCTAAACCCTATCATTCTTAAATCCTTGGCGAGTATTCATCAGGGACAGGGAGAAAAGAAGCGCGCTTACCTGTGGGCAATGGTAGCGAAAAGATTTGGTGTGTCAGTGGCAGATGAAAAGCAAATGCGGATAATGTTCGATTTCAATGATCCAGTCCAATATCAAAAACTGGACGACTTGGCAAAGTCGATCTCTAACAACATTGAACAGGGAAGTTATTCACCCGATCTAATTCCCGAAAATATATAAAAAAACTCCCGCAAGTCGGCAACGTAGTTCACTTAAGCGGAGCTGCCTTGCGATTAACAGGATATCGGGTCTTTGATATTTTTACCGCCCTAGGCCTATTAGGCTTAGGGCGTTTGTCTATAAAAAGGATAGACAAGTCGCCACG
>NZ_JAKKCM010000043.1 GCF_021728395.1 Vibrio sp. J1-1 | reverse complement strand
CTCACTTCAACATTGTTGCAAATTAATGTATCCATGAAGCATAACAACAAGCTTTATGGGGCTGTAAACGACAAAAGCACCAACTATACCCATCCTTGTGTTCAAATTGAGATGTTATATATATATTCATATTTTCTTCATACATATATACAAACATATACATATAATGTATTAAAATTGTATAATATATATATATACTTGACTATCTATTGGATAAGTTGTATATACACAAGGTTTTCTAAAGTTAGAACCAGAAGGTCTTATGCTCTTGGTACGAACGGGCAAATGACTGCGGTTCTTCAGTCAAATACCTCTTTTTTTTTAATGGTTTGTTTATGGGTGAAAATTAACCATTTTTCTGCTCATTATATCAATATATATCTATATTGATATAACCTGAGTCATATCAATATAGAAAACTTGCCGCCCCAGTTTCTCTTGTTCGTACCATTTTTTAGGAAAGAATTATGGATCAACCAAACTTTAGAAAACCTCATTACAACTTGTAATGTCCTCTAAATAAATCAAGCATTTTTATGTATCCTTTCGATACTGCAACTTCTTCCCCATTTCTGGGGCGTTGCAACACGACAATATTGACTAAATAATCCCGTCACATCCAATGTTATTTAATCTCTATTGTGCATGTAGGCTTTTTGGTTTGGAATGCAGACATGGTTCTAGCTAGTTTTGAATTACATATGTAATACAAATATTGTTATGCCGACCTTGCTCACTTCAACATTTGCTGCATTTAATGTATCCATGAAGCATAACAACACCTTTAATAAAGGTACTAACTATACCACAAATTTATTTTTGTTTGTATCCTTTCGATACTACAACTTCTTCCCCATTTCTGGGGCGTTGCAACACGACAATATTGACTAAATAATCCCGTCACATCCAATGTTATTTAATCTCTATTGTGCGTGTAGTCAGTTCTGCTTTGAACATCACCATTATATGGATCTGTCCACAACAACATGGTTATCACCATGTGTTGTTGTGATTTTACTTTGACACCTCCAGCTCAAGTTCCCCGGTGTCAAAGTTTTTATTTTTGTATCCTTTTGGAAAGCAAAAATATATATGCAACTTCTTCCCCATTACTGGGGCGTTGCAACCACACATATGACAATAGACTAAATAATCCCGTCACATCCAATGTTATTTAATCTATTGCACATGTAGGTTAGTTTTTGTTGAACATTGATTATCTATCGGTCGTATAAGTCGTATTACAAGGTTTCTCATTTAGTTTTTCCAGTTCTGCTTTTGTTTTTTTTATAGCACTTGGGTACGGTCTTCTTAGAGGAGGGTGCCAGTCTCACTCTAATTGTGTTTTATAGTGAGGTTGCCAGTCTCACTCTTTGTTTATAGTGAGGTTGCCAGGCTCACTCTTTGTTTATAGTGAGGTTACCAGTCTCACTCTTTGTTTATAGTGAGGTTGCCAGGCTCACTTTAATATACACATTTAATGTGTATATATTTTGATAGGGATATAAGGAATCTCGTTTTTACCGTACCAAGTTTTTGCTATAAATA
>NZ_JAKKCM010000042.1 GCF_021728395.1 Vibrio sp. J1-1 | reverse complement strand
AACAACTTTGCTCCCGACTTTTTTACAAACAACTCGACTAAATTTCTAGTGTTTCCGTCCGATTTTGAAGTACCTAGAATAACTGCGATTTTCATTGAACCTCCATGTTACATAACGCTGCGTTAAGTAGTGAGCAACATTGCCACCTAACCTAAACCATTGTGCCATAAACACTAAATTCAAAGAAAATCAAAAATGCCCAGCGTTGCGAATCTGCCTTAAACGCCTTGTTAGTTGCCATTCTAAACCTTTGATTTTCTATTCATTTCCACTTTGCCAACACCGTTTTTGAGCGCTTTGAAAAACTCAAATCAGGCGCAGTTTCAAAGCGCCTGTCACTGAAACCACTTGGAACTTACAACGCCGTAGAATGCTGACTGAAAGCACCAAAAAGACCTTTTGGAACGGCAATGTTACAAAGCTGACTTTCAACGAGTAAATTGGCATCTGAAATGGCAAAACAAAACCACAACATTAAAAATCGAACACAATTTCAGCAAACCACACCCAGGCAAAAATCGAGCAAAGTAACACAATTCATTAGCCTTAAACTTTCTGCTTTAGCTGCGTTTTTACCACTGGCAACTAACGCTGCGTTAAGGTGTGACAAGCGTTTGCCATACTTGAGCGAAGCGAAACCGGCAAGCGTTTGGAATCACTCTTAAACGCTTTGTTAGGTGTGTTTGATAACACTCTGGAATGGACAGTTAGACTACCTTTGCCACACTAGAGGCGGTAGTAAATACATACACTTAGCGACTACCCGTAGCTAGCACTTAGCTCAATATGGTGTCTCCCATCAAGGATGATCATCGCCAAACCTATAATGTCACTGATTTATAGTCAGCACCTTTCCTACCGTTGGAGGAGGGTCATGCGTTCATAGATTTAAATCCATACCCTTTGGTGCGTTCTGTCCAAGGTGATTTGCCAAATCAGCTTACCGCGGCTATTACGGGCAAAGGGCAATTTTCAAAAATTCGGCCAAAATTGGGACCTCCTTTTTCACCTGAGCAAATTACTCATGTTTGATATTAACACTCATATGCAACATTGCAATTATTCCTAGTTACCGTAGCTCACAGTATTAAAGAGAGCTCTGAAAGCAGACAAATGAGCGGATTACTCCAATACACCTAACGCCGCATTAAGGGGTGAACAACGCAAACCACCCTACCTAAAGCATTGTGCCGTAAACACTAAAGCTAATTCAAACCAAAACTGCCAAGCGTTGTGAATCCCTCTTGAATGCTTTGTTAGCAACAAATTGGCCCAATAAAAAGATGCGACTTGTACTTAAATTTGACTTGGTCTTGCGAAGAGAATTGGTGAAACACCACCTCTAAGTCTTTCACAAGACGCGAATATTCTGTTGTGCATGGTAAAGGACAATACGACGATGACCTTATTCTGCCAAGTAAGCCTTCATAGTCAAAAAGTTGTTCATTGGTGTATGTAAATGTTTCCATTCGATTTGATTCGAAAAATTGAGGCACTTCATTAACTTTTAGGTTTTTATGATTAACCGAATCGTAGTCTTTCGAATATTTGCCTAAAATTTCATCGTACGCGATTTGAAAATCTTGTTCGACGCATCTTTGATTCCACACTAAAGCGAGAGCACCATTTGGCTTAAGTATTCGTTTAAATTCAGGAATTGTTTTGTCTTTATTAAACCAGTGAAATGATTGCGCAGCTGTGATCAGGTCAATACTGCCTTCTTTCAAACAAGTCGATTCTGCTGTCGCATTCAAACTTGTAAAGTTTGCTTTATGGCTGAGCTTGTTTTCTGCTGCATGTCTCATTGCGTCATTAGGCTCTATCCCTATGACTTTTACACCTCGATTAACGAGTAACTCAGTGAATATTCCTGTTCCAGAGCCGATGTCTGCAATAACCGAGCGTTGATTTAGGTTTGACTGCTCCATGAGCTTATTAATTAGGTCTAATGGGTAACTAGGTCGGTACTTGTCGTAATCAGTGACACGACTAGAAAATCTATCTACTGGATTGGACATATATCCTCCTTTGTTGCTAACGCTGCGTTAAGGTGTGACAAGCGCTTGCCATACTTGAGCGAAGCGAAACCGGCAAGCGTTTGGAATCACCCTTAAACGCTTTGTTAGGCAAATTTTCTTGCAACGACTATTTTCTCGATGG
>NZ_JAKKCM010000041.1 GCF_021728395.1 Vibrio sp. J1-1 | reverse complement strand
TGGAACCCTTCTCCGACCTCGGTCTTCAAGGAGTTCCACTTGAATAATTGCTACTACCACCAAGATCAGCTCCCGTGACAGCTCCACAAGTTCTCACGAACTCCGCTTCATAGCCATCACGGTGTCCCTCCTACTTATCGGAATACCTCATAGCCTGAGTAAAAATAACACAAGTGTCATTAATAACTCAGCAGGCACCGATAGTATTGTATGAGTCCAAAGCTCTAGCGCCATGAATTTTCAGGGCTGATGCATTCGGCAGGTGAGTCGTTACACACTCCTTAGCGGATTCCGACTTTTATGGCCACCGTCCTGCTGTCTAAATGCATCAACACCTTTTTTGGTATCTCATGAGCGTTAGTGTTAGGCACTCTAACAACACGTTTGGTTCATCCCACAGCGCCAGTTCTGCTTACCAAAAATGGCCCACTTAGTATTCACATTCGATGTTCAACTCCAATTAAGTGAGTTGAACATCTTACCCATTTAAAGTTTGAGAATAGGTTGAGGAAAACTTTTCCCCTGGGCACCTCTTATCATTCGCTTTACCGGATAAAACTGAATGATTATGAATACTAGCTATCCTGAGGGAAACTTCGGAGGGAACCAGCTACTAGATGGTTCGATTAGTCTTTCGCCCCTATACTCACATTTAACGATCGATTTGCACGTCAGAATCGTTACGGTCTTCCACCAGAGTTTCCTCTGGCTTCAACCTATGCAAGCATAGCTCACCATCTTTCGGGTCTCAACTACATTGCTCATGCACCGCCCTCATGATAGTGTTGCGAACAACACCACATGTTAGGACGGGCCAGTGTTGCGCTGCAAGTATTGGGTGTAAACAAATAACTTACAGATCACACTTTCAATTTTTATATTTATTTCGCCATAGGGTTTTTCACGCCCTTTGACTTGCAATGTAGTTAAACTCCTTGGTCCGTGTTTCAAGACGGGTCAAATAGAAAGTCTACCACAGAACCACAATTAACATACACACTTGCATTAAAAGCTCATCGATTTTTGCCAAAACCAACAAACTATAATACAAGCTAATGTGTATATATGTTGCCGTTTACTAACACAGAAATTAAAAATGCTTTAACCAACAGGGATCAGAAATCCCTTTTTTAAGTAAGTTAACACTATTAAATAGTATTAACCTACTAACTGTCTAACTATGTGCCCATTTAAATTTTGCAATCTAAACGAACAACAGCTGGTTAAAGCACTCTGATTAAGTAAACGATTGTGGCACTAGTTATCAACATTAACAATACATGTTGACACATACGTTCATACACTTGGTACTACATTTAACAATTATAATACCCGTCTATTAAAAATAAACTGGCATTTCTATTGCACTGTGTATGGTACATGTCTAGTTTACAAATTTTTAACATGTAAAGCAATGCTTAATAACAAGCAGCTTGACTCTATCTGATTAACCTCCTTGTAGTTTCACGTACTGTTTACTCTCTCTTCAGAGTACTTTTCAACTTTCCCTCACGGTACTTGTTAACTATCGGACTCGTACAGGTATTTAGCCTTAGATGGAGTTTACCACCAACTTTGGACTGCATTCTCAAGCAATCCGACTCCAAGATGAATGCATATACGCATAATGTCACATCTGATTACCAACTTGAACGGGACTCTCACCATCTTTGGAGTTCATACTGAACATGCCACATTCAAATTTGGACTTCAAGTCGGCCACTATACGTTAGCAAACATCTTAATATCACATTGCTCAACAAACAATTTAGCTTGTGAGCTTCGATATTGGGCTAATCTCTGTTCACTCGCAGTTACTAAGAGAATCCTGTTTAGTTTGTTTTCCTCCGCTTACTGATATGCTTAAGTTCAGCGGGTACTCACGCTTGAGCCGAGGCCAGACTACACATCATATATTGAGTTTCGTGTGTGTGCGTGTATATATACATATATATAGTAACCTTTATTTAGGAGTTTTTCAAATTTTAATATTAAATTAACTATTTGTTAGCTACATACCACACATGTTTATTAATTAATCAACAACATTTTTCTATTGCTGTATGTGCTTAATGTATGTAACTAAATTTAGTTAATTTAATTCTTTACATTTAATACTATATTTATATATATATATATATATCTATAAACACACACACTCTCTCATTGGTATATGATTTCATCATAT
>NZ_JAKKCM010000040.1 GCF_021728395.1 Vibrio sp. J1-1 | reverse complement strand
TGTTAAATTGCATCCAAAACTGATCCACTTCACCCCCTGATTTGCACTGAAAACTGATCCACATAATCTAACCTAATTCCTGCTGAGTCTGCGCAGGAGAATGTGGAGTGATTGACGTGTCATTATTAAGTGTTATTCGTCGCTGGCATTTCCGCGAAGGAATGTCGCAAAGGGAAATCGCCAGACGTACGGGATTATCTCGAAATACCGTTAAGCGTTATTTGAAAGATCAAACCATCGAACCTGTTTATCCAAAACGACACTCATTGAGCAAACTCGACGAGTTTGAGGAATTGCTGACTTCTTGGCTCAAACGAGAAATGAAGCGACCGAGAAAGCAGCGCAAAACGGTCAAAAATCTTTTTCAAGATCTGGTTCCGCTCGGCTATAGCGGCTCATATGACAGAGTCGCTTCATTTGCACGCAAATGGCGAGAAGAACAAAAACTCAATGCCTCTAAACGAACGTACATGCCACTAGAGTTTGCCCCTGGTGAAGCCTTCCAGTTTGATTGGGGCGAAAATTGGGCCTATATCAACGGCCATAAAACTAAGCTACAAGTGGCGCACTTCAAACTCAGTCATAGCCGTGCTTTCCTCCTCCGTGCCTATTATTCTCAGAGTCATGAAATGTTGTTTGATGCTCATAATCACGCCTTTCGTGTGTTCCAAGGCGTCCCTGAGCGTGGTATCTACGATAATATGAAAACCGCAGTTGATGCGGTGAAAAAAGGCAAAGAGCGAGTAGTGAATCGTCGCTTTTTAACAATGGTCAGTCACTACTTGTTTGAAGCCGACTTCTGCAACCCAGCAGCAGGTTGGGAAAAGGGACAAGTCGAGAAGAACGTACGGGATGTGCGTTCTATCATCTGGCAGCGTGCTCCTAAGGTGAAAACCTTAGATGAGCTTAATGAATGGCTTGAAGTTCAATGTCTACGTGATTGGCAGTCACGCAAGCACCCTCAATATAGTGATAGGACCATAGAGCAAGCGTGGTTGGGTGAACGTACTCATTTAATGAAAGTCACCGCACCGTTTGATGGTTTTATCGAGCAAAGTAAACGCGTCTCCTCTACCTGTTTGGTGAACTTCGACAGAAATAAATACTCCGTCCCCGCAAGTTACGCAAATCGACGAGTTAGTCTGCACGCCTACCCAGATAACATAGTCTTGGTGGCAGAAGGCCAACCCATCGCTGAGCACCAACGAGTCTTTAACCCTAGACATGAGCCACCCCGCATTGTTTATAACTGGCGACATTACCTGTTAGTTGCACAACGCAAGCCAGGCTCTATACGTAATGGAGCGCCGTTTCACCTGCTCCCAGAGAGTTTTAAACACCTACAGTCCATCCTATTACAGCGTCATGGCGGCGATAAGGAAATGGTCGAAGTCTTGTCACTGGTTCTTCATCACGATGAGAAGCATGTAGAAAAAGCCATAGAAATGGCACTGGAAGCAGGCACACCATCAAAGCAACACGTCATAAACTGTTTAAGTCGCTTGCTCAATCCCTTCCCAGCCTTACCAGTCCCTGTCTCTCAAGGACTACGACTGGTTACAGAGCCTACTAGTGACACATCGCGATATGACGAGCTAAGAGGTAAACGCCATGCACAATGAAGCGTTATTGAGCACATTAAAGACCCTCAAACTCCACGGTATGGTCAGCAGTATTGTTGAGCTTGCCTCTCAAAACTCTCCTGCTTATCAACAAGCTCAGCCCATCCTTGAGACCTTGCTCAAAGCTGAGGTCGCAGACCGCGAAGTGCGCAGCATCGCTTACCAAATGAAAGCAGCGAAGTTCCCTGCTTATCGCGATTTATACGGCTTTGACTTTAGTGAGAGTGCGGTCGATGAGTATCTGATACGAGGCCTGCATCGCTGCGAATTTATCAAAGACAGCCAAAATATCGTGTTCGTTGGTGGGCCAGGGACAGGAAAAACTCACTTGTCGACGGCATTGGGCGTGCAAGCAATACAGCACCACCAAATGCGAGTGAGGTTCCTATCGACCATAGAGCTCGTCAACACGCTTGAACAGGAGAAGCAAGCAGGTCACGTGGGTCGCCTTGCGAATCGATTAGTGAGCTGCGACTTAGTCATACTGGATGAGCTAGGGTATGTCCCTTTTAGCCAAGCGGGTGGCACATTGCTGTTCCATTTACTCAGTAAGCTTTACGAGCGCACCAGTATCATCATTACCACCAATCTCAACTTCACGGAATGGCCGAAAGTGTTTGGTGATGCAAAGATGACAACGGCATTGCTAGATAGGCTGACTCATCACTGTCACATCATCGAAACGGGTAACGACAGCTATCGTTTTAAAGAGTCAAAAAAGAAATCTAAGGAGAAAACCAAGTAGAAGCCAACGTGAAATTTTAGTCTAAAATAGACTTACTTAAGTGGATCACTTTTCAATGCAAATGGTGGATCAGATTTAAGTGCAAATTAACA
>NZ_JAKKCM010000004.1 GCF_021728395.1 Vibrio sp. J1-1 | reverse complement strand
GACATACGCCATGATCAAAGCACTCAACAAGCTAACAGGGATAGGTATGCCCGAAACTCAGTATATCGTTTAAAATGCAAACGATTTTGCTAGTGTTCGCTCTCAAGTTGAATTCCGCAACAAAGCCCCATTCAGTGTTAATAATTTCAATTGCTTAGCTTGAATTCCAGATTCTTTGACCAAATTTATCTAATACTCAGGATGTGAGTAGCCTATTAAAAAAGAAGGAGCTGTCAGTGATCACCTGTTACGTTAGATACGTTATTGACCCTAAGAAAATCTCTGAATTTGAGCACTATTCCCGTATGTGGATTCCACTCGTTGAACAATTTGGTGGTGTGCATCATGGGTATTTTTTACCATCGGAAGGAGCTAATAACATTGCAATGGCGTTGTTTTCATTTCCATCCTTATCTAAATATGAAAAATACCGTCATGAATCCGCATTAGACGAAAACTGTAAAGCTGCATTCAAGTATGCAGAAGAAACAGATTGCGTAGTGAGTTACGAGCGTAGTTTTTTCCGTCCAATTCTTACTGAGTGATTGTTGTGTCAGCAGCGATAAGTTCTGACATCACTTTGCCAATCATCGAGTCAGCCAGCTCTGAGCTGACTCATTTGTGCCCCAAAACCATTTAGATCTTATGCCCATTACACCTTCTGAAAATTGTACATGCCCCAGTTTTTATAATGAGTCAGAAATAGAAGGACATTGAATGTGAAAGGCTGCTAGCTAGACACATATAGTCATCACGCTATCGAGTCGCGACGGTATTGTCCTGGTGTTACGCCAAATCTTTTCTTGAAAATCTTGCATAGATAGCTGATGTCCCGAACGCCCACTTCATCTCCAAGTTGGGCAAGGTCATGATTAGAATGCTTCAATCGCCAGTAAACATGTTGTAAACGTAACTCTTGCCAATAATGACGCGCTGAGATGCTGAGCTTTTGCTGAAATAAGCGGTCTAATTGTCGTCGACTAATCCCGATGAGCGCAGCAACCTGTTCTACGCTTATTCTCTGTTCTAAGTTTTCTTGCATCAAAGAAATCGCTCTGTCCATATGACGATTCCCGTATAGTCTTTGCTCTGACGACTTCAGGCGGTGTTGCATACTGCGATTTTCATCAACCAGCATATCCGCTAGCCCTTTTTCTGCCTTCGTTTGCCCGACATGCTTTTGCAAAATTGCCACCGCAAGGTCGATAGTGGCACTTCCGCCAGTGCAACTGATTAGCTTTTTATCAAAATGATAAAGCTGTTCATCTCTTACGATCACTTTAGGGTAGGTTGCTTTGAACTCACTATGATGCCGCCAATGAACCACAGTTTGATGACGGTTAAGTAGCCCTAACTCAGCTAAAGTAAAGCAAGCGTTATCAATGCTGACGATTGGTATTCCATTGGCAACGACATTTCGAACAAAAGAGCGGTAATAAGCGGCTTGCTGCTGAGATTCAGATGCAGTGCGGCTACCAAAGAAAACCACATAGTCAAAATCCGCAGGTTTAACGTCACTAAAATCGATATCTACTCTAATGGGGATCCCACTACTAGAAATGACTAATCCTTTGTTGTGCGACAAAACTTTCCATGAGCAATATCGTTGTTGACTGTGATCCGCTTCATCTGCCGAGAATCGGAGCTTATCTAAGAAGCCACCAAACGGAAGCATGTTGAAGTTATTTAGAGGTATCAATAAAAATCGGACACCATTATTTTCATTCATTTGTATTGAACCTTTGTCTAAATATTCATGTTTTACGTCCAGAATATACCATAGATAAATTGAGAACTGAGAGATACTAATCTCCCTTGAGTTCTCAATTTACTGGTTGGTTATGACGTTTGAAATTTGGTGTGTCTTTGCTTTGTCTGCACTGGGTCTTGCTTGTGTTCCCGGTCCTAACTCGCTTTTAGCTCTTAGCCACGGTGCACGATATGGCTATAAGAAGACAATTTGGACAATATGCGGTGGCGTGAGTGGCTTTTTCATCTTGATTACGGTAGCTATGCTGGGGTTAGGTACCATCCTAGAAGCAAAACCTGAGTTGATGATTGGTCTTCAATGGTTGGGGGCTTTATATCTTGCATGGCTGGGTTTCAAACTGTTCTTCGCGTCTGCAATTAGTATTGAGCAAACAACAACTGTAGTGTCTGTTTTGCCTAAAGAACTATTTAAGCAAGGTTATTTCGCTGCTTTGTCTAACCCGAAAGTCTTACTATTTTTCACTGCTTTTTTAGCTCAGTTTATTAACCCCGACGAGGGGTTTATCCCCCAATTTCTGGTGATAACATTCAGCTTTCTTTGTATTGAATTCGCCGTAGAGTATATCGTGGCCAGATTGGCTGATAAGGTTAAAACAGTGCTTTTAGCCAATGGGCGAATTTTCAATCAATGTTGTGGTACAGTTTTTTTGCTGTTAGCTGCGGTAGCTGTTGTAAAAAGCCTAGTCTAACTGAATAACTAAGCTGTTCTTTGGGACCTTAATATTGGGGGGAATGCGCTTACTTAAATCGTAACACCTTTGCCTGCTTCTCTTTCTGTCTGACTATACTTCCCACTAACAGGTATATTAGGCAATGACCATATCGGGCTGTGGCAGCAGTACTTTGCCCAAATTCATATTATCCGAAGTTGATGACTTCGAGCATTAGCTCTAACACATTTATGTCCATAAATGAGTTAAAGTCTTTCAGTGACGCTGTATGAGATTGGGGTTTTAACTCTTGTCGCTCTAACTAAAAAACCTAGATATGTGGTGTAAACTCACCACGATGAAGTTTGCGAATGGTTTAAATTTGAAGTTTTTTGACGCAATATTATGCCAACTTATACTGCAATTTTTAGTATAACTCGTTGAATATTGATTTTGGTTATGCAGACTTTCGCTGCAAATATCACATTGAAGATCCTGCAGTGTTTAAATACATTGCAGGCTCTTTTCGTTTAGACAGATTACTTATGAAGTTAATGGTGGTCCGGCGTATTGCTATGACAGGTCAAGCAACGCTCAATGTTAGTTGTCTATTGGTATTTTTATTTTATGGAACTAACTGGTAATGAACATGCGTATTAATAGTGGGCTTGCCAGAGATGCTGATAAGGGCTGTAAATGCAGCCCTTTTTTTGGCTCTCACCATTTTAAATACAATCAATACCTTAAAGTAAATCGCGTACCCGGTAGTAAGACATGGCTAATACGAGTGCTGGAGTGCGGAGTAAACGCCCGCCGGGGAATGACATATGAGGCACTTTATCAAAAATAGCAAAGCGTTCAGAGGTCGCAGCAACGCACTCGGCCATTAGCGTGCCCGCCATACCTGTTACGGCGATACCATGGCCAGAGAAACCTTGAGCAAAATAGACATTGGGTTTAAGTCGGCCAAAGTGTGGCGCACGATTCATGGTGATAGCCACATTGCCGCCCCACGCATAATCAATTTTAGCGTTAGACAATTGAGGAAATATGCTGACCATCCGGTTACGCATCGCCTTCTCTAAGTTCAACGGCGCAACGCCAGAATAACTGACTCGCCCGCCAAATAGCATCCGGTTGTCGCCGGAGCAGCGGAAATAGTCGAGTACAAAATTGATGTCACTCGCTGCGATATGGTTTTTCATCAGTTTATTTGTTAACGCTTCATCGAGAGGCTCTGTGGCACAGATGTAGGTGCCAACGGGCATGACTTTGTTTTCCAGTGAACTTTCTAGCCCTTCCATATAAGCATTACAGGCAAGAATAACGTGATTCGCTTTCACTTCACCATGCTTGGTAAATAGAGTAGCAGGGTCACCGTGCTCAATTTTTATTACCGCACTTTCTTCAAAGAATTGAGCTCCGGCGGCTTGGGCGGCAGTGGTTAAACCGAGCGTGTAGTTTAATGGGTGTAGGTGACCACTATTGTGGTCAAACATGCCGGAAGTATATTTGTCGCTGTCAATATGCTCTCTAACCTGTTCTTTATCCCATAGCTCTAGCGAGTCGTAGTTATATCGCTCAGTCAGGTTGGCGTACCATTCTTTAAGTTCTTTGTCATGACGTGACTTCATGCCCAAGTGAACCATGCCATCCCGCCAATCACAATCAATGTTGTACTTTTTGATATTGTTTTTGGTCAGAGCGAGCGCCTCGATGGACAGCTCCCAAAGTTTCTTTGCGTCAGACTCACCGACCAGCTTTTCAAGTGTATGTTGCTCTGAAGCCCAGCCAAAAATAGCCTGACCGCCGCTTCGTCCCGATGCCCCCCAACCGACACGATTGGCTTCCAAAACAATAACGCTGTAGCCCTTATTGGCGAGTTCAAGTGCTGCTGTTGCTCCGGTTATGCCAGAGCCCACAACACACACATCGGCAACATGGCTCCCTTTTAATCTAGGAAAGCGTAAATCCATGTTTTTTGATGCAGCATAGTAAGAGAGGGTATGCTTTGTACTCATCTTGACATCCTTTTCTTCTAATCTTGATTCAATACTTATCGGTACCATTGGTATTCAAGTGGTGAAACTTGAGCCGAAAACCTTTCCTGCTCGTGCTTTTTGTTGGCGAGGTAAACTTTGCAAAGTTCTTCTCCAAAGCTGTTTTGCATAAATTCACTTGCTGAGAAGGTTTGCAGAGCGCTGTCCCAAGAGCTTTGCAGAGTAGGCAGGTCGAGCTGAGTTGCGTCTCCGTCTATTGGCGCTGGCGGTACCAGATTGTTTTCAATGCCATCTAGGATGGATGCCAATAAAACAGATACAGTGAGATAAGGGTTAACATCCGCACCTGACAAACGGTGTTCGATTCGTTTGTCTTCTTCGCCGCTGGCGGGCACACGCACGGCAACCGTTCGGTTATCCCAACCCCATGAAGCATGCATTGGTACGAACATATTCGGTTGTAAGCGTCGATAGGAGTTTGCATTGGGAGCAAAAATCGCCATGCATTCATCCATGTGTTCTAAGACACCAGCAATGGCATTGAGCAGTAAATCGTCATTATACCCAAGCACGTTAATCCCATCTGCGTCCTGCAAGCTGATATGAACGTGGCAACCGCTGCCTGCATATTCTGTATAAGGTTTGGCCATGAAGTTGGCATGAAACCCATGTTTCTTTGCTATCGCACGAACGACACGTTTTAGCAGCATGGCATGGTCACAGGCGAGCAAAACATCGGTGGAATGTTTTAGGTTTACTTCAAATTGCCCCGGTGCATATTCGGCTGTGATGTTTTCTGCCGGAATGCCCTGCTCTTGACATGCACTTACGATTTCATCCAAAAAGGTTTTAAATTCATCGAGTTCATCTAGTGAATAGACTTGCGTTTGTGTCATTCGCTCGCCGCTAACTGGCATCAGAGGGGGTTGGGGGCAGCCAGTATCATCGGGTTCAGGATCCTGCAAATAAAACTCTAACTCAACCGCGACACACGGATGAAAGCCTTTGCTTTTCAGTTTTTTTACTTGTTGATCGAGGACGTGTCTGGGGTCAGCAAAGAAAGGTTGGTTCGTCTCGGGCTCGTACATCGTCACGATGGCTTGGGCGCTATTCTCTTGCCACGGTACGACCTGCAAAGAATTTGGCACAATACGGCAAATACGGTCACCATCACCTTTTTCAAAGCCTAATCCGGTCTCTTCGACGGTTTCGCCACAGATATCCAGTGCAAAAACAGACGCTGGCAAACAGATACCTTGTTCCAGTACTTTGCTTAGTTGGGTGGTGTTGATCCGCTTTCCCCTAACCACGCCGTTCATATCGAACAGAATCAAATCAATCGTCGTGATGTTTGGATTCTGTTCGATAAAATGAGCAATTTCTTGCTGCTCTTGCTTGGTTTTTAGGTGGTCAATGTTAATTGGTTGATCGGCAAGACTAGTCATATCCGCTGTGCCTCCTTGGCGTTAAACGTAATAATCCCTTGTTCTATATGGGCTCAGGAATGCCCCGCAGACAGCTTTACTTGCCTATTAAACATACACACGTTGTTTAGGGAATTGCAACACATTTGTAACTTTAACCTCACCGATGATGTATCTTGATATAAAATATTTAACAGATTGGTTGACTTTTGGGCGAGTTAGGCACAATGCTAAATAGGGCTTATTGATACATCCATGATTTTTGATGTGGGTTAGCAACGGGCGATTTTGTACTCAACCCGATTGGTTCGGTAGTTGGGATTAGGAAAAAATACGAGTGTTATTTTGTTGTTCGCCGTTTGTAAGCGGACGCAAAGCTGTAAACATAAAGCTGTATTTCATGGACCGAAATTATTGCAAAGAAGGATTTATGGAAACATTCAAGAAATGGATTGAAGAAAACCGTATTACTGAAGTGGAGTGTCTTATCCCTGACATTACTGGTAACGCAAGAGGCAAAATTATGCCCGCCAAAAAATTTCTTCGAGAAGGAGGGATGCATCTTCCCGAAGTGATTTTTTTCCAGACTGTAAACGGTGACTGGCCAGACGATGAGAGCATGATTGATCTCACTGAGAAAGACATGAATCTTGAGCCAGATCCAAATACGGTTAGGGTAGTTCCATGGACAAAAGATCCAACAGGTCAGGTAATTCATGACTGTTTCACAGTGGATGGTGAACCAGTAGAAGTTTCCCCAAGAGCGGTATTACGTCGCGTTTTATCGTTCTACGAAAGAGAGGGTTGGAACCCGATTGTGGCACCTGAGCTAGAGTTTTTCTTGGTTAAGAAAAATCTGGACTGGGACTATCCGCTTGAGCCGCCGATTGGTCGAAATGGTAGGCCAGAAACGGCCAGACAATCCTTCAGTATCGATGCCGTGAATGAATTCGATCCTATTTTTGAAGATATGTATGACTTCTGTGAGGCGCAAGGCCTGGACGTCGATACATTGGTTCATGAATCTGGTGCCGCTCAGATGGAATTGAACTTCGATCACGGTGAACCGTTAGATTTGGCAGATCAGGTGTTTGTCTTTAAACGTACGGTAAGAGAAGCAGCATTGCGCCACGATGTTTATGCCACGTTTATGGCGAAACCAATGGAGCATGAACCAGGTAGTGCGATGCATATTCATCAAAGCTTGGTGGATGTGAACGGCAAGAACTTATTCGCCAATGATGATGGTTCTAACAGCGAACTGTTCCTAAATTATATTGCTGGTATGCAAAAATATACCCCGGCTGCGATTGCCTTTTTCGCACCAAACGTCAACTCCTACCGTCGATTAGTCTTCGGCGAGTCAGCGCCTACCAATGTGGCTTGGGGAGAAGACAACCGCACGGTAGGACTTCGAGTACCTGTGTCCGATAAGAATGCCCGTCGTATTGAAAACCGTTACGCGGGGGCGGATGCGAACCCTTACTTAGCGATGGCATTGTCACTGGCCTGTGGCTACTTGGGTATGAAAGAAAAACTTACCCCAACACCACAGAGTACAGGTGACATGACGACGGAACCTTACTCGCTTCCTCATACGTTGGAAGATGCTTTATTGCTGTTAGAAAACAGTGATGAGCTGAGAGAAATTCTCGGTGACCGATTTGTTTCTGCTTACGTTGCAATTAAGCGAAAAGAGTACAAAACGTTCTTCCAAGTCATCAGCTCTTGGGAGCGTGAGTTCTTACTCTTAAACGTATAAGTCAAACTTAATTACCAAGTGGAAGCGACTTTCTCCTAGTACAAGCTTTACCGCGGAACCATTTATCTTGGCGGATAAAGGGAGAGTAGTGCTAACACGTTATTAATAAACCATGGAATGAAACTATGTCTAAATGGATTGAGCAAGATAGTGCACATTGCTTGCACCCTTTTACTAACTTCAAGGCGTTAAATGACAAAGGCTCTCGTATTATTAAGCGCGCGGAAGGGGTTTATATCTATGACGAGGATGATAACAAGATCCTCGACGGTATGGCGGGCTTATGGTGTGTGAATATGGGCTACAGCTGTCAGCCTCTTATTGATGCCGCGACGAAGCAAATGCAAGAATTGCCGTACTACAATTTGTTTTTCCAAACCGCTCATCCCCCAGCGGTAGAGCTTTCTACTTTATTGGCTGAGGTAACGCCAGAAGGCATGAACCATGTGTTCTATACAGGGTCAGGTTCTGAATGTAATGACACGGTGGTGAGAATGGTTCGTCACTACTGGAGTAGCCTTGGTAAACCGCAAAAGCAAACCATCATCAGCCGTAAAAATGCTTACCATGGCAGCACCATGGCGGGGGCGAGTCTCGGTGGCATGTCTGCGATGCATGCTCAAGGTGGCCTTCCTTTACCTAACATCGTGCATATCGATCAACCTTATTATTTTGGTGAAGGAAATGGCGTCGATGAAACCGAATTTGGTTTAGAGCGCGCAAGGCAACTTGAAGAGAAGATTTTAGAACTGGGTGAAGAAAATGTCGCCGCGTTTATTGCAGAACCTATTCAAGGCGCTGGTGGCGTGATTATTCCACCAGCGAGCTACTGGCCTGAAATCCAACGTATTTGTGACAAATATGAAATTCTACTGATCGTTGATGAAGTCATTTGTGGCTTTGGCCGCACTGGGGAATGGTTCGCAAGTCAGACCTTCAATATAAAGCCTGATCTGATGTGTATGGCGAAAGGGATCACGTCAGGATACCTGCCTCTAGGTGGTGTGATGGTTCGTGATCATGTTGCCAAAGTACTCACCGATGCAGATACAGAGTTCGCACACGGATTTACTTACTCTGGTCATCCTGCTTCTTGTGCGGTTGCTATCGCCAATATTAAAGAGATGCAACGTCTCAGCGTTGTTAATCAAGTACGAGAAGAGACCGGCCCATATTTTGCCAAACGCTGGGCAGAGCTCGCTGATCATCCAATGGTTGGTGAAGCGCGTAGTGTTGGCCTGGTAGGCGCAATTGAACTCGTTAAGGATAAAGAAACCAAACAACGTTTCGATAAAGAGTTAGATGTGGGTACTCGTTGCCGCGACCATTGCTTTAACAGTGGCGTCGTATTGAGAGCCGTCGGAGACTCAATGATCTGTTCACCACCACTGATCATCACTAAATCAGAAATAGACGAATTAGTTGCACTTGCAAAACTGGCTTTAGATAACACGCTCGCCGACGTTCAGCAGTAGCCGACGAGAACAATACCAAAACTCACCTAGGAATGGAGATCCAAATGGAGAAATTAAAGGTTTATTGTGGGGTAGCGTTAGGGATGGCTATTGGGTTAGCCCCTTTAACATCAATAGCTGCGGAAGACAAAGTACTCAATATCTATAACTGGTCTGACTATATCGCTGAAGACACGATCGCCAAGTTTGAACAGGAAACGGGCATTAAGGTTGTCTACGATGTTTTTGATTCCAATGAAGTGTTGGAAGCTAAAGTCCTGTCAGGCAATACTGGTTTCGACATCATTGTACCAAGTAATGACTTTTTGGGCAGACAGGTACAAGCTGGGGCTTTTCAAAAACTGGATAAAGAAAAGCTAAGCAACTATAAAAACCTAGACCCAAAACTCATGGGTATTTTGTCAGAGACTGTCGATCCTGAGAATGCCTATTCGGTGCCTTACCTTTGGGGCACGACAGGCATTGGCTACAACGTTGAAAAGGTCAAAGCGGCACTTGGAGAAGATGCACCGGTCAACAGCTGGGATTTAGTGTTTAAACCAGAGAACATGGAAAAGCTGGCGAAATGTGGTGTGGGCTTTTTGAATGCGCCATCAGAAATCATGGCGACATCATTAAACTACATAGGCAAAGATCCTAATAGTACTGACCCGAATGATTACAAAAAGGATGCACTTGAGTTACTCAAAACTGTCCGCCCATATGTCACTTACTTTCACTCTTCGCAATACATTAATGATCTAGCCAATGGTGATATTTGTGTTGCCATCGGTTGGTCTGGGGATGTACTGCAAGCAGCAGATCGAGCGGCTGAAGCGGATAATGGTGTAGAGATTGCTTACTCAATTCCGAAAGAGGGCGCCTTAGCTTGGTTTGATCTAATGGCGATTCCTAAAGACGCTAAGCACCCTGAAAATGCCCACCTTTTCATTAACTTCTTGCTAAGACCTGAAGTAATCGCAGAAATCAGTAACTACGTTTGGTACGCGAATCCAAACCCACCTTCGCGTGAGTTTATCGATACTGAAATTCTAGAGGATCAGGGTATCTATCCTAGTGAGGAAACACAGGAGAAGCTCTACAGCGCGAAAATGTTACCTCATAAAACCGCTCGTGCGATGACTCGTGCGTGGACAGATTTTGTTAAAAACTAGATAGAGACAAAGAGGTGACCCTAGGGTCGCCTCTTTTATGGAGAGTGCCATGACAGTGATGTCAATTTGTAATGAACTTCCTCATATGCATGTGGATTCTAACCCGCCAAAACCCTTATTAGAAATCAAAGGACTCACCAAAAGCTTTGACGGTCACGTCGCCGTTGATGGTTTGGATTTGACGATCAATCAAGGTGAACTGTTCGCCCTGCTTGGCGCATCGGGTTGTGGAAAATCAACGTTGCTGAGAATGCTTGCCGGCTTCGAGCAACCTTCAGCTGGGCAGATTATTTTAGATGGAGAAGATCTTGCCGAGATACCTCCGTATCGTCGCCCGGTCAATATGATGTTCCAATCCTATGCGCTGTTTCCCCATATGACCGTTGCAGACAATATCGCATTTGGTTTAAAGCAGGACGGCATGTCTCGCCAAGAAATCAATGAAACCGTCAAACAGATGCTAGAGCTAGTCCATATGTCTGACTATGCCAAACGCAAACCTCATCAACTTTCTGGTGGTCAGAAACAGCGTGTTGCACTGGCTCGAAGTTTAGCGAAAAAGCCAAAACTGCTGCTTCTGGATGAACCGATGGGCGCTTTAGATAAAAACTTAAGAGAAAAAATGCAACTCGAAGTAGTGGATATCTTAGAACGCGTGGGTGTGACTTGTGTGATGGTCACGCACGATCAAGAAGAAGCCATGACGATGGCCAGTCGAATGGCGATTATGAATAAAGGTCAGTTTGTGCAAATTGGCTCTCCAGAATCGATCTATGAGCATCCAAATTCGAAATTCTCTGCCAAGTTTGTCGGCACAGTAAATATCTTTGAAGGGATATTGGAAAATAATCAAAACGACAGTTGCACCGTGCGCAGTCAGGAGCTTGAACACCCGATTTGTATTAATGAAGGTATTTCTGGTGTGACGGGGGTTCCTGTAATGGTTGCGGTTAGGCCAGAGAAAATGGCGTTGAGCACACATAGCAATCATTCGGCCAACAGCTGCACAGGGATTGTTGAAGATATTGCCTATATGGGCAATCAATCTATCTACCACGTGCGTTTAGCGTCTGGAAAATTAGTCACGGCAACCTTACAAAATACCACTCGCTTGAGAAAAGACATGCCGACGTGGGAGCAGAAGGTCACGCTAAGTTGGGAAATGGAAAGCTGCGTGGTACTTAAAATATGATAAAAACAGCCAAACTCAATATCTGGCGTGTTATACCCACGCCCAAGTGCTTACTACTTGCTGTCCCTTATGGATGGTTACTACTGTTCTTCTTACTCCCATTTTTGATCGTATTTAAGATCAGCTTCGCCGAGGCTCAAGTCTCAATTCCTCCCTATTCAGAACTGCTCAGTTATGCAGAGCAGCAGTTGCAGCTACTGCTGAATATCGGTAACTACGAATACTTGCTGGAAGATGACTTATATGTGTCTTCTTATTTAGAGTCGATACGTATTGCACTCATTTCAACGTTACTGTGTTTAGTGGTCGGTTTTCCAATTGCGTGGGCCATTGTGCATTCAACACCCTCAACGCGTAACGTTCTGCTGATGCTTATCATTCTTCCTTCATGGACCAGTTTCTTGATTCGAGTCTATGCCTGGATAGGTATCCTCAAAAACAATGGATTACTCAATAACGCGTTATTAACCATTGGGGCGATTGACGAGCCATTAAAGATATTACACACCGATGTCGCGGTGTATATCGGCATTGTGTATACCTATCTACCTTTCATGGTTTTACCTTTGTATACCGCTCTGATGCGAGTCGATTATTCGCTGATAGAAGCCGCCAGTGACTTAGGCGCGAAACCAATCACCACACTGTTTAGTGTTTTAGTTCCGTTAACCCGTGCAGGCATCATTGCCGGTTCTATGCTGGTGTTTATTCCTGCGGTAGGGGAGTTTGTTATTCCTGAACTGCTCGGCGGGCCGGATTCGATCCTGATCGGAAAAGTGTTATGGCAAGAGTTTTTCAATAACCGAGATTGGCCTGTGGCTTCAGCTGTTGCCACCACGATGCTACTTATCTTAATGGTGCCAATTCTGTGGTTCCATCGTTACCAAAAGCGTGAATTGGAGGTGCAGGGATGAACGATATTCCAGTTTACAACAATAAATGGAAGTGGTTGATATTGGGCTTAGGTTTCGCCTTTCTCTACTTGCCGATTTTAATTCTGATTATTTATTCTTTTAATGAAAACCGCTTAGTGACGGTTTGGTCTGGGTTTTCTTTCAAGTGGTATTCCGAGTTATTTGAAGACGATTTATT
The DNA here is from genome assembly GCF_021728395.1 of Vibrio sp. J1-1. Taxonomy (GTDB): domain Bacteria; phylum Pseudomonadota; class Gammaproteobacteria; order Enterobacterales; family Vibrionaceae; genus Vibrio. The sequence goes on along the minus strand of NZ_JAKKCM010000004.1, from coordinate 463,290 downwards.
AATGGGTGGGGTAAAGCTGAGCTTGTTAATTGGTTTTCTCTCTGCAAGTGCCGCAGTGGTGCTGGGTACTATTGCGGCGTTTGTCCTAAATCGATTCGGCAAATTTAGAGGTGAAACCGGCTTCGCATTTATGATCACGGCGCCTTTGGTTATGCCAGAGGTGATCACCGGTCTGTCGTTACTGCTACTCTTTATTGCGATGGGGCAAGTATTTGATTTGTTTAACCAACGTGGAATGATGACGATTTGGATAGCACATGTTACGTTTTGCACTGCGTACGTTACGGTCGTAGTGAGCTCCAGATTACAAGAGGTCGATCGCTCAATTGAAGAGGCGGCAATGGATTTGGGGGCTCCGCCTTGGAAGGTATTTCTTCAAATTACCTTACCAACGATTGCTCCAGCTATTGTTGCAGGTTGGTTGCTGGCGTTTACGTTATCACTCGATGATTTGGTGATTGCAAGTTTTGTATCTGGTCCGAGTGCTACAACGCTACCAATGGTGGTATTCTCCAGCGTTAGGCTAGGCGTTAGTCCTAAAATTAATGCCCTTGCGACGTTGATCATTTTAGCGGTCTCCTGCGCCACCTTTATTGCATGGTGGGTGCTTGCTAAAGCGGAGAAACGGCGATTACAAGAGGTGAAAATGAGCCATCAGTAGAGGCATTCTCTGACAACTTAGGAGAGATACATGGATAGAGACATGGATGTAGGCAAGCAGCTTAAAACGATCCGAACCATGCGTGGTTTATCACAAAGAGAGCTTGCGAAAAGGAGTGGCGTGACGAATTCCATGATCTCTCAAATTGAACAGAACTTGGTTAACCCTTCCGTTGGGTCACTGAAAAAGATACTGGAAGCTATTCCCATCTCTATGGGCGAGTTTTTCACCTTAGACGTTGAATCAAAGGACGACATCTTTTTTAGTCCGGAACAGATGACGGATTTGGGGGATGGCAAAATTAGCCTGATGTTAGTGGGTGCGAAACGAGAAGGTCGCAAACTTGCCATACTGCATGAGGTCTACCCGCCAGGTGCTGATACCGGCACTGATTTCATGCAACACGACGGTGAAGAAGGCGGCGTGGTGATTCGAGGAGAAATTGAGATCACGGTAGGCAGTCGAACTCAGGTACTGAAAGCCGGAGATTCTTACTATTTTGAGACGCGTAAGCCACACCGTTTTCGCAATAAAGGAAAAGTCGAGTGCGAGTTGATAAGTGCCTCGACGCCGCCAACGTTCTAGGTTGTGTAGATGTGCTTAAATCTGCATCTTGAATCTATTTAAGTATATAGAATGGCCTCTGTTACGAGGCCATTCTTAATCACGTTGCAGTTGGTTGTGAGACAAAAGGACTAATCAAGTTCGATCCAGGTAGATTTGACCTCAGTGTATTTATCTAAGGCATGTAAAGACTTATCCCTGCCGTTTCCACTCTGCTTGTACCCGCCAAACGGCATTGTCATATCTCCGCCATCCCAGTTGTTCACAAACACGGTACCGGCTCTTAGAGCACGAGAGCATTTTACCGCAGTTGAAATATCGGAAGTCCAAACACCAGCAGCAAGGCCATATTCACTGTCGTTGGCAAGCTCAATTGCTTCATCAATCGTGTCGAATGTTGTCACGCAAAGCACAGGGCCAAATATCTCTTCTCTGAATATACGCATGTCAGGTGTCACGTCTGTGAAGACAGCTGGCTGGATAAAGTAGCCGCCAGTATGCTCAAGAGCGGGTTGGCCGCCAAATCGAAGTGTTGCACCTTCTTGTTTGCCTACCTCAATATAATCAAGTACGCGTTCATACTGAGCTTTATCGACAATGGCACCAACACGAGAGCTTTCGTTGAGAGGATCGCCTGGTTGCCATTTGTCCATGTTCTTTATCAGCAAGTTGATGAATTGATCTTTGATGGATGAGTGAACCAAGAGACGAGAGCCTGCGGTACAAACCTCCCCTTGGTTGTAGCAAATAGCGCTTGCAGCAGTGGCGGCGGCTTTCTCAATATTTTTCACATCATAATGGACAATATGAGGACTCTTGCCACCGCATTCCATAAACGCACGCTTAAGGTTGGATTCACCAGCAAAGGTCAATAATTTCTTTCCTATAGCCGTAGAGCCAGTAAAAGTAATACAGTCGACGGCGTGGTGAAGTGCTAATGCTTGCCCTGCTTCGTGACCAAACCCGGGAAGAACTTGAAGCACACCATCAGGAATCCCGGCTTGAGAAGCCAATTCAGCCAGTAATATAGCGGTAAGAGGTGACTTTTCCGATGGTTTGATGATGACCGAGTTACCAGTGGCTAGTGCCGGACCAATTTTCCAAGCCGCCATCACGGTAGGGAAATTCCAAGGAACAATTGCGGCGACGACACCCAAAGGCTCTCTTGTCACGAGTGCGAGCGCTTCTTCGGTCACGGGAGCGACTTCATCGTAAATTTTATCTATCGCTTCAGCGTTCCATTGTATGCAGCGAGCAGTGGCTGGCGCATCATATCCCATGGCATCAGAAATGGGTTTCCCCATATCTAAAGACTCCAGAATAGCGAACTGTTCTTGGTGTTGTTCGATAAGCTTAGCGTAGTTGAGTAAGACAGTTTTGCGCTGCGCAGGTGGTAAGCCAGACCAGACCCGAGAATGAAAGGCATCACGTGCGGCTTTGACAGCAATATCGACATCTTCCTCACGGCAACGTGCTACGTGAGCGAGAGATTTGCCTGTTGCTGGGTTAATTATCTCAAAGGTATCTTTGCTGACGGCGTTGGTTAACTTTCCATTAATGTAGGCTTGTGTGTTAAACCTCAACTCAGTGGCTTTATCTTGCCAGTTTGTAGTATCCATTCTGTGTCTCTATTCCTTTTTGTTTAAATAGTCCTAGTGAATTGCTAAACCAGCTTAGTGGTAAAATAGGCAAAGTAGGTTTAACGCTGTTCTCTCCATTACGTTAACGTTTAAAAATGTGTATTTGATGAGCGCTGCTTGATAGCAGGGTGCGAACCGTTTAATTAATAAACTAAACAAAACGTAGATAGTGTATGTAGAGAAATCAATAAAATGTTTAGTATTTAATGATTTTTAGATATAAAAACTGCGTATCTAGTCTATCTTGTTAAATATTGGGGTACGTTTATTGAGTGGCGGTCTTGGATTAGATAGCGTGCGATTTGATACTAGAATGAAAAGTATCGCCGCTTGATGATCGAAAGGCGTAAAATCAAGTGAAATGTAAATTCAAGGATGATAGGTGAACAATGAAAATTGGGATAATAACCTGCGGATATGTAGATCCACCTTTGTCTGATGGTCATGGCCAATATGCAGATATGATTGAAAACGCCTTTGCTAGTGTGAATGACGCGATGACGTTTCAAAACTTTGACGCGATAAAAGGTGAGTTACCAAGTTTTGATGAGTGCCACGGTTTTATTATTACTGGGAGCGTACACAACGCTTATGATGATTTGCCATGGATTCTCGATTTAGCCAGTTGGATCCGTTGCTGTGAAGCGAGAAGAAAACCATTAGTCGGGATTTGTTTTGGGCATCAGTTAATTGCCAGAGCACTTGGTGGCGTGGTCGAAAAATCTCGCAAAGGTTGGGGCTTGGGCAGTTACGAGGTAAAAGTGGTAGCGCTTAAAAAATGGATGAACCTTGCCATTGACAGTGCACGTATGCTGGTGAGCCACCAAGATCAAGTGGTGGTTGTACCCAAAGATATGAGAGTTATCGCCGGCAATGACTTTTGCCCTAATTTCATGCTAGTGAAAGACAATCATATTTTAACCGTACAAGGTCATCCTGAGTTCAGTTCCGAGTTTACGGAAGAGTTGGTAAGGAAGCGTCAACATTTGCTTCCTCAGCATCAGTACGAGGATGCCTTTGTGCAGTTGAAGAAGCCTAACGATTCCGCTCTTTTTTTGCATTGGATGGATGCTTTTTTCACTCGTGATCAGCAAAGGATATGCTCTGAGGGAATGCAAAAAGTCGGGTAATAAAAAATGCTTCACCATTGTGACCGCGACATTCTATTTCAGCATTGTTAATGATTCGAATGTCGTCGGTTACACATGACAAAAAAGACCTTCCATACAGAAACCGCTTAAACTCGCTATCTATCTTCTAAGAGCAAAAGTCTTCTAAGAGTAAAATTGGCGAGTAAGTCTTTTTGCTACGTAACCGGAAACGCGAAAGTCCCAGTCCTAGACGTCACCGTAAGCGATTTTTTACTTCTTACTTCAAGCTCTCTTTAGCTATGCACGTCTTTACTCTATAATCCCCCCGTTTTATACGGTACTTAACCATTTTCTCCCGGGATATTTTCATGATTTCAAAAAACCAATTAAAACTGCTTCGTGCTTTGGGTCAAAAGAAGCAACGTAAAGCGCATGGCTTATTTCTGGTTCAGGGTGAAAAGAACGTATTGGAGTTAGCGACGAGTTCGTTAACGGTTAAACAGATATTTGCGACGGCGGAGTTTCTTGAACAGCACCGTCAAGAGCTTGGGCATTTTGACTGCATAGAAGCATCATTAGATGATTTGACCAAAGCAAGCACCTTGGTAAGCAACAACGCGGCAATTGCGGTCGTGGAAATCCCAAGTACAAAAGTACCTGAGGCGAAAGGCTTGATGATTGCGTTGGATGGTGTGTCTGATCCGGGTAACTTAGGTACCATCATTCGCGTAGCGGATTGGTACGGTATTAAGCACATTGTCGCGAGTTCGGACTGCGCGGATCCTTACAATCCTAAAACCATTAGTGCGACGATGGGCAGCTTTGGCCGAGTTCAGGTTAGCCTTGTCGACCTGCCAAGCTACTTAGAACAAGCGAACTTGCCAGTCTACGGTGCGTTTCTGGAAGGGGAGAGCGTGCATAAAACGGATTTCTCTGCCGAAGGCATTTTGTTGATGGGCAGTGAATCACACGGTGTGCGTGAAGAAGCGTCGACGTTCGTGACTGATAAGATCACCATTCCAGCGTTTGGTGGTGCCGAATCGCTGAACGTAGCCATGGCGACTGGCATCATTTTGGACAATATGCGTCGTCAACATAGCTGATTGATTAAGCGAAATAGAGAGACAAAAAAAGCGTAATAACTTCGGTTATTACGCTTTTTTCGTTTTCAATGCGGTTATTTTTCCAACATATCTAGCTTGTTTGGCACGCCGTTCCACTTCTCGGCTTCTTCCATTGCTGGTTTTACCTCTGTTTGTACTGGCCAAATCTCAGCAAGCTCTGCATTTAATGCGGTATAGATTTGTTGATCTTCTGGGACTTCATCTTCCTGAAAAATTGCATGAGCGTCACACTCGTCAACACACAAGCCGCAGTCGATACACTCTATTGGGTTGATTACCATGAAGTTTGGCCCTTCGTGAAAGGCATCAGCCGGGCACACTGCGACACAGTCAGTGTATTTACATTGGATACAGTTATCGGTTACGACAAACGCCATGATAATCAGCTCTTATGTTAGTCAAAATCAAAGAAAGGGGATAATACTCGTCCCGAGGTAAAATTCAACATTCCATAGGTTAAATAGGTCCTCTCACTTTGATTTAGTATGACAGACAATTCAATTTCTCGTAAAATGCGCGCCATTGTGAGCTTGCCGTGCATTTTGCATGGTTTTGGCTAAGACACCAACTACCCGAGACATCGATATGATTCGTATTAATGAAATTAGACTTCCTCTTGATCATGAGGAAGGCGCGCTATTAGACGCGATCACTAAAAAGCTTGGCATTCCTGCTGAGAAAGTTATCTCTTTTAACGTCTTTAGACGCGGCTACGATGCTCGTAAGAAAACGAATATTCAGCTTATCTACACGCTAGATATCATTGTTGAAGGTGATGAAGCGGCGCTGCTAGAGAAGTTTAAGAAAGACCCACATGTTCGCCAAACTCCAGATATGGAGTACAAGTTTGTCGCGAAAGCGCCTGAAAACTTGAAAGAGCGCCCTGTGGTTATCGGCTTTGGTCCTTGTGGTCTGTTTGCTGGTCTGGTTTTGGCTCAAATGGGTTTTAACCCAATCATTGTTGAGCGTGGTAAAGAAGTTCGTGAGCGTACTAAAGATACGTTTGGTTTTTGGCGTAAGCGTGCTCTAAACACTGAATCAAACGTGCAGTTTGGTGAGGGCGGCGCAGGTACGTTCTCAGACGGTAAACTTTACAGTCAGGTAAAAGATCCAAACTTCTATGGTCGTAAAGTGATCACTGAATTTGTCGATGCGGGTGCACCTGAAGAAATTCTGTACGTAAGTAAGCCACACATCGGTACCTTTAAGCTGGTTACGATGATCGAGAAAATGCGCGCGAAAATCATCGAACTGGGTGGTGAGATTCGCTTTAGCACACGTGTTGATGATCTTCATTTGGAAGAGGGTCAGATTACGGGCGTCACTTTGTCTAATGGTGAAGAGATTAAGTCTCGCCACATTGTGCTGGCTGTTGGACATAGTGCTCGTGACACATTTGAAATGTTGCATGATCGTGGCGTCTACATGGAAGCAAAACCATTCTCGGTCGGTTTCCGTATTGAACACAAGCAATCAATGATTGATGAAGCGCGTTTTGGCCCAAGTGCTGGTCACCCTATTCTTGGTGCTGCGGATTACAAACTGGTGCACCACTGTAAGAACGGGCGCACGGTATACAGTTTCTGTATGTGTCCGGGCGGTACTGTAGTTGCGGCTACGTCAGAAGAAGGCCGCGTAGTAACCAACGGTATGAGCCAATACTCTCGGTCAGAGCGTAACGCAAACAGTGCGATTGTCGTGGGCATCTCGCCAGAGGTGGATTACCCAGGTGATCCACTTGCCGGTATCCGTTTGCAGCGTGAGCTAGAATCTGGCGCTTATAAGCTAGGTGGCGAGACATACGATGCGCCAGCTCAAAAGATAGGTGATTTCCTTAAAGGTCGCGATCCAAGTGAACTCGGTGATGTTGAACCATCGTTCACGCCAGGGATCAAGCTGACTGACTTATCAAAAGCGTTGCCGCCGTTCGCGGTAGAAGCGATTCGAGAAGCCATTCCTGCCTTCGATCGTAAGATCAAAGGGTTTGCTTCCGACGATGGTTTACTAACGGGTGTGGAAACGCGTACCTCTTCACCAGTGTGCATTAAACGTGGTAAAGACTTCCAAAGTATCAACTTGAAGGGCTTCTACCCAGCGGGTGAAGGCGCTGGATACGCGGGAGGTATCTTATCTGCTGGTATCGACGGTATCAAAGTTGCGGAAGCCGTGGCACGCGATATTGTTGCAGCGATGGAAAGCGCTTAATTTAACCAACTTTATAAAACACTAAAGCCAGTCAGTTCTTGATTGGCTTTTTTTATGCGATTTTCTGCACTATTTGCCTCGTTTTGCTTGCTCTACAAATTTCATCAAAGCAGCGTATTTATGCTCATTCCGCTTAGTTAATGGTATGGAAAATAATGGCTAAGGGGAGGGGGAATAACATAAATATACCACTGAGTTTTTATTGGTTTAGTCGTTCTATTAATTCGGATAAAGATCAATAGACTAGCCCTATGAGCAAAATTGACACTTTCCATTTAGTAAAATCAAAAAATTAGACGACACTTATCTTAAGGCCGCAAGAATATGGTTCTAAGGAGATAAGAATGCGTTCATTAAAAGTAAAAGATTACATGACGTTGCAAGCAGTGACTTTCACCAAAGACATGTCACTTACGGCTGCTTTGAACAAGGTGTTAAAAAGTGTCACTCTTGGTGGTCCCGTTATTGATGAGAATAAAAAGGTGGTGGGATTCTTATCAGAACAGGATTTGTTGGATAAGTTGGTTAAAGCCAGCTACCACTGCCAGGATACGCATACGGTTCAAGAATGTATGCATCAGGACGTGCTGTCTGTTTCGCCAGAAATGTCGATCATTGAGTTGGCGGATATGATGAAAGTCGGTAAGCCGAAGGTTTATCCAGTCGTTGATGATAAAGGCAAGCTGGTTGGCATTATTACCAGAAGCGATGTTTTGAGAGCGTTAGGTATGACACTAAACGAGTGCTTCATGCATCCGGTATAGTCATCTTATTGTAGTAATCCAGAAAGGCGCACTGGCGTCTTTTTGTTTTTAATTTGGAATGCTTTTAGTCTTTGGGTATAAAAGACTTTTAGTAGATTCAACTTGACCTTGGAGCTTACTCCAAGGCTTATCCTTATTGTTAGATGAAGAGTTTTTCACCAGTAAGGAACCAACTTATGTGTACAAAACATCAAGGTTGCCAATCAGGCAAAAATAAACCGGCGGTGCAGCTAGGGGCGAGTGACTCCTGCTGTGAGCCAACCACACCATCAGCTAATATTACGCAAGCTAGTGTTGATGCAACTGATAGCTCCTGCTGCAGTGGTGGCGGTTGTAGTTCAGATTCACCTGAAGAAGAAGCCCCCGAGAAACTATCCAATACTTCTATCCGCAATAGTTGGCTGGTTTCTGACATGGACTGTCCGTCCTGTGCCTTAAAGCTTGAAAAAGCCATTACCAGTTTAGATGGTGTCAGCAAAGCAAAAGTGTTGTTTTCTACCGAGAAACTGATCGTGGATTTTGATAACCACTCTCTCACATCTCTTATTGAACAAACCGCACGTCAGACAGGCTTTCCGCTTGCGTCGCTAGATAACCCAAACAAGAAAAATCAAATCAAAGGCTGGCGCGGGGTCATTTCAGATAATTTGCAAATTTTGTCTATCTCTGGAGCAATGTTGGTCGCTGCTGTTGTTGCCAATGTGAGTCCTCAAGTTAGCTCATGGATATTTACTCTCACCTGCCTGCTCGGACTATTTCCAATTGCTCGCAAAGCGGTGAAATTAGCAAAAGGAGGAACGCCATTTGCTATTGAAACCCTAATGAGCGTTGCAGCCTTAGGCGCGTTATATTTAGGTGAAACCGCAGAAGCAGCGATGGTGCTATTGCTTTTCCTTATTGGTGAAAAGTTAGAAGCATACGCATCATCGCGTGCTCGAAGTGGTATTCAGGCACTGATGGATTTGGTTCCTGAAAACACGATTTTGATTGAAGAGGGTGTGCGCAAAGAAGTTCCAGCTTCCCAACTTCAGCCTGGTGACGTGATTGAAGTGGCACCTGGAGGTCGATTACCGGCTGACGGTGTACTGATGAATTCGCTGGCCAGTTTCGATGAAAGCGCGTTGACCGGGGAGTCCGTACCGGTTGAATACGAAGATGGCGGCAAAATCATGGCGGGTGCTGTGGTTGTCGATAAGGTAGTGCAGGTACAAGTCACTTCTCGACAAGGTGATAATGCGATCGACCGAATATTACATTTGATTGAAGAAGCCGAATCACGAAAAGCTCCGTTGGAGCGTTTCTTGGATAAGTTCAGCCGATGGTATACGCCGTTAATGATGCTAGTGTCGTTGGTTGTCGTTGTTGCTCCGCCACTGTTGTTTGCACAGCCTTGGGATACATGGATTTACCGTGGATTAGCGCTACTGCTGATTGCTTGCCCTTGTGCATTGGTTATCTCGACACCTGCAGCCATTACCTCGGGTTTAGCGGCGGCGGCTCGTCGTGGTGCATTAATCAAAGGCGGTGCTGCATTAGAATTGCTTGGCAAAGTAGAGTCGGTGGCTTTTGATAAAACCGGAACCCTGACCGAGGGTAAGCCTAAAGTTACCGATGTGTTGGCATATGGAGTGACCAAAGAACAGTTAATGAGCCTTACCGCGTCGATTGAAGTGGGGTCAAGTCATCCATTAGCAGTATCGTTGGTTAACAAGGTTAAGGAATTGGGTATCACAATACCAGAAGCAAGCGAAAAGACAGCACAAGTTGGCTCTGGCATAACAGGGATGGTAGAAGGTAAATTAATTCAGGCCATTGCCCCTTCAAAAGCGGAATTCCAGCTTTCCCAAGAGATACAAGAGCAGTTAGTTGATTTGGAAGCGTCGGGGAAAACGGTAGTTATCGTGCGCTTTGAGCGAGAAATAGTGGGTTTGATTGCTTGGCAGGATACGTTACGTGAGGATGCGCAACTTACCGTCTCTGCCCTTAAAGGGTTAGGCATCAGCTCTGTAATGTTAACTGGTGATAACCCTCGCAGCGCGGAAGCGATTGCAAACCAAATAGGGTTAGATTACCAAGCCAGTTTGTTGCCTGTCGATAAAGTGCATTATGTTGAAATGCTTTCTAAGCAGCATACCGTTGCGATGTTGGGAGATGGGATCAACGATGCGCCAGCGATGAAGGCATCCAGTATTGGTATTGCCATGGGAGGCGGGACGGATGTGGCTCTTGAAACGGCAGATGCGGCCCTGACTCATAATCGCCTGTCCGAACTGCCAGCTATGATCGAATTGTCACGTGCAACAATGAATAATATTCGCCAGAATGTTGCGTTAGCACTTGGTCTTAAAGGTATTTTTCTCGTGACCAGCCTGTTTGGTATTACCGGACTTTGGATGGCAGTATTGGCAGATAGTGGGGCGACGGCACTGGTGACACTGAATGCCTTGAGGTTGCTACGTTTTAAGTCGAAGCTCATGTAGTATTGAAACAAAGTTGCACTATATTTAACCCGAGACATAACAGTGTCTCGGGTTTTTTATTTTCATGCACTCGATATTGCTCAGCTTGATAGCTGAGTTGTGTTAGTTGTCTATCTTTTATGCAACTCGATTCAAATTTCACTAAAAGTGTGACTTGAATCTATTTTTTGTGAAAGTGTGGTTATATTGCATTTTGATGGTGTGATTAATGTCACTATATATCCGCTTAAGGTTCGTTACAGTTCTTCTGTACCCAACCACAGATTAATGAGCTTATTGCCAAAAAATAAGCCACAATAAGGAGCGACTTATGTCTCAAGCTGTATTCCATCTCGGTGTTACTGAAGCTGATCTTAATGGTGCGACTCTAGCCATTATTCCTGGTGATCCTGCCCGCGTTCAAAAAATCGCAGAGCAAATGGAGAACCCAGTATTTCTTGCAAGCCAACGTGAATACACGCTATACCGTGCAGAGTTGGACGGTAAGCCTGTTGTGGTTTGTTCAACTGGTATCGGTGGCCCTTCGACTTCTATTGCGGTTGAAGAGTTAGCTCAGCTTGGCGTGCGTACTTTCCTACGCGTTGGTACCACTGGCGCTATCCAACCAAACGTAAACGTTGGTGACATGATTGTGACGACTGGTTCTGTTCGTCTAGATGGTGCGAGCCTGCACTTCGCGCCAATGGAGTTCCCTGCGGTTGCTGATTTTGATGTTGCAACAGCGATGAAAGCTGCTGTGGAAGAATCTGGTGCGACTGTCCATATGGGCGTAACAGCGTCAAGTGATACTTTCTACCCGGGTCAAGAGCGTTACGATACCTTCACTGGCCGTGTTGTTAAGCGTTTCCAAGGTTCAATGAAAGAGTGGCAAGACATGGGCGTTCTGAACTTTGAAATGGAGTCAGCGACACTACTAACCATGTGTGCAAGTTCTGGACTGAAAGCGGGTTGTGTTGCAGGTGTTATTATCAACCGTACACAGAAAGAGATCCCGGATCATTCTACTCTGAAAGAGACAGAAGCTCGCTCTATCAAAGTTGTCGTAGAAGCTGCGCGCAAAATGCTTTAATTCGTCTTTTATTGACGGAAGAGAACTGAAAAAGCCAGAGGGAAACCTCTGGCTTTTTGCTTATGGATGTACCAACAATGACAAAAAAAGCAGCGTTCTCGCTGCTTTTTGTTGATTAAACCTCGTCCGAGCCACCCGCAGCTTTAAACCACGCAGTAAGGTGCGTTTTCAGATCTTTTAGTTCATCAGGACCAATCAAAGCTAATCCCAGATCTTCGGCACGAGTAATGTCGTTATGACGCAGCGGACGGAAACTGACTAGCATGGCTCTCGCTTGCAAGCCGCCCAAAAGGTCGCGAAGTGATTCCAGTTTATACAGCGTATCATCGCCGTCATCACGCATACCCTTTGTTTTACACTCAATGATGTGAAGCTTGTTGTTTACCACTGTCGCCACATCAAGTTCATTACGAACTTCACTTTCTCCAAGCTTACGATAGACCTGTACGTTTAATGATCGGTCTTGAATCGTTGGCATAGTGTCTTGAATCTGCTTAATGGTACTGTTTACCAAGGTTTCTAGCCACTCTCCGTTAGAGAAGCGACGAGCATCTTCATTCGCGAACGTCAGAATACCGTTTTCGTAAGTAGCAATTTGCGCTTCGACAAGATCACTGAGCAACATGTTAAGCTCGCGATAGCCTTGTTGCTTTTCGGATAGCTCTACATCCAACTTCTGCTCTTTACGACATGTCGTTGCAAGGTAGTTGAGAGTGGCTAATCCAGGGCCAAGCTCAAGGGCGTTTGATGCCCAACGTTCACCCAACTCGTATAGCTTTTTATCAAGCAGAGGCGGAAGATCAAGATACTGAAACTCGCCTCGCGCACCGAAAATCGTTAGATAATCGGTAATCTTAATATGGTCTTCTACCTGAGTGTCTTCCTGGCCATCAGGGTAAAGCCAGCATAATTTGTCGCTGTTTGGCTCAACCACAAAAATTGGCCAGTGATAAGTGCGGAACACTTCATAAACAGACAGTAAACGATGTCGAAGGCCACAGCTGGCATTGAGTTTTACTTCTTCGCCGCGATCATGAAGATCCTTCGCTAATTTCTGAATCGATTGTTTAATTAACGTGGTATTGACTGCGGAAGGGAGCTCAAAGAATTCGGAGGTAATCTCTCGCTGCGTTAATACGGAACTCAGTCGGTTGTACATTTCTTTTTGGCTTGAGTCGCCGATGAAGACAATATGCGAACTTATTGTGCGATTATCCAACAGAGGGGTAATCAATCTCACTGGGTCTTGGTCAATAATACCAACATGAACAGCCATAGATTTTCCTTTTTATGCGGCCGCTCGAAAATAGATATGCAAGAGGGTGAGTCGACCATACTAACGATATGTAGACACGGCGGATAAAAAACAAGGGCGACATCATAAAAAGTCGCCCTTACACAGTTGGTTGAACCAGTTCCTTTAACTATGGCTATAGCGTAAAGCGGTGCACCAGCGCGTTTTGTTGATGTGCCAGATGGGTCAGTGACTCACTGGTTTGCGCGATGTTAGACATGGCTTGATAGCTTTCATCTGCAATATTGTTGATGTCTTCAATATTGCAAGCGATGTCAGCCGACGTTTTACTTTGCTCCGCTGCTGCTTGCGAAATATGGGTGCTCATTTGGCTAATCTCGATGATAAGTGCCTGAATTTCTTCCATCGAACTATTGGCTTTCGAAGCTTGTTCCACAGACTCTTCCATATCGTTCATACAGCTTTGAATGACGTGGTTGGCGGATTGGGAGCTCGACTGAAGGTTGCTTATCATCGATTCAATTTCTGTCGTTGATTCGGTCGTTCTGGAGGCAAGAACACGTACCTCATCCGCGACGACGGCAAAGCCTCGACCTTGATCGCCAGCGCGAGCGGCTTCGATGGCTGCATTTAGTGCTAGTAGGTTGGTTTGCTCGGCAATATTACGAATCACATCCAGAATTGAGCCAATTTGTGCGCTCATCTTCTGCAATTCAGAAACGGCACTGACAGATTCATGTAAACGCGTCTCCAGTTGATTAATGGTGCTTATATTACCGCTCATGATGTTGCGACCTTCTTCTGAAGCTGACTCAACGCGTTGTACCATTTCCAGCGAGCTTTGGGCATTTTGTGCCACCTCCTGAACGGAATGTGACATTTCAGTCATTGCTGTCGCGACATTGGCGGTCTGTTCACGTTGAGAATTCAATTGTCTCTGAGCGAGGGAAGAGGTTTGCTCGTTAGTGGCGGCCGTAGACGCTAAGTTTTCAGACGCATCATTTAACTTAACCAGGATGTTGTGTAGGTTATCAGCTAGCGAATTAATGTGGCCGCTTACCCGACTGAACTCATTTTTGTAACGAACATCTATGCGTTGCGTCATATCTCCTTCAGTAAGGCTCTCAAGCACGTTTAGGATCTTGGTGAGTGGTTCACGTACACTGTGAGAAATGTGATAGCCGATAGCAGCAGCAAACAGCACCACAACAACACCAATGAGCATGGCTTTTGTGACACCTGCCGAGTAGATCTCACCCGCGTCAGCAAGGGACTCATTTAACCTATCCGTCGCGGTTGTCGTAAACTGCTCAAGAATAGCCATGGTTGCGTCTACTTTACTTGTAAGGTTGGCTATGTTGGCATACAACGCTGATCGGGAGGTGAGGTAGCTATTGTGTTGATCCAGAACCCCACCACGTTTACCCACATCACGAGTGAACTGTTCTACGGAATCACCAAAGGCTTTTTCGAGTTCTGGCAATTGGGCCGCCAGCCCACGGAATGCATAGTTTAAGTGCGTTACCGCTTTGCGGTTTTTAGTGACGGCTTTCGTGACAAACTCAGAATCTGAGCTGGCTAAGGCATCTGAGGTGATCACTTCAGCGTCTTTGAGCTTGATGAAATAGCTTTTCGCTAGGACTTTCACTGAGATACTGGATTGATCGTCAACGTATTCTTTCAGCCCGAGAGATAGCTCAGTATTCAATTTTTGGAAGCGTCGAGAGGATTTCTGAACCGCTGCTTGAGCTGCGAACATGGCTTCGTAGTTGTCCATGGCTTCAATGGCCTCTGCAAAGTAGCTTTGTTCTAATGTTTTTAGCTCAGCAAATGGCTCTGTCAGAGAAGGGTAGATTTGACTCGCGGTTTGTAAGTTAGTCAAGGTGGCTTCGAAACGTTGTTGAGATTTGGCGAATTCCTGACGTATTTCGTCCATGCGTTGTTTGTTCTCAGTCGTCAGGAAGTCTTTGAAAGATTTATCCGCTGAAAGCATCTCAACACTGGTTTGGTTAGATAGCGAAACCAACGGTAAAGATGATTCAGACACGGTTTGAAACTTTCCATGAATGTCGTTCATCCCTCCCATCATAATGACAATTGTGACGGCGAATAGGATGATGATAAGTGCAAAACCAGCATACATCCGTTTAATTACTGAACCTCGCATACGTGAGCTTCCTCTCCCAAAAAAAATAGACAAAAAGGTTTCCAAATGACGTCAAAATGCTGGCTTCGTTGTGGCTTAGTCCATATCTGGTCAGTATCTGTAAGTGATTTGGAGATAATTTATAGTTGTCTTAAAAATGTAACAAAATTAACCAGATTGTATTGACTATGCGGCGCGCATTTTATGACGCAGGCTACAAAAAAAGGCTTTGTTTTAAACACCTTAATGAATAGTGTTAAGTGAACACTGTTTTTATTGAGCTCTGCTTAGGGTTGGCGCATACTAACGACGTTACACAACTTTATAAAATGGAGTACCCATGCCGGAAGAGACAATCTTTAGTAAAATTATTCGTAAGGAGATCCCAGCAGATGTCCTTTACCAAGATGATTTAGTGACGGCTTTCCGTGATATTAACCCGCGCGCGCCGAGCCATATCCTAATCATCCCCAATAAATTGATTCCGACAGTGAATGATGTCGAAGCTGAAGATGAAGCGATGATGGGACGACTATTTACCGTCGCGAGAAAGCTTGCAAAAGATGAAGGCATTGCTGAAGACGGTTATCGTTTGATCGTGAACTGTAACCCACATGGTGGTCAGGAAGTTTATCACATTCACATGCATCTGTTAGGCGGTCGCCCTTTAGGCCCAATGGTCGTGAGCTAATCTGCCTTTATTGGGTGGTGAATACGCCACCCAATTTATACTCTTTCTGAGCACACATTTGTGGAGATAAATGTGAAATTAGGTGTGAAGCTATTAGGGCTAGTCAGTTGGGCTCTTATGGCGACCGGCTGTGCTAATTTGTCTGCGGGTAATTTATTTAGCCACTACAGTGATCAAAGCCAAGACATGTATCAGGCAGTGGTTGCTGGAGAATATGCGAAAGCGAAGCAACTTCAGTCGAGTGATGTTGGTGGTGAGATACTTGGCAATTTCGAAAAAGGCAGACTCTCATTTCTCGCCCAAGACTATCCAACCAGCCTCAATGCGTTGGAAAAAAGCGATAGTGCTGTCCGTGCCCAACAAGAGCGTGCCACACTCTCACTGTCTGAGACTACTACGAGCGTAGGTGCTTTAGCCGTCAATGATAACCTCAAAGATTATCAACCTGCTGACTATGAGCTTGGCTTTCTGCACTTATATCTGGGACTCAATTATCTACAGAAAAATGACCTGGAAGGTGCGTTAGTTGAAGTCCGTCGTGCTAACCAAGTACAGGAAGCAGCCAGAAAAGCTCGTGCGGAAGCGTTGCTATCTGCAGAAAAGGACCTGAAAAATCAAGGCATGTCGGCTAATTTGGGCAGCGTACTGGCAAATTATCCCGATGCGGGGCAAAAACTCAGTGCGGTACAAAACGGATATCTGTTTTACCTTTCGGGCTTGTTGTATGAGGCGTCGCGAGACCTAAATAGTGCCTATGTGGATTACCGTCGAGCTCTGGCGGTAATGCCAGACAATAAACAAGTAATTGAAAGCACACTGTATGCCGCAAAGAATTTAGGCATGAGTGAAGATCTTCGCTTACTGGAAAAACGCTATGGTAAAGCGCCTTCTGGTCTGAGTAAGACACAAGGTCGTGTCATCATTTTTGACGAGCAAGGTGTGGTTGAAGCTCTGCAAGGTTGGCGCATTGATCTTCCCATTTACGATAGCCGAAAACAATGGGCGATCTATTCGCTAGCATTGCCTTATTATCCCAACCGAGGGTCGCAGAGGTTTAGTGATTTGAGCCTAAATGACACTAAACTTAATTCCAGTGCTTTGGCAGATATCAATGCAATGGCGCAAAACGATCTTAACGAACGTTTGATGACGATTGTTATTCGTCAGGCTATCCGAGTTTGGGCAAAAGATCGCATTCGTAAAGAAGCGGCCGCGAAAGGCGATGATGTTGGTAACCTTTTGTTTAACGTCTGGAACACATTAACCGAACAGCCGGATACTCGAAGCTGGCAAACGCTGCCTGCGCGAGTAAAAACCGCTTCTCAAATCGTGAAACCAGGAACACAACGTTTAAACTTGGGTGATCATGTCTATCAATTTGACGTGCCAGCGCAGCAAACGACATTAGTTTGGGTCTCACGTCAGGGGGCACATTCGACTGTGTGGCATAAACAACTGGGGAGATTGTAATGAGATCTTGGTTTATTGGCTTAGCGTTGATTGTAGGTTTGGCTGGGTGTGCAGACAACACTGCAGGTATCCGAATTGATGGTCAGACGCAGCAAATCTTTTTTAACGACAATGTGTTGGGAAGTCGATTACTGGTAGAAAACATTACGACTACTTATGTCGACGACCGACCAAGAGGTGTAGTTCAGCTTAATAGTAACTATCAAGCTGACCAACATATCCTCTACCGCTTTTACTGGTATGACAATAACGGCTTGGAAGTGAATACTAAACCGGGGCCATGGCGAAAAGCGAACGTGCGTGGATTTGAGTCAGTGACACTTTCTGAAGTGACCGTGAATCCAAATGGCACTCGATTCCGAGTACAAATTAGAGAAGCACAAGATAATTAAATTTTAGCTTGCGCCTTGAGTGCGTAGGTATTGAATAAACGAAGGAACTCTCATGAAAAAAAGTATTATTGCTCTTTTAGGTCTTGCCGTCATTTTGGGGGGGTGTGCTAACAAGGTCTCTTACGGTGATGCGCAAGAGACAGAAACCACCACCATTGATTTTGGTTCTACCGACCTGCAAACCATTGCCGCTGAAATGGTCGATAGCATGATGATGTCTGGCTCTGTAGCTGCAATTACTCGTGATCAGCGTCCTATTGTGTTTGTTGAGCGAATTAAAAATAAGACCAGTGAGCATATTGATACTGAGTCTATTACAGACACGATTTCAACTAAGATGCTGAATTCAGGTAAGTTCCGTTTTGTCGATATGGATCGTGTCGAGTCTGTTCGTCAGCAGCTAAACTTCCAGAATACTGATGAGTTAGTCAATCAAAGTACTGCCATCCAGTTTGGTAAAATGGTTGGTGCGCAATACATGCTTTACGGCAACCTTTCCAGCATTGTGAAGAGCGCAGGAAGTGACAAAGACGTTTACTACAAAATGACCATGCGACTAATGGATCTGGAAACAGGCTTGATCGAATGGGCGGATGAAACAGAAATCCGTAAAGCGCAATCGAAGAGCTTATTCGGTCTCTAACCGATAGTAATGGAGAAGTCATCAATGGCACTGTTCTCATGGCCGCAGGCTAAACAGCTGGATCCGACGCTTAATGCGCTTGATGGCTTCTTCATTGAACCTCCTGTGAAAGTTCAAACACTCACAGGAGGGCTGACAAACCGATGTTGGCGCATAGAAACGGCTGACGGGCTTGCTTACGTCTGGCGGCCTTTGAGTAAAGTGTGTCAGGCTTTTCTGATTTCTCGTCACAATGAATATCAGGTTCTAAGTGCCATTGCGTCTCTTGGAATTGGTCCCAAGCCAGTATTCATCCATGAACAAGGTCTTCTCGTTGAGTGGGTCGAAGGAGAAACACTCACTCATATTGGTATTGATTTGGACGAGTTACTTTCTCTAGCGGCGACTATTCACACCTTTCCATCCAAGGTTGTACCGGTTGTTCCGTTCTCTTATCTCTCCCGAATCGATCATTATTGGCTAGAATTAGGCGGTAGCTATATAGGGACAGAGTTTGAGGCTTTGTATCAAAAGTGGCGCGCTGAACCGAGCATAAAGCAACTGCCGCTGGCACTGTGTCACTTTGATTTAGGTTGCTACAACTTGGTTCGGGGCGATGAGGGAGTCAAAGCTATCGACTGGGAGTATGCCGGGCTCGCGGATCCGCGATTAGATTTGGCTCTGATACTGCAGATTGCCGATGTGTCTATCGACGATGGGGTCGAACGCTATTGCCGAATTCGTAATATTGAAGATGCCTCAGTCTGGTTGGAGGGCGTGAAAGCTTGGCAACCAAGAACATTGGTGATGGCGATGCTTTGGTACTTACTGGCTTATCAATTGTGGGGAGATGAACAATACTTAAGCAGTGCCAACGAGTTTAAAGGATTATTGTGTATTGACGATCACTGTTTTGATAACTCGTGACATATTCCCCTTTAAGAGTAAGGAAATAGTGTTAGTTTTAAGAAAAGTACCAGATATATACAGGGAGAGGTACAGATGATTATTTACTTGCACGGCTTTGATAGTACTAGCCCGGGTAACCACGAAAAAGTTCTTCAATTACAATTTATCGACGATGACGTTCGTTTTATTAATTACAGTACGCTTCATCCTAAACACGATATGCAGCATTTGCTAAAAGAGGTGTCGAAAGTTATTGATCAATCCGATGATCCAAATCCATTGATTTGTGGTGTTGGTCTCGGTGGCTATTGGTCAGAGCGAATTGGTTTTCTATGTGGTATCAAGCAGGTGATCTTCAACCCGAACCTGCATCCTGAGAAGAACATGGCAGGGCGTATTGATCGTCCTGAAGAGTACGAAGATATTGCCACTAAATGTGTCGATCAGTTCCGAGCGAAAAATCAGGGACATTGCCTGGTTATTTTGTCTAAAGAAGACGAAGTGAGAGATAACAAAGAAACCGCCGCTGAGCTAGAAAAGCATTACCCAATCATTTGGGATGATTCTCAAACACACAAGTTCAAGAAAATCTCTCATCATTTGCAAGCCGTGAAAGAATTTAAAAATACCTGATCTGGTTTACCTCATCCAGTTGCTAAACAAAAATGGCACTCCGCGGAGTGTTATTTTTTATCAAACCCTCCTAATTGATGATTTTCTGTCGCTCTGCCATTTGGACCTACGACTTAGCCAAATTTGTCTTTGTTTTAAACAATTATTGTGTTCTGCCTATTGTTTTACCGCTGAGGTTCTATGTGGCACGAGGATGGTGTTGTAGACTGGTCGATAAAGTAGACAAACCGTGTTCAGAGCAAGTATTTTGGTTGCCTTCAAAACATGGCTCTATATAATGAGCGGGATTAAAATTGTTTGACAAATATCAAAAAAATTATTGAGAGCAGGTAAAAACCTTGCCCATTTTCGTCTGAGCTTTAGCTATCAGACACAGCAAAAGATGCACGATAACTAATTGATAAAAATGAAGAAAAAGAAAAGCATCTATTTTAATCCCAAAAGCTTGAGACACCTCTAAGAACCAAGAATTCATCGGTTGGATGCATCTCATCAGCGTGACTGATCGTGAAGCATCGAGCTGAACCCATTTATTCATTTTTGTAGAGGAAAATCATTGTGACACGCATTATCGTTGTAGGCGGCGGTGCTGGTGGCCTGGAATTGGCAACTAAGCTTGGCCGTACACTTGGTCGAAAGAACCGTGCGCAAATTACGCTGGTAGACCGTAAAGCGAGCCACTTGTGGAAACCATTGCTACACGAAGTAGCAACCGGATCATTAGACGAGGGTGTCGATGCATTGAGCTACCGTGCTCATGCGAAAAATCATAGTTTCGACTTCCAAATGGGTAGCCTTCAAGGCATTGACCGTGAGCGTAAAGTCATCACGTTGAGTGAGCTTAAAGACGAGCATGGTGAACTGCTAATGCCAAGCCGTGAGCTGGAATATGACATTCTGGTGATGGCAATAGGCTCTACTTCAAACGACTTCAATACTCCTGGTGTTCGTGAAAACTGTATTTTCCTGGACAGCCCGGAACAAGCTCATCGATTCCGCAGCGAAATGAACAATGAGTTTCTTAAGCTCCACGCGAAAAATGGTAACGGTACCGTTGATATCGCGATTGTTGGTGCAGGTGCAACAGGCGTAGAGCTGTCAGCTGAGCTACATAATGCGATTAAAGAGCTTCGTGCATACGGCTTTGGTGACTTAGACTCGAGCAAGCTTAATGTAAACCTTATTGAAGCTGGCCCACGTATTCTACCTGCGCTTCCTTCTCGAATCTCTACTGCAGCACATCAAGAATTGACGAAACTTGGCGTAAATGTGCGTACCGCGACTATGGTGACAAAAGCTGAGAAAGACGGCTTGACGACCAAAGACGGTGAGAAGATCTCCGCTAAAATCATGGTTTGGGCGGCAGGTATTAAAGCGCCTGATTTCATCAAAGATATCGCTGGTCTGGAGACGAACCGAATCAACCAGTTAGTGGTGAAAAATACGCTACAAACCACGCGTGACGATAACATCTTCGTAATTGGTGACCTCGCTCAGTGTACTCAGGAAGACGGCTCGTTTGTTCCGCCACGAGCGCAAGCTGCGCACCAAATGGCAAGCCGAGCATTCAGCAACATTGTCGCGATGATTAATGGCCGCGAACTAAAAGACTATGTGTATAAAGATCATGGCTCTTTGGTTTCACTTAGCCAGTTCTCGACAGTAGGCAGCTTGATGGGCAACTTGACCAAAGGTTCAATGATGGTTGAGGGGCGTATCGCTCGTGTGGTGTATATTTCACTTTACCGCATGCACCAAATTGCGCTTCACGGCCTATTCAAAACGGGTTTGATGATGCTGGTTGGTCGTATCAACCGTGTATTACGTCCTAACTTGAAGTTGCATTAGAGTAAACTTCGCTTAGCGTAAGTAGAACGAGTTTAAAAAGAGAAGCCACCGTATGTCGGTGGCTTTTTGTTTTTCTGCTGATCCGTCCTAAACGTTACTTTAGATCTTCTGGTAGCAACGAATAAACAATGCCATCTTTTGGCTTGCCGTCAAAAATATAGCGGTTTCTCGCAATCGCCTCTTGGTGTGCACCAACGGATTCGATCAGTGCCTGACTGGCAGTATTATCCGGATCACAAACGATCTCGATTCGCGTCAGACTAAGTTTGGCGAAGCAGAATTCGGCTAATGCGCAAACTGCTTCTTGTGCGTACCCATGTCGCTGATAACGGTCGGCAATCCAATAGCCGATACTCGCCATGTTAAAGGTATGGTAGAGCTCATTAATGGCAACCATGCCAAGAAGGGCATTGCTCTCGCGATCATAAACACCAAAACCAAAGGCTTCTGTTTTCACCCAGTTTAAGCGGGTGGAAAGCAAAAAATCCTGTGCATATTTGAGTGACACGTTTTCACCACACCAGTCTAGCCAAGTATGCAGTGAAGGCGATTCCGCAAGCAGAGCATGCAGAGCGTTTGCATCATCGGCAGGAATAAGACGTAAAGCTAGACGCGGCGTGATGATTTCAAAATCGGGGCTCATGAATTGATATGACTCCCTTTCTGGTAGTTTTTTAGTTATAAAATAAAAGCGCAGCCTGAGCTGCGCTTTTATTATCTTTATGGTTTAGTTTACACGGCGTACCTGGATGATCATTCCCATTAAAGGGCTGTCCAGGTAATGTGTTTCGCTGCTTCGCATGCGGCGTTTTTGATCAAGTCGGTAAGTCTTAAGGAACTTCTCTTCCGTCACGGTTGGCGATACGTCTGCTAAGTTACCAACCTGAACATTTCCGTCAGCTTCACCCATTTCATCGGCAAGCTGCTCAACCGGCTTCGGCTCAAAACGAACTTGTCTGACACTTGGTTCACGCAAGTCCATAGTTGTTTCTGCAAACAAGTAATGTTGAACGTAAATCTGAATTTTTCCATCTAACTCGTACAACGGGCCATTTACGTTTGACTCACTGTAACCATCGCTTGCGAAGGTGGTTTGGCTACCATCGATAGGGCTGCCATCGGAATAATACGAGCCAGAAAAATCGCGCCCCGCCACAATGCGGAAGGTCGGTGCACTACCTTGTCCCTGATCACCTTGTCGCCAAGCTACATGCTTTAACACTCTAAATCCGGCGTGACTGTTCAGCGCAGCCTCTTGCGGGTTCAGGTGAAAAGAAGAGCTAGGCAGTAAGGACACACCTTTAGA
Organism: Vibrio sp. J1-1; assembly: GCF_021728395.1. Lineage (GTDB taxonomy): Bacteria > Pseudomonadota > Gammaproteobacteria > Enterobacterales > Vibrionaceae > Vibrio. Next base: position 440,420 of record NZ_JAKKCM010000004.1, on the reverse strand, counting down.
TGAGCGATAAGCGTCACTATCTAAACTACCGACATTAGTCATGTCGATTTTCGGCAGTTGGTCTGGCCAAGACTCGCTTGTGTTTTCCGCGTCGACGGTGCGCTTGAAAATGATCACTTCAATATCAAATTGACGTTGTGCCCAAGAGGGCATTGAGACACAAAGAAGTAATAACGGGATCAGTATTCTCATTCGACTATTAGCTCGTTGGTAATAAATTCTGTTTAAAATCATTCAGTAAGTCTTTAACAAACTGAACTCGCTTGCGTCGGTCAGTTAATGGTACGCTAAACTTGAACTTAGTTGGACCTTCCATCGCAAATTTTTGAGGCTGTGATTGCAGGAGTTTAACTAAATACGCTGGATTTATGTCAGCATCAGGGTAAAACTCTACAAATCCGCCTTTATCATGGGCTTCAACCTTTTTCGCTTTCAGACTACCTGCGGCAAATTTCAGTTCTGAGACAGCCAACAGATTTTTTGTTGCGTCAGGCAAAAGACCAAAGCGGTCAATCAATTCCACTTTCAATTCTGACAACTCATCGGCGTTGGTGACGCTCGCGATACGCTTATACATTGAAAGACGTGTATTTACATCGGGGATGTAATCATCCGGCAAGAGTGCAGGAATGCGCATTTCCACTTCGGTCTGCTCGCGCAGCAATTCATCCAGTGATGGCTCTTTCCCTTCTTTCAAGGCTTCAACCGCTTGTTCGAGCATCTCCATATACAGTGTAAAGCCAACTGATTGAATTTGCCCACTTTGTTCATCACCTAGAAGTTCACCGGCTCCTCGAATTTCTAAATCATGTGTTGCGAGCGTAAAGCCAGCGCCAAGATCTTCGAGAGAGGCAATGGCGTCAAGACGCTTGATGGCATCTTTGGTCATCGCTTTTGGATGCGGTGTTAGTAAATAAGCATAGGCTTGGTGGTGAGAACGACCAACACGGCCCCGTAGCTGATGCAGCTGAGCCAAACCAAGATTATCTGCGCGATCCATGATGATGGTATTCGCGGTTGGGACATCGATGCCTGTTTCAATGATCGTGGTACACACCAGTACATTAAAGCGCTGGTGATAGAAGTCGTTCATGATGCGTTCTAGCTCGCGCTCACGCATTTGCCCATGTGCCACAGTGATACGCGCTTCTGGAATCAGTTTTTGCAGGTCTTCGGCGGTCTTTTCGATGGTTTCGACCTGATTATGCAGGAAGTAAACCTGACCACCACGCATGATTTCACGCAGTACTGCTTCACGTACAACAGGCTCTTCACGCTGTCGGACAAAGGTTTTGATTGCTAAACGACGAGCAGGTGGAGTAGCGATGATGGACAGATCGCGCATTCCACTCATTGCCATATTGAGCGTTCGAGGGATCGGCGTTGCGGTGAGGGTCAGAATGTCGACATCCGCACGCATTGCTTTCACTTTCTCTTTTTGACGCACGCCAAAACGGTGTTCTTCGTCGACAATTAGCAGACCAAGATCTTTAAAACGAATATCGTTAGAAAGCAGTTTGTGCGTTCCCACGACGATATCGACTTTCCCTTCCGCTACGTCTTGCAAAATCACTTTCTGTTCTTTAGCCGATTTAAAGCGAGATAACACTTCTACTCGGATCGGTAAGTTGGCAAACCGGTCACGGAAGTTCTCAAAGTGTTGCTGGGCAAGTAGGGTAGTTGGTACCAGTACTGCGACTTGCTTGCTGTTGTCTGTCGCAACAAATGCTGCTCGCATCGCCACTTCGGTTTTACCAAAACCAACGTCACCACATACCAAGCGATCCATCGCTTTTGGTTGGCACATGTCAGACATAACGGCATTGATAGCCATTGCCTGGTCATCGGTTTCTTCGAATGGGAACGTTGCTTTGAATGTGGCGTACTGACCTCGATCCAGTTCGAACTTAAAGCCCGGTTTTAGTTCACGTTTGGCGTAAACATCCAGCAACTCTGCCGCTACGTCACGCACTTTCTCTGCGGCTTTACGGCGGGCTTTAACCCATGCTTCTCCGCCAAGTTTATGTAGAGGCGCACTCTCTTCTGCGCCACCAGAGTAACGACCAATCAGGTTCAGTGATGACACTGGCACGTACAACTTGGCTTCATTTTGATACTCAAGTGTTACGTATTCGGTCTTCATACCGCCTGCTTCAAGCGTTTGCAGGCCGATATAACGACCGATACCGTGGTCTATGTGAACGACTGGCTGACCCGGTTTTAGTTCAGCAAGGTGACGAATAACGGTGTCGCTGTTGACGGCTTTTTTATCTTTACGACGACGTTGTATGACGCGGTCACCAAGCAGGTCACTTTCGCAGATAAGCGCGAAGTTCTGCTCATCATGGATAAAACCATGCTCAGTCGCACCAAGAATCAAGCTAAATCGATCTTTAGAATCGAGAGCCTGGTAGAACGATTGGTGAACGACAGGGCGAACTTTAATGCCTTGTAAAAGCTCTGTGAGTGCTTCACGTCGACCTTCTGATTCGACAGAGAAGATGATTTTGCCAGTGAACTGTTCACTGAACTGACGCAGACGCGAAAGCGGTTCTTTGTTCTGCTGTTGAACGCCCAGTTCTGCTAATGACTGTACCGCCAGATTCTGACGACCAGCACGCTTGACGATTTTGTCCAGATGCAGCTGTGCTTGCGGAAGCTGTTTAAAGTGGGTGAAGAGTTCATCCTTCTTCAGCCACAGGTCGTGCGGTGCGAGCAGTGGGCGTAATGGATCGATTTTCTTCTGATCGTAACGGTACTCGACGTCAGTTAAGAAAGTTTCTACGGCGGCTTCAATGTCACCATAAGTGATCAGTTGCGAGTCTTCCGGCAAGTAGTCAAACAGGGTTTCTGTATGGTCAAAGAACAGGGGCTGCCAATATTCAATCCCTGCCGGCCACGTTCCTTTGGTAACCTGCATGTAAATCGATTCAGGCTCACGACGCGCTTCAAATTGAGTACGCCAGCGGGTACGAAACTCTTCAATCGCTTCTTTTGTGGTCGGGAACTCATGGGCGGGAAGCAACTGAATTTGTTTGATGTCTTCTATTGAGCGTTGGTTCTCTGGATCGAACGTACGGATGGTGTCAATCTCATCGTCGAAGAAATCGATACGGTACGGGTCATCACAACCCATAGGGAAGAGATCAAGAATGGAACCACGGCTTGCATACTCACCAGGGCCAAAAACCTGGTCTACGTGACGATAGCCAGAGTTTTCTAACTGAACACGCAGCTTTTCGAGTGAGAACTGATCGCCAGTTTTTACCATCAAGGAGTGCTGTAACAAGAAATCACGCGGAGATTGACGTTGCAATACAGTACTGACTGGCACAATGGTGATGCCGTTTTGTTGGGTCGGCAACTGATACAAGCGCGCAATCCGATCAGAAATGATTTCCTGATGCGGAGAAAAGTTATCGTATGGCAGAGTTTCCCAGTCAGGGAAAAGGCTGACAGGCTGATCGGTGAATTGTTCTATTTCAGCTTGCAGTTTTAAGGCGATTTGAGGATCGGGCACAACAAGTAGCGAATGGCTTGTATGTTGTTTTGCGAGTTCCGCAATTGCAAGCGGCAGAGCGGCGCCAGGTAAATTACCTAACTGTTTTTTATCGCCACGTTCAGATGGGTTGGTGACGGAAAGTATCGTTGCTTTTGTCATAGAAGTTATTTTTTATCTCGCTCCAGTGAGCGCTGACGTAAAAGTTTTTGTTGTTGGTATAAGGCGGCTTTGATCAGTAAGTCTTGATCGGCGTCTCTGAGCATTTTGTATTTCAGAGTGATGAGAAAGCCTTGTTCTGACGAAGCACACTCTACGACTTTAGCGTAGCAGTATATTGCTGCGGCCGGATTATCGAGGAACAGTTTCACACGCACTAGCTGATCGGTGTCTAATGCACTATTGGCATGGTAGCTTAGCTGGCTCGCACCAAATTGCGTGGTTTGATATCTGACAGACTCATCATCTTGCTGTGACAGCATAAAGCTTAGTAAAAGGTTTAGCTTGGTATTTTGTGTGTCGAGTAAGCTGATAACGTGCTTTAGGTCTTTATTTTTTAGTTCCGAGCGAGCGTTGTCAGCCAACATGTCTAATTGGCTGAACTCACAAGCGACAATGAAAGGTGCCGGAATTTCGGCAACAAAGGTTTCTTCATCTGGCAAAGCAAAATCGGTACCTAACGCTTCCACGTTGATGGTGATGCTGTGGTGAACGGTGAAATATTCTTGCTCTGTCATATCGTTGTCCTTTGGCCTGCGAGCGCTCTCTGATTGATTTGCAAAACAGAGAGTAAGGCACTGATTATCGCTAACTGAATGAACTTATCAAGTTTACTGGTTTTTTGGCTTGAACTTTTTGCTTTAAATGCGGACTTATTGCATGTCGTTGACAAATTTAGCGATTATCTTGTCTTTTTCACCAGAAGAGTAAGGTAAGATAGCCGTCAAAGTATATCAAAACAGCCGGTTGGTTTGTCTTATATGTATCATCCTATCTCATTATTTATTGGTTTTAGATATCTTCGGGGGCGCTCTGGAGATAGGTTTAGCCGATTTGTTTCCTATATGTCGACCGCAGGCATCACTATCGGTGTGATGGCGTTGGTGACCGTTCTGTCGGTAATGAATGGTTTCGAAGCGCAGCTTAAAGAACGTATTCTTGGTGTGCTTCCTCATGCAGTGATTTCTCAAAGCGATGGCAATACACCATTGACTGAAACGGCACCAGAGTTTATCCAAAATATTTCTAAAGTCGCGAAGCCTGAACCTGTCGTTCGTGGTGAAGCCGTCATTCAAAGCTCCGCACAACTGACAGCGGGGTATTTGATTGGGATTGAGCCTAAAAAGGGCGATCCAATTGCTAATCACTTAATCGCAGGTCGACTGTCTTCTCTAGACGCTGGAGAGTACCAAGTATTTTTGGGGCATAGTCTTGCCCGTTCTCTGAAAGTTTCTATCGGCGACAAAGTTCGCTTGATGGTGACAAACGCGACGCAATTTACACCGATTGGCCGTATTCCCAGCCAGCGTAACTTTACGGTTGCTGGCATTTTTAATACCGGTTCCGATGTTGACGGGCAGCTTATGATCGTCAATATGACAGATGCAGCCAAGTTGATGCGTTTACCGCGGGATACGGTTTCTGGCTGGCGCGTCTTTTTCTCAGACCCTTTTATGGTAACGGATTTCGCTGATAAGCCAATGCCTAAGGGATGGCAGTGGAGTGACTGGCGTGCACAACGTGGTGAACTTTTCCAGGCGGTGAAAATGGAAAAGAACATGATGGGCTTAATGCTGGGGCTGATCGTTGGTGTTGCAGCGTTTAATATTATCTCAGCGCTGATCATGGTGGTGATGGAAAAACAATCCGAAGTTGCCATTCTTAAAACTCAAGGTATGACGCAAACGCAAGTGATGGCTATCTTTATGGTCCAAGGTGCAAGCAGTGGTGTGATTGGCGCTATTGTGGGTGGTTTGGCTGGCGTGACGTTATCACTCAACTTAAATGCGATTCTTGAGGCGGCTGGTGTCGCGTTGTTCTCTTTTGGCGGGCATCTGCCAATTTTAATTGACTCGTTTCAGATTCTGTTAGTGGTGGTATTGGCAATTGCTCTGAGCCTGGCCGCGACTGTTTACCCTTCTTACCGAGCATCTTCTGTTAAACCTGCTGAGGCACTTCGCTATGAATAAGCTATTAGAATGTCGTGATATTCGTAAAGTATACCGAGAAGGTTCACTAGATACGGAAGTGCTTAAAGGTGTTAGCTTTGATATTGAGAAAGGTGAGCTGGTTTCTATTGTCGGTTCATCAGGTTCTGGGAAAAGCACTTTGCTACATATTCTCGGTGCGCTTGATGATGCGACGCACGGCGAGGTGGACTTCTTAGGCCAAAACCTGTCGGCACTGGGTTCAAATAAGCAAGCTGCATTGCGTAATAAGCACCTCGGTTTTGTGTACCAGTTCCATCACCTGTTAGCAGACTTCACTGCGTTGGAAAACGTGGCGATGCCGCTCTTGATTGGCGGAACCAAAGCCCCGGAAGCGAAAGCCGCAGCGCAGGCGCTACTAGAGAAAGTGGGGTTAGGTCATCGTATTGAGCACCGACCTTCAGAGTTATCTGGTGGTGAGCGTCAACGTGTAGCGATTGCGCGAGCATTGGTCAACAAGCCTGACTTGGTGCTGGCCGATGAGCCGACTGGTAACCTGGATCATAACACGGCGCTTGCTATCTATGATTTGATGCGTGAGCTAAACCAAGAATCGAACATTGCCTTTCTGGTCGTGACACACGATAAAGAACTGGCTGCAAAGATGGATCGTCAAATGCACATGCAAGATGGCTTGCTGGTGAATCGTTTGACGGCTCAAGCGTCTTTGGCGGAGGGATAATTTTGTTTTCATCTTTAGCATTGATGATCGGTGGTCGTTTTAGTCGCGCGAAAAAACGCAATAAGATGGTGTCATTTATCTCTCTCTCTTCGACCATTGGTATTGCGGTTGGCGTTGCGGTCATCATTATTGGCCTTTCTGCTATGAATGGTTTTGAGCGGGAGTTACAGTCGCGTGTTTTGTCGGTGATTCCACATGGTGAGTTAGAGGGGGTCGATGGCCCGTTACAGAACTACACCAAAACCATTAACCAAGCGCTGAAGCATAAAAATGTGGTTGCAGCTGCGCCCTATGTTCGTTTCACTGGGTTAACAGAGAAGGGCAGTAAACTCAAAGCGGTTGAAGTTCGCGGGGTGGAACCTTCATTTGAACAAGCCGTTTCCAACATGTCTGACTTTATCGACCCGCAAGCGTGGCAGAATTTCTACGCGGGTCAGCAGCAGGTAATTTTAGGCCGGGGTGTCGCGACTGAGCTGAATGTCGAAGTTGGTGACTATGTGACTTTGATGATTCCGCAAACTGGCACGGGGACTAAGGTTCAAGCACCAAAGCGTGTGCGTGTACAGGTTATCGGTTTCTTAACCTTGAATGGTCAGATTGATCACTCTCTTGCGTTAGTGCCATTAGCGGATGCGCAGCAATATGCGCGATTAGGGGATGGTGTTACTGGTGTTTCTCTGAAAACAAACGATGTCCTCAATGCACCGGAAATTGTGCGCGATGTGGGTGGCCTTATCGATGTGTACGTGTATCTGAGAAGCTGGCGGCAGCAGTTTGGGTTTCTTTACCGTGATATCCAGTTAGTACGGACTATCATGTATCTGGTGATGGTGCTGGTGATAGGCGTGGCCTGTTTCAACATCGTCTCGACCTTAATGATGGCGGTTAAAGACCGAGCGGCAGAAATTGCCATTCTTAGAACCATGGGCGCAAAAGACAGTCTGATTAAGCGAATATTTGTTTGGCAAGGCGTATTCTCTGGCGTATTGGGCAGTTTGGTAGGCAGCGTTATTGGTGTTTTAGTTGCGTTAAACCTGACGCCGCTTATCACTGGACTAGAGCACTTGATTGGACATCACTTCTTATCGGGTGACATTTATTTTGTTGATTTCTTACCATCACAACTGCATTGGCCGGATGTTGCTTTGGTATCGATTACGGCGATTGTCCTCAGCTTACTAGCGACTTGGTACCCAGCTTCTCGTGCTGCCAAGTTAAATCCAGCTGCGGTTTTGAGTGCTAAGTAAATATAAAGTAGGCAAAAAACAAAAAGGACCGAATTCGGTCCTTTTGTGTATTTACTATCAGGTTGTCATACTCGCGTGACATTGCTTTTCAGGTTGAGCGATATCTGACCCTCATCAGCTAATCGGAGTGCTGAATTTTTTACGCCGACGACTTATCTTATTTTACGTTTATTCCAGCTACGAGCTACTGAGTAGCGCCATACTCCGCGAATACCAAAATAGCCGATGATAGCTGAGACTACGCCACTTATCATACATCCGAGCAAGAATGGTGGTCCGATGGTATTCATTTGCTGCATGATAAATTCCCAAGATAACTCAAAGTGAAAGGGTTGTGGAGGAACATGCATGGCCCACGCGCCAATCTTGTATGCGAAGTAGAACAAAACCGGCATAGTAATTGGGTTACTAATCCAAACCAGAGCAACAGAAAGCGGTAAGTTGACACCCATTAAAATGGCTAAACCTGCCGCCATTATCATTTGGCTAGGAAGCGGTACAAACGCCATAAAAAGGCCAACGGCAAACGCGCCAGACGCAGAGCGACGGTTGAGACACCAAAGGTTCGGGTTATATAGGACATTGCCGAAGACTTTTAATGCTTTTTGACGTTTGATCAACTCGTGATCTGGCATGAAGCGTTTTATCAGCTTTCTAGGCATAGGACTGCATGACTCTCTCAGAAAAAAGTTGCACCTTGGCGTTATTTGTCGCAAGCGTTGTCTCGTCGGTATGGTGGCCGACAATGCCGGATTGGCGCTGGTTGCTGCTGGGAATAATTACCACTGGTTCAATAATTAAATTACGTCGTGGCTCAATTAGCATAGGCGTAATTTTGGGCTTAATGGTAGTCATCATCCACGGCAATGTATTGGAGTATCAGCGACAAGCCCTTTTTAATGTAGGGGAGAATAGTACCATAATTGGTAAAGTTGACAGCTCTTTTAATCAAATAAGTCATGGATATGAAGGTCTCGTGACGATAAAACAAGTTGGTGATCAAAGTCTGTTACCTTTTCTTAAACCTAAAGTCCGTTTTATCACCTCCTTTCCTATCCCCGTTAACAGTGAGTTTACGACCACGGCTCAGATAAAGCCCATTATTGGGCTACGTAATGAAGCTGGTTTCGACGCTGAAAAGCAGGCAATGGGGAAAGGTATTTTAGCCAGAGTCATTGTGACCAGCGACGCTCACTGGATTATTCGTAACAGAATCTCTGTACGTCAAACGATAATCAATCAGGTAAAGGGTGATATCTCCCATCTAGAGCACTTTCCGCTAATCAGTGCACTGGTATTTGCTGATAGAAGTTGGCTTTCTGGAGATGATTGGAAAGGACTGAGAGACAGCGGATTATTGCATTTGGTCTCTATCTCAGGGCTGCACATCGGAATGGCTTTTAGCTTTGGGTTTTTGCTCGGTGTAAGTGTTCGCTCCGTTATCCCGCGTTATCAAGCGGTGCCTTCAATCACAGGGTTAATAGTCGCGTTGTGTTATGCCTGGCTCGCTGATTTTTCATTGCCCACCACTCGCGCCGCGTCGGTTTGTGTCATCTATATTGTTCTAAACTATTTTTTGGTTCACTGGAGCACTTGGCGAGTGTTACTACTGGCGGTTGCGTTTCAGTTGCTTATTCAGCCTTTCGCATCTTTTAGTATGAGCTTCTGGCTGTCTTATCTCTCTGTAGGTATGGTGCTCTTAGTCATTAATTTTGTTCGGTTTAAGCACGGTAGCTGGCTAGGAAAATGGCGAGTCTTGTTTGTTACTCAGCTTGCCTTGAGTTTATTTGTCATACCTATCAGTGGTTATTTCTTTTCTGGTTTCAGCCTATTGGCCATCGCTTATAACCTTGCCTTTATCCCATGGTTTGGGTTTGTCGTCGTTCCTTTAATGTTTATCGCGTTATCTATTTCTTTATTTCTACCCGCATTCTCGCCACTAGTGTGGCAATTGATGGATTTTTCTTTGTGGCCTTTAAGTGAGTCTCTTCAGTATGCCATAGGTACGTGGCAGCCACTGTCGATAGAACTGACGTGGATGTTGTTCCTTTTGTGTGGTTGCTTGGTTTTGAAGCGGTTATTGTTAAAGCAGGGTTGGCTCGTGCTATGCGTTATGACCATCATCGTTACCGGGTTGAATGGGCGCAAAAGTACGAGTTGGAGAGTCGATGTTCTCGATGTTGGCCATGGGCTGGCTGTTCTTATTGAAAAAGATGGTAAAACTCTGCTTTATGACACTGGGAAATCCTGGCCGGAGGGCAGTGTGGCGGAGCAGGTAATTATACCCGTGCTACATCGTAGGGGATTTGGGGAGGTTGATACGTTGGTTCTTAGTCACTGGGATAATGACCATGCAGGAGGACGGCACGTGATTGAAACGCAACTCAATCCGACCAATAAACGCAGCAGCCAAGGTTTTGATGGTTATCAATCTTGTGTGAGCGGTGATAATTGGCAGTGGCAGCAACTCGATATCGAAGTGCTTTGGCCACCCAAAATTGTCACGCGAGCATACAACCCTCACTCGTGTGTTTTTAGACTCACAGACCACAATTCTGGTTTTTCCATGCTGTTCACGGGCGATATTGAGTCCATCAGTGAGTGGATACTTCTTCGAGAACCAGAAAAGTTACCTAGTGACGTGATGCTCGTTCCTCATCACGGTAGCAAAAGTTCCTCTAACCCCCTTTTTATTCATGCAGTCTCTCCGAGATTAGCGATAGCATCACTGGCGGAAAATAATCAGTGGGGAATGCCTGCCGAGAAGGTAGTGACCTCGTACCTCAAAGCCGGGACTTTGTGGCTTGATACCGGTGAGAGAGGACAAGTTACAATCCGAGTAACGAAAGATAAGTGGGATTTTACGACCAAACGTAGTGATACATTTGAGCCTTGGTATAGGCAGATGCTGCGTTAGGGGTTAGAATGAGAGTCTTAATGTAAGAAAATAAAGCACTTCTATGTCGATAAATACTGATGAAACGACCTGGCAGACGTTTAAGCGTCTGTGGCAATTTATTCGCCTTTATAAAGCTGGTCTTATCGTTGCTATCATTGCATTAGTCATTAATGCTGTCTCAGAAACCTATATGATCTCCTTACTAAAACCTTTACTTGATGAAGGTTTTGGTAGCGCAGAGTCTGACTTCCTGCGTACTCTTCCGTTGATAATTTTCGTCATGATGTTTATTCGTGGCACTAGTGGGTTTGTTTCCGATTATTGCTTGAGTTGGGTTTCTGGCAACGTCGTCATGCAAATACGACGCCTGGTATTTAACCACTTTATGCATATGCCAGTGTCTTACTTTGATAAAGAAAAGACGGGCAACCTGTTGTCTCGTATTACTTACGATTCAGAGCAAGTCTCAGCTGCAACGAGCCGTGCTTTAGTTAGCATTGTTCGGGAAGGGGCAAGTATTATTGGTCTGTTGACGTTGATGTTTTACAACAGTTGGCAGCTTTCACTGGTTCTTTTTGCGGTTGCGCCTGTTGTTGCATGGGGAATTGGCGTTGTATCTAAGCGCTTTAGAAAAATTTCTAAAAATATGCAAACCATGATGGGTAATGTGACAGCTTCAGCAGAACAAATGCTGAAGGGACACAAAGTGGTATTGAGCTACGGTGGTCAGGATATCGAACGTCAACGATTCGAAAAAGTGAGCAACCAGATGCGTCAGCAAAGCATGAAATTGGTGACAGCTCAGGCTGCTGCTAACCCAATCATCCAGATGATTGCATCTGTCGCTATTGTCGCGGTTCTGTTTCTGGCAAGCATTGACTCAATTAAAGAGCAACTGACTCCGGGTACGTTTACCGTGGTATTTTCGGCGATGTTTGGCCTGATGCGCCCACTTAAAGCGTTGACTAACGTGACCTCTCAGTTCCAACGAGGAATGGCAGCGAGCCAAACTTTGTTTGCTCTTATCGATCTTGAACCTGAGAAGAATGAGGGTAAGCATAAGGTCGAGCGTGCGAATGGTGATATTTCTGTAAAAGACATCACCTTCACCTACGAAGGTTCAGAGAAGCCAGCACTTGAACATGTTAGCTTTGATATTCCTCGGGGCAAGACCGTCGCTCTGGTCGGTCGTTCGGGCTCTGGTAAGAGTACCATCGCAAACTTGTTCAATCGTTTTTACGATGTGGACAGTGGTGCGATTGAACTGGACGGTCACGACATCCGCGAATACGAACTAAAAAACCTGCGTGAGCAATTCGCTTTGGTTTCTCAGAATGTTCACTTATTCAACGATACGATTGCGAATAACATCGCCTATGCGACCGAAGATAATTTTCAGCGCAGTGATATTGAGAGAGCGGCTGAGCTCGCACATGCGATGGAGTTTGTCCGCAAAATGGACAACGGCCTCGATACTATGATCGGCGAAAATGGCGCGAGTCTTTCAGGTGGTCAGCGTCAGCGTATTGCTATTGCACGCGCGCTGCTACGTGATGCACCTGTATTGATTTTGGATGAGGCGACTTCGGCATTGGATACCGAGTCGGAGCGCGCGATTCAGGCTGCATTAGATGAGCTGCAAAAAGATAAAACAGTGTTGGTGATTGCTCACCGACTATCGACGATTGAAAAAGCCGATGAAATCCTAGTCGTTGATGATGGCGCGATTGTCGAGCGTGGTACTCATGCTGATCTGATTTTAAAAGACGGCGCGTATGCTCAATTGCACCGAATCCAGTTTGGCGGTTAAGCTGTGATTGAAAAAATCTGGTTTGAAAACCACCCACTCAAATACCTCTTGTGGCCGCTGTTGTGGCCACTGAGTTTGTTGTTTGGTGCAATCAGTCAGTCGAAGCGTAAACAGTACCTGAAGGGTAACAAGCAAGCTTATCAAGCCCCAGTACCAGTTATTGTGGTTGGTAATATCACGGCTGGTGGGAATGGCAAAACGCCGGTTGTGGTATGGCTAGTGGAGCAATTACAAAAGCTAGGCCTTAAGCCGGGTGTTGTATCGCGTGGTTATGGTGCGAAAGCCCCACACTATCCGCTCGTTTTAGATGCCGACACTCCAGCGAAACATTGCGGTGATGAGCCTAAACTTATTTATAATCGCACTGGGGCTCCTGTTGCCGTCGATCCGGTACGAGCAAATGCGGTTAAAGCGCTGTTGGCGACTGGTGTCGATATCGTGATTACTGATGATGGTCTCCAACATTACGCATTAGCGAGAGACATTGAGTTGGTGATCGTTGACGGTAATCGACGCTTTGGCAATGAAAGCCTAATACCTTTAGGCCCTTTGCGAGAAGGTGTTGAAAGGCTGAAAGAAGTCGATTTTGTGATTACGAATGGCGGTCAGGCCGACCAAGGTGAAATTGCGATGTCACTGGCGCCGGAGAAGGCGATTAACCTTAAGACGAAACAGCCAGTTGAAGTCTCAGAGTTAAAGGAGCTGGTTGCGTTCGCAGGTATTGGGCATCCACCACGATTTTTTAATACACTGAACATATTGAATGCTGACGTCAAAGTCACCAAAGGGTTTGCAGATCATCAAGACTTTGACCAGCAAGAATTAGAGGCATTGGCTCAGCAAGGAGCGAATGTGATCATGACAGAGAAAGATGCCGTTAAGTGTCGTGAATACGCGCAAGATAATTGGTGGTATCTGCCTGTATCTGCTCAGTTTGAAACAAGCGATGCAGAGCGAATTTTAAATAGAATAAAAGAGGTTAAAGCGACTTATGGATCATCGTCTGCTTGAGATTGTAGCTTGCCCTGTTTGCAAAGGTAAGCTGACGTACGATAAAGATAATCAAGAGTTGATCTGCAAAGTGGATCGCCTTGCTTATCCAATTAAAGAGGGCATTCCTGTTCTGCTTGAACCGGAAGCAAGAACCATGAGCATGGACGAGGGGCGTTAATGTCTTTTACTGTCGTTATTCCTGCTCGTTATTCCTCTAGTCGCTTACCGGGTAAACCGTTGGCTGATATTGGTGGTAAACCAATGGTGCAGTGGGTTTACGAACAAGCCATGCAAGCTGGTGCAGAAGATGTCATCATCGCGACCGATGATGAACGTGTTTCTGCAGCGGTAGAGCAGTTCGGCGGAAAAGTCTGCATGACTTCGCCAAACCATGAGTCAGGCACTGAGCGTTTGGCGGAAGTGGTTGAAAAAATGGCGATTCCGGCTGAGCATATCATTGTTAATGTACAAGGTGATGAGCCATTAATTCCACCATCGATCATTCGCCAGGTCGCTGATAACTTGGCTGCTTGTGATGCGCCAATGGCAACGTTGGCAGTTGAAATTGACTCGGAAGATGAAGTCTTTAACCCAAATGCGGTAAAAGTAGTCGCAGACTCACGTGGCTACGCCATGTACTTTAGCCGGGCATCAATTCCATGGGATCGTGATAATTTTGCTAAGCAAGATAAACTCATTGTGAATCCGTTGATGCGCCATATTGGTATTTACGCGTACCGAGCAGGCTTTATTAACACCTACATCAACTGGGCGCCAAGCGCATTAGAGCAAATTGAATGTCTTGAGCAGCTTCGTGTACTTTGGTATGGCGAAAAAATTCATGTCGCTGTCGCTAAAGAAGCGCCTGCAGCAGGGGTTGATACGCCAGAAGATCTGGAAGCTGTTCGAGCGATAGTTGCTAAAGAAGCTAAGTGATTTTTACCGTCGCAATGAAATAAAAAGGCTCCAATTTTGGAGCCTTTTGCTTTGGGGTTATTGCTTAGGGGTTAATGGAATTGGTATTAGATATTGGTGTCAAATTGGTTACGCTTGGGACACGTCGCCAGCGTTTCTCTATGACCCGTGTCTTTAACTTCTTGAAGTACAACGTCGAAGCCCCATATGCGGTACACGTGCTTCAATACTTCTTCATAACTGTCATCTAGCGGGATGCGGTTGTGAGGAACGTATTGAAGCGTTAGTGAACGGTCACCACGGACATCAACATTAAACACCTGAATGTTCGGTTCAAGGTTGGATAGGTTATATTGCGCAGCGAGTTTTTCTCTTATGCTTTGATAACCGCTCTCATCATGAATTGCCGATATTTCTATGAAGTTTTTATGGTCGTCATCTTTGATGGCGAACAGCTTAAAGTCACGTATCAGCTTAGGTGACAGGTACTGGCTGATAAAGCTCTCATCTTTGAAGTTATGCATGGCAAAGTGCACCGCATCCAACCAATCGGTACCCGCTAAATCAGGGAACCACTCTTTATCTTCATCGGTTGGCTCTTCACAAATGCGTTTTATATCACGGAACATGGCAAATCCAAGCGCATAAGGATTAATGCCACTAAAGTAAGGGCTGTTATACGAGGGCTGTGCTACTACACTGGTGTGACTGTGTAAGAACTCTAGGATGAATTTATCAGACACTAAACCTTCATCGTAAAGATGATTAAGAATGGTGTAATGCCAGAATGTTGCCCAACCTTCGTTCATAACCTGTGTTTGTTTTTGCGGGTAGAAGTATTGGCTTATCTTACGCACAATACGGATAACTTCACGCTGCCATGGCTCAAGTAATGGTGCGTGTTTTTCAAAGAAATACAGTAAGTTTTCCTGTGGTTCACTTGGAAAGTGCTCTACGATGTCCTCTTCTTTGGTTTTCGCGCTTGGTACCGTACGCCACAGATCATTAATTTGCGATTGCAGGTACGCCTCACGTTCTTCTTGGCGCGCTTTTTCTTCCGTAATTGAGATTTTTTCTGGTCGTTTGTAACGGTCAACACCGAAGTTCATCAGCGCATGACAAGAATCGAGAAGTTTTTCGACTTCCAGAACACCATAGCGTTCTTCACACTCTGCTAGGTATTTTTTTGCGAATAACAAGTAGTCAATGATAGAACTTGCGTCTGTCCATGTCTGGAACAGATAGTTACCTTTAAAGAAAGAGTTATGGCCATAGCAGGCGTGGGCCATAACTAGTGCCTGCATAGTAACCGTGTTCTCTTCCATTAGGTATGCGATACAAGGGTTGGAATTAATGACTATTTCATAAGCTAAACCCATTTGGCCGTGTTTGTAGTTTTGCTCCGTTTGAATGAACTTCTTACCGAACGACCAATGGTTATAATTTATAGGCATACCAATACTTGAGTATGCATCCATCATTTGTTCTGACGTGATGACCTCAATTTGGTTTGGGTAAGTGTCGAGGCGATAGTGCTCAGCGACACGTTTTATCTCTTTATGGTATTGCTCCAGCATATCAAAGGTCCAATCGGGACCATCAGGCAGCATTTTGCCTCTGCGCTTTTTTGGAGCTTCTCCGGAGAGGTTTTTCGTTGCGGTACTCATCGCTAGCCTCCTTACGCCGTTTCTTTGTGGAATAGTTCACGGAAGACAGGGAAGATATCCTCCACTGAGCGTATGTTTTTCATCGCAAAGTTAGGAAATTCTTCAGTGAGTTTTTCATACTCATGCCACAAAGTTTGGTGAGAACGACGTGTGATCTCAATATATGAGTAGTACTGACAGTTAGGCAGTAACTTATTCACTAACAAGTCACGGCATCGAGGTGAGTCATCAGCCCAGTTATCGCCATCGGATGCTTGGGCAGCATAAATGTTCCACTGTCCAGTAGGGTAACGAGCTTTGATTATCTCATCCATGAGTTTAAGAGCACTGGATACGATGGTGCCACCGGTTTCCTGAGAGTAGAAAAACTCATGCTCATCCACTTCTTTTGCCTGCGTGTGGTGGCGAACAAACACCACTTCCACATTTTCATAGGTACGAGTTAAAAATAGATAAAGGAGTACATAGAATCGTTTAGCGATATCTTTGGTTGCTTGATCCATTGAGCCTGACACATCCATCAAGCAGAACATGACCGCTTGGCTGGACGGAACCGGGCGTTTCTCGTAGTTTTTGAAACGTAAGTCAAACGTATCAATAAATGGGACGCTGTCGATTTTCTTACGGAGTTCGATTATTTCCTTCTTCAAACGGCTTTCTTCAAATGGTTGAGCTGGTTCCATATTTTTGATACGTGCAAGCTCTTCTTCAAGCTCTTTGAGAAGACGTTTTTTACCTGCTGTCATGGCCGTTCTTCGGGCCAGTGATTGTTGGAGTGAACGTACAACTGCGATGTTGGAGGGGATACCCGCGGTTTTGAAGCCAGCACGGTGTGTTTTCCACTCGGTAATTTTCGCGATTTGGTTTTTCTCTAAATTTGGTAGTTCTAGATCTTCAAAAAGAATATCTAGATATTCGTCTTTCGAAATTTGGAATACAAATTCATCCTGGCCTTCGCCGTCAGGACTTGCGTTGCCCTCGCCAGAGCCACTGCCTTGGCCTCCTGATTTTGGACGCTCGATTTTGTCACCAGTAATAAACTGATCGTTACCTGGGTGGACACGCTCACGTAGCCCACCTTGACCTTGATGAAAAATCGGCTCGGTAATGTCTTTGTGCGGTATAGATACGTCTTCGCCCGTTTCCGTATTCGTGATCGAGCGTCGATTCACTGCGTCTGCCACCGACTCTTTGATTTGCTCTCTATGGCGCTTCAAGAAGCGCTGTCTGTTAACAGCGCTCTTGTTCTTGCCATTGAGCCTTCGGTCTATAAATTGCGCCATGAAATAGCCCTCTTCATGTTTCACACAAGCGACCTAACTCAATACTTGGTTAGGATGACTTACGTACTCGTAGGTACCACTCAGAAAGTAGCCTAACCTGTTTCTCGGTATAGCCTTTTTCCATCATGCGAGCGACAAAGTCGTCATGCTTCCTCTGATCTTCAGAAGAGGTTTTCGCATTAAATGAGATAACCGGAAGAAGTTCTTCAGTGTTAGAGAACATTTTCTTCTCGATAACTGTGCGCAATTTTTCGTAGCTGGTCCAAACTGGGTTCTGACCATTGTTAGTGGCTTTCGCACGAAGCACAAAGTTTACGATTTCGTTTCGGAAATCTTTAGGGTTAGAAATACCTGCTGTTTTCTCGATCTTCTCTAGCTCTAAGTTGAGTGAAGCGCGGTCAAATAGCTGGCCAGTTTCTGGGTCTCGGTACTCTTGATCCTGAATCCAGAAGTCTGCATAAGTAACGTAGCGGTCAAAGATGTTCTGACCATACTCAGAGTATGACTCTAGGTACGCAGTCTGAATTTCTTTACCAATAAACTCGACGTAGCGAGGAACGAGGTATCCTTTCAAAAACTCCAAGTATTTTTCTGCCGTTTCCGTTGGGAACTGTTCACGTTCAACTTGTTGCTCAATGACGTAGAACAGGTGAACCGGGTTCGCGGCTACTTCGGTTTGGTCAAAGTTAAATACGCGCGATAAGATCTTAAACGCAAAACGAGTGGATAGACCGCTCATGCCTTCATCAACACCTGCGTAGTCACGATATTCCTGGTAGCTTTTCGCCTTCGGATCGGTGTCTTTCAAGGTTTCACCGTCGTAAACACGCATTTTAGAGAAGATGGAAGAGTTTTCTGGCTCTTTCAACCGTGAAAGAATGCTGAATTGTGCCAACGTTTCTAGTGTACTCGGTGAACATGGTGCTTGTGACAGTTCACTGTGCTCAAGTAGTTTTTGATAAATTTTAACTTCTTCAGAAACGCGCAGACAATACGGTACTTTCACGATGTAAACACGGTCAAGGAACGCTTCATTGTTTTTGTTGTTACGGAAAGTTTGCCATTCTGATTCGTTCGAGTGCGCCAAGATCATGCCATCGAATGGAATCGCAGAGAGGCCTTCCGTACCGTTAAAGTTACCTTCCTGAGTTGCCGTTAGTAGCGGGTGAAGTACTTTAATCGGTGCTTTGAACATCTCTACAAACTCCATCAAGCCTTGGTTCGCTTTACAGAGTGCGCCAGAGTAACTGTATGCATCTGGATCATCTTGAGAGAAGTGTTCAAGTTTACGAATGTCCACTTTACCAACTAGTGATGAAATATCTTGGTTGTTTTCATCACCTGGCTCAGTTTTCGCTACCCCGATTTGGTCGAGGATAGAAGGGCGGACTTTCACGACTTTAAATTTGGTAATGTCACCACCAAACTCATGCAGACGTTTGGCTGCCCAAGGAGACATAATTGAGCGGAGGTAACGCTGTTCAATACCGTATTCTTTTTTCAGAATTTCGCCATCTTCGGAAGCTCTAAAGAGGCAGAAAGGATGGTCATTGACCGGACTACGATGACCGTTGGCAGTAAGCACATAAATTGGCATTTGTTCCATCAGCGCTTTCAGTTTTTCTGCAAGTGATGATTTACCACCACCAACCGGACCAAGTAAGTAAAGAATCTGTTTGCGTTCTTCCAAACCTTGTGCAGCATGTTTTAGGTATGAAACGATCTGTTCTATCGCATCTTCCATGCCATAGAAATCTTTAAATGTTGAATAACGCGATATGACGCGGTTTGAGAAGATCCGGCTTAGCCTTGGATCTTTGGCTGTATCGATTAATTCTGGCTCACCGATGGCCATCAGTAGTCGTTCTGCTGCATTAGCGTATGCGCTTTTGTCATCCTTGCACAGGGCCAGAAACTCCTGTAACGACATCTCTTCATCTTTTGAAGCTTCATATCTGGATTGATAGTGGTCGAAAATACTCATGTCGTTTCCCCTTTAATAGTCAGTCTACCGACGAACGTTGATGAAGGCTTACCCACCTGTTGTCATGCTCTTGGTTGTCTGAATGTATACGTACTGACATCTGATTTGGTTTGTACAGGACGTAAGTTAATGCGACACCAAAGACTTTGCTTTAAGTACAGATTTATCATCACAACGGTGAGCGGTGGATTTGAATCATTCAATCACAGCCTTTCTCTATTTAAGCCTAGTCGGGGATTTGCAATTTTGCTTAACAATTATGAATTTATTGTAAAAGTGGCATATTTATCACTCTTGCATAAATGGCAGGATTGTGTGGTGTATTCAGTATTGATAAATCAAATGTTTGGCATCAGGTGGCCAATGTTAGTGATTCACCGTTTACCTTGGATAGCGATTGGGGAAATAGCTCTGATGTGTAAAAAATAATTTTCGGTAGGGCAAATAAAAAGGAGAGCAGCGGCTCTCCTATTCAATGGTTTGTATAACTAGGCACTGAAGATTTGTGCCAGCTCGTTCGCACATAGATGGTATTGACGAGGACAGTTACGCCATGTTTGCAGCATACGACGGTATTTCTCTAGCATTGGCATTTGGCTATTGAAATGGTGATCGGCTTTGTCAAATTGTGGGTAAAGGCCTTCAGAGTCAACTAAAAAGCGTACGTAATGTACTTGCTGAGCTTCCGAAGCGATATCGAATCCTAAGAACTGTAGACGACGTTGGTCGACTTTGCTTTTCTCATCACTGTCGAGCAAGTTGTTAGACTCTTGCATCGCATGATACATTTCCATGATGTCGATGATTTCGCGACATTCTGCTTCAGTAATACGGCCAAAGTCTTTGTTTAACTCGCACATTTGTAGTTCATACCCACGCTCGACGATTGTTTGTAAGCGTTTGTATTTTGCTGCATTACTCGGATCGAGTTGAGACATTAGGTTGTACTGGTTTGACAGAATCAAACGTTGAGCGTTTGACATTTCCATGATGACCTCACTAAATAATCTAATACATTTTTAATGTGCTTAGGTTAACGCCTCAGACAGGAGTGAAACATGATCTCAACACATATTTAATATGAAAAAATGGCAAGAATTTCTCAATTCATCTAGCTTTCAGCTCCATATATTTCAAAGTAACGCTATTTTTTGTGATAGTGGTTGTATATGTAATCTCTATCGGAAAATACCCTCAACCATTCCGGTTTGAATACAGTCAGCACCGCCAGAGACATACCATTCAGTAAACCCTCGGGAAAGGCTAGGAGTGGGACAAAAATAAAGTAGTTGTGTTGAATCGTTTCCCAATCGTAGTGACCGACAGATAAGTGATAGAAAGAATTGATCAGCAGATGCAAACTACCCGTTATCGCCCCGTTGAAGAATCCCGCGACGAAAATGAAGACAAATATGTTACGCGGTAAATAATGGTAACTGAGTAGGAATACAAAATAACTGATCAGAATGGGAAGCAGGGCAGAAAGTACCAGAGAGCTTGGTAACAAGACGAGCGAAACGCCTTGTATCCAATGATTGGCAACCATTGCAGGAATACTGATTAAAAACGCCATTCGCCACCCATACATCATGGTTAAGGTCGTTAAAGCGAGAAAGTGTATTTTCAGCCCATCCTTCACGCCCGCTTGCGCGGACCACAATATGCTTAGTAAAAAAAGAGTGGCGAAAACAATGTGCTGAAATGACTTGTCTTGCTCAATCTTAGGCCAAACTACCTTTTTCCAATCAGGTAAGCAAAAGACAATGATTACCCAAATGATGACAACGAATGAGCCTAAGTTAAACCAGTCCATGATTACTTCCCTGCAGCGACGTTTTGTTGTTTCTACGTTAAACAATTGAGTTGGGCGCTATTTTACACATACGAGTGATTGAAATAAGGTATTCGATGCCACGAAATAAAAAAATACCAGCGAAAAGCTGGTATTTTTGGTGGAAGAAAATAGTTCAGTCTTAGTATTTTACATTTGAGTGGTACTGAGAAAGTATCGACTGGATTTCATCCATCGTCTCTTTAGGTGGCGGATTCACACCTTCAAGTGGGTACTCAAAACCCAACGCTTCCCACTTGTGCGCACCAAGTTTGTGATAAGGAAGCAGTTCCACTTTTTCGATGTTGTCCATATCTTTGATAAACTCACCAAGCATGTGTGCTGCTTCTGGATCATCTGTGTAACCAGGAACCACAACGTAGCGAATCCATGTCGTCTGGCCAATTTTCTGTAGGTAGCGAGCAAAGTCTAAGGTGCGTCGATTCGACACGCCGATTAAGTCCTGATGAACTTCATCTTTCATATGCTTGATGTCTAGCATCACGAGATCAGTGGAATCGAGAACTTCGTCAATCACATCTGTGTGCTTACGAACATAGCCATTGGTATCAAGGCAGGTATGAATACCTTCCGCTTTCGCCGCTCGGAAAAAGTCACGAACAAACTCGGGTTGAAGCATCGCCTCGCCGCCTGAACAAGTGATACCACCGCCAGACGCATTCATGAAGTGACGGTAAGATTTCGCCTCCGCAATGATTTCTTCTACGGTAACCTCTTTACCTCCATGGGTATCCCAAGTATCGCGGTTATGACAATACTTACAACGCATCAAGCAACCTTGCAAGAAGACGATAAAACGAATACCAGGTCCGTCTACGGTACCACATGACTCAAACGAGTGAATACGACCAGTTGCTGACATCTTTTGCTCTCATGACTAATATAAGAATGCTGTTATTTTATTACAAAAAGCAGGGTTAAAACAGTCTTCTAGGAAGAGAAGGTGCGGGATTACGGGTAATCAAATGGTCAATGAGTTGTTTATTGACCATTTGAGTTATTTATTTAAAAGAAGGCAAAGACAGAAAGCGATCCCGTACCATAAATATCGGTTTGAGACTCTTCATACTCTGGAGTTTTAATCGTAAACGTTATGCTTGCGCCATAGTTTTGGTTATACCAAGTAGCTCCTGCGACGGCGCTTGCTTGCCAGTGTTCCAGTGTCACGTCGTACGGCTCTGACGTTCCCGGGATACCGGAACGATCGCCTTCGATAGTGATGTCATTGAAACGGTAACGACCTTCAAATCCGCTAAACAAGAACCAGCTGGTGGAGTGATTGGACAGCATGCTTGCCGAAAATGGACTTTCCACGCTGATGTTGGCCGCACCTATGTTAGTCCCTAAGTTTGTTCCCCAACGGAACATCACACCCTGAGATATGTCACTGCGAAAATTACCGGCATTAATATCATTTACATTAGTGATTTCCCACTGAGTGGTTTTCCCTTCACTGCGCATTAATTTATTGAACGCGCGATAGCCAACGCTGGCTGCTAGATAGTCATCGATTTGGTAATCCCAGCCTTGTGGATCTGGGGAACCCGTAATGCTGTGAACCAGTGATTGTGCTTTTTCTGACAGTGAGCTTTCACCAGTGGTGCCGATGGTAAAGTTATATCGCACTGCTTTATCTGCAGTTAGTGAGAGGTAGTTGAGTTCTGTATGCAGATAACCAGCGTATGGGCGGTCATTTGCCAGAGGATAATCGACTTTTATATCGCTCGGTGTCCACATTTTATGGCCAAACACCAGTTCTATTTTATCGACACTCGTGAATGAAGAGTGACTTAGACTCAGCCAGTTCCATTCACTTTCTTTTCTTAGTTGCCCGGTCGCGTAAGAGAGGAATATACCGTTGGTATAATCTTGGTCAACACCAAAGATACCGTCATTATCGAGAGCAAATGAGACAGTGGATTTGGTGGATGCGAAAACAGCAGGTGATAGCAGGGCAAATGCGATAAGTTTATAAAATTTCATATAATGCTTTTACTCATTTTCTTTGCATCATACGTAAGTTTGGCAGCAAAATCCTGTGCAAAGCACCAAGATTAGCGCCGAAAATGAAAAAAAGCCGATGCTTTACAGCACCGGCTCTTGTTGTATTACTAAAACGTTATTTCGCGACAGTCTTATAGTGACTCAGTGAATGTACGAGCGATAACGTCAGCTTGCTGTTCTGTAGTCAGAGAGTTGAAACGTACAGCGTATCCAGATACACGGATAGTTAGCTGAGGGTACTTCTCTGGGTGTTTAACTGCGTCTTCTAGTGTTTCACGGTTAAGAACGTTTACGTTTAGGTGTTGGCCACCTTCGATACCAGCTTCGTGGTGGAAGTAACCGTCCATCAGACCAGCAAGGTTAGCGCGTTGGCTGCCTTCTTCTTTACCTAGTGCGTTTGGCACGATAGAGAAGGTGTAAGAAATACCATCTTGAGCATCAGCAAACGGTAGTTTCGCTACTGAAGTCAATGATGCTACCGCACCTTTCTCATCACGACCGTGCATTGGGTTCGCACCTGGAGCAAACGGAGTACCAGCACGACGACCATCAGGCGTGTTACCCGTCTTCTTACCGTATACCACGTTTGAAGTGATAGTAAGGATTGACTGAGTAGGAACTGCATCACGGTAAGTCTTAAGCTCACGGATTTTGTTCATAAATACAGAAACAAGTTCACACGCGATGTCATCTACGCGAGGGTCGTTGTTACCGAATTTAGGGTAATCGCCTTCGATTTCAAAGTCGATTGCTAGACCATCTTCGTCACGAATTGGTTTAACTTTTGCGAACTTGATTGCTGATAGTGAGTCAGCTGCAACAGATAGACCAGCGATACCACAAGCCATAGTGCGTTTAACGTCACGGTCATGCAGAGCCATTAGAGACGCTTCGTAGCTGTACTTGTCGTGCATGAAGTGGATGCTGTTTAGTGCAGTCACGTATTGCTTAGCTAACCAATCCATGAAGTGGTCCATTTTTTCCCACAACTCGTTGTAATCTAGGTACTCACCTTCGATCTTGTCCATCTTAGGACCAACTTGGATTTTCAGCTTCTCATCGATACCGCCGTTGATGGTGTAAAGCATGGTTTTAGCAAGGTTCGCACGAGCACCGAAGAACTGCATTTGCTTACCAACAACCATTGGAGACACACAACAAGCGATAGCGTAATCGTCTGAATCCATGTCTGGACGCATTAGGTCGTCGTTTTCGTACTGGATAGAAGAAGTATCGATAGATACTTTTGCACAGAAACGTTTGAAACCATCAGGAAGCGCTTCAGACCAAAGAACAGTGATGTTTGGCTCTGGAGAAGGGCCCATAGTGTATAGGCTGTTTAGGAAACGGAAGTTAGAACGCGTTACTAGCGTACGACCGTCAAGACCCATACCACCCATTGATTCTGTTGCCCAGATTGGGTCGCCAGAGAATAGCTCATCGTATTCAGGAGTACGAAGGAAACGAACCATACGTAGTTTCATTACGAAGTGGTCGATCATTTCTTGAGCTTGATCTTCAGTGATCTTACCAGCAGCGATATCACGCTCGATGTATACGTCTAGGAACGTAGAAGTACGGCCTAGAGACATTGCTGCACCGTTTTGAGACTTAACCGCCGCTAGGTAGCCGAAGTAAGTCCATTGGATAGCTTCTTGTGCAGTTTCAGCAGGACGAGAAATATCGAAACCGTATTTCGCAGCCATTTGTTTGATTTGACCAAGAGCGCGGTGTTGCTCAGCAATTTCTTCACGAAGCTGCATAGTCATGTGAAGGTCTTCGCCGTTCTCGAAACGCTCTTGTAGAGACGTGAACTGAGCCAGTTTGTCCTTCATTAGGAAGTCGATACCGTATAGTGCAACACGACGGTAGTCACCGATGATACGGCCACGGCCGTATGCGTCAGGAAGACCAGTTAGTACACCAGACTTACGACATGCAAGGATGTCAGGAGTGTAGATGTCGAAAACGCCAGCGTTGTGAGTTTTGCGGTATTCTGTGTAGATTTTTTTAACTTGTGGGTCTAACTCACGATCGTAAGCTTTGCAAGAACCTTCAACCATACGGATACCACCGTTAGGGATGATTGCACGCTTAAGAGGAGCGTCAGTTTGAAGACCAACGATAGTTTCAAGATCTTTTTCGATGTAGCCTGCATCGTGAGCAGTGATGGTAGAGATAACAGATGTATCAAAATCAACAGGAGCGTGAGTCGCGTTCTCTTGTTTGATACCTTCCATTACTTTAGCCCAAAGCTTGTTAGTCGCTTCAGTACCTTCAGAAACTAGGAAAGATTCGTCGCCTTCGTACGGAGTGTAGTTCTTTTGAATGAAATCACGAACGTTTACTTCGTTTTGCCAATCACCTGCAGCAAAACCTTCCCAAGCTTTAGCAAATTGCTCTGCCATGACATACCTACCTTTTTAGTAGAAAAAAATACGTACTGCTTCGCCGTTGAGCCAGCTATCCCCAATAAAATAGAGGAACAGTACACTCTTATGAATAACAATATTTATAGTCTTAAAGTCGCAACTTTGGGTTACAAAACTATAAATATTGTCACTACTTAAAACGCCTACCTTTTGAAACAACAATTGCAGGTTAAACTAAAATTTTTTTGTAAACCTTAAACTAAATCAATAAATGCTCAACTTTTTGGATAAAAAGGGGGTAGCGACAAGCGCTACCCAAACATTTTTTAAGCGTTTAGCATTATAGCCAAGCTTTTAATCCATATTGATCTTCTAGCATACCAACTGCCAGCATAGCAACTAGACAGATAATGAAGACTGTGACTGGAATAATAATTTTGTCCATGAATGACAAGCGTGATGCACGTTCTTTATCACCAATCAGGCCATTGTTATCTAAGAACATGGTTAATGCCCAAGCCAGAACTGGGTTGGCGACGATAGATGCAAAGATACAGATGCCCGCTGCTTGTGAATCTTTCGTATCACGAACCATTTGCATACCCGCTTCAAGAAGAGGAAGAGATACACCTACTAGGAGAGCAACGCGCATTACTGGTGGCCATACTGCAACATCCATTGGGAAACCAAGAATTGCGACAATAATACATAGAGAGCCGAGTAGAATTGCACCTGCCGGAATTGGGCGTTTAGCAATGGCTGCCGGGATCATGTAAGTACCCCAAGATGAAGTGATGTTACCACCACCTACAGCAGTACCAACCATTTGACGGAAAGAACACATCGTCATGGTGTCATCCACGTCCATCAGTACTTTCTCTGTTTTACGTGGGTAGTTCATTTCTTGGAAGATACGGTGGCCAAGGAAGTCTGGTGACCACATCGCAACAGCAAGAATCGCGAATGGTAATGATGCGATGAAGTGCTCTGCATTTGGTAAACCAAGCATCCAACCTTCTTCTGTGCTACCCCACCAGTAAACTGGGTTAAGGTTTGGCAGACCTGTTTTCGTTTCGAATACAATGTCAAAGCCAGCACCGAGAACAAGCGCAATCGCAAGACCAGTGAATGCACACACTGGAATTGCCAACCAACGTTTGTTGATTTTCGCTAGGTAAGCATAGATCGCAACCGTAATGCCAAGAACGATAAAACCAACGTAACCCATGCTGCCAGCGGCAATATCTGCAGATTCCAGCCCAGTCGCCCAAGATTGGATAGAGTTGATTTGGCTAATCGTACCCGTTAAGCCTAAGAAAATAAGCAAACCACCAGCGGTACCTTCAGAAGTGAGGTTGACGAGTTTTGAGCCGCCTTTAAAAAATGAGAGTAGAAGGCCAAAAATACCGATAAGAATCGCAAGAGCAAGAGGGTGAGCACCTGCCAGAGCGATAGTACCAATCAATGGAATCATTGGACCATGGTTACCGGCGAGGTTTGCTTTAGGGTTAAAGACACCAGAAGCTAAAATACAGAAAAGAAGAGCAGGGATAAGCATTTCGACACGAGCGACTTCGATCGCGAACTCTTTTGTCAAATGCACATGGTCCCACGCTTGGGTTAAACCTTCGGCCCAAGACATCATTACCGCAGAATACATCGCGATAATGCCGATCGTACCCGCAATAGCAGGAACAAAATCTTCAAGCTCGAAACGGAAATCACGGCCCGGCAAGTTTAAGCCAAAACGACGTGGCTTCATGATTTGCAGTTCGTGGTCTAGATAGTCTGAACGGCTGTCGAACTCAGATGATGGACGATGAAGCTCTTGGTAGCTTTTGGTCTCGATATCTGAATCAGAGTGCACTTTATTCACTGCGTCTGACATGGATTCCTCATATATTTTAAAGTTATGAATTCTTAACTAAGTTGCGCTGTTCCGCGTTAAGCGGTGCGCTCTATGCTAGCTATTATTAGATTTGTTGCACGTTATCCTTGCGCCTAAGCATAGCTAATAACTTGTTGTGTTGAGGCACAAAATTTTCCTCATATGGTGGCTGGAGTCTAACAAGATAGCCATTTTGGGTGATTGATTTAGATCACTTTAAATAATTGATGTGAAATAAAACTACACAATGTGTCGGTTCCGCGCATGATAGGGCCAATTAAGACGTAATTTCATTACACAAGTTGCATAAAACTAGAAATTACCGAGACGATATAACACTAGTGGCACGTAAAATGTAGTTATTGATCAAGTGCATATAAAGCTGGCTTTAATCTTGCTTAAACCGGGAAAGACAACTTTTTTGGCTAATCATTGCCGCTCAGTTTAGGAAGAAAACATGAAACAGCTTAAAATAGTGCCGTTAGTGGCAATCATTTCGGGATTAATGGTCGGTTGTGGAGGCGGCGGTGGCGGTGGTGGCACACCAAAAACGCTTTATAAGTTCACTTTTGTGACTCCTGAAACTCAAGCGTTAAGCAATAATGGCTCTTGTACGATTTACGACAGATTCACCACCAGTGGCGTAGAACAAGTACTCAATTATCATGCAATAGGTGGTGTGATTGACAATCAACTAACCGCTTACTATTCGGACGCATCAGGAGAACGTGTCGGAGATTTAGTGACGGCAAGCAATGATCAGTTGACGATTACTCTGCAAGATATTCCAGATGAGGGCAGCGTGACGATTCAAGAAGCGAATGGCACTATTCTTAACGCACTGACGTTTTCAAAACAGTTATTAGAGTCTGATTCGTCATTACGCAATGTTTACCTGTCCGCGCAAGCTAATGTGAGCAACACGACGTGTTTAACGGGTGGGAACGATAAAACGATAAGTAAGACGGGGCTGGACTACAAAGTTGCAGAAGACGCGGCTGGTAACCCATATTCAACATTCTACTTCGATTCTCAGTATGAAACCGTCACGGCAAACGAATCACGCTTCACGAAAGGTGAAACATTGTCTGCCGTTAGCACTGAAAAAACGATGATTTCGCAGTATCGAACCGCAACCCGTTCAGCACTTTATCAATATGGCTTTGAGGACTGGACTGATGGCCGAATGCTATTTGCAGGTTCGTCATCTACACCGTCAGTGAGCCGTTCTGGTATTGATTTCGCAACCATTGATATTGACACTATTTATAAGAACTTCTCATATCGTTTAGCTGAAGTGTCGAGAACTAGCGAGTTTTATCACCCCGATATACTAAATGGCGATGTTTGGACATTCAGTGTAGATGGGACCATTGTGACTTCTGGGTGGAATGCGCAATACACGGATGCAGTAGCCGACGATTGGACCATTGATGTTGATGATGCATCACTTTTTGCCGTAAGCAATACACAAGACACCAAACCAGGTGTTTCTAACCGTACTGTTTATTTGAGTGACAGTATTGGTTTGGGTAATGAAAATGGTCTTCAACGGGTAAGCTACCAGCAAGGTGCATGGGATGGCTCAACACCATACGTTGTGCGTCACTCGGTTTACTCACAGATCAATGATAGGGTTATCGTACCTGAGCTTGATTATTCAAGTGTGCCGTCTGATATCGAAAGTAGCCTTGTGATTTCAGACAGCTCTTCAATCACGCAAAGCTATATTTTCACAGAAGACAGCAGTGCTGTGAAAGTGGCAGATTTCCTATCTGCATATGCGAATGGTGAGGGTAAAGACACGACAGAAGATGTGCTGGGTATCGTGAAGCATGAACAAGAAGTAAGAGCGATTAGTAACCGTCTTGCTCAGACAAAAACACTGTTGTTAGAGAGAACTAACTAACACTTTTATAATATTATTAGCCCCTCACTGCAGGGGCTTTTTTATATATAATATTCACAAAATAAAGCATATGGTGCTAAATATTGCATATTAACATGATTATCCTATCTAACTATTCGATTTATTTAGGTTAATAATTTGTTGCAACTTTCAGGCCGGGGTGCTAGTTTGTTCCGAAATAGATAGGGCGGAGCCCCTTACAGCAGTGAAAAAACACAGGGAGTAGAGCGCATGACTGATGTACCAGCGCTAGATATAAAAGACCTGCACAAAACATTTGGACAAAATGAAGTACTTAAGGGAATTTCTCTGTCCGCACACAAAGGGGATGTTATCTCTATCATTGGCTCTTCCGGTTCCGGTAAGAGTACTTTTCTCAGATGTGTTAACTTATTAGAGACACCAACCGCTGGTGAGATTTGGGTTAACGGTGAGCTGATTCAAATGAAGAATAACCGAGCTGGAGAATCTGTACCTGCAAATGAAAAGCAAGTTCAGAGAATTCGCTCTCGCCTTGCGATGGTATTCCAAGGTTTTAACCTGTGGTCTCATCTTACCGTTCTAGAAAATGTCATTGAAGCACCCGTGCACGTACTGGGTGTGCCTAAAGCTCAAGCTATTGAAAACGCAGAGGTACTGCTTAAGAAAGTAGGCCTGTACGAGCGTAAGGATTATTACCCAGGACACTTGTCTGGTGGTCAGCAACAACGTGCCGCCATTGCTCGCGCATTAGCCGTTGATCCAGAAGTAATGTTGTTTGATGAGCCAACATCTGCGCTTGACCCAGAGTTAGTTGGGGAAGTGTTAGGGGTAATGAGAGATTTGGCAGAAGAAGGTCGAACGATGTTGGTGGTGACGCACGAAATGGCGTTTGCTCGTGATGTATCGAACCACGTAATGTTCCTTCACCAAGGATTGGTTGAAGAGCAGGGTGATCCTGCCAAGCTATTTACCAATCCAGACTCACCGCGCTTACAGCAGTTTATCTCATCGATTTATTAGAGGTCTTTGGGAGGCAGCTTTTTGCCTCCTATGTAAACACAACAAACAAAACTAAATAAAATGGAAATCACAGGAGTACGGAAATGAAAAAGTGGTTATTAGCAGCAACACTTGCTGCAACGGCTGTATCTGGCGCTGTTCAAGCGAAAGAATGGAAAACCGTTCGCTTTGGTGTTGAAGGTGCATATCCTCCATTTAGCTGGACTGAAACTGACGGATCTTTAAAAGGCTTTGACGTAGATATGGCAAATGCACTTTGTGAAGAAATGCAAGTGAAGTGTCAAATCGTTGCTCAAGACTGGGACGGCATTATTCCTTCTCTTCTCGCGCGCAAATACGATGCAATCATTGCTGCAATGTCGATTACAGAAGAGCGTAAGAAGAAAGTTGACTTCACCGGTAAATACGCACTTATCCCAAACAAATTTATCGCGAAGAAAGGTGCTAATCTAGATTTTGACAATCTAGACGGTAAGAAAATCGCGGTACAGCGTGCAACTACGCACGATAAATACCTGACAGACAACTACGGTGACAAAGTTGATATCGTACGTTACGGCTCATTTGACGAGGCTTATCTCGATCTTGCTAACGGTCGTGTTGCTGCAGTTCTAGGTGATGCTTCTGCTCTAGAAGAAGGCGTTCTTAATAAGGCTGGTGGCGACGCGTACGAGTTTGTTGGCCCATCTTTAACTGATCCTAAATGGTTTGGTGAAGGCTTTGGTATCGCTGTTCGTAAGCAAGACAAAGATTTAACGCAAAAACTAGATGCCGCGATTCTGTCACTGCGTGATAAAGGTGTTTACCAAGAGCTTGCTGGTAAATACTTTAAATACGATGTGTACGGCGAATAAGTCGTAATTAAGCGACCGTTGGCCTGTTCCTAGAAGTAGTCAACGGTCGATTTTTTGAGTTTAGGGATTAGGAACTCACCTATGCTGGATTTACAAGGATACGAAGCTTCCATTTTTACAGGAGCTTTAGTAACAATTGAAGTTGCACTGCTTTCTCTGCTACTTGCAGTGATATTGGGCATGCTTGGCGCTTTAGCTAAGTTATCACCTTATAAATGGGCAAGAGCTATTGCCACCCTCTACACCACCATTATTCGTGGTATCCCAGACCTGGTTCTGATGATGCTGATTTTCTTTGGTGGACAAATACTGTTGAATAACAGCCTTTACTCTATCAATGAAACATTAAATGAGTGGTTTGCATCAAGTGACCCTAACCATGAGTGGACGTCATACCTGCCAGATTACATCGACGTGAGCCCATTTATTGCTGGTGTATTGACCATCGGCTTTATCTTTGGCGCGTATATGGCGGAAACGTTTCGTGGTGCGATTATGGCCGTAGACAGAGGTGAACTAGAGGCCGCGAAAGCTTATGGTATGAATGCTGTTTTATCGTTCAGAAGAATCCTTTTACCTCAGATGATTCGCCATGCTCTACCAGGCTTCGGTAACAACTGGTTAGTTCTGCTTAAAACAACAGCACTGGTTTCAATCATTGGTCTGGATGATATGGTGAGAGTGAGCTCTTTGGCTGCTGGCTCGACAAAAATGCCATTTACGTTCTACATGGCTGTCGCCATCATCTTTCTATTCTTTACCAGTGTTTCTACAGGTTTGCTTAAACTTGTTGAACGCAAGTTCAGTATTCATGCGAGGTAAGTTATGGACTTTTCACTGATTATTGAAAGTTTACCGATTTACCTGAGTGGGCTTTGGACGACAGCATGGCTGGTAGGTATTTCGCTTATCATTGGTTTGTGTGTGTCCATCCCAATGGCTATTGCAAGAAACAGTAAAAACTATGCTTTAAGCATGCCTTCATGGGCGTTTATTTACTTTTTCCGTGGGACACCATTACTGGTACAGCTTTATCTTATTTATTACGGTATGGACCAATTCTTCCCGGTAAAAGATACCCTTTGGGAAAATGCTTGGTTTTGTGCCCTAGTTGCTTTTGTATTGAATACTTCAGCTTACACTACGGAGATTATTCGAGGTGCAATCAATGGACTACCAAAGGGTGAAGTAGAAG
Source organism: Vibrio sp. J1-1 (assembly GCF_021728395.1). Taxonomy (GTDB): domain Bacteria; phylum Pseudomonadota; class Gammaproteobacteria; order Enterobacterales; family Vibrionaceae; genus Vibrio. The sequence goes on along the minus strand of NZ_JAKKCM010000004.1, from coordinate 408,158 downwards.
CGGCTAAAGCGTATGGGATGAGTAAATTTAAGACTTACCGCCGTATCATTTTGCCGAGTGCATTACGAAGAGCATTACCAGTATATTCCAATGAGGTTATCTTCATGCTGCACGGTAGCGCGGTAGCGGGCATTGTGACTATCATGGATCTAACCGGTGCCGCACGTTTGGTTAACTCACGTTACTACGCTCCTTTTGAGTCATTCTTAACAGCAGGTTTATTCTATATGACACTGACGTTTATCATTCTGTGGTTCTTTAAACATGCGGAGAAACGTTTATTGGCATATTCTCGACCGCTAAGCTAAAACCAATAGCAGTATCAAATAAAAAAGAGCGCATTAATGCGCTCTTTTTTATTTAGGTTAGAGTGGCTTACTTGAACGTTGACCAGATAGGGGCGTGGTCAGATGGCTTTTCAATGCCACGTAGTTCATAGTCGATACCTGATTCGATACATTTCTGCGCCAGCGAAGGCGTCGCTAAGATCACATCAATCCGTAGGCCACGGTTATCATCAAAACCGCGAGAACGATAGTCAAACCACGAAAAGCGATCATTAACTTCTGGGTAAAGTTTCCGGAAGGTATCTTCAAAGCCCCAGTCTAATAAAATTTTCAACCATTCTCGCTCTTCTGGTTGGAACGAACATTTGCCCGTTTTTAGCCAGCGTTTACGGTTTGGTTCGCCAATACCAATGTCGTCATCAATCGGGCTAATGTTAATGTCACCCATGACGATCAATTGTTCATCGTTACTATGATGATCATTCAAGTAGGTCATCAGATCTTTATAGAACTGGCGCTTATAAGGGAACTTGGTTTCGTGACTGATGTTATCCCCTTGAGGGAAGTAGCCATTGAGTACTGTGACCTTTTCACCATTTTCATCTTCAAAAGTCGCCATGATCATACGCTTTTGATGTTCTTCGTTATCGGTTGGAAAACCTTTCTGAACACTGATAGGTGTTTGCTTACAGAGCATCGCGACACCGTAGTGAGCCTTTTGACCATGAAAATACACTTTGTAACCCATGGCTTCGACATCTGCTAATGGAAACACTTCATCGTGGACTTTGATTTCTTGAAGCCCGATAACATCTGGCTGGTGTTTATCTATGAGCGCCTGGAGTTGGTGCAGTCTCGCACGGAGTCCATTGATGTTAAAGCTGATTACTTTCATTTTTTATCCTTCTCAAAGGGCTTATTTTTGAGTCATGGTAGCATTGCTAAAACGTGATGAAAATAATTCTCAAAATATTGCATAAACAGGATTGAAAACGAAGTCGGAAGAAAAATTACTGTTTTTCTTTTAGTTTGTTCTCTAAATCTGTTTGTACGATTTTCAACGCTCTTAGCGCGAGTTCAGGATCAATGCCGTTTGATTCGAATAGGTAAATAAGATCGACGGCCAGTTTTACATCGTCAGGAGCATCGTCAAGAGAAGAGGTTGGTTGGTCAGACATTACTGATGTTTTTCCCTGTGAGTGATTTGGTTTTCGAGCTTAACTAAGGCGGCTTCGCAGCGTTCCAGCCGTTGTTCTGTCGCGAGTAAGGCCTTCTGCGCTTCTGCGCGCATAAAACTCGGAGTGGTTGCTACGGCTCTTTCTTTTTCAAGTACCATTTCTCGCAGACGACGTGCCCACTCTTGATGCTGAGCAAGCTCTTGATAGAGCACATTGATTGGCTTTCGAAAATGACTGCTGTGTTTAATTTCGTTTTTACGGATTTTGGTGGTTGAGATTTCCCGCTGGATGGCAGAAATCTGTGCGACCAAACGTTCGGTAAGGTATTCAGCGCGCAGGGCGGTCAACTTCCCTTCGTTTTGCTCTCGAACAATAGCACTCAGCGTCGACTTGGCTTCTTTGACACATGGTGTGAGTAATCGAGAACGACAGCTAAACAGACGTTCGTCAAAAAGCGAGACATGATGCTCGCCTCTTTGACGATCAAGCATGGCAGCTTGTTTTGCCATCTGCTCTAAATGTGCTGAAAGTTGATCGATGTTCATGTTAAACCTACGAACCAGGCGTCATAAGCCAATTTGATAGCAAGTATACTTACGACAGTAACGAATACCGGGCGAATGAATTTAGCGCCAAAGTGAATCGCGGAATGAGCGCCGACAAAAGCACCTGCCATTAAGCATAGTCCCATCGTTAAGCCTAGCACCCAATTGATATGTCCCAATACCGCAAAAGTAATGAGAGAAGTAAAGTTACTGGTAAAGTTCATCGCTTTTGCAAGGCCAGAAGCGAGTAAAATGTTCAGTCGATAGAGTGCCATGGAGCTTACCGTCCAGAATGCACCTGTGCCTGGACCTGCTAGCCCATCGTAGAAGCCAAGTGAAAAGCCTTGCGCGTATTGCTTTTTATGCAGCCGTGGACAAGGCTCTGGTATCGGACTTTGAAGCGTTGCTTTCGGCGTTTTATGAAAAACGGTATAAAGCGCTGCTGCCAAAATGATAAGAGGCAATACTTTTTCTAACCACTCAGTACTGATGGCGTCGACAAATAGCGTACCAAGTGTGGCACCTATTAGAGTCGCAATGAAGGCTCTTCCCCAGCTTCTTGGGCGGAATAAACGCTTTTTGTAGTAGGTGAAAGCTGCGGTCGAAGAAGCAAAGGTCGCGGCGAGTTTGTTTGTCCCCAAAGCGATATGGGGAGGCAGCCCTAAAGATAATAAAGTTGGGACCGTTAGCATACCACCGCCACCAGCAACGGCATCGATGAATCCAGCAACAAAAGCGACAAGCGCCAACACCAGCAACATGCCTGGCTCAATCATTTCCATAAATGGTTTTTCTTCTAATATTCTATTTTACGTTTAAATGGCGGCAGCGAATCGATTAGGGCTTGCCCATATCGTTTTGTTACAAGGCGTCTATCTAGAATAGTTACCCTACCAGAATCCCTTTCTTTTCGCAGTAACCGACCAACGCCTTGGATCAGCTTTTTACTGGCGTCTGGCACGGTGATCTGCATAAATGGATTTCCGCCTTTCTTTTCGATGTATTCGGAGTGAGCCTGTTCTACAGGAGAAGTCGGGACACCAAATGGTATTTTGGTAATGATTAAGTTCTCAAGCAGCTCTCCGGGTAAATCAAGTCCTTCCGAAAAACTTCCCGTACCAAATATAACGCTGGTTTTATTTGTTTCTATTAGCTTTTTATGTTTTTTTAGAATTTCTTGCCGAGAGCTTTCACCTTGTACTTGCAACGCCCAACCTCGTTTAACAAAGTCTGTAGACAATGCTTCAGCGACTTGGTTCATTTGCCAATAAGAAGAGAATAATACTAGGTTTGCTTTATTGTCTTCTAAATATTTAGGCAAAATCTCGATGAGATATTCAGTAAATTGCGGCGCAGGCGGTTCATACTTCATCGCAGGGATCAGTAACTCAGCCTGGTTCTGATAATCAAATGGAGAAGCCAGGGCTAAAAACTGAGTCCCAGATTCTGGTTTACCATCAATGCCGGCTTGATGACAAAAGTAGTGAAACGAGTTTAGTGCTCTAATCGTTGCCGATACCAATACTGCACCAATACAGCGGCTCCATATTTGTTGATCAAGCTGCCAGCCGATTTCCAGCGGGGAGACGCTGACGATGAAGTCTCCTTCGCGATCTGGGTGTTTTTGTAACCATCTCGCCAGAGGCGCGCCCTTTTCACGTGTAGGTTCAGCCATCAGGTGCCAGACTTGGGCGAGGTTTTCCAAGCGCTGGATATAAAACCCCAGTTCCGCAAGAGCAGGTTCGGCTAATCTGGTCGAAAGTTCCCCATCTTTTACGCGCTCAGCAATAAGATCGGCGATTTTAGCTACACTTTGATTGGCTTTTTTACTCGCTTGCTTTAGGTCTTTTGATTGATTCTCCAACCAGGTCGGTAACTCTCCGTGTTCAAAGCGATAAATGTCCTGGTCAAAGTGGGCAGGGGCAAACTGTTTTGCCAGCTGGCTAAGCTCAGGTATCAAAGTTTGTACCGACTCCTGAAGATCGTTACGGAAGCGGGCAACACGTTTTTCATCGGCTAATGATGAAAATTTACTGATGGATTGATTGAGCTTTTCTAACCACGCTGCAGCACCTTTCAAACTCGCTGATGCAGATGCATGATCTCGGGCTACATGTGGTAAGTGATGCGCTTCGTCGAACACATAAATCGTGTTTTCTGGCTCAGGTAAAATCACGCCACCACCTAAGTCGGCATCAGCCATAACTAATGAATGATTTGCAATGATGACGTCGTTTTTATCCAACTCTGAGCGGGCCTTTTGAAAAGGACACCCACGATGTCCTGGCAAGCTGTTGTTGCAACTGTGCTTGTCACTGATAATAAGTTGCCACAGCTGGTCATCGATAGGTTTTGGCCAAGAGTCGCGGTCGCCATCCCATTTTCCTTGAGCAAGTGAGCGATACATCGTCTCCAACAGATCAATGTCTTTCTTCTTAGGTTTGCTTTCAAACATTGCCAACTGGCCGCCATCGACCCCGCTTGCTGTAGCAAGTTTTTCTGCGCAGCAGTAGCGTTGTCTACCTTTAGCCAGAATAAAAGAAAACTCTTTATCCGTTAAACGGCGATATAAAGGTAAATCCTTGTTAATAAGCTGCTCTTGTAGGGCAACAGTGGCAGTAGATATCACCACTTTGCGATTGTTGTGAACGGCGACTGGAATGGCTGCCATTAGGTAGGAGAGTGACTTACCTATACCAGTTCCTGCTTCTGCGACCAGCATGCGGTTAGATTTATGATATTGGCCATAAAGTGTTTTTGCTATTTCAGCAACGAGATAGTTTTGAGCTCTTCTGGGAACAAAGTTATCAAGCTGAGCTTGCAGGTTTTGATAGCTAGTGCGAATCGATTTTTGAATGTTACTGGTCAGCATACGGGCCTCAAATGCGTTGGAGGCGAATAGTAGCACACATCACTAGCTGTAAAGTAGTTCACAAAATGGAATGCTTTTGTGTCGAATATGGATCTCCTTCACAAAAAAAGATTGAACCTTATTTAAATGAAATTAAGTTCACTCCTCCTCTTATATGAAAACCTAAAATAACAATAAAAATAGATTTATATGCTGAATCTTGGTTTAAAAAATAAGCAATGCATTGTGTTTGTATTTGTTGTTGAACGCTGGGAAAACACTAAAAAATCAAGTTTATTGTTTAGATGTTAATCGAAAAAAATATATATAAAATATCAAGTTATTGAAATGTATGGTCTTTTTTGTTTTTTTACAATTGAGTTTATAAAATTTGACAGGCAGAACAATCTTTTGCACTCTAGGCTCAGATTTTGGGAAAGCATTGCGTAACAACCAGTTAACGCTAGCGCTCAAAAAAATAAAAAAGGGAATTCGGAAAGGATATCCCAAACTAAGAAAAGGCAGTGGATTAATTATGAAAAAGACTCTTTTAGCATTAGCAGTTGCAACTGTATCTACTTCTGCACTTGCTGCAGGCAACATCTACGACGATGGCACTACAGCGTTCAACGTAAAAGGTGAAATCGATACTTACCTAAGTGCCGCTGAAACAACAACAACTGTAGCTGGTGTATCTACGGATAATGACGCTGATGTTGACGTAGACCTATGGGCTAAAATCCAGATCGATGCAACACACAAGCTAAACGACAGTGTAACTGCATTCGGTTCTTTCGAAATCGAAAACGGTAACGGTTTTAACGGCTGGGAAGGCAAGTTGGATGACGATCAGTCAATGAAAACTGATGACCTTTACTTCGGCTTCAGCGTAGGTGAAAACTTTGGTATCGCTGCAGGTGAAATCGGTGACTTCGGTGATTCTCTAGACGCAATCACAATCGATAACACTAACGAAGGCTTCGGTTACATGGATGACTTCGTTAGCTCTCTTGAGTCTGCTGGTCACGCAGTTTCAATGAAGTACACAACTGGTGGTCTTAAGCTAATTGCTGACTCTTACCTATCTTCAGATGAAGATGAAGATGCAGCTTACGGTGTGTCTGCTCAGTACGCAATCAACGAAATGTTCACTGTAGGTGCAACTTACCAAGATCAAGGTAACCGTGGCCTAGGTGATGACCACCAAATCATGGGTGTAGCAGCACGTTTGAACGTAGCTAACTTCGGTGCAGCAGTGAACTACGTGTCTGAAGACATCGATGGCGCTACAGATCTAGAAACAGTTTCTGCTGCTCTAGACTACCAAATCGAAAAAGCACGTCTTTACACTTCATTCGGTTTCACTGACGGTGATAACGACGAAGAAATCAATTACTACACTGTAGGTGCAGACTACGCAGTTTCTAGCAACATCGCAGCATTCATCGAGTACTCTGATGCTGAAATCAAAGCAGACAGCGACAACAAGGTTGAAGCTGACGGTGTTGTAGCAGGTATGTACTACACATTCTAATAACTTGATATCAAGTTGAATGTAATCCAAAGGTCGCATTTATGCGGCCTTTTTGATTATATAGGGATCGATATATAGGGAAGTAGTAAGCGTTATACCCAACTGAGCTTAAATGGCATGGTGATATCAAGGCTTTGAGATTATTTGGGTATAAAACTTAATGATAAAAAAGGGTTAAATCATGAAACGTACAATTTGGACTTCGATTTTAATGGCGCTTTCTGCGCTGAGTGTCCCTAATGCGTATGCGAATACCAGTTCATTGACGGAACTAGATGCGGCTCAAGGGGTTGAAGTGCTATTTATCAATAGCCAAGATGCAAAACAGATGGATGAACCATTTATGCTTGCGATGGGGTCGAATCAAATCGTATTGCGTATGAATACGATGTTAGGTCGAGGTGAAAAGCGTGGTAACTTCACTTCAGCGCCTTATATTCTTACTTTGGATGTCAATGGTGGCGAATTGGAAATCGACGGCCCGCAACTTAACGAGATACCTCAAGCCAAAAAAGTGTTTGAAGGCGATAAGATTGATTGGAATGTTAGCCTTAATGACAGCGATATAGACTACGACCAAGTCAAAATGGTGGGAAAAAAAGGCACGTTTCCTTATTCAAACCTTGACGAGCAACTTGCTATTTATAACGCAGCCAACGGCATTACTTTTGCGGGCAGTGCAATCGCACCCGTTGTCGATGCGAGTTTAGTAAACGGTACGCAGCCGGCAGCGAAGTCTGTAGGCCCAGATAGCCTAGAAATGCAAAAAGCGAAAATGTCGTATTTGAAATTGTCGCCGAACGAGCGTAAAGCCTTCCGTAAGTGGTTGGTTGACCAACAGTAATCGTACGCACTCAACGTCGATGACTGCTTTTAGAGAGCCAGTAGCTGATGCTACTGGCTTTTTTCATTAGAGTGGCTAGAGCTCTATTTCTTTCCACTCCCCCGGCTGTAGATCGCCTAACTCGATATTCCCCATAGAAAAACGCACCAAACGCAGAGTAGGGAAGCCGATATGAGCGGTCATGCGTCTCACTTGGCGGTTTCTTCCCTCGATGATGGTTATCGCTAACCAGGTAGTAGGAATATTGGCACGAAAGCGCACGGGTGGCGTTCTTTCCCAGATCTCGGGCGCATCCATCACCTCAACTTTCGCTGGTAGCGTCATCCCGTCCTTCAGTTCTACCCCTTTACGCAGTTTATCAAGATCGGCGTCTTCCGGTGCACCATCGACTTGTACCCAGTAGGTTTTAGGGGATTTAGATTTAGGCTGTGTTAGTTTTGCCTGCAAAATACCGTCGTTTGTGAGCACCATCAGGCCTTCACTATCACGATCTAATCGACCTGCGGCGTAGACATCTTTTACCGGAATGTAGTCAGCGAGTGTTTTACGTCCGTCACCATCAGTAAATTGGCTAAGCGTGTCATAAGGTTTATTAAAGACAACCACTTTGCGGTCCTGTGGGTTGATGCGCGGTTTTTGACTTTGTGCTGCTCGGGTAGAGCGGCGCTTATTACTCGTTGTGGTACGGGGACGGTCAGACTTTTCAGAACGTTTAAAATGCCCCTCTTTAGATTGATGACTACGACGACCTTTTTCATAACCTGTGCGAGATGACATGTTAACTACCCTACAAAAATGTAAATGAACTGTGTTTGAAAGTTTCAAGTTTTCTCATGATCGGATATCATTTGCGCGCCTAAATTTAATAAACGCGCACAGAATGATAGACTATTTCGTGTGAATTGTTTAATTATATCAGTGCACTCATGGATTCAGAGCCCAGCGCTTCAAACTATAACAAAGGGTGCACACCGCATGTTGCGTTATCGAGTTGAATCGTACTTCTCATAAGCGCAGTGCGTCAAAGAAACCAACTCAGAAATTGAGTTGATCAACCAACAAGTTGATTAAAATATAGGGAAATTTCATGCCTACAGAAAAGCCTACAATTATCTACACCATCACTGATGAAGCACCGGCGCTAGCAACTTATTCACTACTACCAATTATCCAATCGTTTACTGCATCGTCTGGCATCAATGTAGATACTCGTGATATTTCACTAGCAGGTCGAATTATCGCTAACTTCCCAGAGCATTTGAAAGAAGAACAACGTATTGGCGATGCGTTGACAGAGCTTGGTAATCTAGCTCAAACTCCAGAAGCGAACATCATTAAGCTGCCAAACATTTCTGCATCTATCCCACAGCTACGTGCGGCGATTAAAGAGCTTCAAAGCAAAGGATACGATCTTCCAAATTACCCAGATGAGCCAGCGACTTACGAAGAAGAAGCGATTAAAGCGGCTTACGACAAAATTAAGGGTAGTGCAGTAAACCCAGTTCTACGTGAAGGTAACTCAGACCGTCGTGCTCCGCTTTCTGTTAAGAACTATGCGAAGAAAAACCCTCATTCAATGGGTGCATGGTCTGCGGATTCAAAATCACATGTCGCTAGCATGTCTGGCAATGACTTCTTTGGCAGTGAAAAATCTACCACCGTTTCAGGTGCGACAGACGTAAAAATCGAGTTTGTTGGTGCTGACGGTTCGGTTAAAGAACTTAAAGCAGCATTCCCGCTATTAGACAAAGAAGTAATCGATTCTTCAGTAATGAAGAAGAAAGCACTGGTTGAGTTTTTCGAAAAAGAAATTGCTGAAGCAAAAGCACAAGACGTATTGCTATCTCTACACATGAAAGCGACCATGATGAAGGTTTCTGACCCAGTCATCTTCGGTCACGCTGTAAAAGTGTACTACAAAGACGTATTCGCTAAATACGGTAAGCTATTCGAAGAGCTTGGCGTTGATGTAAATAATGGTCTTGGTGACGTTTACGCAAAAATCGAATCACTACCAGCAGCACAAAAAGAAGAGATTGAAGCGGCAATTCAAGCGGTTTACCAAACTCAGCCTGAGCTAGCGATGGTTGATTCTGACCGTGGTATCACCAACCTTCACGTACCAAGCGACATTATCGTTGACGCGTCTATGCCAGCAATGCTTCGCTCTTCTGGTCAAATGTGGGGCCCTGACGGCAAGCAAAAAGATACTAAAGCACTGATTCCAGATCGTTGCTACGCAGGTATTTACCAAGCAGTAATTGATTTCTGTAAAGAGCACGGTGCATTTGATCCAACAACAATGGGCAGCGTTCCAAACGTTGGTCTAATGGCTCAAAAAGCAGAAGAGTACGGTTCTCACGATAAAACGTTTATCCTAGATGCAGCTGGTACAGTACGTGTTGTTGATACAGCAGGTCAGGTTCTACTTGAGCAAGCGGTAGAAGAAGGCGACATCTTCCGTATGTGTCAGGTGAAAGATGCTCCAATCCAAGACTGGGTTAAGCTAGCGGTGACTCGTGCTCGTGCAACGGGCGTTCCTGCAGTGTTCTGGTTAGATGAAAACCGTGCACACGATGCAGAGTTGATCAAGAAGGTTAACGCATACCTACCTGATCACGATACTGACGGTTTAGACATTAAGATTTTGTCACCAGTAGACGCATGCCTGTACTCACTAGATCGTATCAAAGCTGGTCTGGACACGATTTCTGTTACAGGTAACGTACTACGTGACTACTTAACGGACTTGTTCCCAATTCTTGAGCTTGGTACGTCAGCTAAGATGCTATCAATCGTCCCACTAATGAATGGTGGTGGTCTGTTTGAAACTGGTGCTGGTGGTTCAGCTCCGAAACACGTTCAACAAGTTGAAAAAGAAAACCATCTTCGTTGGGATTCTCTAGGTGAGTTCTTAGCGCTAGCGGCATCTTTAGAGCACCTAAGCGTAGCTACTGGTAACGCGAAAGCACAAGTTCTGGCTGATACGCTGGATAAAGCGACAGGTGAGCTCCTAGACAACAACAAGTCTCCATCACGTAAAGTGGGTGAGCTAGATAACCGCGGTAGTCACTACTACTTAGCCTCATACTGGGCAAAAGCGTTGGCTGAGCAAACAGCGGATGCTGATCTAGCTGCGGAATTTGCACCGATTGCAAAAGCACTATCAGAGCAAGAAGAAGCGATTGTTGCCGAGTTGAATAACGCACAAGGCGTGAAAGGTGAGCTAGGTGGTTACTACCTACTTGATGACTCGTTAACGTCTAAACTAATGCGTCCAAGTGCAATCCTGAACTCAATTATCGATAAGTAATGTGAATCTAATACACCGTGCGCGGTGTGTTGTTCAGATAATAATAAACCCGCTTACTTGGCGGGTTTATTTTCTCTGCGTAACGATAAACAGTGTTTTAATCTATGTTACGAGAGCAATGGTTTGTTTTTACAGCGCTCTAATTATTTCGCTTGGTCTTCAATTGGCACTACGCTGCTCGCGTGACAACCTTTTGGACCTTTTTCGATCTCGTATGAGACTTGTTGGCCTGCTTTCAGTGTACGATAACCGTCCATCTGGATAGTTGAGTAGTGGGCAAAGATATCTCCTTCTTCTTCGTCAGAACAGATAAACCCAAATCCTTTGGCATTGTTAAACCACTTTACTGTACCTGTAGCCATGCTTTTACATCCCTCATGCATTTTTTACTGATGTTGTTACTTTAATCAAGTTATACCTTTAACTTGAAACTACTATTAACTTTTAACGACTGCTAACAGAAGACTTTCTGTTCGTCCATCGCGTCAATGTGAACCATCAGCTCTGAGAGTCTTCGAAATAAAAAAGCTCCGCACAGATGATGATTTATGCATCAACACTCTCCACTTTAGTCAATCAGTGCACACAGTCAATAGCGTTTCGCAACAAACAGAAACATTATTGAAAACAAATCACTTCTGAGATTAACAATTTTGCAAACACCTTCCCGGCTGTACGTTGATGTTCAGATGTTTTAGCTACTAAATGACAAGTTGAAAAATAGCCATACTATTTGTGTATGTTATGTTAGTGAAATCCTCTGGTTGAATAAAAAATGAAGATTTCGTGATAAATATCGCCTCAAAAATTGGGAAATGTGATCTAATGCGGACTGTGCATTGGTATCGCAATCGCAACGTATAAGTAAGAAATCGCAGGGTGAGAATGGCAATATTTTAAGTAAAAGATCACAGCGTATCGATAAGCATCTTTTATTTGCACCCCCGCAAGAGGTGCATTAGTCTCTATATAGGTAGTAACTTTTATCTATTAAAGTTCTATTTCGGTGTCACTTCTCACTACACCGCGCAGCATGCTTGTGGTAGATTGTTTTTATAGGTCGAAAACATCAACCCTTTGATACGATATCTTTAATTGCCATGAGTAAAAATTTTGAGTGGGTCACTCCAGACTCTGATCTTCTGGAGAGAGAAAGTACAAAAATTCAGCCACCTAAGCTGTATAACGTTGTACTCAACAATGATGACTATACACCTATGGATTTCGTCATAGAGGTACTTGAGCGATTCTTTTCTCATGATATAGATAGAGCGACTCAAATAATGCTCAAGGTCCACTATGAAGGAAAGGCAGTTTGTGGGACGTACAGCGCAGAAATTGCCGAGACAAAAGTAGCGCAAGTTACGATGTACGCAAGGGAAAATGAACATCCGTTGCTTTGCACTATGGAGCAAGCGTAAAAAGAAGACTTGCTCGAACAACCCCAGTTGTTTTTTCGGGAGGTACTTATGCTAAACAAAGAACTAGAGTCAAGCCTTAACAGTGCATTTGCTCGTGCGCGCGACAAACGTCACGAGTTTATGACTGTCGAACACCTCCTACTCGCATTGTTGGAAAATGATGCAGCTAAGGAAGCCCTTCTAGCCTGCAAAGCTGATTTAGATGCTTTGCGCAACGAACTCGATATATTCATCGATCAAACTACGCCTCTTATTCCGGAAAGCGATGAGACGCGTGAAACCCAGCCGACTTTGAGCTTCCAACGCGTACTTCAACGTGCAGTGTTTCATGTTCAGTCGTCGGGTCGAAATGAAGTGACAGGGGCGAATGTACTTGTTGCGATTTTCAGTGAGCAGGAATCTCATGCTGCTTACCTGCTTAAGAAAAATGATATCTCTCGCTTAGACATCGTCAATTTTATCTCCCATGGCATTACCAAGGCATCTGGCGCAAGTGAAGACCCAACATCACCAGATTCTTTTAGTTCAGAAAGTCCGGATGATTCGAACTCAGAAGAGCGCCTAGAGAGTTTTGCTACCAACTTGAACCAAGTGGCAAAAGCAGGAAATATTGATCCGCTCATCGGTCGAGACAAAGAGCTGGAGCGTACTATCCAAGTACTTTGCCGTCGCCGTAAAAACAACCCATTGCTTGTGGGTGAAGCTGGAGTAGGTAAAACAGCGATTGCAGAAGGTCTAGCCTGGCGAATTGTTGAAGGGCAGGTGCCTGAAGTTATTGAAAACAGTGTGATTTACTCTTTGGATATTGGTTCTTTGCTTGCGGGTACTAAGTATCGTGGTGACTTTGAAAAACGCTTCAAAACTATTTTGAAACAGCTTGAAAAAGAAGAAGACGCGATTCTATTCATCGATGAAATTCATACTATCATCGGTGCGGGTGCAGCGTCTGGTGGTCAAGTCGATGCGGCAAACTTAATTAAACCTCTGTTGAGCAGTGGTAAGCTTCGTTGTATCGGCTCCACAACGTACCAAGAGTACAGCAATATTTTCGAGAAAGAACGTGCACTCTCTCGTCGCTTCCAAAAAATCGATATTGTTGAACCATCATTGGATGATACGACCAAGATTCTTATGGGTCTTAAGCCTAAGTACGAAGCGCACCACGAAGTTCGCTACACAAACAAAGCTCTGCGTGCCGCTGTGGAATTATCGGCTAAGTACATTAATGAGCGTCATTTACCTGATAAAGCGATCGACGTTATTGACGAAGCTGGTGCATGTAGCCGCTTAGCACCAGCAAGCCGACGTAAGAAAACAGTCGGTGTGGCAGACATTGAAGCGATGGTTGCGAAAATGGCTCGAATTCCAGAGAAATCGGTATCCTCTTCGGATAAAGATATTCTGAAGAACCTGGATAGAAAGATGAAAATGCTGGTGTTTGGACAAGACAATGCCATTGATGCGTTGTCAGAGGCCATTAAGCTGACACGCGCAGGGTTGGGTGTAGACAATAAACCTGTAGGTTCATTCTTGTTTGCTGGGCCGACAGGTGTTGGTAAAACGGAAGTAACCGTTCAGCTATCTAAATTGCTAGGTATCGAGCTACTGCGTTTTGATATGTCTGAATATGGTGAGCGTCATTCGGTGAGCCGTTTAATCGGTGCTCCACCGGGATATGTTGGTTACGACCAAGGTGGCTTGCTCACTGACGCTGTAATAAAACATCCACACTCAGTGGTGCTGTTGGATGAGATCGAAAAGGCGCATCCAGATATCTTTAACTTGTTACTGCAAGTGATGGATAACGGGACGCTCACCGACAACAATGGTCGCAAAGCGGACTTCCGCAATGTGATTCTTGTAATGACTACCAACGCGGGTGTTGCGGAAACCGAGAGAAAATCGATCGGCTTGATTCAGCAAGACAACAGCCATGATGCGATGGCGGAAATTAAGAAAGTATTTACCCCTGAGTTCCGTAATCGCCTCGATAACATCATCTGGTTTAACAGCTTGGATGAGAGTGTTATCCATCAAGTTGTCGATAAGTTCATTGTTGAGCTTCAAGTGCAGCTGGATGCTCGTGGTGTATCGATGGAAGTATCTCAGGACGCACGCCACTGGCTGGCAAACAAGGGTTACGACAAAGCGATGGGGGCTCGTCCAATGGGGCGTGTTATCCAAGAGCAGCTTAAGAAGCCTTTAGCGAACGAGCTTCTGTTCGGCTCTTTGGTTAACGGTGGCACCGTGAAGGTTTCCCTCGTAAACGATGCTCTAGTGTTTGAGTATTTGAGCGAGAAAGAAGCCGCAGTGCACTAATAATCTCTCGGCTTATGAAACAAAAAAGGATGCGTTCGCATCCTTTTTAATAAAATTTCAAGCAACATGAATCATACGCGATAGTTTTGTTCATCATCTATCGCCAACAAATAAAAAACGGAGCATAACGCTCCGTTTTTTATTTGCATCCGAAAATCAGAGATTAACGAGCACGGAAGACGATGCGGCCTTTAGTTAGGTCGTATGGAGTCATCTCTACAGTTACTTTGTCACCCGTAAGGATACGGATGTAGTTCTTACGCATTTTACCAGAGATATGCGCAGTCACAACGTGACCGTTTTCAAGTTCAACACGGAACATAGTGTTTGGTAGAGTGTCAAGGACAGTGCCTTGCATCTCAATTACGTCTTCTTTAGCCATTTAATCCTCTTTAGAAATTAGGCAAATTTTAGCGGGCTTTATTTTGCCGCTAAATAGTAATTATGTAAAGTTGGAGCGTATTCTACCCTCGCCAACGCTGATTTACTAGCCTTTGGTGGCGTTGAAAGCGTGTTTTATAGTTCATTGCTGGACATTCATCTATCTGATAACCCAAGTATAGCCATTGCTGGTTGTTTTTTTGGCAGTACTTTATTTGATACAACACCGCCAATGTACCAAGCGATAGTGGGTAATCAGGGTCGAAAAAGGTATAAAATGCACTTGAACACTGAGGCATCACATCCGTTACTCCGATGGCAACTAATTGTTCTGATTCATCGTAGACGTGCAAAAATAACGTGGTAAGCCAGTTAGTTTGTGCAAAGCGCGCAAACTCATCACGTTTGGGCGGGTACATCGTACCACTCTTATGACGTTTACAAATGTAGCGACTATAGAGCTCAAACCACTCGGGGTCCATCTGGGGCTTCATTTCCCAGCGCAAACCTTGTCCTTTCTTAAGTAATCGTTTTTGGCTTTTTGATGGGGTGAAATCTTTTATCGCCACACGTATCGGCTGGCAAGCATTGCAGTGCTCACAATGTGGTTTATATATAGTGTCACCACTGCGACGAAAGCCGTTTGCCATCAGTAGTTGATAGTTTTTTTCTGTATGTAAGCTGTCATCAAGCGCGACTGCAACACGCTCTTGTCGTTCCGGTAGATAGCTACAAGGGTGGTTGTTGGTCAACCCTATGCGAATGTGTTGTAGATCCGTGCTCATGATGCTGAATTCCGCAGAACTTGTGGCTCAAAAGTGCCTGAAGCCATTTGTTTTTCTCTTAAAGATAGTAGCTTTTGCATGAACTCGTCCCGATCAAGTTCAAATGCGCCCAGTGATGCTAGGTGAGGGTTCATTACCTGGCAGTCGATCAACTGACCTTGATGTGATTTAAGGTGATGACACAAATACCACAAAGCTACTTTCGATGCGTTATCCTTTAAACTAAACATAGATTCACCGCAAAATACTTGGCCGACACTTAACCCGTACAAGCCGCCAATGAGATCATCGTCATGCCATACTTCTACCGAGTGGCAATGCCCAAGCTCTGCAAGTTCTATATAAGAAGTTTGCATGTCTTCGTTAAGCCATGTTTCGCTTTCAGGTCGAGTTGTGGAGCAGAGCTGAATCACTCTTTTGGTTGCGTGATTGAGGGTGACTTGATAATTGTGTTTTCGCTGAAACTTTCTGAGACTTTTCGATGGTTTAAAAGTCAAAGGATCAAAGACTGCGCGGGGAGAAGGGCTCCACCAAAGTATTGGTTCACCGGGCCCGTACCAAGGAAAAATGCCCTGATGATAGCCTTGAAGTATTCTCATCGGGTCCAAGTCGCCACCAAAAGCCAGGAGCCCATTAGGGTCGCTCAGCGCTTTATAGGGAGAAGGGAAGGTGAACGTCTTACCAAGTTCAGTTAAATAGATTGCCATAAAAAGTCATTACCAACATTTGAGCCAGAGGAGTTTATGATGACGCGAACACGAAACAGAGCGAAATTGTGGTTTTGGATCATACTGCTTTTACCATTTTTCGCCAATGCAGCTTACGAAAGAAACGTGGCAAAGCCCGTCAACGAAGTCGTCTATGGAAAAGTTGATTCTGTTCGTTATATCACGCAGCAAGAGGTTGTTAAATCAAAAAGTAATGGCTGGGAAACGTTACTAGGAGCAACGATTGGTGGTTTAGTCGGAAACCAGTTTGGTGGCGGAACAGGTAAAGAAGTGGCGACCGCTGTTGGTGCTCTTACCGGCGCAGCTGTCGCGCATAATCACAGTACTGAGCAATATACTGTCGAATCTCAGTTGGTTGAACTTTTGATAAAGGTTGATGACGATAAACTTATCAATGTTATTCAAGACGTAGATAAAAATATGTTGTTTGGCCGCGGTGACGAGGTACGTATCTTGTATTTTGATGATGGTGTGCGGGTAGATATGCTCTATTAGGCCCGTGTTTTCAGATAAATAGATACGCTGACTAATTATTCATAAATTAGCGTAGATTTGCTCTGGTTTTGTATTGGTTTTTTGGTTAGTCTGAATCCACGAAGAATTGTTCTGCTCTCAATAAACCGTGAACAGAGAGCACAAAGGATTATCAACTTTCAATGGAAAGCCTAACGTTACAACCAATCAATAAAATCCAAGGGGAAGTTAACCTTCCAGGATCAAAAAGTGTCTCTAACCGAGCTCTTTTGCTGGCCGCTTTAGCAAAAGGCACGACTCGCCTGACCAACCTCCTTGATAGTGACGACATCCGTCATATGCTCAACGCGCTTACGACGCTTGGTGTTCAATATCAGTTGTCTGATGACAAAACCGAGTGTGTTGTTGAAGGGCTTGGCCAACCATTCTCTGTGTCAGAGCCTGTAGAGCTGTTTTTAGGTAATGCTGGTACGGCAATGCGCCCACTAGCGGCTGCACTTTGTCTGGGCAAAGGTGAGTATGTTTTGACTGGTGAGCCTCGTATGAAAGAGCGCCCAATTGGTCACCTTGTTACTGCATTACAAGACGCTGGTGCGGATATCGAATACCTCGAAAATGAAAACTACCCGCCATTGAAAATTGTGGGCACAGGTTTGAACTCGGGTACCGTATCCATTGATGGTTCCATTTCGAGTCAGTTTTTAACTGCTTTCCTTATGTCAGCGCCACTAGCTGAAGGCGAAGTGCGTATCAATATCGAAGGCGATTTGGTGTCCAAGCCGTACATTGATATCACGCTGCATATTATGAAGCAGTTTGGTGTGAATGTGATTAATAACGATTACCAAGAGTTTGTTATTCCTGCCGGACAACATTACATTGCACCTGGTGATTTCCTGGTGGAAGGGGACGCCTCTTCAGCGTCTTACTTTCTGGCTGCTGCTGCAATTAAAGGTGGCGAAGTTAAAGTAACCGGTATTGGTAAAAACAGTATTCAGGGCGACATTCAATTTGCAGATGCACTAGAGAAAATGGGTGCAGAAATTGAGTGGGGTGATGATTATGTGATTGCCCGTGCAGGTCAGTTGAAGGGGATAGATATGGATTACAACCATATCCCTGACGCGGCGATGACGATTGCAACCACGGCTCTATTTGCAGAAGGCACGACGGCCATTCGCAATGTATATAACTGGCGCGTAAAAGAAACTGATCGTTTGGCTGCAATGGCGACTGAGCTTCGTAAAGTGGGCGCAGAAGTGGAAGAGGGGGAGGATTACATCATTGTTAAACCAGTTCCTCAGCTCACACATGCTGCGATTGACACCTATGATGACCACCGTATGGCAATGTGTTTTTCACTGGTTGCGTTGAGTGATACACCTGTGACCATCAACGATCCGAAGTGTACATCGAAGACGTTCCCTGACTATTTCGACAAGCTTAAATCGCTTAGTTGCTAGGTAGCATTACAGCGAAGAAAACAGATAAAAACCAGAGTTAATTCCGCTCTGGTTTTTCTTTTTTGGGCTTTTTTGATTACTTTTTCAGCGTAAATTCTTTTGAAAGATGATGTGCTAGATACTTAAACATATTGAAAACGGCGGTCGTGTTCGACGTTGGTAATCCTTTCTGATCAAGAAAGTATTCACCTTTAAAGACGAGAACGTCGTCTTTTTCTTCTACGCTTGTTGCGCGCATACCCTCAATATAATCATCGTGCTCTTGGATGATTTGGTTAGCGATTAAAAGAAGGTCAAATTCTTCAATAAATTTTCTATCAGACATAACGTTCCCGTCATTCATAACAATCTCAGGCGAAGAAGTATACCCATTATTAACAGGGGATTATACCCAATAGAATGCAATTAAAGGTTACTCGATTGGTGCTTGGGTTTCATCGTCATAGTCTAAGGTTGCGTGTACTGAAGGAAGATGATTTTGTGATGGGTAACAAACTTTCCTCAATTCGATTAGCAGTAGTAAAGTTTGCCTGATTAGATATGTCGACCAGACCTTTTTGAGCCCTGTCTGTTTAAAGTATAAAGACGATGAATTGTCAACCGATCAGATCCGAATTGTAAAAAAGCAGTTGACCTTCTTTTCATCTCGCACAATAGTAAAAAAAGAAGCAATGAAATAGAACATTATGCGGGTGACTTCCAAGTCAGGGATTTACCCGCATTATTATGAAGGACGTTAGAGTCAGTTATGGGTAAATCACTCGTTATAGTGGAGTCACCAGCCAAGGCAAAGACAATAAATAAGTACCTTGGTAAAGACTTTGTTGTTAAGTCTAGTGTTGGTCATGTGCGTGATCTGCCTACGGCCGGCCAAAGCACAGGTGAGAAAGCCGCTGCCATTTCAACTAAAGGGATGAGTGCTGAAGAGAAAGCACGAGTCAAAAAAGAGAAAGATCGTAAAGCGCTGATCAAAAAAATGGGTATTAACCCTTATCACGACTGGGAAGCGAATTATCAGATTCTTCCTGGCAAAGAAAAAGTGGTCAGTGAGTTACAAAAATTAGCCAAAGATGCTGATTACGTCTATCTCGCAACCGATTTGGACCGCGAGGGGGAAGCAATCGCATGGCACCTTCGTGAGATCATCGGTGGCGATGAAGAGCGATACAAACGAGTCGTTTTTAACGAAATTACGAAAAATGCTATCCAGCAAGCTTTCCAGACGCCTGGTGAGTTAAATATGGATGGCGTAAACGCACAGCAAGCGCGTCGATTCATGGACCGCGTCGTTGGTTTCATGGTTTCTCCGTTGCTATGGAAGAAAGTCGCACGTGGCTTGTCGGCAGGTCGTGTTCAGTCGGTTGCGGTTAAGCTGTTGGTAGAGCGTGAGCGCGAAATTAATGCGTTTGTACCAGAAGAATTCTGGGATATCCACGCAAACACCAAAACCAAAGACAAAGCGGATTTCAAACTGCTTGTCGCTCAGAAAGATGGCGTTGCTTTTAAACCTGTTAATGAGACAGAAACCAAAGCCGCCATATCTGTGCTGGAGAAAGCCAGTTACGAAGTCTGTAAGCGTGAAGACCGCCCGACGAAAAGTAAGCCGTCAGCGCCTTACATCACTTCGACTCTGCAGCAAGCGGCAAGTACCCGTTTAGGCTATGGCGTTAAGAAGACCATGATGCTAGCTCAGCGCTTATATGAAGCGGGTTACATCACTTACATGCGTACTGACTCAACGAACTTGAGTGCAGAAGCTGTCGATTCTGTCCGTGACTTCATCGGCTCTGAGTTTGGTGATAAGTACCTTCCTACTGCACCGTTAAAATACGGCAGCAAAGAAGGGGCTCAAGAAGCGCACGAAGCGATCCGTCCTTCTAGCGTTGATGTGAAAGCGGAAGATCTACAAGGTGTAGACGCAGACGCTCACAAGCTTTACGCATTAATTTGGAACCAGTTTGTTGCGTGTCAGATGACGCCAGCAGAATACGATTCCACAACCATCAGCGTAAAAGCCGAAGAGTACACGTTAAAAGCCAAAGGTCGCATCCTTAAGTTTGACGGTTGGACTCGCGTACAGCGTCCTATGGGTAAAAACGAGGATACAATCCTTCCTGCGGTACAACTTGGCGATAAGCTGAACCTAGAGTCACTTGACCCGAAACAGCACTTTACCAAGCCGCCAGCGCGCTACACTGAAGCCGCACTGGTTAAAGAACTTGAAAAGCGTGGTATTGGCCGTCCTTCAACTTACGCGTCAATCATCTCGACGATTCAGGATCGCGGTTACGTGAAAGTCGACCAGCGTCGATTCTACGCGGAGAAAATGGGTGAAATAGTTACTGACCGTCTAGACGATAGTTTCAACGATCTGATGAACTACGACTTTACCGCGCGAATGGAACAAAAACTGGACCAAATCGCGGAAGGCGAAGTCAACTGGAAATCAGTACTAGATAACTTCTTTACCGATTTCACTGGTGACCTTGAAAAAGCCGACCTTGACGAGTCTGAAGGTGGTATGAAGCTTAACCACATTGTGATGACAGACATCGAATGTCCGACATGTGGTCGCCCAATGGGGATTCGTACAGCCTCTACTGGCGTATTCTTAGGTTGTTCTGGTTATGCCCTGCCACCTAAAGAGCGATGCAAAACCACAATCAATCTAGGCGATGAAGAAGGCATCATCAACGTCTTAGAAGAAGATGTAGAAACCGCAGCGCTACGTGCCAAGAAACGTTGTCCAATCTGTGAAACTGCGATGGACGCGTACCTAATCGACGATAAACGTAAGATGCACGTTTGTGGTAACAACCCAAACTGCGAAGGCTACATCGTTGAGTACGGCGAGTTTAAAGTTAAAGGCTATGACGGACCTGTTGTTGAGTGTGACAAGTGTGGTTCTGACATGGTGCTCAAGAATGGTCGTTTTGGTAAATACATGGATTGCACAAGCGAGACATGTAAAAACACCCGTAAGATTCTGAAGAATGGTGAAGTTGCGCCGCCGAAAGAAGATCCAGTACATTTCCCAGAACTACCATGTGAAAACTCGGATGCTTACTTTGTACTGCGTGATGGCGCATCAGGTCTGTTTATGGCAGCCAGCAACTTCCCTAAATCGCGCGAAACTCGAGCGCCGCTTGTTTCGGAACTCGCACGTTACGAAGAACGCTTACCAGAGAAGTTCAAATATCTCTCGACAGCACCACAGGAAGATCCTGATGGTCGTCCGGCAGTCGTTCGTTTTAGCCGTAAAACGAAAGAGAACTATGTTCGCTCTGAAGAGAATGGCAAGCCAAGTGGTTGGACTGCGCTTTATGTCGATGGTAAATGGGAAGTTACCGACAAGCGTAAAAAAGCCAAAGCTTAAACACATTCAGTAGATAAAAAGGCAGCGATTTCGCTGCCTTTTTATTACATATTCCTTATCTATCGTCTATATTTAGACGGTATTACATCCTCATTTCTTTAGCCTCACATTTTTGTGAATTTTTAGCTTCAGGTCTGTCTCATTCATTTTTTCGCAACATGTATGTCGTAGAGTGAAGATTGTAATCGCCTCATATTTACAAGCGTTCTATACACAGCGAATACAGAATGCATATTTACGTGGTTGAGTATGTAGTGTTTTAGCACGTAAATTGTTTTCAGAGTGTAACCCATTACATTCTCAAACGTGATCTGAATATCGTATCGAGTAAGTTGCTCCTGCCTTATACACAGAATGACGTATTTTAAATTGTAATTAAGGTTCAAATTAGATAGTTTATTACAAAATAAAATGCAACCAAATGCACTTGAATTGGTATCGACAGATAAGAATATTTTAGGGTGTGTTGTTTCGTGAGGATATTGGTATCGAGATATTAGGTATTACCATAAACAAACTCGTTGATTTGTCATTTTTAATTGAGAAGCAAATCACGATTTAGAGTTGCCAAATATCGATAGCTCAATGGAAGTGGGCGAGGTACCAAACTGGAAAAGAGTGGACTCTCTGTTGAAAGAAAATGGAATAGAGCCCCTTAAACTCTCTTTTTCACGTTTAAAACAGATTTTTGAATTCAGACTCAAATTAAACTAGAACACTATCCACGAAACGTTCACATCCCCTGTAAGTTGGCAGAGAAATGCCAAAGCTCTTTTAATCCGCATGATATGTGCTCAGAGAAGTACTGGATGCGGCTGACAATGTGTTCACTTGATTCCCCACAATAAATTCAATTAAGTGAGCATCCATTCCAAGCTGTAACGATATGGAGAACAACAATGGCTGGTGTATTGGGAATGATTCTTGCTGGCGGTGAGGGCTCTCGTTTGAGACCTTTAACTGAATCTCGCACTAAACCTGCAGTACCATTTGGTGGTAGTTATCGTCTGATTGACTTTGCACTGAACAATTTTGTAAATGCGGATTTAATGCGTATTTACGTGCTGACCCAATTTAAATCGCAATCCCTGTTTTATCATTTAAAAAAAGGATGGAATATCAACGGGATCACTGATCGTTTTATCGATCCGATTCCTGCTCAGATGCGTACTGGTAAGCGTTGGTATGAGGGCACGGCAGATGCTATCTATCAGAACCTTCGTTTTATGGAAATGGAAGAACCAGACCAAGTTTGTATTTTTGGTTCTGACCATATTTATAAAATGGATATTAAGCAGATGCTTGATTTCCATACCAACAAGCAAGCTTCTCTAACGGTATCGGCTTTACGCATGCCGCTCAAAGAAGCCTCTCAGTTCGGTGTTATCGAAGTTGACAGTGAAGGTCGCATGATTGGCTTTGAAGAAAAGCCAGAAAATCCAAAGTCAATTCCTGGAGATCCTGATTACGCGCTTGTTTCAATGGGGAACTATGTCTTTGAAGCAAAAGAACTGTTTGCTGAGTTGATCGAAGATGCCAGTAACGAAGCATCTTCCCATGACTTTGGTAAAGACATTATCCCTAAAATGTTCCCACGCGGGGATGTGTTTGTGTATGACTTCAGCACCAATAAAATCAATGGCGAGAAAGAGCAAGTATATTGGCGAGATGTCGGTACCATTGATGCTTACTGGGAAGCTCATATGGACTTGCTAGAAAAAGATGCGCCATTCTCTCTATATAATCGTAAATGGCCGTTGCATACCTATTACCCGCCTTTACCACCAGCTACGTTTACAGACTCAGACAATGGTCGTGTGCAAATTATCGATAGCTTAGTGTGTAATGGCAGTTATGTTCGAGGCTCTCGAATCGAAAAATCTGTACTTGGTTTTAGAAGTAATATTGCATCTGCATGCGATATCAGCGAATGTATACTCCTTGGTGACGTTAAAATCGGTGAAGGCTGTGTTTTACGTCGAGTAATAGTGGACAAGAACGCTGATATTGCACCTGGCACACAAATTGGGGTGAACCTTCAAGAAGATAAGAAGTTCTTCCATGTGTCGGATGACGGTATTGTGGTTATTCCTAAAGGAGCACGAGTTGGCTACTAACAACTTATCTATTCTGTTTGTAGCGTCTGAAGTCGAAGGATTGATTAAAAGTGGTGGCTTGGCTGATGTAGCCAAGGCACTGCCTGAAGCGCTCCACGGACTTCAGCAAGATGTACGTATTACCATTCCCGCATACAATGGTATTGAAAGGCTTTCTGAAGCGGAGGTGTTGTTAGAGACACAGCTAACCTCGTGGCCGCATACAGAATATCGAGTACTAAAGCTGTATCTCGGTGATACGCCAGTTTATTTGATTGATTGCCAGCCGTATTTCAACCGCCCGTCGATGTACGCAGAGAACAACGAAGCTTACTCAGATAATGGTGAGCGATTCGCCTTTTTCAGCGCAGCTTGCTTAGACATGCTACCTAAGCTGGACTTCAGACCTGACATCGTACACGCCAATGACTGGCACACTGGCCTTGTGCCATTTTTGTTGAAGCATCGATATGGCTCCGACCCATTTTATGCAAATATTCGCAGCGTGATCTCGATTCACAACGCAGTATTTAAAGGGGTATTTAGCTATGATGAGGTGCAATGTCTGCCAGAGTTTCAGAGCAGAAATGTACCCGATGCAGCCGTCAGCTCAACGCACATTGCGATGCTCAAGGCGGGCGTGCTAAACGCTGACAAAATCAACGCTGTTAGCCCTACCTATGCTGAAGAGTTACAGACAGAGCTTGGTAGTCATGGCATGGCGTGGGAGTTCCAACAACGAGCTAAAGATTTAGTCGGTATACTCAATGGCTGTGATTACAGCGCCTGGAGTCCTAAAACAGATGCTTATCTGCCGTTGAACTACGAACCTAGTCACCAAAGCATGGTTGAAGGCAAAAGTGCGTGTAAAAAAGCGCTACAGCAACGTCTGAACTTAGCCGAGAAAGACTGTGCGATGTTTGGCATGGTTTGTCGCCTGACAATGCAAAAAGGACTGCATTATTTGCTGCCAGCGTTGACGGACTTTTTAAAGCACGATGTTCAACTGGTTGTGGTCGGAACTGGTGATCCTGTTCTTGCTACGCATTTAGAAGAAGTCGCTGAGCAATTCCCAGATAAGTTTGTTTTTGTAGACGCGTATGACAATGAGCTTGCTCATTTGGTTGAGGCTGGGTCTGATTTCTTTTTGATGCCGTCTGAATTTGAGCCATGTGGACTTAATCAGATTTACAGCATGGCTTATGGCACGTTACCGATTGTGCGAGGCGTCGGCGGTCTAAAAGACAGTGTGAACGATTATGATGTTGACTCGTCTGATGCAACAGGCTTTGTATTTTATGATCCAACGCCACAAGCCTTGTTGTTAACCATGCTTAGAGCTTTGTTGCTGTATACGCAAAATAATGCCGAAGTGAAACGAGTTCAATTGCATGCGATGCAACAGGATTTTTGCTGGCGCAAAGCTGCTGAAGAGTATTTGGAACTCTACCATTCTGCGTTAAAGTCAATTAGCCTTACCTAAAATTGTAACAAATGGCACCTTATTTGGTGCCTTTGTTATCGTGCGCAAGCCTAGTGTGATAGGATTGCTACCTCTAAATTAATAACAATACTATTATTACTGGTATATGACTGAGCCACTACTTTTCCATAAAACCTACTTGCACCCCACCAGTAATGAGTGGGTTGTTTTCGTGCACGGTGCTGGTGGTAGTTCTTCGATTTGGTTTAAGCAAATTAAAGCCTATAAGCAGCACTTTAATTTAGTGCTCATTGATCTAAGAGGGCATGGGAAGTCAAATCAGTTACTCAAGGAACTTATTACCAGTCGCTATACCTTTACTGAAGTTACACAAGATATTTTAAAAGTGCTGGATCACTTAAAAATCCAATCTGCGCATTTTGTCGGCATGTCATTAGGAACGATCATTGTTCGAAACATTGCGGAGTTGGCGTCTGAACGTGTGAATTCAATGGTGTTAGGTGGCGCGGTTACTCGCCTCAATACACGTTCGCAAATCCTCGTCAAACTGGGTAACTTTGGCAAACATATCTTGCCTTACATGTGGCTGTATAAACTGTTCGCTTATATCGTCATGCCACAGCGTAATCAACGAGAGTCTCGCCATCTGTTTATCAGGGAAGCCAAAAAGCTCTGCCAAAAAGAGTTTAAACGCTGGTTTATTTTGGCGGCGGATGTGAACCCGTTAATGAAGTACTTTAAAGACAGAGAATTAGCTATTCCGACCCTCTACTTAATGGGTGACAGAGATTACATGTTCATTCAGCCGGTTAAAGAGATGGTTGCGGCACATAAACTCAGTGTGCTACGGGAGATCCCCAATTGTGGCCACGTTTGCAATGTAGAACGTCCGGAAGATTTTAATCAGTACTCGATAGAGTTCATCAAACAGCAAACTTTACTTGCTTAACGTTTCTAGACGCCTAGCACTCATTACGCTTACTCAATGTGGTGACCACAACGCCAGCACGCGCCAAATTGCCCTTCATTAATTTCTGAGCATTTAGGGCATTTCCAATCTTGATAGGTATTTGGCTGAGCCTGTTTTTGGTAGGCTTCAATAATAGCCAACGCTCTCATCTTCTGTTCTGGATTTAATAACCAAACGTAAGGGTCGGTATCGTCTCCGAATGGTAACTCTCCTTTCAATCCGAAAATGCCTTCTCCTCGCACTTCACAAAGAATTTGCTCTGTTTTAAGCAACTCGCAAACAATGTGCGCTTCTGTCGGATTTTTAGCTAAAAATATCTTCATCAAGAATTTCCATTTGGCTGTACCTGATTAGGTCTGAGTTTCTTCATCACCCATTTGACAATGATAGGAAAAAGGCCGAGCAACGCAAATGAGGCTAGAACACTAGGAGAGACAATATCCGATAGGCTTTCAATCGTTGCCAACTGAGTACCTGCATTGAGATAAACGGCTGTGCCTGGAAGCATTCCGATTTGGCTAGTGATATAAAAGCGACCGACAGACATTGGGGTTAACCCCATCAATAAGTTAATGAGAAAGAAAGGGAATACAGGGATCAATCGCAAGGAGAGTAAGTAAGATGACCCGTCTTTTTTTACGCCTTCGTTAATCGCCCTGAGCTTTGCACCAAATTTTGTTTGTACCCAATCTCTTAATAAGTAACGGCTACTCAGGAAAGCTAATGTCGCACCGATAGTACTGGCAAACGAGACAAGAAGTAAGCTCGTCCAGAAGCCGAATAGGGCTGCAGCTAGTAAAGTGACGACGGCTGCGCCGGGAATCGAAAATGCTGTGACCGCGATATAAGCGACGAAATAGAGCGTAACAGCAAAGACAAATCTTTGATCAATATAGGTGTTAAGTGCTTCTTGCTGCGCTTTAGCGTTCTCTAAAGTGAGGTACTGACTAAAGTTAACGGCTAACAAAATTATCGTTAAGAGCAGTATTAACCCAAAAACCAGTTTTTTATTCATTTTCGTACTCCAGAAGGGCTGCCTTGTTCTAAAAGGTTAACAGATACCATTGGTGAAATATGGTACTTGATATTACTTGATTGATATATGGACAAATAGACAGGTTTATCTCGGAAAAAATTTCAAAAAAAACCGCAGTCTAAGCTGCGGTTTTTATACGTACGATAGGTTTATACCTATAGCTTAAGAAAGCGCATTTTTTAGCTCTTCTCTTCGAGATTGAGGAACGACGCTCCAGTGCGTGCCGTTTATCGCTCCTTCTAAAGCCCACAGCAGCTCAATACTTACTTTTGCGGAGTGAGAGTCACGTATCGCTTTGTAAGCGTTCAATGCGCCTTTTTCTTCAAGCTGTTCAACTGATTTTATCCCTGCTTTCTTAAGCATTCTTTCTGTTGCTAGTCGTAAGTTAGGCAGATCTTTCAACCTGTCAGGCTTACTACTTGCCTGTTGCTTTTTTTCCAAATTGGCTTGTTCTAACGACTTCTTCGCTACTTCTATCAAGCGTTCACTGGATTCCCATAAGTCGTCGGAAATCGCATAGTACTTAGTAACGACTGGAAAACCTCGCTTTTTATAAACGTACGGTTTTAGCCCTTGCTTCTCGAAGTTAGATGAAGTTTGTTGGTCTGCTCGTATATGAAGTTGATCATTCACAACCAGTGCAAACATCGTCTCATCGGCGAAAAGTCCGAAGCCACCAAACATTGAGCGCGACTTGATCGTACCAAGTGCCTCAAATAGCTTCATAGAATCTTTGAGTATCGGTTTATCCATGATGTGTTATCTCGGTGTAATTAATATTACGCCACCAAAAGTCAGGTCCGAGAGAATAGCAAATACATGCAGGAACAATGTCATTATTGAGTAAACTCATTATATGCATATTTGCCATCGGTAACCCCGCTACCTTCCATTTATAAAATGGTTAAGGCCGGAAGCTTTGCGTCCCACCCTTTCGGATGGTTTGCCCTGTGCGTGACACGTTGAGAATACTTTTTATCTTGAATTAACATCACAATCCAGCGATCAAAGTGTGATACTGCTTCAGTAAAACGTCATGCTTTTATGCTTGTGGTTTCACATTTTGGATTGAGGTTTGAGTGCGAATTGTGAGGTTATGTGAGATGAGTTGTGTTTAAACAAAACAGTAACTTATAAAACGTTTACTGACTGTAGTGACCAAAAAGGGCAGTAAAAGTTAATTTTCGGGTAAAAAAATAAGCGCTCTAGCGAGCGCTTATTGTAACTATTTGAGTTTTTTGACAGTATTTCGAATAACCAACTCTGGCTGCATTTCAAAAATGCGTTTTTCGTGTTCTTTATCTTTAATACGCTCAAGAAGAATCTCGAAGGCATTTTTACCGACACGACGTTTTGGTTGGTGTATCGTTGTTAGTGGCGGAGAGAAGTACTCTGCCAATTCGATATTGTCGTAACCAACGACAGAGACGTCGTCAGGAATCTTAATGCCATTTTGTTGTAGACGGCTCATTAAGCCCAAAGCCATAGTATCATTGAAACAGAATACGGCCGTTGGACGTTGTTCCATGGCGGTAATTTTGTCTGCGACCAAAACTGCGGTATCACATTCAAAGTTACCTTCCAGAATCCAGTCTTCGTTTACCGGTATATTCGCTTCTGCCATTGCTCGACGGAAGCCTGCAATACGCTCTTGGCATGCGAGTTTTTCAAAGTGGCCACTTAAGCAAGCAATATCGGTATGACCATTATCAATCAGGTACTTGGTCGCGATATAACCGCCTTCTTCTGAATTATCCATGATTTTGTCTGCTTGCGAGCTTTCTGGGCCCCAGTCCATGACAACTTTCGGAATATCAGCATGACGGTCAAGCATTTGTTTCAGCTCTTCTGTCAGGTCAGAACACATTACCAGTATGCCATCTACACGCTTTTCTGCGAGCATGCGTATGTAATCTCTTTGCTTTTCATAGATACCACCAGTGTTACACAGGATCAGTGTGTAGCCTTGGCGGTAGCAGTAACTCTCTACACCATCGATGACTTCAGAGAAGAATAGGTTGGTAGATTGTGTCACCAACATACCGATGGTGCGAGTTGAGTTACATTTCAAGCTACGAGCAACTGCACTTGGTGCGTAGTTAAGCTCATCAACGGCTTTCATTACTTTTTCTTGTGTTGCTTCTGCAACAAAACGCGTCTTGTTGATAACGTGCGAAACTGTAGTTGTAGAAACGCCGGCTAATCGAGCAACGTCTTTTATAGTGGCCATACATGGTGTCCTGTTTCGAGCTACGAATATACCGCGGAGGATAAACCCTTTTGCTGTTCGTCTTTTGTAAACTTAGCGCAATAAAAACATTGGCGCTGAGTATGTTTAGCAGTGCTTACTCCGAAGTCGGTAGAGGGTATGTAGCAACAGCGGTTGATAAAGCTCATTTTCTTCAGATGAGTGAAGCATAGTTATCAACCTATTAAGAAAATACAAAAACCGCTTTATTTCAGCGGTTTACATTAAAATCATATTTAATCGTTTGCGTTCACATTTTATCCCTATGCGGGCAGGCTGGCAATAATTTAAGCAATGGTTTTGTGCCTATTAAGTCACATTTTGATTGCTACAAAGCAAGCATTCGGAATAATTTTTATAGTTAACGAATAAAAGATAGGGAACCTAAAAGACAGGCTCCCAAAATAGGCGGCAATTATTCACCAAGAAGGTAAGCGTTGTCCAGTTTACAAAATGCAATTAATAGTTGCGTGACGCTGGCGTAGAAACCAAAGTCATCCAGTTGCTGACACTTATGAGCGAACTGCGGTAGCCAAGACATGAGTTGATCTTTGATGAATTCACTTTGTTTAACGAAGGCTTCTTCCATATGTTTCTCTTGCTCAAACTCATTGGAGCGGATGATCATGTTACCCAAGAAGTCCAGTTCTACCGCTAAGTGATCGGCGGGTTCTTTTAGACTGTCGTCAACTTGGACACCAAACTCAGCCATCAACTTTTCCATTTCTTCTGCTGGTTTGTCGTTGAGTAAACCTGATTTGCCAATGTACATTGAAGCGTAAGGAAGTGCGCCGTACTTTTCTGTCTTTAAGAACAGCTCACAAAAGTCTGCTGCAAGCTCAAGTTGAGCATCTTCACGGTCTTGTAAACGATTCAGAGCGTCAACAAGGTTATCAATTGCGGGTTTGAGAGATTCATTTTCACCTAAGCCCGCTAAAAAGCTGCGAATTTCTACACTGTGATAAGCCTCCAGCTCTTTGTCTGTCAGTTCCTTGGCGAATAAGCTAGAAAACCACCAGTAAATTTCGGCGCGTTTTTCGTTAAAAGCTTTCACTTCTTGCATTTTAGGCTCCTGAATGATGCTTAATTTCTGGCATCACAAAATCAAATTCAGATGTCCTTTAAGTGTAATCAATTAAAATGAACAGCAGTAACTATAACTATGATGTTTTATAGCAAAATATGTCTATTTATTAACAGGGTTCGGTAAGCTTGTTTTGAATCAACAAAATCACTGAATCTTGCTTTTTAGTCAGCCTACGACTAGAAATGTTAATAGTTATGAATAGAATACATCTCGAATAATAAAATGACAGAAAGTGGTGTAAATGAGCTATCACGTATTAGTCGTAGAAGATGATGTTGTAACTCGAAGTAAGCTAGCGGGTTATTTCCAAAATGAAGGTTATACAGTCAGTGAAGCAGAGAGCGGCATGCAAATGCGTGAAGTGCTGCAAGCTGGTGATGTTGATCTTGTCATGCTGGATATTAACTTGCCGGGTGAAGACGGCCTGATGCTTACGCGTGAATTACGTAGCCAATCGGATATTGGTATCATACTAGTCACAGGACGCACGGATAGCATCGACAAAATTGTTGGCCTGGAAATGGGGGCAGACGATTATGTTACCAAACCTTTTGAACTCCGCGAGTTATTAGTTCGTGTTAAAAACTTGCTGTGGCGCATTTCGAATGCGCGCAATGGCTCAAACAAAGCGAACGAAACGAACGAACAGCATATTGTCCGTTTTGGCGAGTGGACGTTTGATATTCAACGTCGCGCTTTGAGCCGTAATGGTGAACCGGTCAAACTAACCAAAGCCGAATACGAGCTTTTGGTAGCGTTATCGTCTTACCCAAATCAAGTGCTAAGCCGCGAACGTATTTTGAATATGATCAGCCATCGTGTTGATGCACCGAATGACCGTACCATAGATGTCTTAATTAGACGTATGCGCGCGAAGATGGAGTTTGACCCTAAAAACCCGCAAATCTTTGTTACGGTTCATGGGGAAGGTTACATGTTTGCTGGTGATTAATAATCGTAATTCTAAGCAATACTAATAACGAAAAAGGAGAGCAGTCGCTCTCCTTTTTCGTCTCTGTAAGTGGTCTTTAGCGATAAAATTATCACATACCTATTGAGGCTCGACCATTGGCGTTTGTCCTACCGTATCACGCAAGCGTTGCCAGATACTGCCGAGATATTCATGCCAGAACAATTCGGTTTGCTCTAAATAACGCGCTTTCGGTGAGTATTTTTCCCAAGGTTGATTAACGTCTTCGATGGCTAAGAAGTTTGTCGGCGCTGGGATGGGTTTAATTCCTGCTGCATTAAACTCATACAGAGCTCGGTTCATATGGCTGGCCGAGGTAACCAAAACAATTTCCTTTTGCTGCACAAACGCCGCAGCCTGACGTGCTTCCTCCCATGTGTCTTTCGCGTCTTCCAATAAAATAATATCGGATTTCGCCACACCGAGCGCCAGAGCCACGTTTGCCATCATACGCGCATGGCTGATTTCAGAGCCACCGGCATAACCAGATAAAATTAATTTGGCACCAGGGTACATGCGCAAAATTCGGATTCCCTCGGTTAAACGCATAAGAGCAGCACGACTTAACTGGGAAGTTGGTGGAATCTCGTCATCGATAACATGGCCATTGCCTAGCACCATCACGTAGTCGATGGCTCCGGAAACGGGAAGAAACGCTTTGTGCTCACGTTCCAGTGGCATAAGAAGCTTGGTTGAAACAGGCTGGAAGGCAACAAGGAAAATGCCGACAAAAGAGAATAAAACAACGAAGCAGCCGGTTTTACGCTTAATGGTAAAACTAATGAGAGCCAGGCCCAATAATCCTATCAGCAGCAATGCTGGTAAGGGCATGAGCATAGCTGACACTACTTTTTTCAGCTCAAACATACATAAATAGTCCGAAAAAACATCAATTGAAAATAAAAATGAGGGTATTCCTCTTTATTCCTGCTTTCCTTGTGCCAGAATAGCGACACAATCCGTTATGATAACTCAGCAGAAGTGACAGAAGACCGCAATTTCGACGATATCGCCCACAAATTTGCAAAAAATATTTACGGCTCCGATAAAGGGGAGATCCGCCAAATTATTGTGTGGGAAGATTTTCTACAGATTCTAAGTGAATTAGAGGCAGACCAGCAACCCCTAGAAGTTTTGGATGCGGGTGGTGGTTTAGCACAACTGTCTCAAAAGCTTGCTAAGCTCGGACATCGTGTCGCTTTATGTGATCTATCTTCGGAAATGCTGCAACTAGCTAAACAGGATATTGAAAATAATGGTTTGCTTGAGCAGTATCGCCTGATTCATTCACCTGTCCAGTCCATTGGCGAACACTTGGACAACCAGGTGGATCTTGTCATGTTTCATGCCGTGATGGAGTGGTTGGTTGATCCTAAAACCGCTCTCGAAACGGTACTGGAACAAGTGAAACCGGGAGGCATTGCGTCGGTGATGTTCTACAACCACCATGGTTTAGTCTACAAAAACTTGGTTTGTGGCAACATTCCTCATATTTTGGACGGCATGCCCCACCGAAAAAGATTTAAACTACAGCCGCAAAAAGGCCTGAAACCAGAAGAAGTTTACCAATGGATAGAAGACTCCGGGTTCAGTATTTGTGGTAAATCTGGTATTCGCTCATTCAGTGATTACATAGGAAATATGCAATACATGGGTGATTACGAGTTTGAAGATGTGTTGGCGCTAGAAAAACAACTTTGTCGACAAGAGCCATACCTCTCATTAGGTCGCTACATTCACGTGTGGGCCAAAAAGAAAGAAAAACAGGAATAACAATGAGTGAGATGACTCTCAATGCTGCAGAACAACCTATTGATGAATTGGTTGGCTGGGTTAAGCAGCAAGATTTCTCGTTGAACCTGACCACAGAGCGATTGGCGTTCTTGATTGCCATCGCAGTACTAAGTAATGAAAGGTTTGACGATGAATTGGGTGAAGGTGAACTGCATGATGCGTTTGCTATCGTCACTCGATTATTTGATGAAACGGGGGAAGCCTCTGCTTTCAGGGCAAACAATGCCATCAATGAGATGGTTAAGCAGCGTCTGATCAGCCGTTTTGTCAGTGAAGTGACTGACGGTGCGAGTATCTACCGCTTGTCGCCACTGGCGATAGGTATCACGGATTACTACGTGCGTCATCGTGAGTTTTCAAAACTTCGCCTTTCTATTCAGCTGTCTATGGTCGCGGATGAAATGGCGAAAGCGATTGAAGCTGCCCAAAAAGGTGGTACACCGGGTCACTGGAAGAAAAACGTGTACGGAGTCCTTAAGTATTCCGTAGGCGAGATCTTCGACCAAATCGATCTTAACCAACGTGTTATGGACGAGCAGCAACAATCTGTGAAACAGCAGATTGCCGACCTGCTGAATAAAGATTGGCGAGAAGCCATCAATAACTGTGAAGCGTTATTGTCTGAAACGTCCAGCACACTGCGTGAACTTCAAGATACCTTGCAGGCAGCCAGTGATGAGCTGCAAACTCAGATTCTAGATATTCAGGAGCTTGTCTATGGCGACCCTGAACTTGAGTTTATTGAAGAAGCACTGTTTGGTCTGCAAATGAAGTTGGACCGCATCACGAGCTGGGGCCAGCAAGCGATTGATCTTTGGATCGGTTACGACCGACACGTACATAAGTTTATCCGTACCGCTATCGATATGGATAAGAACCGTGCGTTCAGTTCCCGATTGCGTCAATCGATTAAAGATTACTTTGATATGCCTTGGTATCTGACTTATGCAGATGCAGAGCGATTATCCGACCTTCGTGACGAAGCTCTGGTACTGCGTGATGACGAGGTAACAGGCCAAGTTCCGATGGAAGTGGAATACGAAGAATTTCAACAAGTCAATGATGAGTTATCAGAGCGTATTGGTGACATGCTAAAAGCCCACAAAGAGCAGGGCACACCAATCGATTTGAGCGTGGTACTGCGAGATTACCTTGCACAACACCCATTTACTCATCACTTTGATTTAGCCCGAATTATTGTTGATCAGGCTGTTCGTCTGGGCTATTCAGAATCGGATTATCAAGCCATTCAACCAGACTGGAAATCAATCAACGAATTTGGGGCAAAGGTACAAGCGAATGTCATCGACCGATATTAATGAATACATGTCAGATAAACTGGCAAAAGCAATTACTAACCCTCTGTTTCCAGCGCTAGACAGTATGCTACGAGCTGGGCGTCACATCTCAAGCGAAGATTTGGATAACCACGCATTGTTGTCGGATTTTGAACTTGAGCTGTCTTCTTTCTACCAGCGTTACAATACTGAGTTGGTTAAAGCGCCAGAAGGTTTCTTCTATCTCCGTCCACGTTCTACGTCTTTGATTGGTCGTAGTATTCTTTCTGAGCTGGATATGCTGGTGGGTAAGGTGTTGTGTTTCTTATATCTGAGTCCGGAACGTCTGGCTCATGAAGGTATTTTCACTAATCAGGAGCTCTACGAAGAGATGCTGGCGTTAGTGGATGAAAAGAAACTCATGAAGCTGGTGACGAACCGCGCCACAGGCTCAGACCTGGATAAAGAGAAACTGTTTGAAAAAGTGCGCACCTCGCTACGCCGTCTGCGCCGCCTTGGTATGATCATCAATATCGGCGAAACCGGTAAATTCAGTATCAGCGAAGCG
Source organism: Vibrio sp. J1-1 (assembly GCF_021728395.1). GTDB lineage: Bacteria > Pseudomonadota > Gammaproteobacteria > Enterobacterales > Vibrionaceae > Vibrio. The sequence goes on along the minus strand of NZ_JAKKCM010000004.1, from coordinate 373,169 downwards.
GTATTCCGATTTGGTGCGGATGTGCGTGTTGGTGATGATATGCGTGAAGCTCAATTACGTCTGATCCGTGACGGTGAAGCGGTGGTTCATACCAAAGAACCTAGCCAAGGTAGTCTGTTGTCTGAAGAAGATCAAGAAGATCAAGCCCAAGAAGAAATGATAGAAGAGGGTGAAGCATGAGCATGATTGAACGTGGTAAATATCAATCGCTGACCATGATCAATTGGAACGGTTTCTTTGCCCGTACCTTTGATATTGATGGTCTGGTGACTACTTTATCCGGTGGTAACGGTGCAGGTAAATCAACCACGATGGCGGCATTTATCACCGCTCTGATCCCTGACCAAACGCTACTGCATTTCCGTAACACCACAGAAGCGGGCAGTAGCCAATCATCTCGTGACAAAGGTCTATACGGTAAGCTGCAACCGGGCGCGTGTTACGCTGCTCTGGATGTGGTGAACTCACGTAACCAACGTCTGCTTTTTGCGGTAAAACTGCAGCAAGTGGCGGGCCGTGACAAGAAAGTAGATATCAAACCGTTTGTTATCCAAGGGCTGCCAAGCCATGTGAAGCCGACGGATGTTCTCGTTGAGAGCGTATCTGCAACACAAGCACGCGTGCGTCAGATTAACGAAGTTAAAGACATTATCTCTGAATTTGAAGGCGTTCAATTCAAAGCTTTCTCATCTATCGTCGATTACCACGCGCAGATGTTTGAGTTTGGTGTGATTCCGAAGAAACTTCGTAATTCAGGCGACCGTTCTAAGTTCTACCGCCTGATTGAAGCCTCCCTTTACGGTGGTATCTCCAGTGCAATTACCCGCTCGCTGCGTGACTACCTTCTGCCCCAAAACGGTGGCGTGAAGAAAGCATTCCAGGATATGGAATCGGCGCTGCGCGAAAACCGCATGACGCTGGAAGCGATCAAAACCACGCAGGCTGACCGTGACTTGTTCAAACATCTGATCACCGAGTCTACCAATTACGTGGCCGCTGACTACATGCGCCACGCTAACGAGCGTCGCAAAAAGCTAGAGCAGACACTGTCTTTACGTTCTGAGCTATTTGGTTCTCGCGAGACCCTGATTGAGCAAAACAACCTGCTTAACCGAGTGCAAGAAGAGCTTGAGCTTCTGGTTGATTCAGAATCAGCGCTAGAGCAGGACTACCAAGCCGCGTCAGATCACTTGCAGCTAGTTCAAAATGCACTGCGTCAGCAAGAGAAGATCGAACGTTATCAGGAAGATCTTGAAGAGCTTAGCGAGCGTCTTGAAGAACAGATGATGGTCGTTGAAGAAGCGCAAGAACGCGTGATGATGGCTGAAGAGCAAGCGACCATTTCTGAAGAAGAGGTCGATAGCCTTAAGACGCAACTTGCGGATTACCAGCAGGCGCTAGACGTGCAACAAACGCGTGCTCTGCAATACCAACAAGCGGTACAGGCACTTGATAAAGCGAAACAGCTATTGGGTGATGAGAGTCTGACAGCAGAATCCGCGCAAGCCTTGGTTGCCGAACTGAAAAATAAACAGACGGACAGTACCAACGAGCTGCTGTCGGTGAAGCACAAGCTGGATATGTCTTCAGCTGCGGCGCAACAGTTTGAAACGGCGCTGAAGCTGGTACGAAGCATCGTTGGTCAGGTGGAGCGTCAAGACGCGGCTGATAAGGCGAAAAGTGCAATTGCGAAAGCGCGTGAATCCCAACAAATCGCTCAAAATGAACAACAGTGGCGTGCACAACATCGTGACCTTGAGCGTAGCCTTAACCAGCAGCGTCAGGCGAGCGAGCTGGTAGCAGAATATCAAAAGCAGTTCCATGTTGAGCTAATGGATGAAATCACCTTCGAACAGGAACGTGAACGTCACGCAATGCAAATTGAATCGCTGGAATTGACGCAAGAAGACGTGCGTGAACAGCGCAGCGAACAGCGTCGACTAGAGCAGGATTCTGCAGCAGAAATCAAAAAGCTTGAAGCCATTGCGCCAACTTGGATTGCAGCGAATGATGCGCTGGAAAAGCTGCGTGAGCAAAGCGGTGTTGAGCTAGAAGATCGCCATGCAGTAATGAGTCATATGCAGGTGGTTCTTGAGCAAGAGAAAGAACTGTCTCTGGCAAAAGACAAACTGGCAGAACGTCGTACCCAGCTGGAAAGCGAAATAGAACGTTTAGCCTCACCAGGTGGTTCAAATGATCCTCGTCTGAAGGGACTTGCTGACACACTGGGTGGCGTATTGCTGTCTGAAATCTACGACGATATTACGATCGATGATGCGCCATACTTCAGCGCGATGTACGGACCAGCACGTCATGCGATCGTCGTTTCAGATCTATCTGGCATCGAAGAGAAACTGGTTGAGCTGGACGACTGTCCTGAAGATTTGTACATCATTGAAGGTGACATTGATGCCTTTGATGATAGCTCATTCGATGCCGAAGAGCTGGAAGGCGCAGTTTGCGTTCGTATGAATGCACGTCAAATGCGTTACTCACGCTTGCCGGAAATTCCACTGTTTGGCCGGGCTGCACGTGAGCAGCGTTTAGAATTGCTGCGCAACGAGCGTGAAGAAGTGGTTGAGAAGCACGCCAAAGCGGCATTCGACTCTCAGAAGATGCAGCGTTTGTATCAAGCGTTCAACCAGTTTGTTGCTTATCACATTCAGGTCGCATTCGATGCCGATCCTGAGCAAGCATTGACTAATGTACGTGAAAAACGTAACCAAATTGCCCGCGTATTGGTTGATTTGGAAGCGAAAGAACAACAACAACGTTCTCAGCTTCAAACCAGCAAACAAGCCTTGTCTTCACTCGACAAACTTGCACCAAACATGGCACTGATTGAAGACGACACGCTTCAAGCACGCTTTGATGAGCTGGAAGAGAAAATAGCGCAATTGTCAGAGGCGAAAACATTCCTGAACAACCATGCGAAAGCCGTGGCTGAGCTTGAGAAGATTGTTTCAGCATTGGATGCGGACCCTGAGCAGTTCGATGCGCTAGAAGCGGAATACAAAGCGTCAGACGAGCAACTGCAAAATCTTAAGAAGCAAATCTTTGCTTTGTCCGATTTGGTAGAACGTCGTCACTACTTTGCCTACTCAGATTCGGTCGATCTTCTCAACAAGAGCAGCGAACTGAGCGAGCAGCTAAAAGCCAAACTGGTTCAGGCTGAGCAAATGCGCTCTCGCTCTCGTGAAGAATTGAAACAAGCGCAAGGTCAGATGAACCAATACAACCAAGTATTGGCATCGCTGAAAAGTTCACACCAAGCGAAACTGGAAACTGTTCAGGAGTTCAAGCAGGAGCTGCAAGAGTTCGGTGTTAATGCGGATGAAGGTGCAGAAGAGCGTGCAATGCGTCGTCGTGACGAGCTGCAAGAGCGTTTGCACTCATCACGTAGCCGTAAGAGTGAATACGAGCGCACCATCACCTCTACTGAGTTAGAGATGAAAGGTCTGGCGAAACGTCTGAAGAAAGTGCAGAAAGAGTACGCTGAGCTTCGCACTTTTGTCGTTGCAGCAAAAGCCGGCTGGTGTTCTGTACTTCGTTTAGCGCGTGAAAATGATGTTGAACGACGCCTTCACAAACGTGAGCTGGCTTACTTGTCTGCGGACGAGCTGCGTTCAATGTCGGATAAATCGCTCGGTGCGCTGCGTCTTGCTGTGGCAAACAATGACGACCTGCGTGATGCGCTGCGTTTGTCTGAAGACAACGCTCGACCTGAGCGTAAAGTTCTGTTCTACATTGCAGTCTACCAGCACCTTCGAGAGCGTATCCGTCAAGACATCATCCGTACCGATGATCCGGTAGAAGCGATCGAAGAGATGGAAGTGGAGCTGGCGCGTTTGACAGAAGAGCTGACTCAGCGTGAAAACCGTCTGGCGATCAGTTCTGAATCGGCGGCAAGCATCATTAAGAAGACGATTCAACGTGAGCAAAACCGTATTCGTATGCTAAACCAAGGCTTGTCGAACATCTCGTTTGGTCAGGTGAAAGGCGTTCGACTCAACGTGAAGATCCGCGAAAGCCACGAGGTGCTATTGCACGGCTTGTCTTCTCAGCAGGAACAGCACAAAGACTTGTTTGAGTCTTCGCGCTTTACCTTCTCAGAGGCGATGGCGAAACTGTTCCAGCGTGTAAACCCACATATCGACATGGGGCAACGTTCTCCACAAGTACTTGGTGAAGAGTTATTAGATTACCGTAACTACTTAGAGTTAAGTGTGGAAGTGAACCGTGGTTCAGAGGGTTGGCTACAGGCTGAATCTGGCGCGCTATCGACTGGTGAGGCGATCGGTACGGGTCAGTCGATCCTGTTGATGGTAGTACAAAGCTGGGAAGAAGAATCCCGTCGTCTGCGTAGTAAAGACATCATTCCTTGTCGTCTGTTGTTCCTTGATGAGGCTGCGCGTCTGGATGCGAGATCTATCTCGACACTATTCGAACTGTGTGACCGTCTGGATATGCAGCTTCTGATTGCTGCGCCAGAAAACATCAGCCCAGAAAAAGGCACAACCTACAAACTGGTGCGTAAGGTGTTTAAAGATCACGAGCATGTACATGTAGTGGGTCTGCGTGGCTTTGGTCAAACAGACAAGCCGAAGAGTGAAGCCCAGGAAATGGCTGAAGAGTTTGAGTCTTAACCGTCCGATTTGAAGTTAAATGCCCGCTAACAATAGCGGGCATTTTTTTATTTCATGGATAGGGTCAGCACTGCATAGCCCAAGTTAAACCGCCGAGTTGTCCGGTAACACTGTTTGGCGGTATTGCCTTGGTGAACAACCGCTCCATTTACGAAAAGCATGACGAAAGTTCGCGCTGTCAGAGAAACCAACTCTTTCGGAGATATCTTCAATACTGATTTGTGTCGAAGCAAGGTAGTGGCGCGCTAAATGAAAACGGACTTGATCGAGAATTTGCTGATAGCTGGTATTTTCCTGCTTAAGGTGACGACTTAAGGTTCTGGACGACATACCCAGGTCGGATGATAGCGTTTCAATAGAAGGGTAGTTACCCGGACGCTCAATAAATATCTGGGTTATTTTATCTTTTAAGCTGGTGCTGCCACTGACTTTTGCCAGCATTTCATCGCAAGATTTGAGGCACATTTGTAGTGTGATAGGGTTGGCTGCAGGTAGTGGTTCGTAAATGCTTTGTGCATCAAATTGCCATTCCAACCGGTCGCTATTGAACTCGATATCACAGTGAAACACTTGCTTATATAACTCGCTGTATTCTGGTTCAGGATAAGGAAAGCGAATGACCGTCGAGGGAAATGGGTGCTGCATCACTTCTTCGCATAAGTTCTGGATGGCTGAAAACCAGTATTCGCAGCAAAACGGCAACATGGATTGAAGTTCGATTAATTGCTCAGCACGGAAATAGCCTATGTCGCCTTCAACCCACATTTTCTTCTTAAGAACCGGCCCTGCGAGACGCAGATACTTAAATCCCATCACTAAGGCATCAAATAATGTGTTGCTGCTTAAGACCGCATAACCAAGCACACCGAAATCACTGAACTTAGCCTGTTGGCCTATTTTTAGCCCTAAACTCGGTTCTTCTGCCTGGCTAAGGGCGTTACTAAAGATCACTAGCTTTTGTGTAAGCGTGATATGAGTCTCTGGCGCGTAAAGCTGAGAAGCATTGATACCGCTACCATCTAGTAATGCCTCAACGCTGACACTAGGATCTAAATAGCGTTTGAGCAGTTGTAAATCTAAAATGCCGAAAGCTAGTGTATCTGGCTCGTAAATCGCGGTGTATTCCATTGTTTTCCCTCTACAGACCCTTATCATCCTAGCGTTTATCTGCGTGATATTCTGTCAGTTTGCTCTCAAGGTTGTCCGAATATCACCGGTTTTTGTCGTTTTGTAACCTGTGACTAATGTTATCAAAATGTTGTAATGCAATAAATTGTAGGATGGGAGAGAAATATGAACGTGTTGGCTAAGCAAGATGAGGTCAGTGACAGCGACCTCAGTCAAACTACGGCAACGAGTGAAGCATTAAACTCTAGTGAACTGGCCACTTGGTTTGCTGAACTGAAGTCAGCCTATCAAGCGGAGCCTCTAGCAACATTAGCCGTCAGAAAGCAGCGTTTACTGGCATTGAAAAAGCAGCTGTCTCGCTATCAGGATATTTTGGCTGAAGCGATGAATGAGGACTTCGGCGGGCGCAGTCATACGGAGTCGGTAATGGCTGATGTACTTGCTCCGATTCTGGATATTAACCATGTGGTCCGTCACCTTAAAAGCTGGATGAAGCCCAGCAGACGGCCAACTGAATGGTTGTTTAAAGGCAATAAGCTTGAAGTCAGATACCAGCCGAAAGGTGTGGTAGGTATTATCTGTCCATGGAATTTTCCTATTTACCTGTCGATAGGCCCAATGATCACCTCGTTAGCCGCAGGCAACCGCTGCATGATCAAAATGCCACCCAATTGCCCAGCGACGACAAAACAGTTACGCCGAATGTTAGCTGAAATTTATCCAGAGAACTTGGTGCGCGTGGTGGATGGCACTCATCCTGAAGCAATGGAAATATCCCATCTTCCATTTGATCATCTGGTTTTTACTGGGTCGCCAGCGAGTGGCAAAACCATCATGGCAAATGCAGCCGCTAATTTAACCCCCGTCACGCTTGAACTTGGCGGCAAATCGCCTGCAATAGTGTTTGAAGATTACGACGTGAAAAAGGCGGCAGCACGCCTCGCTCACGGTAAAGGAATGAACTCAGGTCAGATATGCATTGCTCCGGATTACGCTTTTATCCCTGAAGGCAAACGGCAAGAGTTTGTCCGTGCGCTCAAAGCTGCCCATCAAGCTATGTATGGTGAGATTAAATCAAATCAGGACTACACCTCGTTAGTTGACGAAGCACAATACCGACGTTTTCATGCTTTGCTCAATGATGCCAAGGAGAAAGGCGCTGATATTATCCAATGTCTGGATCGTGGAGAAGGGCGTAAAACTCCGCTCTATATTGCTACTAATCTGACATCGGATATGCGTATCTGTCAGGAAGAGATATTTGGCCCTTTGCTTCCGGTTCACACCTACCGCTCCATTGATGAGGTAATTCAATATATTACCGACAGGCCACGTCCTCTCGCGTGCTATCTGTTTACTAACGATGAGACGCAGCGCGAGTCCGTGCTTACACACACTCACAGTGGTGGTGTCACCTTGAATGACTGGGGATGGCATGTTCTTAATCACTCAGTACCGTTTGGTGGGGTAGGTAATTCAGGGATAGGCAATTACCACGGTGAAGAAGGGTTCAGAGAGTTGAGCCATGCACGTTCGGTATTGCAAATGCGCGACTGGTTCCCAATTCAGCTTTTCTCGCCTCCGTATGGAAGTTGGGTGCAAAAACTGATTCTACGCTTTTTTGTCGGCAAACCAGATCCTCGATTAAATGATCAAAAATAGCTGACACAGCACTTATCGACCTCTTCGGTGTTTGGGAAGGCAGACTCTTGATGTTGGGTGATGTCTTCCCTCTCGTGACTACTAGCTTGGCGCTGTGTAGCCGCGCTTTACTTATTCCGATTGGAATGACCAAATTGATTCAAAGGATGAAATATGACGAAATCAGCGAAAGGAATACGCATTTACGTGTCAAATGTTTCTTCAGGCAGTGTTATTTACCTCTGTCTATGGCAGAAGAGCATGGTTAATCTACTGCCTTGGGGAGGTCGATAATGGAAAGCTACGACTATATCATTGTGGGTGGTGGTTCGGCAGGCTGTGTTTTGGCATCGCGTTTATCTGAGGATCCTAACGTGACGGTTTGCCTGCTTGAGGCTGGTGGTAAGGACAATAGCGCATTTATTCATACGCCCATTGGTACGGTTGCCATGATGCCGACCAAATTATACAACTGGGGGTTCGAAACGGTCCCCCAGCCTGGATTAAATGGTCGCAAAGGTTACCAGCCGAGAGGAAAAGCCTTAGGTGGTTCGAGCTCGATCAATGCCATGATGTATTCGAGGGGGCATCGTTATGATTATGACTTATGGGCAAGTCTTGGCAACACAGGGTGGAGCTACGACGAGTGCCTGCCGTACTTCAAAAAAGCGGAAAACAACGAGGTTCACCATAACGAATATCATGGTCAGGGCGGGCCTTTGAATGTCGCTGAGTTACGCTCGCCGAGCCAGCTTATTGAACGATACTTGTCGGCTTGTGAGTCTATTGGCGTTCCGCGAAGTGATGATATTAATGGCGCGCAGCAGTTTGGTGCGACTTACACTCAAGTGACTCAGCGCGATGGCGAGCGATGCAGTGCGGCGAAAGCGTATTTGACGCCACACTTGAGTCGACCGAATCTCACGGTGCTCACTAAGGCCACCACGCACAAGGTTCTATTTGAAGGTAAGCGTGCCATTGGTGTCGAATACGGTTTAAGAGGAAAGCGTTTTCAGATCAAAAGTAGTCGGGAAGTGATTCTTTCAGCTGGAGCTTTTGGTTCTCCTCAAATCTTGCTTTTATCTGGTGTTGGAGCCAAAGCAGAACTCGACAAGCACGGTATCGAGCAAGTTCACGAGTTACCGGGTGTCGGTGAAAACTTACAAGATCACATAGATCTGGTGCACAGCTACAAATGTCTTGATAAGAAAGAGTCTTTTGGCGTCTCGTTTCGAATGGTCTCTGAAATGGGTAAAGCGTTACCTAAATGGATGAAGCAGCGCAGTGGCAAAATGAGCAGCAATTTTGCCGAGGGGATTGGTTTTCTTCGCTCAGATGACAGTATCGATGTACCTGACTTGGAGTTCGTGTTTGTGGTGGCGGTTGTTGATGACCACGCACGTAAGGTTCATTTCAGCCATGGTTATAGTTCTCATGTTACGTTACTGAGGCCAAAAAGTAGGGGCACCGTCAAACTTCAAAGTGCTGATCCCTATGACGTACCGTTGATTGATCCTGCATTTTTTAGTCATCCAGATGATATGGACATCATGATCAAAGCGTGGAAGAAACAACATCAGATGATGGAAAGCCAGGCATTTGATGAGGTTCGAGGTGAGAATTTTTATCCGGTTGATGCTAATGATGATCGCGCAATCGAGCAGGATATTCGCAACCGGGCTGATACCCAATATCATCCGGTGGGCACTTGTAAAATGGGTAAGGCGGATGATCCATTGGCGGTGGTGGATAAGAATTTAGTCGTGCATGGCATAGCAGGACTTAGAGTTGTTGACGCATCGATAATGCCAACGCTCATTGGTGGGAATACCAATGCGCCTACTATTATGATTGCGGAGAAGGTCGCGGATCAGATTAAGTCACAGTATGCCGCTGCAGACTCGGAATCAGCCGTAGCCAAAGCGGGCTAAAGACGAGACGCTCACTGAAGATATAAAAAAGCCGAGGTTGTAGGACGACAGCCTCGGCTTTTTGAGCACTTAACTTAAGAAAGACTTAGTGCTAGTCCTCTGAAACGTCATTTTTAACTTCGATCATTTCAGCAAGCTCTTCAAGTGCTTGAATAGAGATCTCTGACAAACGTTGTAAATGCTGGTCTAGAGTCTCATGGTCAACAAGCGATGTTTCTTTATTATTTGTATCTTTTGTTAACATGTCTCAACCTCATAAGTTGAGTAAGGGGAGCACTCATCATACCCAAGATGTTGAGTATAAAAAAAACGGTCTATGTTTAATTTGTTAGATAGATCATCGATTGAGGGGCGCGTTTTCGTGCTTTAAAAGGAAAACGAGGTATACAGCTCAAATATGAAAGGTAACCTAGCAATCAGAAGAATTTATGCTAGTTTGACTCACTGAACCACATGTTTGAGGTCCAGTGAGCAAAAGTTATATCAGAATTGCGGTTTAGCACCGAACTGCGCTGCCGCGTAGGCGACGCGCTCTTTCGGTTTTGGGTATTCTGCAGGGGTGCCAAGGCTTTCTATATGTTTCAAACGAGGCAGCAAACCCATACCGTTCGCGATTTGAATAGCCAATCCCGGACGTGCATTGAGCTCTAAAACCATCGGCCCTTCTTCCTTGTCCAACACCATGTCCGTGCCCATATAGCCTAACCCTGTCATTTCCCAAGCACTAGAAGCCAGTTCAAGCAAGCGTTCCCAATGTGGAACCTCAAGCCTTGAAAGGTCTTTTCCAGTGTCTGGATGGTGAGTGACAGGTTGGTCAAATTGTACCGCTCTGATCGCTTTACCTGTGGCGATATCGATACCTACGCCTACTGCACCTTGGTGGAGGTTCGCTTTACCATCAGACGCTGCTGTTGAACAACGCATCATGGCCATTACGGGATAGCCTTTAAACACTATGATTCGAACATCTGGCACACCTTCATAACTGAAACCATCGAAGCAGTCATCAAACTTAATCAGGTTCTCTACAACGGCAACATCGTTTTTGCCACCAAGAGAAAATAGCCCCGCAAGTGCGTTACTGATGTGGCGCTCTACTTCTTCTTTGCCAATGGTAGCACCTGAAGGCTTGGTGTATACACCATCTTTATGTGAGGTGATAACTAAGATACCTTTACCACCACTACCTTGAGCAGGCTTGATCACAAAGCCAGGCCACTCTTTAACCATGTTGTGGATGGTTTTGACTTCGGCTTGGTTATGAATGACGCCGATGAGGGCAGGGACGGTAGCCCCTGCTGCCTGAGCGATGATTTTAGTTTTCAGCTTGTCATCCACTAAGGGATATTTGGAACGATCATTGTAGCGACCAATATAGCTATGGTTACGCTTGTTCATTCCCATAATGCCTTTATGGCGAAGCTTTGCTGGCGAAGTAAAACGTTCAAACATCGTTTAATCCTCCGCTAGTGGTTTGAAGCGACGCAGCTCTGTTAGACGGTAACCTGTATATGTGCCGAGCAGAAGAATGCCAGCCAGAACGATCAACTGAAGACCGATGAAGTTAAACGTCAGGTGTTGGATATACGAGTTGGTCATTGCCAAGTAAACCATTACCGCGGTGAGTAGAGAGCCGCCACCTTGAAGCGCTACTTCTTTCGCCCCTTCTTCTTCCCACAGAATCGACATACGTTCGATGGTCCATGACAAGATGATCATCGGGAAGAACGTAATGGTTAGACCTTCTGTCAGACCGATCTTAAATGCGACAACAGTGAATACCGAAATGATCATGATTACCGTGATGATAACCGCAGATATTCGAGCGACCAGAAGTAAATTAAGCCGCGATAGATAGCTTCGGATAATCAAACCCGTACCGACAATGAGCAAGAAGCCGACAATACCCGTCACCAATTGGGTTTGGACGAAGGCGACCGCGATCAAAACTGGCATGAAGGTACCTGATGTTTTAAGACCGATGATTACGCGCAGGAATACCACAATCAGTGCGCCAATAGGGATTAGCATGATGGTCTTAAACATAGCCTGTTCTTCAAGAGGCAAGCTATGGATAGAGATGTTCATCAGGCCATCAGCTTCAATTTTGTTGTTGGTTGCCTGTTGAGGAGTCATATCCTGCTTGATCATTGAGAAATGAACTTGGCTATTATTGCCGCCAACTAAATCGAGAAGAGATACGTTGGATTCATCCCAAACCAATAGGTTCGGTTGCACCGCCTTTTGCTCTGAGTTTGGAGAGAACAGAACCCAGTCTTTACCAGACCACACTTGTACCATAGGTTGAATGGTTTGGCGTCGGCGCCCATCTTCCAGCTCGATAACACCTACGGTTTTGCTTTGTACGCCTGCTGAGAGAAGGATATTGTGTAACGCATCGGTACGGTCAAAATCGTTCAGCAGCAGCGCAGAGTTTTGACTGTCCGGATCGTTCAATGTTTTGATCAGTTCACGTGCAAACGTTACGTTGTCCGCAGAGCGGCTCATTGCTCGCTCTATCAGTGCGTTTGCAGCAGCTTGTTGTGGAGCTGAAAGCGTTGGAGGGGTAATCTCATCAGCGGGTGGGAGAGGGGTAACCTGAGCTTGTGGATCCACCAGAAATTGTGCTTTGTAGTAGATGGTCTGAGGACCTCGGGCTTGGCGGATTGACCATTCTGCGCGACGTCCAGAGTCTGAGTTTATGTAAGAGACCCCATAACCAGAAGAAGAGGCGGATTCGCCGATAAGTGTGTAACCACTCTGTGTATGAGGGGCGGCAAGTGAAGCTTTCACTTCGTTGCCATTCGCATTGAATTCAATACGAGCTTCTACATCCCATACCTGACGTGTTTCACCTGGAGTCCATGGCACGCCATAATTTTGGTGTCTGAAAACACTCAAAGCGATGCCCGCAACCACCAATAAAATGACGGATACGTAAAACGGTATTTTTGACGTCATAATCTACCTTATTATTCTTAGTTTTCTTCTGTTTGAATATATGTGCGGCTAACATCGACCAACGCGATGTCGCGGATAAATTCTCTACCCAGTAAAATAGGATGGTTCATGTGGGAACGATCTGCCAACGTAAATTGCGCTTTTTCATGGATTTTCCCAACTTTGACCCACAGTTCTACAACCGCTCTGCGGTCAAGATCATCTACCGTGGATTGACGTATCTTCACGTAGCGCAGGACAGGTGCCTCAATCCAAATATTTTTTTCTTCTTCAGATTTTGTATTGTCGGCCAGGTGAAAGCGAACCCAGTTTTTTCCGTTTCTCTCAAACTCTTTAATATCGATAGCATTTAAAGACGAAGTGGCAGCGCCAGTATCGACACGTGCATCGAACGTCTGCTTAATGGAGTCAATGGTTACTTTCTCTATCGAACCGAGAATAATGTCGTGCGTTGGCGTCTGCTCTACTGGCGTTGGTGCCTGGACAATAATTTGTTCTTTGGGCTTTTTAACTTCAGCCATGGCTTCATCGCGGAACGTACGGAGCTCGCCTTTTAACGTACCTACTTGGCCTTCAAGGTTGTCTATATGGTCCGATTGATTACTGAGCTGCTGCTCCAGAATCGCGATACGATTGTTGACATTTGTTTCTGAGGATTGGATAGCGGCTAACGTTTCTTGGTGGTACTGTTCGCCTTTGGTAAGTGTACATCCAGATAGCAAGACGATGGCAACAACCGGAGTCAATCGTAATAACATTGAAAACCTTGGGATGGATTAAGTTGTTTGATTTTTAAGAGTTTAGCTTATATCAACAAACCCTCACAAGTAAGAATGTTTCTCTATCTCTTATAGAGTGAGGAATGTGACGAAAAGCTTAGAATCAAGGGTGTGAACCACACCCTTGAAGAAATAAGATGAGAGGGTAATGTCTTAATAGAAGCAGTGAGTTAGGGCAATGTCAGAAATCTAAGTTAATTATGCTTTACGAGCCACAAGTACGGCACGGCGTGGAGCTGGATAGCCTTCCACCGTCTTACTCGGATCGTTTGGATCTAAGTAATCTGGTAGTGAATTGTGAGTCATCCATTCAGTCGTGCGTTGTTCACCGACTGTTGTCACATTCTCATCAACGATACGCACATCTTCAAAGCCAACCAGTTCTAACCACACTTTGAGTGCTTTTGCTGATGGGAAGAAGTACACGTTACGCATCTGAGCGTAGCGAGATGTCGGGACAAGTACGGCGTTTTCGTCGCCCTCAATCACCAAGGTTTCTAACACAAGTTCACCGCCTGAAACCAGTTGGTCTTTTAGCTGCATCAGATGGTCAAGTGGAGAACGACGATGATACAGCACGCCCATACTAAATACCGTATCGAACGCTTCTAGTTTTGGCAGTTGCTCAATACCCAATGGCAACAGGTGTGCTCGTTGGTCGCCGCCCATCAGTTTACGAATAGCTTCAAACTGGATCAGGAATAAGTGAGAAGGATCAATGCCAACACAGAGACGAGCGCCTTCACCTAGCATGCGCCACATGTGATAACCATTACCACAGCCGACATCAAGTACACTGCGGTTTTTTAATGGCGAGATATGCGGAAGTACACGATCCCATTTCCAGTCACTGCGCCACTCAGTATCGATGTGAATACCGTGCACTGTGTAAGGGCCTTTACGCCAAGGATGGAATGTACGCAGCAAGTTCTCTAACTTTTTCAGTTCACCTTCATGAAAAGGGGTGTCATTACTGATAGTGACAGAGTTTTTAATGTCAATCTGGTTCGGTGACCCTTCAGGGATTTTATTCAGTGCTTTCAACCAGCGACCAAAGTCACCGTGCTCTGCATTTTGCCAGTCCGTAAGCTGTTGTGGTAACACGTTTAGCCACGGTTGAAGACGCGTGTCTTGGGCAATTAATTGATAGAAATTTGCAAAGTTAAACATAGTTAGTTAATCGCTGAGTTGATGGTATAAAAGTAAATTGAGTTTAAGTTCGAATGGTTACTTGATTGCAAACATAGACCCGAAGTTAAAGCACTGGAACCAGACATCGTAGCTAGAGAATCCAATTTTTGCGAAACGTTCTTTATGGTCTTTCTTAGAATCCGGACGCATTACATTTTCTATTGCGCTGCGTTTTTGACTGATTTCCAGTTCGCTATAGCCATTTGCACGTTTAAAGTCGTGGTGAAGATCTATCAATAGTTCATTAGACACTTCATCTTCAAAGACGAATTTTTCAGACAGAATCAAAATGCCGCCTGGGCGCAGGCCTGCGTAAATTTTCTCTAATAACGTGTATCGGTCATCCGGAGAAAGGAACTGAAGTGTGAAGTTCAGGACGACTACCGAAGCGTTTTCAATTTCGATATTACGTATATCTTCTTCAACGACTTCTACAGGCGTGTCGCTGCGGTAAGCATTCACGTGCAGTTTACATCGCTCCACCATGGCGGGTGAATTATCGACAGCGATGATTTTACAACCTTCTTGCTTGATATGACGTCGCATGGAAAGCGTCGCCGCACCTAAAGAGCAACCTAGATCATAAATGTTTGAATGAGGCTTAACAAAGCGTTCAGCCAGCATGCCAATTGCAGAAATAATGTTGCTGTACCCTGGTACGGAGCGCTGAATCATGTCAGGAAATACTTCCGCTACGCGTTCATCAAACGTGAAATCCCCAATTTTATCGATTGGAGCCGAAAAAATAGTATCTGGATTGCTCTTAGGGTTCATAACCAAATCTCTGCATACAAGCCGACTGAAAACGTCAGGCATCAAAAAAGGCGCGTATTTTATGAGAAATTATCGCCCCTGTCATGTACTGCTTTAGAACATCTGCAACTGGTCGTTGCCATCGTTGGCAGGGAAGGCAGCCAAGTCAGGGAGTGAAGTGTGTTTTTGCAGATGTTTATACAGGTTCGAAGCCAGTTCCGGCGCTATGATGTTGTCGGCAGTGTGGATCATCACATACGGTTGTTTACCCTCTGTAATCCATTGCGATAGCTTCGTCAGCCAAGGCGTGAAGAAGTCATAGTTTTGCTGCTCTTCCGGATGGCCGATAAAGCGGATCATAGGGTGAGAAGCGGTCGCAATCGCGTGTACCGGCACTTTTGGCTTTTTCATCTGCGCATCGATGATCGCTTCCGTTTCCGGTTTTGCTGCAAACACCGGCCGACTATCCATGATAATTCGGTCGATACCATTTTCTATCAGCCATTGATTGAGTGCTCGCTCCTCGTCACCTTTGGAGAAAAACGCCATATGACGGACTTCTACGCCAAGAGGGAAGTTTGGCGGAAAACTGGCGCAAAACTTCTTTAAACGATCGAGGTATTCAGGACCAAAGGCGGCGGGTAATTGGAGCGTCCATTGACCAACGCGCTCATGTAGTGGTTCCATCACTTTCATAAAGTCACGTAACTGCGCATCACATCCTCTGAGCATTTGCTGGTGGGTGATGGCTTTCGGCAGCTTAAAGGTGAATTTGAAATCGTCATGAGTTGCCGCTTTCCAGTTTTGCACGGTATTGTGTGAAGGCGTCGCGTAAAATGTGGTGTTACCTTCTACGGTATGAAACACCTGCGCGTATTTCTCCAAACGCCCAGCAGGTTTGGTGCCACTGCCATAAAAGCTATGTTGCCACAGGTTATGTGACCACATGGTTAATCCAAGTCGAAGGGGTAAGTTATCCATCGTTCTTCTTTACATTTATTACTGCGTTCACTTTACGAGAGTTTTGCTGAAATAGGTAATTTCACGTTATAATCAGTACCAATTTTTTCGCTTTGGTGCGGTTTTGAACAGTTGTAGTACTAAAAAGCACCAATGAATGATAAAACACACTTAATTGTACGCTGAGTAGTCGATTTTCATAGACTTTCAGCGTATAACGGAATCTTTACTCTGCTTGGCAATGAAGCCGACAGAGCGTAGTCAACAACTTTTGAGAGATTGGGAATTTCATTATGCGTACCCATTACTGTGGTCACCTGAACAAGTCCCTTGCAGGACAAACTGTAGAACTTTGCGGCTGGGTTAACCGTCGCCGTGATTTAGGCGGTCTTATTTTTATTGATATGCGAGATCGTGAAGGCATCGTTCAGGTAGTTGTAGATCCAGATATGGCGGATGCGTATGAAGTGGCTAACACACTTCGTAATGAATTCTGTATCAAACTAACGGGTGAAGTGCGCGTTCGTCCTGAAAGCCAAGCAAACAAAGACATGGCAACAGGTGAAGTAGAGATCCTTGCGAAAGGGCTTGAAATCATCAACCGCGCTGACGTTCTGCCACTAGACTTCAACCAAAAGAACTCTGAAGAGCAGCGTCTGAAGTACCGTTACCTAGACCTGCGTCGCCCTGAAATGAGCGACCGCATCAAGCTACGTGCTAAAGCGTCTAGCTTTGTGCGTCGTTTCCTAGATGACAATGGTTTCCTGGATATCGAAACGCCAGTACTGACTAAAGCGACGCCAGAAGGTGCTCGTGACTACTTGGTACCAAGCCGTGTTCACAAAGGTAGCTTCTACGCGCTTCCTCAGTCTCCACAGCTATTCAAACAGCTGCTAATGATGTCTGGTTTTGACCGTTACTACCAAATCGTTAAGTGTTTCCGTGATGAAGACTTGCGTGCTGACCGTCAGCCAGAATTCACTCAGATCGATATCGAAACGTCATTCATGACAGCTGATCAAGTTCGTGAAGTGACAGAAAACATGGTTCGCGATATGTGGCAAGAGCTACTAAACGTAGACCTAGGTCAGTTCCCTGTAATGCCGTTTGCTGAAGCAATTCGTCGTTTCGGCTCTGACAAACCAGATCTACGTAACCCATTAGAACTAGTAGACGTTGCTGATCTTGTAAAAGACGTTGAGTTCAAAGTGTTCTCTGGTCCGGCAAACGACGAGAAAGGTCGCGTTGCGGTAATCCGTGTACCAGGTGGCGCATCTCTTACGCGTAAGCAAATCGACGGCTACGCTGAGTTCGTTGGTATCTACGGCGCGAAAGGTCTGGCTTGGATGAAGGTTAACGACCGTGCGGCAGGTATGGAAGGTATCCAATCTCCAGTGGCTAAGTTCCTAAACGAAGACGTGATCAACGGTATCCTAGACCGCACTCAAGCAGAGTCTGGTGACATCATCCTATTCGGCGCAGACAAAGCGGGCATCGTTGCAGAAGCAATGGGTGCGCTACGTCTGAAACTGGGTAAAGACCTAGAGCTAACCGACGAGTCTGCATGGGCACCACTATGGGTTGTTGACTTCCCAATGTTCGAAGAAGATGACGAAGGCAACCTGCACGCGATGCACCACCCATTCACATCGCCTCTAGGTGTTAATGCGGAAGAGCTAAAAGCGAACCCTGCAGCAGCGAACTCAAACGCATACGATATGGTTCTTAACGGCTACGAAGTGGGCGGCGGTTCTGTACGTATTCACAACGCAGAAATGCAAGCAGCAGTGTTCGATATCCTAGGTATTGATGCTGACGAGCAGCGACTAAAATTCGGCTTCTTGCTAGACGCACTGAAATTCGGTACGCCTCCGCATGCAGGTCTTGCATTCGGTCTGGACCGTCTGGTTATGCTGCTATGTGGTACAGAAAACATCCGTGACGTAATCGCGTTCCCGAAAACAACTGCGGCTTCTTGTCTACTGACAGACGCACCAAGCCTTGCAAACCCGGCAGCGCTAGAAGAGCTGGCGGTTGCGGTAACGGTAGCAAAAGAAAAAGACGCAGAATAAGCGCACAACAATTGAAGAAAAACTCCCGCAATTGCGGGAGTTTTTGTTTTAATGAAATATATTCTAATAAATCTAATGAGTTGTTGATTAGGAAACTTAATGTCAATTATTTTGGGCATTGACCCAGGCTCACGTATTACCGGCTACGGTGTCATTCGCCAACAAGGCCGCCATTTGCAATATCTTGGCAGCGGCTGTATCCGTATGTCTGAAAAAGAGCTCCCAGGTCGACTCAGACAAATTTATGCAGGTGTCACTGAAATCATTACTCAGTTTCAGCCAGACGTATTCGCTATTGAGCAAGTTTTTATGGCGAAGAATGCCGATTCTGCGTTAAAACTGGGACAGGCACGAGGCAGTGCAATTGTGGCTGCAGTAAATGCGGATTTACCTGTTTATGAATACGCTGCGCGTCTTATTAAACAGGCTGTGGTTGGAACTGGTGGAGCGGATAAAGCGCAAGTTCAGCATATGGTTCAGCAGATGCTAAAGTTACCAGCAAAACCGCAAGCCGACGCAGCCGATGCACTTGGCGTAGCGATCTGTCATGCCAATACCAACAAAACGCTCGTCGCTCTGGCGGGAAAGGCGACCAGTGCACGAAAAGGACGCTACCGGTAAAATTAACTGGATGTCTATCCAGTTCTTTATTATCCTGTCGCAAATTCATTTCCAAAGAGTATTTATCGTGATTGGACGTCTTCGCGGCACCTTGCTTGAAAAGCAACCACCTGAAGTTTTAATTGAAGTTAACGGCATTGGTTATGAAGTTCAGATGCCAATGAGCTGTTTTTACGAGCTGCCAAACATCGGCGAAGAAGCCATCATTTATACTCATTTTGTTGTTCGCGAAGATGCTCAACTGCTTTATGGTTTTAATACCGTAAAAGAGCGCGCGCTGTTCCGTGAAGTTATTAAAGCAAACGGCGTTGGTCCTAAATTGGGTTTGGGTATCTTGTCTGGCATGACTGCAAGTCAGTTTGTCACTTGTGTAGAGCGAGAGGATGTGTCAACACTCGTTAAGCTGCCGGGCGTTGGTAAGAAAACGGCTGAGCGCTTGGTGGTTGAAATGAAAGACCGTCTGAAAGGATGGGGGGCGGGTGACCTATTTACCCCATTCACAGACGCTGCTCCATCCGACTCTGCATCTGCCACGTCGAATAACGCGGAAGAAGAGGCGATCAGTGCACTGCTTGCTCTGGGATACAAACCAACGCAAGCCTCGAAAGTCGTTGCTCAAATCGCTAAACCGGATATGAACAGCGAGCAGCTTATCCGTGAAGCTCTAAAATCAATGGTGTAACGCCAGTCCGAAGGTAACAATTTGCCCAAGGTAATCCATTCTCTCAGGTAACCATTTTTTCAAGGTAACAAGATGATTGAAGCTGATCGTTTAATCGCGCCAGAAAACCCGGCTTTTCGGGAAGAAGACGTCGTTGACCGTGCAATTCGCCCCAAAAAGTTAGAAGACTACCAAGGTCAGGATCACGTTCGAGGCCAGATGGAGATCTTTATTAAAGCGGCACAGCTGCGTAATGAAGCGTTAGATCACCTGCTGATTTTTGGTCCTCCTGGCTTGGGTAAAACCACACTCGCCAATATCGTTGCTAACGAAATGGAAGTTAACATTCGTACCACTTCAGGTCCTGTGTTGGAAAAGGCGGGGGATTTAGCCGCACTGCTCACCAACTTAGAAGAAAACGATGTTCTCTTTATCGATGAAATTCACCGATTAAGCCCAATGGTTGAAGAGGTGCTCTATCCGGCGATGGAAGATTACCAGTTGGATATTATGATTGGGGAAGGCCCGGCCGCTCGCTCAATTAAAATTGATTTGCCACCATTTACCTTAATCGGCGCAACGACGCGTGCTGGTTCACTGACGTCACCATTGCGCGATCGTTTTGGTATCACGCAGCGCCTTGAGTTTTATAAAATTAAAGACCTGCAGGACATTGTCCAGCGCAGTGCAGATTGTTTAGGCCTCTCTATGGATCCGGAAGGGGCTTTAGAGGTCGCACGTCGTGCTCGTGGAACACCTCGTATTGCAAATCGCTTGTTACGTCGTGTGCGTGATTATGCAGAAGTAAAAGGCAATGGTCACATCTGCGCTGATGTCGCAGATAAAGCGCTAAACATGCTTGATGTTGATGCTCAGGGCTTCGACTACATGGACCGCAAACTTCTCCTGGCGATTATGGAAAAATTCGGTGGAGGTCCGGTTGGCTTAGATAATATGGCTGCGGCTATTGGTGAAGAGAAAGACACCATAGAAGATGTCTTAGAGCCTTATCTGATTCAACAAGGTTATTTACAGCGAACACCACGGGGTAGAATTGCCACTGATCGGGCTTATCTCCACTTTGGCATCGAAAAATAGAAAGTAAAAAGGCTGGGCAAAATGCGCAGCCTTTTTACTTTTGGTGATCTACCTCTCATTTCTTCGATTTCTTTAATTTCTTTTTAGTTAATAGAAAGGTGCCATTTGTTGCGCTAATGTTTGCTTGTGCCCCGTCATTCTCTCCTCCCATTACCCAGCCTTAACATTTGCGTCAGGTGTTGTTTGATTTGCGTCAAGGTGATGGATTTTTGTCCACGTTCTGTGCATAAATATTGATGTGTATCAAAGCGCATTCTGGCTATAAATCTTTTGAAACATTGTGTTTTTACAAGTAATATTAGCCACAGCTATATTAGCTGATGCTTAACAATTAACTAACCAACGAAGTACATTTTCGCAACAAAAAGTTGTGACAATTCAACATATTTCATGTGTGAATAACACCTGATTATGGATTGTAATATGTAGAGAGTGTCATTCAGCCGACACATAGGAGTTACCATGATTGACGTAGTTGATCTATCGCGGTTGCAGTTTGCACTAACAGCGATGTATCACTTCCTATTCGTACCATTGACCCTTGGTATGGCCTTCCTACTGGCCATTATGGAGTCGTTGTACGTAATGACGAACAAGCAAATCTATAAGGACATGACCAAGTTCTGGGGTAAGCTGTTTGGTATTAACTTTGCGCTTGGTGTGGCAACTGGCCTTACCATGGAATTCCAGTTTGGTACGAACTGGTCCTATTACTCCCACTATGTAGGTGACATCTTCGGTGCACCACTAGCGATTGAAGCACTGGTCGCGTTCTTCCTGGAATCAACTTTTGTTGGTCTATTCTTCTTCGGGTGGGATCGTCTATCTAAACGTCAACACTTAGCAGTAACTTGGTTGGTGGCTTTAGGTTCTAACTTCTCAGCACTGTGGATTCTGATTGCGAACGGCTGGATGCAAAACCCAGTTGGCGCGGAATTCAACTTCGAAACCATGCGAATGGAAATGGTGAGCTTTGCTGAGGTTGTGTTTAACCCAGTTGCTCAGGTTAAGTTCGTTCACACGGTTGCTTCTGGTTACACCTGTGGCGCAATGTTTGTTCTAGGCATCAGTTCATACTACCTATTGAAAGGTCGTGATGTTGCGTTCGCTCGTCGTTCATTTGCTATTGCCGCTTCTTTCGGTATGGCAGCTATTCTTTCTACCATCGTTCTTGGTGACGAATCAGGCTATGAGCTTGGTGAAGTCCAAAAAGTGAAGCTTGCTGCAGTAGAAGCAGAATGGCACACAGAGCCAGCACCAGCAGCGTTCACACTATTTGGTATTCCTAACCAAGACGACATGCATACTGACTACGCAGTTAAAATCCCTTACGTAATGGGTATCATCGCAACTCGCTCTATTGATGAGCAGGTTACAGGTCTGCGTGATCTGCGTGAAGAACACGTTGAGCGTATCCGTACCGGTATGTACGCGTACGAGCTACTTGAGAAATTGCGTGCGGGTGATAAGTCTGATGCCAATATGGCCGCGTTTGACGAAGTGAAAGGTGACCTTGGCTACGGTCTACTTCTAAAACGCTACACAGACAATGTTGTTGATGCGACAGAAGAGCAGATTCAAGCTGCAGCAGACGACTCTATCCCAACCGTGTGGCCACTATTCTGGTCGTTCCGTATCATGGTTGCGTGTGGCTTCATCATGCTATTCGTATTTGGTTTGTCGTTCATCCAAACATGTCGTCAGAAAATCACTCAGAAGACATGGCTACTTAAAGCTGCGCTATTCAGTATTCCACTTCCATGGATTGCGATCGAGGCGGGTTGGTTTGTCGCAGAATTTGGTCGTCAACCATGGGCGGTGGGTGAAATCCTACCAGTACATGTCGCCGCTTCAGCGCTAACCGCTGGTGAAATATTGACTTCACTATTCGCGATTCTGGCGCTTTACACGGCATTCTTGATTGCAGAAGTATATCTAATGGTGAAATTCGCTCGTAAAGGTCCTAGCAGCCTGAAAACAGGCCGTTACCACTTCGAGCAAAACGCTGACTCTGTTGAAGACAAAGTTAGTCGCCAAGTAGAAGCGTAAGACAAGGAGACAACAAGATGTTTGATTACGAAATCTTGCGATTCATCTGGTGGGTACTGATCGGTGTTCTACTAGTTGGTTTTGCAGTAACAGATGGATTCGATATGGGTGTAGGCGCGCTTGTACCTGTTATCGGTAAAAGCGACACACAACGTCGTGTCATGATTAACTCAATCGCCCCACACTGGGATGGTAACCAAGTATGGCTTATCACTGCGGGTGGTGCACTATTCGCGGCATGGCCTCTGGTTTACGCAACGTCGTTCTCTGGGTTCTACCTGGCAATGATCCTGACGCTTGCTGCACTATGGCTGCGTCCTCTTGGTCTGGACTACCGCTCGAAAATTGAAGATCCAAAATGGCGCAGAAACTGGGACATTTGTATCTCAATCAGTGGCTTTGTTCCACCAATTATCTTTGGTGTGGCGTTTGGTAACCTTCTGCAAGGTGTTCCATTCCAGTTGAGTGACTTTCTGATGCCAACGTATCACGGTTCGTTCTTTGGTCTGCTAAACCCATTCGCGTTGCTGTGTGGCCTAGTAAGCTTGTTCATGATTCTGATGCAAGGTTCGAGCTGGCTACAGATGAAGACTACTGGCGAAGTGCATACTCGTGCGCGTAATGTCGCTCAGCTTACTGGTTTGCTAACCGTGCTAACGTTTGTTGTTGCTGGTTTCTGGGTTCAGAACATTGAAGGCTACGTAATTGTTGGTGGTATTGATACCAATGCTGCGTCTAACCCTCTAAACAAAGAGGTGATTCGTGAAGCTGGTGCGTGGATGAAGAACTTTGAAACCCACCCACTGCTATGGACTGCACCTGTACTAGGTGTTGCGATGCCACTGCTTACTGTATTGGCATCACGTCTTGAAAAGTGTGCGACTTCATTCATCACTTCAAGTCTTGGTGTTGCGGGTATTATCTTTACTGCTGGCTTCGCGATGTTCCCATTCATCATGCCGTCAGATCTAGTGCCTAACCACAGCTTGACGATGTGGGATGCGACTTCATCTGAACTGACGCTTAACCTAATGACAGGTGTTGCGTTTGTTATGGTGCCAATCATCCTTGGTTACACGTCTTGGACTTACTACAAGATGTTCGGTCGCTTGGATGATAAATACATTGAAGACAACAAAAACTCACTTTACTAAGGAGCTATTACTATGTGGTATTTCGCATGGATTCTAGGTGTACTACTTGCTTGTGCATTCGGTATCATCAACGCTCTTTGGTTAGAGCACTCAGAAATGATGGATAAAGACAGTGAGTGATCTCGCTGATAAGGTAGCGAAGTTACATCAACCAACAGATAAGACTCTGCTGAGAGTCTTATCTCTCATCCTTGGCTTTATGCATGTTGGATTGGTGATGTGGGAGCCAGAAGCGTACAGCCAAGCGATTGGTGGATTTAACGCCGTCATCGCTCCAGCATTGATTTGGGCAGTGTGCTCAAGCATGGTGTTTGGAGTGGGCTTCAAGCCGAGAAGTTGGTATTGGCAGGTACTATTCAGCCCGTACTTCTCTCTGACTATCTTATTCTACTTAACTTTACTTTATTTCACGTAGCTTGAAATAAGCTGAAATAAAGTCGGTTATTTCATCATCGATTAGGAGCCAGACATCTTGTCTGGCTTTTATTTTTTCTACAAAAATCAAAAATATTCCGCTCACTTGGTACCAATTCATATTGCTTAAGTTATAGTAACTACTTTAAAGAATTGACTCTATTGGTACTCTCTTGCAAGGCACATCTAACTCATTCTGCTGGCCGATCACCGTGTACTATGAAGACACAGACGCGGGCGGCGTTGTTTATCATTCAAATTATCTTAAATTCTTTGAGCGTGCCCGCACTGAAATGTTGCGTGCGAAAGGTATCTCTCAACAAGTGTTACTGGAACAAAACATCGGTTTTGTTGTCCGACACATGGATATCGATTTCAAACAAGGTGCAACACTGGACGAACATCTGACAGTCGTAACCCGAGTGTCAGAAATAAAACGTGTGTCTTTACAATTCTGTCAAGAGTTGGTCAATGATCAAGGGCGGATATTGTGCAGTACCCTTGTTAAGGTAGCATGTATCGATAATAAGAAAATGAAACCAATAGCTATTCCAGCGTTTATTAATTCGGAGCTAACAAATAGTGACTGCTGATATTTCCATTTTAGATCTCTTTCTTCAGGCAAGTCTGTTGGTAAAACTTGTGATGCTGACACTACTTGGTATGTCGATTGCGTCATGGGCAATGATCATTAAGCGCAGCAAAGTGCTTTCCCATGCGTCAAAAGATGCAGAATCATTTGACGATAAATTCTGGTCAGGTACGGATCTTTCTCAGCTTTACCAAAAGGTGAAGAGCCGTAAAGACGAAATCATTGGCACAGAAGAAATCTTCTACGCCGGTTTTACAGAATTTGCGCGTCTGCGTAAGAGCAACGCGAACTCTCCAGCTTATATTATGGAAGGTACAGGACGTGCAATGCGCGTTGCGGTTGCTCGTGAAGTCGATGAGCTTGAAACCAGCTTACCTTTCCTAGCTACGGTAGGTTCAATCAGCCCGTACATTGGTCTGTTTGGTACTGTATGGGGCATCATGCATGCGTTTATCGCGCTGGGTGAAGTAAAACAAGCAACCCTTTCGATGGTTGCACCAGGTATCGCAGAAGCGTTGATCGCGACGGCTATGGGTCTGTTTGCTGCCATCCCTGCCGTAATGGCCTACAACCGACTAAGCAACAAAGTAAGTAAACTTGAACATACTTACGCGACTTTCTCCGAAGAATTCCACAGCATCCTTCATCGCCAGGCGATGGCTGGCCGAGACAGCGCGGATAAGGAATAAAGCATGGCGGGTTACCAACCTAAAAAGCGCAAAATGACGGCAGAGATCAACGTTGTACCTTATATCGACGTGATGTTAGTACTGTTGATCATTTTCATGGCAACCGCTCCATTCGTGACGCAAGGTGTCGACGTTGAACTACCCAAGACTTCAAACGCAACACCCGCGCAGGAGCTAGCAGGAGATACTGATAGTAGTTTCATCATTATCGAAATTGATCGCGATGGTAACTTGGGTCTGAGTGTCAACGATGAAGAAGTTCAACGTGGCTTATCGCTGCAAGATGTGATTGTACGTGTTAAAGCTGAGCGATCGCTTAAACCTGATTCACCTGTTGCGGTAGGTGGCGATGCAGCGACGCCGTACGCAGATGTAGTCCTTCTACTTGATGAATTGAGTCGTGCTGGTATCCCTAAAGTAGGGCTCCTGACCGATATCAGGGAATAAACGTCAACTATTCATGAAAGAAAAAAAGAACCAGACGAAAGAGTACTCCAAGCCAATAATGATATCGGTGGGTTTGCACGCCCTGTTGGTCGTCGCATTGCTTTGGGGTACGGATCTAACAATGTCAAAACCTGAACCAACGGGACAGATGGTTCAGGCTGTTGTTATTGATCCTAAGCTTGTTCAGCAACAAGCGAAAGAGATTCGTCAGCAACGCGAAAAAGCCGCTAAGAAAGAGCAAGAACGTCTTGATAAATTAAGACGTGAAGCTGAGCAGCTGGAAAAAAATCGCAAAGCTGAAGAAGAGCAAATTCGTAAGCTGAAAGAGCAACAAGCTAAAGATGCTCAAGCCGCGCGTGAAGCAGAAGCGGAACGCAAGAAAAAAGAGCAGGAGCGCAAAGCCGAAGAGGAACGTGTTCGCAAAGAGCAAGAGCGAGCTGCTAAGCTTGAAAAAGAACGTAAAGTTAAAGAAGAGGCAGTACGTAAAGCGGAGCAGGAACGTTTAGCGAAAGAAGCGGCGATTGCCAAAGCAGAACAAGAACGTGTGGCGCGCGAGAAAGCAGCGAAAGAAGCAGAAGAAAAAGCGCGTCGTGAACGTGAAGCAGCGCAAAAAGCCGAGCAAGAACGTATCGCAAAAGAAAAAGCGGCCAAAGAGGCGGCAGAGCGAGAACGTAAAGCTCGAGAAGCTGCTGAGAAAGCTGAACGTGAACGTAAGCTACAAGAAGCAGCATTGGATGACATTTTTGCTGGCTTAGAAGATGAATCAGAGCTAAATAAGCAAGCCAAAAGCAAACATGTACAATCAGAATTGGGTCGTTATGCCGCTATTTACAAGCAGTTGATAGAAAGCCGTATTATTAAGGATGATTATCTTACGGGAAAGTCGTGTAGGCTGAATGTAAAGCTGGTTCCTACTGGCACTGATGGTGTTGTAAGAAGCGTTGCTGTGTTGAACGGTGACACTCGTCTGTGTAATGCCGCAAAAAGTGCTGTAACCCAAGTTGGCAGCTTCCCTATGCCTAAAGATCCAGATGTTATTGAACAAGTAAGAAATATTAACTTAACTGTTGAGTACTAAATAAAGGAACAGAGACGTGATTAAACGCCTTTTACTAGGAATGTTTGTACTGCTAAGCAGTATGACGAATGTAGCGAACGCTGCACTAGAGTTGGTTATTACCGACGGTATAGATTCAGCACGACCAATTGCTGTGGTTCCATTTAAATGGGAAGGTGCCGCGCCGCTTCCAACAGATATTTCTGCGGTGATAGCCTCTGATTTGCAACGCAGCGGAAAATTCAGCCCGGTACCGACGAACAAAATGCCACAGACGCCTTTTAATGAATCTGAGGTTAACTTTGATTCATGGACCAACCTTGGCGTTGATGCCTTACTGACAGGCTCAATTACTCAAAATGAGCAGGGTAATTACGTGGTTAACTACCAGCTGGTTGATATTGTCCGTGGTCAGCTAACAGGCGGTCAGGGTAAAGCACTAGGCAGTGATGGTGAGTTAGTACTATCGAAAGACCATGTGCTGTTCAACAAAGTTGCGACGGTAGAAGCGTCTCGCATGCGTGAATACGCTCACCGAATTTCCGATTTGGTTTATGAGCAACTGACGGGTGACCGTGGCGCATTCATGACCCGAATTGCCTATGTAGTAGTGAGTGACACCGAACGTTTCCCTTACCAACTGCGTGTTTCTGACTACGACGGTTACAACGAGCGTTTGGTACTTCGCTCTAAACAGCCGTTGATGTCACCGTCTTGGTCTCCAGATGGCCAGAAGCTAGCGTATGTAAGCTTCCAAAACGGTCAGTCTGAAATTTACATCATGAATATCTACACTGGCGAACGAGAAAAGATTACTTCTTATCCTCGTCACAACGGTGCACCTAAGTTTTCGCCAGATGGAAGCAAACTTGCACTTGTTCTGTCGAAGACGGGGTCATTGCAGGTCTACACATTCGACCTGAGATCTCGCCAGCTCACACAAATTACGCGTGGCAGATCAAATAATACAGAACCGTTCTGGCACCCAGATGGAAAATCGTTGGTTTTCACATCGGATAGGGGTGGAAAACCTCAAATTTATCAAGTAGATTTGGGCAGCGGTGATACTAATCGTTTAACTTGGCAAGGTAGTCAGAACCTGAGTGGTCAAATCACACCTGACGGCCGATTTCTGGTGATGGTGAATCGCAGTGATTCAGGCTTCAACTTGGCAAAACAAGATTTAGAAACAGGCGCTCTTCAAGTTCTTACCAAGACCTTACTTGATGAGTCTCCAAGTATTGCTCCGAACGGTGGCATGGTTGTATATAGCTCCATGTACAATAAGAAAAACGTGCTTTCGATGGTTTCCATTGACGGCCGATTTAAAGCGAGATTACCTGCGACAAATGGACGTGTAAGAGCGCCTGCGTGGTCACCGTTTTTGTAATAATAAGATAGATTAATAAAGGAAAATAAGATGCAACTTAACAAGGTTCTAAAAGGGCTACTAATCGCGCTTCCAGTTATGGCTATGACAGCGTGTAGCTCAAGTGACGACGCTGCTTCAAGCACTGGTGATGCAACTAACCAAAGCGGTGCTGTTGAAACAACAGTCGTATCGCCTATGGATCAAGCGGGTCAATTGACTGAGCAAGAGCTGAAAGAGCAAGCGCTACGCGAAACGCAAACTATCTACTTCGCATTTGATAACTCAACAATTGCAGGTGATTACGAAGAGATGTTAGCGGCTCATGCAGCTTACCTAAGCAAAAACCCATCACTACGCGTAACTATCGAAGGTCATGCTGATGAGCGTGGTACTCCAGAGTACAACATTGCGCTAGGTGAGCGTCGTGCACAAGCGGTTGCTAACTACCTACAAGCTCTAGGTGTTCAGGCAGACCAAATCTCAATCGTTAGCTACGGTGAAGAGAAGCCACTTCTTCTGGGTCAATCAGATGAAGTGTACGCTAAAAACCGTCGTGCGGTTCTAGTATACTAATTCGAGGAATTCCTCATGTTGTTCAGTAACACTAAGCGCGCTGTTGCGCTTACGTTACTGGCAAGTGCAGCGAGCTTTGCGTTCGCTGCACCAGCTCCAGTATCTGATCTCAACAGCACATCCTCAGTTTCTAAGAGTCGTTCATCCGAAACGGATGTCGAACGATTAGAACGGCTGCTGCAAAGTCGCAGCCGACTTCAGTTCCAAATGCAAGAGCAAATTGACCAAATGTCACGAGAGATCAGTGAACTAAGAGGTCAGTTGGAACGAAACAACCATGAAATGAAGCAAATGCTTCAGAGACAGAGAGAGCTATTCGTTGAGCTTGATCGCATGCGTGGTGAGATGAAGTCAGCGCCCGTCTCTCAAGAGACGCAGCCAGCAGAATCGGGTGGCCAGTACACACCGAATGCTGATGAGCAAACGGCTTACCAAGACGCTGTGGATCTTATCCTTAAAAAGCGTGATTACGCTGGTGCAATTGCTGCATTCCAGCAATTCCAGAAGGATTATCCTGACTCTACCTACTCAGCAAACTCACATTATTGGTTAGGCCAATTGTATTACGCTAAGAAGCAGGATAAAGAAGCTGCAAAAAGCTTTGTTGCGGTGGTTTCTTACAAAGATTCTAACAAGCGAGCGGATGCATTGGTTAAACTAGGCGATATCGCTGAGCGTAACAACAATGCAGAGCAGGCGAAGAAGTTTTATCAGCAAGTGGTCGATGAGTATCCAAATAGTGCCTCAGCGAAAATTGCTGCATCTAAGCTGTGATCACTGTCTTTGATTATGTTTAAAAGGAGCTTCTGGCTCCTTTTTCTTTTATGGGTTCAGCGTAATGGTTAGATAAAACAATAGAAGTGTTAATTGGAACAAAGATATACGGCTAGACCGCTAGAAATTCTAGTTACAGGTTGGTTTTTGAAAATTAACGAGGTTACAATACGCGGATTAAAGGAAGTTGCGTAGAGCAAGAGCAAGAGCAATGAGCCATATACTAGATAAAATCGACACTGTTTACCCATTCCCTCCAAAACCCGTTCCGTTGAGCGATGAAGAGAAAGCGTCTTACATTGAGCGCATCAAAAAGCTGCTTAAAGAAAAAGATGCCGTACTGATCGCGCACTACTACACCGATCCAGAAATTCAGGCGTTGGCTGAAGAGACCGGCGGTTTTGTTGGTGACTCGCTAGAAATGGCGAAGTTTGGTAACCGTCATCCGGCAAGTACATTGATCATCGGTGGCGTTCGCTTTATGGGAGAGTCGGCGAAGATCCTAACTCCGGAAAAGCGTATTCTAATGCCAACATTAGAAGCGGAGTGTTCTCTTGATCTTGGATGCCCAGCGGATAAGTTTAGTGAGTTCTGTGATGCTCACCCTGACCATACGGTTGTGGTTTACGCGAATACTTCTGCAGCCGTTAAAGCGCGTGCAGACTGGGTGGTAACATCAAGTATTGCGCTTGAAATCGTTGAACACCTGGATGCAGAAGATAAACCGATCATTTGGGGGCCTGACCGTCACCTAGGTTCATACATTGCGAACAAGACTGGCGCAGACATGCTGCTATGGCAAGGTGAATGTGTGGTCCACGATGAATTCTCTGCCGACGCACTACGCAAAATGAAGAGCGTTTATCCTGATGCTGCAATTCTTGTTCACCCAGAATCACCAGCAAGCGTGGTAGAACTGGCAGATGCTGTGGGTTCAACAAGTCAGCTTATCAAGGCGGCGAAAGCGCTTCCGCATAAGCAAATGATTGTGGCGACAGACAAAGGCATCTTCTTTAAGATGCAGCAACTTGTTCCTGAAAAAGAGCTGATCGAAGCCCCGACAGCAGGTGCTGGTGCAACATGTCGCAGCTGCGCTCATTGCCCTTGGATGGCGATGAACGGTTTGAAAGCGATTGAACAAGCACTTCGTGAAGGTGGTGAAGAGCATGAAATCTTTGTGGATGAAGAGCTTCGCGTTAAGTCTCTTATCCCATTAAACCGCATGTTAGATTTCGCAGAACAGCTTAATATGCAGGTAAAGGGTAACGCATAATTTTTCGCGTTATCTTAATATGAATCTCAAAAACCAGCCGAATATGGCTGGTTTTTTTGTGTCTTACAATCAATGAGTTACTATGTAATAACGTAATGAATTTAGGGACTGAATACTTATGGCAGTGTGGCTGGTCGTTAAGAAGTGGTTAAGTTCGCACCTTTTTAAGCTACGTACCCGCAACCTTATCGTCATTAGCCTTTTATATATCAGCCTCTCTTGGGGGTTATTGGTTCTGGCGGGCGAGACGGAACTTACGGAGAACTTTTCCAGCTTCATCTATTACCTGATGGTGACGGCGAGTACGGTCGGTTATGGTGACCATTCTCCGGTGACGGACTTGGGTAAGTGGGTCGTTGTCTTGTTTGTGATTCCGGGAGGGTTAAGCCTGTTTGCTGCGCTTTTGGGACGTGTAGCAGGTGCGGCTGTGGAATATTGGCGAGCGGGTATTATCGGTAAACGGAGAGTAAGAGTGGAAAACCATATCGTATTGTTGGGGTGGAATGGTTCGAGAACCATGCATCTGATCCGCATGTTGCAGCATGAAGAGGCTGGTAAGCGTCCTGTCGTACTGTGCAGCCGTTCGGATATTGAAAACCCGCTACCGGGTGAGATTCATTTTATCAAAGTAACCAGTTACACCGATTCTCAGGAGATGAGAAACGCCAACATCGCCGAGGCGAGCTGTATTATTGTTGATAACCTGTCAGATGACATTACGCTTTCTGCGGCACTGTATTGTGCTTCGGTGAACCCTGACGCACACTTGCTCGCCTATTTTAAAGACGAAGCTCTGGGTCGCTTATTGAGCCAGCATTGTCCGAAAGCCGAGTGTATTCCAGCTGTCGGAGCCGAAATGTTAGCAAAGGCAGCGGTGGACCCAGGTTCCAGTGCATTGCACCAGGAATTGCTTGCCTCAACCCGAGGTATGACTCAATACTCCGTGATCTATCCTGAAAATCAACCAACCACTAAGATAGAAAACCTGTTTGGTTTTATTAAAAAGCATCATCATGCAACGCTTATTGCCATAGATTTAGGTGGTGGTATTGAGCTTAATCCGGACCTAAATACTGACGTACCACCAAAAAGCAAACTGTTTTATATTGCAGATGAACGTATTGAAGATTTTGCATGGAACGAAATGACAAAGGACAAATAATGCACATCATCGCAGACTTGTTAGCGGGATTTCCCTATTTCTTACTCTACTTCTCAGTGTCGATTGTTTTCGTTTTGGCGTTCAAATTCGTCTATATAAAATTGACACCTTATGATGAATGGCAACTTATCAAAGAAGAGCAAAATACCGCAGCAGCGGTGGCGTTAAGTGGCGCTTTTCTTGGTTACTGTCTAGCAATTGCAGGAGCGGCGAAAAACTCAATCAGCATTATTGATTTTATGGTTTGGGGTGTCGTCGCGTTGTTAGCGCAGCTTATTGCGTTTGGAATTGTTCGTTTTATTCTAATGCCAAAAGTATCAGAACGGATTGAGAACAACGAGTTACCTGCGGGTATCGTGCTTGCCGCAGTATCTGTTTCGGTCGGTGTACTTAATGCCGCCTGCATGACGTATTAGGAGAAACGATGAAACGCAGCTCTAACGTTAAACGTTCATCCATGGATAAGCGCTTTAAAGTCAGCCGACTTATCCCGTTTGCAGCCTTTGGCGGTATCTTTTACCTTGCCACACAGGAGTCCACGACGGAAGGCGCGATCTACCTTGATGCCGACGAGTGTAAATCATCGGAATCTGGATTCAGTGAGCAGTGTGAGATTGCCTATCAGGAAGCGATGGCTAGAGCGGAGCAAAATGCCCCACGTTATACTTCAGAGCATGAGTGTGAGAATGACTTCTACCAAGATGACTGTTATTACAGTTCTCGGTATCACTCCTATGTTCCCTTCGTCAATGGGTTCTTTTTCAGTCGCGCTCTTAGCAATCTGAAGGGCTACAACAAGAGTTACTACTCAGAGCCAATGTACCGTTACAAGTCGAAATACTATAATGGTGCCGGGCAGTTTTATGGCTCGTATCGAAACCAGCCGACCAAAGTTGCGAGTAGCCGATTGAACAAGCGTGGTGGCGGTACGATTGGTCAGGCTATGTCCCGAGGCGGCTTTGGCAAAGCGGTTTCAGGTAGTCGCGGCGGTTAACAGAATTATGTTTCGAAGAGACATCCGAGAAAGGGAAAACTGGCGTGAACTAGCACGCCAGTTTGGTTTTGGCTTCCATTCCATGTACGGCCAACCGTACTGGGACGAGACGGTTTACTACCAATTTACTCTTGAGCAGATAGAACAGGAGCTTGAAGCGCCAACGGAAGAACTGCACCAGATGTGTCTCGAAATTGTTGACCAAGTAGTACGCAGTGAGCAACTGCTGACTCAATGTGCGATTCCTGAATCGATGTGGTCGCAGGTCGCATCTTCATGGCAACGAAAAGAGCCGTCTCTCTATTCACGAATGGACTTCGCTTATAACGGTTCTGGGCCAGCTAAGCTGCTCGAAAACAATGCCGATACGCCCACATCTCTGTTCGAAACCGGATTCTGGCAATGGGTGTGGCTAGAAGATGTGGTCAATAAAGGGCGTATTCACCAAAGCGCGGATCAATTCAATATACTGCAAGACTTCCTTATCGAGCGCTTCGCTGAGATTGCCAAATTACAGCCGGGGCAAACGCTGCACTTTAGTTGCTGCAAATATACCGAAGAAGACAAAGGCACTGTGCAGTACTTGGAAGATTGCGCCCGTGAGGCTGGGTTATCGACGGCTTTTGTTTACGTTGAAGATATCGGCGTGACGGAAGAGGGGGTGTTTGTTGACGCGGATAACCGAGCCATTCGCTGGATGTTTAAACTCTACCCTTGGGAATTTATGTTTGAGGATGCGTACAGCACTTATCTCGCAACCGCGAAGGTTAATTGGTTAGAACCAATGTGGAAGTCCATTCTTTCGAATAAAGCGCTGTTACCATTGCTGTGGCAACGCTTCCCTAACCACCCCAACTTACTGCCCGCCTATTTTGCACACGATCCCAAAGCAGCAAGCTTAAAAGACTATGTGATTAAGCCGCTGTTTTCCCGTGAAGGGGCAAATATCGAGATAGTTAAAAATGGTCAGTGCGTGGTGAAAACACCAGGGCCTTATGAATCTAGCAAAAATATTGTTCAGCAATACCACCCCTTACCGAAGTTTGGACAAAGTCATACGCTTATCGGTAGCTGGCTGGTCAATGATCGAGCTGCGGGGATTTCCATTCGTGAGGATAGTAATCTAGTGACTCAAGATATGGCACGTTATATTCCCCATATCATTTTGACCTGATCAAAAAAGCTCTCCGTGGAGAGCTCTATTATCTTCATTATTTGCGAACGTCTTTATGAAGTTATTGTGCTTCAGCGAGTGTCACGCCGCGTTGAGTCAAACCACAAAGCATTACAGGCATCGCATTGAAGATCTCTTCGAATTGCTCAAGCCCTTCCATACCTTGTTCTGCTAGCGTTTCGATCGTGGTTTCTGGATCGTACAGCATCGTCAGAGAAAGCAGTACACCACCAAGTAGCGCGTTATCTTCACTCTCTTCTGGCATTAGAGTTTCCCAATCATCACGCGCCAACTGCCAGCCTTGTAATACGCCTTCACAGAAATCGCGAGTGGTGATCGTTACGATGTCTTTTTCATCCAGCGCACAGCCATCAGGCCAACCCCAGGTTCCGTCCAGCAGCGCAGGGCGAGTTTGATTCCACACTTGTACAATTTCATCAATGTAAAGTTCTAACTGCTCGCCATCACTAAAAGGCGCTGTCTCTTCGCCACCCCACAAGAATGGTAACCACTCTTGAGGCATCAATACATTTGGTGCAGATGCCATTGCGGTAACAAAGCCTTGAGTCTTCGCTAGGTTTAGTAGTTTTCCATCAAGTTCTGGAAGAGAAAGAATGTCTTGTAGTTTCAAAATAGAATACCATCTGTTCATGGGCTGGTTGGTTGCGGACATCTTACCAATCAATTAACGATAAATCGATATTAGGGAAGATTTGTTAACACCTATGGAAATTCGCTCGTCACTTCGCAGAAAAAGTATTTTCGCACTTACGCTCTACCTCTGCTTCTTTATCGCAACGGTTGGCTCGGTGGTGTACTTTGTGCTTGAGCCGCCTGTACGTGAAAAACTAGAACAAAACCTCGATTTACGAACACAACTTTTAGCTTCTCAGATTAAAGAACCGCTGCTTACATCAACCAGTGTCCTTAACAGCCTAGTAGGCCTGGCTCAAAGCCCCAATCAAACCGGCTCTTTCAGTACGACTATTCCTCAAATCTTACGTTTAAGCGATGACATGATTGTTAGCGGTGGTTTGTGGCCAAAGCCTGAACAACTTTCTGACCAACGGAAGTATACCAGCCTGTTTTTCAACAAGAATCAGGATGGCAGTATCGATCAAATTCATTCGTACAATAACCCTGAATCGGCGGGATACGATAAGGAACTCTGGTATGTCGTTGCAGCCAACGCGTCAGCAGGCTCTATGCGCTGGTCTTCGGTTTACATTGATAGTTTCACCCAAGTTCAAATGATCACCGTTTCTGCACCTTATTTTAGAGACGGTGAGTTTGCTGGTGTAGCAACGGTGGATGTTTCTCTAGAAGCTTTGTTTCATTTTATTCGTGAGCAGACCAATCAATACTCGCTGGGCGTTAACATTCGAGATGCCAACTCAAACGTGATTATTGAACATAATTTCCATCTGCGGGAAGGCATGTATATTAGTGAACTTCACTTTGGAGAGTTCAACTGGCGAATGGAAGTGGTGAATGCGAAAGAGCGTGTAGCCGATCAAGTTTTTGCTCAGGTGATGAGTGTAGAAGGCGGTATCATCCCGTTTTTGCTTATATGTGTATTGGTCGGTTACTACTTACTTAACCGTTATATCGTTGAGCCCATTCTCAAAATAGCGGCAAAGATTGATGATTCGAAAACGGGGGGAATCATCGATATTGAATACGACAGTGAAGATGAGATAGGGCACCTCATCAAAAAATTTAATGAAAAGACCATATATCTAGAACATGAAAAGATAAAAGCGCAGGCATCAACTAATGCGAAAACCGCTTTTCTGGCGACGTTGTCTCATGAAATTCGTACGCCAATGAACGGGGTTTTGGGCACCGCGCAAATATTACTAAAGACCAGGCTAACCGATGAGCAAAGAACGCAGTTAAGTACACTGTATGAATCAGGCGATCACATGATGACATTGCTTAACGAGATTCTGGATTACTCGAAAATCGAGCATAGTCACGTTGAACTTTCTAATTCACCATTTCCGATCGAGTCTATTATCGGCAGTATGAAAAGTGTCTATCAAACCTTATGTGAAGAGAAAGGATTGCGATTCCGTGTTGTTTCACAGGTACCATCCGGACGCTGGTATGACAACGATAAAGCAAGACTACGCCAGATCCTATTTAATCTGCTAAATAATGCTGTCAAGTTTACCGAACGCGGTGAAGTTGAGGTGACGTTAAGGGAGCATGAGACTCAAAGTGCGACTAAGTTGAGTATTGCGATTAAAGATACTGGCATCGGGATACCAGAAGACGCACAGAAGCGTATTTTCCGCCCATTTGAGCAAGCAGAATCTTCGACAACCAGACGTTTTGGCGGGACTGGGCTTGGGTTGGCGATTGTGAAAGAAATTGCTGAGAATATGGGGGGCGGTGTCTTGGTTGAAAGTAGGGAAAACATTGGTACCACGTTCACCGTAGAGATTGAATTAACCCCTTGCGAACCGGGAGAAACGGGATCGTCGGCCCTCAAAAATAATCTGGACTGTATTGGATTACACGCCTTAATCGCAGAAGATAACACCACCAATGCCATGATCATGGAGACGTTCTTACGCGCTAAGGGATTTGAATGCACTCGAGTTGAAAACGGTCAGTTAGCCGTAGAGAAAGTGAGAACGCAGCAGTTTGACTTAATATTGATGGATAACCATATGCCTGTGTTAGACGGTATTGGTGCGATATCTGCCATCAGAGCAATGGCTTCAGAAACAAAGTCGGTTCTCATCTTTGGCTGTACTGCAGACGTATTTAAAGAGACACGAGAGCTGATGACAGAAGCTGGAGTGAACCATATTATCGCTAAGCCAGTGGTCGAATCAGAACTCGACGACGCGCTATACCGCCATGCAGATTTGCTCTATCAGTACCAAGCTCCGAAAAGTCAACAGGCTGACTATTCTCATCATATAAATACGGACTCATTGCTACTTAGCTTTTACATTTCTCTTGATAACGGCAATCTTCATGAAGCGCTGGACGTATTCTCCGCCATCATTAAGCACATCACGCCGCATTCCGATGAGGAACTTGCACAAGTCACAGCTCGTATAGAAAGTAATTTACAACGTCAGGAGGCCCCTGAGCCTGCGGATATCGATGCACTGACAATCATGCTTGCCACCCCTTAACGTACCAACGCGTCTTATACGTTAGTCATTATTGTGTATAGATCAGCGTTCTAAGAAATTGGGAAGCTCTGAATTATCTCCTGTTGGTAGCATAAGCGAGTTATTTTGGGCTTCTTGTGCCAGATTTTGTTCCACAAAATTACCTTTTCTCCTTTTCTAACTTCCTTAAACGTAGCAATTTTTGGGTTTTTTACGCCATTTTTGATCATAAAAGTGCAGTTTTTGTCCAAATAGGTGAATTAAACTACTTTCGTTTCAAATTTTGGTTATAAATTTACATCCTCATTTTAAAAACGGAGACATAAACTAAAAATATTGTGTTTTAATAGCGACATAATCTGGATGGTTGGCTGATGTGCAGTTAATCATATTTATTTTTATATTAATTGCAGTGTTTGATTTTAGAGGTTGATAAATGAAGTCTCGTGGACCATTTTGTATTCGTAATGCCGCAGCGGATACCTTTGCTATGGTGGTTTTTTGTTTTGTCACAGGGATGATTATCGAGATTTTGATTTCAGGAATGACGTTTGAACAGTCTCTGGCATCACGTACGTTATCCATTCCTGTAAACATTGCTATCGCTTGGCCTTATGGTGTTTTCCGCGATTGGGTGTTGCGTCAAGGTAATAGAGTTTCACCGTCTTCATTTATGAAAAACGTGTCTGACCTTATCGCGTACGTGCTTTTTCAATCTCCGGTGTATGCAGGCATCCTGCTTGCGGTAGGAGCATCCACAGATCAGATCATCACTGCGGTAGCAAGTAACGCTGTTGTATCTTGCGGAATGGGTATTTTGTATGGCTACTTCTTAGACATGTGTCGCCGTTGGTTCCGAGTTCCTGGCTACTATCAAAGTATTTAATTGACACTGTTTTGTTCAATTTAGTTACTTAGTAAGCAAATAGCAGAAAAACGGGGCTTTTTTTCATATTTAGCCTTGACCATAGGCCGCATAATCATTAAATTAGCGCCTCGTTAGCCAATGATGCTAACCACAATCTGATTCGGTGAGTTGTCCGAGTGGCTGAAGGAGCACGCCTGGAAAGTGTGTATACGGCAACGTATCGAGAGTTCGAATCTCTCACTCACCGCCACATTCTGTGAGCCCTTGTAGTGTAAGGAAACCTTATGTTACAAGGGCTTAGTTGTTTCTGGCGTAGCTACCTACTGGTACAAAGGGTAGGTACAAATGAGCATTATGACGTCTCCATACAAACACCCTCAAACGGGAGTCTATTACTTCCGTATGGCTGTTCCCAAAGCCTTAGTTCCCATAATTGGGAAGACCGTCTTCAAGACCTCCTTAAGAACTAAAAAACTCCGTGAAGCAAAACTGAGCAGGTTAAAACTGAAGATGATACTTCTGGTGATTACAGCCTTGATGCACTTATTTACCCTACAGTTTCTTTACCACCTGCTGAAGTTTAAGCTCCGGAAACTTTGATTGACCCTAGTCAGCTAGGTACGAATTGTGGTTGGGCAAACTATACAGGAAGGCCTGTTATCAGTGTACCTGCCGGATTCTCAAGTAATTTCCCTGTTGGGTTAAGTTTCTTGGTGAGTGTTTCGAGGGGTGGGAAGCTTTTAGGTGTAGCGGCTGCTTTGAAGAATCAACGAATAATCAAAAATTACCAGAGTTATAACTTTATGTTTAAATCGTGATTAAAGAAACAATCCCCTTCAGCGCACTATATGCTGGAGGGGATACCTATTATTACAATTACCTGTGGTTAAAACTCCGCTGTCCCTATATTAGAACAATCAGCAGTAAGTTGACTTCCAGCTTCACATACCTGATACAAGAAGGTACCACCGCCTTTACCTAGGGATTCATCCGTAAAAGTAGTATCAGTAGTCTCGTGCAACCAATTACCATCTCGGTATATGTCTACTGTCACAGGATCACTGTTGTCTAGCCAATTCCAATTCAGATTAGCCGTCATGGTCCCTCTATATTTGCTAGATGTGACGTTGAGAGCAATACCATAGCCTGCTCCACTAGGCTCTAGAAGAGTAATGTTTTCTGAGTAGGTATCTGTTACTCCACCGTCATCAGTTACCGTTAAGGTAACAGTGTAGGTACCATAGCCAACATAGGTGTTACTTGGATTCAGACTCGTCGACGAGCTACCATCATCAAAGTCCCACAACCGGCTTATGATACTACCATCGCTATCAACAGAGCCGTCAGTGAAGTTAACGGTAAGACGGCTAGCATCATTACTATCAATCGAATATGTAAATCCTGCCGTAGGTGCTTGATTAGAGGCTTGCTCTACTAGGGCTAGAGTAGCTGAAAAGTTACTAACATCCAGTAGCGGCTCTTGAATCACGTCATCCGAATCGTCGCTCCAATTCAAATTACCTAAAGATACTACGGTATAATATAAATCATCCACTTGGTCTGCATTTTCAGGTGGATTAGTACTCGCCAATAGCGCCAGAGCACCGGCCACATGCGGCGAAGCCATGGATGTACCACTAATTGTGCCGTACTCTCCCTGTTCCAGTGGATAGGTGGATAGAATACAGACCCCCGGTGCGGCAATATCAACGGAAGTACCCCAGTTACTGAAATCAGCCAGAGTGTCATCTTGATCTGGGCGGCAGGTATCAGAGCCAAGACCTCCAGACACACCATCAAAGTCTGCCAGGGCACTTACGGTTAACACGTTATCGAATGCTGCGGGGCTATAATTATTTGCATCATCGCCCTCATTGCCTGCCGCAACAGCAAAAGCGACACCAGCGTCAACTGCTCCTTGAATCGCATCGTATTCTGCCTGGTTGAAGCCAAAACCTCCCAAACTCATATTGGCCACTTCGATATCTGGTTGAGCCGCTATCCAGTCGATTCCGGCAACTATCCATGATACATAACCGCTGCCTCTGGAGTTTAACACCTTCACTGACCACAGACGGGCACCGGGTGCAACCCCAACCACACCAATATTGTTATCCAGCGCCGCTATAGTTCCGGCTACATGAGTGCCATGATAATGGTCATCATCCCCACCACTACCACATGTCGTGTTAAACGGTCCTCCTGTTGCACAATTAACGCCGCCAACGACATTCAAATCTGGGTGCTCAAAATCGATGCCGGTATCAAGAACAGCAACATCCACATCTACCCGGAAATCATCCTCACTATCAATATCAATTCTGGTATTACTATCAGCATTGATACGCGGTATACCTGTGGGGATTTTCTGAGCTGAAATATAGCGTAGATCATCTGTGGCGATATATTTGACCGTAGGGTTTTTCTCCATAGCTGCCACTGCCTGGGGCGGTACTGTGATAGAAAAGCCTTTCAGGGCGTGCTGGTAGATAAAACCGACCTTGCCGCCGACCTGGCGTGAGATCTCGTTGGCTGCCGCCGCCGGGTTATCGATATAGTCATGAAGAACAACAATATATCCTCCGGAAGGAGGAGCGGCCATCGTGGCAGGTGTAACGCTAATCAACGCTGCCAGCGAGAGTAGCAGAGTAACTAAAATCTGTTTCATCGTAATTGCTCCAAACTAGATTAAGCTTTTCCGGTGGTAACTAGCTGTCCGGCTAATCTACTTTTAAGCGTAGTAGGAGATAGCGTTATAATTAAACTCATAAACCATTAAATTTGAGATTTATAACGGCTTTGTTGCCGAATTCAGTTTAAGAGTTAACTCTATCTAAATAGCCTGTATTTTAAACAATATACTGAGTTTCAGGCGTACCGAGCCCTGTAAGCTTGTTTAACTCCTTAATCATGGCGTAACTCTCCCCAAGTTGTGCGTTGTAGTGACGCAGAGTCAGTGATGAACCGAGTAGTTGCTTCACACGGTACATGGCGGTTTCAGACAGTGAGCGCTTGTGGTAACCATACTTTTGTTTCCATTTATTTATCGCTTCTTCGTCAATCCAAAATGTAAGCGAGCCTCGTTTAACCAGAGAGTTACTGTACTGATGCCAGTTTGTGGTTTTGTAGCGGGGTTTTGGCCTAAATTTGCTTTACAGCGGACAATTGTCCGTGTTGTTTAGTTCAAGAGCACATAGGATGGATGCAATGGTAGAGAAAAAGGAACAATCATGACTCCTCATATTAACGCATCAAAAGGTGACTTTGCTGAAACAGTTCTGATGCCGGGCGACCCACTTCGAGCCCAATTTATCGCTGAAAACTACTTGTCTAACGCTAAGCAAGTGAGCGATGTGAGAAATGTACTCGGCTTTACTGGTGAATACAAAGGAAAGCCCGTTTCTGTACTGGCTTCTGGTATGGGTACGCCGTCAATGGCGATTTACTCGAACGAGTTAATCAATGAATACGGCGTGAAACAGTTAATTCGTGTCGGCAGTTGTGGGGCGATTGCAGAAGATATAAAGCTGAGGGATATTATTGTTCCCAATGCGGCTAGCACAGGCAATGCCATGAACCGTGCAAGGTTTGCCGGTTACGACTATGCAGCTGCACCGGACTTTTCGATGCTTAAAACATGCTGGGATGTGTCTGAAGAGATGTCTATTGACGTGCGAGTCGGAAACATTTTCACTAATGATTTCTTTTATGAAGATCCTGACTACCTCATGCCAGCATTAAAAACTATGAACATATTGGCGCTAGATATGGAATCAGCCGCACTGTTCTCGATTGCGGCAAAAAATCGCGTTAAAGCACTAAGTATTCTCACCGTCTCTGATCACGTGGTAAAAGGTGGTGAGCTTACACCACAAGAGAGACAAACATCGTTTGATAACATGATGATCTTGGCTCTAGAAACGGCGACTAAATAACTTTGCCAGCGCCGCATATACACTGCGGCGTTCTGTCGATCCGACGCCAAGAAAGGTTGTCTACAAATTGCCTACTAACTTATAGCGCCTGCCTGTCTTTTCTAAAATCCCTTCATCAATTAAGTCATGAATAATTCTGCGGTAAGTGCGTGGGGTGATACCGAGTTTCTTTGAGTTTAAGGTTGACGACATTTCAAAATAGTCTTGGCCAGATAGATTGTGTGCTTGGAGGATTTGATTTTCGATGCTGGTTCTGGTTGGTTGGGTGAGTGTTTCAATCAGTTTTCTTACGTTAGTGTTATAGCGTTGTGTCATTAGGTTCATTAGATCGGAAAACACCGTTTGGTTTGCCGAAAGTACTTTCAATACCTGTGGTTTTGTTAGCTTGTAATAACTTCCGGGCTGGTTGGATCTGACGCTAAAGAGTGAGTGATTGTCCTTTTGGAAAAACTCCATCTCGCCGATAAATCCGGTGTAATTCTCCTCTATTTTTAAAATAAACTCGTTACCATTACTATTTATATATGAAATGGTTAAGTTAGCATTAAGGCAAAACAGGAGCGAGGAAACGGCGACAGATTGTTCTAGTAAATACTCATTTTTTTCGTAGTGGTGTTGATGGGCGCCACAAGACTCCAGCACCGAGATGATATGTTGCAAACGTGGTACTCCTAGTTGCAATAGTTACTGGTAAAGGAGTGTCACGTATAGTCATAAGCCATCACACGACTTTAGCGATTAGGCGACTGAGGTATTAACGTGATTGCTTAACAGCCTGTCCATTTACCTATACTTTAATAATATGGATTATATCGGTATAGGCAATGATTTTCTCGAAGATGTCTTGGACACTTCTAGTACTGGAAAAATATTAACGGCAT
Source organism: Vibrio sp. J1-1 (assembly GCF_021728395.1). Taxonomy (GTDB): domain Bacteria; phylum Pseudomonadota; class Gammaproteobacteria; order Enterobacterales; family Vibrionaceae; genus Vibrio. The sequence goes on along the minus strand of NZ_JAKKCM010000004.1, from coordinate 330,185 downwards.
CGCTATTGGTATCTCTACACAACGTCGAACAACTGGCCTTGCGCAATAGTTCCAGTATTGGTTCTTAGGCTTTGCGCGCCAGCAACGGTTGCCATCCAGTACGCTTCGAGTAGCGCGACTATTACCTCTTTAGTACAGCGTTGTTCAGCGGATAACTGATAGTCAACACCATTTTCTCGTGACCGCATCGAAACATCATCTAAACAGTGAGCGGTACGGAGAGGGGGGCTACATCAGAGCCGAGACCAACTTGAATCTCATTATCCAATATCTAGCGACATGGCAGCGCAGTGTCAGAAAAGAAGATGTTAGATAGGGGGCAATGGGCCGATGATGAGTCGTGCCGTTGAATAATTTCTAAGTCATTTTTGGTTAATGATAGAGCCTGTGGCAACCGCTTCTAACCAAGGCGCCCCCATTAAAACGTGAGTGGTGCAAGCAAATATTTGTCCCGCTGCTGTCATAAAAAAGGAAGTAAGAATTCATTTCGGGTCAATTTGACTACGCACAACTTGGCGGAGCTTCCACCATGATTAAGGCACTGAACAAGCAGGGCTCGGTATGTCTGGAACTCAGTGTAGTGATTGAGAACTGCTCAATTTAAGATCGGTTGATTTACCACCCGAAGTACGAAACAAAGTCGTGTGATGATTATCATAGTTTTAAATTAATTATTTTTAATCAAAAAAAGAGGGTTATTGATTAGTGTCAAAGTTATATAACTTAAATAACCTTGCGTGCTGTATTTTTATTGCCTTTGTTACTCATATTCTCGGAATTGTTGCCATTATTGCTATTTCTAATAGCTAGGATTTAATTTAATAATTTCATCGTCTCCTTTCTACTTGCTAATTTAATTAGGCGTAAATCAAAGATTGCAACTGTATTTTAATGGCAAAGGGCAAGGCGATGGAAATAGGAAAAAATATGGCGCTTGGCGCGCACTCGGCGGATATTGCTGACTTTACAGATCAAGACCGAGAAAGACTTTCTGCGCGAGGCTATGCGGAAGAAGTATTACCACTTGGAAAAAAACAACGTACATGGGAAACGAAGAACTTTATTACCGTTTGGATGGGACCGATTCATAACATTCTTAGCTATTTCACAGTCGTCAGTTTTTTTGCCTTCGGACTTAACGCAATGCAGGTGGTTGCGGCAATACTCATTGCAGCATGTATTGTATCTGCGGGGTATGTTTACAACGGTCGAGCTGCGGCAAAATATGGCATTCCGTTTGCGATGCAAATCCGTGATACCTTTGGTATCAAAGGAGCCGCTTTCCCTGCAATGATCCGTGGTTTGGTCGCGGGTTTTGTGTTTTTTGGTCTCACCACCATCGCTTCCGCGCAAGCACTTGATATTGTTTTAGCTCGATTGTTCCCTGGATTTTTAGAAATCGGGGGAGGTGCCACCATAGCCGATCTTGCCATCCCGACTGCGATTTCATACGCTATCATGACCGCCATCACTGTTGTTCTTTACCTCTCTGGCCAAGCGCTTATTAATAAATTCTCTGCATTTGCTTCTCCTGTTGTTTGGGTTTTGATGGTGATTGGTGTGTTCCTCGCTATTGGGAATGCAGGTGGGTTGGGTGAGGTATTCAGTTACCATCCGGCAGCAGGGACTGAAGTGACGGTCGTAGGCTTTATTACTTGCGTTTCTATGCTTGTGTCTAACTGGGCCGGTCCTATCGTCAACACAGGGGATTTCACTCGTAACGCAACCTCTATGTCTGCGCCTATGAAAGGTTTCCCGATCGGTATGCTAGTCTCCTACATCCTATTCGCTGTGGTTACAGTAAGCTTTATGGCTTCTCTCTCTGCGCTTACTGGCGGCGCAGTTGATGTGAACAAACCAACCATCTTCGTTGATGCGATCAACTCAATTGGCAACCCATTTATCGTTATGCTGCTTATTTTGGCGATGAATGTGGGGGCAACGGCTTTCGTTGTTTTCGGTAACATGATGCCTTCAGGTCTACAGCTCACCGCACAGTTCCCTAAACTGTTTAACGTGAAAACAGGTGGTCTCGTTGCTGCCGTAGTGGGTACATTAATCCTACCTTGGAAGTTTGTTGAAAATACCACCATGTTATTCCTTTTCTACAGCTTTATCGGTTCAATGTTTGGTCCAATCGCTGGGATTATGTTGGCAAGCTACTTCTTTGAACGCCGTCAAAAGCTAGACCTTGACGCTATTTACCCGGAACCAGGCACCGATGGTGGTCACGAAGGTCGTGTGAACCGACGTGCGGTAGGCGTATTGATTTTCAGCTTCATTATTACTATGGCGGGTAAGGTGTTCACAGGTATCCCAGTCCTTGCCACGATCAACAGTTGGGCATTCTTCAGTGGTCTAACTATCGGATTTATTGGTTATCTACTAGTAGGTGCGAGTAAAAACGCGTAACTCACTTGATTAATACAGTTTAATAAACGGAGAAACAGCATGTGTAACACAAAAGACAATAAAGACATGAACGACTACTTTCACCTAGCTTGTGACGCTACTCTTAAAGGAATGAATCAAGGTACAGGTGGTCCATTTGGAGCGACTTTGACACGAAATGGTGAGGTTGTTTGTGCCGTGGGCAACACAGTACTTAAAGATACTGATATTTCTGGCCACGCTGAGATGGTTGCTGTACGTGAAGCGTGTAAGAAACTGGACACTCTAGACCTATCAGACTGTGTGATGTACGCAACGTGTGAACCATGTCCAATGTGTGTAGCAGTGATGATGTGGGCAGGTATCAAAACTTGTTATTACGCTTCAACTCACGTAGATGCTGCGGAGCATGGCTTCTCAGACCAACATCTGAGAAACTACCTAGACGGAACAGACACTTCAACGTTGGATATGATCCACCTTGAGGAAGGTCGTGAAGATTGTGCTGAAATTTGGGCTGAGTTCCGCCGCTTGAACGAAGAAGTGGAAGCTTAATCCATCATTAAATGTTCTTAATTTAGTGCTAGGAGCAATGTTACCCCTAGCACTTTTATCTTTTATCCACTATCTGCAATGCTCAACCCAAAAGACTTATTACAAGACGATCGTGAAAGTGCTGCCTTGGCCTAAATGTGAAGATAGTTCTATTCTCCCACCTAGGTTGTTCACCATCGCGGCGGCGAGTGACAGTCCTAAACCATATCCCTCTGTATTGCTACGGCTGCTGTCTACACGATATAAGCGCTCAAAAATAAGTGCATGCTCATTGGGATCAATGCCAATACCTGTATCAGTGACCGAAATCGCAACCGCGTTATTTTCTTGGGACTGCACATCAAGCGTTACCTTGCCTTTCTCAGGAGTGTATTTGATTGCGTTGTCCACTAAGTTAACCAGTACCTGAGTGAGTTTATCTGGGTCAGATTGAATCGTGGCCTCATTGTCAGATGTATTGACCGTCAACGAAATCTGTTTTTCCTCTGCCACGTCTTCATACCAAGAACTGACGGTTTTTACCACGTCATTTACGTCCGTTAATACTTTTTGTTGTAAGCGTTTACCCATTAATTCATCGTTTAGCTTCATGAGTGCGGTTAACATGTTGCTGGCTTGCATCGCATGCTCAGAGCAGTCGGATAATGCATCTCGCATGGCGTGGAAATTATCGCCACCGATCAGTGCTGATTGTGAGGACAACATGATCCTTGATAAAGGGGTTCGAATGTCGTGCGCTATTGCGTCTACGGTGGTATTCAGGGTTGTGGTCGTATGCTGCAATCGAGCTATCGCCTGATGCACGCTGGCGTTTATGACATTCAGCCCTTCAGGTGGCTCCGTTACTGCTTCGATCTCATCGTTCTTTCCCTGGCGCAGCCTTTCTAAAAAACTTCCTAAAGTCATTAGAGGCGTCATCGCATTACGAAGAATTCTATGTGTAAATAAAGCGGTAATCACCACCATGACCAACATGGCATAAAACGTCATCCGCCACTTTTCGAAGGCAATGTAATCGCGCTGTCGGTTATCAAGTACGAGCCAAAATTCACGCGCTTCACTTGCCAACTTCAATGTAGTGTAGGGGTTAAAAATAAAGGAGTGCCCCCAATTCTTGTCTTCCCCTGTCTGTATGTCAAGATTGATATCTAATGGTAGTTTTTCATCGCCAGCGATAAATTTACGTGTTTTAAAGTCATTATTCTCCACCAGCAACGCAGTGATATCATTGTCAATTAAGCGATGGGGATTGGCTTCCAATACGTGAATCAGGCGTTCTTCAGAATCATAGGTTAAAATCCGCTGATACTCAGATGCCATCGAGGATAGGATTTTTTTTTCGGTTTGGTAAAGGTCATAAAAAAATAGTGCACCGACAGCTAATTCCACTAGCAGTAAGCAACAGAAAAGTAGCGCCATAAAGTGTAATAATAGCTTTTTTTGTGCTTTACTCAGCGCTTGCTCAATGCTGTGACTTGAGGACATAACCAACTCCTCGCAGAGTATGTATAAGTTGAGAACCAAAGTCTTTATCGACCTTACTTCGTAAGCGGCATACTAATACGTCCACAACATTGGTTTGAGGATCAAACTGATGCCCCCATACTTGCTCCAATATCGCCGTTTTTGAGATCACGACTTCTGGTCGCTCTAACAGTAACTTCATTAAGGTGAACTCACGCTGATTGAGATGAATGTCTATATCGCCTCGTTTTAAGGTATGCTTTAGCAGATCCAGTTTTAACTCGTTGTAGGTCAACTCTAGCGGTTGAGAGACGTTTTGTTTCCCCCGACGAGCAAGTGACTGACATCTTGCCAACAGTTCTGGAAAAGCAAATGGCTTGACTAAATAATCATCTGCGCCTGATGTGAGTCCTTGAACGCGTTCTTCAACGGAGTGTTTCGCACTCAGGATGAGAATCGGTGTTGTATGGCCTTCTCCTCTAAACTGCGCGAGTACTTCAAGCCCACTTTTTTGTGGCAACATTAGATCTAAAATAATGACGTCATAATCTCCGGTTAACGCTTCGTGTAGTCCATCGACGCCGTTTGCAACGTGTTGTACTGTATCGCCTTCTTGCTGAAAGCCATTCAACAAAAATTTCGCAATATAGGTATCATCTTCAATTAGCAGTATTTTCATTGGTTTTTCTTTCCATTCAATAGCGGGGAGTGCTTGTGAGACACTCTAGCAATAATATTTCCTTTGATGACTATATATTGCAATTTTGTAATGCTTGCGTAAGCCGACAGCAATAGAACCTCAGCTATAGTGACTGTGTTGATTACAACGATAGTTTAAATGGAGTAAACATGAACAACGTAAAACAAACTGCTTTAATCGCAGCGCTTGGATTTTTCTCCGCAAATGCTCTTGCTGCAGATAAAGCTGCCACAGTAAGCATGGAGCAAATTTCATCCAAGTCAGCTTTCATCCTAGCTCAAGAAACTGTAAACCAATGTGAAGCGAAGGGCTATAAAGTGTCGGCGACCGTGGTGGATCCGTCAGGCTACGTGATTGCCCAGCTACGCTCAGATGGCGCCGGTGTTCATACTCTTGACAGCTCACGTCAAAAAGCATTTACCTCAGCAAGTATGAGGCAGCCGACGGGCAACCTGATGAAGCTCATTGCTGAGAAGCCAATCATGCAACCGTTGCAAAATATGAATGATAACCTTCTGTTTTTGGAAGGTGCACTTCCGATTGAAATTAACGGCAAGATCGTTGGTGCCATCGGCGTTGGCGGAGCACCTGGTGGCCATCTCGATGCTGCTTGTGCAGAAAATGCGATGAAAAAGGTGTTGTAATTTAAATCGCTTTGCCTCTGATATTCGCAAGCACAATCTTCCCTGAAGGTTGTGCTTGTTTGCATTCTAAGTATAGATAGTCCCTGTTATTTACTGACTAAAGCGGGCCCAAGTATCCTGAAGTTACTTGGGTATAAAAGAGACGGTTAGAATATATTAAGCGAAAAGTGTTAAGCCAATATAAATACCGCACAAGGTATCGTGCCCAGAAGAGTGTCCAATTGCTAATAAATGACTAATTTCTTCTCCGATATGCTTTTCATTATTAATGGCGGAATATAGGTCGACTATCTCTTGGCTGTATTGGTGCTCACAGGCTGACTGTAGCATGACGCGACTCACATCAGTGGTTCTATCCACTGCGTTGAGACAAGCAGATTGCAAGGTGGCAAAATAGGGATGTTCAAGCACATCCAATACTGAAAGTAAGCCAACTAGCAAGTCGTCTGAAGAAGGCGTTAATCCTGAACCAAAACCAACAAAGCACGTTAAATCAATGGCTAAAGAATGTCTCGCTACCGCATCTATAAACGTAAATAGCTTAGGGAGAAAATAATCCGACAGCATAGGTGAGTAGTAAGTGACAGTGGATGACATTGCCAACTTTTCACTGAGGCACAGTAAAGGGTAGATGCCCATTTCTTTCTGATGGGCATATAAATAGTTGTAGATCGTCGTCTTTATCTGCGGGGTTAACGAGATTTTGTGACTCAAATAAGGAGAAAATTGGATCACAGACTGCGGATTAATTTTTAGTTGGTGTGGTCGAGGGGTAGACCCCTGCTGACTAAAAATAAGTTCAACCATATGATTTGGCTGCAAATGTTGAAACCAATTCGTATCGTTGACCATTAAAGCACGCGGATTCATTCTTTTTGTTTCACTAATGACGGAAATTAACCCTAACTCACTGCTCAAATTACACGCAGAATTAAATACGGAGTGAACTTGAGCACAAATATAAGGTTTAACTTCTAACGCTTTATAGAGAGGCTGTGAAATTTTAATAACGTCCATTCTAATTGTGACTGCTGTTATATATGCGGTTTACCAGTGTGCGTGTATTCAAGCTCAAATAAACGAACCAATGTCGTGGCGATTTTATGCAAGACAGGGCTATGCATATCCGCAATATAGAGACCTAAATAAAGATCGTCGGCTGGAGCGAGAGACTGGAGCTCTTCAACGATGACATGCTCGTGTGTCTTACAGGTGCGAGGCAACAACGTCACACCAAAGCCAATCGCGGATGCGGTCATGATCGCCGATAAATTGCTGCTGCAGTAGTTGATTCTGTGGCTGTAGCCCAGTTGGTCGAGTGAAGTCAGAATATGGTCGCGGTACAACGCTCCTGTTGGGAATAACACCAGTGGAACAACGGGATGGTGGAACGCTGGCGCCGAAGCGCTATCTAGCCAAAGCAGAGGCTCGTGGCGAAATGCAAAGGCGTTACCTAGAATCTGCTGTTTGGCAAGCACAATATCGTATTTTCCCGTTAAGTAGGATTGATAAAGATCGTTACTAAGACCTGAAGTAAATTCAAATAGAACGTTATCGCTTTGTTGGAAGGGGATAATGGCGCGTGTGACGTCGACAGAAAGATCGTCTGGTACACCAATTTTAATAATGGTCTGTTCGGAAGTGGCGTTTAAGTTGTCCAACATAGTGCTGTTCAGCTCAATGATGCGGTGCGCATAGCGCAATACAAACTCGCCTTTTTCGGTTAGGGTGACTTTTTGCGGCGTTCTTATCAGCAGGGTATCGCCGATGATCGATTCTAGTCGGTTAATCTGTTGGCTGATGGTGGACTGCGAGTTATGGATCCGGTCTGCAGCTCGGGTGAAGCTTCCTGTTTCGCAAACGGCGATATAAGTGAGTAGTAATTGGGGGTGGATCAATTTCATTAACTCATTTCCTCGAATATCCACATATAAATCGTTTTATTTTTAATCAATAATTTTGTGTATGAAATTAAGTGCTTAATTTAAACCATTACCAAGCAACTAATTCTAAAACTAACACTTTAATATAGAAAGTAAACCATCATTCGATTTATCAATGATCATGATTCAAAAGATTAATTTAACTATTGCTCAGCGACTACGTAAAATTTTTCTCTTCAAATAATTTATTCGATGCTATAGATAAATGTACGATAAATATACGCAAAATATACTCTCGATCAGAGTATTTGCGATAGTGATATTAATTGGACTGAATTTAAGGCCATTTTTAGTCGCAATCGGCCCCTCTATTGAGCAAATAGTTCAGGATACGGGGCTAGGCTATTCGGTGACTTCACTGCTGACGTTAATTCCAATGGCGCTAATGGGAGCTGGGGCGTTAATTATCACTCGCTTTCCGTTTCTTGCAGAAAAGGTCAATTATTTGCTTTTGGCCCTGCTGATGTTAATGATAGGTAACTCGCTGCGACTGTTTGCTGAAAACGGCGCGGTTCTACTGCTCTCCACATTTGTTTGTGGCGGTGCGGTGGCATTGATACAGTCTTGTGTACCACGCTTAATCAAACAGCATTTTATAAAGCAGATGCCGGTCGTTGTCGGTTGTTACTCCGCCTCTCTAATGGTTGGTGGGGCGTTGGGGGCGTTGGTTAGCCAGACGCTAATCGGTGAAGGCCTATCGTGGCGTGAAAGTATGGCTTGGTTGGCGTTACCCTGTTTGCTGACTTTGATACTGGCTGGCGTGGGACTACCGCGCAGAAATATATCACCGAACGGTCGAACCGAATGGACACAACTTTTTCGGCAAATCAGTACTTGGGAATTGGTGCTTTTGTTCGGGCTTGTTAACGGTGGGTATGCGTCAATTGTGACTTGGTTGCCTCCGTATTATCAGAAGCTGGGTTTCGCTCCTGAGCAGAGCAGCCATTTGATCTTCGCGTTGTCGATAATACAGGCGTGCTGCGCCTTGCTATTGCCGATGAGAATCAAACACCATGGCGATCGGCGTGTTTGGCTGATGGCGATGTTAACGTCATTAATTTTGGGGTTGCTCGGTGTGATGTTTTGGCCACAGCCGTTGTCATACCTTTGGGCAGCACTTAGCGGTATAGGGTTGGGAGGCGGTTTTTCTATTTGTATGTTACTGGCCTTGGAGCGGTATCAAAGCCTAGAACATTCCAATGCGCTGAGTGTGATCATGCAAGGCGGTGGCTTTTTATTGGCGTCTTTATTTCCGCTGGTTTTTATCCTTTTCGTTGAGTTGTCTGGGGAGTTTTCTAGCGGTTGGATGATGCAAGTCATGTCGTTATTGTTTGCAACATTACTCTGTTTACGTCTCCCTAAATTGCGACAACATCAGCCAGAGCCCAATCATTGAGCCAGCGTGCTACACAAAGCCTTCGACTCTCAGCTGTCATGAACGCTTTTGATGCCCAAGTGATTTCTGTTTTACTTGGGCATTCATCTCAATCCAATTCTTATCTTTCAGCTTCTGATAATTAACCGCTCAAAGTTCCATATTCCAGAATATAACCAAGACTCTTTAATTTACATAGATAACAATTCAGTGATTGAATCGTGCCTATTTGTATTTTAAATATTCAAGTAAGCACAGAGCTTAATGCTGGTGTGATTAGCTTCATAAATATAACGTTAAAGATTCCGCTAGGAAATCGGGAATAATTTGCCTGTTATCACATAAATCCACTATTTTCATCCGGTTTTGTTATCGGTTTGTTTCAATGCGTAGTGTTTTTGAGTTGCTATTACCAGTTTAGATAATCGTCATCCATTTTATTAATTTATAAATCTTATCCAATCTTGCTAGTTTTAATCTTGTTTTAACGATATGAAAAAACAGTTAATAACATTAGGACAATAACTATGGATATGACAAAAATATGGCGAAAAGGCGATTGGGCTGCATTCTTTGGCCTATTTACCAATAACTTAACTAACTTATTAACCATGATGGGCTTGCTGCTTTTTGTGGTTGGTTTACCTAAAGATTTTGTGATGGGCCAAGTGGCTCCAGCATTCGGTTTTGCGGTGATGTGCGCGAGTGTTTTTTACGCGTGGTTTGCTTACAAGCTGAAAAAAGAAACAGGGCGTGACGATGTGACGGCGCTTCCTTCTGGTCCGAGCGCTCCCTCTATTTTTACTGTGACCTTCTTGGTGATTATGCCGGTATACCAAACCACGCAAAACGCCCAGTTTGCGATTCAGATTGCGCTGGTTTGGTGTTTTGTCGAGGCGATGATCCTGCTCGTAGGCTCTTTCTTTGGTGATGCGATTCGCCGTATTGTGCCTCGCACCGTCTTGCTGTCCTGTCTTGCGGGCCTTGGTCTAACATTATTGGCTCTCAACCCAATGCTGCAAGCGTTTTCCACTCCGGTTGTGTCGTTTGTGGTTCTTGGTTTGATTTTCATTAACTGGTTTGGCTCAAAGCCGCTGTTTCCTAAAATCCCTACCGGTCTACTACTGATTCTTGTCGGTACGGTACTGGCTTGGGTATTTGGTCTACAGTCGCCAGAGGCCATTGTTGCGTCGTTGTCTGATATGGGCTTTAACCCTCCGGGTTTGCACATAGATGATTTCATTGAAGGCATCCCTCATGCACTGCCTTACTTGGCATCAGCAGTACCACTAGGTCTGGCGAACTATGTATTTGACTTGGAGAACATTGAAAGTGCGGATGCGGCAGGCGATGCATACCCAACACGTAAAGTCATGACGGTTAATGGCCTATCTTCAATGGTTGGTGCGTTTTTAGGTAACCCATTCCCGGTGACGGTATATGTGGGGCACGCGGCATACAAAGAAATGGGTGCGGGTATTGGTTACACCTTGTTTAACGGCGTGATCATGTTTGTGGTGTCTCTGCTTGGCTTGGGCGCATTACTACTCAGCTTGATCCCAGGTGCGGCTATAGCTCCAATCCTTGTTTACATCGGCATCGTTACTGCCAACCAAGTGGTGCGTGAGTCACCAAAACTCGAAGTTCCAGCTATCTTTGTTTGCTTGTTCCCTTGGGTTGGATACTGGGCACTTACCATGTTCAAAAATACATTGGCAACGGCAGGCACGAACGCGTATGAAGTGGGAATTGATGCACTGGCAGCTAAAGGTATTTACTACGAAGGTATGGTCGGCTTAGGTAACGGTGCACCGCTTGCCAGCTTGCTATGGGGTTGTATGGTGGTCTTTGCTATCAATAACACGCCTCTGCGCGCTGTGGTAGCGGCACTTATAGCGGCATTCCTTTCAATCATCGGTTTCATTCACGCAAATGGTGTTGGATTCGCTCAACCCGAATCAATGATGTTTGTGTACTCCTACTTAATGCTTGCTGGGCTGTTCGGCATCAAGCACTTTGCCAACGTGAAAGAAAATGTAACTGAATTAGAAGCACAGAAATTGAAGTCGGAAACGGCGTAAAGGGAAGCATTATGAACAGTAATATTTCAATATCACTACACGACCTAGTCAAAGCAGGTTCACCGAACGATGTGATGCGACAGTTAGGTAATGGTGCCTTAATTGACGCCCGTGATGACAACGGCTGCACGCCACTGATGATTGCGGTGCAAAATAATAATGTTGCTATGGCTGCGTTGCTATTGGAAAAGGGTGCAGATGCTAATGCACGCGATGTGACTATGCTAACGCCTTATCTGTGTGCGGGTGCAAATGGCTTTCACGAGCTGTTGTCACTAACTCTCAAATATGGTGCTGATGTGACTAGTGTTAACCGTTTTGGTGGTACTCCGCTGCTACCATCAAGTGAAAAAGGTTTTTTGCGTACTGTACAAGTCAGCCTAGAGGCTGGTATTCCGGTCAACCACGCAAATAAACTCGGTTGGTCTGCGTTGCTAGAAGCGGTCATTCTTGGTGATGGTGGTTATTTGTATGGTGATGTGATTGAGGTTCTATTAGGTGCAGGCGCAGATCAACACCTTAAAGATCGTGACGGTATTAGTGCGCTACAACATGCACAAGCGCGAAAGCAAACGAGAATTGTCGAGCTAATGACTGACGCTGAAGCACTGCGTCAACGCCAAAGTGACATATTGCGTCAAGTCAAAGCACATATTTCCGCTTTTGAATACGAGCAAGCACTAGGTATATTGGTTGCGAACCCATCTGACTTTTATGACAAAGTAGGTTATCACTACTACCACGGCTACGTGTTAATGGAATTGGGCCGTTATCAAGAAGCTGTTGATGCTTACCGCGAAGGTTTGCCACTGAGTGACAACCCTGCTGAGTTTCATTTGTATATTGCCAATAGCTACCGCTTGGCAAAACAGAGTGAGCAAGCATTAGCGGAGTTTGATCTCGGGATCGCAGCGGATCCTAACTCATCGTTTGTGCGCTATCACAAGTCGAACTACCTGCGTGAGTTGGGCATGCATGAAGTCGCCGTCGACACGATGCGTCAATTGTTAGCAGCGGAGCCAAATCGTTACGATTACTCGTTCCATTTGGCGAATAGCTTGCGTTCATTGGGCCGACATAGTGAAGCGATATGCGCGATCGAAAATGCAATTACTCATGATTCCACCAATGCTCTGTATTATTTACATAAAGGAAAATCATTAGAGTTAATTGGCGAAAATAAACAAGCATTAATACTCGTAAATTATGCAATTGATGTTTGTGATGATGAAAGTGAATTATTGGAATTTAAACGTCAACTACTCAATTAATAAATAACGATTTATTAATTGGAATAATTTAAAACAAATTATTTCGTTATTCACACTTTGTGGCAATAGTGACAGAGTTGGGTTCACTATTGCCAAAATAAAGTAAAGATATAAAAGAGGCGAATATGTTCGTTAAAGTAACAGTCAAAAAAAATACGTATTTTGATTCGGTGTCGTTAATGGCTTTGTCTACAAAAGTCAATGAATTAAAAGATGTCGAGCAGGCGTTTGTCGCAATGGCTACCGACATGAATAAAGGTGTATTAGACAATGTAGGTTTATTGGACGATGAAATTCGCAGTTCGAACAGCGGTGACCTATTTGTTGTTATTAAAGCAGTTAGTGAAGAAGCGTGTGAACAGACGCTAGAAGAAGTTGAAAAATTATTAAAAGGTGGCGATAACGCCACTGCTGGATTAGGCGGTTCGCAAGATAAGAAATTTACTACTCTAAAAAGTGCATTAAAGCAGCAGCCAGAAGCTAATCTTGCGATTATTTCGGTACCGGGCGAATTTGCTAGACGTGAAGCGAAAATGGCACTGGATAATGATCTGCATGTATTGATGTTCAGTGATAACGTTTCAGTCGAAGATGAGGTCGAGCTAAAGACGTTAGCTCATGAAAAGGGTTTGTTGATGATGGGGCCTGATTGCGGTACTGCGATCATCAATAACGTGGGCCTTTGCTTTGCGAATAAAGTACGCACTGGAAACATCGGTATCGTTGGTGCATCGGGCACAGGTAGCCAGGAAGTAGCAGCACGAATCCATGACTTTGGCGTCGGCATAACTCAGCTACTGGGTACCGGTGGTCGTGACTTGAGCGAAGCCGTTGGTGGTATCATGATGCTAGATGGTTTACGTGCACTTGAAGCCGATCCTAACACTGAAGTTGTACTTATCGTTTCTAAGCCAGCAGCGAAAAGCGTTGAAGCCAAAGTGCTTGAGCAAGTGAAATCAATGTCGAAACCTGTTGTCGTGTGTCTACTTGGCGGTGATGAAGCGCCTGTGGTAGAAGCAGGAGCGCATTTTGCGAAAACCACCAAAGAAGCTGCGCTACAAGCGGTTATCCTTGCGGGCATCGACGAAGCAGGCATTAACAAACGCACGCTTAATCTCCCCCTAATTGAAGAAATCAAAGCGAAGCTGAAACCAGAGCAAAAGTACATCCGCGGTCTATTCTGTGGCGGTACTCTGTGTGAAGAATCGATGATGTTAGCACGTGAGCATTTCTCAGATGTATACAGCAATATCGCGAAAAAACCAGAACAACGTTTGACTGATATTAACGTTAGCCAAGCACATACCTTCATCGATTTTGGTGACGATGATTTCACTAATGGTCGTCCTCATCCAATGATTGATCCATCATCACGCATCGAGCGTTTGCTTAAAGAAGCAGACGATCCAGAAGTCGGCGTTATCGTTCTTGATTTTGTGATTGGCTACGGTTCTCACGAAGATCCAGTCGGTGTGACGCTTCCAGCGATCATTGAAGCGAAACAAAAAGCCGAAGCTCGTGGCCAACATTTAGAAATCCTTGGTTATGTTCTAGGTACGGATTTAGATAGTCCAGACATGAATGAACAAATCGAGAAACTGGCACAAGTGGGCGTCACTATCTCCAGCAGTAGCCAGAACACCGGATTACTGGCGCGTGGTTTTGTGAGCAAAGGAGAATAAAAATGAGCAAAGTAGCACAACTATTTTCGGATCTGAATGTGATCAACGTAGGTTTGGAATTTTTCAAACAGGATATTCAGAAACAACAAGCGCCAGTTACTCAAGTAAGCTGGCAGCCAATTGCTGGTGGTAACAAAGCAGTGATTGATGCTTTGGATAAATTGGCACAGCCAGAAATCGCTGCCAAGATCGAGGCGGCAAACGAAGAAGCGGTAACGCGCATCATTAATTCACATCCAGTATTGGTAGGTTACGAGCGAGCGATCGATGTTGTTCCGGGCATGACCAAAACTACAATCCTTCACGCAGGACCACCGGTTGCATGGGAAGATATGAATGGTCCAATGCGCGGTGCGGTGACAGGTGCTCTGATTTTTGAAGGCCTTGCGAGCAACTTAGATGAAGCATTCAGACTTGCTGGTTCAGGTGAGATTACCTTCTCGCCTTGTCACGAGCACGACTGCGTTGGCTCAATGGCAGGTGTCACTTCTGCATCTATGTACATGCACGTAGTGAAGAACCAAACTTACGGTAACATTGCGTACACCAACCTCAGTGAACAGATGGCGAAAATCCTACGTATGGGGGCAAACGATGAGAGCGTTGTTGAGCGTCTAATTTGGATGCGCGAAGTACTAGGTCCAATGCTAAAAGCGGCGATGGAATTCGGTGAGCCGATCGACCTACGCCTGATGCTAGCACAAGCACTGCATATGGGCGATGAGTGCCATAACCGTAACAACGCGGGTACGGCATTATTGGCTCAGGCTCTGACGCCACGAATTCTACAAACAGACTTCACAACTGAGCAAAAACGCGAAGTCTTCGAGTTTATTGCTTCTAGTGATTACTTCTCTGGCCCTACGTGGATGGCAATGTGTAAGTGTGCACTGGATGCGGGACACGGTGTCGAAAACAGTACTATTGTGACCACAATGGCACGAAACGGAGTGGAGTTTGGTATTCGAATGAGTGGTATGCCTGGCTTTACTTGGTTTACTGGACCTGCGCAAAAAGTGGTTGGTCCTCTATTTGCGGGTTACAAGCCTGAAGACTCTGGCCTGGATATTGGTGATAGTGCGATCACTGAAACATACGGCATTGGTGGCTTTGCTATGGCAACGGCACCAGCAATCGTTGCTTTGGTTGGTGGAACAGTGGGAGAAGCAATTGATTACTCAATCCAAATGGATGAAATCACGACCGACACTAACCCAAACGTCACGATCCCTCTACTTAATTTCAAAGGCATTTCGTCTGGTATTGATGTGCGTAAGGTATTGGAAACAGGCATTTTGCCTATCATCAACACCGCTATCGCTCACAAAGAACCAGGCGTAGGCATGATCGGTTGTGGTATCACTAACCCACCAGTCGAATGTTTTGAGAAAGCGTTACTCGCATTTGCCAATAAGATGTAATTAAGAGAATAGAGAGGGGCTTAGCCCCATAACACTTAATGACTGCGCCAGTGAAGACGCTGGCGCAATCCCCAGCGGATAATTTTAAGAATATTAAACATGTTCTATGTCTAGATGGGGGCTAACAGTAGAGGTGTACCAATGAGAATTGTTTTAGCACTAGGCGGGAACGCTTTATTAGAACGCGGCCAACCATTAACAGCCGAAAACCAACGTATCAATATTAAAAAAGCTGCCGCAGCGATAGCGGAAATTGCCAAGCAACATGAAGTCGTTATTGTTCATGGAAATGGTCCACAAGTGGGCTTACTTATGGAACAAAATAGCCAGTATCAACAACAAAAGCCAGAAGTGACCGCTTATCCATTGGATGTGTTGGGTGCACAAACCTGCGGTATGATTGGCTATATGTTACAGCAAGAGTTATTCAATGCTGATAATCAACTACATATCACAACGATGTTCTCCCAGACATGTGTCGATATCGAAGATAGTGCATTTGACGATCCAACCAAGTTCGTTGGGCCTGTATATAGAGACGAAGATATCGAAGCATTGCGTGCAGAGAACCCTGCGGCTATCTACAAGAAAGATGGCGACTACTACCGTCGAGTTGTAGCATCACCTCAACCTCAAAATATCGTTGAGTCGGCACAGATTACCCGTCTACTAGAAAGCGGCAACACGGTTATTGCTTGCGGCGGTGGCGGCGTTCCAGTATTTGAAGCGCAAGACGGTAAGTTGGTTGGCGTAGAATGTGTAATCGATAAAGACCTTACTGCTGAGCTACTGGCAGAGCAAATTAATGCCGATCTGTTTGTTATTCTTACTGATGGTGCAGTTTACCTCAACTACGGTCAGGAAAACCAACAGGCTATCAAATGGACTACACCAAGAGAGCTCTCAAACTATGACTTCCCGGCAGGATCTATGGGGCCAAAAATTGATGCAGTATGTCGCTTTGTCAATCGGGGGCACGGTTATGCAGCGATTGGTGCGTTAGACCAGTTGGATGCGGTGATCAATGGTGAATCAGGTACTCGTATTACTCAAGGTGAAGGAATAAGCTTTTATTCCTGAATATTTCAGTCACTTTAATTTACGTAAATAGCCGATTAATAAAGGCTATGGGTAAGTTTTTTATTTTTAATTATTAACATGAAAATAGTGATACTGTTTTTATATAAACAATAATTCCTATTCCATTAACGGTATTATATAAGGAAGATAGAATGAAAAAATTATCGCTCACAGTATTAATGACTGCCATTATTTCCACCCCACTAATAGCGGAAACTATTTATAACGGAGATGTAATTCAAGGTCGAAAAGTTATTACAAAGCTGGATGTGCAAGATTTTGATAATAATAGTGTCTCAGAACTTTTTTTTCGAGCCGGTGACCAAATTAATACAGGCCAGTATTATTATGTTCCGGTAACTGTGATTAAAGGAAAGCTTCCAGGTAAGGCTGTTATGTTTGTCGCTGGGGTACATGCCAACGAAATGAACCCTTACTTAACGGCAAATTTAATCAAACAACAACTCGATACTGAAAAAATGTCAGGAACAGTGACAATCGTTCATCAGTACAATATCCCTGGCTTGATAAATAATATTCGCGAGTACGTACCCTCTGGTCCAGTAAAAGTAAACAGTAATCTTAATCGTCAAGTTGCATTGGACTCGGTCATTAGCAGCAGTCAACGTTACTCATATACACTTTGGAACCATTTGCTAAAAGGTAATGCTGATTTTGCGTTAGATATGCATACCGCTAACCCGACAACATTTCCATTAGCTGCCTATTCAGATTTGAGTATTCCTGCTGTGAAACAACTGACACGATTGTTCCCTCTTAACGCGACGATCAATAGTTCGGGAACCACGTCCGTTTCTGGCGCATATAATTCTATCGGTGTACCAGCATTCACTCTGGAAATTGGCTCTCGTGAAGTATATGAACCGGAATGGGTAGAAAAGGCGCTGCAAGGAGCAATAAACTTATTGCGATTCGCTGATGTTATAGATGGGGAGTACCAGACCTATCAAGACATCGTAGATACGAATGTATGGCTGGATGTGACGGCTGAGTTCGGTGGATTTGTCGTGCCGGAAATCAAGGTACTCGATAAGGTTAAAAAAGGCGACTTAATGTTTACTCAGTATGATGCTTTTGGACATGTCGCCAAACAATATACCAGCCCAGCTGATGGACTAGTGATTCAGGTTATTCAGAACCCTATGGCCGAAGCGGGGATGCAATTGGGATCCGTGGTGTATTTTGATCCTGCCAAGGAATTGTCTGACAACGAGGGTGTTGGTTCTGTTACCGTGAAAGATATACCAAGTAAAAAATAGAATTGAGTTGTTGAAAATAGCCTGGCTTATGCCAGGCTTTTGTTTGTATTTGTTTTCTGTTTATGAGAGTTAACGAATGGATAGACCACAACAATTATTGTACTCATCAAGAAAGAGCTGTGGCATAACGCCAATAGAAACATTAGAGTGTGGGAAATTCATCTGGGCTGAAAAGACTCTAGCCCAGACATAACTTGGCAGGCACCGAGCCAAAAATGGGTAACTGTCAGTTCAGGTCCGACTTAGTACACCTTACTTTTGACCCAGGCTTAGTCGATATTACTGCTATTGAGTTCTAGGTTGGGATTTGCATCACTTTGAGTTTTGGTGATATCAATAACTTAGCCTCTGTTGCTAATTGCACCTCTTCAACTGAGAACTCTGGAGCGATCTCCGTCAGCAGCATGCCATTTTCAGTTAACTCAATCACGCCCATTTCGGTCACAATCAAATCAACTTGGTTAGCGGCGGTCAGTGGTAAAGTACAGCTGCGCAGGAGCTTTGGGTTACCCTTAACAGTGTGCTCCATGGCGACAATCACTTTTTTTGCGCCTACAACTAGATCCATCGCTCCGCCCATGCCTGGTACCATCTTGCCTGGAATGATCCAATTAGCCAGATTGCCTTTCTCATCAACCTGCAAGGCACCTAATACAGTGAAATCGACGTGGCCACCGCGAATAATTGCGAATGAGTCGGCACTGTCGAAGTAACAGCAACCTTCGATTGCGGTGATAGGTTGAGCTCCCGCATTAACCAAATCTGGATCGATTTCATGTTCTTCAGCGAGGTTATCGATCCCAAGTAATCCATTTTCCGCATGGAGTAGAACTTCGACCGCTTTATCTACTTCGTTCGCAACCAAAGTCGGCAGGCCGATACCAAGGTTAACGATGTCGCCATCATGCATTTCCTGAGCAACACGCCAAGCGATGCGGCGACGAATAGTATGTTTATCTAGCTGTATTGACATTGGACTTCCTCCGTTAGGATATAGTCGACATAAAGGCAAGGGGTATGGACCGCTTCTGGCTGAATAACGCCAATATTGACGACCTTTTCCGCTTCGACGATCACCGTGTCTGCTGCAGTGGCCATCAGTGGATTGAAGTTTTGGCTGGTCTTGCTATAGAACACGTTACCGCGTCGGTCGACTAATGAACCTCGGATGAGTGCTAAGTCTGCTTTTAATGGCGTTTCGAGCAAATAATCTTTTCCATCCACGTTAATTACTTTTTTGCCTTCTGCAACGATAGTACCAAGGCCTGTTGGCGTTAATACGCCGCCCAAACCAGCACCTCCACTGCGAATTCGTTCAGCAAGAGTGCCCTGAGGAATCAACTCAACCTCTAGCGTTCCATCATTCATTTGTGCCCCTGTTTCAGGGTTTAGACCAATGTGAGAAGCGTATAGTTTTTTGACACGTTTTTCGGCGATCAGTTTGCTGGTTCCACGGCCTGGCGATGCGGTGTCTGTGGTAATCAGGGTGATGTCCTTGATATCAAACTCGATAAGGAGGTCTATCAGTTTTTCTGGCGCACCTGTGGCCATGAAACCACCGACCATAATGGTCATACCATCATGGATCAGTTCTTTAAGTTGTTGCGGTGAAGCGGCTTTATTCATAACAATATCCTATTTAACAGCGTTTGATGATCACTGCGGTACCCATGCCACCACCGATACACAGAGAAGCGAGGCCTAAGTCGCTGAGAGTTCGATGTAGCTGATAAACGAGCGTGGTTACGATACGACTACCCGATGCACCAATAGGATGACCGAGCGCAATTGCCCCACCACTGAGGTTACTTCGTTCAAGAAGCCACGGCGCATCGATGTTGTGTTGGTCTGCTAATGAGTGCACGACCCCAAGTGCTTGTGCAGCAAATGCTTCGTTCAACTCGAAAACTTGAATATCCTCTATGGATAAGTTGGCTTTGTTAAGAGCATTGGCGACAGCAGGTACTGGCCCAAGTCCCATTACTTCAGGTGCGATGGCCCCCTGACCGTACTCAATGATCTCGGCAAGCGGAGTCAGATTTAAGCGTTCAACCGCACTCTCAGAAGCAAGCAAAATCGCTGACGCTCCATCATTAATGCCAGAGGCATTACCAGCAGTGACAGACCCATCTGGGGTAAACGCTGGTTTTAGCTTTTGAAGCGCTTCATAGGTACAGTCAAGCTTTGGATATTCATCTTGCTTAACTTCAACTTGGCGGCGACGGTTTACGATAGTGATGGGCGCGATTTCCTCATTGAAGACACCACTTTCGATAGCATGGGCTGCTTTCATTTGGCTGCGCAAAGCAAACGCATCTTGCTCTTCACGGGTTAACTCAAACTTTTGAGCAATGTTTTCCGCTGTCATACCCATGTGGTAGTGGTGGAATGCATCTGTCAAACCGTCTTTGATAATGCTGTCTTCAAGATTTTGATGCCCCATTCGATAACCACGACGAATTTGACCATTGGCAATAAATGGTGCATTGGACATGCTTTCCATACCGCAAGCCATCACGACTTCAGCATCTCCTGCGCGAATATGGCTCGCGGCGTCCATTATGGTTTTCATGCCACTGCCGCAGATCATGTTCAGCGTATACGCAGGAACCGAATCTGGAATACCTGCTTTGATAGCAGCCTGGCGCGCTGGTCCCATACCTGTGCCGCCAGTAAGTACATTACCGGCAATCACCTCATCAATCATTTCAGGTGCAATATCTGCTTGCTCGATTACGGCTTTCATAGCGTGTGCGCCAAGCTCCACTGCAGAGAGCGGGCTTAATGCCCCGTTAAAACTACCTATTGGTGTGCGTTTCGCAGCTACAATAAAAATTCGTTCCATACCTACCTCCAAGTATCAGTGCTTGAGTTCAGTCTAAGTGTCGATAGAGGAAGGGTGTTATAGGCAATAATTCAAACCCGCTTTGCATAAATGCAAATACCAAATCCGGGTTGGATCACGTCTTTTCGTTGGCATCACTTTTATCTTTGAGAGAGGTAAATTGGAGATATGGTTATGCAAAATCAGGTTGCTTGTGCCCCTTGCTGTTGGGGTGTCGAAGACTCTAAAAATGGCGAAAACCCAAGCTGGGGGAAGGTGTTGATGGACGCCAGTGATGGTGGGTATCGAGGCATCGAATTGGGACCCGATGGTTTTTTTCCTGAAGATGACGCGTTACTTACCAGTGCTTGCCGAACGCGTGGCTTGCAGATTTGCGCAGGTAAACTGCAACTTCCCTTTAGCGATAGCAGCAAAATGGAAACGATACTTGCTGACGCTGAGAAGGTGTGTTCACGGCTAAATAAATTACAGGTAAAAACCCTATTGTTGATGGAAGGCATTCACCCTGAGCGCTTAGGAGTCATCGGGCAAAGTGCGGTGGCTCCGCGTTTATCAAGCGAGCGCAAATCAGAGCTCATCACCAATTTGAATGGAGTTATAGCCGTAGCAGAGACGCTTGGTTTGCGTTGTTTACTGCATCCGGGAGTCGGTGGCTACATTGGTTTCAAAGATGAAATAGATTTTGTTCTTCGCGAGATCCCGTCGGCTAAGCTTGGCCTCTGTATCGATGTGGGTCATACTTTCTTGGATGGAATGAACCCATCAGGTGTGATTGAACAGTATGGAAGAAGGATCGAACACGTTCATTTGAAAGATGTGTCTATCGATAAACTAAGAATTGCAATCCGAGATAAAACGCCTTGGTTTGATGCTTATTCGACTGGCTTAGTGACGCCGTTGGGAGAAGGGGATATCAAGCTTAACCAAGTTATCTTAACTCTTAAGGAAATTGATTATCGAGGCTGGCTGGTTGTCGAGCACGAACATTGTAGGACACAACTGGAAGAGGTAGGACAAGATCTCAAACGCAGCCGCGCCTATCTAACAGAGTTAGGAGTGTAAATATGGCGATAGTCAGCGACCCTTGGTTTTATGTGATGGCGATACCTGCCGTCTTGGTTTATGGCATCGGCAAAGGCGGTTTGGGAGGTGCGCTTGGCATTATAGCGGTACCGCTTATGGCGCTGATCATTTCACCGACGCAAGCGGCAGCAATTTTATTACCCATTTTGATAGTAATGGACGCATTTGCTGTACGCCATCATTACCGGAATGCTGACTACCGCATACTTCGTCAGATGTTGCCCGGTTCTATAGCGGGTGTGGTCGTGGCAGGGCTGTTTATCAGTGTCACGCCGGAAGTGGGGCTTAAGTTGACCATTGGGTTGCTGTCACTCGCTTTTTGCCTGCAATACTGGTTGGGGGTGAAAGAACGTAGCACCAAACCAAATCGAATAAGCGCTTGGTTTTGGAGCGCCTTGAGTGGGTTTTCGAGTACGGCTATCCACGCAGGGGGCGGGCCAGCGAGTATTTATCTTTTGCCGCTGAAGCTAGAGAAAGTCACGCTCATTGCAACCATGGCGGTGTTGTTTGCTCTGATTAACCTAGCGAAAGTCTTTCCTTACGTAGCGTTAGGTGAGTTTGATAGCACCAATTTATTAACGGCACTAATGCTTATTCCGGTGGCGCCTGTCGGTGTCAAACTGGGTGTTATTCTGCTCCATCGAGTAAGCCAAGAGCGCATCTATCAGCTTTGTTATGCCTTTCTCTTTTTATCTGGCGTCAAGCTTTGTTTCGATGCGGTAACCCCCTTGATTTAGAGCTATTTCTAACTCGTTCTGGAAAGGAGAAAGTCTTTAAATTTGGTCGCTGTCGGAGAAGCGGTCTTCGGTGAGTGATAGTACAGATTCAAACTCCAAATACTGGTCTTATAGTCTTCAAGAAGTGCGACCAGTTTCCCTTCTTCTATCGATTCTTTAGCTACAAACTCAGGAAGGTATGCAATACCAACTCCATTTAGTGCGCCTTTCAACAACAAATCACTATCGTTGACTTCAATCGCTCTAGGCACTTTAAGAATGATATTTTCTGCTTGTTGGCGGAAAATCCAATCGTTGCTTCCAGTGAGTGTGGTAGCAATCAAACAGGGGTGTTGAGACAAATCACTTGGGTGTAACGGTTCCCGATGAGAAGTCAGATATTCGGGAGATGCCACCACAATAAAGGGGCATTGCATCAGCTCTCTTTTCACAAGCAGTAAATCTTTTTCACGATACCCTTGAAAACTGGCATTGGCGCTGATCATTAAATCGGACGTACTGGCGTGGTCCAATGCCCAAGGAGTGACATTGATATTAAAGGTCACATCAGGGTGGCGTTGAGAGTAGTCCGCAATAAGATCCATTAGGTAGTGGTTGGCATAGACAGGCGTGCTGACGATATCGATATGTCCCCTTTCTTGAGACTGGTAGTCTTCAAGCTTACGGCAAATGTTTTCAGCATTGTCGACAAGCGGAGAGAACTCTTCGAATAGTGTCTGTCCTGCTTGTGTTGCCTCAAGTAATCTGTTGGAACGTCGACATAAGGTAGTACCAAAGTGATTCTCTAGCTCTTGTAACCAACGACTACCAGCCGATACAGAAATGTTGAAATGTCTAGCCGCAGAAGAGATAGAACCTGAGCGGATCACGTAGACGAAAAAGGCCATTTTATCAAGCATAGGAACCTCGTATGTTCATTCGCTGAAAAGTAAAAAGGGAACAGACTTAACTTAGCCTGTTCCCAGTTTGTTGTAGCGTTTATTATTTAAACATGCGTTTCAACTGTAGACTTAGGCACATTTTTACCTAATTTCGCAGCCATAACCTCTTCCATTTTCTCTAAGCTGACACCTTTAGTTTCCGGTACATACTTAATCACTATGTACATACAGATGATGGAGAGTACCGCGAACAACCAGAAGCTAAACGCACCATTGAAGTTTTCTTTTAGGTAAGCGTTTTCGTTTAGCATCGGGAATGACTGGGTCACAATAAAGCCGGTAAACCACTGAGTACCAACAGCAATTGCCATAGCGCGAGAGCGAATGCTGTTCGGGAATATTTCTGAAATCATCGTCCAGCATGCACAGCCCCAAGAAGTTGCGTACGAGACCACGTAAATACACAGAGCAAACAGTGCAGCGTAGCCTTCAGTTTGTTGGTACAGTACATAGCCAACGACAAACATACCCAAAGCACAACCGAACGTACCGTATTTCATGAGCGGAAGACGACCCACTTTGTCGATAAGGTACATACCTAGCGCGTTACCTAGGATAAACACAACACCAACGAACGTTGTTTGGAACAGTGCGTTTTCCGTAGACCCTGTGATTGGTTTTAGGATTTCTGGTGTGTAGTACATGATGACATTGATACCCGTAAGCTGTTGTGCGGCAGCGACAAAGGTACCAATAATCAGAATACTAAAGAGCAGAGGAGAGCGTAAACTCACCTTACTTTTTCTAGCATTGCGGCTGTCTTTTAGCGAATCTTGGATTTCATTGATCAACTGGTCTGCATGTTCGGGATTAGAGATGCGTGATAGTGTGTCTTTTGCATCAGCTAGTTTACCTTTCAATACCAGCCAGCGAGGGGATTCTGGGATAATAAAGAGTAGGGCGCAAAATAAAGCTGCAGGTATTACCTCTGAGCCTAGCATCCAACGCCAGCCCAAATCGACCAACCAATTTTCTGACATGCCTTTGGCGATAAGGTAATTTACATAGAAAACACCGGTTTGACCAACAACAGCGGATTGTTGGAACATACTGACAGCACGTCCTCGGAAGTCTTTTGGGGCAACCTCTGACATGTACATCGGGGAGACAACGCAAGCTAGACCGACAGCGATACCACCAACTATCCGGAGTAGCACATAGATGGTAAATGTGGTGGCGAGTGCAGAACCAATCGCTGAAATAATGAAGAGAATAGATGCGATGAATAGTGAATTACGACGACCATATTTCAGCGCTGCCCAACCAGCCGAAACGGCGCCTAGTATACTGCCAAGTACTACACTCGAAACAGCCCATCCTGTTTGTGTTGGCGTTAAACCGAAGTGTTCTCTGATAGGACCTATAGCACCAGAAATTACCGCTGTATCGTAGCCTAACAGTATCCCACCTAAGGCGGCGATACAGCAGATCCTTATTAGGTAAGCGATGTTATGTTTTTGAGCTTCTGTCGTGGATGTTGCTTCCATTTTCTTGTCCTTGTTGATAATCCCCAAGTCTGTCCCTTCACCATCGAATCAGTTTCAGTTGGGTAACGCCCAATACTTCGGTTTGTAGGGTACGAGTATTGGCACTCTATGAGTCCAGCAATTGTTATTGTGCTTAGGTTTGAAAATTATTTTTCATTTTGCTGGTGTTTTAATCATATGGACTCTTTTGTGTGTAGACTACCGTGATGAGGCCATTTTGTTCAAAAGTGTTACGATCATCAAACTATGAAAAAAATTTTTCACTTTTAATGTTTATTTTAACTGGTTGATTTTAAAGATGTTGTTGTTATTGAGATCTAGATCAAATATGGCGCTAAGTCACGTAGTATAAAGGTCTATTACTATTTCACGGGGTTTTGAAAAACGGGTTAAGTAATTTGAAAAATATTTTTCAATCATATTCTTTTGGGCTAAAGTAATTCTCAGTGAAACAACAAAAGGTGTTCAAAGCAGTTTCGGTAATCGTTCAGATCACACTAGTGCTTTGAGTCTTTATAGAAAATTTTGAAAACATTGGCGGAGAACAAAAATGAGCAACGTGCAATATGGAATTAGCCCTCTAACTTGGACCAACGACGATATGCCAGAACTGGGCGGTGAAATCCCTTTGGAAACTTGTTTAAGTGAAATGGCGGAAGCTGGATTCACAGGCACTGAGCTAGGTACAAAATATCCGCGTGATCCGGAAGTGTTGGTACCTCTACTTAAGGAACACGGCCTTGTGCTTGCGTCAGGATGGTTCAGCGGCAACTTAATGACCTCGAGTGCTGACGAAGAAATCGCTGCAATGCAGGATCATATCAAACTTCTAAAAGCCGCGGGCTGTAAGGCAATGGTATACGGAGAAGTGAGCAACTCGGTACATGGTGATATCAACACGCCACTTTCGCAACGTGTCATTTTGTCTTTGGATGAGTGGAAAACGTATTGTGAAAAACTCACGACAGTGGCGGAGTATCTGTTAAACGAGCACGACATCAAGCTTTCGTTCCACCATCACGTGGGCACTATTTGTGAAACTGAAGATGACATCAACTTAATGATGGAGCTGACAGGCGACGCCGTTTATCTGACTCTGGATACGGGGCACATCACCTATGGCGGTGGTAACCCGGTGACTATGATTAAACGTTGGGGCCATCGAATCGGTCATATGCATTTTAAAGATCTACGTCTTGACGTGATGAAGGCAGCGCGCGACGCCGATAAATCCTTCCTGAATGCAGTACTAGATGGGGTGTTCACAGTGCCTGGTACTGGTGATGTCGACTACGACGATGTATTTGCAGCTCTTAAAGAGCGTAATTATAAAGGATGGTTGCTTGTGGAAGCTGAGCAGGATCCTGCAAAAGCTCATCCACTGACTTACGCGAAAACGGCTTACCAAAATATTAGCGGCTACGCGGAAAAATACGGCCTGTAATTAAGGATTGGAGGTGAAGGGAGCGCTCCCTTCACCGCAAGCTACGAGGTTAGGGGAAAATAACGTAGCTTATTCATGGAACGGACAAAGTTTTAAGACGACCGAGGAATAGAATGAAAACTGTACGCCTAACTGTCGCAGAAGCGCTAGCACAATACTTAGCGGCTCAAATGATCGAAATCGATGGAAAAAAAGAGCAATTATTTGGTGCCGCTTTTGCTATTTTTGGTCACGGTAATGTGACTTGCTTTGGACAGCAACTAAAGAACATTGAAGATAAGATTCCAACTTGGCGTGGCCAAAATGAACAGTCAATGGCGACCGCAGCTATCGCTTATGCAAAAGCGAATAAACGCAGACGCATCGGTATAGCGACAAGCTCGATTGGCCCTGGTGCCACTAATATGGTGACTGCGGCGGGTATTGCACATACTAACCGTCTGCCCGTTCTATTGATCTCTGGGGATGCATACGTAAGTCGTCTTCCAGACCCGGTTCTGCAGCAGCCAGAGAATTTCTACGATCCATCGATCACTTGTAACGACGCGTTCAAACCTCTGACTCGTTACTGGGATCGTATTATATCACCAACTCAGTTGATGCATTCTTTACCACAAGCGATTGACACTATGCTTGATCCGGAAACCTGTGGTCCGGCGTTCATTGGCTTACCGCAAGATATTCAAGGTGTGGCTTATGACTTCCCAGTGGTCTTCTTTGAAGAGAAAGTCCATCGTATTCGCCGACCTGAGCCAGAAATTGCCGATTTGCAAGACGCAAAAGCGCTGCTGCTGAAAGCGAAGAAACCTTTGGTTATCTCTGGTGGTGGCGTTCATTACTCATTAGCAACGGATGAGCTGGCAGAGTTCGCCGAAAAACACAATATCCCAGTGGTAGAGACCATCGCGGGTCGCGCAACTATGCTGCAAGACAACTCGCTAAACGCTGGCCCTATCGGTGTAACAGGTTCTAATTCAGCAAACTACATGGCTGCAAATGCTGACGTTGTGGTCGCTATCGGTACGCGACTACAAGACTTCACAACGGGCTCGTGGAGCGTGTTTCAAAACCCAGATATGAAGCTGGTAACCATCAACGTTGGACGATTCGATTCGATTAAACACCGTGCACTTCCAGTGAAATGTGATGCGAAACGTGGCTTGGTTGAACTGTCTAAGCTGATGGGTGATTGGCGTGCGGATGATGAGTGGGCTGCGACGGCTAAAGAACAAGCGGATGAGTGGAAAGCATTGGTGCATCGCAGAACTCACCCACAAGAGGGCGATCTACTACCGGGTACGTCTTCGTATGCTGAAGTGATCGGTAAACTGAATAAGTCGATGCAACCAGGCGACACAGTCCTAACGGCTGCTGGTGGCCTTCCGGCTGAGCTAGCGATGAACTGGCAAAACTACCAGATCGGAAAGTTTGATATTGAGTTTGGTTTCTCATGTATGGGCTATGAAATTGCAGGTGGCTGGGGAGCGAAAGTCGCTAATCCAGACAATGATGTCGTTGTGTTAGTCGGTGATGGCTCTTACCTAATCCAAAACTCAGACATTTACTCTTCAGTGCTGACAGGTCACAAGATGATTGTGGTGGTTTGTGATAACGGTGGTTTCGCTGTCATTAACAAACTGCAGAACAACACTGGGAATGACTCTTTCAACAACCTACTTGAAGACTGCCGTCGTCCAGATGGTGAACTTGCCCGCGTTGACTTCGCGAAGCACGCAGAAGCACAAGGCGCGATCAGTGAAAAACTGACGTCCATGACAGAATTTGATGCGGCATTCCAGCGTGCAAAAGAAGCAGACCGTACCTACGTCATCGTGGTCGACATTGACCCAGTTTCACCAGCCGCATGGTCTAAGTGTGACTGCTGGTGGGAAGTCGGTCTACCTGAAGTAACTCGCAATAGCAACGTAGCGCAGAAGGTTGCGGAATGGGAAGAAGGTCGAGTTTCTCAGCGTCGCGGTGTTTAGCTTAGGTTTTTATCAGTTACTTATTAAGTTATTCGGCTCCTAGTAAATGGAGCCATACAAGGAGTCAAGCATGTTTAATGAAGAGCATCATTTTGAACAACCAATCCGTTGGGCAATGGTAGGTGGCGGCCGCGGTAGCCAAATTGGTTACTCACATCGCAACGCAGCACAGCGCGACGGCCTGTTTAAGCTCGTAGCAGGTGCATTTGACCTAGACGCTGACCGTTGCCGCGACTTTGGCGTCAATCTTGGTCTTGACCCAGAGCGTTGCTATTCAAGCTACAAAGAGCTATTCGAACAAGAAGCCAAACGAGAAGACGGCATCCAAGCGGTTTC
Source organism: Vibrio sp. J1-1 (assembly GCF_021728395.1). Classification (GTDB taxonomy): domain Bacteria; phylum Pseudomonadota; class Gammaproteobacteria; order Enterobacterales; family Vibrionaceae; genus Vibrio. The sequence continues at coordinate 301,440 of NZ_JAKKCM010000004.1, read as the reverse complement.
GGTCGCGACACCGAACTCGACGCACTATGAAATCTGTAAAGCAGCATTAGAAGCCAACCTCCATGTGGTGTGTGAAAAACCGATCACTTTCACAACGGAAGAAGCAGAAGAGTTGAAAAAGATCGCGGCAGAAAAAGGTCGCGTTATTGGTGTTATGTATGGCTATACCGGTTTCCCAATGGTTCATCAGGCTCGTGAAATGGTGCAACGTGGCGACCTTGGTGAGATTCGCGTTATCAAAATGGAGTTCGCGCACGGCTTCCACAACGAAGAATACGAAAAAAATGATCCAGGTTTGAAGTGGCGCGTCAGTCCTGAAGTGTCCGGTCCGACTTATATCCTTGGCGACGTCGGTACACACGTATTTTATCTATGTGAAATGATGACTGGACTAGAAGTGGATCGTTTGGCTTGTATGCGCCAAAGCTTTATTAAGTCGCGTGCGCCACTAGAAGATAACGCGCACGTTATGCTTCAGTTCAAAGGCGGAGCTGTGGGTACGATTTGGGCTTCGGCAGTGAACTCCGGTTCTATGCACCAACAAAAAATTCGCATTGTTGGCTCTAAAGCGTCTATCGAGTGGTGGGATGAGCATCCAAACCAACTTCGCTATGAGATTCAAGGAGAGCCACCACGCATCCTAGATCGTGGTATGGGCTACCTTTACCTAGACGCAGAAGGCGTGGCGACAAACCGTGTTGGCGGTGGTCACGCAGAAGGTTACTTTGAGTCTTGGGCGAATCTATATCATCGCTTTGCGCTAGCGTTTAACGCTGCTGACCATGATGATCAAAACACACTATCAAATCTATGGTTCCCAGGTATTGACGCGGGTATCGAAGGTGTTCGCTTGTGCGAAAAGTGTGTTGAATCATCTGACCAAAATGCAATTTGGGTAGATTACAAATAATAGGAAAGACGATGACAACAATAGCACTTCAACAAGATAGAACGTTGGATGCCATCGTACTTGGACGTGCGGGCGTAGATCTCTACGCTCGTGAGCCTGGCATAGACATGGCTGATATTTCAGGTTTTAACAAGTTTGTGGGTGGATCAGCGGCGAATATCGCAGTGGCCATCAGCAAACTTGGTGGCAAAGTAGGCTTTATTGGTTGTGTAGCAGCCGATGCATTTGGCGATTATGTCAAAGGTTACATGAGCGATCAGGGGATCAACCTCAAGGGCATGATGACTGACGACTCTGGCTCCAGAACTTCCGTTGCATTTACGGAAATGAAACCCAGTGATTGTACTGTTCTGATTTATCGCAATAACGCGTCAGACCTGACCATTAAGCCCGAGGATATCAGTCCTGAGTACATTGCTAGTGCAAAAGTTTTGGTTGTAACAGGGACTGCGCTTTCAGAAAGCCCAAGCCGTGAAGCAACTATTCTAGCGATGCAACATGCGAGAAGAAGCAACACGCTAGTTGTTCTGGATGTGGATTACCGTCCTTATTCGTGGCGAACTGACACTGATGCCTCCATTTACTACGGCATCGCATCAAGCCTTGCCGACATCGTGATTGGCAACCGTGAAGAGTTCGACATGATGGAGACCGTCATTGCACCGGGCAACCAAGACGACGATGCTACCGCTGAACGTTTCCTTAGCGACAACACACAAATCGTCGTGATTAAGGCGGGTGAGTTTGGCTCTAAGGTTTATTGTCGAGATGGGACGAAGTTCTCTCAAGGTATCTTCCGCGTCGAGGTGAATAAACCGTTTGGTTCTGGCGATTCATTTGCGGGCGGTCTGCTCTGGACCCTAGTAAATGGAGGCACGTTAGAAGAAGGCGTCAGAAATGGTTCCGCTGCGGCTGCGATTAATGTAAGCGGCGACAGTTGTACTGAGGCAATGCCAACCAGAGAACAGCTTTTTGCATTTATTGAGACAAGAAACCAAGGTGTTTAGTGGCATCTCGTGGATGTAACTGAAGACGATATTGAGTCTCCCGGGCCGGTATTTTTATTCCGAATACTCACGGAAATACACACCATCGGGGCCCGGTTTTTTATCTAAGTAGTATGTCTTGATGAAGAAGCGCATTTTAGCGCAGCAGTAGAGTAGGTTTTTAGGAATGAATAACAGCGTAATAGAACAAGAGCTGTGAGGAGAAAGAACAATGGGTAAACATATACCTCCCTACAATAACAAAAATGAGCCAATTATAGGGATTAATGATGAAGTAACACCACTTTGCTATTTTAACCAAGTTCGCTTAGCGCAAGGTGAGAGCTTTACTCACGAAGTAGAAGGTTACGAGTCAGTCATCGTATTAGCTGGTGGTACTTGTAGCATTATGGTGACTAAAGACGACGGCAGTCAGCAATTTGACAATATTGGTAAGCGCGCGTCAGTTTGGGAAGGTAACCCAGAAGCCGTGTACGTTCCGCTTGGCTACCAAGCCGTGATCGAGTGTGTCAGTGAAAATGCGGACATTATGATAGCGGGTGGTAAGTTTGAAGCGTCATTAGAACCATTCTGCGTAAGAGAAGACCACGTAGATATTGTGCAATACGGCTCTGACGAAACGAAAACTCACCGAAAAATCAAGCATGTACTGGGACAATCGAATGCCGATAAGCGTGGTCGTTTATTAGTGAGTGAATTGTTTACGGTTGGCGCTGGCGGTTGGTCTGGTTTCCCACCTCATAAGCACGATGAGGACCGCGTAAAAGAAGATGGCAGCAAAGAAACCTTATATGAAGAGGTATACCAGTTCCGCTTCAACCCAGACTTTGGTTTTGGCGCTCAGTTTTTGTATGAACATGAAGATGACCATGGGCCAGTGTACCACGTCAAAACAGGCTCTGTTATCGCGATTGATAAAGGCTATCACCCAAGCGTAGCAGCACCAGGCTATGAGATGTATTACTTCACTATCATTGTAGGCAAAACATCTAAGTCTCTGATTCAACACTTCGATCCGCACCATGAATATCAAGTTGAAACCATCCCTGGTATCAAAGATATGATTGCGAAATTCAAGTAGGAGACGATTAATGTTAGTGAATCTTAATGACTTATTGCCTGATGCAGCAGACTCGGACTATTCAGTGCCATGTTTTAATATCTTTGGTTATGAAGACGCACGTGCAGTGGTAGAAGCAGCAGAAGAAGTGAATAAAGCGGTTATTCTTGCCTGCAACAAAGATGTGGTTGATTTTTATGGTGTAGAAACGGCCGCCGCGATGTTTTTGAACCTCGCCAACAAAAGCTCTGTACCAGTGTGCCTTCATTTGGACCATACTTACGAAGAAGACATTGTGTATCGAGCGCTCAAAGCAGGGTTTAGTTCGGTAATGTTTGATGGATCTCAGTTGCCGTTGGAAGAAAATATCGCGCGTACGAAAAAAGTGGTGGACGTCGCTCATGCGCTGGGGGCTTCTGTAGAAGGTGAGATTGGTTCTGTGCCTTATGAAGAAGGTCGAGACCACATCAAGTCCATCTATACAGAGCCAGAAGATGCTGCACGATTTGCAAAAGAGAGTGGTGTGGATTGCGTAGCTATCTCAGTTGGTAACATTCACCGTTTAACTGAGCCGACTTGTACCATTGATTTTGGCCGCCTAGATCGTATTGCCAACGAAGTGAGTGTACCGCTCGTCATTCATGGCACAAGTGGGATTCGCGATGAAGATATGATTAAGCTAAAACACAGCCGAGTGTCCAAGTTCAATATTGGTACTTGCTTACGTCAAGCGCTTGGACATAATTTACGCGGATATATGAACGATGAGCCGCAAAAGTTTGATCGAATCTACTTTATGCAAAAGGCGATGCCTTATGTTAAGCAAGAAGCGATTCGCAACTTTGAGTTATTATCATAAAATAGAGTCCCCAACCTAATTTATAGGAGGGGGACCTGTTCACTACTTTTTCGCGTTCGAATAGGAGAGCGTTATAGCTATGGATGTTGAAGTTAAAGTACCTGCCGATTTAGATACGTTGCGCGAGCTAATCGTAAAGCGTTACGACAGCTTAAGTAGTAGGCTGCAGCAGGTAGCTGATTTTGTCATGGAACAACCTATGCTAGTTGCCGTAGAGACCATGGCGACCATTGCTCAGCAAGCCAATGTGCCTTTGTCGACACTAAGTCGATTCTCAAATGCCATGGGGTTTGATGGCTTTACGTCCATGCAGGTATTGTTCAGAGATCAGTATCTGAACCGCCCAAGAGATTACAAAGAGCGCGTTCGTAAAGCGCGCGAAATCGAAGATGTACCTCATGACTCACCTCAAGCTATTTTCCAAGATTTCGGTGACGCAAACGTAGACGCGCTTGAACAGCTTCAGGTCAGCGTATCACCTCAAAAGCTTGAACGTGCAGTGTCCATGCTTGAGGGTGCTGAAACCATTTATATTCAAGGTATGCGCCGTGCGTATCCTGTTGCTTTCTATCTTTGGTATGCTCTGATGAAGTCTGACAACAATGTGGTGTTGCTGGATGATCACGGCGGTATGTTATCTCCAATGACACGTCGTATGAATGAAAAGGATGTGTTGTTTACCATTACCTTTAATCCATACGCTGAAGAAACCAATGATCTTATAGATGTGGCTTACAAGAAAAAGGTGCCTATCATCGCGATCACTGACAACCATATGGCGCCCCAAGGCAGCAAGATGGACGTTTGCTTTGAAGTGCAGGAAGGGGAAGTGATGGGTTTCCGTTCACTGAGCAGTTCTATGTACCTAGCCCAAACCCTTGCTGTGAGTCTGATATGTCGTGAAGTAAATTGATCTTATTTATTATCCAAACCCAATATAACGAGTAAGCCTTGCCGAAGAGAAATAGCAAGGCTAATCGCCTTGTTATCTAATTTTTGGAGGCTTAACCATGCGTTTTGCTCTACACGGAATGTGTTCCCTTCATAGTAATATCATTTCTGATATTCGCCTTGCTCACGATACTGGTTATCAAGGGCTAGAAATTCATACTGAAAAACTTTGGCGTTACATCAGAGCTGGGCTTTCAGCCGAGCAGTTCAAGCAACGTTTAGATCAATTCAACATTGAGCCAACGGCTATCGACATTATTGGTGCTATTGAAGTCACTGATAAAGCGTCTAAAGATCAGCTATTCAAAGATACTGAAACCTTGTGCAAGTTCGCTAAGGCCATAGGGGCGCCTACTATCCAGCTCAACGCATTTGAGGCACTGAATGGTTTGTCTATCGAGCAAAATATTGAACTTACGGCGCAAAATATTCGATCAATTGCGGATATTGGCATGGAATATGGCGTCCGTTTCCAGTACGAGGGAGCCGCTTGGACACCTATTGCAAAGCTTGAGGACTATTACCGACTTCATGATGCTGTTGGGCGTGATAACTTCGGCTTTGTTCTCGATACCTGGCATTTTTGGGCATGTCGCGGCGCGACACTTGAACAAGTGTCTGACATTGATGCGTCGCTTATCTATAACGTCCACATCTCCGATGGGGCTCGCCCAGCAGAAAACGAAGCATGGCCCGACGAAAGGCTATTACGCGGTCACTTTGTGGGGGAAGGTCATATCCCGCTTCAAGAGTGGGTAGATGCTATTGTGGCTACGGGCTACCAAGGATTCTATTCGGGTGAATACCTCAACGACCAAATGTGGGAACAAGATTACCATGACGTCGCCAGTAAAATGCTACAAGGGATGAAGGCACTTTTTCGCTAAATCTAACCTAGCTTACTTAACAGGCTAACCGTAGTGGAATGGGCTGAATTCATTGCGGAATGATTAGCTCTAGTCGCGGGTAAGGTTTCTAAGGCGACGAACCAGTTGAAACGATTACCGTTTACCACAGTTACAATCTCAACGAGATGGCAGGCTAAAAAAGTAGTGGCTATTCAGTTGGGAAAAGACCATGAATAGGTGAATTTCGATAACTATCTGTAAGAGCGGTCGGATAAAAGAGAGTTTGCCAACTATTGAGTAAACAAAAGCCTCAGAGAAGATAAAAGCGAGGCTAACAACCATCAAAGGAAGGAAGGCAGAATGTATAATATCGCGCTATTTGGAGCAGGACGCATTGGACAAGTTCATGCCGTAAATATTGCTGGCCACCCAGAAACCACCTTGTACTCAGTGATTGACCCTTATGATGTCAATGCGAACTTATTGTGCGAACAATATGGCGCTAAGCGTCAGTCTATTGAAGAAGCGATGGCGGATCCACAGGTTCACGCCATCTGTATTTGTTCTGCGACAGACACTCACGCGGATCTTATCGAATTGGGTGCTAAAGCAGGCAAAACGATTTTCTGTGAAAAGCCAATCGATTTAGATTCTAGTCGAGTACATGATTGTTTGGGTGTGGTAGAGCAGCATAACGTACCTCTGCTAGTGGGCTTTAATCGTCGCTTTGATCCCCATTTTGCTAATCTCAAACAGCGTGTTGTGCAAGGGGAGATTGGTAAGCCTGCCACATTGACTATTACTTCACGAGATCCTGAGCCATCTCCAGCTGAGTACAGTAAAGTATCTGGTGGCATGTTCCGAGATATGACAATTCATGATCTTGATATGGCGAGATTTATCCTCGGAGAAGACCCAATAGCCGTCACGGCACACGGTAGTTGCATGATTGATGAAGATATTGGCAAAGCGGGTGATATAGACACGGGTGTGGTTGTACTAACGTTTGCTTCAGGGGCTACCGCGACGATTCAAAACAGCCGTAAATCAGGCTATGGCTATGATCAGCGTATCGAGCTGCATGGCCAATTGGGAATGCTTAAAGTCGATAACGTTCGAGAGAATTTAGTTAGCGTCACATCAAGTGAAGGTAAACAAAGTGCTAAACCGCTTCATTTCTTCTTAGAGCGCTATAAAGATGCTTATATTGCTGAATGGCAACATTTTGTTGATGTCCTCAACGGCAGTCAACCTAGCTGTTCTGGCGTAGACGGCGCATTTGCACTGAAGTTGGCGGATACCGCTATCCAGTCGATGAAGGAAAACAAGACGATATTTCTCTAATGAGACATTGAAAATGCCCCGAACGAATCGGGGCATTTTTTAAGTGTTTTTGTTTATGAAGGTGCATCTAAGATGCCGTACCTTCTCCAACGGCCATCGCAACAGCCATGCTTTGTACCAAACACAATGAAGCGGACTGCGAGCGAAAGGCGTCGACTCTCGCTTCTTTTATCACGAAACAGACGTCGCTGAATGCGACAAGAGGGCTGACCTGGCTGTCAGTAATCACTATCTGTTTTGCTCCCACCTTGGATGCAACCTCACTTAACGCCACGGTTTCACTGGCGTAGGGGCTAAAGCTGATGGCCACGACTGCATCATTGGCTCCAATCATACTAAGTTGCTCTTCATACATGCCACCGAGTCCATCGATAAGGAAAGCTCGTTTATTGAGATGTCTCAGTGCGTAAGTGAAGTATGACGCCACACTAAAAGAGCGCCGTAAACCAATAAGGTAGATGTTTTCGCAGCTCTGCAGGATATCAATAGCGCGGCTTAGATCTTCTTCAGATGCTTGTGAAGCCAAGAGGCTCAAAGCTTCTGAATTGGCGTTAGCAAACTCTTGTAGAATATGTTTTGGGTTTTCTGGCGCAAGATGCTCAGCCTTCATTTGCTTGTGAAGACGTGCGCGGTCAGTATAGCTCGATGTCTCTTCAACGATCTTGTTTCGAAACAGTTGTTTCATCTCATTGAACCCACTAAAGCTGAAAGCGTTAGCAAAGCGAATGAGTGTTGAAGGTGGTACCTGCGCTTTTTGGGCGATGACGGCCACAGTTTCGAGAGCGATGTCGCTTGGGTTATCGAGTACATATTTCGCGACTTGCTGCAGTCGTTTGCTTAGGTGGGGATACTCTTCTCGTATCCGTTCTTGTAATTCACTTAATGTAGCTGCCGCTGACATAGCGCTCTCCGAAAACTAAACCGATTGGTATTTCAATAAAATACCTCAATCGTATCTATATTGAAATGTTTGTTTCATTATCTAGATAATGGGGGAAGTGGGGGAGAAGTTATGAAAAAAGCGCCTTTAAAAGGCGCGTTGAGCGAAATTGAGAGCGACGTTTACAAGGTATACTCGTCGCCTCGTACCCTACTTACTCAAATTAACAGGAAAGGAACTATTTACTCTTCTTATGTCGTTTCATATCAAACATTACCGCAAAGATGATAACTAAGCCTTTTACTACTTGTTGCCAGTATGCTGATACATTGAGTAGATCAAGACCGTTTTGCAGTACACCCATGATCATTGTGCCGATGATGGTGCCTTGAATAGTACCTATACCACCCGCGTGAGAAACGCCACCAACGGTTGCCGCTGCGATAGCATCTAGCTCATACATCACACCCAGACCAGGTTGTCCCGAGTTAATACGTGCAGCCAGGATTAGTGCTGAAATACCCGCTAGTAAACCGGCATAGGTATACACTAAAATTTTATAACGCTTAACGTTGATACCGGATACATAGGCTGCGGTTTCGTTACCACCAATGGCATAGGCATATTTACCGAAGCGTGTATAGTTAAGTAGGACATAAGAAACAAAAGCCATAAATGCAAAGATCAATACTGGTACTGGGATGCCTAAGACACTACCTTGACCAATCCATTGGTAAGAGTCGATAAGGCTACTTACCGGACGTCCATCTGAGTACAGCAGCGCTGCACCACGAGCCACGATCATCATCCCCAGTGTTGCGATAAATGGTGGAATGCCCGTGTATGCGATGAGAGCACCATTAATATATCCACAGAGCGCACCCACAGCCAGAGCTGCAATGATTGGTACGATAATAGGAAGCTCAGGCATGGCAGGGTACATTCTCATCGACCAGTCAATGGTCTGTGCCATACTCGCCGATACGACAGCGGCGACCGCCAATACTGAACCCGATGAAAGGTCTATACCGCGGGTGATAATGATGATAGTCACGCCCAGCGCCAGCAAGCCAATACTCGCCATTTGCGTAAGAACGTTCATTAGGTTCGCTACGGATAAAAATACAGGGGAAAGAATGGACATAACGATACACATAAAGGCGAACACGACGTATATCGCGTATTTGGAAACCATTCTTTTGAGGTTATTTTGTGCCTGACCTTCGCCTGAGGTCGCTTTTATCAATTTTGCAATCATAACTGCATTCCTTGAGTTACTACTTTGTACTTTACTCTTTACAAAGAAAAGTGTGAGTTCTTTAAGCTTGTGGGACTCAACAGATGTTAGTTGAGAGCCATCGACATGATTTTCTGCTGCGTGGCCTCAGCCCCTTCGATTTGGCCTTTCATTTTGCCTTCATGCATGACTAAGATTCGGTCGCTCATGCCCATAACTTCAGGTAACTCTGAAGAGATCATCACTAAGCTTTTGCCCATTCCGGTCAACAAACGCATCAGTTTGTAGATTTCCGATTTAGCACCGACATCAATGCCTCGGGTAGGTTCGTCCAAGAACAAGATATCTGGCTTAGTTAGCATCCATCGGGCCAACAGTACTTTCTGCTGGTTTCCGCCACTTAGATTTTCAATCATTTCGTGCATGCCGGGTGTTTTGACTCTCAGCTTGCTGCAGTGGTCTTCGCTATCCTTTTTCATTTTCCGAATATCAAGCACGTTAACGACTTTATTTCGATAAGCATCTAGGTGAGCGATTGACGTATTAGCAAATATATCCAGCATTAGATACAAGCCTGAATGGCGACGGTCTTCAGTCAGGAATGCCATTTTGTGAGATATTGCATCTTGGGGAGAAGTGATTTCTACGCTATTCCCATTGATGCGGATAACACCCGCACTTTTTTCTCTTACGCCAAACAGAGTCTCTATTAATTCTGTTCTACCAGCACCAACAAGACCTGCAATTCCCAGGATTTCACCTTCATGTAGCTTGAAGTTAATGTTCTCGAACACACCATCGACCGTCAGATCGGTAACTTCCAGCCGAGTTTTGCCAGGTTTGGCTGTTGGGGGTGGGAAAACGTCACCAAGATCACGTCCTACCATCATCTGGACGAGTTCTTCGTTGTCGGTTTCGTTGGCGACACGCTCACCAACAAAGCACCCGTCACGGAATACAGTAATGTCATCGCAAATTCGGAAAATTTCGTCCATTTTATGGCTGATATACACGACAGCACAGCCGCGAGACTTCAACATTTCGATGATCTCGAAGAGGTGATCAACTTCTTTGTCTGTAAGAGCTGAAGTTGGTTCATCCATAATGATAATTTCTGAGTGATAGGAAATCGCTTTGGCTATCTCGACCATCTGCATTGTTGCAACAGTTAAATCACTCATTGGTGTTCTCGGATCGAGGTTCAAATCGAGCTTCTGTAGCAATTCTTCCGTATCTTTATACATCTTTGCGTGATCGACGAGACGGAGAGGACCTTTTAGTGGCTCTCTTCCTAGCCAGATATTTTCAGCAATACTGCGATGCAAGATAGGGGATAGTTCTTGGTGAATCATTGAAATTCCAGCTTCTAGTGCCTCTTTCGCACCATGAAAATCAACGGGTTCACCTTTATAACGGATGGTGCCACTATCGCGTTGATAGATCCCAAACATTACTTTCATTAGGGTGGATTTTCCTGCGCCATTCTCACCCATTAGTGCCATTACGCGGCCACTTTTTAATGTGAGTTGCACGTTATCCAGCGCTTTAACACCAGGGAAAGTTTTAGTGATTCCACGCATTTCGAGTAAGACTTGACTCATAATATTTCTACTCCGAAAAATGCTCCGTATTCAAAAGAGGGGGGAATGAATACAGAGCAAGGGGTGTTAACCTTTGTGTTTCGCTTCGAATGCTTCTATATTGCCTTGAGTGACAAGCTCGGCTGGGATCCAGGTAACCTGGTCATGTTGATTGCCTTTTACTGCATCAACAGCAGCGTCAATAGCACCACGAGCTTGGCCTGCACCATCCTGGAAAACAGTCGCACTTAACGCCCCTTTTTTGACCGCGACTAGTCCATCTGGAGTTGCGTCTACGCCAACTACGACTATGTCATCTAGTCTGCCAGCGGCTTGAAGTGCTTGAATCGCGCCTAATGCCATGTCGTCGTTGTTCGCTACAATGACATCCAGTTTATCGCCCGAATTTAGCCAGTTCTCCATTACCATCATGCCTTGTGAGCGTTGCCATAGGCCAGTTTGCTTTCTAACAATTTTGAAATTTGGATTATTTGCTAAGTAGTCTTCTACACCTTTGGTTCGCATGATTGCAGCCTCGTGAGTCAGCATACCCATGAGAATGGCAACATTACCGCCATCAACAGAGTCTGAAATGTACTGAGCTTGAGTTTCACCAAACTTCAGTTCTTCAGATCCAACGTAAAATACGCTGTCAGGGAGGTAGTCTGGTCGACGGTTCAAATAAACAAGCTGAATGCCAGATTTTATGATGCGGTCAGTCAGAGGCTGTGTTGCATCGGTGTTCACTGGAACCAGAATAATCGCGTCCATTTGTTGAACGATGAAGTTTTCTATTTGCCCTAATTGTTTTGCTGCATCTTCCTTGGCATCGACATATGTAAGCTCGACTTTACCGTCGAACTGGTCTGCATATTTATCCATCGCGTCTTTCATGTAGACCATAAATGTGTCATCAAAGTTAGGTATAGCGACACCAATTCTAGTGACATCGGCTTTTTTTTCTTCTTGTCCACAAGCCGTTAAGACAATCAGGCCCAGCACCACCAATGTACCTTTAAATAGTGCTTTTGCTTTCGAACCGAGTATTAACATTTTATCCAGCAGCATAGTAATCCCTTGTTTCTTCGTTGGCATAAATGCCTCCTTGGTATGCTTCACACCTAACCGTAGATAGATATGAATATTTCATTTCGTTATCAGATGAAATCAGTACAGCTTCCATCTGTTTTTACCCTGATTTTTTGCAACAGAGGACCGAAAATGGTTTTGAAAAAAATTTTTTGTCCCGCGTTGTTTTTAACTATAAGGTGATGTTTGAATTATCACCACTGTTAATGTAGCGCAATTGTTAAAACTGTTACCTTGATCTCGATAAGACATAATGCTCTAACTCTTGTTTTTGTTTAATTTGTTGAAATATATGCGTATTACCTACTTGTGGGTATGTGGTTTTAATTTGTGATCTGGAGCGTGTTTGGTGTAATTATAGTATGAGTTTACTTTTTTACTGGATGAAAAATAATTTTCATGTTTATCGGTGTTTTTGTGCTTGTAACTTTATCAGGTTAAAAAAAATAGCCATTGGTCACAGTTTTGAATGCTCATTTCAAAATACAATTAAATGAAATAAATATTTCACTTAATTGAGGGCGTCTCACACTCGAGTCTGCCAATCTGAGGAGAATGTTATGAGCAGTAGCGATAAAAAATTGGATGTTATCTGCATGGGGAGAGTCGCCGTTGATTTCTATGGTCAGCAGATCGGTGCTCGTCTTGAAGATATGAGTAGTTTTTCTAAGTATCTGGGAGGATCTTCAGGGAATGTCGCGTATGGAACGGCTAGACAAGGTTTAAAGTCATCAATGTTTGCCAGAGTTGGTGATGAGCATATGGGGCGCTTTCTTAGAGAAGAGTTACAAAGACTTGGTGTCGATACCAGTCATTTAATCACTGATAAAGAGCGGCTCACTGCTTTGGTTATCTTAGGCATTAAAGATGACGATACCTTCCCATTGATTTTTTATCGCGATAACTGCGCTGATATGGCAATAACGGCAGACGATGTTGATGAGGATTACATTGCTTCTGCCCGTTGCTTGGCAATTACAGGGACACATCTGTCTCATCCTAAAACGCGACAAGCTGTACTAACGGCATTGCGATACGCGAGAAAACACGGTGTCAGAACGGTTCTAGACATTGATTATCGTCCTGTACTCTGGGGGTTAACTTCTCTTGGCGATGGTGAAACACGTTTTATCGAGTCTGAACAAGTAACGACAGAGTTAAAAGAAGTATTGGGTTTGTTTGACCTAATCGTAGGCACCGAAGAAGAGTTCCATATCGCGGGAGGAGCAACAGAGACACTGGCTGCATTAAATGGTGTTCGCCAAGTCTCTGATGCAGTTCTTGTCTGTAAGCGAGGGGCACTTGGTTGCTCTGTTTACGAATCGCAGATTCCGGACAATTTGGACGGGGCATTTAACGCCAGAGGCGTGAGAGTCGATGTGTTAAATGTTCTGGGGGCAGGGGATGCATTTATGTCGGGCTTACTCCGTGGTTACCTAAATAACGAAAGTTGGCAACGAGCTTGTGACTACGCTAACGCATGTGGGGCGCTTGTAGTATCGCGTCACGGGTGTGCACCAGCCATGCCAAGTAAAGATGAGTTGGATGATTATTTAAGTCGAGCGGAACACGTTCCACGACCAGATCTTGATGAAAAACTTACCCACTTACATAGAGTCACTACGCGAGATAAAGAGTGGGGGGATTTATGTGTACTGGCTTTTGACCACCGAATGCAGCTTGAACAGATGGCAAAAAACGTTGGGGCACCTCTAAGCCGCATCTCGATATTGAAGAAGCTCATCTTGAACGCCTACCAGGAAACGGTGGAAGAACAGGGCTTGCAGCGCAATGCCGGTTTACTTTGTGACGGAACATATGGCCAAGCTGCGCTAAATGAAGCAACAGGCAATGGCTGGTGGATTGGCCGTCCTATTGAATTACCCGGTTCATGCCCGCTGGAGTTAGAGCACGGCAATTTAGGTGCCCAACTTATTTCTTGGCCACAGGAGCATATTGTAAAGTGCTTAGTGTTTTATCATCCCAATGATGCTGTGGAGTTAAAAGCTCAACAAGAGCGTACTCTTACTGACATCTACCGTACGTGTTGCCAATCTGGTCATGAGCTACTTCTCGAAATTATATTGCCACGCGATATGCCTCAGGATGACCTGTACTACCTTAAATCAGTTCAAAGAATGTATGAAATAGGGATCAAACCAGATTGGTGGAAGTTACCTCCACTGGCTGAAGCTGGGTGGGAGCAGTTAGAAGAGATTATCGAGCGCGAAGATAAATACTGTCACGGTGTTGTGCTGCTTGGACTCGATGCTCCACCGGAAGAACTCACGGCAGGCTTCAAGTGTGCTAGAACGAGCCGTTTGGTGAAAGGTTTTGCGGTTGGGAGAACGATATTTGGTGAGCCTTCGAAAGCGTGGTTAGCCAATGAGTTATCCGACGAAGAATTCAAAACGCGAATCAAACGTAACTACTTAAACCTCATTTCTGCTTGGAAACAGCGAGCTTAATCACTGCACGCCAAGTCAAACTAATTTTCAGTGTCGATATTGAGCTTGGCAAGGAAATAAATAACTAATTTGGAGCAATCATGGAAACCGTTCAAAATTACATCGCCGGCAACATTAAAAACAGCACCAGCGAGCGTTTCTCTCCCGTTTTTAACCCGGCTACAGGAGAGCAAACCAAGCAGGTGGTATTGAGCTCTGCGGCTGAAGCGACTGAAGTGGTCGGCGTGGCTAAACAAGCGTTTATGTCATGGTCGAAAGCGTCACCATTAAAGCGTGCGAGAGTGATGTTTAAGTTTAAATCGTTACTTGAGAACAACATGGATAGACTAGCTCGCGTCATTTCAAACGAGCACGGCAAAGTGTATTCAGATGCTGTGGGTGAAGTAACACGAGGGCTAGAGGTTGTAGAGTTTGCTTGTGGTATTCCGCATCTTCAAAAAGGTGAGCACTCAGCGAATGTTGGTACAGGTGTTGATAGCCATTCATTAATGCAGCCACTGGGCGTGTGCGTGGGTATTACACCTTTTAACTTCCCAGCAATGGTTCCAATGTGGATGTTCCCAATCGCTTTGGCTACAGGTAATACTTTCATTCTAAAACCGTCTGAAAAAGATCCTTCAACTGCGCTTATTTTAGCAGAGCTTCTCCAAGAGGCAGGCCTTCCGGACGGAGTTTTTAACGTTGTTAATGGTGACAAAGAAGTCGTTGATGCGCTGCTTACTGCACCAGACGTTGAAGCGGTGAGCTTTGTTGGCTCTACACCCATTGCGGAGTACATCTATACTACTGCTTCGGCTCATGGCAAACGCTGCCAAGCTTTGGGCGGAGCAAAAAACCACTGCATCTTAATGCCGGATTCGGATATGGATATGGCGGTAAACGCGATTATGGGCGCAGCATATGGTGCAGCGGGTGAGCGCTGTATGGCACTGTCGGTGGTGGTTGCTGTCGGTGATGAAACAGCGGATGTTTTAGTTGCAGAGCTGAAAAAGAAAATAGCAGAGATGCAAGTGGGACCTGGCATTGTCGAAGAGGGAGAAAACGACATGGGGCCTGTTATATCAGCTCAACACAAACAGAAGATTTGTGACTATATCTCATCGGGCGAAGAACAAGGTGCAGCGATTGAGGTTGATGGCCGAGACTTTTCGGTTCCAGGCCATGAAACAGGGTATTTCGTAGGGCCGACACTGATTGATAAAGTCACTTCAGATATGACCATATACAAAGAAGAAATCTTTGGTCCGGTACTTTCCGTGGTCCGAGTCAGTGATTACCAAACCGCGTTGAAACTGATAAACCAACATGAGTATGGCAATGGTACCGCTATTTTTACTCGGGATGGTGAAACAGCAAGGCAGTTTAGCGAAGACGTTCAAGCTGGCATGGTGGGAGTTAATGTACCAATCCCAGTGCCGATGGCGTTTCACAGTTTTGGTGGATGGAAACGCTCAGTGTTTGGACCGTTGAATGTTCATGGTAATGATGGCGTACGTTTTTATACAAAAATGAAAACCGTTACTAGCCGTTGGCCTGCTAGTGTTCGTCTTGAGCAGCACTCCAGCTCTTTCTCTATGCCTACTTTGGGATAGAGAGGTTTAGTACATTGCGTAGCCAATAGAAAATGAATGAGGCTCTCAGATCTTCATTCCTTTTCTATACGACAGTAGTCGACATATACCGGCTCTGGAAGTGTTGGCGTATGTCGTATTTTAGAGGCAATGGCTAGATTAGCGTTTTGGTTAAGCGCGTATTCACAATAAGGATTTATCACGAGTCGAACGTATATGTTTGGCATATTCAAACCAATATTCTATTCGCGCTTGCATAGCGGCTTCATTATTTTCTGGGCTTTAAGGTGAGTAGGTTTATGCCTACTGTCCAAGTGGCTATTCAGTAGGGAAACAGAGCTTATCTTTCTTCTGGAGAATTCTGGATAAGTTCGTTACATTATTTCTTCATTCGGTATAAGGATTTACTCGAGTATTTATGAAGTTTTGTGACGAAACGTTGGCCCCTCCAATACTGGCATATGCACACAATTATTTTCATGGGGATGTAGAACCCCCTCATACTCATCAGTGCGCTCAGTTTTTACATGCTTTAAACGGTGTTATTCGAGTGGATACACAATCAGAGTCGTGGGTTGTGACAACGAATCAAGGGCTATGGGTACCTGCTGGTATCTCACACAGCCTTAGAATTACGGGGGACGTTCGAGTTCGTACGCTTTTTGTTGATCCTATGGCAAGGGCAGACCTTCCCAATACCTGTGTGCTATCGAAAGTTTCGTCGTTGCTGACCAGTTTAATTGTTGAGGCCGTATCTCTACCTGATATTCGGGTAGCGGGAACGCGAGAAGAACGAATATTTGAACTGATACTTGATGAATTACGTTTGCTAAACCCCATTGATTTTTATCTCCCCAATCCAAGAACAGAGGCATTGGTCATGCTCTGTAAAAACGTATCTGAGCGTCTTTCACACCCATGGACAGCTTCAGATGCTGCCAAGTATTTGGGCCAAAGTGAAAGAACTGTTTCTCGTCGGTTTCAGCAAGAGCTAGGTCTAACGTTCACAGAATGGCTGCGTCAGAAACGATTACTATATGCGTCTGAACTTTTAGCCAGCGGGTGTAGTGTGTTAGATACTGCATTAGCGATTGGATATGACAGCCCTAGCGCATTTAGCGCGATGTTTAAAAGTCGAACAGGGCTGTCTCCGAGGGAATATTGTCCAATGGTTATTCCATTAGAACACGATTAAAGGGCTAAGTTAGTCTGTAGTAGATTAGAATAGGCATTCAACAATGCTTGTAGAGAAGCTTTTGTTGCATCTTCTTCAATTGCGACACCAAAAAAGCTTACGTTAGAAATCGCAGACTGCAGCTGCACATAACTAGCCGCTTTACTCTGGGTTCGTGAACCGAGAGTATGCTCGTGATAGTCAACGATATTCACCTGCAAACCATATTGTTCCATTAACCCTTTTAGCAACGCAGACATTAGACCATTCCCATAACCAACACATCCTATCATTTTGTTGTTGTGATGAATTCTGGCTTCAATTTTTTGGCCAAGCTCTGTTGTTTGGCTGTGATAGCTCTGCAAGCTTATGGTCGGGTTACTCACTAGACCATAAGACTGCCTGAATAGTTGCCATAGTTCCGAAAGGTTAATTTCACATCCCGATCTATCGGTATGACTTTTCACTTTCTTACTCAAATCGGCTTGGAGCATTTTAGGCAGTAACAATCCGTGGTTTTCTTGGAGTAACCACGCAGCACCACTCTTACCTGACTGACTATTTACACGAATCACTTCTTCATAGTTACACCCCAAATCCATAGGGTCTATCGGCAAATAAGGGATATCCCAGAAGGTCTTCAACTTAGAGCTAGGCGAAGAGAATCCTTTTTTAATGGCATCTTGATGCGATCCCGAAAAGGCGGTGAACACTAGCCTTCCAGCATATGGGTGACGAGGATGAACAGGGATTTCGTTACACTGCTCGACGAGTTCAACCGTATGCCGAATGTCAGGAAAGCGCAATTTAGGATCAATGCCTTGTGAATAAAGGTTTAGCGCGAGTGTGACCAAGTCAACATTACCTGTACGTTCACCGTTACCAAATAAACAACCCTCTACCCGAGCAGCTCCTGCTAATATGGCGAGTTCGGCACTAGCAACACCAGTGCCTCGATCATTATGAGGGTGAACACTGATAGTGACGTGCTCTAATGAACTAAATGTATTTATGAAGTGTTCAATCTGGTCTGCAAAAACGTTAGGAGTGTTACGTTCAACCGTTGTTGGCAGGTTAATGATAAGCTGGCATGTCTTACTTGGTTGCCACACGGACGCTACTGCTTCACAGATTTCAAGCGCAAACGCGGGTTCAGTAAAATTGAATGTCTCTGGCGAATACTCAAGAGTCCATACAGTTTCAGGGCGTTTATCACACAAGGCTTTAATCTGCTTAGCCCCATTTACAGCAAGTTCTAGAGTAGACTTTTTATCCTGAGAAAAAACAATATCTCTAAAAGACGGAGCTGTAGCATTGTACAAATGGACTATGGCCTTAGGCGCCCCTGTCAGAGAATCAATAGTTCGCTCAATCAAGTCCGATCTGGATTGCGTAATCACCTGAATAGTAACATCATCTGGAATTAACTCGTTCTCGATCAGACATCGAACAAAGTCAAAATCCGTTTGCGATGCTGATGGAAATGCAACCTCAATCTCCTTGAATCCAGATTCAACTAAGTGGTTAAAGAGCTTCAGTTTTTTATCAATATTCATTGGGTTAGATAAAGACTGATTACCATCTCGTAAATCGGTTGAACACCAGCGAGGGGCTTTGTCTAATATCTTCGATGGCCAGGTTCTCTGTGGAAAGCTGATAACAGGAGCTGCTCGGTATTTTTCTGATGGTATTTCTAACATTGTTAATTTGTCCTTTCTTTGATGAGAAAAGTTCATGCTAGAAGACTTTGTGAATGATATCTGAATAGAAGTTGACGTAAATCGTCGTGTTTTGGACAGGGGTATTACATCATTAGTACGAGAAGGGATATTTATCCAGCTTATTTTCGAACCGTTCTTGCTTAAAAACTTTCGCCCCATTCTCATCGAGAGTGATAGCTCATTTACACCCTGTTAATGTCAATTTGCCATATCTCGACTAATGCGTTGATGGGTAGCATTCCTAATTACAACAGTCTCTCACTCACCGATGCAGACATGACGAAAATTTCTTGATTATAAAAAAAAGGTAAAGAGGTTAGAGGAGTTTCAAATTCGCAGCTTTAAAGGGAAGAGGATGCACAGTTCGGCACTTTCTCATTATCAAAAATTTCTAGCAGATCTATCTCAAGTCGATGTAAATGCAGATACTAAGCAAGTTATGTCGGATAAGACATTATCGGAAACAGAAAAACGATTCTAGTAAATATTAGGATGGGACAAGGGCAGTTTCGGTCGAATCTTATTCAAATGTGGCGTGGGTGCGCGGTTACGGGATATAGAAACACGCAAATGTTGTTGGCCTCTCATATAAAACCTTGGCGTGATTCAAATAATGAAGAGCGTCTGGATAAATTTAATGGGCTCTTACTGCTGGCTAATTTGGATAAAGCATTTGATATTGGTTTTATTTCTTTTGATGATAACGGAGAAGTTATGATCTCTAGCCACTTAGAAGATTCTACAGTAATCGGGCTGAGAGAGGGCATGTATTTTAATGTTCGTCCAGAGCATAAGGCTTATCTCGGTTATCATCGTGCAGAGTTATTTAAGGTCTTCTAAGATAAATATCTACAGAAGTAAAAATAAAACGTTACGAACGTATATTAAAACATTTCTAAAAACATGCTTTAGACAAAAACTGTCCTAGACTGATTAGTGAACTGTGTAAACACTCAATAAGAAGAGAACTACTATGTTTACTAGCCCCATTCTTAAAGCTATAAGAGCTCTGACTAAAAAACTGTGGTGTGTTTTGTTCCTCGCTCTTATCTCTATCCCTGTTCATGCGGCCTCTCTTACGGCTCGTGCTGAACTTGAAAATACTCCATCTTTAGCGTACTCGTCAGAGTCGGTTCTGATACGTTTTAAACCAGAAGCCAGCGCGGCGAATAAACAACAAGCAAGGCAATTGGTGAACGGTAAAACGATGCGCCAATATGCCATCGTCAATGCACTCGAACATCTGCAGTTAGGCCCCGGTCGTAGTGTAGAAAAGGCGATTGAAACTTTACAGCGGTTGCCTTTTGTCGATTTCGTAGAGCCTGACTATGTTATTCGAGCTTACGTCGAACCCGATGATTATTACTATACCGAGGGTTTGCAATGGGCTCCGAATAATGACGGCAGCTTTTATATTAATTTGTGGGGGCCTTTCTTAGGTACTTTGTTCCCAATAACGGCTGGCGCGGATATTGATGCTAATTTGGCTTGGGACATAACTACAGGTAGTTCGGATGTCATTGTTGCGGTGATTGACACTGGGGTGGATTATAACCATGAAGACTTAGTGGGCAATATGTGGGTGAACACCAACCCAGGAAGTTCCGAGGGAGTACATGGTTATGACTTTTATAATGATGATAATGACCCAATGGATGAACATGGACACGGAACGCACGTATCTGGAACGATATGTGCCCAAGGTGATAATAAAGTAGGCGTAGCAGGCGTTGCGTGGCAATGCCAAATTATGGCACTGCGTTTCCTTGGTGCCGATGGATCTGGCTACACAAGTGATGCTATTAGTGCAATTGAGTACGCCGTGGCGAATGGCGCGAAAATATCAAACAATAGCTGGGGAGGAGAGCCTGAATATTCCTCGGCTTTGTATAACGCGATTCAAAGTGCGGCGATTAGTGGTGGCCACCTATTTATCGCTGCTGCGGGCAATGGCGGTAGCGATGGCGTAGGGGATAATAACGATTCGACACCGGATTACCCTTCTTCTTTTAACCTAGGTAATATCATTTCGGTCGCGTCAACAAACGCAAACGATGATCTGTCTGCATTTTCAAACTATGGTAGTGGTAGTGTCGATCTCGGGGCGCCGGGCGAAGACATCGTGAGTACATATACGATAACTGGAGGCTATGAAATAGCGTCAGGCACCTCAATGGCTGCTCCTCATGTCGCTGGTGTCGCTGTTTTGGTGGCGAGCATGCATCCCGAATGGGGCTATGCAGAAATTAAAAGCCGTATTTTGAGCACGACTCGTCCACTGACATCTTTAGTAGGCAAAACAGTCTCTGGAGGTGTTCTCAACGCATTGAATGCGGTTCAAGAGCCTGCGACTTTACCCACTGCGCCAAGCGCACTCTCAGCGACGGCAGATGCCGATACAGAAATCACGCTTACGTGGGCAGATAATTCGAATAATGAACAAGGGTTCCATATTGAGCGTGACAGCGTTTACCTTACTACCGTTGGGGCAAATGTCACTTCCTACAGCGATACGGGTTTAGACCCTGATACAACTTATGACTATCGAGTTGGTGCGTATAACGAATCGGGTTCCGCCTATACTTATGTGGCTACAGCTACCACGTTTAGTACACCTCCAGATACGGTTCAAACTACCACTGCCAGCAGTGAAATATTTGGTGCAGGTACGGTAACGGGTACTTATGCAGATATTGCTGAAGCGGGTGTGAGCGTTCAAACCATTACCGAGCGTTTATCCGGAGGAAAACCAGCCAATCGCTATAGTTATCTGCAACACACTTGGGTATTTACCGGTGTTCCAGTAGGTAGCTCCACACTAATTGTTGAGGCTGGCTCAAGCGTTTCTTCTGATGGGGAATCCTTTATTTTTAGTTATTCTATTGATGGTTCGAGCTATCTGAATATAGACGGGTTCTTTGTTAATGGAGTTACGAAAAGCTATAGTGCCAATTTGCCTGCGGGAATTGACGGTACCGTTTATATTCGGGTAATCGACACTGACCGTACCGCTGGAAACACTCAGTTGGATGAAATATTCGTTGATAAACTTGTGATCGAAACTTTGGTTGGAGAGGGGAATACTACTGACCCTGTAGATTCGTTTGGGTTAGAAGCAACTCCTAACACCGCTAAATCGGGATGGCATGATGTGGTTCTGAGCTGGAACGCATCAACCAGTGTCGATGTTTACCGAGATGGCAACCTTATTGCCCCTAGTGTATCCGGAGGAACGTATCCGGATGAAAAAATAGGCAGAGGCAATGCGACTTATAGCTATTATGTATGTGAAACGGGAACTGTTAATTGTTCCGGTGAAGTAGTCGTTTCTTTTTGATAAGTAAAAGAGTTCTCTAACCTTGCCGTTAGGCGCTTTGAAAACCCCAAACTCGATGTTTGGGGTTTTCTGATTTTAGCTTTTCGAGCCTACGATTTATGTTTGAGCGCAGATATGCGGCACTCTGTGCTGATATTAGACTCCTAGCCTTGGACTATCCCAAGCCTAGTTATGTTAGATTGAGATTTTTTACTGCTGATAAATGAAGCGCAAAAAGAAACCAGAGCATTACCACTCTGGCTAAACACAGGAAGAAATTAAGCCTAACTATTCGTTGCCAGGGACACCATGACTTGGGGCACTGGTTGGGACATCGGCTCTTAAAATGTAGTCTTTAATCTGAGGGTTATACACTTTCCACGACTCTTTTAGTGCCTGAATGGGAGGTTAGTTCCAATCAACACTCGCGAGAGATGCTCATCTCGGATAGCAAACGATGTTCTGAAAGGTCGTTGTTTCTGTCGCCGCTTCGTAACCATGTGGTTGGTCGCTAAAAAAGCGAATGCTCTCTCCCGTACTTAGGTGATGCCATTCATCATTGAAGTAAACATTCATTTCACCACTAAGCACGTGAATATGTTCAATCACACCCACACCATGTGGAGAAGACATTTGGCGATGATGTCCAGTCAAGGTGATCTCAAACATTTCCAAGCCAGAGTCTGCTTTATAAGGAAACAGTGTATTCACTTTCATCTTTGAGTCGTCGGGGAAGGCTCGGTCGGCAGAGCGTAGCTCTGGGTCATTGGCAAAAAACGCAGAGAATGACGTCTCCAGTCCACTGGCAATTTTCCAAAGTGTCGAAATCGTCGGGCTTGATTCTTGTCGCTCGATTTGCCCTAGCATCGCTTTTGAAACCCCAGTCAGTTTAGAGGTGGCATCTAGACTCAATCCTCTTTTTTTTCTTTCAGACTTCAGGTGATGAGCGATCTCTGTTTTAAATGCGGATTCATTCATAACTAAATACCTTGTTGTGCGTTATTGCGCACGGTGTTATCTTTTTGTTTGTATGTTATAGCGCACATAAATTTTACCATAAAGCAGGGAAGAACGAAGGATGAAAAAGCTGTTCAATTTAAGCCACTTGTCAGCAGGGTTTACTGCCGTGTTAGTAGGCTACACAAGCTCGGTGGTGATCATCATTCAGGCGGCAACCTCTGCCGGGGCGACACCTAATCAAATAGAAAGTTGGTTATTGGCCTTGGGCATCACAATGGGAATAACCTCCATCGCATACTCCTGGTTGTATAAAACGCCGATATTAACCGCGTGGTCAACACCCGGTGCGGCAATGTTGGTCGTTGCTTCACAGCAGTATGAATTGCCAGTCGTCATCGGCTCTTTTGTCATCTCCGGTGTTCTCATCTTATTAACCGGACTGATTACGCCGTTGAGCCGAGCACTTGAACGCATTCCACCACAATTGGGTACTTCGATGCTTGGCGCTATTTTACTGCCGTTCTGTTTGGGGAGCTTTCAGGCCGCCAGCGGTGCACCAATCACCTTTCTAATTATGTTTGCTGGCTTTTTATTGGCTAAGAATACGATTCCAAGGTACGCAATGCTGGTACTTCTGCTCTTAGGTGTGGTTTGCGCTATTGGAGTGGAAGGCGCGGTAATTAACATCAAGGAACTTTCTATTGCTCAGCCAATATGGGTGACTCCGAATTTCGATCTTGGTGCTATGCTGAACTTATCCATTCCGCTCTATATCATTACGATGCTTTCTCAGAATTTGCCCGGTATTGCGATGATGAAAAGCTACCAATATGGCACGCCAGTGAAGCCCATTTTGATAGGTACCGGCATCACCAATATTTTCTCAGCCCCATTCGGTGGTTTTAGCGTCAACCTTGCTGCAATTTCAGCTGCAATTTGTATGACACCTGAAGTGGACTCCGACAAAACACAACGTTATCGCGCGGTGTTATGGGCCGGAGCCTTCTATCTGATTGCTGGTGTGTTTGCGACAACGGTTGTGGCGATCTTTCTATCACTACCTGACGAAGTGACAAAAATTCTGGCTGGATTTGCCTTGTTAGGCACGTTAATGATGTGTCTGCAATCGGCTTTCCATGACGAAGGATACAGAGAGTCGGCATTGTTTACCTTTCTTATCACTCTGTCCGGGATCAGTTTTCTTGGTGTGAGCGCGACATTATGGGGCTTGTTGGTGGGGATGATGCATCTACGTTTAACTCATAAAGCAAGTCGCGCATAAACGCTGCCAGCGACGCAAGTGTAGTGTTGATTGATCCTGACCCGGGTTCGGGTACTAAAAATAAGAATGCATGCATAAATTCAGGTCATTTTTAGTGCATTAGCTAACATTACTTTTGGTTATCTACGAATTGTTTCTTAGGCGTTTAAGAAATAAAAGTGGACTTGGGATCAAATTTTTGTACAAGCGAGTGGTGGTAATTTCATCATTCTGTCTTCTTTTTAAGCGATGTTATTGCACACAGAAAAATGTGATTTCCAACGCAAAATGATCAGTTTTGAGATGTTAAGCACACCTTTCAGACAAACGTATTTTGCAAGCGTATAGAAACGTAAATGTTGTTGTATATACAACACCGGATAACTATCATCCTACATAATTTTTGAATGTAACTTCATCAATTATAACCACATTTTTTAAGTGATTTTAGTTGCCTAAATGGTTTTTAGAGAAAGTAACAAAGAGAGATGTTTAATGAGACGTAAAACTACGCTATCGCTGTTGATTGCGTCGAGCCTGTTTATGGCTGGATGCCAACCAAGTCAAGAAGGTACAAATCAGGGCGGTGGTGCCGGACAGGCAACAGAAGTCGAAGTGATGACGGTTGAGCCTGTTCGTCAAATGTTAACGGTAGAATTGCCGGGTCGTAGCCGTGCATTCAAAGAAGCAGAGGTTCGCCCGCAGGTTAGCGGTATTGTCTCTGATCGTAACTTTGTTGAAGGTGGTGTTGTCGAACAAGGACAGTCACTGTACCAAATCGACGATTCAACCTATCAAGCGGCTCTATTAAGTGCTGAAGCAGAATTGATCCGCGCTAATGCGACTGAAGAATCAACCTTTGCAACGGTTAAGCGCTACCGTGCCCTAATTTCAAAAAAATCAATCAGTCAACAAGATCTCGATGAAGCAGAGGCAGCGTACAAAGAAGCAAAAGCTCAAGCATTAGTAGCTAAAGCGGCGATCAATACTGCGAAAATCAATTTGTCTTACACTCAGGTCAAGGCACCTATCAGCGGTGTTATTGGTAAATCAAGTGTCACCGCTGGTGCTTTGGTTACCGCAAACCAGTCTGACACGTTAGCGACGATTCAACAGCTTAACCCAATCAATATCGACATCGTGCAATCATCTGCTCAGTTGCTACGTCTGAAATCTGCTCTGGCGAAAGGGCATATCCAGCAGGATGAGTCTGCCGAAGTGACTTTAGAATTAGAAGACGGTTCGACTTATGCCCATACAGGCACAATGAAGTTTGTCGAAGTGAATGTCGATGAGAGCACTGGGAGTGTTACACTGCGTGCGGAATTCCCTAACCCAGATGGCTTGCTGCTACCGGGCATGTTTGTTCGTGCCACGGTAATCACAGGTGTGGATCCTGAGGCGATTCTTGTTCCTCAAAACACGGTGACTCGTGATGCAAGGGGGCAAGCGATCGTCATGGTTGTTAATGCAGAAAACGAAGTCGTCTCGACTCCGGTATCAACAGCGGAAGTGGTTGATAATCAATGGCGTATCATCGACGGCCTAAAAGCGGGCGACAAAGTCATTACAGCTGGTCTACAAAAGGTAGGTCCAGGTAGTTCTGTAATCATTCAAACCGGAGAGCAGGAGTAATCATGGCACGATTCTTTATCGATCGTCCGGTCTTTGCTTGGGTTCTGGCTATTCTGACCATGCTGGCGGGGATCATGTCCCTGATGAATTTACCAGTGTCGCAGTATCCAACTATTTCACCGCCGACGGTCACGATCTCTGCTCGTTACCCAGGGGCGTCTGCACAAACGGTTGAAGATTCCGTTACGCAGGTCATCGAGCAAAATATGACCGGCCTTGACTACTTGCGTTATCTTTCATCAAGCAGTGATGCGTTTGGTAATGCGACGGTCACGCTCACATTTGACAGTGAAGCCGATCCGGATATTGCTCAAGTTCAGGTACAAAACAAGCTACAGTTGGCGCTGACCTCGTTGCCGAGTGAAGTACAAAGCCAAGGTATCGTTGTTGAAAAATCGAACACCTCTTTCTTGTTGGTTGTGGCACTGTATTCTGAAGATCCTGACTACACACAGAATGACATCGCGGACTATGTGGTATCGAACATTGAAGATCCAATCAGCCGTGTAACCGGTGTCGGTAAGGTGCAGGCGTTTGGTGCACAATATGCGATGCGTGTCTGGTTAGATCCATTCAAATTAACCCAGTTTAACTTAACTGCGATCGATGTCGCTGGTGCGATCAGAGAGCAAAACGCTCAGGTTTCGTCTGGTCAACTTGGCGCTGCGCCAGCACAAAAAGGGCAACTGCTGAACGCGACGATCTCTTCTGCAAGCCGTTTGAGTAGTGTTAAAGAGTTTGAAAATATCATTCTTAAGTCCGATAGCAGTGGCGCGAATGTGTATTTGAAAGACGTTGCTCGGGTTGAACGTGGTGCGGAAAGTTACGACATCAAGGGTCAATACAATGGCTACCCTGCATCGGGTTTGGGTCTTTCTCTGGGTACTGGAGCGAACGCGCTGGAAACGGCAGCAGCGGTAAAAGAGCGGTTGGCGCAGTTGCAAGAGAACTTTCCGGCTGGTTTAAAGATCGCCTACCCATTTGAAACCACGCCTTTCGTTGAAGCATCGATTCATGAAGTGGTGAAGACGCTACTGGAAGCGATTGTTTTGGTGTTCTTGATCATGTACCTGTTCTTACAGAACTTCCGTGCGACGCTTATTCCGACCATTGCGGTTCCGGTTGTTTTGCTGGGTACGTTTGCGGTTCTGTATACGACAGGCTTTAGTGTCAACACCTTAACCATGTTTGCTATGGTCCTGGCCATCGGCTTGCTGGTGGATGATGCCATCGTAGTGGTAGAGAACGTTGAACGTGTGATGCACGAAGATGGGCTCGAACCTAAAGAAGCGACCAAAAAATCGATGGGGCAGATCACTGGTGCATTGGTGGGTGTTGGTTTGACCTTGTCTGCGGTATTTGTACCGATGGCATTTATGACGGGATCTACCGGGGTTATTTATCGTCAGTTTTCGATAACGATTGTTGCTGCCATGACGCTTTCTGTACTAGTAGCGATCATCTTGACGCCAGCGCTGTGTGCAACCTTGCTGAAAAAAGGGGATGCGGAGCTGGCTGAGAAGAAAGGATTCTTTGGCTGGTTCAACCGTACGTTTGACTCCTTAACCTCAAGATACGAATCGGGTGTAGCAAGATTACTAAAGCGCACGGGTCGTATGATGCTGTTGTTTTTTGCATTATCCGCAGGTGCAGGTTGGTTCTTTACTAATCTGTCGACGTCTTTCTTACCTGATGAAGACCAAGGCACTGTCTTCTCTATGTCGATTTTGCCACCGAACTCAACGCAGGAACAAACCGAGAAAACGCTCGACAAGATGCGAGAGTACTTCCTTGAAGAAGAAAAAGATGCCGTGAACTCGATATTTACCGTGGCTGGCTTTAGCTTCGCGGGTCAGGGTCAAAATATGGGTATGGCGTTTGTTAACTTGAAGGACTGGTCAGAGCGTAAAGAGCCAGGAATGGATGCTGCGTCATTAACGGGCCGAGCGATGGGTTACTTCTCTACGATCAAAGAGGCGATGGTCTATGCTTTTGCGCCTCCAGCAATCCAAGAGTTAGGTAACGCCACTGGCTTTGATTTCTACCTTCAAGACGCGTTGAACCAAGGGCATGATGCATTAGTTGCAGCGCAAGGTCAGTTACTTGGCATGGCGGCACAAAATCCCAATCTTGTTGGTGTGCGTCCTAATGGCCAGGCTGATGCGCCGATGTACCAAGTACACGTTGACCACGCTAAGCTACGCGCGTTGAATGTGAGCATTGATGATGTAAACCAAATCTTGTCTTCTGCATGGGGTGGGGCTTACATCAACGATTACATTGACCGCGGTCGTGTTAAAAAGGTGATGCTGCAGAGTGATGCTGAGTTCCGTATGCAGCCTAAAGACTTTGATTCTTGGTACGTACGTAACGCCAATGGTGACATGGTGCCATTCTCTGCATTTTCGTACGGTGAGTGGACGTATGGCTCACCTCAGTTGCAACGTTTTGATGGCTTACCTGCGATGAACATTCAAGGTGGTGCAGCTCCTGGCGTTAGTACAGGTGACGCGATGGCCGAGATTGAAGCGTTGGTAAAACAGTTACCTGAAGGCTTTCAGGTGAAGTGGACTGGCATCTCTTATGAAGAGCGCCTATCCGGAAATCAGGCTCCAATGCTATATGCGTTGTCGATTATGGTTGTTTTCCTAGTACTTGCCGCGCTTTATGAAAGTTGGTCTGTACCGTTTGCAGTTGTATTAGTGGTACCTCTGGGTGTGCTTGGTGCAGTGCTTGCGGTGATGGGACGAGGCTTGGATAACGATGTGTTCTTCCAGGTAAGTCTGTTGACCACTGTTGGTCTGGCGACAAAGAACGCCATTCTGATCGTTGAATTTGCCAAAGATTACTACGAGAAGGGGGCGGGACTTATTGAAGCGACATTGCATGCGATTCGAGTGCGTCTTCGCCCAATCATCATGACCTCACTGGCGTTTGGCCTTGGCGTTGTGCCTCTTGCGATCAGTTCAGGTGTAGGCTCTGCGGGCCAGAATGCAGTAGGTACGGGTGTACTTGGTGGTATGGTGAGTGCCACATTGTTGGGCATCTTTTTTGTTCCAATTTTCTTTGTTGTGGTAGAGCGTTTGTTTGACCGCAAAGCGAGAAAGGAGCAGGAAGAGGAAGAACAACAGGTGCTGGCTCACGAATCAGAATCTCCAAAGTAGACCCTAATGGTTTGAACTAAGGTATACTACTGATAGTTTTGTAATATAAGAGCGCTTCGGCGCTCTTTGTTTATCTGCTCTACTTTAAAATAGCCATCCATGAAAGATAAAAAGATTTCTCCTATTACCGTTTTAGACAAAAGCCCGATGTTTGTATGTGGTGTGATGCAACGTATGTATCGAAATCGCGCACAGGTAGAACTATCTCGTCAAAGTTTGATCACCTTAGAGATGGCGAGTGCGCTAGCGGCGATCGAAGAATTTCAGCCAATGAGTCAGCAAGCATTAGCGAATGCTGTAATTTGTGAACGTAGTGTTGCGAAGCGTATGGTGGATAATTTGCACAAGCGCGGTTTGGTGCAGGTCTCTAAATGTGAATCCAACCGAAGAATCAAGATGCTAAGTCTGACAATTGAAGGCCAGCAAACGTTGCAAAAAGTACATGAGATCATGACAAACTTACAGCGGGATTTCTTCTCTTGCTTGTCTGACTCGGAAACGTCGGAATTCGTTCGTCTGATCAGGAAGGTGACGCTAGCCAATAATGACTGACAATGAAGAAAGGAGAGATACCAACAAGACTATATTAGCTCCCGACTACTGGCTTTATTCTTAAATCAGATCCAGAGAATTCAACATAATGATCCCGAGGGTACAGGTCAATGTGGAAATAACCGTTGTCATCGCGATAATGTTTGCCGCCAGCACGGAGTTTCCTCCCATAGCTCGGGCCATTACGTAACTAGCAGCTGCAACCGGCGAGGCGTTCATAAAGAACAAAATGCCTAGCTCAACACCCCTAAATCCGACCAAATACGCACCTAATGTGATTACCGCTGGCGCTACCAGAAGTTTGTAACTACTGGCAAACCATGATGGACCTTTCTCTTGTCTCATTAAACGCAAATTCAACGATCCGCCCGTGCATAACAATGCAAGAGGTAGTGTCATCTTCGACAAATAATTACCCACATCAATTGCGATTTTAGGCACAGGGATAGCTAGTATGTAAAAAAAGATCCCGAGAACAATGGAAATAATCAACGGATTTTTAGTGAGTGTACGAAACATCAATTTCGCGCCCTGAGAGACGGGTGTCGCCCCTTTAGGTGATAAGCAGATCACCGCTTGTACGTTATAAATAAAGGTGGTTACCGCAACATAGAGAGCAGCTAACGCGACGCCTTGTGGACCATACGCACTAGACACATAGGCAAGACCTATGATGCCAGTATTCGCACGAAACCCGCCTTGAACGAGCACGCCCTGATCAGGGGAGGTTGGAAATAAGAACTTGACGGAAAAATAGGTAAAAATAAAAAACGAAATACTGGCGATGATGCCATAGTTGACGAAATTACTGGCTGAAGCGAAGTCATGTTCTGAAGACACAATGCTAATGAATAGCATGGCTGGAAGCGTCACCTTGAAGACCAGTTTTGATCCCACATCGATAAAGTTATTATCAATTAAGCCAATTCGTTTAAAGACCACGCCGAGCACTAGCATCAAACAGATAGGGCCTGTAATCGATAGAGAGAATTGCAACTGATTTAAAACCGAGTCCATTCGGGAATCCATAGAGAAAAGTTATTGTTGTTTAAGCTATTAAGCCACAAATTAGGCGGATAGGAATAGTAGAATGATGAAATTCTATTCAGTTTTCTCACTTAGTAAAAAGCCGGGACCTTGAAGCTTGCCCCGGCTTTATTCTGTTTTCTGTTTCGGCTATTAAGCCGGTACACCACTATGAAATTTGAAATCTTCATCTGGCGTTAAGATAAGATCCGCTTCGACACGTCCAAAGTATTCGATGCGTTCACTAATGTCTCTCCCTGCGATTTGCTCAGCCAGTACTAAGTAGTCTTGGTAGTGGCGGGCCTCGGAACGTAACAAAGAAATGTAGAACTTAGCGATATCTTCTTCCATATGTGGCGCGAGTTTCGCAAAGCGTTCACAGGAGCGAGCTTCTATATAAGCGCCAATGATAAGCTTGTCGATCAATGTTTCAGGCTCGTGGGTTTTCATATGAGATATAAGCCCTTTAGCATAGCGACTCGCCGCGATGTTTTGGTATTCAATTCCACGACTATCCATAATCTCAAGCACTTGATAAAAGTGGTGTAACTCTTCTTTGATCAAAAGAACCATTTTATCAATCAGGTCCTGACTATAAGGGGAGTCTGATTTGGCTATGATTGATTTGGAAATATTACTCTTACCTTTCAATGTTTCTAAAGAGCCTACATTACGATAAGCGAAATCTTCATAGGGTTTAAACCAGTCTAGCAATGCGCGTGAACTGTTTTGATCAACGGCATACTTTCGGATCAAAAACATTGCTGATTGGCCTGCTTTGAGTTCGCAAAGTAGGTGGTCTAACAAAATGGTTTGAAGGTTTTGTGGTTTTTTTGCTTCTTCAACCCACTCGTCAGGTGTGCTGCACTGTAGAAACTGGTTGATAGGAGCAAGAAGATCTTGATAGGCATCTAAATTTATCATGTTAACTTAATACTTTACGTTCTGATTTTTATCCACTGGAGCCTGGATATAAAAAAGGCTGCCAGAGCAGCCTTTTCCATGAGTGGAAAGCTAAGCAGATATTACCACTTTTTCTTCTCACCGAAGAGCACTTCCATATCATTGTCACGCTCTTTATCGGCCAGTTGCTGAATTTCTGCGTTGTTTTTATCCTGACGTCTTTTATCTAAATCACCGAGCATCTCTTCTAGCTTTTGTTTAGCCTGAATGGAATAGGCATCATTTTTGGTGCTCAATGCATCAATGCCTTTACGCAGCAGCTGAAGCGCTGTCCCTGGTTGGCCACGAGAAATGGAATCGTTGGCTCTTTTTATCACGTTCTCGATATTGATGCGGATTTGGATCGTTTCCAAGCGTGCATTCTCACTGACATAAGTTTGCGTATCTAATCGACCTTTGTTGTGTTCATTACGAACGGTATCTCTCAGGCGTTTCACCAGTTTCAGCATCGCAATGGCTTGTTTATCGCTGCTTGGCATCTTAAACGTCGTGCTGTCACTAGCTTGATCGTTTAATTTTAACTGGACAATTTGCTGCTTGAGATTTTCAACCCGTTGGGATAGCTGTTTATTCTTTGGATCGAGTTGTTGCATCGCTTCTAAGGCATCAAGAATTCGATTGTTTAGACATAGCAGAAGATCATGGCTGAAAGGAATATGGTGAGCGTGACCAATAAGTTCTTCAGTACCGTCAATTAAAGCAACGTAGCGAGCGGATTCCTGTCTTCTTGCCGTTTCTACTTTGACCTTGTATTGCAACATAATGTTATAGCCTAGGATTAAGACCAGTAAGATGGCTACCAAAGCGATTATTAAACCAATATTCATATCTTTGCGTCTGCTTTTAGTTTCTACGGCTAGCGCTAAAGAATACATGAATCTCAACCAGCAAGGCACCCTATTTATAGGATTATTTAGCCCACCACACGTTTTAATTTATATGAATTTGCTCGCATCTATAAAGCAGCATTTAAACGATTCAATCATGCGCATATTAATTTGCTTCTAATTTTTTAGTATGAGTTTGAGGTATATGTTAGAAATTACTGTTCATTTGGCGGATGTCGCGTTATAACTAATTATTATATCGCTCAAAAAAGAGTGATCATTTTAGCTTTCGATTTTAGTGTCTCGGGAACGAGTAAGGGATTACGATGAAACTGCAACAACTGAAGTATATTGTTGAGGTTGTAAACCATAATTTGAACGTGTCTGCCACCGCTGAGAGTTTGTACACCTCACAGCCTGGTATCAGTAAGCAGGTGAGGTTACTGGAAGACGAACTGGGAATTCAAATTTTCGAGCGAAGTGGTAAGCACTTAACTCAAGTGACCAATGCAGGCGAAGAGATCGTGCGAATCTCTCAAGAAATCCTTGGACGTGTCGAAAGTATTAAAGCGGTAGCGGCTGAACATACGCATCCTGAAATGGGAACACTGAACATCACGACGACGCATACACAAGCGCGTTATGCCTTACCGGATGTCATTAAAGGTTTTACGACTCGTTACCCTAAAGTTTCTTTGCACATGCATCAGGGTACGCCTTCCCAAATGTCAGAAGCGATTGCGAAAGGCACGGCGAATTTTGCGATAGCGACTGAAGCACTGCATCTTTATCAAGACGCAATTATGTTGCCGTGTTATCACTGGAATCGTTCTATTGTTGTACCGAAAGATCACCCTCTGGCGAAGAAGGCCAACATTAGCATCCATGATTTAGCCGCATATCCACTTGTTACTTACGTATTTGGCTTTACAGGTCGCTCGGAGCTCGACACAGCATTTAACCGTGAAGGGCTGACACCTCGCGTGGTATTTACTGCAACCGACGCTGACGTGATCAAAACCTATGTGCGTATGGGTATCGGTGTCGGCGTGATTGCAAGTATGGCCGTCGATGAGAAGCAAGACAGTGATCTGGTTTCGATTGATGCGAGCCACTTGTTCGGCGCAAGCACCACAAGTATTGGTTTCCGTCGTGGCACTTTCCTTCGTTCTTATATGTTTGATTTTATGGAGAGATTTGCTCCGCACTTGACTCGACCTGTGGTAGAGCAAGCTATTTCTCTGAAGTCTAACGTGGAAATCGAAGAGATGTTTAAAGATATCGATCTTCCAGTGCGTTAACGATCAATTACAGGCCCACACCCAAGTCGAGTGTTCCTGTAAGGTTTGCTTAGGTATATAATGCGTCCCCGCTAGTGTGGTGGGGGCTTAATGAACACTCGATTCCAATTTATTAATGACTGTCTGATTGAAAACCAATCGCTGTGGCGATTTGATCCATTCCAAAGCAGCATTCATCCAGTATTACCTTGGCAAGAAAAGTATCCAAATCTTTGTCAGTGGTTAGCGTCTCTTTCTCCCCTTCAAATTGAACGCTTGAAAACAAAGCCAGAAGAAGCGTTAACTGAGATTAGCGCTTATATACCTGTACTTAAATCACTTTCTGAACATATCAAATTAGACGCGCTATCTCTAAAAGGTCTGGATCTGGAACGCAGTTTAGATAGCGGTATTCCTGGTCGTAAACTTGAGCAAATTGTTTCTATGGGAGAAGCCGCAATCCAGAGCCATTGCGGTGAAGAATGGTTAGAGTGGTGCTCGGGTAAGGGCTACCTCGGGCGTATTCTTAGCACACAAACGGATCAGCCCGTTACCAGCTTTGAGTATCAACAATCGTTATGTGATTCGGGACAGTCGGCGGCTCATGAACATCAATGGAAGATGACGTTTATTCAAGGCGACGCATTTGATGCAAAAGCGAAAGCCATATTTAAACCCACGCAGCATGCCGTTGCGCTACATGCTTGTGGCGATTTACATGTGCGTTTGCTTCAGTACGGCTGTGAGGCGGGGATCTCGGCAATAACGATTTCTCCTTGCTGTTATCACCTTATTCAAGGTGAAACGTATCAACCATTGTCAGAGCTTGCTCAAAACTCTACGTTAGCGCTATCGAAACAAGAACTCCGTATTCCATTGCAACAAACGGTGACCGGCGGGGAGCGCGTACGTCGTCATCGTCAGCAAGAAATGATTTTCAGGCTTGGCTTTGATTTGATAACTCGGCAGGTGTTAGGGGTCGAGGAGTATCAACCGGTTCCTAGTATCCGCAAATCACAATTAAGTGAAGGCTTTGAGGCATTTTGTCTTTGGGCGGCAGAGCAAAAGGAGATAGGTATTAGTCAGACGATTGACTTTAATAAGTTCGAAACCTTAGCGGAACAGCGCTTTTGGCATATGGAAAGAATGAGCTTAGTTCAGTTGGTTTTTCAACGCCCATTGGAAGTCTGGCTCGCATTAGATAAAGCACTTTATCTTGAGCAACATGGTTATCATGCCAGTCTATCGGAATTTTGCGCTAAATCTGTCACACCTCGAAATATTTTAATTTGTGCATATAAGTGATGGTTATTATTTATATCTAAATGCTCTATGCGAAAAAGCCCACCTGTTAGTGGGCTTTTGTAAACTAAACGTGACAAAAATGAATTATTTTGTCATTAGTTGAACATTGCAATTGCTTGCTCTGCTTCCACATATTCCAGATCAAAACTCTCTGCGACTTCTTTACAAGTTACTTTGCCGTGAATAACGTTTAGACCTTCAAGGAAGCCTTTCTCGTCGAGAAGTGCTTTTTGGTAGCCTTTATTTGCTAGTTTCAGAATGTATGGCAATGTTGCGTTGTTCAACGCAAAAGTAGAAGTACGGGCAACTGCACCTGGCATGTTTGCAACACAGTAGTGAACAACTTCATCCACGATGTAAGTCGGTTCTGCATGAGTGGTAGCATGAGAAGTCTCAAAACAGCCGCCTTGGTCGATAGCAACGTCAACAACCGCTGCGCCTGGCTTCATCTTCGCAATATGCTCTTTTGTCACCAGTTTAGGTGCTGCTGCACCTGGGATAAGAACTGCACCGATGACAAGGTCGGCTTCTAGAACATGCTTCTCAATCGCGTCTTCAGTAGAATAAACGACTTTGGCACGGCCTTGGAATTCTTCGTCAAGTTTACGTAGAGTATCAACATTACGGTCAAGAATAGTGACGTCTGCACGAAGACCCACAGCCATACGAGCTGCGTTTGCACCAACGACACCACCGCCCACAATGACCACTTTCGCAGGTTCAACACCTGGTACGCCGCCAAGTAGTAAACCACGACCACCATGCGATTTTTCTAGCGTTTGTGCGCCTGCTTGAATAGACATCCGACCTGCCACTTCAGACATTGGTGCTAACAGTGGCAAACGACCCATATTATCTGTTACAGTCTCATAGGCTATACAGACAGCTTTGCTCTTGATTAGCTCATCAGTTTGTGGAAAATCTGGTGCTAGGTGTAAATAAGTAAATAAAATTTGCCCTTCGCGGAGCATTGCTCTCTCGACTGCTTGGGGTTCTTTAACTTTTACTATCATGTCTGCTTGCGCGAAAACGTCTGCAGCATGAGGGAGAATGGATGCGCCGACAGCGATGTAATCATCGTCTGAAAAACCAATGCCGGCACCTGCGTTGGTCTCAACTAAAACTTGGTGACCATGTGAGATTAACTCTCTCACACTTGCTGGGATCATACCAACACGATATTCGTGGTTTTTGATTTCCTTAGGTACGCCAATGATCATCCTGTATCCTCTTTCTATAATGGTTATATTAACTGATTGTAGGGTGTTATTATCGAATTAATAGCTAGTATAGTTATAGATTTGTAAAATTTGGCACCAAATATTAAGAAGTTGTAGTATATTTTTTTGCAAGGAAGTAATAAGGTGGAATAAAAAATGGCAGACAACTATAAAAAGCCGTCCAAGGAACTAGACCGTATCGACCGCAACATTCTTAATGAATTGCAGAAAGACGGTCGTATTTCGAACGTAGAACTTTCAAAGCGTGTGGGTCTTTCGCCAACGCCGTGTTTAGAACGTGTACGTCGATTAGAACGTCAGGGGTACATTACAGGGTATACTGCGTTGTTGAATCCGCAGTTTTTGGACGCTTCACTTTTAGTGTTCGTTGAAATTACGTTAAACCGCGGTGCACCAGATGTGTTCGAGCAGTTTAACTCTGCGGTTCAAAAACTGGATGATATCCAAGAATGTCATCTAGTATCAGGTGACTTTGACTATCTTCTTAAAACTCGTGTATCAGATATGGGGGCTTACCGTCGACTACTTGGCGATACGCTTCTGCGTTTACCTGGTGTAAACGACACTCGTACATACGTTGTGATGGAAGAAGTGAAACAATCTAACCAGCTTGTGATTAAAACTCGTTAAATTCTTGCAAAGAAAGCGGTATATGCTTCCGCTTTCGGCATAGAGTAATTGGGTTTTTCTCTTTGATATGGTTAAATCAATTTACCGAGCGGCTTTATGCCGCTCGGAATGTTTTGTAAATTCCTATTTCATTTCCATATTCAAGTTGATTTATGTTCAAAGAGAACGCAAAGAAAGTCGAAACCATCATTAAAACAAGTGAAGAGCCTCAGTCTTCACGCTTAAATGGCTTCCAACGCTTGAAAGAGTGCTGCTTTATAGTAGGCGTTCTTAGCTCGGTATTACTTGCTGTAGCGTTATTTACCTTTAGCCCAGCCGATCCTTCCTGGTCCCAAACCGCTTGGGGTGGGGAAATCGATAATGCTGGTGGCCTGTTTGGCGCTTGGCTAGCCGATACTCTATTTTTCACGTTTGGCTCACTGGCTTACCCTCTGCCTTTCTTATTGGCGGCGGCGGCATGGGTGCTTTGTCGAAAACGCGGCGAAGACGAGCCAATCGATCTTATGCTTTGGGGCACACGATTACTTGGTCTTGTTGTCCTCATTATGACCAGCTGTGGCTTGGCTGATATTAACTTCGATGATATCTGGTATTTCTCATCTGGTGGCGTTGTAGGTGACGTACTTTCCAGCCTGGCATTACCTACGCTCAATATACTGGGTACCACATTAGTTCTGCTGTTCTTGTGGGGCGCGGGTTTTACTCTATTTACGGGGATATCTTGGTTAAACATTGTCGAGTGGTTAGGCGATCGCTCGCTAGGGTTAGTCAGTGGTATTGCTAATAAGCTGAGAGGCTCAGAGCAAGAAACACTGGAACCTCAGCTTGATGAGTTTATTGAAGATAAAGTCACCAAAAGACGTGTTGAGGACGAACAGGAAGAAGAATCACTTCCTCACTTGACGGCATATGATGTCGAAGAGCCTAAAGAAGCGCCGCACGAATATCCTATTTATATGCCGCAAACTCAGCCGGAACCGCGCGTGTCAAAACCTGTGGCAGATTCAGCCAAATCGGTTGCTCCTGCTGCGGAACAGGCTGAACCGGCACACTACGTCAAATCAGAACCTCAAACGCAGGCTTTAAGCGTCAATCATGTTGATCCATCAGTGGAAAGGACTAAACAGCTAAATGTCACTATTGAAGAGTTGGAAGCTGCGGCTCACCAAGCTGACGATTGGGCGTTGGAAGAGCAACCTGAACAAACGCTAACATCGACACAACAAAATTATTCAGATCCAGTGCGCCCAGTTCAAAATGAAGTGATTGATACACAATCATTCCAAAGTGAACCAGACTACTCTGAATATGCTCAGTTTGCGGCGGAGCAAGAACAACAAGCTCAAGTTGAATCAGTAACATTTGAAGAGCCAGTTATCGATCCCGCCTCTCTGGATTACATTTCTGAGCAGACAGAGCCCGGCGAGCATATTGAACCAACGATTTCGAACTTTGATGTTGTTGATGACGAAGATGAAAACGAGTACGTTGCTGCTCAACCAGAGCCGACAGTTGTTCCTCAATCAGAGGCTTCAATAGCGCAATCAAGCGAGCCGTTTGTAAGGTCTGAACCGTCACCACGTGCGACAATCGAGCCAGCTCCTGCTACCGAAGTAGAAGAGGTCTCCGAAGGTGATCAAGATGTGGCCGCATTCCAGAACATGGTTACTGGTGCTCAAGCTAAAGTGGCAGCAACACAGAATCCATTCTTGATGAAGCAAGAAGAAAACCTGCCCGTGCCAGAAGAGCCGTTACCAACTCTTGAGCTTCTTTATCACCCAGAAAAACGCGAGAACTTTATTGATCGTGACGCATTAGAGCAGGTCGCTCGACTGGTTGAAAGTAAGCTGGCGGACTACAAAATTAAAGCGGACGTAGTAGGTATTTACCCTGGTCCTGTTATCACTCGATTTGAACTGGATTTGGCTCCGGGTGTAAAAGTTAGCCGTATTTCCGGTCTTTCAATGGACTTGGCACGTGCACTTTCAGCCATGGCGGTGCGCGTTGTTGAAGTGATTCCAGGTAAACCTTACGTAGGTTTGGAGCTGCCGAACATGAGCCGTCAGACCGTATACCTCTCTGATGTCATCAACAGCCCTCAATTTGAGCAAGCTAAATCACCGACAACGGTCGTGCTCGGTCAGGACATTGCGGGTGAAGCGGTCATTGCCGATATTTCTAAAATGCCTCACGTGTTGGTGGCTGGTACAACCGGTTCGGGTAAGTCGGTCGGTGTGAACGTCATGATCTTAAGTATGCTCTACAAAGCGTCTCCGGAAGATCTGCGTTTCATCATGATCGACCCGAAAATGTTGGAGCTTTCTATTTATGAGGGGATTCCTCATCTTCTCTCTGAAGTTGTAACGGACATGAAAGACGCGTCTAACGCACTTCGTTGGTGTGTCGGAGAAATGGAACGTCGTTACAAACTGATGTCAACGCTAGGCGTTCGTAACGTGAAAGGCTTCAACGAAAAGTTGAAGATGGCTGCTGAAGCAGGTCACCCGATTCATGATCCATTCTGGCAAGACGGCGATAGCATGGACACTGAGCCGCCGCTATTAGAGAAACTGCCATACATTGTCGTCGTCGTGGATGAATTTGCTGACCTGATGATGGTCGTCGGTAAAAAAGTTGAAGAACTGATTGCACGCTTAGCACAGAAAGCACGTGCGGCGGGTATTCACCTGATCCTTGCGACTCAGCGACCATCTGTTGACGTCATTACTGGTCTGATTAAAGCCAACATTCCAACGCGTGTGGCGTTTACCGTATCAACCAAGACGGACTCTCGTACGATCCTAGACCAAGGTGGTGCAGAATCACTACTGGGTATGGGTGATATGCTTTACCTGCCGCCAGGTTCGAGCCACACGATACGTGTACACGGTGCATTTGCGTCAGATGATGATGTTCATGCCGTTGTGAATAACTGGAAAGCTCGCGGCAAACCAAACTATATCGACGAGATTATTAGCGGCGACCAGAGTCCGGAAAGCTTACTCCCTGGCGAACAGATGGAAGCCGATGAAGATGTAGACCCGTTGTTCGATCAAGTGGTCGAGCACGTCGTTCAGTCACGCCGTGGCTCAGTTTCAGGTGTGCAGCGCCGCTTCAAGATAGGTTACAACCGAGCCGCTCGAATCGTTGAGCAACTTGAAGCACAAGGTATCGTCAGTGCGCCTGGCCACAATGGCAACCGCGAAGTTCTCGCGCCTGCGCCGCCAAAAGATTAATGAACTTGTTTTACTCACCTTAGTCCAAAGAGGTGAGTAAAATTCGGTCTTTCGACCACAGTGATAGGTATTTGAATGAAAAAACGATTTTCAGCGAAACTCATCTCCGCGCTTGTTTTAAGCTTCTCTTTATTCTCCACCGCGTATGCCGCATCCCCAAAAGCAGAGTTAAGCAAGCGTTTATCAATTAACGATGGCTTCAGTGCCGACTTTTCTCAGCAAGTCATCAGCCCGGAAGGGGAAACGGTGATGGAAGGGGAAGGGACAGTTGAAATCGCCCGTCCGAGTTTGTTCCGTTGGAGTACGACATTCCCAGACGAAAACTTGTTGGTGTCTGATGGTAAAACCCTTTGGTACTACAGCCCATTTATCGAACAAGTGAGCATTTACTGGCAAGAGCAAGCGGCAGAACAAACACCATTTGTGCTTTTGACTCGAAATCGCGCGAGTGATTGGGATAATTACAAAGTATCTCAAAAAGGTAACGAGTTCACACTGATCCCGACAGCAGTCGATTCAACGCAAGGTCGTTTCCAGATTCATATCGATGCAAAAGGTATCGTAAAAGGCTTCAATGTGATTGAACAAGATGGTCAAAGAGGCCTGTTCAAATTCAGTAACGTGAAGCTAGGAAAACCAAAAGCCAACCGATTCACATTCACGATTCCAAAAGGAGTGGAAGTGGATGACCAAAGGAATTAACGGGTAGTGACGAATTACACACTAGATTTCTCGGGGGACGAAGATTTTCGTCCCCTTGCTGCGCGTATGAGGCCGCAAACGGTCGAACAGTATATCGGACAGCAGCATATTTTAGGTCCGGGGAAACCTTTACGTCGAGCATTGGAAGCCGGAAATATCCACTCAATGATTTTGTGGGGGCCTCCGGGTACCGGCAAAACGACGTTGGCAGAAGTTGCCGCGAATTACGCCAATGCAGAGGTGGAGCGTGTTTCTGCAGTAACGTCTGGAGTGAAAGAAATACGTGCTGCGATTGAGAAAGCACGAGAAAATAAAATGACGGGTCGCCGCACGATGTTGTTTGTGGATGAGGTGCATCGGTTTAACAAGTCTCAGCAAGACGCTTTCCTACCGCATATTGAAGACGGGACGGTTACGTTTATTGGTGCAACCACAGAAAACCCGTCTTTTGAACTCAACAACGCATTGTTGTCTCGGGCGCGGGTATACAAACTGACTTCCCTGAATAAAGACGAGATTGCACAGGCGCTCAATCAAGCAATTAGCGATAAAGAGCGTGGCTTGGGTAATACACCTGCACATTTCGTCGATAACGTATTAGAACGTTTGTCAGAACTGGTTAACGGTGACGCTCGCATGTCGCTTAACTACCTTGAGTTGCTTTACGATATGGCTGAAGACAATGCTCAAGGTGAGAAAGAGATTACTCTTAAGCTACTGGCCGAAGTCGCAGGGGAAAAAGTCTCTCGTTTTGATAACAAAGGTGACATTTGGTACGACTTAATTTCTGCGGTACACAAATCAATTCGTGGATCTAATCCAGATGCAGCACTGTACTGGGCAGCGAGAATGATCGCAGCAGGTTGTGATCCTTTATACATTGCACGCCGATTACTCGCGATTGCTTCCGAGGATGTTGGCAACGCGGATCCTCGTGCAATGCAAGTAGCGCTTTCTGCTTGGGATTGTTTTACTCGCGTTGGTCCGGCAGAAGGGGAACGTGCGATTGCTCAGGCGATTGTTTACCTTGCATGTGCGCCTAAGAGCAATGCGGTCTATGTAGCATGGAAACAAGCACTCGCTGACGCGCACAACTTACCGGAATACGAAGTACCCCATCATTTGCGTAATGCACCTACAAGTTTGATGAAAGACATGGGGTACGGCGCTGAATATCGTTATGCTCATGATGAGCCGGGCGCTTATGCGGCGGGCGAGCAATATTTGCCACCAGAAATGGACGATCGTAAGTACTATCAACCGACAAATCGAGGTCTGGAGACCAAAATCGGCGAAAAGTTAGATTACTTGGCTACTTTAGACGCAAATAGCCCACAAAAGCGCTATGAAAAGTAGGCATTTTTGGATACATTTATTCGGTAAATTTTTATAGCGCACTAGCAAGATGCTGGTGAGCGATTTCACAACTACAAAAGCATAGGATTAACAATGCTGGATTCTAAATTACTTCGAACTGAGCTGGATGAAACAGCTGCTAAACTGGCGCGTCGTGGCTTTAAGCTAGACGTCGAGACAATCCGTAACCTTGAAGAACAACGTAAGTCCATTCAAGTAGAAGTTGAAAATTTACAATCCACGCGTAACTCCATCTCCAAGCAAATCGGCCAAAAAATGGCGGCTGGTGATAAAGAAGGCGCAGAAGAGATCAAGAAGCAAATCGGTACTCTTGGTAGCGATTTAGACTCGAAAAAGGTGGAACTTGAGCAAGTCATGGCTCAACTAGAGGAAATCACGCTTTCTGTTCCTAATATCCCAGCAGATGAAGTGCCAGACGGTAAAGATGAAGACGATAACGTAGAGATTTCTCGTTGGGGCGAGCCAAAAACTTACGATTTCGAACTGAAAGATCACGTTGACCTAGGTGAAATGGGCGACGGTCTTGATTTCGCAAGTGCGACTAAAATTACCGGTGCACGCTTTATCGTAATGAAAGGTCAATTCGCGCGCCTACACCGTGCAATTGCTCAGTTCATGCTCGATCTTCACACAGAAGAGCACGGCTACACAGAAATGTACGTGCCGTACCTGGTGAACTCTGACAGCCTATTTGGTACTGGTCAGCTACCTAAATTTGGTAAAGACCTTTTCCATACAGAGCCGCTTGAAGAGAAAGTGAACGACGAAGAGCCGCGTAGACTATCGCTTATTCCAACGGCTGAAGTACCAGTTACTAACATGGTGCGTGACACAATCTCTGATGAAGCGGATCTGCCGCTTAAGATGACAGCTCATACGCCATGCTTCCGCTCAGAAGCAGGTTCTTACGGTCGTGATACTCGTGGTCTGATTCGTATGCACCAGTTCGACAAAGTTGAGCTAGTACAAATCACCAAGCCAGAAGACTCAATGGATGCACTTGAAGAGCTGACAGGTCATGCTGAGAAAGTTCTGCAACTTCTGGAACTTCCTTACCGTAAAGTGGTTCTATGTACCGGTGACATGGGCTTCGGCGCACGTAAGACTTACGACTTAGAAGTGTGGGTTCCTGCGCAAGAAACTTACCGTGAAATCTCTTCATGTTCTAACATGTGGGACTTCCAGGCTCGTCGTATGCAAGCGCGTTTCCGTCGTAAAGGTGAGAAGAAACCTGAACTTGTACACACGCTAAACGGTTCTGGTCTGGCAGTAGGCCGTACAATGGTGGCTATTCTTGAAAACAACCAAGAAGCAGACGGTCGTATTGCAATCCCAACAGCACTTCAGAAGTACATGGGCGGCGCAACGCACATCGGTTAATATATATACCAATCGTAGTAAATAACTGGTCATTCTAGCTTGTTAAAATACTCGATAACGGCGTTAAAATTTTTGAAAGTAGAATAACCACTTATCGAAAAATTTTGCCTTGTTCTCAAGCATTTTTCCTAAGCTACCTTTGATCACTTACTTACTGTGATTGGTATTAGCCATTAGAAAACAAAAACCCAGCTTTTTAGCTGGGTTTTTTAATATCTAAAAACCAAAATCAGTGGGCGTTGTTGTTATAAAAAACAGTCTTCGCGTTGAAGCGCTGCTTCAATCGCGTTCACCAACTTTTCAATGTGCGCTGGCTCGCTGATAAATGGAGGCATCATGTAAATGAGTTTGCCAAAAGGACGAATCCAAACGCCGTGCTCAACAAACAGGGACTGAATTGTCTCCATGTTAACGGGACGATGCGTTTCTACAACACCTATCGCACCAAGCCAACGCGTGTTTTTCACCACATCATATTGTTCTAGCTTGGGTAACAATTCCGAAAACAGAGCTTCAATTTGCTTGGTCTGCTGTTGCCAATCCCCTTGCTCGATAAGCTCTAAACTTGCAGTTGCTACCGCGCAAGCGAGTGGGTTGCCCATAAAAGTCGGGCCATGCATAAAGCAACCAGCATCGCCACCACAAACAGTGTCGGCGACATGCTTAGTTGCAAGGGTGGCGGATAACGTCATGTAGCCACCAGTTAATGCTTTACCAACACAAAGGATGTCAGGCTGAATACCGGCGTGCTCACAAGCGAAAAGCTTGCCTGTCCGCCCAAATCCTGTCGCAATCTCATCAGCAATCAACAAAAGCTCATATTTATCACAAAGTGCCCTGACACCTTTTAGGAACTCAGGATGATAAATACGCATCCCACCAGCACCTTGCACGATCGGCTCAAGGATCACTGCGGCAAGCTCTTGGTGATGCTGTTCGATCTTGTGTGCGAAATCAGCTAAGTCGTTAGGGTTCCATTCATCCCAATAACCGCATGTCGGAGAGTCTGCGAAGATGTGCTCTGGCAGAAAGCCTTTGTATAGCGAGTGCATCGAGTTATCGGGGTCAGTAACAGACATCGCGGCAAAAGTATCACCATGGTAACCGTGTTTTAGGGTGAGGAATTTGGGCCTGCGTTCGCCTTTTGCGTGCCAATATTGCAACGCCATTTTCAGGCTTACCTCTACAGCGACCGAACCTGAGTCGGCAAGGAAAACATGTTCGAGATTGCTAGGTGCTAGAGAAAGGAGCTTCTTACATAAATTGATCGCGGGTTGGTGCGTAATGCCACCAAACATGACATGAGAAACTTGGTCAATTTGCTGATGCGCCGCTTGGTTCAAATGCGGATGATTATAGCCATGAATCGTTGACCACCAGGAAGACATGCCATCAACTAAATGAGTACCGTCTTCTA
Source organism: Vibrio sp. J1-1 (assembly GCF_021728395.1). GTDB lineage: Bacteria > Pseudomonadota > Gammaproteobacteria > Enterobacterales > Vibrionaceae > Vibrio. The sequence goes on along the minus strand of NZ_JAKKCM010000004.1, from coordinate 256,469 downwards.
AGCTAATATAGACGCCGTGTGCGGAAGCAACGGGATAACAGGTCAGAGGAGTCAGAGTAGAAGTGTAGGGATGCCAGATATGTTGGCGGTCGAAGGCAAGATCCATGAGTAATTCCAAAATTCAAATAGATTAAAAATTAACCAGAAGTAAACTTTTGATTTTGTGCTTTTGTTGACAGTTTAACGGGACTCGGTAGACTGTCAACACAACAAAAAAAGTGACCAAAGGATTACACGTGGAAGTACGTCATAACTGGACGCATGCAGAAGTGCGAGAGCTAATGGAAAAACCATTCATGGATCTTCTGTTCGAAGCACAACTTGTACACCGCCAATACCAACAAACCAATCATGTTCAAGTCAGTACACTGCTGTCAATCAAGACGGGTGCGTGCCCAGAAGACTGTAAGTATTGTCCTCAAAGCGCGAGATACACCACAGACATTGAAAAAGAGCGTCTGATGGAAGTTGAACGTGTACTCGATGCGGCGCAAAAAGCGAAAAGTGCAGGTTCTACACGTTTTTGTATGGGTGCAGCGTGGAAAAACCCGAAAGAACGCGACATGCCACATCTGACGGATATGATCAAAGGCGTGAAAGAGATGGGTCTAGAAACCTGTATGACGCTAGGCATGCTGACACCTGAGCAAGCGAATCAACTCGCGGATGCAGGGCTAGATTATTACAACCACAACTTAGATACGTCGCCTGAGTTTTACGGCAATATCATCACTACCCGTACTTATCAGGATCGTCTGGATACGCTATCTCACGTTCGTGATGCAGGGATGAAAATCTGCTCGGGTGGCATTATTGGTATGGGTGAGAGTGCAAACGACCGTGCTGGACTCTTAGTCGAGCTCGCGAACTTGCCAACGCACCCAGAGAGCGTGCCAATCAATATGCTGGTAAAAGTAAAAGGCACGCCGCTTGAAAAAGTCGAAGATGTTGAACCATTTGATTTCATTCGTCTCATTGCTATCGCACGTATCATGATGCCTCAATCTGCTGTTCGCTTGTCTGCTGGACGCGAAAACATGAATGAGCAGATGCAAACGCTGTGCTTTATGGCTGGTGCGAATTCTGTTTTCTACGGTTGTAAGCTACTGACTACACCAAACCCTTCTGAAGACAAAGATATGATGCTGTTTAACAAGTTGGGCATAAATAGTCAGGAAGTCTCGCAAAAGCCGGATGAAATTGAAGAGAACGAATTGCTTGATCGCGTGGTGGAGCGTGTCGCCGCTCGCCCGACTAAAGACGACCTTTTCTACGATGCCAGCGTTTAAATCTCGTATCGAATCAGCACTCGCTCAGCGTAAAGAGCAGGGGCTGGATCGCTCTATGAACTTAGTGTTTGCCGGTAATCAGTCCGTTCTGGAACATGCTGGTAAACGTTATATCAATTTCTCGAGTAACGATTATCTTGGCTTGGCCAATGATCAAGCGTTGGTTCGGGCTTGGCAGCAAGGGCTAAGTGTTTACGGCAGTGGTAGTGGGGCTTCACCTATGGTGACCGGATTTAGCGCCGCGCACAGTAATCTAGAATCTGCGCTGACTGAGTGGTTGGGGTATGAACGAGCAATATTGTTTGGTTCGGGCTTCAGTGCTAATCAGGCATTATTGTTTACTTTGCTGGAAAAGTCGGATGTCTTACTGCAAGACCGACTCAATCACGCGTCTTTAATGGAAGCGGGTGCATTGTCGCCAGCTAAAATGAAGCGCTTTAAGCATAACGACATGACGCACCTTAAATCGCTTCTCGAGTGTAATCATAATCATCTAGTAGTTACGGAAGGTGTCTTTAGCATGGATGGCGATTGCGCTCCCCTCGCGGCGCTTGCCCAAATTACTCAAGAAAATGATGCCTGGCTAGCAGTGGATGATGCCCATGGTATTGGTGTGTTAGGCGATACTGGTGGTGGTTCGTGTGAAGAGGCCAGTATCAAGCCAGATATTCTCGTGGTCACTTTTGGCAAAGCATTTGGCGTCTCCGGTGCCGCCATTTTGTGTGATCAAGTTACTGGCGACTTCCTAACACAGTTCGCGCGACATCATGTTTACTCCACAGCAATGCCTCCGGCGCAAGCGTATGCGTTAACCCATGCCGTTTCCATCGTTCAAGAGCAAGGTTGGCGGCGCGAGAAGTTGGCTGAGTTAGGTGCTTACTATCAGGAGTGCTTACAAGACATGAGCGGCTTTATTGAAACGCTGACACCGATTAAACCTTTTGTTATCGGTGACGCTGAACAAGCATTGAGTGTGGCAGACTCTTGTCGCAAAAACGGCTTCTGGGTTACGGCAATTCGGCCGCCTACGGTTCCAGCGGGGACGTCCCGGTTACGTATCACCTTGACGGCTAATCATACCAAAGATCAAATCAAAACATTGTCTCACGTACTTGAACAAGCACTAGGAGCGCGGTAATGAATCAAGCAGAACAGAGAGATCTGGCTCCTGATGGTCAAGATAAGAGTGCTATCGCTACTTCATTCGGAAAAGCCGCCCATACTTATGATGCACATGCAGCCTTTCAGCGCGATGTCGGGCATCGATTATTAGCGAGGCTTCCAGAAGACTTATCAGGAAAGCGCATTTTAGATCTCGGCTGTGGAACAGGATACTTCTCTGAGTTACTCCAACAACGAGGTGCCGAAGTGGTTTGCGCTGACATCTCTCAAGAGATGCTCAATAAAGCCCAACAACGATGTGGTGACGAAAGAGCACGCTATGTGTTAGCTGACGCAGAAAATTTGCCTTTTGAGGATCATAGTTTTGATTATGTCTTCTCTAGTTTGGCTTTGCAGTGGTGCTGCGATTTGAGCTACCCGCTACGTGAAGTGCGCCGAATCCTGAAAGAGGGGGGAGCTGGCTTTTTCTCTACTCTTGTTGATGGATCACTTTATGAGCTACGTGAATCATGGAAAAAAATTGATGCATATCAACACGTCAATGACTTTATAACTATCAATCAGGTAAAAATTGCGTTGGCGCAAGCTCACTGCAATGACCATCATCTAGACTTGACCTCCATCACAGTTTGGTACGACTCGGCGTTTTCTGTTATGCGGGATCTTAAAGGTATCGGAGCAACCCATGTTAGTGGTCGCTCTCCTGCGCTGACAAGCCGCCGCAAACTTTTACACGTAGAACGTGCGTACCAAGAATTCAAAAACGATAAAGGTCTTTTACCTGCAAGTTATCAGGTTTGTTTTGGAGTAATACATCTATGATTGATGCTTTTTTTATTGCTGGTACGGATACTGATGTAGGAAAAACGGTAGCGTCTAAAGCCATTCTGCAAGCGTTGGCGGCAAAAGGGTTAAACACCATTGGTTATAAGCCAGTGGCAGCAGGAAGCGAAAAGACAGAGCAAGGTTGGCGTAACTCAGATGCGTTGCATTTACAAAAAGCAGCGACACTAGAAGTGGCTTACGATGATATAAATCCGTATGCACTGGAGCTTCCGACTTCGCCGCATATCGCTGCTAAACATGAAGATGTTGAGATTAGATACGACGTTTTAAGCGAAAAACTGACCCAGCATAAAGCTCAGGCTGACATGGTATTAGTTGAAGGTGCTGGGGGCTGGCGTGTCCCGGTTTCGGATACAGACAATCTCTCTACCTGGGTGAAACAAGAGCAGCTTCCAGTCGTTTTGGTCGTTGGTATTAAACTGGGCTGTTTGAGTCATGCTTTTTTAACGGCAGAGGCGATTCGAGCCGATGGCCTGAACCTTGTTGGATGGGTAGCAAATCGCGTAAACCCTGGTACAGAGCACTATGCGGACATAATTGAAATGCTCGAATCTCGATTAGGTACCCCAAAATTAGGTGAGATTCCGTATGTCCCTAGTGCTAAGCGCAAAGAACTCGGGAAATACATTAACATCGATCCTCTACTTCAACGCTAGTATAAAAAACGAAAGGGCTGCATTACGCAGCCCTTTGCATTATTCGTAAACCTAACTCAGGTTTATTTTTCGTTTCCTAGACCCATCAATGCGTGTTGCGTTTCTGCAATACGATTAGCCATATGGTCATCAGTAGAAATACCAAGTTGTTGCTTTGCCTCGTCCTCTGAGATACCTAGGTGACAACGTAGTAAATCTATAGCCATTTGATAGTCGTTAGTTTCTACCATGATTTTTCCCTCAAGACATGGATTTAGAGCTACTCGACGTTGGAACGTGTTTAGAGTTTGCTCTGTTTTTGTTCATCTGACTTGAATTTAGCACGCTCAAACAATCGGACAATAAGACCAAAGTCTAAACCTAGTCTAAAATACTGTTTTTAGGCTATAAAAATTTACGATTTATTTCAGTTGAGAAAACAAATGTTGCAATTTATTGCTTAACCTTGTTTTTAACAGCGATAGACTATATCTATAACGCAACGGAGTACGAAACCAAATGGGATCGGCTTTTACAACAATAAGCTTCCTCGGAGAAAAGTAATGAAGCGAGTTATGTTATTCCTGGCAACTAACCTAGCCGTCGTGCTAGTTCTTAGTGTTGTTCTGAATATTGTTTACGCTACAACGGGAATGCAGCCGGGCAGTTTGTCTGGTTTGCTGATTATGGCTGCGGTCTTTGGTTTTGGTGGTGCACTGATTTCGTTAATGATGTCAAAAGGCATGGCGCTGCGTTCGGTTGGCGGTATGGTTATTGAAAGCCCACGTAACGAAACAGAGCATTGGCTACTGGAGACAGTAGGCCGTCAGGCTCAGCAAGCGGGGATCGGCATGCCAACGGTGGCCATTTATGATTCACCAGATATTAATGCCTTCGCGACAGGTGCAAAGCGTGATGACTCATTGGTTGCGGTTTCTACGGGTCTGTTACATAACATGACTCGTGATGAAGCCGAAGCTGTGTTGGCACACGAGGTGAGCCATATTGCGAATGGTGACATGGTCACAATGACACTGATGCAGGGTGTTGTGAACACGTTTGTAATCTTCTTGTCTCGTTTTATCGCCAACATGGTGGCGTCTAATGATGAGGAAGAAGGCCAGGGTTCAAACATGATGGTGTATTTTGGTGTCTCTATGGTACTGGAACTGGTGTTTGGTTTCTTAGCAAGCTTCATCACCATGTGGTATAGCCGTCATCGTGAGTTCCATGCAGACGCCGGTGCGGCTCATCTAGTTGGCAAAGAAAAAATGATTGCTGCTCTTGAACGTTTAAAAATGAGCCAAGAGTCGAAGTTAGATGGCACTATGATGGCGTTTGGTATCAACGGTAAGCAGTCTCTGACGGAGCTACTAATGAGCCACCCACCGCTAGATAAGCGTATTAACGCTTTACGTAATCAACAATACTAATCGAATAATTTTCTGAAAAGGCTTGGTTTTTACCAAGCCTTTTTTTCGCTTGTCTGATCGCTACCTTCCTTGTTCACGTATCACACCTAAAAGAAACAAAGTTATACAAAATATTTTTTGTACAACTTTATGTGATTAGTCTATGTTGTACGTATAATATTTTTGTACAACACAAACGGTTGAAGGTGCGTAGGAGCAACGAAATGGAATTACGGTCTGTCGTCGATATTTACCAGCAGCTCAGCAAAGATAACTTACATCTGCTGGATGAAATTTATCATCCTGATGTGGTGTTTGAAGACGCAGCGCATCGATTAGAGGGGAGAACCGCACTCTACCAATACTTTCAATCTCTTTATACCAACGTTATCCGCTGTGACTTTGTCATACATGAACACCAACAGGTGGACGAAACGGGTTTTATTACCTGGACGATGGAATTACTTCATCCAAAGTTACAGGGCGGGTCGCCAATTTTGGTAAATGGTGCCTCTCATCTGAAGTTTGCGGAAGGACAGGTCATTTATCACCGTGACTACTTTGACCTCGGAGAGATGTTATATGAAAACTTACCTCTACTTGGCTCGGTGGTAAAAATCGTGAAGCAGAGGTTATCGCAATGAGTGGTTCGATTTTGATCACAGGCGCGACATCTGGCATTGGAAAGCAGCTTGTATTGGATTACGCCAATTCTGGTTGGCGCGTGATTGCGTGCGGGCGTAACGAAGCCGTACTCAATGAGTTAAGCGAGCATTCTCCGCAGATTGAAACACTTCGGTTTGATGTGACTAACTACGAAGAGACTATACATGCTCTGTCATCACTTAACTTTGTTCCAGGTACCTGGTTTTTCAACGCTGGTGATTGCGAGTATATGGACAATGGCCACGTTGACGCGAGACTCATGGCGAGAGTACTGAATGTCAACGTTATTGGGGTGGCAAATTGCGTCGAAGCCTGCCAGAGCTATTTTGAACCGGGACATCGTGTGGTGATTGTCGGGTCTATTGCTTCTGAAGTGGCTTTACCGAGAGCGGAAGCGTACGGCGCATCGAAAGCGGCTGTGAGCTACTTTGCTAGAACACTTGCCTTAGATCTCGCAAATAAAGGTATACAGGTCGTGACGGTCTTTCCCGGCTTTGTCGAAACGCCGCTGACCGACAAAAACACCTTTGAAATGCCGATGATCATCTCCGTCAAGCAAGCATCTGAATCGATCAGGAAGCAACTTGCGGCAAACAAAAGCCTCATCTATTTCCCGGCGAGGTTTACCAGCATTCTTCGCTTCATTTCGTTGTTTCCATACCGCTGGCAAGCCTACTTAATGCGTAAACTCGTGTCTTAAAAAGGAAGAAAATATGAAAATTGCAATTATAGGCACTGGGATATCCGGACTGACGTGCGGTTACTACTTGCATAAAGAACATGACATTACTTTATTTGAAGCGAATGATTACATCGGTGGGCACACAGCAACCGTTGATGTCACTGTGGATGGAAAAGACTATGCAATTGACACAGGCTTTATCGTTTATAACGACCGTACCTATCCTAATTTTATCAAGATGATGAATGAAATTGGTGTAGAAGGTATACCGACTCAAATGAGCTTTAGCGTCCGTAACAAGGCGAACGGCTTAGAGTACAACGGGCACACGATTTCTACACTTTTCGCGCAAAAGCGTAATTGGTTTAATCCAAAGTTCTATCGTTTTATCTACGAGATTCTTCGTTTTAACAAGTTAGCGAAAAGCTTCGCCAACGATGAGAATACAAACCTGCAAACGCTTGGAGAGTTCCTCGATGAACATAAGTTTAGTCAGTTCTTCACTGATAATTATATTCTCCCTATGGGCGCGGCAATTTGGTCTTCTACACTCGCGGACATGCGTGCATTTCCGTTGATGTTTTTCTTACGCTTCTTCTTGAACCACGGATTGCTTGATGTGACGAATCGTCCACAGTGGTATGTGATCAAAGGCGGCTCTCGCGCTTATATTCCTCCATTGACTCAAGGATTTGCACAAAATATCCGTCTCAACAGCCCGGTTGAAAGCGTTACGCGAAGTAAAGATCGTGTGCTATTACACGTAAACGGGACTACGGAGTGGTTCGATGAAGTGATATTTGCTTGCCACAGTGATCAGGCAATGAGAATGCTCAGTGAGCTGTCTGACGAGGAGCAAAGTATTCTTGGTGATATGGCTTATCAATCCAACGAGGTGGTTCTGCACACTGATACAAGTTTGCTTCCGAAACGTAAAGCCGCGTGGGCTTCCTGGAACTATCTGTTAGAGGGTTGTGATAGCGAAAAACAACGATTGCCGTCACTTACCTACGATATGAATATACTTCAGCATTTAGACTCTACACATACTTTTTGCGTAACGTTGAACAGCACCGATCAAATTGACGCAAGCAAAATTCTTCGCAAGTTCACTTACGATCATCCCGTGTTTACGACCGAATCTATAGCCGCTCAGCAGAGGAGGAGTGAGATTCAGGGTGTTGCACATACCTGGTTCTGTGGGGCTTATTGGCATAACGGGTTTCATGAAGATGGCGTACGTAGCGCTTTGGATGTGGTCAAAACGCTGAAAGAGAAAACGAAAACACAAGATGTTACTTCGTTGCAAAGAGGCGCGGCATAACATGGCTAGCTGTATGAACAGCCGATTGTTTATTGGCAATGTAAGACATCGTCGCTTCACACCCGTGTCGCACGAGCTGAACTATTCGCTATTTATGCCAGCCATTGATGTTGACGAAATTGATGAGCTGGAAAAAAAAGTGTGGGGATTTGGTACACGCTGGTGGCATTGGGCTAGGTTTAAACGCAGTGATTATGTCGGTGAAGGAAACCTTAAAAAGGCAGTACAAGATAAATTGGAAAGCCTGACAGGCGTTAGATGTGATGGCCGCGTCATTGCGGTTTGCCACTTGCGCTATTTGGGCCTCTATTTTAGTCCGGTTAATTTTTACTATGTTTATAACAAGCTTGGTGAATGGAAATACTTGTTAGCTGAAGTAAGCAATACACCTTGGAATGAACGTCATTACTATGCTGTTTCCGCTCAGCAGGATGATGAACAGTTCGGGTGGAAGCAAGAAAAAGCGTTTCATGTCTCCCCGTTTAATCCAATTGACCAACAATATCGGTGGAAGATTAATTCACTGACGGACAGGCTCAATATTCATTTAGAGTGTCATAAAGGTGGTAAGCATTTTGATGCAACAATGGCAATGAAAGCGACAGTACTATCTAGTAAAAGCTTGATGAGGTGTTTGGTTGTCACACCGATACAAACAGTAAAAGTGGTGTTTGGAATTTACTGGCACGCATTAAAGTTATGGAGAAAAGGTGCGCCTTTTTATTCCCACCCTAAATACTCCAACGAAAATAAAACACCGCCAGAGAATAAAAATAACAAAAAGCTATAACAAGGAGAATTCTGCATGTTGAATAGTAGTGCAATCACATTGCCGTGCGAACTGAGTACGACTCAAAAAGCGGCTCGCAGAGTGATGGTTCAATGTTTGAAAAAAATGGAATTTGGTTGTTTAACCTTAATTGAGAGCTTTAATTCAGGCGCGACAGAAAAAAGCGAACGTTTTTCTGCGCCTGATGGTTCGTATAACGGTCAGCCTGTTGTTGCAACCATCGAGGTGAAACATCCCGGTTTATACTCACGAATTTTACGAGGTGGGAGTATCGCAGCGGGTGAGGCATACATGGATGGCTGGTGGGATAGCCCAGACCTGACCGCACTCATGAAGCTGATGGCGATAAATATGCGAGCATTAGATCAAATAGAAGAGCAGGGGAGTCGGATAACCAAGCTATTTTACAGAATCAGCCATTGGGCTAACCGCAACTCACAAGAGAATTCTCGCAAAAATATTCATGCTCACTATGATCTGGGCAATGCGCTGTATGAGTCATTTCTTGATAGTAATATGCTCTATTCATCTGCGCTTTATCGCCAAGATAATGAGTCACTAGAGCAAGCGCAGATCAATAAAATGGATCGTCTTTGTCAGCAGATCGACCTAAAGGCATCCGATCACGTTATAGAGATTGGTACTGGTTGGGGAGCGATGGCGATCTACATGGCTGAGCAGTATGGCTGTCAGGTAACCACCACCACCATTTCAGAAGAACAGCACGCTTACACCAAGCAACAGATTGAAAAGAAAGGCTTGTCGGATAAAATCACGTTGCTTAAAGAAGATTACCGAAATCTGACTGGTACGTATGACAAGTTGGTTTCGATTGAGATGATTGAAGCGGTGGGGAAAGCGTTTTTACCCTCCTACATCAAGAAGTGCGAATCACTGCTTAAACCGGGTGGATTAATGGCCATTCAGGCGATTACTATTGCCGATCAGCGTTATGAATATTACAGCAATAACGTCGATTTTATTCAGAAGTACATTTTCCCAGGTGGTTTTTTGCCTTCTGTTACCTCGCTTACCCAAGCGACAACCAAGTATAGTGACCTTGTTGTTCGAGACCTGTTTGATATCGGCCTCGATTATGCGAAAACACTCTATGAATGGCATAGCCGATTTAATAAAGCAGAGAAAGAAGTTCGTGCGCTTGGTTACGATGATCGATTTTTCCGTATGTGGCGTTACTACCTGAGTTATTGCGAAGGTGGTTTTTTGGCGCGAACCATTAGCGCGGTACACATGACGTTTCAGAGACCTTAATTAGCCATGAGAGTGTTGATTGCATCAACTTGGTTTCAACTTTGCTGGTTTGCTGCAGTGCTCGGTACCTATCAGTGGCAATGGTTTACCCTTTGTTTTACTTTGGCCACCATTGCCTTTTGTGCGGTTCACGATGCGCCGTCATTGAAACCCATCGCTGTCATCGTAATTGTCGGACTCGCCCTTGATAGTCTTAACCAACAGGTTTCACTGTTGAGCTTTATAACGATATGGTTGCCAATATGGCTACTGTGCTTATGGGTAATGTTTGCCTGGTATGCCTACCAGCTTAAGACAGTTTTGTATCGTTTCCCTAAAACCTACGTATCAATAGTAGGCGGTATCGGAGGTGGGGCCAGTTATTTAGCTGGTTACAAACTCCAGGCCGTAAATTTTGGTTACGACGTTGTTTTTACTCTGATTATTTTATTTGTGGAATGGTGCGTTGTAACCCAGTTGATACTCAAGGTGTATGGAAATGAAAAGCTTACAGGGAAAGTTAACCAAGAATCTAACTAGTGTGTTACTCCTTTCTGGGTTGGTTGGACCGATTCCGCTATTCGCACAGAGTGTGGGTGCAGATACGACCTCTGTGAATACCGCGGAATGGCGTCAATGGAAAACGGTCGGTGAGGCAAAACTTACTTGGTTCATCTTCGATATCTATGAGTCACGTTTAAGAGCGCCTGACGGCAGGTATCAGGTTGGTTCTGATGTGTCTCCTCACCCAATTGCAATCGAAATTTATTATCAGCGTGACGTTACAAAGCAGCAGTTGCTTGAGGTTACGGATGAGCAATGGCAAAAGCTCGGTGTAAATAAACAACGTCGTCAAGAATGGCTCTCCGAACTTAGTAAGATGTATCCTAATATAAATAAAGGCGATGAACTCGCTTACGTAACAGACGGGAAAGCGGGGCATCTTATTTATCGTCGAGCCGGAGACGCTTTCCTTCAAACTGTTGGATATGTTGAAGACGAAGGGTTGAACGATGCATTTCTCTCCATTTGGTTGTCACCAAAAACCGAATTTCCGAAACTTCGTAAACAATTAATAGGGCAGGTTACACAGTGAAGATTTTCAGACTGTTAATCATTCTGGCGATGAGCGCCGTTACCATTCTTGTTAGCTCTTGTTCGGCAGAGTTAGACAATTACCAGACGACTAAGCCCAGCTTTGACTTGTTTGGTTATTTCGATGGAAACGTGAAAGCATGGGGAATGATACAAGACTACACAGATAAGCAAACCAGGCGATTCGAAGTGGATATTGTTGGCACAGTAAAAGGGAATGAGTTGACGCTGGTGGAGGACTTCGTATTCGATGATGGTGAAGTTGACCAACGAGTTTGGGTGATTACCAAACGAGAAAATAACCGTTATCAGGGAAAAGCGGATGACATTATTGGCGTGGCAACAGGTCAAGAGCAAGGTAACGCATTACAGTGGCAGTATGATTTTGAGTTAAAAATGGATGACGACACCATTACTGTCGCTTTTGACGACTGGCTTTATCGTCAAGATGACAGACACGTGTTTAACCTAACTAAAATTAAGAAGTTTGGTGTAGAAGTAGGAACCATTACCTTATTCTTTCAAAAACAATAGCATTGAGTACATTTGTCATTATTCAGCCACTTGTTAAGCAAAAAAGGTTGACGCTTTCACGTCAACCTTTTCAATGTCTGGCTAATTAAATTAGCGTTTACAGCTTATCAGTTAGTTCAATTGCCTGACCGATGTAGTTTGCAGGTGTCATTTCTTTCAGGCGCGCTTTCTCGTGCTCAGGAAGCTCTAGGCCATCGATAAATACACGCATTGCTTCACCATCAACACGCTTACCACGAGTTAGCTCTTTTAGCTTCTCGTATGGCTTCTCGATGCCGTAACGACGCATTACAGTTTGCACTGGCTCTGCCAGAACTTCCCAGTTCTTATCAAGTTCAGCTAGAAGCGCTTCACGGTTAACTTCTAACTTGCTGATGCCTTTTAGCGTTGAAGTGTATGCGATTACTGCATAGCCCACACCCACACCTAGGTTACGTAAAACTGTTGAGTCAGTCAGATCACGTTGCCAGCGAGAGATTGGCAGTTTTTGCGCTAGGTGACCGAATACTGCGTTCGCAAGACCTAGGTTACCTTCAGAGTTTTCAAAGTCGATTGGGTTAACTTTGTGTGGCATTGTCGAGGAGCCGATCTCACCAGCAATGGTTTTTTGCTTGAAGTGGCCTAGCGCAATATAGCCCCAAACGTCACGATCGAAGTCAATAAGGATTGTGTTGAAACGTGCAACCGCGTCGAACAATTCAGCGATGTAATCGTGTGGTTCGATCTGAGTTGTGTATGGGTTCCAAGTTACACCTAGAGATTCAGTGATGAACTCTTCGCTGAATTTGTGCCAGTCTAGCTCAGGGTAAGCTGACAGGTGTGCGTTGTAGTTACCTACTGCGCCGTTTATTTTCGCTAGGATCTCAACGTTTTCGATCTGCTTGTATTGACGCTCCATACGGTACGCCACGTTAGCCATCTCTTTACCCATTGTTGATGGAGAAGCTGGTTGGCCGTGTGTGCGAGACAGCAGTGGAATGTCACGGTATTCAACAGCAAGCGCTTTGATTGCGTCGATTAGGTTGCGGATTTCTGGAAGAATTACCGTCTCACGCGCTTCTTTAAGCATTAGAGCGTGTGACGTGTTATTAATGTCTTCAGAAGTACATGCAAAGTGGAAGAACTCATTAACGGCATGCAGTTCAGGAACATCTGCCACTTTTTCTTTTAGGAAGTACTCAACCGCTTTTACGTCGTGGTTGGTTGTGCGCTCGATCTCTTTGATTCGGCGCGCATCTTCTTCAGAGAAGTTTGCAGCAAGGTCGTCTAGGAATTGGTTAGCTTCTGCGCTGAATGCTGGCACTTCTGCTATTTCAGCAGTAGCAGCTAGCTTTTGTAACCAGCGGACTTCAACGATAGTACGGTATTTAAGTAGACCGTATTCACTGAAAATTTCGCGTAACGCAATCGTCTTACTTCCGTAACGGCCGTCTACTGGTGAAACAGCAGTCAATGCTGACAGTTCCATGATGTTCTCCTGAATTGGGTTTCTAAATTTCGTGAGCGTTATACCAATAACTGTGGCAATTGTCACGAACATTGCGCAAACGTTTGCGCGAGAGTGGTTTTAAGCTAAAAAAACGAGCTCGCGAGAAACGCGAGCTTGTAGTTGTTATTCTTACATACGGGCCAACAGGATCTGTGCCTGTTCTACCATTTTCTTGCGACCAAAAATCAAGTGACGACGTTTACCACCAACCTGACGCCAAAGCACGGCACTGCGAATACCGGATAGTAGCAGTGCACGAACTTTATGCTGAATTGAGGTTTGTTGCAGTACTGCGGGAGTACCCGTTACTTGAATACGTGGACCGATAGGGCTGACTACATCCAGATAAATGCTTGCCAGATTGCTGATCATTTGGTCGTCCATCAACTCGAAGTGGTCGGATTGACGCTGTGCCATCTGGATTCGATCACCGAGCTGCGACATAGCGTCGTTGCGAGCAGTCAATTTACGTTCCAACGCCATTAGGCTGATGATGTAGCGAGTGAGTTCGCTGCCAGACGGCGTACTATCGATTCCTTTAACCAAACACTCCAGACCGAGCTTAAGGTCGGCTTCGCGACCGAATACGCCAATCGTGTTGGCTGGACTGGTGTTCAAAATGGCGTTAATGGATGTTTCAAAGGCATCTTGATCACAATGTCCGTTTTTCGCAACTTGTTGAACCAAAGCAACAGCTTGGCAAATGCCAGCAAACGCGATAGTACGGTCATAAAGTGTATTCGCCACGTAACAACTCCTAAGCTTGAGAATATTTAATGCGTTGTTCGATGATACCGCCACCCAGACAAACGTCATCTTTATAGAACACAGCGGATTGACCTGGAGTCACTGCAATTTGTGGCTCGTCAAAGATAACTTTAATGTTCTCATCATCGATAGGGATGATTGTACAAGGAATGTCTTGCTGACGGTAACGAGTTTTTACCGTGCACTTCATAACATCGCGAATTGGCTCACGATCTACCCAATGCAGTTGTGATGCAAGTAGACCTTCTGATTTTAGCATTGGGTGATCTTTACCCTGAACGGCAATTAGCACGTTACGCTTAAGATCTTTCTCACCAACAAACCATGGATCTTCATTACCACCGCCGCCTTTACGGCCGCCAATATGCAGACCTTTGCGCTGACCTAGTGTGTGGTACATCAAACCTTGGTGCTGGCCAATGACTTCACCATCTGGCGTTTCGATGTTGCCTGGTTGAGCTGGCAAGTAACGACCTAAGAAGTCAGTAAACTTACGCTCTCCGATAAAGCAGATACCAGTCGAGTCTTTCTTTTTCGCTGTAATTAGACCTTGTTCTTCCGCGATACGGCGTACTTCAGGTTTTTCCATATCACCAACCGGGAACAGGCTGCGCGCAACTTGTTCGTGGCTTAATGTGTATAGGAAGTAGCTTTGGTCTTTGTTGCTATCCAGGCCACGTAGCATTTGTGGCTTCTCGCCATTTTCTGGGAAAGAACGGCGTACGTAGTGGCCCATTGCAATGTAATCTGCATCCAGTACTTCGTCAGCAAATTCAAGGAACGCTTTAAACTTAATTTCTTTGTTACAAAGAATGTCTGGGTTAGGCGTACGGCCTGCTTTGTACTCAGCAAGGAAATACTCAAATACGTTATCCCAGTATTCGGCAGCAAAGTTAATGGTGTGTAGGTGGATGCCAAGCTTGTCACATACTGCCTGAGCATCGGCTAAATCTTCTGCTGCTGTGCAATATTCTTCGTTGTCATCTTCTTCCCAGTTCTTCATGAACAGGCCTTCTACTTGGTAGCCTTGTTGCTTTAGAAGATACGCAGAAACAGATGAATCAACGCCGCCGGACATACCGACGATGACTTTCTTTTGGCTGTTATCAGACATTACTAAACACCACTTAAATAAACGGGAGGAAGATTCTACCAGAATCCACAAACCGGTGACAGATCCGAGAGCGAAATCACACTTCGATTTTGCTGTCTTTTTCCGCAACAGCACCACCAAATAGTAATTTCATAAGTATAGAAAGGATATATATGGCATAGTTGCCGAAAATCCAAGAGGTAATACGAAGATGACTGAAGAAAACCAATTTATGCAAGAAGCTGAGTTAATTGAGATTGTTGAAAACCAGCTAGAAGATGGCAATCCAATTAAAGCAAAAGAAACACTGATGCGTTTAATGATGATGGGGACGCCTCGTGAAGATGCGGTAGCAATGATGGCGTGTGCGATGTCAATTGAAGTATTTGATGTGATGAAAAACGAAGGTGAATTTAATCTAAAACGCTATAGCGAACACCTGGAACAACTGCCAGATTTAAGCTTTATGGAAGGTGAATAAGTCGCAGTAAATAAAAAAGAGAGAGGCAAACGTTTGCTATAATTGCTTTTATTGCCGCCATATTATTCGCGGTATAGAATCCGTTTTCCTTTTTCATCCCTTACTCAGACTAACAATATGAAATTTCCTGGACAACGCAAATCCAAGCATTATTTTCCTGTTCATGCTCGTGACCCACTAGTCAGTCAAGCACAAGAAAGCAAGAAGATGACGCGTACTCACATCATCGGTATTGATCAAACTCTGGTCGATATTGAAGCAAAAGTTACCACTGATGTGATTGAAAAATACGGTTTGAGTAAAGGTCACTCATTAGTGATTGATGATGCAACAGCAGAAGCGCTTTATCAGCATCTAAAAGAAGAGAACCTAATCACCAACGAATACGCTGGTGGTACGATTGGCAATACGCTTCATAACTACTCGGTTCTTGCTGATGATCGTTCTACCTTGTTGGGAGTAATGAGTCAGGACATTAAAATTGGCAGCTACGGCTACCGTTACTTGTGTAACACATCAAGCCGTATGGACCTTAACTACCTTCAAGGTGTTGATGGCTCGATAGGGCGCTGCTTTGCTCTGATTACGGAAGAGGGTGAACGTACTTTTGCCATCAGTGAAGGTCAGATGAACCAGCTTCATCCGGACAGCATCCCAGAAAAAATATTTAAGAATGCTTCTGCGCTGTTGCTAACCTCTTACTTGGTTCGTTGTAAAGCGGGTGATCCAATGCCGGAAGCAACAATGAAGGCGATTGAATACGCGAAAAAGTATGACGTGCCAGTTGTACTGACGCTGGGTACCAAATTTGTTATTCAGGACGATCCTCAATATTGGCAAGAGTTTATTCGTGACAATGTTTCTGTTGTAGCCATGAATGAAGATGAAGCTGAAGCTCTGACTGGTGAATCTGATCCTTTAGCGGCATCAGACAAGACGTTGGATTGGGCAGATTTAGTGCTGTGCACTGCTGGGCCTGTAGGCTTGTTTATGGCTGGCTATACAGAAGATAACGCGAAGCGTGAGACCACTTTGCCATTGTTGCCAGGGTCAATTGCAGAGTTTAACCGTTACGAATTTAGCCGACCAGCACAAAAAGAAGCGTGTGAAACACCGATTAAAGTGTATTCTCATATTTCACCATATATGGGTGGTCCAGAAAAAATTAAGAATACCAATGGAGCAGGTGATGCTGCTTTGTCTGCGGTTTTACATGACATGGCTGCAAATAAATACCATAAAGAAAATGTGCCTAATTCAAGTAAGCACACTAATGAGTATTTAACTTACTCTTCTTTTTCACAAGTTTGTAAATACGCAAACCGTGCAAGTTATGAAGTTCTTGTTCAGCATTCTCCGCGTCTTTCACGGGGCTTGCCAGAACGAGAAGATAGTTTAGAAGAAGCATATTGGGAACGTTAATTTAGTCAAAGTTAACAGCTCATTTACAAATGTAAAAATGGCGTATAATGAAATGCGCCATTTTTATTTGTCTAGCAGATACAAAAAAGGCTCCTTACGGAGCCTTTTATATATCCAGCAATTAGATTAGGAAATCATCTAGTGATTTACCTGCATCAAGCTGCTCTTGGATTGCAGAAGGTGTACGGCCTTGACCCGTCCACGTTTTTTCTTGACCGTTAGTATCAGTGTACTTGTATTTTGCAGGGCGAGGCGCACGCTTAGATTTTGTTTTAGTCTTAGTTTCGCCTGATAGCGCATTAATAAGAGCTTCAACGTCAATACCGTCTTGAGCAATTTTTTCTGCGATTTCAGCTAATTTAGCCTCTTGCTCAGCTTGTGCTGCGCGTTCTGCTTCTTCCGTTTCTTTACGCTCTGCTACAACAGTAGACAGTTTATCTAGAGCTTCTTCCAATTGTTCAAGAGTCAGCTCACGAGAAAAAGCACGAAGGCTACGGATATTTAGAAGTGTTTTAGTCAGCTCAGACATAACGATTCCTATTAATAGGTTAATGTGTTGGGCACCTTTTATCGTTACGATGAAATAATGCCATGCTACAAAAAATAGTAAGTCCTTATATTTAACTTTATCTTTTACTTATGTGCAAATGCTAAATCATGATTTCGTTTAATTTTGGCCACTTTTTTAAAGAAAGTAATATTATTATTGAGAATTAAAACTTATAAGATGGGAATTCTAGTTAGTCCGCATAATTTTAATGACAGAAATTGTGTAAATATTTTTATTAGATGCATAGATGTTTTTACTCACTCACAAAGATAAAGCCTCAATGTATTCGTATTACATTTGCCTTATTTATCAATATTACATTAAGCATGGTAATTTTGTGTAGTAATAAGGTTTCATAGAAAGCGTAATTGAAGTGATGTCAGTTGCACAATAAAGATTTGTATAATGTTAGAGTGAGTTAACTCTTCCAGTTGGTTTAACTGATTTTTATCTGTTTAATTTAGTTTGATGTGTTGCATTGGCTTTTATCATAAGTACAATAGCGCCTCCTGATGCAATATTGCAGATAAATTGTTGCTAATTTGTATGATTAGCGGTCAGTTGTTTGCTGTTGCCGTAGAGGCGCAGTCTCGAAGAGTAGCTATTATTGGGGTGATGCCAATGAATAATAGTGGAAGGCGAAGATTGCCGAAGCAAGTAATTCATCAACATTATTTGCTGGGGTTGTATCCGAAAGGAACAACACTGCCATAGTATATTTATATTAAACTATGGAGCGCTACTGTAGGGTTGGGTGGAGTGTTCGCTTCCCTGTCGCTAAGTTCAACATGAGTACGTTTGATTGGAAACGTAACTTGTCTGCAGTAGATCTCTAGCCAAACTTTGGTTTTTGAAGATCATGAATTTAATAGATTTTTCTAGTTCTCCTGTTTCATTATTGCCACCGCTTGTCGCTTTGACACTGGCGATATTGACTCGACGTGTATTAATTTCTCTTGGTGTGGGTATCGCACTTGGTGCAATCCTGCTAAATAGTTGGTCGGTTGGCGATACCGCTAGTTATGTAGGTTCTCAAGTCTCTTCTGTTTTTGTAGAAGATGGTGGCCTTAACACCTGGAATATGAGTATTGTTGGCTTCCTTATCTTGTTGGGGATGACAACAGCATTATTGACGCTATCTGGTGGTACTCGAGCATTTGCTGAGTGGGCACAGTCTCGTGTTAAAAGTAAGCGTGGCTCTAAACTTCTTGCAGCCTTCTTAGGTGTATTCATTTTTGTCGACGATTACTTTAATAGCCTCGCTGTTGGTGCGATTTCTCGTCCGGTCACTGATCGTTTCTATGTTTCTCGCGCTAAGTTGGCCTATATTCTGGACTCAACCGCGGCTCCAATGTGTGTGATTATGCCGGCATCTAGTTGGGGTGCTTACATTATCACTATTATTGGCGGCATCTTAGTTTCGCATGGTATCACTGAATACTCAGCTCTGGGTGCATACATTCGTTTGATTCCTATGAACTTCTACGCGGTATTCGCTTTATTGATGGTGTTTGCTGTTGCGTGGTTTGGTCTGGACATCGGTAAGATGCGTGAGCATGAGATCTCTGCATCTCAAGGTCGTGGCTTTGACAAGGATAAAGAGAACGACGCGCCTGAAGCTCATGAAATCAACGAAGAGCTTGATATTCGCGAGAGCGAGAAAGGCAAGGTATCTGACTTGGTTCTGCCTATCGTGACACTGATTGTGGCGACTATTGCGGCGATGATGTACACCGGTGGTCAGGCTTTGGCTGCAGATGGCAAAGAGTTCGCACTATTGGGCGCATTCGAGAATACCAATGTGGGCATGTCTCTTATTTACGGTAGTTTGCTTGGTCTGGCGGTTGGTCTATTTACTGTGCTTAAGCAGGGTATTCCAATGGTTGAAATCATCCGTACGCTTTGGATTGGTGCGAAATCAATGTTTGGCGCAATTTTGATCCTAGTATTTGCCTGGACGATCGGCTCTGTTATCGGTGACATGAAAACAGGTTCTTACCTATCATCGTTGGCACAAGGTAATATTGACCCGCACTGGTTGCCAGTGATTCTGTTCTTGTTGTCTGGTTTGATGGCATTCTCGACAGGTACCTCTTGGGGTACGTTCGGTATCATGTTGCCAATTGCGGGTGACATGGCTGGAGCAACGGATATTGCGCTTATGCTGCCTATGTTGAGTGCAGTTTTAGCGGGTGCGGTATTTGGTGACCACTGTTCTCCGATTTCTGACACGACTATTCTGTCATCTACTGGCGCACGTTGTAATCATATTGACCACGTGTCTACACAGCTACCTTACGCGCTTTCTGTCGCGTTAGTGTCTTGCGTTGGCTTCATTACTCTGGGAATGTCGGCGTCTATCGCAATTTCATTCACTGCAGCAGCCGTTACTTTTGTGATTGTGTGTAGCGTTCTTTCTTGGTTATCTAAAGCTAAGATGTCGTCTTATCAGAACGTTTAATCAACCTAAATTGATTTGTAAAAGAGGAAGCTCCGCTAGATATAGCGGAGCTTTTTTTGAAACGCGATTTAGGTGAGGGGGGCAATCGCGTTTTTTGGGGTTAATTATTGTTCAGGGAATGGCTCTGGACAGCCATAGTCATACGGAATAACTTCTAGCTCATCATTATTGTTGTAGTCGTTTAGGATTTCTTGCATGTCTACTGCTCTTTGCGGATCAATAGGAGCATTTGTCCATGCATATACAGCGGTATCAATAATGTACTGAACTGATTGCCAGTTCCCTTCAAACATTAACTGTGCGGCATAGTCACCATCAAGGCGATGTCGAACATTTAGTATGAACGCTAATAGTTGTTGAGCTAGTTGCTCACGGTGGAAATAAGCTTCAGCATCACTATTGCTGTCGACTAAGAACTCAGAAACTTCCCCAACATTATCAAACGGTTCGAAACCATAATAATCTGTTGGAGAGCTGTAAGGGCTAGGTGCTAAACCACCTGGTTGTACACCATTGACGTAGTCGAGGTCACTTTGGGTGATTTCTGACATACCATTATTGTTATGCCAGTACCCTTTCGTATCAAAGTCAACTGGAGGAGGTGTACACATATTGTGGAATACAAAAGGCGAATCTGAGCTTAAGTTGTCAGAGCGTTGGGTAACGACACCTTCAATGAGAGGTAACCCATTACTATCGTAACTTAGTACTGATTCTACTAAGAACTCAACGGAAGTTGTTTCAGAAGTCGCTTTCCAGTCAGAATGCATTCCCTCTGTTTTTTCCATCACCACATACGGTGCAAGTGTTCCATAGCTGTCAGGTTTGACATTCGGTAGCATAGCGAAGAAGGACACACAGCCATCGGCTTTTGTTTTCTTAGTGACCGTTCGCTCTTCGACTTCATGCAAGGAATCGTCTTCTTCCATGATCCCTGCAGCTTTTAATTTAGGCTCGATAACTTCGCGAAGAGAGTCAAGTAGTTCCCCTGTAATATTGTCAGGTAGAGGCACACTCTCTGGAATATGTAAAATCATAGGCCAGTTTTCGACATAAGGTTCGCCCTCATCATGTGCTCCATTCATATTTAAGTCTTTTGACTTACATACTTCTATAGTGGCAAAGCCTGTACTACCAAAGCCTACAACCAGAATTGGTTCGTCTACCTCTATACCAGGTACATTAACAAAGTTTGTTGGAACAAACCCTTTATCATCGTCATAAGTACCATCATTATCTTCGTCAATACCATCATCGGCTAGTTCAAGCGCGTCACGTTTTACTAGCTCGTCCGAAAGGTTGTTAGGGTCAAGATAGCAAGCAAGAGGTGATACAAACTCTTTATGTGGTGGGTATGCAAGTTCGTGTAGCTTGTTGTAATCCCGTAAGTCGGCAAATGTAGTGAAGTGAGAAAATGGTAAGTTCAGAGGAGTAGTTCCTTCACCTGCAAACCACATTAACTGGTCAACTAGCCAAAATAAGTTGGCTCTATCAGTCACACTGAAGGTAACGGGAATCTGATCACCTGTGTCTGGCTCAGAAATGGTACGATAAATGCCTCGTAGATCTTCTAATGGATTTGGCTCGGTAACACCGAAGTCCCAGTTAGAAACGAGTTCATCTCCGTTGCTAGGGTCATAGGTACAGTTCAAGTTTTTATCATGGAAAGCTCGTAAGCCGATTTGATAATCCACGGTAGGCTGGCCCAAATTAGCTTTGAAGTTATCGGTTTTAGAGTTACGTGGAATAAAGCCGAAGAAGCCAGCGCAATCTTTCCCCGTTTCATCATCTGTAACGACACCACCACAAGCTTCTTTTACACTTTCTTCAGTGGATACCCATGCTTTATAAACGCCACCCGGGTTGGGAGTATTCGCAAATGGGAATAGCTGTATAGTTTCACCGTCAGGTGTATCTGTAGAACCTGCATCGATATAGTCTAAATATTCACTTCCGAGGTAGTGTTTAGCACACTCTACAACAGTTGTTTCCTCTACCAATTGACCGCGAGATTTAACCATTTGAGTGATGGTCACATACTCGTTGACGCGAGTTACTCCACCGTTACCATCGAAATGGAAAAGACGGCAAGCCAAGGGCTCTATTTCAAAATCACCTGCTTTGTTCGCTCCTATGCCTTTTGTTTTTACATTGCCTTCACATGTACCGCCATCACTACCTGCGCTGCCTAACGTACTAGAAAGCAAACATTTACCCGATGGATCCGTTACTTGGAAATAGTAGTCTCCCTCAGGCAATGCTGCTGCATGTCCTGGGGCATTTGGCCCAGGACCGCCATCTAAAAAGACTTCTTGTTTAGATTCGTAGCGGACGTTCTCATTGACGATGTCACCCGCTGGCGTGGTTGTGAAAATAGCGCCATCTAATCTAGCAAAAGCTGACATTGAAAACATGAGAGCCAGTGAAGATACCGCAAGAGTCGCTGTCCTTATTCTGGAAAATTGCCTGTTGGTGTTCATTTTCTGCTCCTGTGTCATCGTGGTTAATGACTAAGGAGTAGAGAGCAAAGAACATGCCTGTTTTAACTTGTTGATTTATAAAGACCAGAAATTAAGCTTTTGACGTAAAAATATTAAGTGAATGATAATAGAAGAGTTTGCTGTTACACAGTGTTACGTTACAGTGAAACAGTATTAGACGTTGAGGTTGTATTTTTTAATGAGTCGGTACAAGGTTGTTCTGGAAATACCGAGGTGGCGTGCGGCAGCACTCATGTTGTGTTTGTTTTCTTCGATAGCTTGCAGCAAATAATCAAGGTCGATTTGATCGACTGATGGGAGGAGTTGTCGTTCGTTGCAATCAAGCCCTAAATCTTCAACCAACAATGTATTGTCGTCACACATTATTATCGCTCTTTGGATGATATTGCGCAGTTCGCGCACGTTACCCGGCCAGCGATGTTTGAGTAGCATATCTTCGACTTCAGCAGACATTTTGTTGACTTGACCACTGGATAATCTGTTTAGAAAATGCTCTGAAAGCATAAGAATATCCCGACCTCTTTTTCTCAAAGGAGGGATCGTCAAAGGCAATATATTGAGTCTGTAGAATAGATCCTCTCGGAATTCTCCCTGGACCACTTCACTTTTCAAATCCACGTGGCTGGCTGCAATCACACGACAATCCACATCGATAAACTTATCAGCGCCGACTTTATGTATTTGTTTGCTTTCTAAAAAGTGTAACAAGTGAATTTGAAGATCGGGAGGCATGTCTCCAATCTCATCTAGGAATAAAGTCCCTTTGTGGGCTTTCTGAATAAAACCGATACGATCTGCAATAGCACCCGTAAACGCGCCCTTTTCATGACCGAAGAGTTCTGAGGCAATAAGGCCACTAGGAATCGCCCCGCAGTTTACTTCGATAAAAGGCCACTCTCGTCTTTTTGACAACTGATGAATCAGGCGGGCGCACAGACCTTTGCCCACTCCAGTTTCCCCTTGAATGAGCACTTCTGCGTCGCATCGAGCGTATTTTTTAATTGCATTACGAAGTTCTTGGATACATGCACTATTACCGATTAGTGGATACAAGTCGGCATCGCTGAAATCCACAACTTTGTTAGCAGTACTGTTATGCAGTTTCATCATTAATCACTATTTTTGCCCCAATAAAATAATAGTTTTTAATTAGTTGCCTCAAGGCGAGTTACTGTCTTTTTATTGAGAAAAATGTTAATTACTGAAGAGGAAAATGCTAACTAGCTGTTTATAGCAAAATTTATAAAATCGAAGTTATTTTTTAGGATACCGGTTGAATAGATACTTTTTTCATTGGTTTTTAGTACAGGTCAGATAAATAAAAATTAAATAAAAACAATGAATTAGTAAAAAATGTTAGAAAAGGTAAAATTTAGTGTTGAAAAAAACAGAATCCTTGGTTAGTGTGTTTACCAACAGAGCAACGAAACAGAGCAGTAAATAAGTATGCGCAATTTTGTAATGAACATTCATCACCATCATCACCCAGTCTAGTCTTTCGGGAGATGTGCGCATACCCGGGAGGCAGGATACTCCCGGAGGTTAAAATCAAAGAAATTCAGATTTAAAACCCTCGGGAGAAAACATTCTTCCGAGGGTTTTTTCGTTTTTGGTTTAAAAAATATTTATTTTTCAATATCTTGTACAGGGACATAGCAATGCAATCACAACGCTTAAGAATCGCAATTCAGAAAAAAGGTCGTCTTAGCAAAGAGAGCCAAGCTCTACTTAAACAGTGCGGCGTGAAGTTTAACCTCATGGGTGAGCGTCTTGTGGTTCACTCAGAAAATATGCCAATTGATTTGTTACTCGTACGTGATGACGATATTCCAGGGCTGGTTATGGACGGCGTTGTTGACCTCGGTTTCATCGGTGAAAACGAACTGGAAGAAGTGCGTTTAGACCGTAAAGTACAAGGTGAGCCATGTGAATTTGTTCAACTTCGTCGCCTTGACTTTGGTGGCTGTCGTCTGTCTATTGCTATCGATAAGGACGAAGAATATAACGGCCCTCAAGATTTAGCGGGTAAACGCATTGCTACGACATATCCGCACCTGCTAAAGGCATACATGGATAAAGCAGGTGTACCGTTCTCAACTTGTATGCTGACAGGTTCTGTAGAAGTGGCACCACGTGCTGGTCTGGCAGATGCGATTGCTGACTTGGTTTCAACAGGTGCGACACTAGAAGCAAATGGCCTTAAAGAAGCCGAAGTTATCTTTAAATCAAAAGCCACGCTTATTCAACGCTTAGGTGAGTTTGACGCGGATAAGACCGCATTGATCAATAAACTACTTACGCGTATGCAGGGTGTTCAGCAAGCAAAAGAGTCAAAATACATCATGCTGCACGCGCCAGCAGAAAAGCTGGAACAAATTAAAGCGCTACTACCGGGTGCGGAAGACCCAACTGTATTACCATTATCTGCAGACAAACAGAAAATGGCGGTTCACTTGGTGAGCTCTGAGAATCTGTTCTGGGAAACTATGGAACAGCTAAAAGAGCTAGGTGCGAGCTCAATTCTCGTGCTACCAATTGAAAAAATGATGGAGTAAGGGTCATGAGAACAGTTGTTTGGCAATCACTGAGTGAAAATCAACAAGATTCGATTTTAGAGCGTCCGGCTATCGCAGAAGGCGCGAACATCACCGCTGCGGTTGCTGAAGTTATTGCAAAAGTTCGTAGCGAAGGGGATGCTGCACTTGTAGAGCTTACCGAAAAGTTTGACCGGGTAAAGCCAGATTCAATTCGTGTTTCTGCGAATGAAATAGATGCAGCTGCTGCACGTCTTTCTGAGAAGATGAAAAGCGCGCTCAATCAAGCTTACGAGAATATTGCTAAGTTCCATAAAGCGCAAAAGCCTCAGCCAATTAAAGTTGAGACTCAACCGGGCGTAATGTGTGAGCAAGTGACCCGCCCAATCCAAAAGGTCGGTTTGTACATCCCGGGCGGCAGCGCGCCGTTGCCATCAACCGTTTTGATGCTTGGTGTACCGGCAAAAATTGCCGGATGTCGTAAAGTGGTGCTTTGTTCTCCGCCGCCAATTGCAGATGAAATCCTGTACGTTGCAAAACTTTGCGGTATCGACGAAGTATACAATGTGGGTGGTGGCCAAGCGGTTGCAGCGATGGCTTACGGAACCGAGAGCGTTTCGAAGGTCGATAAAATCTTTGGTCCAGGTAACGCTTACGTAACAGAGGCAAAACGCCAAGTCAGTAATGATTTCCGTGGCGCGGCTATCGATATGCCAGCGGGGCCATCTGAAGTTTTGGTTCTTGCGGATGAAACGGCTGACGCTGACTTTATTGCTGCTGATCTGCTTAGCCAAGCAGAGCACGGCCCTGACTCTCAAGTAGTACTTGTCACTCCGTCAGAGGTCATCGCTGATCAAGTAACCGATGCAGTACAACGTCAACTGAAGCAACTTTCGCGTGCTGACATTGCTCAAAAAGCGTTAGCATCAAGTTTGATTATTATTTCTGAGTCCCTGACTCAAGCTGTTTCGATTTCCAACTTCTACGGCCCTGAGCACTTAATCGTGCAAACCAAAAATCCACGTGAGTTGTTGCCATTGCTTGATAACGCAGGCTCTATTTTCTTGGGTGACTGGTCGCCTGAGTCTGCTGGTGACTATGCTTCTGGTACTAACCACGTGCTTCCAACTTACGGCTACACGCGCACATATTCTAGCCTTGGTTTAGCGGATTTCTCAAAACGTATGACCGTTCAAGAGCTCTCAGCTGAAGGCCTGAAAAACCTGGCTCCTACGGTTGTCACCATGGCGGAAGCGGAAGGTCTGGATGCACACAAGCGTGCGGTAACGATTCGTGTAGAAAAACTGGCAGCAAAGTAAGAAGGAAATATTGAGATGGAAAAGCTAGCGCGTAAACAAGTCCAGGAATTAACGCCTTACTTATCTGCTCGCCGTATTGGCGGTACTGGTGATGTATGGCTAAATGCTAATGAGTCCCCATTTGATAATGAATACAAAACCGATTTTGCTCGTCTTAATCGTTACAGTGAGTGTCAGCCAAAAGAACTCATTGCGGCATATGCGGCTTATGCTGGCGTGAAACCAGAGCAGACACTGACGTCGCGTGGTGCTGATGAAGGTATTGAGCTACTCGTACGTGCTTTCTGTGAGCCGGGAGAAGACGCCATCCTTTACTGCCCGCCAACTTATGGTATGTATTCGATCAGTGCTGAAACTATTGGTGTCGAGCGTAAGACCGTTCCATTAACTTCTGATTGGCAACTGGATCTGGCAAGTATTGAAGCGAACCTCGATAACGTGAAGCTGGTATTTGTTTGTTCTCCGAATAACCCAACTGGTAATTTGGTTAAGCGCGAAGACATAGTATCCCTACTTGAGATGACCAAAGATCGCGCGATCGTGGTCATGGATGAAGCGTACATCGATTTTTGTCCAGAAGCCTCAACTGTCGACTTGCTGGAGCAATACCCGAACTTAGCGATTCTTCGGACGTTATCGAAAGCCTTTGCGCTTGCTGGTCTGCGCTGTGGATTTACGCTTGCAAATGAAGAGCTGATTAATGTACTTCTTAAAGTTATCGCACCTTATCCGGTACCTGTTCCGGTCGCTGATATTGCGATGCAAGCGTTATCAGAAGCAGGGTTGGCTCGTGCTAAGTTTCAGGTACTAGATCTCAACGCCAACCGAGCTTATCTACAAGTTGGCTTGTCCATGATTCCGGGTCTTCAGGTGTACGAGGGCTGGGGGAACTATCTGTTGGTGAAATTCCCTGATGGTGATGCCCTGTTTAAAGCCGCATGGGATACAGGCATCATTTTACGTAATTCACCGATTGAAAACTGTGTGCGCATCAGTATCGGCAATCGTGAAGAGTGCGAAAAGACACTTGGGTTTATCAGAAACTACTATTCGTAAAACTGTAAAGTCATAAAGTTACCTTGCTCTCACACTCGAGTGAGAGCCAACCAAGATTAGCAATAAGGATGTTCTAGTGAGCAAACAACAAAAAATCCTTTTTATTGACCGTGATGGCACACTGATCGTTGAGCCGCCGATTGATTTCCAAGTAGACCGCCTCGATAAGTTGAAGTTAGAACCATACGTGATCCCAAGCCTTCTTGCGTTGCAGGATGCAGGTTACCGTTTAGTCATGGTGACCAACCAGGATGGTTTGGGTACGGATAGCTACCCGCAAGAAGACTTTGATGCCCCTCATAACATGATGATGGAAATTTTCGAATCTCAGGGCGTGAAGTTTGATGACGTTCTGATCTGTCCTCACTTTGATGAAGATAATTGCTCTTGCCGTAAGCCTAAGTTAGGTATGGTGAAAGAATACCTTCAGGGCGGCAAAGTTGACTTCCAGAATTCGGTTGTGATTGGCGACCGCGCGACGGACCTTCAACTTGCTGAAAATATGGCGATTCGCGGCATTCAATATAACCCAGAGACCATGGGTTGGAAGCAAATCCTAAAAGATCTGACTGTGAAAGCCCGTGTTGCTGAAGTTATTCGTACCACCAAAGAAACGGATATCAAAGTAGCCGTTAACCTTGATGAACAAGGTGGTAATGAGATCTCAACAGGGATGGGATTCTTTGATCACATGCTTGATCAAATCGCAACCCACGGGGGTTTCCAGCTTGTCTGTAAGGTTAAAGGCGATCTTCACATTGATGATCACCACACCGTAGAAGACACTGCGCTGGCTCTTGGGCAAGCACTGAAAGAAGCACTAGGTGATAAACGTGGTATTGGCCGCTTTGGCTTTAGCCTACCGATGGATGAGTGTCTGGCACAATGTGCGTTAGATTTATCTGGTCGCCCATACTTGAAATTCGATGCGGAGTTTGGCCGCGAGCAAGTCGGTGACCTCTCTACCGAGATGGTTGTGCACTTCTTCCGCTCTTTGACCGATACGTTAGCGTGTACTCTGCACCTGTCTTCTGCTGGCGACAATGATCACCACATCATTGAAAGCTTGTTTAAAGCCTTCGGCCGAACTCTGCGTCAGGCGATCAAAGTAGAAGGTAACGAGATGCCAAGTAGTAAAGGCGTTCTTTAAGGTCATTCCTTAGAGTATTGATAGGAGATGAGTACAGTGACAGAACAGAACGTTGTGATTATTGATACTGGCTGTGCCAACGTTTCTTCGGTGAGATTTGCCATTGAGCGCCTTGGCTACACAGTAACAATTTCAAAAGACCCTCAAGTTGTCTTATCGGCGGATAAACTTTTCTTGCCAGGTGTAGGCACAGCAAGTGAAGCGATGAAAAATCTTGAGGAGCGTGATCTAATCGAACTGGTTAAAAAGGTCGAGAAACCGCTTCTTGGTATATGCCTGGGCATGCAACTGCTTGGCAAGGTTTCCCAAGAGAAAGGCCAAAAAGCCGATGAGCTGGTTGAGTGTCTAGGTCTTTGTGACGGTGAAGTGAAATTACTTCAAACGGGCGATTTACCGTTGCCTCACATGGGGTGGAACACGGTGTCTGCTAAACCGGGTAACCCGTTGTTTAAAGGCATCGAAGAGGGTGAGTACTTCTACTTTGTCCACAGTTTTGCTATGCCAGTCGGTGATTACACCATTGCTGAGTGTAATTACGGCAACCCGTTTACCGCAGCAGTACAAAGCGGCAACTACTACGGAGTGCAATTCCACCCTGAGCGTTCTTCAAAAGCGGGCGCGAAGCTTATTCAAAACTTCTTAGAATTATAAAAAGGAATTTAGTGTGATTATTCCAGCTCTTGATTTAATTGAAGGACAGGTGGTTCGCCTTTACCAAGGTGATTACGGACAAGTAACTGAATACAAAGTGGATCCAGCGGAGCAATTCAACTTGTATCATCAAGCGGGTGCAAATTGGTTGCACTTGGTGGACTTAACTGGCGCAAAAGATACCTCTGCACGACAGCTTGATCTGATTGCAAAGCTATTGGCAAGCACACCAGCCAATATTCAGATTGGTGGTGGCGTTCGCGTTGAGCAGGACGTTGTGGATCTGTTAGAAGCGGGCGCGCAACGTGTCGTAGTAGGCTCTACAGCTGTTAAACAGCCTGAGTTAGTAAAAGGCTGGATGGAAAAATACGGCGCAGAGAAGATCGTTCTGGCTTTAGATATCAACATCGACCAGGATGGCACACGTAAAGTGGCTATCTCTGGCTGGCAGGAAGACTCGGGCGTAACCATTGAAGCATTGATTGATGACTATCTTACCGTTGGTCTAAAGCACGTACTGTGCACGGACATTTCTCGTGACGGCACGCTAGCAGGTTCCAACGTTGAGCTATACGTGGATCTTTGTAAGCAATACCCACAAGTTCAGTTTCAATCGTCAGGTGGCATCGGCTCACTGGCCGACATTGAAGCTCTAAAAGGTAGTGGTGTCGCTGGTGTCATTGTTGGCCGCGCGTTACTTGATGGCAAATTCACCGCAGAGGAGGCATTCACATGTTGGCAAAGCGAATAATCCCATGTCTTGATGTCCGTGATGGTCAGGTGGTGAAAGGGGTTCAGTTTCGTAACCACGAAATCATCGGCGATATCGTTCCTCTTGCGCAGCGCTACGCAGAAGAGGGCGCTGACGAGCTGGTGTTTTACGATATTACCGCGTCTAGCGACGGACGTGTCGTCGATAAAAGTTGGGTGAAGCGCGTAGCAGAAGTTATCGACATTCCTTTCTGTGTGGCTGGTGGCATTAAATCTGCGGAAGATGCAGCACGTATTTTGGAGTTTGGTGCTGATAAAGTTTCGATCAACTCTCCGGCTCTCGCGAATCCACAGCTGATTACTGATCTGGCTGATAAGTTTGGTGTTCAATGTATTGTGGTCGGTATCGACTCTTACTATGACAAGGACACGGGAAAATATCAGGTTTACCAGTTTACTGGTGATGAAGAGCGTACAAAAGCGACACAATGGGAAACGCGTGACTGGGTTCAGGAAGTACAAAAGCGCGGCGCTGGCGAAATCGTACTGAACATGATGAACCAAGATGGCGTCCGTAACGGTTACGACATTGAACAGCTCAATATGGTACGTGAAGTATGTAAGGTGCCTTTGATTGCTTCAGGTGGTGCGGGTGCAATGGAACACTTTGCAGAAGCTTACCAAAAAGCGAATGTCGACGGCGCATTGGCTGCGTCGGTATTCCATAAACAAGTCATCAATATTGGCGAGTTGAAACAGTATTTAAAACAGCAAGGTATAGAGGTACGAGTATGAGTTTTGCAGCCACCGAAGTAAGTTCTCTACAAGAGAGAATCAACTGGGAGAAGGTGGATGGTCTGGTACCTGCTATCGTTCAGGATTTTCAGTCCAGCCAAGTTCTGATGATGGGTTACATGAACCAGGACGCACTAGTAAAAACGGGTGAAACTGGTCAGGTGACATTTTTCTCTCGCACCAAAGAGCGATTGTGGACCAAAGGCGAAACCTCGGGTAACGTTCTTCAGTTGGTGAATATTTCACTGGATTGTGACAATGACACTTTATTGGTCAAAGTGAACCCGATTGGTCCAACTTGCCACACTGGCACCACAACGTGCTGGGATGGAGATCCACAAGAAGAGTCTCAAATGGTGTGGCTTCATCAACTTGAGCAGCTACTGGCTGCCCGCAAGGACGCCGACCCAGAGTCCTCTTATACCGCCAGTCTTTATGCCCGTGGCACCAAGCGTATTTCGCAGAAAGTGGGCGAAGAGGGCGTTGAAGTCGCGCTTGCGGCAACGTCGGGTGACAAGGCGGAGCTAGTGTGCGAATCGGCGGATTTGATTTATCACTTAATGGTTCTGCTGCAAGACCAAGGTCTGTCGATGAACGACGTAGTGAATAAGCTCAAAGAGCGTCATAAGTAACTTTTCTTATAATCGCGATATACTAAAAAGGCTTCCAACGGGAAGCCTTTTGTTTATCAAATAAGTTTGTCGATTAACCACAACACTTCTTAAATTTCTTACCGCTACCACAGATACATGGATCATTACGGCCGACTTTCAGATTGCTTATCGGCTGGCTCAGGCGAGGATCTGGCTCTTCCTCGTCTTGAGGGAACGTGCCGTCAATGTAGTACCAAAGGCCATTCTCTTTGACAAAGCGTGAACGCTCACTCAGACAGTAGCGTTTGCCATCTTCATTGAAATAGGCGTTGAACTCAACAAAACCTTCATTCTCGTTACTGCCAGTATCAGCTTTAATTACTTCAAGTTGACACCAATCACTATCGATAGATTGTGCAATGCCTTCGCGCTGATCTTCAGCATGACAACTTGAGTGATAAGTTGCGACAACATAATCCACTAAACCCAAAACATGAGCACTGTAGCGTGAGCGCATTAACTGCTCTGGTGTTTCTACATTTTTGTGATTGTTATGGGCAATTTCACAACACTGTTGATAAGTGAGATTGGAGCCACAAGGGCAGGTAGAAGACATAAAAAGAAATCTCTATTTAATTAAACAGACTCACATTGGTGAGATAGGAAGGATTATACATACGAACTACGTTATCAGAAGAGGAAACATTTAAGAACTTTGGGAAAGCAGTTCCTGAGCCCAGACGGTGGACTGGTTAAATGTTTCTACAAGTTGCTCTTCTGTGAGCTTGAGAGCCGCACAATATTTCTCAACCCGCTCCCAGTTGGCTTGTTCATAAGCGATAGTCATCGACAGCAAGTAACCCAATACACCTTTGTGGCTTGTGAGAGCTAATTTGATATCGTCGTCCACAGGAATGTCGTTAATCACATCACTCAAAGGTTGGTCGAGCAGCGAGTCTAGAAGTGAAAACATCCCGGTCAGAAAAGCTTGTCCAGGATCGTACTTAGTCTTCATTAAGCTCAGTAATAACTCACACATTCGAGCGCGTTGGATTGCAAGAGTATAGAGGGAATCTGGTTTATCATCTTGAACAGAAGCGATGGCAACGAGTGAAATAAAACGTCGTAAGCGATCTTCACCCAAGTAAATGAGCGCTTGTCTGAAAGACTTAATTTTGGTGGCGAGTGTATACCCGGAATTAACGTAAGTCAGTAACTTGTATGAAAGTGTAATATCGATTGAAAAGAGGCGTTCAACTTCATCAAAGTTGATGGGCTTATCCGCAATCTCTTTACACAATTGAATAACTGCCAGAAATGAAGGTTTCAGTTGTTTTTTCTTGATCATTTCAGGTTTACTGAAGAAGTAGCCCTGAAAGTAAGTGAATCCTGCTTCTAGAGTCTGTTTAAACTCTTCATAGGTTTCCACTTTCTCTGCAAGAAATTCGATGTTGTAGTGACGAAGAGTTTGAATAAAAATGGCTGCTTTTTCTATCGGCACCAGGCGAATGTCAAACTTGATGATCGAGACGTAGGGAAGAAACCGTTTCCAAGCTTTGGTTGGTACGAAATCATCCAGCGCAATTTTGTACCCACATTCATGCAAATATTTAATCGCTTTAAGTAGTTCTTCAGTTGGCTCGCAATCTTCTAAAACCTCAATAACTAATGAGTCCTTGGGGAATAAAGTCGGAACCAAATTAATCAGACTCTGCTGGGGGAAGTTAACAAAACCCAGTTTGTTACCCAATGTATTGTAATGCGTCGAAAGAAAATGATCAGACAGCAATCGACTGGTAGCCTGCTCGGGCTCTACTTCAGGGAAGGTATTTTTTGGGCCGTCTCGAAAGAGAAGCTCATAACCAATGGTTCGCTTTTCTCTGTCTAGAATCGGTTGGCGAGCTACGTAAGAATACTTCAATTAGGGACTTCATTCTGTTTAACTGAGTTATACGATGATAACGATTTTTCGTAAAATATCTATGCTTTAAGTCCGAATATTGTAAGGTCTAACACGATCTGAGTAAATTATCTGTTGAAAGGCCTTGTTTGTAGAACTAAATGATCAGAATTTGCTTGTAAAACTGAGCCTTGCGTATACCAATCACCTAAAACGATGCGCGTTTTTTTAACACCGTTGACCTCAAAATTATGCGTATCTGGACGATGGGTATGGCCATGAATCATCAGGTCGACGCAATGTTGAGACATCACTTTCTCTACTTCATCCTGGTTTACATCCATAATGTCCAACGATTTGCTACTTTTGTCATCGCGAATATCAGACTGAACTTTCGCGACAATTTTTTTCTTTATAAACCAAGGGATATGGTTGAAGACCCATTGTAGCCAAGGTTGGTGAACGGTCTTGCGAAATTTCTGATAGTTCACATCGTCTGTACATAGAGTATCACCATGCAGGATCACTGCCTTCGTGCCATAGAGGTCAATGGTACAAACATCATCAAGAAGCGTTATCCCCGTTTGTTTGCAAAAACGTTCTCCTAACAGGAAATCACGATTGCCTTGGATAAAGAAGACAGGAACACCGCGGTCGGTCAGCGCTTTAAATTCGGTGCGAATTTGGTTAGAAAAAGGCGTGTTATCGTCGTCACCGACCCAAAATTCGAAAAGATCGCCTAATACGTAAAGAGCGTCGGCTTTTGGGGCTTCTGTGCGCATAAATGTCACAAAGCACTCTGTAATGTCAGGGCGAGACGGCGTAAGGTGCAGGTCTGATATAAATAATGTTGTCATAGAAATAAGGGGAGGCGACGCCTCCCCATTCAATTAAGTTCGTACGAATTACTCTTCGATTGTTGTACCAGTGATTACCACGTCTTCCAGTGGTACGTCTTGGTGCATGCCGTAAGAACCAGTGCTAACGCCTTTGATTTGGTTTACTACGTCCATACCTTCTACAACTTCACCGAACACACAGTAACCCCAACCATCTAGGCTTTCGCTACGGAAGTCTAGGAATGTGTTGTTGTTCACGTTGATGAAGAACTGAGAGCTCGCTGAGTGCGGTTCCATAGTACGTGCCATAGCAAGTGTGCCTACTTTGTTGCTAAGGCCGTTGTTTGCTTCGTTTTTGATAGGTGCACGTGTTGGTTTTTCACGCAGACCTGATTCCATGCCGCCACCTTGAACCATGAAACCATCAATAACACGGTGGAATAGAGTGTTGTCGTAAAAACCGTCGCGGCAGTACTGTAGGAAGTTTGCGCTTGTTTCTGGCGCTTTCTCTTCGTTTAGTTGAATCTTGATGTCACCAAAATTAGTGTGAAGGGTGATCATGCTGCTGTCCTTTACTGTGTTGTATTGAGCCCGAGATTCTAGCCTAAGTTACAACGCTTTAAAAACTCAGGAAGAAGAAATTAATCGTTTTGTGCTTGAAGTTTAGCCGATTATCGTTTTATCGGTTAATTCCTATTACCTAATAAGGTCGGAGTTGTTATACTCAGCCTTCTTGTATTCATTCACAATTATAGATAGAGATCATGTTAAAGATATATAACACACTCACAAGACAGAAAGAGGAATTCAAACCAATTACAGCTGGCAAAATCGGCATGTATGTCTGTGGAGTTACCATCTACGATCTCTGTCACATCGGCCACGGTCGTACTTTTGTGTCTTTTGACGTTGTATCTCGCTACCTACGTTACCTAGGTTACGATCTAACGTTCGTTCGTAATATCACCGATATCGACGATAAGATCATCAAACGTGCAGCAGAAAACGGTGAATCTTGTGATTCACTGACCGAGCGTCTTATTGGTGAAATGCACGCTGACTTCGATGCGTTAAATATGAAGCGCCCAGATATTGAACCTCGTGCTACACAGTTTATCCCTGAAATCATTGAACTGGTTCAAAAGCTGATCGAGCGTGGTTTCGCTTACGTTGCAGATAACGGCGACGTCATGTTTGAAGTGGGTAAGTTTGACGAATACGGCAAGCTTTCAAAGCAAGATTTAGATCAGCTTCAGGCTGGTGCTCGTGTTGATATCGAAACAGCAAAACGTAGCCCGTTGGACTTTGTTCTTTGGAAAATGTCAAAACCAGACGAACCAACATGGGAATCACCTTGGGGACCAGGCCGTCCCGGTTGGCACATTGAATGTTCTGCAATGAACTCGTCAATTCTTGGTAACCACTTCGATATTCACGGCGGCGGCTCCGACCTTCAGTTCCCTCACCACGAGAATGAGATCGCTCAGTCTTGCTGCGCACACGACACTAAGTACGTGAACACTTGGATGCACAGCGGCATGGTGATGGTAGACCGCGAGAAAATGTCTAAGTCTCTGGGCAATTTCTTCACCATCCGTGATGTTTTAGGTCACTACGATGCGGAAACAGTACGCTACTTCCTGATGTCTGGTCACTACCGTAGCCAGTTAAACTACAGCGAAGATAACCTAAACCAAGCGCGTGCTTCGCTTGAGCGCCTGTACACCTCGCTTCGTGGTCTTGATCTCAAAGCTGCACCAGCTGGTGGCGAAGAGTACGTTTCTCGCTTTACTAACGCGATGAATGACGATTTCAACACGCCTGAGGCTTACTCAGTACTGTTTGATATGGCGCGTGAAGTAAACCGTCTGAAGACAGAAAGCCTTGAGAAAGCAAGCGAACTTGGCGCATTAATGCGTGAGCTTGCCGATGTTATCGGTATTCTTTATCAAGATCCTGAAGCCTTCCTGAAAGGTGACGCAGGTAATGACGATGAAGTGGCAGAAATTGAAGCATTGATCAAACTGCGTAACGACTCTCGTGCATCTAAAGATTGGGCAAACGCAGACATGGCTCGCGATAAGCTAACTGAAATGGGCATCGTGCTGGAAGATGGTCCAGAAGGCACAGTTTGGCGTCGTAAGTGATTGAATTTTCTTTTTTAAAGGGCTGATAATTCAGCCCTTTTATTTTCTACTTCCATAATTTTAACTTCAGGTAATGCTCTGTGGCTCAGATGTATTTCTACTACTCTGCGATGAATGCGGGTAAATCAACGACTCTTCTTCAATCTTCTTTTAATTACCAAGAACGCGGTATGACCCCAGTGATATTCACTGCAGCACTTGATGATCGCTACGGTGTAGGCAAAGTAAGCTCACGAATTGGTTTACAGTCAGATGCCCACCTTTTTGGTCAGGATACCAATTTATATCAGGAGATTACCGCTCTAAATGAGGTTGAAAAGCGACATTGTATTCTGGTTGATGAATGCCAGTTCTTAACGAAAGAGCAGGTATATCAACTGACAGAAGTGGTGGATAAACTGCACATCCCAGTCCTTTGTTATGGTCTTCGAACCGATTTTCTTGGTGAACTTTTTGAAGGCAGTAAGTACCTATTATCATGGGCAGACAAATTGGTAGAACTTAAGACGATTTGTCACTGTGGGCGTAAAGCGAATATGGTTATTCGTACTGATGAGCATGGTGTTGCCATCAAAGAGGGTGACCAAGTCGCAATTGGCGGTAATGAGCGTTATGTTTCCGTTTGTCGTCAGCATTACAAAGAAGCGTTAGGTAAATAGTCCTAGTTCGCTAAACGCATATAGAGAAGCCACCGGAATGGGTGGCTTTTTTTGGTTTGTCGTTAATCAACTATGCGAAATTAAAACCGAAACGTTGTAGCAATGCTTGATAAGACGACTCTACATTTTCGGGGATAACTTGCTCTGTCTGATAACCTTTCTCAGGGTAGGTTTTGACGCGAGAATAGTCTTCCATCAGTGCTTCTAATACCATCATCAACGGCATGTCTTCATTAATGTACTCGAAGAATGGGTGTGCAGTGGAGCTCACTTGCAGTTGAGAATAGGGGGATTGCCACTGCTTCTCGAACGTAGCGATAGCACGACGCTCCATAAATGGTTTTTGCACTAAAATCACCGAGTCACACAAAATACCGTTGTCTGCGAGTAACTGGTGAGTAAAGCGTACGTTTTCACCGCTATTTGTTGATTGGGTTTCTAACAATATTGCATCGCTAGGGACACCTGCCGATTGCGCTATTTCTGCGAAAGTCTCTGCTTCACTCTTGTCAAATAAACCATCGGTAAATCGCCCTTTACCGCCAGAGAACACGATGCGTGGTGCAAGTTTCTGCAGATAAAGCTTTGCGGCATGCTCTGCGACACGAAGGTCATTACTGCACATGACTAATAAGCAATCCGCGGGTTTTAGCTGATGCTTTAGTTGCATGTAATCCCAGAGCGTTTCGATATGTTGATAAAGCTTCATAGTGCATCCAGCGTTGAGTTAAATTGAAATTTATAACCGAGCGAAACGAGTTTATCCGCGACAATGCGCTTGTCGGCGTCTTCAGTCACTGGAGGCAGAGAAAGTTCAGCGCCACTCTTGGTGATCGCCGCCTGATAGAACTCGGCTTTACTGACAGTATTTGGTGTTGTCACGTTGACAATTTCGTTATCAATATTTTCCAGCGCAAATTTTGCTGCAGCAATAGCATCGTTCTGATGAACCATGTTCGCAGGGGCTTTGCGGCTGACTTGTTTTAGTCGCGCAGCAAAGCGAGCCGGGTTCCTATCGGGGCCAATCAATCCACTACATCGTAAAATGGCGTAGTTGATACCAGAGTCGATCACAGACTGTTCCGCTTGAAGCATGATGTGTGCGTTGTCAGAAAAATGAGGATGGTTTTGTGCTAATGAAAGAGAAGCGGAATCTTCACTCATGTCAGAGGGTAGGTTAGGGTAGACCGTAGTGGAACTGATCATCACTAACTTATCAATATCTTGTTGCTTTGCAGTTTCAACTAACGTTGCCCATTGCTGAGCATACTCTTGACCACCGCCTTTTCTAAACCCTGGAGGAAACGCACCGACAATGTGCTTGATTTGATAGCGCTGGATAAGCTCTGGCAGTTTTATTTCTGCGTTTGCCTGACTGAGATCGAGTAGTTCAGCGTTCGTGAGCGCGGAAGGTAACTCATCCAATCTTTCCTGACTGCGCCGAGTCACAACAACCGTCTGTCCTTCGTCTACTAAAGCTTGGGCGAGTGGTGTGCCTAGCCAGCCCGCACCTACAATCAATGTGTTTGCCATATGTCTCATCCCGACTTAATCAAAGTTGTTAAATAAAATTATGCGCGTTGTATTGTTCACTGAAGAAAGGGAGGGAATATCATATCAGGCGTCTTACCTGGTATCGATGTACGTTATTGATTGCAATAGTCAAACTTCAGTGAATTAGAAATAAGTGTAAACCTATTGGGAGGATATGTGAATGCCATCGATGATGATGGCATTTTCAGGGGGAGGAGTTGACGACGACTCAAGCGATTAATCTAACAATGTTGCTGTATGACGCCGCTTTTAGCTGCGTGAACTCTGACATTTCAGTCACTGATACCTAGATTAACTTGCCGCCAGTACTCGTAAAATTTTTTCTGCGTGTTCTGCGACCTCTATACCTTCGTTAGTTAAGTAACCTCCATCAGGCTGTGTGCAGAGTTTTTTCTCATATAGACTAGCAATGGCGATTTGGGTCTCTTCGGACGCATCTTTGTGAACTTTAATACCGGTTGCCGCACTGCTTAAATCGAACTGAAGAAGTAGATTCAATTCGGCCATGTGTTCCGCTGAATATTTCATAAATAATTCCTTTGCGCTTTTTTATCCAAGCTAGTCTCAAAAACCAAGTAGAGCAACACAAAACCGCGAGAAGTGTTAACTGTATTGCTATCAGGCTGATATAACGTGGGATTTTTGCTCGAAAGAAAATATTCTTGTCACATATCAATGACAGCGAAATTCTGGCATTTTGGTGGCTCATATTTGCAATGAACATCCCGTAAACAATATTTTTAGTTAACAATACAAATACCCCTTGAAAAAGTGTGAAAATAGCGCGATTATCGCCGCCTCCTTAATTGTTTCTAAATGTTACGCCACCATGAATTTCAATCACTTTGACTCATTATTACCGCCGCAAGCTGCTGAACGCGCTGCCGAAGTTGGTGTAGGTAAAGCGACTAAAGCACCTGTTAAATCTTTCTTACTTGCCATCTCCGCAGGGCTTCACATTGGTATTGCCTTCATTTTCTATACCACTGTGACAACAGGCGCAGGCGACTTACCTTGGGGTATGACTCGTTTAATTGGTGGTCTTGCGTTTAGTCTTGGATTGATTCTTGTGGTGGTCACGGGCGGAGAGCTTTTCACCAGCTCGGTGTTGACTCTGGTAGCGCGCGCCAGTGGTAAAATTTCCTGGAAGGCCTTGGTTAAAAACTGGTTTGTGGTTTACTTTGGTAATATGGCTGGTGCCGCTATGCTGGTGGCTTGTATGCTGGTCAGCAAGCAGTATATGTTTGATGGCGGTCAGGTTGGCCTCAATGCGATGGCAATTTCCCAGCACAAGTTACACCACGACTTCTTCTCGGCTGTTGCCTTAGGCATTATGTGTAACGTTTTAGTTTGTATTGCCGTCTGGATGACATTCAGTGGACGCACGTTAACCGATAAGATTGCCGTAATGATACTACCCGTTGCCATGTTTGTGTCTGCAGGCTTTGAGCACTGTATTGCGAACATGTTCCAAGTGCCAATGGCTATTGGTATTAAATACTTTGCTCCAGAAGCTTTTTGGCAAATGACAGGAGCAGATATCGCGAATTACGCGGATTTGAACATGACAGGCTTCATTGTCAACAACCTTATCCCTGTTACGTTAGGCAACATTATCGGTGGTGGCGTGTTTGTGGGTATGTGGTATTGGATGATTTACCTGCGTGATGAAGATAAGCATCTAAAGTAGTCGAGACTTATCTTCTGTTTTAGGACGAGACAAGTGCAGGATAGCAAAAGGCGAGCTTAAATAGCTCGCCTTTCTTTTGTTCGTTATACCAACTCTTCGTTAATCCCAAACTCGATCGGCACCCAGTGTGACGTCATTTCATTTGGTACCTGAACAAGCCACTCTAGCGGCGTGTCAGACAACAATTCATCATACTTTTCAGAGACCATTAATACATCCATGATAGTTGCTCCTTTTTGCGACTCCCTGCACTCTAAAACTAGAGTATTTCAGCTAAGTGATCAATTTATGACCGTTGCGTGTCGGAAAAACCTTTTCCAGACAACCTGTTATGTTTCTGATTGCGTATGTTTTTTCATTGCTTATCCACATTTTCTGTGGATAACCTGTCTTAAACATCGTGTGTATCTATCTGACTGCAGAAAATATTATAAAATTAAACGTTTATATGCGAGTACGTCGAGGCTATTTTGTTGGACTTTTTTGCGCAATTTTTACTCTGACTCTGCCTTCTTTGGTTTGTACACTGCTCAACGTCATTTCTAACGTGATAGCCACCGATACACTTAACATGACAAAAATCGCTAACATGATCACCAATTGATACTTTATCGCGACCATAGGGCTTGCTCCCCCTAAGATCTGTCCCGTCATCATCCCTGGAAGTGTGACAAGGCCAGTTGCGGTCATGGACGCTAAGGTTGGTGCCATGGATTTTCTTAGTGCTTCCTGCACAAACGGAAATGACGCGTATTTGGGGGAAGCGCCAAGTGAAATGGCGGCTTCATACTCTGTCTTACGTTCTTCAAACGCGGTAAAGAGGTTTTGCAGTGCGATGATGTTACTGCTTAAGCTATTACCTAACAGCATACCTGCTAGCGGGATCATGTATTGGGCATTATAAAGAGGAGTCGGCCGAACGAGACCCACCGTCATGGCAACAAGAAGCGGGAAAAGGCCACAAATGAGCCCTGTGATCAAAGGGAACATCAATGGCTTTTTGGGTAAGCGAGCTTTGCCTGCAATTGTGCTTGCCCCAACCACAAGCATGACTGCAAGCCATAATACGTTGATCAATAAACTGTTTAGGTGGAAGAGGTACTCTAAGTAAACGCCTATCAGGATCAGCTGTACAGTCATACGAAGGACACTGATCACAGTGTCTTTTGCAATCCCCAACTTGTAATGATAGTTAATTGCTAGAGGGATGACTAAAATCAAACTAAATATCGCCAGTTTTATCCAGCTAATATCGACTACGTTGTCCATTCATTCTCCTCAATTCTCTTCTTTACCCTTTCTATGTTAACTCATATTTTTCGAATGACTTTAAATACGAGTGAAAGCCTCTTTTATAATTCATTTCTTATCAATTTGTTTACATTATTTTGTTTTCCTTCGATATAAAAATGCATTTTCCCCGTGA
This sequence comes from Vibrio sp. J1-1, assembly GCF_021728395.1. GTDB lineage: Bacteria > Pseudomonadota > Gammaproteobacteria > Enterobacterales > Vibrionaceae > Vibrio. Next base: position 215,034 of record NZ_JAKKCM010000004.1, on the reverse strand, counting down.
TGTTTAACGTAGAAATGTTATTTATGTTTTTATATTGTTTCTCATTTAACGTTTATTTAAAAGATTTATTTTTTCATATCTGTTCATGTTTTTTAATAAATAATATCAATCCCACACATCTCCGTTCGAACTCAAAAAAGTGTTGAATTACAAGGTTTGAAGGGCGTTATTTGATTGAACCTTACTAATAATATGGATTAACATTTTCGGTTATAAATTGTAAAAAACTTAAGCTAAGTTTCCTGAGCTTTTCAATAACACTAAATACAAAGTAGGCAAATGTATGAAAGATGTTAATAATATTGAGTGCGATGAAAAACGCTCCCTTGAATGGAAGTCATTTTTCTTCATTGCGGTTGTTCTCTTTCCAATTCTAAGCGTCGGTTTCGTAGGTGGCTACGGGTTCATCGTATGGATGTTGCAGGTTTTCTTCTTTGGACCTCCTGGTGCGCACGGTATGTAAGCCGTTGAGCTCATAACCACACTTTTGAAAAGATTTTAAGAGAGCAAATAATGAAATCACTAATCATTAAACTGTGGCGTACGATGACGCGCCCAGCCGTGCATATCAGCCTTGGTGTGCTAACTATGGGTGGCTTTATCGCAGGCGTTATTTTCTGGGGCGGCTTCAATACAGCATTAGAAGCAACCAACACGGAAGAGTTCTGTATCAGTTGTCACACCATGCGCGACAATGTTTATGTCGAACTGCAAGACACGGTTCACTGGAAAAACCACTCTGGTGTGCGTGCGACTTGTCCTGACTGTCACGTTCCACATAACTGGACGGATAAAATCGCTCGTAAGATGCAGGCTTCTAAAGAAGTGTTTGCACAAGTATTTGGTAACTACGATGAAGAAGGGGTATTTGAAGAGCGCCGTATTGAGTTAGCCAAACATGAATGGGATCGTTTTTCTGCGAACAAATCTCTCGAATGTAAAAATTGCCATAACTACGACTCGATGGACTTCGAGCAGATGTCTCCGACAGCGCGTATTCAAATGAAACAAGCCGCAGAGAAAGATCAAAGCTGTGTAGACTGCCACAAAGGCATTGCGCACAACTTACCTGCTGGTATGGATAGCATTGGCGGTATTGTGGGCGATCTGGAACAAATGACATCAAACACGGATTACGCTGTAGGTCAGCAGCTAGTCAGCATTCGTCATCTTCCGCTTTACTTTGACGAGCAAGGCACTAAAGAAGCCGGTCTTCTAAACCCGGCATCGACAGTAAAAGTTATCGAAGAAAAAGGCGACTTTGTTGAAATTGAAATCGATGGCTGGCGTAAAGCGAAAGGCTTTGGTCGTGTAATTCAAGAAGATTTCGGTAAGAACATTGCGACAGCATCTCTACTAAAAGAAGCGTCTACTGACAGCAACATGGTGACGACAGGTGAGAAGCGCGTTGATGAACTCACGGGTCTTCCATGGGAAAAAGTGACAGCCAAAGCTTGGTTGAAGAAAGAGTCGGCGTTGAACGATATCAACCCTATATGGGAAAAATCTCGTGAAGCGTACAAAACCAACTGTTCTGTCTGTCACACGCAACCTGCTGAAGCGCACTTCGACGCGAACACCTGGCCAGGTATGTTCGACGGTATGTTAGCGTTCGTCAACCTAGATACGGACAGCGAAGCGCTTATCTTGAAATATCTACAGAAGCACTCTTCAGATTATGCTGAAGGCCACCACTAATAAGCGTCGAATTGGAGAATTTTAAATGGCTATTACACGAAGAAGTTTTCTTAAAGGCGTAGCAACCACAAGTGCCGCGTCAGTTATCGGTCCAAGCTTATTAGCGTCAGCTTCAGCAAAAGCCGCAGAATCGACAGGTACCTGGAAAGTGACGGGCTCACACTGGGGGGCATTCCGCGCTCACATATACGCGGGTAAGGTTCAGGAGATCAAACCATTAGAGCTTGATAAGAACCCGACAGAGATGCTTAACGGCATTAAGGGTATCATTTACAGCCCTTCTCGTGTTCGTTACCCAATGGTTCGTCTGGATTGGCTGAAGAAGCACAAGTACAGCGCAGATACTCGCGGTAACAACCGTTTTATCCGTGTAACGTGGGACGAAGCGCTGGATCTGTTCTACCGTGAGTTAGAGCGTGTACAAAAAGAATACGGTCCTTGGGCATTACACGCGGGTCAAACTGGCTGGAACCAAACAGGTGCGTTCAACAACTGTACAGCACACATGCAACGTGCGGTAGGTATGCACGGTAACTTCATCACAAAGGTCGGCGACTACTCGACGGGCGCTGGTCAAACGATCATGCCTTACGTACTTGGTTCGACAGAGGTCTATGCACAAGGTACGTCTTGGTCTGAAATCCTAGAGAATTCAGACAACATCGTTCTTTGGGCGAACGATCCAGTGAAAAACCTTCAGGTAGGCTGGAACTGTGAAACGCACGAATCTTTCAAGTACCTTGAACAGTTAAAAGAGAAAGTCGCGAAAGGTGAGATCAACGTTCTGTCTGTTGACCCCGTTAAGAACAAGACTCAGCGCTACCTAGAGAATGACCACCTGTACATCAACCCGATGACAGACGTAGCGTTCATGCTGGCTGTTGCGCATGTTCTGTACAACGAAGAGTTATACGATAAGAAGTTCATTGAGACTTACTGTCTGGGCTTTGAAGAGTTCATTCAATACGTTCAGGGGCAAACCAAAGATAAGACTGAAAAGACACCAGAGTGGGCGGCATCAATCTGTGGCGTGAAGGCGGATAAGATTCGTGAATTCGCCCGCATGTTGGTTAATGGTCGTACACAAATCTTGATGGGCTGGTGTATCCAGCGTCAGGAACACGGCGAGCAACCATATTGGGCGGCTGCGGTTGTTGCTGCGATGGTAGGTCAGATTGGTCTGCCTGGCGGCGGTATCTCTTATGGTCACCATTATTCAAGTATCGGTGTTCCGTCGACAGGTTTTGCTGGTCCTGGTGGCTTCCCGCGTAACCTTGACCAAGGTATGAAGCCGAAGTGGGATAACAATGATTTCAACGGCTACAGTCGCACTATCCCGGTTGCGCGTTGGATTGATGCTATTCTGGAACCAGGTAAAGAGATCAATTACAACGGCGGTAAAGTGAAGCTGCCAGATTTCAAAATGATGGTGATTTCAGGTTGTAACCCATGGCACCATCACCAAGACCGCAACCGCATGAAGAAAGCGTTCAAGAAGCTACAAACGGTTGTGACTATTGAATTTGCCTGGACGGCAACTTGTCGCTTCTCTGATATCGTATTACCTGCTTGTACGCAGTGGGAGCGTAACGATATCGACGTTTACGGTTCATACTCTAGCCGTGGTTTGGTCGCCATGCACCGCTTGGTGGATCCGCTGTTTCAATCTAAGCCAGACTTCCAGATCATGAGTGAACTGACACAACGCTTTGGTCGTCGTGAAGAATACACTCGTGGTATGAGTGAGATGGAATGGATCGAAAGCCTGTATAACGATTGTAAGAAAGCCAACGAAGGTAAATTTGAAATGCCAGAATTCAATGAATTCTGGGAGAAGAGTGTACTGGACTTCGGTGAGGGTAAGCCTTGGGTTCGTCATGCTGATTTCCGTAAAGACCCGGAGCTGAACCCGCTAGGTACGCCATCTGGCTTCATCGAGATTACTTCGCGTAAGATTGGTCGCTACGGGTACGAACATTGCCAAGAGCACCCAATGTGGTTCGAAAAATCAGAACGTTCACACGGTGGCCCGGGTTCAGATAAATATCCATTCTGGTTGCAGTCTTGTCACCCAGACAAGCGTCTGCACTCTCAAATGTGTGAATCTGAAGAGTTCCGCGCCACTTACGCAGTACAAGGTCGTGAGCCTGTTTACATCAACCCGTTTGATGCAAAAGCAAAAGGCATTAAAGATGGTGACTTGGTACGTGTATTTAACGGCCGTGGTCAGCTTTTAGCGGGCGCAGTTCTGATGGATAGTTACCCGCGTGGCGTTGTTCGTATCGAAGAGGGCGCTTGGTATGGCCCTCTGAACGAGAAAGAAGGCGCTATCTGTACTTACGGTGACCCTAACACGCTAACGCAAGACATCGGTTCGTCTGAACTTGCGCAGGCTACTTCTGCGAACACGTGTATCGTCGATTTTGAGAAATTCACAGGTACAGTGCCGCCGGTCACATCATTCGGTGGGCCAATCGAAGTTGCTTAACAAGAGCATAAGAACGAAACATGATACCAGCCTCCGGGCTGGTATTTTTTAGCTGAATTTTGGGGAGCGTTATCTCAATAATTATGTTTCACTAATAGCTAAGATGTATTCGTGAGGGAACTAACGATTTACGCTTCTAAACCGTAGGATAATGGTGACAGTACCTAAACGGTTCATATTGAACCAAGTCTCTTGGGTATAAAGATAATAATAACTAAGTAGATATAATATGACTCAAACCTTTCAGTTCGCTAACCGCATAGAAATCACCGTCGTTGATAACGACCTGCAAGCCGATGTCATCGGCAATCAAGTACACTTTTCTTTTGCTGGTATTCACCAGAAAACCTTTACTGATCGCGAAGTCCTTTTTGAAGTCCCATTTTTATATGAACATGGTGCTCGTGTGATCGGAGACGGTTTTCAGATGTTGGCACAAACATCAGGGACTATCAGCCAGCCAATCGATGTTGGTCGTTGTCCTGATAACAGTCCGAGTTATCGGATCTATCCTCAAGATGCACCTAAGCGTTACTACAACTACTTAGTGGTTGAAGACTCTGATGGATATACGTTATTTGGATTTACCAGTTGCCGTCGATTCGCCGGTTATTTTGATGTGCGATTGCATGAAGAGCAGTGGGTTCTGGTGGCGGCTATCGATGGTGAACACACAAAAGTGACAGACTGGGAAAGTAACGCTTTGGAGTCTGTTACCGTACTGAGAGAAACGTCGTTGTCAGCACTCTACCAAGAGTACAGCAATATGATTAAAGATAATCATCCGGTGCGTGACGGTGTCACACAGCGCGCGCCTATAGGCTGGTGCTCTTGGTACGCTTATTATGCTGAAGTGACGGAAAAGAACATTTTGCAAAACGTCGACTGTATGCGCGATAAGCTGGTGGATCTGGAGTGGGTGCTAGTTGATGATGGATATCAGGCGTTTATGGGTGACTGGCTGACGCCTTCAGATAAGTTTTCTGGAGGTGTAAAAGAGTTGATTCAGAACATTCGTTACAAGGGCAAAAAACCAGCCATTTGGATGGCGCCCTTTATTGCTCAACCAGAGTCGGAAGTTTTCAAACAACATCCTGATTGGTTTGTTCGCCATCATGATGGTAGTTTGATGAAAGCAGAGGATGTCACCTACGGAGGCTGGCGCTGTACACCTTGGTATATTCTCGATACTTCTCTTCCAGAAGTACAAGATCACCTTACCCATGTGGTTTCTGTAATGCGCGAAGAGTGGGGCGTCGAACTGTTTAAGTTGGATGCAAACTATTGGGGAACCCTCAAAGGAAAACGCAGTCAGTCTGGAGTGACAGGAGTAGAAGCGTACCGAATGGGCATGGAGGCGATAGCGAGAGGGGCGGGTGACGCTTGGTTGTTGGGTTGTAACGCACCAATGTGGCCTTCACTTGGGCTGGTGGATGCGATGCGTGTTTCCGATGATGTTGAACGCCATAGTCATCGCTTCGAACAGATCGCGAAAGAAACATTTTACCGCAGTTGGCAGCACCGAAAACTGTGGCAAATTGACCCAGACTGCGCCACGTTTACCTCATTACCAAATCAAACAGCTTCGCGAGAGGACTACGAATTTCATCGTACTGCACTTCTGGCTTGTGGCGGTTTGTTACTTTCGGGTGATCCTCTGCCAGAGATTACCCCATTCGCGAGCAAAACGTTGTCGAAACTTATGTTGCGCCAACGTCGCAGCCAAGAATCTGCAATCTTTTCGTCTTTGAGTTTAAATCACGCATTTTTGAAGCTCACCAATAAGAATGATCTGCATTGCTTGTTTAACTACTCCAATCAGGATGCAACAGAGTTTACGCTAACTTCGGATAAGCCCGTAGATTGGTATAACTTCTGGACCGGAGAAAAGCTTAACCAAGACGCTTGTCAGATGTTTTTAGTCAACTTAGATCAGGGCTTGAATGCAAAAGCGATCGTCACAGTATAGTGTGATGAATTGAGCGTAGAAAAGAGCCTCAAATGAGGCTTTTTCCATTCTGAATGGTTTAAAGCTCAAATAAAAAGTAATAACCGTAACCAACAAAAAATGCAGGAATAGATGAGTAAATAGTGGCGACAAATGCTGCTTTAGGTGCCATTGCAATCGCAGGGAAAAGTGCATCACCGTCGTTTGAAATTGCGTTAGCTATTTGTGCTGAAAAAGGTGCAGCACCAGACAGGTACAAGCTTGTCACTAAAATCTGAGGTCCACACCCTGGGAGCATCCCCATTGCCAGTCCAGCCAATGGCATCCAGATCCCCCAATTTGAGAGAGAGGCGGCTACATCCAGCCCAGAAAAGTAAGTCGTAAACTCAAAAGCGATGAAGGCAATAATTACCCATGCACTGATGAAGTTAGTGTCTTGCGCTGCTTTTTGAATTGGGTGGGAGTCGATGATTTTTTCATCTTCGGATACTGTTGATTGATAACAGCCTAGCTCTTTTGTCATTGCCCAAAGCGACATCGTCATCACCGCGAAAATCGCTCCAACCCATTCAATGGTATTTGATGATACGTTCATCAACTGATTGATATCCATCTGGAAAGACATCATTAGTGCGATAATACTGGTCGGTAATATCAGCCATTTCCAGAATGTGCCTTGTAAATTGATCGCCTTCTGTTCCTGTTCGCTATAGCGCTCGCTTTGGCTTTGCGGATCAGATAGTTCATTTGGATTGATTTTACGGACGGGGCGCAAAAAGTCTTCTTTATGAAAAGAATTTACAACCAACCCAGAAATCGTTCCGACTACGATACCTGTAACCACCACGCTCAGCCCAACCGTGGGTTTAGCCGCAAGTAGTAAAAAAGCCGCGTCCCCCATTGTTGAAGTCAGTACCGCGACGATGGCACCAAAACCCACTCGGCCGCTAATAAACTGCGTGGTAACAACAATTGCACCGCCACATCCGGGTAGGGCTCCAAGAAGGGCCGCGAAGAATACCTGATGAGTTTTAGAGTGACAGTAGAGCTCAGTAATGCGATTAGGCTTCGATAGAAAGTGGGATAGATAATGATAAATCACCAGAGTTGCACAGACATAACACGATACCGCCCAAAAGGAGTCGGACAGTGTCGTCACCGCGACATCACGAGTGTGTTTATTAATCAACAACGCGAGCATAGAGACAGGAATGAGCAGGCGTTTATACGCTAAGCGGAATTGAGTTGGCCGAAGCAAGTGCTGGGCGGAATGCAAAAATCTCGTCGCGTTCATTTTGAATTCAAATGAAAATAGGAATGATTATCATTATATGATAATGAGATTTATTCGCAATAGAGTTATGCACTTTTCTTCGTGTCAAAGCCCGTCAAATCAGGTAAAGTACGGGCCTTTGTGAGCAAACAGCTTCCAAGGCATAAGATGCCATTATCCGGAAGCGTATCAAATTGACTTGAATAGGAAGAAACATGATTCTAGTTGTAGGTCATAAGAACCCAGACAGTGATAGTATTTGTAGTGCACTCGTTGCAACTGAACTTCTTAAGGCGCGTGGTGTTGAAGCAATGCCAATTCGTCAGGGCGAAATCAACCGTGAAACTCAGCACATCCTTGAAGTAGCTGGTGCAGAAGTTCCAGAACTACGCACTTCAGTTGCGGGTGAGACAGTTTGGCTAGTAGATTACTCCGATCTCGCTCAAGCACCAGACGACATCGCTGAAGCTGAAATCGCGGGTATCGTTGACCACCACCGTTTAGGTGATGTGATGACAGTGAACCCGATGGAAGCGTGGATCTGGCCTGTTGGTTGTACTAACACAGTTCTATTCAACATGTTCAAGATTGAAGGTCACGCGATCACTCCACAAATCGCTAAGCTAATGATGTCAGCTATTCTGTCTGATACAGTAGGTTTCGCTTCTCCAACGTGCACTCAAAAAGATAAAGATGCCGTTGCTGAGCTAGCTGAAATCGCAGACGTACAAGACGTTGACGCATTCATCAAAGATCTTCTGATCGCGAAAACAAACATCGAAGGTCTTTCTGCGGCTGAGCTAGTTGAAAAAGACCTGAAAGGTTACCCATTCAATGGTCGTGATGTTGTTGTTGGTCAGGTTGAGCTTGCTACTCTAGAGCAAGTTGACGGTATGATCGAAGCGCTTGAAGCGGATCTAGAAGCTCGTTGTGCAAACGATAATCTAGCATTTGCGGCTGTGATGCTAACAGACATCACTACCGCTCAAACTCGTCTTCTATACAAAGGTGAGTGGGCAGAGAAGCTAGTTAAGCATGAGGACAACGGCATGCTAATGATGGAAAATACCCTAAGCCGTAAGAAGCAAGGCTGGCCTTGGCTTCAAACTGAGTTAGCGTAATTTTCACATTACCAGTTTATAATTGAAATGCCCGCCAATAGGTGGGCATTTTTCTATGGGAAACAGGAGAGCAACATGTCCGAGGCATTGACCCAAGAGCAAATGGATACGATCAATCGTTACAATGAAGAGCAACGATTGAAGTACTGCGTCAAAGAGATCGTCGCGAATCGTAAGGTGTGGATTCTAAAAGATGAACATGGTTGCGTAATGCTTAATACAGAAGATGACGATTGCGTACCTGTATGGCCGAACGAAGAATTTGCTCAGCAATGGGCGACAGGTGAATGGGAAAACTGCGAGCCAGAAGCCATCTCACTTAACAAGTGGCACAGTCGCTGGACAGTGGGACTAGAAGATGACGAGCTTTCGGTAGTGGTGTTTCCAAATCAGAACGAAGAGGGTGTTGTTCTGTTTCCGGATGAGTTTGATTTCGAACTTCGCAAACTCGCTGGTCGACGATAGTTAAATCCAAAGATGATTTTCCAGCACCAGAATTAATAAAGCCTGCAAATAATGCAGGCTTATTCATTACATTGAGTGGTTGGGCGCTTTGTAGAAGTGACTTTCAACCAATCGCTGCGTAATCGCATGCTCAGGGTGGGTAAGAACCTGTTGGGTATCACCACATTCAACTACTTCACCTTCATGCATGACCATAACTTTATCTGTGATGTGCTTGACGATACCGATATGCTGAGATACATAAACGAAAGAAAGCCCCATCTCTTCTTGCAGCTCCAAGAACAAGTTAAGAATCTGCGAGCGCATGGCCATATCGAGACCGTTTAACGCTTCATCTGCTACGATAATTGACGGCTGAAGTATCAAGGCCCGAGCCAGACAGACACGCTGTTTTTGTCCAGCGGCCAGCATCTGCGGATAAAAGTAGGCATGTTCAGGTAGCAAGCCAACTCGACGAAGCGTCTCTTTAACGCGTTTCATTCGCGCATCCGGTGGCATGTTGGTATTTCGTTTTAATGGGCCTTCCAGTATGCGACCAATTTGAATTCGTGGGTTTAGCGATGTATTCGGATCCTGAAAAATCATACGAATCAGCTTGCAGCGCGTCGCATAATCTTTATGTTCCAAACGTTCACCATTTACACGGATTTCGCCAGAACTTGGCGCAACGACACCGGCAAGCATGCGAGCCAGTGTCGACTTCCCTGAACCATTCTGCCCAATAAAGCCGATAGTTTGCCCTGGCTCAAGGGTGAAGCTGACAGGTTTTACCGCGACATTCGTCTGACGTTTAAAAAAACTTGAGCGCGTGACAAACTGCTTCGATAAATTATCGACTTCAAGTAACGCACTCATGACTTTTTCTCCGTGTTCAATGGAAAGTGACAGTTAAACTTATGATTTTTGATTCGTCGGGTATGCGGAATTTCAACACATTGCTTTTGCGCATAAGGGCAACGAGGACCTAATCGGCAACCAATTGGCAAATGCTGTAAAGGTGGAATTGAACCAGGCAGAGACTGCAGTTTCTGCTTGTGTGGAACCCAATCATTGAAGTCTGGCATCGCCTTTAGCAGAGCATCTGTATAAGGGTGCTTCGGTGCTGCGATTATCTTACGTGTATCAGCAGACTCAACAGACTGACCACAGTACATCACGGTAATGCGGTTTGCCCATTGTGTGATAGTGGTTAGATCGTGACCAATAAGCAAAATCGTTGTGTTATTGAGCTGATTCATCCGGCTCAACAGACGTAAGATCTGCGACTGAGTGATTGGGTCAAGGTCATTAGTCGGTTCGTCTGCAATCAACAGCTTAGGCTTAGTTGCAATCGCCATGGCAATCATGACTTTTTGACATTCACCGTCCGTCAGCTCGTAAGGGTAGCTGCTCATTATCCGTTTGTGATCTTTGATCCCAACTTTATGCAGTAGGGCAATGGCTTGTTTTTTGCGCCATTTGAATCGCTCCCACCATTTACCATCAAATGAACGAGATGGAATCGATTCAATGAGTTGTCGGCCTACTTCCTCTGAAGGATCCAAACAGGTCGAAGGCTCCTGAAAAATCATCGCAATATCCCGAGCGATAACTTTACGCCGCTCTTTTGGGGTTAGTTGCAAGAGATCGATATTTCCTAAGCGCATTCGGTCTGCGGTGATTCGCCAAGTATCTTTGTTGACGCCGACAATGGCTTTTGCAACAAGACTTTTTCCTGAGCCAGATTCACCCACTAAGCCGCGAATTTCACCTTCATTTAACGTTAGGCTCATTCTGTCTACAGCTCGTACCATTCCTTGAGGTGTTTCAATTTCAATGGTCAAATGACGAATGTCTAATAACGGCATTATTCGATCCCCGCATTAAGCGATCGGCGTACCCCTTCACCTACTAAGTTTAGGGTAATAACAGTAAACATGATAGTGAGGCCTGGTAAGGTTACTGTCCACGGTGCGATGTAAATAAGTTCAACTGAATCGCCCAAAATGGCCCCCCACTCAGTACTTGGTGCTTGTGCTCCCAATCCCAGGAAGCCCAATGCAGTAATATCTAAAATCGCAGTAGAAAGCGCCAGAGTAAACTCTGCGGCGATAACGGTAAGAACGTTCGGCAGTATCGAGCTCCAAAGGAGGTAGAAATCATTTGCGCCATCCAGACGTGCCGCCATGATGTAGTCTTTTTCTACCTCAGTATGCACTGCGATGTACACCGAGCGAATAAAACGCGGAATGAGCGCCAAACAAATGGCCAGCAAGATATTGAATTCCCCGAACCCCAGGAATGCCACAAAAATGATCGCTAAGAGCAGCGAAGGAATGGACATCACCGTGTCGAGCAGGTGGTTCAAGGTACTGGAAAGCAGACCTTTCGTCATACCAGCCAATACGCCAATCAGACAACCGATGATAGCTGCCGTAACGGTAATACCAACCGCTGCTCCAAACGTCAGTTGAGACCCCATGATAAGACGTGAAAGAATATCGCGTCCCAAATCATCCGTCCCCAAGAAGTATTCAACGGTCCCTGACGGTGACCAAGAAGGTGGCACGAGTAGCTCACCGGATTGAGCCTGAGGATCAAAAGGTACGATTAATTGAGCAAATAGGGTGATTAATACAATGAAGGCTAGGCACCATAAGCCAAACATTGCCAACCCGTTAGCGCGGTAACTGCGCCAGAATCGTTCGAACTGAGTGGGAATGTGTTCTTCCTGATAAACGTTATTTGTTAGCATACCATTCCTTTCTCACCAGAGGGTTAATCATGGCCCCAATCAAATCCGAGAGGATATTGGCGGTCAGAACCAGTGTTGCAAGCACCATAACGCCAGCTTGGATAGAGGCATAGTCTTGGTTGGCTAGCGCATCTAATAGCCAACGGCCAATACCTGGCCAGTTGAAAACTGACTCGGTAATGATCGCAAGGGTGATCATACTTGATAGCTGAACGCCGACTTTCGGGACGATAGGTGGAATCGCGTTGCGCAGTACGTGTTGAGTGATGATCTCTCTGTTGGAAAGACCTTTAATTCTAGCGGCTCGAATGTAATTTTGGCTCATCACATCGGCAACCGACGAGCGCATTAAACCGATGACTTGGGTAGTTGGTGCGAGGGCTAGCACCAAACAAGGCAGTATCATGTGCTCAATGACACTTTGTAACGCATGAGCACGGTACTCGCCTTTTGCCATAAAGGCATCTACAGTGGCAAAGCCAGTGATGTGGTTGATTTCATACAGCAGATCATAGCGGCCAGCTACTGGGAAAAATTGATATTCAAGTGAAAATACCATGATAAGTAGCAGTGCCACCCAAAAGATTGGCGCAGAATACCCAGACATGGCTAAAAACGAAATACTGGTATCCAACCATTTTCCCTGTTTCATACCCGCCAGGGTTCCTAATGGGATCCCAATTAAAAGCGCAACAAGAAAGGCAAAAAAGCACAGCTCTAACGTTGCCGGAAACACGATGGCTAACTCATCATAAATGGCATTGCCACTTTTAGTGTAGCCGAAATCAAGTTGTGACAGGTTAACAAGATAATTTTGCCAACCCGACCAAAATTCAACTTGTGCCCAGTGCGACAGCGGGTCGAGACGCAGCAGAGAGAAGCCCACTAAAGTAAGAATCATCAATGTGATGAAAAATAGGTTAAAGCGTCGGATGGTATACAAAAACATCAGTGAACTCTCTCAACTCTATCAAATGGTTGTGCATTGAAAGGGCTTGATTTGAAGCCTGTCAGCGATTTGTCGTGAACACGGAACTGCACACCATGCGCTAGTGGAATAACGGGGAATTGCTCATTCAATATGTTTTGCGCCTGACGATATAGATTCAAACGATATCTTGGCTCTTGTGTCTCTATAGCCAAATCCAGTAAGAAGTCGAAATCATCGTTACACCACATTGAAACGTTAAGGCCAACCCGATCAGACTCACATGACAATAAAGGACGGAAGAAATTATCAGGATCACCTGTATCACCAATCCACCCCGTGAGCAGTAGATCAAGATTGTCTAGGCTATCCAAATCGACGCGTTCAAACCTATCATCAGTCAACAACGTCAGATTAACACCGACATCAGCAAAGTTAGCTTGGATTAGCTCCGCGGTCTTTCGAGGGCTTGGGTTGAAAGCGCGAGGTTCTAAAGGAACCCACATGGTAAGTTCTAAACTATCTTGATAGCCAGCCTCACGTAGAAGAGCGAGAGCGTAATTTCTATCGTAGCGTATTTTGACACTGTCCTTTTGATATGCCCATGAGTTTGGTGGGAGTAAGGTGTAGGCTTGAGTACCTGTTCCGTAATAGACGGAGTCCAATATATTTTGTCGATTAATCGCAAGGTTAAGCGCTTGACGAACTCGAGGATCAGTCAGGGCTGGATTACCAGTATTAATGGCGATGAAAGAAACGTTGTTTGCTGGTGTTGCTTTCAACGCTAGATTTTCATTTTCCTGTATGACTGGAATTTGGCTCGAAATTGGCGACGACAATACATCGCATTCATTCCTTAGTAATTTTGCCAGCGTACCGGTTCCACGATGAGAAATATCAAAGACCACCTGTTCCATTTTCGCAGGAGAGTTCCAGTATTTAGTATGACGTTCTAAGCGAATTAAATCATTCACCTGGAACTCTTTTAGCTGGAATGGACCTGTACCAATGGGAAATTGATCAATCTGCTCTTTATGATCTTTAGCGGCGAGTTGTTGTCCATACTCAGCCGATAGCAATACTGCGTGGCTGGTGGCAATGTTGGCCAGAAAAGAAAAGTTTGGTTTTGAAAGCTTAAACATTACAGTGTCATTGTCGATGGCAATAACATCTTGCAGTAAGTTCTTGAAGTCCAAACCGGCAAACCATGGATACAAACCGCCCCCGACTAAATGAAAAGGGTGATTATCATCAATGATTCGTTTGAAGCTAAACTCTACGTCTTTCGAATTTAGCGCACGACTGGGAGTAAACCAAGATGTTGTATGAAACTGAACACCACGTTTGAGCTTAAACGTGTATTCAGTTCCATCCGCATTCACTGACCAGCTCTCTGCAATATTAGCAACCGGCTTATGGGATGTCGGGTCGAGCGTAAGCAATGTATCATACAACTGAGGGCTCAATGCTTCAGCAGTAATACCACTATCAACCAATTGTGGGTTAAATGTTGTTGGCTTACCTTGCCCACAAAACACAAATCCTGTTTGGCGAATATCATTGTGGTCGATCTCATCGCCACAGGCGGTGAGTAAGCTAATCCCGATAAGGCTCAGCGATAATCTTATAAAAGCATTCATAATATGAAATGTTCATTGGATCTTGCTTGTTTCATTTGAAGTTAATTATCCAGAGTTAACAAGCGAAAATGATCCCGCTAATTTAACACCTTTGTGAACTCGCTCCAAATACAAAATCTTTTGCTCGCAGTGTGTTAGATAAAAAGACGCAGTCTAATTATCACTGTAGACCTAAATTGTTACGCATGTTTAGGTCTCGTTTCTGTTTGTGATAGCAAACATTGAGCTAAGCCCGGAATCAACTTTGTCCGACTAATCCATATTTGCGAACCATTCCACGCAATTGATGGTAACTTAGTCCGAGCAATTCTGCAGCCTGACGCTGATTGAACTTAGCTTCTTCCAGCGCACGGTTGAGCAAGCTTATATCTTGCTCTTCTTGCCACTGTTTATAGTCGAGCGGGAACTGAACGTGCACGCTTTGTTCTGTGACTTCTTGCTCAGGCTCGTCCTGTTCACTTGTGTAACCTAACGCGTTATCCCAAACCGTCGTAAAAGGGTTGAATATCAACTGGTCAATTGGCGCATCGCTTGTACCATGTTGGTATATAGCGCGTTCAATGACGTTTTTCAGTTCTCGAACGTTACCTGGCCAAGGGTACTCAAGTAGTGAGCGTTCAGCATCAGCGGTAAAGCCAACGAAATACTCAAGCTGAAGCTCGCGGCACATCTTGATGGCGTAGTATTCCGCTAAAGAGAGAATATCTTCTTTCCGTTCACGAAGTGGAGGTAGCATGATGACATCAAAAGCGAGCCTATCGAGCAGATCGGCTCGGAAATCACCTTGTTCAGCAAGTTGAGGTAAGTTTGCATTGGTCGCGCAGACTAGCCGAACGTCTGCATTCAGAGCGGTGTGCCCACCCACACGTTCATACTCGCCATATTCGATTACGCGCAACAATTTTTCTTGTACTAACAGCGGTGCAGTCGCCAGTTCATCGAGGAAGAGAGTGCCGCCCTCTGCTCGCTCAAAGCGACCTTTATGTTTGCCTTTTGAACCTGTGAACGAGCCGGATTCATGGCCAAACAATTCAGAATCAATCAAACCTTCGCTCAATGTAGCACAATTTAATGACAGAAGTGGCTTGTCCCAACGTCTTGATAAATAATGTAAACGCTGTGCAATAAGCTCTTTACCTGTTCCGCGCTCACCGATAATCAGAACCGGGCGTTCAATTGGCGCGAGTTGTGATACTTTATCTAATACAGCGAGAAAAGCGGGTGATTCACCAATCAGGTTTTGCTTCATAGATTCCTTCTTACTTAGCTGCCTAGGTGTGAATTCAATATGGAATTGGTGAAATTCACCAACAGTTGGTAAAAAACATCATAGCACAATGGCGCATAACAACAACAAAGTACATAAATCATTGATTTTAAAGTAAAGTACAAGTTGGCACGTAACTTGTTATGTGTTTAGGTAGGCACAAGGAGAATCATCACCTTGTCGGGTTTTAATAGGAAAAAAGAGGAGTTCCGTCATGGGTATTTTTTCTCGTTTTGCAGATATCGTTAACTCAAACATCAGTGCATTGTTGGACAAGGCGGAAGATCCTGAAAAAATGATCCGTCTCATCATTCAAGAAATGGAAGACACGCTTGTAGAAGTTCGTACTAACTCAGCGAAAGCGATTGCAGACAAAAAAGAGTTGGCTCGTAAAGTTGAGGCGATGGAAGACCAAATTAATGAATGGGGTCAAAAAGCTAGCCTTGCTTTAGTGAAAGAGCGTGAAGATTTAGCGCGTGCAGCGCTGATCGAGAAGCAAAAACTAGAACAGGTTATTAAAGGCCTTCATACTGAACAAACTTTGGTTGAAGAGACCATTGATAAGTTAACTGGTGAAATTGGCAAGCTGGAAAACAAAATTGCCGAAACAAGAGCGAAACAGCAGGCATTAGCGATCCGCAACCAAACGGCATCTAATCGTCGTGATGTTCAAAAACACCTTCACACTAGCCGTACCAATGAAGCCATGGCTAAGTTTGAGCAATACTCGCGTAAAGTCGACGAGTTGGAAGCTGAAGCCGACCTATATTCGAGTACCGGCCAGTCAAAATCGTTAGAGCAGGAATTTGCAGAGCTTCAGGCGCAAGATGAAATCGAAAAAGAGCTGGCAAAACTGAAAGAACAAATGTCATCAAAAGATAAATAAGAAAGGAGCCATTTATGTCGACATTTTTTATGACTGGACCACTGATTGTCTTTTTAATCTTTGTCGCTCCACTATGGCTTTTTTTACACTATCGCAGTAAACGAAAAACGGATAGTGCACTGTCGAGCCAAGATCTGGAGCGCCTTCAGGTACTATCCGAAAAAGCAGAATCGATGCAGGCTCGGGTAGATACATTGGAACGCATTCTAGACGCTGAGTCACCAACGTGGAGACGCAAGTATGAGTAATCGAGAGCTTTATCGCGATCCTGCAAATGGAAAACTTGCTGGTGTGTGTGCCGGGTTTGCCAACTACTTTGGTGTGGAAGTCTGGCTTATTCGTATCTTGGTTATTTCTGCTGGCTTGCTAGGTGGTACGTTTTTGGTGCTTCTCGCGTATGTCGCGTTGGCATTTATGTTAGAGAAACAACCAGTGACGTATTCCGAAAACATCAAGGCACAGCAAGATCATACTTTAAAAAGTAAACCATGGCAGAAAGGTCAAAGCCCCGAGGAGTTCTTGAGTGTGCTTGAGCGCGACTTCGACCGTATTGATGGCAAAATTCGCAACATGGAAGCGTATGTGACTTCCGATACATTCAGAGTAAACAGAGAATTCAGTAAGCTCTGAGGCTTCCTCACAAAGCAGCAATTTCTTAGCAATATCAAAAAGCAGGCACTCAGCCTGCTTTCCTTTTACAAATCACTAATTTTAAAGAAATATTATCCCTGTCTTATGTGGCAGCTTGAGCATTGTTCATCTATTTTAAATGTAGTCTCTGTATTCATTGGATGAATGTCATGAAAAAGTTGCTCATTCCGATGGCCATTGCGGCCGCTTTGTCGGGTTGTGGTAAAGAGCCTCCGCCGGTTCCAGAACCAGAATCTCGCCCCGCTAAGCTTTTTACCGTCTCTGTAGGTAATTCACAGTTTGAGCGTTATTTCCCTGCTACGACTGACTCTGGCGATAAAGCCGTATTAGCTTTTCGCGTGCCCGGGCTACTTCAATCGATTGACGTTCATGAAGGCCAGCTCGTGAGTAAAGGTGATGTGTTGGCAACATTGAACCCTGATGAATACTCGCTTCTAGAGCAACAAGCGAGGGCAAATTTTGCGCTCGCGGATGTCCAATACCAGCGGTATAAAAAGCTTCGAGTCGATCAAGTCGTGTCAGAACAGGATTTTGATGAAGCCAAAGCCAATCATAACTCCGCCAAAGCTCAGTGGGATCAGGCGAAAGCGAACTTGAGCTACACCAAGCTCGTTGCACCTTATGATGGTACGATTTCATACCTTCCTGCGGAAAACCATGAATACGTTGCCGCAAAAGAAGGCGTGATGAATATCCAGACCAATCAATTGATGAAGGTGATATTCCAGCTTCCCAGTCACCTGCTTAATCGTTACGCTCCGGGGGTGAATGTCTCGGCAAAAATGGAGTTTGATGCCTTCCCTGAGCGGTCGTTTGATTTAACTTTTCAGGAAATCGATACCGAAGCCGATCCTAAAACGGGCAGTTATAAAGTAACCATGGTGATGGAAAGACCGGAAGGGGTTGGGATATTACCGGGGATGTCCGGCAACGTGCTTGTTACTTCACTGAACTCAGGTACGGCGACGATACCAGATTCGGCACTGTTTGAAGAATCAGGGCAAAGCTACGTCTGGCGCGTCGATGAGCAAGGTAACGTTGCCAAAGCCGCGATTACATTGAATGAAAAAAATCAGGTTCTACAAGGTCTAGATGATGGTGATGTGATCGTAATTTCTGGCGTCAACGTGATAGAACCCGGTATCAAAGTGAGAGCCTGGGTTAAGGAAAGAGGGTTGTAATATGAGAAAAATGATAGCCTTAGCTATTCTATGCTCGCCTCTCTTCCTATCTGGTTGTGGTGATAAAGGTCCTGAAAAAGAGGTTGAAACACCCCGCGTAAAAGTGGTTTCACTAGAAGGAAGCAAGGTAGACGATAACCTGTACTTTCCTGCCGTAGCCAATGCGGCAGATCGTTCACACCTCAGTTTCAGAGTTGCTGGAGAAGTCAGCAGTGTTAGGGTGAAAGAGGGCGATATGGTGAAAAAAGATGACGTTATCGCTACGTTAGATCCTACCGATTATCAATTGGATGTGGACAATGCCACGGCTCGTTTTTCTGTGGTGGACAGCCAATACCGCCGTTCAAGACCTCTTGTCGATAAAGGCTTACTGGCGAAATCCCAGTTTGACGAAATTGCCGCCCAACGCCAAATTGCTCTGGCAGAGTTGAAGCTTGCTCAGTTGCGTTTGTCATTCACAACTTTAAAAGCGCCGGTAGATGGCATCATTTCCAGGGTTAATATCGACCAATTTGAAAACGTTCAGGTTGGTCAACACATTGTCAATATCCACAGTCTTGACCGTTTCGAAGTTTTGATTCAATTGCCGGATCGTTTGTATGTAAACCAGCCGCCGACAGAAGAAAGGCTCACCTCTATTCAGGCGGTGGTGCGAGTTCCGAGCGGTAATGAGTACACGGGAACCGTAAAAGAATTTACTACTGAGCCAGATCCAGCCACTGGCACCTTTACGGTAACTCTCTCACTACCGATGCCAAAAGATGAATATATCCTCGATGGAATGGCAGTTGAAGTCACATCAAAGGACGAAAAGGTCGGTTTGGATTTGGATGTAGGACTCAATGTTCCCATTGAAGCGATTTTTAACGCAGATGGAGACGATCTTAGTCGCGAAAATAAATTCGTTTGGGTACTTAAGGGCGATAATACCGTTTCTCGAAGACAGATCCGCACAGGCAAAGCCTCCAAGGCGTCCATACAAGTATTGGATGGACTTGAACTTGACGACCAAGTTGTCGTCGCTGGTGTTTCGAGGCTCAGGGAAGGCATGAAAGTAGAAGTGGTTGAGCAGGAGGCTGGTTTATGAGCGAGCAAAGCAAAGTGCCTCAAACGGATGAAGACGTAACAGGTATCGCAGCGTATTTTATTAAAAATCGCGTGATCAGCTGGATGGTTTCCCTGATCTTTTTGATCGGCGGGATCGCGGCATTTTTTGGGTTAGGACGTCTGGAAGACCCTGCTTTTACCATCAAAGACGCCATGGTGGTGACTTCGTATCCCGGAGCGACACCTCAGCAAGTGGAAGAAGAGGTGACTTACCCGCTTGAAAAAGCGATTCAGCAGTTGACGTATGTGGATGAGGTGAACTCTATTTCAAGCCGAGGGCTATCCCAAATTACCGTAACGATGAAAAACAACTACGGTCCGGATGACTTACCACAAATTTGGGACGAATTACGCCGTAAAGTGAATGACTTGAAAGGCACACTACCGCCGGGTGTGAACGAGCCTCAGGTTATTGATGACTTTGGTGATGTATACGGTATTTTACTTGCGGTAACCGGGGATGGTTACAGCTACAAAGAACTCCTGGATTATGTTGATTATCTACGGCGAGAGCTTGAGCTTGTGGAGGGAGTGAGCAAAGTTTCAGTCTCTGGCCAGCAGCAAGAGCAGGTCTTTATCGAAATCTCGATGAAAAAATTGAGCAGTCTGGGCCTGTCTCCTGATACGGTATTTGGTCTTCTCTCTACTCAAAACGTTATCTCAGATGCAGGTGCGATCAGAATCGGCGATGAGTATATCCGAATCCAGCCTACCGGGCAGTTCCAAAATGTCGATGAGTTGGGTGATTTATTAATTACCGAGGTTGGTGCTCAGGGGTTGATTTTCCTTAAAGATGTGGCCGAAATTAAACGTGGCTACGTTGAAGTTCCAAAGAACATAATTAACTTCAATGGCAGCTTAGCACTTAATGTCGGCGTCTCGTTTGCACAAGGCGTCAACGTTGTTGAAGTGGGGAAAGTGTTTGATCGCCGACTTGCAGAGTTAAAATATCAACAGCCCGTCGGAATCGAGATTTCAGAAATTTACAGTCAGCCGAAAGAGGTGGATAAATCGGTTAGCGGATTTGTAATTAGTCTCGCCCAAGCGGTTGGGATAGTGATCATCGTATTGCTGTTCTTCATGGGGCTTCGCTCTGGCTTGTTAATAGGTTTGATCCTGCTGTTAACCGTGCTTGGTACCTTCATATTTATGAAGTACCTAGCGATTGACCTGCAGCGTATTTCTTTAGGGGCTTTGGTTATTGCTTTGGGGATGCTGGTGGATAATGCCATCGTTGTTGTTGAAGGGATATTGATCGGCACTCAAAAAGGAAGAACACGTTTACAAGCTGCGACTGATGTTGTCACTCAGACTAAGTGGCCTTTGCTTGGGGCGACTATCATTGCAGTAACCGCCTTTGCGCCGATTGGATTGTCTCAGGACTCCACGGGTGAGTACTGTGGTACTTTATTTACCGTGCTGCTTATCTCTTTGATGCTGAGCTGGTTTACTGCGATTTCTTTGACGCCATTTTTTGCAGACATTTTCTTCAAAGGCCAGAAGATCAAGCAAGTAGAAGGGGAAGATAACGACCCGTATAATGGTATTGTTTTTGTTGCCTACAAGAGCTTTCTCGAGTTCTGTATGCGTCGCGCCTGGTTCACGGTTGTGGTGTTGATTGCCGGCCTTGCGGTCAGTGTGTATGGATTTACGTTTGTAAAACAATCTTTCTTCCCGTCTTCAACAACACCGATTTTCCAGATCGATGTTTGGTTACCAGAAGGCACGGATATTAGAGCAACCAATGATAAGTTGAACGAACTTGAACATTGGTTAGCGCAACAAGAAAATGTTGAGCATATTACAACGACTGCGGGTAAAGGCTTACAGCGTTTCATGTTGACGTATGCACCAGAGAAAAGTTACGCCGCTTACGGTGAAATCACCACTCGAATGACTCACTATGAAGCGCTTGAGCCATTAATGGTGCGTTTCCGAGAGTATTTAAAAGCCAATTACCCAGAAATTAACTATAAACTCAAACAAATTGAGTTAGGCCCTGGTGGTGGTGCGAAAATTGAAGCGCGACTCATCGGCTCTGATCCAACGGTGCTTCGCACTCTCGCAGCTCAAGTGATGGATATTATGTACGCGGACCCTGCCGCGACGAATATTAGACATGATTGGCGAGAGCGTACTCAGGTTCTCGAGCCTCAGTTTAACGAAAGCCAAGCTCGCCGTTACGGCATCACTAAGTCAGATGTCGATGATTATCTCTCCATGTCGTTTTCGGGTATGACCATTGGTCTTTACCGTGATGGAACAACATTGATGCCAATCGTGGCTCGACTACCTGAAGATGAACGGATTGATATTCGTAACATTGAAGGCATGAAAATTTGGAGCCCGGCGAAAAGTGAGTTCATTCCACTTCAACAAGTGACGATGGGCTATGACATGCGTTGGGAAGACCCAATCATCGTTCGCAAAAATCGTAAACGTATGCTCACAGTGATGGCTGATCCGGATATCTTGGGTCAAGAAACTGCTTCAACATTGCAAAAACGTCTGCAACCGCAAATTGAAGCCATCGAGATGCCTGCGGGATACTCTATCGAGTGGGGGGGAGAGTACGAGTCTTCAGGTGATGCTCAAGCATCGTTGTTTACCACAATGCCAATGGGTTACCTGTTCATGTTCCTTATTACCGTATTCCTGTTCAACTCGGTCAAAGAACCATTGATAGTGTGGCTGACCGTGCCACTGGCTCTGATAGGTGTTACGACCGGCTTGTTGGCACTGAATACACCATTTGGCTTTATGGCGTTGCTAGGGTTCTTAAGTTTGTCGGGGATGGTACTGAAAAACGGAATCGTCCTGCTCGACCAAATCGAAATTGAAATGAGGTCAGGTAAAGACGCTTATGATGCGGTTGTCGACGCAGCGGTGAGCCGTGTCAGACCTGTATGCATGGCGGCTATCACAACGATTCTAGGTATGATTCCGTTGTTACCCGATATTTTCTTCAAACCAATGGCGGTGACGATCATGTTTGGTTTAGGTTTTGCGACGGTATTAACTTTGATTGTTGTTCCTGTATTGTATCGTCTATTCCACAGAGTCGCCGTACCGAAATAGAATTAGCATAAATCGTTAACGCCTCTGGCTAGGTCAACAGACCCTATTAAGCCAGGGGCGTTTTATAAGGACTTAGAATGACAGAACACAAAAGCTGCGCTTGGGCGATGAACCACGCGTTAGAGCGTGAGTATCATGATGCAGAGTGGGGAATCCCCGTGCATGACGATAAAGTGCTATTCGAATTTATCACTCTAGAAGGTGCACAAGCGGGGCTAAGCTGGATAACCATACTGAAGAAGCGAGAAGGCTACAGAGAAGCATTTGAACATTACGATTTAGATGCGTTGGTACAGCATGGTGAAGAACGCGCTGAATATATCGTAGAAAATTTTGATGTCGTGAAACATCGCGGCAAGATCAATTCAGTGTTCAGCAATGCGAAAGCAGCTAAGCAGTTGATTGATGAGTATGGAAGTTTGTCAGAGGCTCTATGGCAGTTTGTCGATCATAAACCTGTGATTAATCAATGGCAGGATATGAGCGAAGTACCTGCTTCTACTGAGCAATCAAAAGCGATGAGTAAATTTCTCAAGAAAAGAGGTTTTAAATTTGTCGGAGAAACCATTTGTTATGCGTTTATGCAAGCGGTCGGAATGGTAGATGATCATATCGTCGGATGTCCGTGTAAAACGGTATAGGCTAATTAAACCAGACTATTAGCAAATGCCCTCAAGATGAGGGCATTGATTGGCTACATCTTTCTACATTGAAACTTCTTTCTCTAGAATCAGAGCATTGTATCGTGCTAAACCAGCTTCCAGATCGGCGATCAAGTCGTCGACATCTTCCAAACCAATATGAAGACGGATTAACGTACCTTCAAAATGAGGATGCGCAACAGTACGCAAGCTGTTAAAGCTTCTTGGTTCATTGGCAAGAATCAAGCTCTCAAAGCCACCCCAAGAGTAGCCCATGCTGAAGTGTTTCATGCCATCAAGTAAAGCGGTTGTGGCTTTAGGGTATGATGTTTTCAGTACGAATGAGAACAGACCATTGCCGCCGGTAAAATCGCGTTTGAAAAACTCATGCCCTGGGGAAGTTTCTAGTGCCGGATGAAGTACTCGTTCTACTTCAGGTCGTGTAGCTAACCACTTAGCCACTTTCAAGCTGCTTTCTGCATGCTGGCGAAGACGAACATCTAAAGTACGTAGACCGCGAAGGCCGAGGTACACATCGTCAGGCGAAACACACTGACCCATTAAATAGCTCTGTTCACGCAACTGATCCCAGTATTTCTCTGAAGCGACCGCCGTACCCAGCATGACGTCTGAGTGACCGACGATGTATTTGGTCGCTGCTTGCACAGAAATATCAACCCCATGCTCAAACGGAGAGAAGTTAACACCTGCTCCCCACGTGTTGTCGAGGATCACAATGATATCGTGTTCATGGGCAATTCGGGCAAGCGTCGGAACATCTTGTACTTCCATGGTAATAGAACCAGGTGATTCAAGGAAAAGTACTTTGGTGTTAGGTTGAATCAGATCGCGGATATCTGCGCCGATCATTGGGTCATAGTAGGTTGTCTCTATACCCATTTTTTTCATCATGACGTTACAGAAATCACGAGTCGGCTCGTAACAAGTGTCAACCATAAGGATGTGGTCGCCTGTCTCTACAAAAGACAGGATTGTGTTCGAAATCGCTGCGGTTCCACAAGGGTAGAGAGCACATCCCGCACCGCCTTCAATCTCAACCATAGCGTCCTGAAAAGCAAAGTGTGTATTGGTACCGCGACGCCCGTAAAATAGCGTTTTGTTTGCGCGGTTCATCGTCGCTTGGTTTTTCTCGGCAACACTATCAAATACGATGGTTGAAGCGCGTTGAACGGGTGGGTTAACAACACCGTTTGTCCACTTTTTATCTCGGCCTGCGGTAATCAGTTTGGTCTTTTTACCCTCTGACATATAAATTCCCTGTTTAATAAAACGATTTTGATTATTTAAAACATGGACTACGGGTTGTTTGCAAGGGAAAACTCAACTATCGAACCATAACCACTTGGAACACCTAATAGCGTAAGAGAATACCCAAAGAGCGTGATTAGTTTTATCTCAATTATTTTTGGTTCACAGCAATCCGACCAAACAATCCCGCGTCAAGAAATTTAGCGCGGGATTGAAGTTTATTTCACAGGCTGAGGGCATTACAGAAGCGGGTTAAAGAGATAGAACACGCGTTCTAAGAAGCGAGAGAACAGGCTCCGTTTATCCCAAACCTTCTTTTCAACCGGATAGGACTGTTTGATGTAGCTGTCTTGTAGACAAGACATCTCTTTGGTGAAGTCTTCATCATCGACTGCCAGCGTAACCTCGAAGTTCAGCCACAAGCTGCGCATGTCCATATTTACTGTACCGACCAAACAAAATTGCTCATCAATAACCACGGATTTTGTATGCAGCAATCCGCCATAAAATTCATAAATCTTCACACCCGCGGTGAGAAGTTCACTGTAAAAGGCACGAGAAGCCCATTGAACCATTACCGAGTCATTTTTATGAGGAATGATAAGTTCGACATCGATGCCTCGTTGCGCGGTCATTTTCAGTGTTTCCAGTAAATCTGTATTTGGAACGAAATACGGAGTGGTGATTCGCACCGAACGATTCGCTTGGTTTATGGCTAACGTTAGTACCTGATAAATGAGGTATTCGGGCATGCCCGGACCTGATGGAACCACTTGTATCGGGTGTTGGCAGTGATAACCATCGATATTACATTCCGGCCGATTGGGAAATTGGCGTTCGCCGGTTTCGACTTCCCAGTCCCAGCAGTGAATTGCACTCAACACATTAACCGTTGGGCCAGTTATTCGAACCATAATGTCAATCCAATGACCGACACCACTACTTTGCTTAAAGTAAGCCGGATCAACGAGGTTCATCGAGCCGGTGTAGGCGATTTCATCATCGATAACGATGATCTTTCTGTGTTGGCGAAGATCTAAACGACGCAAGAAAATACGCCACATATTTACTTCCAATGCTTGTATCACTTCTATGCCAGCGTCCTTCATCATCCTGTGCCAAGGGCTTCTGAAAAATCGTGGACTGCCAGCAGAGTCAAGCAGGAGTTTTACATCTACGCCACGTTTGGATGCTCGAATAAGCGCTGAGGCAACGGAATCTGCCAAGCCTCCTGGGTGCCAAATGTAGAACACCATCCGAATACTGGTTTGTGCATTTTCGATATCTTCGATAATCGAATGCAAAATTTCGTCAGGCGTCTGTTGTAACGAGAGCGTGTTACCGCTTAATGCGGGTAGTCCGAGGCGGTTATTACACAGCTCATCAATGCGATAGATATGACGCCCCATGGTTTCTGGCATGTGTGCGTTGCAATCATTCAGTTGGCTGAACCACTCCGCAAAAGGGGCAAACATCACTTTTGCACGTTCAGCTCGCTTTCGGCCTAAATTAAGTTCGCCGAAAAGGAAATAACAGGCTACACCAAGAACCGGAAGAATATAAATGATCATTAGCCAAGCTAACGAAACACTCACGGCGCGGCGTTTTAAAACCACACGGATGGTGACACCAGCGACGAGTAACCAATACAGCCCGATGCCAGCAAGTGTAAGAAAATGATAAAACTTATCCATATACGCTCAAAATATTACGCCCATTAAGGATATTAGGCATAAAAGTGTGTTGGGGAAATAGCTTTCTTGCTAAGAATTAAAGTGATTTTATATGAGGGATTGAGTTCATAACAGGGGAATCTGTTATTGATGTTTTAATTGCAAGGTTAATCTTTAACCGATGAATAAAAAAGCAGCATATAACATGCGTGATGCAGCAATTGTGCGATAAATATACTTGCTGAGACTTTTAATTTTAACGGGGAACTGGTTTACTGATGGGATAGAGCGTCTAACAATAATTTTATAAGTGTGTAACTTAATATAAACACACATTTTCGACGCCTATTTTTATGCAAACACAACACATTTAATTTTGGAGATAAAACGTGGCTACAACTAATACAGCACCACGTGATACGTGGGGGTCTAAATTAGGCTTCGTTATGGCCGCAGCGGGTTCCGCTGTTGGCTTGGGTAATATATGGAAATTCCCATACACGGCGGGAGAGGGTGGCGGTGGCGCATTTGTTGCCATTTACCTTATCTTTGTCATTTTTATTGGTTTCAGTGTGATGCTGACCGAATTCGCGGTTGGTCGTAAAACTGGTCGATCTGCAGTTGGTGCATTTAAATCAACCGATAGCCGCTGGACGTTTACTGGCGTGATGGGCGTGCTGAGTGGTCTGTTGATCATGGGTTTTTACCCAGTTGTTGGCGGTTGGGCTCTGGCGTACATCTTTAAAGTAGGCGGGGGCTTGTTGAGTACACCTGAAGCCATCGGTGATAGCTTCGGTGGCTTTATATCTGACCCTATCCAGCCTCTAATATGGATGGCGCTTTACCTGTTCATGAATATCTTCATTGTTATGAAAGGCATTTCTGGCGGTATCGAGAAGGCGGGTAAGGTTTTGATGCCACTTCTATTCCTTATTTTGATTGTCGTATCAATAAAAGGTCTGATGCTACCAGGCGCAATGGCAGGGGTTGAATTCTTGTTCATGCCAGACTTCTCTGAGGTAGACAGCAGTGTCGTACTTGCCGCGCTTGGTCAGGCGTTCTTCTCACTAAGTTTGGGTATGGGTTGTATGATTACTTACGGCTCTTACCTTAAGAAGAAAGAAAATGTGGTGCAAACTACAGGTATGATCACAGCGATGGATACTGGCGTAGCAATCCTTGCGGGTATTGCTATGTTCCCAGCGATGTTTGCTTTCGGCATTGAGCCAGCAGCAGGCCCAGGTCTAGTGTTCGTTGTTGTGCCACAACTGTTTGCTGAAATGGGTGGGCTTATCGGCTTCCTGTTTGCGATCATGTTCTTTGTTGGTCTGACTGCGGCTGCCTTAACCTCGTCAGTTTCACTACTTGAAGTTGTGGTTTCTTATCTCATTGATGAAAAGGGCATGAAGCGTTCAAGTGCCGTGCTTTCAGCGAGCTCGGTAATGGCGATATTGTGTGTATTCGCTTCTTTGTCTCTCGGTGGAATGGGGCCAACACTATTTGGTACCGGTGCATTTGACATCTTCGACCTACTCACTGACAAAATCTTTATGGCTGTTGGCGGTATGTTGCTGTGTATCTTCGCTGGTTGGCGACTGAATCGTGATGAGCTTGAAAAAGAGATCACGAATGACGGTAAAGTATCTTTCCCACTATTTGGGCTTTGGTACAACCTAGTGAAATTCGTTATTCCAGTGGCGATTGCAATTGTTGCTTTCATGGGTATCAAATCAGGATTTGACAGTGGTAAAGGTGAAATCATGGTACTAGGTATCGTGACTATAGGCCTGGCAGCTATCTTTTCGAAGAAGCTCTAACCAGTCATCTATCTTTCAAAAGGGAGCCTTGGTAGGCTCCCTTTTTTATGCTAGCTACTTATCTATATTGACTTGATAATTCGTGGGCGCTCGCACACGTTCACTCAAAAAATGCCGAAGGCTTAAAGCATACGGTAGGGGAACGTAAAGGCCTAATGGGGCAGTTTAAGCTCGCCTAATCAATCAGAATCGGTATACTTCTGGCTCCAAACGTGGAGCCAGATTTTTATGTTCGATATTCTACATACCCATACAGATTTTCTGATCATCAATAAACATCCCAACGTCTCCGTTCATAAAGACGATGGTGACACAATGCTGCTGCAAGAAGTGGCCAAGCAGAGTGGTGATGAGCAGCTTTATCTCGTCCACCGACTGGATAAAATGACGTCGGGTATTTTGCTCCTCGGACGCAACGCCAAAGCGGCCAGCGTGTTATCTCAAGCTTTTGCCGATCGCCAAGTGGAAAAGTTTTATCTGGCGATTGGCTCGAAAAAGCCGAAAAAGAAGCAAGGGTTGGTCATTGGCGATATGGAACGTTCGCGCCGTTCATCATGGAAGCTGGTAAACAGCAAACACAACCCTGCGATAACACAGTTTTTCTCCCTTGCCGCAGAGCCGGGAGAGCGCTTATTTTTATGTAAGCCACACACAGGTAAAACGCATCAAATCCGCGTGGCATTAAAATCGGTCGGCTCAGGTATTGTTGGCGATCCGATATATAATGCGGGGAACGAGGCTGACCGCGGTTACCTGCATGCCTTCTCACTATGTTTCCAATATCAAGATGAGCAATATCGCTTTGTCTGCGATCCGCGAGAATACGAAGTGCTTGGTGGAAAATGGCACAGTGACATTGTCTCCCAGGGATTGGACACTTGGCTTTCCCCTTGGAAACTGAACTGGCCAACCATCAAATAAAGTTTAAAAAAGATTAGAAAAGAGAACTCGATGCAAGCATCACAACTTCCGCTGTTTTTCCAGCATTTAGAAACCGAGCTGGCGCAAGCTCCAAATGAAATTCGTCGACTGTTTCATGGTCGTGGCCGTCGTTTTGAAGGCCTAGAGCAAATCACTTGTGACTGGTTACAAGGTCAGTTGATCATCAACTTGTTTAAAGAAGTTGATGACGCGTTTCTTGCCAAACTTAAAAGTGGCCTCAAAGCTTTGGCGGAATCGTCACTGTGGGCGGAAAAGCAAGGTCGCACGATGGTGCTTCAGCATCGCTATGCCGACGGCGCACCTTCTGAAGTACTCATTGGTGAGTTAGATGCCCGTCCAGTTGTCGAAGAAAGTGGTCTGAAATACCAGTTGGATATTGGCCGCAACCAGAACTTTGGTTTGTTTTTAGACATGCGCTACGGCCGTGATTGGGTGCGTGAAAATGCCAAGCATAAAAACGTACTTAACCTGTTTGCATACACGTGTGGTTTTTCTGTCGCTGCCATTGCGGGTGGTGCGGATAAAGTCGTAAACGTAGATATGGCAAAAGCGTCGCTGTCGAAAGGTCGCGAGAACCACAAGCTGAATGGACACAACATAAACCAAGTCAGCTTTATGGGCCATGATATCTTTAAGTCTTGGGGCAAAATTAAGAAATCTGGTCAGTACGATTTGATTATCATCGATCCACCTTCGTTCCAGAAAGGCAGCTTCGCGCTTACCAAAGACTATAAAAAGATTCTGCGTCGATTGCCTGATTTGTTGGCTGAAGGTGGTCAAGTCATGGCGTGTGTGAACTCACCATCCGTGACCAGTGAATTCTTAATTGAAAGCATGAAAGAAGAGGCACCAGGACTTACGTTTCGCCAGCGTTTGGATAACCCGCCTGAGTTTATGGATGTGGACAGCGAAGCGGCACTGAAAGTTTTGTTGTTTAGCTAAGACATTATTTCGAAATAAAACACAACGAAACAAAAAGCGCCACTTACATCTATGTAGTTGTAAGTGGCGCTTTTTTAGTATTTGGTGATTCAATTAATGTATTAACCAATCTGCACTTCTAGATCGTCTTCAATAGTTGATGAACAGGCGAGCACATAGCCTTGCTCTATCTCTTCTGGTGTCAATGTTTCTTGGCTGGTGGAAGAGACGCTACCTTTACCAACCTTGCATTTACAAGACCCACAAATGCCGCTGCGACAAGCTACGATTAGCGGTAAACCCGCCCCTTCAAGCACATCCGCCAGTACCTGACCTTTTTGTGCATCAAGGGTTTGACCAAAGTCAGGGACGAAGACACTGGCTGATTCATCGGACACAGCCGATGGTTCACTGGCTGCTGGTGTAAAACTCTCTTGGTAGAAGTTTGCCATATCAAACCCAAGTTCACTCAAATAAGCGTGAACATCTTGCATGAACTGGCTTGGTCCACAGAGGTACACCGTGCGCTGTTTGAAATCAGGAATGAGCTCTTGTAGCCAGTCTGCATTCAAACGACCTTGAGGGTGGGAGGCTCCTTCGCGACTCTTCAGCAACAGCTTTAAATGAAAATTGGGATACACAGCATCGAACGTTTCTAGCTGATCATAGTAAATCGTCTCTGCTGGGCTACGTGCAATATGAAGAAACTCGATATCCACGTCGTTGTCGTTTTCATTATGATTACTCAACCAGTGTTTCGCCATCGAAAACACAGGCGTGACACCGCAACCCGCACTAATGAGCAGCGCTTTTGTTTTTCCGTCGTGTAAAACTGGTGGGTGGTCAATGCAGTTAAATTCGCCTGTTGGTGGCAATGCTTGGACGGTATCGCCAAGTAGTAATGAGTCGATGATGTAGTTAGAGACTTTACCGCCATCTACTCGCTTAATGGTGAGCTGAAGGTGGTCGTCTTCACTTGCAGAGCTGATTGAATAGGCACGAAATTCCATTTTTCCATCAATTTCGACACCCACGTTAATAAACTGACCGGGTTTAAATTGAAATAGAAGCGACTCGGTTAATTCGGCCAACTTGATGCTGACGGTATCGTGTGTTTCGAAGTATTTGTCGATACAACGGAGCGTGACGGGTTGGTTGCCTTGCCATTCAAAAAACATAACAATCTCTTTGGTTGGATCCAGTTCAAAATCTAAATAGATATACTCAAGTCACTTCAAGGTCTTAGAGCATAAAAGCGCCCCCAGATTAGGAGGCGCATAACGAGCAGGACTCTTAGGCTGCTAGGATAGCTTTTAGATCATCCTGAACATTGCCAATGCTGCGCATATCGAACTTTTCTTGGATGATCGCAATTAGGTTTGGTGTTAGGAATGCTGGTGCCGTAGGGCCGGTGTAAATGCCTTTCACACCCAATGCGAATAACGTTAGTAAGATAACGATAGCTTTTTGTTCAAACCAAGAAAGCACGAGTGTCAGTGGCAGCTCGTTAATGTCACAGTCAAACTCTTTCGCCAGTGCCAGTGCAAGTTGGATTGCAGAGTAAGCGTCGTTACATTGGCCCACATCCAATAGGCGAGGGATACCATTGATATCGCCAAAGGTATTCTTGTTAAAGCGGAACTTACCACACGCCAACGTCAGGATTAGTGTATCTTCTGGTGCTTCTGCCGTGAAGTCGGTGTAGTAGCTACGCTCTGCTTTATCACCGTCACAACCGCCCACTAGGAAGAAGTGTTTGATGTTGCCTTGTTTCACTTGGTCGATTACCGCAGGCGCTGCGTTCATTAGTGCATTACGGCCAAAGCCAACCGTGATGTGGTGTTCGATTTCATCGTGTTGGAAACCGTCTTGCGCCAGTGCACATTCAACTACTTGGCTGAAGTCATCACCTTCGATGTGAGCTACACCAGGCCAGCCAACGATGCTGCGTGTGAATAAGCGATCTGCATATTGACCTACATCTGGGTTCAATAAGCAGTTAGATGTCATCACGATGGCGCCAGGGAAGTTCGAGAACTCTTTCTGTTGGTTTTGCCAAGCGCTGCCGTAGTTACCGACTAGGTGAGGGTATTTCTTCAGTTCAGGGTAGCCGTGTGCAGGTAGCATTTCACCGTTGGTGTAAACGTTGATGCCTTTGCCTTCGGTCTGTTGCAGGATTTTTTCCAGGTCATGAAGATCGTGACCAGATACCAGAATACATTTGCCTTTTACTGGTTTGACGTTAACGGTGGTTGGCTCTGGGTGACCGAAGGTCGTCGTTTCGCCTTGGTCTAGCATTTCCATAACTTTGTAGTTCATCAGACCGATGCGCATTGAGCAATCAAGCAGTTCACCGAGATCTTCTGGGTCCGTACCTAGCCACGCCATAATTTCATGGTATTCGGCGTAGATGTCGTTGTTAGTTTGCTCAAGCACACGCGCGTGCTCCATGTACGCTGCTGCACCTTTTAGGCCGTATAGGCAAAGTAGACGCAAACCAATTACATCTTCATGCACTTGGTCTTTACCGCGGTTAACTGCGACTTGAGGAGCAAATGTTAGGATCGCTTCAGCGCTGTTTGGAAGCTCAAAGTTTGCAACGGCAGGAATGTTAGCAACTTCGGTGTCTGCCAAAGTGGCTGCAGACATCACTTGCTCTTTTAGCAGTGCTTTGTAAACGGCGGCTTGAGATGTTAGCTCAAGGATACGTTCAGGGTCGAAGTTTACGTTAGTCAGTGTAGAGAAGAACGCTCGCGGTGCCCATTGGTTGATTTCATCGTTAATGATGTTGAATTCAAGTGCTTTTGATGCCCAAAAAGAAACCCCTTGTAGCGTGTAAACCAACACGTCTTGCAGGTCAGATACTTCAGACGTTTTACCGCACATACCTTGTGTAAAAGAACAACCTTTAACAGCAGGGGTTTGAATTGTCTGTTCACATTGAATACAGAACATATTGGGTTCTCCAGTGATTGTTTTAATAGTCGTAATGTTGACCACTGAATAGCAGAATGCGTGCCAATATTTATCTTATTGATTTTTAAGTTTTTTGTGTATTTGTGAGGAGGCGGGCGATGTAATTAAGACAACGTGATTGATGTCTTAATTACATCATATTCTTACGGCTGTTTATTTATTGAACCCAAGCTTTTTACCCATTCGATATAAGTTACCGCGATCCATTTGTAAAAACTCTGCCGCTTTTGCCCAAACGCCTCCTGTTTGGTTCAAAGCATGTTCAATTAGATCTCGCTGATAGTATTCTATTAACACTCGCATTGGCTGACTTTCTTTTGGCAGATAATGTGATGTGTTTTTTACATCATCAATTGCCAGTGAGGTGTCAAAGTGACTCAGCATGATAGTTCCGGCACCTTGTTGTATGGCGTGTAAAGCCGCTCGAGTTAAGGTGTGTTCAAGCTCGCGGACGTTTCCGTACCAAGGTAAAGATTCAAGTTGAGTCAATACTTTCGGATGAACGTGCATATTAGGTGCATTGAATTGCTGGCGCACTTTTTCAAGAAGATACCCCGCTAAAACAGGAATG
This sequence comes from Vibrio sp. J1-1, assembly GCF_021728395.1. GTDB lineage: Bacteria > Pseudomonadota > Gammaproteobacteria > Enterobacterales > Vibrionaceae > Vibrio. The sequence continues at coordinate 181,759 of NZ_JAKKCM010000004.1, read as the reverse complement.
TCACCGTCACGAGCACGCAATGGCGGGACTTGAATTGGGAACACATTTAAACGGTGGAAAAGGTCAGCTCGAAATGTACCGGCTTCGACCTCTTTTTCCAGTTGTCGATTAGTCGCAGCGATGATGCGAACGTTAACCATCAAATGCTGGTCACTACCCACACGCTGAAGCTCACCTTGTTGGATAACGCGCAGCAGTTTTGCCTGCAAAATCAAAGGCAGTTCGCCAACTTCATCTAGGAATATCGTTCCACCATCAGCCAGTTCAAATTTACCGGCGCGGTGGCTATTGGCACCTGTAAATGCGCCTTTGACATGCCCAAACAGTTCGCTTTCAGCCAGTCCTTCAGGTAGGGCAGCACAGTTCACGTAGATCATTGGCTTATCGCTGCGATGAGATTGCGCATGAACCGAATGCGCGACCAACTCTTTACCCGTCCCTGTTTCACCTGTAATCAAAACCGCGTAGTCGGATTGAGCAACCGTGGCGATGTTATTACGCAGTTGAGTGATTTGCGGACTTAATCCAATCATCTCTCCTTTTTGTGAACGAGCTTGCTGGATAAGTGTTTGAGTGACGCTTTTCTGCTTTTGGTTTTGAATTTTGAGCGCTTTTAATTGAGCGATGTTACGCAGTGTCGCTGCAGTTAAAGCCGCAAAGGTTTCGATCGTAACGGGGTCGATATCATCAAACGCGCCTACTGCCAGAGCATCCATCGTCAAGGCACCAACCAGTTGTCCTTCCACATACAAGCTAAATCCCATACAGTCATGCACATCAATACATTGGTCTTCGGTTAACAATGTGCCGTCAAAGGGGTCAGGCAACGTACAGTGAGCATCGAACCGAACAGGCTCCCGGCTTTGAATAATGGCATCGAGCCTTGGGTGAGCTTTGGGAAAATAACGACGACCTAATACCGAGCTTGACAGTCCCTTCGCTGCAACGGGGGTGAGGAATCCGTCTTCATCAAAAATAAACAGGCAAGTGGCATCGCACGGAAAGACTTGTGCAACACCATCGATAAGACTCTGATATTGCTGTTCATGAGAGCGATTGGAACTGAGGTTTAATGCGATATTGAGGAGTACGTGGTCAACAGTAGGAGTCATTACAAGCCCAAAGTTATCTGGAAAGGGCTTATGCTAACAACTTGATGTCATTTAGACATCGAAAATGTCAGAAGTTTGATGTTCCATTGACGACGATCAAATTTGAACTCAAAAGAAACGCGCAAGCATACGTGTTATTTATGTATGCTTGCGCGGATTATGAATTTTAACCAAAAGACCAGAGCAATTACGCCGATTAAGCGTACTCAGGTTAGCGAGGAACAACCCTCGCGTCACTACCATACATGTTAATTTGTACCGCCTGGCCAGGCTGGAACATCATGTTTGGGTTCGCTTCTTGAACGATAGAGATGATTTTCCCATCCTCCAAGCGGATTGTTAGGTTCACACCGTTTCGTTTCGCGGTTGCCTCTGCGGTTTTACTACCCGCATAACCACCCAACAGACCACCACCAATGGCGGCGATATCAGAGCCTGAACCGCCACCGACTTTTGAGCCTAATATACCACCTACTGCTGCACCAGCGATTGTGCCGATGGCGTTGGATTGCGTGGAGGCATCAATGGTCACTGGTTCAACTTTTTCCACCGTTCCGTAGTAAACCTGCTGAACTTTTCGAGTGTCTGCCGAGCCATATGCATCACCGTAAGGATTAGGAGAAGTACAGCCTCCTAGTACGATTACGGAGAATGTAAGCAACATGCCTACCTTGACGTATTTTTTCATATAACCTCCAAATGGTTTCTATACACAAAGAGTATATACCCCCACTTTAATATGTGTTTAGATATTCTACAAATCAGTCACTTAAGGGAAATTTTTCTCAAAAAACTTACATTTTCAAGCTGTCTTAACTGTCTTTGAGCGTATGAAAACCGGAATAGATACGTGTGAAGGTAGTGAACCAGCATGCCGCACCAAATAGGTAAGCAATCAGGGCGAAATTTTGAGGAAAAATACAAAACGCAATAAACGCAGCAATGGTTTCCGTGCCTTCAGTCAAGCCACTCATATAGTAAAGTGATTTGTGTTTATAAACTGGATTCTCGATACCCTGTTTACTGGCCATTATCGCAAATGCCAAAAAGCTACTACCCGTTCCGACAAACGAGAAAATTAAAAAGGCACCAGCAATGGCATTTTGTTCGGGGTTGGCGAGCACAAATCCAAAAGGGATCAGTGAATAAAACACAAAGTCCAAGCTGATATCGAGAAAACCACCAGCGTCGGTAATCCCCTGAATTCTCGCTAAGGCGCCATCAAGCCCATCACAAAACCGATTGACTAGGATAAACAAAAGAGCTGTCAAGTAATGCTCTGTGATCAGGGCTGGCACTGCCAAGCAGCCAACAGCAAAACCAAATAGGGTGGTTTGGTTAGCGGTGATACCAAACTTATCGACGAATTTCGCACTTTGAGTCAGGGGCCACCTGATGACTTTGATACTGAAACGATCAAGCATTCTCTGTCTCCCATGGCCAAGTTATACAGCGACTACCTTCGGGAATGTCATCTTCATCGTGAGTGACCATTATAGTTGGGATATTGGCTTGTTGAAGTTGCTCGACTACCCAAGTACGAAATTGGATTCTAAGGTCTTTATCTAGCTTGCTAAAAGGCTCATCTAAAAGCGCTGCCTTGGGCTGTGCAAGCAACATACGTGTCAGTGCAATACGTGCTCGTTGGCCACCCGAAACTTGGTCGGGGAAAGAGTTTGCAATTTTGAGTAAGGAAATGTTCCTCAAGGCTAGCATCGCGTGTTCTTTTCTTGCGTTAGCTTTGATGGTATTTGGCAGTGCGAAGGCTAGGTTTTCCCATATCGTCAAGTGAGGGAACAGCATATCATCCTGAAATAGGATTCCTACTTTACGCTTGTGCGCGGGAAGTGGATCAAGAGTTTCATCGTTGAGTGTAACGGACCCCGAATAATGGAACTCGTTAGAGAGATGTCCGGCAATGGCATCTAACAGAGTAGATTTACCACAGCCGCTTGGTCCCATCAGGGTAACAATTTCGCCTTTCTCTACAATGATATTAAATCCAGAGAAAAGTGTGTCGCCATTGTTTTTATGGATGGCGAGGTTTTTGAGACAAAGACTCATGGTTAAGTAAACCTTTCATTGAAAGTCGGCGGTATTTGCCGTTTAAACGGCTTAGTAAAATTGCAAAAGAGAAGAACATTAATGGCAAAAGTGCCTGACAAATCGCGTAGATTGCCGTAACACGGCGGTCGAAACCACTAGAAAGCGCTACCGCTTCCGTTGTGATTGTGCTGATTCGACCCGCACCCAGCACCAGCGTCGGCAGGTATTGCGCTAAGCTAACGCTGATACCTACAGCCCAAGCGAAAACAATGGCAGGCAACAGAATTGGTAGTTTTACTTTAAGCCAGGTTTGTAGCGGTGTTTTTCCCAAGCTAAGGGCAACACGAGTTAAGCCGTTATTGAAGCTGCGCCAAGGGCCGTCCAGTGATAAGTAGACAAATGGGAAAGCGAAGAAAACGTGTGCCCAACAAACCCAGAAAAAGTAGGCATTGCTGTTAAAGTACAAAGTCGCGACCTGTATTCCAAAAAGTACGGACAATTGTGGGATAAGCATAGGGATGGCAATGACGTAGCCCGGAACCTGCCAGCGATAGCGAAGCTTATATTCGTGGGCAATTAACGCCAGAATTAGAGCAACGGAGGCGCTGATCAAGGCGATTGTGATACTTTGCCCTATGGTGCCTAAAATACTATGCCATTCATATTGCCAAAAGCGCAGGGTGTAACGACTGGGTAAGAGATCCGGAAATTGCCAACGTTGAGCAAAACTCCACAGCACCATTAAAGGTACGATGACAAAAGTAAGCAATGTGATCAGGGAAAACAGCACTTTTCCGGGTAGTCTAAGCCCCGATCGTCCAGAATATTGCCAACGCTTAAAGCCTTTTGTGATTAACCATTCGACAAAACGAGTAAAGCCAATCAACCCAGTGGCAATAGCAAATAAAATCACTGCGCCTGAAGCCGCTCTTGGCCAAAGTGCCAGATCAGGATCATTAAACCATTGCCAAACCAACACAGCAAAAGTTGGCGGATTAGTAGGGCCGATAATGAGCGCGATATCGACAACCGATAAACTATAAGCAATCACGGCCAGCATAGGGAATCTCAGTTTTGCTAACCATTGTGGAAAAATGCATTTCCACCATGTCTGAGCGGTACTGTAGCCCATTGAGTGGCTGACTTTTTCAATTTTATCAACATTGAGCTGCTGTAAAATTGGAATACTCATCAGTAGCAGGAAAGGGGTCTCTTTGATCGCCAGCATGATGATCAAACCAAGTGCATGCGGGTCTTTAATCAACAAAGCTAAGTCATCAACGGTTTGTTCGTTTGGGTCGAAACCCAAGAATTGAGTCGCAACTCGAACCCCTAGGCCTGTCGGAGCAAACAAAAAAGCAAAGCCGATAGCGAAAGCGACATGCGGCATCGCAAGTAGTGGCGACAGGATAACCTCTATTTTTCGCCAAAACCTGCTGTTCCAAGCCGATTGCAAAATAGCAAAGGTGAGTATGCACGCTAAATAACTGCTGAAAATAGCAGAGTAGAGAGTGAGTCCGATAGAGGTCCATACCCCTTCCCAGTCAAATACGGCAACAAAGCCGTTTAACGAGAACTGGGTCAGACCGATAGGTGGTACATAGCCAAGCGCAGAAACCACCACCCCTAGCAAGCCGGGGATGGTGGGCAAAATACAAACCGCGATAATAACTAGATACAGCGCTCTTAACATTTGTTTGTACTAATTCCCGTAACGTTTTAACCACTCTTGCTCTAGGGCGTTTTGCCAGCTCGGGTGTGGTTCATCAATCGATTTAAATTGTTGTGTATTCTTTGCCGTACCCGTTAAATACTCACTACTTAGTACGGAAGGATCACCCCAAACATTAATATCGCCTTTACGAGACTGTGCCTCAGGGCTTAGTAAGAAGTTTATCGCAACTTGCGCACCTGCATTGGCGTTTGCATTCCATGGGATAGCCAGAAAATGGATATTGGATAGCGCGCCAGTATCCATGGCATAAGCTTTAGTTGTTTCAGCAAGAGTACCGCTCGACTGGGCAGAAAAAACGGCATTTGGGTTGAATGTAATGGCTAAATCAATCTGACCATCGTCAAGTAATTGCAGTGTTTCTGCTGTGCCTGCCGGGAACTGTTGGCCACCTCTCCAGGCCACTTTGTGAAACTTATCTAAGTATTGCCATAGCGGCTGCGTGACTGGTTCAAATGTCTCTGCGTTTACTGGTTTCTGCAATGCTGGTTCGTTATTGGTCAGCTCGATCAATAACGCTTTAATGAAACTGGTACCGTGGAATTCCGGCGGGCGTGGGTACGTCAGACGATTGGGAAACGCATTTGCATAACTGAGCATTTCTGCAAAAGAGTGAGGTGGATTATTCAGGTTTTCCGTATCATGGATGAATACTAACTGACCCACTCCCCACGGCGCTTCTAGTCCGTCGGTTGGCTCAGAGAAATCCACATCGACAGGTAGTGTTCTGTCTACGTATTGCCAGTTTGGCAAAGCATCAACAAACGGACCATATAGTAGCTGGTTGTCCTTCATCGATTTGAAGTTTTCACCGTTGATCCAAACCATATCGACACTGCCCCCAGTGTTTTTGCCAGCGGCTTTTTCTGCAATCAATCGAGTCGTGGTTTCGGAAATGTCGGTGACTTTGACATGATTGAGAGTCACATTGTAGCGAGACTTGAGCTCCTTGCCAGCCCACTGGATATAGCGGTTGATTTCTTGGCTGCCGCCCCAAGCATGAAAGTAGACTGATTGACCATCAGCTTGTTTCTCGATGGCTTGCCAATCTTCAGCAAATGCGTTGGTAGTAAAAGCCGTGGCTAAAATGCCGATGGCGCTAAATAGCTTATTCATACATTATCCGCTTTCGTTAATTTATTCTTACTTCGATGAGTGCGATAAGGCTTATAAAATTCAATCCTTTACATGGATAGTAAGCTATCTATTATTATTATCAACGTGAATACCCGTAGGATTAACGCATCGACTAATAGAATTGCCATCAATGAAAGGTCAATTAGAGAAAATATAACGTGAGCACTTAAGTGCTATTTCAAGAATAAGAGTGACCGTGCGGAGCAATAAATTCTTTCAGATGAATATATTAATGTGGCACATCGATTGATATTAAAGATGGGACAAGAGGCTTCTGAGCGGCGAAAAGCAAGAAAGCAGCCATCGTAGGCTGCTTTCTGATACCAATCACTTTACTCGGTGTATTGATTAGTTCATCCAGTCACGCAGTGTAAATGTCAATTCATGCTCTGAGTTTTTAAGAACTAAACCACCTTTAGTTAGCGTGATGTCACTCCAGTCAGATAGTGTCGATGACATCGCTTGTTCGACGTTCATGATGTCACCAATACACATTTTCATGGTCATGCCCATCTTTTCGATGCGCAGTTGGTTGTCTTTTAGTTCAGCCTGGCCAAAGAAGTTGTTACATCCAGCATTACCGTTAGCTGTGAGGTTTTCACCAATTTCTAGGCGAGGTGCTTTTTGACGTTCGGTAAGTTCAATGTTTTTACCATCTATCTTAACCAGCTCCCAATTGTGGTGCTGTAAGTCTTGAGCCGTTATTTTTTTCACATTATCACCGTTGCTTGCACATGCCGTCATCAGGACAGGAAGGGAGATTGCCGCAACTAACGTTTTTAGACTAAGCTTCATTTAATAGACTCCGTTATAAAAAACGAGAATAAGTGTAATTAATAAAACACTGTTTTTTGTCAACATACGGTAATAGTTTCGTATGGCCCTGACATAACGCAGTTTACCTCTGGGTAACAGCAATGTATCGTTGTATTTGAGTCGTTTTTGACATTCACAATTAAAGAACGGTTTTAGCATGGAGCAATTGGAGTTTTTTAGCGTCCCTAGTCCTTGCGTTGGCATTTGTAGTGCTGATGAAAAGGGGTATTGCAAAGGGTGTATGCGCAAGCGAGAAGAACGATTTAACTGGCAGAAGTACACACCTGCCCAGCAGCTTTATGTGATTAAGCTTTGTCGTCAGCGTTACAGAAGAAAACTGTTAGCAGGGAAAGGAAAGGTTGAACAGTCAGCAGAAGATATTTCACCGCAACAAGATTTGTTTTAAAGTGTTTATTCCCAGCCCGCATTAACGTCTTGTGAGCCGGGAAGATCCTATCCATATTATGCTCTGTAATACAGGCATCTGGCGTTACTTCATTTTCATAGACCAAGTATCGCTAACCCAACCTCCTGCTTGTTCGTCGAAGTGGTTTCCAGCAAATCGATGGTTAAGTTCAACATCTAATTTGCTCGTTGGATTTTCATCCATCAGTCTATGGATGTATCTCGCCATAGGATCCGTACAGGATTCTCGTTCTCTACGGGTAACCACGTCTTTAATCATTTGAAGTCGGTAGCTATTGCTGGCTCGTTTCATTTTTGACCTCCAGAACTCGATGGCAGCATTTGACACATATTGACGTTCAGAATCGCTGCTCATTGGCGCACGCGTTGAGGCGAGTCACCGTAGTTTGGAGTCCAAAGACAAATTGTTTGAGAGCAGTGTTTGCAACGCCATTTCCATCTTTCTTACACTCGCTCTCACTACCGTTCAAAATGTCCGGAAAGTTAATTGACGAGCCTATATTTTCGAAAGACCTTATCTAACATAGAAGCCCAACACAGGGGCGTCAACAATACAAATGAACATTTTTTGAACAGTTTGTGAAGGTAGAGAATTTTCAGCAATTTACGGAAATAAAAAACCGGAACAAAAACGTTCCGGTTTTTTAAAACAAACTTCGGCTAGTAAGAGCGTTTAGCTCCTATACAAAAATGATGAATTCAGTCATTAGCTACTGGTTGCTGGACAACCTGTCACTGCCTGACTATTGCTGAAGTACTGAATATTACCTAAATTCTTCTCGTAGTTTGCTGCTGAGATTTGAGGGTGATTAACGAAGAACTCTCTGAGCACAGAAGCATCGGTCATTTGAGTCGATTCAACGTCAATGACTGGGTAGTCGTCACCACCAGCGGCACTGAAGCTGATTACTGAGAAGGTATAAGTTGCGTCCAAGTTGAAACCTTTGCCATTAATATCAGTGATTGATACAGAGCCAGCATCACAATCGACATCCAGTGTAATGTTATCCAGTTGCGCGTAAGCTCCAGAGCCTGCAGATTTTGTCGCAACAACATCTAAGTAATCTTGTACTTCCTGGCCTGTCATGGTCGCTTTAGTTACGAAGTTACCAAATGGCTGTACTGTGAGGACGTCACGATACGTAATATCACCCGCCTGAATCGAGTCACGCACACCACCAGAATTCATTACGCCAAAATCGGCATTCACCAGGTTGTATGTGCGGTACGCTTCGCCCAGAAGGTGACCTAAGTTAGTTTGCTGAGAGCGTACAACGCTGCGGTCGCCTTCCAGTTTTCCGTCGGTGCTAGAGACAACAACATCAAGTAGCTCTTGCCCTTGCTCTTGGTAGGTACGGAGCGTTTCTTGGACAATCGCGTCTGGTTGGAAATAGTCACCAATCACTTGATCGTTTTCATCGAGTAGGTTAACTGGAATCAATGCGTAGTTGGCGAGGTGCAGTTTGCCGTCGAAGTATTCAAAATCAGCGCGACCTACATACTTACCCCACTCATGGGCTTGCATGATGTAAGTGCCATTCTGTTGGTCTGGAGTACAGTCATCGCCAGGGTTGAAGTCCGCGTACTCGTTGGTGCCTGGTTCCATACAAACAGGGTTTTGCGAGTGGCCACCGATGATCGCATCTAACTGACCTTCTTCAAGAGAGCGAGCCAGTAGTACATCGCCAGGTGCTTCACTGCCATGGTTGCCATCGTGATAGTGGCCCATGTGGGTCGTTGCGAAAACAAGATCAACATTTTCGTTGTCTTCTATTTCTTGAAGAACTTTCTTAATTTCGTCTTGAGGATCTGCGAAGTGGATGTCCGCCACGTTGTCTGGGTTAACCAGTTTTGCTGTATCTTTTGTGGTTAGACCAACAACCGCCACATTTAGACCGTTAATCGTGAACACTTTGTACGGAGCAAAGTAACGCTCATCGGTTACATTACCGTCAGTATCTTTCTTGTAGATGTTCGCTGCTAGCATAGGGAAGTCTGCCAGCTCAGCCTGCATGTCCAAGATATCTAGTGCGTTATCAAATTCGTGGTTACCGACTGCCATTGCGTCGTAGCCAATCAGGTTCATGCCGATAAAATCGGGCTTCGCATTTTGCATGTCTGACTCTGGTACACCAGTGTTGATATCACCACCAGAGAGGAGAATGGATTCACCACCGTTTGCTTCCACCTCTGCACGAATAGATTGGATTAAAGTGTGGCGTGCAGCCATGCCGTATTCGCCATCATTGTTATGCCAAAAACGACCATGGTTATCGTTAGTATGAAGAACGGTGAATTTTGTGCATGAATCAGCGGTTTCGCAAGTGATAGAAATACTATCGCTATCTGACCCACATCCTGCTAAAACCGCGCCTACTGAAAGTACCAATAGAGATTTGGAGAATTGCATAAGTAGAACCTTTGTTTGTGATTTTGTTATTGTTACGGCGTGCAATATACGGAATTAATGTGAAAGTTTAGTGATCAAGCTCTTATTTATACTTGTGTCAAATCAGTGAGTTATTCAGCTTGCAAACGTGGTCTACAAATAAACAGAAACGGTTTTTAGCGTTAAATGTGTGTTTTATTTAGGCTGTTTTTGTGAGGAGGTTAATAGAAGTGCACTTTATTTGTGTGGAATCAGGTGCATATTTTGAGGCATCAAGCAGACAAAGACTGAAATTTTAGATTTCTCTATTGCTGTCTCAATTTAGAAGCAGATAGTACATGATCTTTGTGCGTGTTAGGGCAGTGGACAGCTTTCTGAGGCGTAAAGGTTCTTTCTGAGGCGTGAGGGTTAAAGGGCCTAAAATAGTAAAACCCCGAAGGTGGTAAGTCTCCGGGGTTTTGAAATTTTTTAGATAATTCGGTTGGTAAGTCCGGTTATCTTTTATGCAAAAGGTTTGGATTTAATCCGAGTAATTCCTTGGTAGGGAATTAGATACGGATGAAGTCCATGTGTTCAACTTTTGGCTTGAACGCGTGACGTTGAACGTCTTGTGGCTTAACTTTAACTTCTTTGCCATCAATAACTAGAACTAGCGCTTCGTAAAACTCAGGCTTGTCCATTTGGTTGATGACTTCGTCGTGGTTAAGAACGATAGCTACAGCTGCTTCTTCACCGCCGTATACAACTGCAGGGAATTTGCCAGCGTGACGTAGGCGGCGGCTCGCACCTTTACCTAGTTCAGTACGTACTACTGCTTCGAATTTCATAGTATTTACTCTCAAATTAGTAAAAATAAATTTTCACAATCAACAATGCGACCTTGTTGTTTGTGGTAAGGCTTGACACAGGAACTGTTCAAGCGAGCGCGGATACTATCATTCCACCCGAGCTTCAGCAACCAAAATTGTATCTAAATCAACAAAAACAGCCCAATAAAGTATGTCTGAGAAATGCACCTTACATAGGTAGAACAAAAAATGTGCCACTTGTATTTGTTTTCACCGCTTTTCTGCGTTTACTCTCAGCTGAAGCTAGAACCGTTCACGGCGATTAAGTGCGGCTTCTCTGCAATATAAGTGTCGCTTTCAAGCCACCCATTTTACTTGCTTCTAGCTCTAATTGCCCGCGGTAACTATGCGCCATTTCACTGACAATATTTAATCCCAACCCTGAGCCTGGTGTTTCTTCGTCCAGCCTAAACCCTCGTTGGGTCACACGCTCTAACTGTTCTTTAGGAATCCCCGGACCGTCGTCTTCTATGATAAGGCGGATATTTTCCTTATCGTGAATAGAATGGACACGAATCATTTGGTTTGCCCACTTGTAGCTGTTCTCAAGTAGGTTACCTAACATTTCGTCAAGATCACTTTTCTCTACCGCTACGTTTAATTCAGAGTCGAGTTCACTGACCAGTGTGATGTCACGTTGGGCGTACACTTTATCAAAGGCCATCGAAATGGCATCGACTCGTTCGGCTGGATTGGCTTTGACTGATAGGATATTCATCGCCCCCGCCATTCGTGCTCGTCCTAAGTGATAATCAATGTGTGATTGAATTTGATTCAGTGGTTCATCTAATCGAGACTGGGCGTTTGTATCCAACGTGCGTACTTCGTTTTTCAGGACAGATAACGGTGTCTTTAGCGCATGGGATAAATTCCCGGCATGGTTTCGTGCCCGTTCTAAAAGCTCCTGATAATGAAACAGTAATGCGTTAAGATCGGAGATTAAGGGAGAGATCTCTTTAGGGTAGGTCTCTTCCAGACTGGTTTTATTTCTCGATTTAAGCTCAGCGAGCTCTTTCTGTAATTTAGTAAGAGGGCTTAAAGACCATGCTATCTGCACCAAAATAACGGTGAGAACACCAGCAAACAGCAAGCCTAAAATTAACCACAATTGTCCGATTAACGTTTGAAGTGTATTTTTGATTGGGGCTTCATCAATACCGACAACAACATGAATAGGGCCATTATAATCGGGTAAATACAGTACCTTTTCCAAGGTAATTAGCTTCTCATCGCGAGCGCCATAAGCGTCTTTGTCGAGCTCTTTATACTCGATTCTTTTGTCCCATAAAGAGCGTGAACGTTCGAGGTTAGTTTTGGTCGAGGCGCTCCAGTACAGCCCGCTATAAGGTCTGCTAAAGCGCGGATCAGAAAGTTGTGCGGCTAGAGACAAATGCCCGGTTTTGTCGACTTCTAACTGCGCGGCGATCTCGTCCATAAAAACGCTCAGTTGGGAACGAGTGTCGTCCACCATGTAGTTATAAACCTGAGTTGGGATGGTGACGCCAGCAGCAAGTATCATCGCGGTTAACCAAACAACAGCCGCTAATACCAGCCGACTTTTAATACTGAGCCGTTTTAACGGATACAGCGGTAGTCGATATTTATTTGGCATTTAATTGGTACCCTAAGCCTCGGACGGTTTTGATGATTTTAGGTGCGATTTTTTTGCGGATACGGCCAATAAAGACTTCAATGGTGTTTGAGTCTCGGTCAAAGTCTTGTTTGTAAATGTGCTCGACCAGTTCTGTCCGTGAAATTACTTTCTCCGGATTATGTACAAAGTACGCAACCACTTTATACTCGAGCGCGGTTAAGCTAACAGGTTCGCCTTTCCACATAACTTTAGAGGTTCGGGTGTCCAAACTCAGATCGCCAATTTGCATGACAGGAGAAGCATTACCTGAAGCTCTGCGAAGCTGGGCACGGATACGGGCGATCAACTCAACCATCTCGAAAGGCTTGGTGAGATAATCATCGGCACCAGCATTAAGGCCTTCGACACGTTCGGTGAGTGTGTCGCGAGCACTGAGAATGACGACAGGTGTATTGATGTTTTCATCTCGAATGCCGTTCAATACTGACAAGCCATCCAGCTTAGGCAAGCCGAGATCCAGAACGATCACATCCCACTCTTCTGTTGTCGCACGATATAGCGCATCAATCCCATCTTGAGAGAGTTCAGGTACCCAGCCAGTGCTTTCTAACGTCTTGATGATTTGCTCACCAATGCGAGGATCATCCTCGACAACAAGTATTTTCATAGTGGCTTCTTTGTTCGTTTATTGTTGCTGTGGTTTCAGTGCTTTATTGAAGCTACGCCCTTTTACTTCGAGCATTTCTAATGTTGCAGCATCGTATTCAACTTTTAAGACGTTGTTGTCAAAGAGGATTTTTAATTCGTAAACCCACGCACTATTATCTTCTTCGAGTTCTACTTTAATAATACGACCATATAAGTCCTTTTCGACCGTCGTGTAGAGTTCAGAAAATGGTCGAATATCACCGTTTTGCACCGCGCGGTAGACCTCATCTTGGTCTTCATAAAATTCAATCTCGGTACCAGGTTTTATCACATCCTGTACAATCGCATGGCCATCTTGCGACGATGTCAGATCCTTTTGCTGTGCGAACGTTGACGCTGAAATTAACACTGGAAGCAAGCTTAGAAACAACGTAACACGCTGAGAATTGGTTGGTTTGTTCATAATAAAACCTTTTCTAAACAATTGGCAGAATTATAGGCAGCGGTATATGAATAGAAGGTGAACCTGCCTGTTAGCTGCTTGAGTGGTTCACTTCGTTGACTTAACTGAAATACATCGCCGGATTTCTTCAATATCACTGCAGCTCATCATCAAAAATTTTGTCACGCAGTTTCCAAAAGCGTCCTGACTTTCTGGCTATCACAAATTGTGGTAAGCGAAAACGATGCTGATTTGCCACCACTCGAGTCGGAGACGCTTCGTCAAACGGGCGATGCTTGTCCGCTAGGTGAGGACGAACAAATTGGTCTTTGAAGTTCTGTTTCTGCTTTTTGGTACTTAGAGACCAAAACTCATGTACTAAGGCGTTTCCTTCACCTTGGTATGGTTCTCCCGAGTAGGTGACTTTTAACTGAGACTTGCCGTCTTGGGATTTGAATACAGATAGGTCCATCTCTGTGCACTCGAATATCAACGCATCTTTCAGGTTGAGCGCTTCTTTCAACTTCTTATCCGGATCAACTAATGTGGCATCGCATTCATGGCAGATACGCGCAGCGATGTCGTTGTCTGCACCACATTCACCACAATATTTTGCTCGGAATCGATAGCCACAATGCTCACGCTCACCCGTTTCTTCGTCTTCGAAGTAACCTTGGCAACGGCGGCCGAAGTGTTCCAGCAAAAAGCCATTGTTGTCCAGTTTGCCCCAGAAGTTGTTATTAAAACCGCAAGCAGGGCAGGGAATGGTGATGATCTCGCTGGTGGAGTCGGGTTTAGGGTCACCGACTTCAGGTTGATACAAATCGTAGCTATTTCCCGCGTAATCAAGAACCAAGCATTCAGACTTACCTTCTGACAGGCGTAGCCCGCGGCCAATGATTTGCTGATACAGGCTTACTGATTCTGTAGGACGTAAAATGGCAATCAGATCAACGTGTGGTGCATCAAACCCAGTGGTTAATACCGATACGTTAACCAGATACTTGATTTCACGGTTTTTAAACGCTTGGATGATGGCGTCACGCTCCGGTGTTGGCGTATCACCGATGACAATTGCGGTTTGACCCTCAGGTAATAAACCATGGATCTCCTGCGCGTGACGAACCGTGGCGGCAAAAATCATGACACCATGACGGTTTTTAGCGTATTGAATGATTTGTTCGACGATTTGTGGCGTGGCACGTTTGGCTTTGTCGATCACCATATCCATTTCCGCTTCTTTGTAGCGCCCAGTATTGGCGGGTTTAAGCTGCGAAAAGTCGTAGGACAAAACAGGTGCGTCCATCATGCGAGCTGGAGTAAGAAAATTTTCATCGAGCAAGTATCGAATCGGTAATTCAAATATGCAGTCGCGGAAGAAGCGAGGCTCTTCAGTGCGCACCTGTCCGCGAGTATGGTACTGGTAAATCCAACCCATGCCCAATCGATAAGGGGTCGCTGTAAGACCAAGAACTTTAATCCCCGGGTTCAACTCCCGCAAATGAGTAATCACTTTTTGATAGCTACTGTTTTTATCATCTGGCACTCGATGACATTCGTCGATCACCAGCAGTGAGAATTGGTTTTTGAAGGCATCTAAGTTCCTTACCACCGACTGGACAGAGGCGAACACAACTTGCTGATCGGTTTCTTTGCGTCCAAGACCTGCAGAGAAAACTGAGCCTTTAAGATCGTAACCTTCGTACTTAGCATGGTTTTGCTCGACCAGCTCTTTAACATGCGCCATAACCAAAACTCGCCCTTTAGCCAGACGAGCCAATTCGGCAATCACCAGACTTTTACCAGCACCAGTTGGCAACACAATCACAGCAGGCGTTGAGTGTTTACGAAAGTAATGAATGACTGCTTTTACAGAGTCAGCTTGATAGGGACGAAGTGTATACATGAAAAAATGTGAAATTGCTCAACTATTCCAACTAGGAACGTTATAATACCTGACTTTTATACCCAAGTGATCTTTGAACCATGATTCGGAGAGCATTTGGGTATAATTCAATGAGGTATTCATGCGTTTAGATAAATATTTGTGTGACGCTCTGGGTGCGACGCGCAAGCAGGCAACAAAGATCATCAAGAGTGGTGAAGTGACCGTTGATGGTGACATTCAAAAAAGTGGGGCATTCAAGGTACCAGAAGGTGCGGAAGTCATATGGAAAGACCGTGTCGTTGGAGCGCCGGGGCCGCGTTACATTATGTTGTACAAACCTGCTGATTTCGTTTGTTCACATGAAGATGGTTACAATCAAACTGCATTCGTGTTGCTTGATGAGCCAAAAATCGAGAATCTCCATTTTGCTGGTCGTCTCGACGTTGACACGACTGGTCTGGTACTCATTACCGACGATGGTAAGTGGTCGCATCGTATTACATCGCCAAAACACAAATGTGAAAAAACCTACCGTGTCTGGCTAGTTGATGCTATTCAGCCTGATTATGCCGAGAAACTTGCCGAAGGCATCATGCTGCGCAATGAGCAGGAGGCGACGCTACCGGCGCGTTTAGAGATCGTAAATGAAGCTGAAAATGAGTTGTTGCTAACCATCGTTGAAGGCAAATATCACCAAGTGAAACGCATGTTTGCTGCACTTGGTAACAAAGTTGAGTATTTACATCGTGAACGCATAGGCGCTATTGAGCTGGACGCAGCACTAGAACCGGGTGATTACCGTTATTTGACCCAAGATGAAATTGATTCAATCTGGAATTAATCATAGCTCTAGGAAATTATTTAGTTCCTATTGGGAACTGGTTTTTTGGTAGGAATTCGCTCAAAATGGCCGTTCCTACCAAATTGATTTAGTGCCAGACATTTTTAGTATGTGTTGAACCTCAAGTCATTAACTGAGGAGCGATACCTAAGACACATGCTTTTCTCGTAAACATCTGATGTAGTAAATGAATGGTGGAGCAAGCTCCATCATTTTTCGTTTTAATATCATCGATAGTGTATGAATTTAGGTCGTTATCATATGCTTTTGGTGTCGAGTTCGTTTGAAGCACCTTGGTATACATCCGTCCTTTTGTATCTTGTAAAACGAGATTTGGATTCGTCGTTATTCCTACAATCAACGATACGAGAAGCTTTATTTATCACAGTATCCAATCCAGGGTGCGAGTGGTTGGGACACAACTAGAGGTAAAAGAATGACAGAAAAAGCTCAAAGTGCTCCGCAATCCCAAATTTCCTTTTTACTATTCATTGTTCTTGGGGCGATTGGCGCACTGACACCGCTTGCCATTGACATGTATTTACCTGCGATGCCTGCGATCGCGAAAGATCTCGGTGTAGCGCCCGGCGCGGTGCAAATCACATTAACAGCGTACACTGCGGGCTTTGCTATCGGACAGTTAATCCACGGTCCGCTTTCAGACAGTTTTGGCCGCAGACCTGTGCTGATTTTAGGTGTGTTGTTCTTTGGTTTAGCAGCCGTCGTGAGTGCGACTACAAATGGTATTGATGCGCTGACTTATGTCCGTACCGCACAAGGGTTTGCTGGTGCAGCGGCAGCGGTGATCATCCAAGCGGTTGTTCGCGACATGTTTGAACGTGAAGACTTCGCCCGTGCTATGTCATTTGTCACCCTAGTTATTACAATCGCGCCGTTAGTTGCGCCGCTGATCGGTGGGCATTTTGCGATCTGGTTTGGATGGCGCTCAATCTTCTGGGTACTAGCTGTATTCTCTGTTTTGGTTATTTCTTTAGTATTCTGGAAGATTCCGGAAACACTGAAACCAGAAAATCGCCAACCACTGCGCTTTCGTACGACACTAAGAAACTACGCTCGTTTGTGTTCGAGCTCAGAAGCATTAGGCTTGATGTTAGCTGGCGCATTCTCATTCTCTGGGATGTTTGCTTTCCTTACCGCAGGCTCATTTGTCTATATTGATATATATGGTGTTCGACCTGACTACTTTGGTTACCTGTTTGGTTTGAATATTGTCGCGATGATCATCATGACCAGCATTAACGGTCGCTTAGTGAAAAAGGTCGGCTCGCATACCATGCTTCGTTTTGGTCTGTCGGTTCAGCTTTTTGCGGGCATTGGTTTGCTAGTGAGCTGGATGTTGGATTTAGGTTTATGGGGCACAGTGCCTTTTGTTGTGCTGTTCATCGGGACGTTATCAACAATTGGTAGTAACGCGATGGCACTACTTTTAAGCGGCTACCCATTAATGGCTGGAACGGCGTCGTCACTGGCAGGTACATTAAGGTTTGGCATGGGGTCGCTGATTGGTGCGTTGGTGGCGGCACTTCCTGGCGGAGTGGCTTGGCCAATGGTTATTGTTATGTTTGCTTGTTCAGTGCTTTCTGCACTGTTTTATTGGACTTTAGGAAGAAAGGCGTAATGTCGGATTACACCAAAGAAATTCAGAATCTCGTTAACTCTGCGTTGGCAGATTTGGACGCGGAACATCGCTCAGGTAAGTTGGCGAATGCGCCTGTTGCTAACAACCATTACTTGGTTCGCTGGGTAACAAAAGCACTGAAATCGCAGAAATTTGGCCGAGTAGTGGGGGATGATCTGACCCGTTGGCAAAAGGCGGGGCGTTCAAAGGGGAACGATTCAGGCCTGCTGTTTATTTTTAATCGTATTTCAGCCTATTACGCACAGTTTTTCCCCGAAGGTGAAGAAGTGAAAGTGATTAAAGACTCTGACGTTGAAGCCTTTTTGGACGTAATGGAGCAAGCGGGCTGGGAAGTCTCTACCTCAGAGCAATTAGTGGGCTGCGGTAAGGTTCAGATTTTTACCGAAGGTCAAAACTCATTGGCACTGTGTGCAGACCAATGTGAAAGCTGTTTTGATGGTGAGTTACTGGTTAAACCAATGAGTTGGTTTGTTCGTGGTAATCATGCCGAGTTTGTCGAAAAAGCATCACAGGCGGGCTTTATGGTTCACAAGGTAACGGATTATAAATCGATGGTGAAATACCATGGCGAATACCTAATATTCCCTGCCAATGAAGGCAATCAATTAGCAGAGATTCCTCTCAGCTTTCAGGCATAATTTGCCCCGATAAACAAAAAAGCATCAGATTCGTAATGTTTCTGATGCTTTTTTAGTTTTAGCACTCATATTGGCTAGAAGCGATACTTCCAATAAACTCCGCCGTAGATGCCGTTGTAGTCTTGTAGAACGTCACCCATGTTACTTACTTCATTATTGTAGAGGTAATCTTCTTCAGAGTAATCTTCGTAACGAATATTGAATTGAACGCTTTGATTGTCTGATATTTCATAATCTGCGACACCTTCAAGACGCGAAGATTTGTACTCATTATCCGGGTATTGATAGCCGCTAGATGTGGTCGATGATTCGCTGTCCGCCTGGCTGTAGCTGTAGTCTAGGGAAAGCGTGAGTTTATCTTCAAGTAGTCCATCTTTGCTGACGCCAAAACCAACTGTGGTGACATCATCTTTCAGTTTTGTTTTGTATCTATTCCAACCAACGACATCAGAATTCGCATGTTGCTGTTCTGAGCGAATGATTTGTTGATTATAGAACACGTGCCCATTCAGATCCTCAGCTAGGTTGAAGTTGACACTCAGATCATAGCCGTAGTCTTCACCTTCACTCATGCCAATGTCAGGTTTGTCATAATCATCATTGCCGTACCAGAATTCCGCTAGGAGTTGTACATCTGCTGATAGATCGTAGCTACCGTCTCCTCGAAACTCTATGCGGTCTTTATCGGCTAAGTAGTACTGCCGTAAGTTTGGCGAGTCGCTACTTGAATTTCGCCAACTTGAACCATCGCGGAATAAGTAGGATAACTTACCTCCCAATTGCCATGGCGCTTCCGGACGATAACGCGCACCGAGATACATACTTTGTTCATCAATACTTTTACGATCCGCATACTCTCGTTTGTCGTGAGTATAGTCGTATCCGGCATTTAATCGGATATCTCGATTGAGGCGATGAGTGACCGCTGCTTCCAGTTTGGTTTTGGTTCGGTCATAACTGTCACGTGTTGCACCGACGACATCGTGTCTGTCAGACTCGTCGCCTTTGTCCGAATAGTCAGCAGATACTTTTAACGCTGTCTCGCGTGAGAGTTTGTTGTGATAATCCGCACTGATCTGCCAAGTGTTGGTTTCGCCGCGGAACGTATCTGAGTTAGAAGGGGACAACGAGAATGGGAGTAAGCCGCCTTCAGATGTGGCTTGTGACCACAAGATGCGTCCATTAAAGGTTTGTTGATTTAGGAGATAATTACCCGATACAGCAAACTGGTGGAAATCGTTGTCAGGCTCGTAAGAAAGTTGATTCGCGTAAGGGTTGGTTATGTCACCATAATAGAGTGCTGACATGTCATTGCGGAAGAAAGAGCCGCGATAAGCAACATCAACTAACCAGAGGTCTTCAACATAACTCAGGCCCACTTGAGTATTCAGCGTTTCATGATCGACCGCTTTAGGAATAAATCCGGGACCGGAACCATAGCTTGGTATTGTCGCTGAATAAAGTGAGGTAGTGCCTTCTTTGCGCTCATGCTTCATGGATGCATAGGGCTGCCAAGGCGTCTTAGGTGTGTACTTGAGCTCAAACTTGAAGGTTTCTCGAGTCACTTCGTGCTCATATTTGGTTAAATCTCCACTAGTCAGTGTCCCAGCACTGCCATCGTAGGCGCTTAATGATGAGCGATTCCAGTAGTATGGGGTTTCGCTATAGCTTGCTGATAAACGAAAACCGTCAAACTCTCCGATTTCCCACTGAAGCAAGAAGCGTTGTAATCCCAGATCATCGATAAGGAAACGATTGTAGAATCCATTGTCTTCATAGCGCTCAATATCGGCATTTAAGCTGCCGTTCAGACGCTTGTTATCTGAAGTTGTACCATGAAGCGGTGGGTTCCAGTTATAGAACCTTGTTGAACCATCGTTATCGAGGTAACCGACACCCACGCCAACTTCACCACTCCAGGTTCCGTCACTACTGCAGTCAGTACAATTCCAGCGGCTGGTATCAGCCTCTTGCGCATTTTGCAGTGAGTAATCATCTGCGTGTACTTGTAGAGATAAAGCAAGGGAAATAGCAATACAGATTTTCGAAAGTTTCATGCCACCCTCCTTAATATCTTAGCGTCTGACCGCGTGGGTGATTAGAACCGTGCACTTGAGTATGGCAGTTCATACAGCTACCACCACGAACCTTCAAGTCGTTTTCAGGCATTGCTACGTTAGCGTGAGGAACGCGGTGACAATCCTGACATAACATTGGCAGACGTTTGTTTAACATGGCTTTATTGACTGAACCGTGAGGAGAGTGACAGGCTGTACAATCTTCCGTAACGGGTTCATGCTCCCATAAATTTGGACCGCGTTTTTCCGCGTGACACTCGAAGCAAGTGTCATTGATAGATGACCAGTTGAGGCTCGCTTCGTTGGCTGTCTGATGTGGGTTGTGACAGTTCGAGCAGGTCATTACGCCATCAAGTACCGGGTGACTACTGCGCTTGTGAATGTCCGATTTCGCTTTTATATGACAATCGGTACATTTATCCGCTTGCAACTCAGCCACCATCATAGGGTCGTCCTTTTGATGCAATTGGTGACAACTTGAACAAGACAGGCCTTCAAAAGCGTGCTCACTACTGTGCCATGTCGAGCGCTTAGCGTCCTGGTGACAAGATAAGCACACACTATTTTGCTTTTCGACTGGAACAGGGGAGTTGGGACCAAAGGTGATCATTGGTTCCCGGACTTGCCCTTTACGTGGGTTACGCTCATGGTTGTTTGCAGGGCCATGGCAAGCTTCACACTGTTTGTCGTTCATTGGGCCGTGAATGTTGGCGGCCTTACCATGGACGTTATCGAAAATACCTGATGCAGGTTTATCGGACGTATCATCATGGCATCGTAAACATCCGTCAGGCCCACGACGTGAGTATTTCCCTTCCGAAAACTTCGTATCCAATATGGTCTGTATCTCTTCTCTCGATAAGGTCGCTGTTTCCGGCTCAGCCTCGGTAACCTCTTCTGAGTTTACCGAAGAGATCACCCCAAACCCGAGTATTAACACCACTAACCACCGCTGAATGATTGCTTTCATAACAATTCCTTTTTCCATCCTTAATCGTCAATTACTTATGATCAATGACGTTTCAACGGTAGTCATATACCTTGTGAACCTTGTCTACACCCTGAGATTGCCCAATAGCGTGACATGTCGAACATTGCTCAGAACCCATGGCTTCTTCTGCAGTATCAGCACCAAAGACCGCGCCGTTATTCAGCATGTGACTCAGGATTGCGTCACCTGCGACAGTCTCAGGATCGGCGTCAGCGAGCGCTGATTCAAGGTGACATGCACCACAGGCCACAAGAGCCGGACTGTAGTATTTAGTGTCTCCTGCTGTATTCATCGCCAATGATGGACGCGTATTTTCCTGACTTGGCAGGTTAAATTGAGACGAAGTATGGCAAGCTTCACAATTGTTTATTGCTCCTGGGAATACCGCCTCACCATTGCGATGAGAACCATACGCATGATATGAGTGTACGTGGTATTTCAGATCTGCTGGTATGCCAGTGTAAAAAGATGGGCGTTCTGAGTTATGGCAATTTTTACATTGCTGGAAATCAGTCGCCGCATGAGAGGTTTTGTGGATTGTCAATTCTTCATGACAACCGTTACAGCTCTCAATATCCGCGCCCATAGGGAGGTCATGAGAAATTTCTACACCACCAATACCGAAGGCTGCAGAAGTGTTATGCGCTGCAATCATGAACGGGTTCTTGATTAGATCAATACCAGTAAAGTTGACACACTCACTTAACACTGCTTCTTTTCTGTCTGCACAGAGAGGTACTTCTGCAATGTTGACAGTCAGTTTCGAGGTGCTGGTTGGTTTGACATCAGAAGTACTGAAGTCTTTCTGACAGGTGAACATGCCATCGCCTTCAGCAACACAGCCATCGCCAACCGAGCCGTCTCCATTCATGTCCAGATTAACGGTTGGGAGCGGTGATGGTGACGAGAAAGTTAAAGGGCTTAAATACGACAATAGAGGGCCTTCACCGTTATCCCAGTTAAGAAGAAGGTAGAAGTGATCGTCATTATTGATGTATGGATTAATGTCACCCATCGTGCTTATACCCACACCGTCTTTCATGATGCGAACTTGAACTTCAAAGCTATCATCAATGAATCGAGCTTGCTCGATTGTGACGTCTAAGGTATCTCTGGCGGTTGAAAGGTTCGCTAAACGCGTCATATGAACGGTTTTAGCGCTTCGGCTGGCATCTTCACCAATGATTGGATCACCATTTTCATCACGCTCATAAGGGCGGTGGCATCCAGTACAGGTATTTTGTGGAGAGCCGTCACGAATCCATGCCGTACCGACTTGGTTTGCATGGGCTCCGCGATCACGGAACAAGTGACAGGTTTCACAGGCAACTTGTGTTGGGTGTTCAAACCAGTTGTTTGCATCCGATGCTTTTGCCGTGTCACTCGAGTGACAAGTCGTACAGTTGCGCGCATCTTGTGGGAATGGGCTGCCCTCAACGACAAGACCGTTTATGTCCGTGACTAACTGTCCAGTATCGTCAACTGGCTGTTTATAAGTCGTAAGGTCACTTCTGTCACTACCAAGTTTAAAGACGTTACCGTGATATTGGTGTACGACGGCAGCAAGTGGTCGGCGAGCCGGTGCTGCACCAGGGTTACTGTCGTTGTGACAAGACGTACAAACGGCGATGTTGTTGTCGATTGAGCGATAACCCGGCCCATGACGAAGTGGCTCGTTCATATGACAATTCGCACAGGTTCCGTCTTCAATGACATTTCTTGATACAGTGCTGTCTGAACTGGTACCTGGCACCCACTCATAAACATGAGTAAAACCAACTTCTTGGTCCCCATAAGCGAGCACGATTCGGTGTAATTTATCCTCATCCCAACTTATATACCCGCCATTATCAGCGGAATCGGCAGGATACGGATCGGCGACTTTCAAAATGTCTGCAATTGCAAAGGTATAACGATAGCCGTCGTCTGTTTTCTCTAAATCGCCATCCCAAACATTCTCCATTGACGCTCTATTATTAGAGGCATCACTGGAGTGATGGAAGCTCTTCCAGAAGGTATTGCCGTTACGCCCGTTATAGTCGTAAGCAGGATCACTGGTATCTTCTACGTCACTACGGGCTGGCATTGCTTTCAACACCGCGATTCTAAAGTCTTTATCGGTGTCGAACGTGTAATCACGTCCCGCGCCGTCTAGAACGTTAAAGTCAACCACCAACTTTGTTTCATTACCACTGTCGGAGGGCATAAGCATCGGCGTTTCGATTTCGACGCTGAATGAACTGACATCTGGCGGAGGGGTATTTTGATCATTGCTACCGCCCGGACCACATGCGGCCATTAACATGGCAAGGGTTGTTATGAAAAGTGATTTTTTATTGTTCATTTTCCCTCTCGCTTTCACCTAATAGATTTAAATAAAAGTGGGACTAATTTAGATACAACTTGTTGAAGTTTCGGCTCTGAATATAAAGAGACCAAATAAAATGGTTTGCTTTATTCTTGTTAATTATCTTTTGGAGAGAGTGGACAACGACGGGTCAAAATTTACATTCCACTCTACCACTTACTGTTTTGAGTATAGACATAAAACCGTGTTTCACAGCTTGCTAAAGAGATTTTTTGAGTGTTGTGATGTCGCTCAAAGTGTTGAATGTTATGGGTTTTGTTGTTTTATTATGCATAACAATGACTTATAAAAAATAAGGTTAATATTTGCCTTTCTAATGTCGGCAAATTATAAGGGCTTGGTCTAACATGTATGGTGTATGTGAATGAGATGTTGTTTTGGATAGGTTGATATGGGAATTGCTTATAAAGAAGCGATGGCATAGCAGTGATTTGACGTTAGAAACGTCGTGTTTATTCCACTTTCTTTCTAGTAGATCTTAGATACAGCCGCCTTGTTCTCTCTGTCTTTCAATAATATTTAAGTTTAGGAATCGCAGCCTATGTGTTCTTCTTTGACAAAAATAACTCAAGCGTTGACGTTGATTACAGCAAACTTTCTTCTGGTTTCGTCAGTGCAAGCATCTGCTCCAGAATTAATTGAGCGTTTGGAATGTGAGGCATGCCATGGACCGCGTGGAGTATCTACAAATACCAATATTCCTTCTATCGCCGGCTTACCGGAATTTAATTTTATTGATCAAATGCTGCAATACGGTGAAGGGCGACCTGCTGAAACCGTTAAGCATGTTTATGGTGATACGAGTAAAAGTGGTGACATGGCGACTATTGTAAAATCGCTTTCCGAAGAGGAAGTGGAAGAGTTAGCCGCGCACTATTCTCAGCTCGCGTTTGTTCGTGCTAAGCAAGACTTCGATCAATCTCTCGCTGATAAAGGGAAAATGATTCACGAGAAAAATTGCGACAGTTGCCATGTGGATGGGGGAAGTGATCCGATGGATGAAACCTCGATTCTGGCAGGCCAGCAAAAAGGCTACTTGCTAACCACGCTCAAGCAGTTCCATAGCGGTGCACGTTCAGTAGATAAGAAAATGGATAGCGCTGTTAAAGGGTTAAGTGAAGACGATTTGGTGGCACTGTCTGAATATTACGCGAGTTTCCAATAATTCAATCACTTGCAAGGTGGAGCAAACTATATGGGATGGTGGAGTCGACCTAACAAAAAATGGATGCTCGGTATTCCTCTTGGTGGCGTGGTCGCGTTTATCTTAGGCGTGGCTGTGCTTGGTGCTTACCATGGCGTTATGAATTATTCCAACACCAACGACTTCTGTTTTGGATGCCACATTGGAATGGATACGATTGTGGAGGAGTATCAAGAGTCAATACATTACAAAAACTCAAAAGGTGTGATTGCCGCGACATGCAGTGACTGTCACGTTCCGAGAGAGTTTATTCCCAAAATGATCGTTAAAATCACCGCGACAGCGGATATATTCCATAAATTGAAAGGCGATATTACGCTGGAGAACTTTGAGTCAGAACACCGGCCAAGACTTGCGGCGATTGTAACGGAGGAGTTCGTTGCTAATAAGTCTAAGCAATGTAAATACTGTCACCAGGTTGACCGCATGGACTTCGAAGCGCAAGGTCGCACGACGGCTCGTCGACACCAAATGATGGAATCCCGGGATCAATCGTGCATAGATTGTCACGCCGGGATAGCGCACAAATTACCAGAAGATGAGCCAGAAGAAGCCGAAGAAGAAGCCGAAGAAGAAGCCGAAGAAGAAGCAGTTGAAACGACCGCTATGGTTAACTGATTTTTTCTTCATCGGTTCTGACACATATAAAAAGGGCAGCCTAGTGGCCTTGGTCTTTTTCCGCTAGGCTAGCCATCGTTTTAACCATGCCATTAAAAATGAATAAGTGAGCAGGCATCATGGCAAACCAGTAAAGCAGCCCTAGAAAGCCTTGCGGGTGCCACCATGCTGTAATGTCCAGCTCTCGCTCATCGCCTTCATCTTTTATATTGATTTCTAAGCGTCCGAGCCCGGGACCTTTCATACCAAAAAACAGAGATAAGAACTGGTTTTCTTCACATCGGATCACTTTCCACGAGTCAATGAAGTCACCCACTTTGAGCTCCGGTCCGGGAGGGGAGACTCGAACTGGCTTCCCGCCACCAAAAAAGATATCCAGCCACTCTCGTGTACGCCAAAGAATATTCGCAAAGTAGTACCCTTTCTCTTGGCTGCCAATTTTCTGGGTAACTTTCCACAGAGCTTCGGCGGATGCTTTGGTTTTAATGCTGGCTCCGGCTTGCTTGGGAAAGTAGCCATATCCTGGTTGCCAGCGCTTTAATGCCGCGGGTTCAAACCCCCAAACGTTGCTCCGAACAAACGTTCCCTCGTGAGCAATTGCCTCTGTTACCGATTGCTCATAAGTGATCATTTCTTGTGGAAACCGAGTCTCAATCGCGACGGAATCTGCGATGTAATCGTGTTCTAATCCAGCGAGCAACGCCTTGCCAATACTTGATGGAACACAAGTAACAAGCCCCAGCCAGTAAGACGCCATTTTAGGGGTAAGCAGTGGGGTCGACCACAATCGGTATGGTTTACCCGTCACTCGACATATAACGCGAAATTGCTCTCTGTAGCTTAGTGTATCTGGCCCACCGACTTCGTAGATCTTACTTTCCTCCGGTGGTGGTTCTGCTGCAAGGGAGAGTAAGTAATGATTCAGATTAGGCAGAGCTATCGGGTTGGCTTTAGAGTCCACCCATTTTGGTGTGACTAAGACCGGCAGGTTGTAGACGAAGTCACGCATTATTTCAAACGCTGCAGAGCCTGGGCCGATAATCACACCCGCACGTAATTCTGTGACCGGGACACCGGACTGGCGAATGATTTTTCCGGTTGCTTTTCGTGCTGCTAAATGGCGTGAGTTCCCTGTTTGGGGTTGAATTGCACTTAGATAAATGACGTGTTTAACGCGACTTTTTTCTAAGGCGAACTTGAAGTTTAACGCAAGGTTGAGTTCGTATTCGACAAAGTCATCTCCCTGAGCCATGCCGTGTACCAAAAAAAAGACCAAGTCAAAATCATTCACAATAGCTAGCGTCGCTTCAGCGTCAGCTAAATCCAGGTATTTCAGAGTCAGGTTTGGGTGAGGGCGGGATCTTGATTCTAAATAATCGATATGTCGCGCTGCCGCAGTGACGCTGTAACCTTTATCTAGTAAAAGAGGAAGAAGTTGAGAGCCTATGTATCCAGACGCGCCAAGTACCAACACCTTTTTCATTCTTTGTCCTTTTTTTTGTTGGTGGAATTATCACCACTAGGTATAATCATGAGACACTTTTCCATTTCTTTCAATAAGTTGTCGTTGGAGTGCTCGTGTCTTTTTTTTCTCAACTCTTGATTCACGCCGATAAGGCATTTTTACGTCGTTTGTTTTCGATAGCGCTTCCAATCACTCTTCAGAGCATTATGTTTTCCAGCCGCAGTCTGGTCGATGTATTGATGCTCGGCCAGCTTGGTGAAGCTGAAATTGCCGCCGTTGGAGTGGCCGCTCGAGCCACGTTTGTCACTACCATTATGCTAGTCGGTGTCACGACTGGTGGGGCCTTGTTGACCGCTCAATATTGGGGTGCCGGGGACAAAGCGGGCGTAAGGGAAAGTACATCTCTTACTTGGGTGATATCAATGGTGTTTGCGGCGATGGCCGTTCTCTTGTTTGTACTCTTTCCTGCTCCCATCATGAGTCTAACCACCGATTCTCAACAGGTTATTGATCTTGGGGCAAACTATCTAGTGGTTTCGTCTGCAAGTATGTTTGCTGTGGCTTGCGTTGCCAGTATGGCCGTGGGCTTGCGAGCAATGCACCAGCCGGGCTTAAGCACCTTCTTTAGTGGTATTGGTATAGTTTCGAACGTGTTGCTGAACTGGGTGTTGATTTTCGGTCACTTAGGCTTTCCTGCACTTGGTATTACCGGAGCTGCCATCGCGACAGTCATTAGCGGCGCTATCGAAGTGGGCTGTTTATTTGGTTATTTATGGGCTAAGAAACATATTCTAGCGTTTGGATGGAATGATATCCAAGCGGGATTAGTGTTGGAAAATATCACGCGCTTTCTGAGCCTGTCATTACCAACGACGTTTAACTTTCTGGCATGGGCTGGTGGGTTATTTGTTTACCACGCGATTATGGGACAAGCAGGCGTTCAAGGCTTAGCGGCTCTCTCTGTAATGACCCCCGTTGAATCAATAGCCTTGGCAATGATGATAGGGTTGTCGAATGCTGCAGCAGTTTTGGTGGGCAACCAGTTAGGCGCAAAGAACTTTGAACCCGTTTACTATCAAGCCTGGGCGACGCTGATTTTGAATCTGATCATTGCAGTGATGGTTGCCTTAATACTGTTGGTTTCAAACCAGTGGATACTGAATGCGTTTAGCGCTTTGTCGCCAGAAACGCGTCAACTATCAGAGCAATTTATGCTAATTCTGGCCATTGGTGTGGTATTGCGCTCCATTCCTATGATGGTCATTATAGGTGTTTTGCGTGCGGGCGGTGATGTTAAATTCTGCTTGTATCAGGACTTGATAGCACAGTGGGTTATTGGTATTCCACTTGCTGCCTTTGCCGCTATTCACCTTGGTTGGGAGCCGCAATGGGTGTACTTACTCTTTCTGACGGAGGAGGTGGTGAAGTGGGCGATTTCCTTACCACGTGTGAGAAGTAAAAAGTGGATGAAAAACCTAATTGGGAAATGATTATACAAAGGGAGAAATAGACCATTAGCGACAGGAAATTTCTTTTAATTTCAATAAAAATAGTTTGAGAAGTTGAGTCGAGTTGCATTTGCGGTTTGATAATGTGATCTAGTATTCAAAATACTTCCTACAGGACCGATTTTAGTGTAGATTCTTATCCCAATTTTAAATACCTGTTGAGCGGCTATATTAATGTTAAGACTGTCAGACCTATGTAAAGGCTATGTAGATGGGGGAGAGTTTCACCCAGTTTTGCAAGGGGCAGAATTAACATTACAACGCGGTGAGCAAGTTGCTCTGATGGGTGAGAGTGGTTCAGGTAAAAGTACCTTACTTAATTTGATTGCTGGGCTGGACACGGTGGATTCCGGAGAAATTCAGTTTGTTGGTTTTTCGATGCATGATGCTCCAGAGCGTTTAAGAACACTTTATCGCAGAAATAATATTGGCAATATTTTCCAGCAATTTAACCTTCTTCCTACTCTAAACATTGCGGATAACATTCGTTTTTGTCGCCAACTAAAAGGTTTACCTGAAGATCAAGGTTTGTGGCGTCAGATTCTCTCTGCACTTGATTTGATGCCTCTTCTTGGCCGTTATCCTGAAGAAGTCTCTGGTGGTCAGCAACAACGCGCAGCGATTGCACGAGCACTTTATATGGAACCACAAATTCTCTTGGCCGATGAGCCTACCGGAAGTTTGGATGAACGAAACGCCGAAGCGGTGATGCGTTTATTAACTTCACTAGCACGCCAACTGAATTGCACATTGTTGTTGGTGACCCATAGTGAGAAGGTAGCTGGCCATATGGAAGGTAAAATCCGACTTCAAGGGGGGCAACTGCATGTTATGGCCCGTAGTTAAGGCACTACTCGGTCATTACCGTCGTTACCCATTGCAAATTATTCTCGTCTGGTTAGGTTTAACTTTAGGCGTATCCCTTCTGGTTGGTGTTACCTCCATTAACCAGCATGCGAAACAGAGCTACACAACTGGTGAGAGGCTTTTCTCCAACCCGTTACCATACCGAATCAGTACCAAGCACTCCGCCAATAAAGTTCCTCAGGGTTTCTATATCCAACTGCGACGAGCAGGCTTTAATCAATGTGCCCCGTTTGATGTGATCCATTTAGACGCTAAATCAGATATGAATCTGATGTTGGTCGGTATTGACCCTGTTGCGATGATTCCTCTTCAGCAAGGAAAGTCATTAGGGGAAATGCCGATTCTGTCCATAATGAAGCCTCCTTATCCTATCCTGACCAGTCAAGACTTGGCTTCTTACATGGGCTGGCAAAATGGTGACTTTATTGAGATGAGGGACGGCAGCCGTCTGGGCCCGATTCAAGTAGACCAAAATGGTCTGCTTTCGGGATCGAGGCTAATAACTGATATCTCTTTACTTCGCATGTTGAAACGCAGCTCTGGCTTGTCTTCGATTTTGTGTGGTGAAATGTCAGAAGAGAAGTTGTCAGCACTGAAAAAAATGCTACCTAATGGTATGACGCTGACTCATAACACGCGCAACGAATTAGAGTCTTTGACTAAAGCATTTCATATGAACTTAACGGCGATGGGAATGCTGTCGTTTTTAGTCGGGCTATTTATCTTTTATCAAGCCATGTCTTTGTCGCTGATTCAGCGACAACGCTTAGTCGGGATTTTACGCCAAGCAGGTGTCAGTGGAACTCAGCTTGCACAAGCCTTATTACTTGAACTGTCTATTCTCGTGACGGTAGCTTGGGCCTGTGGCAACTTTTTGGGTGTAATACTCGCAAATGAGCTGATTCCAACAGTATCGGCAAGTTTAAGTGATTTGTATGACGCGAACGTTGGTTTGTCTATCGGTTGGTCATGGAAATCGAGCATATACAGCTTAATCATGTCAGCGATGGGGGCTCTAATTTCTTGTTTGTGGCCGCTGATACGTCTGCTTAAATCACAACCTATTCGATTGTCATCCCGTCTTTCCCTCATGCGTTTTGCTGGCCGAGAGTTCTCTTGGCAAGCGTTGGCTGCATGTGCTTTCTGTGTTGCTGCGGTAGCCGTATACCAAGCGCCAAAAACGCAGGAGATAGGCTTTACTATTGTCGCGCTGATGATGTTAAGTGTCGCCCTGCTAATGCCATTTATTATGTGGCACGTATTTCAGAGTTTTTCTTATTCGCTACGTTGGGTACGAGTCAGGTGGTTCTTCGCAGATGCTGCGGCGAGTATGAGTTACCGTGGAGTCGCAAGTATGGCATTTATGCTTGCACTTGCTGCAAATATTGGTGTTGAAACTATGGTTGGTAGTTTTAGAGATACGACCGACAAATGGCTTAGCCAACGTTTGGCTGCGGACATCTATATTTACCCGAACAACAATAATGCGGCACGTATTAGCGGCTGGTTGCAGCAGCAACCTGAAGTGAAGTCTGTGTGGTGGCGCTGGGAAAAAGATCTACCCACTGATCAGGGCGTTCTTCAGGTTGTGAGTACCGGTGCTTCTGAAGGGGAACTCGATTCCTTAACGGTTAAGCTAGGTGTACCTAGTTACTGGTATCAGCTACATCATGGAAAAAGTGTGATGGTGAGCGAGTCGATGGCGTTAAAGCTCGATATTCGACCTGGTGATGTTATTGACCTTCATGCTCCGCTTGGTGAAGGGTGGCAAGTCGCGGGTGTCTATTATGATTATGGTAACCCCTATAACCAAGTGATGATGTCACATCGAAATTGGCTGTATGCTTTTGCAGGAACGGGTAACGTGGGGCTTGGCGTTGTCCTTGAAGGTAAAGTGGATGGTGAAGGGCTGAAAAACAGGCTAGAAAACGTGTTCCGCTTATCGCAGGACCGCATTTTTGATGGCAGTAATATTTATAACCAAGCAATGCGCGTTTTTGATCATACGTTTGCTATCGCAGGTACGCTGGGTAACATTACTCTTATCATCGCGGTTTTCGGTTTGTTCTTTGCGACACTGGCAGGTGAACTATCTCGACAGCGTCACTTCGCACTACTTAGATGTATGGGCGTTTCCGGCAAAGAGCTTGTTTTACTCGGTGGCTTACAGCTCTTTGCGTTTGGGGCTATATCAGCGCTGATCGCTGTGCCTCTGGGTTTAGCTCTGGCTCATGTGATTGTGGATATTATTATCAGACAATCTTTTGGTTGGTCACTGGAGTTACAGACAATCCCGTGGGAATACGCTAAGACGCTTGCTTGGGCAATGCTGGCTATCATGGCTGCAGGTGCTTTGCCTGTCATTAGAATGATCAAAAGTACACCAATGAAGTCATTGAGGGATGCGTTGTAGTGGCAAAAAAGAATTCCAAAAAGCGCTTCTTAGCAGCAATATTGTTTATTACGGCAGTGGTAGTGATGCTAGGTTCTCTGTACTCGCTGTTTTGGTCAGAAGACACGGTCACTCAGGAAACTGAGATTAACTCGATACTGACCAGAGAGAATAACACTATCTTTGAACCTGTTTTGCCTGATGAACATGTTTCACTGCCAGCCGATTTTAGGTTTCATCCCAAATACCAGCACGAATGGTGGAATTACTTCGCTAAGCTGCAAGATGAGAACGGTGGGGTTTATAACGTTCAGTGGAGCTATTTTAGAGTAGCGACAGATGAACGTGAAACGAGAGGTTGGCAAAATCCACAGCTATATATCTCACACATCGTCATTAGCCATGGTTCCAAGGTGTGGAAAGAGCAACGTGTTGCGCGAGGTGGCATAGGCCAGGCTGGGATGCAAAATCGTCCATTTAGTTTATGGATTGACAATTGGAACTGGCGCTCGCTTGGCACGACTCCTTTCCCTGGTAAGCTGATTGTTGCGACGGATGAATTCAGCGTTGACCTTAATACACAAACAAATGGCCCTTTCGTTGTTAATGGCGACAGAGGCTTTCAAGTGAAGCATACCTTGCAGTCGGTTGCCTCTTTTAGCTTTAGTGCGCCTTTTCTTAATGTGAAAGGTAATTTGAATATAGATGGACAACGGGTTCCGGTATCGGGAACTGCTTGGACTCAAAAAGAGTGGGGCAGCGGTTTAATCGGTGAAGGGCAACAAGGTTGGGACTGGTTCACGTTCAACTTGGATGATGGCAGAGCGTTGACTGTAAGCAGATATCGTCATCACGGTCAAATGCCTCATATATTTGGCACCTTATCAACACGTTCGGGTAAAGTGATTAACCTGTCAGAGACAGAGATCACGATTAAACCGATACAAGTAACCAGCTTATCGAACGGAAAACGGCTGCCATTACAATGGGTTATCAATGTGCCAGAATACGACATTGATCTGACGACACATGTCGTTAACACCAATATGTGGCTCCCTTTTGTTATCCCTTATTGGGAAGGGCCTACATTAGCATCAGGCTCTAACGAGGCATGGGGATTTATGCAATTAACTGGCTATTAGTTTTTAGCTAGCTACTATCTGTTTTTATTTATAAAGCCACCCTTGAGGTGGCTTTTTTGTTCCTGTACCTTGATATAAATATGATGATTCTCCGTGTTTATCATAAGTATTTTAATCATGTTATGCTGAATTGTGAGTAATACTGATTAATAAATAGCAAAGAGTTGGTTTGTAATTAGTTGTAATGACCATAAAGTTAACGTTGGAAAATACGATGTTTTGCGAACCAATTATCGGAAATAACGAAGTTTATACTCTGAACAAGCGATTATTCTAAAGTTTCTTACAGCTATAAACTCATATCATTCTTTGTCGATCGTTTATTAAGATAATAAATATAAGGGTTAATGTATGAACGATGCCATTCGTGACTTTTTCAAAATGGAATCCGCAGGAGGTATTCTTCTCGTAATTGCTGCAGTGATTGCGATGACCATTGCCAACACACCTCTGGGCGAAAATTATCAATCTTTTCTGCATACTTATGTTTTAGGTATGTCTGTATCTCACTGGATCAATGACGGCCTAATGGCTGTGTTTTTCTTATTAATTGGCCTTGAGGTTAAACGAGAGTTACTTGAAGGTGCGTTGAAATCAAAAGAAACAGCGATCTTCCCTGCGATTGCAGCGGTAGGTGGTATGTTGGCACCCGCTCTTATTTATGTTGCGTTTAATGCGGGTGACGCCGAAGCGGTTTCAGGCTGGGCAATTCCAGCGGCAACGGATATTGCGTTTGCATTGGGTATTATGGCGCTCCTGGGTAAACGAGTCCCAGTAAGTCTAAAAGTATTCCTGCTCGCTTTGGCGATCATCGATGACTTAGGTGTTGTGGTTATCATTGCTCTGTTCTATACGGGCGATCTATCTACAATGGCACTGTTAGTTGGCTTTGCCATGACTGGTTTACTGTTCTTGTTGAACGCTAAGAAGGTGACCAAACTAACACCATATATGATTGTGGGTGCTATCCTTTGGTTTGCTGTTCTTAAGTCGGGTGTTCATGCGACGCTTGCTGGTGTGGTAATCGGTTTTGCTATCCCGCTTCAAGGTAAGCCGGGCGAGCATTCACCGCTGAAACACATGGAGCACGCGCTTCATCCATACGTGGCGTTTGGTATTCTTCCACTGTTTGCATTTGCAAACGCTGGTATTTCGTTACAAGGCGTGTCTCTATCTGGATTAACTTCAATGCTGCCATTGGGTATCGCGCTTGGCTTGTTGTTGGGTAAGCCACTTGGTATTTTTTCCTTCAGCTGGGCGGCAGTGAAACTGGGCGTGGCGAAGCTACCTGAAGGTATTAGTTTCAAACATATCTTCGCGGTCTCTGTGCTTTGTGGTATTGGCTTTACTATGTCTATCTTTATCTCGTCACTCGCATTCGGAAATGTGAGCCCAGAGTTCGATACTTACGCAAGACTAGGTATTTTAATGGGGTCAACGACAGCAGCGATAATTGGTTACGTGCTACTGCATCTATCTTTGCCAAAAAAGAAACAAGCATAAACACTTAAGCACATGAAAAACCTCCCAGACGGGAGGTTTTTTATATCTGTATGGCCGTAAAATGAAATGAAGTTACAGAGCAAAAGTTACAGGCGAAAAAAAGCCCAGTCGAAAAATTGACTGGGCGGATACAAACATAGGAGTTAATAAGAAAAAAGCAGCAACGTAACAATCAGATGGAAAAGTTTGACGGCCAGTGAAACTTAAAATGCCCTAGTTGTTACATATATTCAGACCGAGCTTTTCCCAAACAGTTCCATTTTTTTGAAAAATATTTTCCCAATACATAGCGAATTTTGACGTAACAATTTAACTCATTGTATCTATGGACAATATAACCAGGAGTTTATCACCTGCAATCCACTGAGCTGCTTGAGTTCTCCCCATGTAAACTGTGATCGCACCGAAATTACTCTGTTTAAAATTTATCTTGTTTAAACGTTGAGTGTTTTTATTGAAAGAATAAATCTTGAAAATGTGATGTTAATCGTTTGTTAATCTCGGTGTTGGCGGTATATTTTAAACAGTTGTTTAATACGAGTGATTAAAATGGCCCCAAGAACTTCAACAAAAGAAAAAATACTCAATGTCGCAGAAGGGTTGTTTGCAGAGTATGGGTTCAATGATACATCACTGAGAACCATTACTGGCAGAGCGAATGTAAACCTTGCATCAGTCAATTACCATTTTGGTGATAAAAAGACACTGGTTAGGGCGGTTTTAGACCGATACCTAGAAGCGCTGATGCCGAGTATCAAGACCTCTCTAGTCGAACTGAATACGCGCGATAATTATACGATGGAAGAAGTGTTTGAATCGCTGAGATTGCCTCTAGCTACACTTAATGAAGTAAGACCAAATGGTACAGCGTTGTTTATGCTACTGCTGGGCCGCGGTTACACGGATGTGCAGGGACATTTACGTTGGTTCATCACCACTCGTTACGACGAAGTATTGAAGTTATTTACTACCTCTATCATGAAAGCGAATCCAGAGCTAACGGAAGAGCTACTATTCTGGCGATTACATTTCACGCTCGGAACTTGCGTTTTCACGATGGCATCTAGTCAAGCGCTGCTAGAGCTTGCAGAAAGTAAATTCGATCAAGAAGTCGATATTAAGTCTGTAGTCGATTTGTTAATTCCTTACTTGTCAGCAGGTATGTCAGCGAAGTAAATGACTTAAACAAGTAAGCTGTTAGGTAAACCAATAATAAATTATGCCGTAAGGTGACGTGAACAAAAGGATCTGAACAATGAGCTCTCTACGAAGAAAATGGATTAGTGACCCAGCATTTAAGATGTTTAAAAAAGTACTACCTCCGTTGTCCAGCACGGAAAAAGAAGCAATGGAAGCAGGTAGTGTTTGGTGGGATGCAGAGCTATTTTCCGGCAAACCAAACTTTAAAACGCTGCACCAATACCCAACTCCGAAGTTAACAGCAGAAGAGCAATCCTTTATGGACAATGAGCTCGTAACGCTACTCGATATGCTTGACGATCAAAAGATCGTCAAAGAAGACCGAGACTTATCTCCAGAAGTGTGGGAATTCTTACGTAAAGAGCGTTTCTTCTCTCTGATTATTTCTAAAGAATATGGCGGTCGCGAGTTTTCTTCACATGCTAACTCGACGATTGTTTCGAGCATTGCGACTCGAAGCATCAGTGCGGCTGTATCGGTAATGGTACCAAACTCATTGGGTCCAGGTGAGCTTCTTTCTCATTATGGTACACAAGAGCAAAAAGATTACTGGTTGCCTCGTCTTGCTGACGGTACCGATATTCCATGTTTCGCGCTTACAGGTCCTGAAGCAGGTTCTGATGCGGGCGGTATTCCAGATCAGGGTGTCGTTTGTTATGGCAAGCATAATGGTGAAGAAGTGCTGGGTGTTCGCCTTAGCTGGAACAAGCGTTACATTACTCTAGCGCCTGTAGCGACGGTTTTAGGTCTGGCATTCAAACTACAGGATCCTGAAGGTCTACTAGGTGACAAGAAAGATATTGGTATCACTTGTGCTCTGATTCCTGCCGATCACGAAGGTGTTGAAATTGGTGAACGTCACGACCCACTAGGTTCTGCATTTATGAATGGTCCAACTCGTGGTGAAGATGTCTTTATTCCAATGGATTGGTTGATTGGTGGTGCGGATTACGCAGGTAAAGGCTGGCGTATGCTGGTTGAATGTTTGTCGGCTGGTCGCGGTATTTCACTGCCAGCGCTTGGTGCCGCTATCGGACACCTAACAACCAGAACAACCGGCGCGTATGCATACGTGCGTAAACAGTTCGGCATGTCTATCGGTAAATTCGAAGGTGTAGCAGAAGCAATGGGCCGTATCGGTGGCTTAACCTACCTTCTTGAAGCGACGCGCACACTGACAACTACTTCGTTAGACATGAAAGAAAAGCCGGGTATCGTCACAGCTATTGCTAAATATCATATGACCGAGATAGCACGTACGCTTCTTAATGACTCGTTTGATATTCACGCTGGCCGCGCAATCCAAGATGGCCCGATGAACTACCTGGCGAAGCATTACGTGGGTATTCCAGTTGCGATTACCGTTGAAGGTGCAAACATTCTGACGCGTAACCTGATGATCTTTGGTCAAGGTGCGACTCGTTGTCATCCATACGTACTAAAAGAGATGGAAGCGGCAGCGAACCCTGATGCAGAGCAAGGTGCGAAAGAGTTTGATGAACTGCTGTTCAAACATATTAAGCACGCTACAGGAAACACATTTGGCGCATTGGGTGCCGCACTAACAGGTTCTCGCTTTATCAAAGCAGAAATGAGCGGTCCAACTAAGAAGTACTACAAAGACATCACGCGTCTAAGCCGAGATCTTGCTGTGAGCGCAGACTTCGCTATGTTGACACTCGGTGGCGATCTGAAGCGTAAAGAGATGATCTCTGCACGTTTAGGTGATGGCTTAAGCTTCCTGTACATGGCATCAGCAGCACTTAAGAAGTACGAAGATGAAGGCCGTCAGCAAGGCGATTTGGACTTCGTTCACTATGCAGTGCAGCACTGTTTGTACAACGCAGCTAAATCACTAAACGAAGCGTATACAAACTTTCCAGTGAAATACGTTGGTGGAGTGCTTAAAGGGCTTTTATTCCCACTCGGTAACCATTTCAACAAGCCTAGTGATGAATTGAGCATGCGTATTGCAGAGGCAATGATGACTCCGGGTGCACAGCGTGATCGTTTAACTCATCTATGCTACATAGGCAAAGCTGAAGATGACAATATCGGTTTAATGGAAAAAGCTTTCCTTGCGATGTACGATATCAAACCTTTAGAGCGTAAGCTTATTAAGGGCGTTAAAGATGGTAAAGTCGCTCGTAAAGGTCTGTTGAATGACCGTTTGCAACAAGCACTCGAGGCTGACGTTTTAACTCAGGAAGAAGTCGATAAGATTAAAGCAGCGGACAAACTGCGCTACAAAGCGATTCAAGTAGACCATTTCAGCCATGACTTTTCGGAACTTCGTACCGACGCGCCAAAAAAGTCACATCTGAATTCAGCCGCTTAACAAGCGAATAGAGATATCGATAAAAGCACCTCTTTGAGGTGCTTTTTTGTTTCGCTCGCTCAAAAATAACAACAGAGTGCTCCAACCACTTGCATTTTCGAAGCATTTTTACAGAAATTAGATGCGAACTCGAAGCGAAACTTTTATCCTTACAAGGTTTTTTAAAGGAAGTTGAATATGATCATCAAACCTAGAATTCGTGGATTTATCTGTACTACTACGCACCCTGTTGGTTGTGAAGCTAATGTAAAAGAACAAATTGCTTACACTAAAGCGCAAGGCCCAATTAAAAACGCACCAAAACGCGTTCTTGTTGTGGGTGCATCAAGTGGCTACGGTCTATCTTCTCGTATCGCTGCGGCATTTGGTGGCGGTGCATCAACTATCGGTGTGTTCTTTGAAAAAGAAGGCACAGAGAAGAAGCCAGGCACTGCAGGTTTCTACAACGCTGCCGCTTTCGAAAAATTGGCGCGTGAAGAAGGCCTATACGCGAAAAGCCTGAACGGCGATGCTTTCTCAAACGAAGCAAAAGAGAAAACAATCGAGCTGATCAAACAAGACCTTGGTCAGATTGATATGGTGGTTTACTCACTGGCTTCTCCAGTACGTAAATTGCCAGAGACGGGTGAACTGATTCGTTCATCTCTAAAACCAATCGGTGAAACTTACACTTCTACAGCGGTTGATACCAACAAAGACGTGCTCATCGAAGCAAGTGTTGAGCCTGCAACAGAAGAAGAGATCAAAGACACAGTAACCGTAATGGGCGGTGAAGACTGGGAACTTTGGATCAACGCACTGTCTGAAGCTGGTGTACTGGCTGAAGGTTGTAAGACTGTAGCATACAGCTACATCGGTACTGAGCTAACTTGGCCAATCTACTGGGATGGTGCGCTAGGTAAAGCGAAAATGGACCTGGACCGCGCAGCAACAGCACTTAACGAGAAGCTAGCAGAAACAGGCGGCAGCGCGAACGTTGCGGTTCTTAAATCTGTTGTAACTCAGGCAAGTTCTGCAATTCCTGTAATGCCACTGTACATTGCAATGGTGTTCAAGAAGATGCGTGAAGAAGGCGTACACGAAGGTTGTATGGAGCAAATCTACCGCATGTTCAGCCAACGTCTTTATAAAGAAGATGGCTCTGCGGCAGAAGTGGACGACATGAACCGTCTACGTCTAGATGACTGGGAACTTCGTGAAGACATCCAGCAACACTGTCGTGACCTATGGCCACAAATCACGACTGAAAACCTAAAAGAGCTGACTGACTACGTTGAGTATAAAGAAGAGTTCTTGAAGCTATTCGGCTTTGGTGTTGACGGTGTGGATTACGAAGCAGACGTGAACCCAGCAGTAGAAGCAGATTTCATCCAAATCTAATTGCTATTGTTTAGGTCGTTCCTAATATTTATATAGCAAAAGGCGCTCACTGAGCGCCTTTTTTGTTTTTGAACTTTACCGAATCAACTCAATATGATGAGAATCGTACCCGCCAACGTCATTAAGATGTTCGCAATTGCATACGTGCCAGCATAGCCCAACGCGGGAATTGTTGACTTCGCGTAGTCGTTTACTACATCCATGGCTGGCGCACATGTACGGGCACCAATAATGGCACCAAAAAGCAATGCACGGTTCATTTTAAGTACATAGGCCCCGACGAGATAAGCCAGCGCCACAGGAACTACACTGACAATAAAGGCCAAACCAATTACTTTCGGGCCTACCTGTGTCAGATGTTCAAACATTTTGCCACCAGCGCTGAGGCCAATACCTACCATAAAGAACATCAAACCGAGGTCCTTCACCATATTCAGCGCCCCTTGCGGAACGTAACCGAAAGTAGGGTGGTTGGCACGTAAGAAACCCAGGGTAATACCAGAAAGTAACAAGCCTACTGCATTACCTAAGCTAAATGACACTTGGCCAAATGTCATTGTGATCAAACCGAACATAATGCCCAAGATGAAGAAGCTACAAAATGCCAGTAAGTCTGCCATTTGGCTGTGAATCGAGATGAAACCGATTTTTTCCGCAAGCCCGTGTACTCGGCTTTTTTCACCACTGACCTGAAGAACATCACCTTTGGCAAGCACGATGTCTAAGTCCATTGGCATTTCAATCTGCGCGCGTACTACCCGGTTTAAGAAACAACCAAACTCCGACAAGTTAAGATCGGATAAACGTTTACCAGCTATAGAGTCACTTTTCACCACGATTTCTTCTTCCACAATGCGTAAGTCCAGCAAGTTGCGATCAAAGACTTCTTTGCCGTTGCGGAAGCTGGAATCCAACCGAGCGTGGCTATCCGGGAAACCAACGAGTGCAATCTCATCGCCTTCTTGGAGAATAGCGTCACCATCAGGGTGGGCGAGAATGCCATT
The DNA here is from genome assembly GCF_021728395.1 of Vibrio sp. J1-1. Lineage (GTDB taxonomy): Bacteria > Pseudomonadota > Gammaproteobacteria > Enterobacterales > Vibrionaceae > Vibrio. The sequence continues at coordinate 141,484 of NZ_JAKKCM010000004.1, read as the reverse complement.
GCGGCGAATTCGCTCAATGTAGCAACCAGTTTGTCGGTAGATACCCAGCTCACGCAGGTTTTTACCGTCCGTCCAGTCGATCAGTTCCGGACCTACGCGATAGGCACGAATGATAGGGAGATAGACTTTTCTCTGTCCAGAATTACCGAGCCCACGCTCTTGAGCAATTTGTTGTGCTGAATCAGAAAGGTTCTGTTTCTGTAGCCTTGGCAGCAACTTGGCAAACATGATCATGCTTATCAAGCCAATCAGATAAGCCATTGCATAGCCTACGGATAAATTTTCTAATACCAGTGCAAAATCCATATTACGTGGTATCGTCGCCAAACCTGAGTTCAGCGCGTCTTGTGCCCCCACAAGTACTGGGGTTGCGGTTAATGCGCCCGCCATCATACCTGCTGAAAGCCCAAAATCGAGCCCAAAATAATGGCTTAATCCATAAGTTAAACATACTGCTGAAACCAGTACGGTCATACTTAGAATAAAGTAGTGCTTTCCGTCTCTAAAAAAGATACCAAAGAAGTTAGGGCCTGCTTCAATACCTACGCAGTAGATAAACAGCATAAAGCCAATAGTTAACGCTTCTGCATTAAAAGAGAAGCCTAAGTGGCCCATGATAAGCGAAGTTATGAGAACCCCGATGGAGTTACCTAGTTGTAAGTTACCAAATCGGATTTTTCCGAAGGCAAGGCCGATGGCTAATACGACGAAGATTAGAAGGATAGGGTTTTGTTCGAGAAGATATACTACGTCTATGTTCACTGTGTGGCTCGGTAAAGTGTGTGCCAAGAAAGATTAGAGTGGCGAATTGTAACTAAATATAGCAAAAAGGTAAGTGAATTTTTTTATGTTTTTCCATTAGTTGATTTAGGGGAGTAACCATATGAAAAATAATAAAAAAGCCGCAATAAGAAGCGGCTTTTAGGAAATTATACTTTTTATTACGCTACGTCGAATAGACCTAGGTGCTCTTTCGCGTAAGCTTCAAACTCATCGCAACCACCAATGTGCTCTTGGTCGATGAAAATTTGAGGAACAGTCGCAACTGGTTTGCCTACTGTTTTCTCAAGGTCTGCTTTAGATATGCCTTCAGCATGAATATCAACGTAACGGTAGTTAAAGTCATCACGTTTTGCTTTTAGCGTTTCTGCATGCTCTTTTGCACGAACACAGTAAGGACATGCTGGGCGACCGAAGATAACAACGAACATAATTTTAATTTCTCCTAAATCTATTCTTTATTGAAAGCAGACAAAAACGCGTTGGTTAAGTGGCTCTCTTTCATTTGGCTAACTATGCCCGATCCAAATACGGAAATAAAGTAGCAATTGCCTCTTGGTTTTATAGGTGAAACCTATCGAACAAAAAATCTTCTCATAATTACGATGTGAAGTGGCGCATAAAAGCATATTTTTTATATGGATATTGATAGCAAGGTGGAATTGGTCAACTTTTTTTAATAGAAACCGTAGCAATCTAGTGGGAGTTATTGTTTGTGGGAGGAAATGTATGTTTCAGTTCATGACTGCAACAAGGATTATTTTTGGTGAAGGCGCACTACAGTCTTCGTTATCCATCATTAACCAGTTCGGTTACAGCGTATTGTTAGTCACAGGTCGGGACAGGCAAAGAGCAATACCAATCCTCAATTATCTCAAAGCACAGAGTATGCGTTATCAGCACGTCGCGATTAGTGGTGAGCCTAATATCACAATGGTGGAAGAGACTGCGGTTCTGGGCCGAAAATTTAAGCCAGATATGGTTATTGCTATTGGTGGAGGCAGTGTGCTTGATATGGGTAAAGCGTTAGCGGCTATTATTCCTAATCATGGCAATGTTTATGACTATGTTGAAGTTGTTGGCAGAAATGTACCGCTAAAGGCAAAACCTCTACACTTTATCGCGATTCCAACGACCGCAAGTACGGGGTCTGAAGTGACTCGAAATGCGGTATTAAAATCTGGGCAAGATAAAGTCAAAGTCAGCCTAAGAAGTCCGGATATGCTCGCGGACGTTGCGATTGTCGACCCGACGTTAACTTATGATACTGAACCATACACCTCTGGACGTGGTGCAATGGACGCGTTTACTCATTTGATGGAAGCCTACGTATGTGGTGAACCAAACCCGTTAACGGATATGGTGTGCGAAGAAGGATTGCGTCGGTTAAGTCGATCAGTCATCGCAGGGTGTAAACATAACGACCATAAAGCACGATCTGATTTATCATTTGCGGCTTTGCTAGGTGGTATGGCGATTACTAATGCAAAACTAGGTGCTGCGCATGGTCTGGCTTCCGCTCTTGGAGGCAAGCTTGATGCTCCTCATAGCGTGATAACCGCGCGTTTAGCACCTCATGTTATGCAGGAGAACATCTACGCTGCGAAAAAAGCGGGTAGGACAGATGTGATGAATCGTTATAGAAAGCTTGCTCAGCTTGTTACAGGTCGTACTAATGCGAATGAACATGACGGCGTGCTTTGGGTGAAAATGATACTTGATAAGTTAGAGTTACCCTCACTTGGACAGTTCGGAGTGTGTCAGACTTCTTTTGAGCAGGTGGCGAGCGATGCACTTAAGTCTGTTGCGATAAAGGGTAACCCATTACCTTTAAACCAAGAACGTCTTATCTACATTCTTAAACAAGTCTGTGATTGTAGGGGTAATATCGACGTTGAAAGCGTGCCACGAGTTGGTTCAGTCGAGGTATTAGAAACGTCGAGAACGAATCTGACAAGTGTCGACGAATAAAGCGTTTCTCTTGATGTGCGAAATAAAAAAGGGAGCGAAATAGCTCCCTTTATAACGATAATTAGTATTGGCTTAATTTATCGTAGCGACTGTCTTTTAGCGCGTCTTTCACTCGTTTGAGGTTTTCACGGAAGCCCGAACCTCGACGGAGAGTAAAGCCCGTTGCCAAAACATCAATCACCGTCATCTGTACAACTCGGCTTGCCATTGGCATGTATACGTCCGTATCTTCAGGGATATCAAGCGTAATAGCCAAAGAGCTTGCCTTTTCTAGCGGAGAGTCTTTTGCTGTAATCGCAATAACAGTCGCGCCATTTTCACGAGCAAGGTTCGCAATTTCTACTTGGCTCTTGGTGCGGCCAGTATGAGAGATCAGAACAATCACGTCATTATCACTGCAATTAATACAGCTCATGCGTTGCATGACGATATCTTCAAAGCAAGTGATGGGAATATTGAAGCGAATAAACTTGTTTTGCGCGTCTCGGGCAACGGCAGACGATGCGCCTAATCCAAAGAAAGAAATACGCTTCGCCTGAGTCAGCAAATCGACAGCACGATTAATTTGCATTGCATCTAGGCTGTTTTTCGCCACATCCAAGCAAGCCATCGTGGATTCGAAAATCTTGTGCGTATACGCATCAGGACCGTCATCTTCTTCTACGTTTCGGTTTACGTAAGGCGTACCGTTAGCCAAGCTCTGTGCCAGGTGAAGTTTAAAATCTGGAAAGCCTTTTGTATCCAGGCGACGACAGAAGCGGTTTACAGTGGGTTCACTTACGTCGGCCATTTTAGCTAACGTGGCAATGCTCGAGTGAATAGCAGTTTGTGGAGACGCCATAATTACTTCTGCAACTTTGCGCTCAGATTTACTGAAATTCTCCAGATTTTTTTGAATTTTTTCTAATGTATTCATAGTGTTCACGAGGGTATAGAGAACAACTCGCTGGCTCTGTTAACGGATAGAAAACCAAAGGTTTCCCAGTGGTGAAGAGCGTTAACTAAAACTACCAGCGCCATAGATTCAGTATAAACCTGATCTTTAATTCGGCTAAACCAAATACGGTTACTATTTAGTGAGAATTTGACAAACCTCAAACAAAATTTTCTGAAAACTACAGAAATGAATGTGAAAATGCTGGTTTGTTTCTCAGGTTAGCCAAGAATGATTAGTGAGTTACATCAAAAAGAAAGAAATTTTCAAACTGATGTAACCCGAACTTATCGTCAAGATGCCAAAATCTTAGAAGCCAGTTCTTGGATTTTCGCGTTTAAGTTTGGTGCTTGTTGAGCAATAAGCCTTTGCTCGTCCAAAACAGCATCAAAAATGTCTGTAGAGGTCAGAGGATTTGCAAGTACTACCCGGAAGACGATAGTGCTCAGGCGCTCCCACTGCTCTGGGTTAAGCGTGGTGCGAGAAACAAATGACTTACCAGTTTCACGTTGACGCTTTTGAATAAACTGAGTTAGCTGGTTGATTAACTCATTCAGTTCCTCTTTGTGCGCACCTTGCGCTTGCTCTAGCGCCTCACGGATGTTGGGCGGTAAGTAGCGGTAGGTGAGCAAACATAGTTCTGGCTCAGAAACCAGTTCAAAATCGTCCTGTTTCTTAATTAAATCAGCGAAGTAGCGTGCTTTGTCGATGCTTTGATCGATCAAAAGCTCATAGCCAGGTCGGCTAATAATGTGCATTGCCGCATACACCAACATCGCCATACCAGAACGAGAGCCTTCTAGAGTATGACTGCCTAAATCTTTAGAACCTTTACGCAAGATGTACTGAGCGTGGTGCTCGATGGATCTCATCGCATCAGGATCTTTAAACAGAACCATGCCTGCGCCCATAGGTATATAAAGCTGCTTATGCGCGTCAATCGTTACTGAGTCTGCTAGCTCAACGCCAGTCAGCAGGTGTCGGTGATGATTAGACATCAATGTCGCGCCACCCCATGCTGCATCAACATGAAAATGACAATCGTGCTCCTGACAAACTTCAGCAATCGAAGCGAGAGGATCAACATTACCAGTTTCAGTCGTACCCGCTACACCAATCACTGCAATCGGCTTGATATTTTGCTTCTTGAGGTCGATGATTTTCGCTTTAAGATCATCGACAATAATTCGGTTATTTGCATCCGTTTTTACGGCGATTAGGCCTTCCTGACCCAAGCCCAGTACATCTGCCGCTTTTTTAAGTGAGTAGTGACCACGCTCAGAAACTAAAATAGCTAAGCCTTCATAGCCGTAATGTTTCATGGCTTTGAATAGGCCTTCTTTCTCTACACCTTTAAACTCACCGTTTGCTTTTAATGCCTTATTTCGGGCAACCCAAAGGGCAGTGATGTTCGCGATCGTGCCACCAGAGCAAAATGCACCAAGAGAATGGTTGGCGCTATGCATCCATTGGTCGTAAAAATTATTCGACTGGGCGTAGATTAATCGGTGCAACATGCCCAGTACTTGGCGTTCTAATGGCGTAAACGCTTTCGACGTTTCGATCTTCACCAAGTTTTGGTTCAGGGCAATCATAATTTTAGACAAAGGCATCAAAAAGTAAGGCAGTGCCGATGTCATATGGCCGATAAAGCTTGGAGCTGACGTATGAACCGAGTGCGACACCAACGTGTCTAACAAGTGCTCGGTATGGTCTGATACAAACTCAGGCTGCTCAGGAATCTGAGCAGAAGAAAAGTCTTTCTCTATTTCACGTAAAGGCTTTTCTTCTGCCACGATGTGTTCACGAAGAAATTGATTCAAGTTTCGAGAGAGACCTTCTTCAATTTTTGTTAACGTCGAGTCTGGACCTTCAGGGACAGTGAAGATCTTTAATAAGCTCTCAAAACTAACGTCAGCGGTTTTTTGTTCCTTAACCATAGCAAAGAATCATTTGTAGTAATTTGGGTGATGCGAGCGGCACAATCTAAACCAAAACGGTTTCAAAGTCCCGTTTTAATTATGCAAGGCCATGTTGATGAAATGAAAACCAAGTCATATACCAATAACGTAGAGTAGGCGGTTTCTCAGAGGTCGTATATTAGAAGAGGGCCTTCGTAAGCAATATATAAACGAGTTACGAAGGCTATCTCAGTGCACGTAATACGCTAAGCTTTGTCACTGACTTTTAACCGTCTCTGACAAGGCCTGAAAACCGCAATTATCAGGTTAATTGGGTATCGACGCTATTCACATTGTTGTTTTTCGACCTTCTCAATTGACTGATTGTACTTATTAAGAGCAGAGTCAATTTTCTGAGGGTGGCTTAGCAGATCCGCGAAAGCAGAGCGAAGATCGTAGTTTTTCTCGTGATTGGTTGATTGGCGGTCACTAAATGTTTTTTGTGCAGCCTCACCCAGTTTGTCACTGCGACTTGCCAGTTGCTTGACATCTTGTTGCTCAAGTTTGAGCCATGCCTCGATTGGCTGCTCTGTTGCTACACGACTAGGGTCATTTTTAAGAAAATAATGTACCGCTTCGCGATTGAGCTCGAAGTGATGCTTACGGCCATCTAAGAACCATTGGCTTACTTCATCGAGATCAGGGTATTGATCAACGGTCAAGTCAACAAGATCTTGATACCACTGTAGCGAAGCATCGACATAGCCATCGTACTTATTAGCCAGACATTGCTGATCTGCGGCGAACGTAAAAGTTGAGCTTGTAGCGAGGAGCGCTGCAACGACAAAGCGTTTCATTCTTCTTCCTTCTAATAGTTATTCCTTAATTAACGTTAAATCTCATTCTGCGATGAATGACCCTTAATTCATGTTGGAGCTAAGAGAGTCTTGGGCTGTTGATTCAAGTAGCGAATTAAGGTGCCGATTGTGTATCGACAACTTCACGTTAATTAGGTTTTTAAATTTTTGCCGTATTGTAATGGATGTTAAAGACAAAACCTGAGATCTAGCTAGCAAGTGATACAAAGAAAAGCATCATTACTGGCACGAGCAAGCTCAAAATAAAGCCACTAACAATGGCAACGGGTACGCAACGTACGCCGCCCGTTGTTTGGATGACTGGCAAAGTAAAGTCCATTGCGGTTGCTCCTGCATAACCAATAGCGGTACACGGGTAACGGCGGATAAATAGTGGAATGGCAACTAATGCCACTAACTCACGCATAAGCTCTATCAGGAAAGACGCTCCACCGAATACGGGACCGAAAGCGTCTCCCATCAAGATACCAGCCAATGAATACCAGCCAAACCCAGATGCCATGGCCAATGCTTTATATAGCGGAAGATCCAGAACAAATGAGGCGATTACGCCACCAAGCATACAAGTAACAATAATAACGGCCGCGATTGCCATGCCTTGCTTATTTAACAAAATCTGTCTGAGGGTAAGACCACTATTGCGTAATTGAATTCCAATGAAGAACAGCAAGAGGAACAATATCCACTCGCTTGCCGTATCTACCCAGGACAGATCAATGGGAAGGATTAAACCTACGACTAAGCCACCGCCGACGACGAGGATCAATTTTGCAGACTCCAAAGCCATAGAAGAAAGAGGTAACTTACTGTGAATTTGATCGGTTTTGAGAGGAATTATCTTATCGACAAGAGGCAGTGCCAAAAGGTTACACATACTTAAACAAATGAAAAAAGTACTCGCATAAAGAAGAATGCTTTGTAAATTGCTACCCAGATTATCAAGTGCAGCCAAGCTCAGCCCCATCAACGACAGAATGACGTAGATAAGGTAAGAGGTGGATTGGTTGATTTTCTCGAGTATCGAAGCGCGAGAAATAGGAATTAAGTACCCGACAACGAGTGGGGCAAATATGAATAGCATCCCTGAGAACATAAAACTCAATTATTCCTTTGTTAGGCAAGCCTAAATTGGCCACAGATAAAAGTGCACTCAACCTTGAGTGGAGCCATTACTGTGGATGACGTTATAATTAAAAATAAGGTTTACAAGCCACTGGTCGTTAAAACCGTGTTCATTTCCTGACGGAAGTCCTGATCACTCATATTGCTGAGGTCATAGAGGATCTCGGCTCCCGTTAGATTGATTTCCACTTCGTGTTCGTCAATGCGCTCATCTTGATTGCGGAACATTAACAGATGGTGTGCAATTCTAGCTATGTCTAAGTAACTGACTTCAGGGCGAGAAGTGATGTACTTTTCGTTCGATGACACTTCTCTGTAATCGTTATCAAATCCCCAGCGTTCTAACACCAGATTACTGGTTGTAGAACAACGTGTTTGGAAGATTTGTAACGCAATGTCTTGATCGAGGTAGTTGCCTCTTTCGATGTACATATTGTACTCATTAACAAGACAAAATAGGCCAATATCTGCTAACAAACCGACTAACAATGCTTTTTCTTGTTCAAGGTGTCCATAAGTCACAGGGTCGTGCTTATGAAACTCTTGCACAATTAACACCATCACAGCACCAAGCTCGCGGGAAACCGCAGCACTTTTCACCATTATCGCGTTACATTCGCTGGTTAGGTTTAATGAGTGCTTCAACTGCTCAATTGCTTGAGCTGTAACAATGTCACGTACGCGTAGAATGCCTAAACGCGAGACCGCCGTTGTTAGATCATTACAGGTGATGTTTCTACGATTGAAAATTACCGAATTCGCGACCCTAACCACAACTGCTGCTAACCCAGGGTCTTCTAACAAACAATTCGCAATATCGGCGATTGTTGTGTTTTCTTCTTGGCACAACTGCTGAATTTTGAGCACGACATCAGGTATCGGAGGTAAAGAAATCTTACCGATAGCAATAGACTGTTCTACCAGTTGGGCGAACTCGGATTCTAGCGCTTTTAAAAGCTTATCTTTGTTATTTGGTAGCCAAAAAAATGATAGATGTTCCATTATGACGTTGTGCTTATAATCTTTGGTACAGTGTACCCTTTCAACACGCCCATTATCAATGAAATGCGTGCTCTGTATTCTCAATTGACTAACATATCTTGATGAATTGTTGATTCAGGTTATAGGGTGTCAAAAAAATACCGCTACAAAGAAGGATAACTGTGAAATCAATCACGTATGAGGAATTTATACTTTTTTATATGTGACTTATGTCCAAACTTATTTTTCGTCGTTAAGTATGATTGAGCAAGTTGGTAAGCACAAATCACAAATATATCGCCAACAAATCGACATTTTATAATTCGCTACAAGCTGCTGTTCATCTGGTGACATCGCTAATCGGGGTAATTTATTCAGATTAAAGAGGTCAATGGACATGACAGACCAAGCTTTTTTTAAGTACGTACGCAATTTTAGTCAGTATCAGAAACGTTCCATGTTTGGTGGCATCGGTTTATTTTGCGATGACGCTATGTTTGCACTTGTTAGTAACGACTGTTGTTATTTACGTGGAGGTAATGGGCTGGACGAAGAGCTGATTCGGCTAAATTGTGAAAAATATAAGCACGTCAAGAGACAAACGACGGCAACCGTTAACTATTATGACGTGACAGAACTGTTTGAATCCGGCTTTTCCGGGTTGGATAAGCTGTTACAAAAATCAATTGAGTACGCAGTTAAGGAACGTAAATACCAAAAATCTTCAGCGAGTAGACGACTGAGGGATCTACCTAACATGCAACTTACGCTTGAGCGTATGGTGAAAAAAGCCGGTGTTGAAGATGTTGAAGCATTTTTGGAACTCGGACCTGTGGAAGTTTTCAATAAAGTAAGACAAGCCTACGGCAACGATGTAGATGTCAAATTGCTGTGGAAGTTTGCTGGTGCAATAGATGGAGTGCACTGGAAGCTTATTCAAGAGCCACGTAAAAAACAGCTATTGGAATTGTGTAATTAACGCAATGAGTTCGCACAACGATTGCTTTGCTCTGGCGTTAGCGATTCGTAACAGTAAGCGTTGAAAGTAGAAAAGGGATATTGATACTTTTGACCACTTTATTTGAGTTTTTCATTGTAACTAAATAAAAAAACCGAGGCATAAGCCTCGGTTTTTGTTTTTCGCTTGTGTTTATTAGAACTTGAAGCGTGTAGTGAACATAACTTGATCACCGTAGAAGTCGTTAATGCGCGCTTCTGCACCTAGAGAGAACAGCTCAGTTGAGTGGAAGCGTGCATAGGCTGCACCCATCCAATCGTCGTTATCATCAATAGAAACGTAACCAACTTTACCACCCACTTCTAATTGAGGGCCTAACCACTGACGAACGCCTAGGTTTAACTCCATGCCAACATCAGTACTGCTTGAGTGGGATGGTTGGACAACACGCATCAGCATTTCACCTGTTAGGTCTGCCCAGTTATTTAGCGGTGAATGGAAACCAAAACCGGCTGCTGAATCAAAGTCGCTTTCAAACTCAGAATCGATACGAGCCACTACGTGTGCATTTGGGTGAATGGACTTGCTGACTCCAGCACCAAATGTCACCGGACTTGCGCCAATGCGAGCTTCGAAGTAGTCGTAGCTAAAGTTGCTCATAGTTGCAGGCGTATTGCCGTTTGCAGCTAGGGCATGGCTTGATGCTAACAATAGGGCTGTGGCTAATAGTGTCTTACGCATAACTAACGATAAACCTTGTTTATTTTTCCATGAGTTCAAGCAAACACTTGAACCGTAATCTTATTTGTCCGACATCATAATCAAAAGAAAGGTCTACGACCAACATAAATGTGTCGATGTTTTGTCAATTAACTTATTTGTTATTCAGTTTAAGCAAAAAATGCGCCATGTATGGTGGCGCACTTATGACGGTTTTGTTTATTCGCCAAAGCTTGCTCTGCGTTCCGCCATCGCATTTAAAATGGCCTCTGAGTCAAGGACGGTTGTCCAAGATAACAAGTCATCATCCTGTTCGATCACGAACGAAGTTAACTGGGAAAGGATCGCCTGTCTTAGTGCGTCTCCTTTCCAAGGCTTGGCAATGTAATAGTCTAAACTGTCGTGATTAATAGCCTCAACGGTGTCTTCTAATCCAGCCTGACCCGTCAGTAACACTTTGCGGGCACTTCTTGTGTCGGCATTTTGACTGAGTTCGATCAAAAAGCTAATTCCGTTTTGTTCTGGCATAATGTGATCACACAAAATGAGAGCAAGCTTCACTTCTTCTTCCGCCATGTCTTCAATCACTTGTCTTGCTTCTGTTACGGACTCAGCACCTTCTAGAATGAAGTGTTCTTCGAAGGGAGCCAAATCTTGCAACACGCTATCCAAGACTTCTCTTTCGTCATCGACGCATAAAATTAGATACTTTGTCATATTTCATCTCCTTCTTCGATGACTGGTAACCAGACTGTCATACGAGTGTACTTGTTGAGTTCTGATTCCACTTCAATCCATCCGTGGTGAGCGGAAACGATTTGCTGGCAGATAGAAAGCCCGATGCCTAAGCCAAAGTTGCCTACTTTTTTGGTCGTAAAGTTGAGTTCAAAAATCGATGTCTTCTGTGATTCCGGAATGCCACAACCATTGTCTTCGAATGAAATAACGGCATATCTCTTTTGATCTTTCTCTACCTGCCTTGTCTGGATTTTTAAAACACCTTTCTCAGGAAAAGCGTCAATAGCGTTTGAAACTAGATTCGTCCAAACCTGTTGCAAAGCGATAGGCTGGCAAAGAATACGCGGTAACTTATCGTAGTCTGTTGAAACTTGGTGAATTTTCAACTTGTTTTCAAAGATAACTAAGGTGTCCTCTATGCCTTCATGTATATCAGCGTAGTGCATGCTTTCATCATCGGCGCGTGCATAACCTTTTAAGCTCTTTACCATATCGGCGATGCGGGCTGCACACACGTTAATTGAACGCAATGAAGCTCCCGCTTTATGATATTGCTCAAGTGTGCCAAGTGTCTGGGCAGCACTATGCCGTTTTTTCGCTAGCTGGGACAAAAACGCACTATCTGACTCCAAGCCGAGACTGACGATTTTTTTGGCTAACGTGCGATCCGGTAGGATAGGGTTAAGTTGTTTTACTCGTGTTCTCAGCTCTGCGGTAGAGGCAGGCTTAGAGTTTTGGGCTTGAGACAGCAGCTGTACGCCCTTGCTCTGTATATCCGAAGTAGGAAGTTCGGTCAGTAGGCTTTCGAGGGTATGAGTGAGGTTTTCTACCCCCCTCAAAATAGCTGCAATAGGGTTGTTGAGTTCATGGGCGACACCGGCAACGAGCTGACCAAGCATGGCCATTTTTTCTCGCTCTATTAGTTGTTGATGAGCCGACTCTAACGATTCAAGTGTTTTTTGCAGTTGTAACTTGGTCTTGATGCTGCGTTGCAAACGTCGATTAAAGTGTCGAAGTAGTAAGTTGGTGAAGAGTGGCAGAAGATTAGAGTCACTTTGCATGACACTGTGGAACACCTTCCGGTCGAGTTTGATCACTTCCGTCTTCGATAACGTCAGCGCAGTAGAAAAGGAGTTTTCACCCGTTACGAATGACATACTGCCGACAATATTACCTTTTGTATAGCGAACGACTTCTCGTTGAACGCCTTGCTCATCTTTCTTGTATAGCGCAACGTCTCCGTTGGTAATAAACCAGAGAAAGTTGTTTGGCTCACCTTCAACCGTCAATAAGTGCTCTGGTGAGTAGGTCCGGCAAGCGTGGGTATCATCACTGTCTTTGAAAAACAGCTGTAAGGCAGAAATGACCTGTTCTGCGAGCTCTTCATCTGGCATTTCATGGTAGTCGTCATGCAGAAATCCCGCTTGGTATTTCTGCATCTGATTTTCAACGTGTGCTCGAAGCAATTTATGCGGATCCAGTACCTGGCTGTAGCCGAGCAAGTCCTCATGACAGTAGCGTAAAATAAACTGGGTTAGCTCTTTTTGAACGGTGTTATATAAAACCTTATCAGGGAGTGGCTTTGTGAGACAGTGGTCTAGTCGACCTTCATTGACAGCCGTAAGAATTGCTTGGATATCCGAGGAACAACTGATGAGGATTTTGCGCGCGCTTTCGGTATGTGGTGCCCGGTCAAGACCAATCAGAAACTCCACGCCGTTAAAATGAGCGTGGTGGCTGGCGATGACGAGTGCGACTGTCTGATTCTGCTGTTCGAGATATTCAAGGGCACTTTGTGCTTCTTCAATGGATTCAACAGAAAAAATATCAAATTTGCTCGCGAAAGCAGACAGTTCCAATCGAAACTGTTCAGCACTGATTGGATTGTTATCAAGACACAATACAGCGTAGCGGTTCACAGGTATTTGAGCTCCGATTAAAACTTCTCCAAGCAGACTCTATCAATAAAAATATGGAATGAGTGCGAGCTGAGTATGATTCCTGATTAATGGTCTAGAATAAGCAACAATAGTCTGATTTATCTCAATGTTTTATCCACCGAGGGTTTGGGTTAGACTGAACACAAATACCTGAAAAGTGACGTTATGCAAAATTTGAAAAAACTTGGCGCCATTGGCGGTGCAATTTCACTCGCGCTTTGTTGGCCACTTGCAGTTGGTCAAATTGGCCAGTCCATCATTGAAGATAGTATCGCGAATTTGAACGATGAAATGATCAAAGGAGAAGTCATTGAGTATCAACGCGGGTACCTGTCTTCGGCTGTGTTAACTCGATATACAGTGGTTGACCCTGAGCTAAAGACACTGCTAATCAGTGACAACGTCCCAACAACCTTTGATGTGACCAGTGATGTGAGTCATGGTCTGACGAGTCTTACTGCAGATTCAAAATTAGTAGATAGCGACTCTGTGCCGCTTACGTTGCGCAGTCAGACTCAACTCAATGGTAATACCGCGTTTACACTTAATCTAGATAGTTGGCATTACCGAAATGAAGTCGAAGATCTTTCGGTATCGACAAGCCCGGTAAAAGTATCGGGCAATGTGACGGTTTTGGGAGACCTCAATTATCAGGTTTCTGTCCCTTATGTTCAGGTTGATTTCGGCAATGGGGATGAGTTGCATTTGAACGGTTTAACTGGGCAGGGTAAAGGAAAACAAGTTAAAGGCTACTGGTTAGGCGAGCAGGCTTTTTCTTTAGAGAAACTGGATGTGGTGGACTCTGCCATGACCCCAGTATTTTTAATTGAAAATGCAAATTACAGTGGTAACACCGCTACGGATGAGGCGGGTGAAAAGCTGAATAGCCAGTTCAATCTTGCAGCGCAAACCATGCGATTGACGGACGGCACGGATGTTGACAACTTTAAGCTCGACTTTTCTATCAAGGATGTAGATAGCCAATCGTTTGATCAGATTATGTCGATTTATCAGAGCTCAGCGGTGTTGAGCGAGCAAGAAATCAACAACCTATTACCTCACATTGATACGTTGTTTAACAAAGGTTTTAACCTTTCCGTTAATGAACTGTCGCTCGCGTTTGGTGAAGGGACGTTCCATAACGAATGGGAATTGTCTGTCCCACAAGGCACTGAGCAAATCACGCAGAACCCGATGAAGTTGGTCAATGTGACTAACGGAGCCTTGAGTACTTATTTCTCCGATGAATTGGTTGAGCGTTATCCGTTTATTCAAGAAGGGATAGATGAATTGTTAATCATGGAGTTAATAGAAAAAGTTGAGGGTGGTTATCAACTTAAAGCTCAAATTGGTGATGGAAAGTTAAAATTCGAAAACGGACACGAATTTCCCTTGATCGCGTTATTGATGCCTGCTTTGATGCAAAAATAGACAGCTACTGTTAGTTAATTACGCTCATAGGGCGTTTTCAATTTAAAAAGAGGTCGTAGGACCTCTTTTCTTGTTTTTATCGCCGTAAAAACGTGATATACCCAACATATATCAAGATGAAGGCATCGGAGCTTTGTTAGAGAGTTTTCGCACGATAAATAGTGTCTGCGCTGATGACCACACAAGCCTTCCCTAGCCGACATCTCGAGATTATTTGAGTACATTAATTTCGACATATATTTAGCAGGAGCAATGAGCATCATGGAACAAAATACGGACATCGTATTTAACTTCAGCGCAGGACCAGCAGGTCTGCCAAAAGCAGTTATGCAACAAGCACAAAACGAACTATTAAACTGGCAAGGTCTGGGCACATCCGTGATGGAAATTAGCCACCGAAGCAAGGAGTTCATTAAAGTTGCTGAAGAAGCGGAACAAGATCTGCGTGACCTTTTAAATATTCCAGAGAACTACAAAGTCCTATTTTGCCAAGGTGGCGCTCGCGCTCAGTTTGCTGCTGTACCACTTAACCTTCTAGGTGAAGCAAAAGTAGCCACTTACATTGATGGCGGTTACTGGGCTGAAAGTGCAGTTGCGGAAGCGAAAAAATATTGCGAACCTGATGTTTTTGATGCGAAAACGGAAATTAATGGCAAACTGGCGGTAAAGCCTGCAAGTGAATGGGAAATTGCGCCAGAAGCTGCGTATGTTCACTTCTGCCCTAACGAAACCATTGATGGTATTGAAATCAACGATTTGCCTGTTACGGACAAGCCAATTGTTGCAGACATGTCTTCCACTATTCTTTCACGTGAAATCGACGTTTCTAAATACGGCGTCATCTACGCGGGTGCTCAGAAAAACATTGGCCCATCTGGTATTTCTATCGTTATCGTGCGTGATGATTTATTGGGTCTGGCGAAACAAGAGCTGCCTAGCATTCTAGACTACACCGTACTTGCAGAAAAAGAGTCTATGTTTAACACGCCTCCAACATTTGCTTGGTACCTATCTGGTCTCGTATTCAAATGGCTAAAAGCAGAGGGTGGTGTTAAGAGTATCGAGAAAGTGAATCGTGCAAAAGCGAAATTGCTTTACGATTTCATCGATCAGTCAGATTTCTACCGTAACGGTATCCACTCTGCGAACCGCTCATTAATGAACGTACCGTTCCAGTTAGCGAAGCCAGAGCTTGATAGCACTTTCTTAGAGCTAGCCGATGCTAAAGGCTTGAAGTCTCTGAAAGGTCACCGTGCTGTAGGTGGTATGCGTGCGTCTATCTACAACGCAATGACACTAGAAGGTGTTGAGGCGCTTGTGAACTTTATGAAAGAGTTCGAAGAAAAGTACGCCTAGTTTAAACCAACGCTGAACTGCTCAAAGCGTCGCACTTGCGGCGCTTTTGTTTAACTAACCAATGCTTGGGTAAATTAGCCAAACAGAATACCACTTTTCATGTTGAGCACTTTACTTCGGCAAAGATTGAATAAGGTGGGATTAACATGGATTTGCTCGACACCGAAGAACTACAAAAACAATTTCCCCTCCTAACGCAGTTAATCGATTTGAAAGAAGTCTGCTGGTTTAACCCAAATGTGACCTCTTTAGAAGAGGGCTTACCCTATGTTGGTTTAGACGCCGTAGATATTGATGCTGCGAGCCAGCGCCTAAAGCGATTCGCGCCTTACATAATGAAAGCTTTTCCTGAAACTGAATCCTCTAATGGTATTATTGAATCGCCTATTGTTGATATTCCGAAGATGAAAGCTTGTCTGGAAACCCAGTATAAAACCCCGATCTCGGGTCGCTTACTGTTGAAGAAGGACAGCCATTTACCCATCTCTGGCTCTATCAAAGCGCGTGGTGGTATTTACGAGGTACTGACGCATGCTGAAAAACTCGCAATAGAAGCAGGATTGCTGGCGGAAGAGGATGACTACAGTAAGCTCATTAGCGAAGAATTTCGGCAGTTTTTCCAACAATACTCAATCGCAGTAGGTTCGACAGGCAATTTAGGTATGTCGATTGGTATAATGAGTGCAAAACTTGGGTTTTCTGTTTCAGTCCACATGTCTGCCGATGCTCGCCAATGGAAGAAAGACAAACTCCGTTCTCATGGTGTTAACGTTGTTGAGTACGAACAAGATTACGGCGTAGCGGTGGAGCAGGGTCGTAAAGAAGCTGAGCAAGATCCTAACTGTTTTTTTATTGATGACGAAAATTCGCAAACTCTATTCTTGGGGTATTCAGTCGCAGGGGAGCGTTTAAAGCAGCAGTTTGAAGAGTTAGGTATTGCTGTTGATGAACACCATCCACTGTTTGTCTACTTACCATGTGGGGTTGGCGGCGGACCCGGTGGGGTCGCATTTGGTCTCAAAATGGCTTTTGGAGATAACGTTCATTGTATTTTTGCTGAGCCAACTCATTCTCCCTGCATGTTATTAGGTGTGCATACCGGTTTGCACGACCAAATTTCAGTTCAGGATTTAGGTATTGATAATGTTACCGCCGCTGATGGTTTAGCGGTAGGAAGAGCTTCCGGTTTTGTCGGGAGGGCGATGGAAAGGTTGTTAGACGGGTATTACACCATTTCTGATCAACGTATGTACCATCATTTAGGTCAGTTGAGTGAACTTGAAAATATCCGTCTTGAACCCTCTGCGCTTGCTGGAATGGTCGGAGCGGTTCATGTATCGAATAACAGTGAATATCGGGCTCGTATGCAAATTAGCAAGGATAAACTTAGTGGTGCAACGCATCTCGTTTGGGCAACGGGTGGTGGTATGGTTCCAGAAGCAGAAATGGCGGCATATTTAGCTCAGTCAGAACACTGTGTTTGATGCTTCCAAATAAAAAGGGCTCATCTTGTGATGAGCCCTTTGCGTATCTTTTAGATCTATAGAGACTGTAACAACTGGTAGTAGCGACCTTGTTGCGCTACCAACGCTTGGTGGTCGCCTTGCTCTATGATTTCCCCTTGCTCCATTAAGCAGATGTTATCCATGCTCTCTAGCTCGATGAGTCGGTGAGTAATGAACACCACTGTCTTATTAGCAAAGTGCTGGTTAAATAACGTCATCACTTTCTGCTCTGTGCGCTTGTCTAGACCCTCAGTAGGTTCATCCAAGAGCAAGATAGGCGCATTTCGTAACAGTGCTCGAGCGATGCCAATACGACGCTTTTCACCACCGGAAAGCTGGCGTCCACCGTCGCCTAACCATGCATCTAATCCCGGCTCTTCAAGCAAAGCGCCAAGTTCCACTTTATTCAGGATCTCTGCAAGTTGCTCATCGGTTGCATCCGGTGCCGCCAAGAGTAGGTTGTCACGTAGCGTGCCGTTTAATACGTCTACACGCTGGCTTACGACGGTAATGGCTGAACGTAGATCAGATTCGGCCCAGTCTTTTAGTGACGCGCCACCAATGCGTACTTCACCTTGGTTAACGTCCCAGTAGCGACACAGCAGTTGAATGAGAGTCGACTTGCCTGAACCAGTTTGACCAACCACTGCGGTTTTTGAACCCAAAGGTAGAGATAGCGATAAATCGCTTAGCACTTTTTGCTGGCCATCAGGATAAGCAAAGCTAATTTTGTCAAACTCGATATCTAACGGTTTGTCTTCACGGTTCGATTGCTCAGGAAAAACAACATCCGGTTTGGCAAGAATAACTTCGTTCAGTCGACGTGCCGACGTCAAGGTTTGACCTAGATACTGAAACGCGCCTGCAATAGGCATCAGGATCTCGAAACTTGCCATGGTTGCAAAAGCGAAAAGCGCAATCCACGGATCTGGAGCTCGCCCACCGACGCCATCTGCGGCAAGCCATAACATCATTACCAGTGTCAGGCCGTTAGCCAGCATAAGTAGCCCTGATGCCATACCGGTGAGATTCGCGTTAACAAACTGATTAGAAAGCAGCTGTTTTTGCTTGTCTAAAATCAAGTTGCGGTAACGTTCTTCCGCACCAAAAATGCTTAGTTCGCTATAGCCTTGCAGCCAGTCAAGTGTTGCAATGCGTAGTTCAGCTTTGCGGTGTGTTAGGTGCGCACCATTCTTTTTGCCGAGTTTGTAGAACAGCACCGGCCAAACCAACAGCATGACAGTGAGTACTGAACCCAACAGCATTGCTAAATGCCAGTCAAAGAATGCCAGTACTGCGGTTAAACTTAGGATACCGAATATACCAATGATCACGGGGCTAATAAGGCGTAGATAGACGTGATCCATCGCATCCACATCAGCAACCAAGCGGTTAAGCACGTCCGCATCACGCATGGAGGAAACTCGCCCCGGCATGAGCGGAGTCAGTTTCTCGAAGAAGAAGATGCGCAAATCGGTCAGCAGCTTAAACGTTGCGTTGTGGCTTACCACGCGCTCACCCCAACGGCCAGCGGTACGTGCCATGGCTGCACCGCGGACACCTGCGCCAGGAAGCATGTAGTTAAAGGTTTCTCTTGCGATGGTTAAACCTGCGACTGAAGCAGCAGAAATAAACCAACCAGAAAGGGTTAACAATCCGATTGAAGCCGCAAGAGTCAGGAACGCTAATAGCATCCCCAATGACAAACCAAACCAGTGCTTTTTATACAGTTTTAAGTAAGGGAGTAAATCACGCATCTAAGTTCCCCTTATCTGATTCACGCTGGGCTAAATTAGCTTCTAACATGTCTTTGAATAAACCGTCCTCAGACGAGAGAGTTGCGTAGTCACCACGCTGTACAATCTGACCGTTTTGCATCACCAAGATCTGTGAGACGTTTTTCAATGGTGCAAGCTGGTGAGTGATCATCAAATTCGTGGTTGATTGGGTATATTTACTAATCCCTTCCATAACCAGTCTTTCACTGCGAGCATCTAAACTTGCGGTTGGTTCATCGAGTAACCAAAAACGCCCGTTTTGCAGCATAGCGCGAGAAAGAGCCAGACGTTGTGCCTGACCAACGGACAAACCGCCAGAACGATCAGAAATTGGGTAATCCAGTCCGTGCATCTCAACAAATTCCGCCGCGTGTGAGTCTTTCAAAGCGACATTGACTGCATCATCAAGGACGTTGTGTTTACCTAGCGTGACATTGTCACGGATACTGCCGTGAAGCAACATTGGGTTTTGACCAATCCAGCTAATGGTTTTCCGCCATGTGGCAAGATCGAGTTGTGACAACTCGCAACCGTTGATTGTTAGACTGCCTTGATAGGGCATAAATCCAAGAATCGTATTTACAAGGCTGGTTTTGCCTGCACCACTCGGCCCAACAAGTGCCGTGCTCTGGTTTGCTTTTAGCGAGAAGGTGAGAGGCCCAGCGAGCTGTTTACCTTCTGGGCTAAAGATGACGAGGTCATTAGCTTCAATCTCGATTGGTGTGTCCTGGTCTAGAGTCTGATTACCGTCTTTGACGTGGTCGACCTCCAGTTCCAAAAACTCGACAATACTTTCTGCTGCACCAACCGCCTGTTGCTTCGCGTGGTAGTAAGTGCCTAGATCACGCAGTGGCTGATAGAACTCAGGGGCTAAGATCAAAATAAATAGGCCAGCGAATAGCGTTACCCCAGCGCCATAGTAGCCAAAGTTTAGCTCACCGATGTAGCTGAAACCGAAGTAAACGGCGGTAATCGCAATGGAAATAGAGGTAAAGAACTCTAAAACTGCCGAAGATAGGAATGCGATTTTTAGTACATCCATAGTACGAGTACGGAAAACCTCAGATGCACCTTTAAGCGTTTCTGTTTCAGATTTTGTTCTGTCAAACAGACGGATAGTCGTCATGGCTTGCAGACGGTCGTAGAAGTGACCGGACAAACGCTGCATAGCTTTGAAGTTTTTACGGTTTGCTTCTGCGGCTTTTTTACCAACCAATGCCATAAATATAGGGACCAGAGGAGCGGTAACCAGGAAAATCAAACCAGCCGCCCAGTTTACTGGGAACACGACGATCAGAATGATAAAAGGAATCAATACCGATAACGACATTTGAGGAAGGTAGCGAGAGAAGAAATCTTGCATGTCTTCCACTTGCTCTAAGATCAGCGTTGCCCAGCTACCTGCTGGCTTACCTTTGATGTAAGCAGGTCCCAACTTATGGACCTTGTCCAAAATAAGTTGACGAATATAAACTCTGATCTGTTCTCCACAACGATAACCAGCGATTTCGCGACCCCAAGTACAGGCTGCACGACCAATAACGGTTCCACCCAGTCCGACAAAGTGCCAAATGAGTTCACTTTTGTCGACTTGTTCGATGATCAATTGATGAAGAATAGAGGCGAGCAGGGCTGCTTGAGCCAATAAAAACACGCTTGAAAGTACGCCTAGGCCGATCGCAATCATAAGCCAGCGCTTGGCTAACTTACTTTGTTGCTTAAGCCACTTGTTCAAGCTGCTATGCTTTTTCTTATCCATTGTAAAGGCTTAATAATAATTGTTTTAATGAGGCGGTAGTATACAAAAGAAAACCCAGCGGGAATACCGCTGGGTTTTAAGGATATGGCACAAATATGAAAAGTTATTTGTCATTCAGTGCGTCAAGGAAGCGTTCTGCATCCAATGCTGCCATACAGCCTGTACCCGCTGAAGTGATTGCTTGACGGTAGTTATGATCCATCACGTCGCCTGCCGCAAATACACCTTCGATACTGGTTTGCGTAGCGTTACCTTCTAAACCAGATTTAACGATGATGTAGCCATCTTTCATCTCAAGCTGGTCTTCAAAAATTTGCGTGTTTGGCTGGTGGCCGATCGCAATAAACGCACCCATTACATCGATATCTTCAGTGGCATCTGAGTTTACATCTTTAATGCGAACACCGGTAACGCCCATATCGTCCCCAAGAACTTCATCAAGGGTACGATCGGTATGAAGAATGATGTTACCGTTTTCCACTTTATCCATCAGGCGGTTCACTAAGATCTTTTCAGCGCGGAAAGAGTCACGGCGGTGAATCAGGTGTACTTCAGATGCGATGTTTGATAGGTAAAGCGCTTCTTCAACCGCAGTATTACCACCACCTACAACAGCCACTTTCTGGTTACGGTAGAAGAAACCGTCACAGGTTGCACAAGCAGAAACCCCACGGCCTTTAAAGGCTTCTTCAGAATCGAGGCCTAAGTATTTTGCTGACGCACCTGTTGAGATGATTAATGCATCACAGGTGTATTCACCAGAATCACCTTTAAGACGGAAAGGACGCTGAGATAATTCAACTTCATTGATGTGGTCAAACACGATTTCAGTTTCAAAGCGCTCAGCATGTTCTTTCATGCGTTCCATTAGCGCAGGACCTGTTAAGCCTTCCGCATCGCCAGGCCAGTTTTCAACTTCTGTTGTTGTGGTCAACTGACCACCTTGCTGCATTCCCGTTACCAGCACTGGGTTTAAATTTGCACGTGCAGCGTACACTGCCGCCGTGTAACCCGCAGGGCCAGAACCGAGAATTAATAGTTTACAATGTTTTACGTCGCTCATTATGGCTCCAAAAAGGGCTGAACATTTCCTTCGATTGTATGGAAATTCTTATAGCTTTAAAAGCATAAAGCAGGATAGAGATCGAATAATTGGTTATAGATTAGAACTTACTCAGAAGCAGTCGAATATTTATCCATTAGCATAAAACTCTGTTTCTAGTGGAGTTGTCTAGTTTCAAATGTTGTTAAACTTAAAAAATGGAACATAGAACTAGTCTAGTTTCCATTTGTGGTTGTTTGTCGTGTTTTTTTATATTTGTTGAAGCTATCAACGTCAAAAGCTGGTAATTGCAGAATATTTGCGTAACCTATTGTGTAAATTAAATGTTAATCAAATGTGCCTCATTAAAGGAGAGAATGATGTTACATTCACGCGAGAATACTCTACATTTAACTCAGCTCAGCATGGCAGCAATTGAGCAACTGTCACCATCATTCGAAACGCTTCCAAACACAGAGCATGCTGATGGCCAATATCGACTAAGACGTTACTCTGTTGTACGTTTTGAAAATGGACAGGTCGTCGATTTAAATAAAAATAGCTTTGTGCAATCTTCAGACATCAATCAATTCCAAGGTGATGTTGTCCGTCAATTTGAACCTATCGAAAAGAATATTCTGGATAGCGAAGGCTTTAGAGAAATGTGTGAGTTGTTTGTCAACGCGAATCATCTAGTGAATGGACAAGAAATCGAAATTCACCAAATCCGAATCACCGCCTTTGAAGATGAGACTCAAGTAGCACCAGAAGGTGTCCACCAAGATGGCTTTGATCACATTGCAATGGTAGGTGTGGGTCGTCACAACATCATTGGTGGCGATATCATGCTATACAGCAGCCACAACCAAGCGCCATTTTTCCGTAAAGTTCTTGAAAATGGTGAAGTAGCGATGTTGGCAGACAGTAAGCTCTGGCATAACGCCTGTCCGATCCGCTCTGTGATTGACGATAAAGCTGGCCACATGGATGTATTTGTACTTACGGCAACGGACAAGCGTAATGAACTTCAATCTTAATCAAATCAGACAGCAGTTTCCTGCGTTAGCACAGTACCATAACGATAGACCCGTTACTTTCTTTGATGGCCCGGGCGGTTCACAAGTGCCACAGTCAGTTCTTGACGCTATGGTGGCTTACCTTGGGTACTTCAACGCCAATTTGGGTGGGCACTATTTTTCCAGTCAAACGACCGTTGACGTGATGCAAAGTGCGCGTGAATCAGCTCAGGCACTAGTGAATGCGCCGTCCTCTGGCAACATTGTATTTGGTGCGAACATGACATCGCTGACTTTCCAATTAAGTCGTGCGATCAGCCGAGACTGGCAAGAGGGCGATGAAATTATCGTTTCTGCCTTAGATCACTATTCCAACGTTTCGAGCTGGCAGCAAGCCGCTGAAGACAAAGGGGCAGTCGTTCATCAGGTTCGTATCAATGAGGATGACTGTACGCTTGATCTTGAACATCTACAAAGCTTGTTGTCTGACAAAACGCGTTTGGTCGCAGTCACTTACGCTTCAAATACGACAGGGTCAATTGTCGATATTCAAAGTGTTGTAGAAATGGCACATCAAGTTGGTGCTCAAGTTTACGTCGACGCAGTGCACTATGCGCCACACCATCTCGTTGATGTTCAGGAGTTAGGTTGTGATTTCCTTGCGTGTTCTGCCTACAAGTTCTTCGGGCCACACGTGGGAATCGCGTACGTCGCTGACCAATGGTTACATTGCATCCGTCCATATAAAGTTGAGCCGGCAACGAATATCGGTCCGGGTCGATTTGAAACAGGGACGCAAAACTTTGAAGGCTTGGCTGGCGTCACTGCAGCCGTCGAATACTTAGCGCAGTTTGGTGAAGAAGGTTTACCACTTCGCCAAAGACTTGAACAAAGCTTTGCGCTTTATACTCAGCATGAACAACGGTTAAGTGAGCGTTTCTTACAGCGATTAGATGCGCTAGAGGGCGTTAAACTGTATGGCATCGATAAGGAATATACGCAGCTTCGTACGCCAACATTTGCGTTGACCTTCGATAAATATTCGCCAGAATTTATTGCGAAAACCTTGGGCGAACACAATATTTGTGTCTGGAACGGGCATTTTTACGCACTGGGTTTAGTTCGTCAGCTTGGGCTGGAAGAGACCGGCGGTGTTGTCCGGATTGGTTGCATGCATTACAACACACTTGAAGAGGTGGATATGTTGTTTGATGTGATAGAGAGCATTCTGGATGCTTAGCAAATCCTGAATAGAAAACAAAAAGCTCGAGCGTAATGCCCGAGCTTTTTTATATGCAAAGCATACCAATGGTCGTCAGTTTTTATGCGCTGACTTCCACTTCATAAGACGTGAACTTTCGCACGTTGATGACACCAGTATCGAAAATCAGGTATTGACCTTTAATACCTTGCAGAGTGCCCGTTACAACAGGGTTCTTGTCGAAGTTATGCGAGGTGATTTTAGTCGGGTGCTGTTGCACTGGGTAGCTAAGATCCGTGATGCTCTCACTTAATACTTCGATTGCATCATCACCATATTTCTGCTTGATCTCGGCGATTTTGTCTTCTACCAGAGGAAGTAGTTCCGCAAATCGGTCTTGAAGAGCAATCGGTTCTCCATCACCTTTAAGCAAAGTGCGCCAGTTGGTTTTATCGGCAATATGTTTGGCCAGTTCGACTTCAATCAAGCCGGAAATATGACGGGTTTTCACTTTAAAAATCGGCAAGCCTTGTGTCGCGCCCTGATCAATCCATCGAGTCGGGATTTGAGTGTGACGAGTGATACCGACTTTAAGGCTAGAAGTATTAGACAGATACACGAAGTGATCCACCATACAGTTTTCTTCACCCCATTGTGGCTCTCGACAAGTGCCTTGGTCGTAGTGACAGGTTTCTGGCTTCATGATGCACATATCGCAACTTGCCAGTTTTCTCATACAAACAAAACAGTGACCCTGTGAATAGCTCTTTTTGGTTTTCTTGCCGCATGAACAGCAGAAAATATTGCCAGTGTGGGTTAGCGTTAAGGTTTGACCAAGGAATGGAGAAAGATCAATTTCTTCATCACCTACGGGAAGACGGTAACTTACTGCACCATCCAGAGAAGCACGCATTTTGTTCAGCGTACCAGTTGCAATTAAAGACATAACATTACTCAGTATTGTGTTTTTGCACAGTATATACCGAATGCTAAGTGAGGGGCAGGGCAGAAGTCTATGTTGATCGAATTTAGAAACCTTTTGGTTACATTTTTATCGGTCATTTTTATTCTCTACACCGTTAAGCGTAATGGTTGCAACCGTTATGAAGTTAACTTAAGGCCAACAACACTCCGAGCACAGTAACTTTAAGCTTTGGGCACTAAAATAGAAAAAGGTGGCCAATTGGCCACCAGTCGGGAAACTGCTGTACATCACTTAAGGGGAACTAAACAGCGAAGTACAGCAGTGTAGTGCTAATTGAATTTCTATGCTTACCAGAAAATCCAAGCGAACAGTGTTAGTACCCCAATACACGCAATGTTCAGAACAAGGCCTATACGCATCATTTCTTTTTGCTTGATGTGACCCGTACCAAATACAATCGCGTTTGGTGGTGTAGCTACTGGTAGCATAAAGGCACATGAAGCTGCGACAGCAATCAGTGCTGAAAGAATGACTGGGGACATTCCTAGTGCTTCAGCAATGGTTGCAAAAACGGGTACTAGCAACGCTGCACTTGCGGTATTGCTGGCAAATTCGGTCAAAAATACGACGAAGGCAACCACGGCAAGAATTGTCAGTAGAACGCCTGCCTGTTCCAGAAAACCTGACAAGCTGTGCGCTAAGAAAACACTGGTGCCAGTCTCTTTCAGGACGTTGCTTAAACAAATACCACCACCGAATAGAATCAATACGCCCCAATCGGTTGTTTTTTCGATGTCTTTCCATTCAACTGCACGAGATGCGCCCAGAAGAAGGATTGCGCCAATTGCCACCAGCGTATCAAATTTCGCAAAACCACCTAGCATCGCATTGATTGGCTTACTAAAAATCCATAGGGTGACGGTCAAGAGGAAAATCGCCAAAGTGACTTTCTTGCCATTTGTCCACTCGACTGGTTTGTGGTCAAGTTCAAACTTATGGCTCAAATCAGGTTTTGTCATGATGTACAGAACCAGAACCGCAACTGGCATCAATAATAGCGAGATTGGCAGAGCAAGCTTCATCCACTCGGTAAAGTTAAGTCCGACTTCGGCCGCTGCAATCGCATTGGGTGGGCTACCAACGAGTGTGGCAATACCACCGATTGATGCGCTGTACGCGATACCAAGCAGAACGAATAAGAATGTGCGATGGTTTTTATCGCCATCCAGTTTGCTCATCACGCCAAGTACCAGCGGAAGCATCATTGCAGTGGTCGCCGTGTTCGAAATCCACATCGACAGGCCTGCACTCACGCCAAACAGCATAAAGACGGCCACCGACATTTTTCCTTGTGCTAATAGCAACACCTTATCGGCAATCGCTTGGTCTAACTTTTGTTTATGCAGCGCCGCCGCTAGCGCAAAACCACCCAAGAACAAGAAGATGATTGAGTTAGAAAAGTTGTTGAGCGCGACTTGTGTATTAAACACGCCTAAGAACACGGCGAGTAGCGGTATCAACAATGCTGTAATACTTACGTGAATGGCTTCCGTTAGCCACAAAATAGCAACAAAAACTAAGATGCTAATGCCGGTAACGACTTGTGGCTCAAAAGGTAGGGTATTAAACAAGATAATGAACAGCATGATATTTGCGTTCAATATCATGCTGTTGCGAGTGAAGAACCAGTTCTTCAATGTCACAGCGAGTGCGGTCATGGGGTATGCTCCTTATTCATTGCCTTTTTGTCGGTTTTTTATGGCAAAGTAACTGACTTGTATTTATTTATTGATTAAATGTTACTTTGAATGAGCGTTTGAGTTTGGCTTGAATCGTAGAGCAAAGATGAAAATGTGATGTCGAGAATTAGAAATGGGTAGATTGCTACCCATTCTTTTTATAGAAATATTATTAGGGCCAGAAGTTGGCTTGATTGTCTATTCCACAGGGACTTGTCTTGGCTCGATGGGCTCTTTGACAGCAACGATCGGTTCTTGAGGTCCAAGGAACCTTGGTTGTGTATCAATCACGTAAAGGTCGAGGAATGCTTTCACGCGGGCAAGCAGTTCGCGCATGCGCATCGATGCTTTCTGTTTGTCTGTGACAGGCCCGGCAACCGCAAGACACTGCGCGTCTATTTGGTACGCATTGGCAATGAACAGTGCTCGTTCACAGTGGAAACGCTGGGTCACAATCAGGAATCGTTCAGAAGCAAATATCTTTTTCGCACGTACAATCGAATCGAGCGTACGAAAACCAGCGTAGTCGAGATGAATGACTTCTTCTGGTACGCCAGCTTTGAGCAAATCACGTTTCATCGTCCATGGCTCATTGTAAGAGCGGTGGGCGTTGTCACCACTAAGCAAAAATTGTTTCACCTTGCCTTGGTCGTACAGCTCAATCGCGGCGTTGATGCGATGGGTGTAGTAAGTATTGAGGATCTTTCCGATATATTTACTCGTACCGAGCACGACGGCCACCTCATGTTGAGGTATTTGTTCGTAGTCCGTAAAAATATTCTCTTTGGCTTGCAATACTACCCATCTGTCGATGGCAATAACGGAGATCAGCAGGCCAAGTACAGCGATCGACAAAATCAAAGCAAGTCGCTTCCATGTAAATTTAAGCATCCACTTTGACCTTATACGAGAAAACAACAAAACGTTTTTTATCCTTGAATGAAAGTGTAGGTCTCATCATATCTGATACAAACAAAAAGAGAGAAGTCCCTTTGTGCCAAAATACGGTTAGGATGATAAAAAAACGTTTAAAAAACAAAAGCCCCTACGTTTAGGGGCTAATTATTAGGCGAGTTATTCTTTTGCGGTTAAATTTAGAACGCAGTTCGCTTATAACGGCGGTAAACTGGTTGCCAGAAGGACTGGTCAATCGCGACATGAAGTGCTTCGTCGGTGATTTCTAGTGCGACACCTTGTTCAATGGCTTTTTTAGCGACAGCAAAAGCGATCTTCTTCGATACTAGGTGAATCTCTTCCAATGGTGGAAGAAGTGCACCATGACCATTAATCGCCAAAGGAGAACACGATGCTAGTGCGCGGCTAGATTCCATTAGCATTTCATCAGTGACGCGTTTTGCGTTAACAGCAAGAACACCCAGGCCGATACCAGGGAAGATGTAACTGTTATTACACTGAGCAATCGGGTAGGTTTTTCCTTCGTGTACAACTGGAGCGAATGGGCTACCCGTTGCAACCAACGCTTCGCCATTTGTCCAACGAATGATGTCGTTTGGTGTCGCTTCTACACGACTGGTTGGGTTTGATAGCGGGAACACGATAGGGCGCTTACAGTGTTTGTGCATCTCTTCGATGACTTCTTGGCTAAATAGGCCTGGAGCACCAGATACACCAACAAGTACCGTCGGTTTTGCGTTACGCATTACGTCTAGTAGTGAGTAACCAGTGCCTTCATTTTCCCACTCTTTGGTATTTTCATGTTTTTGTACCAATCGCTGTTGGAAATCAAGAAGGTTTGGCATGCCTTCCTGAAGTAGGCCCCAACGGTCAACCATGTAAACCTGAGAGCGAGCCTGTTGGTCAGAAATGCCTTCTGAAACCATTTGAGCGATGATCGCTTCTGCAATACCACAGCCAGCAGAGCCTGCACCTAAGAAGGTAATACGCTGTTGAGAAAGCTTAGTGCCGGCAGCCTTACACGCAGCAAGCAATGAGCCAACTGTTACCGCAGCGGTTCCTTGGATATCGTCGTTGAAGCAGCAAACACGGTCTTTGTAACGTTCAAGAAGAGGCATCGCATTCTTTTGTGCGAAATCTTCGAACTGGATTAAAGCGTCAGGCCAGCGGCGTTGTACCGCTTGCATGAACTCTTCAACAAACGCGTCGTATTCTGCACCTGTGATACGAGGGTGGCGCCAACCCATGTACATTGGATCAGCCAAACGCTGAGGGTTGTTCGTGCCGACATCCAGTACGATTGGTAGTGTGTAAGCTGGACTAATACCACCACAAGCGGTGTAAAGAGCAAGTTTACCGATAGGAATACCCATACCACCGATACCCTGGTCGCCCAAACCTAGAATACGTTCACCGTCGGTAACAACAATCACTTTTACGTTATGGTTTGCTGCGTTATTTAGCAGGTCATCAATACGGTCACGATTAGGATAAGAAATGAAAAGGCCACGGCCGCGACGGTAAATATTGGAGAAGTTCTCACAAGCTGCGCCAACGGTTGGCGTGTAGATGATTGGCATCATCTCAGAAACGTGGTTTTGTACTAAGCGGTAGAATAGCGTTTCGTTGGTATCTTGAATGTTACGTAGATAAATGTGTTTATCCATGTCACTTTCGAAACCTTTGTACTGTTGGTAAGCACGTTCTACTTGTTCTTGTATGGTTTCAGTGGCTTCAGGCAGCAAGCCCTCTAAGTTGAATGAACTGCGTTCTTCAGCAGAAAATGCACTGCCTTTGTTCAAAAGAGGGGTTGCCATAAGAGCGGGCCCCGCATACGAGATATATAGCGGGCGTTTATCGTTGTTCATTGGGTGCCTTATGTAGGGTTGAAGGATGCTCGCCAAATTTTAACGGTTTAAGTCTTAAGTTGTAAACATTCGTTGATACTCATCAAGGTAATGTTGCAAAAAAATTCACGTCTGGTGGGAATTTATACTCAAAAGAAATCATCCAGAAGGTTTCAAAGTCGCGTGATTCTCTCTGAAACAAGTATCTCGACGTTATTTGGGTATAATGACCCTCATTATCAGAACAAACCCCGTATCCTATGTCTCTATTACCTATCGATACCCTAAAAGATGAATTTGATCAGAACCTGAAACACGCTCACCTTGTTGTGGAAGCTGAAACTGGTTCGGGTAAATCCACTCGTTTACCTCTTTGGGCAGCGCAACATGGCCGTGTTTTAGTGATTGAACCGCGCCGAATAGCTTGTACGTCATTGGCGGAGTTTCTTGCGCAGCAATCAGGCGAGCCAGTAGGTAGAAAAATTGGGTATGCGATTAAACTGCACTCCTATTTTGATGAGAATACGGAAGTGGTATTTGTTACGCCGGGTGTCGCGTTGCGTTGGTTTGCAGAAGATAAATTGGCGAGCTTCGATATCGTAATGGTCGACGAATTTCATGAACGCCGTTGGGACATTGATCTCCTTACGGCGCTTTTGAAACAAGAAAATAATCATCGACTGATCGTCACTTCCGCTACCTTAGAGGGAGAGAAACTTGCTGATTATTTACAAGCCGTACGTCTTCGCTCTGAAGGGCGCTGTTTCCCTGTTTCAGTAACATATCGAAGCACTGATAGTCGTTATCTTCCGAACAAAAAAGGTTGTGAGAATGATGTCGTTCGAGCCGTTAAAGAAGCGTTGGAGGATGAAGAGGGAGACATTCTGGTATTTCTTCCGGGTCGTAAAGAGATCACCCAATGCGCTCAGATGCTACAAAGTCTGGAACATGTATTGGTGGTCAAGCTGCATGCGTCTGTTAGTGATGAAGAACGACATCGAGCCCTGACCATTCAAAGCCAACGAAAAATCGTACTTGCAACTAATGTGGCTGAAACGTCACTGACCATTCCAAATATTCGAGTCGTGATTGATAGTGGACTCGAAAGACGAACCGTGCAGCGTAATGGTCGCACGGCTTTAACGTTAAGCAACATTTCCAAGGCCAGTGCTGAGCAACGAATGGGACGTGCAGGTCGTGTTGCGGAAGGGACGTGCATAAGACTGTACGGAGAACATGCGCCTTTAGAGTTAATAACGCCGCCAGAACTTCATCGAGAAGAGTTGGTCGAGCCTATGTTAGCCGCCGCTTGCTGTGGATATCGTCTGACAGAATTGTCTTTCCTCGATAGTGTCCCTGATAAATCATTGCATCTGGCATTTGAAAACCTGAAAGCCATGGAAGCGGTTGATGAGCAAGGTGAGATTACCGAGCATGGCAGAAAAGTATATCCATTACCGATTGATGCCTTATTTGCTGATTTAGCGACCCGTATTCAGACCAGACCCGAAAAAGAGGCCATGGTTGATTTAGCGGCTGCGTTGTCGGTTCCTGCACAGCTATATCAATTGCAAAGTGGTGACGTTGCCGAAGCATTGGCGTTAGAGGAGCCGACGGGATGTGATGTTTCTCTGATGATTCGTTTAGTTCGCGGAGAAAAGTTACCGGGGATCTCTGTAGATTCAAGTGTGTTAGAAGAAGCACAAGGGCTAGCTAAGCAAATGCGGGAACTATTCGATTTGCCGCAACTGGAAGTCGCATCAAGGTATCGGCGCGAATCACTTTGCTATGCCATAGCGGATACTCACCCTGAACTGGTGTTTGTACGCAGAGCGCGTCGCCGAGATGCATTAGGTAACGGCGTTATGGAAATGGTGGTAGGGCGCAATAGCCGTTTTCCTGAAAAAGAAGAGGCTGCGTTAGTTTTGGATAGCCATAGTGTGCCCGGCAGAGGTGTTAAGCAGACACTTAATCTTGCTTCGGTGATGATGCCAATTCCGTTATCGCTCATTAAAGACCTTAGCTTGGGAGAGTGGCAACAAGGTGAAACTAACTATGAAGAAGAATCACCACGGGCAACCATGAGCTTGGTGTATGCAGGCCGTACCGTCGTAACGGAATATCAGGCGTTGCAAGGGGAAGTTGCCATTCAGTCTATCGTTGAGATGATTGAAGACGAAACCTTATTACCGGGTTTTGCACCAATAAGAAAACAGCAGATCCTGCATTGGAAGTTGTATACCGCACTTGGGCTCAATCAATCAACCATAGATCTTACGGCTATGGAATCATTGACGTTTTCTGCGTGGCTAACTGAGCAACTTCAAACACTGGGTGTGGAGTCAGTTGAAGACATGGAGCTCTTCAATGCTGATGATTTACCTTTTGAAGGCGTTCCAGAATGGGAATACGAGGATTTTGCTCAGAAATTCCCTCTGAAATTACTCCTTGCAGAACTCAAGCTTGATGTGGAGTACTTCGCCAGTCGTAAGCTGGTCCATGTTATTTACAATGAAGGAAGCCGAAAGGGCGATCCAAAGCGTTGGGAACTGCCACGTTGGTCAGGTTGGAAAGTACAATATAAAAAAGCCAGTCGCGTTATTGATGTGAAATAATAACGATTTTGTATTTTAGAGTTGAGTCGTATATTTTGTGTGAATGAGTGTTGATTCAGTATTTAAACTCCATATATCAATATGGTTATTTCTTTTATAATTTGAAATATTAATCAATTGGTTGCGTATATAGAAAAGCTGTACATTACTTGTTACAGGGCTGGTTTTAATATTTCTTTTTGACGGAAAATTAGGATATAAAAGACCATTCTTTTATATCCCATTGCTATATCAAAATAGTTGAACGATAGTTGGTGTATCTCATTTTGAGTGTCGGAGCATAAAATGAATCAACAAAAAAAAACATGCATTGAATTCGACTACACCAGTTTTCTAGGAGTAACAGCAAGTAAGAAGTGGACCTTCCTAGAAGCATTTGCCACCATCGCTCCCATTTTTGGTCTAATGTGGCAAAAGAACCTTGCAGACCTCAGCGAGCCAGAAGATCGATTGTGGGATGCTGCCTTAAAGTCAATGTCTTCACGTCATAGTGACGAGTCGAATCTGGTCGAGTTAACTCGATTGGCTAAAGGTGAGGGGATCGATGAACTGCGTATTGTCATGCCATATTCGTTAGACTTAAAGCAGATTGAGTACATTGAGTCGCGAGGCCATTTGAAAGTTGATACAACTGAGCAAGAGATTCTAAATATCAAACTGTAAGCCTGCCTTTATCTATACATGGTTAGAGCGTTCAATCTCTGGAACGCTCAACTATCCGTCATCACTAAACACTACTTCTTTTCCTTCGCGTAAAACTGCCAGTCTCTGTAATGGCCACTCAAATTATCAACGTCACCGATAGATCCTACATGCACTATATTTAACATGTTCTTTAGGCGCAGCAATCTAATTGTCATAACTCGCTTCTAACTTATTGTTTTTAGGCAACTGATTAGACCAGATTGTCGGTGGTATGAGTTAGTCACTTATCTTTGATGAATCTCAGGTAAGCAAATGTTCATCCGCTATGGTCAGTTAGATAAAAAGCAATAATCAATCAAAAAGGAAGTGAGTATGTCTTTTTCTCGTCGAGATTTTATGAAAGCCGTCTCTTCAACCGCCGTGGCTACCGGGCTGATCGGCTGTGGTAGTGATAGTTCTGAATTAGTAGTGGTCACCTTTGAACATGGAGTCGCCAGTGGCGATCCGACTCAAACTCAAGTCATCATATGGACGCGTGTTACCACGGGTGCTGACTATGTTGATGTGACATGGCAAGTCGCCTCAGATGAGGGCTTTTCAGATGTGATACAAAGTGGTGTGTTCTCTACGGACACAAGCCGTGATTTTACCGTAAAAGTCGACGTTCAAAACCTCAGCCCAAATATGCACTATTACTACCGTTTTATGGTTGGTGAGGTAGTAAGTGGAGTCGGAGAGACCAAAACCCTACCGGATGAAAGTGTCGAACAGGCATCAATGGCTGTTGTTTCTTGCGCAAACTATCCGGCTGGGTATTTTAATGTTTATCGCGAGATTTTAAATCAGCACGAAGAGGCTTCATTTGATGTGGTGCTTCATCTAGGGGACTACATCTATGAATATGGTGCTGGTGGGTATGCCAGCGAAGACGCCGAGACCTTAGATCGAGTGGCAAGTAAAGGCACGGAATGCGTGACTTTAGATGACTACCGAAAACGATACGCCCAATATCGCCAAGATGCTGATCTGCAAGCGCTACATGCGAAATTACCGATGATCGCGGTATGGGATGACCATGAACTCGCGAATGATGCGTGGAAAGAAGGCGCCGAAAACCATCAAGATGATGAAGGAAGCTTTAATGATCGACGCGCAGCGGCAGCGGCAGCGTGGACTGAGTGGTTGCCTGTAAGAGAGAATAGCTACTCAAGCATGCTGATTTATCGTCAGTTTTCATTTGGCAACTTAGTAAACTTGATGATGCTTGATACTCGATTAGTTGGTCGTGATGAGCCATTGGATTACTTTTCATTGAGCGAACCAAGCATAGAAGCCATTGCAGGCTTAGTCGCTGAGTCTCGAAGTGTTGACAGAGAGCTGTTGGGCTCTGACCAACTGGCTTGGTTAATAAACGAATTTACGACGCGTAATGCCAAATGGAATGTACTCGGGCAACAGGTTCTGATGTCTAAAATGGAGTTACCGAGCTCTGTCATGACAGCGATGTTCCAACTTTTTACTGCGACAGAAGATCAGAAAGCTGCGGCTTTGTTGGCAGTGAACACTGCAATTATGAATTATCTGTCTGACCCAAGTTCAGATCCTGTGTCCTTACCCTATAACCTGGATGCTTGGGATGGTTACTACGTAGAGCGAGAAAAAGTTTACCAGTTGGCGAATGCCAGTGCTGGTCACTTTGTATGTTTGGCTGGCGATACGCACAATGCTTGGGCGAGTGCTTTACATGACATTTCTGGTACTCCTGTCGGCGTTGAATTTGCAACGTGCTCAGTCAGTTCACCAGGTTTGGAAGAGTATTTGGCACTGGACCCAGCAGTGATTGCACAGATGGAGTTTAGTTTGCCGCAATTAGTCTCAGAGCTAGAGTGGACGGATATTAAACAACGAGGCTTTATGCGAGTGACTTTTACGCCTGAAAATGCGCAATCCACTTGGTATTTTGTTTCTACTGTTAAAGAGATGGAGTATCAGGTAACGACGAAATCAGCCTCGACAACCGATGGTATTACATTAGATATTAGTTAGTTTGGTTGAAAGTAGATCGAAAAAAGTCCGCATTGATGCGGACTTTTTGTATCAGAACCTTGAGTATCGCTATCGAATAGTTTAGTCGATTAAACCGTACTCTTTGGCAAGCACATCAATGATCTCAGCTTTTGGATTTTCGCTTAGCGTGATTGGTTTGCCAGTAATTTTTTCTGCGATACCAATGTAAGTCTTCGAAATGTCCATCAATGACTCAACTGGCAGTTCGTTATCACGAGCCAGTGCTTCACGCTCAGGCATACGCTCTTTATTCAGCAAGATATCTGGGTCAGGGAAGTGGTTCAACAGGAACTGACGGAAACCTTCTTTTGAGTTCTCAACGATATTACCCGCCTGATACTCTTTTGCATCCCAAATACGTGAAGAATCTGGTGTGCCCACTTCATCCATGTAAATCAGTTTTTCGTTTCCTGCTGCATCGTGAACATAACCAAACTCAAACTTCGTATCGACGAAGATTTGGTCAATCACTTCTAGCGCATTGCTGATTACATTAAAGCCTTCTTTCAATAGCTTTTCGTACAGTGCAATATCTTCGGCACTAGAGAAGTTAAACGCTTCGAAGTTATCTACGATGTTCTTACGCGTGATGTTCACGTCGTCCGCTTCTGGTACGCCCGGAATGCCTGTTAAAATGCCTTTTGTAGAAGGTGTCATCAATAACTCTGGTAGAGCTTTGTCTTTTTCCAAACCTTCTGGAAGCTGAATGCCACAGAACTCGCGCTCACCATTTGCGTATGCACGCCACATTGAACCTGTGATGTACTTACGGCAAATCGCTTCAATTTTAACTGGTTTTGCTTTCTGCACGATCCAAACGAACGGGTGAGGAATATCTAAGATATGGCTATCAGCCAGGCCGTTGTCTTTAAATAGCTTAAACCAGTGGTTCGAGATGGCGTTTAACGCGGCACCTTTACCCGGCACACCTTTCAGACCGCCTTCTCCATGCCAAATACAATCAAAAGCAGAAATACGGTCGCTGATCACCATGATCGCCAGAGGCGCGTCTGGGGCAACGTCGTATCCTTTTTCTTTGATCAGGCGGGCGCTGTCTTCTTCAGTTAACCAGTAAACTGAACGAACTTTACCGCTGTGAACGGGTTTGTGAGTGCGAATTGGCAGGTCGTCATTGACGGCAAGTACTTGATTAGCAAGGCTCATTGCGACATTCCTATCATCTTAATCAAACGTCATAAAGAGAAGATATTCAGCTAAAGTAAGCAGCTGAATAAATCGAATGTGGGCATCATACCAGAACTATTTTAACTCGCCAGAGAAAAAGCAAACGTTTGCTTGATTTGTTGATTCTCTCAGTAATAGGTAAAAAAGCCTCCTTGGAAAGGAGGCGAGATGCAGGATGGATAACGTCGAACTTATTAGTGATACTGGTTTACTCTGCCTTCGACGAAAAAGACTTCACACTGATAACGTAGGCCAATATCACGCAGCATAGACTGATTAATCGGAGCTATGTCATTTGATGCGACAACCGCACTGGCGTTACCTGAGCGTATCGCTTTAATTACAATCTCGACTTCAGAAAGCTGTTGGGATGGCTTCATCTGAATGACGTTTTTACAACAAATATTGGAAGCAGTGAGCTGATCAAAGTTAGGACGAGGACACTCAGACGTAAATAAAATCCATTGTTTCTGCTGAGAAAGTACAGCCAGCTTAGAAAGAAGCTGGTTGGAAACATTCATAGGTTGAGTAGCTTGTGCCAGTACATTGTAACGAGAGTATGTTTGAGGTTGACCGTGTAGCTGCATCATACTGTTCCTTTATGCATGCTGTGTGTATATACAGTAGTTTGTTTTAGAAAATCGATCAACTGGTTTTTATGCTTTTTGAGGCAATGTATTTGCGTCATTCTGTTGGAAATTATATTTAACAGAATGAAATATAAAGAGTTTAATTCTAGGTGATATATTTGATACGGCTTATGAAATGTGAAGTAACTAACAGTATTAGCTGGGTATCAAGTTAAGAAAAGCACTGTATATACAGTAGTTATGATCAGTCTATACAGTGCTTTTTACTGTGTTTGGCGGGACCCAAGGCCCAAGGCGGTGGAGATTAGCAGACAACAAAAAAGCGCCGATGAGGCGCCTTTAGAATTCAGTTCCATTGATTTGAATTTTTCAGCTTGCGCGTTGAGTCATACGCTCACGCATTTGCAATTCACCTTGGTTAAATAGGCGGACATCGATTTTCGCCATATCGTAACAAGATTTACACGAATTATGATGTTTACCATCTAAATAGTCATGTCGCGTGATAAGAGCTGGTTTCTTACACCAATCACAGGTGCCTTCTTCAGTGAACATTGATTTTTCTCCCCACCTAGAAAAATTAGAGTCTTTAGGTGTTATTTTTCGCAGCACATTATGACACAAATAAGTGGGTGAGGTTAAATGTCTGTTAATTGTTTTGAGAGGGGAATCGATTACAGATCCCTGTGTGTGGGGCTTGAAAGATTATGGATTCTAATGATTATTAAATTTTTACGCATTTGTAACATTTTGTGTGATTATTCTAAAGGCTTGATTCAGACGTTTCATCTCGACTTCACTTCCTCGAGCGTCGGGATGGTAAAGCTTGGATAATTGACGATAACGTAGCTTTATCGCTTGAGGCTCCGGTATCGAATTCGGAGTGCAACCAAACATAGCACAAGCAATGGTCAGATCATGGGGGACTGATTCAGATTTGGCTTTCTTAAACTCTCTAAATACCTGCTCTAACTGTTGCTTTAATTGTCTATTGGTGAACTCCAACTCTTTCACCTGTAAATCCAGTTGTCGGGTTCGATTTTCTTCATCAACCAATTGAAGTTTTCGGTTCCGTTGTTGTTTTTTATACCCAAACCAGCCAGCGCTTAGCATCAACCCGCAGATACCAATCGCAAGAACTGTCTCGACGCTCAACCCTTTCGCTTGGTTATTCCGGTTTGATTGAATTGGTTGCGCTTCAGCGGTGCTTTGGTCCAACTCAGCAATTGCCGATACTTGTTTGGCTCTTAGCAGATTAAAACGTTGCTCAAGGAAATGGTTATACGCGGTTTCTGCATCTTTGTTTTGCTTTGCGGCAAGTTGATACCATGCTTCGATTAAATCATCGGTGGTAATGTTCTGCTGGTGCTCTTCCAAAAAACTGGCAAGAGCGTAACCACTATCTGTTGGGTCACTCAGAGCTATTGAACTAAACCAGTAGGCGGCTTGAGGGTAGGATACTGAACCTGTTAGTCCCTGAGTTAAATCTTTCGCTAACTGTTTTTGCGCGGGTAGGTAGCCTTGGTTTGCGGATTGTTCTAACCAGTAGCGAACTTCTGCCGGCGACGTTGAATCTGTCTGCATTGCCAGTTTAAATTGTTCTTCCGCTGAAGGAGGGGACTGTGAGGCGAATACGAGACCTGAGAAGAAAGTGCTCAAGGTAATGCTAAAGACGGTTCTGAAAGACATTGATATGTCAGGCCTAGACGTGTTTCTAGGCCTGTTCCGGTAATTATTGTTAATTACCTAATGGTGCTATCAAATCACTTCAGAGGCAAGATTTGGATTTCTACACGGCGGTTACAAGCGCGACCTTCGGTTGTTTGATTTGAACAAAGTGGGTTACGTTCACCGTAGCCGCGTGCAATTGCACGTCCAGACGCAACATTTTGTTGAATCAGGAACTGACGTACCGATTCTGCGCGATTTTCAGATAGAGACTGGTTGTGTGACTCACTGCCTGTGCTGTCAGTGTATCCGTCAATCACAAGGCTGGTATCTGGGTATTCAACAAGGATACGCGCGACACCGCGAAGGGTGTTATGGATGCCATAATCAAGTTGGTAAGAGTCTGTAGCAAAGCCGATGCCGTTTTCCATGCGAAGCAGAAGCTGGTTTTCACCAACGCGTTGCACTTGTACGCCAGAATTCAACAACTCTCGACGTAATGCGGCTTCTTGCTGGTCAAAGTAGTAACCCACACCAGCACCTGTTGCTCCACCGGCGGCAGCGCCAATCAAAGCACGTTGACGACGCTCTTTGGCATTATCACCCGTCGCCAACCCGATCGCTGCACCAGCAACAGCACCTGTTATGGCGCCTAGAGTCGTCGAGTTGGTTTCGTATTCACCAGTAGTGGCATTTTGACGTTGAGTGGCTTCACAGCCTGTAAGAGCAAGCACTAGAGCAAGTGCGATAGACAGCTTTTTCAAGGGAAAATCTCCGTATAAAAAGTGAGGCGAAACGCTGTTTTATAAGATTAGACCTAAATTATTAATCAGTCGTTATCGATTTTTGTTAGCTGAAAGTAAGATGGGTCCAGAAAAGTGTAAGAATTGTCTTACTTAGGCCAAATAACTTCAACATATTTGCTACGCAGTTAAAATTATTTGGCTTATTTGAGGAATTAAGGAGGTTACTCCGAGTGATTATCCAGCATTTTCCTTGCTTGCTCACCACCAACACCGCGGTTCACCGAAACTTTTCGGCCCTTTTTCAAGCCAACTTCATAGTCTGCGGTTAAGTTTTTCATCGCTTCTTTAAGTTGTTTCTTGAACGTTTCGCGATCGATGTTTTTGAATTCTTTGTCGATATAGTCGTTAATTTTGTTGGCCGACTCTTCGTCAGGGGAGATCACCGGTAGCTTTTCAATTGCCCCTTCCACCCAGCCTGAAACAAATGAATTCACGCGGCGTGTTACTTCCATAGACGAAGTGCCACTACCAGCAAAACTATTACGGAATTGGCCGGTACTTTCGTTCATCTCGCGATAGATAATATCGAACGCAAAGGCGGCGAAAATCGCACGGTCGGCTTCACCAATAAATTCAACGCGTTTAAGCCCTTTGTGATTCAGCAGAACCGCTTCAACGCCAAACTTGGTGTTGATACCACGAATCACTCGCAAAATGGTAGAACTTATGTTCGCGGGTAACAGATGGGAAGATTGTGTTTTCCCCATTTTGATGAACTCAATATCATCTTTGTCCAGACCGTACTTCATCATCAGGCGGTGCGCCATCTTGATGGCGTTAGCGGCCTCATTGACGTTGGCAGAGTTACCCAGTTCTAAACACTTGGCGATTTTTTTCAGGGCTTTTTGTTTATCCATCGACAACCAATTACGAGAGCAGAAAATTTATGAAGTCAGATATATTACCTTTTTTGACATAAAAACGAAATACAATGCGACTTTTTAACGAAGGGGAAACGCCCCGTTGCGAACCGGAGCGTGGTATTTCTACACCCTATTCAGTAGGTAAGATTTCTCTGATGCTGAGGGACAACGACACTGTACGTTGCTATAAGCCTAGTTGGTTTAACAAGTCATTGGCGTCATCTTTAGCGTGTGATTGCTGCGTTTCTTGTTCTGCCATTTTCTTACGGGTGGCTTCCAGAATATCATCTGGGTTTTCGTCTTCTGCGATTTCAAATTCTTCAAGCTGAATGAATTCAGTTTTATCCATCGCCAGTTCAAGGTAAAAGATGTTGTTATTTGCGGTAGAGAAAGTCACACGACGCGCCTGAGGGCGATCAAGGTTGGTGTCTACCTGCAAGATTACCTGTTTATTCAGTGACAGCATTTTAGGCTGATTTTGCGTGATGATTGTTTGCAACTCTTTGCGAATTTTATTGGTAAAATCACCCACTAATTGATTCATCAGTTCACCAAGCACATCGGCCACTTCATCGGATGTATGTGAGATCGCGAGCTCTTCTTCAGGCATCCCCATATTGCGCATGTAATTGGTATAGATCTCTAGTGCAGCTTTGGCAGTAAAGTTAATGACAACTAAGCCGGTGAATCCACCATCAAACAAGACAAAACAACCGAAATCTGGCTTAAGGCTGGTTTTATTGATCTTTTGCACCATGGCGGAATAGTTTACTTGGGATGAGGTGGCAGAGGTAAGGACGCCAGAAACTGATTGGCAAAGTTTTAAAAGGATATCTTCTGTGGTTACTACTTTATTCTTTTTCATTCTGAAAGCTCATTTAGAAAGGCGATTTTTTCTCAATGTAAGGCATTAATAGCCAAGAAATAAAGCATAAGTTTCAATATTGTATTGAGATTCTGATTTAATCGCTTTTTCAAATGTTGTAAAGTGACGAGACCCGAAGCAAACCACTCCACTCTAACTCTACTGCCTGTCTCGAGACTCTTTC
The DNA here is from genome assembly GCF_021728395.1 of Vibrio sp. J1-1. Taxonomy (GTDB): domain Bacteria; phylum Pseudomonadota; class Gammaproteobacteria; order Enterobacterales; family Vibrionaceae; genus Vibrio. The sequence goes on along the minus strand of NZ_JAKKCM010000004.1, from coordinate 100,559 downwards.
GAAAAGCAGCTTGAGGATTGAGTAAAATAATTAGATAACCCGCAGCTGATAGGATCAGCGTCGTAGGGGCAGGAAGCAAATGTTACCAAGATTACACTCGCAAACTGACGTCGACCCTCTTGTTCTGATTTTTTTAAAAGAGCTTGAACAAGCTGGATTCACCGGTGATATAGAAAGCCAATATTCAAGCCGACTCGCGGTTGCCACTGATAACAGTGTGTACCAACAGTTACCTCAGGCTGTTGTTCATCCTAAAACAACGCAAGATGTTGCGCTTATTGGTCAACTGAGCAATAAAGAAAAGTACGAGCGAATCACGTTCTCACCTCGCGGTGGTGGTACTGGTACTAATGGGCAGTCCCTAACGAAAGGTATTGTGGTTGATTTATCTCGCCACATGAACAAAGTACTTGAGATAAATGAGGAAGAAGGCTGGGTACGTGTTCAAACTGGTGTCATTAAGGACCAGTTAAATGACGCCGTTCGCCCTTATGGTTACTTTTTCTCACCTGATTTATCCACCAGTAATCGCGCTACTATCGGCGGTATGGTCAACACTGACGCCTCTGGTCAGGGATCACTGAAATACGGAAAAACGTCCGATCATGTCCTTTCACTCCAAGCCGTATTTGCTGATGGCTCGATTTTAGAGTCAGACTTGTCCCATGGTTATCCAAAAGAAGGCGAGTTTGCGGCAACCGCACTGAGTGTCACCGAATCCGTCTGTCGTGAAAAACGTCAGCAAATTAATGATAAGTTCCCACCTTTAAACCGTTTCTTAACCGGATACGATCTGAAAAATGCACTTAACGAAGAGGATGATAGTTTTGATATCACTCGCGTTTTGTGTGGTGCAGAGGGTTCACTTGCTTTTATTACCGAAGCGAAGTTAAACCTGACTCGTATTCCTAAAGTTCGCACCCTGGTGAACGTTAAATACAACAGTTTTGACTCGGCATTGCGTAACGCGCCACTGATGGTGCAAGCGAATGCGATGTCGGTAGAAACGGTTGACTCAAAGGTTCTTAACCTCGCGAAACAAGACATTGTTTGGCATACGGTCAGCGATCTCATCACGGATGTACCAGACAAAGAGATGCTTGGTATCAACATGGTGGAATACGCAGGCGAGGATGCTGAGGAGATTGCTTCTCAAGTCGCGGCGTTAACGGCCAAACTTGATACCATGCTCGCAACAGAAGAAGCAGGCGTTATTGGCTATCAAGTATGTGATGATGTGGCGAGTATCGGCCGTATTTACAACATGCGTAAAAAAGCGGTAGGTCTGCTTGGTGCGGCAAAAGGACGGGCTAAGCCTGTACCGTTTGCAGAAGATACGTGTGTCCCACCAGAAAACTTAGCCGATTTCATTGCTGAATTCCGTGAACTGCTTGACGGCAAGTCTCTTAATTACGGTATGTTTGGCCACGTTGATGCGGGCGTACTGCACGTTCGTCCTGCGTTGGATCTCTGCGATCCTCAGCAAGAAGCGCTAATGCATGAACTCTCAGATGAAGTCGTTAAGCTAGTCGCGAAATACGGTGGCTTGATGTGGGGTGAACACGGAAAAGGTTTCCGCTCAGAATACGGACCAGAATTCTTTGGTGAAGAGCTGTTTACTGAGCTACGTCGTGTTAAAGCGGCATTTGATCCACACAACAAGATGAACCCGGGCAAAATCTGTACGCCGTTAGACAGTGATGCAGAGTTGGTGAAAGTGACTGACACTAAACGTGGTTATTTTGATCGTCAGATTGATGTACAAGTGCGTGACAGCTTCAAGCAAGCGATGGAATGTAACGGTAATGGTTTGTGCTTCAACTACGACACCAGCTCACCAATGTGTCCATCGATGAAAGTCACTGCTGACCGTCGTCATTCTCCTAAAGGTCGGGCGGGCTTAGTGCGCGAGTGGTTGCGCCAGTTGACAGAGCAAGGTATCGATATTCTCGACCTTGAAAAACAAGCGCTGGAAAGCAAATCGTCGATCAAGACCATGATCGATCGTGTTCGCCATTCAATTAACCGTCGTCATGAATATGATTTCTCTCATGAGGTCTACGAGGCGATGAATGGCTGTTTGGCTTGCAAAGCGTGTGCGAGCCAGTGTCCGATTAAAGTGGATGTGCCGAGCTTCCGTTCTCGCTTCTTAAATATCTATCACTCTCGCTACCAACGCCCTGCAAAAGATTACTTGGTGGCGAATATTGAAACCATGCTACCACTAATGGCGAAAGCACCAAGCGTTGTAAACAGTGTAATCAAGCAATCTTGGGTAAAAAGCTTAACCGCATCGACGGTGGGTTATGTGGATGCGCCTTTGCTGTCGGTGCCTACTTTGCAAAAACGCATTGAATCTCTAACATCCGCTTATGACCTTAATGCGTTGTCTGGACTATCTTCGGAAGAGAAGAGTAAATATGTTCTGATTGTTCAAGACCCGTTTACGAGCTATTACGATGCCGAAGTTGTAGAAGATTTTGTTAAGCTGGCTAGAAAACTGGGCATGAATCCAGTTCTACTGCCATTCAAACCAAATGGCAAAGCTCAGCATATCAAAGGCTTTTTACGCCAGTTCTCTGAAACGGCAATGGACACCGCGAAGTTTTTATCTTTGGTTGCCGATTTGGGCATTCCAATGGTGGGTGTTGACCCTGCGTTAGTGCTTTGCTACCGAGACGAATACAACGAAGTTCTGGGTAACAAGCGCGGTGAGTTTGATGTATTGACCGCTCATGAGTGGCTCTATCCAAGGTTGGAGAATTTTGCTGCGGTAGAGGCTGCGCAACAAGAACCTTGGTATCTGTTCGCGCATTGTACAGAGAAGACCAAAATGCCAAATGCAGAAAAAGAGTGGGGTGCTATATTCGCTCACTTTGGGGCAGTTCTTAATACCGTACCGGTTGGCTGCTGTGGTATGGCTGGTACCTTTGGTCACGAAGTTGATAAGCTAGAGATGTCGAAAGATATTTACAACCTAAGCTGGAAACCAAACTTAGATAAGTTGGACAATGAGCGATGCCTCATTACGGGTTACTCTTGTCGAAGCCAAGTAAAACGTTTTGAAGGAACCAAGCCGAAGCATCCTGTTCAGGCGTTACTGACACTTATTTAATCACTTCTATGAAGATTAAGCCCAGTTCTGCTGGGCTTTTTATCGAATAATCAACTTAAGACTTCAAAGGATTTGAACCTTGAGAAAACTTGAACTTAAAGTCCCACCTGTCGCGGTATTCTTGCTGGTGTTTTTGCTTATGTACTGGCTGAAAGGACTCACACCGAATTTTATGATTACCGTCCCTTTTGTCGAATTTGTTGTTGCTGCTCTAACACTGTTATCGGGCTTTATAGGCATTGCTGGAGTGTATGAATTTCGTAAAGCAAAGACGACAGTTAATCCGGTAAAACCAGAGAATGCGTCAACTGTAGTAAATACCGGCATTTTTGCTTATACCCGTAATCCGATGTATGTCGCTCTGTTGCTGCTTATTATCGCGCTAGGGTTGTGGTGGCAGCATCTTAGTGTGATTCTTTGTGGTGCTCTGTTTATCTCTTACATGAACCGCTACCAAATAAAACCAGAAGAGCGCGCGTTAGAAAGGTTATTTGGTGAAGACTACCTGAAATACAAAAACCGAGTGCGCCGCTGGATATAAGCGCAGATCGTTTCGTTATGTTCGAAAGGTGATTTACCTTTGGCCTAAATAGCACCTGGTGGTCTTTTGGCGAAGTCTTCTACCACGAAATCGATAAGTGCTCGGACTTTTCGCGGTATCACGTTGCCTTCTAAATAGACCGCGTTAATCGGGTGCTTATTCATGCTGTATTCGTCGAGGAGTTTTACCAACCTTCCACTTTCAATATCGTGTTGTAAAACGAAATCCGGGCAAATCGCTATCCCACGCCCATCTATCGCCCAATCTTTTGCAATTCGAGCACTGTTCACCATCAGATTCCTTTCTGGAGCCACAGAGGTTTCTTCTTCTCCCTGATAGAATAGCCACTTGTTGTGACCTCTTCGGTTGGTGTCGATGATACAGAAATGATCCTTGAGTTCTTTAGGTGTATTTGGTGTCCCTCGTTGCTTCAGGTACTCAGGCGAGGCGACGACACAACTGGTGATTTCTCCAAGCTTTCTTACTTTCAGTGTCGCGGTGTCTGGCAGGCCGATACGAAATGCTAAATCAATGCCTTCTGTGGCTAAGTCTACGTAGGAATCACTCAAACGCAGATCAATTGATAGCTGAGGATGAAGGGCTGAAAAGCGACTCAATAGCCCGGTGATGTAGATCTCTCCAAACGTCAATGGTGCGGATACACGCAGCACCCCCGTCAATCCTTTTGACTCTTCTGATATGGCACCAAGAAGATCATCCAACTCGTCTAATAGCGTAGGGGCTCTGGCCAGCAACACCTGACCTGTTGGAGTGAGGCCCACCTTCCGAGTCGTTCTCTGTAATAACTGTGCGCCAATCCTTTCCTCTAACTGAGCGACATATTTAGAGGTGATCCGGTTAGAGACGCCGAGCCTTTGTGCTGCTTCTGTCAAAGACCCTGTCTGTGCGGTGGCCACAAATGCTTTTAAACCATCAACCAAGTCCATATTGCTATCCCAATATTAGGAACGTTTTGTTGAATATCATTCTACATAATCGTCATTGTATTGAAAGTTTGCGAAGTACATAATTTATCCATACCAAGTTAAAACGAACCACAATGCTGTGGTTCTGACAAATTAAGGGAAAAGCGATGAGCGTTATATCCTCACTTCAAAAGCTGAAAAACAGCTTTAAAGCTTCACCAAGAATGCCGGTGGTATTTCTTGGTCACGGTTCCCCAATGAATGTCATTGAGGATAATGAATTCACACGCAGTTGGGTGGAACTTGGACGCACATTGCCAAGACCTCAGGCGATACTGGTGGTTTCTGCTCACTGGATGACCCAAGGTAGTACGTTGGTCGATGTTTCTGCATTACCTCGTACCATTCATGACTTTTACGGTTTCCCTGATGCTTTGTATGAGAAGCAATATCCGGCGAAAGGGCATCCAGAGCTTGCTAAAGAAGTCGCTGCTTTATTGTCAGATCATCATGTACATACTGATGACACTTGGGGGTTAGATCATGGCGCATGGTCACTGCTGAACTCTCTGTTCCCGACTGCCGATGTACCCGTGTTTCAATTATCCATTGATATCACCAAAGACATGAACTGGCACTTGAGCATCGGTAAAAAGCTATCTGAACTGCGCGACCGAGGCGTGTTGATTCTTGGCTCAGGCAATATTGTTCATAACTTAAGAGCCTTGCGGTTTGATGGAAAGCCTCACGATTGGGCGATTGAATTTGATCAGCGTTTTGCTGAGCGGTTGAATGAACGCGACTTTAAGTCGCTAGCCGATGTCGCTTCTATGGGCAGCCTAATGCGAATGGCAAACCCGACACTCGAACATTACGCGCCAGCATTGACGATCGCTGGAGCATCAAGTTTGAAAGATGAACTCATTTATACCTCACAAGGTGTCGAGCTAGGTTCAATTTCAATGCGCTCATTCGTTTTCAACGGCGCTTAAAATTAAGGGGATTAAAGTATGTTAGTGAATGGCAAATGGACAGAAAACTGGAAAGCGTTACAAAAAGCGGATGATAAGGGACGTTTTGTACGTCAGGTCTCCGAGTTTCGTAACTGGATTACTCCGGATGGTAGCCCAGGTCCTACAGGAAGTGGGGGCTTCAAAGCAGAGGCAGGACGCTACCGTTTATATGTCGCGCTAATTTGCCCTTGGGCGTCGCGCACATTGATCGCACGTAAACTGAAAGGATTGGAAGGTATTATTCCTGTCACGGTGGTTAATCCTCAAATGACATCACAAGGATGGGCGTTTGGTGGCTACGATGGTGCTGACTCCGATCCGCTGTTTTCATCACAGTACATGCATGAAATATATACGCGTGCGAACCCAACTTACACTGGGCGTGCAACGGTACCGGTATTGTGGGACATGAAACAAAATGTACTGGTGAACAACGAAAGTGCGGATATTCTGCGAATGCTGGATACGGCTTTTGAAGAGATTGTTCCATCGGATATCAGACTGTATCCAGAGGCGTTTTCTGCGGAGATTGAAGAACTTAACCCACGTATCTACAACGACCTCAACAATGGGGTTTATAAGGCTGGCTTTACTCAGTCCCAATCTGCATATGAAGAAGCGGTAAGCAAAGTGTTTGATATGTTGGACGAGTTGGAAATGCGCTTGGAAGGACAAGATTATCTGGTTGGTAACCGACTAACAGAAACGGACATCCGTACCTTTGTTACTTTGATTCGTTTTGATGCGGTATACCACGGCTTATTCAAAACCAATCGCAAGCAAATTACAGATTATCCGAACCTTTCCAGCTACATGGAACGCATACTCAATTTTCCGGGGGTGGTGGATACGGTCAGTATCGATCACATTACAGCGGGCTATTATTCGATAAAAGAGTTAAATCCTGCGGGAATTCGTCCAACCGGACCTGCCTATATTGAGGCAATGATTCAGTCAGCAAGAAATGCGAATAAGAAGGGCTAAAAAAATAGCGGTAACGCATTAAGTCGTTACCGCTAGAATTTTGTTTCTTAGGAGTGTGAGGCAGTAATTACGCTGCCTCAATGAACTTTGCTAAGAATGCATCCTTACGCTCATGAAAGCGCGTGACCAAATCATCAACAGCTTCTTGGTCGTAAGGTTTCAAACCACTCGCAACCATACGCTTAATGCCGTTACCAACAACTTCACCATCTTCTTTGAAAGCGAAGTTCAACGTCACTACGCCACGCTTGCCTTCTACGTCGAAAGTTGCGCCGGTAAATTCTACTTCCGGATGTGTTAGATCCAGACGAGAGAACTCAACTTCCATACTTTCGTAAATCACTAATGGGCGTTGGCAATTGATCATCATTTGTTGCTCTTCCATCAGAGGAACCATGATATGTGGGAAGTTCATGCCAGAAAACTGAACGTAATTTGTCACTACATGTTCAATAAATGCTGGATCGTGATTGGTTTCACCTTCACGAGACATATGCAGGTACTCTTTGCCTGCTTCATCAACGACAGCACTTTCTTTCTCACACTTATTCTCGATATGAAGCGCAACGCCGTCATTTACCATGCCAGAAAAGCTGAAACGCATTTTTTGACTGATGCCTTCTTTGCTCAAAAGTACCGCAAACAGTAGATCGCCAGGAACACAGAAGCGTTTGTTGTCTTCATCATGGATTGGGTTGTAATCTCCAGCTACGCGCTTCGCAAAGTGACTTGCCTGCTCGCGAGTGAACTGAAACTGGTGCTCATTGTTAGAAAAATAAGGTGTTAGAAACATAATTTTTACGTAGTAACCAAAACTGTGAGGGATTATATGCGAAACACTGACGGGCAATGGTCCATCCAGTGAGATTTCAACGTATCTTCACCATGATATGCACATCACAAGATAAATGTTTAAAAACGCACACTTGAATGACTTTCTATACCTACTTTAGCCGTATATCTCAGCATTCATGACACGACGTTATTTCGGTATTAACTTGTATGATAGAAGTATAGACACAAAAAGGCCCTACACTTGAGATAGAGCCTTTCAAATACGGCATTAATGATAGAAGTTTAAATCATCACTGGTGTGACTTATCTGCCATTGCGTTGGCAATGTCCCAACACAAACGGGCTGCTAAGCGTGCAGTTTGACTATCGACATCATAATTTGGGTTGTATTCGGCAATATCAGCCAACATCAACTTGTTCTTATAATGAAGAATCCGCTCTATGAACGGCGCAATCGTGTCATAACTTACGCCACGTGCGGCTGGCGCGCTGACTCCCGGAGCCGTTGCTGCTGGAAACACGTCTAGATCAATCGTGAGATATAGGTAGTCACAATCGTCGATAAAGTGTTGCAGTTGTGTCAGATGGTAGCTGTGGTTCAGGTAACTAAGCTGATGATCTTCGACGTACCACACATTCAATTCGTCGGCTTTCTGGAATAAAGCCTGAGTATTGCTGCTGCGACTGACACCTAAGCAGGCATAGTGGAATGCCCAGTCATTGCGTTGGCAAAAGTGATGAATTTGGTTGAATGGTGTGCCAGAGCTTGGCTTGACATCGGCCATCGGACTTTCAAAAGCACGCAGATCGAAGTGCGCATCGAAATTGATAATGCCAATTTTCGGCTTTTTATCCGGATGATGTGACTTAAAGTACTCCGCAATTCCCGAGAACGAAGCCCATGCTATTTCGTGTCCGCCACCCAGTACAATAACTGGGGTGTGGGGTAGTGCTTGCGAAATTGCACTGGCACAACGAGCCTGACTTTCTTCCAATAAGTCGTCTTCACAAACCACCGTGCCGAGATCATAAATGGGCGCATCTTTATGCCAAGCGAGATTCGCTAGCGCTCGACGGATTAAATCAGGCGATTTCTTTGCTCCGACGCGGCCTTTGTTTCTCGCTACGCCTGCATCGGTAGCAAAGCCTAATATTGACACGCCTTGAGCCACTTTTTCCAGCTCATGGGCTGACTGATGTTGGACAACATGGTGAATACGTTGGCCAAGCTTTCCGTCTTCAGCATCATGACGGCCTTGCCAGTGAAATAGCGGATTATGTAGATCTGATTGAGACATATTAAAGGCCTCCATGTGCAATGTACTCACCATTTACTATACGACCTACCAGACGTTTTGCACCGACTTGATAACTCAGATCTGCCGGATGGTCGATATCCCAAATAGAGAAATCGGCATCAAAGCCAACTTTTATCGCTCCTCGATCGCCTTCGTAGCCCAATGCTTTTGCCGCATGTTGGGTTGCGCCTCGTAGTGCCTCTTGTGGTGTCAGACGGAATAGGGTGCACGCCATATTCATCATCAGGGTCATGTCGGAAAATGGCGATGTGCCTGGATTAACGTCGGTTGCGATCGCCATCGGTACCTGATGTTTTCTCAGTAACTCGATTGGTGGTAGTTGCGTCTCACGCAAAAAGTAAAACGCGCCTGGCAGTAAGGTTGCGACTGTGTTTGATTTGGAAAGCGCGATAACGCCTTCTTCATCGAGGAATTCAATATGATCGGCAGAGAGACCGTTGTATTGTGCCGTAAGCGCGGTACCACCCAGGTTAGAGAGTTGTTCTGTGTGGCCTTTTACTTTTAAACCGTATTGTTTTGCAGTGGCAAACACTTTTTCTGTCTGCGCTAAGTTGAAGCCGATAGATTCACAAAAAACATCAACGCTGGTGGCGAGCTTTTCTTCTGCGACCAGAGGGATGATGTCCTGACAAATATGTTCAATATAGTCATCAGCGCGGCCTGCAAACTCCGGAGGTAATGCGTGTGCGGCTAGTAACGTTGTAGTTACCTTCACCTTTCGTTCTTGCTCTAGTGCTTTTGCGGCACGTAGCATTTTGAGCTCGTCATTGAGCGTCAGCCCATAGCCTGATTTCACTTCCACTGAAGTCACGCCACTAGCTAGCAGCCCGTCTAAACGAGGCAGTGCGAGTTCGACGAGTTGCGCCTCGGTTGCCGCTCTTGTTGCTTTTACTGTTGAGAGAATACCACCGCCTTGTTGTGCGATCTCTTGATACGGCACACCGTTTAAACGCATCTCGAATTCATTGGCACGATTGCCGGCATAAACGAGGTGAGTATGGCAATCAATCAAGCCCGGCATCATCAATTTGCCTTGTAGGTCGAGACTTTGAGGGTAGTGCTGAGGATCTAGCTGCGACTCGACTTGAGGGTCGTCTTCACCATGTGCACGAGTACTGATGGCGACGATTTTCCCCGATTGAATCCCGACACGCGCAGGTGATGTAGGCAGATATCCTGCTTCCCCTTGCGTCATAGTGACCAGACGCGCATTTTCAATCAGCAAGTCCATTTCTGTATCCTATTTAGTTTGTAGTATTAAATGTATATACAAATATGTATAACAAGAAAGTATCGATGACAAGATTGATGTTGTAAAGGTGTGATCGAAGAGTAGGGGGATTGTTATTCCCACTGGTTCAAATCAGCACTTTTGAACTCAGTTTGTATTTGTTTCCTGGATGGTAGAGCAAGGCGGTACTGACCAATTTATCTTGGCTCCACGTTCTGCGATTTAGCAGCAGGCAAGGCTCGTTAGCTTGCATTTTTAGATCAAGCTTTATGCGGCTATCAGGAACAATAGCTTCAACGGTATGCTCGATGGCACTGAGGGGGCAGTTGTCGGACAAAAACTGGTTTGGCGTGATATGAGTGAAGTCTTGGTCCAAGTAACTTGGCGCATATTGGCTATTGACCCAGCGCAGTTCTAACTGGATTGGCGTGCTGTCTTCATAGTGGATAATTTCACTGTAGAATACGGTGGTTCCAAGCATCACCCCAAGTTTTGTCGCGATTGTCGCATCGGCTTTGATCGCGATCTGTTTCAGCACCTTGCTGCGATATTGACGGCCGCGCTCACTGACTTCCTGAGCAATATTGCGAATGTCTAACAGTGGTGACTCTGATTTCTCAACCGGATCACAGACAAATGTGCCAAGTCTCGGGCGACGTTGAAGTCTGCCTTCGTTCACGAGATCTCGAATTGCTTTGTTCACGGTCATCCTACTGACATCAAATTGTTCGGTTAACTCGAATTCGGTTGCGATGCGTTGTCCGGTCATCCACTCTCCTGACTCAATTTTATCGAGGATAAATTGCTTGATTTGCATGTAGAGTGGCGCAGACATAATGATTTCCTTTTAATTGACTATACAAATACTGCTTAATTTAAGTGAAAATAGCAAATAGTTCTCTCAAACTGGTATCAGTACGGCTGGTTTAGTCACAGTACTGCGTGAGCTACTTTGATGTCTGATGTGGGAGCCAGTGAGGCTATTTTTCATCGATAAGGGAAATAGCCCGGATTCTCGATGTCTATGACTTGAAGCGCGCGAAGCATTTGTGTAAACAGGTCACAATCACAATAAAAACGATAGAGACGTAAGGGAAGAAATGTTTAAAAAGTTAAAAGCATCATTAGGTATTGGTTCGGCAAAAGTGGATACCATCTTGGATGAGATGAGTGTTTACCAAGGTGCAATGCTTACAGGGTACGTACACATTATTGGTGGCGATGTAGAACAGCGGATAGACGCAATCACGATAAAACTCAATACGGAAATGAAGGTAGAGGTGGATGATAGCGTCAGATACGAGACTTTTACGCTTGATCAGTTAAAAGCCGTTGAGCCCTTTGTGATTCAAGCCAATGAAGAGAAGCAAGTACCATTTCAATTGAAGTTACATGATGAAGCTCCAATCACATTGGTCAACGCATTAAAAAATCAGTGTCACGTTTGGTTAGAAACCACGTTAGACATTGATTTCGCCATGGACCCACGTGACCGTGACTATATTGAAGTTAAGCCGTTACCGGTGGTGTCACGCGTCATTCAGTCGATTGAACAAGCCGGATTTACAATGGCAAAAGCTGACGTTGAAAAAGGCTTCTTGCGCGGTGGTTCTTTCTCGTCACGCTCTGGTATCTATCAGGAACTGGAATTTCGTAATAACGGTTTCATCTCTTCGAAAGAAATTGAACTTTCCTTCATTCTAGAAGGGCAAGTCATCCACTGTTTAGCTGAAATCGATCGTTCACTGAACTTGTCTGACGATCAGTATCGTTCGTTTACTCTGCCAGTCAACGCAACAGATACACAAGTCGCGGCAGCACTTGCGCCGATTTTAAGCTTATAAATTACCTCGCTGTCTTTACCAGGTAAGAAAAAGTACCGATATCCAAACAGAAATGCGATATCGGTATTGTTATCCATGTTCCTCGCGTTACCCTCGCTAGTACCTCAATGGCTGAACTGTCTATTAGATAATGACATCCCAGCACAATTTCGTTCCCCTCATGAGAGAAGTCTTATGGTCCCACCGTTGGATCATGGGTGAAGATTAAATGACAAAGTAAATCGCTCTTTGCATTCTAATTGTGAGCTAGGTACAATCTGCCGTTCCGATAATGGTCCGGTATTCGTGTTACCGAGAGACCTTCATCGACTCTCAACTATTTACCAACAAATAGCTTCTAATTTGAATAACATGTGTTGCTTGGTATGCAACACCACTGTAAGGACATAGCATGCCTATTATTACTCTTCCTGACGGCAGTCAGCGTCAATTTGATAACCCTGTATCTACTATGGAAGTTGCGCAATCGATCGGTCCTGGTCTTGCTAAAGCAACTATCGCTGGTCGTGTTAACGGTAATCGTGTTGACGCGTGTGATCTAATTGAAGAAGACGCAAGCCTTGAAATCATCACAGCAAAAGATGAAGTAGACGGTCTGGAAATCGTTCGTCACTCATGCGCTCACCTCCTTGGTCACGCTCTGAAACAGCTTTACCCACAAGCTAAAATGGCGATCGGTCCAACCATCGACAGCGGCTTCTACTACGACATCGACTTAGACGAGTCTCTAACGCAAGAAGATCTTGAAAAGATTGAAAAGCGTATGAAAGAGCTAGCGAAAACCAAGTACGAAGTTGTTAAGAAAAAAGTAAGCTGGCAGGAAGCGCGTGATACCTTTGAATCACGTGGCGAACCATACAAAGTGGAAATCCTAGACGAAAACGTTTCTCGTGACGATCGTCCAGGCCTTTACCACCATGAAGAATACATCGATATGTGTCGTGGCCCTCACGTTCCTAACATGGGCTTCTGTCAACATTTCACGCTATTGAATGTTGCAGGTGCTTACTGGCGTGGTAACAGCGACAACAAAATGCTTCAGCGTATCTACGGTACCGCTTTCCACGATAAGAAAGCGCTAAAAGCTCACCTGACTCGCCTTGAAGAAGCGGCGAAGCGTGACCACCGTAAGATCGGTAAGCAACTAGACCTATTCCACATGCAGCAAGAAGCACCGGGTATGGTGTTCTGGCATCACAATGGTTGGTCTATCTTCCGTGATCTAGAAGTGTTTGTTCGTGATAAACTGACAGAGTACGATTACCAAGAAGTGAAAGGTCCTTTAATGATGGACCGTGTTCTTTGGGAACGCTCTGGTCACTGGGACAAATACGCAGATGCAATGTTCACGACTTCTTCTGAGAACCGTGAATACGCAATTAAGCCTATGAACTGCCCAGGTCACGTGCAGATCTTTAACCAAGGTCTAAAATCGTACCGTGATCTACCGCTACGTATGGCAGAGTTCGGCTCATGTCACCGTAACGAACCATCAGGTGCACTACACGGTATTATGCGTGTACGTGGCTTTACTCAGGATGATGCTCACATTTTCTGTACTGAGAGCCAAATCCAAGAAGAAGTCACCAGCTGTATAAAAATGGTGTATGATACGTACCAAACATTTGGTTTCGACAACATTGTCGTGAAGCTGTCTACTCGTCCAGAAAAGCGTGTAGGTTCGGATGAAATCTGGGATCAATCTGAAGAAGCATTGAAACTGTCTCTAGAATCAATGGAAATTCCATACGAGATTCAAGAAGGCGAGGGTGCATTCTACGGTCCTAAGATTGAATTCACGCTATACGACTGTCTAGACCGTGCATGGCAATGTGGTACTGTTCAGTTAGACTTCAACCTACCAGGTCGCTTAGGTGCAACTTATGTAGGTGAAAACAACGAACGTCTTGTTCCGGTAATGATTCACCGTGCAATTCTAGGTTCACTAGAACGTTTCATCGGTATCCTTATCGAAGAATACGCTGGTTTCTTCCCAACTTGGTTGGCACCAGAACAAGCTGTTCTTATGAATATTACTGATAAACAGTCAGATTATGTTCAAGAAGTAGTACAAAAATTACAAAAAAGTGGAATTAGAGCTAAAGCGGACTTGAGAAATGAGAAGATTGGCTTTAAAATCCGCGAACACACTTTAAAGCGTGTACCGTATATGCTTGTTGTCGGTGACCAAGAAATGGAAGCTGGTGAAATTGCAGTACGTACTCGTAAAGGTAAAGATCTCGGTAAATTTAAGGTGGATGATTTTATCTCTTACATCCAAGACGAGATTTCAAGCCGTAAGCTCAATCTGGAGGAATAAGCTATTAAAGGCGGAAGACGCGGCCAACAGCCGGTAAAACAAAACCCACACCGTTTAAACGGTGAAATTCGTGGCGTTCGTGAAGTTCGACTAACAGGCGCTGACGGTGAATCAGTTGGTGTTGTATCGATCCAAGAAGCGATTGCTGCTGCTGAAGAAGCAGGTATGGATCTTGTTGAGATTAGTCCTAACGCTGAGCCGCCAGTTTGTCGTGTGATGGACTACGGTAAATTCCTCTTTGAAAAGAGCAAGGCTGCGAAAGAGCAGAAGAAGAAGCAAAAGCAGATTCAGATCAAGGAAGTAAAATTCCGACCTGGAACTGATATTGGAGACTACCAGGTAAAACTACGCAACCTGGTGCGTTTCCTAGAAGAAGGCAACAAAGTGAAGGTAACAATTCGCTTCCGTGGCCGTGAGATGGCACACCAAGACATCGGTGTCGACGTTCTAAACCGCTTGAAAGAAGATACTGCAGAACTAGCTGTAGTAGAATCTTTCCCTAGCCGTATTGAAGGTCGTCAGATGATCATGGTGCTAGCCCCTAAAAAGAAGTAATTAACGGCTCATAAAGTAATTAAAACCTAGCCGACTCCTTTTAATAGAAGGTAAGCGGTTGGGTTTTGTTCGCCCTAATTACATTGTTATTAAACTACTACAATGCGGAGTTATTCATCATGCCTAAGATGAAAACCAACAAAGGTGCTGCTAAGCGTTTCAAGAAAACTGCTGGTGGTATTAAGTACAAGCACGCTACAAAACGTCACATCCTGACTAAGCGTACTACTAAGAACAAGCGTCAACTACGTCCAAATGCAATCCTTCCTAAATGTGAAGTGGCTGCAGTAATCCGTATGTTGCCATACGCTTAATTCTTTATAGTTATCAATCGTTTAGTTTAGGAGAAGCATAATGCCTCGCGTAAAACGTGGTGTACAAGCTCGTGCACGTCATAAGAAAGTTCTAAAACAAGCTAAAGGTTACTACGGTGCGCGTTCACGTGTTTACCGCGTAGCTTTCCAAGCAGTTACTAAAGCTGGTCAATACGCTTACCGTGACCGTCGCGCTAAGAAACGTCAATTCCGTCAACTTTGGATTGCACGTATCAATGCGGCATCTCGTCAAAATGGTCTATCTTACAGCCGTTTCATCAACGGTCTTAAGAAAGCATCTATCGAGATCGACCGTAAGATCCTTGCGGACATCGCAGTATTCGACAAATCTGCATTCGCAGTTCTAGTTGAAAAAGCGAAAGCTGCTCTTTAATTAGCAGTTTAGGTTTAAGAAAAGGAGAGCATTCGCTCTCCTTTTTTATTGCCTCTACAATCCTTCTCTGTTTCTCTGTTTCTCTGTTTCTCTGTTTCTCTGTTCCTACCTCTACTCATCCAAATATAATCAGAAGCAACGCGCTTACTTCAGCCTAACATTTCTATTGGTTATCCCCATTTTAGAAACTATCTAACTAATCATCTTTGTGGTTAAAACCGCCGAAAGATGCGCTATGGTTTGTTAACTTATTGCAGATGCTTACTCAGCTATGCTTTGACTCAATGAATCACGCAACTATTCCACTATATCGAGGTAAATCATGATTTATACAACAACAGAAACGGTTCCAGGGCGAGAGATCTTAGAAATTAAGGGTATTGTGATGGGGAGTGTGGTTCAGTCGAAACACATTGGCAGAGACATCATGGCTGGAATCAAGAGTATTGTTGGTGGCGAAATTCGAGGTTATACCGAAATGATGACCGAAGCTCGTAATATCGCTATCCAGCGCATGATAGAGGAGGCTGAAATAAAAGGTGCCGATGCTATCGTTGGAATCCGGTTTACCACCAGTTCAATTGTGGATGGTTCTTCTGAAATTCTGTCGTTTGGAACAGCGGTGAAGCTCTCGGAATAAAAACGAGTTGGCTTTATTCCGCTGGAAACTTAGGTCTTGTAAGGGACGATTGGTCCCATTCGTTTGTGGAATGTCGTCATGAACTTACAGGCTGTCGCGAAGGGCTAGGGCTGTAGTAAGTTTTCCTTTTTGATAAATTGTATTTTACTGCGCGTAGTGTGAGTATTTATTCACTTATTGTTTTTGGTTGGTAAAGTGCAACATTCTGAAATGGTGCAATTTCTTTGGTGTAAAATACTGAGGTTTTTGATGTTCATGTCGTAAGTATTTCAATAAACGCTGAATTTACTTGTTTTTATTATCAATAAGATTTGATGGGCATAATGAAAGCAACAGCATTTTTCAGTGTCCTATTTGTCATGCGAATGCTAGGGCGGTATATTAATTCATGTTTTTATGATAAAAATATGAACTAATAATTAGCTGAGTGGTTCTAAGTTGTTACAAATTCTGTACAGCTGTAACTTTGCCAAAAGGAATCGTAGATGAGAGATTTGACTCCCGAGTATTTGCTAGCTGCTTTAAGACAAGCGATTAAAACAAAAGGGCTAACATATCGAGAGCTATCTGAAAAAATGGGCATGCCGTTGTCCACTTTTAAAAGACATTTAACCAGTACAAACCTTGCTTTAGATAAGTTACTCGAATATTGCCGCGCTATCGATTGTACGTTGGATGAACTGCAAAAGTTAGCTGACCAGCTGCAAGGTGAAGATGAAGACTACTTTAGCCGCACCCAGGATGAAGTGTTTTTCCAGTATCCACACCTTTATGATTTTTATCGTGAGTTAAGGATGCTTCGCGGAAAAGATGGCTACTCAATTCTAAAGAAAAAGTATGAGCTCTCTAAGCAGAGTATGTCCGATTATCTCAAAGCTCTAGAGCTGTTGGATCTTGTCTATGTCGATGAAAAGAATAACATTACGCTGCATGGGCCGCTTTACTACAGCTATGCTGAAAATTCAAAGCTTAACGATAAATACACAGAAATAATTAAAGAGCAGGCCATTGCGTCTAAGAACTGTGTTCGTGTTGCTTTGGCAAGGATGAAGATTACAGAAGAGCAGCTTTTACAGCTTGAAGAGCTCATCGCCAATACCGTGCTTGATTTCCACTCTAAGAATGTTGTTGCCGAGAACTATAACGTCTCAGATTTTACAAACATAATCGTGCTAGCTGGTCCGCATCAGCCAGTGACATTCTCAGATGGAATTATTGAGACAAATGCTCACTTTATTGATGATATTCGTTACGCCATTGCGTCTGCTGGTGATAAACCAAGCCTATCCATATAGAACATACAGCTTTTTACTTAAAACTAATCACTTTCCCTTTTATATTTTAGAGGCTTGCAATTCTAATCTCTGAAACGTAGTGGTAAAAGACAAGTCTAAGTCAGAACCTACTTTGTAAGTCGATCGTCTATGAGTTGCTGCTTTTGATTCAAGTTTTGAATGCTTTGGGCTTTTTCGAATAACATCAGTCAAACATTACCAGCTTTTCAATTTGTTGAACGTGCTGGTTTTTTCGTTATTTTTTCCTGTATCCTCGCTCTAGTCTCTCCTTCTGTATACAAAACTGATAAATACATAACTAACGGCTATTGTTTGCCTGACTATAAATTCATACTTGTAATGTTTGTTTTTTGGTCTATTATGACGAAGTGTCATTTATGACGGTTCGTCAAAATTGGTGGCGTTCCTGTATTAAAGAATCGTGTTACAATTAACGGGAGTGTGTTGGTATACGGATCAAAGGATTATGTTTAACTTTCGCTGTAAAAAGGATAGCAAGCAAGGCGGATGTCGTGTGTCTTCTGGGCTAACTAAAAAGCAACAGGCGATTGCTGATCGTGAAATAGAGCTTACTCAACTGGCTAAGTCTCTGGTTCAAGAACAGGGCTTTGCCAACTTAACGATGGACAAGCTAACAGCCGCAAGCCCTTATTCGAAGGGGACGATCTACAATCATTTTTGCAGCAAAGAAGATGTGATTCTTGCGCTTTGTATTCATTCGTTGAAAAGTGAGGCAATATTTTTTGAACGTACCGCCAAATTCAATGGCAATACAAGAGAAAAAATCATTGCTATGCATGTAGGTTATCGTATTTACGCTCGTATGGAGCCAGTACTTTCTACCTGTGCGATTGTTGCAAAGACGCCTTGGGTTCTGGAGAAAGCTTCGCCTAAGCGTGTGAACGAATTGAACAACTTAGAAGAA
This sequence comes from Vibrio sp. J1-1, assembly GCF_021728395.1. Lineage (GTDB taxonomy): Bacteria > Pseudomonadota > Gammaproteobacteria > Enterobacterales > Vibrionaceae > Vibrio. The sequence continues at coordinate 82,348 of NZ_JAKKCM010000004.1, read as the reverse complement.
GAAGTGATAGATGGCGCGGATACGTTGGTGAATAGTGCCGTCGAGTGCGGAGACCTTAAATTTTCTCCCGCTATTGGTTCTGATGCCATCGTGTTTGCGAACTGGTCTATCGCCTTCGGTTCAAACGCTCTTGCACAAAATGCATCGAACAGTCGGTGTATTCAGCGAATTCAAGACCCATTCTCAGTACTGCACAACGCGAATATGTTACTTGATGGTTTAGGATGGTTACCCTTATCTACAGAGTGGGACTACCGCAAAACGTGGCGTCGAGTAGAACAGGAATTGTTCAGCGAGGAACTTGCTTATTTAGAGTCAGTGAATCGCTAATAGGCTAGAGAAGCCAATCTAATATTGTAGTTGGCTTTTTTATTACACTATTGTGACGAATCGTCAAAAACTTCTTGAAACTCGGGTGCTCAATTCTCCGTTCAAGAGAAGTAAAGAAAGTTACTCAAAGACTAACTTATAGACCCAAATAATTTTGATTTGAGACCTACATCTTGAAGTTATCTGGGGAATACAGCATTCGCTGTTTTTTTAGTTTTTAAATTTGACGAAACGTCACAAAAGGAGAGTGTGATGCCACATCACAAAGTTCAACAACACGCCCGAACAGGCTGGGGTAAGCTACCAACTAATTATAGTGTATTGGTTGTGCTTGCTACCGTTTTATTGATTGTTATAGCAACGGTTGGAGGAAAAAATCTTTATTTTAGAGGAGACTATGACATCTTCTTTGATGGGACGAATGAGCAGTTACTCGCGTTTGATGAAATTCAGACCACATTTGCAAAATCTGACAGTCTTGCTTTGGTGATAGCCCCAAAAAGTGGCACTGTTTTTACTCCCAACACCTTATCACTCATTCAGCAGGTTACCGACGAAGCGTGGCAAGTCCCATATTCTACCCGTGTCGACTCCCTTGCAAACTACCAGCATACCGAAGCGTTTGAAGATGATCTTCTCGTCGAAGATTTACTGTATAGCGAATATGAGTTAACGCCTCAGCGAATAGAGAAAGTTAAAAGTATTGCGTTGAGTGAGCCAGTTTTGAAAAGCTCGCTGATTTCCGAAAAGGGAGATGTCACGGTCGTGAATATTACGGTCCAACTCCCCGAGGTAGATAAAACCGCTGAAGTACAAGAAGTGGTTGCCTACATAAACGGAATGATTGAGCGTTATCAGCAAGTGTACCCAGATACTGAGTTCCACAAGGCTGGTATTATTGCAATGAACTACGCGTTTATGACCGCAGCTCAAGATGATAGCGCGACATTAGTTCCTACCATGTTGCTAGTGATATTGGTTTTCCTAACTCTCATGTTGCGCTCATTTCTTAGCGTTATCGCGACACTCATCGTTATTATCGGCTCGGTCATGGTGACGATGGGCTTATCCGGATGGGCTGGTATGTTCCTTAGCACTGCGACGGTTAATGTACCAACCTTGGTTATGACGCTTGCCGTCGCCGACTGTGTGCATATCATTGCGACAATGCGTCAGTCAATGCAAAACGGCTTTAGTAAAGCCCATTCTATTGAGCGAAGTATCGCGCTCAATTTCATGCCAATCCTGATTACTTCCATTACTACAGCAATCGGCTTTTTAATGATGAATATGTCGGATTCTCCAATCCTGAGAGATTTCGGCAACTTGTCAGCCCTTGGTGTCATGATTGCGTGTTTCCTCTCCGTTACGTTGCTCCCAGCGTTACTTAACATTCTTCCTGTTAAGGTAAAGTCGGGCGCTTCTGATGAAAGAAAACACTTTATGGATCATTTAGGCGATTTCGTGGTGTCAAAACGACATGCGTTATTGCCTTTGTCAGTGCTTGTCATTGTCGTGAGCGCGAGTTTGATTCCACTTAACAAAGTCAACGATGAATCCGTCGAATACTTTGGTCATAGCAATGAATTTCGTCGAGCAGCTGATTTTATGGAAGAGCGAATCAGTGGTATGGCGAACATCAGTATCGCGATCAAAACTAACGAATCGCAGGGCATTGCGGCTCCTAATTTCCTTAATACCGTGGGTAAATTTACTGATTGGCTGAGGGTGCAGCCAGAAACGGATCATGTCGCGACCTTGAGCGATGTTTATAAACGCCTAAACAAGAATATGCACGGGGATAATGAGGCTTATTACTCGCTCCCTCAAGACAGAGAGCTGGCTGCTCAATATCTGCTGCTTTATGAAATGTCATTGCCGTACGGCTTAGATTTGAACAACCAAATCAATGTTGATAAATCGTCGATCAAGATGGTTCTTACGTTAGAGAACTTGGGCAGCGTCGAGCTTGTTGATTTGGAAAATCGTATTTACCAGTGGTTTAACGAAAACGCGCCTCAGTATGATGTTGTTGCTTCCAGTCCTTCACTGATGTTTGCGCATATTGGCGAAACCAATATGGCCAGTATGTTGTCGACCTTGCCGATAACTCTCGTTTTAATTTCGGCCTTGCTGATCTTTGCTCTTCGCTCATTCAAGCTCGGGTTAATCAGTCTGGTTCCGAACATCGCTCCTGCGCTTATTGGTTTTGGTATCTGGGCGTTGGTGTCCGGTGAAATTAATTTGGGGCTGTCGGTGGTAGTGACATTGACGCTTGGCGTAGTGGTCGATGATGCTGTTCATTTTCTTTCTAAATACCAATACGCCCGGAAAGATGGTCATAGCGCTGAGCAAGCGGTTCGCTACGCGTTTCGTACCGTGGGGCGCGCACTTTGGATTACTACTGTCGTGCTTGTTGCTGGCTTCTCTGTTTTGGCGATGTCGAGCTTCCGTTTAAATGCGGATATGGGGCAGTTGAGTGCCATCGTCATCTTTATTGCACTAGTGGTGGATTTTATATTCCTGCCGACTCTGCTGATGTTGTTTGATAAAGGCGTCTATGACGAAGTGGATCGTCGTAACAAGCTGAAATCAAATGACTCTCAAACTATTAACGTTACTCAGTCATAACGAATCAAAGGATTGAACCATGAATTTACTAAACAATGTCTTACAAGTATCAGCACTATCGGTCTCGCTCTTCATGAGTCCAGCGGTGTTCGCAGATGAAGCAAAGGGACTGGAAATTGCTCAAGAGCGCAAAGCCCGTGATGAAGGATGGGGGGATTCCGTTGCCACCATGCAAATGATTCTGCGTAACGCACAAGGAGAAAGCAGTACACGATCAATGCGCTTGCAATCGCTTGAAGTTGAGGGAGATGGTGACAAAGGGCTCACGATATTTGATGAGCCGAGAGATGTAAAAGGTACAGCGTTTCTTAACCACTCTCATACTGTGGGTGCCGATGATCAATGGCTTTACCTTCCGGCACTAAAACGTGTGAAACGTATTTCCTCTCGCAACAAGTCAGGTCCTTTTATGGGCAGTGAATTTGCGTATGAGGATCTCAGTTCCTTTGAGATCGAAAAGTATCGTTTCAATTACCTCAAAGACGACACGATAAACGGTCAAGATGCTTTCGTCGTAGAACAAATCCCGACCGATAAGAACTCAGGTTATACCAAGCAAACGGTGTGGTTAGATAAAGCGCATTATCGTCCACAGAAAATTGAGTTTTACGATCGCAAAGGCTCGTTGCTAAAAACGCTTTCTTTCTCAGATTACAAACAGTACCTCAACCAATATTGGCGAGCGCATACCATGGCAATGACAAACCATCAAACGGGCAAAAGTACTGAGCTTACGACAAGTAAAATGAGCTTTAGCACCGGCCTCGAAGACAATGATTTTCATAAGAACGTGTTAAAGCGAGTGAGGTAGTGGAGGAGAAATGAAGCGATCAAATGTTGGGTTGTTGCTTAGCGCAGCAACCTCTCTTTACTCGATGCCTCTTGCCGCTGTTGAGCTTGCAGGACAAGTCAATATTGAGCATCGTCAGTTTTTTGAGCAAGGTTCACAAGGTCAGAACAAAGCGCAGACATCGTTGGTTTTGCAGCCAGAATTTTACTGGGAAATGCAAAATGGTGACGCGAGCTTTACTTTCACGCCTTTCTACCGTTTGGACAGTCTAGATAACGAGCGAAGTCATGGAGACATAAGAGAGGCGCTTTATCTGACTTACTGGGATGATTATGAACTTCGAGTTGGTATCAGCAAAGTATTTTGGGGAGTCACGGAGTCAGCCCATTTAGTCGATGTGGTAAACCAGACGGACGCCATTGAAGCCGTTGATGGTGAAGATAAACTGGGCCAGCCAATGGTACATTTCACCTCACTCAAAGACTGGGGCACCGTCCACGCAATGTTATTACCTTATTTTAGGGAACGCACATTTGCGGGTATTGACGGTCGGTTACGAACCGACCCCGTTGTCTCTGATGATGCTATCTATGAATCAAGCAGAGAAGAAAAGCATTTTGATGTGGCTTTTCGGTACTCAAAAATGCTTGGCGATTGGGACGTTGGACTGAGTTATTTGTATGGGACAAATCGAGATCCTTACTTTCGCTTTGAATATGGTGAGTTAAAGCCCTATTACGCTCTGATGAGCCATGTCGGTTTAGATGTACAAGGTATTGTTGGCGATTGGTTGTGGAAGCTGGAAAGTATTTATCGAGATAGTGCGGATAATCATGTTGGTCTTGTTACGGGGTTTGAGTACACATTCATTGGTGCATTTGACACGGTTTGGGATGTAGGGGTGATTGGTGAGTACCTCTATGACAGTCGTGGGAATAACGCACAAACTATCGGTCAAAATGACGTGTTTGCAGGGATCCGATGGGCGCTTAATGACGAGGATGGAACGGAAGTGTTGACGGGGATCACCAAAGATTTAGACAACTCCGATGTTTACAATGCCAAGTTAGAAGCGTCTAGCCGAATATCGAATCACTTCAAGTGGCAAATTGACGCTTGGCTATTCAAAAATGAAACACCGAAAGATTTGCTCTATTTCGCCCGAGATGATGATTTTATCGAGTTGTCCATCCAGTATTATTTCTAAAACAAATAGCGAATAAAAAAGGGCACAACTTAACGGCAGATTAACGAAAGATGACATTTTTGACGTTTTTGTGCTCTTTTTATTCAATAACCTCTTCTTTTCGTAATTCAATTTGGCATTGGTGCCCGGTTTGGCTACTATGTACAGCTATCAAAAAACCAATCACTCCCTTATGGATACTACCAATAGGTAGATGAGGAAACGATGCAACATCTAGAAGAGATTATTGCTAGCGCAAGCACTGCAATTGAAGCTGCCGAATCGCTAGTCGCACTTGATGAAGTGCGTGTTCAGTATCTAGGTAAGAAAGGTGAGCTAACTGCTCAGCTTCAAAGCCTAGGCAAACTACCACCGGAAGAGCGCCGTGAAGCTGGTCAAGAGATCAACAAAGCGAAAGGTGCTGTTCAGCAAGCTATCGCAGCTCGTAAAGACGCACTACAACGTGCAGAGCTTGAAGCGAAACTAGCCGCTGAAACTATCGACGTAACTCTACCGGGTCGTCGCATTGAAAACGGCGGTTTACACCCAGTTACTCGTACCGTTGAGCGTATTGAGAAGTTCTTTGGCGAACTTGGCTTTAACACTGAGTCTGGTCCAGAAATCGAAGATGCTTTCCACAACTTTGATGCGCTAAACATTGCCGCTGATCACCCAGCGCGTACTGATCACGATACTTTCTTCTTCAACCCAGATTTGATGCTTCGTACTCATACGTCAGGCGTACAGATCCGTACGATGGAAAATGGCAAACCACCATTCCGTTTCATCGCACCGGGCCGTGTATACCGTAACGACTACGACCAAACGCACACGCCAATGTTCCACCAAGTGGAAGGTATGCTGGTTGATGAGAACGTAAACTTTGCTCAGCTGAAAGGCATTCTGCACGATTTCCTATGTAACTTCTTCGAAGAGGAAGTGGAAGTACGTTTCCGTCCATCTTACTTCCCATTTACTGAGCCTTCAGCAGAAGTAGATGTGAAAGGTAAAAACGGTAAATGGCTAGAAGTACTAGGCTGCGGTATGGTTCACCCGAACGTACTACGTAGCGTAGGCATCGATCCTGAAAAATACTCTGGTTTCGCATTCGGTATGGGTGTTGAACGTCTGACAATGCTTCGTTACGGCGTGAACGACCTCCGTGCGTTCTTCGAGAACGATCTTCGTTTCCTAAAACAGTTCAAGTAATCCAGAGGGTTCATTAACATGAAATTCAGCGAATCATGGCTTCGTGAGTGGGTAAACCCTGCGGTTACTACTGACGAGCTAACTCACCAAATTACAATGGCCGGCCTTGAGGTAGACGATGTTCTTCCTGTAGCGGGTTCATTTACTGGCGTTAAAGTCGGTCACGTTGTGGAATGTGGTCAGCATCCTGACGCAGACAAACTACGCGTAACTAAAATCGATGTAGGCGAAGAAGTACTTCTGGACATCGTTTGTGGTGCGCCTAACTGTCGCCAAGGCCTAAAAGTTGCGGTTGCAACGGTAGGTGCAGTGCTTCCTGGTGATTTCAAAATCAAGAAAGCAAAACTACGTGGTCAGCCATCTCACGGCATGCTTTGTTCATTCACTGAACTAGGCATCGACGTAGAATCAGATGGCATCATGGAACTAGCAGAAGACGCAGTTATCGGTACTGATTTCCGTGAATTCCTAGGCCTAAACGACGTAACAGTAGACGTAGATCTAACAGCAAACCGTGCTGACTGTTTCAGTATCCGCGGTATGGCTCGTGAAGTAGGCGTACTTAACCGTGCTGACGTCACTGAGCCAGCAGTAGAAGCCGTTGCTGCTTCTATTGAAGATACAGTATCTATCGACGTAAAAGCTCCAGCAGCGTGTCCACGTTACATGGGCCGTGTGGTTAAAAACGTAAACGTTCAAGCGGAAACGCCACTTTGGATGCAAGAGAAACTGCGTCGTTGTGGTATCCGCTCTATTGACCCTGTAGTAGACATCACAAACTATGTGCTGCTAGAGCAAGGCCAACCAATGCACGCGTTCGACCTAGCGAAGATCGAAGGCGGCATCGTTGTTCGTCTGGCTGAGCAAGGTGAGAAGCTAACACTTCTTGACGGTAGCGAAGCAGAACTAAACGCAGACACTCTAGTTGTTGCGGACCACAACAAAGCACTAGCAATCGCTGGTATCTTTGGTGGTGAAGATTCTGGTGTTACATCAGAAACTAAAGACGTGCTACTTGAGTGTGCATTCTTTGCACCTGACCACATCCGTGGTCGCGCTCGTAGCTACGGCCTGCACACCGATTCTTCAATGCGCTTTGAGCGTGGTGTAGATTACGCACTGCAAGTAAGCTCAATGGAGCGTGCGACTCAACTTCTTGTTGAGATCTGTGGCGGCGAAGTCGCGCCTGTTGTTTCAGTAGAGTCTGAGGCTGAGCTACCTAAGCCGAACAAAGTAGCACTACGTCGCGCTAAACTAGACAGCTTGCTAGGTCACCACATCGAAGATGCTGACGTTGTAGAAATCCTAGAGCGTCTTGGTCTAACGGTTGAAGCTTCTGTTCTTGAAAACGGTGAGTCAGGTTGGGTTGCTATCGCACCAACATGGCGTTTCGATATCGCTATTGAGCAGGATCTGATTGAAGAAGTGGGTCGTATCTACGGTTACGACAACATTCCTAACCAGCATCCAGTTGCGGCACTTAAGATGCACAATCACGTTGAAGCGGATCAACCACTAAAACGCGTTCGTGATCTTCTCGTTGATCGTGGTTACCACGAAGCAATCACCTACAGCTTTGTAGAGCCTGAGCAACAAAAACTGGTTGTTCCGGGTGTTGAGCCGCTAGTGCTTCCAAACCCAATTTCAGCAGACATGTCAGCGATGCGTCTTGGCCTAATCCAAGGTCTGTTGAACACCGTTGTTCACAACCAGAAGCGTCAACAGCCACGTGTTCGTCTATTCGAATACGGTTTGCGTTTCATTCCATGTGAATCTGCAGAAAACGGCATGCGCCAAGAGCCGATGCTAGCGGGTGTTATTGCCGGTACTCGTGGCGAAGAGCACTGGGATATCGAAACCAACACGGTTGACTTCTTCGATCTTAAAGGTGATCTAGAAGCGATTCTTGAGCTATCTGCTAACGAAAAAGCGTACTCTTTTGCTGCTACTAAGCACCCAGCACTTCACCCAGGTCAATCTGCGGCAATCATCGTAGATGGCAAAGAAGTGGGCGTTATTGGTACGGTTCACCCAGAGCTTGAGCGCAAGTTTGGTCTAAACGGCCGTACTATCGTGTTCGAAATCGAATGGTCTGCAATTAACTCGAAAGTGATTCCAGAAGCAGTACAACTTTCTAAGTTCCCATCAAACCGTCGTGATATCGCCTTGGTAGTAGATGACGCAATTGCTTCAGGTGACATTGTTAATGCTTGTCTAGAGCAGGGTGGTGAGTTCCTGAAAGATGCGAAACTATTCGACGTTTACGTAGGTAAAGGTGTTGAAGAAGGTAAGAAGAGCCTTGCAATCGCGCTGACTCTACAATCTGTTGAGCGCACGCTTGAAGATGCAGACATCGCGGGTGCGGTAGAAGCTATCGTTGCTCACGTATCTGAGAAGTTTGGTGCAACTCTACGTGATTAAGAGTATTGCAACTCTTCTTTAATTAGAGTGTTTATAAACCCTGCCAATTCGGCAGGGTTTTTTTATACTTCAAGTCAATGAATTGAAAATAAACGAATGTGAGATTAAGGGAACGTTCCAATTTAAAAGTGGAGTAGTAGGCTTTAAATGAGTTGAATAGAGGGCTACTTCGCTTCAAAACTAGATCTATCTCAATTATGAGTGCTTGAAAGTGCTGACAAACTAGGAATCTAATAGGGGGTATGGTACTTTGCAAACGTTCCCAATTATAAATGTTTAGGTAAACTGATGACCATAACACCAATTCTTTCTCTTTGTGGAGGTATTGAAAATATCTCTCGCACACTGCTTACAGAAAAAGATCTTATGATAGAAGTCCGGAATATAGATTTGGTTCAGGACTCTGCTCTGATCGAAAAGCGAGAAGAGGTTCAAGGGGAGATTCAGTTAACATTCTCCCGTCCAGCGGGGTTGAGCACTGAAGCATTGCTTGAAGTGGGAGAGGCTATTTGTACACAGCAATCTAAACATTTTTCTGCTTTACAAGAGCCTGTAGAGTGCGAATATCGCCCATCTTGGCATATCTCTCCACCTCAGGGGTTGCTCAACGACCCAAATGGGTTCATTTACCATAATGGTGAATACCATCTTTTCTATCAGTGGTATCCATACAACTGTGAACATAAAGACAAATACTGGGCACATTTAACCAGCCAGGATTTAGTTCAGTGGAAGTGGCAGCCAGTTGCGCTTACACCTTCTCTTTGGTGTGACAGTCACGGTGTATTTTCTGGACACGCGCTGAGTCAGGGTGAAGAGTTGATGCTGTTCTACACGGGCAACACGCGTATAGGGCAAGAACGAGACCGTCAAACGACCCAATGTTTAGCAACTTCCCGTGATGGGGTGAATTTTACCAAATATGGTCCTGTCATTGATTCGTTGCCTCCACATGTCACCCCTCACATTCGAGACCCTAAAGTGGTTCGCCATAATGACAAGTGGTTAATGTTGCTGGGCGCACAAACGGAAGAACTCAAGGGACGACTTGCCATTTACCAGTCAGAGGATCTATATCAGTGGCAATTTAACGGCCTGTATGGTGAAGAGTTAGGCGATTTTGGATACATGTGGGAGTGCCCAGATCTGTTTACTCTGGATGAACAAATGTTTGTGGTGATTGGACCGCAAGGCATACCGTCTTTTTCCGTACACAATACGATTCCACATCACAACGGTATTGTGAAAGCAGATTGGGTTGAGGGCAACGGGCTGAAATTGGATGAGTTTCAACATTTAGACTTCGGCTTTGATTTTTACGCTCCACAAAGTATACAAACGCCAGATGGCAGACGTGTGATGTGTGGCTGGATGGGCTTGCCAGATGAAGTTGACCAGCCAAGCAGCGACAATGGATGGGTGCATCAGCTTACCGCGATGAGAGAGCTGACGTATCGCGATGGTACGCTATACCAGTGGCCTATTGCGGAGATGGAATCTCTGATTGAATCTTCTTCTGAGATCAACCTTGATACAAATGGGCTGAATGTTGGTACTAAGTCCTTTGATTTAACGGTTACGTTAGAGTGGGGCGATGAGCTGAATCTATTTGAGAACTCGACGCAGAAGCTCGTATTACGAGCAGAAGAAAGAAATCGCTGTTTAATCATGGACCGTTCTCAAACGTTGAATCGCGCACAAGATACCATTCGCGAGTTACCGCTCGATAGTGAACGTATTGAATTACGCATTCTTGCCGATAATTCTTCGGTTGAAGTGTTCGTAAACGGCGGCTCTGCGGTTATGACATCACGTGTGTTTACCGATCAAGATGCAACCAGAATATCGCTCAATGGCCGGGCGGCAGATGCTATATTACACCGGTTCAGAGCTGCGAAAGCGCCATTTCAGCAACAATAAAAGCCAATTATAAAAAATCCCCGCACTAGCGGGGATTTGTCTATTTGTCGTTTGTTTTTGAGTCTAGATGTAAGCGATGAGGGCTTCCTGAGTTGGTAACGCTGTCATTGCGCCTTTTTGCGTTGTTGCCAACGCGCCGCAACCATTCGCCCATGTTACCGCGGCGTAAATAACCTCTTTATTGGCCCATTCAGTTTGCTGCGCTAATTTCGCAAGCAAACCACCGACAAAGGCATCACCAGCTCCCGTTGTATCGACAGGTTTTACAGCTTGACCAGCAATCAACTCTTGCTCTCCTTCAAATACGGTAAGCGCGCCTTTTGCTCCCTGAGTGATCAAGACGAGCGTATTATTGAAATTCTTGATCGCGTCTAAGCCTTCTTCTAAAGAGTTGGTATCGGTTAAGAAAAGCAGCTCGTCGTCTGAAAACTTAACCACATCTGCTAGTTCTATTGCCTGACGAACCACAGGTTTAAGTTGCTCTGGGTTTGCCCACACCTCTTCTCGAAGGTTCGGGTCAAAACTAACAAAGCCGCCTGCTTCTTTAACGTCTCTCATTGCTTTTAGTGTACTGCTGCGGCTTGGCTCGTTTGCTAGGGCGATGGAACACACATGCAGCCAGTCTCCCTTTGTGAAAGAAGGAATGTCTGTAGGAAGCAAGAACTGATCGGCACTGGGTTTTACCATAAAGGTAAAGCTACGCTCACCAGAATCATCCAGATCAACAATGACAGTAGACGTCCGTTGAGCCTCATCAAGCAGCATAAAATCAGTATTCACCGATTCCTTAGCCAAGGTTTCTTTCATAAAACGCCCTAACGGATCAAGCCCTACACGCCCAAAAAACGCGGTGTTGCCACCCAAACGAGCAATTGCTACCGCAACATTGGCAGGGGCGCCACCAGGGCATTTCAAATAGGTGTTGTTGGCATCTGGAATCAAATCAACCACGGCATCACCCGTCACCCAAATCGTACTCATAATTCTTACCTTAAACCTGTTAATTTCGCTGACAGTATTTTTAGCTAAAACGATTTAGCTTATCAACGGAAATTACCTTCTCAGAAGAAAAAATGATGCTGATTGTGATCTAGGCCGCGAGACGGCAATGCTGCTTTGCACACCAGATACTAAAAGTGATGGTTTTCAGCATTTTCATCGGTATGATGACCTCCGATGTGGTGAAGCCAAACAGCCAGAGCGAAACTCATCACGGAAGGGTAAGGTGAAAAAGAAAAAACTAAAGTTAGCAGATATCGCTGAGCTCGCTGGAGTCTCTAAATCCACAGTGAGCTTTGTCCTCAATGGTCACGCAAAGAAACATCGTATAAATGAAGAAACGGAAAAACGAGTTCAGGCGGTGGTCAATGAGCACAATTATGCGCCAAGCTTGTATGCTCGTGCTCTAAAGGCTAACCGTACTTATACTTTGGGGCTTGTGATACCTGATTTAGCCAATATGGGTTTTGCTACTACTGCGAAATTATTGGAGAAGTTAGCACGCAGTCATGGTTACCAGCTTTTGATTGCCTCTTCTGAAGATAATCCAGAGCAAGAAAAAGCGGCTGTTAAGAGCCTGTTAGAGAGGCAAGTCGATCTACTAATGGTCGCAACGGCGATGACTGACGACGCATTTTATCTGGAAATCACGCAACAGACCCCGGTAATTCTGTTTGACCGCATATTTGAGTCTACCTCGTTAACCACAATCAAAACGGATGCTTTTAGCGCAACGCAACAGGTCGTAGAAATACTTTGCCAACAAGCTAGAGAGTGCGCGTATTTGGGCGGGCAATTAGAGCTTTCGCCTAGTAAAGATAGGTTCTCCGGTTATCAGGCAGCTTTACTGGCCTCTGGCGTGGAGTCGGATACAAAGTTAGTGAAACATAAGGATTATCAGCCTGAGTCTGGATATGCCATGTTGCAGGAAATTCACCAAGACATTGGGCGTATACCGACACGAATATTTGTCGCTTCTTATTCGATTCTCGAAGGTGTTTTACGTTATATGTCAGAGCATCAGTTATTGAATGCTAATGTGAAAATAGCAACGTTCGATAACTCACCAATTTTAGATTGCTTACCAATACATATTGACTCTATCGAACAAGATTGCGACCTCATTGCTACAACCTTATTTGAGCAAGCGGCGGCGTTAATCGATTCGCCAGATCGTAAAGCAGAGCATCTGATTCTTCCTGCAAAATTACACTATCGTTGAGCTAGTTATTCTATGTACTAAGAGAGCGATAACGTGTAAGTGAGAAGAAGAGGCAGCGTCAAAACACTGAAAAAATTGCCAAATAACACCATCGAAGCCACTTTCATTGGTTCTATATTGAGTCGCTCTGCAAATAAATAGTTCATGACCGCAGGCGGTAACATGGTGAAAAGTACCATCATCTGCAATTGCATGGTTGGTAACGGAATAAACCAATAGATAAGAGCAAAAGCAACCGCTCCTGTAGTCAGAGATTGTACGGTGCATATTACGCCTACTCGCAGACCATCCAATCGTAAGTTGCACATTTGTGCCCCAAGAGAAAGCAACATGACTGGTACTGCGGCCTGACCTAATAAGGCCGTCGCCTCATAGAGCGGTGCCCAAGCGCCAATTCCTGATAAGTTCAGACCCAATGCGAGTGAAGCCGATAAAAATATTGGCATCTTTGTGATCTGTTTTAGCGGGTTGCCACTGCTGAGCAACATCACCCCTAGACTAATATGTAGACAAGCAGATACAACAAACAGCAAAACTGCTGAAGAAAGCGCTACGTCTCCGAACGTATAAGTAAACAGCGGGATAGCCAAGTTTCCACTATTACGAAACATGTGTGGCGGAGCCCAGGCCTTGAAAGTTAATCCAGTCGCTTTACAGATCGGTATCATGACCAATCCGGGGACGATAACCGCAACAATGGCAGCAAAAAGAAGAGGACCTTGTTCAGCATCGAGCGGCATGCTAACAAGAGAAGAAAATACCAGAGCAGGGGTAAAGACATCAATATTGATTCGATTGATTGAGCGGAAGTCTGGCTTAATATGCCGACCGACTAAATAGCCGACGCCGACAAGAGCAAATACAGGAAAAAGAATATTGATGACTTGATTAATCATGACCGTACTTTAACTGATGGTAAGAAATGTGATGATTTCGTTAATCTAGGTTCACACTATCAACCTTTGATTAGCGAGTCATTGTAAAACAGCGAGAATCTTGGAGTTAATCAAGCTTTATAAAAGTAAATTCGGTGGTAAGTGGTCATACTTCTTGTCCGGTTGTTTATGTGCCTAGTTACTTACAAATCAATGAAATACCGACAAGTCTTATGTCAGGTGTTTGTAAAATGGTCTATACCTAACAAATTTATTAAATGGTTATTTATTCTGAAATTAATCATTATACTGGCTGAATCGACTGGTTGGGTTTTGTATTTAAGAACTCTCTAAATAAAAAATGTTAAAATGTTGGTATTTAACAATAATTTATACAGCCATATTCCATTTATTCGCAAAGAAAAAAGTTGGCGAAAATCATAAGCTTGTCATACACTTCCTGATGTAACCCCGATATGTTCTTGAATTGGTAGGGTAAAACTGCTCTGGCGCTACACTAAGTAGCATTGTTTAACATAGCTTTGAGGAAAGTTTTATGGCGCTCACAAAAGCCGAACTGGCGGAAAACCTGTTTGATAAATTGGGATTTAGTAAGCGGGACGCCAAGGAAACGGTGGAAGTGTTCTTTGAAGAAATTCGCAAGGCACTAGAAAGTGGCGAACAGGTAAAACTGTCAGGTTTTGGTAATTTTGATCTTCGTGACAAGAATGAACGACCTGGTCGTAACCCGAAAACTGGTGAAGATATTCCAATTACTGCTCGACGTGTAGTGACTTTCCGCCCGGGTCAGAAATTAAAAGCTCGCGTAGAAAATCTTAAAAAAGAACAGTAAGTTAACCAAATAGATCACGCTTGGTCGTGGTCTTTTGTTGTGTGTGCATTTTAGTGTCGGCATGCAAAAGAAAACCACCGCATAGCGGTGGTTTGTTACTTTTAGAGAAGATGTTTTTATGCAGCTTCTAGGTGTGTCGTTAAATATGGTTGCCAAGCGTGCTGGTATAAGTTCTTGGCTTGGCTGCGCATACTTCGAATCGCTGCCGTTTCAAATTCAGTCATTGGGCGGTTTTCTGCCATTGCCTGACGTTCAAGCTTTTGGATTTTTTCATAAAGGTCATGCTCTGGACCACTTTTCACATCCGCAATCGCTTTCAAATGGATCTGAACTTCTGCAATGAGGTTTGTTTTCGGTAAACGAACCAGTAAGTTTAAATCTCGATAACCCGAAGGTCCCGGCTTTTTAAATCTGTTTTTCACTTTAACGATCGTTGTTTCGCGCTCTAGTGTTTCATAGATTGAGACCAAACTTGCCACGTCTTCCGCAACTATCGTCGCACGCGCAAGGTCGGTGATGCGTTCAACCTGACCATCCAGTTCGTAAGCAACTTTTTCCTCGGCACGTTGTTTGGATTTTACGCCAGCGAAGTAAGGTTGGGCGTCGTTGAGAAGGGCGGTACTTTTACAGATGGTTTCAAGTTCGAACTGAGCTTGGTGTGCTTTGGTGTAAAGAATATCAAAATCAGAGTATGGCTGAGTTGGATTTGAGTCGATATTTTGAATGCCATATAAACCGCTTAGGCTATGTTTGAATAGTTTTGAACAAACCTCGTTTTGGCTTGTAGAACGATTCTGTTCACTACTTGGCGCAACAGGGATTGCGGCTAATGCAGGTGCACGGCTTAGTACCAAAAGCATCAATGCTGCTGTACGTAAAAATAAGCTCATTCACTCTCCTTAACTTGCTTACACTTAGAAAATGAGGACAAAGAAGTCGCTAAGATTTGCAAATCAGGTTGTTATTAATAAATGGGGATCTTTTGAAACATTCCAAGGTTAACTCTCATGTTTACAGTGGAATTATGCGTTAGACCACTATTTGTATTTTCATTATTCTGTTAATTAAACGTCAGCATTATTTCGTATACCGTGAATGCATCGTAGCACTTGAGGATTAACGAAAGATGAACGGCATAGACAAATTCGAAAAAATCATTAGTCTTACTCCACAAAACGAACTTCAGCCGATAAGTAGAAAGTAAAATGAGAGACCCAGAATTTTGGCACAATAAGTGGGCCAGCAACAAAATCGGATTCCATTTGGAAGATGTAAATCCATTACTGCCTCAGTATTGGCACCACACCAACCCTAAACGCGAAGACACCGTGTTGGTTCCGCTTTGTGGTAAGTCTGAAGATCTTGTCTGGTTGGCGACCAAGCATGATGAAGTGAGTGGTGTTGAATTAAGTCAAATTGCGGTGCGAGCTTTCTTTGCAGAGCACTTCTATACCCCAACTGTTACGCCAATAAGTGGTACACATGAGCTGTATCAGTTTGATGAGCTCTCTATTTACTCCGGAGACTTTTTCACGGCACCAGTTTCTCAAGTCGATATTATTTACGACCGAGCGGCATTGGTTGCACTGCCACAAGAGATGCGAGAAGAATATGCAGAGCGTTTGAAACAGCTACTTAAGCCAGGTGGCCGAATTCTGCTTGTGACACTCAATTACCCTCAGGAGGAGATGTCCGGTCCTCCATTTAGCGTACCAGTAAATGAGATTGAACAGCTGTTCTCGGGTTACAAAGTAACTTGCCTCAGTGTGGACGAAGCGGATGAGGAGCACCCAAAAATTGCTAAGCAAGGCCTGAGCCGTTTCTCTGAAGAAGTGTACTTAATTGAAACGATTTGATGCTAAATGCCGTGTTCCGTGCATAGAAAAAGTAAAAAGCGCAGCTAATATAGCTGCGCTTTTTTGTTAATGAAAGATAGCTTAGTAAACGATGTTTACCTTTGATGCACTTGCTACGGCATCTTGAACGGACTCTTCTGTACTGTTTCGACGAGTAAGCACAACACCTAAGCGGCGGCGACCGTCGATTTCTGGTTTACCAAACAGGCGAACTTGAGTCTGTGGTTGTGCTACTGCTTCAGACACATTATCAAAACGAATGTTTGTTGAAGTACCTTGACCGAGAATCACTGCTGATGCAGAAGGACCATATTGAACGATTTGATTGATTGGCATACCAGTAAACGCGCGCACGTGCAGTGCAAACTCAGACATTTCCTGAGAAATAAGCGTTACCATACCCGTATCATGTGGACGAGGAGAAACTTCGTTGAAGATGACTTTATCGCCTTTCACAAATAACTCGACACCAAAAATCCCGTAGCCACCAAGTGCATTCACTACTTTTTCCGCTGCGTACTCCGCTGCTTTTATGGCGTTTTCTGACATCACTTGAGGCTGCCAAGACTCGCGGTAGTCACCATCTTCTTGACGGTGACCGATTGGTGCGCAGAAGTGCACGCCGTCAACCGCACGTACGGTGAGCAAAGTGATCTCGTAATCAAAGTCGATGAAGCCTTCAACAATGACACGACCAGCACCTGTACGGCCACCTTCTTGCGCGTAGTTCCATGCTTTTTCAATATCGGCTTCTGTTTTAATGACGCTCTGGCCTTTACCCGATGAACTCATCACTGGCTTAACCACGCAAGGGATACCAACAAATTCTACGGCTGCTTTGAAATCATTGTAGTTGTCTGCAAATCGGTAAGGGGAGGTGGTGAGTTCAAGCTCTTCTGCAGCTAAACGACGAATACCTTCACGGTTCATTGTCAGCTTAGTCGCCTTTGCTGTTGGAACGACATTCAGACCTTTCTCTTCTAGCTCAACCAGTTTATCGGTCGCGATAGCTTCAATCTCTGGAACAACGTAAGCCGGTTGCTCTTTATTGATGATCTCTTCTAATGCTTGACCATCCAACATATCAAGCACGTAGCTGCGGTGAGCGACTTGCATCGCCGGTGCATCCGCATAACGGTCACACGCGATGACTTCCAGACCTAGTCGTTGGCATTCAATCGCGACTTCTTTGCCAAGCTCGCCTGAGCCTAAAAGTAATACACGAGTAGCGTTTGCGCTGGTTGCAGTACCGAACATATCGTTCCCTTACAAAATAAAGTGATGAGACAGAATTTGCAGGGGATCATACTGAATTTTTATCGCAAAGCAAACGTTTGCGTATGGTTTTTTGCTAATAAAAAAGCTCTACATCATGTAGAGCTTTCATCGACATCATTATGTGAATTACACGTTAACAAAACTAAGTGGAATGTCGGGATTCAACGCTTCTAACGTTGATTGTGTATCAGCAAGATGACTGATCTTACCTTGCGAGTTTTCCACTAACGCCGCAGCTTTAATATTTTCGAACGGTTCACCCGCCAGTAGTACCTGAATCAAAGCAACTTGAAGAGGAGGAAGGCTCGGATTAAACGCCGCATTCTCTGCGTAAGCACCTTGGAAAATGCGGCCATCAGCAAGCTCTAACGCCAATCCACTAAGGTTATTGGTGTAAGGGGCATGACTCATATTCATCGCATCGACGGCTTTTTGAATTAACACATCGTTATCATCACATTCAAACTGATGCCTAACTTCTGCCATTAAGCCCGATTTGATACCCAGATCGGCAGGGCCAAATGATTCAGGTAGATATTCATGTAACGTTTTTTCTTCACGCTCCGGCAATTGGACTTTTAACTCTTTCGCTGTGGACAGTTCGTTCATGAACTGACGACAGTGGCCACAAGGGCTAAAGTTAATCGTGATGTCTTTAAGACCACGTTCGCCCTTCATCCAAGCATGACTGATTGCAGATTGTTCTGCGTGAACAGTTTGACCCAGCTGAACACCAAGGAACTCCATGTTTGCACCGAAGTAGAGACGGCCAGAAAGTCCGCGAACAATTGCGCCAACATAGAACTCAGAAATAGGTGCGTAAGAATAAGCAGCGGCAACAGGAAGTAGAGCAACACGCAGCTCTTTGTCAGATAGAGCGGTAGCTGACAGCAACTGCTCGAACTGCTGTGCTGAAAGAGTAGCATCAAAATCGTCGGCTAGGACGATAGGAGCAAGTTGGTTTGAAAGTGCTTCAGGTGCGCTTGCTAGCGCTTGTTCAATGCGACTTTTCATGTTGAATCCTTGTTATTGCATGGACAGATATTCTATGCAAAGTGGAGAAATGTACTGTGCTTTGGATCGCATAAATTAATGCAATTAAAATTCACGTTACATAGTTAGAGTGAAGTCACACATGTATTCGATTGCACAGGTGTTGAATGTTACTTCGATCTCTTAAATATATTAACTCATACTCATATCGACAAGTAATGGGGATTTGAGTGTCGCTTCTATTACATCCACAAGAGTTTGTCAGGTTGCGAACGGGTTTCAATTTGTGGAAAGAGAGTAAAAGAGAGTAGAAGAACGAATAAGGGGAAGACCTGCCCTAAGATAGACAGGCCGTAAACCGTTTCTTATTGATACAGCCAGACAGCCAAAGCAAAAAAGCTTGGTGCCAGAACCGACGTAATAATGCCGCACAACACTAACGCCAGAGAAGAGAATGCCGCGTCTGCTGGCTGCTTTTCTACGCACGTCGCGGTACCAAGTGCGTGCGATACGGTACCCATTGTTAAACCTCGGGCAATAGGATGCTTAATCCCGATAAGGTTGTAGATTGGGTAAGCCACAATTGCGCCCAGCAAGCCAACAAGAAGAACCAGGATCGCGGCAACCGCCGCTTCGCCACCAAGGTGGCTGGAGATTTCCATCGCAATAGGGGTGGTCACTGATTTACCGACCAAACTCGCGATCAAACTTAGCTCGGTGTGAAATGCAACGGCGATTAGGGTCGTGGTCATCATCGACATCACACTGCCCAGAACACAAGCGAAGGTAATGATTCGCCAGTTTGCCCTGATTTGAGGAAGCTGCTCATATAGCGGGTAAGCGAGAGCCACAACGGCAGGTTGTAGTAGGAAACTAAACACTTCGTTGTCGGCGTAGTAAGTATCGAAAGGTACGTTCAAATAGATCAACAAGGGTATGATGACCGCAATACTGATAAGCAGCGGGTTCACAAGTGGGTGGTTCGCTTTTTTTGCAATTTCACGTGCAACAAGGAAAACGACAATAGTGACAAATATCCACATATTAGTGTTTCTCCTTAAGCAGATAATCCAGTAGCCATGCGAGACTCACTAACACGATCAATGTACCGCCGACCGCACTTGCAAGAATAGGAAGTGCATTGGCAAAGAGCATGTCGAAATGCTGCATCAGGCCAACACTAATTGGCACGAACAACAAAATCATGTAACGAATAAATAGAGTTGCGCCGGTCTTTACCCACTCGACTTTGACAAGGCCAGTTACCATAGCAAGGAATAACAGGATCATGCCGATAACACTGCCTGGAACGGAAGTGTCTGTGAACCTTTGGATAGTAACTCCAATCCCAAGTGCTCCCATGATGAGAAAAACGGAAACGAGCAATTGGGTCAGTTGTAATAATCGATCTTTTATCATTTGGGCAGCATATAAAAACGACAA
The DNA here is from genome assembly GCF_021728395.1 of Vibrio sp. J1-1. GTDB lineage: Bacteria > Pseudomonadota > Gammaproteobacteria > Enterobacterales > Vibrionaceae > Vibrio. The sequence continues at coordinate 62,342 of NZ_JAKKCM010000004.1, read as the reverse complement.
GTGCACCATAAGGTGCCCTTGATTAAGTAAGAAATTAAGAGGCTAGGCTCTCTACGTAACGATATACGGATTTTAATAGTGCTATTTTCTTTTCGTCACTTTCATGTTCGTGAACTAAGTTTTCTAAATTCAGCATATACTCTTCGATTTGGCTTTCAAACACTTCACGGCAGTGCTGTGCCCAACGTCTTTGTTCTTGTTCATCGAGCGTACCAGTGAAATTTCGAGCACGGTAACGGAACAGCAGTGGTTTAATGCGTTTGTCATCGAATTCAATATCCAGAGCCGCCAGATTATTCGGGTCGGTCTCACGAATAATATCCATCGCTGCGCGATCCGCTGGAGAGAAGAAACCATCGTACAGTTGAGTATCCACATCATCACTTTTTTCAAATGTGCGCTCAACAGAAAACAGGCTGATCAGCTTTTCACGAATCTCTGGATGCTGACGTAACAGAGCCAGATTGTTCAAGCATTGTTGACGATCAATGCCAATGGACTCTGCGTTTTCAGCCGTCAGTGTTTTCGCTGGCGCCAGAATAGGGCACTTGTTGAGATGCACAAGCTTTACTGGCACAGGCAATAAATCACCGAGGTCTTCTCGCTTGGTGTATAACCTTTCATGCAGTTCTTCCGCAGAAAGCTCGAGAATTGGTTGCGGATCTTTCGCTAAATCAATAGTGATAACCGCGTTGCTGTTCGTCGGGTGCCAGGCTACAGGCACAATCCAACTGGTGTACTGACACTCGCGCCCCAACATGCCAGAAACGTGCATCAGAGGCGTCATATTCACGATATCAACCAGCTCATTCAGCTTACGCTTTTGACGCATCGAGAAGAAATACTCAAACAACTTAGGTTGAGCAGCTTTAACTTTCTTCGCCATCTCAATCGTTGCGATAACGTCCGCCATTGCATCGTGCGCATTACTGTGTTCAATACCGTTGGCAACAGACAGATGTTCGAGCTTGAAGCTGGTAAACCCATCTTCATTTTCTGGCCACTCAACCCCTTCTGGTCGAAGGGCATGACAAGCGCGTAGAACATCAAGCAAATCCCAACGCGAATTGCCGTTCTGCCAACTCCACGCGTATGGATCAATAAAGTTGCGGTAACAGGTGTAACGCGTGACTTCATCATCAAAACGAATACTGTTGTAACCCAAGCTCGTGGTGTTTGGCTTGGAAAGCTCGGCATGAATTTTGGCGATGAACTCAGGCTCAGGCAGACCTTCCTGAACGGCTTTCTGAGGAGTAATACCTGTAATTAAAGCAGCTTCAGGAGAAGGAAGATAATCAGCAGGTGGCTGGCAATACATAACTAAAGGCTCGCCGATGATATTGAAATTTTCATCTGTGCGAACACCAGCGAATTGACTCGGTCGATCTTTTGCAGGGTTTGTACCCCAAGTCTCGTAGTCAAAGAAGAAAAAAGTGGGCTGATTATCTTGGTGCATTCTGCTTACCGTTTACGGAACCGATAAGAGTATTAGACCATTCAATGCCTTAACTCGCAACGAAAGATGCAACGTAAATTTGTGAATATGAAAAAGCACATAAGTGTCCATCGGCTTGATATTTACGCAACTATTCTGAGCGTAATTTGGACGGTTACGCGGTAACCTGAACCTGCCTCACTGGCGAACCCACGAATTCCGCTCAGCGAATAAATGCTAGGGTAGGAGCAGCTTTTAAGTTGAGTGTTTATCCAGTAACTATAATTTCTAACTCTAATTTTCGAATTTAGGTGACCTGAATGACTGATGATAAAAAATCAGAAAAGGAAAAGTTATCACAACGGAAGAGCTTTATTATCATCGGAATTGTCCACCTTTGTCTTAGCTTAATAATTGTTTACCCAGATGCAAAAGACGTTGAAGATGCGTTAGGTGGGTTACTGATTCTCTCTGGGATAACGGTATTTTCCGCGTTCATGCATGCGCTAGCTCCTTCTGGTTCCAGCCTGTCAATCATGTCTAGAGGCATTTTCCAGTCTTATACAACTCTGAGCTTAGTTTTAATTTTACCATTTTCTCTTATTGTGCTTTTCAATGGTCCGTTAGGTTCTGGTTTTATTGTTTTCATCACTCTGATGCCAATCGCGCTAATTTCCTTGCTCGTCGGCATTTTCGCAAAGCGTTAATAAAGACAAGTAGCTAAGAGCTTACTGACGAGCTTATGATTTCCGCCGTAGTATTTCTACCACTTGGTCAGAACTCGGCATTATGCCGCACGTTACCGAAAAAATGCTCGGGCATGGGCTGGTATGCGCAATGGCAATTTATAACAAGCATGATTGGCGGTCAGAACAAAAAGAAACATATGAAAAGTTCTCATAAGCGCTGTTTGCTCAAGAACAAAAAGAGCCGGAATATGAAAAAGTAGCTGTGAGTTAGTGTGCTGTTGCTGAACAATTAGTTTTACAGATCACTAACTCACTGATTATGCTTTGAAGCTATCAATGAGTAGCGGCATGATAATGGAAGAAAAGACGGATTTAAGCCGCCTAATTAGCGTTATGCAGCAGAGCAGAAATAATAACAAAGGTAGTAATAGTGAGTTATTTTTATGAAATTGCCTATGCGGCAGAATCAGATCGATTGTGTTTCTTTACAGGAACAGGTTTCTCCAAGGCAGTTACAGGAAATCGAGCACCGAGTTGGCAAGGGTTACTTGAAAGCTTGTGTGAGCTACTTACAACTAAGGATGAAATAAAGGCTTCACTCTTTCCTGAAGGAAAAGAAATGCCTTTAAGTTTAGAAGAAACAGCCCAAGTTATTGCGATTGAACTACAGAAGGTGGGTAAGGACATACACAAAGAAACGGCAGCTTTAATAAGTAAAGTAGCTCCATCAGCTGATGGCAACGAGAGTATTATTGAGTTTTTTACTGAGCGGTCATTTCGTATAGTAACGACTAACTATGACAAGTTAGCTGAATCATTGTGTGGCGGTGATGTTCAATCCTTTGCACCCGGTCTTCCTATTCCTAGATCGAAATCCAAAGTGAAAGTTTATCATGTGCACGGCTCCGTAGATGCACCTGAAGATATGGTAATTACCTCAGAAGACTACTTCAGGTTTTTCCATGCAGAGTCTTACTTTTCACGCAAGTTGAGTACAGTCCTTCATGAAAATACAGTTGTTATTTTAGGTTACTCACTAGGAGATACGAACTTAAAATCAATCATGAATGACTATAAAAAATTCACGAGTGATCACGCTATTGGCTCCAGTGTTATATTTGTATCTCGATCGCCAGTTTCCCAGTACTTGAAAGATTACTATTCCTACTGTTTCGGCATTCGTGTTATAGACAGCATGGAAACTAAAACATTTTTTGAACTACTAAATGATGAATTGCCAAAAGTTAAAGGTAAACATGAAGCAAGTCTTGATAACTTAAAAAATGTACTGTTTCGTAGCCACTCCTTTACTAAAGAATACATTAAAATCGAAAACTCATTCTTTGAGATAATTGCTTCTATAAATGCATCGGGCTTATCGTTGGTAAATGAAAAGGTAATATCGTTGCTTGCTAATGTCATTAAGGTAAAAAGAGAGCTGACGGGTGAATCAGGAGCATGGGAGCAATACGAGCAACTTGCTAAGTGGTTAGTACATCTAGGCAGCATTCTGGATATCGGTGCAACGCCTTTGAAAGATATTTACTTAGAAACAGTATTGCGATCAATGCATACCATGCGAGAAGAACTTTATGTAGGGTACTCATGGCACGCCTACAAAGTTTGGCAACGTAGTTGGGCATCAATGACATCTCATAATCGAGCATTAGTTCGGGCGTATATTCTTGCAAATTCAAGTTGGCCAGATGCGCACAAAGTCGTAAAAGCTGCATAACAAAGCATTTAAGAGTGATTCGCAACGCTTGGCGGTTTCGCTTCGCTCAAGTATAGCCAAGCGCCGCTCACACCTTAATGCGGCGTTATGAATCAGGAGAGTAATATGGATGATATAACCACAGCAATGCAGGGTGTGAAAGTAGGTATTTCTTTGCTTTCTGATACGATTGGTTTGGTCAATAAAACTAAAGATGTGTTACCAGAATCACGAGATAAAGAAGTAATAGAGAAATCTTTGGAGGAGGCAGCTAAGGCCACTAAACTGGCTGAAGCTCAAATCGCTCAAGCATTGGGTTATAAACTATGCCAATGCACTTTCCCACCTCAGATAATGTTATCTGTTGGCTATATAAAATATGAAGAAGTTTTTAAGTGTAAGCTTTGTGGTAAATCATCACAGCGTCCGGAGCGCGAAATATCATATATAAATATGTGAGTTGTAAGTGGTTGATTCATAACAAGGCGTAAATGTTTATGTTGGTGGTGTTACTCACTACTTAACGCTGCGTTATGGTGCAATTTGAGTATGGAGGACGAATGTCTGCTAATTCAGGAATAAATTACGTAATTCAAGAACCTTTAGAATTACTTGATAAGCTGCTGTTCGAAGCTGAAAAGATTGTTTCTATCCCAAATAAAAACGATTTTTTTAATTTTGTGGTTACAGCAGCAGTATTAACTGAGTGGATTTGCGAGCACTATGATGAGCAAATGGATGCCAACTTTAAAAACACAATGAAAGGTAAGTCTGATACAGGTTTGCCTCTTGTGTCAGAGGATTGGATTGAAGATAAAACCTGCCTTCCTAACCAACACCAAGGCGCTGTTCGACATATTTTGAATAGTATCCGTATATGTTGGCATACAACGAATGCAACAAAACACTATAAATGGAAAGAGTCCTCTGGTATTAAGTCTATCGGTACGGAAGCAAAGATTCTTAATCACTATGATTATTGTTTTACATCGGTAGAAAATGGAATATTCATTCGATACCATGATGAAAATTACACAATTGAACAAGTTAAAGACATCTTGATTCAGTTTTATCCAAATCTAATTAGTTACCTAGAGTCAATCAGAAATGCACCATCACAAAGTGTTTAAGGTAGATTTGTAACGCTTGGCATTTTAAGTTTAAGGTTGGGTTTCGTGTTACTGTGCAATGGATTAGGTTTGGTGGCAGCATTTCTCACAACTTAATGTGGCGTTATATTTTTTGAAGTTCATACCATGTAAGGGTTAAAAGTGAACATAGACAAAGCAAAGAAGCGGATAGCAAAGCAGGTTGGCAAAGGTTTTAAAGGTTACCCACTAGTTTCTATCGAGTATTTTGGTGAAAAGCCAGAATTAGCAACAGAAGTTGTCATTAAGTTCGTGCTTGAAGAGGGAGCAGAGCCGCAATGTCAAAAATTCTCGTCCAAGCAGGACGTGCGTGAAGACGAGAGTATTCAGACGGTGATATTAAAAGTGATAGAGCGAGCCAATGCGAGTAGTGTTACCGAAGTAGAGGGCGTTTCTCGGATTTAAAGGCTTTTGAGCATCGGTCAATTTGGTTTAGTCGTTCTATAAATATACCAAAGCGTTTACGGCCGATTCCCAACGCTTGGCAATTCTGGTACGCGTTTATGGCACAGTGGGTTAAGTCTGGGTTGCTGCGCGTATCCAACGCAGCGGTGATGGATTCAAGCACGAGTAATTCATTGCATAAAGTTTCTTAAGTTCTGTCATGGTCGGCCGTTAGTTAATCATGGCGAATGCCTAAATAGCAGTTATTTTCTTGCGGTGGGTTTCAACTTCTCTGCAAGCGAGTTCGTTAACCGTATCGTCACTCAAGCGTTAGTTTTTTGTTGTGACTCGTAGGTTTTATCAATCTAATTAGTCTTATGGATTGCTAACTCACTGATTCTAAGTTCAGTTTTAGAATGAAAGGCGGCATGATAGTGAAGGGAAAGGGATTTAAACCGATTAACAATCGGCCTGTACTGGAGTATGAAAACAGGGAAGGTGATGAAGAGAATAAACGTGGTTGGAACGAGTGGCAGTGGGAAAAGTACATTCGGTCGTATGCTGGCGGATAAGCTGAATTATCCTTATCTGGAAATGGACGCTATGTTCTGGAAACCTAACTGGCAAGAGTCATCCGATGACGAATTTTTTGCTACTCTTGAAGCACAGTTGAGGGAAGAGCATTGGGTCCTTGATGGCAACTACAATCGTACTGCGCCAATAAAATGGGCAAAGGTTGATACGGTTATTTGGATCGATTATTCGTTTTCTAGAACGATTTATCAGGCGGTAAAAAGGGCTTTCATCCGTTCTCTAACCAAGCAAGAACTTTGGCACAAAACAGGGAATGTTGAATCGTTCAAAAAGTCGTTTTTTAGCAAAGACTCAGTCATTCTTTGGACATTGAAAACGTACAAAAGGAATCGGATTCGTTATCAGGAAATGTTCTCAAGCCCAAACCATAGCCATATTCAATTTGTTCGTCTCTCAAGCCCACGAGAAGCAAAGGCATATATCAATGATTTTCGCACATTACCAAGTGTTTAAGCGGAGTATGCAATTAATAATGGAGTCACTGTGTTTCAAGTCATCTATCGTTTAGTCGCAAGTCGTGACTCGTTTCTGACTATTTTGCTGCCATCAATTTTGTATTTATTAGTTTATCAATATCTTGGTTTAATCTCGGCAGTGGTCGTCACCTCAATATATAGCTTCCTCACCATTCTGTTTCGCAAAGAGTTGGGAGTGATTGCATTAGCCTTTGCTTTGTCAGGCATGGTTGAATTGACCATCGCTTCTTTCGTTCCTAGGGCGCTTCTAGTGGAAGCCGTGGTGCTAAAGTTAGCAATGGGGTCGCTTAGCACGGCGAGTGTCTTTTTGGTTTTTTCGTTGCTTAAAAAGCCTATTCCTATGCTGGTCGCAGAAATAACGACTCCAGCCTTAAAGGAAAGTAGGGAATCAATGGGTATTCCAAGTTTGATGACGTGGCAAAAAGTCAACGGGGTTTGGGTATTGAGCTATCTCTGTAAGAGTGTTTTTCTGCTAAGTATCACTTCAGTTTCTGAGTCAGAATTGGTGGGCTACACACTGGTGTTGGGTTGGCCCTTGCACGTAGGTTTAATCATGGTGTCGGTTTGGTTTATCAACAACAACTATAAACAAGCATGCATCAGACACGCTGCGAATAAGTAGTTAAGAGTGATTCCCAACACTTGGCAAGTTTGGTCTAATTGAGTTTAAGTTTATACCGCACAACAGGTTTGATCTGAGATCATCCGTATATTCCGCGTTCTTATTAATTTATGTAGCAATATCGATTATTGTCGGTACAACACACTGGTTCAAAATGATGGGCATGTAAACATCGAGGGAAAGATGATATCGATTGAAAAATACAGTGATAAATGGAAGTCAGAAGTAGGGTTCCTGAGTGTAAAGCAGGAACAGGCTGAATTCACGGTGAGCAATGTAGACGAAGTGATTCGGGCTTTGCAGCAGCACGAACATCCTCATTTGATCGTTGAAAATAACAAAGCGGTTGGCTTCTTTATTCTGGATTTATCTTATTCAGAAACGTATAACTTCAGCAGTGGTAAAGCGTTGGGGATACGCTCTCTTTTGGTTGACCATCGCTCTCAAGGAAAGGGTATTGCGACCCAAGCAATAAAGCTATTGCCTGACTACGTTCGCTCACATTATCCAGATTTTTCCGTTCTTCAGCTAACCGTCAATTGTCGCAACAAAGCTGCTTATTATTGTTATTCCAAATGTGGCTTTGAAGATACCGAAAAATTGTATTTAAGCGGTCCAGCGGGTCCCCAACATATAATGCAAAGAAATATCGCCTAGCAGTCGACTCAATAAGGGCTATAAACTTAAACGGGTTGGATTCACATTGGCTGAGTTATCCCGAGACAATGTAGCTATGTATTGCGTGGCTCCTGAATAACTCGTCTATTGGCACAACGATATGAAGTGAGTCGAGTTTCTTTGGTTACTCCGTCAGTATTTAGTGCTCTTAGTTTAGTATGCACCATGTTTTTTATGATTGATTTGGTGAACTGAATGACTGGCGGACTTACAGAGATGGCAATATCGGCCTACTTGGGTTGGCTTTTAGTATTAATAGTCGTCTATCCGTTCTTGCTTGTTGGTGTCAGTGTGTATTTTTACGATAGACAGCGAAAGAAGGCACAGCTCTGGCTAAGCGGGATAAGTTTTATTTTGGCCGTGTTTCTGTTTTACATGCATATGCAGACGGAAATCATTTACGGTGAAGAGTTATTGGAAGCTTGGTATAGAACACATCCACAAGACCGTCCTCAATGAACACAGTACATATCAAGCATTAAGGCTATGAGGTTGGTTTCTATCTAATATAGATAATGTAAATTAGTAGATATGAAAAAGCCGATGGCGAACCATCGGCTGGATATTGGTGCTGAACTACTTTAGTACAATTTGTAGTTTACGCTTTTGCTTCTTCTGGCTTGGCGTCAGCATCAGTCTGAGTTGATTTCAATAGTCGGCTTGTGATTGTACCTGCCGTCATTGCACCTGAAACGTTGAGTGCGGTGCGCGCCATATCGATTAATGGTTCGATAGAGATAAGCAGCGCTGCGATAGTCACAGGCAAGCCCATAGCAGGAAGCACGATTAGAGCAGCAAAGGTTGCGCCGCCGCCAACACCCGCGATACCAAACGAGCTGATCGTGATAATAGCAATCAGTGACAGGATAAAGTTGAACTCTAGTGGGTTAATACCCATTGTTGGTGCAACCATCACCGCTAGCATTGCTGGGTAAATACCTGCACAACCATTTTGACCAATCGTTGCACCAAATGATGCAGAAAGGTTCGCAATAGCTGGTGGTACGTTCAGCTTAGTGATTTGCGCTTCTACGTTCAGAGGAATCGTTGCTGCTGAGCTACGTGAAGTGAAGGCAAACGTCAGTACAGGCCAAATTTTCTTGAAGTATTCAGCTGGGCTAACGCCAACAAAAGAAACAAGGATACCGTGTACAACAAACATCAATGCAATCGCAACGTATGACGCAACGATAAACCCAAGCAGATTTAAAATATCCCCTGCGCTTGATGTCGCTACTACTTTGGTCATTAACGCTGCGATGCCGTATGGTGTCAGAGCCATGATCATCTTAACCAAGCGCATTACGATAGATTGCGCCGCTTCGACGAAAGTGCGGATTGGTGTTTCTAATTCCGCTTTTTCCACCATTACCTTACGTGCGGCAATACCAGTTAGAACACCAAAGATAACAACAGCAATAATAGAAGTTGAGCGCGCGCCAGTTAGATCGGCAAATGGGTTAGTTGGAATAAAGCTAACCAGCATTTGTGGGATCGTCAGGTCGCTTACCGAGCCAGCACGGCTTTCCAATACCGCAATGCGAGCCGTCTCGCGAGCACCTTCAGTAAGACCTTCTGCCGACAGACCAAACGCAGATGTGACGAAAATACCAATCAACGCAGAGATAGCCGTTGTGATAAGTAGGACTGAAATTGTCAGGCCAGAAATCTTACCCAGTGAGCCGCCTTTTTCCAGTTTCACAACCGCTGAGATCATCGATACCAACACAAGTGGCATGATCACCATTTTCAGCAGACCAACATAACCACTACCAACGATGGCAACCCAAGAAAGGGTTTCAGAAATAGCGTTGCTGCCTTCCCCGTGGAACAGTTGAAGTGCAAGGCCGAAAAGTGAACCTGTGACAAGACCAATTAAAACGAGACGAGAAAGTGTGTTTTGTTTTTGTTGCTGGTTAAAAAGAAAGAATAATATGCCAACAAAGACTGCAAGTGAGGCAATTACTGCAAAATTCATACTCTTACCTTAGTACTCAGTCAATATGCTGAGGGTTGTATACGGGGTGATAAAGGGGCAGTAAGATAACTTTCAACATATAACTTTTAAAATGATTAACGGGCATTAGATATATCTAAATGGAATATATTTTGGCGTAAGTTATCCATTAGATAATTGCTCGGTACGCATTGATTGCAGTTCTGGCTAGTCGTAGTGTTGCAATAAATCGAGCATTTCTCTGCGTTGTAAATAAATCACTGAGTCTTCTTGATAACTAAAAACCTGAAAAATCATTGCTTTGGCGACCACTTCAGCATCAATCGGAATAAAGTTAGATAGTTTCCCCAACATGAATGGACGAATCACTCGGAAAATCCATTGGACGATTTTCTCGTCGCTTCTCGACTGAGCGCGCTGGCCGACAAGTGGTCCCGGACGGACGAAGACGACCTCTTCAAACCCCATCTCTTCAATGTTTTGTTCCATCTGGCCTTTGCAAGCTAGGTAATGAGAGGGCGATTTAACGTTAGCACCAAGACTAGAAACAACAGCGATTCGCTTCACACCGATCATCTTCATTTGCCTGGCAACGTTTGTGACTAGGTCTACGTCTACCTTGCGTAAGTTCTCCTTACTGCCTGCTTGTTTGAGCGTTGTTCCTAAACAGATAAAGCCGATTTCCGGGGTCAGGTGTTGCTCGTCCCAATTCAGAATAGAAAGATCGGCGTCTATCATCGCAACGATTTTTTGCTCAGGATCCGATATACCGGTAAGAGGGCGTCTGGAAAGTGAATATAGGGTATGGATACCCGGTTGGGAAACCAATTGTGTCAACACTTTGCTGCCAACTAAGCCAGAGGCTCCAGCAATGATCACACAGGTATTGTTACTCATGCCTCTTCTCCTCTATGGCAGCAAGCGTGAACTAATTGTAGCCGATTTCAATAACTTATACCCAGCTTTTACGTGGACTGAGAATGGCAACACAATTAGTTGGCGAATAATTCAGGCATTTCTGAACGCCGTATTCCCGCTTTTCAGAACAAATCGACATTATTTGGTGAAAAGTTTTCGTATTAAGGAGAAAGTAGGTGAATTACCCTTAGAGAAAGGTACACTGTTTCTCTTTATCGTTTGAATTTGCGATATTATTTTGGCACACGCGAATCAAGGAAGAAAAATGAATGTAGATGTAAGCACACTCGCTCCGACGCAGGTATATCACTTAATGACGCAGACGGTTATTCCTCGACCGATTGCTTGGGTGTTAACGGATTCTGGCGAAGAGAATTACAACCTAGCGCCATTTTCATATTTCACTGCGGTTTCTAGCCGTCCTCCCTTGCTGATGCTGTCCGTGGGTAAGAAGCCAAATGGCGAAGTAAAGGACACGGCTCGTAATGTATTAGAGACGGGAAAACTGGTCATTCACATTGCTTCCAGTGAATTGGCACAAAAGGTCACCGACTCTTCTGCCGTTTTAGATCACGGACAATCAGAATTAGCTTTGACAAATCTGGAAACGGTCGGGTTCAGTGGATTTGAACTGCCTAGATTAAAAGACGCGCCTATTGCATTTGGTTGTAAATTGCATGAAGTCATTGAGATGGGTGAAACCCCTCAGAGCTTAATTTTCGCTGAAATTGAACACATTTACGTAGATGAGAAAGTGATAACAACGCAAGGCGACCGGTTGAAAGTGGACGCATTAGCCGTTGACCCACTCTCTCGTTTAGGCGGAAGTGAATACGCTACTTTAGACAAGACTTTCTCAATTGCTCGCCCCCAATAAATAAAAGGAACCAAACACATGGACCGCACTTTCGCCGCTGATATTCAAGCGCGTATTGATAATAAAACCAAACCAGTCGGCTCTTTAGGACTTCTCGAAAAAGTCGCATTGGAGTTGGCATTGATACAAAGTCAGGATCAAAACGCAGCGGTAGAACAGATTACCATTCGTCAGCCAACCATGCTGGTATTTGCTGGCGATCACGGTGTTGCTGAAGAGGGCGTAAGCATTGCGCCAAGCGCCGTCACTCAACAAATGGTGGCCAACTTTTTAGCTGGCGGTGCGGCAATAAACTGCTTTTGCGATCTAAACCAAATTGAGTTTAAAGTGATTGATTGCGGCATGTTATCACCGATAGATACGCTGGTACCTGAGTTTAAATCGCATCCGAACCTGATAGAGAAACGCCTAGGCAACGGTACCGCGAACTTTTCAAAACAAACCGCGATGTCTTTAGAACAAGTGGCGCTTGGTTTGGAATATGGCGCGAAAGTAGCAGAGCAAGCCATTTTGTCTGGCTCCAATCTGCTTATGTTCGGTGAGATGGGGATAGGTAACACCAGTTCCGCGTCTGCGTTGTTAACCGCACTTAGCCCACTTGAAGTGGATCATTGTGTCGGATTGGGGACTGGTATCAATCAACAACAGTTGAACCACAAAATAAAAGCCGTCGCTCACGGCGTGGCACGTTGTCATGACCTTAATCCGAAAGAAGTATTAGCCCAAGTAGGCGGATTTGAAATTGTACAAATGGTGGGCGCATTTCTGGAAGCAAAACGTCTTAAAACACCAGTATTAGTCGACGGCTTTATTGTTTCTGTCGCAGCCTACATAGCTACACTGCTGGACGAGGAGACCAGAGACTACATGTTGTTTGCTCACTGCTCTGAAGAAGCCGGACATAAGTTTGTTCTGGAATATTTGCAAGCAGAACCTCTACTGGACCTTGGTTTGCGTTTGGGTGAAGGCACAGGTGCGGCACTGGCTTTACCGTTAGTGAAAGCGGCAGCACAGTTTTACAACAACATGGCGAGCTTCGAGAGCGCGGGAGTAACCGTTTAGTGTCAGAAACACCTCATGAAGCAAAGACAGGTAACTGGCGTTATCAATGGGAGCTTTTCCTGTTAGCGGTGAGTTTCTTTAGTCGCTTACCTGTTCCTGAAAACTTGCCTTATAGTGAAAGCCGAATGAACCAAGCCGGGCGCTACTTTGCGCTGGTTGGTGTTGTGTTAGGCGTACTGTGCGCAGCGACTTTTGAGCTTTTGAGTTTGGTTTTTCCTGAGCCCGTCTCTATCGTTTTAACCATGGTATTTAGTCTGTTGCTGACGGGCGCATTTCATGAAGACGGTTTAACCGATATGGCGGATGGTATCGGCGGCGGTATGACCGTAGACAGACGACTGTCTATCATGAAGGACAGCCGCATTGGCACTTATGGCGCTGTAACCTTGGTGATGGCCTTATTGTCGAAGTTTGTCTTTTGGGGTGAGCTGGTTAATGAGCCAACATTTTTGTTGATGATTGTTGTCGCATACACCGCCAGCCGTGCTCTGGCAGCTACGCTCATTTACGACATGCCGTATGTCAGCGACAGTGATACCTCAAAGAGTAAGCCCCTTGCCAACAAACAGTCGTCATTAGAAGTGTCGATTCTGCTCTTTACTGGTGGGGTTGTTTCCCTTTTGCTGGGTGTTACCCAAGCGGTATGGATTATGTTGGTTCTGACGCTATTTCGCATTGGCTTTAAACGTTGGCTAACCAAGCGGATCGGCGGTTTTACCGGCGATTGCTTAGGAGCTGCACAGCAGTTATCTGAACTGCTGGTTTATCTTACTCTCATTGCCTTTTATCACACATCATGAAGCAACTAATATTAGGTGGAGCACGCTCCGGAAAATCCAAGTTAGCAGAACAAACCGCGAGGCAGGCTGCTGATGATCAACACGCTTGCTTACATTACGTCGCGACGGCATTACCGTTTGATGATGAGATGCGAGATCGGATTCATCACCATCAAAAACAGCGCGGAGAAGGGTGGCAGGAACACGAATGTACGCTGCATCTTTCTGAATTGCTATTAAGCTTTAATCACGATGATGTCGTTTTGATTGATTGCCTGACACTGTGGCTGAACAACTGGATTTTCGAGCTGGGTGACGAATGCTCAAATGAAAAGTTAGAAGCAGAAATTCATAAACTGGTAGAAGCGGTGTCTAACTCACAAGCGACGTTGATCTTTGTCTCTAATGAAGTCGGGATGGGCATCGTCCCACTTGGCGCAATTAGCCGCTATTTCGTCGATAATGCCGGACGAATGAACCAACAGCTTGCACAAGTATGCCAGCGAGTTTCATTTGTTGCTGCTGGCTTACCGCTCGTACTCAAAGCATAGGGCTCAACAACATGAAAACGCTTAATATCTATCTCATGCGTCACGGCAAAGTGGATGCCGCTCCCGGGTTGCACGGTCAGTCTGATTTAAAGGTGAAAGAGTCCGAGCAGCAAATCATTGCTCAGGCTTGGGAAGAGCAGGGGCGTGAAGTCAGTGGTATTATTACGTCTTCACTTTCCCGCTGCAGTGACTTGGCACAAATCATCGCTGAGCAGCAAATGCTACCTGTGAGTGAAAATTCTGAACTGCAAGAAATGAATTTTGGCGACTTCGATGGTGTACCGTTCGATATGTTGAGCGATAAATGGAAAAAGCTTGAATCCTTCTGGCAATCTCCGTCGCAGCACACCTTACCCAATGCTGAGAGCCTTAACGCATTTTCGCAGCGTGTAACTAGTGTTTGGTCTCAAATTGTCAATGATATCAATGACAACCTGCTCATTGTCACGCATGGTGGCGTTATTAGAATGATTCTCGCTCATATTTTAGACGTTGATTGGCGCAACCCTCGTTGGTACTCAACGTTAGCGATTGGCAATGCGTCAGTTACACATATAACAATAACTATTGATGACCAAATCTACGCCTCCGTTCGTTCGATAGGTGTGCCGTTGATTGAGCATAGATAGTAGAAGTCACGGAAGAGGTCAATTCTATCACTTTGCAACTGAAGTGAGGAAGAGTTGGCCAGGTTACAGAAAAAGGAAAGACAAATGACCACTCCAAGTTGGGACTTATCCATCGCATATCAAGATCTCGCTGATCAGCGAATTCAAGATGACATTGCTTTGGTAGAGCAATGTATTGAGCTTCTCAATAAGCAGTCATTGGATTGCCAAAATGTTGAAGTGATGCAAAACGCCATTTTAACCAACGAGGCAGCAACTCGATTAGCCGGCACGATTAATAATTTCGCTAATTGTTATTCATCCGTTGATTCAAGCAACGCGGATGCAAAAGCGTTGTTAGGGCGTATGACTCGTATTTTCTCTGAACTATCGCAGGCATTCAGCGCATTTGAGTTAACGCTAACCCACGCGGATGATGAATTTATTACGCGTGTTTTAAGTCATAAAAATCCAGATGTCAGTGGTCAGGCGTTCTCCATTCAAAACTTAAGAAAGCTGGCTGATACTCGCCTAAGCACAGAAGAAGAAAAACTGTTGGCGGCAATGAGTGTTGATGGCAAGTCTGCATGGGGTAAGTTGTATGACAACCTGACTGGTTCTTTGAAAGTGACCTTGGATTACGATGATGGAAGCAGTGAAGAGCTTGGTTTCTCTCAAGCCGCCAGCATTCTTTATGGCTCAGACTTTCACCGACAAGAATCCGCTTGGCGCGGTGTCCAAAAAGCAATGGCGACTCACCAGGAGTCCTTTGCTGCCATTCTCAACGCACTCGCTGGTTGGCGTTTGACTGAAAACAAAAAACGCTCGACAAAACGTGAAGTCCATTTCTTAGACCCGAGTTTGCACGGCAGTCGTATTCAAGCTGAAACGCTGGATGCGATGATGGCTGTGGCGAAAGAAAGCCGCAGTATTGGCCAAAAAGCGGGTTTACTGATGGCGCAAGTGCATGGTTTAGATGAGATGAAACCGTGGAATCACCTTGCTGCCATGCCTGTGCTCAGTGGAGACGCTAAAGTCTACGATTTTGACGAAGCTATCGATGTGATTTGTGAAGCATTTGAAACGGTAAACCCTGACATGTCAGAGTTTGTTCGAATGATGGTCAAGAACGGTTGGATAGACGCGAAGCCAAACGCAAATAAGCGCTTAGGAGCTTACTGCACTAAGTTACCCGCAACACGTACGCCATTGGTATTTATGACCTGGAGTGGCAGTCGCTCAGATTTGATGACGCTAGCACACGAATTAGGTCACGCTTTCCATAACTGGGTTATCCGTGATTTGCCGCTTTGTCAGACTTACTACCCAATGACGTTGGCGGAAACCGCTTCAATCTTTGCGGAAAACATCGTCCGTGATCATCTGATTTCAAAAGCTGAAAGTGTTGATGAAAAACTGGAAATGCTGTGGGAAGAGCTGTCTTCTACGCTTGCCCTAATGGTTAATATTCCAGTTCGTTACGAATTTGAAAAAGCATTCTATGAACGCCGCCAAAGCGGTGAACTGACTGCGCAAGAGTTCTGTGATTTGATGTCTGAAACTTGGAAAGATTGGTATGGTGATGTGATGAGCGAAGCTGATCCGTATTTCTGGGCGAGCAAGTTACATTTCTCAATCTCAGGTGTGAGCTTTTACAACTACCCGTACCTGTTTGGCTTCCTATTCAGTAAAGGTATTTATGCTCAGCGTGAATCAAAGGGTGAAAATTTTTACTCGGATTACATTAACTTGCTTCGCGATACAGGCAACATGACCGCGGAAGAGGTGGTTGATAAGCACTTGTCGATGGACTTGACGAAACCTGATTTTTGGCAGCAGAGTGTCGCTTTGGTTCAGCAGAAGGTCGATGAGTTTGAACGTCTGCTTACTCAGCGAGGCTAGCCAGCATAATATTGTGATGGTATATGAGCTTGATGCGAAAATTATCGTGAAATCATAATGATCTTAACCAGGGCTGTGTTAAAGTTCACAGCCTTATACCCAAGTGACTTGAGATGCCATTCTATAAGTTACTTGGGTATAACAATTTGTAATTGATTAAGAAATAAGCGGTTTGTTGCTTGGTTTGAGTGTATGGCTCGAAATGGTATTGGATTTTCGTTGAAAATGTCGATTTCTACTCATAAGTGGGATCACAGCAACAAAAATTCTTTGTACAATTTATTAACATACCCGCCGTGCAATTAAGGAGTAACGCATGACGAAGTCTTTCTTTCGCCAATCGTTTTTAGCTGATACGTTAGATATGCATGTTGATGTAGAACCAGCAGAGCTGGCTTTATCTAATGGAGTAACACTAAAACTCTATCAGCGTGGTGTGCTAGAAGTGGTCCCTGAGAACTATACTCAGGAGACGAAAAACATCATCATCTCAACAGGTATTCACGGCGACGAAACGGCACCGATGGAACTGGTTGACTCAATGATAAGAGACATTGAATCTGGTTTTATGAAGGTTGATGCTCGTTGTCTGTTCATCATCGCGCACCCTGAGTCTACCTTGGCGCATACGCGTTTTCTCGAGGAAAACCTCAACCGTTTATTCGATGAAAAAGAACATGCAATTACCAAAGAATTGGTGATTGCAGATTTATTGAAGTTGCACGTCAGCAACTTCTTTAAAGGTACAGAGCCAGAAACTCGTTGGCATCTTGACTTACACTGTGCCATTCGTGGTTCCAAACATTACACGTTTGCCGTAAGTCCAAAGACTCGCCATCCGGTCCGTAGTCCAGCTTTGATGGATTTCCTGGATAGCGGTCATATTGAAGCGGTTCTATTATCAAACTCTCCGTCAAGTACGTTCAGCTGGTACAGTGCAGAAAACTTTAGCGCTCAAGCTTTGACAATGGAGCTTGGACGTGTTGCCAGAATTGGAGAGAATGATTTAGACAAGCTGACGGCGTTTGATCTCGCACTGCGCAACTTAGTTTCAGGTACAAAAGCCGAGCATTTGCCTAAGCCATGTATTAAATATCGCGTCAGTCGTACCATTGTACGTTTACACGATGACTTCGATTTTATGTTTGACGATAATGTTGAAAACTTTACGTCGTTCGTTCATGGCGAAGTGTTCGGTCATGACGGTGATAAGCCATTGATGGCTAAGAATGATAACGAAGCCATTGTATTTCCAAATCGCAAGGTGGCCATTGGCCAGCGCGCAGCTTTAATGGTTTGTGAAGTGAAAACCCGCTTTGAAGACGGTGAACTGGTTTACGATTAAAGCATAGCTTTCAGACGTATAACTCGAAATATTACGTGTAACACTGCGAAGTCGTTGCAATTTACCGAGGCTTAACTGTAAGGTTAGGCCTCGTTTGTTTTTATCGGCTATTATGGATTTTCAACAACTTATCCTCAACAAGGAGCGTCGCTGGCAGCGCAATCTTTTGATTATGTCCGCCTTGCTCATACTACTCTCTGCCATTCACTTGATGGTCGGAGAGATTTTCCTTTCTCCTTTTCAATCACTTTCCGCATTTGAGCACAAGTTATTAGTGGATTTACGCTTACCAAGATTACTGTCTGCCGCCATTATTGGCGCTGCGCTTGCCGTTTCTGGTGCAACGTTGCAAGTGCTGTTAGGAAACGTACTTGCAGAACCGGGCGTGCTTGGTATTTCCGGTGGTGCTAGCCTCGCGATGGTATTGGTGATGTTTGCTATTCCTACGTTGCCGACGCCGCTGATCTTTATGCTGGCAGCCATCGCGGGTTCTATGTTGTTTACCTTTATCTTGGTCTCTATCGCAAGAGTGATGCACCTGACAACCGCGCGCTTGTTGCTCGTTGGGGTTGCGTTGGGGATTTTCTCCAGTTCCATTGTTACTTGGGCTTTTTACTTCAGTGATGATCTGAGCCTTCGCCAGTTAATGTATTGGCTGATGGGCAGCATTGGCGGAGCGAGTTGGTATCAGCATTCTGTCACGTTGGTGATGCTACCCGTTTTGATTTGGCTGTGCTGTAAGGGTAAGCCGCTTGATAAGCTGATGCTGGGTGAAATTCATGCGACTCAGCTCGGCATCGATGTTCATCAAATGCGTTGGAAATTGATCTTAGCGATTTCAATCCTTGTCGGAGGCTCTGTTGCCCTTGGCGGAATAATCAGTTTTGTTGGATTAGTTGTGCCTCATCTGTTGCGTTTGGCATTTGGTACAGAGAATCGATACTTGTTGCCACTGTCTGCTATCGCGGGGGCGGCGTTATTAGTGTTTGCGGATATTGGCGCGAGGTTATTACTCGACTCTGCTGAGCTACCACTAGGCGTGATGACTACGTCGATTGGTGCGCCTATTTTCATTTGGATGTTGGTGAAGAGTCATGATGCACGTTAAGCACATAGCGGTGGGTAACCGACTATTGCCATTATCGTTTGAATGTGATGCAGGGGAGATAGTACACGTCGTGGGCCCCAACGGCTCTGGGAAAAGCACGTTGCTAGCCGCTATTTCCGGCACGCTTTCCGGTCACGATTCAGTGAGTGGTGAAGTCAGCGTTAATAGTGGAGATTTGCTCGCTATGCCTCTGTCTGAGCAGGCTTACCTCAGAGGTTATTTATGTCAGCAATCCAGACCGGTGTTTAACGTCGACGTGTTCCAGTACTTAGCACTGTCTCTACCAACTGGGGTCAAGATTGCCGACAGTAAAGTGCGTGATGCCGTAAACGCGGTAATAGAGCTTGTTCAGTTGCAGGATAAGTTACACCGTAGCATTCAGACGCTTTCTGGAGGTGAGTGGCAACGTGTGAGATTGGCTGGCGTCTGCTTACAGGTTTGGCGCAGTATCAATCCGTATTCGCAGTTACTGATTTTGGATGAGCCCGCAGCCCCGTTAGATATCGCCCAAGAGGGGCTACTCTATCAGCTGATTGCCGAAGTCGCTGCTCAAGGTGTTGGTGTGTTGGTCGCGAACCATGATTTAAACCGAACACTAAGGCATGCTGATAAGGTGCTGTTGCTGAGTAATGGCGTGTTGCACTCATCAGGCAAAGCTGAAGATGTATTAACAGAAGAGGGGTTGGGAGAGGTATTCAATACTCAGGTCAGAAGGGTGATGGTTGAAGAGAAACCGTATCTGCTTTTCGAATAGGTTTTCCTATTCTCTCTTAGCTTTCAAGCAATAAAAAAACGACCCACTCGGGTCGTTTTTTCGATGTGATTTTTGTCGCTGTTTATTGCGTCAGTGGCTTAAGGTCCGCCGGACGGTAGTAAACCGATTTTAGCACTTTGCCTTTACGTACGGTTTTGCCTTCAGATACAAAGTCCTCTGCGCACTTAGCGATGATGTATTCACCTTGGTGAACGGCCATCAGCTTGATGCCTTGTTCTGCGTAGAATGCTTCTGTTTCTGTGTATTCTTTTTCATTGCGGCACACTTTGCTCATGTTGCTTGAGTGCACTTCGTCCCAGCAAGGGATAAAGTCGATACCACGGTTTACCGCAACGTTCAGTAGCAGGTCAATCAGGTAACTGATCGCTAGGTTGTCTTCCACTTTGCTGTTACCAAGGTGTACAAGACGACCCATAAGAACGTAAACGCTGTCTACAATTGCGTCTGCTTGTTCTGTTTTACAATCTGCTTCAGCCAGCTCAGTCAGCTCTTCGATCGCCAAAGATGTGTGTAGCGTATCCGCCTGTGTATCCAGGCTCGCTTCGTCAGCGACCGGAAGGTCAAACGTGCTACGGAACTCGGTGATGTCACGGTATAAGTGATCAAAAATCTCTTGGGTTAGCTTTGACAGTTGCATTCTGATATCCATTGAATCGATTGAAGCGGTAATGATAACAAACCGCTCTTTATTCCCCAAGAGACAAGATTCTAACTGATTATTAAATCTGCCTCGTGGAGTGAAGTAGGGTGCTGTTCTGAACGTTATAAGCCGTTTTTATCTAAATAAATATGGGAACAACGTTTTGCGCTCTTCCTCTGAAAGTGCAGAAACACGCGCGATGTTGGTATCTGGGATTGACTCAGGGTCAGGGTAGTGTTTCAACACCTTTTCCATACTCTCTTCACGAATAAGATGGAAGATTGGATAAGGCGAGCGGTTAGTGAGGTTCTCGTCGTCTTCTGGCTCTGCACCACCAAAACAGTAATCCGGATGGAACGTGGCCACCTGGAAAATACCTTCCCAATCTTGCTGCTTGATTAAGCCTTCAACCCAGTCAATAAATAGGTTGTAGTCCCAGAAATCGTCGAGCATATTTGGAACTACGACTAAGGTCGTTTCCAGTTGTTCTGGTTCTGTATTGCTTAGTTCAATTAACTGCAACAAAATATCTTCCAGTAAGGATTCTTCTTGAGACGCCTCACTAACAAAGATTTTAATTTGTTTATTGCGTTGCGGTTTGGCAGCAAACGGGCATAAATTCAGTCCGATAACGACATCATTCAGCCATTGATCCACTTGTTGGGTGATCGCGTTTATATCTGTAGTTTGGTTAGTTGGTGTTGAGCGCGTTGACATACGATTTTTAAATCATTTTGAAAGTGGCGCAAGCATAGCAGAGATCCAGATTAACTTCTTCTCAATCCCGTTACCTCTTCGCTTTCCTTTGTGTCGTGTGTCTGTGTGATGCGTTTGAGATAAGCTATCGCGCTAAACATCGCTAGATAGACCACGCTACCGCCGATAAGTACTGCTGACCATCCGCCATGTTGCCAGCAGTAAAGCAGTAAGAATCCACCAAGACTGCCGCCCACATAGTAATGCACGAGGTACAGAGCCGTTGCAGTCGCTTTCGCGGTTGTTGCTTTTTGGCCAACCCAGCCGTACGCCAAAGTGTGGGTGAAGAAAGCACCAAAGCTAATCAGTAGCAAGCCGAAGAGCATTGCAGTAACACTTTCGATTGCGGCGATCCACATGCCACTTATGCTGAGAATAGCACCTAAGAACATACCCAAAATAGACGAGTAACGTTTACTCCAGTGGCCTGCGCAACGGGAAGAGAACGTACCGCCCAGATAGCAAACGAAGATAAGTGATGCCAAGCCGACCGGAATATTATGGGGCTCACTCACCAATCTAAAGCCCATGACCGAATACAGGTTAACAAATAGTGCGAAATTAAGGCCACCAATCAACATGGCGATCCATATACGCTGGTTCTTGAAATGACCTAAGATGGCTCGGTTTTGTTGTCTTAATCCACTCGAAGACGGGGTGAAGTTACGTTGTTTTGGCAGCAAATAATGTACACAGATAACCCCTAAAAGTGTTACTACCATTATTGCTTCAATCGCAACATCAACACTGAAGTTGTCAGCCAATAAGCCGCCACTAATACGTCCTACAATGCCACCTAATGAGTTGGCTGCAATATAAGTCCCTATCGCCATAGAGAACGCGTGTTTATCGAGTTCTTCTGCCATATAGGCGACCGCTACGGCAGCAAAAGCCGCCAATGCGACACCAATAAGGGCGCGACAGATAACCAAAAACAGGAATGAATCACCAAGTAGCATCAGTGCAGATAGAACCGGGATCGCGAATAAACCTGCCATCATGACCGGTTTTCGTCCAATGGACTCAGACAAGACTGCCATTGGTACCAGGCTGAAAGAGAGCGCCAGCGTGGAGGAGGCAAACAACCAGTTCACCTGCGTTTCAGAAATGGCAAACAACTGAGCAAAGGTCGGCAACATTGGCTGCAACTGATATAAATTAGAGAAGACTAAGAATGAACCCAGCGCAAGCGCGAGCGTGATTCGTTTGTATTCTGGCGTGCCGAAGATGACCATGTGTCCTGCCTGATGCGAGAGCGCAAATATAAAGAAACTGTGATCAATCTATCAGCTTATCGTGGATTAAAAAAATATATTAAAAATATGGTTAACATATATTTTTGATCTAGTGGAATCGAAGCAACTGAAACATTTTCTTGCTGTCGCAGAGCAAGGCAATATTACCCATGCAGCTAAGGTGCTGAACATTGCTCAGCCTGCCTTAAGTATCTCGATTAAAAAATTCGAGCAGTCGTTGGGAGTGACGCTTTTTCGGCGAGAAGATAAGAAAATTAGCTTAACTCAAGAGGGCGAAACCCTGCTGGTTCACGCGAAGCGTGTCATTCAGCAATTGCATGACGCGCAGCTAGCGATTAACGAACTGAAAGGGTTGGCCAAAGGCGAGGTGCGCTTGGGAACGCCGTCGATGATGGGAAGCTATTTTTTCCCACGCATCGTCATGGCGTTTAAGAGCCGGTTCCCGGATTTGAAATTAACGCTGGTGGAAGCAGGAACGCATTCGATAAGAAGTATGTTGCTTGATGGGCGGTTAGATATCGGGGTAATAAGTTGTGACAATGTACCTGACGATCTCGAGACCGATCATCTGTTTACCAGCCAGATGGTTGCGGTTGTCGCGCCAGAGCACGAATTAGCACAGCGTGAATCACTCACCTTTGATGAGTTTTTTGAACATGAATTGGTGATGTTCCAGCGCGGCTATTTCCACCGTGAGTTTTTAGACCAGGTCAGCGAGGAGCACGGCTTTACCATGAAGTCGTCATTTGAAACCAACTTATTGCCATTGATCCTCAGCATCGTAAAGCATGAGTTTGCGATCACGGCGTTACTGGAATTGGTCACTCAGCATGAAAAAGATGTGGTGGGGATTCCGTTTAATCCGCCAGTCACGCTCGATCTGGCGCTAGCGTGGCGGAAAGACGGTTACTTATCGATTGCCGACAGGACGTTTATTGATTTCGTTAAACGTTATTTGTAGCCAGTTAAAAACTAGTCACCTTTATACATCTTTTCGAAGTTTTTGGGATTCCAGCCAATCATCAATCGATCGCCAATTTTCAGGACTGGAAGTGAGCGGACACCCAAGGCATCCAGTTCTTTACGACCGCGCTGCATTTTCGCGTTGCACAGACGGTAAGTGATGTTTTTCGAGTCCAGATAACGTTGAGCATCTTTGCAGTGGGGGCATTTGTCTTTAACGTAAAGAACGACACGTTTCATTGAATTTCTCTCCATTATCTTTGGGATGCGAAGTTTAACGACCTTTGTCGACAATTGAAAGGCGAAATCTATTGTCAAAGCGAGGGTGAAAGTGCTGATTATCTCAGGTATATTTAGCGCCTTTCCCTTGTCATAGCAGACTTTATACCATGCATCCGTCACTTCGATACATTCAGGGTTACCCTCCACACATTGTTGAGCAAGTGAGCTCGCTGGTAGACAGCGGTAAACTGGTTCCTTGGTTTGAAAAGCGCTATCCAGAACGTCATCAAATTAAAAGTGAAAAGGCGCTGTATGAGTACGCCATAGCGATAAAAAATCGTTACATGAAGAAAGCAGCACCGATCAGTAAAGTGGTCTACGATAAGAAAATTCACTTGATCAATAATGCGCTAGGGCTGCACAGCGTGATCAGTCGTAATCATGGTGGCAAGCTCAAATCGAAGAACGAGATTCGTATCGCGAATGTCTTTAAAGAAGCACCGGAACCACTACTGAGAATGTTGGTGGTTCATGAGCTGGCTCATACGCGAGAGAAAAACCATGATAAAGCGTTTTACCAACTGTGCTGTTATATGGAACCCGAGTATCACCAGTTAGAGTTTGATGCCCGTCTGTTTATGATTTACCTCGATTTAAAAGCGAATTCGAATGAAGAACAATAACCACACCGCTAAGCCAGAAAAATCTAAAAAAACTGCCAAGCCAAAGCAGGGTAAAGGTGATGCAAAAGGCGAGAAACGTGTGAAGCCAAAAAACTCTGCCAAAGCAAAGTCGTCAGTGGCAACGAAAAGCGATGTGGACTTCATTAAAGTGGCTAAAAGTGGATTACACGAGCGTAACCAGCATCGTGGCCGTTATGATTTTAAAAAATTGACTGCGAGTGAGCCTCGATTAAAAGCTTTTGTGATTAAAAATCCGAAAGGGGAAGACTCGATCAACTTCTCTGATCAAAAAGCGGTCAAAATGCTCAACAAAGCCTTGCTAGCGGCGCATTACGATATTGAATTTTGGGATATCCCCGAACACTATCTTTGCCCACCAATTCCCGGGCGTGCGGACTACATTCACCGTATCGCTGAGTTACTGGATGGGGAAGTGAAAGGTAAATACCCACATCATGATGTGCGTGCTCTAGACATTGGCGTCGGTGCAAACTGTATCTACCCAATTGTTGGAGTGACAGAATACGGATGGCACTATACCGGAAGCGACGTTGATCCGAAGTCAATTGAATCGGCACAGGCAATTGTCGATGGCAATGTGTCGCTCAATGGCAGAATCGAACTCGTTCGACAGATGAGTCAAGCAAATATCTATCGCGGGGTCATTCAGCCCAATGAACGTTACGATGTCACAACATGTAATCCACCATTCCATCGTTCAGCGGAAGATGCGGCGATGGGAAGCCAACGTAAAGTGGACAATCTAAGAGCCAACCAACGTAAGAAAGGCGTGAAACCAACGCGCGTAGATACGGCAAAACCAACACTTAACTTTGGTGGTCAAAACGCGGAGCTTTGGTGCGAAGGCGGGGAAGCGGCATTTATCCGAAAAATGGCCAACGAAAGCCAAGCTTTCAGTGCCCAAGTACTTTGGTTCACGACGCTGATTTCGAAAAAAGACAATGTCCGTCCAATGCGCAAGCAGCTGCAAAAGCTGGGCGTTAAAGCCATTCGCGTGGTAGAAATGAGTCAAGGTCAAAAAGTAAGCCGCTTTATCGCATGGTCTTATATGGATAAAGAAGAGCGCAAGGCGTGGAGAGCGCTTAAATAGCCAAATAAAGAAAACTAGCTACCCATTATTTTCCAATCTGTCAGCTCTTTATTCACCATGTAATCAGAGCTGGCAGATTCTGCGCCTTTATTCCTTCATCCTATCAATTTTTACTTTAAGCCCATAACATCACTTTCTATTTTGACGAACTTTCAGCGTGTTACTACTATTCAATAAACTCCCTTGTATGAGTGAATAAACATGAAGGTAGGAATTGTTAGAGAATATTCTTCAACGGGTAAAATCGAAGAAGACGAATGTGTAGTCATGTTGGGAAAGGCGGAGCTAGTCGCCGGTGAGATTCGCATAAGTGGTAGTGGTGAAAGAGATCCAACGTCCAAACATGATGGGTACGCTTTGACAGGGTATGTCATGCTTCACCCTGCCGAGTTTCAAAAAGTGGTCGATATGGCGCTTGAAGCTGGTGTGATCACTATCAACGTTTCGGATGGTAAATAGGTGAGATTTGAAATATGAGATTGAAGGTTTCGCATTGATTTCTATTCATTCTTTCGCATTTATCCTTTTCACCAGTCAGCTCTAATATACGTTTGTATTTAGAGCTGATGGATTTCTTCAATTCAATCTAGCCGCCAGCGTTCACCAAAAATCTAAGCCATTCGAAGAAATAAAGTGAAAAATGAAGACGCCCCCCAAACTAAGAGGAATCAATGTGATTAAACACAAAGCAACACTTCCGATTTTGTCAAAAAGTGAAGTAATACTCTGAACTTTAATCGCCTCTCGCAGCCTGACTAGAGAGATGACAGAACCCAAAAACCATATTGCCGTGAATAGTATGATGTGACGATCGCTACCATGGAGCCACACATTTTTTAGTGCAATGAAAAACACGCCATGCATAAGCATGGTTATGATAATTACTGTTCTCGCCAATTTCATATCTCCGACTAAAATTTAACGTCACGTTAAGAGGGGATTTTCAATACCAAAGAAACTGAAAAACACCTTATTATAACCAGTTAAACCGTTCTACGTGATCACAATAGTCCAATTATATGCAATGTGAACCCATCTAATGTCTAAGTCTTGTTATTTCTAACATTAATGGCTGAATATCAGCGTTTAACACATGGTTGGAGCAGGTGAATAATGAGGTGCTCTGCCTGCGACCTTTTTAGGTGATTGTGCGTCTTTCGCTAACAAAATTTTCCTTAATGGCTGCTTCAAATCGAAAGTCCAGAATAATGCAATATTGTATAGTCAAATTCGTAGTATCGATCGCTAACTTACTGATTATCCTTTGAAGTGTTGAAAAAAAGACGACATCATATTTGTCATAAAAAGCAGCTTGGCGACGTATAAAAAGCGTTAGCTATTTTTGAGGTAGTAATGAGAGCAGTAAAAATATTCATAGTCATCTTATCAATTCAATGCGTTTACGCTGTTGCAGGAGAGCTGAAGCTTCCTGATTGCCCTAACTCTCCTAAATTGGAGACGGAAATTTATTTTTACATTGATGAAAATGTGCTTGATGAGTACTCAAAAAAATTTGTTGACTCTAAAATTAATACTTGGGTGGAATATTCAAATCTTACGCTAGAGAATTCATGTATCCCAATAAAAAGAAAAGTTACAAAAGTAGAGTACCTTTCGCATATAGATAGCACATGGTTTCAACATGTTGATGTCGCCAAAGATCTTCTGAAATATCATTCGGCATATGAAATTCCTGAAACCAACAGCTCTGGTGTTCCAATTTTTAAGGCAATTTTGTTTTCAAATGCGGCTGACAGCTTTAAATCGCAATGGTGTGGAGTTGCATCGGCGAGTGCCAACTACTTTGTAATTGGTCTAAATTGCTACGATAGTGCGATGGAGCATGAAATAGGGCATTTAAGTGGGGCAAATCACGATATGAAAACAGTACTTGAGAACAGTCCAAAATTTGATGTGGACTCTTTTGTCAAGAATACCTTCCCTCATAAAAATGAGCGGTATAGCTTTGGTGCTACGTGCTCAAACCGAGGTACAGTAATGTCTTATGAAAAAGACATAATTCCTGCATATTCGAGTCCAGATATTAGTGTTGATGGCGAAGTTTGTGGTGTTCAGCTCTCAGCCAATAATGCGCAAGTTTTGCGTAACTTTGCAAAAAAATATGCATCTAACTAGATACATAGCTAATAAAGCTAATAAAGCGTTCAAGAGGGATTCCCAACGCTTGGCATTCTCAGCTCAGGATTGGGTCATGTGTTTACGTCGCAATGGTTATGGTCAGGTTACTGCGTCGCTCACACAGTAATGTGGTGTAATGTGCTTTGGAGAAAATATGGAAGAGCGAGACCTATTAAAGATTGATAGGTATTTGGGAATTGAGTTAGTTAAAGATGCTGTATTTTTTTGCGCGCTTTATGCGATGTCTAGGGAGTTTGGCTTATTTCTGTTTGTATGTTTCGTTCTATCATCTGTTTGGCGAGCTTTTGATAAACGAAAGTATCTTCAAAATATCTTTAAAAATCTTTCTGTCAATACAACTCGCGGGATTATTTTTTTGGATGGACATGGTTGTGATGTTGAGATTTCAGGTTTTAGCATATGGTCATATTTAGAACTGACTTACATGGAGGGTATGAATAGACGCATGGTTAGAATTCCAAGTACTGTATTTAGCTCTACTGTATGGCAACAGCTGGTTAAGTATCGTACGTAACAAATAATTTAAAAGCGATTCGGCACACGTGGTGTTTTTACTATGCGTTGGCTTGAGTGATTAAGGCGGTTTGTAGTTAGTTCGGTATTCGTTGTTCACTCATTAACAGGGCATTAAGTTGCCCAATAAATTTGATTGTCTAGAGTTTAAAAATGATACGAAAGTACAACGAAAATGACTTAGATTCAGTTCTTTAAATTTGGCTTAACGCTTCAGTTCAAGCCCATAATTTCGTTTCAGCAGAGTTCTGGGAATCTCAACTCGATAACATGCGTAATATCTATATCCCATCCTCAGAGACCTACGTTTATGAAGTTGAGTCTAAAGTAGTTGGTTTTTATGCGTTGTATGAAAATAACTTGGCTGCCATATTTGTTGCTCCCGAACGTCAAGGTAAAGGCATTGGTAAGCAGTTGTTGAGCCATGCTAAAGCGCAGAGAACGGTATTAAGTCTGTCCGTATACAAGGAAAACCAAGCTAGTTGTCAGTTTTATTTGTCTCAGGGGTTCAAAGTGGTCAGCGAACAACTAGATGAACATACTGGACAACCAGAACGAACAATGTGTTTGAGCTTCTGAAAACCACTTAACACGGCGCTATAGACCAGGAGGAAAAATGAAATACTTTCAGTACTATGGGATCGACTGGATTGCTATGGTGCTTACATTTCTCGCAATTTGGCAGATCGGGAATAAGAACAAAATTGGCTTCATTCTAATGATGTGCGGAAATACGAGTTGGGTCGCGGTTGGCTACCTTACAGGCAGTGTTGCCATGATTATTGCAAATATCATCTTTTTCTCAATGAACCTAAGAGCAATTATCAAGTGGTCAAAACCCGAGCAAGAATCGAAAGTTGGCGTGGTTGAACAGTAACTCGCAAACCAAAAAAGTACGCACATGATGATGTACTTACGAGGCGTTTGGCTACAAGTAAAATATATATAAGGAATTAAATGGAACAACTGCATGGCGGACGAGAAAATGCAATTTATCGCTTAGGGGACAAGGTGTCTCGCCCAAGTGGTAAATGGTCTGAAACCGTTCAAAAGTTGCTATTACATATCGCCAATAAAGGCTTTACTTCTGCCCCAAAACCTTTCGGCTTTGACAACAATGGCAATGAAATTCTGTCATACGTTGAGGGAGACGTTTTCAATTATCCTTTGACAGGTAATATCGCAACCACAGAAGCTTTAGTTTCAGCTGGTCAGTTATTACGTCAGTATCACGATGCGTCTTGCTCATTTATATCAGAAAATTCAGCGGAAATTTTAACTTGGATGCTCCCATGTAGAGAACCGATGGAGGTTATCTGCCATGGTGACTATGCGCCATATAATGTTGCTTTGGTTGGTTCCAAAGTCGTAGGGGTAATTGACTTTGACACTGCTCACCCGGCTCCAAGGAATTGGGATATTGCTTACGCACTTTATTGTTGGGCTCCATTCAAAACAGATAAATACGATGCAATGGGGGATCTATATTCGCAGTCGATTAGGGCAAAGCAGTTTTGTGATGCTTATGGTTTGAGTAAAGCGGAACGAATTTCTCTTGTTACTGATATGTGCCACCGAGTCCAAGCGTTGGTCGATCATATGCGTAATGAAGCGAGTAAAGGAAATGAAGCTTTTATCGCAAATATTAAAGATGGCCATCACTTGGCGTATTTAGCTGATATCGAATATTTGGAAAATAATTCACACCACATTTCAGACGTATTGATGTGTGACGAATGCTTATAACAAAGCGCATAAAATTGATTCGCAACGCGTGGCCTTTTTGCTTTGCGCTGCTCATCCCTTAACAGAATGTTAAAAAACTAGAGAGTTAAAATGAAAAATTTACGCAAGTTTGTAGTGGTAGCTTTACTTGTCGCTAGCCCATTTGGTGCAATGGCTGCTGATAAACAGGTTCCAGCCGAACGTTTGCTAGAGGTGATGAAAGCTGAGGAACAACTTACTGGTGGCTTTGAAGCAATGGCACCAGTAATTGAACAATTAGCGAATAACCTTCAGTTGAATAACGCTGAGAAGGAGGAGCTCGTTAACATTTATAGAGATTGGTTCATCAATGATCTTGATCGCCAAAAGATCATAGATGAACTAGCTTCGCTTTATGCTCAAACTTTCAACCAACAAGAAATTGAATTAATGACAGAGTTCTACTCGACAACTGCAGGTCAGAAGTTTGTAGAAAAAGCTCCTGCATTGATGCAAGCAGGCGCCCAATTGGGGATGCAAGAAGCTGAGCGTGCTCAACCACAACTTATTGAGAAATTGACCCCTTTTTTAGAAAAGCATAAAGCAAAATAGGCGTCGCAGAATAAACGCTTTATACCGATTCAAAACGTTTGGCATTTCTTGCTTGGGTCAAGGTTTCGAGATTATGGTGTAGTGGTTGAGGTTACTTGCGTTACTAACGCCTTAACAAGGCGTTAGTATGCAGGAGGAAAGTTAATGCATTATCAGATAGACAGTTACGAATGTGCGGCTTGTCGTACCAAATCTAAACATATTACTGTATTGGTCAGAAAACCTAGCCCTTTCTCTGGGTCGATACACCGAAAATACAAAGAATTTATCGCTGGCCTAATAAAAGGTTGGGCAGTAGGCCCATTTTTGGCCTCAATGGATGAGTTTTCTCGCCATACGATTTGTGAACGCTGTGGTCATAAGACAATTGAAAATTAATTGTGAAGTTTCAATCTTAGCGCACAAGTTAAACATCGAGGCCAATGGTGAGAGCTTGGGAAGCAAGTTGTCTAACTGGCCTTCATCGTTCTAACGAATGGCACGCCGTCATCATCATGGTGAACATTCGCTTCCACTTGATAAATGTCTTTCACTAACTCTGTGGTCAGGACGTCTTTTGGTGCACCTACACTGACCAGTTCACCCTGTTTTATCACTAATAGATTATCGGCGTACTGAGCGGCGAGGTTGAGATCATGGAGTACCATAATGCTGACGTATTTCTCAGCGCGAGTTTGAGTAACGAGGTGATTGAGCAACACATGTTGGTGATGAAGATCGAGCGCACTGACGGGTTCATCAAGCAGCATGATTTGTGGGTTTCGCATGATGGCTTGTGCAAACAGGATCATTTGACGCTGACCACCACTCAGAGAGCTAACGTTGCGGTTGGCCAAATGCGCCATACCGATACTGTTTAGTATCTGCAAGCCTTCACCAAGTAGCTTGTCATCAATGCGCAAGCTCAGGCTGTCTAACCGACCCATCAAAACCACTTCAATGACGGTCAAACTAACCTGTAAGCCGATGTCCTGTGGCATGTAACCAAACTTAGCGCGCCATGAAGAGAGAGACTTACTATCCAGTTCATCACCGTAATGAGAAATGGAACCACTCGCCATATTTACATCGCCAAAAATGGCTTTAAGTAGGGTGCTTTTCCCCGCACCATTTGGCCCAAGAACGGCCGTTACCTGACCCGGCTCCAGTTTAAAATTGAAGTTATTGGCAAGGGTAAGAGTCTCAATCTGAATATTTACGTTATTTGCTACCAGCATTGTTAACCTCGCTTCGCTAAAATCAACCAGAAGAAGAATGGCACGCCGATGATAGCCGTAACGATACCGATAGGGAATAACACACCCGGGACGATGATTTTTGACAGTACTGAAGCGCCAGAAAGCAAGAAAGCACCGATCAAGAAGGAGAGTGGTAAGAAGAAGCGCTGATCTTCACCTACCAACGATTTGGCCATGTTTGGTGCAACGATGCCTACAAATCCGATTATCCCAACGAAACTGGTGACAGTGGCTGTGATGACTGCGACGATAAACAGCGTTTTTAGACGCAAGCGAGTGATGTTCACGCCGACACTTTTCGCTCGTTCTTCACCCAGTCTAAGAGCAGTAAGCTTCCACGCATCTTTAAGTAATAAAACGCCACCGGCGAGAACGACAGCAGAGGTAATCGCGACGGTGTTCCAGGTTGCTTTCGTCAAACTACCAAACAGCCAAAACAGGATCTGCTGACTAAGCTCTGGAGAGGAAACAAACTGAACCAGAGACAAGAGTGACTGGAACAAGAACAGCAGGGCAATACCCGCTAGAATGAGTTGTCCAGAGCTAATATGACGCGCCGACGCTAACGAGAAAAGAAAACACGCCGAGAGCATACAGCATAAGAATGCGCCCATAGGTACTGCGTAATAGCTGCTTAAGCCGAACGACCCCATATACAGGGTAATCGCAGCACCAAAGCCAGCGGCAGCCGCCATACCCAAGGTGTACGGACTGGCCATTGTATTATTGAGCAAGGTTTGCATCTCTGCGCCGCCCATACCGAGCGCGCCACCCACAATGATAGCCATGATTGCAATGGGAAGCCTTAGCTCAGTCACAATGATTTGAGTTGAGGGCTCAACTTGATATGGCAAGCCAAGAAACTGAAAAAGAGAATGAAGAACTTTGGTTGCATCTAATAAAGATGGCCCCGTCATGATGTCCAGAATGAAGGTTGTCAGAATGAGTATGCTGAAAGCACCGATAACCAAAATTCGACGCTTTTCACTCTTACGTTGCTGCTGGATGAGTTGTTCTAAAACTGCAGATTGCACGACTTACTACCTAATTATTATTTAGTTACGACCAGTAGAGAGGCCTACAGAGCTCGTGATAAGTTCGCAATATTAGCATTAATGATAGTTAGTTGCATTATCGTTAGTAAAAGAATTAATATACGCTGCGAGGGCGGAAATTGTCCGTCTGGATTATAGAATAAAAAGGAACCTTCTTGATGTTGAAACACTTATTCGCGCTTGCTGCTGTATGCGTCAGCACGTTGTCTTTTGCCGAGCAAACTACCGTCACAGACGTATTAGGACGTGAGGTGACGTTTGATTCGCCAGCGAAAAGAGTGGTAGTCGGGTTTTACCCAGAAGATTACATGGCGATCGGTACTGAAGCGGCGTATGACAATGTGGTCGGCATGTCTAAGTACATTTGGCAGGCTCGTTCAGCCAGTTGGCAGGCGTATGTGACGCATCGACCTTCACTTGATGAAATTCCAGAAATTGGTCGTGTGGATACCAACGCGTTTTCCGTTGAGAAGGTAATAAGTCTGAGTCCTGATGTAGTCATGCTGGCGGATTGGCAGTTCAAAGCGCTGGAGTCTGACGTTGAACGCATGAAGAGTGCAGGTATTGCGGTTGTAGTGGTGGACTACAACGCTCAAACGGTAGAGCGCCACGTTCAGACGACTAAGCTAATTGGCGAAATCACGGGCCAGCAAGAGCGTGCACAAACGATCGCAAACGAATACAAACAGAAGGTTGAGATGATCAGTGAGCGATTAGCAAAAGCAAATCTGGATAAACCAAAAGTTTACACTGAATACGGCGCTTCTGGTGTTAGTGACGTTGGCTACACGTTCGGTAAGAACATGTGGGGCGCTATTGCGACAATAGCAGGCGGTGACAATATTTCTGCACCGTTCGTTGAGTGGTGGGGTAAACTAAACCCAGAACAGATCATTGCTGCAAACCCTGATGTTATCGTAATGACTGGCTACGAGTCTGGCAGTGCGGATGATTCGATGATCATGGGCGAAGGTATTGACGAATCATTGGCAAAAGAGAGATTAGCGGGCTTTAAAAATCGCACTGGCTGGTCGTCAATTTCTGCGGTACAAAACAACCGTATGTACGCGGCTTACCACGGTGCTTGCCGTACGATCATTGACGGTGCGTTGATACAGTTTTATGCCAAAATCCTGTACCCAGATGTGTTCAGCGATTTAAATCCAGAAGCGGCTTACGACAACTTTTATGAAAAGTACCTGCCGATTAAACCAGTTGGCACGTTTATGACTGGGCTTTAATCTAAAGCACTAATATTTATTAAGCCGAAATGAGTCTTTCTAGATTCACTTCGGCTTTTTACTTCGCGCTACTCATTTACTAAAAGTGAATAGGTGACTAAGTCTCTCGCTAGCTTATTTATAGAGCTCAGCGGCCCTTGATTGAAATACCTGCAAGATCAAAACGAGCCTTTAACGGCTTCTCATTTTCCTGATACCAGCTTGTTGGCATATTAGGCCTGAGCTTCGCTTGCTCTTGTTTAGCTATCACTACGTAGTGCAAAAACGTTTCTAGTGTTTTCGCTACAGCGTTGAAAGACATTTCTCCATCTTTACTCAGCGTCTTTAGCAAACCAACCACAGCATCTTCGGGAACAAGAGGCTCAATCACACTGTTTTTGCGCGCTTGAATAGTATTCGATGCAGGTAGTTTGTTACGCGCAGTTTCCCAACAAGGCTTATTTGTCTTGCTGACGAGGTTGTGTTTGTAACAGTAATAACTAAAAAGGAAGCGAGGGATGTTTTGCCAGCGTTCTGCCTGAACTTCCAGCCAAATGTGTTGAAGCTCGATATCAGCGTCGGTCATAGAGTTTTACGAAGTTATCAAAAGTAGCGCATTTTAGCGTGGCGTGATGGCATTCGTCCATAAAACGCAGCTTTTGAACGATGTGAGTGTTTTGGATTCTGAATAAAAAAGGCCCTCGACGAAAGCGAGAGCCTTTATATCCAACCAGTATCGCCAGTAAGAGACGATATCTCTGTTTTCGATTATTTCAGCAGGTAGTGCTTGATGAACTGAGTGATTTTCACCATATCGTCAACGGCGATGTACTCTTCCGTGGTATGTACTTTTGCCATCCCAGTCGAAAGGTTAACGGTTGTCAGGCCTTTCTTGTTGAAGTTGTTCGCATCGCTACCGCCACCCGTGCCTTTGGTAAACGCTTCGATGCCCATATCCGCGAATGCTGCTTTGATATCAGTAACGTGTGCATTGTCTTCTTCAATAACAAACGCATCGTATGCACGTTTAGATTCGATGTCGACTTCTGCACCGTGTTTTTCTGCAACAGACTCAAAGGTCGAGATCATGTGGTTGACTTGTGCATCCAATTTGTCGCCATTTAGCGAGCGCGCTTCGGCCACAATTTTTAGCTCAGGCATAACAATGTTGGTCGCCTGACCACCATTTACCATACCGATGTTAGCCGTAGTTTCTTCGTCGATACGAAGGAGTTTCATCTGATTGATTGCATCTGCCGCAACCATGATTGCGCTGATGCCTTCTTCTGGCGCAAGGCCTGCGTGCGCCGGGCGGCCTTTGATTGTCGCAACGATCTTTTGCTGGCCCGGAGCCGCTGTCACGATCGTTCCGATTGGGCCGCCAGTATCCAGCACAATCGCGTCTTTTGATGTTACATGGCTCATGTCGAAGTGCTCAGAGCCAAACAGACCGCCTTCTTCATGCACGGTGAAAGCAAGCTCTAACGTTTTATACGCGAGATTTTCCGCTTGAATGCAGCGTACGGCTTCCATAATTGCGGCGATACCAGATTTGTCATCACCGCCAAGGATAGTGTTGCCTTTTGAACGAATAATGCCGTCTTCAATGATTGGCTCAATACCGACACCCGGAGTGACTGTGTCCATATGGCAACTCATCAGGATAGACCCTTCTTTTTTGCCTTCCAAACGAGCATATACGTTGAAGCCATTTGAAATATGCTCTGGAACAGGAAGCTTGTGAACGGTAAAGCCTAACTCACCCAGTTGTTCAGCCAGAGTTTCTGCAATTTGCTTTTCATTCATCGATTCGCTGTCAATTCGAACCAATTGGCAGAAGTGTTCAACTAGACGTTCTTGATTAATTTGTGTCATTTGGATGTCTCATCATGTAGGGCGAGGGTGCAAACGAGGAGTTAGAACACGTCCTCAAAACAGAACAGAATCATTGTTATTACATACTGGAGAGCGAGGGATACTGAGATGAATCAAGAAAGTGGGGAGGATGACACAATTATAACCAGACGTGCTGAGCACGCTGCTTTAATCTATAAGTGAATGATTTGTTTAAAACATCACCATACTGCCAATAAATATCACCATGGTAACAATCTGTTTACATAAGTTCGTTTCGAGAAAATTCCATATGATTTCTGTAAATCATTGAAAATAATAGAGTTATATGCATTTCTAATGAGTGGTTATTGAATAAAATTTACCCGTAACAAATATTTTACATTTGTGGGTTAAAAACCAAAAAACAGAGATTTTTGTTGATGTATTCCAATTTTCATCCACCTGCGCCAAGTTAGAAAAATAGATTAGTAACGCTGTAAACAAATTAATGACGCAAGGAGAAAGTCATGGTGGACGCATACAACCCATTAGGTACAGACGGATTTGAGTTTGTTGAGTACACGGCTGCAGACAGTAAAGGCATCGAACAACTGAAAGCACTGTTTGTATCGTTAGGCTTTGCAGAGATCGCGAAGCACCGCTCGAAAGAAGCATGGTTATATCGTCAAGGTGACATCAGTTTTATCGTCAATGCGCAGCCTCATAGTCAAGCTGAAGCGTTTGCGAAAGTACACGGCCCGTCAGTGTGTGGTATGGCTTTTCGCGTAAAAGATGCAACGGCGGCGCTAGAGCACGCAATACAAAATGGTGGTACAGAGTACAAAACTGAAATTGGACCGATGGAGCTTAGTATTCCAGGTATTTACGGTATTGGTGAGAGCTTGCTCTATTTTGTCGACCGATACGGTAAACAAAGTATTTATGATGTCGACTTCCGTTTTTATGATGATGCGGAAGAACGCTTAGCTAAATCCGATGTGGGTCTTTACGAAATCGACCATCTGACGCACAACGTTAAACAAGGCAACATGGATGTGTGGTCTGGTTTCTATGAACGTATCGGTAACTTCCGTGAAATTCGTTATTTCGACATTGAAGGTAAGCTTACTGGTCTTGTGAGCCGTGCGATGACCGCACCTTGTGGCAAGATCCGAATTCCGATCAATGAATCCTCTGATGATAAATCGCAAATCGAAGAGTTTATTCGCGAATACAATGGCGAAGGCATCCAGCATATTGCTCTGACAACCGATGACATCTATCAAACCGTTCAAACGTTGCGCGACCGTGGTATGGACTTTATGCCAACCCCAGACACGTACTACGAGAAAGTTGACCAGCGTGTTGAAGGACACGGAGAAGATGTGAATAAACTTCGTGAGTTGCAGATCCTTATTGATGGCGCACCAACAAAAGACGGTATTTTGCTGCAAATCTTTACGCAAACCGTAATTGGTCCGGTGTTCTTCGAAATCATTCAGCGCAAAGGTAACGAAGGTTTTGGTGAAGGTAACTTCAAAGCGTTATTTGAATCGATTGAAGAAGACCAAATTCGCCGAGGAGTACTGAACGATGCATAAATGGATAACATTCCCTCATCGGGAGGGAGTGTGCTCCAAACAAGCACATGCTGATTTCCCGGAAGAGGCAATTTATGAACGTGAAGCGGGTCGAAGTGGATTCTTTGGCCCTGCGGCACACTTTCATCATCAACACGCGCCAACAGGTTGGGCTGAGTGGGAAGGCGAATTACGACCACGTGCTTTTGACTTCAATCTGGTCGAAAAAGCCAGCCATATAACGCCGTGGGCGGTGCCGCATTTAATGCATAACGCTAACTGCAAAATCCGTGTATGGCGCATGGATGAAAAGATGGATTTTCTGGTACGAAATGCCGATGGTGATGAGCTGCTGTTTATCCACCAGGGTACTGCCGATCTTTACTGTGACTACGGACACTTAAAGGTGAGTGAAGGGGATTATGTTATGATCCCACGCTCGACGAGCTGGCGTTTAGAGCCTAGCGAGCCGATGTTCATTCTGAT
The DNA here is from genome assembly GCF_021728395.1 of Vibrio sp. J1-1. GTDB lineage: Bacteria > Pseudomonadota > Gammaproteobacteria > Enterobacterales > Vibrionaceae > Vibrio. The sequence goes on along the minus strand of NZ_JAKKCM010000004.1, from coordinate 24,685 downwards.
GATAGAAAACACCGATGCGGCTTATACCTTGCCTGAAAAGGGCATGGTGGGAAATCATGCCGTATTTGATCCTGCGGTACTGGAAACTCCGTCGATCAACGACGAGTTCAGAGCGCAATATTCTGAGAATCGCACACAGGTACAGGTGAAGCGTCACGATAAAGTTAGCGTGATCACTTATCCGTTTAATCCGTTAGACGCAATTGGCTGGCATGGTGACTTAGCCGTAGTTAAAGTGAACTGGCGTGATATTCGTCCACTTATGTCACATCGTTACCACTTACCGCCTTCTGCACATACTACATTTGTAGGAGCAGGATTTGTGGTGTGTACCTTTGTTCCTCGTCCGATAGAGAGTGACCCTGGAGCGCTTAAAGTACCGTTCTACCATAACAATGACGACTATGACGAAGTCTTGTTCTACCACGCAGGTGACTTCTTTAGCCGTGACAATATTGAAGCGGGTATGGTGACATTCCACCCAGCTGGCTTTACGCACGGTCCTCACCCAAAAGCATTTAAAGCAGGCCAGGAATACAAGAAGAAGTTTACTGACGAGGTGGCGGTGATGATTGATACGCGCCACGCGCTTCAGTTCTCGGATGAACTGGAAAAGGTAGAAAACAAAGAATACGTCTATAGCTGGCAAGAAAAATAAGAGGCAAGGATGAAATTAGCAACCAAGAAAAATGGGACTCGTGATGGTCTATTGATGGTCGTGAGCAAAGACCTAACGCGATGCGTACCCGCGACAGAAGTTTTCCATTCAAGGAATTTAGCGCCAACGATGCAAGTCGCACTGGATAATTGGGAAGCTGTAGCACCACAACTGGAAGAACTGTACACCGCGCTTAATAACGGTACGGTCGCAGGATTCGAAGAGTTTGAGGCACACTATTGTGAATCTCCTCTGCCTCGAGCGTACCAGTGGGCAGATGGCAGTGCTTATGTAAACCACGTAGAGCTGGTTCGCAAAGCTCGTGGGGCAGAAATGCCAGAAAGCTTTTGGACAGATCCACTGATGTACCAAGGTGGTTCTGATGCGTTTATCGGTCCTTGTGACAATATCGAGTTTACCAGCGACGAGTGGGGTATCGACTTTGAAGGCGAAGTCGCGGTTGTCACTGGTGATGTGCCAATGGGCGCGAGCATAGCAGAGGCCCAAGAATCGATCAGGCTCATCATGTTGGTTAACGATGTCTCGCTGCGCGGTCTGATTCCTGCTGAGTTAGCAAAAGGGTTTGGCTTCTTCCAATCCAAGCCGTCATCGGCATTCTCACCGGTAGCGGTAACGCCAGATGAACTCGGCGATACATGGTACGAAAACAAAGTCCATTTACCGCTGATTTCTACCTACAACCATAAGCCGTTCGGTTGTCCGAATGCCGGGGTAGATATGACGTTCGACTTCGCGGATCTCATTGTCCATGCTACCAAAACGCGTCCGTTGTCAGCGGGGGCAATCATTGGTTCGGGTACTGTATCTAACAAGCAAGGTACCGATCATGGCACATCGATTGAAGAAGGCGGTGTTGGTTACTCGTGCATTGCTGAAGTGCGCATGATTGAAACCATCCGTGATGGCAAGCCGTCAACGAGCTTTATGTCGTTTGGTGACTCAATCAAGCTTGAGATGTTTGATGCGGATGGCAACAGCATTTTCGGTTCTATTGATCAACAAGTTAGCCAGTATTTGAAGCATTAATGCGCAATCTTATATGGGAAAGATGAATGAGCGAACAGATCACGCTTTATGGATACTGGCGCTCCTCAGCGTCTTATCGTGTACGTATTTGCCTGAATCTTAAGGGGCTTAAGTATGATTCCAAATCGGTGCATTTAGTACGTGACGGAGGGGAGCAGCACAGCCAGCAGTATCATGAACTGAATGCTACTGAACTGGTACCTGTGCTGGTGGATGGTGAACTTCGATTAAACCAATCTTTGGCGATCATTCAGTATCTCGACGAAAATTATCCGGATGTTTCTGTTATTCCAAAGCACTCCCCGTTGCGTTATCAAGCACTTGCAATGGCGCAGGATATTTCGATGGAGATTCACCCTCTGAACAACTTGCGAGTATTGCAGTATTTGGAAGGGGAGTTAGCCTGCACCCAGGAGCGTAAAGTAGCCTGGATTCATCACTGGATTAACAGAGGCTTTTCTTCATTAGAAGAGAAACTGGCGAACCATCGAAAAACGTATGGTGATTTCCAGTTCAGCCTGAGCGATACGCCGTCTCTTGTCGATATTTGTCTGGTACCGCAAGTTTACAATGCCTTGAGGTTTGGCGTTGATTTGTCGCCTTACCCAGTCATAAATTCGATTGTTGAGGCCTGCTACCAACTTCCTGCTTTCATTGATGCCATGCCAGAGCATCAGCCAGATGCGGATAGTTAAATATTAGAGCTTAATAGAGAGAATCCTATTAAGCTCTTTCCCCACTTACCTCTCACCACTACTGAAAAATTAAGCGCTTTTATTGCTCTGGTTACCGTTTCCATTTAGGCTTGAGCAACTTGTTGTTTTCGGCTCACTTTATCTATGACCAACATCTTTATTATCGTTGTTCTTCTGGTTGTTTTTTTCTTCATTATTCAAAAGTATGTGCTCAAGCATGATGACAACCGAGACTATCCATATCGCTCTAAGGGGGCTTTGCTAAGAGGTCAAGAGGGTGCGTTTTTTAATGCGTTAAGAGCCGCCGTGGGAGAGCACGCCGTCGTATTTACCAAAGTTAATATGTCCAGCTTGGTGGCACCGACGGAAATAAAAAACAAGAAGCAGCTTTTTGTTGCGAGCAAGCGTATTTCCAGAAGTTATTTTGACTATGTAATTTGTGACCCGCATACCTTGGAACCACGAGTGATCCTAGAGTTGGATGATGGAAAGCCACTTCATAAAGGCAAAGCAGAGCGACAAAAACTGCTGATTCACGTGTGTAAAACAGCCAATTTGCCGTTAATTGGTACATCGATAAAACACAGCTATCAAGTCGGTCGACTGCGTCGTTTACTTGCGGCGCACATTGATTTGATAGAGCCAGATAAAGAGGTCCGCTTTTGTAAAAAGTGCAGCAGTCCAATGATCATAAAGACAGCAAGCCAAGGTGAGTTTAAAGGGCGACGTTTTTTCACCTGTAGTCGTCAACCAAACTGTACCTACACCGAGAACTACAATGTGGTGTTTGATGCTCTAGATGATTAACAATAGGTGATGAGCGTTCAAGAAAACGGTGAGTAAACATTTAGCGCAGCTGGGGCTTTGGCTTGTTTGAGTCAAAGCCTTTTTTATCTTAGGGCCAAGCATTTAGAGGTCATTCGGATATAAGTCCTATACTTTGGAAAAGAAACAAAAGTAGGTTAGTGCTATGCGATATGGATGGATTTTTGCTCTGTTGCTGTTTGCTTCATATGCCAATGCTTTTCCAAATTTAAAGCCGTTGGCATGTCAGCTCACTGATACGCCACAAGACCACTTCTTGTTTTACCGAGATCAAATGGTCTATCACAGTGAACAGTTTGTTATCTTTCAGAACTTTAAAGGCCGAGTCAGTACTCAAGTTGATATAAAAACCGGGGAGTTGATTCGCACGACCTATATCGGTGCACCTTTTGAGCCCAAATATCAAATTTTGTTCGGTTCTTGCCCGGATGTTTCTTACACTTTGCAGATCTGGATGCTGAATGAAGTACCTTATGATAATTAAGCATAAAATCAAAAGGTACACAGATCACATTTTTATATCCGAATCTGGTGTTTTTCGCTCATAAAAACGCCTGAAAGCGGGTGTTGAGTTTACATTTTCGCCAAACGATTCAAAGTTAGTGAATTTATGCTTGCACCCCAGATAGCTTATGGATAATATCCTCCTCGTTCCAGAGAAATGCGTCCGTAGCTCAGCTGGTTAGAGTACCGCCTTGACATGGCGGGGGTCGGTGGTTCGAGTCCACTCGGACGCACCATTCTGATTTGAATGGTAAGTAGGAACACAAAATTTGGGTCCGTAGCTCAGTTGGTTAGAGTACTACCTTGACATGGTAGGGGTCGGCGATTCGAGTTCGCCCGGACCCACCAAATTTTGTTCTTAATGAACAAACACAAAGCCCGCTTTATAGCGGGCTTTGTTGTATCTAGGGTTTATCTAATCCAGCCCAAATTTCCCCATCTGAACATTGCATATTTATGTGCATAATATGTACTGAGTCATACCTTATTGTGACCATCTGGTGATCACGAGTTCGCTGATAGCAATAAAAAGCAAAGCCGAAATAGATAGCCAATCAGGTGGGTTACGAAGATATCAGTGCATGTCGAACGGTCTTTATCAATGTTGTTGGATTAACTCCACGAAAATTTCGAAAGAGATTTTGCTGATTCACATTGACCTCAAGACAGGCGAGGCGAAGTTGACCGCAACACGTGCTGACCTGGTATTTAGTTCAAACTCTATCTTGCGCTCTTACGCTGAAGTGTCCGCTCAAGATGATAACCAAGAGAAGTTTGTAAAAGACTTCATCGTGGCTTGGACTAAAGTAATGAACGCTGACCGGTTTGACTTAATCTAACTTGATTAAAGCGATACGTTGAGTCAAAGCTCCTGTCATTGTCAGGAGCTTTTTATTCAGTGTATCGACCTGAGATGTGCGACGAAAAGGTAAATTGAAAGCCAATCCTATCCTGCGAGTGTTTGTTCGATTCATGAGCGCGGATATGCACTCTGACGGTGGAGAGCCATACAGGATTGAAAGACTAAAAAGTAAAATTCCACTTCAAAGAGGTAGACTACCTAAAGAGGTCGCGAGGCAACTATTTGGGTGTAACTGGTGGTTTTTGATTCAGTTATTAGCCGTGCTGGTTGAGGCGCATGAAGAATAAGTACTTGTCTTTGTAGGTACGACAGAATCGTTTGGTGATCACAATCAAATCACACTTGGCATTTTATAACTCAAAAACGCCCCGCAGCTTGTTTGGGGATTACTCGTAATGTAACTTAAAGTTTAGTTTTGAATTAGTTTATCTAACTCAAAAGCGTCTATTGAACAAATATCGACTTAGAGGAAGCTAAGAAAAAGACCTGTTTATGGACCAGGTCTTGTCATAGTTTTTAGCAAATAGTCCAGATACATATTGAAATGGCATTCAGGTTGCTATTTTTGAGCATCTAGGTTCAATATGGTGATGGCATTCGCGACGCTAGTTGCTAATATGTCAATTGCTCCGGTACGCAGTGCACCAACAATGGATAACGGTTTACTGCTTTCAGCAGCGATAGCAATTACTTGTGGGATCTTTTGGTAGTCATCGATAGTTAAGCCTATAACACGGTTACTCATTTTGGTGTTTTGCACTTCGCCTTTGATATCATAGAAATCATAACCGCCGACCTCACCGACAACGCCTTGCTGAATCCTCGCTTCCACCATTTCTTGTACTGAAAACCAGCCGAGATTGACCATATAGCTGCTTTCATTCAAGTCACCGATACCAACTAATGCTACGTCCGCTTTTCGAGCGATGTCCATAGTTTGTTGAACGGTTTCATCTTCTAATAATGCATTACGCAACTCTGGGTTACGAATGTAAGCAGGTGCATACAAGGTTTCACTGATGCCATCAAAGGTTTTCGCGAAACGACGGCAAATATGGTCGGCATTGAGGATCCCCCCACGTGGATGAATCCCTCCAATACTGGACACAAAAGTACACTTCTTTGGGTTGACGATGCCAGTGTGATCAGATACAGCTGAGACATTTCGTCCCTGGCCGACGGAAACCACCATGCCGTCTTTGAGTGTGGCAGACAAATAATTAGATACCACGCCAGCCAGTAATGAACGTTGTTCCTCTTCGGTTGGCTGATCAAGAGCGATAAGCGCTCTTTTCAGACCAAAGCGTTCTTTTAACTGCTCTTCCAACTTAGCGCCAAATACTGGGTGGTACTTAACCTTAATTTCCACAATTCCTTGATCTCTTGCCCGTTTCAAAAGGCGGCCAATTTTGACACGAGATAAGCCAAATCGCTTTGAAATCTCTTCTTGGGTGGCGCCGTCATGGTAATATGCAACAGAGATTTCCGTTAGTAGGTTGTTCTCTTCGGCCTGTTCGATACTATTGGGTTCCATGGTGTTCCTTTTGACATTTCCGCTTAAAGCGGCTCCGACTTATATTGCGATTAACTTAAGCTCACTGGCTAGCTGACTTGAACCGTGAGTGGATTTCACTATTCTAATCTTTTTTGACTGACCCTGTACAAGAAGAGTCTCCGTAGTTAGTGATTTCCCGCGCTTTTGGACTCCATTGAGCACATCGCCTTTAGTAATTCCGGTTGCAGCGAAAATGATGTCAGAGCTTTTTGCTAGTCGGCTCAGTGGTAACACGGTATTCGGGGTTACACCCATTGCCTGGCATCGCTGCAGTTCTATTTTCGCCAACTCGAAGGTATGTGAATCTTTCCCTTTTACATGGTCGCGAAGCAATAAACGAGCCTGCATATCTCCGCCCATCGCTTGGACTACTGCAGCGCTAATGACACCCTCAGGCGCACCACCAATACAATACATCGCATCAACTTCGCTTTCTTCCAGGCAGGTTAAAAGCGAAGCTGCAACATCTCCGTCTGGAAACGCGTAAACCCTCACTCCAAGATTTTGCATTTTTTCGATGACTTGGTCATGCCTTGGCTTAGCTAGAGTCGCGACGACTAACTCATTAATGGGTTTACTAAGAGCTCTGGCAATGCTTTTAAGATTATCTTCTAAGCTTCGTGATAGATCTATCGCGTGCTTCGCTTGCGGACCTACAACCAGCTTTTCCATATACATATCTGGAGCTTGTAATAAAGTCCCTTTTGGTGCGGCGGCAAGGACGGCTAGGGCATTAGACTGTCCCATTGCGGTCATACGTGTGCCCTCTATCGGGTCGACAGCAATGTCCACTTCAATACCGCCTAATCCGAGTTGTTCTCCTATATAGAGCATAGGAGCTTCATCAATTTCTCCTTCACCAATGACTATTGTGGCATTAATTTGAGTATGGCTTAACTGTTGTCGCATCGCTTCTACTGCTGCTGCGTCAGCTCTTTCTTTATCTCCTCTTCCTAACCAACTGTAGCCAGCTAGTGCTGCTCTTTCGGTTACTTGTGCCATTGCAAAGCATAAATTATCCATCCTAAGTACTCCTATATTGCATTACTGATCGTTCATTTGAACGCTATTGTGTTCATGTGAACAGTTATCTGTTCAGGTGATCATAATGTAAAACGGAAAATTAATGTACAAGTATGTTAAAATTTTCTTGTTGGCCACCAATGTTTAATGTGATTTTTACTGATATGTTTATTCATGAAATCGGCTGAAAAATTTAAATCTCAACTTTGTATCTGAATTATGCCTAATTTAAGTTGTTGTAATATAAGGTTATATGTTTTGTGTTTTGAGGCGTAGTTATTATGGGGTCTATAACTATGGAATTAAGTAAGGATCAATACTTCGATCACGTTATTGTTAATGTTTCGTTTTTAATTGGTGATCGGCACCTCAATTGGTCGATGTTCATATGTTATTTTGTTGATTAAAAGTTCAGTATTATTTGCAGCTTTCGTGGTCATATGAACAGGAGGAAACATGATAGCGATAGGTTGTGATGATGCTGCGATTGAGCTGAAAGAGTGTTTAAAAGCGCATTTGGCTTCGAAAGGTATTGAATTTTTTGATTATGGAGTCGATCACCAGAATCCAGCACTTTATCCAGATATAGCTAAAACAGTCAGTGTGGCTGTCAGTGAAGGTAAACATCAACGTGGAATTATTCTCTGTGGTACTGGGATTGGCGTTTCAATAGTTGCGAATAAGGTACCGGGCATTCGAGCAGCTCTTTGCCATGATACTTTCTCAGCGCAGCGAGCTCGTAAAAGCAACGATGCTCAAATTATTACGATGGGATCACGAGTAATTGGTCATGAGTTAGCTAAGTCGATTTTAGATGCTTGGTTAGATTCTGAGTTTACTGATGGCCCATCGACCACAAAAGTAGACAGAATCAAGGAGATAGAGAAAGAGTTAAATAGTTAATCTAAATTCAATGTTTAATGGACGAACGTGGAAATCAAAATGAAAAATAACAAACTAACGCTTACTGCTATTGCAATCACAACCCTACTATCAACTAACGCACTTGCTAAAGATCTCAAAGTGGCAACCAGTGCACAAGTCGGCTCTTTACAGTACAACACGACAGAATATTTTACTGAAGTTGCAAACGAAGAATTTAAGAAGCAAGGCATTGACTACAACTTAAAGTTTTTTGGTGCTGCTCAACTAGGTAAAGACAAAGATGTTCAACAGAAACTGAAGCTGGGTACGGTTGACCTTGCTCTACTCACCTCTACTTTGCCAACGCACGTCGACGAAATGGCACTGTTTGAACTGCCGTTCCTAGTATCAGACCGTGATCACGTTTCAAAAATCGAGCAAGAGGTGTTCTGGCCTTATATTGCTCCCGCTGCTGAAAAGAAAGGTTATAAGGTTATTGGTTTTTGGGAGAATGGATTCCGCAATATTACCAATGCTAAACGCCCAATTAATAAACCAGAAGATCTGGAAGGTTTGAAACTGCGTACTCCGAATAGCTCTTGGCGCGTCAAGATGTTCAAAAACTGGGGCGCGAATCCTACACCTATGAGCTTCAGTGAAGTATTCATCGGCCTGCAAACCGGAGTCATTGATGGGCAAGAAAACCCCTACACCAACATTTACGCAGCTAAACTGCATGAAGTTCAAGGCTACCTGAGCGTAACTAACCACGTATATACCCCGGCTTACTTGACTGCTGGCGCGAGTCACTATGGTAAGTTCCCAAGCGAAGTACAAAAGGTTTTGGAAAGCTCTGCCAAGCATGCGCAGCAGTGGGGCTATGAACAAGCGGCAAAGCTAGAGTCTGAACTAAAAGATAAATTAGTGGCAGGCGGTATGAAACTGAACGTCGCGAACCGTGAATCGTTTGTTAACGCAAGTCAGCCTATCTACGATGATTTCGTGAAAAACGTAAACAACGGAAAGGTGATGTTAGACAAAGCCATGGCAGTGAGTAACTAATATTAATCTCTATGGACTGTGCCTAGATGGCACAGTCTCGTTGTCACTGGTTTGAGGGCTTACTATGTCTTTTTGGGCGAGCTTAAATACATTTTCAAATATTTTAGAAAAAGTGCTTATCGTGATTTCGATGACGATACTTCTTGCGCTAAGCACCATTATCATTGTTGCTGTCTTCTCTCGATTCGGCGGCGCATCTCTCTATTGGTACGATGAAGTGTCGGCGATTCTTTTAGCTTGGCTAACCTTTTATGGCTCAGCTCTTTGCGCGCTGAAACGATCTCATATGGGGTTTGGTGGGCTCGTTGCAAGCATGCCACTTGGAATTCGGAAGGCAATTTTCTTACTAAGTGAATTTATCGTAATAACTTTCTTTATCGTAATTGCTTGGGCCAGTTATTACATTTTGCAAATATTCGGCGACGAGACACTAACCAGCTTAGATTTTATCCCCTTAGCTTTTGCACAATCTGCTTTGCCGGTTGGTGCGGTGTTATTTGTTATGGCCCAATTGTGTTCTTTCCCTAAAGCGTGGGCTTGGGTACGTCTGGGTTCAAGTCAGGAAAGCGAAGAAATCAGGGAAGCCATCAAAGATGCAAAGAAAGATATGGCTGAAGTCATGGAGGCAGTAAAATGAGTGCGCTAATCGTACTAGTTTGTTTAATTGGCTTAGTGATGATCAATGTGCCTATTGGAATAGCAATCGGTGCTGTTGCATTGGTAGGTATGGTTGCAACTTCAGGTGTTGATGCTATCTATAACGCAGCGTTAGCGATGTTTGAAGGTGGCTCTAAGTTTACCTTGCTTTCAATTCCATTGTTCGTTTTTGCCGGGGCATTGATGAATACTGGTGGTATTTCACTTCGTCTGATTAACTTCGTAAACGCGATTGTGGGTTTTGTGCGTGGTGGCCTTTCGATGGTAAACGTGGGTGTATCCATGATCTTTGCTGAGATTTCTGGTTCTGCGGTTGCTGATGTCGCAGCACTTGGTTCGATTCTGATTCCAGCAATGAAAAAACGCGGTTATTCCGGTAGTTTTTCTGCGGCGGTAACGTCTTCTTCGGCTTCACTTGCAGTCATTATTCCACCATCACTGCCAATGATCATCTATGGCGCAATGGCAGATGTATCTATTTCTCAGCTGTTCGTTGCCGGTATTATTTCTGGTTTGCTTGGAGCGGCGGGTATGTTCGCTGTGTGCTACTACTACGCCGTGAAATACAACCTTCCACGCGAAGAGTCTTTCAGTTTAAGAAAACTTTGGGTGGCATTTAAGGATGCATTCTGGGCGCTCACACTCCCTTTCGCGATTTTAGGCGGCATTCTCTCTGGCTTTATGACAGCGACCGAAGCGGCGGGCATCGCTGTATTGCTGGCGATCATCATCAGCGTGTTCATTTATAAAGAAATGAATCTCAAGATGTTCTACAAAGCGATGATGGAAGGGGTGACTGGTACTTCTGTCGTGATGTTACTGGTCGCGACTTCAGCTGTTCTAGGCTTATTCCTAACAGAGCAAGAAGTTCCACAATCGATGGCGGCAGGAATTCTCAGCATTTCAGAGAATAAGTACGTTGTTCTTATGATGCTGAACCTCATGCTTCTCGTTGTCGGTGTGTTTTTACACGGCGCGGCAGCCATCATCCTCACTGTTCCTATTGTTCTGCCACTGATTCATGAGCTTGGTATCGACCCAATCCACTTCGGTATCATGCTTGCGCTGAACATTTCGATTGGTCAGCAAACTCCACCAGTTGCAAGTGTGTTGATAACCGCGTGTTCAATAGCGAAGCGTGACATATGGCAAGTAACAAAAGTGAACATACTGTTTATTGGCGTGCTGTTTGCCGTGTTAATGCTTGCTACATACGTACCAGCACTTTCTGTTGGCTTTGTCGACTATATGTATAAATAACTTCAAGGATTTGAAAAATGACTAAACCTACTATTGCACTAGTTCTTGGCGACCCTTCAGGTATCGGTCCTGAAGTAGCCGTAAAAGTACTGGCCGATGAAGCAAACCGTCAACAGGCAAATATCCTGGTCATTGCTGACGAGTATGAATTGCGCAAAGGCATGGATATCGCTCGTGTTTCATTTGACTACGATTCCGTAGATAACTTTGAACAAGCTAATTTCCAACCAGGAAAACCGGTATTGCTGCGCTTTGCTAGCTCTCATGCTGATGAAATTGAATATGGCAAAGCGACACCACAAGGTGGAACGTATGTTCTTGAAACTTTGAAAATTGCGGTTGATCTTACGTTATCTCATAAAACACACGGTATCTGTTTCGCTCCTCTCAACAAACAAGCCATGAGCATGGCAGGACTGGCTCACCGTGACGAACTTTCATGGTTCGCTGAATTAACCGGATTCCATGGCTTTGGCTGTGAAGTAAATGTGGTTGATGATATCTGGGCTGGTCGTGTGACTTCTCACATTCCGTTTAAAAATGTGGTGGATAATTTAAGCGTTGATACGGTCCTAGAAACGATTGAACTGATGAATAATACATTGAAATCAGCTGGCTTCGAACAACCTCGTATCGCGGTTCAGGCCCTGAACCCACACGGTGGAGAGAATGGCTTGTTTGGCGATGAAGAAATTACGGTCATTAGGCCTGCGATTGAAAAAGCGAAAGAGAAAGGTATTGAGGCGTTTGGTCCATATCCTGGTGATACGACGATGTGGGTAGTTCAAAAGGAAAACATGAACTCGATTGTATCTATGTATCACGACCAAGGTGCTACAGCGTTAAAAATGATGGGCTTTGACCGCGGTGTAACAGTTCAAGGCGGAATTCCAATTCCGATTGCAACCGCAAACCATGGCAGTGCTTTTGATATTTACGGTAAGAATGTGGCTTCAACACCTGCTATGGAAAACGCACTGAAGTTAACGGTACGTATGGCTTCGAGCTACCAATTTAACAATCAGTAATTCAGTGGGGATGACAATGAGAAAACCGAAGAAACTAATTAACGACCCTATGAATGTGGCGAAAGAACAATTCGAAGGTTTGCTGTCAGCGATGAACGGCAAATTGGAAGGCTTACCAGGTATTACCGCTGCAATGCGAACAGACTTCCCAACTGACAAAGTTGCTATTGTTACTGGCGGTGGCGCTGGTCATGAACCTCTGTTTGCAGGCTACGTAGGTAAAGGGTTAGCTGATGCAGCAGTGCTAGGCGACATATTTGCAGCTCCAGCACCAAATGTGATTTTGCAAACTACAGAAGCAGTCAACAATGACAAAGGTGTTATCTATATCTACGGCAACTATGCTGGGGATAATATGAATTTTGATATTGCTGCTGAGCTTGCTGATGACGATGATATCAAAACACACACTATACGAGTCTGGGATGACATCGCCTCCGCCCCTCTCGAAAAAATTCAAGAGCGTAGAGGTACCGCTGGTGATTTATACGTTTTAAAAATTGCGGGTGCGGCTTCGCAGCTCTTTGACGACTTCGAACAAATTGTGGCAGTAACAGAACGAGCTCGCGATAACACACGCTCCATAGGTGTCGCGCTTTCGGCTGGCTCGGTACCACAAACCAATACATTCAATTTTGAGTTACCAAACGATGAGCTGGAAATCGGCATGGGTTTACACGGTGAGCCAGGTGTATCTCGTGAAAAAATGACTTCTGCGGATGAAGTCGTAGACCGTCTAATTGATCAACTTTGTGATGATTTACCATACCAATCTGGCGATGAGGTCTGCTTATTGGTAAATAACCTAGGTGCATCGACATACATGGAATTATTGATCGCTAACCGCCAGGCACACGCAAAGTTAGCTGAACGTGGAATCAAAGTTCATGACACTCTGATTGGTAATTACTGCACATCTCAAGAGATGTCTGGTTACTCTATTACTCTAATGAAGCTCGACGATGAGCTGAAAGAACTGTTTGACTTACCTTGTGAATCATTTGCGTTGAGGAAATAAAGATGGATGCATTAACTGCGAAAAACATGATGGCTTATGTTGCTCAAAAAATGGTTGAAAGTGAGCCAGTATTAACTAAGTACGATCAAGCCATTGGCGATGGCGATCATGGTATCGGGATTGAGCGTGGCTTTAAAGCGGTAAGCGAGCTATTAGAGAGTGATTACCAACCAGAAGATGTCAGTAAACTGTTATTGAAAATCGGCTCGACCATGATGGCGACCATGGGTGGAGCATCTGGCGCGATTTTTGGCACTTTGTTTCGTTCTGGAGCAAAATCTATTAAAGGCGCGACTGTACTTGATACGCCTATATTGTCCACTTTCCTTGCAGGTGGCCTGCAAGGTGTTTATGACCGAGGTGGTGCGAAACCTGGTGACAAAACGATGATCGATGCGCTAGTTGCAGCCGTTGAAAAGTCGGATCAGCTCTCTGGTCAATTGTCTGATTCATTGCCTGCTATTGCTCAAGCCGCAGCGCAAGGTGTTGAAGCGACTAAAGACATGATTGCAACCACAGGTAAAGCAAAGACTTTAGGAGAGCGTTCCCTTGGTCATCCAGATCCAGGTGCTATGTCGATGGCGTTTATCCTCCAGTACATGAATGAATATGTGATAGAGCAGGTAACCGCGTGAAAAAAATATGGGTCGGTACTAGCTGGAAGATGAATAAAAACGCGCACGCAGCAGAAGCATGGGTTTCTGCTGTCTTGCCGGCGTTGCAACAGTGTTCGGAACGCATCCAACCGTTTGTTATTCCTGCTTTCCCTTATGTGAAAGTGGTAGCGGATCAATTGACTGAGCAGCCTATTCGTATCGGTGTGCAAAATATCTGCTGGCAAGATGAAGGGGCTTATACCGGAGAAGTCTCTCCCTTGATGGCTAAAGATTGCGGCGCAAGCATCGTTGAAATTGGTCACTCTGAGCGCCGAGCTATGTTTGGTGAAACAGATGAAACGGTCAACCTCAAGGTGCAGACTGCATTACGGCATGGCTTAACACCACTCGTGTGTGTGGGCGATACCGCACAAGAAAAGCAGTGGGGCGTGTCGGCCGAATCTGTGATTCGACAGGTAAAGATCGCGCTGTATAACGTGCCAAGTGACTTGTTAACCAGCGTCCTGGTCGCGTACGAGCCAGTATGGGCGATTGGTGAGAATGGCACGCCAGCAACGAATGACGAAGCTCAACTGATTCACAAAGCGATACGTACTGCTCTCAGAGAACAGTATGGGGCAGAAATCGCTAACGACATGACTATTTTATATGGCGGTAGCGTGAATTTGTCCAATGCCGGAGGCTTGATTGAACAAATAGATATTGATGGGGTATTTGTTGGACGAACCGCATGGGAAGCCGAGGGCTACTCGGAGCTTCTGAGTATTGCTCAGCGTTGTTGTAATTAGGATGTTATATGGAGCAAATTAAGTTGATGAGCTGGATTTTGCTTGGTCTTGGGTGTGCCAAGCTTTTTTCAGCGATTTCTCAAACTAGGGTTGATTCGGTCAGGCGTTTCGCTTTTGGTTACCTTGCTCCGTGTTTATTTTTTTCATCGGTATATCGGTCGGATCTTGAAAACCTGCCTTCTTTCTCAGTGTTCGCGACTTACATCTTGTGCTTCACTGGCCTGTTCTTAGGGGTAAGAGCCTGGTTGGTGAGCCAGAGGAGCGATTCTCTCGCCTCGTCCAATATTAAGGCGATCTCTGCTTTGTACCCTAATGCTGTTGGGGTAGGAGGGCCATTGGTACTTGCATTGTACGGGGCTAAAGCGACATTGGTGTTAATGGGCATCATAGTGACGAATTTGTTGCTTGTACTACCATTGGTCAACATCTTAATGATTCGCTCTGGAGAGCAGGGTTTTTACAGCTACCGTAAGGTCGCAACGGATCCGATCTTGTTGGGCATTGTCTCTGGGCTGTTGCTCAATGTGTGGGGCGTTGGATTACCAGTAATGTTTATTGATGGGTTGTCCGTGATTGGTGCAGCCGCTATACCGATTATTTTGTTCATATTGGGGGCGAGCCTGAGCTTTTATTCGTTCGGTTCGCTGGTACAAGAAAAATTAGGACTATTACTAATAATTAAGATTTTACTATTCCCGTTGCTCGTCTTGATATGCGCACAGTATGTGTTCAGCCTTTCAGTTATTGAAACTCAAGTGTTGGTGTTGCTTGCCAGTTTGCCAACAGGGTTGAATGTCTATCTGTTATCTGAGCGATATCAAGTAGCGAAAGAAGCAACCGCGGGTGTGATCTTATTTACCACTGGTTTCTCACTAATCACATTGTTTGGCTGGGAACTGTTGTTACAGCAGTGGGTGGCATAAAGGATGGATACTATGGATGTACTAGAGCGATTAGCCATCAATACAGCAATATTTGATGGGCATGATCTAAAAACATCATTAAAAACGATTAAAAATGTTGGGGTGAACCAAGTAGAGTTTGCATTTAATCAGGGTTACGTTGGCAGCTTAGACAAGGATATGTTTTCTGAAACTCACGCTCAATACCTCCTGTCTTTGTTGGAAAAAGAGCTGCTCACTACCCAAGCGCTAGGTTGTACTATGAACTTAGCCGCACCTAACGCTATAAAAGACTTCAAGCAGCGGATCGACTTTGCTCATGCGCTTGGTGTGACTTATCTGAATACTTGCACAGGTCCAATTGCAGACCGCTATATCATTGTGGAAAACCTTCAAGTGTTAGCTGAATACGCGAAGGAAAAAAATTGCGTAATTTGTATCGAAAATGGCGGAGATCATAACTTCAATGCGTTTGCCAGCGTTCATGATGGAATACGGATACTGTCTGAAGTTGACAATTCAGCCTTAGCGCTTAACTTTGATCCAGGTAATTCTGTCTCTTTGGTGCCGAATTTAAGCCCTAGCGAAGAAGCGCAAATGGCACTGCCGTTTTGTCGTCACTTCCACGTGAAAGACGTTCAAGTTCATGATAACAAATTTACTTTCCCAGCACTTGGAGAAGGAGTGATCAGCTACCAGCCAATTCTGGAGTCGTTATCGTCACGCCAAATTCCTTTCAGCATAGAAAAACCTTTACGAATGTATCGTCGCAAAGACTCTTTTCCGATCCGCGGGCGCTCTCCTGAGAGTATGGAAAACATTGTGGCAGTATTGAACAAAAGTATTGATTACATCAAAACAATAACTAACTAAGTGAGCTGTAGTATGCCAATTAGTACAATCGAAGAAATTATTGAAGATTATCGTCAAGGAAAAATGGTCATCCTGATGGATGATGAAGATCGTGAGAACGAAGGCGATATTATGATGGCGGCGCAGCACGTAACCGCTCAAGATATTAACTTTATGGCCACCCATGGTCGTGGTTTGATTTGTTTAACGCTCACTAAGCAGCGCTGTGAGTCACTTAATTTATTCCCGATGGTATCAAACCCAACTGAACCTTGGGCAACTGCCTTTACCGTTTCTATTGAAGCGGCTCAGGGAGTGACAACGGGGATCTCTGCTGAAGATCGAGCGGTAACCGTACAAGCCGCAGTTGCATCAAATGCTAAGCCAGTAGACCTAGTACAGCCCGGACATATATTCCCGCTTGCAGCGAAAGAAGGTGGAGTGTTAGTACGTGCGGGACATACTGAAGCAGGCTGTGACTTGGCGAAATTAGCAGGTGTTGAACCCGCTTCGGTAATCGTTGAAATTTTAAATGAAGACGGCACGATGGCACGACGTCCGGAGCTTGAAATCTTTGCTGATAAACATGGCATAAAATTAGGGACTATTGCCGACTTGATTGAATATCGTAACTCGACAGAAACCACCATTGAACGTATCGCTCAATGCCAACTACCGACTAAATACGGTGAGTTCTCTATGACTACTTACCGAGATACGGTCGACAACCAAGTGCATTACGCATTGAGTAAAGGTGAGGTGAACAGTGAACCAGCTAACGTCAGAGTACACGTGCAGGATACGTTTAACGATGTTCTTTTCTCGTCTCGCGAAAGAAAGCAAAGTTGGCCATTAAACAAGTCCATGGAGAAAATTGGCGCTGAAGGTGGAGTGCTGGTCATCTTAGGTCATCAGGACTCCCCAGAATCGACTATTGCACGTGTAAAGCACTATCAAGATCAAGATAATGGTATTGATGTTAAGCTGAATAAGAAAGAGCATACTACTCGACAAGTCGGGGTCGGGTCTCAGATTCTGGCTGATTTGGGGGTAATCAAGATGAATCTGTTGTCTTCATCGGCCAAAAAATATCATGCTTTATCTGGTTTTGGTCTTGAAGTAGTGGGCTATGTCGAACCTTAAAGTGGAGTCGTAGTGAACATAGGCAGTGGTAGAATTCTTACTGATTTTGTAATTATCTACTTATAAATAACTTAAGTGCACAAAATGGCCGCTTTGCTTAGGCGGCCATTAATCATTCCTGTTTTCAGCTGCAAAGTGACGCTATCTCTATTGGCAAGCAACCAATGCTATTTCCTCAAATATAATTGCTGTCTTAAGGTCTGTACATTCTATTTGTTTACTGAGTTTGCCATACATTTGGTCATCCATTGTTTGCTAATGTAGTACTCACTACATCTTGCTTTGATCTACATCCGAGCTGGCTAGACCCGCACTGATTTATCAAAGGATGTGATTACCAAGGGAGCCTGACGGGATAAATCCCAAGCGACTTTGTCGTTCATCTTTAAGTCTAGCCTAAAGGCTAGACTTCTTTATTTAATGCCGTTGAGCGCTGTATTCTCAGCTCTCTGGTATTCAGTGCCTCGCGCTTCCAGATATTTCGTATCGTGCAACTGCTGACGGTGATGTTGTACTCCTTCTTTAGCATGGTTCTCAACTGTACTGAGGTTTGATACGGATTGTTTAAGGTCAGCTCGATAATTTTGTGTTCGGTTTCCTCAGGTATGCTGTTTTTGCTGCGGTGCAGCGGTTTGTTAATGCGCTTAAGGCCAAGTATGCCTTCCTCGGCTAAGACCTTTTGATAGTTATAGATACTTCGGCGTGAGCAACCGCTGATCCGAGCGGCTTCCGTCGCATTACCCAAGCGGTCGGCAAGCTCGATGACATCCAACTTGCGCTGGACTTCCATCCCATACTCACTCGCTCTTGGAGGCTCTTCTAACTCGGTAATATGCAGTTTGCGGTGACCAAAATAGGCTGAGAATGCACCATCGAACTGGCAGCGTATTTCCAGTTTCTGATTGACGATGGAGTGCCGTATGGGCGAGTCGATGAGATACATTTTATTGTTATAACTGAAGGTATGATCTCGGCGAACCTTGCGATATTCCTTGTGAACACAGACCGTATCAAGGTTGATGTGTTCAGGTACAACCTTGAACGCCGACCTCGGGTTCTTCGCCTGCACCGCGATTTTCTGTTGCCAGTACAGTGGAATGAATTGGTTTTGAAGATACTCGTTGGCGCTTTGAATATCGGTAATATGATGCAGCCGAAGCTCTGGAACCAGCCTGTCTTGGAACGTATCGAATGCCCGTTCGACCCGTCCTTTGCCTTGGGGCGAATTCGCAAAGATGATTTCGATCCCTAGCTCTTCACAAGCGCGTTGCATCTGAGAGAAGTTACTGCGTTTTGGACCACCGAATATACCCGCTCTATCGACGTAGAGCGTCTTAAACAGACCTCGCTTTTCGATATACGCCTTCATGACTTTCATACAACCTTCCGTGGTTTCGGAAGGGAAGAACTCGGCATGGATATCACTGGTCGCATCGTCGATGATGGCAATCAAGCATGAGCGATGCTCACCAAACCATTGATGCGGACTGCCGTCCATTTGCAGCATCAGTCCAGGCTGCTCCATCCGCTCTCTGTGTTTTCTTACACGGCTACGACGACGCTTTGCTCGCTTCACATGGTGGATAGCGTGCGCCCACTTTCGCAAGGTTTCACGCTTGATGGTCAAGCCTTCATTGACCGTGAGCAATTCGGCCAGATGCTGCAAATTGAAATCGAAGTACTTAGTTTGGATCAGTTGCTGAACCTGTCTTTTTAGTGAATCAGGGGTTTTATTGACAGGCTCACGACCTGTATTGCCATGGACAACAAAGCGTATGCCTTCACGGCGATAGCGGTGGAGATAACGCTCTATGGTACGACGGGATTTATTGAGGAGTTTGGAAGCACTGTTAATGCTGATCTTACCTTGAGTGACTTTAGCGATCACATCAACAGTAAGCTGGGAGCGAGAGTCCATGATGATCATCCTTACTAACCCCTGAATGGTGATTTGACCTATTCAAAGGGTTAGGTATAGAAACGGATCCGTCATTTTCCCTTGGTAATTAGTCAACCGACAAAATCGGTTGGTAGTTAAGGTACGACAGAATCGCTTGGTGATCACACTGATTTATCAAAGGATGTAACACGAAAATGCCCCATTCGGTGTTAACGTAATTACTCAATGGCGAATCGTGCCACTGAAATCACCGTACTTTTGCTAATGGCCACCCACAAAAAGGTGCGACAGAAAATCGGAGGCCACTTCTATCCAAGTCATAATGATCAATAGGCATTATTGTGTCCATGGGGGCGTGTATGTGTGAAGGTTACTGTGCGTACTCCCTACCTGTTGTAAGGTTTCCTTCAGTCCCCCCCCCCTTTTTTGGGGTGGCAACCTCAATTTGTTCTAGAAAAAATGACCAAGCTTTGGTGCAGATTTTTCGAGGCATTTATTACGATCGATGACTTGCTGTTTAAGTATACAGCTGACTTTTTGATTATTCAAAATTGAGGAAATAAACAACAATTTTGTACAATACTGACGTTAGTGAGGGTTTTATTGTGTAGGGCATTACGTAAAAGGACTACATAATGATACCAAACAACGACAATTTTTGGCTTAGGCAAACCCCACATATAACCTCCATAGCAACACTGGGACCAGAAGGCTCAAGCAGCCAATGTGCCGCAAGATATCTATCCAGTATTATTGGAGAGCAATTAGAAATATTATTATTCAGTACCTTTGAACAAGCGTCAGAGCATGTAGAGTCCAATGATACATGTTTACTCCTCGTTGCAAATGCATATCAAAGGGTCGATAACTTCTACATGAATAATCAAACGCTCCTTTTAGGTTCATTTTTTTTGCTCCTCCTACCTATTACTTGGCATGTAAAGATATCTCTGAACTGACATTTAAAATATCGAGTAAGAAGACAATATCTATAGCGTCTCACCATGCACCACTATCTAGATTAGAAGACCTCATACAATCATCTGAAGAAAGAGTTTCTGGTATACGTAAATCTCAAATTGATGTGCAGCTTATTGACTCCACAAGCGTTGGTGCCCCAAAAGCCGCCTCAGGGAGAGTAGATTGCTGTCTCGCAAATATCGATGCAATAAACCTTCACAATCTCAACGTCATTTCTCAGCCCCTACATATTGAAATGACATGGGCTGCATTTTCTAAAAACACAATCACTCAAAAGGAATTTGATAATGGAAAGCAACAAGTGCGTCCTAGTTATTGATAAGGAACTCCCATTAGGAGTTATAGCAAACACTGCTGCGGTACTCACCCTTAGCTTAGGTAAGGTTCACCCTGAACTGGTTGGTGAGAGTATTATAAACCGAGACGGTGGAGAGCATCTTGGTATAACTCGAATTCCGATTCCCATTCTGGCCAGCAGTAGTGACGAGATCAAAATTATTCGAGACAAGCTCCAACCTGTAACAACGCTCGTAGATTTTTCGAATGTGGCTAAAGGGACAAAAAATTATGAGGAGTATTCAAGTGCTATTGCTGGGACTGAAGCGAAAGATATTGAGTACCTTGGTATAGCCGTCTATGGAGATAAGAAAGTGATTGCGAAATACACCGGAAATATGAGGTTAATGCGATGAATAAATTAATAGAAATGGTACTCGTGTCCGGTTCTCCATATCAACGCGGTTCAGATTTAAGCCCTGATGAACAACCCGTGTCCTTGGTTACATTGAGTGATTTTTTTATTGATGTCCATCCTGTCACAAATGAAGAATTTGCGGTATTTGTCAATCAAAAAGGCTACGAAAGAGCAGAGTATTGGTCAGAAGAAGGATTTAAATTCATTCAAGAAAATGAAATAACAGAGCCGTTGTACTGGCGCAATCCAAAGTGGAATGGCGCGAAACAGCCAGTGACAGGGATAAGCTGGTATGAATCAGAGGCGTACGCAAATTTCGTTGGGAAAGAGCTCCCAACAGAAGCCCAGTGGGAGTTTGCAGCCAAAGGTAACGATAATAGGCTATATCCGTGGGGCGATTCCCAGCCATCTCCTTCAATAGCTAATTATGCTCCAGACTGTGAACCAATAGAGTTTGATAGATGTTCTACTGAGTGGGATGCCCACCCTCAAAGTCGTTCTCCATTTGGGTGTATGGACATGGGGGGTAATTTAGCTGAGTGGTGTCAAGATAACTACCAGCCTGACTATTCATGGGACAAGACTCATTCAGATCCTGTCTATATCAGTGAGAGACAGGCAGATCACATTGTTCGTGGCGGCTCAGGTCTTCATGATGAGGACTACATGCGTTGTACATGTAGAGATAATTACCCACCAACAGTACGAGACAACATTGTCGGATTGCGCTGCGTTAAAAATTTATAAGGTGATATTCGAAACATGCAAACGCCACATATTGAAAAGAAACCTTCTTCTCTTCGTTACTATCAAGAAGGACCGCCAGAATCACTTGACGCTATAGATATGTCTACTTGGACCCTGAAGGTATTTTTGCCTTACGAGTCGTCACCAATTCAAATTACATTTGAAGAGCTCAAAAAGATAGCCACTATTACGGAAAATAGAAGAGTTGTTTGTGTATGCAATTGGAGTATAAGAAGAAACTGGACGGGTATCTTACTGGAAGATCTATTCGATTATTTGGGAATCAATCCATCAAGGTATCGTTGCTACAATCTAAAACAACTCAGTTTAGGTACAGCAAAAGGAGTTTATGACTCAACCATCGAACTTAGCAACGCTTTTGAAAACCGAGCAATGATCATTTGGGCTATTGATGGTGCGGCTTTGTCGTTGGAAGAGAGGTATCCAATCAGGTTGGTTGATTTCTCATTGTATCGCTATAAGGGAGTTAAGTGTCTATCTGAGTTACATATAACCGACGAGTTAGAACAGGGGTACTGGGAAGGAAAAGCGGGCTATTGTAAGACAGGCAAGATCAAGCCAAAAAGATACCGAATCGTTGATTTACAAGAGCATCGGTTCATCGATGGTACTGGTGAAGTAACTGAATTTTAAGGAACGATAATGATTTCACTAACAATAGCGATGGCAGCTTTTGCCTTGGTCACTTCGATCTCACCGGGCCCAGTAAACATTTTAGCCACTGTAACAGGCGCTAATCACGGATATACCCGTACCGTGCCTCATATCACTGGTGCTACTTTCGGGTTCGTGTCAATTTTGTTTTTGTTGGGATTCGGGTTATCGCAATTCATGACTAATACACCCTATTTAGCAAAGGGGATGACGTATGTAGGAGGAGGTTTTCTATTATATCTCGCCTATAAAGTTGCTACCCAAGAACCGACTACCAAAAGTGAAGACTCAGAAAAAAGCAGTGCTGCGCCATCATTCTTGCAGGGGATGATGTGTCAGTGGTTGAACCCTAAAGCGTGGATTGTTTCTCTTGCTGGTATTTCAGTTTTTTATACGGGACAAAACGTAGGACAGGAGATATTACTTTTATTCTGTGGGATATTCTTTGTCGTTTGCTACATTTCGATTTCAGCATGGGCACTACTTGGGGTTACCATTAGTTCTATTATAGGCACCCCTAAGCAGTTTAGGACGTTTAATATTTCTATGGGACTACTACTAGCGTTAACAGTTATATATACTTTCTTTATATCTAGTTGAAACAGTATTAATTGATATGGCAAAACAGCAATTTTACCGATCCAATGTAATTCCAATAGAACTGCGTTGTTCCACTAATTCAAACGCATGTTACGGCAAACATACTCGCGAAGAGTTTTCTGTTGGATCGGTAGATTCAGGCCAAAGTGATTATTTTAACAACAATATAGACAGAAAAATTGAAATGGGTTCTCTTGTCATAGTGAACCCATTGGAAGTACACTCATGTAACCCCATTCCGGATACGAATTGGAGCTATAAAATGTTGTATGTGTGCCCGGAGTGGTTGGGTAACATACAATCCATGATAGTAGATAATCCGTCAAAAAATTTTATACCATTCTCGAGTATCTATACTAATTCTCCAGAGCTCTACGGTCAGTTTCAATCATTGGCAGACTCAATCATAAACAATGTCGATCATATGAAAGTGGAGCAAGAAAGCATCGCATTTTTCTCCAATTTATTTCGTAACACTAACGCCCTACATATCGACGAGTTGAGCCTAACAAAAGCAAATATCGCTAAGGCTCATCGCTTTATTCGAGACAACTTCAAAAACAATATCTCAATTAAAGAGATTGCTCAACATTCTGGATTAAGTGAATATCACCTAATCCACTCTTTTCGAAAGTCTTATGGGATAACCCCTCATGCCATGCAAATTGCCATGCGGATAAATGAAGCGAAAGTATTGCTAAAAAAAGGACATAATATTGTATCTGTTGCCACTGAATTAGGGTTCAATGATCAAAGTCACTTTCATCGCAATTTCAAAAAGCTAGTAGCTGCTACTCCAGCTCAATACAAAGATTGATCCACATTAGCTCTTGTAGTGAGTATTAATTACTCCTTTGTGTATGAGAAAGAATTTCTTCATCAGAAATCAATTAGCATAGAATGAGCTTCTGTAATGATTTCTGTGATTTTTTAGAGTGGAGTAAAGAACATGAAGAAGACGCACTGCCATCCCGTATGACACCCTCTGGAAGTAACGTAAAGCTGTCTACTTCTATTTTCCCAAACTAATCTCACCTGAATTAGGTGACACTGAGCGTAACTCTAGCTCATTTTTGTCCAAAAGCTTGTTAAGTACCAAAGAAAGTAAATATGACCAAATGTGTCAGCATGACTTAACGTCAAAATTTGTCATAAATAAATAGAACATTAACACGCATTATTGTTGGATATTTGCTGAAATATAGATGAAGCAACCGGAAAACTACCACTAAATTTAGAGGTGACTTATGAATGGATTATACGGTTTTGGATTTGGTCATATCTTTATGATGATCATTTGGCTGGTAATTATAGGTGGTATTGCTTGGCTTCTGTTCTCAGCGAAAAATAGCTCTAACACTGTAGAAACTCCGTTGGATATTGCCAAAAAGCGTTATGCCAAAGGAGAAATTACAAAGGAAGAGTTAGAAGAGATTAAGCGACAGCTTTGAGTCTTGGTATACCGATACACCATCACTGGTTGTCGTAAGCTTGACTCATGCAAGCATAGAACGCCGTTGAAGCATTCGTATCCTCTAAATTGTTGTTGTCCAGAGGCGCTTTCAGCTCGTGCTTGGCTAACAAATTTCTGCCCCTTTCTGTATATGGAATCCACGTATTTACAAAGTGATTTAGCAATTCAAAGTTAAGATGCGTACGTATATTCGGTTTCTATTGAAGGAGCTACCTTCTAACCTTTGATGTTTGCGCACCTACCGTCCTCATCGA
>NZ_JAKKCM010000039.1 GCF_021728395.1 Vibrio sp. J1-1 | reverse complement strand
AAGATCGAAGCTCAATTTCCGCGAACCAAGATCCCGAAGTTCGAAGTGCAGAATCAAGCAAAGCACACGAACGATTAGACCTAAACACTCTGTTTTAGCTGCGATTTTCTCATTGGCAACTAACGCCCTGTTAAGGTGTGAGCAACGCAATACTGAAGATCCCGCATACCACCTTAACCCCTAAACCTAACGCATAGTAAAAATGCCAAGCGTTGCGAATCACTCTTAAACAGATTGTTATGTTTAATTATTTAAGTGCTTATCTATTGATAAACAAAGTTCATCACATCTATTTACTAACTCAATCAACGCGTCTTTCGTTATTGATACAGGACTACCATCTTTATCATACCCTGCTCGATGTACACAATGATGCCTAACTTCCACCGCCTTAAACAACCACCCAAGCTCCTCCATTTGGTAGTTTAATATTGCGCTATACATTTCCTTAGCTTTAGCAACATTATGGAAAATAAGGTCTTTTAGATGCTTAGATACCGTGTCATTTAGGTTTTCTTTTTGGTGATATATTTCCTTTAAGCTAAACGTTCGCTTCGAAAGTTCTTTGTCATTTTCCACAAGTTTACGCATTAATTTGGGGTTACGTGATACCTGATAAATGAACTGAGATGACAAGTAACCCTCGGTAGCCGAGATGATATGAGCAAATAACATTACATAGAGGCTAAACTTGGCATCAGGGTTACATGGTAGGGCTAATATGTCGTTTACACTTCGAATATGGTTCTCAAATACTTTGTATTGATTAGATTGAGCATCATCCCCTTCAATGAAGGGTATTTCAACGTCAGATATATCGAGATACAAGAAATCGTGCCCATCTAACTGATCTTGGATTTTATCTAAGACCTCAGGATCAGACTCTTCAGAAAACTGCATGATATAGCCGTACAGAAAGCCATCATCATTCGTCTCTTCGGAGATATCCCAATCAAGGAGTTCTAGCTCTTCCAAGCTTATACCAAGTAGTTTTGAGAAATATCTATCTCTATCGGCAAGTTGAATATCATAGAGCTCTTCTTTTGCACGCCCCATCGAAGCCTCCTATTAAACATAACGCCGCATTAAGGTGCGAACAACGTTAAACACCTAACCTAAACCATTGCACCTTAAACACTAAAACCAAGTTTAAACTGAGATCGCCAAGCGTTGTGAGTCACTCTTAAATGCTTTGTTAGGCGCTTCACGCAAATAGTTAAATCTGGATTTGGGAAACCATCTTTTGGGAAAAGAAACATACGTAACACACTGAATTTGATTAAAACCCAAACGCCAAAGCGGGTAAGTATCTGAAACCCACTGCAACCAAAACACCAAAGAAATTGGCAAATCAGCGCATAAAAATGAAATTTGAAAAGGTTAACTTTCAGAGCGAAATTCCAGCCAATAAACCTGTTTCGAAGGCAGACAAATTTAAAACGATTTGAGCCAAAGAAACTGACAACAAACCGACCAGAAAACCGAATGAGGCAACCTGCGAAACTTGGCATGTTTTACGGATTAAGTGATTCAAGAACTTGGGAAGATAAAGCCAGATTGCCGAAAAACTGGAGCGAATGGCCGGAGAGAAATTAGAGATATGACCCACGAAATTTCTCACTGCGCCTAACGCCCTGTTAAGGTGTGAGCAACGCAATACTGAAGATCCCGCATACCACCTTAACCCCTAAACCTAACGCATAGTAAAAATGCCAAGCGTTGCGAATCACTCTTAAACAGATTGTTATGTTTAATTATTTAAGTGCTTATCTATTGATAAACAAAGTTCATCACATCTATTTACTAACTCAATCAACGCGTCTTTCGTTATTGATACAGGACTACCATCTTTATCATACCCTGCTCGATGTACACAATGATGCCTAACTTCCACCGCCTTAAACAACCACCCAAGCTCCTCCATTTGGTAGTTTAATATTGCGCTATACATTTCCTTAGCTTTAGCAACATTATGGAAAATAAGGTCTTTTAGATGCTTAGATACCGTGTCATTTAGGTTTTCTTTTTGGTGATATATTTCCTTTAAGCTAAACGTTCGCTTCGAAAGTTCTTTGTCATTTTCCACAAGTTTACGCATTAATTTGGGGTTACGTGATACCTGATAAATGAACTGAGATGACAAGTAACCCTCGGTAGCCGAGATGATATGAGCAAATAACATTACATAGAGGCTAAACTTGGCATCAGGGTTACATGGTAGGGCTAATATGTCGTTTACACTTCGAATATGGTTCTCAAATACTTTGTATTGATTAGATTGAGCATCATCCCCTTCAATGAAGGGTATTTCAACGTCAGATATATCGAGATACAAGAAATCGTGCCCATCTAACTGATCTTGGATTTTATCTAAGACCTCAGGATCAGACTCTTCAGAAAACTGCATGATATAGCCGTACAGAAAGCCATCATCATTCGTCTCTTCGGAGATATCCCAATCAAGGAGTTCTAGCTCTTCCAAGCTTATACCAAGTAGTTTTGAGAAATATCTATCTCTATCGGCAAGTTGAATATCATAGAGCTCTTCTTTTGCACGCCCCATCGAAGCCTCCTATTAAACATAACGCCCTGTTAAGGTGTGAGCAACGCAATATCGAAGCTCCCGCATACCACCGTAAACACTGAACGTAACGCATAGTAAAAATGCCACGCGTTGCGAATCACTCTTAAACAGTTTGTTAGCTTTTT
>NZ_JAKKCM010000038.1 GCF_021728395.1 Vibrio sp. J1-1 | reverse complement strand
TACGGATTGAGTGATTCAAGAACTTGGGAAGATAAAGCCAGATTGCCGAAAAACTGGAGCGAATGGCCGGAGAGAAATTAGAGATATGACCCACGAAATTTCTCACTGCGCCTAACGCCGCATTAAGTGGTGAGCAACGCAGACCACCGAACCTAAAGTATTGTGCCGTAAACAATAAAATTGAAGCAAAACCCAAATTGCCAAGCGTTGGGAATCCGTCTTAAATGCTTTGTTATAACGATGAGCTGACGCCTAAAATTGTCGCGACAAGGGCGAATACATATGGCATAAAGTAAGTAGAAAGGCTCGGCTCCTTTACAAAAATAACAGCCGTACACATAAAAATCATAAACCTGTCCGCAACAGACTCGATACTTCTACTTTCTGACTTTTGTTGTCCACTTTCTAACTTATATACATGGCAAAATGCAATTGACTTAGCCATACTATCACCAGAAACATATAGCCAATGCCTGTCTGGGTAATATGAATTCTCAAAGTTATCCGATAGGCTAAATTTTTTGACCATATACCGATAGCATATCTTTGATGAAATTTCAGAGCCTATCTCAGTGTAGTAGCCGTCTTTCCATGAACCCTTGTAATTTATCCAATAGCGGTAAGTAAACCATGCGAGTAAGCCCCACACAAAATATACAAGTACCT
The DNA here is from genome assembly GCF_021728395.1 of Vibrio sp. J1-1. GTDB lineage: Bacteria > Pseudomonadota > Gammaproteobacteria > Enterobacterales > Vibrionaceae > Vibrio. The sequence goes on along the minus strand of NZ_JAKKCM010000038.1, from coordinate 2,141 downwards.
CAGGTTTGTTGAAATGGACATTTATGACCTGTAATCGAACATTATCATCGATGAGCTCACCACCGGCGAGAAAATAAAGCACTATAGATGTTGATAGAACTACCAGATTTCTTCTATCAGGGTTACTGTCAGATATTGCCAAGTTACCTCCTCGTTATAACGCCGCATTAAGGTGTGAGCAACGCTACCACCTAACCTAAACCATTGCGCCGTAAACACTAAACTGGCTTGAAGTGAAAGCGCCGAGCGTTGTGAATCACTCTTAAATGCTTTGTTATGCCTGTTCTTTTTTCTCAGCCGCCTTTGCGCTTGCAACGCCAACACCGGCACACGCAACGGCAACACCTAGAATTTTGAACCATGTAGGTTTTTCGGACAAAAGCGCTGTAGCCAAAGCTCCCGTTGCTCCCAGAGCTACCCCCGTTTTCACTTGTTTTGAGGTAATACCAAGTCCGAGAACAAAATTAATAAACTGCTCACAATTTCTATCGGTAACTGAGTATTTCCAAACATCAACTTGAGCACGAGCATTTTGAATAGCGAGTTCAACAGAAACAGGTAAGTTTATGTCTGCAAGGTATGTTTTTGCACCTTGAGTAACTACACCAACTTTTTCTTCTTTTACGGTACCCGTTCTTTCTGAAGCCGAAATTAGCATATAAAAGCCGTCAGAACACTTTTGGTCTGAAACCAATGCCCAATGCTGGTATGGGAATGGGCCCATACTAAAATTAGAAACTAGAACATCACCAGGTTTGATCGTTGAAAAATCCATTTTTACTTTTCCGTTAATATACACCTAGCTTAATATGAGGGTGTACATTTCTAATTCAAGAGCGATTAAGGCATAACGCCGCATTAAGGTGTGAGCAACGCTACCACCTAACCTAAACCATTGCGCCGTAAACACTAAACTGGCTTGAAGTGAAAGCGCCGAGCGTTGTGAATCACTCTTAAATGCTTTGTTATGCCTGTTCTTTTTTCTCAGCCGCCTTTGCGCTTGCAACGCCAACACCGGCACACGCAACGGCAACACCTAGAATTTTGAACCATGTAGGTTTTTCGGACAAAAGCGCTGTAGCCAAAGCTCCCGTTGCTCCCAGAGCTACCCCCGTTTTCACTTGTTTTGAGGTAATACCAAGTCCGAGAACAAAATTAATAAACTGCTCACAATTTCTATCGGTAACTGAGTATTTCCAAACATCAACTTGAGCACGAGCATTTTGAATAGCGAGTTCAACAGAAACAGGTAAGTTTATGTCTGCAAGGTATGTTTTTGCACCTTGAGTAACTACACCAACTTTTTCTTCTTTTACGGTACCCGTTCTTTCTGAAGCCGAAATTAGCATATAAAAGCCGTCAGAACACTTTTGGTCTGAAACCAATGCCCAATGCTGGTATGGGAATGGGCCCATACTAAAATTAGAAACTAGAACATCACCAGGTTTGATCGTTGAAAAATCCATTTTTACTTTTCCGTTAATATACACCTAGCTTAATATGAGGGTGTACATTTCTAATTCAAGAGCGATTAAGGCATAACGCCGCATTAAGTGGTGAGCAACGCCTGCCACCTAACCTAAACCATTGTGCCGTAAACACTTAAGTCGAATCAAACCGAAAATGCCAAGCGTTGGGAATCCGTCTTAAATGCCTTGTTAGCTGCCTACCATTAAGCTCGACCATTTTCCTCTAAATCTGCTTCACCATTCAAACCTGACTTTTATTTAACGTCATTCAGTTTAGCTTTCATTTCACTAACCTGAATTTCCAAGCGCTTCAATTTTCTTGCCTGATTTGCGTTCACCGAAATCAAGACAAACAGAGGAATAACGGCATAAAATGCGGGCGTGCCGTGGGTAAAATAAACAAATAATCCAAGAGCAGCTGGCAACAAAATTACTTCGTAGTCTTCCAAAAAAACCTTCATCGATTCACCATACCAATTTCAAATAAAATGTAAGCTATAATTTTGTTAAATATTAGTTCGTTTGATACTTGCAGCGTTTGGACAGCTAACGCTGCGTTAAGGTGTGACAAGCGCTTGCCATACTTGAGCGAAGCGAAACCGGCAAGCGTTTGGAATCACCCTTAAACGCTTTGTTAGGCAAATTTTCTTGCAACGACTATTTTCTCGATGG
>NZ_JAKKCM010000037.1 GCF_021728395.1 Vibrio sp. J1-1 | reverse complement strand
GCATGTATTACGGATTGAGTGATTCAAGAACTTGGGAAGATAAAGCCAGATTGCCGAAAAACTGGAGCGAATGGCCGGAGAGAAATTAGAGATATGACCCACGAAATTTCTCACTGCGCCTAACGCCCAATTAAGGGGTGAACAACGCCTCCACCCAAACCTAAAGCATTGTGCCATAAACACTAAATTTGAAGTAGAAGTAAAAATGCCAAGCGTTGTGAATCCCTCTTAAATTGCTTGTTAGTTGTTTGGCTCACAGAAAGTGCAATAACAAACGTCCAATAGAGTTAACCAAATCTCGACTATAGATAGCTAGCCATTTATTAGCATCATGATCAAAGTGTGAATCACTAAAGCTATTTCTAGAGTTTGCAATTGCACTGGTAAGTGTAGAAATACTTGTCACCATTTGAACTGGATAACTACCTACTGCTGATAGCTTTGAATCAATGTCTGTGCGAACCAACTTGGACAACGGTATTAAGTCAGTGACATTGCTGCTAGCTGGAACATGTTTCTGAACATAGGATTTATACAACCCCTCCAGACACGTATATGCCAAAGTCATTGCATTGTTGTAGTTTGCCGTATCTATTGCATTGTCAATTTTAGACAGTGTCGAATTGAGTTTATCAGAACTCCACTGATGGTTTGGAATAGTAGCCTTGGGAACAGGGTTACCGTTACCAAACATATATGATCGAAGATCTTGAGCTTCAGTTGGACAATGTGGCTCGACAATATCTATGAAGGCTCGAAATACTTCGAATCGTGTTGATTCATCGAGATTTTTGAGAATGTCCCAGTAAAAATCTCGACGAGTCGTACTCTGTTTCAGCCTGTTCCTTTCTTCAATGTAGAGCGAATAACCTGGCAAGCCAAGGTCAAACTGTTGAACGACCTTAATGAAGGCTGAGCCGCTGTGGTAAGCGGGTGAACCTGTCTTATCCAACATACTGAACAAACGACTATAAGCAGATATCCACTGCATTCAATACTTCCTCTTAAAACAACTAACGCCCGGTTAAGGGGCTAACAACGCTTTACATCAAACTTAAAATTGCCACCTTAAACACTAAAGCCAGTTTGAACTAAAACCGCCAAGCGTTGGTAGTCCCTCTTGAACCGTTTGTTAAATTGATCACAGCCGAAAAAGAAACTTGTAGCATAACCTTGGGTTAGCATTTCACTGCCCTCATTTATTTTCTGTACCATTAACTAAGGAACATGCCATGAATAACGATAAAGTTATGAACGCTCTCTTCGCACAGCAAAGAGCACAAATTATACATATTAAGCGATTGACACCAGACCTGTTACCTAGTTCATATGTCTATGCTTGGATGAAGGGACTATACCCTTTTCTACATGATGGCGATTATAGTGTTCCGGATTATCCACACGAGAATTTTGCAGAACACTTTAAGGTATCGAATGAGTTTGCGACGGAAGTTATCAATTACCTAGATGATCGTTGGTTAAATAATAACAGTCCTACATTCTATGAGCTCGAAGACCAATTCGGTGGCAAAAGTTCGAGGGCTGAGTTGCTTCATATTTGCAGATATGCTTACCTAGATGGTGCATTTGATGAACGACTTTGGGATGCTCTTTTAACTAAAATGAAGCACCCATCTGAAGCTAGCTTGATCACGTCAGAGTTTAACGAAAACAGCTTGTATATTTTATAACTTTATATGATATCTTCGTCACTACAAACCCGTAGTGGCGGGATTGAAAGCAATTTAACGCCCTGCTAAGGGGTGAGCAACGCAATACCGAAGCCACCGAAAACCACCTTAATCACTAAAATCAACGCATAGTAAAAATGCCACGCGTTGCGAATCCCTCTTGAGCAGTTTGTTAGTTTGCAAACCCAAAGCGTTTATTTTACGTTATTTTAAACTTTGCAAACAATAAACTTTATGTGTTTTGATGCACTTAAGTCAGGCGTAGTCTCAAAGCGGCTACTCAATGAAACCACGTGGAACAAACAACGCCGCAGAAAACGAACTAACAACACCAAAAAGCGCTTTTGGAAAACCAATCTCACAATGCGGACTTTCAACAAAGCCACTGAAACCACATGAACTTACCACACCAGAGAAAACGCTATTTCAGCGAGTAGATCGGCTTTTGTACCAACAAACTCAACGAGCAGAGTTTCAGCAAAAAAGTTCGACTCAGGTAACCCAAAAGTCGCCGCACCAAAAAACAAATCAACCGTTGAAACGATGCCAATTTTGAATTTTCACCACGCTAGTTAACACTGAAATTGAACGCCGATACGGACAATTTCAACTTTGAGCATTTACCACTAGATCTTGCGATATAGCTGCGTTTTTCCTCTTGCAAACTAACGCCGCGTTAAGGTGTGACAAGCGTTTGCCACACTTGAGCGAAGCGAAACCGGCAAGCGTTTGGAATCACCCTTAAACGCTTTGTTATATTTGTTGTTCGGTGAACTAACTCTTTGTTATCAATTACTAATAACTTATTTGACATTAACTGATATTACACATTTAATGAATCAAATTATATACGATATGAAAGGAGTTATTATCGTGAAAAGCTACTTAGCTTAGTCTTTGTTTGTTTCGCACTTTCGGCTTGTACTGAAGTCGGCAGCGAAGCGTGGTGTAACGACTTAAAAGAGAAACCAAAAGGTGATTGGTCAGCCAATGAAGCTGCTGACTTCGCTAAGCATTGCATTCTTTAATATCTGAAGTGGTGCTAGAGATTAGCTTATCCTAGCACTGCTACTTCTCAACCCTTAAACTCACCTGCAAATATAACGCCGCGTTAAGTGGTGAACAACGCTACCACCCAGCATAAACCATTGTACCTTAAACACTAAATTCAACTTAAACTGAAATCGCCAAGCGTTGTGAATCCGTCTTAAACGCTTTGTTATGGCG
>NZ_JAKKCM010000036.1 GCF_021728395.1 Vibrio sp. J1-1 | reverse complement strand
TTTTTTAATTCTCGTTATTACACATTCAATGTTCTTGCATTGAGTCCATCAAAACCCCTTGGGTGTTGTATGGTTAAGCCTCACGGGCAATTAGTACAGGTTAGCTCAACGCCTCACAACGCTTACACACCCTGCCTATCAACGTCGTAGTCTACGACAACCCTTTAGGATACTTAAAGTATCAGGGAGAACTCATCTCAAGGCTCGCTTCCCGCTTAGATGCTTTCAGCGGTTATCGATCCCGAACTTAGCTACCGGGCAATGCGTCTGGCGACACAACCCGAACACCAGAGGTTCGTCCACTCCGGTCCTCTCGTACTAGGAGCAGCCCCTTTCAATTCTCCAACGCCCACGGCAGATAGGGACCGAACTGTCTCACGACGTTCTAAACCCAGCTCGCGTACCACTTTAAATGGCGAACAGCCATACCCTTGGGACCGACTTCAGCCCCAGGATGTGATGAGCCGACATCGAGGTGCCAAACACCGCCGTCGATATGAACTCTTGGGCGGTATCAGCCTGTTATCCCCGGAGTACCTTTTATCCGTTGAGCGATGGCCCTTCCATTCAGAACCACCGGATCACTATGACCTGCTTTCGCACCTGCTCGAATTGTCATTCTCGCAGTCAAGCGGGCTTATGCCATTGCACTAACCACACGATGTCCAACCGTGTTTAGCCCACCTTCGTGCTCCTCCGTTACTCTTTGGGAGGAGACCGCCCCAGTCAAACTACCCACCAGGCACTGTCCGCAACCCCGATTAGGGGTCAACGTTAGAACATCAACACTACAAGGGTGGTATTTCAAGGTCGGCTCCAACGATACTGGCGTACCGTCTTCAAAGCCTCCCACCTATCCTACACATGTAGGGTCAATGTTCAGTGCCAAGCTGTAGTAAAGGTTCACGGGGTCTTTCCGTCTAGCCGCGGGTACACTGCATCTTCACAGCGATTTCAATTTCACTGAGTCTCGGGTGGAGACAGCGTGGCCATCATTACGCCATTCGTGCAGGTCGGAACTTACCCGACAAGGAATTTCGCTACCTTAGGACCGTTATAGTTACGGCCGCCGTTTACCGGGGCTTCGATCAAGAGCTTCGACCGAAGTCTAACCCCATCAATTAACCTTCCGGCACCGGGCAGGCGTCACACCGTATACGTCATCTTACGATTTTGCACAGTGCTGTGTTTTTAATAAACAGTTGCAGCCACCTGGTATCTGCGACTCTCAATAGCTCCATCCGCAAGGGACTTCACCGTCGAGAGCGTACCTTCTCCCGAAGTTACGGTACCATTTTGCCTAGTTCCTTCACCCGAGTTCTCTCAAGCGCCTTGGTATTCTCTACCCGACCACCTGTGTCGGTTTGGGGTACGATTCCTTACAATCTGAAGCTTAGAGGCTTTTCCTGGAAGCATGGCATCAATGACTTCACATCCGTAGATGCTCGACGTCGTGTCTCAGCCTTAAAAAGAGCCGGATTTACCTAACTCTTAAGCCTACGCACTTGAACCTGGACAACCGTCGCCAGGCCCACCTAGCCTTCTCCGTCCCCCCATCGCAATTGTAAGAAGTACGGGAATATTAACCCGTTTCCCATCGACTACGCCTTTCGGCCTCGCCTTAGGGGTCGACTTACCCTGCCCCGATTAACGTTGGACAGGAACCCTTGGTCTTCCGGCGAGGAGGTTTTTCACCCCCTTTATCGTTACTCATGTCAGCATTCGCACTTCTGATACGTCCAGCATGCCTTACAGCACACCTTCAACCGCTTACAGAACGCTCCCCTACCCAATATACAAAAGTATATTGCCGCAGCTTCGGTTTACTACTTAGCCCCGTTACATCTTCCGCGCAGGCCGACTCGACCAGTGAGCTATTACGCTTTCTTTAAATGATGGCTGCTTCTAAGCCAACATCCTGGCTGTCTGAGCCTTCCCACATCGTTTCCCACTTAGTAGTAATTTGGGACCTTAGCTGGCGGTCTGGGTTGTTTCCCTCTCCACGACGGACGTTAGCACCCGCCGTGTGTCTCCCGGATAGTACTTACTGGTATTCGGAGTTTGCAAAGGGTTGGTAAGTCGGGATGACCCCCTAGCCTTAACAGTGCTCTACCCCCAGTAGTATTCGTCCGAGGCGCTACCTAAATAGCTTTCGGGGAGAACCAGCTATCTCCAGGTTTGATTGGCCTTTCACCCCTAGCCACAAGTCATCCGCTAATTTTTCAACATTAGTCGGTTCGGTCCTCCAGTTGATGTTACTCAACCTTCAACCTGCCCATGGCTAGATCACCTGGTTTCGGGTCTATATCCAGAGACTGAACGCCCAGTTAAGACTCGGTTTCCCTACGGCTCCCCTAAATGGTTAACCTTGCCACTGAATATAAGTCGCTGACCCATTATACAAAAGGTACGCAGTCACACCACGAAGGTGCTCCTACTGCTTGTACGTACACGGTTTCAGGTTCTATTTCACTCCCCTCACAGGGGTTCTTTTCGCCTTTCCCTCACGGTACTGGTTCACTATCGGTCAGTCAGTAGTATTTAGCCTTGGAGGATGGTCCCCCCATATTCAGACAGGATATCACGTGTCCCGCCCTACTCGATTTCACTGAATACGCGTCGTCAGTTACGGGGCTATCACCCTGTATCGCCAAGCTTTCCAGCTTGTTCACCTGACGCCTATAAAGCTTAAGGGCTAGTCCAATTTCGCTCGCCGCTACTTTCGGAATCTCGGTTGATTTCTTTTCCTCGGGGTACTTAGATGTTTCAGTTCCCCCGGTTCGCCTCGCTGCGCTATGTATTCACGCAGCGATACTAGCTTATGCTAGTGGGTTTCCCCATTCGGAAATCCCAGACTCAAGTGGCTTTTACTGCCTAATCTGGGCTTATCGCAAGTTAATACGTCCTTCATCGCCTCTGACTGCCAAGGCATCCACCGTGTACGCTTAGTCACTTAACCATACAACCCGAAGGAGTTTCGAATTGATGTTAAACAACCAAAGTTGTCTCTCATTATTTGAATGAGCGAGAGACATT
>NZ_JAKKCM010000035.1 GCF_021728395.1 Vibrio sp. J1-1 | reverse complement strand
CCGTCTCGTCTACAAAGTTGAAGACGATGTCATCATTGTAACCGTCTTAGCTGTCGGAAAACGCGAACGTAGCGATGTTTACCGTAAAGCTATGAAAAGGTTAGATGATTGATTGCGGTATAACGCCGCATTAAGGCGTGAACAACGCAATACACAACGGCTACCGCATTGCGCCTTAAACACAAAATTCGAAGCAAACCAAAAATGCCACGCGTTGTGAATCGCGCTTAAATGCTTTGTTATACGCCCAACACTGAAGCTACGATTTTAAGCCAAGCCCCACTTTGTAAGCACGAATTTTTATGTGTATTGATTAACTTTTGTGAGACTAAGACATTCAGCGATTTTTGATTGAAGCGCACTTGAAACACACAACACCAAAGAAAACAGAACTTCAGCAAGCACGTAAGCTTTTGGGCAGACTACTTGATAGAGCTGAGTTTCAACAAACACTACCGCGTCGAATTTGAGCCTGAAGGCTTCGGGGACATTACCTAATGATTTAATGAAAACACAAGAAAATACAAAGCGATGAACCACAAGAAAAGGTGACTTTGATACAAGGAATAATCAGCAAAACTCACTCTGCGTATAACGCCGCGTTAAGTAGTGAGCAACGCTACCACCTAACCTAAACCATTGTGCCGTAAACACTAAAGCCGATTCAAACCAAAATTGCCAAGCGTTGCGAATCTGCCTTAAACGCATTGTTAGTTGCCATTCTAAACCTTTGATTTCCAATCCATTACCACTTTGCCAACACCGTTTTTGAGCGCCTTGAAAAACTCAAATCAGGCGCAGTTTCAAAGCGCCTGTCACTGAAACCACTTGGAATTAGCAACGCCGTAGAAAACTGACTAAAAGCACCCAAAAAATCTTTTGGAAAGGCAATGTCACAAAGCTGACTTGCAACAAGTAAATTAGCATCTGAAACGGCAAACAAAACCACAACATTAAACATCGGACACAATTTCAGCAAATCACACACTCAGACACAAAGCAGAGCAAAATTGCACGATTCATAAGCCCTAAACTTTCTGCCTTAGCTGCGTTTTTACCGCTGGCAACTAACGCCCTGTTAAGGGGTGAGCAACGCAATACCGAAGTCGCCGCAGACCACCTTAAACACTAAAACCAACGCATAGTAAAAATGCCACGCATTGCGAATCCCTCTTGAACAGTTTGTTATGTGTGTTTTTCTTGCAGTGCCTCGAAAGCTAACTCTTCAAACTCACCTGTTAACTCAGTGCCTAATTCATCTTGTAATTTGTAGCAAATCTGATGCTTACCGATAGCTGCGCTACCCTCTAAACCAAGTAGAATTGTATACAGAGCATCCGTCAAAGACTCATCCACAACGCCTTTTATTACATCTAACTGCTTCGCATCGATACCAGCGTCTTCCAACGTATTTAGGCGAGATATTTCTGAATCCTTCGAAAAATAGCCTTCAACTAGCTGACGTTTGAGCTCAGAGAACTCATTTACAAATTCCTCAGAAGATATTGAGATTTTCACTTTTGTTACAATTCCTTCAAAACACATAACGCCGCATTAAGGGGTGAACAACGCCTCCACCTAACTTAAGCCATTGTGCCGTAAACACTAAAGCCGATTCAAACTAAAACTGCCTAGCGTTGTGAATCCCTCTTGAATGCTTTGTTAGTTGCCAAACCTAAAGCTTTGATTTCAAGTTAATTGCCACTTTGCCAACACTTACTTTACGTATTTTGGAAAACTCAAATCAGGCGCAGTTTCAAAGCGTTTGTCACTGAAACCACTTGGAACACGCAACGCCGTAGAAAACGAACTGACAACATCAAAAAGACTTTTTGGAGAAACAATGCCACAAAGCTAACTTTCAACAAGTAAATCGACTTATGAAACCGCAAACCACAAAGATAACCAAAGCGCGATTTTGGCAAACCCAAATAGCTAAATTTGAGTTACGAAACTTAGCCAAACACATACCGAAAATGAGCCAAACACATACCGAAAATGAGCCTAAACTTCCTGCTTTCGGTGCGTTTTTCCTCGTTGGCAACTAACGCCGCATTAAGGGGTGAACAACGCCACCACCGAACCTAAACCATTGTGCCGTAAATACTAAAGCCAATTCAAACCAAAACTGCCAAGCGTTGTGAATCCCTCTTGAATGCTTTGTTAGTTGCCAAACCTAAAGCTTTGATTTGAAGTTAATTGCCGCTTTGCCAACACTAGCTTCACGTGTTTTGGAGCACTCAAATCATGCGCAGTTTCAAAGCGCTTGTCACTGAAACCACTTGGAACATACAACGCAGTAGAAAACGGACTTTGAACACCAAACAAACCTTTTGTAACGACAATGCAGCAGAGCAGGCTTTCAACAAGCTAATCAGCATCTGAAACAGAAAACCAAAATCGCACAAGGAACCAAAGCACGATCTTCACAACCCTAAATAACTAGAAATTGAAATACGAAAACCTAGCCAAACACACACGGACATTAACCAAAAATATTCTGCTTTAAGTATATTTTCCTCGTTGGCAACTAACGCCGCGTTAAGTAGTGAGCAACATTACCACCTAACCTAAACCATTGTGCCGTAAACACGAAATTCAAAGCAAACCGAAAATGCTAAGCGTTGCGAATCTGCCTTAAACGCTTTGTTAGTTGCCATTCTAAACCTTTGATTTCCCATTCATTTCCACTTTGCCAACACCGTTTTTGAGCGTGTTGAAAAACTCAAATCAGGCGCAGTTTCAAAGCGCCTGTCACTGAAACCACTTGGAATTATCAACGCCGTAGAAAACTGACTAAAAGCACCAAAAAGACCTTTTGGAAAGACAATGTCACAAAGCTGATTTTCAACGAGTACATTCGCGTCTGAAACGGCAAAACAAAACCACAATGTTAAAAATCGAACGCAATTCTAGCAAGCTACACCAAAGCACAAAACCGAGCAAAATCACACGATTCATTAGCCCGAAACATTCTGCCTTAGCTGCATTTTTACCGCTGGCAACTAACGCCGCGTTAAGTGGTGAGCAACGCATACCACTGCACTTAAAGTATTGTGCCGTAAACACTTAACCCGAAGCAAACCAAAAATGCCGAGCGTTGGGAATCCGTCTTAAACGCTTTGTTATGTAA
>NZ_JAKKCM010000034.1 GCF_021728395.1 Vibrio sp. J1-1 | reverse complement strand
AATAGGTCTCTTAAGTGGTCTTTATGTTGGTCATTTTAGCCTCAACCAAGCGGTATAACAAGGCGTTTAAGACGGATTCCCAACGCTCGGCATTTTCGGTTTGCTTCATCTTTGGTGTTTACGGCACCATACTTTAAATGTAGTGGTATGCGTTGCTCACCACTTAACGCGGCGTTAGCTATTTTCTCAAAATATAGAGGTTGTAAAATTGAACAAAGAAAAAAAGGCAAAACAAAAGTCTCCCGCTGAGGAGATCAGAAAGAAGATCCGGTTAGCATTGAACAACCGTAAATTTGGTATGAGAAGTATAGAGGGAATAGCGAAAGAAGCTCATGTGTCTGAAAAAAAATTAAGACAGCTTATTGCTTATGACAAAGAGTTAGCAAAAGAAATAAAGTATATGCCATTTCGTTCAAAGGATGGGAAAGTACTGATAATGTCGAAAGAACGTTTTATTAAAGAAGCACCTTTGAAATGGAAGTTTATTGATTTCTTTGCTTCAAAACGTCAAGGGGTAAAAGATGCCTGAGTCACTAAATTCAATAACCAGTACGTTAGGCCCTCACCTTGGACTAATAATTATTGCACTTTTCGGTGGATTCGTTTTGTTCGGCATGAAAATTTCTGAGCATTTCATGAAATCAGAGCAAGATAAACTACCTTTAGGCAAGTACATTGGATTTACAATATCATTATTTTTTGCGCTTCCCATCTTGGGTGCGGGTGTTACTTGTATATATTTGTTAAACGGCGACAAAATCAGTACGATTCTAGCGTTTCAAATAGGATTAACCTCTCCAGCTATTGTACAGAGCTTGATTATTGCAGCAGCCAATAATATGGCGAAAAATGAAGCTCCAAATCTCCAAGGGCAGCAATAGCTAACAAAGCATTTAAGAGTGATTCGCAACGCTTGGCAGTTTCGCTTCGCTCAAGTATAGCCAATCGTCGCTCACACCTTAATGCGGCGTTAGTCGCCAGAAAAAGCTAGCAGTCAAAATCATGTTTCTAAGCTCAACATTTGGCTGCTGATTGTCCGGCTCACAGATGCGTCGTCGATGGTCAAAACTCAGTTTCAGCTGTTTTAAGTCCAAAGTTTTGCAAGTGTCCAAGCGGTTTTTTTGTTCTTTGGTGCTGACGGAGCAGGGCAATCGAGAGTCTGTGTTTGGTTGCAACTCCGCTCGGTGAGTTTGTTGGTTTAAGAGCTTATTTACTTGCTGAAAGGACGTTTTCTCTGGTGTGGTAAGTTCCAGGTGGTTTCAGTGACTTTGTTGAAAGTCCGCACTGTGAGATTGGCTTTCCAAAAGCGCTTTTTGGTGTTGTCAGTCCGTTTTCTGCGGCGTTGTTTGTTCCAAGTGGTTTCATTGAGTAGCCGCTTTGAGACTACGCCTGACTTAAATGCATCAAAGCACATAAAGTTTGTTGTTCGCAAAGTTTAGTTCGGCTTAAAATTGTCGCTCGGTGCCTCGCGACTAACAAACTGCTCAAGAGGGATTCGCAACGCGTGGCTTTTTTACTATGCGTTGAATTTAGTGATTAAGGTGGTTTGCGGCGGCTTCGGTATTGCGTTGCTCACCCCTTAGCAGGGCGTTAGTTGCTAGAAGATAAATTCGCATCAGAGGAGAAGCAAAATGGTACATGCTTACGGTGCCAAAGAAACAAAAGCGTTCTGTTGTAACTGCAAAAAAGTTACGGTTCATAAGTATGAGAGCTTTTCGAAATCAAAGCCAAAAAATGAAGAAAAAAGTTTCTTTTCTGAGGCTCTTGCGACTATAGCAAGTGTTTTGATGGAAGGTGAGCCTACAGGTGATTATAAATGTAAGGAGTGTGGTACCAACCTTAACACGCCAGACCACTTGGACTAAGTTTTTGGGCAGGGTTCAACTACGCAACTAACAAAGCATTCAAGAGGGATTCACAACGCTTGGCAGTTTTGGTTTGAATCAGCATTAGTGTTTACAGCACAATAGTTTAGGTAGGGTGGTGGCGTTGTTCACCCCTTAATGCGGCGTTAGTTTGCAAGAGGAAAAACGCAGCTATATCGAAAGATCTATTGGTAAAAGCTCAAAGTTGAAGTTGTCGTATCGGCGTTCAATTTCAGTGTTAACTAGCGTGGTAAAAATCCAAAGTTGGCATCGTTTCAACGGCTGATGTGTTCTTTGGCTTGGCGACTTTTTGGTTAACTGAGTTGAACTTTTTTGCTGAAACTCTGCTCTGTGAGTTTGTTGGTACAAAAGCCGACTTACTTGCTGAAAGGACGCTTTCTCTGGTTTGGTAAGTTCACGTGGTTTCAGTGACTTTGTTGAAAGTCCGCATTGTGAGAATAGTTTTCCAAAAGCGCTTTTTGGTGTTGTGAGTTCGTTTTCTGCGGCGTTGTTTGTTCCAAGTGGTTTCATTGAGTAGCCGCTTTGAGACTACGTCTGATTTAAGTGCATCAAAGCACATAAAGTTTGTTGTTCGCAAAGTTTAAAATAACGTAAAATCAACCCTTTGGGTCTGCAAACTAACAAACTGCTCAAGAGGGCTCCACAACGCGTGGCATTTTTACTATGCGTTGATTTTAGTGATTAAGGTGGTATGCAGCGGCTTCGGTATTGCGTTGTTCACCCCTTAGCAGGGCGTTAGCCCTCATGGAGCTTGCTATACTCAAAGTGATAGAATAGTATCACTTTAATATTCCTTTGGAGCCGCTCTCATGAAAGTAGAACTAGTTACATCACTTAAACGTCAAGCAACTAAGATCCTCGCCGATCTCCACGACACCAAAGAACCAGTGTTAATTACTGAGCATGGTAAGCCATCTGCGTATCTAGTTGATGTTGATGACTACGAATTTATGCAAAATCGTTTAGCTATTCTTGAGGGTATTGCACGAGGTGAGCGTGCACTAGCTGACGGTAAAGTGGTAAGTCATGATGAAGCCAAGGATAAAATGTCAAAATGGCTGAAGTAATCTGGACTGAACCAGCGTTATCTGACCTCAATGATATCGCTGAATACATCGCACTTGAAAATATCGTAGCTGCAAAGCAGTTAGTACAAACGATCTTCTCCAAAGTCGAACGTCTACAAACTTTCCCAGAGTCAGGTCGTATTCCACCCGAACTAGAACATTTAAGTTATCGTGAAGTTGTCGTTAATCCATGTCGTGTTTTCTATAAACAAGATGGTGACAAAGTGTTTATTCTGTTTGTTATGCGTGCAGAGAGAGATTTGCGTAAGTTCTTGTTGAGTAAGCAATAACCTTTGGAAATGAGCGGCTAACAAACAATTTAAGAGTGATTCAGCACGCTTGGCATTTTTGGTTTGGGTCTAGTTTAGTGATTACGGCGTCCAATTTGAGTATTGTGGTAGCGTGCTTCACACCTTAATTGGGCGTTATACGAATAAGGAAATTCAGCAAATGGAAACAGTCTTAATTACAGGTGCTTCGAGGGGTATTGGACTCGAGTTAACTCGTCAATTTTTAGTCTTAGGTTATAACGTCATCTCGACTTATCGTGGTCAGCCTTCAACGCAATTAAAAAATCTGCTCGCTAGTAGTTCATTGACATTGCATGAGCTAGAGGTCACTGACGAAACATCAATACTCAATTTAG
>NZ_JAKKCM010000033.1 GCF_021728395.1 Vibrio sp. J1-1 | reverse complement strand
GTGAGCAGTGGCAATAAATAGGATCTGTAATTCCACCATGAAGCTCGAACTGAACTGAGCCACATAAACAACTTCCTTTGTACATTTCACCTCCGTGGTGCCTAAATAAATATTTGCCTAACGCCGCGTTAAGTAGTGAGCAACGCTACCACAAAACTAAAACATACCACCGTAAACACAATACCCAACGATGGAATGAACAATGCCAAGCGTTGGGAATCTGCCTTAAACGCCTTGTTAGGCTTAACTTTCACCATTTATCTGCCTTGCAAAATCTGCGTGAAAGCTGATTAGCTCAATACCATCAATTGCTTTTATTGATGCATTGCTGCCTTCAACAGTACAAAAAGGCGGATAAGCGAATAGTAGCTGACCAACCTTTAGATCCAAATCGCTCGGAATATTCAATCTTTCAATTGGGTCCTCGTCTACCCAAGCCAAAAATTGCTCCCAGGTACAACCAAATTCATCAATCTCACCAGTTTCAGCATTCAACTTAACTACCAAATTATCTCGAATAAGGAATTGGTCTCCAAAGCAATCCTGAGCAATAGGAAAATCGCTTGCTTTAACTTCTCGATACAAGTTGTGGAAAGCAAATTCACCTTCTAAGAAGGTATTAACATTTAACAAGCGTTCTTGTGCATCGTGAGAGCGAACCTGTAGACCGCCTGAATACAATATTTTCATAGTTTCCTCTGTAAGCCTAACGCCGCATTAAGGTGTGAGCAACGCTACCACGGAACCCAACCATAACACCGTAAACACAAAACCCAACGATGGAATGAAAAATGCCAAGCGTTGGGAATCACTCTTAAATGCTTTGTTAGCTTTTATTCGATAAACACAACTTTTACGTCGTATTCCTTACACACATTCTCGACATGCGTGACATTAACTTTCTGAGTATTATCAAATAGAACCAAAACTTTAGACTTGTTTTTTCGAAATATTGAATACGCCAATAGTTGTCCAAGCCCTGACTTCCAATGTGATTTGCGCTTTACTTCATAAATTGTACTTTCGTTCTCGCAATCGATATTACCGACTGGAGTTTGAGTTTCAATCTCTAAGGTCTTATCTCGTAAACACATTTGATCAACCAATCTCGCCTCCAATGGAAACCAATCAAAATTTGAGTTTCTATATCGATGAACCCCTTCTTCATCAGTAAAAATGCAGTTATGCCTTTTTATGGCATATCTTTTCGATAATTTCTGACTATAACAATCTATCCTACATTTTTTCCATCAATCCAAACCTATGTTGATTTAGGCTCTATGTTTAATTTTTTATACAAGCTTTGATACATTGGTTTTGTGGCGAGTGAATTTAGCCACCGCCTTGGATGTACAGGTAATCTGTCCTCACCTTCGAGTTTTGAAAACTCTTCATATAGATCAAACTGCAACTGTTCCATGAGGTCTCCCAATGAAAGCTAACGCCCAATTAAGGGGTGAGCAACGCTACCACCTAACCTAAAGCATTGTACCGTAACCACTAAAATTGAAGTAGAAGCAAAAGTGCCAAGCGTTGGGAATCCCTCTTAAATTGCTTGTTATGTAGCGATGCTCGCTAGGACACAAACTAAGAATGCAGGCCCCCCTGATATCAGTAGCTTGATGCAAAAAGTGGTGTTTTCTGAGAACCGCTCTTCATCGATTTCGTCCGCAACACTACGGTCAACCATTGAGTCTGTAACCCTATCAACTTTGTCGTCAGACTGCCCTATACCACCCAAAGGCGGGTACATGAAAAATAAGGCTGTCGTTCCCCATAAAAGCATTACGATGAAAAATGCGTAGTCCGATACAAACTTAAGTCCAAACAAGCCCGTGGACATCTCAAGACCAAAAACTATTACGGCTGCTATTACATTCGCAACCAGTACAAATCGAACTAAACCAAGCATTTATACTCCATTTCTTACCTAGCTACATAACGCCGCATTAAGGGGTGAGCAACGCCACCACCCAACCTAAGCTATTGTGCCGTAAACACTAAAGCTGATTCAAACCAAAACTGCCAAGCGTTGTGAATCCCTCTTAAATGCTTTGTTAGGGTTATACCATCACCACCCACCAGGGCTAAATCCACCATAAGGAGAAGGTGTAGGAGGTGTTGGTCTAGGAGGTTCAACTTTGACATCCAACGACTTTGATAGTAGCTCTATATTGTCAAAAGGCAGCATATTCAAATCACCGTCTTTGGATATGTTTAACACGAACCCACCACAGCCGTCAGACTTTGATTGTGTCGATTGTTCAATAAACCGTAGATATCTACAGAACTCATCATATGTTTGCCCTAAATTACCCTTTAGTAATGCCGGACAAAATTTATCAAGGGGATAGTATCGCTCTAGCGGTTTGTCCGCATCACTATAACAAATAAAGCCAATACCATTGGTCAAACCAAAACCTAAAAAATGCCCCTTATTTGCTATCTCTTTCATTTCTAAGTTTGAAATATTGTTAAGAGCTTTATTAAGTTTCATTTTAGGCTCTTTATACAACTCTGTTTTGATGCTATCCGGGTTTCGTTTGAACTCAAAAATATAGTTTTTCCCTGCCCAGTTTACAAACAAGTCGTTCAACTTCTTTTCATCTGGCGTTTGTTGCACTAATTGCACTGCTTTGTTACTTAACCCATCACCAGTGCTAGCGCTGTAATACCCCAATGAAAAGATAAAATTTCCAATATAGATATTCTCATATGGCTGCTTCATTTTTCCTCCATAACCCTAACGCCGCGTTAAGTGGTGAACAACGCCTACCACCAAACCTAAGCCATTGTACCTTAAACACTTAAGCTGACTTGAACTGAAATCGCCAAGCGTTGTGAATCCGTCTTAAACGCTTTGTTAGTTGCCAAACCTAAAGCTTTGATTTGAAGATGATTACCGCTTTGCCAACACTATATTTATGTGCGTTGAAGAAACCAAATCAGGCGCAGTTTAAAAGCGCTTGTCACTGAAACCACTTGGAACAGATAGCGCCGAAGAAAACGGGTTAACAACACCAAATAAACCTTTTGGAAAGACAATGTCACAGAGCTGACTTTCAACAAGTAAATCGGTTTCTGAAACAGAAAAGTTAACAGCAAAAGAAACCAAAGTGCGAGCTCACAAACCCAAAGCATTCAAAATTGACTTGCGAAACCGAGCCGAAAACACATGAGCATTAACCTTAAATACTCTGCTTTAGCTGTGTTTTCCTCGTTGGCAACTAACGCCCGCTTAAGTGGTGAGCAACGCAACACGGAGTTTCCGCATACCACCTAAATCATTAAATTTAACGCATGATAAAAATGCCACGCGTTGCGAATCCGCCTTAAAGCGTTTGTTATGTGCAAATTTTTACACCGTGACTTCTGAAATACGCTTCGATCTTTAGCCACCTCTGCTCAGCTGCATCACTGAATAGCTCCCTCCAATCCGGACAACTATTCAGGTAACGACTACTTGCGCTTGCGCTTGCGCTTGCGAGAAAAGTATCGATTGATTTTGCATCGAAGTTAATCTTCAAATTTGCAAAGTGCTGCTCATAATTTTGCAAAATTTCTAGTGACACATCATCACCAGAAAGTTGTAGAGATTTAACAAGAACTGGATACCAATCCATATTGTAGGTAAAGAAATGATCCCACCCTTCCATATCTGCAACTATTTCTATGTAAGCCACTACAAAAATTAGCCACTCATCTTCAGTGAGTAACTCGAAATTCGTCAGTCCTTTATCAAGCACTTCTTCTACTTTAAGCATTGATACTCCATTTGCACATAACGCCCAATTAAGGGGTGAACAACGCGATCACCCAACCTAAAGCATTGTGCCATAAACACTAAAATTGAAGTAGAAGCAAAAATGCCAAGCGTTGAGAATCCCTCTTAAATTGTTTGTTATGTACGGTGCCCCAAAACTTGCTGCCAATGCTCATGGCTTAAAGCACTTTTTGGAATATAAATATTACGTTTCTGCATGCTATCTTCAAAATATGAAACCTTGGCTGTCGACCAAAGACCAAAAGGAAGAAAGCTACACGACAGAGTTACATCACAAGCGAACCCTTTGAAAAGCAATTTCCCACCTGACGTTTGCAGCGCACTATTCCTGAGCTTACGCCACAGCATAAATATTCTAATGGTTGTATCAATACACATAGCAAAAACAAAGAGCACTAACCATTGATTGTTACCACTTGAGAGCCCAAGCAAAACAAGCGACAAGAACGCTATATAGACGAATTCCGTGAAAACATATTTGCAAATATTCAATCTAATATTAATGTCCATATTTCTTCCTAGTACATAACGCCGCGTTAAGTGGTGAACAACGCTACCACCCAGCATAAACCATTGTACCTTAAACACTAAATTCAACTTAAACTGAAATCGCCAAGCGTTGTGAATCCGTCTTAAACGCTTTGTTATGGCG
>NZ_JAKKCM010000032.1 GCF_021728395.1 Vibrio sp. J1-1 | reverse complement strand
TTACGGATTGAGTGATTCAAGAACTTGGGAAGATAAAGCCAGATTGCCGAAAAACTGGAGCGAATGGCCGGAGAGAAATTAGAGATATGACCCACGAAATTTCTCACTGCGCCTAACGCCGCATTAAGGGGTGAACAACGCTAGCACCCGACCTAACTTATTGTTCCGTAAACACTAAAGCCGATTCAAACCAAAATTGCCAAGCGTTGTGAATCCCTCTTGAATGCTTTGTTAGCTTTTATGTCCATTTATTTTTACCGGCAAGTACCTTCCATAAATTGAAAAATACAAAAGAGACAGGCTGCTAACAAAGCTTATTAGGTACAGCGTATCTTTTAAATGACTTTCACTGCCGTTATCTAAATATAAATTTAATACCGATGATATAGCCATAATACAAACACTCACAACTCTAGCCATATAATGTGCTTGTTTAAGTTTTAGCCAACTTTTGCAGTTTGGACATTGAACCTCATACCCAAGCCTTACTTTTCGAGTACTACTCCGAAACTTCCGATTGTTACTAACTACCTTACAAACTGGACATTTCATACTGCATCTCTCAAGTTATGATGAATCGAATAAAAAAGCTAACGCCGCGTTAAGGGGTGAACAACGCCACCACCTAGCCTAAACCATTGTGCCGTAAACACTTAAACTGAATCAAACCAAAACTGCCAAGCGTTGTGAATCCGTCTTGAACGCTTTGTTAGGTGAAAATGCTTACTGCAACCAAGCCATTAAACCGCTAACTAGTAACAGTAAGACGCCAGCAATACCTACTGAAAACGTAAAACTAATTCGGTTGTGTTGGTCTTGTGCATCGATGTCTCGGCTGACTAGCTCACGATGTGTAATTAGTGACATTGTATCTTGATTAGCTGGACTGCTGCCGTCATAAGCTAAATACGCAATGCCGATAGCAAAAACACCACAGAAGGTAACGTAATCAACTAGAGAGATTGATGCTAAATAGGGCACTAACCATCGCCCCAAAGCTCCGATGAGAACAACCGCGATGAATGCATATAAAATTCCAAGTATAAATGACCTCAAGATACCTCCTTTCACCTAACGCCCAATTAAGGGGTGAGCAACGCTACCACCCAACCTAAAGCATTGTACCGTAACCACTAAAATTAAAGTAGAATCAAAAATGCCAAGCGTTGGGAATCCCTCTTAAATTGTTTGTTATAGCGCATCTTCCGACGCGCGCATTACTGACAATACTTTCGATAGTACGTTCGGAATACCCGTACCTTTTAAGTAACTAGCACTAGTACTACGACTTGTGGTTTCATCGAACAATTCGTGAAACGAGCTTTGTTTTTCAATGACAACAGC
This sequence comes from Vibrio sp. J1-1, assembly GCF_021728395.1. GTDB lineage: Bacteria > Pseudomonadota > Gammaproteobacteria > Enterobacterales > Vibrionaceae > Vibrio. Next base: position 3,332 of record NZ_JAKKCM010000032.1, on the reverse strand, counting down.
AGGCAATTCATAACCATCTTCGTTAAATTGATCCGCTGTAATATCAATGATGTAGCCATTACACACCAACCATGCATGGGATTGGTTGAAATTTTCACCTAGCCCACTGCCACAGACATATTCACTGTCTAAGTTATGGTACTGCAATAAATACAAACCTAATAAATCTGTGGCATCTCCACAGCAGCCATTTGGAAAGCCAGAAGAATGATAAAAGCTAGTCATGCTATGAAAGTCTGATTTCTCAAAACTAGCCAAAATATCCCTAATTTGATGAATCTTTCTCTTAACCTCTTTATTCAAACCAAACTCCAATATTGCCTTGCGCTATAACGCCCTGTTAAGGTGTGAGCAACGCAATACTGAAGCTCCCGCATACCACCTTAAGCACTAAAACCAACACACAGTAAAAATGCCACGCGTTGCGAATCACTCTTAAACAGTTTGTTAGGTTTGTACTCAAGGTAAGTCTCGTAACTTTTTAGCTGGATTACCTGCGTAAATACCTTTCTCTGTAATGTCTTTAGTGACAACACTACCTGCACCAATGACTACATCACTACAAATGTTGACAGACAACACTGTAGCATTTGACCCGATTGTCACATTGTTAGCGATAACTGTACGTCCCCAATTATCTGGATTTGGGTCGGGTTGACCACTTTTGAACAGATCGTTGGCAAACATTACGCCATGACCAATGAAGCAGTCACTTCCAATAGTGACGTACTCACAGATAAAGCTATGAGATTGGATCTTAGTGCGCTCGCCAATGACTGAGTTTTTCTGTATTTCAACAAACGGTCCAACAAACACACCAGTTCTCAGATCGCAGCCATAAACATTAGCAGGCTCAATAATAGTGACATCTTCACCACAGGTAACATCTTTCACTTGAACTTTCAAAACTCGTGGATTTGCCATTTTACCTCCGAAAACCTAACGCCGCGTTAAGTGGTGAACAACATTGCCACCGAACATAAACCATTGTGCTGTAACACTTAAGCTGAATCAAACCGAAAATGCCAAGCGTTGTGAATCCGTCTTAAACGCTTTGTTAGCTATATTTCGTATAGTAATCTTCTATACTCTCAGCCAACTCCGCTAACTCCGCTAACTCACGTAAACTTTGCTTTTCACTATGGGTCAAGTACAAGTAAACCTTACTGTTTGGCAAAACGTTAGGAGCCCACAGCCGACTCATGCTTTCAGAGAGCACGATCAAATGCTTATGAATAGAACTTTGAAATTGCCTTAAACCCTCTGAGTCTGTCCGCGAGTCTAATTCTAACATCACGTTTTGAAGTGATGGAAAATAGTACTGATTTGACTCTCTAATAGCGTTATATTGCATTTTCAATACGATCGCGTTGAGATCTGCATAGGTTAAAGTGTCTGTCTTAATCGCCGAGGCTTTGACATCACCTAGCAATAACCTCAGCTCCAAATTCGCACGTTTCAATACTTGCTGCTGTACTTTCGCTTCAGAATGACTCTTCTGAATCTCTGAATATTGCCAACTTATAAAAGTAATCAAAACGGACGACATAAACCACAATACAAATGGTTGATTCAAAAACTCCATTGTTTTTTTATTCATAGCTACCTCCATATAGCTAACGCCGCGTTAAGGGGCGACAACGCTATACCACTTAAACTTAAACATTGCGCCATAAACACATAAGCCAAACTATGAACTAAAATCGGCGAGCGTTGGGAGTCCCTCTTAAACGCTTTGTTATGCGACTTTCACAAACGCTTGAGCGTTAGTACACAATTGGATGCCTATCTAAAGTATTTATGACCTTTACATCACTATTATATTTGGTGCGCATCACCTCAATGTCTTTTGGCAACGAGATACAATTAGATTCGGTAATACCTTGTTCAATCTGAGCGCGCCTTTCTGCATCATAGGCATACTCACCAGCCCAATGATTACACATACTGATACGATCTAATAAGTGGATTATTTCTTTTGGTAAACCTGTCTCTTCTAAATTCGCGACTATTTCTTGAGATCGGGCTGAAAGAGACAGTAGCACAATAAAAATAAGTTTAACTTTCACCGAATTCTCCCTAGTTGCATAACGCCCTGTTAAGGTGTGAGCAACGCAATACCGATGCCACCGCATACCACCTTAAACACTAAAACCAACGCATAGTGAAAATGCCACGCGTTGCGAATCACTCTTAAACAGTTTGTTAGGCTTGTAGCTCCAATAAGTGCTCAGCCCCAGAGCTTTTTACGATTTCAAAGCCCAATTTCAAATACAGCTGCTTAGCTGGATTTGTTTCAATCACGCTTAACCCCACCTTAGACTTCGTTGTTGCAGCTTTAGCAATTAGGTCAAGGATTAGTTTACTGCCAATTTTCAAACCTTGATACTCAGGAGAAATCTGAATTTGAACCAAATACCAATAGTTAAGTTCTTCGGTGTAAGTGGCTTTAAACAATCCGATAGGCTTGCCATCCAGTTCAACGATTTTCGCATGAGTAAATTCAAAACGTATTCGCTTTTCATACTCTTCCGTGCTCGTTGGCATACCTACTTCTTCAAGATACTGCCTCATCGTTTTATCACGTAGTGATAGTAGAAAAGGAATATCATTTTCACTCGCTCGTCTAAGGGAAATATCCATGTTTCCTCCAAAAGCCTAACGCTGCGTTAAGTGGTGAACAACGCCAACCACTAAACTTAAACCATTGTACCTTAAACACTTAAGCTAACTTGAACCAAAACCGCCAAGCGTTGTGAATCCGCCTTAAACGCCTTGTTAGGCGAAGTTTCCCACCAGGGTTTAAGTTGTTTTGAAAGCAGATTAGCCGAAACCCAGTAAGCAACCAAACACCCACTGACTTTTTGTGATTCAAGGACCATAAAAGCCACTATGTTTCAGCCTAGGCTCCAACGACCACGAAATGCTGACCTTCAACAACAATGCAGGTTTTGAACCCGAAAATGCCAAAGCGAAAAACTAGCAACGAAATCGAAAGCCTCAATTGACTTGCCCTTGCCACACTTTGAGCAAGTCAAAATCACCGCCATCCAACACTGAAAACCAATGAGGCAACCCACGAAATTTGGCATGTTTTACGGCTGGAGAGATTCAAGAATTTGAGCAGACAATACCAAATTGCCGACTTAGAAAAACGAATGCTCAAAAAGAACTAAGAAGATGGGAACAAAGAACTTTCCTGCCCGTCGCCTAACGCCGCATTAAGGTGCGAACAACGCTAAATACCTAACCCAAACCATTGCCCCTTAAACACTAAAACCAAGTTTAAACTGAGATCGCCAAGCGTTGTGAGTCACTCTTAAATGCTTTGT
>NZ_JAKKCM010000031.1 GCF_021728395.1 Vibrio sp. J1-1 | reverse complement strand
GCATGTTTTACGGATTGAGTGATTCAAGAACTTGGGAAGATAAAGCCAGATTGCCGAAAAACTGGAGCGAATGGCCGGAGAGAAATTAGAGATATGACCCACGAAATTTCTCACTGCGCCTAACGCCCGGTTAAGGGGCTAACAACGCATTGCGCTAAACCAAAAATAACCGCCTTAACCACTAAAACCAGTTTGAACTAAAACCGCCAAGCGTTGGTAGTCCCTCTTGAACCGTTTGTTAGGCGAATTAGGTGCTCCAGAATATTTGCTTGATTAACCACGTGACTTGCATTGCTTTCTATGTTTTTAAGATCTGAGATAAGCACTGTAGAAATACCTACTAGTTGAGCTCCACGAATATCGGCAATTTCACTATCCCCAACCATAATGCTATCTTTCGCCAAACTTCCAACACTTTCTAATGCAATTTCAAAAGCCTGACGGCTGGGTTTCCTAAAGCCAATTTCTGAAGACCAAATTATGCTATCGAAATATTTAGCCAGTCCTCGGTTTATTAAGTCACGTTGAAACACTTCTGTACTACCCGTTACATTAGACAGCAATATGAGTTTTGTTCCCTGATTATGAAGGGCTTCAAGTAGGGGGATTGAGTATTGATAAAGACGACCGCTATCTACAAAGTGATTCAAATGTTTCAAACCAATCGATTTGTCAAATTCTAGTTTGTACTTATGAAATGCCTTTTGCCATACATCAATCCAATTTGGTTGCTCCACTTGTTCGGGTATATACAGCTCTTGAATACTTCGCTCTATCAAATCACCAATTTGCTCAGCATGCTGCGATTTAAGAACAGCTTTCAACGAGCCTGAAAGACTACCCATTTCACACAAGGTATTTCCGTAATCAAAAATCACTGTATCGTACATCTGAACCTCTTCGCCTAACGCCGCATTAAGGGGTGAACAACGCAAACCACCCAAACTAAACCATTGTGCCATAAACACTTAAGCTGAACTTTGAACCAAAACCGCCAAGCGTTGAGAATCCCTCTTAAATGCTTTGTTATGTGAATTTTGTTAACAGACGTCCTGACAGAACCTAAACAAATACCCGTCTGGTGATTGCACGATAAACTGCTTTTGAACGATGTACTTAGTACCACATTCATACGATTTAGATTCGAGCGCTAAATAAATTGACTCATTAGATTTCGAGCACACTTCACAATATAAGCGTTCAATGTCATCAACGTCCCACTGAAAGTTCACACCACGACCCAGCGGGAACTCTGGATTACCAGTGATCCACTTACGACTTTGACTGGATAAACCTTCTAACATTAAATCGACACCATCGAGTGTTAAATATACAAACTCTTCTTCTGGCCTTTCGTATTTGATGGCAAAACCAAGAATATCTGTGAAGAAAGCTTTACTTATATTTATATCGAAACAATACAACTCTGGAACTACTCGTAATGTCATGAATTTCCCTATTCACATAACGCCGCATTAAGGGGTGAACAACGCCACCACCTAACCTAGACCATTTTGCTGTAAACACTAAAACTAATTCAAACCCAAACTGCCAAGCGTTGTGAATCCCTCTTGAATGCTTTGTTATAGCGCATTTCCATTTACCAACGACCAATGGTGAGGCATTAATTCACGGATGGTTTTGAATACCAGCTTATTGTTTTCGTTTGAGATTGCTGCTTTGACATCTCCACCCCAATGAACCAAACGTTCTTGGCAAATACCACACGGGGATAGAACCAAAAAGTCTCCATTTTCATCTTCACGACATATACACAACGAATGAGTTACCGCTTCATTTAATTTGTGAGCTTCCAAATAAGCCCCAACTTCCATACAAAGTGATAACGCATCATTTTTCACATCTGGGGCAACACTAGTTAGAATTTTTCCTGATCGTGTTCTCACTGCCGCCGCGCCGCCCCAACCCGTCGGATATCGCGTCTCGATTAGCTGCACTGCTGCGTCATAAAGATCTTTTTCTATTCTTTCCATTCCATCAATTCCGAATTTTCGAGTGCGCTATAACGCCCAATTAACGTGTGAGCAGCGCATACACTGAACTTGAATACTGCGCCGTAAACACTAAATTCAACCCGAAGTGAGAGCGCCAAGCGTTGCGAATCACTGTTGAATTGTTTGTTATGTTTTACCACAAGTTACTGACTTAATTGAGAAAGAACTGCTATTTCAAGCCAGTTTTCTGAACCAAACCACAAGGACAGAACCAACTTGGCCACCAAAAGCGACTAACCCAAAACCAGTAATTCCACTTCCCTGCCCAATGAGGCAACCCGCCCAAGTAACAACAAGTGCCCTTTCTTTCCAACCAAAGTGCAAAACAATGCTGAATTGCCGAGGCAACTGCCAAGCTGAAATGCTGCTTGGTAATGAACCTGAAAGCGACTTTGAGCCAGTTAAACAAGAAGCCGACCGCCACGACCTAACAATGAAGCAACCCGCGAACATTGGCATGTTTTACGGCCTGAGTGATTAAAGAACTTAGACCGACAATACGGATTTGCTGAGTCTACTAGGGACGGATTGCCAGAGGGACAAAGAATTTCAGCCTAAGAACTTTAAGCCCTTGAAATACAAGTAAACATAACGCCCAATTAAGTTGTGAGCAACGCTGCCAAAGCACTCAAACACTTCACCGTAATCACAAAACCAATTGAAACCGAAAGCGCCGAGCGTTGCGAATCAGCTTGAATTGTTTGTTAGGCAAATTGTCTGCGTACTCACTAACTTTGTTTGAAAACAGAATACCTTAAACACGATAAGCAACCAATCACCCACTGACTTTTTGTGATTCAAGAACTACTGAAGCCACTATGTTACAGCCTCACTTTTTACGTTCACGAAACACAGCCTTTCAGCGAAAAAGTAGCTTTTGAACCTGAGAAACTCAAAGCTACGAAATGACAGCAAAAACGAAAGCTTCGATTAACTTGCCCTTTCCTCACTTTGAGCCAGTGAAGCTCAACACCAACCAACACTGAAACCCAATGAGGCAACCCACGAACTTTGGCATATTTTACGGTTGGAGAGATTCAAGGATTTGAGCCGACAATACGGAATTGCCGATCAAGAAAAACGATGGGCAAAGGGAGCAAGAAGATTAGAACAAAGAACTTTTTTGCCTTTTGCCTAACGCCCAATTAAGGGGTGAACAACGCCTCCACCCACACCTAAAGAATTGTGCCATAAACACTAAATTTGAAATAGAATCAGAAATGCCAAGCGTTGTGAATCCCTCTTAAATTGATTGTTATGTTTATTTTGGTGCGTAATGTTGAGCAATTAGGGTAATAAACAAAGTTAGAAGCATAGTTATGATCATTTTCAACCATTCACTATCTAGGTTAATTAGTGTATTCCTGCGTTGGTTTTTAGCTCGTTGATCCATGAACTTCATTTTTGACAACGCCCATCTATCACGTAATGACAATCCCCTAGCCATACCATTCAAACTACTAATTCTTGCATAACGAACTGTTTGGTCGAGATATTTTTTAACCAACTTCTTAGTTATTTTCTCTGGGTGTAACCCAGCATGAAGCATTATGTTAGTTTCAGTGCGGCTATGTACTTCCGACTTATAAGGGTACAGTAGAACCATGACCTCACCAGATGGAGATTGGGAAAAACTAGAGCACAACCTTTTTCAATTATTTTACGTTGTATTTCGTTGACTTGGTCCCCGCTAGATTGACGCTCTTTCGTTAATATTCCTGTAGAGTTAATCCCAAAGCCAATTTGAACAGTCTGATAATTCAAATCTTCAGAGCCAACATTAACAATCAAACGATAAGGGAAACCTGCTTCATTAGCATTTTTAGCGTATTCATCAGATACAGACAAAATTGTAGGCTTCGCTTGTTTGGACCATTCTAAACGACGTCGTTCCAACTCAGAGATACCCTCTTCCAGTTTCGCTTTCTCTTTTTTAATTAATTTCATCTTAAATACCATCTGGTGATGCTTACGCCCATAAACATAACGCCCAATTAACGTGTGAGCAGCGTAAACACTGAAGTTAACCACTGCGCCGTAAACACTAAACTCAACCCAAAGTGAGAGCGCCAAGCGTTGCGAATCACTGTTGAATTGTTTGTTATGTTTTACCACAAACACATGATTTACTTGAGAAAGAACTGCAATTTCTAACTAGTTTTCTGAAGCAAACCACAAGGCTAGAACCGGATTGGCCGTCAAACGCGACCAGCCTAAAACCAGTAATTCCACTTCCCTGCCCAATGAGGCACCCCAACCAAGTCGTAACAAGCGCCCTGTCTTTCCAACCAAAGCGCAAGACAATGTTCAATTGCCGAGGCAACTGCCAAGCTGAAATGCTAATTGGCAAATACACTCAACGCGACTTAGAGCCAGTGAAACCTAAAACCAGCCACCACGACCTGAAAATGAAGCAACCCACGAACATTGACATGTTTTACTGGCTGAGTGATTCAAGAACTTAGGCCGACAATGCGGATTTGCTGAAGAAACTCGAACGAATAGCTAAAGGGACAAAGAACAATGATCGAAGAAGCTTTAAGCCACTGAAATACAAGTAAACATAACGCCGCATTAAGGCGTGAACAACGCAGTACACAACGGCTACCGCATTGCGCCTTAAACACAAAATTCTACGCAAACCAAAAATGCCACGCGTTGTGAATCGCGCTTAAATGCTTTGTTATACGCCCAACGCTGAAGTTACGATTTTAAGCCAAGCCCCACTTTGTAAGCACGAATTTTTATGTGTATTGATGCACTTTTGTGAGACTAAGACATTCAGCGATTTTTGATTGAAGTGCACTTGAAACACACAACTCCAAAGAAAACAGAACTTCAGCAAACACATAGGCTTTTAGGCTGACAATTTGACAGAGCGGAGTTTCAACAAACACTACCTCGGCGAATTTTCCCTATTCACCCGAACCGGGAAACAGTCGAGAATTTCGAATTTTGGTCTGAAGGCTTGGGGGGAAATTACCTAGTAATTCAACGAAAATACAAGGAATTGATGCAAATGAGACACAAGGGAACACGACTTAGACACAAGGGAGTAGCAGCAAAACTCGCCCTGCGTATAACGCCCAATTAAGGGGTGAGCAACGCTACCACCCAACCTAAAGCATTGTACCGTAACCACTAAAATTGAAGTAGAAACAAAAATGCCAAGCGTTGGGAATCCCTCTTAAATTGTTTGTTATACGTTGCTTCCTTACCCGCGCACTGGTCTGAAAAAGCTACGTTCATAGCTAATAATGCAGTCTACTTTATCTGCAAACTCAAAAGCTTTAATACACTCAGGATCGTTTAAAGATTTAAGACGATACTCTTCATATGCTGATAAGCTTTCAAATGTGAACAAAGCTAGAGCTATATTATTCGCACCTTCTGACGGTAGGAAATAGCCATTGTGTTGACCACCGAACTTCTCAACAAGTGGAATCCACATTCTTGCGTATTCTTCAAATTCTTTGACCTTTTTCGGGTCAATCACGTACCTGACATAGCAAGTAATCATAAGCTTTAAATCCTTCTAATTGCTTAATTTTATGCGCAACGTATAACGCCGCGTTAAGTGGTGAGCAACGCCACCACCAAACCTAAACTATTGTGCCGTAAACACTAAAGCTGAATCAAACCGAAAATGCCAAGCGTTGGGAATCCGTCTTAAACGCCTTGTTATG
>NZ_JAKKCM010000030.1 GCF_021728395.1 Vibrio sp. J1-1 | reverse complement strand
TCTTTTTTCCAAAAGGTGGTTTTCTAAATCCCATTTTAACTATTTGCGTGAAGCGCCTAACAAAGCATTTAAGAGTGACTCACAACGCTTGGCGATCTCAGTTTAAACTTGGTTTTAGTGTTTAAGGTGCAATGGTTTGGGTTAGGTATTTAGCGTTGTTCGCACCTTAATGCGGCGTTAGTTGCCAGCGGTAAAAACGAAGCTAAAGCAGAAATTTTAGGGCTAATGAAATTTTCAGTTTTGCTCGATTTTTGTCTGGGTGTGGTTTGCTGAAATTGTGTTCGACTTTTAATGTTGTGGTTTTATTTTGCCGTTTCAGGCGCTAACTCATTTGTTGAAAGTCAGCTTTGTGACATTGTCTTCCCAAAAGGTCTATTTGGTGCTTTCAGCTAGCTTTCTACGGCGTTGCTAGCTCCAAGTGGTTTCAGTGACAGGCGCTTTGAAACTGCGCCTGATTTGAGTTTTTCAAAGCGCATCAAAAACGGTGTTGGCAAAGTGGAAATGAACTGGAAATCATAGGCTTAGAATGGCAACTAACAAGGCGTTTAAGGCAGATTCGCAACGCTAGGCATTTTTGGTTTACTTTGAATTTAGTGTTTATGGCACAATGGTTTAGGTAAGGTGGCAATGTTGCTCACTACTTAACGCGGCGTTAGTTGCCAACGAGGAAAACTCAGCTAATACAGAATATCTAAGGCTAATGTCCGTGTGTTGCTAGTTCGTTTTCGTATTTCAACTTTTAGTTATTTGGGGTTGCGAAAATCGAGCTTCGGTTTCTTGTGTGGTTTGGTTTTTCTGTTTCAGAAGACGATTAACTCGCTGAGAGTAAGCTCTGTGATATTGTCATTTTCAAATGGGCTTTTTGGTGTTGTTAGGCTGTATTCTACGACGCTGGTTGTTCCAAGTGGCTTCAGTAACAGGCGCTTTGAAACTGCGCCTGATTTGAGTTTTTCAAAGCACGTAAAAACAGTGTTGGCAAAGTGGCAATCAACTTCAAAGAAAAGCTTTAGGTTTGGCAACTAACAAAGCATTCAAGAGGGATTTACAACGTTTGGCAGCTTTGGTTTGAATTAGCTTTAGTGTTTACGGCACAATGGTTTAGGTTGGGTGGCCGGCGTTGTTCACCCCTTAATGCGGCGTTAGCCATCTAGTCTTGTTCGTTAGCATAAAAATAAGGATCATTTGTGAAAAGCTACAAAGAAGTTACGGAAATAATTAAAGGGGAAAGTGACAGAGGTGCAGTCTTGATTGCAGCTGCAATGGTAGAGCTTGAGCTTGAAAACTTGTTAAAGGCAAAATTAGTCGACACTGATAAAAAGAAAGATCCTATATTTGAGCACAATGGACCATTGGGTAATTTCTCATCAAAAATAGAAATGGCCTATAGACTAGGTTTGATTACTCAAAAACAGAACCTTATGTTTAATACTTTTCGGAAGCTACGAAATCAGTTCGCTCATAGTTCGGTATCATTGAGCCTTGAAGATGATGCGATTAAAGATCAGTTAGAGGCGGTATTCAACCATAACTCTGATATTAAGGATTTGTTCGTTACTGCCGTTCAAGCTACGGCTGAGTCTCATGATTTACCAAATGAAATTATCAATCAAGACTTAAAGTCTGGTCGTTATATGCTTAACATGGTGTTCTCACTAGAAATATTAGCTCTGCATTTTGCGCAAGACAAAGTGATAAAAATCGAGCGAAAAGATGGCTAACAAACAATTTAAGAGTGATTCGGCACGCGTGGCATTTTTACTATGCGTTAGGTTTAGTGATTAAGGTGGTATGCCGAAGCATAGGTATTGCGTGCCTCACACCTTAATTGGGCGTTAGGTATCAGGAGAGACAATGATCAATTGGACTGAACCTTTTGAGGTGGCTAAAGAAAGAGCTAAGGTTATGAAACTCCCTTTACTTTGGATTGTTCTGACATCACTTTTTTCTGGTGTTTTTGCTGGCGTTAGTTTTTATGTGATTGCATCGTTGACTAACAATAGCCTGCATGTTGATATGCTTTTTTTCATCGGCTTGTTAGTTGCCGGTGGCGTGGTGTATACAATGTCAAAGACCCATATTGTGCAACAATCGATTAGTATCGATAATCTTGATAAAGCAATTAGAGTTGTTGGGACAGATTCCCGTCCGCATATCATCCAATTCTCTGCCTTAAAAGGTTATGCAATAAATACAAGTAATATGGGTATATTTTTGTGCTTGTATCCAGTAGATGGGGGAACTTACTCCGTTGCATTACCACGTGAATCTCGAAATGTTGAAGCTGCTATAAACGAATCCTTATCTGGAATTAAACAGGTAAACTTTATTAATAATTTAACGCGGAGTAGAGATACCTAACAAAGCGTTTAAGGCAGATTCGCAACGCGTGGCATTTTGGGTTTTATTCAGCTTAAGTGTTTATGACACAATAGTTTAGGTTCAGTGCTTGTGTTGCTCACTACTTAACGCGGCGTTAGCTGTTTTTAGTCAAATCAAGCAAGGATGTACATGGAATATAAACTAGATATTGAACCGTCAGATAGCGATATCAATGAAGTTCGTGGTGGTTTAATCAAACATAATACGCCATTCTTGGAAGGCATTTCGAAGTCTCAGGTTGGCTATTATGCGCTGAGGGACGAGAAGAAAGTTGGTGGTATTATTGCTGACCTTTGGGGTAATTGGTTGCTTATTAAATTCCTTTGGGTTGATGATTCAGTACGGGGTAAGCAAGTGGGTAGTGAGTTGATCAAATTGTTAGAGGGGTATGCCGTATCTAAAGGTTGTAAGTCCGCCCTTGTCGATACTCTTAGCTTTCAAGCGAAGCCTTTCTACGAAAAGCAAGGCTACAAGTGTCAAATGGTACTGGGCAACTATCCAATGGATTCGTCGCTTTCATTTTTGACTAAAACACTCGTGGAAGAATAAACAGCTAACAAACGCTTTAAGACGGATTCGCAACGCTTGGCGGTTTTGGTTTGAATTGGCTTCTGTGTTTAAGGTGCAATAATTGAGTTTTGTGGTAGCGTTGCTCACCACTTAAGCGGGCGTTATAGCTCTATGCCCCAATACGTGGAATGAATTATTGCTGGCTATGATATGTGTTGTACAATAAATTTTTTTTGTCGTTCAGGGAACCAACATTATGAAAAAAACTGCCTTGTTGTTGGCATTATTTTCTTTTAGTACTTCAGCATCTTTCACTTTAGATTTAACCGATCCTAAAAATCTAGCTATAGCAGATATGTATCCATCTTACGAAATGCTACGCAGTATAAGTTTTGCCGATACTGGTACAGGTTCATCCTTATTTGGTTTTAAGTCAGACAAGGCAAGCGATAATTGGGATACTATTTTTGAAGCTAGGATTAGTACTAGCAAGTCGGGACAGCAGCGAATTTACGTTACTCTCGCTGTACCTTGTACAGACCGAGAAACCAGTTATGAAAATATTACGATTAAAACTAACGACCAAAATGTTAGATATAATAAATTCTGTGATGGTAGCCATATATACTTAACACCTTTAAGTAAGGCTGGAGACAACTTTTTAGTTGACCAGTTTAAGAAGAAAAATAGTGTTGCTTTTGAGTTTTCTGATATTCGTGTGGTTTTTGATGCAGATGGTTTTACCAAAGCTTGGAATAGCTATGGTGGTGATGCTTTGTAGTTCTAAGACCTATAACAAACTGTTCAAGAGGGATTCGCAACGCGTGGCACTTTTACGATGCGTTGCGTTTAGTGTTTAAGGTGCCATGCGGTGGCTTTGGTATTGCGTTGCTCACCCCTTAACAGGGCGTTAGGTTTTAGGAGGTAAAATGGCCAATCCACGAATTTTGAAGGCTCAAGTGAAAGATGTTACCTGTGGTGAAGATGTCACTATTATTGAGCCTGCTAATGTTTATGGCTGCGAACTGAGAGCTGGTGTGTTTGTTGGACCGTTTGTCGAAATACAGAAAAATTCAGTTATTGGCGAGCGCACTAAAATCCAATCTCATAGCTTTATCTGTGAGTACGTCACTATTGGAAGTGACTGCTTCATTGGTCACGGTGTCATGTTTGCCAACGATCTTTTCAAAAGTGGTCAACCTGACTCAAATCCAGATAATTGGGGACGCACAGTTATCGCTAACAGTGTGACAATCGGGTCAAATGCTACAGTGTTGCCTGTCAACATTTGTAGTGATGTGGTCATTGGTGCAGGTAGTGTTGTAACTAAAGACATTACAGAGAAAGGTATTTACGCAGGTAATCCAGCTAGAAAGTTACGCGACTTGCCTTGAGTACAAACCTAACAATCTGTTTAAGAGGGATTCGCAACGCGTGGCATGTTTACTATGCATTGGTTTAAGTGTTTAAGGTGGTATGCGGCGGCTTCGGTATTGCGTTGCTCACCCCTTAACAGGGCGTTAGGCCTCTCAGGAGAAATATATGGATATTCGCTTAGCCCAAAAAAGGGATTTAGATGAAATTAATGCGCTGATTAACATGTCTTCGAAAGAGCTTCAATTTGGATTTTACAAATCTAATGTTATTGAAGAAGCTTTAGAATTAGTCACAGGTATTGAAGCGTTGATTGAAGGGGAAACATTTTTAGTTGCTGTTCAGTCAGAGAAAATTATCGGTTGTGGTGGTTATGTGAATGCTCAAACATTCTCTGAATTACGAGCCTTTTTCGTTCATCCAGAATTTTCGCGAAAAGGTATTGCAAGCAAAATAATGTCTAAGTGTATTGAGCATTCGGCTGAAGTAGGTTTTAAACAGATTAAGCTTGTCGCAACCTTAGCAGGCGTTCCATTTTATACCAAACTTGGATTCACGGAAGTTTCTAGAGAAATCATCGCTCTTTCAAGCGGCTCACAGTTTGAGGTTGTGGTAATGACTAGGGGAATTTCTTAATAACGTCCAAACAAGGCCTAACAAGTTGTTCAAGAGGGATTCGCAACGCGTGGCATTTTTACTATGCGTTAGTTTAAGTGATTAAGGTGGTTTGCAGAGGCCTCAGTATTGCGTTGCTCACCCCTTAACAAGGCGTTAGTTTACCAATCAGGTTCAGCACCCTAACTGTAATTGCTAGGGTGTGGATATTATTTCAAATGATTCTGGGGTAACTGCGATTGACTAAGAACGGCAACGATCAGAATAAAGCCATCTTCTTTGGTAAAGTAGGCAGTGTGCTTGCCAACAGGGAAGTAGAAGCCACTTTGGTATAACTCATCACAGCTTCTGCCAACTGCTGGATTGTCAGCAAGCATTTGAAAAGCAGTTAGTAGGTTGTCTCTGTAGCGATTCCATTGTGATTCGGAAAAGTTTGTAACGGTGTAGCTTTTAATTTTGCGCAAATGGCTTTGCGCCAATTTGCTTAGCTTATATTTGTTCGTTTGCATACTTTAGGTTACAGGCTCTTCAAGAATGTTTCGCCATCAACTACATTACCCTGCGAGAGATCTTGTTTTGCAGCCTCAAAGCAATGTTTAATGTAACCAGCTTTCATTGCTTCAAGCTCTTCGTAATCTTGAATGGACATTACAACGACAGCATCTTTACTGTTTTTGCTGATCTTAACTGGCTCTCGTTGAGCACTTAGAAGTAGTTCGCCAAAATTACGTTTAGCGTCGTTTGCTGTTAATGTATGCATGTTAAAGCTCCAAACTTGGTTACTAGTAAGAGTATAATCGATTGTGCGAAATGTTCAATTTAATTAAATCGTGCGATTTGTGCGAAAGTTAAACTAACAAGAAATTTAAGAGTGATTCACAACGCTTGGCGCCCTCACTTCAAGTAAGTTTAGTGTTTATGGCACAATGGTTTAGGTAAGGTGCCAGCGTTGTTCACACCTTAATTTGGCGTTATACCGCAATCAATCATCTAACCTTTTCATAGCTTTACGGTAAACATCGCTACGTTCGCGTTTTCCGACAGCTAAGACGGTTACAATGATGACATCGTCTTCAACTTTGTAGACGAGACGGTAGCCCGATTGACGCAACTTAATTTTGTACATGTTGTCAGCTCCAGAAAGCTTTGAAGCCGGAACATGTGGGTTATCTAAGCGCTCGATTAGCTTTTTCTTAAATTGTTGTTGTAGAGTAGAGCCAAGCTTTTTCCACTCTTTGAGTGCGCTCTTTTTAAAGTCGAGTTTATAGGTCATCAATATTTACCGAAATGCTCTCTTCAGATTCACGCTCTTTAGCGATAGCTAGTAGTTCAAGA
>NZ_JAKKCM010000003.1 GCF_021728395.1 Vibrio sp. J1-1 | reverse complement strand
TGTAAGCGTTGTGAGGCGTTGAGCTAACCTGTACTAATTGCCCGTGAGGCTTAACCATACAACACCCAAGGGGTTTTGATGGACTCAATGCAAGAACATTGAATGTGTAATAACGAGAATTAAAAAAAACAGCTTTCCAAGTTTATTTACTTTCAGCTTTTAGAAAAAGCTAAAGGTAAAAAGAATTTGCTTGGCGAACATAGCGTTTTGGACCCACCTGATTTCCATGCCGAACTCAGAAGTGAAACGAAATAGCGCCGATGGTAGTGTGGGGTTTCCCCATGTGAGAGTAGGACATCGCCAGGCTTTAAATTTAAAGAGCCCGTTTGAAAGAACGGGCTTTTTTAGTCTTCAGGGACATCTTGATGCTGATATAGCTCAGGTGGTAGAGCGCATCCTTGGTAAGGATGAGGTCCCCAGTTCGAGTCTGGGTATCAGCACCATTTACAATTAGAATTTTACTTGGCGACCATAGCGCTTTGGACCCACCTGATTTCCATGCCGAACTCAGAAGTGAAACGAAGTAGCGTCGATGGTAGTGTGGGGTTTCCCCATGTGAGAGTAGAACATCGCCAGGTTCTTATTAGACTCAATAGTCTGACCAATGCGGAGCGGTAGTTCAGTTGGTTAGAATACCGGCCTGTCACGCCGGGGGTCGCGGGTTCGAGTCCCGTCCGCTCCGCCACTTATTCCAGACCTCAGCAGAAATGCTGGGGTCTTTTAGTTTGTGCTGAGTTAAGATCAATAAGTCCAGCAGGAGGGCCTGCCTGTAGCCTGAGACTCTAGTCGCTCCATCACTTGTTCTCAAAGCTTTGCTAAAGACCGAGTATATCCACCCTTTAGTCCTAATGCCTCCAGATTGCCTGCCTGTGGCTCTGGTCTTCTGATCTTCAAGCAGAAATACCAGGTTTTTTATTTTGTATTGAGTGACTTTACTCAGACCTATGAGTTCCTCGCGTTGAGAGCCTGCTTAATCTCAAGCTCTACAGATCCTCTGCTTATTCTGAACGTCAGAAGAAACCTCACATTCTTTGTCCGCTGTCACTTGTCTTGAGTCTTAGCTAGAAAGGTAATACTTATTACTCTGGAATTTCAAAGGTGGCTTATACGCTAGTATATGGCGTGTTATTGGGTGCTGTATGGTGAAATCTCCAGTCGATTTATGTTTACGGTGTGTTGGCGTAAGGTGTACTGATAGAAATGCTTAGGATCAATTACAGGGCTTTCTCTGTTGTGAATGGACTAGCGCATTTCTCGGCTTTAATCGCACTCGCTAAGGGCTCGCAGTGAACGTTTTCCTTGATTCATCGTTCTGGAGAAAGAGCTTAATCTTAAAGTTTGCTCCTAGCTCTGTAAGCTCTCTATAGCGTCACAGGTTGGCGATAACGATCATTATGTGAAATTACGCACTAACAATTTATAAAGGCATTAAAGGACCGCTAGAGAGTCAATGCTGGGCTTTGATGAGTATATAGATAGTTGGTGCTGGTACTGAGGTTTGTATAACGAAAGAGGCAAATGTGATCTGTGCTATTGCTAAGCCTTACGAGCAATACTTTTTATTTATATCGCGATCCAATAAGGGAGGGGAACAAAGACAAACTTCTGGCAGTGTATTGATTAAACAAAGCTTTAAAGCCAATGACTTGCTAGCGAGGATAAGAAGATAAGAAGATCTATTCGGGCTTTTTAAACGAAAAAAAAGCTGCATCAAGTGATGCAGCTTTCCAAAAGTGGCTCCTCCTGCTGGGCTCGAACCAGCGACCTGCGGATTAACAGTCCGTCGCTCTACCAACTGAGCTAAGGAGGAATTGTCTTTTTAAATTAAATGGTGCCGACTACCGGAATCGAACTGGTGACCTACTGATTACAAGTCAGTTGCTCTACCTACTGAGCTAAGTCGGCACGTTTTCATTAACAAGCAATAGTCTTGCTAATTGAAAAGTGGCTCCTCCTGCTGGGCTCGAACCAGCGACCTGCGGATTAACAGTCCGTCGCTCTACCAACTGAGCTAAGGAGGAATTGTTTTTTAAGAATAAATGGTGCCGACTACCGGAATCGAACTGGTGACCTACTGATTACAAGTCAGTTGCTCTACCTACTGAGCTAAGTCGGCACACCTTATTCTTTTAACTATTGTTCGTGCTAAGCACCAACAATTAATAAACTGTGGTGCCCGGAGGCGGAATCGAACCACCGACACGAGGATTTTCAATCCTCTGCTCTACCGACTGAGCTATCCGGGCGACGAGGTGTATTAAACGGTTTTTCGCTTCTTAGGTCAACAATAAAATTCAAATAAAATATCGTTTGATGAAATTGTGCTCGGAGTGGGCTGTTTTTATGCGTTTTAAATGGTGATACACCTTGCTTTAAGAGTTCTTGGGAATTAAACGACGAGTTTGTTTGCCTGATTAGTAAGTCAAAAATAATAAAGCACGTTTGAAAACGTGCTTTATGTTAGTAAATTGGCTCTAAGCTAGTGCTTTACAGAGAACTTATTCACCCATCCTTCCAGATCATTCGCTAAAGAAGCCAGGCTTTGAGTGCTTGATTGACTCTCTGTGACCACCGAATTTAGCTGATAACCACTTTCTTCAATCAGATTTATGCGGTGTGCAATATCGTCGCTGACATGGGTTTGCTCCGCAGCAGCTGTTGCGATTTGTTGGCTCATTGTCGTAATGGCTTCTAATGCTGTCACTATCTGTTGTAGAGCTTCAGAAGCACTTTGGGACTGTGTGACTGTGCTTTGACTGGTCTCAGCGCAAATCTCCATTGTTTGGATAGCATGGCGAGAACCTTGCTGGAGGTTTGAGATCATGTTCTGGATCTCTTTTGTACTATCTTGAGTACGGCCAGCAAGTTTGCGAACTTCATCGGCCACAACAGCAAACCCTCTGCCTTGCTCACCCGCGCGAGCGGCTTCAATAGCTGCGTTTAGCGCCAGTAAGTTAGTTTGTTCTGCGATATCACCAATGACGTCTAAAACTTTGACGATGTTGTTTACATCCTGATCTAAATTAGCTACCGCCAGACTGGCTGTATTTAACTGATTTGCCAGCCCCTGGATATTATCCACCGTACTACAGATCAGTGATTGGGTATGTTGACTTTGTTTGTCCGCTTCATCCGTATTTCGAGCGGTATCATTTGCTGACGTTGCGACTTGATTGGATGACGAGGCCATTTCTGTCATCGCTGTCGCAATCATAGCGGTTGATTGCTGTTGCGATAAGGTCAAATCAGCAATGGTTCCAGAGCGTGATTCAACTGCGGATAACTCTGAGCGCAGAGCGAGCATAGAACTATCGAGATTCGTTACCATTGTGGCCAGAGACTGACTCATGTTCTGCACAGCATCGTAAATACTATCTTTTGGGGCTACCGTATCGAAACTTGTCTGGATATTGCCCTGAGAGACCGCCTGAACGGCTTGGCGTACGTCATGAGGCTCTCCTCCTAATACGTTCAGCATCTTGCGGATGGCGATGGTTAGGCTGGTAAGAATAGCACCTGCTATGAAGAGGCATAGAATGAGTTGCCATTGTGCGGTAGCCCAAAAACGTGCATTTACCTCGTTAAATCCAATACCAGTACCTACAACCCATCCCCAGTGAGGCGTTTTTTCTGCTATTGAATGCTTCTCTTCAATGCTTCCGTCGGTTTGTGTTTGGCTCCATGTATATTCGACAATCTGGCCTGTTTTGTTATCCAAAATATCTAATATTAATTGGCCAACGCTATTGTTATTGCTGTCTTTGAAGTCATGGAAGCTGGTGCCATGCAATTGTGGATCGAGAGGCGCAGCGACAAATATCATGTTCTCATCGGCAACATAAACGTATTCATTATCTTTATAGATATTGTTGCGAAGCAGCCGAGTCGCCAGTGCTTTTGCTTCATCTTCCGGAAGTTCACCACTTGCAGCCATTGCTTCTACTTCTGTCAGAATGCTATATGCGCTCTTGAACAGTTCTGTCACTCGAGCTTTGTTATCAAGGTTACTTGCAACTCTCTGAGTCCATAAACCTGTAGCGGTTAATGCGAGCAACGCCAGCAATATAATCGCAGACAGTAAATAGGCTTGAGTTTTTAGTTTCATATTTGGGCTCACAAATTTTTTAGTTGCTATGCAAAGCATGGTTTATTTTAGAAATTGAATAGACAAGGCATCTTATTGAAGAAGGAAATGAGCGCCTACAAGTGCTTGTTTAAATTATGATGGAGATTAAATTTTTATCGTGAAATAAGTTTTTCAAGAAGTGAGCTTTATATGTGAGGGCGGGGCTATGAGTGAAAGTCGTGACTGGGTAGGGGAGAATATATAGATAAAAAAAAGCCGCATCATGTGATGCGGCTTCTTGAAAGTGGCTCCTCCTGCTGGGCTCGAACCAGCGACCTGCGGATTAACAGTCCGTCGCTCTACCAACTGAGCTAAGGAGGAACTATTCTGTTTGTGTCTTGCTAATCAATTAAATTAAGCAAGTGCACCAAATAATGGTGCCTCGAGGCGGAATCGAACCACCGACACGAGGATTTTCAATCCTCTGCTCTACCGACTGAGCTATCGAGGCAAAAGAATGGTGCCGACTACCGGAATCGAACTGGTGACCTACTGATTACAAGTCAGTTGCTCTACCTACTGAGCTAAGTCGGCACACTTTATTCTTTTTAGAAGAGATAGACTCTTCTTTTTAGAATCCCAACTGAATGAAATTCTAGAAAGTGGCTCCTCCTGCTGGGCTCGAACCAGCGACCTGCGGATTAACAGTCCGTCGCTCTACCAACTGAGCTAAGGAGGAATTGTACTTTTAACAACAAAAAGTTGTTTGTGTCTTGCCAATTATTTCAAATTAAGCAAGTGCACCAAATAATGGTGCCTCGAGGCGGAATCGAACCACCGACACGAGGATTTTCAATCCTCTGCTCTACCGACTGAGCTATCGAGGCAAAAGAATGGTGCCGACTACCGGAATCGAACTGGTGACCTACTGATTACAAGTCAGTTGCTCTACCTACTGAGCTAAGTCGGCACACTTTTATTCTTTTAACTTCTTGTCCGTGCTAAGCACCAACAATGAATAAATTGTGGTGCCCGGAGGCGGAATCGAACCACCGACACGAGGATTTTCAATCCTCTGCTCTACCGACTGAGCTATCCGGGCAACGGAGCGCTATTAAACGGATTTTCCCGCTTTGCGTCAACCACTTTTTTTAAATAATTTCAAAAAAGTGGTTGTTCGAACGCTTTTTGTTCAACTAGTGCTAGAAAGTTTGCACAGAGTTAAATTCCTTTTTGAAATTTGTAACTTTTTCTAGGTAGCGACGTGCTTCTGCATTGGGATGTTTTTTAGTTAGCGCCCAATAAACCTGGTTAGGTTGCAGAGAATTCAGATCACGCATCGCACGTTTTCGGTCGCTGCGGTTAAAGGTATTGAGAACGCCACCAGTACCGCCGTTGTATGCGGATATCATGCTGTATTCGAGCGATGTAGGGTGACTGACATCTTTTAAATAACGATTCTTCAAGATGTAAAAGTAAGCCGTCCCGGTATCAATGTTGTTTTCTGGATTAAACAAATACTCGGGGCTTGGTTGGCCCGAGCGATTTTTAACCAGTGCGAAAACGTCTCTGCCAGCTGTCTTTGGTACGACTTGCATCAAGCCATAGGCATTAGCCCAGCTAACCGCATATGGATTAAAACTGCTTTCTGTTTTGATAATGGCGTAAATCAAATCTTCAGGGATGTCGTACTTCTCTGCAGCTCGGCGCACGATACTCGCATATTGATAACTGCGCTGGATGAAGTGATCTTCCACCATCGGAATTTCTACGTAGTACGCTTTTTTGAAATCGACGTCTTTCGTTTTGATTTCGTGACTAATCAGGTAATCGGCAAAGCGGTTAGCTCGCCAGGACCATTGAATAGGTTTCTTATCTTGGTCGACAACCTGTTTATATAGAAAAGGCTGACCTTCGAGTTTGATATCTTTGGAAGAAAACAGGTCTACATTCGCCGGGTCATCAGGAGTGAGTAACGTTGTGATGATTGCGTTCTTGAGGTGCTTTTGGGGGTCGGTTGGCGAAACGGTTTCTATGGTGATGACACCTTTTTGGAAATCGACTTCAGCTCTACTCAGGTAGTTATCAATATATTTTACGTAATTACTTTTACCAGCGAGCTTAACTTCTCGCTTCCCCCATTTTTTTTGGATATTACCGGAGAAGCTCTTGATCAACGAATCGAGAGCCGAGGTGTCTTTCTCAAATTGTCCTGGTAACTCGGCTAAGTTATTGGCGAAGCGATTGGTTGGCTCGTAATCGACATCATAAAAATTTTCGACGAACTCGCGACTACAACCTGCCGTTAATAGAAGGGCTGCAACGATAAAGGCAATTTTTTTCATGGCTGATTATTAGATGGGATAGGATGGTGTGGCAATGACACCACAAGGTTTTATGTGATGTCATTGTTTTTGAATAAGCTTACTTTATTTGAACAAGTTGCTTTATTCGCTAGGTGGTGTGTAACCATCGATGTGAACATCTTTACCTTCAAACAGGAAGTTCACCATTTCAGTTTCGATCAGTTTACGATGCTCTGGATCCATCATGTTGAGCTTCTTTTCGTTGATCAACATGGTTTGTTTGTGTTGCCATTCAGCCCAAGCTTCTTTAGAGATATTATCAAAAATACGTTTACCTAGTTCACCTGGGTAAAGTTGAAAGTCTAGACCTTCGCCTTCTTTCTTTAGTCGAGCACAAAACACAGTGCGGCTCATAATGACTCCTTGCATTCAATTAACGAAGTTCGTGAGGTAGCGCTTCCAGCAAAAGTTTTACTGGCGCGGCTAAGCCTACTTCTTCAGGTTTAGATAAGTTATACCAAAGACCTTTGTTACCTTCCATTATCACATTGGGTTGCTTTGACAGGTCAATCAAAATTGGTGTGATATCGAGATGGTAATGACTAAAGGTATGGCGGAAAGTGATCAGCGTTTGCTGCTCTTTAATGTCATTGGCTTGAATACCGCGCTGCTCTAATAGCAAATCAATATCGCTTTCAACATCTACATGTTCGGTCTGCGGGAAGCAAAATAGTCCGCCCCAAATACCAGTTTGAGGCCTTTGTTCCAGCCATACTTCATGCCCATTCGCATTTTGGTGGTGCAGCATGACAAAGCGGGTTTGCTTAACTGGTTTGTCTTTCTTGGGCTTTTTACCAGGATAGTCGAGGACATTGTTTTGTTTTTTCGCCACACAGAGATCAGCAACTGGACATAACGTGCATTTAGGTTTGCTGCGTGTGCAGACCATTGCCCCCATGTCCATCATGGCTTGGTTATATTTATCGACATCCGTTTGTGGAGTATGTGCCTCGGCAATTTCCCACAACTGGTTTTCCACTTTTTTCTGGCCAGGCCACCCTTCAACCGCAAAGCATCGAGAAAGCGTTCGCTTAACGTTACCATCGAGAATCGCATGGGGCTGTTTATGGACTGATGACAGTACTGCAGCTGCAGTTGAGCGTCCAATTCCTGGCAGTGCGTTCATTTGCTCTATATCAAGCGGAAACTCACCATTGTATTTATGGGCAACCTCTTTGGCCGCTTTATGAAGGTTGCGAGCTCGGGCGTAGTAACCGAGCCCCGTCCAAAGGTGCAGCACTTCATCTTGCTCTGCATTTGCGAGGTCGACCACGGTCGGAAACCGCTCTAAAAAGCGTTGGTAATAGGGAATTACCGTAGTGACCTGTGTTTGCTGAAGCATAATTTCAGACAACCAGACACTGTATGCGGTTTTGTTCTGTTGCCACGGAAGATCTTTTCTTCCATATGAGTCATACCACTCTAAAATGGCACTGGCGAAAGGGGTCACGACTTGCTCTGTATTCTATTATTGGTTAGGGGCAAAATTGCACCACGAATGGGTGATAAGTACAACTGTTAAAGTGTGGGAATATTACAGGGAGCATCATAGCTTTTGAGTTGTGGTAGACCAAAGCTCAACAAAAACTTGCACCTGAGTAAATTCTTTGGATAATCCCCGCTTTGATTAATCAATGTGCAGGCAAAATCAATGAGTGAAGTAACCACTAACGAATACAACGAAGACGGCAAACTGATCCGTAAAATCCGCAGCTTCGTTCGTCGCGAAGGCCGCCTAACCAAGGGCCAAGAGAGTGCGATGAATGAGTGCTGGCCAACGATGGGTATCGATTACAAAGCAGAACTTCTTGATTGGAAAGAAGTATTTGGTAACGACAACCCAGTTGTACTTGAAATCGGTTTTGGTATGGGCGCTTCACTGGTTGAAATGGCAAAGAACGCACCTGAGAAAAACTTCATCGGTATCGAAGTACATAGCCCAGGTGTTGGTGCTTGTCTTTCTGATGCGCGTGAAGCGGGTATTACTAACCTGCGTGTTATGTGTCATGACGCGGTAGAAGTGTTTGAGCACATGATCCCGAACGATAGCCTAACGACACTGCAACTGTTCTTCCCAGACCCATGGCATAAAAAACGCCACCACAAGCGCCGTATTGTACAGCTAGAGTTTGCTGAAATGGTTCGCCAGAAGCTTATCCCTAATAAGGGTATCTTCCATATGGCAACGGACTGGGAAAACTACGCAGAGCACATGATTGAAATCATGAAACAAGCACCAGGTTTTGAAAACATTGCTGAAGAAGGTGACTTTGTTCCTCGTCCAGAGGATCGTCCATTGACTAAATTTGAAGCTCGCGGTCACCGTCTTGGTCACGGTGTGTGGGACATCAAGTTCAAGCGTACTGCTTAAGGAGCCAGGTGATGTACCACTATGCGATATTAGCGAATCCGGGTCACAACCGTATTTACTTTGATAGCGCTATGACCATCGCATGTTCAGAGCTAAAAGCCATGCTGGCTTCTGAAGGTGTTGAAGTGACTGAAATTGGCAGTAAAGATGTCGGCTTACCTGCGGCATTGGTGTTCTCGTGTGCAGACGCTCTCAACGAGGCACAAGCTCGTAAATTAGCGGCATCTTCGATTTATTACGCGCTGTTTGAAGTGCGTGAAGATGGTTTGCTACGTCCAATTCAGGCGCCTGCGTTCAACACTTTCCCTGAGAGTATGAGTCAGATCCTGCGTTATACCGGAAAAACAAACGAGCAGTTTACGCGTTTGATGGTAAACCTTGGCGTGAGTGCCGCTAAAACAGATAGCGCGCAACTGACGTTAATGGATCCGATGTGTGGTAAGGGTACAACACTATTTGAAGGTTTGATCCATGGCTTGAATGTAGTGGGTGTTGAGATCAACCAGAAATGGGTTCAAGAGATCCAAACCTTCGTTGTTAAGTTTATGAAGAACGGTCGCTTTAAACATAAAGTGAGCAAAGAAAAGCGCACCTCTGGTGGTAAAAAAGTGGCCGATGGTTTCGTGATTGAAGCCGCTGCGAAGAAAGAAGATTACAACCAAGGTTACCTTCAGACGATGAAGCTGTACTCGGCGGATACCCGTATCGCAGACCAAGTTGTGAAAAAGAACTCAGTGGATGTCATGGTGTCTGACTTGCCTTATGGCGTGCAGCACGGCAGTAAAAATGCGAAAGACAGTAAACTGAACCGCAGCCCATTGGAGCTTTTAAAAGAAGCTCTGCCTGCATGGAAAGTGGTACTAAAAAAGCAAGGGTCAGTGGTGTTGTCTTTCAACGAGTTCACACTGAAATGGAAAGATGTCGCGGCATTATTTGAAGAGCAGGGGTGGAAGGTGCTTTCAGAAGACCCTTATATCGGTTATCTTCACCGCGTGGATCAATCTATCAACCGCAACATTATTGTGGCAGTGAAACCATAATTGATTGTTCGATAAAAATATTTGAAAAGCCAACAATGTATTGGCTTTTTTTACCTCTGAATTAAATCAGTGATAATAAGGTGAACAATGAAACCTACAGTGGAAATTTTGACAGATATTCTGACCGAAGTTCGTCCTTTGATCGGTCAGGGAAAAGTAGCTGATTACATTCCTGCTCTGGCAAAAGTGCCCAGCAACAAGTTAGGTATTGCGGTATACACCAATGACGGTGAAGTGATTAAGGCGGGCGACGCCGATGAACCTTTTTCTATTCAGTCTATTTCGAAAGCACTAAGCCTGACGCTAGCAATGTGCTTATATAAGCAAGAAGAAATATGGACAAGAGTAGGGAAAGAGCCTTCAGGTCAGGCCTTTAATTCTTTAATCCAGTTAGAGATGGAACAGGGCATACCACGTAACCCGTTCATCAACGCTGGTGCGATAGTGGTTGCTGATCTGCTGCAAAGTCGTTTGTCTGCACCGCGTCAGCGCTTGCTTGAATTCGTTCGCCAGCTTTCCGGTGATACCCACATTGTGTACGACAAAGTGGTGGCGGCTTCTGAAATGATGCATGGTGATCGCAACGCCGCAATTGCTTATCTGATGCGTTCATTTGGTAACTTCGACAATGAAGTCATACCCGTGCTGCAAAATTACTTCCATGCCTGTGCTTTAAAGATGAGCTGTGTTGATTTGGCGAAAACCTTTAGCTATTTAGCCAACAAAGGTACGTCTGTACAAACAGGAAAGCCGATTGTCTCACCAACTCAAACTAAGCAGTTGAATGCACAGCTCGCGACGTGTGGGCTTTATGATGGCGCCGGTGAGTTTGCCTACCGTGTCGGTATGCCGGGTAAGTCTGGTGTTGGTGGTGGTGTCATTGCTGTTGTTCCGGGAGAAATGAGCATTGCAGTTTGGTCACCGGAGCTCGACCCCGCTGGTAACTCTCTGGCTGGAACAAAAGCTTTGGAATTGCTTTCAGAGCGAATCGGTCGTTCCATTTTCTAAAGCTGCTTATTCGTATCAGGTTAAAAAATGCCTCTCAAATATGAGAGGCATTTTTTATGCTTTATTTTCTGACGTTGTTATTCGTCTTCTTCTGCCATAAAGGCTTCGAGTAAGTCGTTCAAGAAAAGTTTCCCTTTCTCGGTAATTTGCCAGTGTGTCTTTGTCTCACTCAAATACCCCATTTCCAACGCCCAGCCGATGGTGTTTTGAATGCTGATTAGTGGTAACCCTGTAGTGTCGATAAAGTCTTGTTTTGGACACGCTTCCATTAAACGGAAACGGTTCATAAAGAACTCAAACGGACGGTCTTCATCTTCGACGAATTGTTCAGTATGTAGGTACGGCTTAACCATATTTTGGTATGCAGCCAGATACCCACGAGGGTGCTTCACTTTGGTGGTACGAATGATACGTCCGTCAGAGAAGCTCAGCTTACCGTGTGAGCCACAGCCGATGCCGAGGTAATCCCCAAAGCGCCAGTAATTGAGATTATGCTGACACTGAAATCCCGGCTTGCTGTAACCAGAAATCTCGTACTGTACGTACCCAGCTGCCGCCAGCTTCTTATGTCCTAGCTCGAAGATGTCCCATAAGTCATCGTCGTCAGGGAGCGTCGGCGGCTTGTAGTAGAACATGGTGTTCGGCTCAATGGTGAGCTGATACCAAGACAGGTGCGGCGGTGCGAGTTCAATTGCTTTATCCAAATCGGCCAGAGCCTGCTCAATACTCTGGTCTGGCAAGCCGTGCATTAAATCCAAGTTAAAGCTGTTTAAGCCGATCTGATGGGCAAGCTTAGCCGCATTGACTGCTTCATCCTTACCATGAATACGGCCAAGTCGCTCTAGCTTCTCTTGTTCAAAACTTTGCACACCAATGGAAATGCGTGTCACACCTGCTTTTCGGTAGCCAGCAAAACGTTCTGCTTCAATCGTGCCTGGGTTGGCTTCCATGGTAATTTCGATGTCAGATTTGAATGGAATGCGCGCTTCAATGCCTTTTAACAGGCGCTCAATCCCTTGTGCTGAAATCAGGCTAGGCGTACCACCACCGATGAATATAGAGTGCAGAGGGCGCGGAGCATCGTTCAAGCGATACTTCTCAATGTCGGTATCCAGATCTTCCAGTAGGGCGTTGATGTATTGCTCCTCTGGGATCTCCGCTTTGAGCTCATGTGAGTTGAAATCACAGTATGGGCACTTTTGTACACACCATGGGATGTGAACATAAAGACTGAGTGCTGGGGGCGTTAATATGGTCAAACTTGTTTACCTTACTGAGCGACTTGTTCAGAAAGCTGAGCAAACAGAGACTTAAGCGCTTTACCACGATGTGATAGCTGCTTTTTACGTGCCGGCTCTAGCTCTGCTGACGCACAGTTGTCTTCTGGTACGAAGAAGATAGGGTCATAACCAAAACCATTCTCACCGTGTGCTTCTGTCAGGATACGACCTTCCCACTTACCGTGACAAACGACAGGTGTTGGATCGTCTTTATGACGCATCAGAACCAATACGCAATGGAAACGTGCGGTGCGCTCAGCTTCTGGCACACCATCCATTGCTTGCAGAAGTTTATTTAGGTTTTCTTGATCTGCCGCGTTTTTTCCAGCGTACCTTGCGGAATAGATACCCGGCGCACCGTTAAGGAAGTCGACTTCTAAGCCAGAATCATCCGCGATAGCAGGCAGACCGGTTTCTTGTGCTGCGTGGCGAGCTTTGATGATCGCGTTTTCAATAAACGTGGTGCCCGTTTCTGCAACTTCAGAGACGTTGAACTCACTTTGTGCTAATACTTCGAATCCGAAATCGGATAGCAAATCAGCCATCTCACGTACTTTGCCTTGGTTGCCTGTTGCTAACACAATTTTTTTCATGGGGTTCTCTTTTCATTGCAATAAGGAGAACATGTTGTTCTCCTTATCTTTTCATTTTAACTTTAGAGGGGGAGGCTTACTGGTGTCCAAAAGCATTTAGAACATCATGATCCAACTACTCTTCGACATATCACTCTTCAACATAAAACTTCTGGGTGAATTTAAGCTTACCTGAGCCTTTGTTTCCAGCTTTTACATCAATATCGATGTTAAAAGTTTCTTCATGCGTCACCGGTAGCTCGGCTAAGTAGTAAATGGCGTCACCTTCTTTAACTTCTCGAAAGGTTAACTGCTGAGTTTGGCCAATCAGGTTCTTCGCTTGCCCATCGACTTGCGCTTCTAACGCTGGTTTTCCGAGAGAAGCTCTATCCAACACACTAATATTGATAATTGCAAGGTAGCCATTACGTTGGATGTCATAGCTTCGTGCTATTTTAGGCGTCAGAAAGGTAGAGTTAAACGCCACGTAATGTACTTCGATGTCTTTCATGTTTTTGAACTGCTCGGCGAGAGTCGGGAAAGACAGCAGGCTGATCAGTAAGGCGGTAATCCATTTGTTCATCGTGATATCCTCAAAAAGATACTTCCATTTAAGTTTAATGTAATACCAGTCGTAGTAAATAACTGGTCATTCTAGCTTGTTAAAATACTCGATCACTGCGTTGCCAATTCTGATTGTAGAATTAATACTTATCGAAAATTTTCGTCTTGTTCTCTAGCATTTTCACTACGCTATCTCTGATCACTTAATTACTGTGATTGGTATAAACAACTCATTATCAGGTTAAATAAAAAGCCATCATAAGATGGCTTTTATATCAGCAGGTATCTGGGTGGGAGATTCTATTCGAATTTGCTTGTGCCGTCCCAGCTCACCTTTTTCTATGTGAACCAAACCCTTAGCGACTTTAAATTGCTTAGCCAAGAACTTGGTTAGATGCGCATTGGCTTTACCATCGACAGGCGGTGCAGTAATGGCGATTTTTAACTCTTCTCCGTGCAAGCCAACGACTTTATCGCGGCTTGCTTTGGGTTGAATATAGAGCTTTAGGACGATGTCCTCGCCATCACGCCAAGCTGCGGATGACACTACAGCTGGAACCAGATTGGGCCAACAATGTCGCCTATTAGGAAGTTGGCGAATTGTAGACCGATAAACAGAACCAAGACGCTAAGATCCAGACCTCCGATTGCAGGGATAATACGACGGATTGGCGCACACATTGGTTCAGTCAGCTGGTGGAACACATATTCAATTGGGCTACGACCTTGGCTAACCCAGCTTAGGATTGCACGGATCAGCAATACCCAGAATAACAAGCCGCCAGCGGCTTTAATCAGAGACAGTAAGCCGAGGAATAGGAACTCGATACTGAAAGAAACCGAGCCGTTTGATGCGATTAGGATCAGCGCAACGAACTTGAGTACACACAATAGGTACGCAAAGAGAATGGTAGCCAGATCGATATTACCGACAGACGGAATAAAGCGACGCAGAGGACCAATCACAGGCTGAGTAGCTTTTACGATAAATTGCGAGAAAGGGTTATAGAAGTCTGCGCGCGCAGCTTGCAACCAAATACGCAATATAACGACCATGATATACAGGTCAAATAGGGTTGAGATGAGAAAACTCATTGAATTCATAAGGTACCCTTAACAAGTGGTGGATGGCTTTTCTCTGTAAGCATCCAGATAATTAAAATAGCTTTTCCATTTCTTCCGCACGAGCAACCGCTGCCTGCATTGCTTTTGCTACGATATCAGAAAGTTGATGTTCGTTGAATGTGCGTAGTGCTTCTGCGGTTGTGCCTCCTTTAGAGGTGACATTTTCACGTAGTGTTGATAGCTCAGTCTCTGGGTTATTTACGACCATGCTGGCTGCACCTAATGCAGCTTGCTGAACCAGCAGACGAGCGGTGTCTTTATCAAAACCTTGCGCTACCGCTTCTGCTTGCATTGCTTCCATAAACAAGAAAAAGTAGGCAGGAGCGCTGCCGGCAGCCGCAATCACATTGTTGATGCCAGATTCTTGTTCTACCCAACACACTTTACCTACCGCTTCCATTAATTGAGCCGCGAAGTCTTTATCTTGTTGAGTCACGTGTTCTGGAGCGAAAAGACCACTCATGCCTAAACCCAGTTGAGAAGGCGTATTTGGCATCACACGAACCAAGTTTAACTTAGTCGCTAGCATCTCATCTAAACGTGAACAATTAATGCCAGCAGCGATAGAAATCACTAATTTTTTGCTGAAATCGACAGATTGCAGTGGTTTACATACCTCCGCCATCATTTGTGGTTTCACAGACAACACCACCACATCCGCTTCTGATGCAGCAAGGAGGTTATCGCTGCTAGTACGGATGCCAAAATCTTGCTCGAGTGGCACGCGGCGTGTTTCTGAAGGGGCGGTTGCCACAATATTTTTTGCCGGGTATCCGTTTGATACTAAGCCAGAAATGATGGCTCGCACCATGTTACCTGCACCGATGAAGGCAATCTTTTTATGTTCCATTTGTCTGATTTCCATTGTGATACTTTACTATTTACAATGCACGGGTGTGCATAGTGACAATTAAGTCTTACCGCTTAACTTTGTGATGCGAAGATTGAGCTTTTTTCGCTTACTGGTAATGGCTATTCACTTTTTGAGTTATAGTCACGTGCGCCAAAAATCGCTGTTCCGATACGAACCATCGTGCTACCGGCTTCTATCGCCGCCGTCATGTCGCCACTCATCCCCATGGACAATGTGTCTATGTCCGGATACTGCTGCTGAAGCGTTTGCTTCAATGCCGCCAGCTTCTGGAACTCATGAAGTTGTGCATCATAGTCCGATACGTTAGCAGGAATAGACATCAATCCTCTTAACGTGAGGTTCGGAAGGCGAGAAATCAACTCAGCCAGTTCGAATATTTCTTCACCGGTTACGCCAGATTTTGAGTCTTCGCCACTGGTGTTCACTTGAATCAGTACCTGTAAGGGTTTTAATTCGTTAGGGCGTTGATCATTAAGACGTTGCGCGATCTTTGCGCGGTCGATGGTGTGAACCCAATCGAAATGTTCAGCGACAAGGCGTGATTTATTGGACTGAATTGGTCCGATGAAGTGCCATTCTATGCAATTATCTGGATAATGCTGTGCAAAGTGCTGAACTTTATCCACGCCCTCTTGCACATAGTTTTCACCAAATGCGGTTTGACCAGCTTGGTAAGCTTCAAGAATGGCTTCTACGGGTTTGGTTTTACTTACCGCTAGAAGTTGCACTGACTCCGGAGCACGACCGCATTTTTGCTCGTCGTTGCGAATTTGAGAGGTGATATGTTCAATATTTTGTTGAATACT
This sequence comes from Vibrio sp. J1-1, assembly GCF_021728395.1. Taxonomy (GTDB): domain Bacteria; phylum Pseudomonadota; class Gammaproteobacteria; order Enterobacterales; family Vibrionaceae; genus Vibrio. The sequence continues at coordinate 466,973 of NZ_JAKKCM010000003.1, read as the reverse complement.
ACTCATAGCTGTACTTTAGACTTAAGGATTTTAAATGGATATCACTGAGTTACTGGATTTTAGTGTAAAACATAATGCCTCAGATCTACATCTTTCTGCAGGTGTAGCACCTATGGTCAGAATTGATGGCGATGTGAGAAAGCTCGGTATTCCAGCGTTTACACACCAAGAGGTACATCGCTTGGTATTCGAAATCATGAATGACGCTCAACGCAGTGAGTTCGAAGAAAAACTCGAAGTTGATTTTTCTTTTGAACTACAGAACGTAGGTCGCTTTCGTGTCAACGCCTTTAACCAGTCCCGCGGCTGCGCTGCGGTATTTCGTACCATTCCAAGCAGCATACCAACGCTTGATCAACTCGAAGCACCAGAAATCTTCAGCAAGATTGCCAGCGGACAAAAAGGCTTAGTTCTGGTAACTGGGCCAACTGGCTCTGGTAAATCGACGACTTTAGCTGCCATTGTCGACTACATCAATCGTAATCACAATAAGCACATTCTCACAATTGAAGATCCAATTGAATTTGTTCATACCAACAACAAATGTTTGATCAATCAGCGTGAAGTTCACCGTGACACTCATAGCTTCCAAAACGCCTTGCGCAGTGCATTACGTGAAGACCCGGATGTCATCTTAGTGGGTGAGATGCGTGATAAAGAAACCATTAGCCTTGCGTTGACCGCCGCAGAAACTGGTCATTTGGTTTTTGGAACGCTACACACCAGTTCAGCCGCAAAAACCATTGACCGTATTATCGATGTATTTCCGGGTAGCGACAAAGACATGGTGCGTTCGATGTTGTCAGAATCGTTAAGTTCAGTGATTGCCCAGAAGCTATTAAAACGTAATGGGGGAGGCCGAGTAGCCTGCCACGAAATCATGATGGCGACACCAGCAATCCGTAACTTGATTCGCGAAGATAAAGTCGCACAGATGTACTCGATAATTCAAACTGGCGCGGCACACGGTATGCAGACCATGGAGCAAAATGCTCGTCAGCTATTGGCGCAAGGTATTGTTTCTCACGAAGAGGCCGACAGCAAAGTTGGGCTTGATGTACAGCAGTTCTCGTAACACTCATGCAGACAATGGTGAATACGGAAAATGGATCTGAATAAATTTCTTGAAGGTATGCTGGCGCTACAAGCGTCGGATCTTTATATCACGGTCGGCGCGCCAATTTTGTATCGGGTCGACGGTGAGTTACGCCCACAAGGTGAAAAGCTGACTGAAAATGATGTGGCTCAGCTACTGGATAATGCAATGGATCCTGAGCGTCGTCAGGAGTTTCGAAAAAGTCGAGAATCTAACTTTGCTATTGTCAGAGAATGCGGTCGTTTCCGCGTTAGTGCCTTTTTCCAAAGAGAATTGCCGGGTGCGGTTATTCGTCGGATTGAAACTAACATTCCTACCTTTGAGCAGCTTAAACTGCCTTTAGTGTTGCAAGATTTGGCGATTGCTAAGCGAGGTCTGGTGCTGGTGGTTGGTGCAACGGGCTCTGGTAAGTCAACAACAATGGCGGCAATGACAGGCTACCGAAACAACAACAAGACAGGCCATATCCTGACGGTAGAAGATCCGATCGAATTTGTTCATGAACACAAGCGTTGTATCGTAACCCAGCGTGAAGTCGGTTTAGATACAGAAAGCTACGAAGTGGCACTAAAAAACTCTCTGCGTCAGGCCCCGGATATGATTTTGATCGGCGAAATCCGCAGTAGAGAGACCATGGAGTATGCGATGACCTTTGCTGAAACTGGGCATTTGTGTATGGCGACTCTCCACGCTAACAACGCTAACCAGGCTTTAGAGCGGATTCTTCATTTAGTACCCAAAGATCAAAAAGATCAGTTCTTGTTTGATCTATCTATGAACTTAAAAGGCGTGGTTGGCCAGCAGTTGATCCGCGATAAAAGTGGGCAGGGACGTCATGGCGTATTTGAGATCCTGCTGAACAGTCCACGTGTTTCGGATTTAATCCGTCGAGGTGATCTGCATGAATTGAAGTCGACGATGTCTCGCTCAAACGAGTTTGGTATGCTGACCTTTGACCAGTCACTCTACAAGTTAGTGATGCAAGGGAAAATCAGTGAAGAAGATGCATTGCACAGTGCAGATTCTGCTAATGATCTGCGTCTCATGCTGAAAACCCAACGCGGTGAGCCTCTAGCAACAGGCAGTTTGGCGAACGTTAAGATCGATATGGACTAGGGCTTCCCATATTCCAGACAATAAAAAGGTTGGCAGGTACCAACCTTTTCTTTTTAAGCTAATTTACTCATTCCAAAGGTTTTCAAACCAGCTTTCTAGAATGACAACTGCGGATTGACAATCGATATTCCCTTTTGACAGCGCTTTGTAGCCACCCATTTCGAACAAGTCTGCACGAGCTTCAGCTGTGGACAAACGTTCATCGTGCAGTTCAACAGGCAAGCCATAACGGCCTTGTAAACGATTAGCAAACTTCTTTGCACGGGGAGTAATGGTTTCCAAGTCTTTGCCGTGAAGGTCTGTCGGTAGCCCCACAACCAATAAATCCGGTTGCCATTCTTTGATCTGTTTTTCGATGTCGTCCCAGTTTGGAATGCCATCATTGGCTTTAAAAGCTTTGAGTGGGGAAGCGGTACCGGTAATTTCCTGGCCAATCGCGCTGCCGATGCTTTTGGTTCCAAAATCAAAAGCCATAATAGTACGTGACATAAGGTGTCTCAAATCTCAATCTAGGGGAACTGTCTGACTTATCAGGCATGTCCTGCGTCAGAAGAAAGCTGACTCGGGTCGATCCCCAGTTTTTCTACTGCTTTTTTCCAACGGTCTGTAATTGGGGTATCAAAGATGATTTCTGGCGTAGCTTCAATGGTTAGCCAGGAGTTTTCAACTAACTCATTTTCCAGCTGTCCTGCGCTCCAGCCTGCGTAGCCCAAAGCAACCAAATAGTCGCTTGGCTCAGCTTCGGTACCTAACACAGTCAGAATATCTCGCGAGGTTGTCACTGCAAGGTCATCGGTCATCTGAATACTGGATTCATAGTAATCTTTCGGTTTATGCAGAATAAAACCACGATCTTCTGAGATCGGGCCGCCGTTATATACAGGCCTGTCAAGGCTCGCTTCGAACAAGCGCGGGTGTACAGGTTGTACTTTGACTTGCTTAAGCATGTTACCCACCGTGATATCGACTGGCGCATTGATTATTAACCCCATTGCGCCTTCTTCGTTGTGCTCGCAGACGTAGATCACGCTATTCTGGAAATAGGGATCTTTCATTCCAGGCATGGCAACTAAAAAATGGTTTGTGAGGTTCATATTCATACTGATCCTTAGGACTCAGAAGTGCACTTAAGCAAATTGGTACTATATGCATGAATTTGCTTAAGTTTGCATTTGGCTCTCTACTATAACTTTACTATATATTTATTTATTCGCTCTTCAGTCTGCGTTCAATTGCATCCATTAGTTTACCGGTGATTGAGATATCAAACGCCGCTTCGATCTCACGGATACAAGTTGGGCTGGTTACGTTGATTTCTGTCAGCTTATCGCCAATCACATCAAGGCCCACAAAAATAAGCCCTTTTTCTTTCAGAGTTGGGGCTACGGTTTGGGCGATTTTAATGTCTGTTTCACTGAGAGGACGAGCTTCACCTGTGCCGCCCGCTGCAAGGTTACCGCGCGTTTCGCCTTTCGCAGGAATACGGGCCAGACAGTAAGGCATTGGCTCGCCATCAACCACGAGAATACGCTTGTCACCATTGCTGATATCAGGTACGAATGTTTGTGCCATCGCGTAATTCTGACCATGGTTAGTCAGTGTTTCGATGATCACTGATACGTTTGGATCGTTCTCTTTCACGCGGAAAATAGACGCCCCACCCATGCCATCAAGAGGTTTTAAGATCACATCGCCGTGCTCTTCGCGGAAAGCTTTAATCTTTTCGGCTTTACGAGTCACGATGGTGGTAGGCGTCAGCTCTGGGAACCAAGCAGTAAATAGTTTCTCATTACAATCACGCAGACTTTGAGGTTTGTTGAGGATGAGCGTGCCTTGCTCTTCTGCACGCTCAAGGATGTAAGTCGCGTAGATGTATTCAGTGTCAAACGGAGGATCTTTACGCATCAGAACCGCGTCTAACTCAGATAGCTCGATGGTTTGCTCTGATTTGAACTCGTACCAGCCGTTTGGATCTTCTTTCAGTTCGACCACTTTAGTGTCAGCAATCGCTACGCCTTGGTCGAGGTGAAGATCATTCATTTCCATGTAGTGGATTTCGTAGCCGCGGCGCTGCGCTTCAAGCATCATGGCAAAGCTAGAGTCTTTCTTGATGTTAATGGACGAAATTGGGTCCATAACAATACCGAGTTTGATCATTATTTTTCTCCGTTTTAACCAAGATCGCCGAAACGAACTTGTAAGGCTGTAATTGCGGTAAGAGCCGCTGTTTCGGTGCGCAGCACTCGTGGGCCGAGAAGCGTCTCTTCAAATTGGTACTCGCGGGTCATATCGATTTCTTCAGATGACAAGCCGCCTTCAGGGCCGATTAGCAGACGAACTTTTTTAACCGGTGTTGGCAGGGTGTTGATCGAATATTTGGCACGAGGGTGAAGGTTGAGCTTAAGTCCATCGTACTCTTCTTTGCTCCACTCTTCCAAGCTCATGATTGGGCGAATCTCCGGGACGATGTTACGTCCACACTGCTCACAAGCGCTGATAGCAATCTTCTGCCATTGGGCCAGTTTCTTCTCAAATCGTTTCTGATCGAGCTTCACGCCACAACGTTCAGAAATAAGGGGAGTGATGGTATTTACCCCGAGTTCTACCGACTTTTGAATGGTGAACTCCATCTTGTCGCCCCGTGAAATGACCTGTCCTAGGTGGAGATCCAAAGGGGATTCAATGCTGTTCTCTACGCGCTCAGAGATGTCTACGAGGACATTCTTTTTGCTGACTTCTGCGATAACTGCGGGAAACTCTGCACCACTACCGTCAAATAGGAGAACCTCCTGACCTTCTTTCATACGAAGTACGCGACCAATATGGCCAGCGGCGTCCTCACTTAAAGGGGTTGTACCAAGTTGTTGAATGGTTTCTGGATGATAAATTCGAGGGATACGCATGAGATTTCCAGCAAGAGAATAAACTTAGTTCCTAACATGGATGCTTTCCATCTAAAAAACAAGGGGCAAGAGGCGTTTCAAGTGGAGTAAATGAAACGCCTTAAACAGGAAAGATTGGCGATTGTCGCTATTGATGATGATTACAGTGCACGACAGGCCTCTTTAACGAATGGATTATGGTTGCCTTGTACTTTGGCAATGCGCTTATCGCGTTCGCACTCCCATTTATCTGCAGGGTAGGTTTTGTTCCATGCACTCATTAACTGAGTTTGTTGCTTGGATAGTTTGAAACCGTACTCTTTGCTCATATAAAGATAGGTGCGAGCGATTGAGCCACGTGCTCGGTCTGGTGGCATGACTTTGCGTTGTTTAAAGTTCACTTGAACTTCGCAACGACCGTAGGTTACGCCATCGATACCATTCCACTGACTGAAATTGTAGTTAGAGCGGTCGCCATTGACTTCACCAATTGCGGGGGTCAGGTTATGCAGATCGGCTTCCATTGAGCGGAATGCTTTGTCATTACGAGAGCAGTTTTTACGGCCGCCGTTTTGCCAGCATTGCCGCTGGTGTCCGAATTGCCAAGCTGGAACGACATGTTCCCACTCGATGCGTGAGGCTCGTCTTTCTTGTTTTCGGACCTGGTAGCCGCACGAAGCAAGGTCAGGTAAGCCTTTCTTGCCTTGCCATTGAATATTGCAACCACAGTAGAAGCTGGTGGGATGATCTTGATAGATTTTTACCGCTTCGCGCTTAGCAGCTGAAAATGAACTTGGTGGCGCAGCCACGGCAGCACTGGATAGTGCAAGAATGAATAAAGAGAACAGGTATTTCATGGTTAAAGTCTTTAAAAAGTATGACTTTATCCATTCTATCACTCAGATATTAGCTTTCGTAATAAGCAAGTTAATAATAAAAAAGAAAAGTGGGTCAATCTTTCCAACTGGTGGTTAATTGAGTGAGAGACTAAGTAAGCTGAACGCCAGTGAACTTAAGAGGCTGACGACATTTTTGACACGAATATACGGCTTGTTTTCGAAGTACTTTGTTGTGACGGCGAATAGACAATGGATATGTCGTACAGCGACAATGGTACTCGAAGGTTTTACCTTGAACGGAAGAGACTTCAAAACTATGTGTGGTTTTGGCTGGAACGTTAAATACGGATTCCATTACGGTTTGCCACTCTTTGCCATGAGGGCGAACGCGACCGTATAGCTGATACGTGATTAAGTGGGCGACCTCATGGGGTATGACTTCTTGCAAGAAAGCTTGGGTGTTTTCTTTAAATAAAACCGGGTTGAGACGAATCTCATTGAGCTGAAGGTACGCTTTTCCTGCTGCTTTACCTCGGACTTTAAAGGTCAAACTGGGAAGAGGGAATGAACGCTTAAAAGCATGTTCAGCTAATGCGATACAGTGCGCCATCACCTGTTTTGCTTTGTCGCTTAGTTCAGTGTCCATTCTTTCCTCTCAAATTCAATAAAAAGCCCCCGCAGTAGCGAGGGCTGGATCATAGCATCACTGAATTAAGGTGTGTGCTTTTTCTTAATCGTTGCATGGTAAGCATGCCATGTGCCGTAGCCAAGAATAGGCATGGTAAACAACATTCCGATTCCGTAGGTGGCAAAACCAATCAAGATGCCGCCACAGATGATTGCTGCCCAAACGATCATGGCTGGAATGTTGGATTTAACCGCATTAAAGCTGGTGAAGACCGCGGTCATCATGTCAACTCTGCGTTCCATCATCAATGGAATTGAGAAGGCTGAAATGCTGAATACTACACTTGCCAGTATAAAGCCGATGAGTGAGCCAATCACTAAGAAGGGCAAGAACTCTGTAAGCGGTGCACCTTGTACGGATGGATACAACGCATGAAGAAGCGCGGCGATTCGCATCCAGAAAATCATACAAACGGCAAGCAGAACGGCAAATGCCCATTGAGACGTCGAGTTACGGCCTATCGCTTTCATTGAGTGAAACAGGCGAGCTTTGTGTCCGCGTTCTCTCTCCCAACTTGCATCATACAAGCCTAGGGCTAAAAATGGCCCAATAAGCATGTAGACGATTAAGCTTGGCATTACGACTAAATGTGTCCCTTGCCATTGCACAAGCAGTACGATGCCGATGGCTGCTGCCATAAAGCACACCCCATAAAACGCACTAATGAGCGGCATTCGCACGAAATCATGAAGCCCTAATGCGAGCCAGTGGAATGGCGCGCTAATGTTGACCGTGTTGCACGGAATAGTTCTAGCGTATTCGTTATCAGGGACTTCCTTTCGCTTGCTGTGGAAGTTGGATGGATTGACTGTTCGAGGCATAACTCCTCCTTGGCTTATTCCTACGCAGTTATCTGAAAAATGGCTCAACCAACCCCTACTAGGTTAAGTCATAAAGGATGCCTAGCTAACGCTTTTCCCAAGGTTGCTGAAGTCACACTAGCTTACATCCGTGTTGTTATTGAAATCGTATTTAACAATATTTTAACTATTGGCGGAGTTGGGACAATTTACAACTATTTGCTTAAAATTTGTTCTTGGTAGACGGGGCTGGTGGATAGAGGCGTATGGGGAATAGGACGAAAAAAGCCCCCGCCATAAGGCGAGGGCTTTGGGAATTCAGAGCAAGCTCAATTACTTGATGCCAGCGAATTCGCGAAGAAGTGCTGCTTTATCAGTTGCTTCCCATGGGAACTCTTCACGACCAAAGTGGCCGTATGCTGCTGTCTTCTTGTAGATTGGCTGCAGAAGGTTAAGCATTTCTTGCAGGCCGTATGGACGTAGGTCGAAGAACTGACGTACCGCTTCGATGATGATGTCGTGAGATACTTTCTCAGTACCAAACGTTTCCACCATGATTGATGTTGGATCCGCAACACCGATAGCGTAAGAAAGTTGGATTTCACAACGGTCAGCCATACCAGCTGCAACGATGTTTTTCGCTACGTAACGTGCTGCGTATGCTGCACTACGGTCAACTTTTGATGGATCTTTCCCAGAGAACGCACCACCACCGTGACGAGCTGCACCGCCGTAAGTATCTACGATAATCTTACGTCCAGTCAGACCACAGTCACCCATTGGGCCACCGATTACAAAACGGCCTGTTGGGTTAATGAAGAAGTTAGTCTCTTTGTTGATCCACTCTGAAGGTAGAACTGGCTTGATGATCTCTTCCATTACTGCTTCACGCAGTTCAGGAGTTGAGATTGAATCACAGTGCTGAGTTGATAGAACAACAGCATCGATACCTACGATCTTACCTTGGTCGTACTGGAACGTTACCTGAGATTTCGCATCTGGGCGCAACCACGGTAGTGTACCGTTCTTACGTACTTCTGCTTGTTTTTCAACAAGACGGTGAGAGTACGTAATTGGAGCTGGCATTAGAACTTCAGTTTCGTTACATGCGTAACCGAACATGATGCCTTGGTCACCGGCGCCTTGCTCTTTTGGATCCGCTTTATCAACACCTTGGTTGATATCTGGTGACTGTTTACCAATTGTGTTTAGTACTGCACAAGAGTTGGCATCAAAACCCATATCTGAGTGTACGTAGCCGATTTCACGAACGGTTTCACGAGTTAGCTCTTCAATGTCAACCCATGCTGAAGTCGTGATTTCACCACCCACCATTACCATACCGGTTTTAACGTAAGTCTCACATGCAACACGAGCCTTTGGATCTTGCTCTAGAATCGCGTCAAGAACCGCATCAGAAATCTGGTCTGCAATTTTATCTGGATGACCTTCTGATACTGACTCAGAAGTAAACAGGTGCTTAGCCATGTTAGCTCCACTATATTTGGTTTAAAACTGGAGCATGATAAACGCTCCAGCGCAAAATAATACTAATATATGCAGGTGTATCTACATCTAGACGGCTATTCTAAGTTTGATTGCTCGAATTACAAGCTCTTTTTTGGTTTTTGTCACAACTAAACGTTTGCGTGAGATATTTATTATTTTGGGAGTTTCGGGGGATTTAAATTCAAAGATGTAATATTTGTGAGCTTTTGGGGTGGAAATCGTTTGCACACCCTGAGGGGCTTTGAGAGAATTATGACCAATTTTTTCGTTTCGCTTAACGTACTCAGGAGCAGACATGTCGTCTCGTAAACATCTTGCCAATGCAATCCGTGCTCTCAGCATGGATGGTGTTCAACAAGCTAACTCAGGTCACCCAGGTGCACCTATGGGTATGGCTGATATCGCTGAAGTTCTTTGGCGCTCTCACCTAAACCACAACCCATCTAACCCAGAATGGGCTGATCGTGACCGTTTTGTACTTTCAAACGGCCATGGTTCTATGCTGATTTACTCGCTACTGCACTTGAGCGGTTACGAGCTATCTATCGACGATCTGAAAAATTTCCGTCAGCTTCATTCAAAAACTCCGGGTCACCCAGAGTATGGCTATGCACCTGGTATCGAGACAACAACAGGTCCTTTAGGTCAAGGCATTACTAACGCAGTTGGTATGGCGATGGCTGAAAAAGCACTTGCGGCACAGTTCAACAAAGAAGGTCACGACATCGTTGACCACTTCACTTATGCGTTCTTGGGCGACGGCTGTCTGATGGAAGGTATCTCGCACGAAGCATGTTCTCTAGCAGGTACTTTAGGTCTAGGTAAACTGATTGCGTTCTGGGATGACAACGGCATCTCTATTGATGGTCACCTTGAAGGCTGGTTCTCAGACGATACACCTAAGCGTTTTGAAGCGTACGGCTGGCACGTAATCCCAGCGGTAGATGGTCACGATTCTGAAGCAATCAATGCTGCAATTGAAGCAGCTAAAGCGGACCCTCGCCCTACGCTAATCTGCACTAAGACTATCATCGGTTTTGGTTCTCCTAACAAGTCTGGTTCTCACGACTGTCACGGTGCGCCACTTGGCCAAGACGAAGTGCAAGCGGCACGTGAGTACCTAGGTTGGGAATTTGGTCCATTTGAGATCCCTTCAGACGTTTACGCAGAGTGGGATGCAAAAGAAGCGGGCGCGGCGAAAGAGGCAGCATGGAACGAGAAGTTTGACGCTTACGCGGCGGCTTATCCAGCAGAAGCGGCAGAGCTAAAGCGTCGTCTAAATGGCGAGCTACCTGCACAGTGGGAAGAGAAAGCAAACCAAATCATTGCTGATCTTCAATCAAACCCAGCAAACATTGCCTCACGTAAAGCATCTCAAAATGCGCTAGAAGCGTTTGGTCAAATGCTTCCAGAATTCATGGGCGGCTCTGCTGACCTTGCGCCTTCTAACTTAACCATGTGGTCTGGTTCTAAGTCTCTTGAAGCGAACGACTTCTCAGGTAACTACATCCACTACGGTGTACGTGAATTCGGTATGACGGCTATCATGAACGGTATCGCACTCCACGGTGGTTTTGTTCCTTACGGCGCAACTTTCCTAATGTTCATGGAATACGCTCGTAACGCAATGCGCATGGCTGCTCTGATGAAAGTTCAGAACATCCAGGTTTACACGCACGACTCTATCGGTCTTGGCGAAGATGGTCCAACTCACCAACCAGTTGAGCAAATGGCTTCTCTACGTCTGACTCCAAACATGAGCACATGGCGTCCATGTGACCAGGTTGAATCAGCAGTCGCTTGGAAACTGGCGATTGAGCGTAAAGATGCACCAACAGCGCTTATCTTCTCTCGTCAAAACCTAGCACAACAAGAGCGTACTGCAGAGCAAGTAGCAGACATCGCGAAAGGTGCTTACATCCTGAAAGATTGCGAAGGTAAGCCAGAGCTTATCCTTATCGCAACAGGCTCTGAGGTTGAACTAGCAGTAGAAGCAGCAGCGCAGCTAACTGCAGAAGGTAAGCAAGTACGCGTTGTTTCAATGCCATCAACGGATGCATTCGACAAGCAAGACGCGGCTTACCGTGAAGCAGTACTACCATCAGACGTAACCGCACGTATCGCTATCGAAGCGGGCATTGCAGACTTCTGGTACAAGTACGTAGGCTTTGGCGGCAAGATCATCGGTATGACGACCTTCGGTGAATCTGCACCAGCAGGCGAACTGTTCAAGATGTTCGGCTTCACTACTGAAAACGTAGTAAACACAGCGAAAGAGTTGTTAGCGTAATAAAATACGCAGATGAAAAACCGAGCAGTCATGCTCGGTTTTTTTATGCTCATAGTGTCGGTAAAAGACACTTACTTAATGCGTTTTTGTTTCTCATCGGGTACTATCTGTGACACGAAAATTCTGGTAGGGCGAAGGATAAATGCTAAAGGTTGCGATCAATGGATTTGGGCGTATAGGTCGTAATGTTCTGCGAGCTGTATATGAAAGCGGCAAACATCAGCAGATCAAGGTTGTAGCGGTAAACGAACTGGCTCAGCCTGAAGCGATGGCGCACTTACTTCAATATGACACCAGTCATGGTCGTTTCGGTAAAAAGATCTCTCACGACCAAGAGCATTTATACGTTCACCACAGCTCATGTCATCAAGATGCTGGTGATTACGATGCTATACGCATTCTTCATCTTGCCGACATTGATCTTCTTCCTTGGCGAGACCTCGAAGTTGATATTGTATTAGATTGTACTGGTGTCTATGGCTGCAAAGCTGACGGTTTAGCCCATATAGAAGCGGGTGCTAAAAAAGTACTGTTTTCCCACCCTGGCTCTGCCGACATCGATAACACCATTATCTACGGTGTAAACCACGAAACGCTTAAAGACGAACATGTTGTTGTTTCTAATGGTTCCTGTACGACGAACTGTATCGTTCCTATCATCAAAGTCTTAGATGAAGCATTCGGGATTGAGTCTGGCACCATTACGACTATCCATTCATCCATGAATGATCAACAGGTCATTGATGCATACCATAACGATTTACGTCGTACACGTGCTGCAAGCCAATCTATCATCCCCGTTGATACCAAGTTGCATAAAGGGATTGAAAGAATCTTCCCGAAATTTTCTAACAAATTTGAAGCGATTTCTGTTCGAGTTCCGACTGTTAACGTCACTGCAATGGATTTAAGTGTCACAATTAGTACAAATGTGAAAGTTAATGACGTAAATCAAACCATTGTTAACGCATCTCAGTGTACATTACGTGACATTGTTGACTATACTGAATCGCCGCTCGTTTCCATCGATTTTAACCACGACCCCCATAGTGCGATTGTGGATGGAACTCAGACAAGAGTGAGTAACGGGCAGCTAGTAAAAATGCTCGTATGGTGCGATAACGAATGGGGCTTTGCTAATCGGATGCTGGATACCGCTTTAGCAATGCAAGCTGCGAAGTAAGCCGGACAGCAGCGATGGAAAAAATGTTTATTTTTATCCTTGAAATAAATATTGAATGTCTCCATATTCTATAACCAGTTTGAAGAATTAACAGGCTTGGCAGGGTTGCCGAGTTTTCAAAAACTTTAATTTTTAAATATTTGAGAGGACACAACATGTCTGTAATCAAGATGACTGACCTGGATCTTGCAGGTAAACGTGTATTTATCCGTGCGGACCTAAACGTACCTGTGAAAGATGGCAAAGTGACTTCTGATGCACGTATCCTAGCTTCACTACCAACTATCAAGCACTGTCTTGCAGCTGGCGCTAAAGTAATGGTGACTTCTCACCTAGGCCGCCCAACTGAAGGTGAGTACGCTGAAGAGTTCTCTCTACAACCTGTTGTTAACTACCTAAACGACGCACTAGATTGCGAAGTTAAACTAGCAAAAGACTACCTAGATGGCCTAGAGCTAAACGCTGGTGAACTTGTTGTTTTAGAAAACGTTCGCTTCAACAAAGGCGAAAAGAAAAACGAAGAAGAGCTATCTAAGAAATACGCAGCACTTTGTGACGTATTCGTAATGGATGCATTCGGTACTGCTCACCGCGCTCAAGCGTCAACGCACGGCGTTGGTATGCACGCTGCAGTTGCTTGTGCTGGTCCTCTTCTTGCTGCTGAACTAGAAGCGCTAGGCAAAGCAATGGACAACCCAGAGCGTCCACTCGTTGCTATCGTTGGTGGTTCAAAAGTTTCAACTAAACTAACCGTTCTAGAATCTCTGTCTAAAATTGCTGATCAACTTGTTGTTGGTGGTGGTATCGCGAACACATTCATCGCAGCTGATGGCCACAATGTAGGTAAGTCTCTATACGAAGCAGACCTAATCGAAACAGCTCAAAAGTTAATGAAAGAGTGCTCTATCCCAGTTGCGACTGACGTTGCATGTGCTAAAGCATTTGACGAAAACGCAGAAGCGGAAATCAAGAACGTTGCAGACGTTCAAGATGACGACATGATCTTCGACCTAGGTCCAGATTCAACAGCGGCTCTTGCTGAAATCATCGGCAATGCAAAAACTATCCTATGGAACGGTCCTGTAGGTGTATTCGAGTTCAAGAACTTCGAAGCAGGTACTAAAGGCATTTCAGAAGCTATCGCTAAATCTGCAGGCTTCTCTGTAGCAGGCGGTGGTGACACACTAGCTGCTATCGACAAGTTCGGTATCAAAGCAGACGTGTCTTACATCTCTACTGGTGGCGGCGCTTTCCTTGAGTTCGTAGAAGGTAAAGTTCTCCCTGCAGTAGAAATGCTAGAAGCACGCGCTAAGTAATTAAAGCAAAGCGGGGGAGTCTCTCTCCCGCTTTGTTGTTTGCTGCAACGTGAGAGGAACTCTGCTAGAATAGCCTCTGTTGTGAGCAAACGTTTGCAAGATTTTCAACTTAACAAGTTTTGTTTAAAAACGACAGATAAATAGGATTGAATCCATGTCTAAGATCTTCGACTTCGTAAAACCAGGTGTTATCTCTGGCGATGACGTTCAGAAAGTTTTTGAAGTAGCGAAAGAAAACAACTTCGCACTTCCAGCTGTAAACGTTGTAGGTACTGACTCTGTAAACGCAGTGCTAGAAGCAGCATCAAAAGTTAAAGCTCCAGTTGTTGTTCAGTTCTCTAACGGCGGTGCAGCTTTCTTCGCTGGTAAAGGCGTTAAACTTGAAGGTCAAGGTGCTCAAATCCTTGGTGCTGTAGCTGGTGCTAAATACGTTCACGCTGTAGCTGAAGCTTACGGTGTACCAGTAATTCTACACACTGACCACGCAGCTAAGAAACTTCTACCTTGGATCGACGGTCTTCTAGACGCTGGTGAAGAGTACTTCGCTCAAACTGGTAAGCCTCTATTCTCATCTCACATGATCGACCTTTCTGAAGAGTCTCTAGAAGAGAACATCGAAATCTGTGCTAAATACCTAGAGCGTATGGCTAAGATGAACATGACTCTAGAGATTGAACTAGGTTGTACGGGTGGTGAAGAAGACGGCGTAGATAACTCTGATATGGACGCATCTGAGCTATACACTTCTCCAGAAGACGTTGCTTACGCATACGAGAAACTAAGCGCAGTTAGCCCACGTTTCACTATCGCAGCATCTTTCGGTAACGTACACGGTGTTTACAAGCCAGGTAACGTAGTTCTTACTCCAACTATCCTACGTGATTCTCAAGCGTACGTTTCTGAGAAATTCGGTCTACCAGCGAACTCTCTAAACTTTGTATTCCACGGTGGTTCTGGTTCTTCTCAAGAAGAAATCCAAGAGTCTATCGGTTACGGTGTTATCAAAATGAACATCGATACAGATACACAGTGGGCAACTTGGGATGGTATCCGTAAGTACGAAGCTGAAAACCACGATTACCTACAAGGTCAAATCGGTAACCCAACTGGCGAAGATGCGCCAAACAAGAAGTACTACGATCCACGCGTATGGCTACGTGCAGGTCAAGCTTCAATGGTTACTCGTCTTGAGCAAGCATTTGCTGACCTTAACGCAGTTGACGTACTATAATTCGATTGAATTAACGTTGTTTAAAACCCGCTCATTGAGCGGGTTTTTTTATATCTTCAGTCTGGTGTCTGTTGGGTACGATACCCTTTAAAAATAATGATCGTCATTGAATAATTTACTAGCAGCAATGGTTGTGTATGATTGGTATACAACAGGTTGCTTTTTTGTACGACATGTTTGGGTTTAGGTAATAAAAGTAGCGAAATAGGATAGCATTGCGTAATCTGTAACAGGCAGATATAGGAAAAGTCTGATAACGTCTTGTTTTGCATCTCTTTGCGAAATTCTGACTTTGCAAAACGTCAAAGTTAATATATCGTGCCAAAATTCTGACACTGTTCGGTTTTACAATAGTGATATTGTTACAGATAAGAACCTATAAAAAATAAGGTTCATAAAGAAGCGGCAATTGGTTTTATATATCTTGATTTGAGGATAAGTATTATGGCAGGTGAATCGGTGGGTATCGATAACACATTAACAAATGGGCTGACTAAAGCTGAGACTTGGCTTTCAAGCAACTCAGACCTTCTTGTTCAGTATGGCGTAAACATTATTTCAGCACTGATTATTCTATTTATCGGTAATATTATCGTTAAAGCAGTCGCTGGTAGTGTGGCAAAAGTACTTGAAAAGAAAAACATGGATAAGGCGGTCGTTGAATTTATTCACGGTCTTGTTCGTTACTTACTATTCGTTATCGTTCTTATTGCCGCTCTTGGTCGTGTGGGTGTTCAAACTGCCTCTGTAGTTGCGGTAATCGGTGCGGCAGGCCTTGCGGTTGGTCTTGCTCTACAAGGTTCACTATCAAACTTTGCGGCAGGCGTGCTTATCGTTGCATTCCGTCCATTTAAGTCTGGCGATTATGTAGAAATCGGTGGTGTTGCTGGTAGTGTTGAAGCAATTCAAATTTTCCAAACGATTCTAAAAACGCCTGATAACAAAATGGTGGTCGTACCTAACTCTTCGGTTATTGGTGGTGCAATCACTAACTACTCTCGTCACTCGACTCGTCGTGTTGATTTGGTCATTGGTGTTTCTTATAAAGCGGATCTGCAATTAACTAAGAAAGTTATCCGTGAAACACTAGAAAAAGATCCACGTATTCTTAAAAACCCTGATATGACGATTGGCGTCTTAGCACTTGCTGACTCTTCTGTGAACTTCGTTGTACGCCCTTGGGTGAAAACTGAAGATTACTGGGGTGTTTATTTTGATGCGATGCAAGGCATCAAAGAAGCTCTAGATGCCAACGGCATCGAAATTCCATTCCCACAAATGGATGTTCACCTGAATAAAGTAGAAGCGTAATCAAAACGATTTCTACCTAGAGAGCGAGGCACATGTGCCTCGCTTTTTTATACTCGGTAAGGAAGGCCACATCGAATGATGTTGGTTGCTACATAACAGAATGATCACCAGTACTTGGTGATCAACTCATTAGCTAAAACATAGGCGATAGTAAACATCATCGTTGCAACAGCAATATCAATGCCTTTTTTAACCTTAGGTTTAGACAGTGTTGGACCCAATTTAGCTGCGCCTAGAGACAGGGTAAAGAACCATACAAATGAAGCCATAATCGTGCCGAGTGCAAATGCGATACGGTCATGACCCTCAAACTGGCCACCAATAGAGCCAAGAATCACGACAGTGTCCAAGTACAGGTGAGGATTTAATACCGTAACCGCAAGTGCGCCTAAAATCACGGTGCGACGACCACGTGCTATTATTTCCCCTTTAGTTTCTGACTCATTTTCTGGCTTGAATGCACTTCTCATCGACAGGTAGCCATAAACACTGAGAAACGCAATACCGCCGAGTGTTACAGAGGTAAGAAGCATTTCATTTTGCGATAAAACCGCACCACCACCAAATATGCCTAGGGAAATAAACAGCATATCCAGAATGCTACAGATGGTGGCCGTGGTGAGGTGGTGGTTGCGTTTGATGCCTTGATTCAAGACATATGCATTTTGCGCGCCAATCGGAATGATCATCGATGCCCCTATTCCAAACCCTTGCAATACAACCCAAAAACTCACAATTCACCTCATAAAATAGTCATTAAAATCACGAAGAGAAGCAAGATAAAGGCTTTGGTAAAATAAGTATAATTAATGATTATAATATATTATTAGCAAAACTTATCATGATGGGTGAGGAGGGAATTTTCATGAGAGGGTTGGATTATAAGTGGATAGAAGCGCTTGATGCCGTAGTCTATCAAGGAAGCTTTGAGCGAGCCGCTGAGAGTTTGTATGTTTCTCAATCTGCTATTTCTCAAAGAATTAAACAGTTAGAAAAGTTCCTTGCTCAGCCAGTACTGATTCGTGAGCACCCACCTAAGCCGACCCCAATAGGTAAGAAGTTGCTCGGTTTATATCGTCGTGTTCGCTTGCTGGAACATGAGATCCTACCTGAGCTAAAAAATGACACCACGACACGCCCAGTTCAGTTGTCATTGGCGACGAATGCGGACAGTTTGGCTACTTGGCTGTTGCCTGCGTTGCAAGATGTGATGAAAGCTCGTCAAGTAGAGTTAAAACTCGCTATTTATGGTGAATCTCGGTCTATTGAAAAGCTAAGAAGTGGTGAAGTTGCAGGAGCCATCAGTCTGGAATCTCAGGCGATTCCTGGCTGTCGAGCGGATTATTTAGGACGTGTCGATTATGTCTGTGTCGCAAGTCCTGAATTTTATCAACGTTATTTTTCTGATGGCGTAAATAATCAAACGCTCTCTAAGGCGCCAGCCGTTTCGTACGATCAGTACGATGATCTACATAAAGCATTTCTTACTGAGCATTTTAATGTGCGCCCCGATAGCGTGATTCATCACAACATAAGCAGTTCTGAAGCGTTTCTGAAAATGGCGACGGCGGGTGTCGCATATTGCCTGATTCCTCGCCTACAGATCACGAATGAATTGGATCAAGGATCGCTCATTGATATCACGCCGGGATTTCTCATGACCTATCGCATCTACTGGCATCATTGGCAATTGGAAACGGGCGTTCTACAAGAAATTTCACAGGCAATCGTCGGCTATGCTCAACGTCATTTACCGCAGTAGGGGTAACAACAATGACGATAATGCGTGCCTGTTACATTGATTTGGTTAAAAATTACACCAAAGTTACACAGTCAAAGTTGTGTTAGAAGTGAGCGAGGGTGGTTGGATAATCGTCGAAAGTTTCTATTATCAAGCATTATATACTCAAACCTTGCTAAGTTTTTGAGTATTACCCCAGACGGCTTCAGTGGTTCTCACTACTGCATGTTTGTTTTGGGACATGTCTTTTATATATGGATGGATCTGTCGAATGAAACTGTATTCGTGTTTGCTGGCTACTTTGCTCAGCCTTACCAGTGTTTCAGCTCTAGCTACTACACCTGAATTCGCACACGTAACGACAACTGGTTATGGCGAGGTAATTGCGACGCCAGATATGGCGACTTTTTCGGTCAAAGTGGTGGATACTACGATGACTGCCGAGCAAGCAAAGCTGTCAGTGGATAAGACTGTCGATGAGTTTTTACAAAATCTGTCAGATGCAGGGTTATCTAAAGACAGTATCACCAGTTCGAATCTCTATCTGGCTCCTCAATACCATTATCCAAAATCGGGTAAGGCAGAGCTGGTTGGTTATCGTGCCTCTCGCAGTATTAACGTCACGGTTACGGATTTAGCTAACCTTAATCAATACTTGGATATGGCGATACAAGCGGGTATTAACCAAGTTGATAATATTCAGCTTAAGGTGAGTAATCAGGCTGAGTATCAACAAAAAGCACGCTTGGCTGCGATCAAAGATGCCAGAGAAAGTGCTGCTTCTCTAGCTTCCGGGTTTGATAAGACTCTGGGTGATATCTGGCGGGTCAACTATAACAATACTTACCCAACGCCAGTTTTAATGCGCTCTATGGCGATGGAAGGTAAGCAGAATACCAATAGTTATCAGGACTCTACGATGGTGATCCGAGATCAAGTAGAGGTTATCTACAAACTGAAATAAGGCGAATCCTTTTTTCAGATATAAAAAGGCAGGGAATATTCCCTGCCTTTGTTGTTTATGTGCTTCTTAGTGAAGAATACGAGAACGAATTGTGCCTTCGATGCTTTTCAGCTTGATAAGTGCTTCTTCTGAACGCTCAGTTTCTACATCGATAACCACGTAGCCGATTTCAGCTGCAGTTTGCAGGTACTGTGCGGCGATGTTGATGCCTTCTTCAGCAAAAATGGTGTTAATCTGAGTAAGGATACCTGGACGGTTTTTGTGAATGTGTAACAAGCGAGAACATTCACCACCGTGCTCAGGCAGAGATACTTCAGGGAAGTTAACACTTGAAAGTGTTGAACCGTTATCTGAGTATTTCGCTAGTTTACCAGCCACTTCAACGCCGATGTTTTCTTGCGCTTCTTGAGTAGAACCACCCACGTGTGGAGTCAGAATGACGTTGTCGAATCTCTGTAGTGGAGATTCGAACGGGTCTGCGTTTGTTTTTGGTTCAACAGGGAATACATCGATAGCTGCGCCAGCCAGATGACCCGCCTCCAACGTGTTGCAAAGAGCAGGAATATCAACAACGGTACCACGAGCTGCGTTGATAAAGATTGCGCCTGGCTTCATGCGCGCAAACTCTTCTTCACCCATCATGTTCTTCGTTTCTGGTGTTTCTGGAACATGCAGTGAGATAACATCACATTTATTCAGTAGTTCGCTCATGGTGTGAACTTGCGTGGCATTGCCCAGAGACAGCTTGTTTTCGATGTCGTAGTAGTAAACGCGCATACCAAGGTTTTCAGCAATGATACCCAACTGAGTACCGATGTGACCGTAACCGATAATACCAAGACGCTTACCACGAGCTTCGTAAGAGTTATCTGCGCTCTTCTTCCAGATACCGCGATGCGCGAGCGCGTTCTTTTCAGGAATGCCTCTCAGAAGCAAGAGAATCTGACCAAGAACCAGCTCAGCTACGCTTCGTGTGTTTGAGAAAGGTGCGTTAAACACAGGAACGCCGCGCTTTGCAGCCGCGTCGAGATCGACTTGGTTAGTGCCGATACAAAAACAGCCAATAGCAACCAGTTTGTTTGCCGCATTGATCACTTCTTCCGACAGGTTAGTGCGGGAGCGAATGCCAATGAAGTGAACATCTTTAACCGCCTCAATCAGTTCTTCTTCAGGAAGTGAACCTTTGTGATATTCAATGTTGGTGTAACCAGCAGCTTGAAGAACTTCAACTGAAGAAGGGTGAAGTCCCTCAAGTAAGAGGATCTTAATCTTGTCTTTTTCCAGCGAAACTTTGGCCATTTTTTCTCGTCCTTAAAATGGAAAGGTGGGCTAATATGGCGCACATTGGGCAAAACCATTAAAAAGGGGATAATTAATAGTTTTGTAGGAGGACAAACGTTTCCTTGTGCGTCTTCTGTTCAATAAAGTAACAAAAAAAAATCGCTTTGGGTAAGAAAATTACGGAATAAGGAATAATTTTCTTTAGTGAAAGAATGAAAAACGGTGCTTTGCAGCACCGTATGTAATGAAATAACCGAAAAATGAACCTGATAGGCTAATTAGCTAGGTTTTTTACTCTTCGATTTTTGCACCTTCTGGGGTGCCTGTGATAACCACATCCGCACCACGATGAGCAAACAGACCATTAGTGACCACACCAGCGATGCTGTTGATCTTATCTTCCATTTCTTTCGGGTTGGTGATCTGCATGTTGTGTACGTCTAGAATCACGTTGCCATTATCTGTCAAAACACCTTCGCGGTAAGCAGGGTCTCCGCCAAGTTTAACCAGTTCACGTGCCACATACGAGCGAGCCATTGGGATGACTTCTACAGGCAATGGGAACTGACCTAGAACATCTACTGCTTTTGTATCGTCCACAATGCACACGAACTTTTCTGAGATGGCAGCGACGATTTTTTCACGAGTTAACGCGGCGCCACCACCTTTGATCATGTCACGCGTGGGGTTGATTTCATCCGCGCCATCAACATAAATATCTAGCTTAATTACGTCGTTACACTCAAATACTTCAATACCAAGCTCTTTTAGACGCTCAGTCGAAGCCACAGAGCTAGAGACTGCACCTTTGATATCGTCTTTGATAGTCCCTAGAGCATCGATGAAGTGATTCACGGTAGAGCCAGTGCCTACACCGACAATGCTGCCTTTTTCAACATATTGTAATGCTGCCCAACCAGCCGCTTTTTTCATTTCATCTTGAGTCATGCCTATCTCCTGAATAGATGTTCGTTAACATTTGCGGCGTGATTATAGCGGGTAAGTGTTAGTTTTCCCATTGCCAGATTCGGCTTGGAGTCACGATCTTAGGCAGTGGAATGTCCCAACTTTCAATTGGCAGACGTTCAACATGCTGACAGTCATGGGCGATGCCCACAGGTGTGGCACCTTCACCACTGGCAAACCAATGTGAAAGGGTGCGATCATAATATCCACCACCCATTCCTAAACGATGCCCAATACTGTCAAAACCCACCAAAGGTGTGCAGATAAGATCGAGCTGTCTAACGGGCATAAGATGGCGAATATCGAGCTTTGGCTCAAGAATGCCATATTTGTTGTAGATGAGTTGATCATCACTCAGATACTGAAGAAACAGCAAATGACCTTTTGAAAAAGGGTGGATGACTGGTAAATATATTGATTTCCCTTGCTGCCATAGCCACTCGATAAGTGGTTTAGTATCCAGTTCACCATCTGCAGAGAGATAAATAGCAATGTGCTGAGAATGCTGGATTTCAGGGAGTTGGGAAAATTGACTGACTAAGTCGAGCGCCGCTTGAAACTGCGTATCGCTGCATAAAGCGTTGCGTTTTTCACGAATCAGTTTACGGAAGTCTTTTCGAGAAAGTTCTGACATAGAGGAGTACCCCAGGGTGCCGTTGAGGATTGTGGCCCTTGAACCAGCTGGTTCAAGGCGGATCAGCAATGATAACCGTAGGCTTCTCGGTACATGCCAAGCTTGCTCAATAGTTACCAAGTACTAACCCTTAGGTATTGCTTATCGGCTCAGGGACTTACATCCTGCTGACGCACACCCCAGGGTAAATTTTGTATTTACTGCTGTCCTTGCGTAACTTTACTTAGTGCGTTCTCTAAAGACGCTGTGAGCTGTTCCATTCGCTCAGTAATTTCTTGCTGTTGCCCACTCGATTCGTATGACTTGGTCTGCAACTCATAACAAATGTTCAATGCGGCAAAGGTCAGCAGCTGAATTTCATTGGTTACCTTAGTACGTTCGCTCATCTCTTTCAATCGTTGATCGAGATCTTTTGCTGCTGCAACGAGAGAATCCTCTTGCCCCGTAGGACAATTTACTCGAGTTACTTTGCCTAGTATTTCAACGTCGATCGCTTGATTGCTCATGATGAATAAACTCTATATTCGCGCTATCTAAGGTATTGCTCTGTACAACTACCGAAGAGCAAACTATAGGAAAACCGCTATTAAGATTCAAGCATTTCCCATCACAGAAAGAGAAATGATGACGTGATCACACAGGAATTCGGCAAATTGAGCAAATGGTGTTCAAAATGAATTTGATAGTCGTTTCGGACGACTAGGCTTGATGGTAGGATATATCGAAACAAATTTATGCAAGAATGAGCCAAGCTATGAGTGAAATCACCCTTCCTGAATACCAATCTATTGCTGCTGAGTTAAAATCTGCAAGTCTGGCGGTTACTCCTGCAGAGTTGCACGGGTTGCTAGTCGGCATGCTAAGTGGTGGATTGGCGATTACCGATCAAACCTGGCAACCAATCCTGTTTGATTACACTAACGATGGTATGGGCTGGCCTGCAACTGCGTTGGCATTTGCACAGAGTGTATTCAAAGTTTCTGTCAGTGAGCTTACCGGCTCTTCAATGGAGCTGTCGTTATTACTGCCAGATGAAGATGGTGAAGAAGGTTTGTTTGCTTTGGCCGACGGTTTGTCTGATTTTGTGAACCACTTTATCTCTGGCTTAGGCTTGGCTGGTATTGCGATGAGCAAAGCTTCTGATGATGTAAAAGAAGCTTTGGCCGATTTAGAAGAAATTGCCAAACTTGGGATCGATGAAGACGACGATCTTGGTGAGCAAGCTCAATTACTGGAGCAAGTCATCGAACATGTTAAAGCTTGTGTGCTGACCATCCATGCCGAATTTGGTGCTCGACCTGATAGCAGTGATAGCAAACCTACGATCCACTAATCACAGATTGTTCAGAGGTAAGTAAGCATGAGGCAATATGATGTAGTCATTGCTGGCGGTGCTATGGCTGGTGCGACGTTGGCACTGGCAATTGAACACTTATCCAAGGCGGCTCTGCGCATTGCTGTCGTCGAGCCTTTTAAAGCTCAGTCAGATGCCCACCCGGGGTTTGACTCGCGCTCTATCGCCTTATCGTACGGAACAGTTAATCTACTGCGCCACTTACAACTTTGGTCAGTCATTGAGCCGTTTGCTACACCAATTGAACATATTCATGTTTCTGATCGCTCTCATGCTGGGATGACGGATATCACCAAGCAAGAGGTTGGAGTTGAAGCTCTGGGATATGTGGTTGAGCTTGCCGATGTA
Source organism: Vibrio sp. J1-1 (assembly GCF_021728395.1). Taxonomy (GTDB): domain Bacteria; phylum Pseudomonadota; class Gammaproteobacteria; order Enterobacterales; family Vibrionaceae; genus Vibrio. The sequence goes on along the minus strand of NZ_JAKKCM010000003.1, from coordinate 443,424 downwards.
GGGCGTGTTTACCAAGAGCTCCTTACAAACAGTGCCTCGATAGATTTCTTCTGCCCTGACTCCGTCACCTATATTGAACGAGAGCAAGATCATACGAGTGTTGAACTAAGTAGCGGCGAAAAGCTTAAAGCGAAGTTGTTAGTTGCTGCTGATGGCGCGGTTTCACAGTGCTGCCAGCAAGTTGGATTAGAGCTATCTGAACACGACTTTGAGCAAGTGGCTGTCATTGCTAACATTCAGGCTCAGGAACCGCATCAAGGGCGTGCGTTTGAGCGATTTACTGAAAACGGGCCTATCGCATTGCTGCCGATGAGTGACAATCGTATGTCCCTGGTGTGGTGTCTACACCCGGGTGAAGCTGAGACCGTTTTGGCACTCTCTGAGAGCGATTTTCTTGCGCGATTGCAGCAGGATTTTGGCTGGCGTTTAGGAGCCCTTAAGAAAGTAGGGCTGCGCGCAAGTTACCCGCTATTGCTGCGCCATCGTAAGCAGAATATTTCACATCGTTTTGCGATTGTGGGTAATGCCGCTCAAACACTACATCCGATTGCGGGACAAGGTTTCAACCTGGGGATTCGTGATGTGGTGTCTCTGGCTGAAGAGGTGATTAAGCAGAGCGAAGATGTTGGGCGTTATCAAGGTCTAATGCGTTTTAGTCAGCGCCGTGAAGCCGACCGTAGCGAAACCATCTGGTTAACGAGTTCGCTCGTTCATGTTTTTTCAAATGATTTACCCGCGATGCGAATCGGGCGCAATGCCGCTTTAGCCGCGATGGATAACCTTTCTATTTTTAAGCAGCCACTTCTACGCCACACTCTTGGCTTAGTGAAACGATGATCGGTTGCAACGAATTAGCTAAAAACTAGGTAAATAAAAGCAATGATGCAAAGTGTAGATATCGCCATCATCGGCGGTGGGATGGTTGGGTTGGCGCTTGCCGCCGCATTCAAAGACAGTGATCTGCGAATCGCTGTCATCGAAGGCAGCGTACCTGACGATAAGCTTAATGAACTGCCCGATGTGCGCGTGTCTGCATTGAGTCGCTCTAGTGAAACCATATTGCGTAAGCTAGGGGCTTGGCAGGGAATTGAACAGCGCAGAGCGTCTCCATACTACGGCATGGAAGTTTGGGAGCAGGACAGCTTTGCCAAAATAGAGTTTGATGCCCAGAGTATGGCGCAGCCTGACCTGGGGCATATTGTTGAAAACAGAGTGATTCAACTGGCATTGTTAGAGCAAGTTGAGAAACAGGACAATGTGACGCTGTTTATGCCTGCCCGTTGCGCTACATTGGCAGTTGGTGAGCAAGAAAGCTGGCTAACACTGGATAATGGGCAAGCGATGACGGCCAAACTCGTGGTCGGCGCGGATGGGGCAAACTCTTGGTTGCGTCGTCAGATGGATATTCCGCTTACTCATTGGGATTATGGCCATAGCGCGTTAGTCGCGAATGTAAAAACTACAGACCCGCATAACAATATCGCGCGTCAGATCTTCACTCCGCATGGTCCACTGGCATTATTACCAATGTCTCAACCTAATATGTGCTCAATTGTTTGGTCGACAGAACCAGACAGGGCTGAGCAATTACTTGCTATGGATGAACATGAATTCAATAAAGCGTTAACCAGTGAATTCGATGCACGTCTTGGCTTGTGTGAAGTAATCGGCGCACGCGCTGCATTTCCGCTAAAAATGCGTTATGCACGAGACTTTGTCGTAGAGCGAGTAGCACTAGTTGGTGACGCAGCTCATACCATTCATCCACTTGCAGGCCAAGGTGTGAACTTGGGGCTTCTGGATGCAGCAAGTTTGGCTCAGGAAGTTCTGTCTCTATGGAATCAAGGGCAGGATATTGGTAGTAAGCGTAACCTACGCAGTTACGAGCGCTGGCGTAAGGCTGAATCCGCCAAGATGATTGCCGCTATGCAAGGTTTCCGTGATTTATTCTCTGGTGAGAATCCGGCTAAGAAGCTGATACGTGGCATTGGTTTGAGTCTAGCGGGGCAATTACCGGGGGCGAAAGATGAAATCATGAAACGAGCGCTTGGCTTGAAAGGTGATCTACCAGAGTTAGCTCGTCAATAGCCACGTATTCCAAAAACTAAAAAAGGCTGAATTATTCAGCCTTTTTTCAATGAGTTTTAGCTAAGCATATGCGCATCGGAGTTTCATTATTTCTTTGTTGATCTCTTTTACTGCTCTGAAGTGACGTTGCTCAGCTTTTTCAGGCAGCATTAATTTTCCGTTATCAAACTCGAATTTACCGACCCCGTAAATATAAATTCTTCCCTTAAAAAGACGACTTATATGTTTAGCAATCATACCTGGTGTATAGCGCTTAAACAGTCTCATATTTACTTTCCTTTTTCTTACCTAGCTCAGGTTATTCTACGTTTTTCACGTAAAATTATTTGTGATAGCAATACTAATAAGTGCAGGTGAGATGTAACAACTTAGAGATTTGTGCTGTCTTCGGCAAATTGACAGCTTTATGTCTCAAATTGCGTGAGGGTTACCCCAAAAATCACCTACTCAGGAACGTTATTCGTTCTTTATTCTTTTATACGTGGTGCATTAAGCAATAGTTTTGTTACAGAATTAAGAATAGAAGGAAGTTAAATGTTTACTAAATGTATCTTTTTTAACGCTCATTCCATTTCCTCTTGTTACTTAATCTTAGAGCTAGAATGCTGATAAAAGTTCATACAAAAAAAGCCCGCTTTAGCGGGCGAATAGTCACAGATGCATTACACAAAAGTGGATAGCTGACTTAACAAAGATTGTTATCGAAATCAGCGGATTCACTTTATGCCAGTTGAGTCCTGTTGAAAACTCAACCAACACAGGCATCATATACGAGTTTTTCCCTAATGACTATTTATGTTTTAAAAATGATTAAAAATTCTCAAGCAATATGCGCTTGATGTGATCTTTGTCACAACGTTTTGTTTGTTGTGTAATCGATTACGTTTATGGTCTAAATCATCGACAAATATCAGCGACGACTGGCTGACACAACTTGACGAGATCATTTATTGATAAAGCGATGCCCGCCATTCGATCACCGCTACTGATGGTCACTTCCCTTTCTTTTAAAAGGCTGGGGTCGAATACGATTGGCATATGACGCTTCAATAGCAACGGTGTTACAGTGCCAATTTTATATCCGGTAATACTTTCAACATCCGCTTGGTCGACACAAGTCATGCGTCGGCATTGAAGGAGTGAGCGGACCTTTTTGGGATCAATGCTTCGGTCACCTGGCGCACAGGCGAGTGCATAAAGATTCCCCATATCTCTTAGTAAGATAGCTTTGACCATTTGAGAGGGGCGAATGCCACGCTGCTGCGCGGCATCCTCAATCGTGGTGGAGGGCCTTTGATGCGGAAGCAAACGAAATTTGATGTTTTGCTCTGCCAGAAACTGCATCAAAGGCGTTTCAATGAATTTACTCATCATCAAGGCTGTAAGGCAGCTCAGCGATTGTCCATTCACACTCCGGTTGCGAAACCAGACGCAAGCGTGTGTCGTCATCTAAGTTATTTGGTAAGACGATCAAACCGATTGCTTGGTTATCTGCAAATTGATAATGAGTCAGTAGAGCACCTACTGAACGCCAGTTCTCACCAACACTACGTTCTAGTTCGACTGGTTCATCATTTAGGTTTGTCGTGGTTGCACCTTGCACGATGTACATCGCACGTTTATTCGTACCGCGATATTTTGCACGTGCCACAGTTTCTTGCCCAGTGTAACAACCTTTAGTGAAGCTGATACCACCAAGAGCTTGTAGGTTGAGTGCTTGTGGAATGTGCTCGTTTTGCGCCGCTGCTGGTACAAATGGTAGAGCCGCTTCAATGTCAAAACGGTTCCAAAGTTCATGTGTCGTTAGTGTAGCGTCACTGTTTTCAATCATCGATTGAGCTGCATCGCTGGTCAATAGCAGTAGCCAGCGACTATCCGCTACTTTGACTGCAGTGCCGCCGTTAATCGCACGCACATCACCAGACTCTTCGCTGATGTTATCGATAAATGCATTGGCTTTAGAGCCTGCAACGCCAAGAATAATGTTGTTGGATTCTTCGATAGTCACTTTGGAAAATACAGCGTATTTTTTAATTTCTTTTAATTCGACTTCAAGGGCTGACTTAGGTTGGATGAGTCCGTAACCATCTTGGTGATGGAATAAACGGAAAACACTCCACACTTTGCCTTTGGCATCACAATGCGCCCCAAGTGTTGATTGGTCTTTCTCAAGAGAGGCGACATCGCAGGTGATCTGGCCTTGTAAGTATGACTTTTTGTCATCACCCACCATGGTGATCATACCTAAGTTATCCAGCAGTGAGATAGATAGCTCTGGTAAAGTATCTTGAGTTGAGAGGGGTAGAGCTGAAAAGCGAGTTTGCCATTCCATGATTACAATGCCTTTTGAAGATGTTTTTCAGCTATGTTAATTCGAGAATAAGCATTTGTCAGCTTTCATTATAACCAAGTACTCTCAAGGGGTTTGGTTCGCGTATTGTGACCGGTACACTAGTTGCTTAGCATATCCCTTGTTACACTCCGCACTTATAACAAGACATCTATGAAGGAATAATGAATGTACACTCCGGAAGAAAAGGCGCGTATTAAATGGGCTTGCCGTAGAGGTATGCTTGAGCTTGATGTGGTGATTATGCCGTTCTTTGAAGAGTGCTTTGATGCGCTGAGCGAACAGGAACAGCAACATTTTGTTTCTTTGCTTGAGTGTGACGATCCTGATCTGTTCACCTGGATAATGGGGCATGGCCGCAGTGAAAACCTAAGTCATGCATCAATGGTTGATAAAATTGTCGCTCACAACCTCAGTAAAGTTCGTTAATCTCACACTTTCATCTTCAAACACTGCCCGAGTTATTAGCTTTATTCTTTTTTTCTCTATGACTTGGGCGGTCACCTTGTCCGATACGCCAATTGTATTATCTATTTATCTGTTATTAATGATCGCTAAGCTGCACTTTGACCAATTGTTGGTTGTGCCTGCCAGCCAAGGTATCTGGTATGTCCATTGTGATGGTACTGTAAGAAGTGAATCAAAACAGACTCAGATTCAGCGGATTGATTTGTCGATTCTACCTTTAAAGATCGCTCTTACCCTGCATTCTGGTGATAGTGTGACAGTATGGCGAGACAGCTGTGCAGATACACAATACCGTCAATTAAGTCTGGTTTTGCGTCAGTGGGAAATGAAACAGGGAGCCGATGCTCCCTGTTGATGTGCTGGATTAAGAACGGTAACAAGTATTACTTATCAGACAGTTGCTTAGCCGGAGTTAGGATCGTCGGTCCACTGTTTTCCAATTGGTCTGGGTAATCCAGCGTGTAGTGCAAGCCGCGACTCTCTTTACGTTGCATAGCACAGCGTACCATCAGCTCCGCGACTTGAAGTAGGTTTCGCAGCTCAAGTAAGTTATTCGATACGCGGAAGTTACTGTAGTACTCGTGCGTTTCTTGCTGCAGCATCTGAATGCGTCGTAGTGCACGTTCCAAACGTTTATCAGTACGCACAATGCCCATGTAGTCCCACATAAACAGACGCAGCTCGTGCCAGTTATGCTGGATAATCACTTCTTCATCACTGTTGGTAACCTGGCTTTCGTCCCAGCAAGGTACTTGAGGTGACAACTCTACTTCAGTTCTATGTTTCAGAATGTCTTTTGCCGCAGACCATGCGTAAACCACGCACTCTAGTAGTGAGTTAGACGCCATGCGGTTTGCACCGTGAAGGCCGGTGTAGCTCACTTCACCAATCGCATATAAGTTTTTGAGGTCTGTGCTGCCGTTTCTGTCTACGATGACACCACCACAGGTGTAATGGGCTGCCGGAACAATTGGAATCGGCTCTTTGGTCATATCAATACCCAGATCCATCAAACGAGAGTAGATGGTCGGGAAGTGCTTGGTAATAAAATCCGCTGGCTTATGGCTAATATCGAGGTACATGCAATCCGCACCCAAACGCTTCATTTCAAAGTCGATAGCACGTGCCACAACATCACGCGGGGCTAACTCTTTACGTTCATCAAAATCGGGCATGAAACGAGAGCCATCAGGACGACGCAAGTATGCGCCTTCACCGCGCAGTGCTTCTGTAAGTAGGAAGTTACGCGCTTCAGGGTGGTACAAGCAGGTTGGGTGGAATTGGTTGAACTCCAAGTTTGCCACACGGCAGCCTGCACGCCACGCAATTGCAATACCATCACCAGATGAAACATCTGGGTTGGATGTGTATTGGTACACTTTCGAAGAACCACCTGTCGCAAGTACCACAAATTTTGCACGTACGGTTTCCACATGCTCTTCGTTGCGGTTCCAGATATAAGCGCCGATGACTTTATTTTTGTCACCACCAATTTTATCTTCCGTGATCAGATCAAGCGCATTGTGTCGTTCAAGAACATGAATATTTGGATGATTGTGCGCATTGTCTTGCAGTGAAGTTTGCATCGCCATACCCGTCGCATCCGCAGCGTGCAGAATGCGGCGACAACTGTGTCCGCCTTCTCGGGTTAGGTGGTAACGAGGTTCTTCGTCGGAGTCGTCTTCTTCACGATCGAATGGAACACCGCCATCAATGAGCCACTGTACGCATTCTTTTGAATGCTCAGCGATAAATCTCACGGTCTCTTCATCACAGATACCATCGCCTGCGATTTGGGTGTCTTCAACGTGTGATTCAATCGTGTCTGACTCATCAAACACCGCTGCGATACCACCCTGAGCGTAGTAAGTCGCCCCTTCGCTACGTGGTCCTTTACTAAGCACCATTACTTTACAGTGGTTTGCGACACGTAAAGCCAACGACAAACCTGCGGCTCCACTCCCTACCACTAACACATCACATTCATGTTCACGATTTGTGTTCATATAACTTTCATAATCCCAAGCTAAGACAACAACGTTATCTTGTGTATTATTTGCACACCATGTGCACTTCCATTAGCGTGACATCCGTCACTAAGGGCTAAGTTGGGAGTTTCATCTAAATTACAGTTACTCTGGTGATTTGAGCCACTCTTCTTTTTAAGTATGCCTAGATCGAAGACCTTAAAGCACATACGAATATTTTTTGAGCTTTATTTAACAACGCGTTATTCAGACAGCCAACAGCCTGCAAATGATAAGTAATAGTTTATCAATATCATTGCTTTTCCATGCTCTACCCAGCACAATTTGGACAGAGGGCAATTATTATACCCATTTCCCCCTAATTTGCTCGCCTGACAAACTTAGATTTAAGTTTAAGATGAGTAGGGATTGGGCGCATGACATCACACTGTGAAAAAACAATGACAAAAATTTGGGAAGTCTCGGAACTTTCTCATTCACATTGCAGTCACAATAGTGCTCAAGTAAGCAGTGGTGTCAATACTACGTTTTGCAGAAATAGTACCCATATCTGAGAAGATTAGGGGCATAACAAATAGGAGTATCCGCTCGAATGAACGAGCAGCTGACCGATCAAGTATTGATTGAGCGAGTTCAGAATGGCGATAAGCAAGCATTCAACCTGCTGGTAACGAAGTATCAGAACAAGGTGTGTAATCTTATCTCCAGATACGTAAGTAATCCTGGCGATGTTCCAGATGTAGCACAAGAAGCGTTTATCAAGGCTTACCGAGCTATCCCCAGTTTTCGTGGGGAGAGTGCGTTTTATACGTGGCTGTATCGCATTGCAGTGAATACTGCGAAAAATCACATTGTGGCTCAAGGGCGAAGACCCCCAGCGACAGACGTTGATGCTGAAGATGCTGAATTTTACGAAACAGGTAGTGCACTTAAAGAAATTTCGAACCCTGAGAACTTAACGTTGTCCAAAGAATTGCAACGGGTAGTGTTCAGTGCAATCGAAGCGTTACCTGAAGATTTAAAAACAGCAATGACTTTGCGAGAGCTTGATGGCTTGAGCTATGAAGAAATTGCTGAAGTAATGGATTGCCCGGTAGGAACGGTACGCTCACGTATCTTCCGTGCTCGTGAAGCGGTGGAAAAGAAAATCAAACCTCTTTTACAGCGCTAGTACAAGTAATAACTATGGTGAAAACAATGGCTGACAAAGAAAAACTTTCAGCTCTCATGGATGGAGAATTGATCGATAAGGCTTTAATTCAAGAATTAGGGCAAGATCAAGAGAGCCGTAAAGCTTGGCAGAATTATCACTTGATTGGTGATGTGATGCGAGGCGAAGCGCCAGCAAAACCTGAGTGGAATATTGCTGAAAGCGTGGCGTTAGCGTTAGAAAACGAGCCAGTACATCGTGCTGTTGACTCGCATAGTGCCAATGTAATTTCAATTACGGATGCACCTAAAGAGTCACAACCAGAACCGCAAAAAGCCAAACGTCAGCTACCAAGTTGGTTGACTCAATTTGGACAAGTTGCCGTTGCTGCGTGTGTATCGCTAGTCGTCATCTTAGGTGTACAGCAGTACGGCGGAAGTGATTCTACGGTACCTCAAGCTGAACAGTTGCCTGTATTGCAAACCGTTCCATTCGCAGGTAGCGCAGAACCTGTGAGTTTAACTCGAGAATCCGTAGAGCGTTCTATAGGTGAAGCAAATATGCAGGAGCAACGTAAGCGTGTTCATGCTATGCTGCGAGACTACGAATTACAGTTAAGAATTAACAGTGATGCATCTCAGCAAGATGCGCCTCTGACTCCGGATGTTGAATGAAAAAATTTCTGATCAGCGTTTGCGCTCTGTTCAGTATGATGTCTGCACAAGCCTTTGCTGGTGACAAACCAGCGGAGGCTTTATTGCATCAAATGAGCGAAGCGAGTAAGAATTTAAGCTACGAGCTCTCTTATATCCTCATCAAAAAGAACAGTATTGAACCTTTGCTGTACCGTCATGCGACCCACGGTGAAGAGCAATATGCCCACCTTATTTATTTAAGCGGCCCTGTGCGTGAAGTCATTCTCCGCGGCCGTGAAGTCAGCTACATCGAAACAGGTGCAGAGCCTTTCACGATAGAATCTGGAAAAATGGTTGCACCGACCATCCCAATGCTAAATACCAACATTGATGAACTGAATCGCTATTATGACTATGTTCAGGTTGGTCGAGCTCGTGAAGCCGGTGTTGCTACTCAGGTGTTACGTATCGTACCGAAAGATGGCTTACGCTATTCATATATCCTTTGGGTTGATGAAAAGAGCAAGCTTCCACTGCGAGCTGATCTTGTTGATCGCGATGGCGAAGTACTAGAGCAATACCGTACGATTTCATACACAGTGAATACTAAAATTGCTGAGCTCATGAGTGGCTTAGAAGATGTTCAGTTACCTGCTGTTCTTACCATGCCTAAAGGTGAGGTAAGCACCAGCGACTGGGTTGTCGGTTGGATACCAGATGGTTTTGAGGCTAATGAACTCAATCGCTACCGCATGGCGGTCAGTGATCAAATGGTAGAAAGCCAAATGTATTCCGATGGGTTATTTAATTTCTCGGTTTATGTAGCGAGTAAAGATGAGCACTCATTGAAAGGTCAGCTTGTACGCCAAGGTCGCAGAACGCTGCACAGCTACGTAAATGGCGATTATGAAATCTCCGTCGTGGGTGATATACCGCCAGCAACGGCGCAACGTATAGCTCAATCTGTTACATTTAAAGTAACTAACCAGTAAACATGAGTAACCTGCAATGATGACCGCGTTAGCGACTGTGACAGGTGTCGAGCGTCACGGTAAGCGATATGACATAGACTTGAGCTGCGAGCAGCAAACCAGTTGCAGCAGTTGTTCATCGCAAAAAAGTTGTGGCACAGGTGTGGTCACTAAAGCCATTGGTAATAAAAGCCTTTCTTGGCATTTGCGCACAGAAAAAGCCGTGCAAATCGGACAAGTCGTCGAAATTGGTTTCCCTGAATCCAGTTTAATTAAATCGGCGATGGCGGTATATCTACTGCCACTGTTTGGTCTGATACTCGGTGCGCTTTTCGGTCATCTACTGTTTGCTCCTCTCATTGCTGGTGGCGAAGGGGTAATTATTCTGTCTTCGGTACTATTTGCCGCTGGTGGTGTTTGGTTAGCGAAACGTGTATCCAAGCCACTTGAAGATGAATCACAACGCCAAGTTACCTTAGTTAGAGTGCTTGGAGAGCCTATCCAGTAAGCTCTGACCCCCGTCCCTTTCAGTCACTTGGGTTTATGTACTTTAAATTACGTGCGCCCGCTAACGAAATTCGGTAGAATCTGCCAACTTGATTGAAATGCCATCAGATGATGGCTTTCTTACTGTCCCTATTTGTAAAGAGTTAGTCAGCCTAAATCTATGAAGCACATTCGTAACTTTTCGATTATCGCCCACATCGACCATGGTAAGTCGACCCTATCTGACCGTCTAATCCAAGTTTGTGGAGGATTGAGCGATCGTGAAATGGCCGCACAGGTTCTGGATTCTATGGATCTTGAACGTGAGCGTGGTATCACCATTAAATCTCAGAGTGTGACGCTAAACTACACCGCTAAAGACGGCGAAACATACCAGCTGAACTTCATTGATACTCCGGGACACGTAGACTTTGCATACGAAGTATCACGCTCTCTAGCTGCGTGTGAAGGCGCGCTATTGGTTGTTGATGCTGGTCAGGGTGTAGAAGCTCAAACGCTAGCAAACTGTTACACCGCGATCGAAATGGATCTGGAAGTTGTGCCAATCCTAAACAAGATCGATCTTCCAGCCGCAGATCCAGAACGTGTTGCAGAAGAAATTGAAGAAATCGTGGGTATCGATGCGATGGAAGCGACCCGCTGTTCTGCGAAAACAGGTTTGGGTGTGGATGACGTATTAGAAAATATCGTATCCGCAATTCCAGCGCCAGAAGGTGATCCAGACGCGCCACTACAAGCGCTGATCATCGACTCATGGTTCGATAACTACCTTGGCGTAGTCTCTTTAGTGCGAATCAAAAATGGTTCACTGAAGAAGAACGACAAGATCAAAGTAATGAGCACAGGTCAAACTTGGGGTGTAGACCGTTTGGGTATCTTCACGCCTAAGCAAGTAGATACTGACGTTCTAAATACTGGCGAAGTAGGTTGGGTTGTTTGTGGTATTAAAGACATCCTAGGCGCTCCAGTAGGTGATACGCTGACTCTAGCGAAAAACGGCAGTGACAAACCACTACCGGGCTTTAAGAAAGTAAAACCTCAAGTTTACGCAGGTCTATTCCCAGTATCATCTGACGATTACGAGAACTTCCGTGACGCGCTAGGCAAACTGAGCCTGAACGACGCGTCGTTGTTCTACGAGCCAGAAAACTCTGCAGCTCTGGGCTTTGGTTTCCGTTGTGGTTTCCTTGGCATGCTGCACATGGAAATTATCCAAGAGCGTTTAGAGCGTGAATACGACCTAGACCTAATTACCACTGCACCAACGGTAGTCTACGAAGTAGAGAAAACCGACGGTGAAATGCTGTATGTCGATAGCCCAGCTAAACTACCTGCGGTAAACGATATCGAAGAAATCCGCGAGCCGATCGCGCGTTGTAACATCCTAGTGCCTTCAGAGTACCTGGGTAACGTTATCACGCTGTGTGTTGAAAAACGTGGTTCTCAGGTGGATATGGTTTATCACGGTAACCAAGTAGCCGTGACTTACGATATTCCAATGGCAGAAGTGGTTCTCGACTTCTTCGACCGTCTGAAATCGACATCACGTGGCTATGCGTCTCTGGACTACAACTTCCAGCGTTTTGAAGCGTCGAACATGGTTCGCGTAGACGTGCTTCTGAACGGTGATACGGTTGACGCACTAGCGATGATTACCCACAAAGACCAGTCTCAGACTCGTGGTCGTCAGTTGGTTGAGAAGATGAAAGAGTTCATCCCTCGTCAGATGTTTGATATCGCAATTCAGGCGGCGATTGGTAACCACATCATCGCGCGTTCGACGGTAAAACAATTACGTAAAAACGTTATCGCGAAATGTTACGGTGGTGATGTGAGTCGTAAGAAGAAACTTCTGAAGAAACAGAAAGAAGGTAAGAAGCGTATGAAGCAGATCGGTAACGTTGAACTGCCTCAAGAAGCCTTCCTGGCGATTCTTCACGTAGGCAAAGACTAGAATTGAACTTTGTTCCATTCTTGTTGGTCATAAGACGTTAGAACTTAAAATAAGTGAAAGAGTTAACGCTCTTTCACTTTCGCATTTTTAGATAAGGGAATTTAATGGCGAATACATTCTCACTGATTCTGGTTATCGTGACCTTGGTAACTGGTGTAGTTTGGCTTTTGGAAAAACTGGTGTTTGCGAAAAAACGTCAGGCGAAAGTCGCGGAGATCGAAGCTCAAACAGCCAGCGGTCTAGATGCCGTGACTCTGCAGAAAGTGGAGCGCCAGCCTTGGTGGGTTGAAAACAGTGTGTCTATCTTCCCTGTGATCGCGTTTGTTCTTGTCTTACGTTCATTTATCTATGAACCGTTTCAAATCCCGTCAGGCTCAATGATGCCTACTTTGTTAGTCGGGGATTTCATTCTGGTAGAAAAGTATGCTTACGGTCTAAAAGATCCAGTATGGCGTACTGAGCTGGTAGAAACAGGCAAACCAGAGCGTGGCGATATCGTCGTGTTTAAATATCCTCCTCACCCTAGCATTGATTACATCAAGCGTGTGGTCGGTTTGCCGGGGGATATTGTGCGTTACTCAAACGATAAGCAAATTTGTGTTCAAAGCAAAGGTGAATCGAGCTGTAAGCCAGTTAAACTGAGTAATGTCGAAGAGAGTCAATTTAGCTCGAATGGTATCCCGATGATCCAGTTGGATGAAAAACTGGGTAACGTTGAGCACAATATTTTGGTTAACCCATTGGTTCGCAACCATGTGGAGCAGTACTTCCCACGTAGCGGCACAACTGAATGGGTTGTACCACAAGGTCAGTACTTTGTGATGGGTGATAACCGTGACAACAGTGCTGACAGCCGATACTGGGGCTTTGTTCCAGAAGCAAACCTAGTCGGCAAAGCTGTTGCCATTTGGATCAGCTTTGAATTTGAGCGTGGCGCAGATAGCGTTCTACCTTCATGGATTCCAACCGGTGTGCGTTTTAACCGCATCGGTGGTATTCACTAACTATTTAATATCGAGAGAGTATGAATTCTCCAATTGATAAACTAGAGCGAAAGCTCGGCTACCAGTTTACAGATGCCGAGCTTATCAACCTGGCGTTGACTCACCGCAGCGCCAACAGTAAGCATAACGAACGTCTTGAGTTTCTGGGCGATTCAATTTTAAGTTTTGTCATCGCTGATGATCTGTACCATCGTTTCCCTAAAGTGAACGAAGGTGACATGAGTCGTATGCGTGCTACTTTGGTTCGCGGACATACATTGGCGGAACTGGGTCGTGAGTTCGATCTAGGAGATTATTTAAAATTAGGTCCAGGTGAATTGAAGAGTGGTGGCTTTCGCCGTGACTCTATTCTCGCCGATGCGGTGGAAGCCATTATTGGTGCAATTTACCTAGATAGTGATATTGAAGCAGTGCGTGGCATTGTACTGAGCTGGTACAAGTCTCGTCTTGAAGCCATTAAGCCTGGTGTATCACAAAAAGACCCAAAAACTCGCCTCCAAGAGTTCCTGCAAGGCAGAAGAAAACCGCTGCCTGTTTACACAGTGACTAATATTAAAGGTGAAGCGCACAACCAAGAGTTCACGGTTGAGTGTGAAGTTGCAGGTGTGGATAAACCTGTGATCGGTAAAGGCACCAGCCGCCGCAAGGCAGAACAGGCGGCAGCGGAAACAGCACTTGAGCAATTAACTAATGGCTGATAACGAATTTGATATCGACGCATATTTTGCGTCACATGGTGAAGCGAGCTCACCAGAAAACCAGCACTGCGGCTTTATCGCCATTGTTGGTCGTCCAAATGTAGGTAAATCGACCCTTCTAAACAAAATCTTGGGTCAGAAGATTTCGATTACCTCTCGTAAGCCACAAACCACACGTCACCGTATCATGGGTGTGGACACTGATGGTGACTATCAGGCGATTTATGTCGATACACCTGGGCTTCACATTGAAGAAAAGCGTGCTATCAACCGTTTGATGAACCGCGCTGCAAACTCTTCGCTGAGTGATGTGAACTTGGTTTTCTTCTTAGTCGACGGTACCCATTGGACCAAAGACGACGAGATGGTACTGACTAAGCTGCAGAAATCGAACTTCCCTGTTGTACTGTGTGTCAACAAAGTCGATAACGTACAAGATCGCAATGAAGTGATGATGCACATGGCGGACATGTCTAAGAGAATGGACTTTGTCGACGTTGTGCCAATCTCAGCTAAGCAAGGTAAGAACATCGATGTACTGCGTAAACATGTACGCGACCACTTACCAGTAGCCACGCATCACTTCCCTGAAGAGTACGTGACAGACCGTTCACAGCGCTTTATGGCATCCGAAATTGTTCGTGAAAAACTGATGCGTTTTACGGGTGAGGAGCTTCCTTACTCAGTGACGGTAGAGATTGAACGTTTTGATTACAACCCGGAAACCGATGGTTTCCATATCAATGCCCTGATTCTGGTTGAACGTAGTGGTCAGAAGAAAATGGTGATTGGTAAAGGTGGCGAGAAGATCAAAACCATCGGCCGTGAAGCTCGCCTGGATATGGAAGAGCTGTTTGGTCGTAAGGTTTATCTCGAAACTTGGGTTAAAGTGAAATCTGGTTGGGCTGACGACGAACGTGCGCTGCGCTCGCTGGGTTACATCGACGATCTATAAACTTGAAGCGAAGGCACTTCGCTCCAACATCGATTAGAATAAGGAGCCACTTGGCTCCTTATTTTTTTATTTTAGATAGGCACACCGGTATAGATGAGTAACCAGTCCTCTGAAGGCTTACAACGCTGCTTTGTTTTGCACCGAAGACCTTACAGTGAATCGAGCTTGATTCTTGATGTGTTCAGTGAGGAGTATGGCCGCATCACATTGATGGCCAAAGGCGCGCGTAGCAAACGTTCGAACCTAAAAGGGGCGCTACAGCCATTCACACCATTGTTACTCAAATGGTCAGGCAAAGGGTCAATGAAGACCTTACGACAGGCTGAACCAATCAGCCTCGGTTTACCCTTAACAGGTATCAACCTTTACTCTGCTATGTACGTCAATGAACTGATTGGCCGCGTATTGATGGCAGAAGTACCAATGCCAGCCTTGTTTCATGATTATCTGCATGCCTTAACCGAGCTTGCTCAGTGTGATAATCCTGAGCCTGCTCTGCGCCGTTTTGAATTGGCCTTACTTTCTACGATGGGGTACGGCGTCGACTTTATGCACTGTGCAGGGACGGGGGAACCTGTTGAAGCGAACATGACCTACCGTTATCGTGAGCAGAAGGGGTTTATTGCTTCAGTGAGGCGTGACAACCTGACATTTTTAGGTAATGAATTGATTGCAATCAGTGAGCGGCGCTTCGTCACTAAAGAGCAGTTAAAAGCGGCAAAACGCTTTACACGTATAGCCTTAAAGCCGTATCTTGGCGGCAAACCTTTAAAAAGTCGTGAATTGTTTATTCAGACATCCAGAGCACGGAGTAATGGAAAATGAGCTCAATCTATTTAGGCGTTAATATCGATCATATTGCTACTTTACGTAATGCACGTGGTACAAAATATCCAGATCCTGTTCATGCAGCTGAAATTGCAGAACGAGCGGGTGCTGATGGTATCACTATTCACTTGCGTGAAGACCGCCGACATATTTTGGACCGTGATGTACGTATTCTGCGTGAAACTATCCAGACGCGCATGAACCTAGAGATGGCAGTAACAGATGAAATGGTTGAGATTGCTCTGAAAACCAAGCCGGAGTTCGTTTGTTTAGTGCCAGAAAAACGTGAAGAACTGACGACAGAGGGTGGCCTGGATGTGGTTGGTCAACTTGCTAAAGTGAAGGCGGCAACTGAGAAACTCACCGAAGCTGGTATTAAAGTTTCTCTGTTTATTGATGCCGACCGCCAACAGATTGATGCAGCAAAGCAATGTGGTGCGCCTTATATTGAACTTCACACTGGTCACTATGCTGATGCGACAACTGAGGAAGAACAGCAAGCGGAACTGAAAAAAATTGCCGCTGGCGCAAGCTATGCTGACGACCTAGGTATCATTGTCAATGCGGGTCATGGTTTGACTTACCATAACGTTGCACCTATTGCTGCGTTACCAGAAATCTACGAACTGAACATTGGTCACTCTATCATTGGTCGCGCGGTGTTCGATGGCTTGGACAAAGCTGTGGCTGATATGAAAGCTTTGATGATCGAAGCTCGTAAGTAATCAGGCATTATTAATGGCTATTTTAGGTTTAGGTACGGACATTGCGGAAATAGAGCGCATTGAAAAAGCGCTGGTTCGAACTGGAGAGTCCTTTGCTCAGCGCATTCTTTGTGAAGAAGAGATCCTCAAGTTTTCACAGCTAAAGCAAAAAGGGCGTTACCTTGCCAAACGTTTTGCAGCGAAAGAAGCGGCATCGAAAGCGCTGGGTACCGGCATTGCAAAAGGGGTGACCTTTCACGACTTTTACGTGACTAACGATGAACTGGGGAAGCCTATACTTTCCCTTTCTGGTAAGGCAGAGCAAATAGCTCAAAGCTTGGGGGTAAACCATGTTCACCTTTCGATATCCGATGAGAGACACTATGCAGTTGCGACCGTGATTTTAGAGTCCTAAATCGCCTGAATTTCTTGTAAAGAAACCAAATAGCAAAAAGCCAGAACATCTGCTCTGGCTTTGTCGTTTTAGTCAGCGGACATTTTACTGCTTTAGATAGAGCTTAGCGGTGGTCGTGACCTTAATCATTTCATCTTGTAGCTCAAACATTTCGGGCTCAATGTCGTCAAGTTCCGCGCCTGAGCGAAGTGCCTGCTCCAGCGTCGCACACAACGACTTTAACCTTGGCACGCCGCAATACGAGCTACTGCCGTGCAGCTTGTGAATGACATGAATGAGCTCTTCACGGGCAAAGTTTTCTTCTGCTAGTGCTTGAGCAACCACATCATCCACTTCTGGGATAAAGTCGATTAACATACGCAGCATATCTTTGGCCAAATCTTCTTTATTCGCACTCTGTTTCAATGCGGCTTGCCAATCGATAATGACATCTTGGTGAGCCTTTTCTGTTGCACTTAGAGGTTCAGTCTCTTGTTCATCGATATAAGAAGGCGTGACTTTTCTAATGCTTTCCGCACAGGCATTTGGGTTCCAGTGAACCAAAACCTGTTGCAGCACATGCTCTTCAATTGGTTTGGTGAGGTAGTCATCCATACCCGCAGCGAGTAGACGATCACGTTCGCCCGCCATAGCATGTGCGGTTACCGCAATGACTGGTGTCTCTTTGTTGAGCTCAATCTGCTTGATATGTTTACACGCGGTCACCCCATCCATATGTGGCATTTGGATGTCCATGAATATCATGTCGTACTTTTTCTCGGTCGCCAGATTTACGGCTTGTTGACCGTTACTGCAGGCGGTTACCGTTTCAACACGCTCTTTCAGCAAAGCAGAGATAAGCTTCAAGTTGGCCGGGTTATCGTCAACAGCGAGAACGTGCAGCGGTAAACGTTCTTCCTCTACGGTTTTAATTGGTGCACGCAGAAGAGGCTGAGGAGATTCAACATGTTCGCTGATCAGGCTTTGTAGCAATCGGCGTCGTGACAGAGGCTTGGTCAGACACTGGATATGATGTTCCTTCATGATCTGATCTGCCAGGGCAAGTTCGGTACTTGGCGTCCCCATGATCACACTTGGTGCCATTTGCTTCGCTTGTTCTATCCAGGCTTCAACCGATTGCTCATCGTAAGTCTGGTTTGCAGCCAAATTGAGTAACACGTAATCGTAGTGCTCATTTGCTTCAGGTAACGATGAACGATAAGTCACTAAGATACCTTCCTGGCTTAGGATCTGTTGCGTTACTGATGCTGCCTGCATATTCGGTTCTACCAATAACAGCTGTTTACCCGTAAGCAGTTCAATCTCGATAAGGTCGCTCATTGGCATTTCTGTCGAGTTGAGTCGTAGGGTAAACCAGAATGTAGAGCCTTGATGCAATCGACTGGTCAGGCTGATTTCTCCCCCCATCTGGCTAACCAGTTTCTGGGTGATAACCAGACCAAGACCAGTACCACCGTAGCGGCGTGAGATGCTGGCATCGGCTTGGCTAAATGCCTGGAAGAGCTGCGCTTGCTGACGTTCTGAAATACCGATACCAGTATCACGAACCATAAACTGTAACTCGACCGAATCACCAGACTGAGAACGCATTTCAACACTGATGTCGATGTTGCCACGTTCAGTAAATTTGATCGAGTTACCAACCAGATTCGTCAGGACTTGTTGAATACGTAGAGGATCACCAATCAAACCTGATGGGATTTTAGGATCCACTTTGAGCGTGATTTCCAGTCCTTTTTCATGAGCACTGGTCGCTTGAAGGTTGACGACTTCTTCCAAACTTTCACGAAAATCGAACGGAATGTTTTCCAGAGCCAGCTTACCCGCTTCCAGTTTAGAAAAGTCGAGGATGTCATTAATAATATTGAGCAGGTTGTTTGCCGATTTTTCAATCGTTTGCAGGTAATCCGTCTGACTGTTTGATAGTTGAGTTTTGAGCATCTGGCGCGTAAAGCCAATCACGCCGTTCAGTGGAGTACGCAGTTCGTGCGACATATTGGCCAAGAACTCAGACTTCACACGCGCGGCTTCTTGGGCACGTTTCTTCGCGATGTCTAACTCAACGTTCTGGATTTCTAGCTGTTCTAAGGTTTCACGCAGATCAGAAGTTGCCTGATCGATACTGTGTTGCATCTCGACATGGTATTCCGAAAGTGAGACGGCCATGGCGTTGATACCATTCTTAAGCTGATCAAGCTCACCGTGCATTTTTCCTTCGATACGAACGTCCAAGTGGCCTCGTCGAATACGGTCTACAACGTTTTTCATGTGTGTGATCGGTTGGGTCACATCATGCATTAAACGGGAGGCGAATACACTGGCAAGGCCGAGACCTAAAATCAGCACCAAAAAGGCAGAGAAGACTTCCTGGTATTGCTGAAGACGCAGAGAGGAGAGATCCAGCTCTACAGCAATGTAACCGATAGCTTTGGTCGCTTGGCTTTTGTTAGACAGATCCGTCAGGTAATGACCTTCAGATAATATTGGCACACGAAGAATCAGGTAGTTGTCGTAGATTTCCGAATTTCCTAGCTGTGGGATAGGTTTATCTTTTGGAAACATCAACGCTTCAAAGTTGGGATGGAAGTTTGACGTTACAAACAGTTCATGGTGAACATCAAAGACGGCAATGCTTCGAACCAGTTTCGAGTTTTTGCGGTGAGCGTAGCTGATAAGGCGTCGGACAGCTTCACGGCTTTCTGTCAGTAGGTGAGATTCACTGGCAATCGCCAGCGGTTCGATGATGCTATTACCTGTGGTGATAACTTGTTTCTCAAGATCCTGGTAGCGGTTAAATGAGAAAAAGCCGCTCAGCAATAAGCCAATAATGAGAGTGGGAGCGAGAGTCAGTGTAATTACACGTGCTCGTAAGCCATATCTGGTCATGTTATCTAATTACATCGGAGTCTGGATATGGGAAAATAACGCATTATTTCTCAAGCGCACGATAAAGCCTTGAGTAAAAAAGTGACGTCACCGAATAAACGGTAAGCATAATCAAGTCACTCGAATCACACAACGGCTGCAATCAAGAATAGTGAAGCCGTAGGGCAATTAGACACAAATCAGGCACAGAGCATGGCACGCATCTTTCAACCGAAAAAGAAAACCCAACTCAACACTCGTCACCAGCAGGTGCACGTTGAACGTTTGGATCATCATGGCGCGGGTATCGCTTACCTAAAGAAAAAGCCGCTATTTATTGATGGAGCGCTGCCCGGTGAGGAAGTGGTGACACAGCTGGTGGAAGAGAAAAGTAAGTTTGCCCGCGGTAAGCTAATCAAAATTTTGCAGCCAAGTGACACACGTATAGAACCATTCTGTCCGCATTACCATGAGTGTGGTGGCTGTGATTTACAGCACTTGGAATATGACCAACAATTGACGCACAAACAGCAGACTCTGCGTCAGCTCATGCGAAAATTTGCAGGCAGTGATATCGAACTTGATGCGCCAGTATTAGGCGAGCAGCGCCAATACCGACGTCGTGCGCGCGTGAGCCTGTTTATAGATAAAAAAACGCGCCAACTGCATTTTGGCTTCCGCAAAAAGCAAAGCAAACAGATTGCTCAGGTGACCGATTGTCCCGTGTTAGCGCCGCAGCTGAACGTTCTGCTTCCTGAAATTTACGCGGAGCTAAAACAATTTAAAAAGCCTGAGCAACTTGGTCATGTTGAGCTGGTCTTAGGTGATAACGGGCCTTGTATTACTCTGCGCCACATGAGTAATTTGACCGAACCGGAAGTTGAGGCTTTGGTTAAGCTTGCTAAACGCCATAGTGCCGCCTTATACCTGATGCCACAGAGTGATCAGCTCGATTTAATTGCAGGCGAGACGCCGTTCTATCAGGAAAATGGCGTGAAGGTGCCTTTCGCACCAAATAACTTTATTCAGGTCAATCAAGCGGTAAACCAAAAAATGGTGGGTCAGGCCATCCAGTGGTTAGACCCACAAGACAGCGATCGAGTGTTAGATTTGTTCTGTGGGCTGGGTAACTTTAGCTTGCCAATCGCTAAGTTAGCCAAACACGTTGTCGGTATAGAAGGGGTAGCTGAAATGGTAGAGAAAGCGACAAATAATGCATCCTTGAACCAAATCAACAACGCACAATTTTATCACGCTAACCTAGAGCAGGACTTTGACGGTCAGGTTTGGGCGGCAGAGAGTTTTGATAAAGTACTGCTCGATCCAGCGCGTGCCGGAGCGAGTGGGATCATCGATCAAGTTTCCGCTCTTGGGGCTCAGCGTGTGGTTTATGTTTCTTGTAATCCTGCTACCCTTGCAAGGGACAGTCAGAGCTTAATTGAACAAGGCTACAAATTAACCAAACTAGGTATGCTCGATATGTTCCCGCATACCAGCCATTTAGAATCCATGGCCTTGTTTGAAAAGTCCTAGTAATAGGACGTTGGCCCTTTACTTGTGGTGGGGTCAAAAGTCAGCGCCCCATGCTGACTAAAGAACTAATCTGGACGGTGTTAGTCAAACCACACGAATATAATAATTAGGACGATGAGATGGTTGCGGTAAGAAGCGCGCATTTAAATCAAAACGAACAGTTTGAACTCGAGCAATGGGTAGCTAGCCTAGGGCAAGAGAAAAACACAGCATCCCGCTTAATTGAGGTTTACAGAGATTGCCAAAATATTTTGGTGGATCACGAGCAAGCGGAACTATTGCTGTGGCGTGGACGAGAAATGATCGAGATACTGATCACCTTGTCTATGGATAAAGCTACCTTAGTGGCAGCACAACTGTTCCCGTTGGTTTCAAGTGGTGCTTTCAACAGAGAACTGCTGGAAGAAAAATACAGTAAAGAAATCATAAAGCTGATAGATGGCGTTGAAGAGATGGCCGCCATCGGTCAACTCAATGTCACCATGGAAGGGGGCTCTGCTTCGTCTCAGGTAGATAATGTGCGTCGCATGCTACTTGCCATGGTTGATGATTTCCGATGCGTGGTTATTAAGCTGGCAGAACGTATCTGTAACCTGATTGAAGTTAAAAAAGCGCCGGATGAAGTGCGTTGTGCTGCGGCAAAAGAGTGTGCCAATATTTATGCGCCTTTGGCGAACCGTCTTGGTATCGGTCAGCTCAAATGGGAAATCGAAGACTACGCATTCCGCTATCAGCAGCCAGAAACCTACAAACAAATCGCTAAGCAGCTCTCTGAGCGCCGTATTGTTCGTGAGCAATACATCAAAGATTTTGTGGAAGACCTCACTCAAGAAATGAGAGCCTCCGGTATTAATGCTGAAGTAAGTGGCCGGCCAAAGCACATCTACAGTATCTGGCGAAAAATGCAGAAGAAGAGCTTGGCGTTTGACGAACTGTTTGACGTCAGAGCGGTGCGTATTATCGCGGATAAACTGCAAGACTGTTATGCCGCGTTAGGTGTTGTGCACACCAAATATAAGCACTTACCAAGTGAGTTCGATGACTACGTAGCGAACCCAAAGCCAAACGGATATCAATCCATCCATACCGTAATTCTTGGTCCTGAAGGGAAAACCATCGAGATCCAGATCCGAACCAAGCAAATGCATGAAGAATCGGAGCTTGGTGTCGCCGCGCACTGGAAGTACAAAGAAGGCGCGAGTGCACGTAGCGGGTACGATGAAAAGATCACCTGGCTGCGTAAGCTTCTGGATTGGCAAGAAGAGATGTCCGATTCGGGTGAAATGCTTGATGAGCTACGAAGCCAAGTTTTCGATGACCGTGTTTATGCTTTTACACCTCGTGGTGATGTTGTCGACTTACCAATGGGCGCTACTCCGCTCGACTTTGCTTATCATATACACTCCGAAGTAGGCCATCGCTGTATTGGCGCCAAAGTTGGCGGACGTATTGTACCTTTTACCCATAAGCTGCACATGGGTGATCAGGTTGAAATCATCACCTCGAAAGAGCCAAATCCATCACGTGACTGGCTAAATCCTTCATTAGGATTCGTACATTCTGGTCGAGCTCGCGCCAAGATCAATGCTTGGTTCCGCAAGCAAAGTCGCGAGAAAAACTTAGAGGCAGGTCGTGAAATCCTAGAGCACGAACTGGTGAAAATTGGCGCGACCATGAAAGACGCTGAGCGTTACGCGCTGAAGCGATTCAACGTGAATACGCCAGATGAGCTGTACGTTGGTGTGGGAAGTGGTGACTTACGTATCAACCAGATCATCAATCATATCAACGCGCTGGTCAACAAACCGACTGCAGAAGAAGAAGACCAACAGGCCCTCGAAAAGCTGCAAGAAGCGGAGCACAAATCGCCCGCTCAAAGTCGACCAAAGAAAGATGCGGTTGTCGTTGAAGGGGTCGATAACCTGATGACGCACCTTGCGCGTTGTTGTCAGCCAATCCCAGGTGATGATATCTGTGGTTATATTACGCAAGGACGTGGCATTTCAGTACACCGTAGCGACTGTGAACAGCTCGAAGAGCTAAGGCATCACGCACCAGAACGTATTATTGATACCGTCTGGGGCAGTGGTTTTGTCGGTTCGTACATTCTCACCGTTCGAGTTGAGGCGATGGAGCGTGGTGGTTTGCTGAAAGACATCACCACTCTATTTGCGAATGAGAAAATCAAAGTCACCAGCATGAAGAGTCGCGTCGATTACCGTCGTCAGCTTGCCATCATGGACTTTGATCTCGAAGTGACCAATATCGAGGCGCTTTCTCGAGTGTCGAAACGTGTGGAGCAGATCAGAGATGTGATGTCTGTAAAACGTCTCGGCTAACTTTCACGTCGTACTTTTCATTTTTACTGCGTTAACTTCGCTTTCTCGCTCCATCACATGGTGAACCATGCTCAGGAGTCTCGAAAGCTTGTTGCCTTGTTAAAATAACAATTACTTAGTGAAAGGTGAGAACTAAAAGAAGCTACGCAGTGTCGTAAGCGAATTAATTAGAGGTGAGTGGTTATGCTGCTCGCCTTTTTGTTTAAAGGAACTCTTTGTTTAAGGGAAAAGTATATGAGTCATCCAATTGAACAGCTTGAAGCGATCATGGCGCAGTTGCGTGATCCGGAGGGAGGGTGCCCTTGGGATTTGAAGCAGAGCTTTGACACCATTGTTCCGCACACTATAGAAGAAACCTATGAAGTTGTGGATGCGATTCAAAATCGAGACTGGCCAAATCTGAAAGAAGAGCTGGGGGATTTGCTGTTTCAGGTGATTTTTTACAGCCAATTGGCAAAAGAGCAGGATCTATTTGATTTTTCAGATGTGGTTGAAACTGTGAACGAAAAACTGACTCGTCGTCATCCCCACGTTTTTTCTGACGTTGAATTTGAGTCTGATGCTGAAATTAATGCGAATTGGGAAGCGGAAAAGGCGAAAGAAAAAGCACAAGTAGGCAAACAAGAAGAAAGTATTCTAGACTCAATACCAAACTCTTTACCGGCGCTTTCTCGTGCTACAAAAATTCAGAAAAAGTGTGCGAAATACGGATTTGATTGGGACTCACTTGGGCCTGTTGTGGAAAAGGTTCAGGAAGAAATTGATGAGGTAATGGAAGAAGCGATTCAAGTTGACCCAGACGACGAGAAAGTAGAGCTTGAGCTGGGTGATTTGCTTTTTGCTACGGTTAACTTGGCTCGACATCTTGGTAAAGACCCCGAGGTTGCTTTGGGTAAAGCGAATTTAAAGTTTGCGCGACGCTTTAAACAAGTAGAGATGAAGGTGGCACAATCTGGCAGGGGACTGAAAGATTGTTCATTGGCTGAGCTTGATAAATTCTGGGATGAAGTTAAAAAAGAAGAGTAGAGTGGGCGTAAAATGGCAGGAAGCGGTTTTTGAGACAAGTTTGACTCAGAAGATAAATATGCACCCGTCTTCTCTTTGTCCACTTTGATTTGAAGCAAAAAATAAAAAATAGCAGTGTGATAGATTTCACGTTGTGGCGGTAAGGAGCTTCTGGTATATTTATCTCCCGTCCAGAAGCACTCCATTTCCCTCATTCAACCAATTTCAGGTTAAACATGACGACAAATTACATTTTTGTTACTGGCGGGGTTGTATCCTCTCTAGGTAAAGGTATTGCAGCAGCATCTCTTGCGGCTATTCTAGAAGCTCGTGGTCTTAAAGTGACTATGATGAAGCTTGACCCTTACATCAACGTTGATCCAGGCACTATGAGCCCGATCCAACACGGTGAAGTGTTTGTCACGGAAGATGGCGCAGAGACTGACCTTGACCTTGGTCACTACGAGCGTTTCATCCGCACTAAAATGACCAAGCGTAACAACTTCACTGCAGGTCGTGTTTATGCCGACGTACTTCGTAAAGAACGTCGTGGTGACTACCTAGGCGCAACCATTCAGGTTATCCCTCATATCACTAACGCAATCAAAGATCGCGTGATCGCTGGCTCTGAAGGTCACGATGTGGCTATCGTTGAAGTTGGCGGCACTGTCGGTGATATCGAATCGCTACCGTTTATGGAAGCAATTCGTCAGTTGGCGATCGAAGTTGGCCGTGAAAACGCAATGTTCATGCACCTGACGCTTGTTCCTTACCTAGCCGCTGCGGGTGAAGTGAAAACTAAGCCGACTCAGCACTCTGTAAAAGAGCTGCTATCTATCGGTATCCAGCCAGATATTCTAGTTTGTCGTAGCGATCGCATGATCCCAGCGAACGAACGTAAGAAGATTGCTCTATTCTGTAATGTTCCAGAAAAAGCAGTTATCTCAATGAAGGATGTGGATTCTATCTACAAGATCCCTCAACTAATTAAAGCTCAAGGTCTAGATGATCTTGTATGCTCACGCTTTGGTATTACAGCGCCAGAAGCTGACCTGTCTGAATGGGAACAGGTAATTTACGAAGAAGCAAATCCAACTGGTGAAGTGACCATTGGTATGGTAGGTAAATACATCGAACTACCAGATGCTTACAAATCTGTAAACGAAGCGCTTAAACACGCAGGCTTGAAGAACCGTCTAAACGTGACCATCAAGTACGTTGACTCTCAAGATATTGAAACCCGTGGTGTTGAGCTTTTAGAAGGGCTTGACGCAATCTTGGTTCCTGGTGGCTTCGGTGATCGTGGCGTTGAAGGAAAAATCCGTGCAGCTCAATACGCACGTGAGAACAACGTTCCTTACCTAGGCATTTGTCTTGGTATGCAAGTTGCCCTAATCGAATACGCGCGTAACGTTGCGGGTATGGAAGGTGCACATTCAACAGAATTTAACAAAGAAACGAAGTACCCTGTGGTAGGTTTGATCACAGAATGGGTAGACGAATCAGGTAACGTTGAAGAACGCACTGAAAAGTCTGACCTTGGCGGTACTATGCGTCTTGGTTCACAGCTATGTCACCTACAGAAAGGGACAAAAGCTTACGAACTATACGGTAGCGCGACGATCCATGAACGTCACCGTCACCGTTACGAAGTAAATAACAATCTTCGTCCGCAAATCGAGAAAGCTGGTCTGAAAGTGTCTGGTCTGTCTGCGGACAAGAAGCTAGTAGAGATGGTTGAGAACCCAGAACACCCATGGTTCGTTGCGGCTCAATTCCACCCAGAATTTACATCGACGCCTCGCGATGGTCACCCATTGTTTGCAGGTTTCGTTAAGGCCGCTGGTCAATTCTCACGCGGCGAGTTCGAGAAGTAAGTAAAGGATACGGGCGGCGGCGAAGGTTGTGCTGCCGCCCTTTAAAATTGACATTTATATTTGAAACGAGAGGAAACATTAATGTCTAAGATCGTTAAAGTTCTAGGTCGTGAAATCATCGACTCACGTGGTAACCCAACAGTAGAAGCTGAAGTTCACCTAGAAGGCGGTTTCGTAGGTATGGCAGCAGCTCCATCTGGTGCATCTACTGGTTCTCGCGAAGCTCTTGAGCTACGTGACGGTGACAAAGCACGTTTCCTAGGTAAAGGTGTTCTTAAAGCAGTTGAAGCTGTAAACGGCGCAATCGCTGAAGCTCTAGTTGGCAAAGATGCTAAAGATCAAGCTGCAATCGACGCAGTAATGATCGAACTAGATGGTACTGAAAACAAATCTAAATTCGGTGCTAACGCTATCCTAGCTGTTTCTCTAGCAAACGCTAAAGCTGCAGCAGCAGCGAAAGGCATGCCTCTATACGAGCACATTGCTGAACTAAACGGCACTCCAGGTCAATTCTCAATGCCTCTACCAATGATGAACATCATCAACGGTGGTGAGCACGCAGACAACAACGTTGACATCCAAGAGTTCATGATCCAACCAGTTGGCGCTAAGACTCTTAAAGAAGCTCTACGTATCGGTGCTGAAGTATTCCACAACCTAGCTAAAGTTCTTAAAGGCAAAGGCCTAAGCACTGCAGTTGGTGATGAAGGTGGTTTCGCTCCTAACCTAGAATCAAACGCTGCTGCACTAGCTGCAATCAAAGAAGCTGTAGAAGCTGCTGGTTACGAGCTAGGTAAAGACGTTACTCTAGCTATGGACTGTGCTGCATCTGAGTTCTACGACAAAGAAGCTGGCAACTACAACATGAAAGGTGAAGGCAAAATCTTCACTTCTGAAGAGTTCAACTTCTACCTACAAGATCTAGCTAACCAATACCCAATCGTATCTATCGAAGACGGTCTTGATGAATCAGATTGGGATGGCTTCAAGCACCAAACTGAACTTCTAGGTAACAAACTTCAGCTAGTAGGTGACGATCTATTTGTTACTAACACTAAGATCCTAGCTGAAGGTATCGAGAAAGGCGTAGCTAACTCTATCCTTATCAAGTTCAACCAAATCGGTTCTCTAACTGAGACTCTAGCTGCAATCAAGATGGCTAAAGACGCAGGTTACACTGCAGTTATCTCTCACCGTTCTGGCGAAACTGAAGATGCAACTATCGCTGATCTAGCGGTAGGTACTGCTGCAGGTCAAATCAAGACTGGTTCTATGAGCCGTTCTGACCGTGTTGCTAAGTACAACCAGCTTATCCGTATCGAGGAAGCGCTAGGTGAGCGTGCACCTTACAACGGTCTTAAAGAAGTTAAAGGCCAAGCTTAATTCTTAATTGAATTAGTTTAGCTAAATAGCTTTGTAGAACGCTCCACTCCGGTGGGGCGTTTTTGTTTTAAAGAAAAGTGCCAGGTGAGCGTTCTCCCAAAGCTTTTCTTCACGCTCTTTCATGTGAGGAGTCTGTGAGTCTTCTTTAATGCCCTAGAGGCAACCCCGCATTTATGCTATATATATCATCTTATCTAATTCCTTCCGGTACAGAATGTTAGCAACGATATGCGAATCTTTGTAATAGCCCTTACGTTACTGTTTGGCTTACTTCAATACACTCTATGGTTCGGCAAGAACGGGGTGTCTGATTACTATGCAGTAGAAGATGAAATCGAAGTACAGCAACAAGTTAACAGCAAGCTACAGGCTCGCAATAATGAAATGTTTGCTGAAATTGATGATCTAAGACAAGGCATTGATGCCATTGAAGAAAGAGCGCGCCATGAGCTTGGCTTAGTCAGAGATGGTGAAACTTTCTACCGAATTGTTGGTGAGGAAAACCAGTAAGATGTTGGATACTGTCCCATCTCATATCGCTATTGTACCTGCAGCGGGTGTCGGTAGCAGAATGAAAGCCGATCGCCCCAAACAGTATTTATTGATTGATGGAAAGGCGGTGTTAGAGCATACGGTAGAGAAGCTTCTCTCCCATTCTAAAATCGCTAAAGTGGTGGTGGCGGTTACCGAAGGTGATCCTTATTACCCCGAATTATCTATTGCCAGTCATCCGGATGTTATACGAGTGGATGGAGGCAAAGAAAGAGCCGATTCTGTTCTTTCAGGGCTAAACTATGTGAGTAATCAACTTGCCAGTGAGTGGGTGCTGGTTCACGACGCTGCAAGACCGTGTGTAACGTTAACAGATATAGATCGTTTGATTGATGTGTGTATTGAACATCCCACTGGTGGCATTCTTGCTTCACCAGTGAGAGATACGATGAAACGTGCTAACTCAGTACAAAATATTGATCATACTGTCGACAGAGAAGCATTGTGGCATGCACTAACCCCACAAATGTTTAAAACTCAGCCCTTAAAAAATGCTCTGAGCGACGCTTTACAGCAAAGCATCGCCATCACTGATGAAGCCTCCGCTTTGGAGTGGAAGGGCGAAGCGCCCGCTTTAGTTCAGGGCAATGCGAGCAATATAAAAATTACTCAACCAGAAGATCTCGCATTAGCTGAGTTTTATTTAAGCCGTGAGCGCGGCGAATAATTAAGGATAGAAAATGATTCGAATTGGTCACGGTTTTGACGTACACAAATTTGGTGGCGAAGGCCCAGTTATTATTGGCGGAGTCTCTGTTCCTTATGAGCAAGGGCTTATCGCACATTCAGATGGCGATGTAGCTTTACATGCGTTGAGCGATGCGTTGCTTGGTGCAATAGCGGCTGGTGATATTGGCCGGCACTTTCCTGATACTGATGACAAGTGGAAGGGCGCAGACAGTCGCGAGCTATTGAAAGATGTCTACCGCCGTGTAAAAGAACAAGGATATCGATTAGGCAATGCCGATATTACTATCATGGCGCAAGCACCGAAAATGGCACCGCACATTGAAGCAATGTGTGCCGCAATTGCTCAAGATCTAGAAACCGATATCAGCAACATCAATGTAAAAGCGACGACAACAGAGCGCCTAGGTTTTACTGGACGTAAAGAAGGTATCGCTACAGAAGCCGTTGTTCTTTTGTTTAAGCAATAATCATCAACTTGTTCCCTAATGCTGCAAGAGCAGTGGAATTAAATCATGTCAGACATTTTATCTTCATTGGCTTACCTAACGGGTAAACCAGTCGCATCAGCGAAAATCAAAGCGCAACCAGAACACTTTCAGGTGAGCGAAGATCTCGGCTTTGCCTTTACTGGCGAAGGGGAGCATTTGATGGTGCGTATTCGTAAAACGGGTGAGAACACCAGCTTTGTTGCTAATGAGTTAGCTAAAGCGTGTGGTGTGAAATCTAAGGATGTGAGCTGGGCTGGCTTAAAAGACCGCCATGCGGTGACAGAGCAATGGCTGAGCGTTCATTTACCAAAAGGTGAGACACCGGACTTTTCCTTGTTCTTAGCGCAATACCCAAACATTGAAATTCTGGCAACGGATCGTCACAACAAAAAGTTACGCCCGGGTGATTTGGTTGGCAACGGATTTGTCGTCACGTTGTCTGAAGTGACAGACATCGCGGACGTAGAGCGTCGTCTTGAAAAAATAAAGCACGTTGGCGTACCAAACTACTTTGGTGCTCAGCGCTTTGGCAACGATGGGAATAACCTGGAAGAAGCCCGTCGTTGGGGACGTGAAAATGTACGTACACGGAATCAAAATAAGCGCAGTATGTACCTGTCAGCGGCGCGATCATGGATTTTTAACCGCATCGTTTCTGAGCGTTTAGAGCAGGGCCTGTTCGACAAGTTTGTCGAGGGTGATGTTGCACAAACCTCCGCAGGTAACGTGACGGTTGATGCGAGCAATATAGCGGCGATGCAAGCTCAGTTTATCGACGGAGACGCGGCTATTACTGCTGCACTTGCTGGTGATAATGCATTACCGACCCAAGCCGATGCTTTGGCATTGGAGCAACCGTTCCTAGATGAAGAGCCTGACTTGATGGCGCTTATCCGTGGTAATCGCATGCGTCATGATCGCCGTAATGTTGCACTAAAGCCACAAGATCTTGCTTGGCGCGTTGAAGGTAACAATATTACGCTGACTTTCTCATTAGATGCAGGCTCGTTTGCTACATCCATTGTTCGTGAGTTAGTCAACGAGGTAAAAGTAGAAAGAGAGTACTAATGGAACAAGATTCACCAAACGCTAAGTCCTTGCGAATTCTGATTAGTAATGACGATGGTGTTTATGCTCAGGGAATTCATGCTCTTGCAGATGAATTGAGAGACATTGCCGAAGTGACGATTGTTGCGCCAGACCGAAACCGTTCTGGTGCTTCAAACTCGCTGACCTTAGAGCAGCCGCTTCGAGTGACACAGATTGCACCAAACACTTATTCTGTACAAGGAACACCGACGGATTGTGTTCATTTTGCTTTAAACGAGTTAATGAAAGATGACCTGCCTGACCTTGTTCTGACTGGTATCAATCATGGTGCAAATTTAGGTGATGATGTCCTTTATTCAGGGACTGTCGCGGCAGCAATGGAAGGGCACTTTCTCGGTGTTCAGTCTGTTGCATTTTCATTGGTTGGAAAGCGCCATTTTGAGTCTGCAGCAAAAATTGCACGCAGACTTGTACAACAACACCTTGCTATGCCTATTCCAACCAACCGCTTGTTGAACGTTAATGTTCCTGATCTTCCCTTGGAAAAACTGGGCCAAATCGAAGTCACCCGCCTGGGTGCGCGTCATCACGCAGAGAACATGATTAAGCAGAAAGATCCGCGAGGTCATGATATTTACTGGTTAGGGCCTCCTGGCAAAGAGCAAGATGCAGGTGAAGGTACTGACTTTTATGCGATTGAGCGAGGTCGGGTCTCTATTACCCCGCTGCAAGTTGATCTTACGGCTCATGAATCACTGCGTGCTATGGATAGTTGGTTGAAGGAAGAGAAGTAATGAGTAACCCACATGCTGACCGGTTGATTGAATATCTCGTCGCCAGTGGCATTAAAGAGCAACGTGTTCTGGATGCGATACACCATCTGCCGAGAGAACGGTTCGTTTCTCAAGCGATGATGCACCAAGCCTACGACAACAATGCGTTACCGATTGGTCAGGGACAAACTATTTCTCAGCCTTACATTGTTGCGCGTATGACAGAGTTATTAGAGCTCGAGCCTTCAAGTAACGTTTTGGAAATTGGCACTGGCTCGGGATATCAAACTGCGGTTTTGGCGCGACTTGTCGAGCGTGTGTACTCCGTTGAACGCATTAAGTCTTTACAGTGGGAAGCCAAGCGTCGCCTCAAGCAACTTGATATCTACAACATATCGACGAAACATGGAGATGGGTGGCTCGGTTGGGAAACTAAAGGTCCATTTGATGCCATTATTGTAACCGCTGCTGCAGAAGTCATTCCCCAAGCACTTCTAGCGCAGTTGAAAGATGGTGGTAGGATGGTTATCCCTGTTGGTGAAACGGAACAACAACTATTGAAGATTGAGCGTAAAGGAGAAGAGTACCTTTCTACCGTGGTGGAGATGGTACGGTTCGTTCCTTTAGTGGCGGGTGATTTAGCATAAGGGTTAAAGATAGGTGAGTAAGTTATTACGTCGAACTGGTATTAGCTTTATGTTAGCTGCAGGACTTCTCGGTTGTGCGGCACACTCACCAGCGCCTGTTTCTAGCCTTAAAAAAGATTACTCAAATGTTGAGCGGGGGAGTTATAGAGGGAGTTACTACGAAGTAAAGAAAGGAGACACACTTTATTTCATAGCATATGTCACAGATAAGGATGTAAATGATCTCGTCCGTTACAATGAGCTTGCTCAACCTTACACTATCTATCCAGGTCAACGTCTAAAACTTTGGGCTCCGAAATATATTGCTCCGAAATACGGGCAAAAAGTGGCACCCGTTGTAGCGCCTATAGTTGCAAAGCCTCCAGTTCCAGTGGCTAAAATACCAACAGCATCCAAGCCTGTTGATTCAAGTAAAAGCTCTACTCCCAAAGTGCAACCAACTAATCCTAAAGTATTACAAAAGCAGCCTCCGAAGAAGGTTGAACAATCCAAAACAAAGGAGTATGTTGGTTCAAAAGATAACCAAAATGTGAAGAAAAATACGTCAACAACGACTACTAAAAACACAAGTGTATCGAAGTGGTTGTGGCCAACAAAAGGGAGAGTAATCAAGAACTTTTCGGCGGGAGAACAGGGAAATAAAGGTATTGATATCGCAGGGCAGCGTGGTCAGCCAATTGTTTCAACCGCAGCCGGCACAGTTGTTTATTCAGGCAATGCACTACGAGGTTATGGCAACCTAATTATAGTGAAGCATAATGATAATTATCTAAGCGCATATGCCCATAACGACAAACTGCTGGTATCCGAAGGACAGAGTGTGAACAGTGGACAGAAAATCGCAACCATGGGTAGTTCCGGTTCAAAATCAGTCAAGCTGCACTTTGAAATTCGCTATCAAGGTAAATCAGTGAATCCAAAACGCTATTTACCGTAAAACTTTGAAAAACAACTTGCGAAACCATTTAGCGACATATTGAGTTGTCATGTCTTGCTAACTCGCCAAGGGGAGGCGTTATGAGTATCAGCAACACAGTAACCAAAGTTGAAGAGTTTGAATTCGACGATGAGACAGTGAAGACCGTTGCCAATCGACTCGGAAAATCATCATCCACAGGAAGCAAAACTGCTGCGCGTGAAGAATTTGATGCAAGCAGCAAGAGCTTAGATGCAACTCAATTGTATCTAGGTGAAATTGGCTTCTCACCTCTACTTACTGCTGAAGAAGAAGTGCTGTATGCTCGACGCGCGTTACGTGGCGACGAAGCTGCTCGTAAGCGCATGATCGAAAGTAACTTACGTTTGGTGGTAAAGATCTCTCGCCGTTATAGCAACCGTGGCTTAGCTCTTCTTGACCTTATTGAAGAAGGTAATCTAGGCTTGATCCGAGCAGTTGAAAAATTTGATCCAGAGCGCGGCTTCCGTTTCTCTACGTATGCAACATGGTGGATTCGACAAACGATCGAACGTGCGTTGATGAATCAAACTCGTACTATTCGTCTTCCGATTCACGTTGTGAAAGAGCTGAACATTTACTTGCGTACGGCACGTGAACTTTCTCAGAAGCTCGATCATGAACCAACAGCCGAAGAGATTGCGGCGCAACTCGATATACCTGTCGAAGATGTCAGCAAAATGCTTCGCTTGAATGAGCGTATCAGTTCTGTCGACACGCCAATTGGTGGTGATGGTGAAAAAGCACTACTCGATATCATTCCAGATGGAAACAACTCTGACCCTGAAGTTTCTACACAAGATGACGATATTAAGTCTTCTCTGATCCATTGGCTTGAAGAGCTAAACCCGAAACAGAAAGAAGTGTTGGCTCGTCGTTTTGGTTTATTAGGCTATGAACCTTCAACGCTGGAAGAAGTAGGCCGTGAAATCGGACTCACTCGTGAACGCGTTCGCCAAATCCAAGTGGAAGGTCTACGTCGTCTGCGCGAAGTATTGATTAAACAAGGCTTAAATATGGAGAACTTGTTTAACGTCGAAGACGACTAATCGACATACATAAAGAGAAAAGGCTATGGGTAACCATAGCCTTTTTGCGTTTTAAGCAGGGTATTCAAATACTGCTAAAGCATTTTTTTCAGACGATACAGCTCTTCAAGTGCCTGGCGAGGTGTCATCTCATCGGGATCGATGTTTGATAAGGCTTGCTCGATTTCGCTTGGCTCAGGAATTAGGCTAAGCTGATTCGCCACATCGACGGCTCCCGGGCGAGGGGAGTCATTACCATGACTTAACTGCTCAAGCTGAGATAACTTCGCGCGCGCATTTTTGATCACGGTTTTTGGGACACCAGCCAATCCAGCAACGGCAAGACCGTATGATTTACTTGCAGCACCTTCTTGAACCGCGTGCATAAATGCAATGCTGTCCCCATGCTCGACGGCGTCCAGGTGGACGTTTGCCAAATTTGGTAACTGACTTGGTAGTTCCGTTAATTCAAAATAGTGCGTGGCAAACAGTGTCATTGCCCCAATTTGTGTTGCCAGCCATTCTGCGCTTGCCCATGCCAAAGACAGACCATCATAGGTGCTAGTGCCTCGGCCAATTTCATCCATTAGTACTAAACTGTTCTTAGTTGCGTTGTGCAAAATATTCGCCGTTTCCGTCATTTCAACCATGAAGGTTGATCGTCCGGAAGCTAAGTCATCAGAAGCGCCAATACGAGTGAAGATGCGATCTAACGAACCAATCTGAGCAGATTCTGCTGGCACGTATGAACCGATGTGAGCCATCAGAGCAATGAGCGCGGTTTGACGCATGTATGTCGATTTACCACCCATGTTTGGACCAGTGATGATCAACATTTTACGTTGTGGATTAAGTTCTATCGGGTTTGCGATAAATGGATCACTGGTGACTTGTTCTACGACTGGGTGGCGACCCGATTGGATTTGGATACCCGGATCTTTTACTAAATTCGGACGGCAGTAATCAAGTGAATCAGCGCGTTCTGCTAAATTTTGTAGGACGTCTAGCTGAGAAATTGCGGAAGCCAAATTCTGTAGCTGTTCAAGATTCGGCATCAGCAGATCAAACAGCCCTTCCCAAAGCTGCTTTTCTAACGCTAGTGCCTTTGACTTTGAGTTAAGCACTTTGTCTTCGTGCTCTTTCAGCTCAGGAATAATGTAGCGTTCTGCGTTTTTAAGGGTTTGGCGACGCACATAGTGTGGCGGTACTAAATGGCTTTGACCACGGCTAACCTGAATATAAAAGCCATGAACGTTGTTGTAACCCACTTTAAGCGTATCGATGCCATGACGCTCACGTTCGTCCAATTCAAGTTTTTCTAAGTATTCCGTTGCACCATCAGCGAGTTTACGCCACTCATCCAGCTCTTCATTGTAGCCCTCTGCGATAACGCCGCCGTCGCGGATCACCACTGGAGGGTTTTCCTTAATTGCGCGCTCCAGCAAATCGCATACTTCATCGATAGGTGCAGCAAACTGAGCCAGTTTCACTAGGTATGGATGAGCCAGTGAGGTGGTAACACTCTCCAGTTCAGGGAGTTGCTGCATAGCATGACGCAGACGAGCCATATCACGTGGACGTGCTGAGCGTAACGCAAGACGCGCCAAAATTCGCTCAATATCACCAACCTGTTTTAAAGTTGGCTGAAGATCGGCAAACAGGCCTTGATCTTTAATTTCACCAATTGCATCAAGGCGGTTATTTAGAGTATCGATACAACGCATAGGTTGATGTAACCAACGCTTAAGCATACGGCTCCCCATTGGGGTTGCACAGTGATCCAATACCGCAGCTAACGTATTGTCTGTCGCACCAGCAAGGTTTTGGGTAATTTCGAGATTACGACGTGTTGCGGCATCCAAAATGACGGAGTGATCCTGGCGATCAAACGTTAAAGAACGAATGTGTGGTAGCGCGGTACGTTGCGTGTCTTTTACATATTGGATCAGACAACCGGCGGCACATAATCCGAGTGACGTGTGTTCTACGCCAAAGCCAATCAAGTCTTTGGTACCGAATTGCTGATTCAGTTGTTGTTTCGCGGTATCTAATTCAAATTCCCATACCGGACGACGACGGTTACCGTTACGGCTCGACATTAAGTGGACGGGTTCAAAATCTTCAGGAAACAGTAACTCACGTGGGGCTGTGCGTTGCAGCTCAGCCGACATCGCCTCTTCGGTTTCAGGTTCCGTTAATTGAAAACGGCCTGAAGTGACATCCAGAGTCGCGTAACCAAACTTACCGTTGTGGTGATAAATCGCCGCAATCAAGTTATCGAGACGCTCAGACAGAAGGGCTTCATCGGTGACGGTACCCGGAGTAACAATGCGTACGACTTTACGCTCTACGGGACCTTTACTGGTCGCGGGATCACCGATCTGTTCACAGATTGCGACAGACTCACCAAGCTGAACAAGTTTGGCTAAATAGCCTTCTACGGCATGAAATGGCACACCCGCCATAGGAATAGGCTCTCCTGCAGATGAACCACGCTTGGTCAATGAGATATCAAGCAATTGAGAGGCACGCTTAGCATCATCATAGAAGAGCTCGTAGAAATCGCCCATGCGGTAAAACAGCAAAATATCAGGGTTCTCAGCCTTTAGCTTGAGGTATTGCTGCATCATCGGAGTGTGTTTTTGTTCAGCTTTCACAGGTAAGTTCTTTTGTTTATTTCCAGAGCGGCTTAGGATACGTGAATCCCTATCAAGTAAAAAGAGACAAAGGGCAATTTGGCTATGGAAAAAACAACAAAATTAAGCGCAGATTTAGGGGCGCTTTTAGAGCAGCATGGGCATGTAATGACGACGGCGGAATCTTGTACCGGAGGTGGTGTGGCTACCGCTATTACAGACATTGCAGGCAGCTCTGCATGGTTGGATCGTGCATTTGTGACTTACAGCAACGAAGCGAAAATGGAAATGCTTGGGGTTAACGCAAAGACTCTGGATGAGAACGGTGCAGTCAGTGAACCTGTCGTGATTGAAATGGTTCAGGGGGCATTGAACCATTCGAATGCAACGATAGGCGTCTCAATCAGTGGTATTGCAGGACCTAGCGGTGGTAGTGCAGACAAGCCGGTCGGAACAGTGTGTTTTGCATTTGCAGATAAACAAAACTGGCTGTTGGTTGAAACCATGCATTTTGCTGGTGATCGTGCAGAAGTGCGTGAACAAGCAGTGTTTCATGCACTGACTCGAATCTATCAGCATTTGAACGAGAAAATTTAAAAATACTTTAGCCCAGACGTGATAAGGTCTGGAACCAAAGTATGCTGTAGAACAGCCCAAATTTTTTTCATACAGGTATAGACACTGTATGAATCAACAGTATAATAACTTGCATTGAAGAGCGGGTTATCTGCTTAAGTAAAGTTTAATGACTATTCGTCGCCCAAAGAAGATGAATAAATCGGAGAAAGTAATGGACGAGAACAAACAGAAAGCGCTCGCCGCTGCGCTAGGTCAAATTGAAAAACAATTCGGTAAAGGCTCAATCATGCGCCTTGGCGATAACCGCGCAATGGACGTAGAAACCATCTCAACGGGTTCTCTTTCTCTTGATATTGCTTTGGGTGCTGGTGGTTTACCAATGGGTCGTATTGTCGAAGTATACGGTCCAGAATCTTCAGGCAAAACAACGCTTACGTTGGAATTGATTGCAGCAGCACAGCGTGAAGGCAAAACTTGTGCGTTTATCGATGCGGAACACGCGCTGGATCCTGTATACGCGAAGAAGCTTGGTGTAGATATCGATGCGCTATTAGTTTCTCAGCCTGATACAGGTGAACAAGCGCTAGAAATCTGTGATGCATTAGCGCGTTCAGGTGCTATCGACGTAATGGTTGTCGACTCTGTTGCCGCACTAACGCCAAAAGCAGAAATCGAAGGCGAAATGGGCGACAGCCACATGGGTCTCCAAGCTCGTATGCTTTCTCAGGCGATGCGTAAGCTAACAGGTAACCTGAAGCAGTCTAACTGTATGTGTATCTTCATCAACCAAATCCGTATGAAGATTGGTGTGATGTTTGGTAATCCAGAAACGACAACTGGCGGTAACGCACTGAAATTCTACGCATCTGTTCGTCTTGATATCCGTCGTACTGGTGCAATCAAAGATGGCGACGAAGTTGTGGGTAACGAAACTCGCATCAAAGTAGTTAAGAACAAGATTGCAGCACCATTTAAAGAAGCGAATACGCAGATCATGTACGGCCAGGGCTTTAACCGTGAAGGTGAGCTTGTGGACTTAGGCGTGAAGCACAAACTGGTTGAAAAAGCAGGTGCTTGGTACAGCTACAATGGTGACAAGATCGGTCAGGGCAAGGCAAATGCTTGTAATTACCTGCGTGAGCATACAGAAGTTGCTCAGACTATCGACAAAAAACTTCGTGAGATGCTTTTGTCGCCAGCAGTGCCTGAAGGCAGTGAAATGCCAGAGCAGAAAGAAGAAGAGTTTTAACCTCGACTTTAAATAAAGGATATAAAAGCCCTGCAACGCGGGGCTTTGTTGTATCTGTTATATCTAAAAT
The DNA here is from genome assembly GCF_021728395.1 of Vibrio sp. J1-1. Classification (GTDB taxonomy): domain Bacteria; phylum Pseudomonadota; class Gammaproteobacteria; order Enterobacterales; family Vibrionaceae; genus Vibrio. Next base: position 404,990 of record NZ_JAKKCM010000003.1, on the reverse strand, counting down.
TAAAGGGCTGACCAGAAAGTCTGTACAGGAAAAATAGGTTTAGGATCATCATGTACCAAAAGCGTCAAGCACCGACCCTATCTAGTAAAGAAGCGGCTATTCAGTTATTGAGCCGTCGTGACCACGGACAATATGAGCTATATCAAAAGCTGGCTTTGAAAGGGTATGAAGAGTCCGATATCGAAGCGGCAATCAATTTTTGTTTGGATCACAACTATCTCGACGATCTACGTTACGCCAAAAGCCAGATTCGCCAACATGTCTATAAAGGTCATGGTGAACGCAGGATCCGTCAGGAACTAGCCCAAAAACGAGTAGCGGAATCGATCATCGATGAAGCGATGATGGAAGAGCCGCAAGACTGGTTTGAATTGGCAAGAATAGCGGCGGAGAAAAAATTCAAAGGAATAAAAGCCAAAGACCAGAAAGAGTACGCCAAACAGGTGCGTTTTATGCAATATCGTGGATACAGTTTTGACCAAATCAGCTATGCGCTGAGCTTTGATGAGCACGATTGAGTGGGATTCACCAGCATTTTTTTTTGTTTTTCTTCAAAATTATTCCTCTAAGACCTCTTTTCCGTAAGAAAACTAGTCGTAGCTGATTGCTTGATCTACAATACGGCGAAATTCTAACTCGACTATTTTCAGGAAGAGCTGCATGTACATGAGCACTGACGAGGTTCGTAACGCGTTCCTCAAGTTCTTTGAAAGCAAAGGACACCAAATCGTAGAAAGTTCATCGTTAGTACCACATAACGACCCAACCCTGCTGTTCACAAACGCAGGTATGAACCAATTTAAAGATTGTTTCTTAGGCTTGGAAAAACGAGCCTATACTCGAGCGACTACGGCTCAACGTTGTGTACGTGCTGGCGGTAAACATAATGACCTGGAAAACGTAGGCTTTACAGCTCGTCACCATACTTTCTTTGAGATGCTAGGTAACTTTAGCTTCGGTGATTACTTCAAAGACGATGCGATTTCATTTGCTTGGGAATTTTTAACTCAAGTACTGAAACTACCTCAAGAGCGTCTACTGGTTACGATTTACGAAACCGATGATGAAGCATTTGATATCTGGAATAAAAAAGTAGGCGTTCCAGCTGACCGTATCATCCGTATTGGTGACAAAGAAGGCGGCAAACCATACGAGTCAGATAACTTCTGGCAAATGGGTGACACAGGTCCTTGTGGTCCATGTACCGAAATCTTTTACGATCACGGTGAGCACATCTGGGGTGGTCGCCCTGGTACTCCTGAAGAAGATGGAGACCGTTTCATCGAGATCTGGAACAACGTATTTATGCAGTTCAACCGTCACGCTGACGGTACTATGGAGCCACTGCCAAAACCATCTGTTGATACAGGTATGGGTATTGAGCGTATCTCTGCGATCATGCAAGGCGTTCACTCAAACTACGAAATCGACGTATTCCAAACTCTGATCAAAGCAGCCGCTGAAGTGGTTGGTCACGACGATTTATCTAACCAATCTTTGCGCGTTATCGCAGACCATATTCGTTCATGTTCATTCTTGATTGTTGATGGCGTAATGCCTTCAAACGAAGGTCGTGGTTATGTTCTACGCCGTATTATCCGTCGCGCGGTTCGTCACGGTAACAAGCTAGGTGCACAAGGTACTTTCTTCTACAAACTGGTTGGCGTGCTTGCAGAAGTCATGGGTACCGCTGGTGAAGAGCTGAAACGCCAGCAAGCGGTGGTAGAAAAAGTTCTGCGTATCGAAGAAGAAAACTTCGGTCGTACGCTTGATCGCGGTATGACGATCCTGAACGAAGCTTTGGATAACTTGGATGGCAAAGAGCTAGACGGTGAAACCGTATTTAAACTTTACGACACCTACGGCTTCCCTGCAGATTTAACTAACGACGTCGCTCGTGAGCGTGAGTTCACTATCGACGAAGAAGGTTTCGAAAAAGCAATGGAAGAGCAGCGTCAACGTGCTCGTGAAGCTGGCCAGTTTGGTACAGACTACAACGCGACAATCAAAGTGGACGCGGAAACTGAGTTCTGTGGTTACACAGGTACAAACGGTTCAAGTTCAGTAGAAGCAATGTTCGTTGAAGGTAACGAAGTTGAATCACTGTCTGCAGGCGACAAAGCAATCATTGTATTAGGTGAAACGCCATTCTACGCTGAATCAGGTGGTCAGTGTGGCGACGCTGGTGAGATTCGTACTGAATCAGGTGTATTCCGCGTAGAAGATACTCAGAAGCTGGGTAACGCAATCGCACACTACGGTGTCATGGCTGAAGGTGTACTGGCGAAAGGTGATGATGTTGCAACTATCGTCGATGCTGAGCGTCGTGCCGCAACTTCATTAAACCACTCTGCTACGCACTTACTGCACGAAGCGCTTCGCCGAGTGTTGGGTGAGCACGTGTTACAGAAGGGCTCTCTAGTTCGACCTGAAAGCCTACGTTTTGACTTCTCGCACCTTGAAGCGGTGACCGCAGCAGAGCTAAAAGAAGTGGAACGTTTGGTTAACGCTCAAATTCGTCGTAACCATGTCATCGAAACCAATATCATGGACATCGAATCTGCGAAGCAGAAAGGTGCGATGGCGTTGTTTGGTGAGAAATACGACGATGAAGTTCGCGTTCTGTCGATGGGTGACTTCTCTACGGAGCTTTGTGGTGGTATCCACGCTTCAAGCACTGGTGACATTGGCTTGTTCAAGATTACGTCGGAAAGCGGTATTGCAGCGGGTATCCGTCGCATTGAAGCCGTAACTGGCGAAGCGGCTCTAGACGTGATCGAAACTCAAACGGCTAAGTACGAAGAGAAGCTGGCTGAGTCTGCGCAAAAATCGAAAGCGCTTGAAAAAGAAATTCAAAAGCTGAAAGACAAGATGGCTGCGGCAGAAAGTGCAAACATCATGGGTAAAGCGGTAGAAGTTAACGGTACAAAAGTATTGGTTGCGGCTCTCGAAGGTGCTGACAGCAAAAACCTACGTACTATGGTTGATGATATCAAGAACCAAATGGGTTCTGGCGTTGTACTTCTGGCTAACATCACGGGTGACAAAGTTGGTTTGATCGCTGGTGTAACTAAAGATCTGGTTGGCAAAGTCAAAGCGGGTGATTTAGTTAAAATGGTTGCAGAGCAGGTTGGTGGTAAAGGCGGCGGTCGTCCAGATATGGCGCAAGCTGGCGGTACTGATGTAGCGGCACTTCCTGAAGCAATCAAAACGGTTCAGCCTTGGCTGGAAGAGCGCTTATAACAAGCAATAGATAACAAATATACGCTCAATCAATTTGTTTTGATTGGGCGTAATTTTTTTACGTTGACCAAGTGGTTTAATGGACCAGAGATTAAGCTGGCCCTCTAAGCTGCTTGGTTTTTCTTGTAACTACCACTTATATAAACAGAATGTATGTGGTCCGAATGAGACTTTGGTCTTGGGAAGGTGAAGACTGGTGAAAAAGCCCCTTATCGTGCAAAAGTTTGGCGGAACCTCTGTGGGTTCAATTGAAAGAATCCACCAAGTTGCTGAACACATCATTAAGGCGAAAAATGATGGTAATCAAGTTGTTGTAGTTGTGTCTGCTATGTCAGGCGAAACCAATAGGCTTATGGACCTAGCTAAACAGGTAGATAGCGTTCCTACAGCCCGAGAACTTGATGTTTTGCTCTCTGCTGGTGAGCAAGTGTCGATGGCACTGCTGGCGATGACACTCAACAAAATGGGTCATCCTGCACGCTCACTTACCGGAGCACAGGCGAACATTGTGACGGATAACCAGCACAATGACGCAACGATTAAGCACATTGATACCACGAGAGTGATGGCATTGCTTGAACAAGAGCATGTCGTTATCGTCGCGGGTTTTCAGGGTGTGAATGAAAATGGGGATATCACCACATTAGGTCGAGGAGGCTCAGATACGAGCGCAGTGACACTGGCTGGTGCACTACGCGCAGATGAGTGTCAAATCTTTACCGACGTTGATGGTATTTATACTTGTGACCCACGTGTAGTAAAAACGGCAAAAAAAATGGCAGTGATTGACTTTCCTTCAATGGAAGCAATGGCAAGCCGTGGTGCTAAAGTTTTACATTTACCTTCGGTGCAATATGCATGGAAGAACAATGTACCGCTACGCGTGCTTTCTACATTCGATGTGAATGAAGGTAGTTTAGTTAAGGGAGAGACGGGCACACAAGCCATCTCTGGTATAGCTATTCAACGAGACCTTGCCATTATTGAAGTAGATAAAGAACATTTGTCCAGTGCTACAAAGCAATGCCAGATGCTAGGTATCGACATCTGGAATGTGATCGAGGATACAGAACGGACAGGTATCATGATAAAACAAGATGCATGTGCCAAGTTCGATCTGGTGTTCAGCGATAAAATCCGTAATAGTGAAATGGTAAGCCTGTTGACCGCAGTAGGGCTGGAGGCCAATGGAATGGTAGAGCATGCATGCGATTTGCTGGCTGAGCAAGATATTGCGATCAATTTCTGCGCAACGAATGCTCTCACTATGATGCTCGTATTATCACCTGACTGTGTGGATTTAGCGGCAAACATTCTTCATGATGCTTACATTACGTCTAATGAAGCGTTAAGCATCCAACAAAAACATGCCCTATTAGGGTGATTTCGCTAACAAGGTAGTTTACGAAAATATAACTTTTGTTGGATAATAGCGTGATAGCAAGAAAATTTAGAGATTACTCAAGGAGCATAGAATGCTAATTTTGACTCGTCGCGTAGGCGAAACACTGATGATTGGTGATGAGGTAACTGTAACTGTACTAGGTGTTAAAGGTAACCAAGTGCGCATCGGCGTTAACGCACCGAAGGAAGTGTCAGTTCATCGCGAAGAAATCTACATGCGCATTCAAGCTGAAAAAGGTAGCGGTAACGTTGCTTCAGGTAACTACTAAGTATCATCTGTTTACAGAGCTTAGTTTGAATGAAAAAGGCTAGCCAAAGGGCTGGCCTTTTTAGTTTATGATAAATGTCTTTTTTTCCGCGAAGATTCTCTTTTTTTCATCATAATAGGGTGATAAAGTTCGTTTAATAGTCACTTTGATTAAATCGACAACGGTTAAGTGTTTTTAGCGGATTTTTTCAAAGAAAGTGTTTGACATATTTTCGGTAAAACGTAATATGTGCCTCCGCAAGACGGTGAGGTGGCCGAGAGGCTGAAGGCGCTCCCCTGCTAAGGGAGTATACGGTTTGTAGCCGTATCGAGGGTTCGAATCCCTCCCTCACCGCCATTCTTGCGACACAACTAAAGTGTATTGCGCGTCCTTAGCTCAGCTGGATAGAGTACCTGGCTACGAACCAGGCGGTCGGAGGTTCGAATCCTCCAGGACGCGCCACTCTTTAGAACAAATAAAACGGTGAGGTGGCCGAGAGGCTGAAGGCGCTCCCCTGCTAAGGGAGTATACGGTTTGTAGCCGTATCGAGGGTTCGAATCCCTCCCTCACCGCCATTTATTGACGTAGCTGTCAATTTTTTTGTTCTTAAAGAAAGTCAATGTGATACGCTTCACAAATTGTGCGTCCTTAGCTCAGCTGGATAGAGTACCTGGCTACGAACCAGGCGGTCGGAGGTTCGAATCCTCCAGGACGCGCCACTTTCAAATAAGTCTGACTTTTTTGAAAAAAGAATTTAGGGTATTGCCCTGATATTGACTAAAGTTGATATCGAAACGTGTGCGTCCTTAGCTCAGCTGGATAGAGTACCTGGCTACGAACCAGGCGGTCGGAGGTTCGAATCCTCCAGGACGCGCCACTTATTGAAGGGTAATGCCCTGATATTGATAACCTGTTTACAGGTATTGATGTCGAAAACTGCGCGTCCTTAGCTCAGCTGGATAGAGTACCTGGCTACGAACCAGGCGGTCGGAGGTTCGAATCCTCCAGGACGCGCCACTTATTGAAGGGTAATGCCCTGATATTGATAACCTGTTACAGGTGTTGATGTCGAAAACTGCGCGTCCTTAGCTCAGCTGGATAGAGTACCTGGCTACGAACCAGGCGGTCGGAGGTTCGAATCCTCCAGGACGCGCCACTTATTGAGGGTAATGCCCTGATATTGATAACCTGTTACAGGTATTGATAATCGAAAACTGCGCGTCCTTAGCTCAGCTGGATAGAGTACCTGGCTACGAACCAGGCGGTCGGAGGTTCGAATCCTCCAGGACGCGCCACTTATTAGAAAGCCTCGCTTATGCGAGGCTTTTTTGTATCTGCTATTTCACTCTTTCTTCGATCGCGATTCACCGCGATTTGGTTTCTGCTTTTACTGATTTATTCAAAAAATTGCCTATACTGACTGTCTTGTTCTTTGACGCATTTCTAGCGCTGAAAATGAAACTTTTGTTCTGATTAACCTATCGGTCACTTCTTTACTATTCTCGCGTAAACGTCTTGTTTTATTTATGTTTATTAAATGTTAAATTAATATATCTTATTGTTTCTTTTTAATTTTTCTAACTTTGTCTATTTCGGTTTTGAAATCCTAATCGCGGTTTTTATATTTGCTTTCATTTAGTCTGTTTATGAATTTATCATTCACGTTGCCTACATTAATTACATACAAACTGTGATCTAGGTAGTGAATGAATAATCATTTGTAAGGATTACGACAAACCTTCCTTAAACAAAATTGACAAAGTTTAACCAGTCGAGATAATCCTTTGGTCGGGATATAACACAATTAAAGTCCTGCGCCTGTCAGGATGACAAAGAAAGGAAGCAACATGACTAATATAGGAAGCCTGCTAGTAGATGCGGCCACTCTCATGATTACTGGGATGGCGGTCGTGTTTATTTTCCTCACTATTCTTGTTTTTCTCGTTCGGCTCATGTCGAGATTAGTACCAGAAGAAGTACTAGAGCCGATCGCTGCACCAAAAATAAATACCAATAATCAATCAACCTCTTCCGCTGTTAGTCCACAAGTAGTGGCGGCGATATCAGCTGCGATTCATAAACATCGCACCTCTGTCGCGAAGTAGCCGAAATAGGATTAAAAAGGAGTTTAAGAGTATGTCTAAACCACTAGCGATTACAGATGTGGTCCTTAGAGACGCCCATCAATCACTGTTTGCTACGCGTATGCGTATCGACGATATGCTGCCTATTGCAGCTGAACTGGATAAGATTGGTTATTGGTCTCTAGAGACTTGGGGTGGGGCAACGTTTGATTCGTGCATTCGATTCCTCGGAGAAGACCCGTGGGAGCGTTTGCGAGAGCTGAAAAAAGCGATGCCAAATACACCAATGCAAATGCTACTGCGTGGTCAGAATCTTTTAGGATACCGCCATTATGCTGATGACGTAGTAGAGAAGTTTGTTGAGCGAGCACATGCAAATGGTATGGATGTTTTCCGTATTTTTGATGCGATGAATGATGTGCGAAATTTCCAAAAAGCGGTTAAAGCGACCGTGGATGTAGGCGCTCACGCACAAGGGACGTTGTCTTACACAACTAGCCCTGTACACAACGCAGATACGTGGGTTGATCTAGCAAAACGCCTGGAAGACTTAGGCTGTCATTCGTTATGTATTAAGGATATGTCAGGTCTTCTAAAACCTTATGAAGCCGAAGAGCTGATTACTCGTATCAAAGCATCGTGTGATGTGCCGCTTGCACTGCACTGTCATGCAACTACGGGTCTATCAACTGCCACTGCAATTAAAGCGGTTGAAGCGGGTATAGACATTCTTGATACTGCGATTTCATCAATGAGTAGTACCTACGGTCATACGCCAACAGAAACTGTGGTAGCGATGCTTCAAGGTACAGAGCGTGACACTAACCTGAAACTGGAAGAGATAGAGCCAATTGCCGCGTACTTCCGCGAGGTTCGCAAGAAATACGCGAAGTGGGAAGGTCAATTGAAAGGCGTGGATTCTCGTATCCTGATTGCTCAAGTGCCAGGCGGTATGTTAACCAACATGGAAGGCCAGCTTAAAGAACAGGGCGCTGCTGACCGTCTTGATGAAGTACTAGAAGAGATCCCTCGTGTTCGTGAAGATCTTGGCTTCATTCCATTGGTAACACCAACTTCGCAAATTGTTGGTACTCAGGCTGTTATCAACGTGCTAACAGGTGAGCGCTACAAGAGCATTACCAAGGAAACGGCGGGTCTGTTGAAGGGAGAGTATGGTCAAGCACCTGCTTCAATCAACGCAGAGCTACAAGCTAAAGTGCTTGAAGGCAAAGAGCCAATCACATGCCGTCCAGCTGATTTGCTAGAGCCAGAAATGGAAGCCCTGACGGTTGAGTTGATGGATAAAGCGCAATCAGAAGGCATTAAACTGGCGAGTGAACGAGTTGATGACGTATTAACTTACGCACTATTCCCTCAAGTTGGTCTTAAGTTCCTGAAGAACCGTGGTAATCCAGAAGCGTTTGAACCAGCGCCTACCTTAGAATCCGCTAAACCAGCTCCGGCACCAGCGACTCAAACACCTGCAGGCGGCGTGGAAACATATAGTGTTCGTGTTGACGGACAAGTTTATGAAGTAGAAGTTGGGCCTCAAGGTGAGTTGACGTCGGTTACACCATCAACATCGCCAGCAAAAGCAGCGGCTCCTGCTGCACCAGCCAACACTTCTGCGGAGTCAGTTCCTGCTCCACTTGCGGGCAACATCTTTAAAGTCAATGTACAACCTGGTGCTGAAGTGGCTGAAGGTGACGTACTGCTGATCTTAGAAGCGATGAAGATGGAAACGGAAGTTCGAGCTGCGCGCGGTGGTATCGTTCAGGAATTAAATGTGAAAGAAGGTGATGCCGTGACCGTAGGCGCACCTCTTCTTAGCCTGGCATAAGGGAGTATCATGGACGGATTGATGACCCTATGGTTAGAAACAGGGATCGCTAACTTTGAGTTTGGCCAAATCTGTATGATGTTGGTTGGTTGTACTCTGTTGTTCTTGGCGATCCGAAAGGGTTTTGAACCACTACTGCTACTGCCAATCGGTTTTGGTGCCATTTTAGCCAACATTCCTAATGCAGGTTTCACAGAGCCGGGTGGTTTGCTGTACTACGTCTATTACATCGGGATTGAGTCGGGTGTATTCCCGCTGTTGATCTTTATGGGCGTCGGCGCAATGACGGACTTTGGCGCGTTGATTGCGAACCCCAAAACGCTTTGGTTAGGTGCTGCGGCGCAGTTTGGTATTTTTGCAACGCTATTTGGTGCGATTTTGCTTAACTATGTGCCGGGCATGGAGTTCTCCATGGCAGATGCATCGTCAATTGCGATTATCGGTGGTGCTGATGGCCCAACCGCTATTTTCCTGGCAAGTAAACTGTCTCCAGACTTACTTGGTGCGATTGCGGTTGCGGCATATAGCTACATGGCATTGGTGCCGATTATCCAGCCACCTATCATGAAAGCGTTAACCACTCAGGAAGAGCGTCAGGTGAAAATGGCTCAGTTACGCCATGTTGGTAAGTGGGAAAAAGTGATTTTCCCGCTAGCTGTACTGCTGATGACGATTCTATTTTTGCCTTCTGCAACGCCTCTGGTAGGGATGTTCTGCTTGGGTAACTTGATGCGTGAAGCGGGTGTTGTCGATCGTTTATCGAAAACAGCACAGAACGAGCTGATCAATATCGTGACCATCTTCCTTGGTCTTGGTGTTGGCTCTAAGTTACAAGCGGATCAGTTCCTAAACTTGGAAACGCTTGGTATTTTGGCTTTGGGCGCGGTTGCTTTCAGTATCGGTACGGCAGCAGGCGTTCTAATGGCTAAGTTACTCAATAAGTTCTCGAAAGAAGACATCAACCCACTTATCGGCGCAGCTGGGGTTTCTGCAGTGCCTATGGCGGCGCGAGTGGTGAACAAAGTAGGCTTGGATGCCAATCCACAAAACTTTTTGTTGATGCACGCTATGGGTCCTAACGTGGCTGGTGTTCTTGGCTCTGCAGTAGCGGCAGGTATTCTACTTGCACTGGTCGGCTAGTGTGTCAGTAGCCTACGAACGCAGTGACTGTGCTAGGGATTAAATTATCCACTTACAGCCATTAACTTCGCTAAACAAAATGGTTTATAGTCAAAGGGATGCTTCGGCATCCCTTTTTGTCTTTCAAGGAATGGTTTATGGAACACAAACAAATAGTTATCACGGAATTTGGAGACGCAAGCGTACTTGCGATTCAACACGCCCCAACACCGTCACCAAAGTCAGGTGAAGTGTTAGTTAAGGTCTCTTTTTCCGGCATTAATCCTATTGATGTCAAGACTCGTGCAGGTCTGGGCTGGGCTGCGGCGCAAAACAAAGATAACCTGCCTTGGGTTCCGGGATATGACATTTCGGGCGAAGTCATATCATGTGGCGAGCAAACTTCCCGTTTTGCTGTTGGAGAGAAGGTAGCTGGTTTCATTGGTTTTCCTGTAAAAGGTGGCGGATACAGTCAGTATGTCTGTGTGTCTGAATCAGAACTGAGCCACGTACCAAGTAATGTTCCTTTGGAATCGGCTGCTGTCCTTCCTCTTGCCGGCCAAACCGCGGCTCAGGCACTGGAGAAAGCCAATGTCACAGAAAGCGATCGTGTTTTAGTGCTTGCTGGTGCTGGTGGTGTCGGTCACATCGCGGTGCAACTGGCTGTCGCAAGCAAAGCTGAGGTTTTTACAACTTGTAGTGAGCGAAATGTCGATTATCTCACCTCACTTGGTGCCCATGCAGTGAACTATCAATTAGGACCAGTGTCAGAACGTGTTGAAGATATAGATGTTTTAATTGATTTAGTGGGTGGAGATGCGGCTTTGGACGCTCTCAAATGTCTAAAGCCTAATGCAAGGATTGTTACTATTCCTACGATTACTGCTGAGAAGATTTGCGAACAAGCAAAACAGTTGGGCTTAGAAGCGAACGGTATGTTAGTTGAGCCTAAGCCAGAGCAGCTGGATTCTTTACTGTATATGGCTGATGTAGGTTTACTAAAAACAGAGGTTCAACATGTCTACCCAATGGACGAGGTTGTCGCAGCTCACGAACAAGTGGAATCGGGGCGCACTCGAGGCAAGGTTTTGCTTGATATGACATGTTAGAAACATTCAATGCTGGCTTTGAGAACATCGCGCTTTTGTTTTCTGGGTCAGCATTGTGGGTGCTTTTTATGACCGGCTTTCTCAGTGCTACCTTACTTCCTGGTGGCTCTGAGGCTGGTCTCATAGCGACCCTCTCTCTAAATCAATATTCCGTCTTTTCCATCATCACCGTAGCGACCATTGGTAATACCCTTGGAGGTTTGACCAATTACTGGCTTGGATTATGGATCCCAAATAAAACCCAGGATGAAAAACATGGCCATACCGCGTTAAAGTGGTTATCAAAATATGGTTACTGGGCTTTATTTTTCAGTTGGCTACCTATAATTGGTGACCCGCTGTGCTTAGCGGCAGGATGGTTACGGATGAAATTCCTGCCGTGTGTAATGTTAATATTTTTTGGAAAGGCCGCTAGATACAGCCTTCTAGCAGCCATCTATCTCGGATTATTTTAAGGAAAGTTCATGAGAATGTTTTGGGTAGGCGCGTGTTCACTGCTAGTGATCACGGGTTGTGCATCACAATCCCCTGTTTCTTCATTGCCAGAGGGGATCACTTTCGTAGAGTCATCACAAGCGGAAGAAGGCAAAGTTAAAATCCCATACCAAAAATACAAACTTGATAACGGATTGACCGTCATCCTCGCGCCAGAAGATTCAGATCCGCTGGTGCACGTTGATATGACTTATCATGTTGGTTCTGCCCGTGAAGAGATCGGTAAGTCTGGGTTTGCGCACTTCTTTGAGCACATGATGTTCCAAGGGTCGGAGAATGTTGGTGATCAAGAGCATTTTAAAATCATCACTGAGGCTGGTGGTACACTCAACGGGACGACCAACCGAGACCGCACTAACTACTTTGAAACTGTACCTGCCAATCAGCTAGAAAAAATGCTTTGGCTCGAATCTGATCGTATGGGTTTCTTGCTTGATGCTGTTTCACAGCATAAGTTTGAAATTCAACGTTCTACGGTTAAAAACGAACGTGCTCAACGTTACGATAACCGCCCATATGGTTTGATTTGGGAGCGCATGTCAGAAGCGTTATACCCTGAAGGTCATCCATACTCATGGCAAACAATCGGTTATGTGGAAGATTTAGATCGCGTTGACGTGAATGATCTGAAGGCGTTTTTCTTACGATGGTATGGCCCAAATAACGCAACTCTGACGATAGGTGGCGATCTGGATGTTGAAAAGACGCTGAGTTGGGTTAACAAATACTTTGGCTCTATTCCTCGTGGCCCAGAAGTTGAGAACGCCCCAAAACAACCAGCAACGCTGACCGAAAGCAAATACATTACGTTAGAAGACCGTATTCAGCAGCCAATGGTGATGATCGCGTGGCCAACGACGTACGATGGTGAAGCAAGCCAAGCGTCACTGGATACCTTATCCGAAGTGCTTGGTGGCGGAACCAACAGCTTACTTTATCAAGACCTGGTGAAAACACAGAAAGCGGTTGATGCGGGTTCATTCCATGACTGTGCGGAGCTGGCATGTACATTCTTTGTCTATGCGATGGGAGATTCTGGCGACAAAGGCGATTTATCTAAGTTGTATGATGACGTTATGCAGTCTTTGAATAAATTTGCTGAAACGGGTGTAACGGAAGATCGTTTGGAGCAGCTTACAGGTAAGGCTGAAGCCGACGCGATTTTTGCGCTGGAAAGCGTAAAAGGCAAGGTGACACAGTTAGCCTCCAACGAAACTTTCTTTGGTCAACCCGATTTAATTGAAAAGCAGCTAGAGCAAATTCGAGCTGTGACCCCCGATTCTGTCGATAAAGTGTACCGTGATTTTATTCAGGGTAAATCAAAAGTGACCTTAAGTGTGGTGCCAACGGGTAAAACTGATCTGGCCGTTAAACCTGCTACCTTTGTAACGCCTGAGCGCACACTACCTGAATACAAGAAGATCACTGAAGATCAGCTTGCTTACCGCCGAGCAACTGATAACTTTGATCGTTCAGTTCAGCCACCAATTGGTGATCCTGTGAAGGCCACTATGCCGGATTTGTATGATGTGCATTTTGACAATGGATCTGAGCTCTTAGGCGCAGTTAGCAATGAAACGCCAACCGTTATGATGCAGTTCAGTTTGCCAGCAGGCACTCGTTTTGTTGAAAAAGGTAAGGAAGGACTAGCACAACTAACCGCTTCGATGCTTCAGGAAGGCACGACCAAACGCAGCACGGAAGAGATTCAGGCTGAGCTAGATAAACTCGGTAGTGTTATTTCTGTCGATGCAACGGGATATACGACCAACATCAGCGTCTCGGCATTGGAAAAAAACTTAGAGCCAACCTTGAAGATTGTCGAAGAGATGTTGTTATCACCTGCGTTCAAACAAGAAGACTTTGAACGTGTGAAAGAGCAAGCTCTGGAAGGGTTGGTTTATGAGCACCAAAGCCCAAGCTGGATGGCTTCTCAAGCAAGCCGCCAGGTACTTTACGGTGATTCCATTTTCGCTCGCCCTAAAGATGGCACACAAGCCGGAATGAAAGCACTGACTCTAAATGATATCCGTGAGTTTTACGCAACACACTACACGCCACAAGGTGCACAGATCACCGTGGTAGGTGATGTGAGTAAACAAGATATCGAGCAAAAGTTAGCGTTCTGGGCTAACTGGCAGGATGACGCTGCTCCTCTGTATGCACCGCAAAATATTCCTGCATTGGGTAAGCAAAAAGTTCACCTTGTCGACAAACCGGGAGCGCCGCAAAGCGTGGTGATGATGGTTCGCCAAGGGGTGCCATACGATGCTACGGGAGAGTTCTTCCTTGGTCAGTTGGCTAACTTCAATCTAGCAGGTAACTTCAATAGCCGTATCAACCAAAATCTGCGTGAAGACAAAGGTTACACTTATGGCGCATATGGTTACTTCTCTGGCAATCCGGAAACAGGCTCGGTTGTATTCACCGCACAAGTGCGTGCTGACGCAACTATTGCTTCAATCATGGAAATGAAGACTGAACTGAATGAATTCTCTCAAGTTGGTATAACGGACGATGAATTGAAGTTTATGCGCCAGGCGGTGGGACAAAAAGATGCTCTGAAATATGAAACTCCAACTCAAAAAGCGGAGCTTATCAGCAATATCTTTAAGTATAACCTCGATAAAGACTATATTCAGCAGCGTAATGCGATTGTAGAAACAGTGGACAAGCAGACGCTTAACACGCTGGCACAAAAGTGGTTTGACCCTAATGACTACCAAATCATTGTGGTTGGCGATGCAAAATCACTTCGCCCTCAATTAGAAAAATTGGGGAAAGACGTAGAAGAGCTTGAAATCATTCGATAGAGTACACATCTAATAGCGGAGGGCGTGCTCTCCGCTATACATCTAGATAAGTGACTTTTCATGGGTTCTTTATCTAGATGAACTAAATATCAACAACTTAGCTTTCACTTGCTTCGGATGGCAAGTGGCCTGCTCCTAATATAAGCGAACCTCATTTTGACTGATTTTGCTGCGCGACTGGAAAAAGTTGCATCAAACCCGGAAGTATTTAAGCAGTTTGGACGCGGTGTTGAGCGTGAAACTTTACGCTATCGTCAGGATGGACAGCTAGCAACAACACCTCATCCAGAGGGGTTGGGCTCAGCGTTCACAAACCAGTGGATTACCACGGACTTTTCAGAGTCGCTACTGGAATTCATTACCCCGGTTTCTCATGATGTTCCGGAGCTAATGGCCCAACTGAAAGATATTCATCACTTTACTCAAACGAAAATGGGTGAAGAAAAAATGTGGCCGCTTTCGATGCCATGTTATGTAGCCAGTGAAGACAATATTAATCTGGCACAGTACGGGTCGTCTAACGCAGCGCGAATGAAAACCCTCTACCGAGAGGGGTTAAAACGCCGTTACGGTAGCTTAATGCAGATTATTTCGGGCGTGCACTTCAACTTTTCATTCCCTGAATCGTTTTGGGATGCCCTATATGGCGAGCAGGATGAAGAGGCTCGTCAGGAAACGAAATCCGATGCCTATTTTGCCCTTATTCGTAACTACTACCGTTTTGGTTGGATGATTCCCTATTTCTTTGGTGCATCGCCTGCGTTGTGTGGTTCGTTTATTCAAGGCCGAGAAACGAGTTTACCTTTCGAGAGCTTGGGGGGAACGTTATTCTTACCGAAATCAACGTCTTTGCGTCTGAGTGACCTTGGTTACACGAATCATGCCCAGAGCTCGCTAAAGATTGGCTTCAATAGTATTGGCCAGTATCTAGAAGGTTTAAGTGATGCTATTCGTCGTCCGTCAGAAGAGTTCGCAAAAATTGGTGTGAAAGTGGATGGCGAGTACCGTCAGCTTAATTCGAATGTTTTGCAAATAGAAAACGAATTGTACGCGCCAATTCGCCCTAAACGCGTGGCTAAAAGTGGTGAGAAACCATCAGAAGCGTTAAAGCGTGCGGGTGTGGAATATATTGAAGTTCGTTCATTGGACGTGAACCCATTCAGCCCGGTAGGCATAACTGAAGAACAAGTTCGCTTCCTCGACCTGTTTCTCACTTGGGCAGCATTGTCAGACTCAGAACCAATGGATAACTGTGAACTGGAGTGTTGGCGTGATAACTGGAACAAGGTCATTGTGTCTGGTCGTGAAAAAGGCTTGATGCTTCAGATCGGTTGCCAAGGTGAACGCTTGCCTCTACAAGAGTGGGCTCACCGCGTGTTTGCAGATCTACGCCAAATTGCTGTGGTGATGGATGAGGTGAACGGTGATAATGCTTACCAAGAGGTTTGTGATAAGTTAACTGGCTGGATTGACGAACCTGAATTGACGACTTCTGGTCAATTGTTGGAACTGACTAAAGAGCTGGGCGGTTTAGGTAAAGTAGGTTGTTCACTAGGTATAAAGCATCGTGAAGATAATCTTAATCACGGCTACCAGCATTACTCACAAGAAGTGATGGAGCAGGAAGTGTCAACATCTATTGAGAAGCAGAAACAAGCAGAGCTGAGTGATACGATGTCTTTTGATGACTTCCTAGAAGATTATTTTTCTTATTTAAAATAATAAGGATTGGGTGGGATTGAATATTAAGCCTCTAGTCGTATCGGTGTTAGGTAGTGTGTTGCTCTCTGGATGTGCGACGGCACCACCGCAGCAGCAAGATAATCTATGCGAGATATTCCGAGAAAAATCTGGCTGGTATGATGATGCTAAAGATATGGAAGAAGAGTGGGGAACTCCGATCCATGTCGCAATGGCCATTATCAAGCAAGAGAGTTCATACCGACACGACGCAAAACCACCCAAAGATTATGTGCTGGGTTTTATCCCTTGGGGAAGAGTCAGTAGCGCATATGGCTATGCCCAGGCGCAAGATCCCGCTTGGGACGATTTTCAGGATTCGACCGGGCAAGGTGGCTCGCGTACTAACTTTGACGACGCTATGATGTTTGTCGGTTGGTATACCCACGAAACCCGTCGTCAGCTTGGTATCTCTTTATGGGACCCATATAACCAATATCTTGCCTATCATGAAGGGAGAGGTGGATATCAGCGTGGAACCTATAAAAGGAAGCCTAGCTTAGTTAAAGTCGCAAGACGTGTAGAACAAACCGCGAAGAATTATGGCTGGCAGCTGAAACAATGTCGTCAGGAACTGGAAGACAACAGCAGCTGGTTCTTTTAACCCAACAGGGATAAACAGAAATCAAACCAATACCGTAAGGTGTTGAGATTACAATCAGGAGAGATGTAATGCCTTTACTCGATAGTTTTACTGTGGATCACACTCGTATGAATGCACCCGCTGTGCGAGTTGCGAAAACCATGCAAACCCCTAAAGGGGACACCATTACTGTCTTCGATTTACGCTTTACTGCACCAAACAAAGATATCCTTTCAGAGAAAGGTATCCACACACTAGAGCACCTCTACGCAGGCTTTATGCGTAGCCACCTAAACGGTGACAGTGTTGAGATCATTGATATCTCGCCAATGGGATGTCGTACAGGCTTTTACATGAGTCTGATCGGTACGCCTTCAGAACAACAAGTCGCAGACGCTTGGATTGCATCAATGGAAGATGTGCTGAAAGTAGAAAGTCAGAACAAAATTCCTGAGCTGAATGAATACCAATGTGGCACAGCTGCAATGCACTCATTGGATGAAGCAAAACAAATTGCGAAAAACATTCTGGATGCGGGTGTGTCAGTGAATAAAAATGATGAGCTAGCTCTGCCTGAGTCGATGTTAAAAGAGCTTCGTATCGACTAAGCCCCTGAGCTATCTCACAAACGCTGTAAATAAAATAGCCTGACAATGTCAGGCTATTTTTATAGGTCAGTAAACAGATTGGTGTTAGTTACTGCCTTTCTTTCGTTTCGGATAAACGCGAACTAACTTAATTCGGTTCTCTTCAATCTCGACAATTTCCATCGGATGTCCGGACACTTGCACGCTCAAGTGGCTTTCAGGAATGTCTTCTAAGTGCTCCAAGATCAATCCATTTAGTGTACGAGGTCCATCAGTTGGCAGATGCCATTTCAGACCTTTATTGATGTCGCGAATGTTTGCGCTACCCTCGATTAAGAAACTGCCATCGCCTTGTGGGCTAATTTCATCGGACAAACTAGGTGAGATGGACGTCGTAAACTCGCCAATGATTTCTTCCAAGATATCCTCAAGCGTTACCAGACCAATAATGTCACCATACTCATCAACGATAAGACCAATACGCTGTTTGTTGCGCTGGAACTTCAACATCTGCACGTTCAGAGGTGTGCCTTCGGGAATGTAGTACACTTCGTCAGCGGCACGCAGTAATGTCTCTTTCGTGAACTCGTTCTTTTCAAGCATCAGACGGTAAGCTTCTCGCAAACGTAGCATGCCTACCACTTCATCTATTTGGTCGCGGTAAAAAACGATACGTCCATGCGGTGAGTGCGTTAACTGACGAACGATAGACTTCCAGTCGTCGTTGATGTCGATACCGGTAATTTCATTACGTGGCACCATAATATCGTTTACGGTGACGTGCTCGAGATCCAAAATGGACACCAGCATGTCTTGGTGGCGACGAGGTATAAGGCCGCCAGCTTCATTTACTACCGTGCGTAATTCTTCTGAACTGAGGTGATCTTCAACAGAGTGATCGGCTTTTACGCCAAGCAGACGAATAAAGCCATTGGTAATGAAGTTAACTAACAGCACAAGTGGTGAAAGTAACTTCATCAGAATGGTTAACAGAATGCTACTTGTATAAGACACGCGTTCTGGATACAGAGCGGCGATGGTTTTTGGCGTCACTTCTGCGAATACCAACACAACCATGGTGAGAGCACCTGTCGCAATAGCGACACCCATGTCACCGTACAGACGCATACCTAAAATAGTAGCGATCGCCGAAGCGAGAATGTTCACAAGGTTATTGCCGATAAGAATAAGACCAATCAGGCGATCTGGACGGTCTAATAACTTTTCGACACGCTTCGCACCCTTATGCCCATTTTTGGCTAAGTGTTTCAAGCGATATCGGTTCAGTGACATCATCCCTGTTTCTGAACCGGAAAAGTAACCTGATATGACGATAAGACACGCGAGTAGCGCAAATAAGATACCCGTAGATATGTCGTCCAAAACGTTGCTGTTCCTTGTAAGTATTGGGTTATTTTTAACAGCTATGTATAACTGTTAAGTCATAGATTTTAAGGTACTGTATTTGATTTGACTTTGAATATAAAGGGCTTGTGGACGCCTTAATTCAAAATGATCTCTTTTACAAAGCGGCTACCGAAATAAGCCAGAGTGAGTAACGTGGCTCCTGCAACTGCAAACCAGGTTACTTTTCTTCCACGCCAACCTTTTTGATAATGGCCCCACAGTAATATTGAATAGACCACCCAGGCGATGAAAGAAAGAATGGCTTTATGCGCTTTTCCTTCCGCGAACATATCTTGAACAAACACATAGCCTGTAATAAGCGTAGCTGTCAGAAGTAAATTACCAATCAAAATAATTTTAAACAACTGACGCTCAACCATGAGTAGTGGCGGTAAATTAGGGTTGATTGCTAGGGACTTTTTGGTTTTCAGTTTGTGGTCCAGCCAAGCTAGTTGCAACGCATACAACGCGCCAATACTTAGTGTGGCATAAGAAAATAAAGCAAAAGAAATATGAATGAGTAGCTTAGGATCGTTTTCTAAATGCTTAATGAAGGTGCTTGGTAAAAAAGCCGCAGCAGATAAGTTGATGGCAGCAAAGCTATAAATGACGGGCAACAGAAACCAAAGCCGATTCTTTAGCATCGCAACACTCATCACCAGCGAGATGATGAAACTGATAAGAGAAGCGACATTAAGAATACTAAAGTTCTGACCCGAACCATCAAGGATCAGATCACTCAATAACCACGCATGGAAAACAAGCGCACAGGCAGCGCTGGCAAATACGGTTTTTGCTTTGATGACTGACTGTTGTGAAAGTCCGGGTATGATCGTCGCAATCGCCAATATGTAAAGTATGGCGGCCGCGATGGCAATTACGCTATCCATGAATCCTAAATGATGTTGTGCACAATAGAGAAATTATACCTTGCATTACTCTTTGCGGCTACGCTCTATACGACAACAATCGCGATAGATGAGATATTGAAATTAATAAGTTACCCCACCATATAGAAATAGAGATAAGAATAGAGCAGCGGTACGGGTATGACTCAGACCTTGGCTAAGGTATACTCACCCTAATTAATCGCCATTTTAGCGAAGAGACAAAGATGTTTGAGAATTTAACGGATCGATTATCCAAAACGCTGAAAAATATCAGTGGCAAAGGTCGTCTGACAGAAGACAACATAAAAGAAACCCTACGTGAAGTACGAATGGCACTTTTGGAAGCGGACGTTGCGCTTCCTGTTGTTCGTGAATTCGTAAACCGCGTTAAAGAAAAAGCAGTTGGTGTAGAAGTTTCTAAATCTCTGACTCCGGGTCAAGAGTTTATTAAGATCGTTCAAACCGAGCTTGAGGCGGTAATGGGTGAGTCTAACGAGGCTCTTAACCTAGCCGCTCAGCCGCCAGCAGTACTTTTGATGGCAGGTCTACAAGGTGCGGGTAAAACCACATCGGTAGGTAAGCTATCTAAGCTTTTAAAAGAGCGTGATAAGAAGAAAGTACTGGTTGTGTCTGCCGACGTTTATCGTCCTGCGGCGATCAAACAGCTAGAAACTCTCGCATCAGACATCGGTGTCGATTTCTTCCCGTCGTCACCAGACCAAAAGCCAATTGATATTGCGAATGCAGCAATCGATCACGCGAAGAAGAAATTCTACGATGTTCTGATTGTCGATACCGCTGGTCGTTTGGCGATTGATGAACAGATGATGGGTGAGATTAAAGAACTTCACGCTGCGATTAACCCGGTTGAGACGCTGTTTGTTGTTGATGCAATGACAGGTCAGGATGCGGCGAATACCGCTAAAGCCTTTGGTGATGCACTGCCACTTACGGGTGTGGTTCTAACCAAAGTTGACGGTGACGCACGTGGTGGTGCGGCGCTATCGGTTCGCCATATCACGGGTAAACCAATCAAATTCCTAGGTGTTGGTGAGAAAACTGACGCACTGGAACCATTCCACCCAGACCGCGTAGCATCACGTATTCTTGGCATGGGTGACGTTCTGTCTTTGATTGAAGACCTGCAACGTAACGTTGACCAAGAAAAAGCAGAAAAACTGGCGAAAAAGTTCAAAGAGAAGAAAGGCTTCGATTTGGAAGACTTCCGTGAACAGTTGGGCCAAATGCAAAACATGGGTGGCATGATGGGCATGATGGATAAACTTCCAGGCATGTCTCAGCTACCTGACAATGTCAAAGACAAAGTCGATGACAAGATGTTTAAGCAGATGGAAGCGATCATCAGTTCTATGACGATGAAAGAGCGTCAACGCCCTGAAATCATCAAAGGTTCGCGCAAGAAACGTATTGCAGCGGGTTCAGGTGTGCAGGTTCAGGACGTAAATCGTCTGCTCAAACAGTTCACCCAAATGCAGAAAATGATGAAAAAGATGCAAAAAGGCGGCATGAAAGGCATGATGCGCAACATGCAAGGCATGATGGGTGGCATGGGCGGAGGTGGTGGTTTCAACCCATTTGGTCGATAATCACCCGCTCACACTATAGTTTCAGGGTGTTAGCTACATCACAAACTTTAATTTCAATTTATGTTGGTGAAAAAGTAACTAAATCCCTTGCATTGCTCCGGTATAAGAGTAAAATTCCGGAGCTTTATTTTGGCACGAGCCCCAAATTGTTCATTTACTGAATGGTTCTTGGGGTTAATTTTATTTTTGAGAAAGCAAAGAGGACGACATGGTAACCATTCGTTTGGCACGTCACGGCGCTAAAAAGCGTCCATTTTATCAAATCGTAGTAGCGGACAGCCGCAACGCTGCAACTGGCCGTTTCATCGAGAAAGTTGGTTTCTTTAACCCAACTGCTAAAGGTCAAGAAGAAGGTCTACGTCTAGACCTAGACCGCGTTAACCACTGGGTTGGTCAAGGCGCGTCTGTATCTGACCGCGTTGCTAAGCTAGTTAAAGACGCTCAAAAAGCGGCTTAATTTTTTTACTTTAGAAGTAGAAACTAGTTTATGTCGATGAAAGGTAAAGAAACAATGAGCAACGAAAAGATTGTTGTAGGCAAGTTTGGTGCTACTTACGGCATTCGAGGTTGGCTTAAGGTTTTTTCCTACACAGACAATGCTGAAAGCATTTTCGATTACAGTCCTTGGTACATTAACCAAAAGGGCACATGGGTTGAGTACAAAGTAGAAAGCTGGAAGCGCCATAACAAAGGTATGGTGGCTAAGCTGGAAGGCATGGATGTTCGTGAAGACGCGCATTTAATGACTAACTTTGAAATTGCTATTGACCCTGCGGTACTACCTGAATTGTCAGAAGATGAGTTCTACTGGCGTGAATTGTTTGGGATGCAAGTGGTAACCACTAAAGGTTACGATCTGGGTGTCGTTACTGACATTCTAGAAACTGGCTCAAACGATGTTCTGGTGGTTAAAGCAAATCTTAAAGATGCTTTCGGGCAAAAGGAACGATTAATTCCGTTCCTTGAAGAGCAAGTGATCATTAGTGTTGATCGCGAAGCTCAACGGATCGAAGTTGACTGGGATCCTGGATTCTAATCTCCAAAATTACAGAGCGAGATAAACATGTGGGTTGGCGTTATTAGCCTTTTTCCTGAAATGTTCCGTTCTGTTACTGATTTTGGAGTAACAGGTCAAGCGGTTAAAAAAGGTCTTTTGTCTATTGAGACATGGAATCCTCGAGATTTCACTCACGACAAACATCGAACTGTCGATGACCGACCTTACGGTGGTGGTCCTGGTATGTTAATGATGGTTCAGCCTTTGCGCGATGCCATTCATACCGCTAAGCAAGCATCACCGGGTAAGACGAAAGTCATTTACCTTTCTCCTCAAGGTCGCAAGCTCGACCAAAAAGGGGTTGAAGAGCTGGCAACAAATGAGAATTTACTTCTTATCTGTGGCCGCTATGAAGGGGTGGATGAGCGCATCATTCAATCTGAAGTCGACGAAGAATGGTCGATTGGGGATTTTGTGATGACGGGTGGTGAGATACCAGCCATGACGTTAATTGATTCTGTCTCTCGGTTTATTCCGGGGGTACTAGGTGATTTTTCGTCAGCAGAAGAAGACTCTTTTGCCAATGGCTTGTTAGATTGCCCTCACTATACGCGTCCGGAAGTGTTGGATGACAAAGAGGTACCTGCGGTACTGATGTCAGGCAATCACAAGGACATTCGTCGATGGCGACTCAAGCAGTCGCTGGGCCGAACTTGGTTAAGAAGACCAGAGCTCCTGGAAAACCTAGCTCTGACTGACGAACAGGAACAATTACTTGCCGAGTTTGTTAATGAGCATAAAGCCGTTAACGAACATAAAGCAAAGTAACCTAATTTATTTAGTATCAGTTTATTCTAGGAATTTTAAAAATGAGTAATATCATCAAAGCTCTTGAAGAAGAGCAAATGAAATCAGACCTACCTAAATTTGCACCAGGTGACACTGTTGTTGTTCAAGTTAAGGTAAAAGAAGGTGAACGTGAGCGTCTACAGGCTTTCGAAGGCGTTGTAATCGCAATCCGTAACCGTGGTCTACACTCTGCTTTCACTGTACGTAAGATCTCTAACGGTGAAGGTGTTGAGCGTACGTTCCAAACACACTCTCCAATTGTTGATAGCATCGAAGTTAAACGCCGTGGTGCAGTACGTCGTGCCAAGCTGTACTACCTACGTGAGCGTTCTGGTAAGTCTGCTCGTATCAAAGAGAAACTTGCTAAGAAGTAATGCTATAACTAGCGTTCTCATTAAACGGAGTCCTATGGGCTCCGTTTTTTTATGTTTGCTCATAACTGGCTATTTTCCTTTCTACCGTTGTCATCGGTGCTCATTTACTGGCGTAAACTCCGCGCCTCTTCCTAGATAGAAAGGAAAATATCTGCGTTATGAGCTAAACATATTGCTGATGTGTGTGAAACTTTCAATTCACTTAACCGTCGGAAAATAAGCCGAATCTTAAATGGATTGGCTCTTAACCCGAGAGTGGTAGAAAAGCGACAGAGGGCTCATTTTCGACAGACAATAAAAAAGTTGACACTCTCACGCCAACTTCCTCAATCTTTAGAACCTAGAACCTAGAACCTAGAACCTAGAACCTAGAACCTAGAACCTAGAACCTAGAACCTAGAACCTAGAACCTAGAACCTAGAACCTAGAACCTAGAACCTAGAACCTAGTATGGATCTTCTGACCAGCCGTCACTGTCCGACATATCCGGTGCACCTGGAATGGTATTCTCTTCATCTGCCCATTCTCCAAAATCAATCATCTGGCATTTCTTGCTACAGAATGGTCGATTAGGGCTCTGTTCTCCCCATTCTACGTCGGCTCCACATTGAGGGCATTGAACGATAGTAAATTTAGACATGGATGGTTCGTCCCTTTGTATTCTAGTACTAACAAATATCTGGATGATAAGAAGGGTATAAAAATTGTAGTAGAGTGAGTTGCGGCTAGCTACAAACCGCTAATTCAAACTCGACATCTTGGGTGCAGGCTTGACCACTTTCAAACGACATAAACTTAATCGCAAAACGGTTTTTATGCCCTGAAATCATTGGGTAAACACCGTGTTCCATAGGGATATGGAGCCTCAGGATATTAGCTTCATCAGCATCGCTTTGGAAGAAGCCAGCACGGCCGATTTGAGCTTTAAACTGCCCGGTTTCACGGGTTAACTTTAGCCATAAGTTCAACGCATCAGAAAGCGGCTTCAGGCTTTCCAGCCATTTTTGCGCATCCTGCTTTTTACGCTCAAGCGGTAAATGCAGCCAGTAATGTAATGCTGGTAAATCAAAGCAACAAGAACCACCAGGCAGATTAAATCTTTGTCTGATCGAACTTAAAAATCGATCATCTTTTAGTGCCTGACCAAATCTTTCCGCTCGCATTAACTGTTTGTGCACAGCATCGATATCATTGAGTAAGGATGTCAGTGCATCTTGGTCTACGCCTTCCACATTCAGCCAGTGTCGATAAGTCAGACGTTGCTTTTCAATATCTTTGGCGAGTTCACTTTTTAGCTGTAGCTGCTCGAAAATCTCGACCATATCAAACAACGCACGGAAAAATAGTTGGTACTGGTGATTTTCAGCAAAACCAGAGGCCAAGTGAGCCTGACGCATTAGAGACTCTACTCTTAGATAAATACGAGTTTTCTCATTTAACGGATGTTCAAATTTGTGCGTGGTCATCGACATAAGCCTTGGTGAATTTCATTCTAATTTTGCAGATTTTTCTTACACATGG
This sequence comes from Vibrio sp. J1-1, assembly GCF_021728395.1. GTDB lineage: Bacteria > Pseudomonadota > Gammaproteobacteria > Enterobacterales > Vibrionaceae > Vibrio. The sequence goes on along the minus strand of NZ_JAKKCM010000003.1, from coordinate 380,080 downwards.
CTAGGTACTTTTCATGCAAATCTGTGATTTGAAGCAAAAGATCTTGGTCATCCGGGTTATTTTTAACCACATCGTCTGCCATATCGAGTCTTTGCTGTCTTGATGCCTGGGATACAAGTATCGCACGGGCTTGTTCTTCGCTGACATTATCACGTTTCATCGTACGGGATATTTGCGTTTCAGGATCGACATCCACCACCAGAACACGGTCGCACAGGCTTTCCAATTGGTTTTCTACCAGTAGCGGCACAACCAGAAGCGCATAATCAGAGGTGACTTGCTGTAAGTCTTCTACCATTTTTTCGCGAATGATCGGGTGTAATAGTTTATTAAGCCAGTCTTTTTCATCTGGGTTTGAAAAGATCTTTTCTCTTAACTTCGCCCGATCGAGCATTTGATCGTCACGAACAATATCGCTACCAAAGTGCTCAATAATCGCTGCCAGTCCCGGTGTTCCGGGCTCGACGACTTCTCTTGCAACAATATCTGCATCAACGATGTCGATTTTAAATTGCTGCTTGAACAGATTCGCCACGGTGGTTTTACCGCTGGCGATACCGCCTGTTAAGCCAATAACCAAAGCCATTTACACTCCTAGAATTGATGTGAAATACCAATTTAGAATTTGATCACCCCAGAGCAAACTTACCCATCCGGCAATCGCTAAGTAAGGACCGAAAGGGAAAGCCTTTTCGATCCCTTTCTTCTGCAATCGTAGCTGAATTATTCCAAATATGACGCCTACGATGGAAGAAAGCAAAATGATCATTGGTAAAGCTTGCCAACCCAGCCATGCGCCAAGCGCTGCGAGTAGCTTAAAGTCGCCATAGCCCATGCCTTCCTTGCCAGTAAGCAGCTTAAAGCCCCAATAAACAGACCAGAGACATAAATAGCCAGCGATTGCACCGATTACGGCATCTTGCAGACTAACAGGACTGACTTCGAACAATGCTAGAGCAATGCCAGCCCAAGTTAATGGCAATGTTAATTGATCGGGCAGAAGCATGGTATCGAGATCGATAAACGTCGCAGTAATCAGAATGAAAGTAAAGAATATCAGCGCAATAGTGAAATAGCTGAATCCAAAATGAAACGCAACATAGCCGGAGCAGGCAGCAGTCAGTATTTCTACAAGTGGATATCTGGCGCTAATCGGTGTGCTACAGTTGTGGCATTTACCTTTTAGAAGTAGCCAACTGATAACTGGGATGTTATCGCGAATGCGAATCGGAGTACCACACTGTTGGCAAGAGGAGCGAGGTACGCTTAATGTGAGTACTTCTTTGGGTGGAGCAATATTGTATTCAGGAAATGACTCAGCACATTCACGGCGCCATTCCAGCTCCATGATTTTTGGTAGTCGATAGATAACGACATTGAGAAAACTTCCCACGATCAAACCAAAAACCACGGCGAATACAACGAATAACCATGGGTAGTACTGAAATACTTCCATATTTGTCTCTTGAGCGGTGCATCAAACGGCAAGGTGCTGTTTTAATGATTAATTTACAGCCTCCATTTTAGCCTAATACACTCATTAAGTTAAAGATTGGCAGGTACATTGCTGTCACTAATCCACCAACGACCACACCAAGAAAAACGATAATCAGCGGTTCAAGAATCTTACTTAAGTTATCGACGGTATTATCTACTTCGAATTCATAAATGGTTGCGACTTTATTGAGCATCTCATCGAGCCTGCCTGACTCTTCTCCAATCATCACCATTTGTAGCACTAATTCAGGGAAAACATCACAGTTACGCATCGCGACATACATTGGCATACCAGCGGCGGTATCACGATAGACCTCTTCTACTGCCAGTTGATAGTGCAGGTTTCCTGACGTCTTGGAGGTGGTTCTTAAACTGGTCAGGATTGGAATGCCAGCACTAAAGCTGGTGGCCAGGGTTCGGCTAAATTTAGCAATTGCTGCCTTGGACAACACTGAGCCAAGTACGGGAATCCTCAATATGGCTCGATCCATCATCAAGCGAAAGGAATCAGAACGTTTTACCAGAATTCTTGCTGATATAACAAGACTTAGTGTCCCAAGAGCAATGAATGAGCTCCAATTTTGCATCCACGCAGACAAGTCGAGTACTTGTCGGGTGAACCAAGGTAAGTCAGCACCAAATCCGGAAAACATTTTTTCAAACTCGGGGATAACTTGTGTGAGCATGAGATAAGATACGCCAAGCGCAACCAGAATGACCATGGCTGGATAGATTAGGGCTTTAATTACTTTTGCTCTGAGCTCTTCGCTTTTTTCTCGATAAGTGGCCAGTCGTTCAAACACTTCTGCCAGATTACCTGACAGTTCTCCGGTTGCAATGAGGTCCGTATAAAGTGCGTCAAAATGTGTGCTGGCGGTGCGCATTGCTTTCGACATCGGCGTGCCCGCTTCAACCGCTCGAGTTACGCTCATTAAAATAGACTTCATCTCGGCTTTTTTATGGTTATTGGAAACCAATTTTAAAGCCTGAACGAGTGGGACGCCTGTAATAAGCATGGTAGAGATCTGGCGAGTAAAAACGGTGATGTCTTTACCTTTTACGCGATGGCTCAGTTTGGTCAGAAAGGAAATACTGCCTTTTTTGAGCTTTTTTATTTTTATGTGCTGAGCGTTGAGTCGTTCGCGTACTTCCACTTCGCTCATGGCCAGAGTTTGTCCTGAGGTTTTTTTTCCTGAGCTATTAATGCCTTTCCAGCGGAAGTTTTTTAGTTGTGGGGTCGTCGTTTTCATAGGCTAAATGGCTGCTAGTTCAAAGTGAAATTAAAAGTAAAGCACGCGCTGCAGTTCGCTAAAGCTTGTGACGCCTTGCTTAAGTTTTTCAATACCTGACATTTGTAGTGTGCTCATCCCGTGACGGATGGCGAGCTTTTCCAGTTGATGTACCGAGGCACCCTTAATCAGTGCTTCGGACAGCGATTCATCGAAACGCATCACCTCATAGATGCCAGTTCTTCCCGAATAGCCGTGTGTGCAATGGTTGCAGCCATTAGGATTGGCTTGATAAACCTGGTCTGTCGCGCAGATGCCAATATGTTGTAATGGTGCAGTAAGTTCTTGAGGCTGTTTACAGTGGGGGCAAAGTTTACGAGCCAAGCGTTGGGCAATAATAAGGCTGAGCGAAGAGGCGAGGTTAAAGCTTTCAACCCCCATATTCGTTAAGCGGATAACGGTTTCAGCGGCTGAATTAGTGTGCAGTGTCGAAAGGACTAAATGTCCGGTTTGTGAGGCTTTAATCGCGATTTCTGCCGTGTTCAGATCGCGGATTTCCCCAACCATCACCACATCAGGGTCTTGGCGTAAAAAAGAGCGCAGTGCCTCAGCGAAACCAAAGCCTATCTTAGGCTGAACCTGAACCTGATTAATTCCGCAGAGGTTGATTTCGACCGGATCTTCAGCCGTGGAAATATTAATCTCTGGTTTATTGAGAATACTTAGCCCAGTGTACAACGAGACGGTTTTGCCGCTGCCGGTAGGGCCTGTCATTAAAATCATCCCCTGTGGTCGACGCAGAGCATCTAAGTACAACTGCTTTTGCTGTTCGCTATAGCCCAGTTTATCGATGTCCAGAGAGGCCGAACTGCTGTCGAGCAGTCGTAATACGATTTTTTCACCAAACAGAGTTGGCAAGGTTGACACTCGCATATCAATCGCTGTGTCTTGATTAAGCTTTAACTTTATTCGACCGTCTTGCGGCATACGCCTTTCGGCAATATCGAGCTTTGATAGAATTTTGATTCGAGCAGATAAACGTCGACTTAAATGGCTTGGTGGTTGTTGGGTTTCAATCAAAATACCGTCGCAACGCAGTCGGACTCGGTACATCTTTTCATAAGGCTCAAAGTGGATATCAGATGCCCCTTTACGGACCGCATCGAGCAAAATCTGGTTGATATAGCGACTAACCGGTGATTGGTCCTGACTTAAATCTTCGATGTTATCGATTTCATCAGCACCTACGTCGACAAGGTTGGCGAGCTCTTCTTGGTTGATTTCTTTTAAGCCCGATCTCTCCTGACCTAACGTGCGACCGTATAAACGGCGAATCGCAGCATCAAGTTCAGAAAAATCAGCGATAACTAAGTCGACTTGTAATCCGGTAGCAAAGCGAAAATCATCTTCAGCTTGTTGGTTCGTGGGGTCGGCAATCGCCAGAGTTAACGTCGAAGGCGTTCGCCCCAGTGGCAGGGCATGGTGACTGGTGATCAGCTCACGCAGTCCCATCTTCTGGCACAGGGCGGTGTAATCATTGTTTGATAATGATTCGCAGGGTAAACCAAAGATTGAACTAAGGTGAGTAGCGAGTTCACTAGAGGTGAATATGCCAGAGTTAACTAACGCTTCCGGCATCGAAATACCGGAAGCGTTGACTTGCTCTATTAACGATTCTTCTTGGGAAGGCTTAATCAATCTTGCTTGACGAAGAATCGTTGGGAGGTTGGTATACATTAATTTTTAGGACACCAATCTGCGACGTTAGCTGTCTGACTGGAGCCATTAGTACAAGCAATAACCCAAGTTACCCCGGCAGTTGTTAGGGTTGGGGTAATTTCAATTGTGTCACCTGCGACTAGTTTTCCTTTTGTCTGATCTGTATCTACGCTTGCTTTTATTGTCGGTAAAGCATCGGCGCTCCCGCCGTCCGCTTTAACTGTAAAGCTACCTAGATCTTGCTGTGAAGGTACTCCACCATTGCCAGAGTTACAGTTTGAACTTCCATTGATAATACAGATCCCTAACGAAGTTTTCATTGCTGAGGAAGCACTTAGCATTTCGCTCGCATGTGCTTTCATAGTGTAGTTTTGATACGCAGGAACAGCAAACGCTGCCAAAATCCCAATAATCGCCACCACAATCATTAATTCAATCAGCGTAAAACCTTGTTGTTTTTTCTGTTTATTTGACTTCATTTTTCTTCCTTCTCATAACATAGATAATGCTTTTGCATTGGCACAAGATTATGGAGAGTCGGAAGTGGTGAAAACTGGTTGGCAGCGGGTGATCGAGTCAGATAGATATCTTTAATGCTCAATTACATTTTATATGCAACGAATTGCGATAGGTTTGGCTTTTTATAGATAAAAATAAAGGGCCCCAAAGGCCCTTTATTTAATGTTTTTTCTGTAAGTAACTTAAACAACAAGCTTATCTTGTATTTGTTCAGTTAGCTATTTGAAGCGCATCGAAAGATCCATTGCTTTCAAGTGCTTGGTCAGCGCGCCGACAGAGATGTAATCTACGCCTGTTTCCGCGTATTCCGCGATAGTCTCTAAGGTGATGTTGCCAGAGTTTTCTAATGCTGCACGACCTGCGTTGATTTCTACTGCTTCACGCATCATCTCTTTGCTGAAGTTATCCAGCATGATGATATCCGCACCGGCTTCAATCGCTTCTTTTAACTCGTCTAAGCTTTCTGTTTCCACTTCGACTGGTTTGCCTGGGTTTAACTCTTTTGCTGTTGTGATCGCTTGCGTAATGCCGCCGCAGGCAATGATATGGTTTTCTTTAATGAGGTATGCGTCGAATACGCCAATACGGTGGTTGAAGCCACCGCCACAAGCGACGGCGTATTTTAGAGCGCTGCGCAGGCCCGGAATAGTTTTGCGTGTATCTAACAGACGGCATTCAGTGTGCGCGATCTTTTCCGCGTACACTGACGTTGTGGTCGCGCAACCAGAAAGCGTCTGAATAAAGTTCATCGCGTTACGCTCGCCAGTGAGCAAGTCACGGGCAGGTCCTGACAATGTACAAAGTGTCTGGTTTGGTTCAACCTTGTCACCGTCTTGTACATGCCACTCGACAGTGACTTTACCGCCCAACTGTTTAAAGACTTCATCTGCCCAAGCTTGACCGCAGAACACACCGTGCTCACGAGTGATGATCGTCGCAGTATTCACGGCATCTGCAGGGATAAGAGATGCGGTGATATCGTTGTTGATATCCACTGTGCCGCCGAGGTCTTCTTTTAAGGTATCGGCGACGGAGCGAGTGATCTCCAAAGGAAGTTGTTGTTTCAGGTATTCCAGGCGTTCTTGGCTGTTGTGTGTGTTCTTCATCGCAAATCTAGTCTTGAAAGGGAGATGGCAACGAATGATACTCTCCGATGTCAATAATTTCAGCAGTTAATTTAGGGTCTGTTGATCTTTTGAGCTGATTTTTGCAGCAGTTTGTGGGTTATTTATACAAGGCAGAGGCTTTGAAATGTAGTTGACCTACCTGATAAGCCGATAACGCAGTAGAAAGGAGCCACAAACGCTGCCCGGCGGGTTCGGCTAAAAGCGTTTTACTCTTTGTTGAGAGGTGTTTTGCTTAGAGTGACTAGGCTACAAACGACTAGCCGTCCGCCACTCGCCGCGATTAAAACGCTTTTATCTCGAACAAAATTTAACCGCAAAAGGTCAACAGACCCTACAACTATAGAGGTTGATATGTCCCCAATAATCGAGAATGGCTGGTTGACGCAAGCAAAGCATGTTCCGTCGCCTTTTTTTGATGCTCGTTCAGATACAAATGATATCTCTCTGCTTGTCGTTCATAACATCAGTTTACCGCCCGGCCAGTTTGGCGGTCCTTATATAGAGGACTTTTTCTGTGGCAAATTAGACCCGAAAGCACATCCATTTTTTGAAGTAATTCACAAAATGGGCGTTTCGGCTCATTGTTTAATCAAGAGAAATGGCGAGGTTGTTCAGTTTGTATCCTTTCTTGATAGAGCATGGCATGCGGGGCAATCAAGTTTTGCCGGAAGAGCTGGATGCAATGATTACTCAATAGGTGTTGAACTGGAAGGGACTGAGTTTGTCGCATACACAGACGAGCAATATCAGTCACTTGCGGATTTGTCTCACGCAATCATGTCGCAATACCCTAAGGTTACCCCCCAACGAATTACTGGCCACCAATACATCGCCCCGTTGAGAAAAAGTGATCCCGGCTTAAGTTTTGACTGGGTCAAGTATCGACGACTAATTTGAAATTAAGTTGTGATAAATATGTAAATTATAAAAGCTAGAATCAATAAGGCATGGTTTCAACCATGCCTTTTTGTATACAAAAATAATTACTTTTGTTGAAAATTAACTACATTTTTGTGTGTACCACGAGGGAAGTGGCCTATATTTGCCCTGATCTTTTTGTCATTTTATGTTTTTACTTTCAAAATGCTCAGCACGTCATTTCCCCACTTGTTTTGTTATTGTAATTGGTAAGACCAATTTTATTGCTGTTTTAACCGTCAATTGTTATCAGAGTGTTTTGGCTAGGCTTGTTCTATGATTTAGGTCAATTTTTGGCTGGACAGTGACGTTTTAATTATGTTAATTTCTGCACCAACTTAAAATTGGTATTACCAATTACCTGCAAGAGTAGAAGAATAATAAATTATGGCTTATCAAAGGATTCGTCAGCCAAAGCTCTCTGATGTTATTGAACAAGAGTTAGAAAGGCTGATTGTGGAAGGAACATTGGCTCCGGGGCAGCAGTTGCCACCAGAGCGCGAACTGGCAAAACAGTTTGATGTTTCTCGTCCGTCGATCCGTGAGGCAATTCAACGCCTTGAAGCTAAGCGTCTTCTTACTCGCCGTCAGGGTGGTGGCACTTTTGTTAGTGAGAACATCTGGAAAAGTTTTTCCGATCCTCTGCTAAATTTATTGTCTAGTCACTCTGAAACACAGCTGGATTTACTGGAAACGCGTCACGCGATGGAAGGTATTGCCGCTTACTTTGCAGCCGTTCGTGGTACCGACGAAGATTTTGCTCGAATCCAAGCCAGTCTTGAACGAATCAGCCAAGCACAATCCAATGATGATGTCGCAGCTGAATCGGCGGAAGTCATGCAATTCTTAATTGCTTTAACTGAAGCGGCTCACAACGTAGTACTCCTGCACATTGTGCGCAGCCTGGCACCGTTGCTTGAGCAAAATATTCTACAGAATTTTAAATTATTGCATCGCCGCCCTGAGGCGGTCGAGAAAGTAAGTAAACACCGAGCTAATATTGTGGATGCGATTGTATCTGGTCAGCCAGAAAAGGCGCGTGAGATGTCACATTCACACTTAGCTTATATTGAAGAAACATTGTTGGATTTGACCAGAGAAGAGTCTCGTCGTGAACGCTCTTTACGTCGAATGCAACAGGGCAATGACTCTTAAAGACGATTTGCTTGTTTTATAGATCCAACCAACAGAAGGATAGATCGCCATGTCTGATATGAAGCATGACGTAGATGCACTGGAAACTCAAGAATGGCTACAAGCACTTGAGTCAGTTGTACGTGAAGAAGGCGTAGAGCGTGCTCAGTTCCTACTTGAGCAAGTTCTAGATAAAGCACGTCTAGACGGTGTTGACATGCCAACTGGAATCAACACGAACTACATCAACACGATTCCAGCAGATCAAGAACCAGCTTACCCAGGTGACACAACACTTGAGCGTCGTATTCGTTCCATCATTCGCTGGAACGCAATTATGATCGTTCTTCGTGCATCGAAGAAAGACCTAGAGCTAGGCGGCCACATGGCGTCTTTCCAGTCTTCTGCTGCATTCTACGAAACATGTTTCAACCATTTCTTCCGTGCTCCAAACGAGAAGGATGGTGGCGACCTAGTTTACTACCAAGGTCACATTTCTCCAGGTATCTACTCTCGCGCATTCGTTGAAGGCCGTCTAACTGAAGAGCAGCTAGACAACTTCCGTCAAGAAGTAGATGGTAAAGGTATCCCATCATACCCGCACCCTAAACTAATGCCTGAATTCTGGCAGTTCCCAACCGTATCTATGGGTCTAGGTCCGATCTCTGCGATCTACCAAGCTCGTTTCCTTAAGTACCTTGAAGGCCGCGGCATGAAAGATACTTCTGAGCAGCGCGTTTACGCGTTCCTAGGTGACGGTGAGATGGATGAGCCAGAATCACGTGGTGCTATCTCTTTCGCTGCGCGTGAGAAGCTAGACAACCTATGTTTCCTAATCAACTGTAACCTTCAGCGTCTAGACGGCCCTGTAATGGGTAACGGTAAGATCATTCAAGAACTTGAAGGTCTGTTCAAGGGTGCTGGCTGGAACGTAGTGAAAGTAATCTGGGGTAACAACTGGGATTCTCTACTAGCTAAAGATACAACTGGTAAGCTTCTACAGCTTATGAACGAAACCATCGATGGCGATTACCAAACGTTCAAAGCGAAAGACGGTGCATACGTACGTGAGCACTTCTTCGGTAAGTACCCAGAGACAGCTGCACTAGTCGCTGACATGACTGACGACGAAATCTTCGCACTTAAGCGTGGTGGTCACGAGTCTTCTAAGCTATACGCTGCTTACAAGAACGCGGCTGAGACGAAAGGTCGTCCAACAGTTATCCTTGCTAAGACTGTTAAAGGTTACGGCATGGGTGAAGCGGCTGAAGGTAAGAACATCGCGCACCAAGTTAAGAAGATGGACATGACTCACGTTCTACAACTACGTGATCGTCTAGGTCTACAAGATCTTCTGACTGACGACGCAGTGAAAGAGCTTAAGTACCTGAAACTTGAAGAAGGTTCAAAAGAGCACGAATACCTACACGCTCGTCGTAAAGCACTACACGGTTACACGCCTCAGCGTCTACCGAACTTCACTCAAGAACTCGTCATTCCTGAGCTAGAAGAATTCAAGCCACTACTAGAAGAACAGAAGCGTGATATCTCTTCTACTATGGCATTCGTACGTGCATTGAACGTTCTACTTAAGAACAAGAACATTGGTAAGAACATCGTTCCTATCATTGCTGACGAAGCGCGTACATTCGGTATGGAAGGCCTGTTCCGTCAAATCGGTATTTACAACCCGCACGGCCAGAACTACACACCACAAGACCGTGACATCGTTTCTTACTACAAAGAAGCAACGTCAGGTCAGGTTCTGCAAGAAGGTATCAACGAGCTAGGTGCTATGTCTTCATGGGTTGCAGCGGCAACGTCATACAGCACAAACGACCTACCAATGATCCCGTTCTACATCTACTACTCTATGTTCGGTTTCCAACGTGTTGGCGACATGGCGTGGATGGCGGGCGACCAACAAGCACGTGGTTTCCTTCTAGGTGCAACTGCTGGTCGTACTACACTGAACGGTGAAGGTCTACAGCACGAAGATGGCCACTCTCACATCATGGCTGGTACGGTTCCTAACTGTATCTCTTACGACCCAACATTCGCTTACGAAGTTGCGGTAATCATGCAAGACGGTATCCGTCGCATGTACGGTGAGCAAGAGAACGTGTTCTACTACCTAACGCTAATGAACGAGAACTACGCAATGCCAGCAATGCCAGAAGGCGCTGAAGAAGGCATTCGTAAGGGTATCTACAAGCTAGAAACTTACACAGGTTCTAAAGGTAAAGTTCAGCTAATGAGCTCTGGTACTATCATGAACGAAGTACGTAAAGCAGCTCAGATCCTTAGCGATGAGTACGGTGTTGCATCTGACGTTTACTCTGTAACGTCATTCAACGAAGTAACTCGCGACGGTCAAGCTGCAGAGCGTTACAACATGCTACACCCAGAAGCGGAAGCGCAAGTACCATACATCCAAAAGGTAATGGGTACTGAGCCAGCTATCGCAGCAACCGACTACATGAAGAACTACGCAGAGCAGGTTCGTGCATTCATCCCTGCTGAGTCTTTCAAAGTTCTTGGTACTGATGGCTTTGGCCGCTCAGACAGCCGTGAAAACCTACGTCGTCACTTCGAAGTGAACGCAGGTTACGTAGTAGTAGCAGCGCTAACTGAACTAGCGAAACGTGGCGAAGTTGAGAAATCTGTAATTGCTGAAGCAATTAAGAAATTCGACATCGACACTGAAAAAACAAACCCGCTATACGCTTAATTAAGAAGGTAGATAAGAAATGGCAATCGAAATTAATGTACCAGACATCGGTGCGGATGAGGTTGAAGTTACTGAGATTCTTGTAAGCGTTGGCGACAAGGTTGAAGAAGAGCAGTCTCTGATCACTGTTGAAGGCGATAAAGCTTCTATGGAAGTTCCTGCTTCTCAAGCGGGTATCGTTAAAGAAATCAAAGTTGCAGAAGGCGACAAGGTTTCTACTGGTTCTCTAATCATGCTATTCGTTGAAGAAAATGTCGAAGCCGAGGGTGCAGCTGACGCTGCACCTGCTCCTGCGGCGGAAGCAGCTCCAGCAGCGGCTCCAGCTCCAGCAGCAGCGGCAGAATTGAAAGAAGTTCACGTACCAGACATCGGTGGTGACGAAGTTGAAGTTACTGAAATCATGGTAGCTATCGGCGACAGCATTGAAGAAGAGCAATCTCTGATCACTGTGGAAGGCGACAAAGCTTCTATGGAAGTACCGGCACCATTCGCGGGTACGCTTAAAGAGATCAAAGTAGCAGCAGGCGACAAAGTATCGACTGGCTCTCTAATCATGGTATTCGAAGTAGCAGGTTCAGGTGCTCCAGCAGCAGCTCCTGCGGCAGTAGAAGCACCAGCGGCAGCAGCTCCAGCGGCATCTGCGGCAAAAGAAGTTAACGTTCCAGATATCGGTGGCGACGAAGTAGAAGTTACTGAAATCATGGTTGCAGTTGGCGACACAGTGGAAGAAGAGCAATCTCTAATCACTGTAGAAGGCGACAAAGCTTCTATGGAAGTACCTGCTCCATTTGCTGGTACGGTTAAAGAAATCAAGATTGCAGCTGGCGACAAAGTGTCTACTGGCTCACTAATCATGGTATTCGAGGTAGCGGGCGCAGCACCTGCTCCTGCAGCGGCTCCAGCTCCAGCTCAAGCGGCAGCACCTGCAGCTCCGGCTCCTAAAGCAGAAGCTCCAGTGGCAGCAGCTCCAGCAGCAACTGGCGATTTCAAAGAGAACGAAGAGTACGCTCACGCGTCTCCAGTAGTTCGTCGTCTAGCTCGTGAGTTCGGCGTAAACCTTTCTAAGGTTAAAGGTTCTGGTCGTAAGAGCCGTATCCTGAAAGAAGACGTTCAGAACTACGTGAAAGAAGCACTTAAGCGCCTAGAATCTGGTGCAGCAGCATCTGGCAAAGGCGACGGTGCAGCTCTTGGTCTACTACCATGGCCAAAAGTGGACTTCAGCAAGTTCGGTGAGACAGAAGTTCAACCGCTATCTCGCATTAAGAAGATCTCTGGTGCTAACCTACACCGTAACTGGGTAATGATCCCGCACGTTACACAGTGGGATAACGCAGACATCACAGCTCTTGAAGCATTCCGTAAAGAGCAAAACGCGATTGAAGCGAAGAAAGACACTGGCATGAAGATCACGCCACTTGTGTTCATCATGAAAGCGGTTGCTAAAGCACTTGAAGCATTCCCTGCGTTCAACTCTTCTCTATCAGAAGACGGTGAGAGCCTAATTCTGAAGAAATACGTGAACGTTGGTATCGCGGTAGATACGCCAAACGGTCTGGTTGTTCCTGTATTTAAAGACGTGAACAAGAAAGGCATTTACGAGCTATCTGAAGAGCTAATGGCTGTTTCTAAGAAAGCACGTGCAGGTAAGCTAACTGCGGCTGACATGCAAGGTGGCTGTTTCACTATCTCTAGCCTTGGCGGCATCGGCGGTACTGCGTTTACTCCAATCGTAAACGCACCAGAAGTGGGTATCCTAGGTGTGTCTAAGTCTGAGATGAAACCAGTATGGAACGGCAAAGAGTTCGAACCGCGTCTACAACTTCCACTGTCTCTATCATACGACCACCGTGTGATCGATGGTGCGGAAGGTGCGCGTTTCATCACTTACCTAAACTCATGTCTATCTGACATTCGTCGTCTAGTTCTTTAATAGAATTAGATGAATGAGAGGCGGCAATTTAGCCGCCTCTGTTTATAGCGAATAACGAATAAAAATTATCGACAATTTGGTTGCCCTCTCTATTTAGTTCAGGGTTTTCACAATCGAATTGTTGTCTAGCTCACAGGCTAAATTGATTTACTTTTCACACCATTAACATCTCTGTAAACTGTTAGCGGTCTGAAAGTCACTGTTTAAAAATCTTACTTAAACAAAAAGAATCAAAAATTACTCAGCCTGTTAGGGATAATGACTACAAGAGGTCAAAATGAGCAAAGAAATTAAAGCCCAAGTTGTTGTACTTGGTTCTGGTCCTGCTGGTTACTCTGCAGCATTCCGTTGTGCGGATTTAGGTCTTGAAACTGTACTTGTTGAACGTTACAGCACTCTTGGCGGTGTGTGTCTGAACGTGGGTTGTATCCCATCTAAAGCACTTCTTCACGTTTCAAAGGTGATTGAAGAAGCGAAAGCAATGGCTGATCACGGCGTTGTATTTGGCGAGCCGCAAACTGACATCAACAAAATCCGTATCTGGAAAGAGAAAGTTGTTAACCAACTTACTGGCGGCCTAGGTGGCATGGCTAAGATGCGTAACGTAACAGTTGTTAACGGTTACGGTAAGTTTACTGGTCCTAACTCTATCCTTGTAGAAGGTGAAGGCGAGTCAACCGTTGTTAACTTCGACAACGCGATCGTTGCTGCTGGTTCTCGTCCAATCAAACTACCATTTATCCCGCATGAAGACCCACGTATTTGGGATTCTACTGACGCTCTTGAACTGAAAGAAGTGCCAGAAAAACTGCTTATCATGGGTGGTGGTATCATCGGTCTAGAGATGGGTACGGTTTACCAATCTCTAGGTTCTAAAGTTGAAGTTGTTGAAATGTTTGACCAGGTAATTCCTGCAGCAGACAAAGATATCGTTAAGGTTTACACCAAGCGTATCAAAGACAAGTTCAAGCTAATGCTAGAAACGAAAGTAACAGCAGTTGAAGCGAAAGAAGACGGTATCTACGTTTCAATGGAAGGTAAGAAAGCACCTGCTGAAGCAGAGCGCTACGATGCGGTTCTTGTTGCTATCGGTCGTGTACCAAATGGTAAGCTAATCGACGGTGAAAAAGCGGGTCTTGAAATCGACGAGCGCGGCTTCATCAACGTTGACAAGCAAATGCGTACTAACGTTCCTCACATCTTCGCGATCGGTGATGTTGTTGGTCAACCGATGCTTGCTCACAAAGGTGTGCATGAAGGTCACGTAGCGGCTGAAGTTATCTCTGGTAAGAAGCACTACTTCGACCCTAAAGTTATCCCTTCAATCGCGTACACTGAGCCAGAAGTGGCTTGGGTTGGTAAGACTGAGAAAGAAGCGAAAGAAGAAGGCATCAAGTACGAAGTGGCAACATTCCCATGGGCAGCATCAGGTCGTGCAATCGCATCTGACTGTGCAGACGGTATGACTAAGCTAATCTTCGACAAAGAAACTCATCGCGTAATCGGTGGTGCTATCGTTGGTACTAACGGTGGTGAACTACTAGGCGAAATCGGTCTTGCAATCGAGATGGGTTGTGATGCAGAAGATATTGCTCTGACTATCCACGCTCACCCAACTCTACACGAGTCTGTGGGTCTAGCTGCTGAAGTGTTTGAAGGTTCGATCACTGACCTTCCAAACAAAAAAGCAGTTAAGAAGAAAAAGTAATTTTTCTTAAAGCTTGAAGAAAAACCGCTGACAAGTTCAGCGGTTTTTTTATATCTGAACAGTTATTTACTACGATTGTTATTATATATCGACACATACAAAAAAGCCCGGCAAGTCGCCGGGCTTTGTCATCTCTAGGTTGACCTTACTTATTGTGATCGTAGATACAAAGCATATCCAGATATGAACTGACCAGATTCTTCAGTCCATCTTCACCTTTAAAGCGGTTAGCCTGAACAAACAATGAGTAACAAATTCCGTGGAACAGGTTGGTCAAATGTTCAGGTTTGTGTGAGTTGCACACTTCACCACGTTCAATCGCTTTGATGAACATGTTCTGTACCAATAGTTGGTTCGTGCGGTTGGTTGACACAAATAGTGGCCAAACTTCGTCGCGCGTTGAAGCACTCCATTCAAACCAAACTTTCAGCCAGTGACAATCTTGGTTAACCAACTCAATCATTGCGCTGGTGATGTTAGCAATATTGTCACGAGCGTGTAGATCTAAATCGATGTTATCTGAAAGGAAGTTCGAGAACTGACGTACTACGTGGTTCAGCACTTCATCGACCAGGTCTTCTCGAGTTGGGAAGTAGTTAAAAACAGTTGCAACAGAAACCTGCGCGATTTCAGCGATATCTGCATGACCGCCACGGCCAATACCACGTCGTGCAAATACTTCTAATGCGATTTCCATCAGTTGTTGCTTACGCTTAATAGGGGAAAGCCTAGTACGGGCTCTCTTTGCAATTGAGTCCATTATATTTACCTTGCCATTTTCGTTGTATGGGGGGAAATCCCCCTAATTGATTATTTTAATAATTGCTTAAAGCAAGTGATGAGTGTAATGGTGCATATACTCAAGGTCAACATTTGTTGTGTGATTTGTAGACAGTAATTCTCTGATTGTTGATGCTTTTCGTCAGAATATTGTGAAATCAAGGCTAGACACCCAAGAAGCCCGAGCAATGGCTTGTGACTTTTAACGCATTGAGCGTGGTGATACACTACACGCCGTAAGATTAGGTGATCGTTTGCGCGATTGACCTTAACCCACCAAATAAATTGAGCAAAGTATGAAACATACAGTAGAAGTCATGATTTCTGAGGAAGTCGTTCAGGATCGAGTTCGTGAAATAGGCAAGCAAATTACTGAGCGTTACCAAGGTAGCGAAGATCTGGTTTTGGTTGGCTTATTGCGTGGTTCATTTGTTTTTATGGCCGATTTAGCCCGTGCCATTGACCTGACTCACCAAGTTGATTTCATGACGGCATCAAGTTACGGCAATACGATGGAAAGCTCGCGTGATGTTCGTATTCTGAAAGACCTAGATGACGACATCAAAGGCAAAGATGTTCTGCTTGTTGAAGACATTATTGATACGGGCAATACGCTGAACAAGATTCGTGAAATCCTGTCTCTGCGTGAGCCAAAGTCTATCGCAATCTGTACCCTGTTGGATAAACCATCTCGTCGTGAAGTCAATGTACCAGTTGACTGGATTGGCTTCGAAATTCCAGATGAGTTTGTGGTTGGTGTAGGTATCGATTACGCTCAGAAATACCGTCATTTGCCATTCATCGGTAAAGTAGTGCCTCAAGAATAATTGAAGCCTCATTATCGAATAGATAAAAGATTGGATAGAAAGAAACGCCCACTTTGAAGTGGGCGTTTTTTGTTTAATCAATTTCGCATTAGCGACACAGGAGGGTGTTATCGGTGTTTAAAATTGTCGATAAGGCTTTCTGGTATGATTCTTCAACCGTTTCTTTAGAGTTGGAACGAATACCTAGGTACTCTAAACGGCCATCTTCTATACCATAAACAAAACCGTGAACCTCAACGTCTTGTCCGCGCTCCCACGCGTTTTGCATGATAGTTGAATTGCCCAAGTTATAAACTTGCTCGGCAACGTTAAGTTCACCTAGCTTATCGGCACGGTCTTCCAAAGGCATTTGATCCAGATAAGTGCGATGCTTGAAGTAAATATCACGAATGTGCAACAGCCAGTTATTGATCAAACCGAGTTGTGGATTATCAATGGCAGCGTTAACACCACCACAGCCATAGTGACCACAGACAATGATGTGTTTTACTTTGAGTACGTCAACGGCATACTGAACGACTGAAAGGCAGTTGAGGTCAGTGTGGATGACTTGGTTTGCAACATTACGGTGAACAAATAACTCACCGGAGTAAAGGCCGGTTAATCGTTCTGCCGGCACACGGCTGTCTGAACAACCAATCCAAAGAAAATCGGGTTTTTGGCCCTCTGCGAGCTTAGCGAAATATTCAGGGCGATCAGACTTAATTTCTTCTGACCATTTTGAATTATTCTCAAATAATTGTTTAATTTCCGGCATCTTGCAAATAACTTCCCTTAAATGACAAAAGCTCTGACAGCTGAGCTGCTCGAATATAGCAAGCGATCAGAGTTTCAACTATACACAATGTTACAATTTCGATCCCGTTAAATATTCGTCAGATAGGACTCATCTGACGTGTTTTTCTCAATAAACTCGTACAATTAATTCCGTTTATTTATCTCCCTCGAAACCCATGAAATAGTTATGGTTTAAGAGGGAAGTATTACTGGTTAAAGTGATGAAGTTTGGTTTGATATTAATGCAAGGGAATTAAGTGTTGTTCGGGAATCGATTTGAGGGTATCAATTTCAAAGGGGACATCTTTGGTGGTGTCACTACGGCAATTATCTCGCTACCTTTGGCTTTAGCATTTGGTGTTGCTTCAGGAGCTGGCGCAGAAGCTGGCTTATGGGGTGCGATCATGGTGGGTTTGTTTGCTGCTCTGTTTGGTGGTTCTAATACGCTTATATCAGAACCGACCGGACCGATGACCGTCATTATGACCGCTGTATTGACGAGCATGATGGCGAAATACCCGGAAACAGGGATGGCGATGACGTTTACCGTCGTCATGATGGCCGGTGCATTTCAGATTTTGCTGGGGACACTTAAGCTGGGTAAATACGTTACCTTAATGCCTTATAGTGTGATTTCCGGGTTTATGTCAGGGATTGGCGTCATACTGATTATCCTGCAATTATCCCCTCTGCTGGGGCATGCTGCGCCTTCAGGCGGTGTGTTAGGGACACTTTCCGCATTACCAGAGACCATTTCTAACTTGAAGTTTAGTGAGCTGTTTTTAGGCTTGCTGACGTTAGGTATTCTGTTTTTCTTCCCGAAACAATATCGCAAGTATGTACCTGCTCAGTTGGTAGCACTGGTTGCTGTAACGTTGTTGTCCGTGATGCTGTTTGATACGGATGATATTCGCCGTATTGGTGAAATCCCAGCTGGTCTGCCTTCGTTGGTTGCACCACACATTAATCCGGACATGTTTGTTGAGATGGTTATCGATGCATTGGTGCTGGGTACCCTTGGCTGCATTGATACGCTACTAACTGCTGTTATCGGCGACTCGTTAACGCGTAAAGAGCATGATTCTGACAAAGAACTGCGTGGTCAGGGGCTGGCGAATATGATTTCCGGATTGTTTGGTGCGTTGCCAGGTGCGGGTGCGACGATGGGAACCGTGACCAACATTCAGGTCGGTGCGCGCTCACCGTTATCTGGTGTGGTACGTGCGCTGATGCTGGCTTTAGTGGTCTTGGTTGCTGGTGGGTTGACCGAGCCAATTCCAATGGCGGTACTGGCTGGTATTGCGGTGTATGTCGGATTTAATATTCTCGACTGGAGCTTTATTCAGCGTGCTCATAAGGTAAGTTTTTCAGGCATGGCTGTGATGTATGGGGTGATGCTGCTAACCGTATTTGTTGATCTGATTGTAGCTGTTGGGCTTGGGGTGTTTATTTCCAACATTATTATTATCGAACGTCTCAGCCGTGAACAGGCTCGCCAAGTCAAAGCCATCAGTGATGCTGATGAAGATGACGTACCTTTAACGGACAGTGAAAGAGGGCTATTGGAGCGAGCGAATGGTACGGTTTTGTTCTTTTACCTTTCAGGGCCAATGATCTTTAGCGTATCAAAAGCGATTTCACGTCAGCACTCAAGTATTGCCGATTATGAAGTGATGATCCTAGATCTCACGGATGTACCAATGATTGATGTAACCGTGGGACTGGCGTTGGAAAACGCGATTAAAGATGCTCTGGATGCGAATTGCGAAGTTTATCTGTTGTGTCCAAATCAACATACGCGTGAACAACTGGAAAAATTCCACGTGATCGACCTAGTACCGGCTGCCAACATTTATCGATTCCGATATGAAGCTTTAAACGCGGCGGTTGCGCATGTTGAGGACGCACAATACCAGCGCATTACTGCGTAATCACTCAGTAGTGACATTCAGCTCTGCTAAGCCTGCTTGGCAGAGCTCGTTATTTCGCTGCCTGTTCTGGGTATCCCATTTCCTCCAGATACCTACTCCCTGAAGTCCAAAAACCATAAACGTACTGCGGATAACACTATTAAGTTTATATAAAGGTTTAATTGTAATCATCGTTATTCAACGATAAACTAATTATCCTTCACCGCAATACCGAAAGATGTTTCAGGAGCACCGGCTCTCAATCATTCAAATACTCTCACTTGGTATCAGCAATCACGAATTACAACAGACGGCAATCAACTACGCTATGTACGCATTAGAAATCGAACAGCTACGTAAAACGTACGCAGGCGGCTTTGAGGCGTTAAAAGGCATCAGTCTTCAAGTTAAAAAAGGTGACTTTTACGCGCTTCTCGGTCCAAACGGGGCAGGGAAATCAACCACAATCGGTATTATTGCTTCGCTTGTCAACAAAACTTCCGGAACCACCAAAGTTTTTGGTTATGATATCGACACAGACTTGGAATTAGCGAAACAGAATTTAGGTCTGGTTCCTCAGGAGTTTAATTTCAACCAATTTGAGACGGTTGAGCAAATCGTTATTCAGCAAGCTGGATACTACGGAGTATCAAAAACACTAGCAAAAGAACGAGCTGAGAAATACTTGAGGAAGCTTGATCTGTGGGAGAAACGTAAAGAGCGAGCTCGCAACTTATCTGGAGGCATGAAGCGCCGGTTGATGATTGCACGCGCCCTAATGCATGAGCCAAAGCTGTTGATCCTCGATGAGCCAACCGCAGGTGTGGACATCGAGCTGCGTCGTTCAATGTGGGACTTCCTGAAAGAGATCAATAAAGAGCAGGGGATCACGATTATCCTGACGACGCACTACCTAGAAGAGGCCGAAATGCTGTGTCGTAATATCGGCATTATCAATCGTGGAGAGTTGATTGAAAACACGACGATGAAAGCATTACTTGGCAAGCTGAGTGTTGAAACCTTTATTCTTGATCTTGAGTATGAGGGGGAAGTACCAGAACTGAGCGGTGTCATCTCTCAAATTATGGTCGAGGGCTCTCTTGAGATCGAGTTGGATAAAAGTCAGGGCTTGAACTCAGTGTTTGCCCAACTTACTGAGCAAGGTATTAAAGTCTTATCGATGCGAAACAAAGCTAACCGACTGGAAGAGCTGTTCGTAAACATTGTTAGAGAAGGGAATAAGTAAATGTACCAACTATACTGGACTGCATTTCGTAGTTTGCTAGGGAAAGAGGTGACGCGATTCTCCCGAATTTGGGTGCAAACTCTGGTACCGCCAGCAATTACGATGACACTTTACTTTATCATCTTTGGTAACTTGATCGGTTCGCGCATCGGTGAAATGAGCGGGTTCACTTACATGGAGTATATTGTTCCCGGCCTTATCATGATGTCGGTGATCACCAACTCATATTCCAATGTGGCTTCGTCATTTTTTAGTGCTAAGTTGCAGAAAAACATTGAAGAGCTGCTTGTTGCGCCAGTGCCAAACTATGTGATCATTATGGGTTACGTAATGGGTGGGGTCACTCGTGGTTTGTTAGTCGGCGCACTGGTAACCTGTGTTTCGCTATTGTTTGTGGATCTGCAGGTGGAACACTGGGGCATTATTGTCGCGACGGTATTCATGACCTCGGTGGTATTTGCACTTGGCGGCTTGATTAATGCGGTATACGCGAAAACCTTCGATGATATTTCTATTATCCCGACCTTTGTGTTGACGCCGCTGACTTATCTGGGTGGCGTTTTTTACTCTATTAGTCTTCTGCCTGAGTTTTGGCAGGGAGTATCAAAAGTTAATCCGATTGTTTACATGGTGAATGCATTCCGCTACGGATTCCTTGGTGTTTCTGATGTGGGGATCGTGACTTCTTTCAGCGTTTTGGCTGTGTTTGTTGTGGTGCTATACGCCCTTGCACACTACTTGGTAACGAAAGGAATTGGTCTGCGTTCGTAACATCCAATCATATAGAGTTGGCAAACTATCAACGCTATTTTGAACCAACCTATTTCAGGGCGGTGCTATTGAAACAAAAAAGGTCGACTCGAAGTCGACCTTTTCTTTTTACTTTTGCTTACTAGGCATCACTTGAGCTGCCATCGTTTGATTCTGAACTATCTTTAGCTTCAATTGCCATATCGACGGTTTGATTGTCGATCAGACGAACGTTACCTAAAAATGCTGACATCAGAATCACGGCTTGTTTGGTGTCTGCGGTGATCGCATCTAAGGTGCGAGCATCACGGATAAATATTTCATCCGGATGCAACCCTGCAGCTCTGAGCTGATCACTTGCATCTTCAATGATTGAAGCGTAATCATCACGCCCGCCACGCATTGCACTGCTGATCCAACGCATAGTACGCGCGAGTACGGGTGCCCGTTGGCGTTGATCAAGCGTAAGTAGCCCATTGCGGGAGCTCATCGCAAGCCCGTCCATTTCTCGAACTGTTGGTACGCCTACGATTTCAATATCCATTGCCAAGTCATCAACCATCTTGCGAATAACAGCTAGTTGCTGGAAGTCTTTTTCGCCGAAACAGGCCAGATCTGGCTGGACAATGTTAAATAACTTATTGACGATAGTCGTTACGCCACGAAAGTGACCTGGACGAGAGGCACCTTCTAAAATGGTCGAAAGACCTGGTACATCTACAATCGTCTGCTTATCTAATCCTTCAGGGTAGATAATCTCCGGTGTTGGAGTGAACACTAGCTCAACACCTTCAGCGGTGAGCTTGCTGAGGTCTTCATCCAGTGTTCTTGGGTAGTTACTTAAATCGTCGGCACGTTCAAACTGCATCGGGTTAACAAAGATGCTTACGACAACAACATCAGCGTATTCGCGAGCTTTACGAACGAGCGTTAAATGACCGTCATGAAGATTGCCCATTGTTGGGACAAATGCGACTTTACGTCCTTCACGCTTATAGGTTTTTACCTGTTCACGAACCGCTGAAATTTCCGCAAAAGTTTGCATTCACTTATCCTCTAAGCAATGGTATGTGCGTCGTCTGGGAACACACCGTTTGCAACATCTTCCATATATTTTGCAACGGCTTTGCGCATATCACCTGTTTCAGCAAGAAAGTTTTTGGAGAATTTAGGCATGTAGTTGGCAGAAATACCAAACATATCATGCATTACAAGAATTTGACCGTCAGTCACATTACCTGCACCGATACCAATCACTGGTACGTCAAGCAATTGAGTGATGCGTTCTGCCAAAGCTGCAGGAACACACTCGAGTAGGATGATTTGAGCACCAGCTTCTTGTAGTGCCAGCGCGTCTTTGACCATGCGATCCGCGTTTTCCTGCTCTCGGCCTTGTATCTTATAGCCACCAAAGATGTTCACTGACTGAGGCGTCAGACCTAGGTGAGCACAGACTGGAACCGCACGCTCAGTGAGCATTTTGACGGTATCTACTAGCCATTCACCGCCTTCGATCTTCACCATGTTGGCGCCAGCACGCATGATTTTTGCTGCATTTTCGCAGGCTTGCTCTGGCGTTGCGTAGCTCATGAATGGCATATCAGACATCAGCAAACAGTTTGGGCTACCTGCACGAACGCAGCGAGTGTGGTAGACGATGTCTTCTACGGTGACAGGCAGCGTATCGTTTTCGCCCTGAAGTACCATGCCTAGTGAGTCACCCACTAGCAGGACTGGCATTTCCTGGCTTTCAAAAAGTTGGGCAAAGCTTGCATCGTAAGCGGTTGAAGTAGCAAATTTACGACCTTCTTTCTTGCACTTGATAAGGTCGTTGATGGTCATTTTTTTCATTGTTTTATCCTTACTAGGAGTTGGCTATGACTGCCAAATATTGAGGCCGTTTCTATCTACTTGATTCAGTAGTGAAGAGACCTCTGTCCCATCAGGGAGTTGTAAACTTGGTGCAATTTCCGCAAGAGGGTAGAGAACGAACTCGCGTTCTTTCATTCCGTAGTGAGGAATGGTCAGTCTTTCGGAATTAATCACCTCATTGCCGTAAAGTACAATGTCGAGATCCAGTGTTCTTGGCCCCCAACGTTCATCTTTGCGGACACGTCCTTGCTCTTGCTCGATCGCTTGGGTGCAATCAAGCAGTTGCAAAGGCGTCAAATTGGTTTCAATCGCCACGACCGCATTAATGTAATCCGGCTGATTTTGTGGCCCCATTGGTGTGCTGCTGTAAAGCTGTGAAGCTGCCACAAACTTAGATTCAGGCAGTGTTTTTAGTGCTTCGACCGCTTGTTTTGCTTGGCTGACAGGGTCAGCCAAGTTGCTGCCTACCGCAATGTACGCTGTGATCATGACTTAGGCTTACTCTTTTTCTTGCGATAGGTTTTACGGCGACGCTGGCCTTTCGGAGCTTGGTCGTCGAGATCGGCAGCCATTGCCTGACGCATTTCTCGGCCTGCATTTTGGAAAGTTTCCCACCACTTGGCAAGTTTCTCTGTCTCGCCGCCTTCAATTTCGCCACGCATTTCAAGAAAGTCGAATCCCGCGCGGAACTTGTTCAATTCCATAAGACGGGAGGCGCGCTTACCGTTGCGTCGTGGCAGGCGTAATTGCAGTTGCCAAATCTCGCGAATAGTTGCAGTGTGACGTCGAGGGATCGCAATCGTTTTAACTTGATCATCAAGAATGATGTTACTTGCTTCCATGATGGCATCGTAATGACCAAGATTGCGTTGTTCCATCAGTTTCTCTGCAACGGCACACAGTGGGTACCAAAGCATCGCTGCGAACATAAATGCAGGATTGATGCGTTTACCTTCTTCGATTCGCATATCTGTGGAATCGAGGACTAAATCCAGCATCTGTTCTGTGTGTGATGAGTAATCTTCAGTGAAGTGCTCAGCAATGGTCGGGAAAAGCTGTTGGAATAAGTTGTATTCGCGCAGCAGGTGATAGGTTTCTAAACCATGCCCAGACTGCAATAGCTTTAATGACTCTTCGAACAGGCGTGCTGATGGGATGTCACGCAGTAGAGTCGACATTTCTTCGATTGGCGCTGCAGTGTCTTCTTCAATATCAAAGTCGAGCTTCACTGCGAAACGAATAGCACGCAGCATGCGTACCGGGTCTTCACGGTAGCGAGTTTCTGGATCACCGATCAGGCGAATCAGACGATCTTCTAAGTCCTCGATACCACGGGCGTAATCGTGAATCGAGTAATCAGCGATGTTGTAATACATTGAGTTGATCGTGAAATCGCGCCGCTCAGCATCTTCATCGATGGTGCCATACACGTTATCGCGTAGCAGCATGCCTTCTTTTGATTGCTGAGAAATACTTTTGTTTTTCTGCTCTTGATGGTGGCCACGGAAGGTCGCGACTTCAATGATGTCTCGGCCAAACATGATATGCGCCAAGCGGAAACGACGGCCAATCAAGCGGCAGTTTCTGAAAAGCTGTTTTATTTGCTCTGGTGTTGCATTCGTCGCAATATCAAAGTCTTTTGGTCTCTGTCCAAGCAGTAAATCTCGAACCCCGCCACCCACAAGAAAAGCATCGAAACCAGCACCATTGAGGCGGTACAGTACCTTCAGTGCATTGTCACTGATCTGCTTACGCGAAATGTTGTGCTCTTCACGAGTTATTACATTGAGAGCGAGCTCTGGGATTGTGGCAGGTTCGCTTGGTGTATAGTCGTTTGTATTCATGTGCATCTGGCAATAACTGGGTTTAATCCAATCTTGCTTTGGTTAGTTTTGGTGCCCTCGGGCAGATTTGCGGCTAATGATAGCACTACACAGCGCCATTTGAGAATCATGCTGTGATTTCGATCTCTGTTGGTAGCTGTTCTAACTGCCAGTTCTCGCTGCCCCAGCGAAGAATATTCGCAATATCTGAGGCTCGTATTTCTTCTGGTATATCAAAGCCCAAAAACGTCATAGCCTTTAATAGTGCTGGCTTCGGGTTGTCAATATCAATAGCCGTCGCGTGATTTTGTTTCGACAGTTTATTGCCGTTGTTATCTATCGCCAATGGTAAGTGCAAGTAACTGACTTCGGGTTGCCCTAGAATTTGGTACAAGCTGATCTGACGCCCTGTCGGTTCAATTAAATCAGCGCCACGAACAACTTCAGTTACCCCTTGGTCGATATCATCCAATACTACCGCAAGATTATAAGCAAATAATCCATCTCGACGTTTAATAATGAAATCTTCATTAACCAGTTGTTCAGGAATCTGAATGGTTCCATGTTTCAGGTCGATGAAACTGGCGATAGGCTTGGTCATTTTTAGGCGTATTGCGCCTTCTTTCAAGTTTTTATCTCGGCAAGTTCCCGGATAAAACCCACCATGCTGCTTTATTTGCTTGCGTGTACACTGGCAATAATACGCGTCCCCATTTTCTAGCCAAGTATCTATTTGAGCTTGGTAGAGATGATGACGCTGACTCTGATAAACCACCTCGCCATCCCAATGCAATTGATAAGCTTGCAGTGCTTCCAGAATCGCTTGTGTTGCGCCGGGCATTTCCCTTGGAGGATCGAGGTCTTCTATGCGAACTAACCATGCTCCATGGTTGGCTTTTGCTTGAAAATAACTACCAAGGGCGGCTACCAGTGAGCCAAAATGCAATGGCCCTGAAGGAGATGGGGCGAATCGGCCAACATAGCTTGTCATGTGTAAATCTCGAACAGATAAGCCAAAACAAAAAGGGAGCCAGAGCTCCCTTCCATAATCAAAATGCGTGGTGGTTAGCCTTGCATCTGCTTTTCTTTGATTTCTGCAAGCGTTTTACAGTCGATACAAAGATCGGCAGTTGGGCGTGCTTCAAGACGACGAATGCCGATCTCTACGCCACAAGACTCACAAAAGCCGAAGTCGTCTTCTTCGATTTTGTCTAACGTCTTTTCAATCTTCTTGATCAAACGGCGCTCACGGTCACGATTACGCAGTTCTAGGCTGAACTCTTCCTCTTGAGAGGCGCGGTCCACTGGATCAGGGAAGTTTGCTGCTTCGTCCTGCATATGGTGAACAGTACGGTCCACTTCAGATCTTAGCTGATCACGCCAAGCTGTTAGGATTTTCGTAAAGTGTTCAACCTGCTCTGGTGACATGTATTCTTCACCAGGCTTTTCCTGATATGGCTCCACGCCTGCAATGGCCAGGATGCCAATCGTTTTTTTCTTTGATTCTGGCATACAGCATCTCCTACTTACACCTAGTCAACTGCTTCGCAGTCTATTTAAGGCGGGTATCTATAGCAAAAAGAGGCGGTGCAGGCAATTACTGATTTGCAATCTTATCGTCAATGTGAAGATAACATCATTTTTTCTCTAAATTGATGAAATCAACAGCGGAAATTAGCGATATGTCAGTACTGCTTAGTTCAGCTTTATAGCAGAGAACTTCGACTCCAGCATCTTGTGCTTGTTTGAGTAATTGTGAATATTTTGCGTCTATATGGTGTGCCGCAGATACTTTTTCAATACCCGAATGTAAAACAGTAAATAAAAGTATGGCTCTACTTCCATTTTGTGCCATTTCTGTGAGCTCTCTCAGGTGTTTTTGTCCTCGAGTGGTGACTGCATCGGGGAAGTACCCTTGTCCATCCGAGTGAGTTTCATCAAGAAGAGTGACGCTTTTCACCTCTATATAGCACTTCGGTTTATCACTTGCGCTGAGCAAGATATCAATTCGGCTATTTTCATTGCCATATTTCACTTCAGTTTGAAGTGTGTCGTAACCGCAAAGCTCTGAAATGATATTGTTTTCAATTGCCTCAATCGCTAATTGGTTGGCGCGCGCGGTATTGATACAGATACGATGGCCGATCTTGGTTTCACTGATCTCCCAGCTATTGGGGTATTTGCGTTTAGGGTTATCGGACGTTGAGTACCAAATTTTATTACCTGGCGTGGCGCAGCCTGTCATCGCGCCAGTGTTGGCGCAGTGGATGGTGCGAACTTCACCGTTATCAAGTTCAATATCGGCAAGGAAGCGTTTGTAGCGTTTGAGTAGAGTCGCTGACTCTAAAGCGGGTTCGAAATGCATTTTGCTTATTTAGACAGGAATGTTTTTATGTACAATGTTGCCATCATTACACCATAAGGTATTTCCTTTGTCACAATTGCCGATTGAAGCCGTGATGCCTCAGTTACTTACCGCGGTCAAAAACCAACATCAGGTCATCCTTAAAGCAGCGCCAGGTGCGGGTAAGTCGACGTACTTTCCTCTCCAACTACTTAAGCATCAATTGGTGACTGGCAAAATTATTATGCTGGAGCCAAGACGACTGGCAGCCCGAAATATCGCTCGGTATTTGTCTGAGCAATTAGGGGAGCACGTAGGACAGAGAGTCGGGTATCGCGTTCGCGGTGAGACAAAGGTAAGCGCTGTAACGCAATTGGAGATTGTGACGGAAGGGGTCATGACACGCATGATTCAAAATGACCCTGAACTGGATGGGGTCGACCTACTGATTTTTGATGAATTTCATGAGCGTAGTCTTCATGCGGACACAGCGTTGGCATTCAGTTTAGAAGTACAGGAAGCGTTGCGTGATGATCTCAAACTGGTGGTGATGTCGGCAACGCTCGATCAAGATGCGTTGCAAACTTTGCTCCCCGCAGCGAGTTTTATTGAATCAAAAGGGCGCAGTTTTGATGTGGAAACGCGCTATGCACCTCTGGCCGTTAATGACCATCTGCCAAATGCGATGGCAAAAACGATAGAGAGTTTGATCAATAAAGAATCAGGCTCATTATTGGCCTTTCTTCCCGGCGTTGCTGCAATAAAGCAGGTAGAAGAACGATTATCTCATCTGCCTGATGAGGTCGAAGTTTGCCCTCTATACGGCCAGCTTAGTTTTGCTCAGCAGCAAAAGGCAATTTCTCCTGCGGTAAAAGGGAAACGTAAAGTCGTGTTGGCAACCAATATCGCGGAAACTTCCCTGACTATTGAAGGCATTCGCCTTGTTGTTGATTCTGGTTTAGAGCGTATTGCGCGTTTTGATCTAAAAAATGGTCTCACTCGCCTAGAGCAGGTTCGTATTGCCCAGTCTTCCGCAATTCAGCGTATGGGACGGGCAGGTCGAATAGAAGAGGGGATTTGCGTCCGTCTCTATTCTGAAAGTCAGTTCAAACAGCAACCAGCGGTGCCACAGCCAGAAATTCTGCATTCGGATCTGGCGAGTTTGGTTATGGAGTTAGCGTTCTGGGGCGCGAGCGATATCCAGGATCTCAAATGGCTCAATATTCCTTCGCTGGCGGCTTTAAATCAGGCCAAGCAACTTCTGGTGTCTCTTGAACTGATAAACGAACAAGGTCAATTGACGGCTGGTGGTAGGCAGGCGCATGTACTTGGTGTTGAGCCTCGCTCTGCCGCTATGTTGATTAAATCTGCGCAGCACAGTGAAAAGATGTTAAATACTGCGCTTGCAGCGGTCGCCCTTATTGAAGAGCCAGAAAGAAACGTCACCAATATTGCCCATAGCTTGCATCGCTGGGTAACAGGGACACATCCGAAAAAGTCACTGCTGCTTAAACGCGTGCAATCTTTAGCTCACAAACTGGATAGTGCCTTTTCTCTTGGCGATATTGATGAGAGTGCACTGCCACTGGTCCTGAGCCTGGCGTTTCCGGACCGTATTGCGCAGCAACGCAGCAATCAATACGGTCGATTCACGTTATCGAATGGTCATGGTGCGGAATGTCGCCCTGAGGATAGCTTGGGTGCGTGTGAGTATTTGGTTGCGATTGACTTGATGCGTTCACATTCTAATTCGAGTCAAATTCATTTGGCATGTGAATTGGATGTCAACATACTGCAAACAACGTTCAAGTCGCTATTTTCAGCTGAAGAACTGGTTGACTGGGATGAAAAAAGAGGGCGTTTAATCGCTGAGCGGCAACAAAAACTCGGTCAGTTGGTGATAGAGCGTGAGTCGTTGCCAAGTCCGGGCAAAGAAAAAATGACACAAGCTTTACTCACTTATGTCCGCCGTCAGGGGTTGAGCAGTCTAAACTGGTCGCCAGCAGCAGAGAGTTTGCTCGAACGTATTCGCTGTGCAATAGATTGGTTACCCGAGCAATCTTGGCCAAACTTTGATGACGCGAGTTTACTTGAATCATTGGAAGAGTGGCTAGAGCCGTATATGGCTTCCGTATCGTCGGTAAAAGAGCTTAATAAAGTTAATTTGACTGAAGCGTTGAATGCGCGTCTAGGCTGGCCATTAAACCAGAACCTTGGTGAGTGGTTACCTGAGTACTATCTGCTACCTACGGGAACAAAGAAACGCATTCGATACCAATACGGTCATGAACCTGTGTTATCAGTCAGAATGCAGGAAGTATTTGGCGAAAGCACATCGCCAACCGTTGCGTTAGGGCGCAAGCCTTTGGTACTGGAGTTACTTTCTCCAGCGCAGCGTCCCCTGCAAGTAACAACTGACCTCGCTGCCTTCTGGAAAGGCAGTTATAAAGACGTGCAAAAAGAGATGAAAGGGCGCTACCCAAAACACGTTTGGCCAGACGATCCTGCAAACCATGTAGCGACAACGAAAACAAAAAGACAATTGAAGAATGACTAACTCTAAAAAGCCAAGCACAAAAAAAGCGCCAGCTAAGAAAAAAACAGCGGCGAAAAGTACGGCAAAACGTACCAAACGTACCTCGGGTAAGAAGCCAAGTAATGGGAAACGTTCGTGGCTCAAAACGTTGTGGTCGTTTGGCTGGAAAGCGGGTATTGCGCTGGCCACGGTATTAGTGTTTGTCGGGATTTATTTAGATAGCGTGGTAAAAGAACGCTTTGATGGTCAGTTATTTGAACTGCCAACTGTTGTTTACGCGCGAATTCTTAATTTGAATCCGGGTGAAAATATCACCATCAAAGAGCTGCGTAATGAATTGGATGTACTTAGTTATCGAAAGGTGAGCACGCCTCGTTATCCGGGAGAATACTCTTCGTCTTCTACCCGCATTGAACTAATTCGTCGTCCATTTGAGTTCGCCGATGGCCCTGAGCCAGATCGCCACGTGATGCTGCATTTCTCTGACGGTGGTTTACAACGTATTCAGTCTTTGGAATCTAGAGGAGATCTTGGGTATTTACGTCTTGAACCTAAGATGCTGGGTATGCTAGAAAAAGATCAGAACGAGCAACGACTTTTTCTACGTCGAGATCAGTTCCCGGAAATCTTGGTTGATGCGTTACTGGCTACCGAAGACCGAAACTTTTATCAACATGACGGTGTTTCTCCGCTGGCTATTGGGCGCGCGCTCGTTGCTAATATTAAGGCGGGTCGCACCGTCCAGGGCGGAAGTACCCTGACTCAGCAGTTGGCGAAAAACTTATTTCTCACCCGCGACAAGACTTTGTGGCGTAAGCTTCGAGAAGCCTATATTGCGTTGATTCTGGATTATCGCTACAGCAAAGATCGTATTCTGGAAGCATATTTAAACGAAGTGTACTTAGGGCAAAGTGGTGGTGAAGCGATCCATGGTTTTGGTTTGGCTTCTCGCTACTACTTTGGTCAGCCGATCAGTGAACTTCGTGTCGATCAACTTGCGATGTTAGTCGGTATGGTAAAAGGGCCGTCTTATTACAACCCTATTCGCTATCCTGAGCGTACCAAAGATCGCCGCGATTTGGTGTTACGTCTGTTGATGCAACAAAATCTACTGACGGCTCAAGAGTATGATCAAGCCGCCAGTCGTCCGCTCGACACACAAAGCAACCCGCGTATCGCCAGCCGTCAGCCCGCTTACTTCCAACAGTTGAGCATCGAGCTTAAAGAAAAAGTCGGTGAACGTTTTAAGGCGGAAACGGGGTTAAGAGTTTTCACCTCTCTTGATCCGGTATCACAAAGCAAAATGGAACAGGCCATCGCGAAAAAGATCCCCGATTTGTCTAAGCGAGGTGGTAAAGAACTCGAAGCCGCGGCGGTTGCCGTGGATCGCCATAGTGGTGAAATCCGCGCGATGGTTGGCGGGAAGCGAGCGGGTTATGATGGCTTTAACCGAGCACTAAATGCGAGCCGTCCTATTGGTTCTTTAGTGAAACCCGCTATTTACCTGACAGCACTGGAGCAACCGGAAAAGTACAACTTGGGCACAACGCTGCATGACACGCCGCTAAGTTTGAAAGGCAGTGAAGGCTCGGTTTGGACGCCGCGCAACTACGACCGTAAATATCGTGGCGATGTTCCGCTCTTCATTGCATTAGCGAAGTCGCTTAATGTACCAACCGTGCGTTTGGGTATGGAGCTTGGTATACCAGAGGTGACGGCGACCTTAGAGCGCTTAGGCGTAAGCAAAGACGAAATCCGCCCAGTGCCTTCCATGTTCCTTGGGGCATTTTCATTGACGCCGCTTGAGGTGGCTCAGATGTATCAGACTCTGACAAACTCAGGTAAACGAGCTAGGTTAACAGCACTTCGCTCGGTGATTGATATGGAAGGGAATGTTTTGTACCAATCACTTCCTCGCGCCTCTCGTGAGGTGGATGAACAAGCTGCTTGGCTCACCACTTACGCGATGAAACAAGGCGTTGTGCAGGGAACGGGTCGCTTTTTGCAGAACCAATTTGCTTGGGCTGCGCTGGCTGGCAAAACCGGTACCAGTAATGACACTCGTGATAGCTGGTTTGTGGGAGTGGATGGCAGAGAAGTCACCACGATCTGGCTGGGGCGTGACGATAATAAACCCACCAATTTAACGGGTGCGAGTGGGGCTCTACGTGTGTACGCAGAATATTTGTCTCAGCGTATTCCAGAACGTTTAGCGCTACCTTGGCCTCGAGAAGTGACGACATTGGGATTCAAACAAACTACCAAGGGTGGGTTGGAAATGAACTGCCGTAGCGAATATAAACTGCCTGTATGGGATAAAACAGGTCAGGTAAAGCAGCTGTGTGAGAAAAAATCTAACTGGATTAATGATTTATTTAATTGGTAGTGTCGCTAAACTGCAAGTATAAACTTGTTTCACTAGTCAATTCTTAGTACATATTAGGGCCTATAAGCTGGGAAGTGAGGTTGACCAACATTGCCAACCAACTTCCTAAAGCCAGAGATTCGATAAAGGAAAAGTGAATGTTCAAAAAGTTGTCATTTGGCCCGTTAACTCGCTACTTCGCGCTTTGGCTGAGCTTCTTTTTGATCGCTATGCCTTCGGCTTCCCTGGCTCAGGAAGAGGCTTCTGCATCGCATCCTAAAATCGCTGTGGTTCTCGCTGGTGGTGGTGCAAAGGGTGCTGCACATATTGGTGTACTTAAAGCGCTTGAAGAGATGCAAATTCCGGTTGATATCATCACTGGCACGAGCATGGGGGCGTATGTTGGCGGCTTGTATGCGACTGGTATGAGCGCTGATGAGATTGAGAGCTTTATCTACACAGTGGATTGGAACGGCGGTTATCGAGATCGCGTAGACCGAAGCCAGCGCCGAGTTCGTGATAAAGAGTATGAAGACCGTTACCAGATATATACCGATCTTGGGCTACGCTTGACCGAAGTAAGAGCGCCAACTGGTGTGGTGCAAGGACAAAACATGCTGCGTATCCTGCGTGAAAGCACGGGTAATTTGGGACGTTTTGATTCTTTTGATGAACTGGCCATTCCGTATCGCTCTGTTGCGACTGATATCTTAGAGCTTGAAGAAGTCGTCATTGGTAACGGTTACCTAGTGGATGCGATGATGGCCAGCATGTCTGTACCAGGTGCACTCCCACCTTATCAGTTAAATGGTCACATGCTGGTTGATGGCGGCGTGGTAAATAACATGCCAGTTGATGTGGCTCGTGCGATGGGAGCGGACGTTGTTATCGCTGTAGATATCAGTACCGATTACAAAACCAAAGAAGACTTTACCGGGTTGTTTACCGTAGCCGATCAACTTTCCAATTATCTTGTGCGTCGTAGTACCCAAGAGCAAGTTGAAGCGCTCCATGAACAAGATATCTACATTCGTCCCAATGTTGGCCAAATGGAAACCGTTGAGTTTGATAAGATGCCTTCGGCGCTTCAGTCGGGATATGAAATCACGAAAACGTTGTCGGCGAAATTAAAAGGTTTGAGTCTCTCCAGTGCGGATTACCAAGGTTACATCGACCGTAAACAAGAAGCCCGTAAAACCTTAGTTCACGGTGATGAGCGTGTTGTTGATGACGTTGTGATCATAAATAACACACACTACAGCGATGTGCTGTTGACCAACCGTCTGCATTTAGAGACGGGGCGTACAATCCCAACGCAAGAAATAGAAAAAGCGGTTGAAAACCTCTATGCGCTTGATCGTTTTGAGTTGATCACTTACCACTTTGAGGAAGAAGATGGCTCCTCACGGTTAGTTTTTACCGTCAACGAAAAGTCATGGGGCCCAAATTACCTAAATTTTCGATTTTTCCTTGAAGATGACTTCGACACTGACAGCCAGTATGGCATTGGGTTGTCGACCAATTTTACCAACTTAAACTCACATGGTGCAGAGTTGGCATTTAATGTCGAAATGGGGACGGATAAGCTGATTGAAGCGGAACTGTACTCACCAGTTATGTCGAGCCAACAGCTTTTCGTTTCCGGACGACTGACCTACAGCAACGAGAGTAGAAACTTACCGCTGAGTGACTTCAAAAACCCTGATATTAGCGCCGTAGATGATTTCCTTCCTGTGTCGTACAGCGACTTTACATCTGAGCTTTCTATTGGCCTTCAACCGACGTTATGGCAAGAATTACGAATGGGGGCCCGCTATTCAACCGGCAGCATTGAACTTTCCACATTGGCATCGGCGGGCAATCTGGATTTTGATCGACTCGGCCTATTTGCAAGTTATCGGTTAGACACGCTTGATGACTTTGCTTTTCCTACTCGTGGCTTATTGGTTGACTTGGAGTATTTTGTCTCCCATGACAAAAGCCCTGAGGGTGATAATTTCTTAGATTCTGAGACGTCCGTTGAAGATACGGTGTATGAAATTTCAGCCCGATTTAAAGGTGCAGTCAGTCATCAGCGTCATACTTTAGTCGGACATGCTGAATACAGCTTTGTTGAGAGTAAAAATTCCACCATCCCAC
Organism: Vibrio sp. J1-1; assembly: GCF_021728395.1. Taxonomy (GTDB): domain Bacteria; phylum Pseudomonadota; class Gammaproteobacteria; order Enterobacterales; family Vibrionaceae; genus Vibrio. Next base: position 346,199 of record NZ_JAKKCM010000003.1, on the reverse strand, counting down.
TCGATCCGCGAGAGTTAGGGGGCTTTTTAAACCTTTCGGGCATTCCGAGAAATAGTCTGATTGGGCAGGATTTATTCTTTAGCAGCCTAGTTTACCGTTACAAGTGGTTCGATAATGACTTCGGACTGTTCGAAGCTCCGGTATATATAGGCGCGTCACTGGAGTATGGTGGGGTTTGGTCTGATAACGACCTCCATTTGGATGAGGCTCCACTGTATAATGCGGGCTCAGTATTCTTTGGTGTCGATTCCCCAATCGGGCCTATAATGTTGTCTTACGGTCGTACAGAGCAGAACTTAGATGCTGTGTACTTAATCGTAGGAACTTCGTTTAATTAATTGGCACAAGATGGCATAACCTAAGCATATTTGCTCAAAATTAGCAGAACTTTAGTCGTAAGTTGCTATGTTGGTCAAAATGATGAGATTTTAATTGAAGGTTAAATTTGCTATTCTTTGGCCCACAGTTTGGCCTCTACGGCGCTGTTTCTCAATCATTATTGAATGAAAACAAGGGCAATGGAGAGCCAAGTTTCCAAGGATGTTCACTCCTTTACTTTAACAATAGTAATAATAAAGGAGGAACCGCAATGAGAGGAAAAAGTCGTGCTTGAAGCCTACCGTAAACACGTCGAAGAGCGTGCTGCCGAAGGAGTTGTACCTAAACCACTAAACGCCGAGCAAGTTGCAGGCCTTGTGGAACTTCTTAAAAATCCCCCTCAAGGTGAAGAAGAATTCCTTCTTGACCTACTAGAGAACCGTATTCCACCAGGTGTTGATGAAGCCGCGTATGTTAAAGCTGGTTTTCTTACCGCAGTCGCAAAAGGTGAGGTATCTTCTCCGCTAGTAAGCCGTGAAAAAGCGGCACAGTTGCTAGGTACTATGCAAGGTGGTTACAACATCGAGCCACTCGTTACTTTACTGGACGACGATGCTCTAGCGCCAATCGCTGCAAAAGCACTGTCTCACACACTGCTTATGTTTGATGCTTTCTACGATGTGGAAGAAAAAGCGAAAGCAGGCAACACGTTTGCACAGCAAGTTCTACAATCTTGGGCTGACGCGGAATGGTTCCAGTCTAAGCCTGAGCTGCAAGAAAAAATCACTCTGACTGTATTCAAGGTTACTGGTGAAACAAACACCGATGATCTGTCTCCAGCACCAGATGCTTGGTCTCGCCCTGATATCCCAGTTCATGCGTTAGCGATGCTGAAGAACGAGCGTGAAGGCATCACTCCAGACCAACCAGGTAGCATCGGTCCAATCAAACAGATCGAAGAACTGCAATCTAAAGGCCATCAACTTGTTTACGTTGGTGACGTAGTTGGTACGGGTTCTTCTCGTAAATCTGCTACTAACTCAGTGCTTTGGTTCATGGGTGATGACATCCCTAACGTTCCAAATAAACGAGCTGGTGGTTACGTACTAGGTGGTAAGATTGCACCAATCTTCTTCAACACAATGGAAGACGCGGGCGCACTACCGATCGAAGTTGACGTATCGAAACTGAACATGGGCGACGTGATTGACGTTTACCCATTCGAAGGTAAAGTTTGTAACCACGAAACTGGCGAAACTCTGGCTGAATTTAAGCTAAAAACAGACGTACTTATCGACGAAGTACGTGCTGGCGGTCGTATCCCACTGATCATCGGTCGTGGTCTGACTGACAAAGCTCGCCAATCTCTGGGTCTAGAGCCAGCAGATTTCTTCCGCAAACCAGGTGACGTTGTTGATACAGGCAAAGGTTACTCGCTTGCACAGAAGATGGTTGGTAAAGCGTGTGGCGTAGAAGGTGTTCGTCCAGGTACTTACTGTGAGCCTAAGATGACCACAGTTGGTTCTCAGGATACTACGGGGCCTATGACGCGTGATGAGCTTAAAGACCTTGCGTGTCTTGGCTTCTCTGCAGACCTAGTGATGCAGTCTTTCTGTCACACATCGGCATATCCAAAACCAGTTGACGTAAACACTCACCACACACTTCCTGATTTCATCATGAACCGTGGTGGTGTATCACTACGTCCGGGTGACGGTGTTATCCACTCGTGGCTAAACCGTATGCTTCTGCCTGATACAGTAGGTACAGGTGGTGACTCGCATACTCGTTTCCCACTAGGTATCTCATTCCCAGCAGGTTCTGGTCTGGTTGCATTCGCAGCAGCAACAGGCGTTATGCCACTGGATATGCCAGAGTCAATCTTGGTTCGCTTTAAAGGTGAAATGCAACCGGGTATCACGCTACGTGACCTAGTACATGCAATCCCTTACTACGGCATCAAGCAAGGCCTACTAACGGTTGAGAAAGCGGGTAAGATCAACGAATTCTCTGGTCGCGTTCTAGAGATCGAAGGTGTTGAACACCTAACGGTTGAGCAAGCGTTTGAACTTTCAGATGCATCGGCAGAACGTTCAGCGGCAGGCTGTACCGTTAAGCTTTCTCAAGAGTCGATCGAAGAGTACCTAAACTCAAACATCACTATGCTTAAGTGGATGATCTCGGAAGGTTACGGCGACCGTCGTACTATCGAACGTCGTATCACTGCAATGCAAGAGTGGCTAGACAACCCAGAGCTAATGGAAGCAGATGCGGATGCAGAATACGCGCACGTAATCGAGATTGATCTAGCGGAAATCAACGAGCCAATCCTATGTGCGCCAAACGACCCTGATGACGCTCGTCTACTTTCAGAAGTTCAAGGTACACAAATCGATGAAGTGTTTATCGGTTCATGTATGACCAACATTGGTCACTTCCGCGCAGCAGGCAAACTGCTTGAGCAATGGGGTGGTTCACTGGATACGCGTCTATGGGTGGCTCCGCCAACTAAGATGGACCGTGACCAGCTAACTGAAGAAGGTTACTACGGTATCTACGGCCGTGCTGGTGTTCGTATCGAAACTCCGGGATGTTCACTATGTATGGGTAACCAGGCTCGCGTAGCAGACAAAGCGACAGTCATGTCGACCTCAACGCGTAACTTCCCGAACCGTCTAGGTACTGGTGCGAATGTTTACTTGTCTTCTGCGGAGCTAGCAGCAGTAGGTGCAATTCTAGGTCGTATTCCAACTAAGGAAGAGTACCTGGAGTACGCAGCGAAGATCAACGCAACAGCAGCTGATACTTACCGTTACCTGAACTTCCATAAGATGGATCAGTACACTCAGAAAGCAGATACGGTTATTTTCCAAGAGCCAGCATAAGCTTTATAGGTGAAATACGAAAACCGCAGACAATGTCTGCGGTTTTTTTTTGACTAACGACTTAGGCAGATACTATCTTTTAAAGCTTTAACTGCAACATCGCAGCGATATTGCGTGCTGTGAGTTCAATGTTCTGTGCCGCTTCAGCGAATGCCGTTGGCATGTCTACCGAACGATTTACAATTGAAAAAACCGCATCGATGCCATGATCATGGACGACGCCACAATCTTGAGACAAACAACCAGCAATGCCGATCACTGGTACGAAATGTTTGTTAGCCACACGAGCAATACCAACTGGCGTTTTGCCATGAATGGTTTGGCTATCAATACGGCCTTCACCAGTGATGACCAGATCAGCATGTTCGATGGTTTCTTCCAGATTAATCGCATCCATTACGATCTCAATTCCAGGACGTAGTTCAGCATTGAGCAGGCTCATAAGTGCTGCGCCTAAACCTCCTGCAGCGCCAGCGCCTGGGCGATTGAGAGCATCTTGACCTAGCTGCGTTTCGATTATCCTGGAGTAGTGCACTAGGTTACGATCGAGTTGCTCAACCATTTCAGGTGTCGCGCCTTTTTGTGGACCAAACACTTGTGATGCACCTTGAGGTCCACATAAAGGATTGTCTACATCACATGCTACCTCTAAACGCACTTGTGCAAGTCGGGGGTCGAGACCACTCGTATCGATACTGTGAAGCTTGGAAAGCTCACCACCACCAAAGCCAAGTGATTCACCCGTTTCGTCTAAAAGGCGAATACCAAGTGCTTGTGCCATACCTAAACCCCCATCGTTAGTGGCACTACCGCCAATACCGACGATGATGTGCTCTACACCTTTGTCGAGCACGGCTGCAATCAGCTCACCAGTCCCAAAAGTTGTGGTAATCATCGGGTTACGTTTATCAGGATCGACTAAGTGTAAACCAGATGCTGCAGCCATTTCGATGATGGCTGTTTTGCCATCGCCCATTAGTCCATAGAAGCCAGTAACAGGCTCGCCAAGTGGACCGGTTACTGAGTGCTCAATAATTTCACCACCAGTAGCATCAACAAGAGACTGGACGGTTCCTTCACCACCGTCAGCCATTGGCAGTTTGATATACTCTGCATTTGGCATGACGTGTTTAAATCCTTTCTCGATAGCGATAGCCACATCCATCGCGTTTAGACTTTCTTTGTAAGAATCTGGAGCAATAACAATTTTCATAGTGACACCTAAACGCCTTAAATAAATAAACCAAACACACCAAATATCATGGTAGAGACAAACGCGATCGTCAGGCCAACTGCTGACTCATAAGGGATGAGCTTAAAACGCTCACGGATATCCATGTTGAGTGCACCACCAGTTGCGTGAAAGAAACTACCATGAGGCATGTGATCCAGTACGGTTGCACCAGAGTGAATCATTGCTGCGCCAGCAAGTGCAGGAACGCCAAGTTCTAGAATTGTGTGACTAAATACGCTGGCTGCTACTGCTGTCCCCGCGGTTGTTGAAGCGGTTGCTAGTGACATCAATGCGCCAGAAATTGGTGCAAGTAAATAAGATGGCAAACCAGACGCAGTAAGGATTTCAATCATACCTCCTTTAAGATCGGAGTTAGCGATAATGCCTGCGAGTGTACCTGTACCCAATAGCATCACCGCTACTGGTGCCATACGGGTGAGACCTGATAATGCAAAGTGGTTAGTGTCGCTAAAACGTCCCATGACAACGGTGCCGATAAGGCCACCAAGAGGCAAAGCGATAAGAGGGTCAACGTTGATGCCAGCGATTGGGCGTAGTGCAAGTAGCGCGATAGCCACAAGTGGAGCAACGATAGCAGCGCCAAAGGTTGGTAATTTTCTGCGCTCAACAGTAACAACTTCGCTTGCTTGTACCACACTTCCTTTATTGCTCAGTCGCTTAGCTAAAAAATAAGCGAGAGCAAGACCAAATAAGCCTGGAACAACACCTGCAAGCATTACGGAAGTCAGTGGTACGTCAAAGGCGTCAGCGGCTGCGATGGCATTTGGGTTTGACGACATTACGTTGCCGGCTTTACCACCGCCCACCATCGCCAATAGGATCGCAGCTTTTGAAATGGAAGCTCGCTGGGCAATAGCTAAAGCAATTGGAGCAACCGTAATAACGGCAACGTCAACGAATACACCAACTGAGGTTAAAATGAGAGTCGCTAGCGCTAATGCAAGTAGTGCACGTGTTTCTCCTACTTTTTTGACAATCGTTTCTGCAATAGAAGTTGCCGCGCCAGATTCTATCAGTACACCAGCTAATATTCCGGCAGCAAGAATACGAAGTACCGCTGTCACGATACCTTGAGCACCACCAATCATTAGAGAGACGGTATCAGTTAATGATACACCGCCAATGACACCACCAATTAAGGCTCCGATGATCATACCGTACGCTGGTGGAACTTTCTTTAGAATTAAAGATATGGCCACAATTAATGCGGCCAAGGCTCCAAGAGCAGATACTTCAACCATTTTATATTATCCAAGCTAGTGATTAAGTTTGGCCAATATAAAAGGCACGATTCAGTCAGTCTTTGGACGATCAAACAATCTTTCTTTTGAAAAACAACTCAATTACTGTGCGTCTGCATATTTTTCGTCTTTTAAGTGGCTAAACGAAGAACCAAGATACAATTGAATTATCGAATCTAAATTATTGATATCTAATGATGTTATTTGTGATATTTTATCAAGGCGATAGCGCAGAGTATTACGGTGAATATGAAGCACGCAACAGGTTTGATGTGCATCGCAATTTTGTTCAAAATACACGTTGAGCGTCTTTATGAGAGTACCCTTGGAGTCGCTGAGCTGGAGCAATTGATACGGATGACACAATTGCTGTAGCTGCCAAGGTTCATCTTTTACCGCGCTGAGTAGTACCGGAACCCGGTAGTCTTGACTGAAGAAAACTTGCCCGGGCTGGTTTTGAGTCAACTCCATGGCCCGTTTGGCCGTTTGATAAGACTGGGCTAAACCTTGCAATGAAGGGAAATAATCGCCCAGTGTAACCCGGATTTTAAACTTACCTTGTGTTTTTACCCGGCGTAACAATTGGTTGGCACTCTTTTTTTCGTTCTCTTTCGACCAACTATTCGCCGTTAGGGTAATGGGCTTGAGCACGACGACTTCAAGATCTGATACTGAAATAATCCCGACTAAGTTGTCGCGTTCTGGATACTCGAGTAGGTGCACCAGTTGTTGCAAGTGCTCCAGAAGCATTGGAGTATCATCACTAGGTATTACTTTGACTACAGCGGCTATTCTCGGTTGAGAAAGATCGAGATCAAGGCGCTCGGCGATCGACGTCAGTTGACCATCATTTAAAGTTGAACCTTGGATCAGTTGAAGAACAAGTTCTTCCCGGTGACGTTTGTTCCATTGAACCTGTGACATAAGATCGGCTTGTTCGATGATCAACTCTGCGGTCATTTTCACCAACTCACCATAATGGTGAACCTCTTCTGGTGCACCGGATATACCAATAACACCGATTACCTGATTGCTATAGATAATTGGCAGATTAATACCGGGCTTGACTCCTTTGAGGTTATTAGCCGTGGCTTGATTAATCTCGACAATACGTCTCTCATTGATCGCTAGAACAGCACCTTCATGTTTCTGTTGTAAGCGACTACTGTCACCTGAGCCAATAATGCGCCCCTTTTCATCCATTACGTTGACCGAATGAGAGATAATCGTCATGGTTCGCTCAACGATTTGTCGGGCGATGTTTTCGTTTAACTGCATACTCGTTTTATAAACCCAGCTCTAGTGGTGGTTTAGCGGGGCATATTAACTGATAATAATGAATATCAATATTGATTTAACTTATATATTTATCAGTTAAAATAAATGAAGGAAATAGGATGGACTACGAATTTAAGAAAAACACCTTAGATGGTAGTTACTATTGTCACTGTTCTATGGAGCACGAAATTATTGGGCGTTGGTTACAAGAAGAAATTGGCAAAGAACGCCATCACATCGCAGAAGTGGATGCACTTATTTCATCGGCCATAAGTAAGCCTACTCAAGAGTATTCACTTTTGGGGAGAGAAATCAGTTTAATGATTTGTGGTGATGAAGTAACGGTACAAGATAATGCATTGCTGCATCATTATGAACAAGACAAAGACAGCGAGTTCGAATTGTACGACTGTGAAAGCACGGCTAGCTGCGGTCTCGAAGACTTTATGACTCTTATAGAGCAATGGAAAGATTTTTTGAACATTTAATGCACAATTTTGGGTAATCAATTGTAGGTTGCTTTATATTTGGGAGAAAGGCGCACTGTTATGGTGCGCCTTTTTTGTTTGTATTGTAATCGGTCGATTTTAATTGTTTTAAATCAATGATTTAAAAACTTGGCACGTAGATTGGATTATAAGAAGTGTTTCAGGATGAATGCTTCGGAGAGAATTTAATGAAAATAATCAATGCCATTATTAAGCCATTTAAGTTAGACGATGTACGTGAAGCGTTGGCTGACGTAGGCATCGAAGGGATGACGGTATCAGAAGTTAAAGGTTTTGGTCGCCAAAAAGGTCACACCGAGTTGTACCGCGGCGCGGAGTACCAAGTTGATTTCCTACCAAAAGTAAAAATAGAAATCGCAACTCATGCAGATAATGTCGATCGTGTGGTAGAAGCCATCACAAAAGCGGCGCAAACAGGAAAAATTGGTGACGGTAAGATTTTTGTATACGACCTGAATCAAGCTGTTCGCATCCGTACTGGTGAAATGGACGCAGAAGCACTTTAAAAGTATTCAAGGGATTGGAGACACTATTATGGAATTAGCAACAACAGTAACAGAGTTACGTTACGCACTAGACACTTTTTTCTTCCTCATTTCCGGTGCATTGGTCATGTGGATGGCAGCGGGCTTTGCCATGCTTGAAGCAGGCCTCGTTCGCTCTAAAAACACAACAGAAATTTTGACTAAGAACTTTTGTCTGTACGCGATTGCTTGTACGACTTACCTAGTTGTTGGTTACAACATCATGTACGTTGATAACGGCGAAGGTGGTTGGTTACCGTCATTAGGTGCCCTTATTGGTTCTCAGGGGGAAGGTGCAGACCATTCTCTAGAATCTGACTTTTTCTTCCAAGTAGTATTTGTTGCGACAGCGATGTCTGTTGTTTCAGGTGCGGTTGCTGAGCGAATGAAGCTATGGTCATTCCTGATCTTCTCTGCAATCTTGACTGCATTCATCTACCCAATGGAAGGCTACTGGACTTGGGGCGGCGGTTTCCTATCAGAAGCGGGCTTTAGTGACTTTGCCGGCTCAGGTATTGTACACATGGCAGGTGCTTCTGCTGCACTAGCTGGTGTTCTGTTACTGGGTGCTCGTAAAGGTAAGTACGGTAAAAATGGTGAAATTCACCCTATTCCAGGTTCAAACATGCCGCTTGCTACACTTGGTACGTTCATTCTATGGTTTGGTTGGTTTGGCTTTAATGGCGGTTCTCAGTTAATGGTGTCTGACTTTGAAAATGCGACTGCAGTAGGTCAAATCTTCCTGAACACCAACGCAGCCGCAGCCGCAGGTGCAATTGCTGCACTATTCGTATGTAAAACCACTTGGGGTAAAGCAGACTTAACGATGATCCTCAACGGTGCGCTAGCAGGTCTAGTAGCAATCACGGCAGACCCTCTATCTCCGTCACCACTATACTCAGTGGCAATCGGTGCGGTTTCAGGTGCGCTAGTAGTGTTTAGCATCATCGGCCTAGATAAGCTGAAAATCGATGATCCAGTCGGTGCTATCTCAGTACACGGTGTATGTGGCTTCTTCGGTCTAATGGTGGTTCCTCTAAGCAATGGTGACGCTACGTTTGGTGCACAGCTTCTAGGGGCGGGCGTAATCTTTGCTTGGGTATTCGGTGCAAGTTTGGTTGTTTGGGCAATTTTGAAAGCAACGGTTGGTATCCGAGTGTCGGAAGACGAAGAGATGGAAGGTATGGATATGCACGACTGTGGTGTTGGTGCTTACCCTGAGTTTGTCACTGCGAAGTAAATCAATAGCATTGCAATCAGTTACGCTTAGCGAGATCAAAAACCTGCCAACTAAGGCAGGTTTTTTGTTATTTGGAGATTGTTTTTGAAGTCGACATGAATATAATAACGCTACTGATAAATATTATCATTACGAATACTTAAAGGATTGAACCATGAAAAAAGTGCTAACTCTTTCTGCTTTAGCTTGTGCAACACTGGCTCCAACGGCAATGGCTGCTGAAGAAGTGAACGTTTATTCATACCGCCAACCATTCTTGGTTGAGCCTATGTTTAACGAGTTCACTAAAGAGACCGGCATTAAAGTAAACGTTAAGTTTGCTAAAGAAGGTATCGCAGAAAAATTAGTTCAGGAAGGCGAATACAGCCCAGCTGACGTTCTTCTAACTGTTGATATTGCGCGTCTAGCAGAGTTAACAAAGAAAGGCGTGGTTCAGTCTGTTGATAGCCCAGTTCTAGAAAAGAACATTCCAGCTCAATACCAAGACACAGCGAACGAGTGGTTTGCACTAACAACTCGCACTCGTAGTGTTTACTCTTCTCGTGACCGTGTGGGCAAACTAGGTGAGGACTTTACTTACGCTGACCTAGCGAAACCTGATTTCAAAGGCAAAATCTGTACACGTAGCGGTAAACACCCATACAACGTGTCTCTAGTTTCTTCTATGATTGCTCACCAAGGTGAAGCTGCGACAAAAGAATGGCTAGAAGGCGTAAAAGCAAACCTAGCTCGTAAACCTCAAGGTAACGACCGTGCACAGGTTAAAGCGATCAAAGAAGGTCTATGTGACGTTTCTCTTGGTAACAGCTACTACCTAGGTAAGATGGTTAACGACAAAGAGCAGAAAGCTTGGGCTGATGCGGTATACATTAACTTCCCTAACCAAGAAACAACAGGTACTCACGTAAACATCTCTGGTATGGCAATGGCGAAATACGCGCCAAACCAAGCGAACGCACTTAAGCTTATGGAATTCTTAGCTGGTGACAAAGCGCAAAGCATGTACGCAGAAGTGAACTTTGAATACCCAGTTAAAGCTGACGTTAAGCCTTCTGAGCTTGTAGCATCTTGGGGTGAGTTCAAAGCAGATACTCTTTCTCTAGACGAGATTGCTGATTACCATGAAGCTGCAATCAAACTGCTAGACGAAGTTAAGTTCGATCTTTAATCGTTAGTTTGATTTTGCTCGGTGAGAAGTCAGTTCACCGATGATAAATTTACAGCCTCAAGTCGCTCTTTTACCAGGGCCACTTGAGGTTGTTTGTTTATAAGGGTATAACTAGCCCTCATCGATTAAAAGGATATGAGATGTATTTGCAGATGCATTTATTTCTCGCTCAGCCTGGCTGTAAATAGGCGATGAAAGAAAAAAATTATTTATGGAAAACCAGTAGTGGAGTTTTGGCTTCGCTACTGGTTTTACCGATCTTAGCGATCTTCTACACCGCAATTGGTGAAACGGATGAACTGTTTGCGCACTTGATGTCGACGGTCATGCCGACTTATATCTATAACACCGTTACTCTAACCATTGGTGTGATGGTATTGTCTTTAATTTTTGGCATACCATGTGCGTGGCTTATGGCGATGTGTAAACTGCCCACTGAGAAGTGGTTGCAGTGGGCACTAGTTTTACCGTTAGCGATGCCAGGATACATCATCGGGTATATTTTTACTGACTGGTTTGACTTCGCCGGACCGATACAAATCTTTTTACGAGAGATAACAGGATGGGGACCTAGAGAATACTGGTTCCCGGATATTCGTACTCTGTCTGGAGCGACCTTTGTTCTTTCTCTTGTTTTGTATCCGTACGTATATTTGCTTTGTCGAGCTGCGTTTATGGAGCAAAACGTCTCTTTGTTGCAAAGTGCACGTCTTCTGAAATGCTCGCCACGGGAAAGCTTTTGGCGTATTTCTCTTCCTTTAGCGCGTCCCTCTATCGCTGTTGGCTTATCACTTGTTGCGATGGAGACCATCGGTGACTTTGGTACCGTCAGTTACTTTGCGGTGAATACGTTAACGACAGCGGTATACGATACTTGGCTTGGGTACTCTAATCTCAATGCTGCCGCCAAAATTTCCGCCATCATGCTGGTGATAGTCGTGCTGCTGCTAAGTTCAGAACGCTATAGCCGCAGAAAGCAGAAATTATTCCAGAGTCAGTTTAACAGCCATGAAGATTTCCGCTATGAACTGACAGGCTGGAAAAAATGGGCTGCACTAATTTGGTGTTGGGGTTTGGTTTTAATCGCGTTTATCATGCCGCTGCTACAGTTGATCGATTATTCAATTACTTACTTCGAGCAAAGTTGGACGCCACAATTCCGTGAGTATGCCTGGAATAGCCTGGTCGTATCGGTTATCGCAGCCATAGTTGGTGTCACTGTTGCACTTCTGGTGAATTTTACTTACCGAGTCAATAGCAAGAGAACAACGCTTGCATTTATGCGCTTATCCTCAATGGGTTATGCCGTGCCCGGAACGGTGTTGGCGATTGGTGTCATGGTAGCGGTTTTATTTATGGATCACCGAGTCAATGATGTCGCAAAAGCGATGGAGTGGGGTAGACCAGGGCTGATTTTTTCAGGCTCTATGTTCGCGTTGATCTTTGCTATGGTTGTGCGTTTCTCTGCTGTCGCAATTGGTAGTATCGAGAGCAACTTAAACAAAATCTCACCGTCCTTGGACATGGCTTCACGTACCATGGGATGTACACCAAATACCATGTTGTGGCGTGTACACTTTCCGCTGGTCAAGCGTGGGGCGCTTATCGCTGCTCTATTAGTTTTTATCGAGTCAATGAAAGAGCTCAATGCGGCGCTTCTTCTGCGTCCGTTTAATTTTGAAACACTAGCAACGTACGTTTATAACTTTGCTTCCGATGAGCATCTAGAGTTGGCAGCTTTACCTGCTGTGTTGTTGGTTTTTGTTGGGTTGATCCCACTTATTGTCGTTAACCGTTCACTGGAGCAAAATCACTGATGAGCTGCGCATTATCCATTAACAATCTGACCTGCCAGTACGATGATCAAACCGTTTTAGAGTCGTTGTCTATTGAGGTGGAACAAGGACAGATTGTGTGTCTGTTAGGCGCTAGCGGCTGTGGTAAAACAACATTGCTAAAAGCGGTAGCTGGATTGTTGCCTTTGTCTTCTGGACGAATGAGTCTCAACGACATAGTTATCGATGATGGTGAAAACTGGATGCCACCAGAGCAGCGTAATATTGGGATGATTTTTCAAGACTACGCGTTGTTTCCTCACCTTACCGTGGCAGAGAACATCTCTTTTGGCTTAAAGAATGAAACGCCTCAGCAAAAGTTTTTGAAAGTTGAAGAGATGTTGGAGTTGGTGCACCTACAAGGCTATGGTGATCGCTATCCTCACCAATTGTCAGGTGGTCAGCAACAACGTGTAGCTATTGCTCGGTCATTAGCTTACAAGCCGGATCTACTGCTACTGGATGAACCGTTTTCCAACATCGATACTCAAGTGCGACACGAGTTGATTAGCGAGATCCGTAAGATCTTTAAACAACAAGGTGTTACAGCGATCTTCGTAACTCACAGTCGAGAGGAAGCCTTTGCTTTTTCTGATAAAATGGCAGTGATGAACAATGGTGTGATTGAGCAGTATGGTACGGCTTCAGAGTTATATTACCGACCTTCAAGCAAATTTGTTGCTGACTTTCTAGGCGGCGGTAGCTACTTGGTTGCAACCAGAGTGTCTCAAAGTGAGTTTGAGACGCATCTAGGCGTGATAGAAGCAATTGCTCAGCAAGATATTCAACTGGAGGCTGAATGTGCTTTATTGCTGCGCCCACAGCATGTTCAGGTTCAGGTGGATGAAGAAAGTGCAGTGAAAGTGCTGGAGCAACACTTTATGGGCGATCACTGCCGCTATGTGATTGATGTGAACGGAGACCGATTACTAGCCACTTCCTCGCAGGCGTTGAATATCGGTGACAGCGTTGCAGTAAAAGTCGATACTCAGGGGGTATTGGCTTTCTCTTAACTTGTTTTGTATAGATATAAAAAGGCCCGGCGGTGATGCCGGGCAAGTGTTCCTCTACCTTCGACTTAAGTGACTGCCATCTGCTTGAAGCCAGACAAGGTTAGTTAAAGAGATAAGAAATCTTTAAACTGTTGAAGAACACGTTCCGCAGTGTCTTTATCTTGCATCTCGGCAAAAATACGCAGTAACGGCTCAGTGCCGGAGAAGCGAGCGATAATCCATCCCCCGTTTTTGAAGTAGACCTTTGCCCCATCTTCGTAGCTGACTTTTTCGATTTCAAACTCAAAGTCAGGTAGTTGCTTCTCAACGTAGATGCGGTTGTGCAGGATCGCTTTCTGCGCAGGTTTGAACTTGCAGTCACCTTCTGCCATGTAGGCGTAACCGTATTTGGCGTAGATTTCGTCCAGTAGCTCAGAGAGTTTTTTACCCGTGACAGAAATCATTTCTACCAATAGGCTTGAGGCAAAAACGCCATCTTTGCCTTTAATGTGGCCACGAATGGTTAAACCGCCCGAACTTTCACCGCCGATTAACGAGTCGTCTGCTTCCATCTGCGAACTGATATGCTTAAAGCCTACCGGTACTTCAAAGCACTTCTCACCGTGGTCCTCTGCAATCTTGTCCAACAGGTGGGTGGTGGCAATGTTACGAACTACAGAACCAGACCAGCCTTTGTACTCAAGTAAGTAGTAGTACAACAGGAGCAATACTTCATTTGGATGGATAAAGTGACCTTTCTCGTCGATGATACCGAGTCGGTCCGCGTCACCATCGGTACCGATACCAATGTCGTAACCTTGCTCCGCGACGAGATGCATCAAGCGGTAAAGTGTCGCAGCGCTCGGTGACGGCATTAAGCCGCCAAAATCTGGGTTTTTGCCATCGTTGATGACGTCTACGTCACAACGGCCGTTGATCAATACCGTTTGCAGAGCGTTTTTCGCTACACCAAACATTGGGTCGATCAACACGCGCAGGTTGGCCTTTTTGATCGCTTCGATGTCGATAAAATTAATGATGGAATCGACGAACTCGTTCATTGGATTGATCACTTTGATCAGCTTGTCTTCTACCGCTTGATCGAAGTCGACGCTTTGAACTTTCTCTGCGTTCAATGCCGCAATCTGTGTTTCAATTTTCTGTGTGATCACTTCGTCTGCATCGCGGCCGCCTTCGATGAAGACTTTGATGCCGTTGTAATCCGCAGGGTTATGGGAAGCGGTAATACACGCCGAATAAGCACAGCCCATCTCTTTTGCCTTGAACATCACAATCGGTGTTGGGACAAACTTATCGATAAAGCTCACGGATACTCCGTTTGCTGCGAGTACTTCAGCAAACCAACGTCCGGCTTTATCAGACAAAAAGCGGCGGTCATAGCCGATGACAAAGCCTTTTTGTGCAACGTTTTCAGCGTTGATGATATTGGACACTGCCTGAGCGACAAGACGTACGTTATCTTTGGTAAATTCCTCACCAATAAATGCGCGCCAGCCACCTGTTCCGAATTTGATCATATTTATAATCCTTAATTCATCGCTGGAGCCTCACGAGGAGGCTCCGAGCTTAATTAGCCAAGAACAACGACAACGTCGTTAACACTGCCTTCCGCTTGTACAGGCACCACGCCAGATACCGCTTCACCGTTGATGGTGATAGATTTTACGCCTTTGCTGACGGAATTCGGGTTCTCTACTTTGATGTTGTAAGTCGCGCCAAGCCATTGGCGAGTGACTTCAAAACCAGGCCAGTGAGTCGGAATACATGGGTCGATTGTCAGGCCGTCGAAACCAGTACGAACTCCCAAGATAAAGTTAGTCACCGCAAAGTAAGCCCAACCTGATGTACCGGTTAACCATGGGTGGTTTGCACGGCCATGGTCTTGGTGGTCACGGCCCATGATGAACTGCACGTACGAGTAAGGTTCTGCGATACGTTTTTCGATGATGTCATTTTGGTTGTATGGGTTGAGTGCGTCGTAGAACTTCATCGCACGGTCACCGCGACCCAGTTTCGCTTCTGCTACCCACGCCCAAGGGTTTGGATGAGAGAAGATAGCACCGTTCTCTTTTACGCCCTGGTATACGCGAGTTACGAAGCCGATATCGTCATTTGGAGTGGCAAACGACGGGGAGTTGAGGTGTAGTCCGTACTCAGAGAATAGGTTTGCATTGACAGCGTCCATCGCTTTCTCACCACGTTCTTGAGATACTGCACCAGACAGAACTGCCAGCGTGTTCGACTCCAGGTGTACACGACCTTCTTTTTGCTGTGCAGTACCTATCTTGTCGCCATCTTTGGTTAAACCACGGATGTACCAACCGCCGTCTTCGTCCCACAGGTGAGTTTCACACGCTTCGCGAACGTTTGCCGCCATCTCGGTGTATTTCTTAACGTCAGCGTCTTTACCTAGGTATTTTGCTAGGTCGATAAACTCTTGCAGCGCCCAGAAATGTAGGAAAGACACCATTGATGACTCGCCACCACCTAGGTTTAGACAGTCGTTCCAGTCTGCACGTAGGCCTTTACAGATACCGGTTTGACCTACGTATTCTGCAGAGAAGTCTAGCGCTGCTTTCATGTGGTCATATACGGTTGCGTCGCCACCATCAGCGTAAGGGATAACTTCGTTGAAGAAGCTGTGCTCTCCCGTTTCCATCACGTATTTACAGATAGTTGGCACTAACCATAGATGGTCATCAGAACAGGTGTCTTCGATGCCGTGGATCTTGTCTTCATCAGAAGGCGTAGGAACCACCGTTGGAGATTTAGACGGTTTAACGTCAGCTTTCTCTGGATCGAACCAATCTGGATCGAATAGGTGTAGACCGTAACCCGCTTTCACCTGACCGCGTAGTAGGTCAACAATGCGCTTACGTGTCATCGCTGGGTTTGCATGTGGTACTGAAATCGCGTCCTGCGCGGTATCACGGTAGCCAAGGCCTGTACGCCCGCCAACTTCGATGAATGATGCAAAACGAGACCAAACCACACACGTTTCTGCTTGGTATAGCGTCCAAGCGTTGATCATGGTATCCAGACCTTCGTTTGGCGATTTTACTTGGAACTTGCCACAACGCTCATCCCAGTGTGCTTTGATGCCAGCAAACGCGTTATCCACTTCTGCTAGGTCTTGGTACTTCGCACGTAGACGCTCACCATTGCCTTTGCCGATACCTAGGATGTAAGCGAAACGAACTTCTTCGCCTGGCTGGATAGTAAATTGCTTGTGCAGAGAGCCACAGTGGTTGTAACAAGTCTGCGCAGTGTTGAAGCAACTACCTTGTTCGACCGCTAGTGGGTTAGCCTCATCACGGTATAGGCCGAGGAAGCTGTCACGTTGACCATCGTATGAGTCTGGATCAAACGTTGACGCTAGGTAGTAGAAACCTTCAAAGTCGTTGGTGTTGTAGTACAAGTCGTATTCAATTACGCCATCTTTGTACGCTGTGCCTGCTGAGTACAAAGACATCTGGTGGTTTTGGTTGTCTGACTGAATGTGGCTGAACGAGAACTCAACGAATGAGAATGCACTGATAGTACGTGGTTTGTCTGAGGTGTTTTTAATCACTACATCCCAGATCTCAGCATCTTCACCTTTTGGCACGAAGAGCGTTTTCGTCGCGGTGATACCGCTGTATTCACATTTAAATTTAGAGTAAGACAAGCCGTGACGAACTTCGTAGTTCGCTTCGTCTAGGCTTTTCGCTACCGGTTGCCAAGAGATTGACCAGTAGTCACCAGTCTCGTCATCGCGTAGGTAAACATAATGTCCTGGGCGATCAAACGTCGCGTTTGGACGAAATTTGGTTACACGGTTGTATTCTGGTGAGTTGTAGAATGAGTAGCCACCCGCATTGTGTGAAATAACCGTACAGAACTTTTCAGTACCCAAGTAGTTAGTCCAAGGGGCAGGTACATCTGGACGAGTAATGACATATTCACGATTTTCGTTATCGAAATAGCCGTATTTCATTTGTGTAGTTCCTTTTTACAAAGCTGCTGAGCAGCCAAAAATTAAAAAAATTCTTGAAAGCGCGATGTCGTAGCGTAGCTTTACGTTACTTCCACGGCTGGCGGTAGTTCACTCCCTGCAGGTCGAGCAGTGGAAGGTGTCCTTTCAAACGTGATAGGTAATCTGTCCAGTCCCGGTGCTGTTTATCGGTCCAACATGCTTCTGCTAATGCCGTCAGGCGAGGAAAGATCATGTAGTCCATACGTGGCTGGTTATTGATGATTTCGCACCAAAGCGCGGCCTGAATGCCCCGAATACGTTTTCGAACCGGATCGTCATCTGGCACTTGTGCTAATGGTTCGTAGCTATAGGCTGTTTCCAGTGGTATCGGGTTTGCCCAATCCACTCCGGGCTCTTCTGGTGCGTAATCTTGCGTCATATCCAAGTAAGTGGTTTGGGCGGGTTGAAGCACCACATCGAAGCCTTGGCGAGCACAATTAAGTGCTGCTTCTTCACTTAGCCATGAATAGATAACGGTATCTTTACTCACTTTGTTGCCATGCTGCGCTTCTTCCCACCCCAACATTCGTTTACCAAGCTCGCGAAGTTTATCTTCCGCATGACGTAAGAAATGGCCTTGTAGCTCTTTGTAGTCGCTATAACCATTTTGCTCCATCAAAGCTTGACAGGCCGGGCTTTTCGACCAGACTCCATGTGGTACTTCATCGGCACCAATGTGGATATACGGCGCTGGGAACAAAGCGGCGACCTCTTCCAGCACTTTGTCGATAAATTCGTAACTGCCCGGTAGCGCTGGGTTAATGACGTTGTCGTTGTAATGCTGAATACTGCGATATTCGGTGGTATCTTCTGCTTCTACAAGCAGGTGAGGCAGTGACTTAATGGCTGCACGGCAGTGACCTGGCACATCAATTTCCGGTATGACGGTAATACTGCGTAGCGCTGCATAGGAAACCACTTCTTTTATTTCTTCTTGGGTATAAAACCCACCGTAACGCTGAGACAAGTGCGTATATTGCGGCTCTACGGCTTCATCTAACCCACGCCATGCGCCGATGTTGGTCAGCTCTGGCAGTGATTTAATCTCAATTCTCCAGCCTTCATCGTCCGTAAGGTGCCAATGGAAGGTGTTAAATTTGTAGTGAGCCAGTTGGTTGATGAGACGTTTCACTTGCTCTACAGAATGAAAGTGGCGTGCACAATCAAGCATCATTCCACGATATTTGAAACGAGGTCTGTCTTTAATTGAGCAGCAGACAACTTCCATAGAATTGTCTTCCAAATTTCGTCGGATAAGTTGCAGTAGGGTCGCGCTAGCATGGGTGAACCCCGACGTTGAACCCGCCTCTATTTTTATCGACTCTTCGGTTACTTTGAGACGATACGCACCTTTATCTAAGGTTGGGTTACTTTTAAAGATAACCTGGCTGTTATTCGATGGCGTAAGCTCAAATTGGTGAATACGTTTTAGTTCATCGAGCAACCAATTTTTTGCTGATACGGCTAAATCTGAGTAAGTACCGATACCAACAAAGCGATGAAGAGAAAAGTAACTGTCTTTAACTTCAATCTGATTTGGCTTTGGTAAGAGAGGCTGAGCTTGAACCTGGCTCGATGGGATAGCACTGCGCTCTCGGTATGGCGAAGCCAGAACGATAGGTGTTACGTCAACCTCGACTCGCTGCTCATTACCATTGACGACAAAATCAACCAGAGCTTCTTTTAATCCGTCTGAATAATAGCGAAATGGATCTGAACCAATACTGAACTCACAATAGAAATTGTGATTTGCCGCCAGCACCATACCTTCGGGCTTTAATGTACAGAAGCTACCAGTTTGGGTAAGCACACCGTTAGATACACTGTCAGGTAAAATGTAGCGATCGAAAGCAAACGTCAGGTGCCAGTCATGAAGATCCTGGTCACTTAGGTTATGAAACGTCAGTCCAAAGCGACAATTTTGCTTTAGCTCAGATAGGACAACGAGGTCAACGCGATATTCCATATCTCCTCCTATTCTACCGATAGCGAGTAAAGGTTATGTTCAGGCTTTCCAGCAAACATAATGGCGCCTTCAATCGCATCAAATTGAGGTTCAACGATCCATTTTTGAACGGGCGGAGATAGCCATTGGAGAATGCGTTCAGCAATGCCTCCCATTAAACAAATACGGGTCGCTCCACGCCTGTTAAGTGCCATGAGAAACATTTCTATATCCGCAGCAGTCTGTTTTAACATTTCAATAGCGAGCGTATCGCCTTGTTGTGCATGCTGGAAAATAGCCGGAGAAAACTGACCGTAATCACGAGGTAGTGCTTGTTTTGACCAAGCCACGACATTGTCTACGTTGTTTTCGAAGTGCGCCATAACGTGCTGGGCAAGCGGTGTTTTCTCTCGGATATCATCTTCCGCCAGTAAGACCTGCTGAATTAAGCGCAGCCCCATGACAGCACCACTACCTTGATCTGAGATCGGAAACTCTCGACCCCCGACAACATGCTGTTCCAACCCTTTGAGGTAGATGCCACAAGATCCAGTACCAGCAATCATGATGGCACCGTCTTGCCCATTATGTGCGCCGATACAGGCACCATAGGCATCTGTGTTTAATGTCATGCTGGCAAAAGGGTGGGAGAGAGACATAAAAGCATTCCAAGACGCTTTGTGTTCAGCCCCTGCTAGTGCTAGCCCAACATGCATAGATGAAAAGTCTTGCTGAGATAATCCGCTTTGCTTAGCTGCTAATGTAATTGACTCTATGACAGAAGCCATCGCAACTTCAGCGCCAAGCATGATGTTGGCGCTGCCGGTTTTCGCTTCACCAAGAAAATTACCCTCGGCATCTTTAATGCGGGCGCGGCAAGAAGTACCGCCACCGTCAATACCGACAAAATATATAGCCATGGTGATTACTCCGTAACTTCTTTGGCTTTCGCCATATGTGATAGATGGTGAGCTTGGCTCATGATAGCGAGTAAGTACCATGCGCCATGTGGGATCCATTGTTCACCCCAACGCCAGTTTTGTAGGGTGTCGTCTTTTTGTGCTGGTGGATTAAAGGCGATGTCATCTTCGTCTTCAAAACCGCCAGTGATGCCATTGCAGATCCCGCCTTTTGCGTTAAAGAACCCATACTGAGGGAGGTAGTCTGGGTTGTTTCGCCCATGGCCATCGAGCATGCACATGTCGTATGGATTCAAACCTACGATCCAGTTGAGTGCATCTTGCCCGAGACATATCAGCTGTTGTTGTATTTCCTGGGATTCGATATAAGGTTGGGCAAGGTATGCCATCGTTGCTAATGAACCCAAGCGTGCATTCTCTCCTTGCCACCAATAGCCAGATTCGTTGTTGTGGGCGACAAAGAATGCATCACGTTTCTCTTCTTCAACGCCTTTGACATATTGACGAGGATAGCCAAATGGGTTGGCGACACTATTGGTGATTCCCAATTCAAATTCGCATGCCAGATTGACAGACTGTTTAATGGACGCTGCCAACTCGGAGTTGTCTTCTATAGATAGGTATTCACACAGCGCAATAACTGGCAATCCAGCTTCCGATGCATGGAAGTAAGGGCGGCTACCATCTTGGTTGGCTGACCAATAGTGATTGAATTTATCATCACTCATTTGACGTCCAGCCAGACGTGAAGCCCACAAACGACTTTCGTTCAAGTAACGGCTTTCTTTGGTGGTTTTAAACAGTTCAACACTGGCAAGCAGAGCACAGTACTCGTCGATGATATTCTCTTCACCATCATTGAGATATTGTTCGTTATGCTCTTTTAAGTGCCAGTAACCATTCTCTGCAGTATTAAGGTATTGCTGTTGATCGAATTCTCCATGAATATCTAAACGAGATGCAGTGGCAAGAGCTGCAATCGCCACGCCGCCACCTTGTCTGAACCCCGCTTGATAATCCTCGAACTTGTGACCAAGTTGAGTTTCGAAAGCACAAATCTCCCGCTGGGCGGTATCTTTGCTCCATTTATCAAATACCGTCATGTAAAAGAAGCCTTTCTCGTTTTGCATGCGAACAAGGAAGTCTGCACCAAATAATGCTTCTTCAATAAGGCGCGTGCGAGTGAATGCGGCAATACTTTCGCTAGTTTGGAGCAGAGAAAGTCCTTTCAGCATGTTCCAAACCACCATTGGGGTTTGTTGAGGATTAAGGTAGTTTGCGTACGAAAGGTGACTCAGATATTTGCTTACGTCACCAGACGCATCGTACCAACCGCCATGGACATCGGCCGTCTGTTCGGAGTTCAATAGCGTAGCCTGACGATCGGCATGATCGAAAATGCCGCCGCAACGCTGAGATTTAAAGTAATGGATAACGTCGGATAGTGTGCGATCCAGAAGGATATGTTCAGCAATTTCTAGCTGAGAAGAACATACGTTATCAAAGCGAAGGTAATAGTGGCCGGGAATCTCAAAGGACGAAAAGTCGATAAGATAAAAATACCCCTGATGCCAATTCGCTACTTTCCCTTGCTCTTTTACCGAAAAGGTAGCAACGATTTGCTCGCTTTTGGCACACACCAGTGTGGCAGTATCAGAAGACAAGTGTGATTGTTCTGTCTGTATCACCGCTTTTTTCGGCCCCAGACGCTCATAACCAATGTGATTAGTCAGTAGCAGCATTTAATGTCTCCGCGAAACAATAAAAATGGAAATGGGCCAGCTTTATCTGGCCCTAGTTATGCCTAGTCTTCAAATAAGTAACAACGGACAAAGTGGTTTTCAGATAGTTGGGTAACGCCTGGTAATTGTTGGCGACATTTATCTGTTGCGTGCACACAGCGTCCCGAAAATGGACAACCGACTGATTCTGGCGTCCAGAGTGGGATTTCTCCTTTGTTTCCTTTGAGTTTCTCGTGAATTGATTTAGATGGATCGGGTACTGCAGAAACCAACAATTGGGTGTATGGGTGTTGAGGATCATGAATGATTTCTTCTGTGTCTCCCCATTCCACCATGTGGCCGACGTACATCACTGCTAAATCTTCAGCGATGTAGCGCGCTGTTGCGATATCGTGGGTGATGTAAAGCAGAGACATTTGTTTCTCGAACTTCATCTCTTCCATCAGGTTAAGAACACCAGCTCGAATCGATACATCTAACATTGAGGTTGGTTCGTCTGCTAATACGACTTCAGCACCAACAGCGATGTTACGCGCTAGGTTTACACGCTGACGCTGACCACCGGAAAGCTGGTGGGGGAACTTCTGCGCGGTCTCTTTAGGCGGAATAAGACCCACTTGTTCCAGTAAGTCATATACGCGTTCTTCGAGTTCTTTCTTATTGCTCGGTGGCACCTTTTTATGAATAAGCAGTGGTCGTGCAATGTGGTGGAAAATGTTGTGTGTCGGGTTGAGTGAGCCAAACGGGTCTTGCCATACCATTTGTACTCCTTCTCGGTAAGACATTAAATCATGTCTTGATTGAATGTCTTGAATATCACGTCCTTTGTATTCAATGACGCCTTCCGAAGGGGCATACATTTTCGCAATCATTTTTGCGGTTGTAGATTTACCTGAACCAGATTCACCTACAACAGACAAACCGCGGCTTTTATACATTTTGAATGATACGTCGTTAATCGCACGCATCTTGGACTGCTTGATAGAATTGCTATTTAGCGGGAAGTCCTTAACGACATTTTTACCCTCAATCAGCAACTCGCCGAGTTGTTTGCTCATAATTCTCTCCAGTGTAATTTTGTTCGTAGCTAACGTGATTTCGGGGTGTTAAACCTTAGCCTGAGCAATGGTTTCGCCGTACAAGTGGCAGTTTGAGAAACGACTTGGCTCTATCTGACGCAACTGCGTTGGTATTTTCGTGCAAGCTTCGTGGACACGGTCACAGCGAGCCTGAAAACGACAACCTTGCGGTATTTCAAGCAAGTTCAAAGGGTTTCCCGGGATACCCGTCAGTTTGGTCTTTGGACCTGTTAGTGGAGGGAAAGAGCTACCCAAACCTTTCGTGTATGGGTGGTAAGGACTTTCCAAAATTTGCTTTGAAGGTGCGACTTCAATCAGTTCACCTGAGTACATGATTCCGATGCGATCGGAAAACTCAACCATCAACGATAAGTCGTGGGTAATAAACAGAATTGAGAAGCCAAACTCTTCTTTAAGAGCGTAAATTTTTTGCAATATTTCACGTTGAACCACCACATCAAGTGCGGTTGTTGGTTCATCCATGATGATCATTTTCGGATTCAGAGCCAAAGCGATAGCAATCACCAAGCGTTGACGCATGCCACCAGAAAACTGGTGAGGGAAGTCACTCAGTCGGCTAGGGTGAATATCGACGATTTCCAGTAAACCTTCTGCGCGTTTTTTTGCTTGTTCACGGGTCAGGTTGGTATGGCGCATAATGACATCGCAGAACTGCTCTTCCATTGTCAGAACAGGGTTCAGTGCATTCATCGCGCTTTGAAACACCATTGACATTTCACTCCAGCGGAATGATTGCATGCGGCTATCACTGTATTGAAGGATGTTTTCACCATTGAAGATGACTTCGCCTCCGGAGATGAATGCTGGCGGCTTATGTAGACGCATTAGCGAGAAAGCAACGGTTGATTTACCACAGCCAGATTCTCCGGCCAGACCAAAAACTTCGCCTGGTGCAATGTCAAAGCTGACGTTATTACAAGCACGGACGTCGCCCGCATCTGTAATGTAATCTACGCATAGGTTACGGATAGAAATTAGTGGTGCAGTCATGATTATTTATCTCCGCTCCATAGTGCATTTTGTGGTGCCAATTCAGGCTCACGCTCTTTCTTGTCTTTTGCTGCTAGTTTCTTCCAGCGTTTCATACCTTTGTGAGAGCGAAGCTGAGGGTTAGCAATCTCGTCGACCGCAAAGTTCAGTAGAGCAAGGCCAGTCACTAGTACAGTCAAAGCAATACAAGGTGCTAATACTTCCCACCATGCACCGATCAGCATGGCTGACGAGGTTTGAACGTTGTAAAGCATGATGCCCCAGCTGATGGTGTTTGCATCGCCTAATCCCAAGAATGAGATAACGGCTTCTGTGTTAATGGCCAGCATGACGGAACCGATAAAGCTTGCACCTACGATAGGAATTAGGTTTGGCAAAATCTCAACAAAGATAATTCGGAATGAAGACTCACCCAGAACTTCTGCTGCTTTAACGAATTCTTTTTCGCGTAGAGCCATAGTTTGTGAACGGACAACACGCGCCCCCCATGCCCAGGAAGTTCCTGCGATAATTAAGGCTATGGTGAGTGGGCCTGCTTCACCGATAAAGGCAGCGAGAACGAACAGCAATGGGTATTGAGGAATCACCAGCATGATGTTCATGGCTGCACTTAAAACATCATCGACTTTGCCGCCAAAGTACCCAGCAGAGATCCCGATAACCGTAGCTAAGAAGCAGACAATAATTCCCGCGCCGAAGCCCACACCGAGTGATACGCGAGCACCGTAAGCAACTTGTGACCAGATATCGCGACCCATACGGCTGGTGCCTAAGACATGGTCAGCCTTTTTCGACATAAGCAGGGTACGACGGTCATCTGCTAGATTATTTGCAACCCAGCCATCAGGGTTGCTCTGTGCCTGCTTTACAACAAATCCAGGGTATTCATGTGGGTTGCCTGTGCGTTTGTCTGGCGCATGCTTAGTAATTAAAGGTGCTGCGATAGCGACGAAAATGAATAGGGTAACGATGCCAAGGCCAATACGTGCGAATGAGTTACCTAAAATAAGTTTAAAGAGTTCTTTCATGATTATTTGCCTCCGGTACGTAAGCGAGGATCTAGAATCATGTACAGCATGTCAGCCATCAGGTTGAAGCAAAGCATGAACATCGTCATGATAATTAACTGACCTTGAAGTACTTGGTAGTCACGAGCGTGGATCGCATTCAGTAGGACGGTGCCTAAGCCTGGATAGTTGAAGATCATTTCGATGATTAGCTGACCACCGATCGCCATACCCAAAGACATCGAAAGTGCCGTTACGCTTGGAAGTAACGCGTTACGTGCTGCGTAATTGAATACCACACGGTTTTCACTTAATCCCTTACCCTTAGCCATTGTGATGTAGTCTTCAGCCAACAGGTTGATCATGTTGTTACGCATGTTGACGAGGAAGCCACCAATTTGAACGATGGTTGCACAGAATAGAGGAAGTATTGCGTGGTAACCGACATTCTTAATGAATTCCCAGTTTGTCCAGTCCGGAATGGTACCTGGAGTGTACGCGTAACCAGATGGGAACCACTTCAAGCCAATCGCAAAGGTAAATAGTGCTAGCATTGCGATAACCATTTGCGGAATAGCTTGAATAATAAGAGTACCCGGCGTAACAAACGCATCGTATTTGCTGCCACGTTTCCATGCTGCAAAAATGCCTAGCACAGATGCGATAGAAAACGAAAGTACAACCGCAGTACCGGCTAAGAAAAGTGACCAACCAAAGGCACTACCAAGCAAAGAGTTGACTGAAAGTGGGTAGAACTGAATTGAAGTACCGAGCTCCCAGCTCAGAATGTTTTTGATGTATGACAGGTATTGGATATAAATAGGACCATCAACAAAACCTAGCAGTTCTTTCATCGCTGCGATTCGTTCTGGCGTTACCTGTACTGAAGCGTTAGCAAACATCATGGTAACTGGGTCACCAGGCATTGCTCTCGGAATAATAAAGTTTAACGTCGCTGCAACTAAGAGCGCGACAAGATAGAACGACAAACGTCTTAAAAAATAACCCATAACTTACACCTTACTCACCCAGATATTTTTTTCTGTTTCTGGTTACAGGTCGCTCCTAGCGAAATTTAGAGCGAGAAATCCCCTGACGACGAGCGCCATAAATTGGTTCCGTAATGAGGGGATTTTTATAGGCGGCATACAGGTGTATGCCGCTAGAAATGAACTTCTACTTATTTAACTGGTTTTAGGTCCAGTACGTGAAGTAGACGCTCAGGGATACCAGCCCAAATGTTTGGACGGCCCTTAGGATTTTCTTCGTTCCACCAACCAGTGAAGCGTTTGGTGTTGTATTGGTACATGTAAGCACCAGACAACACAGGGATAGTTACTTGATCTTTCGCGATGATTTTTTGGATACCATGTGCGATTTCTAGCTGTTCTTGCTTATCAGCCGTTTTGTAGAAGCTGTTAAGTA
Organism: Vibrio sp. J1-1; assembly: GCF_021728395.1. Taxonomy (GTDB): domain Bacteria; phylum Pseudomonadota; class Gammaproteobacteria; order Enterobacterales; family Vibrionaceae; genus Vibrio. The sequence continues at coordinate 319,789 of NZ_JAKKCM010000003.1, read as the reverse complement.
GTTTGTCTAGATCTTCGTTTTTGTAGAAGTGCATCGCGAAACGAGGCATACCGTCGCCAGACTGTAGCTCTGAGTTATAAGAGCTGTTCCAGTATAGGTGTGGATCGGCACCGTGGAAGTAGTTTGTGTATGCTACGTCGTAAGTACCTTCAAGCATCGCTTGGTTGTATACCGAGAAGTCTGGAGTACGAGCACGTGCTTTGATGCCAACTTCTGCTAGTTGCTCAACAGCCAGTTGTACTGTGTTGTTAAAGTCTGTCCAACCATTTGGAGATTGAATCAGAAGCTCAAAAGACTTACCTGATGGTGTGTCTACAAAGCCATCTTTGTTTACATCTTTAAAGCCAGCTTTAGCTAGAAGTTCTTTAGAACCTTCAACATTGTACGTGTTGTAGCCTTTGTATTTGTTGTGGGTTGCTTCGTCAGACCAAGCTTCGAATGCGTAGCCTAGACCTGAAGCAAAGTCATTCACCGTACCACCACCGTAGAAAGCGATGTCAATGATAGTTTGACGGTCAAGTGCCATAGAGAACGCACGACGGAAGTCGACGTTGGTCAGTGCTTCGCTCTTCGCCGCATCTGGGTTTTTGAAGTTCACTACGAACGCTTGTGTACCTGATGGCGGATACCAGTAGTGGTGGCTAGGGCTAGCTGCTGCGTATGTACGATCGATGTCTGGTACGAAAGAAGAAGTCCAGTCCATTTCACTGTTTACGATTTTGCCCAGGAATTGGTCGTTGTTCGCGATTTGCGGTACACGTAAACAATCAACCTCTAAGTTATCAGCATCCCAGTAGTTCGGGTTTTGACACTGGATGTAAAGCTGAGGCGTGAAAGTATCAACTTCGGTAAATGGGCCAGTACCTACAGGGGTTTCATTCGTGAACGTTGATGGATCTTTCACTTTGCTCCATACATGCTTAGGTACTACAGGTACTTTAACAATTTCGTAAGGAACGTTTGAGTTTGCTTCTGTTAGGCGGAACTTAACTTGGTAGTCATTCAATTTCTCTACGCTAGTAACCCAAGAGTTGATACCTGATTGGTCTAGTTCAGGTTTCTCTTTTACTAGGTTGAAAGAGTAAACTACATCATCAGCAGTGAACGCCAGACCATCAGACCATTTCACGCCCTTACGAATATCGAAAGTCACGCTCATTAGGTCGTCAGCCATTTGGAAGTTTTCTGCTAGACGAAATACTGGTGTGTTACCGTGCATTTCGTTGAAAACAACAAGAGGCTCGTAGATAAAGTCGGTTGTTGTGTGCAGGTTAGTTGCACCCAAGAAAGGGTTAAAGTTACGGACAAACGTTGTAAACTCTTTAGGGTGGATAGTCAGTTCACTGCGTTCTGCCGCAGTTGCTACCGATGCAAAACCTGTAGTAGCTGTAGCAATTATTGCTGTTGCTAGTGCTGTTTTTTTAATATTGGCAAGCATAGCTGTTCCTTACTGTTTGCTTCATTTCACTATATGGAATTGAATGTCATCAATTGATAAACACTCGCCAAGACCTACCTCTAGTGTTACTGCAACTTAAGCTTTTTCACCTTTGTCACGTATAGAGTGGCCTGTAGGGCTTAGGCAGGAGTAAGAAAACACCTTATCCTTAAAATAATCAAACTCGTATCCCGTTAAAAACGTCAAAAAGAGTGAGTATCACGTTACAAACGTCATTTTGTTTGCTTTTAAACCAACTTTGGCTGAAAACTAAACCTTGATATGCGTCGCAGCTTGTATCCATACATACACTTATTGTTAGTGGTTACTTACCTGTTAGTTGTTTAATTATGGATGTTGAGGTTGATTTCTTGAGCTTCGTGATCTATCTCACTTGCAGCGTTCATGTTAATTTATAAGGTGAAATTTAATCTGCCGTTCTGTTGTGATTGACTTCGCAATCTGTGCTATTAGTTTATAAATCTATGCTTTTAATGGTGAAGAATTAGCCTGATTTTCGTTGTGAATAGTTGATTAATATACTTTGTTTACTTTGAAAATAAAGTGGATGGGGATGCTATCAATTTATTTTCCTACCTTGATGATTTGAAGTATTGCTTCGCTAATGAGATAGGTTACAGGCCACTAAAACCCTGCTTAGCTTTGAGTTGAAATGAAGCGATAGAACGTTCGACTTTACTTGGATATAAAAAGCCCCCAATAATCTGTATCGAATTATTAGGGGCTGTGAAACGGAGCGTTATTACCTAGTGTTTCTAGCTGGTAAGTAACTTTTGCAATTTATCGCGCTGTGCTTCAATGTAAGCACGCTCCGGACTTTGTTCTTTACAATGCTCAAGGATGAACTCGATAGAGCTTAAAACTGTTCTCCAGCGCGGAGTTTTAGGTAAGGTTTCAATGCGCATGTATTTATCTAGAGTACGGGTTTGTAGCGTACTTCTATCTAGGTAGACACGCCAAAGGCCACTTTGCTCGGCAAAGGTAAACTTACTTTCGCCAGTCACAGACTCCCAGTATTCCAAAGCATGAGTCATCGCCTCGACCAGTACTTCACGCATCACTTCCTGCTTGTCTTTTTGATTACCTAACGCTTTATCTGCCAGTCGAGTGAACTCGCCTCCAAGTTCTTTAAGCTTCTGTAGCTGCTCTTTGTCGCCGTCAAACGCATAGCGAGAAAGCACTTCTACTGCCGTTTCCAGATTGTGAGTACGGGCTGTATTTACGCCACCGCCAACATTGAATATGTACATAACGTCTAGGCCAGAACCTTCAGGGAGCTTGAGAATATCGGCTTCAATATTTTGGCGAATGTCCTCTATATAAATATCAATTTTCCCGCAATAGTGTGGTTGCTTAACGGTCAGAAATTTTGGAGCAATAAGTTCGTCAGCTGAAGAACGTTTAATTTGCTCTAAGCTACGCTTAAAGAGCTTACATGCAGCTTCGTTGGCAAATCGAATGCGCTGATCTTCGCGTAAGCAGATGATGGCCTCAGGAGCGGATTCAAGTTGTTCTAGCAAACGACCCTGAGTTTCAAGTAAGCTCGCTTCAACTTCAGCTCTTTGACGAAGTTCCGACTCAAGTATCTTATTCTCAATATGACGCATCTCTGCTTTGCTTGCGGTTAAATGAGCTTTAATTCTGGCTGCAAGCTCTTGTTTGTTAAAAGGCTTCGACAAATAATCGTTTGCTCCCGCTTCAAAACCTCTAACACGGTCTTCGGTTTGACTTAATGCTGTTAGCATAATGATTGGCAGCTCAGCATGATCATAGGTTTGACGCAGTTCACTACATACTTGATAGCCACTCATTCCTGGCATCATGATATCGAGCAGTAACAGTTCCGGCTTTTCTTGTTCGACAAGAGCTAAAGTTTCTGGGCCATCAGAAACGGTTCGTACACGGTAGCCTTCTAAGCGTAAAAAGCTTTCAAGTACTCGCAGGTTGACTGGTTCGTCGTCTGCTACATAAAGCAATGGGCCATCCGGGTTCTCTGGCAGCGATAGGTCATCGGTGTTGTCCAAGTTGATTTCAGGCGCCTGGAAATGCCCGCAGGCAGTCAGTGTCTGCGTGGCCAGAATCTCTTCTTCACTGGCGAGAGGTAAAGTGAAGCTGAATGTGGTCCCTACCATTGGTTGGCTACTTACGTATAACGAACCTCCCATTAGCTCAATCAACTGGCGGCTGATTGATAAGCCTAATCCAGCACCTTGACGATAGCGACTTTCATCCTGTCCAGCCTGAATTAAAGGTTCAAAGATGTGTTCAAGGTGTTCTGCAGGAATACCTTGTCCGGTATCGACCACTTGAACGCGGACTAGATCGTCAACAACTCCTGCTGAAATAACGATTTTACCTTCAGATGTGTACTTAATTGCGTTACCTATCAGGTTGTAAAGCACCTGTTCAAGTCGTTGCGGATCTGCTGATACTGCTTTGAGATCATTAGGTACCTGGTTGATGATTCGGATGGTCTTGTTGCCAAGTAAATGACTGGACAATTCCAGAACCAGTCGGGTTGAACTCGCTAGACTGACCGCCGACTTTTGGATATCCATGCTACCGTAACGCATTTTATGGTAGTCCAGTAAGTCGTCGACTAGGTTAGCCAAACGCTGGCCACTTTTGATGATAATATCAAGCTGATACTTCTGGTTTGCCGGAATCGTACCGTTGGCTCCGGATATCAAGGACTCGGCAATACCAACCATACCGTGTAAAGGAGTACGCAGTTCATGAGAGGTCGTTGCCAGAAACTCATCTTTTAGCTTGTCTGCGAGTTGTAATTCGTCATTTTGTTTTTGAATCAAACGGATGTTGCTTTCCAGCTCTTCATTTTGCGTCTTGATCGTCTGAATTTTTTCACGAATGGAACGTTGCATACGCTCAAAACTGATGGCTAAGCGACCAATTTCGTCTTTTCTGACGGTATCAAATGTTGTCTCGTCCAAGTCGCCTGCTGATACTCGCTCTGCTGCCCAGGTTAGCTTGAGCAGTGGCGAGGTAATAAAATTCGATAAATAGTGCGAGGCAATCACAACCAATATGATCGCCGTGAGCATCGCAATAACGAAGAGTTTTTCCAACCGGTGAATACGAGAAAAGGCGTCTTTCTCTGGTAATTGCACGACCAACGCCCAGTTCACGCCACGAGTCTTAACTGGTGCATAGGCGGCGATAATCGCTTCATCGAGCCCGTTTGTATAAGTGCCTACGTTTGTTTGACCAGAAAGCGCCTGACTGATGACTTCCATACTGTTTTGGATATCACCTAGTTTGGTGTTGATTGTACGAGGTTGTTGATCGCCTCCGACTAACAGTGTCTCAATCGGTGACTCGCGGTTTTTGTCTGCTACTAATTTAGTGATGCCGTTGTTTGACAACCGGAACATGGCATAGCTGTGTAGATATCCTTGTTGAACGATAGGAGCACCAAGCCAGGCAACTTGCTTGCCATTTTCCAGTTCAAAGTCAGAGATAAGGATTGGAGTGTAGTCTTCGTTCACTTTACGGCGCTCACTGACATCGTCGGCCAAACGCTGAAACGCTTTACCTAGCGCGGAATCTTTATAGCGACCAGTGAGAAGATTCGTACCGTAATTATCATCTTTGTTAATTGAGTAAGTAACGTTGCCGTTAATATCGATTAACAATATGTCATTGAATTCAGAGCGTTTAAGAAGTTCTAAATACGCCCAATGATAGCGTTTGTGTAGCAGGCGATAGCGCTCACTGCCTACATAGTTAGATGACTCTGGCAATATTGACGTTTTTATCTGATCGCCACTGCCTTGTATGTAACGTTGCTGTGCATTTTGCCGTGACTCTTCAATGTCATTGCCTAAGCGACTGAATGCATTAACTAAACCATAGAAGCGTCCACCGCTGGCATAGGCTAACTCCGAACGGACAAAGCCCATCACTTCGGTTTCGCGTGCTTCAAAGTAATCAACAATCTGCTGCTGTTTGGTATCTCTAACTGACAAAAGGTGTGACGTGCTCTGTTCTTGCAGATCTTGACTGTGTGACTGCAGGAAAAAAAACGCGGTAATGGTTAGAGGCGTAAGGCTGAGGACAAGAAACGCAGTCATCAGCGTGCTTTGTAGACGCTTAAACTTCTGTTTTTTGTAGAATTTGAACATGGATAAGATTGCAACTCATAAAGGGCAGCAAAAAAATATTTATTGCTGCCAAGGTTCTCGTTAAAAACGGTTAAGGCGTTAAATTCGATAGAAATAACAAAATTAACGAGTTTTTTTTCTTTGACAAGAAAGTTGATTGCAAAGCGTGCAGAGTCACGCAGTTTTTCTTATGTGTGATGAATTTTTAGCAGGAAATCGCGCAGATTGTCGCCTGCGCGGAGGAGGGTTACGGTTTTTTAGCGTAATAAATTGAGAATTTTTTCGTCTTATTTAGCGTCACGCAATTATTGAAAGCACTTTCAATAATTGGCGGGTACTTCAGAAAACTGTTCGCCACGATAACCATTTCCCCCTGCTTTTGAAGGTATCTTGGTGCATCACCAAGTAAGCTTTCTGCTGCATTGTAATTCGTATCCAGACCACTATGGAAAGGCGGATTACTGATGATAAATCGGTAGTCGTTTGCCGTATCTGAATAAATGTCAGAAGCAAATACTTTACCTTTTAATTCATTAGCTTGCAGTGTTGCTTGGCTGGAGGTGATTGCGTAGGCATTGATATCGCACATCTCAATTTCTATTTCAGGGTTGGCTTTCGCCATAAATGCGCCAAGCACTCCTGCGCCACAACCAAAATCGAGCACTTTACCGGACAATGGCGGTAATGTTTCCAGCAACAACTGGCTACCTAGATCGAATTCGCCATGGCTGAATACCCCAGGCAAGCTTTTAACCAGCAGTGTTTGGTCTCCTAAGCTGACAGTGTAGGACTTAAACCAGTCGAGCTGATTAAATGGCGCGGGTTCATTTACACACTGCCCCCAGTAAAAAGAGCAGCGACGTGCTGAGTCGTATTTATTGATCGGACCGTAGTCTTTGAACATCTTTTCGATACTTTTGATACCGGATCGATTCTCACCAACCACAACGATTTCAGTATCGACGCCAAGTTTCGCCATGAGCATAGCGAGTAAATATTCAGCTTCAGCTTTGGCTTTTGGCCAGTAAAGTAAAACCATGTCTGCTTGGGTATCTATGTCAAACTCTGAGCCAAAGTGGCTTTTGATTTTGTTAGATGTACGAATTTGGCGGTAATAGCTGTAGTTAGAAGTAAAAACTTCCACAGATTCACAGTGGGAGGTCAGCTCTACAGGGAACAGATCTTCAACTTCACCCGCGACTAAAACATGCTTTCCTTGGAAGTATTCCAGTTGGCGTTGTGCTATTTGACTTGGAGCGATATAAGCAGACATAAACTTGGTTCATCAGAAATAATTAGGGCCAGATTTTCTCACAATCTGGCCCAAGCTTGAAGTGATTAACGATTGACTAGCTGTTGTCTTGTTGATTTAGGAAGTCTTGAAACTCTTCTTCATAAATATTAAATAGCACCATGGTGATGGCAAAAATCAGCGGTCCATAAATCAGACCGATTAAACCAAACAGGTGCAAGCCCCCTAATAGTGAGAAGAAAATCATTAAGGTATTCATTCCCGCACTGCCTTGCATCAGTAATGGACGCAACAAGTTATCAATTGAGCCGACAATAACCACACTCCATGCGGTTAGGAATATTGCCCAAGTGGTGTCACCCGTTAGGAAAAGGTAAGCCGCAGCTGGTATCCAAATTAAAGCAGTACCCACGACAGGAATGAATGAGGCAAAGCCCATGATTGTGCCCCAGAATAGCCCCGGGAAACCTGCTAGCCACATACCAATCCCACCCGCCATACCTTGTGCAATGGCGGTAAGAAATGATCCCATTACGGCTGACTTTGATACCTGCTCAATTTCGCTCAGGATTCTGTCTTCCTGGCTGCGTGAGAGGGGAAGAATGTGTCGAATGGCAGAAATTATTTTGTCGTGATCACGCAACAAAAAGAACAGGACAAACAACATAAGGAAGAAGTCCATTAAGAAGCTTGTCGCATCACCGAGTATTTTTGCGCTGATGGTGACCAAGTTTGAGCCAAATGATGTGGCGAACTGGGCAATTTTTTCCGCAATGGCTTTGGGCTCAACTTTATCGAAAGGTAAGTACTCATTAACTAATGCTAATGCCTTGACCACTAAAGGGTGTTGGAAAATATCCTGAATACCGCCATTCGTTACCCATTTATAGGTGTTTTGCGAAAACAAGGAGCCTTGCTGAACGATAGCTGCAAAAACAAACAGCAGAGGAATCACAATAATAAAGGTCAGTACTACACAAGACAGTAACGAAGACGTGTTCTTATGATTAGGCATTTTTTGCTCAAACCATTCGTGTACAGGGAACATGAGTAATGAAATGATGAATGCCATTACGATCGAGTTGATGTAAGGTTCGACTAATAAGTAGCAAGCAAAAGCAGCGGCGAGTAGAGCGATCATTAGGACGCGATGACTCGACGTGATCTTCAGATTGTTTGGCATAAGATAAGTCCAAATTACGGATGACATTGACGGTTTCTAGCTTATAACACGGGCTTTGAACCTTTATTACGGCATGCACTACCGATCTTATAATACCGTGGAATTAGAGCCTAGTAGCATACCTTGTTATAATGACGACAAATCAGTCGGTTATCAATCAGGAGATCTAAAATGGGTTGTTGCAATGGTGACAAGTCGTGTCATAACGAGAAAAAAGCCAAGCGCACTCCTTGGTTAGGTATAGTGGTTGGTGTATTCGTTATCTTAGTTATTTTGAATTGGCGATAATACCAATCGTAGTAAATAACTGCTCATTCTAGCTGGTTAATATGCTTGATAACTTTGTTAAAAATTTTGATTGTAGAGTAACTACTTATCGAAAAATTTTGCCTTGTTCTCAAGCATTTTTTCTACGCTATTTCTGAACACTTATTTACTGTGATGGGTATAAAAAAGGACCGAGAAGGTCCTTTTTAAATTGGTTGTTACTGTCTCGGCAAGATTATTGCGCTTCAGCAGCCAGTGTCGCAAAACAGCGGTCCGCCGCTTCTAGCGTGGCATCGATTTCTTTGCTGCCGTGAGCCAGAGATGTGAAGCTTGCTTCAAATGCTGAAGGCGCAAGGTAAACACCATGGTCCAGCATCAGGTGGAAGAAACGCTTGAAGCGCTCAACGTCACATTTTGTCACGTCTTCGTAGCAGGTTACGCTATCTTGGTCAGTGAAGAAGAAGCCGAACATGCCACCCACTTGGTTTACTACTAGTGGAATACCATGCTTTTCTGCCAGAGATTTAAAGCCATCCGCTAGCTGCTTAGTTTTTTCAGCCAGACGTTTTTCATTGCCTTCTTCTTTCAGAATATTCAAACAGGCAAAACCTGCCGCCATCGCTACTGGGTTACCAGATAGAGTACCCGCTTGGTATACAGGACCTGTTGGAGCGACATATTGCATTACTTCTTTACGGCCACCGAAAGCACCAACTGGCATACCGCCACCGATCACTTTACCTAATGTTGTCAGGTCTGGTTTGATGCTGTAGTACGCTTGAGCGCCGCCAAGTGCGACACGGAAGCCTGTCATTACTTCATCAAAAATCAGTAGAGCACCTTCTTGGTCACAGATTTCACGCAGGCCTTCATGGAAGCCTTCTACTGGCGGGATACAGTTCATGTTGCCTGCTACAGGCTCGACGATGATACAAGCAATTTCCCCTTTATTTGCAGCAAATAGTTCACGAACTGAATCCAGATCGTTAAATGTTGCTGTTAGGGTATGTTTAGCAAAGTCTGCAGGCACACCTGGAGAACTTGGTTGGCCAAGTGTCAACGCACCAGAGCCTGCTTTTACAAGTAAGCTGTCGGCGTGGCCATGGTAACAACCTTCGAACTTCATGATTTTGTCGCGGCCAGTGAAACCACGCGCAAGGCGAATCGCACTCATGGTTGCTTCGGTACCAGAGCTAACCATACGGAGTTGTTCCATCGATGGCACAAGTTGAGAAACCAGCTCAGCCATTGAAATTTCCAGTTCTGTAGGCGCACCAAAACTTAGGCCGCGTTGTGCAGCGCCGATTACCGCTTCGCGAATCACTGCATGGTTGTGACCAAGGATCATTGGCCCCCAAGAACCGACGTAATCAATATACGCCTTACCATCGGCATCAAAAATCAGAGCACCGTCTGCTCGTTCGATAAATAGCGGAGAACCGCCTACGCCGTTGAATGCACGAACAGGTGAATTTACACCGCCTGGAATGGTTTTCTGGGCTTTGTCATACAGTTCTGATGATTTGGTCATGGGGTTATCCTCTTTTGATTGCTCGGACCAAGTGGTGCGCATTGTACCTAGCTATAATCAACTTAGAAACGTTTTGCTTAATTTATGTGTTGTTTCGCAATGTAATATTAACTATCCAATATAAAGAATCAGCGGTGAATACTTGAACGAGTTGGTCAGGTATTAGATAATCGTACCCAATAAGCACAAATTGACGTCTTGCTTCAGGCTCGACGCATTACACGAGTGAGAGAGGTTTTTCGTGAGCGAAGTAAACGTACCATTATCATTTTCTGATGCTGCTGCATCTCGCGTTAAAGCGCTGATTGCAGAGGAAGAAAACCCAGCATTGAAATTACGCGTATACATTACCGGTGGTGGCTGTAGCGGTTTCCAATACGGCTTCACTTTTGATGAGAATGTGAATGACGGTGACACAACCATCGTAAACAGTGGTGTTACACTGGTTGTTGACCCTATGAGTTTACAATATCTTATCGGCGGCATTGTGGATTACACTGAGGGCTTAGAGGGAGCGCGCTTCTTCGTTAACAACCCGAATGCAACAACTACTTGTGGCTGTGGTGCATCATTCAGCGTTTAATCTCTGATAAGTTATTCATAAGGCTGCATTTTTGCAGCCTTTGTTTTATTTACTGATAAATTTCCTGAAATTGCGACCTAGTTAAGAATCCAAGCCGCTATTATTTTCTTTTAAGAAGTTAATTCGTATCATAAATTATTCGACTAAGATTGATTTGTATATTGAATTAATTCTCGCATCATTGCTTATTGCAAGAGATTATTATGGCTAGTTTCTCATTCACGCGATTTTTCGCTGAACGACCTTATATCGTGTCGTTGTTCATCATTTTATTGATCTCTACTTGGTTAGGGCTTGGCGCACTACAAGCCGACGACTTGCCACCACAGAGTTCATCGCAAGATATTCCTCTGGCAAAAGTCTCCTACCAAACTTTTACCGCGCAAAATACCTATAAAACGATCGAACTGTACGGTCGCACCGCGCCAGACAGACAGGCGAATCTAGGTGCAGAAATTGCCGGTAAAATCATTGCACTCAAGGTTGAAAAAGGTCAGTCGGTTAAGCAAGGACAAGCGATAGCGCAAATTGATAAAGGCGATCTCGATATCCAACTGGAGCGCGCGCGTTCACTGCTTAAAGTACGTGAAAAGGAATTCAACGCGGCCCAGTCGTTAAAGAATAAAGGCCTGCAAGGGGAGGTCGCGTTCAGTAATGCAGAAGCTTCTTTGGTGGAAGCAAGAGCTCAAGTAACAAACGCTAAGATTGCGTTGAGAAACACTAATGTAACCGCCCCCTTCAGCGGTATTATCGATCATCTATTTATCGAAACGGGCGATTTTGTCGGTATTGGCGATCCGGTTGCGACCATTATTGACCTAGCCAACCTAGTGATTGAGGCGGATGTCAGTGAGCGCCATATTCAGGAGTTGTCGTTAAATCAACCTGCAAAAGTCAAGTTTATCTCTGGTGAAATGGTGGAAGGCACGGTGAACTATATTTCACGGGTCTCCTCGCCAGCAACCAACACTTTCCCGATTGAAATCCTATTACCAAACCCTCAACAGTTGATTCCTGCTGGGATCAGCACCGAGGTTGATTTAAACCTCAAACAACAACCAGCGATCAAGTTAACCCCAGCAATGCTTGCACTCGATGAGGCGGGCAATTTAGGTGTAAAAACCATAGAAAATCAAAGGGTAAAGTTCATCCCTATTCAATTAGTTAAAGCAGAGCAGGACGGTGTTTGGCTAACTGGGCTGGGGGAGCAAGTCGACATTATCACTACTGGTCAGGGCTTTGTGCGTGATGGTGATGAAGTAATTGCCGTTAAGCAAGAATTGTAAGTGGGGACGATATGTTAAGTTTGATCGACGCCGCTTTATCACGCACACGCACCATGATGGTGTTGCTGGTCTTTGTTCTGATTTCTGGCGTACTAACCTATTTGACGATTCCGAAAGAATCGAGTCCAGATATCACGATCCCAATTATCTATGTATCTGTAAGTCACCAAGGTATCTCACCTGCCGATGCTGAGCGTTTGCTCGTTCGCCCTATAGAACAAGAACTGCGCTCTATCGAAGGGGTCAAAGAGATGACCGCAACGGCATCTGAAGGGCACGCGTCGGTAGTGCTGGAGTTCAGCGTTGGCGTCGATCTTGACCGAGCCATGGCTGAAGTCCGTGATGCGGTTGACTTGGCAAAGCCTAAATTGCCAGCCGATAGTGATGAACCTACCGTCAATGAAGTCACTTTAGCTTCTGAGGAGCCGGCTTTATCGGTGGTGCTTTACGGAACCGTGCCGGAGAGAACCATCGTACATCTTGCACGCCAATTAAGAGACAAGTTGGAGAGCTATAAACAGATCTTGGAAGTGGATATTGCTGGTGACCGAGAAGATATCGTTGAGATCATCGTCGATCCGTTGTTGATGGAAAGCTATGGTCTGGATCAGGCGAATATCTACAACTTGATCGCATTAAACAACCGAGTGGTGGCTGCGGGGTTTGTTGATACTGGTTACGGCCGATTTTCCGTCAAAGTGCCGTCGGTGTTTGAGTCGCTAAAAGATGTGCTTGAATTGCCAGTTAAAGTCGATGGCAAGCAAGTCATTACCTTTGGTGATGTAGCGACGATAAGACGTGCATTCCGTGACCCAGAGAGTTATGCACGTTTGGATGGTAAGTCTGCGATTGTCCTCGATGTGAAAAAGCGTGCGGGCGAAAACATCATCGAGACGGTAGCGTTGATCAAAGCGGTGATGACCGAAGCGCAAAATCAAGAACAATGGCCGGATAACCTACTGGTGAAATACACCAGGGACCAGTCAGATGACGTCAAGATGATGCTCAACGACCTGCAGAACAACATCTTGTCGGCAATCATTTTGGTCGTCATTGTGATTATTGCGATTCTCGGTGTTCGCACTGCAGTGCTGGTCGGTATTTCGATTCCTGGCTCATTCCTTACTGGCTTGCTGGTGCTGGCTGTGTTTGGCCTGACAGTGAACATTATTGTCTTATTCTCGCTGATCATGGCGGTTGGTATGTTGGTTGATGGGGCGATTGTGGTCACCGAGTTTGCCGATCGGCGTATGCAAGAAGGAGTGCCGCGCAAAGAAGCGTATCGCGATGCTGCAAAGCGTATGGCTTGGCCGATCACGGCTTCGACGGCGACGACGTTGGCTGCCTTTGCTCCACTATTATTCTGGCCGGATGTTACTGGCGAGTTTATGAAGTATCTTCCGCTGACATTGATCGCGACGTTGGCCGCTTCGTTGGCGATGGCGCTGTTATTCGTGCCTGTGCTAGGTAGTCTGATCGGTAAACCTCAAAACGTCTCGCCTATCCAACACGAGAAAATGCTTGCTCTACATGAAGGCGATTATGACAAAGCTACGGGTATCACTAAGCTGTATTACCAAACGCTGAATGTGGCGCTGCGTCATCCGTTAAAGATTTTTCTGAGTGCAATCTTACTCTCGGTTGGCGTCGGCTTTACTTACGTTAAAGCGGGACTAGGTGCGGAGTTTTTCCCCGAAGTAGACCCACCATTTTTTACCGTTAAAGTGCGTTCCTACGGCGATTTATCTATCGATGAGAAAGACCGAATCATGCGTAATGTTGAATCGGTGATGTTGGGGCATGACGAGTTTGAAAGCGTCTATACCAAAACTGGTGGTGATGATGAGATTGGTTTAATCCAGATCACACCTGTGGATTGGCAGTATCGTCGTAAGGTGAAAACCATTATTGATGAACTAAAACAAACCACAGACCAGTATGCTGGAGTGGAAATAGAGTACAAGTTTCCGGAAGCGGGTCCACCAACCGAGCACGACTTGGTAATTGAAATGTCTGGTTCAACGCTCATTGGGCTAGATGAGGGAGCTAAAATCGTTCGTCATTGGGCGGATGCTTACCCAGCCTTTACCAATATCAGTGATAACTCGAGCAAAGACGGTATCGACTGGCAGATCGATATTCGCCGTGACGATGCCGCCCGCTTCTTAGCAGACGCCACGCTGGTTGGTAACACAGTGCAGTTTGTTACCAACGGCTTAAAACTGGGGGAGTATCTGCCGGATGACTCGTCTGAGGAAGTCGATATATTAGTGCGCTACCCAGAGGATAAGCGTGATATTGGCCGCTTTGATCAGTTGCGGGTTAAAACCGCTGCTGGACTGGTTCCGATCACCAATTTCGCCAGCATTATTCCTGAACATAAACAGGACACGATCCGTCGTGTTGATGGGCACAGAGTGATCAGCGTGTTTGCGGATATTAGAGAAGGTTATAATCTAGCGCTTGAACTGCCGAAAGTAGAAGAAGCGCTGAAAGGTTTAGCCTTGCCTGAGGGAGTCGAGTTTAAAATCCGAGGTCAAAACGAAGAGCAGGAAAACTCCTCTGCGTTCTTATTCAACGCATTTATCGTGGCGCTGGTTGGTATGGCGTTGATCTTAATCACCCAGTTTAACAGCTTCTACCAAGCGTTTCTTATTCTAAGTGCGGTATTGTTTTCGACGGTTGGTGTTTTTGCGGGCTTGTTGATATTCCAGAAACCTTTCGGTGTGATTATGTCGGGTATCGGCGTGATTGCATTAGCGGGAATTGTAGTGAACAACAACATCGTCTTAATTGATACGTACAATCAGCTACGCAAACGCGGGTTGGATAAGCGTGATGCGATCCTAAGAACAGGTGTGCAGCGTCTACGCCCGGTATTACTTACTACGATCACGACGATTCTTGGCCTGCTGCCAATGGTGCTGGAGATGAACATCGATTTGATTAATCAGAAAATAGAATTCGGTGCGCCAAGCACCCAGTGGTGGTCTCAGTTAGCAACCGCTGTTTCAGGTGGGCTTGCTTTTGCTACATTGCTGACGTTGGTGTTAACTCCCTGCCTACTTATGTTGGGGAGAGAGCATTTATCTGATGAGGTGATTGGATCAGAGAAAGAGGTGATATAAATCGCCTCTTTCTCTGTTCGAGCTGCTTACTTCATGGTTAAAAGCTCGCTGTATCGGTCGAGCTTAGCCATGTTGATTTTCGCATTCGCTAAGAAGGTTTGTCTTGCTTGCCCAGTTAACGATTTTGATTGAGGTAAATTAACCGTGCGCGGGTTTTTGTGCACGCCGTTAACTAGGAACTCGTAGTGAAGGTGAGGGCCTGTTACTCGGCCTGTACCACCTAATGTACCAATAGTTTGGCCTTGTTTAACGCGTTGACCAGTTTTAACGGTACGTTTGGTTAGGTGTAAATACTTCGTAATGTAGGTATTACTGTGTTTGATGAACACATAGTTACCATTAAATTTGTTGTATGACGACTTTTGTACGACACCATCACCGGCAGCCCAAATAGGCGTACCTACGGGGGCGGCATAATCCGTGCCTCGGTGAGGGCGAACTTTGCCGGTGACAGGATGCAGACGGCGAGGGTTGAAGTTCGAGCTTACACGACGGAAATCCAGAGGCGCGCGTAAAAATGCTTTCTTCATTGCTCGACCATTTTCATCGTAATACTTACCCGATTTTTCATCCAGAATCGCAGTGAAGGTATCCCCCTGGTTTTTGAAAACGGCGGCGATAATTTTCCCGCGTCCAATCACTTCCCCTTCGACAACCTCTTCCTGATACAGCACTTTGAACGTGTCGTTCTTACGAATATCTAACGCAAAGTCGATATCCCAGCCAAAAATACCGGCTAACTCCATTATTTGGTTCGCGTTTAAGCCCGAAGAAATGCCCGCATTCCAGAAGTTAGATTTTATGGTTGCTTCGGCAAAGTTGTATTGATAATCGACCTCTTTTTTATCGATTTCAGAAACGTACTTGCCATTTTGTAGCTTAATTCGGAAGGTTTCGAAAGCACTCAATGTTCGTCGTAATTGAACTAAGTTGTTGTTTTCATCAAAACCGAATTGCAGCCTGTCACCTGGTCGAAGGCGTGTTAATTGCTTTTCCACTTCTTTGTCTGAGGAAACCAGCTCATGCAGAACACGCGCAGATAAACCGACTCGACTAAAGAGAATGGCCGCACTTTCACCATTTTTAACTTTGTAGGTCTCCCAGCGTAAAATCGAAGAGGTGGAAGAGGTCCTGTTTAATGTCGTCAATTCCAAAGAAATTGGCACAGGATAAGATTGCCCTACTTTTAAGCGGCTTTGCTGTGGGTTAAGTTCTTGCGGATCGGGTAAAAAGAACAGTGCGAAGATGATCAGCGCACTAAAAAAACCGATCAATACTTTGTGCAAGAGTGGAAGTCGGACAAAAATCGAATGCATGACGTACTTGTTTGCTAAATTAAACATAAAAAATGACAACTACCTAGTCTAACGTGTTTCAAAATGCATCGCTATTCAAGTAATATGTCCAGCTATTATATTTTGCCAAATCTGTGGGAGTGAACAAGAATGGCGAGCATTGAAGCTGCACTAGCCGAGATTAAGCGCGGTGTTGAAGAGCTGATTCCAGAAGAAGAGCTGATCGCAAAACTAAAAGAAGGTCGTCCTCTACGTATTAAGTTGGGCGCGGATCCAACGGCACCTGACATCCACCTGGGCCATACGGTTATTTTCAATAAGCTTCGCTTGTTCCAAGAGTTAGGCCATGAAGTGACGTTCCTGATTGGTGACTTTACTGCAATGGTTGGTGACCCGACAGGTAAAAACTCAACTCGTCCACCACTTAGCCGTGAAGACGTACTGCGTAATGCAGAAACGTACAAAGAGCAGGTGTTTAAGATTCTAGACCCAGCAAAAACCAAGATTCAATTTAACTCAGAGTGGTTATCTGAGCTTGGTGCTGAAGGCATGATTCGTCTAGCAGCCAACCAAACGGTTGCTCGAATGCTAGAACGCGATGATTTTAAAAAGCGTTACACAGGTGGTCAGCCAATCGCTATTCACGAGTTCATGTACCCATTACTGCAAGGTTGGGACTCAGTGGCAATGGAAACAGATGTTGAGCTTGGCGGTACCGACCAGAAGTTCAACTTGCTAATGGGCCGCGAGCTACAAAAATCTCACGGTCAGAAGCCTCAGGTCGTACTGATGATGCCTCTTCTTGTAGGTCTGGACGGCGAGAAGAAGATGTCTAAGTCTGCAAACAACTACATTGGTATCAGTGAAGCGCCAAGCGAGATGTTTGGTAAGATTATGTCGATCTCTGATGACTTGATGTGGAGTTACTACGAACTTCTGTCTTTCCGTCCGCTGGAAGAGATTGCCCAGTTCAAGGCCGATGTTGATGCAGGCAAGAACCCTCGCGACATCAAAGTGCTACTGGCGAAAGAAATTATTGCACGTTTCCACAGTGAAGCGGACGCTGATGCTGCGGAGCAAGAGTTTGTTAACCGTTTTGCTAAGAACCAAATCCCTGATGAAATGCCAGAATTTGAGTTCGAAGCAGGTCGTCCGGTAAGTAACCTACTAAAAGAAGCGGGTTTATGTCCATCATCTTCAGATGCGATGCGTATGGTCAAACAGGGCGCGGCTAAGATTGACGGTGAGAAAGTGGCAGACAGCAAATTCACACCAGAAGCAGGCACTTACGTATTCCAAGTTGGTAAACGTAAATTCGCTCGTATTACGATTCAGTAATGATTAACTGAGCAAAATGAAAGCGCCGAATAGGGCGCTTTTTTTGTTTAGCAGTGACTAACGGTGTCAAACTACTTTTTAGGCATCGCCTGACTAAAGTTCACCACATCGTTATAAAACAATTTCTCAAAGCTTGTAATCGGGGCGACAGCTGGTTTGCCACCCTCTTGTTTCTCTGGGAAGTAATCAGAGACAAACTGAACAAAGATGGTATTCGGTTTGCCATTTTTATCCAGCCCATATCCCGCCATATTATAAGTCCCGTATAAAGATCCACTTTTGGCAATCAGTTGTCCTTTAATCGGTGCATTACGCATGCTTTGTCGATATTGAAGCGTACCCGATTCCCCTGACTTTGGCATAATTGCAATAAGGTTGAGATGTTTCTCATTCTTCCAGATGTAGCGCAGTATCTCTGCCATTTTGGTTGCGGATATTCGATTGTTTCTCGACAGCCCAGACCCATCCTCCAGGCGTGCTTGTCGAATGTCGACCCCCGTATTCGCGAAGATGATTTGTTTTATGGCTTCTGTGCCATTGGCGAAACTGCCGGGTTGAACAAAAAATTTCGCACCAAGCGTTTTCGTCAGCGTATCGGCGATCAGGTTATCAGAACGTTTTAGCATCTGATCCAGCAAAACAGGCAATGGCTGAGATTGATGCAGTGCGAATAGTTTACGCTGTTTCTTAGGGGCAGAACCTACCTTTATTCTGCCTTTAAGTTCAATATTGAGTTGAGCAAGCAGCGTTGCGATCTTTTTGCTGGTATACATTTCAGGATCTTGGACCGCGAACTTAAGAGGTAACGGTTTTTCTCTCGCGACGAGGCAACCATTTAGCTCATAGCGATTGTCTGGATTAGGTAGAAGATCTAACTCACAGTGCCGACTTTTCTGAACCGCACGTGTTACCGTCTCTACCGAGCTTTTTACATGGATCGGTTGATGTTCGGGGACAAACACCCGAGTTCCGCCATCTTTCTGTGTGTAAATGGACGCTTGCACACAGTTTTTATTCAGTGTGATGGCGGACGCCGGAGCGCTATAACACACACCAAGAATATCCCATGGCCAACCGACAGCGCGGTTATAACCAGTAAACACGCTGTTATCGAGCCACAAGTCGCCGTCAATGCGTTTTAAGCCATTCTTTTTAGCTAGGGTAAGAAGATCTTCTAAATCTTTCGTCAGCAGTGTTGGGTCACCAACAAAAGTGATCACTGCATCTGATTTAGAGGCTTCAAGCTTAGTACGAAATTTAAAGTTATCACCCAGCTCCAACTTGGCTGCTAAAGCGGTTACTATCTTTAGCGTACTTGCTGGTGGAAATAGTTGCTCTGTTGGGTGAATACCGGAAAGTTCTGCATTATCAGTGAGCTTTTCAGCAACCAGACTTATCCGTGCGCCTTCAGGCAGCAGCTCCTGATGTGGGTATGCTTGCGTTGCTAATGGGCTGAGCAGGGAAAGGAAAAATAGGGACCAACGTATACGCATAGAGATACTTTCTAACGTGAGTTATGTAGTTGAGTATACCCAAGTTCCCCCAAGATGCT
The DNA here is from genome assembly GCF_021728395.1 of Vibrio sp. J1-1. Taxonomy (GTDB): domain Bacteria; phylum Pseudomonadota; class Gammaproteobacteria; order Enterobacterales; family Vibrionaceae; genus Vibrio. The sequence continues at coordinate 300,794 of NZ_JAKKCM010000003.1, read as the reverse complement.
AGGTGGAGGATAAATGGTTTTCTCACCAATTATTAATGAGACCATAATAAGGAAATGAAGAGTACGACTTGTTAACTGAGGATAAAAAATGCCCGCAAGATGCGGGCACTTAGTATTCACGTCTAAAGACAGGAATTAGAAGTCGTAACGTAGACCTAGAGCTAGTTCGTCTTCTGCATCGATCTTAGTCGCTGGGCCATTAGCTTTAGTTGAGCCTAAGGTGTCACCCGCATCGATTAGGTTAAAGTTGTACGAAACGTAACCACGGAAGTTAGGCTTGAAGTAGTAAGAAGCATCAATCGCGATGTTGTCTGCAGAAGTTTCGTCGTTTGTCTCTGCGTTGTTGTACGTTGTTGTGAATACAGTTTGACCTACAGTGTAAGCACCTGCTAGTTCGTAACCTGTGTAGTCAACAGTACCAGCAAAGTCATCAGTCATCTTCTCACCGTCAGTGAATACACCAGCGAAGTATAGATCACCCATAGTGTAAGATGCTGCTAGCATGTATTCGTTAGCTTCGTCTTGATCTGCGTAACCAGCACCTAGCTCAAGGCCAGTGTCTGCTAGACCGTAGATTGCAGATAGAGAGTAACCATCTTGGTCATTGTCTGAGTAGTGACCATTTTGCTCTACACGGTCTGCGAAGCGGTAGCTTGCTTTCACGCTTAGGTTATCGAATTGACCTTTGTAAGACATCATGTTGTCTGAACGGTCAGCTACTGCTAGTTTGTCAGCTGCTGAGTTACCGTGGTATGCCATGATATCTGTGAAATCTGTAATAACGCCTAGTGCACCTTCGTTTTTACCGTAAGTGAACTCACCCCATGCGCCGCCAAGACCAGCGTAAGCGTAACGAGTGTCTAGAGAGTCTTCACCGCTGATGTCTTTGCCATCTTCGTCAAAGTCCGCTGTAGTGAACTCACCTTCCCAGAAGCCAACGCCGTATAGTTTGTCGCTGATTTCTTGTTTGCCAAGGAAGTTTAGACGGATGCGAGAGTTGTCTTGAGCGTCGCCATCTTTCATAGATAGACGAGCTTCGGCGCGGCCACCCATTTCTAGAGAAGTGCCATCTTGGTTGTAAAGTTCAGCTGCGTTTACGCCAGTTGCCATTGCTGCTGCAGATACAGAAAGAGCAATTAGAGTCTTTTTCATCTTATTTGTCCTAGTTAGCTGTCCATAATTCATTGTTGTATGGGGGAGAGTTTTTCTCTCTGAAGCTATTGGTCTCAAAGAAGTGCCAGGTACACGAAGACATCGCGCTGGTAAGTCTTTGATCAAACAACTTGCTGGAGACGTTTTACAGCTAAAGTTTCATTGTCAGTTAGTAAAATGATATAAATTTGGGTAATGAACGCTGTTCGATTGTTTTTGTGTTCTATATATGATTATGATATTTAAATGCTTTTTGTTTTTGTCTAATTATTGTGAATTGATTAGATTTTATGTTTTTTGAGGTTTTTTCTTTAATGGGCAGTGTTGTTTTTCAATAAATTACAACAATAATTAAGCTAAACAGTGACAAGCATCATTATGCGTGAGTTGCATAGCGATACTTGATATCGAATTAGGGTGATTTCGCCCCTGAGTTTGTTTAAACTAGATAAAACACATCTTCAAACGCACTCCCCAGTCAACTGACAGGGTAGGGTTTTTTTGTCCAAAATAGACTTGGGCATGAGGTTATATAATGGAAAAAGTTCCAATGACACTACGTGGTGAACAAATGCTACGTGAAGAATTAGATCGTCTACTTAAGCTACGTCCTCAAATTTCAGCGGCGATTGCAGAAGCTCGTGAACTAGGTGATTTAAAAGAGAATGCTGAATACCACGCCGCGCGTGAAGAACAGGGTATTTGTGAAGCGCAGATTCGCGATATCGAATACAAGCTTTCTGTCGCGCAGGTTATTGATGTCACTAAAATGGAAAACACTGGTAAAGTCATTTTTGGCACAACGGTGACTTTGATTGATATCGATACTGACGAAGAAAAAACGTACCAAATTGTCGGTGAAGATGAAGCAGACATTAAAGCTGGTCGTATTTCTGTTAGCTCCCCAATTGCTCGTGGCCTGATTGGTAAGATGGAAGGTGACGAAGTGGTTATCGAAACCCCTGGTGGTGCAAAAGATTTTGAAATTGACCGAGTTGATTATCTGTAATCAGAAAGTATTACTCTGTCTACAAACGTAAAAAGGTCGCCATTGGCGACCTTTTATTCAGCAACGTAAGTAGTGGTTACTTACGAGGGATTTCGATTTTACGTTCTTCAGATTGGCGGTACAGTACAAGTACTTTACCGATAGTCTGAACTTTTTCTGCGCCCGTCTCACGTACGATAGCGTCGATGATTAGCTGTTTTGTCTCACGATCTTCTGAAGCAACTTTTACTTTGATCAGTTCGTGATGGTTTAGAGCGATTTCAATTTCTGCTAGCACGGCTTCTGTAAGTCCATTTGCGCCCATTAGCACAACAGGTTTTAAACTGTGAGCCAGGCCTTTTAGGTGCTGCTTTTGTTTGGTGCTTAGGTTCATTACGCGGCCAATTTTCTTTAAAATAAGGGTTGAAAAAAGCTATTTTAACGCCATCTATTGCTGAAGACTATAATTTATTGAGTAATAGGTTGCGCCTATTAAAACAATAGCTCCTATTTGTGCCTTGTTAGGATTAAAATGAGTAAACAAAAACATTCGGCGAGTTCTGGTCGTTGGTTGAAAGAACACTTTGATGATAAATACGCGAACGAAGCTCGTAAAAAAGGTTACCGTTCACGTGCTTATTTCAAGATTGATGAAATACAAACCAAAGATAAGCTGTTAAAACCAGGTATGACTGTGGTCGATTTGGGTGCAGCTCCAGGTGGTTGGTCCCAGTATGCTGCTAAAATAGTAGGAGATAGTGGGCAAATTATTGCGTGTGATTTGTTACCAATGGATCCGATTGCTGGTGTAAGCTTTTTACAAGGTGACTTTCGTGACGATGCGGTATTAGAAGCTTTGTTAGAAAAAATCCAGCCATCAATGGTGGACGTAGTAATGTCTGATATGGCACCTAATATTGCTGGTAATAACTCTGTCGATCAACCTAGAGCTATGTATTTAGTTGAATTGGCCTTAGATATGTGTCGACAAGTTCTAGCGCCTAATGGTAGCTTTGTTGTAAAAGTTTTCCAGGGTGAAGGCTTCGATCAGTACGTGAAAGAAGTCCGAGACATGTTTAAAGTCGTAAAAGTCAGGAAACCAGACTCCTCGCGAGCTCGCTCTCGAGAGGTCTTTGTAGTAGCCACTGGTTACAAAGGTTAACCATTTTGCTCTATTAAGAGCGTGTTAACACTATGGCTACAGTGAATGAACTGTAGTACCCTACCTTTAATTACAATTAGTTATCGAGAGGCTTACACCTTGAGTGACATGGCAAAAAATTTAATTCTGTGGCTTGTTATCGCTGTCGTATTGATGTCGGTATTCCAGAGCTTTGGCCCTGGAGAAAGTAATGGCAGAACCGTGGATTACACCACGTTTGTACAGGAAGTTGGCCAAGGCCAGATTCAAGAAGCAACATTTAAAGACGGTGAGATTAGCTTCGTTCGTCGTGGCGGCGGTGCCAAAATGGTTACGTATATGCCTGTGTACGACCAAAAGCTTCTGGATGACCTAATTAATCAAAATGTGAAAGTGCAAGGTACGCCTCCTGAAGAGCAAAGCTTGCTAGGTACAATTTTCATTTCTTGGTTCCCAATGATCTTACTGATTGGTGTATGGATATTCTTCATGCGTCAAATGCAAGGCGGTGGCGGTAAAGGCGCCATGTCTTTCGGTAAGAGCAAAGCTCGAATGATGAGCGAAGATCAAATCAAAACTACGTTTGCTGATGTTGCTGGCTGTGACGAAGCAAAAGAAGACGTAAAAGAGCTGGTCGATTACCTACGTGATCCAAGCCGTTTCCAGAAGCTGGGCGGTAAAATCCCGACTGGTGTTCTAATGGTGGGGCCTCCAGGTACAGGTAAGACATTGCTTGCGAAGGCGATTGCCGGTGAAGCAAAAGTACCGTTCTTTACTATTTCTGGTTCTGACTTCGTAGAAATGTTTGTAGGTGTGGGTGCATCTCGTGTGCGTGACATGTTTGAGCAAGCGAAGAAAGCGGCACCTTGTATCATTTTTATCGATGAGATTGATGCGGTTGGTCGCCAGCGTGGTGCTGGTGTAGGTGGTGGTCACGATGAGCGTGAGCAAACACTGAACCAAATGCTGGTTGAAATGGATGGTTTCGAAGGTAACGAAGGTATTATCGTTATTGCAGCGACTAACCGTCCGGATGTGCTTGACCCTGCATTGTTGCGTCCTGGTCGTTTTGACCGCCAAGTCGTGGTTGGTCTACCAGACGTCCGTGGTCGTGAGCAGATTCTTAAAGTCCACATGCGTAAAGTGCCTCTAGCGGGCGATGTAGAGCCTTCTTTAATTGCACGTGGTACGCCGGGTTTCTCAGGTGCTGACTTAGCAAACTTAGTAAACGAAGCTGCGCTATTTGCTGCTCGTGGCAACAAACGCAACGTATCAATGGTTGAGTTTGAACTGGCTAAAGACAAAATCATGATGGGTGCAGAACGTCGCTCGATGGTTATGTCAGAAGAGACGAAAGCGTCAACAGCCTACCACGAAGCGGGACACGCGATTGTCGGTCGTTTAGTTCCTGAGCATGATCCTGTGTACAAGGTCTCTATTATTCCTCGTGGTCGTGCATTAGGTGTGACGATGTACCTACCAGAACAAGATCGCGTAAGTATGTCTCGTCAGCACTTAGAATCAATGATCTCGAGTCTGTACGGTGGGCGCCTTGCAGAAGAGTTGATTTACGGTGCGGATAAAGTCTCTACAGGTGCTTCTAACGATATCGAACGTGCAACAGAGATTGCTCGCAAGATGGTAACGCAATGGGGTTTCTCTGAAAAATTGGGTCCTTTATTGTATGCAGAAGATGAAGGTGAAGTATTCCTAGGTCGTAGTGTGACTCAGACAAAACATATGTCTGATGACACCGCTAAGCTAATTGATGACGAAGTTCGCCAAATCATCGACCGCAACTACGACCGAGCGAAGAAGATTTTGGAAGAAAACATGGATATCATGCATGCGATGAAAGATGCGCTAATGAAGTATGAAACCATTGATGCTCGCCAAATCGATGACCTAATGGAGCGCAAGGCAGAAATTCGTGAACCGGCTGGTTGGAGCGACAATCTGTCAAGCAAGCCTGAGGTTGATGATAAACCACAAGCTGCGCCTGAAGCGAAAGATGAAGAGAAAAAGGCTGATGCTGATAAAGATGCAGAGCAGTCCACTTCCGAAGACGCGGCTTCAACTGACGCTCCAGAAAAGAAAGATTCTGAATAACAACTGTTGATATTGATAAACCCCGAGTTCGCTCGGGGTTTTTGTATTTATTATGATTATTAAAGCAAAAAACAAATCTCTGGACCTTTCTCGTCCACACGTAATGGCCATCCTCAACGTTACACCTGATTCTTTCTCTGATGGAGGCAAGTACAATTCACTAGATTTAGCTCTTGCCCGCGTTGATAAAATGATAAAAGCAGGGGTTAGCATTATCGATGTTGGCGGTGAATCGACACGACCTGGCGCTCCAGAAGTCACTTTGGAAAATGAACTGGAACGCGTCATCCCTGTCGTCAGAGCTATCAGGGCCCACTACCCAGAAATATGGATTTCAGTTGATACCAGCAAAGCTGAAGTGATTCGTCAGTCCGTGGAAGCAGGGGCAGACCTAATCAATGATGTTCGTTCTCTGAGCGAGCCGGGCGCGTTGGAAGTGGCTGCACAAGCGAATGTACCGGTGTGCATCATGCATATGAAGGGTCAGCCGAAAACCATGCAGCAGAATCCGCAATATGATGATCTCCTGCAGGAAGTGGAGCAGTTTCTGGTGGAACGCTTGGCAGTGTGCGAAGCAGCAGGTATTGCTCGAGAAAATATTATTCTCGATCCTGGTTTTGGCTTTGGCAAAACCTTAGAACACAATTATCATATGCTTGCTCATCTTGAGAAGTTTCACAAGTTTGGCTTGCCTATCTTGGCTGGCATGTCTCGCAAATCGATGATTTTTAAACTGTTGGATAAGCCTGCGGCAGAATGCACAAATGCCAGCGTCGTTTGTGCCACTATCGCAGCGATGAAAGGTGCACAGATCATTCGAGTACACGACTTTGACGAAACGCTTGAAGCGATGAAAGTTGTTGAGATGACGAAGAACAATATTTAAAAAATAACAAAGGAAAGTTTATGTCTAATAAAAGACGTTACTTTGGTACAGACGGTGTGCGTGGCAAAGTTGGACAATATCCAATCACTCCCGATTTCGTACTGAAACTTGGCTGGGCGGCAGGTCGCGTATTAGCGAAACAAGGCACAAAAAAAGTAATTATCGGTAAAGATACTCGTATATCGGGCTACATGCTGGAATCTGCGCTAGAAGCTGGTTTGGCCGCGGCGGGTCTTAAAGCGACCTTTACTGGACCAATGCCAACACCAGCAGTTGCTTACTTAACACAAACATTCCGAGCAGAAGCTGGGATTGTGATCTCGGCATCTCATAACCCTTACTATGACAACGGCATCAAGTTTTTCTCTTCTGAAGGCACTAAGTTGCCGGATGATATTGAACTTGCGATCGAAGCGGAATTGGATAAAGAGATTGAATGTGTCGAATCGTCTGAGTTGGGTAAAGCAACTCGTCTAAACGATGCGGCAGGTCGATACATTGAGTTTTGTAAAAGTACTTTTCCTTCAACACTGAGCTTAGCGAGCCTTAAAATAGTGGTTGACTGCGCGCACGGCGCAACTTATCACATTGCTCCTAACGTATTTAAAGAGCTGGGTGCAGAAGTTGTTGCGATGGGCGTTGAGCCTAACGGCACCAATATCAACGATCAAGTTGGTGCGACTGACGTACGCGCACTTCAAAAGCGTGTTGTGGAAGAGCAAGCGCACCTTGGCCTTGCGTTTGATGGTGATGGCGACCGTATCATCATGGTTGATCACTTGGGTAATAAAGTAGATGGCGACCAGATAGCCTACATCATCGCCAGAGATGCTCTGCGTCGCGGTGAGCTAAAAGGCGGTGTAGTTGGTACTCTGATGACTAACTTAGGCATGGAAAATGGCCTGAAGAAGCTAGGTATTCCATTTGTTCGTGCTGCGGTAGGCGATCGCTACGTTATGGAACAATTGCTTGCGAAAGGTTGGAAGATCGGTGCTGAAAACTCTGGCCACGTTATCTTGTTAGATAAAGTCACAACGGGTGATGCTATTGTCGCTGCATTGCAAGTGCTTGCTTCGGTTGTCGGTAGTGATATGTCGTTGTACGATCTTTCTCAAGGAATGACGTTGTACCCGCAAGTGCTAGAAAACGTTCGTTTCTCTGGCGATGCAAATCCATTAGAAGCAAAAGCAGTATTGGACTCTGTCTCTGAAGTGGAAGCTGAACTAGGCGACAAAGGTCGAGTGTTGCTTCGTAAATCAGGCACTGAGCCACTCATTCGCGTAATGGTCGAAGGTGAAGATGCAGAACTTGTACAGAGCTCAGCGCTTAAAATTGCTGAAGCGGTAAAAGCAAGTTTTTAATTATTATCTTCACCCATAGCATGAAAAAAAAGGGCGTTTTTTGCCCTTTTTTTGAGCGTTCGGCTCAATGGTGTTGTTTTTTTACTAATTTTCCCTTGTCAGCGTTAATGGCTTTCGCTAGTATTGCACCGCCTCCCGTTAGGAGGTCGCTAGCCTTGTTCATTTAATAAGATTCATTATTTTTGGGCGGCGCTGGCTCAACAATTTGGAACATAGGTGGAAAAAATGTTTACAGTTCTACTTGTGATTTACCTGTTGGCGGCGCTTGGTGTGATTGGCCTTGTGTTGATTCAACAAGGTAAAGGCGCAGATATGGGAGCCTCGTTCGGTGCTGGTGCTTCAAACACAGTGTTTGGTGCTAGTGGCTCAGGTAATTTCTTAACCCGAACAACTGCTATTTTAGCAACTGTATTTTTTGTCGTTAGCTTATTACTCGGTCGCATGTCTACACACAAGACTGAGTCACAATGGGTAGACCCAACGTTAGGTCAACCAGTTGTTGAACAAGTTAAGGACGCAGTGAGTGAAGTTCCAGCACCAGCTGGTGATGAAATTCCTCAATAAGCTGCAAGGTTTTGATGCCGAGATGGTGAAATTGGTAGACACGCTAGCATGAGGTGCTAGTGCCTTTGGTGTGAGGGTTCGAGTCCCTCTCTCGGCACCATGTATTTACAAACTTGTAAATCACTTGTTTGCGAGTATAATGCTCAGCAAGTCGGACGCGGGGTGGAGCAGTTTGGTAGCTCGTCGGGCTCATAACCCGAAGGTCGTCGGTTCAAATCCGGCCCCCGCAACCAATCTCTTTCTTTTGATAAGAAATCGAGAGTTGGCAAGTTTGCGTAGTACTAACCACACTACGAGTTAAGAATGGCATTCTTTTCTATTCTTAACGTATCAGGGTCCAGCAGCATAAAACCCCGACTATCGGGGTTTTTTGTTATCTGAGTTTTTTAAATATCTCAGGTTGCTGCTTGGTTTTTTGATTGGGCTCTGAGCCCTTTTTTTGTTTCTGGAGTGGTTTAAATGACTGGTTTAGAAAGACAACTTACTGAAATGCTTGAAGCACCTGTTGAGGCGTCGGGCTATGAGTTGGTTGGATTAGAATTCATTCGTGCAGGCGCGCACTCAACGCTACGCATCTATATTGACCATGAAAATGGCATTAACGTGGACGACTGTGCAGAAGTTAGTCACCAAGTAAGTGCGGTACTAGACGTTGAAGATCCAATTTCGGTTGCTTACAGCCTAGAAGTGTCTTCTCCAGGTTTAGAAAGACCGCTTTTCAAAGCAGCACATTACGAGCAATTTATTGGTCACGAGGTCAGCATCGTTTTGAAAATGGCTGTAGCAAACCGTCGTAAGTGGAAAGGTATTATCCACGGCGTTGATGGCGAAACAGTGACAGTTACTGTTGAAGGTCAGCAAGAAGAGTTTGCTTTAAGTAATATTTCAAAAGCTAACCTGATCCCTAAATTTTAGTTCCCTAAAAAAGTTAAAGCTTAGAGGCTAAATACAATGAGTAAAGAAATTTTAGCGGTAGCAGAAGCGGTATCGAACGAAAAAGCGGTACCTCGTGAGCGTATCTTTGAAGCTCTTGAGATTGCTCTAGCAACTTCTACAAAGAAAAAATACGAAATCGAAATCGACGTACGTGTTGCTATTGACCGTAAAACGGGTGAATTCGTTACTTACCGTCGCTGGTTGGTGGTAGACGCTGTTGAACACCCAACGAAAGAGATCTCTATAGAAGCGGCACAATATGAAGATGATTCAGTTCAGCTAGGCGACTACGTAGAAGACGAGATCGAATCAGTAACGTTTGACCGTATTACGACTCAAACGGCGAAGCAAGTTATCGTGCAAAAAGTTCGCGAAGCAGAACGTGCACAGATTGTTGAGCAGTTCATCGACAATGAAGGTGATCTAATCACTGGTGTGGTTAAGAAAGTTAACCGCGAAACTGTCGTACTTGATCTAGGTAACAACGCAGAAGCGGTAATCCTACGTGATGATCAACTTCCTCGTGAAAACTTCCGTCCAGGTGACCGTGTTCGTGGTCTTCTGTACAAAGTTGCTCCAGAAGCACGTGGTTTCCAACTGTTCATCACTCGTTCTAAGCCTGAAATGCTAGCAGAGCTGTTCCGTGTTGAAGTACCTGAAATCGCGGAAGACATCATCGAGCTTAAAGGCGCTGCACGTGATCCTGGTTCTCGTGCGAAGATCGCAGTGAAAACGAACGACAAGCGTATTGACCCTGTTGGTGCGTGTGTTGGTATGCGTGGTGCACGTGTACAAGCAGTGTCTGGTGAACTTGGCGGTGAGCGTATTGACATCGTGCTTTGGGACGATAACCCAGCTCAATTCGTAATCAATGCAATGGCGCCTGCTGACGTAGCGTCTATCATCGTTGATGAAGATGCACACGCAATGGATATCGCAGTTGAAGCAGATAACCTAGCGCAAGCTATTGGTCGTAATGGCCAAAACGTTCGTCTTGCGTCCCAACTGACTGGTTGGGAGCTGAACGTAATGACAGTGGCAGATCTTCAGAAGAAACACGCTGAAGAATCACAAGCGTCTATTGAAAACTTCATGAAGTACCTTGATATTGAAGAGGACTTCGCACAACTACTTGTTGAAGAAGGTTTCTCAACATTAGAAGAAGTTGCTTACGTACCAGTTAACGAACTACTTGAAGTCGATGGCTTAAATGAAGAGCTAATCGAAGAGCTACGTGGTCGTGCGAAAGATGCATTAACCACAATTGCATTAGCGCAAGAAGAGTCGTTTGAAGGCCTGGAGCCAGCAGAAGATCTATTAGGACTTGAAGGTCTTGAGCGTGAAATGGCATTCAAATTGGCAGCAAAAGGTGTAGCAACACTGGAAGACCTAGCTGACCAAGGCATTGACGATTTAGAAGGTATTGAAGGCCTGACCGAAGAGCGTGCAGGTGAGCTAATTATGGCCGCACGTAACATCTGTTGGTTCGGCGAAGAAGCATAATTCAGCAAGGAGGAAGCGGCATGACACAATTAACAGTTAAAGCACTGAGTGATGAGATTGGTACGCCAGTCGACCGCTTGATTGAACAACTTGCTGACGCTGGCATTAAAAAGGCGAGCTCTGACAATGTTACTGATGAAGAGAAGCAGCAGCTTCTCTCTCATCTAAAAAAAGAACACGGTGATAAATCTGGCGATTCAGAGCCGACACGCCTTACGCTACAGCGTAAAACTCGTAGTACACTTAGTGTGAACGCGGGTGGTGGTAAGAGTAAGAATGTTCAGGTTGAGGTGCGCAAAAAACGTACATACGTGAAGCGCAGCACAATTGAAGATGAAGCGAAACGTGAAGCTGAAGAAGCAGCAAAACGTGAAGCAGAAGAAGCAGCAAAACGCGCAGCTGAAGAAGCCGCAAAGCGTGAAGCTGAAGAAGCTGCAAAACGTGAAGCTGAAGAAGCTGCAAAACGTGAAGCTGAAGAAAAAGCGAAACGTGAAGCTGAAGAAAAAGCGAAACGAGACGTTGATACGAATGCACAACGTGGAGCTGACGAAAAAGCGAAACGTGGTGCTGAAGACAAAATTAAGCAAGAAGCAGCGCGAAAAGAGGCCGACGAGCTTAAACGCCGTCAGGAAGAAGAAGCTAAGCGTAAGGCTGAAGAGGAAAGTCAGCGCAAGCTTGAAGAAGCTCGCGAATTGGCTGAAAAGAATAAAGAGCGTTGGTCTGCTGCAGAAGAGAAAAAGGGTGATATGGAAGATACAGATTACCATGTAACGACTTCACAATACGCACGTGAAGCCGAAGATGAAGCAGATCGCAAAGTAGAAGGTGGTCGTCGTAATAAGAAGAAGAAAAAACCTTCTAACAAAGATGATCAAGCACGTAACGGTAGCCGTGGCCAGCGTGGCGGTAAAGGCGGCCGTAAGGGCAAACTGGCTAAGCCAACATCAATGCAACATGGCTTCGATAAGTCAGCAACGGTTGCTAAGCAAGATGTTGTAATTGGCGAGACAATCGTTCTTTCAGAACTTGCTAACAAGATGTCGGTTAAAGCGACAGAAGTTATCAAAGTGATGATGAAGATGGGCGCTATGGCGACCATTAACCAAGTTATTGACCAAGAAACAGCACAACTTGTTGCTGAAGAAATGGGTCATAAGGTTGTTCTTCGCAAAGAGAACGAACTGGAAGAAGCAATACTGTCAGATCGTGACACGAATGCCGAAGCGGTTCCTCGTGCTCCAGTTGTAACTATCATGGGTCACGTTGACCACGGTAAGACATCAACACTGGACTACATCCGTCGTACACACGTTGCTTCTGGCGAAGCGGGTGGTATTACTCAGCACATCGGTGCATACCACGTAGAAACTGAAAACGGCATGATCACGTTCCTTGATACTCCTGGACACGCGGCGTTTACGGCTATGCGTGCACGTGGTGCTCAAGCGACAGATATCGTTGTTCTAGTTGTTGCAGCAGATGATGGTGTAATGCCACAAACGGTTGAAGCTATCCAGCACGCGAAAGCGGCGGGTGTACCTCTGATTATTGCAGTGAACAAGATCGACAAAGAAGGTGCTAACCCAGACAACGTTAAGAACGAACTGGCGCAGTACGATGTTATCCCTGAAGAGTGGGGCGGTGAGAACATTTTCGTTCACATCTCTGCGAAACAAGGTACTAACATTGACGCACTTCTAGAGTCAATCCTTCTACAATCTGAAGTTCTAGAACTTACAGCAGTTAAAGAAGGCATGGCATCTGGTGTTGTTGTTGAATCTCGACTAGATAAAGGCCGTGGTCCAGTTGCAACCGTTCTTGTTCAGTCTGGTACGCTATACAAAGGCGATATCGTTCTGTGTGGTCAAGAGTACGGCCGTGTTCGTGCAATGCGTGATGAAGTTGGCCAGGAAATCACAGAAGCAGGGCCGTCAATTCCTGTAGAGATCTTGGGTCTTTCTGGTGTACCAGCTTCAGGTGACGAAGCAACAGTAGTTCGTGACGAGCGTAAAGCGCGTGAAGTTGCAAACTACCGTGCAGGTAAGTTCCGCGAAGTGAAACTTGCTCGTCAGCAGAAATCTAAACTAGAGAACATGTTCGCTAACATGACGGCTGGTGAAGTTGCTGAACTGAACGTTGTTCTTAAGGCTGACGTACAAGGTTCTGTTGAAGCTATCGCAGACTCTCTAGTGAAACTGTCGACTGACGAAGTTAAAGTCAACATCGTTGGTTCAGGCGTTGGCGGTATCACTGAGACTGACGTTGTACTTGCAGAAGCTTCTAACGCAATCATCCTTGGCTTTAACGTACGTGCGGATGCATCTGCTCGTCGTGCAGTTGAAGCAGCAGCTGTTGACCTACGTTACTACTCAATCATTTACCAATTGATTGATGAAGTGAAACAGGCGATGGGCGGTATGCTAGCTCCAGAATTCAAGCAAGAGATCATTGGTCTTGCTGAAGTTCGTGACGTATTTAAGTCACCGAAACTGGGCGCGATTGCCGGCTGTATGGTTACTGAAGGTCTAATTAAGCGTAACAACCCAATCCGCGTTCTACGTGATAACGTTGTTATTTACGAAGGTGAACTAGAGTCACTACGTCGCTTTAAAGATGATGTTCAAGAAGTTAAGAATGGTTACGAGTGTGGTATCGGCGTTAAGAACTACAACGATGTTCGCGTTGGCGACCAAATCGAAGTATTCGAAATCGTTGAAATCAAACGTACTCTAGACTAATTGACTAAGATTACTCATATTGTCTTTGATAGATAAGTAGTAATTGGTTGTTGAATACACCATGGGGGGCTGGCTTAGACCAACCCCCCATTCTTTCTATATAAGAGAAAAGATATGTCAAAAGAATTTAGCCGCACGCAGCGAGTTGCACAGCAGCTGCAAAAAGAATTGGCCATGATCCTTCAACGTGAAGTGCGTGACTCACGTTTGGGTATGGTTACTATTTCAGACGTTGAAGTGTCTCGTGACCTTGCTTATGCAAAAGTATTTGTTACTTTTTTATGTGTAGGTGAGCAAACACCAGAATCATGTCTAGCAGCGCTACGTGAACATGAAGTGCATATTCGTATGATGCTAGGTAAGCGTATTCGTCTACGCCTTACTCCAGAAATTCGTTTCCAATATGACAACACACTGGTTGAAGGTATGCGAATGTCTAACCTTGTGTCTGAAGTTGTTAGTGCTGATAAGCAAAAGCAAAAAGATTCTGGTCGTGAGGACGAAGAATAATGGCTCGTCGTCGTAAAGGTCGTCCAATCAATGGCGTTATCCTGTTAGATAAACCGACAGGTATCTCATCTAATGATGCGTTGCAAAAAGTTAAGCGAATTTACTTTGCTGAAAAAGCGGGTCATACGGGTGCATTGGATCCTCTAGCGACGGGCATGTTGCCGATCTGTTTAGGAGAGGCGACAAAGTTTTCTCAGTTCCTATTGGATTCAGACAAGCGCTACCGAGTGATTGCGAAACTGGGTGAGCGTACGAATACATCAGACTCTGATGGTGAAGTTGTCGAAACTCGTCCGGTCGATGTGGATCTTGAGAAGCTAGAAGCGTGCATCGATCAATTCCGCGGTGAATCGGATCAAGTACCTTCAATGTTTTCGGCGTTGAAATACCAAGGTAAACCGTTGTATGAGTATGCGCGTAAGGGAATCGAAGTTCCACGTGAATCTCGTAAAATTACGGTCTACGAAATAATCCTTCATCGTTTTGAAGGTGCTGAAGTCGAGATGGAAGTACACTGTTCAAAAGGTACATACATTCGCACTATCGTCGATGACCTTGGAGAAATGCTAGGCTGTGGTGCTCACGTCACAATGCTTCGTCGTACCGGCGTGGCTAAGTACCCATACGAAAAGATGGTTACGCTTGAGCAACTTAACGAGTTACTAGAGCAAGCACATCGTCAAGAGGTTGCGCCGCGTGAACTTTTGGATCCGCTGCTAATGCCAATGGACACTGCGGTAGAAGACTTACCTGAAGTGAACTTGATACCAGAGCTTGCGGACATGGTTCAACATGGTCAACCAGTTCAAGTGAGTGGTGCTCCTACCGAAGGCTCTCTTCGCCTTACGATGGGGGATGAGCGCTTATTTATTGGTGTTGGCGAGATGAACAACGACGGAAAAATAGCACCAAAGCGCTTGGTGGTTTTTCGTGACGAAGAGTAATCTCGCACTACTTGAAAAATACCGGCCTTAATGCCGGTATTTTTTATTGCGTGAATGCAGAAACTTCCCTATAATTCGCGCTTCTCGTGTCGGCTGAATCAGAGATTGGCTGGCACAAATATTAACTTACTCTTATTAGGAGAGAATTATGTCTCTGAATGCAGAAACTAAAGCAGCAATCGTTGCAGAATACGCTCAAGGTGAAGGCGATACTGGTTCACCAGAAGTTCAAGTAGCTCTACTTACAGCTTCTATCAACCACCTACAAGGTCACTTCAAAGCGCACAAAGGCGATCACCACAGCCGTCGTGGTCTTCTACGTATGGTTTCTCGTCGTCGTAAGCTTCTAGATTACCTAAAAGGTAAAAATCTAGCTCGCTACCAAGACCTAATCAAGCGTCTAGGCCTACGTCGCTAATCAGCGACTGCATAGCAGTTTGTCGAAAAAGGGGCTTTATGCCCCTTTTTTGTTGCCTAAATTTAGCCAAATCATCCTTAAGCCGTTATAATACTGGCGGCTTAATCTTTTGATGCCGTTTTAGGTTCGTGAATGCTCACGGATAGAACAGTACATCAGATTTTTCACTAAACTCATTGCATTACAGTCAACCTCGTCGACCAAAAGGTCGCGGCTATTAAAAGGGAATTTGTATGAGTTTCTTTTCACTAGTCGCGATTCGTAGTGCCTTGAGTGTTTATTAACACACCTAAGCGGCTATTTATCGGTGCGCTTAGAAACAAGGAATAACAATGTTCGAAAAACCAGTTGTTAAAACGTTCCAGTACGGTAACCACACGGTTACCCTAGAAACTGGCGTTATCGCACGTCAAGCTACAGCAGCAGTTATGGTTACAATGGACGATACAGCAGTATTCGTTTCAGTTGTAGGTAAGAAAGAAGCAGTTGCTGGTCAAGACTTCTTCCCTCTAACAGTAAACTACCAAGAGCGTACTTACGCGGCAGGTAAAATCCCTGGTGGTTTCTTCAAGCGTGAAGGCCGTCCATCTGAAGGCGAAACGCTAACAGCTCGTCTAATCGACCGTCCAATCCGACCACTATTCCCGGATTCATTTAAAAACGAAGTACAAGTTATTGCTACGGTTGTGTCTGTAAACCCTGACGTTCAACCAGATATCCCAACAATGATTGGTACATCTGCGGCATTAGCTATCTCTGGTATCCCATTCAACGGTCCTATCGGTGCAGCACGTGTTGGTCACATTGACGGTCAACTTGTTCTTAACCCAAGCCAAACAGAGCTAGGTTCATCTCGTCTGGATCTTGTTGTAGCGGGTACAGAATCTGCAGTACTAATGGTTGAGTCAGAAGCTGACAACCTAACTGAAGAAGAAATGCTAGCGGCGGTTGTTTACGGTCACGATCAACAACAAGTTGTGATCAATGCAATCAACGAGTTCAAAGCTGAAGTTGCAACACCAGCTTGGGATTGGGTTGCTCCTGAAGAGAACACAGCGCTTAATACTAAGATTGCTGAACTAGCAGAAGCTAAGCTTGTAGAGGCTTACCAAATTACTGAGAAGATGGCTCGTTACGACCGTATCCACGCGATCGCTGCAGAAGTTAACGAAGTATTACTTGCTGAAGATCCTGAAGCGGACACGAAAGAAATCCACACTATCTTCCATGACCTAGAGAAGACTGTAGTACGTCGTAGCATCATCGCGGGTAACCCACGTATCGACGGTCGTGAGAAAGACATGGTTCGTGCGCTAGACGTACGTACTGGCATTCTTCCACGTACTCACGGTTCTGCGCTATTCACTCGTGGTGAAACTCAGGCTATCGTTACTGCAACTCTAGGTACTCAGCGTGATGCGCAAATCATCGATGAGCTGACAGGTGAGCGTAAAGATCACTTCCTACTGCACTACAACTTCCCTCCTTACTGTGTAGGTGAAACTGGCTTTGTAGGTTCTCCTAAGCGTCGTGAAATCGGCCACGGTAAACTGGCGAAGCGCGGTATTGCTGCAGTAATGCCATCTGTTGACGAGTTCCCATACACTGTTCGCGTTGTATCAGAAATCACTGAATCTAACGGTTCATCTTCAATGGCTTCTGTATGTGGTACGTCTCTAGCTCTTATGGATGCTGGTGTGCCAATCAAGTCTTCTGTTGCGGGTATCGCAATGGGTCTTGTGAAAGAAGGCGATGACTTCGTCGTCCTTTCAGACATCCTTGGCGACGAAGACCACCTAGGTGATATGGACTTTAAAGTAGCAGGTACTAATACTGGTATTACTGCACTTCAAATGGACATCAAGATCGAAGGTATCACTAAAGAGATCATGCAAATTGCGCTTAACCAAGCTCAAGGCGCACGTAAGCACATCCTATCTGTAATGGATGAAGCAATCTCTGGTGCTCGTGATGACATTTCAGAATTCGCTCCGCGCATTCACACAATGAAGATCAGCTCTGAGAAGATCAAAGATGTTATCGGTAAAGGTGGTGCAGTTATCCGTGCTCTAACTGAAGAGACAGGTACAACAATCGAAATCGAAGACGACGGTACGATCAAAATTGCAGCGACTGAAGGCGCTGCAGCGAAAGAAGCTATCCGTCGTATTGAAGAGATCACTGCTGAAGTTGAAGTTGGCCGCATCTACACTGGTAAAGTGGCTCGTCTGGCGGACTTTGGTGCGTTCGTAACAGTACTTCCAGGTAAAGATGGTCTAGTGCATATTTCTCAAATTGCAGAAAAGCGTGTTGAGAAAGTGTCAGACTACCTAACTGAAGGTCAGGAAGTTCAAGTTAAAGTTCTTGAAATCGACCGTCAGGGCCGTGTACGTCTAAGCATGAAAGAAGCAGTAGAAAAGCCAGCTGAAGAAGCAGCGGCTGAAGCACCTGCTGCTAAAGACGAGTAATCTAATACTCGACTTTCGGTCTTTTATTAGCTTAAGGGCCTGAAAGCATGCTATAAAAGGGGAGCATTTTTGCTCCCTTTTTTTGTTTTGTTTCGAGGCGTTTACCCTCAGGTGAGGCAATTTATTCTACTATTGCATATAAAGATAAGGCATAAGAGAAACAGACTCGGAGCAGTCCAAATTAGGAGTATCAATTAGTGAAATGGTTTCAAACCGCAAGTTTATGTGTTGCTATCGTGCTGACCGGTTGTGCAAATACTTCTCAGCAATCGGCCATGCAGTGGGTTTACCCACCAATGGCGGTACCGCTGCAACCTAGCGTGCAGCAAGAGGTGCAAATTGCGCGTTTATCTCAGCTTCTTCAGCGCCCAGACCTTAGTGATGAAGTTCGTGCAAAAATGCACTATGAGCGCGGCAATTACTATGACAGTGTTGGCTTACGTGACCTTGCTCGTTTGGATTTCAACCAATCTTTACAATTGAACCCTGCTCAACCTGATATCTTCAATCTATTAGGGGTTTACTTTACTCAGGTTGGAGAGTTTGATGCCGCTTATGAAGCTTTTGATTCAACCTTAGAACTGGCTCCTGATAACACGTATGCCGAAAGAAACCGTGCCATAGCATTGTACTATGGTGGCCGGATTGAACTCGCTCTGGAAGACATGAATAAGCACTATGAAGAGATGCCAAGCGATCCATTCCGTGCGTTGTGGCTCTACATTATTGAAGCTGATCAGGATCCGGAGCAAGCGAAAGCAAACCTGAAGAAGCACTATCAACGAGAGCGAAGTGAAGAGTGGGGATGGGTCTTAGTGGCCATTATGCTGCGTGACGTTTCAGACGAGCAAGCTCTGAAATTGATCATGGATGGCACACGAGAAAACTATCGTCTTGCTGAGCGACTCACGGAGACTTACTTTTACTTAGGGAAGCGTCATCAGCTTCAAGGTGACTTGGCGAGTGCAATATCACTGTATAAATTGGCGATATCCTTCAACGTTTATGATTACGTAGAGCATCGGTACTCATTTCTCGAATTAGCTCAGATTTATGAGCAGTTGCAGCAGGACAGGATGGCGAGGCTGAAAGCCGAGCAACAATCAGAGAACTAGTCTAAAGCCGCTCACTGAGCGGTTTTTTGATACTGGAGCGACTCGACGGATGTTCTCTTCGGGAAGTAAATTTGTGTGTCTTCTCTGGTTAGTCTTACGTGATTAGAACTCATCATATTAGCCGTTCGTGTTTTGTCATACATGTTTTTGTCCAGACAGAACAAAATAATTTTTAATATTAATTGGTTAGCTTTGCTAACTGCTGGTGGTTGTTATGCAAGGCTCGATATATAGACAGTTTTGGAAGTACACGATTCCAACCGTTGCTGCCATGTTGGTGAATGGTTTGTATCAAGTGATCGACGGCATTTTTATTGGCCGCTATGTTGGAGCTGATGGGTTGGCTGGAATTAACGTCGCGTGGCCTGTTATTGGTACAATCTTAGGCGTCGGTATGATGGTTGGCGTCGGCACGGGAGCACTGGTTTCTATCAAGCGTGGTGAACAAGACCAAGAAGGTGCTAAACGCATTTTATCTACCGGGTTATTATTACTCGCCGCATTGATGCCAGTTGTTGCAACGGTTCTTTTCTACTTTTCAGACGCGTTTATTCGTTGGCAAGGGGCGCAGGGCCCAGTGTACGAGTTAGGTCTACAGTACTTACAAATATTGATTGTGTCGTGCATATTCACGCTTGGCTCGATCGCTGCGCCATTTCTATTGCGAAACGATGATAGCCCTAACTTAGCCACGATACTTATGGTGACAGGTGCTGCGATAAACATCTTACTAGACTATGTCTTTATTGCTTGGTTGGGATGGGAGTTGACCGGTGCTGCCATTGCTACCGCATTAGCCCAGATGGTCGTGACGGTTCTCGGTATTGGTTACTTCTTCAGTTCCAAAGCTAAGCTGCGCTTACGTTTTAGTGATCTGCAAGTACAGTTTGATATCGTACCTAAGGTCGTGATGATCGGTAGCTCCAGCTTTTTTATGTACGCTTATGGCTCTATCATGGTAGCGCTGCATAATTCGTTGTTTGCTCAATATGGCAGTGCGCTATTGATTGGCGCTTATGCGATCCTCGGTTATATCGTCACGGTTTATTTCTTAGTCGCAGAGGGCATTGCTAACGGCATGCAGCCTCTGGTGAGCTATAACCATGGGACGCGTAATCCGCAAAATATTCGTAAGCTGCTTAAAATAGCCATGGGCACCGCGGTGTTGGGAGGCATTGGTTTTGTTACCTTGATGAACGTTTTCCCTTACGAGGTCGTTTCAGTCTTTAATAGCTCAGATCAGCAGTTAATTGAAAGTGCAGTCATGGGTATCCGACTGCACATGTTCGCTTTGTTCTTAGATGGCTTCTTAATGGTCTCGGCCGCGTATTATCAGTCGATGAACAAAGGCAGTAAGGCGATGTTCATTACGGTTGGTAATATCATGGTTCAGCTACCATTTCTGTTTATCATGCCTAAAATATTCGGCGTGGTGGGGATTTGGATTGCCTTCCCATTGTCTAACATTGCGTTAAGTTTGGTAGTGATGAGTATGTTGTGGCGTGATGTGAAGAAGTTGCTCAGTGAGAGCCCTGTAGAACCTAGCATGCAATCGTCTTGACAGAAACAAGCAAAATAAAGCGAGGCATTGACCTCGCTTTATTTATTTTTAGAGTCAGATATTTTTGACGTCCAGACCTGCTAGTTGGTGCCAGTAACCATTGCATTGACGGCTTTCCAGCTTCTGAGGCTTGTCGCCCTGTTCATTGGCACGGAATTGCTCTAATTCAGACAGGGTACTGATGCCTAGTGGGCTAAGCCGTACCACATCAACCAACCCCTGCATGCCTGGCAAGTCATTGATTAAGTTGTAACAGTAACCAGACTGAGTTTGGATACCATTAAGATTGAACACTTCTTGCCCCTCCTGACTGCTTACCTGAATACCAGTTGGGTATTTAATACAGCAGGTCTCGCAATCGTCTTTTGCACGGTTTTCAGCGCGAGCGGTAAAGCAACGAGCAGAGTAGGCCAGTGGCAGATAGCCATGACTGAATACTTCTACTTCAAATTTATTGCGGATACCAAGACTCTCACATTGCGCTAATGTATCACTTAACCAATCACGCGACAGTTCCACTGGCATACACCAGCGCGTCATGCCCTGTTTGAGAAATAGGTTCAGTGTATGTGCATTGTAAGTATTAATTGCCGGGCCAACGACAAACGGCACTCGGCGCTCTGCTGCTAGCTGAACCGCAGAGACATCATTGGCCTCAATCGCGAAATCACCATTATCGATGTACTTCTTCATAATGTTAACTTCACTTGGAGCTTCCAACAGCGCCATGGTTGAGAGTACTACCTGTTTGCCGGATGCTGAGAGCTCTTTCGCGATATCAAACCAATACGCTGGTTTCATCTCTCGTCGTTTAGAGCAGACCGTTTCTCCTAAATAGATGATGTCTGCTGTACTTTCTTTTGCTTGGTGATAGAACGCTTCCACATCTTGTTTTGGCCAGAAATAGAGTAATGGACCAAGTGCGTACTTCATTGAATTTTCCATGTTTACCTCTACTGCCATTGACGATGATAAGCGCCTAATGTGGTTTGCGTGCCTTCTGATACGTTAGCTAACGTTGTATTCCAGGCCTCTTCCACTTGGTACGCAGCAGGGTTTGCCTGGTAACGGTCAATCGCCGCTCTCCATGTGCGAGTCACTTGTTCTACGTAAGCGGGGCTTCGCTGACGGCCTTCAATTTTTACCGACGCAACATTGGCTGCAAACAATTCTGGAAGCATTGAAAGTGTATTCAGGCTGGTTGGTTCTTCTAGTGCGTGGTAGCGTTTTTTCTCACCTTCAATTTCCGCTTCAAAGCGGCCTTTACACAAGGTCGGATACCCCGCATTTTCCCCTTCGCTGTAACGGTCAATCAGAATGTTGTTGAGTCGCGATTCCAACCCTTGCTCGGTCTCTTGCCAGCGTACGTATTTTGCTGGCGAGCAAGCGCCAACGGTATTCGGCGACTCCCCCGTCATGTACGAAGATAAATAACAACGGCCTTCAGACATGATGCATAAACTACCAAAGGCAAACACCTCTAGCTCTACATCGCTGGTGATATTGCGCGATAACTGTTTAACCTGATGAATCGACAGGACTCGCGGCAGCACGACACGTTTAACGTTGAAGTTCTGTTTATAGAACTCAATGGCCGCGACATTGGTGGCAGAGGCTTGTACCGAGAGATGAAGCTCTAACTCTGGATATTTTCGTGCCGCGTACTCCAGTACCGCGATATCAGCGACGATCAGAGCATCAACACCTAATGACGCGGCGTTGTCTACGGCATTCGTCCAGCGTTCAAAACCATTTGGATGGGCAAATGTATTGAGCGCGACGTGGATTTTTTTGTTGCGGTCGTGAACGTATTGCACCGCTTTCTCTAGCTTCTTGCCATGAAAGTTTAATCCGGCAAAGTGACGTGCATTGGTATCGTCTTTAAAGCCGATGTACACGGCATCTGCTCCACAATCAATAGCAGTCTTTAATGCAGGCAGGTTGCCCGCAGGACACAAGAGTTCCATAGGCTCATAATCATTGAGAAAAAGGTGTCCGCATTTTATGAAGGATTATGAATAGCAAAATTGACCTAAGTTAGGTTTAGCTCAATAAACTCAACATTTACTCTTTGGGAGTAAAGAGTCAGTTCTTGTGACGACGATTTTGCACAAAGAGCTCTTCAATTTCGTGTTTAGGTTGCGGGCGGTAAAAGTGGAAGCCCTGAATAGAGTGACATTGCAGGTTAGAAAGCAAGGTCGCTTGCTGATGGGTTTCGACCCCTTCCGCGACAACGGATAAATCTAGGGATTTACCGAGATTGATGATGTTTTCTATAACGGTCACTTGCTTAGGCAGTGTGTCAATATCATTAATAAAAGCCCGGTCGATTTTAAGCTCATCAATAGGGAATCGGGCTAAGTAAGAGAGAGACGAGTACCCGGTTCCAAAGTCATCAATAGATAGGGCAAACCCCAGCTTTTTGATGGCGTTTAGCATTTGCAATGTATGTTCACTGTCGCTCATTACGGCGCTTTCAGTAAGCTCAAACGTAATACAACTTGGGTCAAGCTCTGTCGTACGCAGTAACTTTTCCATAAAGTCGATAAGTTGTGGGTTGCCAAACTGCTCGGGAGATAAGTTAATCGCGACGCGCCCTGGCAAAACGCTTTGCTGCTTCCAGCGTTTTACTGTATTAAAAACATCACGCATTACCACTCGTCCTAGGTGCTCGATTAACCCTGCTCGTTCGGCTACGGGAATGAATGCACCAGGGCTAATATAACCCTCGACAGGGTGTTTCCAACGCACTAAGGCTTCTGCCCCGTTGATACTGAAATCGCGCGCGTTTACTTTCGGTTGATACCACACTTCCAACCCATTTTGTTGCAAGGCTTTTTGTAGCTCAATTTCTAACCACAAACGCATTCGCGCTTCTTTATTCATCTGATCGTTGAATTTGATCAGTCGGTTTCGGCCGCGATCTTTTGCCTCATACATGGCAGTATCGGCGTTTTGCAGCAAAATGCGGGCATCTTGGCCATCTTCTGGATAGCGAACGCTACCAATTGAACAAGCAAGACGTTTGCTAAAGTGATGTAAGTCGAAAGGTTGGTTGATCAGCGAAATAATGCGATCCGACAGAATTTCAGCCATTCGCGCATTTTCAGGCTCAGGTAGCAGAATACCGAACTCATCACTGCCCAGATGCCCAAGGATTGCCTGACTTGGTAATAAACGCTTCAGACGTGCAGAGACCTCTTGGATTACTTTGTCACCAATATGATGACCAAGAGAATCATTGATATTTTTAAAGTTATCGATATCCAGATAGAAGAGCAGTAGTGGAGTCTGCTTTTTTATAAGTTGCTCCAGACGTTTGGTAAAACCAAAACGATTGTACAGCTTCGTCAGGGAGTCAATATTCGCATCTTCACCCAAAGACGCAGATAAACTCTTTGGCGCATTGTCGGCATCCTGAATCAGAATGATTTTTGAGGCACTACCCAGTATGGCGGTTGAATCTGCATGAAGTTGTACTTTGCGCTCAAATCCACATCGCGCGCTGGTTAAGCAAACAAAAGGTTTGTCAGAAATCAGTGTACTTAAAGGGTGACCGAAGACTTTTTTGGTATTTTCATCAATGAATAAACGGCTGAGCTTTTCTCCAAGCAGATCGTGGGGGGAGTTTATCCCGAGTAACCTTGCCGATGCTGGATTCGCCGAAATAATGATATCTTCTTCTATAAGCAATAAACCATCGGGCAAAAGTTGGGTTAGTTTGGCAAACTTGCTCTCTGACTCTTCTAGGGAGCGGACAAGGATGTGTTTCTCTGAGGTATCGACAGCATGAAAAACCACAAACCGGATATCATTTCCTTCATAAACCGGAGACAAACTAAAATGAAGGCTGGTTTCTAGATCCGTTTCATCCAGAGTAATCTCCGCTTCTACATGCTTACCATCGAAAGCACGTTGATAATAAGGGGAAAGCTTTTTGTAGAACTGTTCTCCCAACACGTGAACATCGTTGAGCCCAATGAGCTCTGCATTACACAATCCGGCGATATCACAATAGCGATCGTTCACCATTCGATAATTGTGTTTTTTATCAAGGATGGCGAAGAAGAAAGGGCTATTTGAGGTTAGCGTGGCAAACCAATGTTGTAATTGCTGGGAAGGCATTAAGTTGTTACCGATCTCCGATGAGCCAGATTAGTCGTCCGTTTTAAACGTGCTAGTTGAGAAAGTTCGCTCCGGTGAAGTTCAACGCGTGAATCTATCAAAGCTTGTTAAGTCATTGACTTATTTGAATTGCGTTGCTGACAATCACCAAAATACGGTCGATCACTATAACTTTGAAAATAGAGTTATTAAAGTGTTTATCTCATTGTTCTCATCAATAATACACGTAAGGTCAAAAAACTAGGCATTTATGGTCATCTGAAAACAAGCTGTTTATTGATGCATAACAGGTATCAGATTTACACAATTGCGTAATATGGTCGCCCTGATGATAAAGTAACGGATAATGAACGTGTTAAACAAGATTCGCAGTCAACTAGTCAAGAACGCAGCCAATATCTTGCGCTCTCCAGTCCAGTTATTACCTCAAACGGTTCAGAAAAAAGCCTTACTTGAAGGTCTGAAAATGATATTCAAAGAAGCGCTGGAAGATGGCGACTTTGAATTTCTGGAAGATAAGTGGTTAAAAGTTGCGATTAAAGACTTGAATTTAGCATGGTATATCAGCTATCAAGATGAAAACTTGCTTGTTGCTGAAAAACCAGTTCAGGAAGATGTGAGTTTTAGTGGTAATCTAAACGACCTAGTATTAATTGCTGGTCGTAAAGAAGACCCTGACACGTTGTTCTTCCAACGTCGCCTTTCTATTGAAGGAGACACTGAGCTTGGCTTAGAAGTGAAAAACTTAATGGACAGTGTAGACTTAGAGCAGTTACCAAAAGCCATGCAAGTCGCTCTGAATCAATTGGCAGATTTTGTCCAAAAAGGGGTTCATGAGCCTGCACAACAACCCGGAGTAGCGAATGCTTATTCGAACTGAAGCCCCTGCGGACATTCTAACCATTGACCGCTTATTGAAACACGCTTTTCCAACTGACGCTGAAGCTAATTTAGTGATGCGTTTACGTGAAAATGGCAAGCTGACCTTGTCGTTGGTGGCGTGCACGGATGAGGGGGAAGTGATTGGTCATGCTTTATTTAGCCCAGTTACGTTAAATGGTGAAGATTTGTCATGGCAAGGATTGGCGCCATTAGCGGTACACGAAGACTATCGACGTCAAGGTATCGGTGCTGAGTTGATTAAAGAAGGCTTCGAGTTTTTACGTGATTTTGGTTATCCGGTATGTGTTGTGCTCGGTTCACCTGAATACTATGCTCGTCAGGGATTTAAATCTTGTGCAGAAATGGGGTTTGAATGCGAGTGGGAAGCGCCTCAAGGGGCGTTCCGTATTGCTGAAGTTATTGAAGGCCAATGTGTAGGACGTTCTGGTCGCATTGATTATTCGCCTGAGTTCGACGACTTATAAGCCTCTGAGCAGCTGGTGGTTATGAACTGGCTGCTTTAAACCATCACATCAGTAACTAGCAAAGTGATGGCTTTGTTATCCGCATTGACGTCGAATCCTAGTTAAATCTTTCCCTTTCTTCTCATTTCCCTTATTCCCTCATCAATACATCCAATGTCTTTGGTTGTTAGGTATCGTCACTATAATTTGATAGTATTACCTGGTTCAAACAGGTGACGAAAAATGTCGATTAACGAGAAACAGTACTTACATGAAATGGGAATCAGCACTTGGGAGTTGATTCATCCAGATAGATTAGCGGGCTATCAATCACCAGTGATTGATCTGCCAAGTGCTTGCAAGCTTCTACTGGTTTCCCCAATCTGTCCTGTGAATGAGTCAGCTATCCTATTCGAGAAAATACTCAAGAGTATGAAGTTAACACTCGATCAAGCCATGCATCTGGAACCTGAACGCTTCTCTTTGCTAGGGAAACATCAGTTGGAATGGGTATGGTTCTCTGGGTGTGATGTGACGGGGGAGCCAAACATCAAGCAACTAACTTCCCCGTTACTTGAGGAAATTGATGGGAACAACGAACAAAAAAGAGCACTTTGGCAGCAAATTTGTTCTTATTCGTAATGCTGATAAAAGTCTTAGTGTGCGATACGAATCTATGTATATAGCAAGCTAAGCGTTAAATAGGTTAAATCATGACGATTGAAATTATTCCGATGTGTGAAGCGCATTTGGAGCAAGTTTGGCAAATCGAACAGCAAGCGCATTCTCACCCTTGGGCTGAGTCATTGGTTCGTAACTTATCAAGCCGAGGTGCTTGTCACCATGTGATGTTAGAAGGTGACTCTGTCCTTGGTTATTTTTATGCACAGAACATTGTCGGAGAAGTAACACTGCTGAATATTGCCGTCGATCCTTCGCAGCAAGGCAAAGGCTATGGTCAAAAGTTGTTGGATGCATTTCTACATCACTGTGAGCAAGTCAAAGCAGAAAGTGCTTGGCTGGAAGTGAGAGAAAGTAACCACGCTGCCATCCATATCTATGAACAAGCCGGTTTCAATGAATTGGACCGCCGATATAACTATTACCCTGCCAAAACAGGGAATGGTAAAGAAGATGCGATCATCATGAGTTATATCTTCTTCCATTAGTCACCCACAGACTTCATTAGGGATGTTGCCCCTAGAGCAATCAGTTGCCCCTAAAGCGATCTGTTGCCCCTAAAGCAATAATAAGCGAGAATACCGCGCAAAATTGAATCTAAAATGTGTGTTTGCTTTTCAGCAAGCATGCAGACATCAAAGAAGACCAGTTTCATGTCAAATACACCTTTTCTAGGCGAAGTCTCTAAACGTAGAACATTCGCTATTATTTCTCACCCGGATGCGGGTAAAACAACCATTACCGAAAAAGTACTTTTATTCGGAAATGCGATCCAAAAAGCAGGTACCGTTAAAGGTCGTGGTAATGCTCAGCATGCCAAATCTGACTGGATGGAAATGGAAAAGGAACGTGGTATCTCGGTAACCACTTCTGTGATGCAGTTTCCTTACAACGATTGTCTGGTAAACCTGCTAGATACACCGGGGCACGAAGACTTCTCTGAAGATACCTACCGCACACTAACTGCGGTTGACTCTTGTTTGATGGTTATCGATGCAGCGAAAGGTGTCGAGGATCGTACTCGTAAACTGATGGAAGTTACGCGTCTTCGTGATACGCCAATTGTCACCTTCATGAACAAACTTGACCGTGATGTTCGCGATCCAATGGAAGTATTGGACGAAGTTGAAAGCGAACTGGGTATGATGTGTGCGCCAATTACTTGGCCGATTGGTTGTGGTAAAGAGTTTAAAGGTGTGTACCACATTCACCGTGACGAGACGATCCTTTATGAATCTGGCCATGGTCATGAGATTCAGGAAGTTCGCATCATCAAAGGTTTGGATAACCCAGAACTGGATGAAAAAGTCGGTGCAGATCTGGCAGAAAGCGTACGTGAAGAGCTTGAACTCGTAATGGGTGCTTGTCCAGAGTTCGAACTGGAATCATTCCTGACTGGTGAGTTAACACCAGTTTACTTCGGTACGGCATTAGGTAACTTCGGTGTTGACCACATGTTGGATGGTTTGACTGAGTGGGCGCCTGCGCCGAAGACTCGTCAAGCGGTTGAGCGTGATGTTGAAGCGACAGAAGAGAAGTTCTCTGGTTTCGTTTTCAAAATTCAGGCAAACATGGATCCAAAACACCGCGACCGTATCGCCTTTATGCGTATTGTATCGGGTACTTACACGCAAGGCATGAAGATGAACCATGTTCGCCTAGGTAAGCAGGTAAGCATCTCAGATGCGGTAACCTTTATGGCGGGTGATCGTGCTCGTGCAGAACACGCTTACGCAGGTGATATTATCGGTCTACATAACCACGGCACTATTCAGATTGGTGATACCTTCACGCAAGGTGAATCGCTTAAGTTCTCTGGTATTCCGAACTTTGCACCGGAGCTGTTCCGTCGTATTCGTCTGAAAGATCCACTGAAGCAGAAGCAGCTACTGAAAGGTTTGGTTCAGTTGTCTGAAGAAGGTGCGGTGCAGGTGTTCCGTCCACTGCAAAACAACGACCTGATCGTTGGTGCGGTTGGTGTACTTCAGTTTGACGTGGTTGTCGCTCGTCTGAAGTCTGAGTACAACGTAGAAGCGATTTACGAAGGTGTAAACGTCGCGACAGCTCGTTGGGTTGAGTGTGGCGACGCTAAGAAACTAGACGAGTTCCAACGTAAGAATCAGAGCAACTTAGCACTCGATGGTGGTGACAACTTAACGTACATTGCACCGACAATGGTTAACTTGAACCTAGCGAAAGAGCGTTTCCCGGATATTGATTTCCGCGCGACTCGTGAGCACTAATCGACGTTAATTAAAGCTCACTTACACAGTGACTGGATTTTAAAACGCCCTTGGCTATAGACTTAGTCAAGGGCGTTTTTATATCAGTAAAAATGACTTGGATTGGATGATGCCAATCTGAGTAAATAAGTGATTAGAGATAGCGGAGGAAATATGAATTGGTTGAAAAGAGGCATCAAGCGCTACGACGATTGGTGCAAAGAGATGGGACTGACGCCAGATCAAAAACGCAGTTGTGTGCCTTACAGAAAAGATCCTGCTCATCAAAGTGAGGAACAAAACGCAGCGCTTAAATCCTCTGAGAGCAATAGAAAGTCGCAAGATGAAGCTCTTTGACACGCACTGTCATTTTGACTTTGACGTGTTTCAAGATGACTTTGAGCACAACCTGACTCTTGCTCAAGAACAAGGGGTGAGCAGAATCCTGATACCCTCTGTTGGACCCTCTAATTGGTTCCGTATTCAAACGTTGGCCAATCAATATTCCCACTTATATTATGCGCTGGGGTTTCATCCGTATTTTCTGGAAGAGAATTTTGAGCGGCACCTCTCTGAACTGGAACATTATCTAAAACAAAAAGCTCCACAGTGCGTTGCGATCGGGGAGTGTGGATTAGATTTTGCGATTGACGTAGATCCTCAGTTGCAAGAAAAGGTGCTTCAAACTCAATTTGAACTCGCCAGACGTTTCGATCTTCCTGTCATTTTACATAGCCGAAAAGCACACAATCGACTTATTCAAATGGTCAAAGCGGCGAAGCTGCCTAAAGGTGGTGTCGTGCATGCTTTTGCTGGTAGTTATCAGCAAGCAATGGAGTGGGTCAGATTAGGTTTTTTCATCGGTGTAGGTGGAACGATTACCTATCCACGAGCCCAAAAAACCCGCGACGCAATTCAAAAATTAGACCTTGAAAACCTACTAATCGAAACAGATGCACCAGATATGCCTATACTTGGATATCAGGGGCAACCAAACCACCCAGCTAAACTCATCCAAGTATTAAATGTGCTCGTAGAGCTGCGTAGAGGAGAAAAGCAATCGATTGCGTCTCAACTGTGGAAAAATAGCAATTTTGCCTTCTCAATATGTGAATAGAATTCAAAGAAAGTGTTTAGATTCGAAAACGTTTTCCTTTTTATTGTGAGTTTTATCACAAAGATTGGTGAATCAATCATGAATCTTATGGGAAAGTGTGAGGGCGGCATTACTTTAATTGATGATGCATGAGTATAATTGCCCCGCTTTTATAGCTCCATTTTGTTACACGCCAATAAATAACTTATAAGGAAGTCATAAACTATGAGCCTGTTTATGAGCCTGGTTGGTATGGTAGTGCTACTTGCTATTGCATTCGCATTCTCATCTAACCGCAAAGCTATCAACTTTAGAACTGTGGGTGGTGCATTCGCTATCCAATTCGCATTAGGTGCATTTGTTCTTTATGTACCTTGGGGCCGTGATCTACTGAACGGTTTCTCTAGTGGTGTATCTAACGTTATCAACTACGGTAACGATGGTTCATCATTCCTATTCGGTGGTCTTGTGTCTGACAAGATGTTCGAAGTATTCGGTGGCGGTGGCTTCATCTTCGCATTCCGTGTTCTTCCTACACTGATCTTCTTCTCTGCTCTGATCTCAGTTCTGTACTACATTGGCGTTATGCAATGGGTTATCAAGATTCTTGGTGGTGCACTACAGAAAGCGCTTGGTACTTCTCGTGCAGAATCAATGTCAGCAGCAGCTAACATTTTCGTAGGTCAAACTGAAGCACCACTTGTTGTTCGTCCATTCGTTCCAAAAATGACTCAGTCAGAGCTATTCGCGGTAATGTGTGGTGGTCTAGCTTCTGTTGCTGGTGGCGTACTCGCTGGTTATGCGTCAATGGGGGTACCTCTAGAATACCTAGTTGCAGCATCATTCATGGCGGCACCAGGTGGTCTATTGTTCGCTAAAATTCTTCACCCTGAAACTGATCAGCCTCATGAAAGTATCGAAGAGGCAATGGACGGTGGTGACGACAAACCTGTTAACGTGATCGACGCAGCAGCGGGCGGCGCGGCTTCTGGTCTACAACTAGCACTAAACGTAGGTGCAATGCTAATCGCATTCGTAGGTCTGATTGCGCTAATCAACGGTATGCTAGGTGGCATCGGCGGTTGGTTCGGTATGCCTGAACTAACTCTTGAGCTAATCCTTGGTTACGCGTTCTCTCCACTAGCATTCCTAATCGGTGTTCCATGGGCTGAAGCAGTAACTGCTGGTTCATTCATCGGTCAGAAAATTGTAGTGAACGAATTCGTTGCATACTTGAACTTTACGCCTTACATCGGTGAAAACGCTCAAGTAATCGCAGCAACTGGTGAAGTAATGTCTGAGAAGACTACGGCTATCATCTCATTTGCACTGTGTGGCTTCGCGAACCTTTCTTCTATCGCGATCCTACTAGGTGGTCTGGGTAGTCTTGCTCCAAACCGTCGTTCTGATATCGCTCGCATGGGTATTAAAGCAGTACTTGCTGGTACGTTGTCTAACCTAATGGCAGCGACAATTGCAGGCTTCTGCTTAAGCCTAGCAGCTCTGTAATTTAGAACTGGTTTTTAATATATAGACGCCACATGAAATCATGCCCTGTAGCAAGAAATTGCTGCGGGGCTTTTTTCGTTTTCAGGGCTGAAAATTTTTAGTGCGTCATATGTAAAGTCTCTTACCTGACGAACTAGAGAAGAGAAATCTGGAAATTTTGAGATACAAACCGTTTGCGCTCTATTTGGTGCTACAGTTTTGCGGTGAATATCTATAATGTAGACATCACAAGGTGGATACAACCTAATCGAGGGGTAAATGAATTACCCTGAAATTTTAGATAACACCGCAATCATAGATTGTTTTGCCATAGGCCAAATTGGTACTGTGCGGTGACAAGGATAGCAATTGGCATAAGAAATTTTCGCTGTATATGCCGAGTCTTCATGGAACCAAGTCCGTTCATAAATAGACTACTGAGTCATTTTTTACACAATCTCAACTCGTTGATTAAAGTTAGAGTTGCGATGCCAGGCTGAGTAGTGAATTTTTTGAATATTGATCGGAGATAGAAATGAGCGATTTAAAAGCAGCAGCACTACGTGCACTAAAACTTATGGATCTAACTACGCTGAATGATGATGACACTGATGCAAAAGTGATCTCACTATGTCATGACGCGAAGACAGCAGTAGGCAACACAGCTGCAATCTGTATTTACCCTCGCTTTATTCCTATTGCTAAGAAGACACTTCGTGAGCAAGGTACGCCAGAAGTTCGCATTGCAACAGTAACGAACTTCCCACACGGTAACGACGATATTGAAATCGCAGTTGCTGAAACAAAAGCGGCGGTTGCTTACGGTGCAGACGAAGTTGACGTAGTGTTCCCATACCGTGCGCTGATGGCAGGTGATGAGAAAGTGGGCTTTGAACTGGTTAAGCAATGTAAAGAAGCTTGTGGTGATATTCTTCTTAAAGTGATCATCGAAACAGGTGAACTCAAAGAAGAGGCGCTAATCAAGAAAGCTTCACAAATCTGTATCGAAGCGGGTGCAGACTTTATTAAAACTTCAACAGGTAAAGTGCCTGTGAACGCAACACCAGAATACGCGCGAATGATGCTCGAAGTGATTCGTGATATGGGTGTAGCAGAAAGCGTTGGTTTCAAACCTGCTGGTGGTGTGCGCACTGCTGAAGACGCAGCGGCGTACCTGGCAATGGCAGATGAAATCTTAGGTGATAACTGGGTTGATGCGCGTCACTACCGTTTCGGTGCATCAAGCCTGCTAACGAACCTATTAAATACATTAGAAGTGACAGACGAGACTGCTGATCCAGCAGCTTACTAATTCTCTCTTCCTATTTGACGCCGCAGCGTTGTTGACTGCGTAAGTTCACCGGGGCGCCGGCCGTCCTAACCACATAGAGCCTCTATGCTCATAGGAATGAACTTACTTGTCGCCTAGCTGCAACGCCAAATAGTTTGAGAGTCGATAAAAATAAAGTCTGTTTGGTGGAACGGTGATATGCCGTTCCACACTACCTCTTTACCTTATAACCATCGCTATCTTTAGCGTGGGAGGCACTAATGTACTTACCGCAAGAAATCATTCGTAAAAAACGCGACGGCGAAGTTCTTTCTGCTGACGAAATTAACTTCTTTATTCAAGGTGTAGCAAACAACACTGTATCTGAAGGTCAGATCGCGGCGTTTGCTATGACTATTTTCTTCAATGAAATGACAATGGATGAGCGTATTGCCCTGACTTGTGCAATGCGTGATTCAGGTATGGTTATCGATTGGAGCCACATGAATTTTGACGGCCCTATTGTCGATAAGCACTCAACTGGTGGTGTGGGTGACGTGACTTCTCTCATGCTTGGTCCAATGGTGGCGGCATGTGGTGGTTTTGTTCCAATGATCTCTGGGCGCGGGCTTGGCCATACTGGCGGTACGCTCGATAAATTAGAGTCAATCCCTGGCTACAATATCACACCGACGAATGACGTGTTTGGTCAGGTGACGAAAGACGCTGGCGTTGCGATCATCGGACAAACAGGCGATTTAGCTCCAGCCGATAAGCGTGTGTACGCAACCCGAGATATCACGGCTACCGTTGATAACATCTCGCTAATTACGGCATCCATTCTTTCTAAGAAACTGGCTGCGGGCTTGGAATCGCTTGTAATGGACGTAAAAGTCGGTTCGGGTGCATTCATGCCAACTTACGAAGCATCTGAAGAGCTCGCAAAATCTATTGTAGCGGTAGCAAATGGTGCTGGAACTAAAACAACAGCAATCCTGACTGATATGAACCAGGTATTAGCATCATCAGCCGGTAATGCTGTTGAAGTTCGTGAAGCGGTTCGTTTCCTAACTGGTGAATATCGAAACCCACGTCTACTTGAAGTCACCATGGCTTCATGTGCGGAAATGCTGGTGCTTGGTAAGTTGGCAGAAAATACAGATGACGCGCGTGTGAAACTCATGGAAGTGCTCGACAACGGTAAAGCGGCAGAATGCTTCGGCAAGATGGTTGCCGGCCTAGGTGGCCCTGCAGACTTCGTCGAAAACTATGAAAACTATCTAGAAAAAGCAGAAATCATCAAGCCCGTGTATGCGACGGAAACTGGCATCATCTCTGCGATGGACACTCGTGCTATCGGTATGGCTGTAGTTGCTATGGGCGGTGGTCGCCGCGTAGCAACTGATGAAATCGACTACGCGGTTGGTTTTGATGAATTCATCCGTTTGGGTGAGGTTGCTGATAGCGATAAGCCTCTAGCCGTTATCCACGCTCGCACAGAAGAGCAGTGGGAAGAAGCGGCAAAAGCACTACGCAGTGCAATCAAAGTAGGTGGTGAATACACACCAACCCCAGAGGTTTACCGTCAAATTCGTGCAGAAGACATCTAATCGATTAAATTATTACAAAAGGCCTACTCAACCATAATAATTCGCGAGTGGGCCTAAGGAACGAGCAATGAAAAGAGCATTTATTTTAGTACTAGACTCATTCGGTATCGGTGAAACCGCTGATGCTAACGAATTTGGTGATGTAGGTTCAGACACATTAGGCCATATCGCGGATCAGTGTGAAAAAGGCTTAGCCGATAACGAAAAGCGTCAAGGCGCACTTCGTCTTCCAAACTTATCTAAACTTGGTTTGGCGATGGCACACAAAGAATCAACAGGTCGCTTTGCACCTGGTCTAGACGCCGATGCAGAAATCATCGGTGCTTACGGCCACGCTGCTGAGCTTTCTTCTGGTAAAGATACTCCGTCTGGTCACTGGGAAATCGCTGGTGTACCTGTTCTATTTGACTGGGGCTACTTTACGGACAAAACCAACAGCTTTCCTGAAGAGTTGACGAATCGCATCCTTGAACGCGCTGGCTTAGATGGCTATTTAGGTAACTGCCATGCTTCTGGTACTCAAGTACTTGATGACCTGGGTGAAGAGCACATGAAGACGGGTTTGCCTATCTTCTATACGTCAGCAGACTCGGTATTCCAAATAGCGTGTCACGAAGAGACATTCGGTCTGGAGCGGCTGTTAGATCTTTGCCAAATCGCTCGTGAAGAGCTAGCTGATTACAACATCGGCCGTGTTATCGCTCGTCCATTCATTGGTCCGGGCAAAGGTCAGTTTGAACGTACAGGTAACCGCCGCGACCTTTCTGTTGAGCCACCGTCAGCTACAGTGTTGCAAAAGCTGGTTGAAGAGAAACAAGGTAACGTCGTTTCTATCGGTAAGATTGCGGATATCTACGCGAACTGCGGCATCACTAAGAAAGTTAAAGCAACGGGTATTCCAGCGCTGTTCGAAGCAACTCTAGAGCAGATCAAAGAAGCGGGTGAT
Organism: Vibrio sp. J1-1; assembly: GCF_021728395.1. Classification (GTDB taxonomy): domain Bacteria; phylum Pseudomonadota; class Gammaproteobacteria; order Enterobacterales; family Vibrionaceae; genus Vibrio. The sequence goes on along the minus strand of NZ_JAKKCM010000003.1, from coordinate 265,616 downwards.
AACACCATCGTATTCACTAACTTTGTCGATTTCGATTCAGCTTATGGCCACCGCCGTGATGTAGCGGGTTACGCTGCGGCTCTTGAGTATTTTGATGGTCGTATCAACGAAGTGCTAGAGCTGATGGATGAAGACGACGTGCTTATCCTAACAGCAGACCACGGTTGTGACCCAACATGGCCGGGCACAGACCATACTCGTGAGCACATCCCAGTATTGGTTTACGGTCCAAAAGTGCCAGCTGGCTCTCTTGGCTGCCGCGAAACGTTCGCAGATATCGGCCAAACGTTAGCGAGCTACTTCGGTACTTCACCAATGGAATACGGTAAGAACTTCCTATAATTATTAGGTAACTGAAAACTAGGAGCATTTGGCTCCTAGTTTAATGTTTTGCAGTATAAAAGTACTGCTTGTCGTAAATGAGAATACTCTGGCTTACATCGCCTTAAGCGCGGAGCGCTAGAGAAAGGTTAAGGAAAAGAAAATGGCAACTCCACATATCAATGCTGAAATGGGTGCATTCGCTGACGTAGTACTAATGCCGGGTGACCCGCTACGTGCAAAATACATTGCAGAAACTTTTCTTGAAGACGTTGTTCAAGTGTGTGATGTTCGCAACATGTTTGGTTATACAGGCACATACAAAGGTCGTAAGATCTCTGTGATGGGCCACGGTATGGGTATCCCATCATGTTCGATCTACGCGACTGAACTTATCAAAGACTTCGGTGTGAAAAAGATCATCCGTGTTGGCAGCTGTGGTGCTGTAAATGAAGACATCAAAGTACGTGATGTTGTGATTGGCATGGGCGCTTGTACGGATTCAAAAGTAAACCGCATCCGTTTCAAAGGTCATGACTTTGCTGCAATCGCAGACTACAAAATGGTTCGCGCAGCAGAAGATGCAGCAAAAGCCCGTGGTATTGATGTGAAAGTCGGTAACCTATTCTCAGCAGAACTTTTCTACACGCCAGATCCAGAAATGTTCGACGTAATGGACAAGTACGGCATTGTTGGTGTTGAAATGGAAGCGGCTGGTATTTACGGTGTAGCAGCAGAATACGGTGCTAAAGCACTAACAATCTGTACGGTTTCTGACCACATCAAAACCGGCGAGCAAACCACGTCAGATGAGCGTCAAACCACGTTCAACGATATGATGCTGATTGCACTTGATTCTGTATTGCTTGCTGATAAAGAGTAAACTCTCGTAATCGCAGTTAAGTATGCAAAAAAACAGCCCGCACAATGCGGGCTGTTTTTATATTGAGTTCTGAATACTGATGAATTATTTGGTCAGAAGAAGGTTTTCCGCTTTCTTTCTACGAATTGGTTGTCTGCGTAAAATCATAATGAACAGCATGCCACAGACAAAACTCATCAGAACCATCATATACATGTAGCGATCACTTTTACGATAGTGGTGGTCAGAAATCGCGGTAACGCGGCCTGTTTCGAAAGTAACCCTGACAAAGCCGACAACAGAATCGTCAGCAACTATAGGTTCAACCAGTTGTTGGCGGCCAATTGAAGCGGTTGCCAATGGGGTATCTAAACCCAGCACCTCTCGTACTGATAACGCCTCTTCACTGGAAGCCAAACGCACACCTTGTGCATCATAAATGCTTGCATCAAATACCAAGCGATCCTGTGCGAGCTGATTAGACAACTGCAGTAATCGCTCTTGGTCATTGTTCACTATCATTTCACTGGCAGACAATGATGCCTGTGAGATCAAAACCTTGGTGAGTGTCTCAAGCTGATGGGCTTGAATTTTCTCGTTGCCCTTACTGATAACCACACTGTTTTTTATCGTGATAAATAACATTACACACAGTAGTATTAGCGCCAGAATTCGTAGGGCATTCCTTACTGAGAACAAGGATTCACTCATGCTCTTTACTCATCCATTTAAAATAAAACAAAGCCTTGCCTTTTTAGTTTGTTGAGGTAACGTTTTAGCAAAGTCATCAAGGATTATATACATGGACGCGTTAAAAAGCTTGCCTATAAGAAAACATACGACACTTTTAAATCGATTGCCTGAAACGCGCTTTGCCTCACAGTTGGATAGAGCCAAAGCAAATTGGATTATTTTTTCTACTTACCTTTCACCGAGTCATTTTGAAGACATTGACTTTTTTACTGGTTTTTACAATCCGGTCCTAGAAACATGGAAGGTAGGCCAATACGAAGTTGCATTGATGTCAGGCGAACTTACGTCTCAGCACGAAACCATTTTAAAAAGCCTTAACTTAGATTATGCATCACTAAATGAAGTCCCTGACTTGTCAACCACAGGGCTTATTGTGTTTGATATGGACTCGACAGCCATTCAAATTGAATGCATTGATGAAATCGCGAAGTTAGCCGGTGTTGGCGATGAAGTCGCTGAAGTAACAGAACGTGCGATGCAAGGAGAATTGGATTTTGAACAGAGTCTTCGTCAACGAGTTGGCAAACTAAAAGGTGCTGACGAATCTATCCTTGAACAAGTACGCTCGCAGCTTCCATTCATGCAAGACTTTGAAGCACTGATTGCGACAATGAAAGCGTTAGGCTGGAAAACGGCGATTGCTTCTGGTGGTTTCGACTACTTCTCTGACTACATCAAAGAAAAGGTGGGTTTAGATTTCGCTCGCTCGAACAAGCTTGAGATAATTAATGGAAAACTGACTGGTAAAGTGCTTGGTGAAGTTGTAAACGCGCAAGTAAAATCAGACATCTTGGTTGAATTAGCGGATGAGTACGAAATCGAGCAGCATAATACGGTTGCGGTAGGTGACGGCGCGAATGATTTGGTGATGATGTCTGCTGCCGGTTTGGGCATTGCGTACCATGCGAAACCGAAAGTAGAGGCACAGGCTCAATCTGCGATTCGTTATTCTGGTTTAGGTGGCGTGCTTTGTATACTGTCAGGAGCGCTGGTTAAACAACAGAAAATTAGCTGGAAGTCTAAGCCGTAGTCTATTGGCAAAAACAGCTAATTGGGTTCAATATTAAAACACCGCCGAACTGAGCGGTGTTTTTTATTCGGTTAGTTCTAGCCTAACGAGTACTTCTTCCGTGATATCTTCAAACTCACTGTACCCGATAAGCGAAGTGAGCTCCTTCTCTAGTTTACTTGCCTGATGCACACTAAACTGGGTTAACTCACTTAAATCTCTTTGCAAAAGAGAGGTCATTGGCTCAAAAATTGGCGCGGTGGAGAGACGAAGAACATAGAAATCGCCCATCATGCGTGCTTTTTTTACAAACTGAATGCGTTCTTTTAGGCTACTAAAATTCTGATATAGCTTTGACTCTATACCCGTAACTTTGTTACCGGTTTTTGATGCGCTGATGTAAATGTCTTCATGTTTCTCCTGTGTGCCATCTACACGTTTGATTCGATCTGCGATCAGAGTGCTGGTACGGCCTTTAAATATGGGGTCCAGCAAAAGTTTATTGTCATGACCTATCTGAGCAAAAATCTCAACATGTTTGGGTAAAGGCTGGTTTACACCGATAACCGGTGTTTTAAATGAGCCCGTTGAAGTTTTACTAATAAAGATCGGAGAACTTAGGCTTCTGGAAAGAAGCGTACTATTCAGTCTCTCCAGTAGATCATGGCTTGGCAGCACATCTTCCTGCGGAACCAACTTGTTCTTATTATGTTCGATGACTTTATTGAGAAAAGCGATCACACGACGTGCTTTGCTGTTTTGACCAATAACCAATTGAACCCTGTGACCATCGGGGCTGACTCGCACAACGCGGTAAGGGACGTCGGACAGCGGCAAATTGTTATCGTACAATTGCAGCTCACGAAAGTTAATGGTGACCTCTTGACCAGCGCGTAAGGAGGCAGGATTTTCTAGCCGAATTCCGAGTCCTCGCTTGGAAATATCAACACTGTATCCCGGACTATTTAATTGCCCCGACATTAACGCGAGTGGTGTTTTAAATCGATAACGAGGCTCTTTGCGTCGAGATTGAGCATCAAAATACATCCCTTTTGGGTTGCCGGTTATTCGCCTTGGATGTCGAAACGCATTTAAGGTATTTGAAGGTAAGCGGGGCTTTTCGGTTAACAGGTAGTCTTGTCCTGAATCATCGTCCGAGATTTCTTGCAAAATCCCTACGTGAGTGAGTAAATTAGAAGTTTCAGCTAACTCTGATGAAAATGAGGCGAGTTCTTCTTTTTCTTGCTTGGACAGTTCAAAGATAGATACGCGAAACACTCGCCAGCTTTTTCGCTTTGCCCCCAAATGCCAGAATAGTTGGCGTTGCTCTCTGGTTGCTTCAGGTCTCAGCATCGAGTAGAAATAAGTTTTGTTATCGTGCTCGTGAGTAAATGAATAGAGAACGTTGGTGGTGCCTTTTACACCCGGTGTAATCAGCGATGTCATTCTTTCTTCATGGAACAGGGAGCCAAAGACTTGTTGGTTACGTTCATCGTGCCAGTATTGCCATAGTTTTTGATTATTCGGCGTTAGCATGGCAAGTTTTAGCTCGCTGCCTTGAAAGAACAGTGGCAAGTTGCTGGTGTGTTTCAGAGTCAAATGCTCATATCCGCGAGTACGAGCCCGAATGATTTTATCCTGATTATCATGACGTGTACGTTTTGCCTCATTGTTTAGCACTTCATCAATGACTCTGTCGATCACATTGGTTTCAGTTAGAATAATGGTTCTTAGGTAGCGAACTGCATCATTTTCGTAGCAGTCTTCAACAGCCAGGATCCGATAAGTCAGGGGCTTTTCAATTCCGGCTAATTGAGATTTACTGGCAAAGTCGGTAAAAGTAACCTCAATGATTTCTCCAAGGTTGTATTTAAATGCGCTGGGTACTTTGAATTTTGCGCCAGAGCTGGATAGGTCAATGCTCAAACCGTGGAGTAGCTGGCCTTTTGAACGATGTATCTCGACTTGTGATTGGACTTTTAAACGCTTTTCTTGACGCTTCAAGTCAAAACCTAGTTGAATAGGCACGGCACCAAATGGGCTTTGAGTCCCTGATAGAGACGGATGATGTTCTTCGGCTGCTTGTTTGCCCATGACTCGAAAATTGTTTCGGGTGCTAATAAGCGTTTCCCAGACGCCTTCGGTATAGCCACCATACTTTCTGATGCTTTTGTGGTAAGCATTAAATGCTACGTCATCTAACCAGTGTGGAATTCCATCGAATATGTACTTTCTGCACTCCCCGTTAACACGGCCGCGTAAATCAATGCTTTTTTTGCACGGCGCCATTAATCGGTTCAATTCAATCTTGACCAAAATTTTGGCTGAAGGTGGCGCTTCCTCGGTCAGTTGGCCAAGGACAAAATCAAAGTCTACAGAACCATAGACCGGGATGAGCCGTTCCGCGAGCGAGAGAATTTCAGATTGCAGCATTATTTCTGTTAGAGTATGTCGTTATTAGAATTGTATCGGCTAAGCACAGCAAAACTTGAGTATATTCAGTTCTGGAGTCAGTTGGCAGTGCTTGGTCACATTTGTTAAAAATTGAGGCATCATGGCGAAAGCAAAACGAGCGTATGTTTGTAATGATTGCGGCGCAGACTTTCCGCGTTGGCAGGGGCAATGTAATGCGTGTGGTGCATGGAATACGATTACGGAAGTACGAATTGCCGCTTCGCCAACTGTTGCTCGCAATGAACGCTTAAGCGGATATGCAGGTTCTGCGACAGAAGCTCAGGTACAAACGTTATCAGAAATTGACTTACAAGAAGTACCACGCTTTACCAGTGGCTTTAAAGAGCTCGATCGTGTGCTTGGTGGCGGTGTGGTTCCCGGCGCCGCAATATTAATTGGTGGTAACCCCGGTGCAGGTAAGTCGACACTACTTTTGCAAACTATGTGCTCTTTATCGGGACAAATGCCGACTTTATATGTGACGGGTGAAGAATCGTTGCAACAGGTGGCGATGCGTGCTTCTCGCCTTGGGTTGCCAAAAGAGCACCTAAAGATGTTATCCGAAACTAATGTAGATAAGATCTGCCAAATTGCTGAGAAAGAGCAACCTCGCATTATGGTTATTGACTCGATTCAGGTGATGCACGTTTCTGATGTTCAGTCATCGCCGGGTAGTGTCGCGCAGGTTCGTGAATCCGCGACAGCGCTTACGCGATATGCGAAGCAAAACAATGTTGCGGTATTTATCGTTGGTCACGTAACGAAAGATGGTACGCTTGCGGGGCCGAAAGTTCTTGAGCACATTATTGACTGTTCAGTGTTACTAGATGGTGGCACTGATAGCCGGTTCCGTACTTTACGTAGTCACAAAAACCGCTTTGGTGCGGTAAATGAACTCGGTGTCTTTGCGATGACAGGGCAGGGGCTTAGAGAAGTGAGTAACCCATCGGCGATTTTCCTTTCACGTGGTGAAGAAGAGACGTCAGGGTCTTCGGTTATGGTCGTATGGGAGGGGACTCGTCCTCTATTAGTTGAGATACAAGCGCTGGTCGATTACTCACAGCTCGCCAATCCACGCCGAGTAGCGGTGGGGCTGGAACAAAATCGTCTGTCGTTGTTATTAGCTGTGTTGCATAAGCATGGTGGGTTGCAAATGGCGGATCAAGACGTGTTTGTCAATGTCGTTGGTGGTGTGAAAGTAACCGAGACCAGCGCCGACCTTGCATTAGTGATGGCGTTACTATCGAGCTTTCGTGATCGCGCCTTGCCAAAAGATGTCGTTATCTTTGGTGAGGTTGGCTTAGCGGGTGAGATTCGTCCTGTACCGAGTGGGCAAGAGCGATTAAATGAAGCGTTTAAGCACGGCTTTAAAAAAGCAATAGTTCCTGCAGCGAATATGCCCAAAGGTGGAATTCCGGGTATGCAAATTCATGGGGTTAAGAAGTTATCAGAGGCAATAGAAGCATTTGATGAGCTATAACGCGCTAAAATAAGCGTTTCAAAAATGTAAAATCCATTCTCAAATTGAACGAATAAAGCACATAAATCGTTATACTTGGCTATCATTTGAGGATGGAAAATTTACGTTAAAAATATTTTTCGTCCATCTGCACGCAAGGGTATCAGTCTTGACAGATTGTGTTATACTCTGCGCGCAATTTATACCTTATAAACAGAGTAAGACAATGGCAGATTTATCAAAGTACAGAAACATTGGTATTTTCGCGCACGTTGATGCGGGTAAAACTACCACCACTGAGCGTATTCTAAAGCTTACTGGTAAAATCCACAAAACTGGTGAAGTACACGACGGTGAGTCTACAACTGACTTCATGGAGCAGGAAGCTGAACGTGGTATTACAATCCAATCAGCAGCGGTAACTTGTGAGTGGAATGGTCACCGCCTAAACGTTATCGATACTCCGGGACACGTTGACTTTACTGTAGAAGTATACCGTTCACTAAAAGTTCTTGATGGTGGTATCGGTGTATTCTGTGGTTCTGGTGGTGTTGAGCCTCAGTCAGAGACTAACTGGCGTTACGCTAACGAATCAGAAGTATCTCGTCTGATCTTCGTTAACAAACTGGACCGTATGGGTGCAGATTTTTACAACGTAGTTGATCAAGTAAAGAATGTTCTAGCGGCTAACCCACTAGTTATGGTTCTTCCAATCGGTCGTGAAGATGACTTCGTTGGTGTTGTTGATCTGCTATCTCGTAAAGCATACGTATGGGATGACACAGGTCTTCCAGAAAACTACGAAGTTCAAGACGTTCCAGCTGACATGGTTGACGACGTTGAAGCTTACCGTGAAGAGCTGATTGAAACTGCGGTAGAGCAAGACGACGACCTAATGGAAGCTTACATGGAAGGTGAAGAGCCTTCTATCGAAGATCTAAAACGTTGTATCCGTAAAGGTACTCGTGACCTAGCATTCTTCCCAACATTCTGTGGTTCTGCGTTCAAGAACAAGGGTGTTCAGCTAGTACTAGACGCTGTTGTAGATTACCTACCTTCTCCAACAGAAGTTGATCCTCAGCCTCTAACAGATAAAGAAACTGGTGAGCCAACAGGTGAAGTAGCGACTGTATCTGAAGATGAGCCACTACGTGCTCTAGCGTTTAAGATCATGGACGACCGTTTCGGTGCCCTAACATTCATCCGTATCTACTCTGGTGTAATGAAGAAAGGCGACACAGTACTTAACGCTGCGACAGGTAAAACTGAGCGTATCGGCCGTATGTGTGAAATGCAAGCTGATGACCGTAACGAGATCACTGAAGCTCAAGCTGGTGACATCATCGCTGTTGTTGGTATGAAGAACGTTCAAACAGGTCACACTCTATGTGATCCTAAACACGAATGTACTCTAGAACCAATGATCTTCCCAGAGCCAGTAATCTCTATTGCTGTATCTCCAAAAGACAAAGGTTCAACTGAGAAAATGGGTATCGCGATCGGTAAAATGGTTGCAGAAGATCCATCATTCCAAGTTGAAACTGACGAAGATTCAGGCGAAACCATCCTTAAAGGTATGGGCGAACTTCACCTAGACATCAAAGTAGATATCCTAAAACGTACTTACGGCGTTGAGCTAGAAGTAGGTGCTCCTCAAGTTGCTTACCGTGAAACTATCACTCAAGCAATCGAAGACAGCTACACGCACAAGAAGCAGTCTGGTGGTTCTGGTCAGTTCGGTAAGATCGACTACCGTATCAAACCAGGTGAGCCAAACTCTGGCTTCACGTTCAAATCAACAGTTGTTGGTGGTAACGTACCTAAAGAATTCTGGCCTGCAGTAGAAAAAGGCTTCGCAAGCATGATGGAAACTGGTGTTCTAGCTGGCTTCCCAACGCTAGACGTTGAAGTTGAACTATTCGACGGTGGTTTCCACGCAGTTGACTCTTCAGCTATCGCGTACGAAATCGCTGCTAAAGGCGCATTCCGTCAGTCTATGCCTAAAGCGGGTGCACAGCTTCTTGAGCCTATCATGCACGTTGACGTATTCTCTCCAGAAGATAACGTTGGTGATGTAATCGGTGACCTTAACCGTCGTCGTGGTATGATCAAAGACCAACAAGCTGGTGCTACTGGTGTTCGTATTAAAGCAGACGTTCCTCTATCAGAAATGTTTGGTTACATCGGTCACCTACGTACTATCACTTCTGGTCGTGGTCAGTTCTCTATGGAGTTCGCACACTACGCACCTTGTCCAGCAAACGTTGCTGAGCAAGTAATCGCAGAAGTTAAAGAGCGTAACGCTAAGAAGTAATTCTTAACTTAACTCTATGATTTCAAAGCCCCGCCAAGTGCGGGGCTTTTTATTCATCTCGCAACAGAATTTTGTTATCCAATTAAAACTCTTCAGTCTGTTAGCGCGATGGTTTTAAAGTCTCGATTAACCGATTTTTCAAAACTTTCGATTTCTTCCTTTAGCCACTGTGCAAACAATTGTGCCTTGGGTCGCTGAAGATATCCCTTTGGTGCACATAAGTAATAGGCGAATTTAGGCTTGATGGCGATGTCTCCAATACGAACCAACTTGCCAGTTCGAAAATACTGATACGCCAAACTGTGCTTCACTAGAGCTACACCTTGTAATGATAAAGCTGCCTCAAGCACGAGATGGGAGCCGCTGTATTTTAGAGCCGGTTTTGCTGCACGTTGTCCCAGCCTTTCTAACCACATATTCCAATCGAGATCAGGCCAAAGATCTTCGATAAGTTCAGCTTTTCTCAAGTCTTCGATGCTATAAATGCCGTGCTCTTTTTGATAAACCGGATGACAGGCAGGATAGAAGGCTTCATCCATCAACCATTGTGAATCTAAATTTGGGTAGTTTCCCAAGCCGTAACGAACGCATAGATCTATCTGACTATCCTGAAAAGAAACCAGTTCATTAGTTGGCTCCAGCAAAAGTGATAGTTCAGGATGGCGCTGTCGAAAAGCTGTGATTTTGGGAACTAGCCAATGATGAGCAAACGAAGGAAGTGTAGAGATAGAGAGTTGGTTTGGGTTGGGATCTTGGCTAATCAGACGAACACCTTGTTGTATGTGGCTAAATCCTCTTTCTGCTTGAGCAAATAGCAATTCACCTTGCGGTGTTAAGAGTATCTTCCTATGTTGGCGAACAAAAAGATCCGTTCCCAGAAACTCTTCTAACTGGCGGATTTGTTGGCTAATTGCTGCGGGTGTAACAAACAAGTGTTTTGCTGCGGTTTTAAAGCTTCCTTCTTTTGCTGCGATGAAGAAATAGTATAAGCCTTGCAATGGAGGCATTCGATCTTTCACATTAGTTTTCCTTAACTCAATGGCAGATTCTATCGTTTGAGAATATTAGGGTAGTCGTTGATTATTAAGTGGTCAACAGAACAATAGGAGTTGGGGAGATGGACAATACTATTCACAATGATCAGCAAGCTTTATTAACGAGACAACAAGCTTGGATTCAGTTAACTTTTTCTAAACTCTATTTGTGGCGACGGAATTCTCGAACTCGTCGTCACTTAAGAGAGTTACCTGAACATCTTTGGAATGATATTGGTTTGGAAAAGCATGAGGTGTTAAAAGAAAGCCACAAACCATTTTGGAGGCCGTAGTTTGAAGCAAGGTTGAGTGGCACTCCCCAACCGCTATTGAGGAGTGCTGGCCTAATTATAAGTCTTCTTCCCAGAGTACTAATTGGCCTTTAGGCCAGTTATGGCCAAGTTCGTGGTACTTTTGTTCAAGTACGTGGCGCTTTATTTTCAGAGTTGGGGTAAGAACGCCATTTTCGATATTCCATGGCTCTTTTATCATCAAAACGCCTTTTATTTGCTCGTGAGATGCCAGCTCTTTATTCATTCGCTCAATGACTTTACGAGTGGAACGCTCATAACGCTCTTTGTCGAAGTGAGGGAAATCATGAGGTACGACCAACAATATTGGGCCTGGTAAGCCAAGACCAATCAGGCACATCATTTCTATACGACTGTATTCGAACAATTTCTTTTCAATTGGAACGGGAGAAACGAACTTCCCTTTTGCGGTTTTAAACGTGTCTTTTTTGCGGCCTTGAATGGTAAGGTAACCATCCGAATCAATTGCTCCAATGTCACCAGTATGCAGCCATCCCTCTGAATCAAAAGATTCTTGAGTCGCGATATCATTTTTATAGTAACCAGAGAATAGGCCTTTACTGCGAACCATGATTTCACTGTCATCAGCAATTTTCAGTTCTATGCCAGGGCCTGCGTTGCCGACAGTGCCAATTTTATCGGCTCTAAAAGGATAATTAATGGTGCTGTAAGCAAAGGATTCGGTCATCCCCCACGCTTCGGTAATATTGAGCCCAACGCTGTGGTACCACTCTAACAGTGCCGGTGAAACAGGAGCGGAGCCACAACCCAATACTCGGGCTTGATCCAAACCCAGCCCGACCGCGAGCTTCTTCTTAATCAGCGAGTTCACAAACGGTATCTTGAGAAGAATATTCAGAGACTTTTGTGGTAACTTATCTTGAATACGCTGTTGGAATAGCGTCCATAACCTTGGTACTGAGATGAACAAAGTAGGGCGGTGCATCTTTACATCTTCAATAAAGGTGTCGAGTGACTCTGGAAAGGCGGTGGGAACACCACCCATAATTGAAGAACCGAATATATATACACGTTCAGTAATGTGCGCGAGTGGTAAGTAGGAGAACAATCGGTCGTTTGGTTGTATACCAATGTGATTGATCAACTGTTGTACAGACCAACTGAATGCGCCGTAGGTCAGCATTGCACCTTTTGGTAAGCCAGAAGTACCGGATGTATATACCAACGACATCAGTTTTTCATCGTAGTGCTGGGGACGCTCTACACTCGGCGTTTCATTCGCAATAAGCTCTGCATATTGATGCTGGCACATGGGTGCAGTGTTATATGGCAGTGCGATACTTATCAGATCGCCCATTTCATTAATCACTTGCTGAGTTGCCTTGGAGTCGTCTAATTTACCTCCGATGAGCACCTTACTTTCGCTGTGCGTGAGGCAGTACTCGATGGTGTCTACGCCAGCCGTTGGGAAGATGGGCACACTAACGTAATCCCCCAGCATCATAGCCAGATCACAGATAAACCACTCTGCGCAATTTTTGGAGATTAACGCTACCTTATCACCGGGATTAACACCAAGGTTGTGTAATGCGCTAACCAGCCTGAGAGCTTGGTCTGCGACTTCAGCGTAAGTGAATTCAACGAATTCCCGATTGATGATTTGCTTTAAGTAAACCTCATTTGGACGCTCGTCTGCCCATTTTAGAATCATTTCATTTGGCGGAGGGAGAGCGCAACCAGCAGAGGTGTTGGTTACATTCGGCTGATGCATCATAAGTGACTCCATGTCTTCTCGTTTTTATAGTTGTTAATATATTGTTAACTTTAGCATGTGAGTCACTGTTCGGGAATGTATTTTGACGAAATACGTGGCTAAGATAGTGCTATATCTTTTCTAAACCTACATAAAAATAATAGCTAAAACTGTTGTCGGTAGCTGGCTGGAGAGAACCCCGTCTTCTTCTTAAAAATACGAGAGAAATAAGAGACATCATGATAACCGCATTGGTAAGCAATATACGCAATTTTCATCGAATCGTCCTCGGTGAGCATCTTTTTGGCTAATGCAATACGCTTGGCGGTGACATAATCACGAAAGCACATACCAACCTTGCGACGAAACACTTTCGAAAAGTAGGTGGTAGAGTAATGACAGAGCGCAGCCGCATCTTCTTCACGCAACTCCCGGTGAATATTATTTGCGATATAGTCAACGACCTCAGAAAAGTTGGCTTTACCATTCCTCGGAGGTGATTTATGCGGTATTAAGTTAGCGCCTTCAAGGCTATGATTAAAAAAGTATTTGAGCTTTATTTGAGATAACCAGTGTGATAAATAGTTATCGCTTAATGGGTAGTACTCAGCGGTTATGTGTTTTGGTGGTAGTTTGCCGCCACCGATGTCAGTCGTGTGCACGACAATAAGTTTTTTATCCAGATTTTCACACAGTGTTGTCACGCTTTTTAACGTACTGTTCGGCTTTCCTGTGGCATAGTAAAAAAAATAACCGAACTCTTTGTCACTGATCACTGATATGTCATTGCTGTGATCAATTAATTCAAAGTATTGCGTAAATACCCATCGGAGCTGCTCAGGCAGAGATACTAGGGGATCTCCCATCCAACACGCTTTAACAAGCCTATCCATATAAAATCCATTTAACTCATGCTTAGACAACATTTGAACCTGGACTAATCCCTCTAATCTCAATCCTTGAGTGTTTAGATTAATCCTTTCGTTTATTAAATTTTGGTTAAATCATTTTTTAGTTTTATCAATTAGATGATTATGGTGAGGATTTTAACGATTAAGTGTGATGTCTCTCCCATATTTCATAGCCACCAATCTCATATTTAATACAGCATACTGATAAATACATAGATAGCAAAAAAGTACCAATGAATGGCAAGAATATCCTAACGTTCTAACACTTTTCTAACCTAAATTGACATCGAAACCCTTGCATATGTAGGGACGTTTCAGAGGGGTTAAACACTAAATCAATATTAAAGATCTCTAAAACGGATCTTTAGGGGGCATTTAAAATGGATAAGTTTACACAAGTTCTTAAAGACTTTTGGAATGATGAAGAAGGCTTGACGCTTCTAGAATATATTCTTGGTGCGGCGCTGATTGTTGCAGCAGCTATTGGTTCTGGTTTCTGGGATATTATCCAAGCTAAGTTCACTCAGGTCGGGGGATGTGTTAGTGACACAGAAAACTGTCAAACAGGCGCAGTTACTGTTCCATAGTAGAGCACGGTAGATTAAAACATGCTAACTGTTGTCCTTTGGAGTGTGCTGTTTGTTATTGGTGTCTCTGATGCACAGAGACACCGAATTCCTAACCAATTAGTCGGTGTGTTGTTTCTGGTTGTAGTAGTTAATCTGTACCTAGAGTCCGATGTAGAGTGGATGATTCATTTGAAAGGTTTGCTCGTTACTTTCACAACATGTTTTTTGTTGTATTTGGTTCGAGTTATGGCGGGAGGTGACGTCAAACTTTTAGCTGCTATCGGTTTTTGGTTAGGAGCTGAAACTATGTGGCAAGTAACACCTTATATCGTTATTGCCGGAGGTATAATTGGTGTGTTTTATCTTGCTCTACATTTGGCATCTTCGGTCGAGCCCATTGGGCAGCAAGTTAAAGCTTACGCAGTACAGAAAGTGACTCCTGGCTGGAAAAACAAACAGCCTTTAGTGATTCCTTTTGCTCCGACAATAGTGATTGGTTTGGCTTACTATTTTTATATTCAATAAATTAACATACATGAATCCGCTAGGTTGCGGCTACAGTGATTTGTTAGGTTTGGCAGGGATTTGCCACTACAACCGTGCCAAACGTTAGGAGGGCACAGCCCATGTCTACAATACCTAAAATAAATTTAGTGCCACAGATCTCACCGCCACCGACGCCTACGTCAGAAGATGATTTAGGCATACCGAGTGCGGTTATTGAGCATCTTCTTATCAAGCATATTTCTGCCTATCCAAAATCCAATTTGGTTGAGTTATCCTGCCGAATGTGTGTGGTTTCATCTATTGTGGAAAATTCACTTGCACAACTTCGTGCTCGCAGTTGGGTTGAAGTTTATCAACCGTTAAATGCGACCAGCTCGTACTCTAACGTTCGTTATGGTTTAACAGAGTTGGGTATGGCAGAAGCTGAGTTGGCGTTTCGTCGCGAGGCGTATATTGGTCCGGTACCTGTCTCTTTGGAGCAGTATTGGGATGTGGTTGAGCGGCAAAATCTGCGTAATCAACCCATTGCTCGAGCGGATGTGGAACGAGCACTTGATGACGTTTATGGAGCTGAGCGTTTAATACCAGTGCTGGGTCCAGCAATTAACTCTGGTCGAGCGCTATTGTTATACGGGCATGCCGGTACAGGTAAAAGTTATGTTGCAGCGCGCGTTCTCAATGCATTGAACACGTCTGTCTTTATTCCTCATGCGGTCTATGCTGACGGCAATATTATTAAAGTCTTTTCTGAGCACCATCACAAACGGGTGGATAACTCTGAGAGCAAAACGTTTGTTAAATTGGGTGACCATTATGATAAGCGCTGGGTGTTGTGTGAAAGACCGAATATTCAGGTTGGCGGCGAGTTGACCATGGACATGTTGGAGGTCAACCACACCGAGCATAATCGTGTCTGGAATGCACCACTGCAAATGATGGCCAATAATGGCATTTTTGTAATTGATGATTTAGGGCGTCAATCTATGCCGGTTGCCGCCGTGCTCAACCGCTGGATTGTTCCGATGGAATATTTTGTTGATCACCTTGGTTTGCCAAATGGACAACAGATATCGGTACCGTTTTTGCTGACACTTGCTTTTTCATCCAACCTTCCACCAAGTTCTATTGCTGATCCCGCATTTTTACGACGACTTGGCTACAAGATTGAATTTAATCCTCTAGAGTTAGATGAGTACCGTCAGTTGTGGATGGATTTATCAGATGCTTATCAACTGATTTTAGAGGAAGGATTTTTTGACCGATTAAAGCAACTGCATGATGAGACGGGTACGGGGTATTTCCCATGTTTACCAAAAGATATTTTAGGGATTAGTCGAGATATTTTGAAGTTCGAGGAAATAGGGGAGCAGGTGTCAACCGAGATTCTGGCGCGTGCTTGGGGGCTCTATTTTACCGTTGATGAATAAAAATGAGGGGATGTCATGAGCAGGACACAAATTGTCATGCTGCTATTGCTATCAATTGCGTTTGGTTTGGGGGCCGTGATGATTGCAAAGCAGTGGTTAGATAGTCAGACGCAGCCCACAGTGAAGCTTGAAGAAGTCGAGCGACACCCGGTCCTTGTGGCTGCAATGGAAATAGAACCAGGCGTTATTATTGAAGAGAAGCACCTAAAAACGAGACTAATGGAAGTCGATTGGATAGAAGAAACAACGCTTACGGAGCCATCTCAAGCGATTGGCAAAGTAGCTTCCAACTCGATTTATGAAGGCGAACTAGTAAACCCAAACCGGATAGCCGTACTTGGTGAAGGGGTGACATTAGCCGCCATGATACCTGAAGATAAGCGGGCTCTTACGATTCGAGTCAACGATGTAATTGGCGTTGCAGGTTTTCTACTCCCTGGTAATAAAGTTGATGTGCTAAATACAAAAGGTAACGGAACCAGTACCGTATTGAAGAATATTAAAGTGTTGGCGGTGGACCAAACGGCAAGAACCAAAGATAACAAGCCAGTGATTGTTCGAGCGGTTACCTTAGAAGTGTCGCCAAAAGAAGCTGAAAAGCTGTTAACGGAAAAAAGTAAAGGAAGTATTCAGTTAGCATTAAGAAACCCGCTAACCGTCGATAAAGCGCCGCCAAAAAGAACGTATACACCACGTCCAAGTGTGACCGTGATTAAAGGTTCTCAAACTTCCAATGTACGCGTGAGCAATTAGGTGAATTATGAAAATAACAATATTAATTTTAAGCCACTTAATCATGGTATTAGCCAGCGTTAATGTTTATGCCGCTGCTCAATCGGGGCGTGTCGTCGCTGTACCTCACCACCAGTCTACTCAACTGATGATTTCAGGTAGTGCTAAAAAAGTGACCTTAGGTGATCCCAGCATACTGGATATCTTGGTGCTGAGATCTAACGAGTTGTATTTGATTGGTAAAAAGCTCGGTACTACTAATGTATCGGTCTGGGATCGTAGCGGCCGAATTATTGAATCGTTTAACGTCGAAGTGACGCATGATCTTAATACGTTGAAATCAAAGCTTCATCAGTTTTTGCCTGATGAGAATATTGAGGTGCATAGTACTCAAGACAAAATCGTACTCAGAGGTTTAGTCAGTAGCCAGCAAAATATGGATGTGGCGATTAAAGTTGCAGAGACCTTTGCGGCTGGTAATGCCGCTGATGAAAGTGAAGATGAAGAGAATGACAGCCCAGTTATCAATTTGTTGTCCATCGGAGGCGCACAACAAGTGACGCTTGAAGTGACAGTTGCAGAAGTACAACGATCTTTAGTTAGGACTTTTGATTCTAATTTTCATTTCTTTCAAAAAAGTGGCGACATTACCTGGGGAGCGACAACAATAGGCAGTGCGATTGATGATATTGGGCCGATCTTGAGTGGTAACGCTGGTGTTAACGAGTTTGGTTTCTTAGGCTCTTTTCTCGACAGCAATACGCTATTTACGTTTGCTCTTGATATCGCAAAACAAAATGGAGTGGCTAAGGTATTAGCTGAACCGAGCTTGACGGCATTGAGTGGCACCAAAGCCGAGTTTGTTGCTGGTGGTGAATTCCCAATTCCCGTTCCGAACGAAGATGGCATCACCATCGATTATAAAGAATTTGGCGTAACACTGGATTTTATACCCTATATTCTTAGTGATAAAAAAATCAATTTAAAGCTCAATGTCAGCGTGAGTGAGCTGGCGACTTCTGGTGTAGTGACCTTTAGCGTTGGTGATACAAATGCTGCGTACTACATCCCACCACTGACTAAGCGTAGCGCTGGCAGTACCTTAGAGTTGGCTGACGGGCAAACTATAGGTATTGCAGGGCTACTGAGTGAAAACGCTCGAAATGTCGATGAAGGTTTGCCGGGCGTTTCTGATTTACCGGTATTAGGGCGTCTATTTAAGAGTGAGCAATTTACTTCAGGAGAGACGGAGTTAGTTATTCTAGTTACGCCGCGTTTAGCGAGGCCGGTAGACCGACGCAGATTTACACTGCCAACAGATGGTTTCGTTAGCCCGAACGATGTGGAGTTCTATCTGCTTGGTAAGGGAGCGAGTTTAGACTTTGATAAGTATAAGCTAGACGACAATTCCAATGCTAGTGTTCAAGATCAAACCGAGTACCAGTTTACATCAGGTGAAGGTGGGACAGATGGCCAGTTTGGCCATAGTCTTTAAGAGGGAGAGCAGAATGAAAAACTTAATAAAATTAGCAATTTGTTTCTTTACTCTTATCTTAACAGGTTGCGCGAATGATCCTGAATTGGGTGTTGCTTTAAATCAACTGCAAGCAGAACAGACACTTAACCCGGACGCATGGTATGAAAACATAGATTACCTACCAGAGGGTAGTGGTGAACGTACACAAACCAGTTTGGAAGTGTACAACAATAATGGTGACAAGAAAGATTAAGTGATGCTATCACTTAGGAGGCGGCTATGAGCTCCAGAAATCCAATAAGGCCAAAGCGATCTCAGCAAGGGATTACTTTGGTTTTGATTAGCGTAATTATGCTGATTTTAATTGGCATGGGCGCTTTTGCGATAGACCTGAATCACCAGGTGCTCAATAAAGCTCGTTTACAAAATGCTGTGGATTCTGCGGCTTTAGCATCCGCAGTTGTAGCTGATGATGCTGAAGATGCTTCTTTGGTTGTTGAACTCGCTGAAACTGCGGCTATAGATGCTTTGAAAAGCTTCGCCGAATCTATGGGTAACCAAGAACTGGCTGCTGAAGAAGAAGGAATGGCTGGCGATATATCCATCACTTTCTCTAATACTAAAGAAAAAGGTTCATTTCTTCCTGCCGATGAATTCACGCCGGACAGTGACGGTGACATCTATGTAAGAGTGGCTGTCAGTGATATCTCTTTAACCCAGTTTTTAAGCCGCATTTTTGGTGTCGGAAAAAGTGTATCTGCCAGCGCTGTTGCTGGCCCAAGCGCACCTATCAATCGGACATGCAACATATCGCCAATTGGTATGTGTGCAACCACCACTTCAACTGATTTAGCATGGGGATATATTCCGGCGGATAATCCTAACTACGATGCGGAGAATGACAAAGATGCCGATACGGTGCACGTTTTAAAACCGCCTAGTCATAAAGAGAGCGGAATTGGAGCTGGTAACTATAACCTTTTAGATTTTGGTCAAGGTAAAGACACGGTAAATGAGTTATTGGCCGGTAATTCAAGTACTTGTATCACGGTTGGGCAAAGCATTTGGACGGAGCCTGGGGTTGGTGCTGGTCCTGTCGCAAAAGGGCTGAATACAAGGTTTGATGGCGACGACCCGATAGTTGTTGAGGGAGAAGTTGAAGGAGAAGTTGAGACGATACCGATTAATCCTGACAAGTATCTGGAAGAATCCAATGTTACTTATGAAAACTATAAGACTGAGTATGAGCAGGCCGAGATTGCGGATAATAATGGTGAGGACCCTGGTAATACAGCGTTTTATTACGCTGATTACTATAACTCGTTACAGTCCTGTGAAGGCATGGGAGGTGAGAGGGCGTGTAAACCTGAATATTATGAACAATCTGGCGAGGAAGGAAGAAGAGTTCTACGAGTGCCAATAATTGATTGTGATAGTACGACGAAAAGTGGCGGTAAAATGGAAGTGAAAGTACTAGGGTTAGGTTGTTTTTTTGTAACTCAAAGGGTTGATATAGGCAATTCAATTATATTTGGTCAATTTCTTGAGAATTGCACAGTACAAAACGCCTCAACGGGAATAGATCCTAGTACAGAGAAAATTGGTCCATATAAAATTCAACTCTATAAAGACCCGGAAAGCGGAGAGTCATGATATGAACACGCTTAAAACTCCTCCTTTATTTACAGGCAGTCGCAATAATCAAACTGGTCTAGCGATGCTTGAATTTATTATTTGTTTGCCTGCGTTGCTTATGCTTGCCGTTTTGTTGATTGATGTTGGTAGGGCGTTTATCCAGTACACCGAAATAAATAAAGCGCTGCAAAATGGCGTTCGGTACGCCGTAGTGGATACGTACGGTACGCTTAACTTCAGCGGTATTGCGGATAAACAGCATATCAGAAATATGGTGGTATACGGTAAGCCAGAACTAGACCTAGCAGGTGGTGATGAAAAAGTTCTCAGCTATCTTGATGCGACAGAAACAGATGTAAAGATTACTGAACCTACAGTCGAATCAAAGGAGGTGACGGTATCAGCCAGTTACACCTATGTACCATTCTTTAGCCGTCTTCCTTTTTCTGATACCTCTTTGGAGTTCACTATCGATGCATCCAGTAAAATGAGGACTTCACCATGAAAAGGTTGATAGTGAAACAGAAGGGAGTCACTCAGGTTGAATTTACCTTGATAGCATTAGCTGTATTGTTGGTCATTTTCGCGATTATCGAATTTGCTCTTTATTTTTATTCCATACAGATGGCCAATGAAGTCACGCGCAGAGCGGCTCGTTTAGCAACGGTATGTTATATCGCTGACCGAGATGACATTCCGGAGTTACCTGCGCTAAAAAGTCTATATCCACCAGGCTTCTCTTCTGAGAATTTGAAAATTAGTTACATTAAAGCGGAGAAAGATGATGATGGAAACCTTCAGATAGAAGCACTAACTGACGCAGAGGTTGCTGAATTTTCGTCAGCTACAGCTGATATCGAGACACTTAATGAACTATTTTCTCATATTCGTTTTGTTAAAGCCGAAGCTGATTATGAATTCAAATTTTTTGTTTTATCGGCTTTAATCAACGCGGTTGGTATTAGCCCGAAATTTCAGACCATTTTACCTGCTGAAAGCTTGGGAGTTTTGAGGCCGGAAGGTGAAGGTTTGCCTGAAAGAGAAGATTGCGGGGAGTAGTTATGTTGAAACCAGTAGAATTAAATAAAGAAATTAAAACAAACAGCATCCATTCCCTAAAAACTAATATCAATATTTGGGTGATTTACGCAACCGATGAGTTCAAAAGTACTATGGAATCAGAGTTGTCCAAATGCGTAAATGTTAATATTGAGTGGTTGGATTTAAGCAAGATAGCCGTGACTGCCTTAGGTGATAGACGAGTACCTGATGTTATTTACATTGAAGCGGGAAGTAGTTGGGCACAAAAGATATCGCACATTTATTCCAATGAAGGAAATTTGCAACGCAATCAGACCGCATTGGTGGTTTTTGGTGATGAGCATGACACCACATCACTGAAGTTAGCGCTAAAATTAGGTGCCTCAGATTACCTTCATCGCGAAGTCGGTTTTTATGAGTTGCTACCACTTTTAGAGGATATCGCAAACGAAAAGGCTTCAAGCAGCGAGATAGGTGAATTGTCTCTATTTATTAATACTAAAGGCGGCTCTGGAGCAACAACAGTGGCATTGAATACTGCCATTGCGTTATCTGAGTATTCAAAAGGCAAAGTCCTATTGATTGATCTCGGTATGCAGTTTAGTGACGCTGCGGATTATCTGAATAGTAAGCCCAAGTACAGTATTAATGATGTCATTGATGCGATGAATGATCTTGATGACTTATCATTAGATGGCTTGGTTTATAAGCACTCTTCAGGTGTAAACTATTTGTGTTTTAGTGCTGATAATATTAAAGATAATTATGATCGAGCGACAAAGGTTAGTGCTTTAATCCCTTTGTTACGTCAATACTATAAACATATTATTGTCGATATGTCTCATGGCGTTGAGCATGTGTTCCAACATGTTGTTGCGCCGGCCTCTTATGTTTATCTGGTTATGCAGCAAAACGTGACGTCAATTAAACATGCAGCGAATTACTTGAAGTCTCTTCAACTGGACTATGGTTTAACCAGTGGACAGGTAAGGTTGGTTGTTAATCGTTACGAAAAGAAAACATCGATAACGATTAAAGACATTGAACAAGCGTTTCCAAACCAAGACCTTCTTTTGGTACCTAACAACTATTCTATTGCGATGGAGTGTTCCAACCTAGGGAAGCCAATCGTGCAATCAAAGAAAAATAGTGCGATTAAGTCGTCTCTGATTGATATATCACACCAGTTGGAAGAGCCAGCAGATAAGCAAACACAAAGTTGGTTAGGTAAATTATTTTCTTAGCAGGGAGTCGCTATGTTTTTTAAAAGGAAAAATGTCGGCAGCAATTTTTCACAAGCTGAACTGCTGAATACTAAATCTGAAACTCACGCGGAGCCTGTTTCCAAACCCAAGCGTAGTGTTAATAGTGTCGTGCAATCTTCAGCTATTGAAGAAAAGGTCCGCAAGATGGAAGCTGAACGAAAGCAGCTAGAGCATGACCAGACCATAAAACACTACTATCACAGTAAGTTACTGGATACCTTAGATTTAGGTTTGTTATCACATCTTCAGGAAGATAGAGCCAAAGAAGAATTACGTGAAGCCGTTGTTCACCTAATCGCGGAAGATCAAACTCATCCGTTGAGCTCGGAAGCGCGTAACCGAATGATTCGTCAGATTGAGGATGAGATTTTTGGGTTGGGGCCTCTTGAGCCTTTATTGGCGGACTCCACGGTATCCGATATTTTAGTTAACGGTCCGAAAAGTATATTTGTTGAACGGTTCGGTAAACTGGAAAAAACACCACACACATTTTTAGACGACCGACATCTACGAAGTATTATTGATCGAATAGTCAGCCAAGTGGGTCGACGAATTGACGAGTCTTCTCCTATGGTGGATGCTCGCCTTAAAGACGGTTCTCGTTTTAATGCAATTATCCCACCGCTTGCTATTGATGGTGCATCTGTGTCTATCCGGCGCTTTGCTGTCGAACGACTTAATATGGATAACTTATTGCAACTTAACTCTCTTTCAGAAGAGATGGCCAAGTTTCTTAATGCGGCAGTTGTTGGTGAATTGAACATTCTTATTTCTGGAGGTACGGGTTCAGGTAAAACCACCACACTGAACATTTTATCCGGCTTTATTCCTTCTGACCAACGTATCGTTACCATCGAAGATTCCGCCGAGTTGCAGCTTCAGCAGCCTCATGTGGTTAGACTGGAAACTCGCCCCGCAAATATCGAGGGTAAAGGCGAAATATCTCAGCGTGAGTTAGTAAAAAATTCCCTGCGTATGAGACCAGATCGAATAGTCGTTGGTGAGGTGCGGGGTAGTGAAGCAGTAGACATGCTATCTGCAATGAATACGGGCCATGATGGCTCTCTGGCGACCATACACGCGAATACACCAAGAGATGCTTTAAGTCGCGTGGAAAACATGTTTTCAATGGCAGGCTGGAATGTCTCGACGAAAAACCTCCGTTCTCAAATAGCTTCAGCTATAAATCTGGTAGTGCAGATGGATAGGCAAGAAGACGGTAAGCGCCGTATGGTCAGTATTCAAGAGATTAACGGTATGGAAGGTGAAGTGATCACCATGTCAGAAATTTTTAAATTTCAAAGACAGGGTGTGGATGAAAATGGCAATGTGATTGGTGATTATATTGCCACGGGGATTGTTCCTGATTGTCATGACCAACTCATCAAAAGAGGTTTGGACGTTCCATTTGAAATATTCAATGAGAAGGTTCGCTAGGAGGCTTTATGGAAGGTCAATTACCGCTCTTTTTGCTCTTATTGTTCTTATCTGTATTTTTTATCAGCCAAGCGTTGATAATGCCTTCTGCGGGTAAAAAGGTAAAACATCGACATTTAATTCAACGCATTAAAGAAAGCCATAAACATATCGATCAAGAAAGTATTTCGTTATTAAAGGAAAACTCCCTTAAAAACTTATCAGGGATTGAGCGTTTTTTAGTTCAGTTTTCTTTATTTGAGGTATTTAAAAAGAAACTAGAACTTGCAGGTATAGACATGACCTTCGGTAAGTTTTTGTTTTTATCCTTTATTTCCGGCGTTATTGTCGCGTTACTGCTGATGTATATAGGGCAACTTTGGTATATATGTATTGGTATGGCTTTAGCTATCTGGCTTATGGAATACTTCGTTATTCAAAAACGCATTGGCGATAGGTTGATGAAGTTTGAAGAGCAACTTCCCGAAGCTCTCGATATTATCAAGCGTGTACTCCAGGCTGGGCAACCTATAAACCAGGCATTTGGTGAAGTAGGTAAAGAGATGCCTGCTCCAGTCGGGCCAGAGTTCCAACACACGTTTAGTTTACTTAATTACGGCTATGATATTCGTCTTTCTATTATGCAATTGACAGAACGCGTGCCAACTGTATCAATGATGGCTTTTTCCAGCGCTGTTCTGTTACAAAAAGAGACAGGTGGTAACCTAATAGAGAATATTGAGAAGTTATCTCGTGTGTTAAGGGAAAGGTTTAAGCTCGCAAGAAAAATTAAAACTATATCTGCTGAATCGAGAATGTCTGCTTGGGTACTTGTTTTAGCTCCATTCGCGATGTATATAATTATTTCTATATTGGACCCAGAATATGTTGCAATCCTACATAATCACCCTACCGGTGTAAAAATGATTATAGGAGGGATGATATCACTATTTATCGGCTCGATGTGGATTCGCAAGATCGTCAATTTTGAGGTGTGATTATGGATATAATCAATAACTTCCTTGTAAATTTCAATATCAGTCAAGATATGCTCTTTATGTTGTTTATTTTAATAACAACAGTACTTTTTGTTTTGACGGTTGGATATATAATTATTGGGGTCAACTCCCCTGTAAAACGAAAGTTATCAGAGATATCGACAGGGGAAAGTGTTCAAAGTTCTTCTAGAAACGAAAAAGTGATGAACACATTAGAGTCTCTAGCACCTCTTACTGCCAGTGGTAATGAAAAAGATCGTCAAACCAATAGAATGCTATTAATGCATGCGGGATTCCACCAGAAAAATGCTCTTTCACTTTTTTATTCGATTAAATCTTTGACAACAATTTTAGGGTTACTAATAGCGTTTGGTCTTTACTTATCATTATCAAAGTCTAATAACCTATATATTCTGATGGCTGCATGTGCGTTTGTTGGACTAGTTTTGCCAGACTTCATACTCAAGAGAATGGGGAAGAAACGTCAAAATCGCATTCGTTCTGGTGTCGCTGACATGTTGGATCTGTTGGTTGTGTGTACTGAGTCTGGACTTGGCTTTAATGCCTCTTTACGCCGTGTTGCTGACGAAATGGTGATATCCCACCCTGACTTAGCCGATGAACTTGATACTGTTTGTATGAAAATTCAGGCAGGGAAGTCTATGCCAGATAGTTTGAGAGAGTTTGTTGTGAGGACCGGTTTAGAAGAGTTCATGGGACTTGTCAGTATGTTAAGTCACGCGTCTCGAGTTGGTGGGAGTTTGGTTGATTCTTTACGAGAATATACCGAAGATTATAGAGACAAGAGGCAGCAAGCCGCGGAAGAAATTGCGGCCAAAATTCCGGTAAAAATGATGTTTCCAATGGTGTTATTCATTTGGCCTTGCTTTTTTATCGTTGCAATAGGGCCTTCATTGATTCAACTAGCAGAAGCATTTAAATAATAAATTAATATAAGAACATAGAAAGGGAATATTATGTGGAACGTTTATACGCTTACATTTTGTGCGCTATTGATTTCTGGATGTGCAAACAATGAAACAAAACAGGCGGCTTTCGATCAAAGTTTATATTCTGGAAAACCTGTTGAGGCTTTGACCAATGATGAACCACCAGTTAACGAAGAAGAAGCAATATCTCGTGGTGATGCTGCATTAACGAGTAATAATACTGACCTTGCCTTGTATGAATATATACGCTCTCTTACGTTTGAAGATGGCGTTCACAAAGACAAGACACTTTATACTATTGGACGAATACATGAGTCACGAAATGATTTTGAGTTAGCCGATAAGTCATATCGAGCTTCTCTAACTGAAAACCCAAATCATATTGGTTCACTTGAAGAGCTTGGAAAACTCAACACCAAGCAAGGCCGTAAAGATGTTGGGCTAAGTTATTATTTACGTGCTCTAAATGCAGATCAGTTGCGTCTTGGAGGCCAGGGAAATATAACAGTCAGTAACATATCTAGCGAGGGTATTCTACCTCTAAGGTATGACGAAAAATCACCTGTCAATGCGTATGTAGGTTTAGGCGTTCTTTATGATATCAATAATAAGCATGAAATAGCTCAAGCATTCTTACGCAAGGCACTAGACATTAAACCTTATAATGCAAGGGCTCTTGTAAGCCTTGGTTATTCTTATTATATGGTTGGTGATTACGGAAAAGCATCTTATTTTACTAATGCCGCTTTGAACTTAAATAATAGTAATGAAAAAGCGATTAATAATTTGGGTTTAATCGCTATAGCTCAAGGGGAGCCACGTAAAGCGTTAGGTATTTTTGGACAGCACATGTCTACATCTGAAGCATTAAACAGCGTAGGCTATTTCCTAATTCTAAGGGGACAGCCTGGAGAAGCGATTCCTTACCTACAAGAGGCTATCGATCAGAGTCCATCCTACTATGCAAAAGCGAATGAAAACTTAGAACGTGCATTAGCTATGGTAAGGGCTGATAGAGATACGTCTAAAGCATTCCTACAGTAAAGAGTATCTCCTCGACAGTTAAAATTGTTACTTGAACCTATATTGATGAGCACCGTTAGGAATAATGGTGCTCAATTTTTAGTTAAAAATCGAACTCCCAACAAAAAACACTATCATCCACAGTATCGAAACGTTCAACTTTTTAAGCAAATAGAAGCCAACGATAACCAAAGCAATATCGATTGGTGCTGCGACGGCACTGGTAAATACGGGTTGGTAAAGTGCTGCTAGTAGCAGGCCAACAACAGAAGCATTGACACCACTTACAACGCCGGAAACTGCGGGTTTCGCTGCCAGTTGTTGCCAGTTTTTTAATACGCCAAGTAATAATAAGAAGCCTGGTAGGAAGATACCCAGTGTAGCAACTAATGCGCCAATCACGGGTGTATCCGATAGTTGATAGCCTATATACGTAGCGAACGTAAACATAGGTCCAGGTACGGCTTGTGCAGCTGCATAGCCGGTTAAAAATGCATCCTGGCTGATTTGGTCGCCAAGGATATTTTCTAATAGGGGAAGTACCACGTGACCGCCACCGAATACTAAACTCCCTGCTTGGAAGAAGTCGTTAAACAAACCTAACATCGGTACTGTATGGGTAATAAGGGGTAACCCTAAAAGCAGCACGGCAAAGATCACCAAGGGTGTGAAGCTTGGTTTAAATGGTTCTTTTGGTACATCAGAGCTTGTTTTTAAGTGGCGTACGCCGATCACACCAGCGATAAGTAACACCAGCATCTGAGTAGTGACGCCCGGCACGAGCAAAAGTGCGATCGCAGTTGCGACACATAACCCAGCCGTAAGCTTAGTTTGGCAAAAGTTCCTGTACATTCCCCATGTTGCATCGGCCACCACCACAACGGCCATCAACTTTAAGCCGTGTACGATGTTTTGAAACAGAGCCGTATCGGTGACTTGGCTACTCACCATGGCTAATACCAGCATGATGAGCACTGAAGGCAATGTAAAGCCAACGAAAGCCGCGCACGCTCCTGCTAAACCGCCACGTTTATATCCCAATGCAAATCCCACCTGACTTGAGCCAGGACCGGGCAAGAATTGGCTCAATGCAACGATTTGGGCGTATTCGCTGTCATCCAGCCATTTGAGCTTTTCGACGAAAGTCTGCCGAAAATAACCAATATGAGCAGCAGGGCCACCGAAGCTAAACCAACCCAGCAAGAAGAAAGTTTTAAAAATGGTGAACATGTGGAGCCTATTTATCTGAATAGAATTTTTATGTTGTTAGTTTATCGAGTGGTTTAAAATGACTCAAATTGATAATCTGAATTTAATTTATGAATGAAGTGGGATTGGTGTTCTAGTGAAAGACGAAGTCCAATGGCGCAATATTGACTTAAATTTGTTGGTGACATTTTCTTACCTATATCGCTATCGGAGTGTCAGTTTAGCGGCTGAGAATAGCTGTGTTAGCCAATCCGCGATGAGCCATAGTTTGTCTCGTTTACGGTTACTTTTTGATGATCCTCTATTCGAGCGTAAAGGTCACAAAATGGAACCTACAGAGCATGCACACAATATCGCGCCAACCGTACATACGCTGTTGGATTCCATCGCCAAAGAGCTGCTGACCAAGCCAGTATTTGAGCCGGAAAGTTACTCGGGTGTGTGTCGCATAGGCTTAACTGACTACGCCGAATTCATCTTTGCTCCGTTCATTTATGATGAAATTCACAGGCAAGCACCTGACGCGAAAATCAGCTTTATTAATGTGGATCGAAGTAATTACATGCAACGAACGGAGCGAGATAAGTTAGATCTTGTGATTGGTAGCATACCTGCTCTTGAAGAGGATTTTTCTAGTCAGTACCTCTATACCGAGAAACACGTTTGTTTATGTGACAAGCAGGTGTTGAACGGTAAGGCTGAGTTATCTGTCAACGAGTTTGCCAACATCAAGCAAGCATTGGTTAGTCCAGACGGAAGCTTAAAGACACAAGTAGACCAAAAGCTCGCAGAGCTTGGTTTGAGCCGTCAGGTCACCGTGGCTTCGCGTAACTTTCTTACTATTCGTCATTTACTTAAACAGCGAGACCTCATCGCGATAGTGCCGGAAAAAATGGCGCTGGCTGAAGGTATTTCTGATGATTTAGTGAAGGTTCAGCCACCTATTGTGGTGGCGGATTTTGATATTTCTATGCTGTGGCATACCAGTCGTGCAAATGATGAGAAAGGCACCTGGTTGAGAAAGTTAGTAGCAGAAACGATTACTTCTCGGTGAGAATGTTTACCCTGGTTTGGTCGTGTCGCGTAAAATTAGCTCGCTAGGAACATAGACTTGAAGAGGTAACTTACGCTCATCACGTTGTTTTTCAAATAATAAGTTAACGCCTTGAGCCCCCATCATTTCAGAGTGAATACGTACGGTTGACAGAGGAGGGAAGGTAAAACTGGCGGTTGGAATATCGTTCATACTGATCACAGCAATATCCTGCGGAATGCGTAATCCGAACTCATGGATAGCGCGTAAAACCCCGATCGCAATCGTGTCTGAGGTGATAAATATGGCAGTAGGAAAATCACCTTTAGCCAACATTTCTTTACCTAAGTCATATCCGGACTGGCTTGAACCTTCGCCGCAATAGATATCAGAATCTGCGACTAAACCTTTTAGGCTGGCGTATTCGACAAACGTATTTTTTCGGCTATCAGTCGAATCTATTTGGCTCTGACCACCTATAAATCCAATTCGCTCATAGCCTTGATTTACATAAAAATCGACAACTTGTTTACTTATCCGAACGAGATCGGCACTAACACAGTCATATGGACAAGTTTGCTCTAAGACATCGACACGACAAATGAAGTTTTCTAAACGCTTGGGTAACTTATTGATAATCCTTTGTTCTATGTCGCCAACCAAAAGGATTCCCGTGACTTTCTGAGTATCGAGTTCCAATTCACTGTTATAGCAGTTGGTAATAGTAATACCGAGCTTCTCGCACTGGCGTTCAATACCGTGACGAATAGACAAATAGTAAGGGTCAGTACCTTCTGTTCCCTGTGAGTAAGCGTACAGGGCTAAGAAATGATGCCTTAGTTTACTCTCTCCGGCAGAGTTCCTTGAACTTTTGACCCGATATTCGAGTCTTTGCGCAATGTCTAAGATACGACGTTTGGTTTCTTGTTTTACATTTAATGTCGGATCATTATTTAAAACACGCGATACCGTCGCGAGCGATACACCAGCCTCGTTTGCAATGTCTTTTAATTTTGCCATGTACCATTCCCGTAGACACAACGCGCGACCTTAACCTAGTGCGGTAAGTTCTTGTTGCTCAATTATAATTTTGCCACTGAATCTCTGCGAACCAACGTAGGGCTAAAAATGATCGTCTCATCTTCAACTTTTTCGTTACGAGAAAGCGCTAATGCTAAACGAGTAGCGCGCTCTGCCATCATTTCAATAGGATAGCGGATGGTGGTTAAGCTTGGATGGACAAAACGAGCAATTAATCCGTCATCAAATCCCACCATTGAGACTTGTTGTGGGGTCTCAATACCGTTTTGATCCAATGTCGCTAAAGCTCCTGCGGCCATGTAGTCGTTATAGGCGACAACCCCCGTTATTTCGAGCGACTTAGTCAGCAGGTTGGTCATTGCTACTTCGCCACCATCACTGTTTGGCTCACCATATTCGATGTAGCTTTTTGACAGCTCAATGCCGTGTTCTTTTAGTGCCGTTTGATAACCTTGCAGGCGTTCGTCGGTATCTTCGATGTCGTGAGAAGAGGCGATACAAGCGATCTTGCGATGCCCGTGACGGATCAAATATTCAGTGGCCAAGAAGGCACCTTTGCGGTTATCGAGTGAAATACAGCGTTCGGCCAATTGTGGAATATGGCGATTGATGATAACCATCCCTTTTACTTCCTGAGCGTAGGCGATCAATTCCTCGTCAGAGAGGCCTTTGGCGTGAATGACAAGAGCATCACAGCGGCTGTTGACCAATAAATCTAAAGCCCGGCGTTCGTCGTCCGCATTATGGTAACCATTGCCAATCAAAATGTGCTTTCCGTTGTCACGTGCTACGTTGTCGACTGACTTTACTAAGGTACCGAAAAACGGATCGGATACATCGCTTACCAGTACACCAATAGTATTGGTGCTCTGGCTAACTAATGCTCGGGCTGCGGCATTAGGGCGATACCCTAATTTGCTCATAGCTTGTGTCACAGCATCAATCGAATTTTGGCTCGCTTTTGGTGATTTATTGATTACGCGAGAGACGGTGGCGACCGATACACCGGCTTCTTTTGCAACATCTTTGATGGTTGCCATATTTGACCTTTATGGACGAGAACATTTGACTGAAAGTATTAAACACCCGATGTGTAACCAGTGCAATTTGGCCTTGTGTTTTATGTGTTGTTGAACGTTTACTTTATGTAAATATTGAATTTATTACACTGTAAACGTTATACCCATCTGAGAGGTAGTAGATTCCTGACCAAGAGCTTCATCTTTATCGAGAGTTAAAAAAGCTTTGCACTATTAGGTACAGAAACTAAGCATGTTGAGCGATTAGCGCGTCAATCAACTCATAGTGATGATCTTGGACACCCGCGAGATTGCCGTACTTTGGTTGATGGCGATCATTCTCTTTTGCGTGTTGCCAACCCAGGGTATGCCTAACAAAGTGCTCAGCAAAAGCGTGGGAAACCTCCAGACAACCCGCCAAAACGGTATCGACGTAACTTTGCATTATTGGGCTATTTGAACAGGGTGGCAGTGGTTCATCTTTTATATAGACCCAAATAGTGTGTTCGGGATTAAATGGCAAGTCTGTTTCAATTTTATCGGGGCGAAGCTGAATGCGGTGATAGCCACGTTCTCGGCGATCAAATTCTGCTAAAGCTTCATCATTGACTTCAAGTAACACACCATTGACCTGCCCTTGGCCTTCGTTAACGACCAATGGAGACAAGGTGTAAGTGTCATCGATTTTGCCCCAGTAGCGAACCAGTCCGTGAGCGATGACTGGAATCGCTGTTCCGGTTTGTCCTGTCAACTTTCGCGAGGCAGAATTGATCAAGCTGCCATAGCCAAATATGTACATCTTATTGCGTTCCTGTCTTTATTTCTTTCGGTCACTATTTGCTTTATACCTAACCTTACGCTGAAGCACAAATTTACCCCTAAAGTATAATCCTGTTTATAAACATGTATTTTTAATGTATGTTTATGGTAGCATCAATTCTGTAGTTGAATCACCCAGCATCGAAACCAGCTTGAGGGCAATATAATGCTGAATATCACCGATAAAAAAGTGGAAGAGAAAATCCCTGCATGGCTGCGCTTAGGGTTTCGACCGTTTTTCCTATTTGGCGCAATGTACGCCATCGTCGCGATTGCCTTGTGGGTGTGGATGTTCCAGACCGGGCAGCCAAGTGCACTGCGCGTTCCTGCACTTTGGTGGCATGTCCATGAAATGTTGTTTGGTTTCTCAATGGCGATCGTTGCTGGCTTTGTATTAACAGCGGTACAGAACTGGACGGGAATAAATGGTACGAAGCACTACACACTTTTGGCTATTTTTGCTTTGTGGCTTATGCCTAGGATCTTACTTTGGACGCCCGTCCCTTTGTGGTTAACGAGCACGATCGAAGCGTTATTTTTATTGTTTGTGGCTTATGAGGTAGGGATTCGAGTATACCGCTCTAAAGGTTGGCGAAACCTGTTTTTTGTCCCGCTGTTCTTATTGGCGATCTTTGCTAACTTTGCCAGCTATGCGACGGTGAAGGGCATGCCACCATTTTCTTCTGCGGCGGTTTGGCACGCGATGCTGTGGTGGTTTACCTTGCTATTGTCGGTGATGGGCGCAAGAGTCATTCCATTTTTTACTGCACGTCGCTTTAATTTCGAAAAAGCGCAACCTTTGGTGTGGCTTGAATGGCTGGCTAACTTGCCATTGGTAATGCTGTTTATCTTAAGCTTCTTCCCTGTAACGTTTTCTGAACTTGGTCAACCTTTGATGGTGTTCGCAGGTCTGGCTCAGCTTGTTCGCTTCTTACGCTGGAAACCATGGCTAACTTTAAGTGAACCACTGGTTTGGTCGCTGCATGCGGCGTATTTATGCTTGCCATTGAGTTTGCTATTACGCGGTATTTGGGACGATGCCTTTGCGACCCATAACTTGATTCACTTATTCGCGATAGGTGCCTTAGGCGGTTTGATTTTAGCGATGATTTCGCGTGTTACCATGGGGCATACGGGGCGTATGATTTACAAAGGACCAAATATGAGTATCGCCTTCGCTGCGATTATTGCCGCAGCAGTAGTTCGCAGTTTTGGTATGATATTAGACCCTGCCAGAATGATGTTGTGGATAGACATCAGTGGCGGGTTGTGGATATTAGCGTTTGGGATGTTTGTGTGGCGATTTGGTTTGATGTTGATTACGCCACGTGCTGATGGCCACCCAGGATAAAAAGGTAGACCGATAAAAGAGGAGGTGTGATCTCCTCTTTGTGCATTTTGAGCAAATTACTCGTTGTCGTTTTTGTTTGTTAACCCAAAGCGTTTCAACAGCAGCCATTCCAGACCAAATATAATAATTAACGCAACGCAGAACCAAATGAAGGCGGTAGAGGAGTCTACGCCAGGCATGCCGCCAATATTAATACCCAACAGGCCAGTCAGGAAACTGGTTGGTAAGAAAATGGTGGCCACCAACGTAAACAGATAGCTGTTTTTATTGGTTTTGTCATCACGGTTATGTTTGATCTCTTCCTGGAATAAGGCCACTTCGCCCAGATAAAAATCGATGGTTTCGTTAATACGCGTAATGTTGTTGTGCGCGAATCGGTACTGATGTGGTCTGGAAACCACGAGATCAGAGTTAGATTCAAGCAAATCGCGGATCGCGTACTGTTGAGGGCGAATAAAGCGCTTGATGGAGATAAGCGCCTTTTGAGCAGAGATATGCTTATAAGTCGACTCATCATTAACGTCGAAGTGGTTCAGGGTTTCTTCAATTGTATCCAAATAAAGGTCGATCTTACCATTTAACCCTTCGATAATTTGGTTGAGCAGACTTGCCAAACTCTTCGGTCCCTTCTGTTCAGCCAAGGCTTGGCGAATCTCCATAATCGCACGCGATGGGATCTTTCGTGTTGAAATCAACGCACCTTGGAAATACAAAATCCGAATACTGAGCATATCTTCAGGGGACGCATTCTCATTCATATTGATGCCGCGAAGAATCAACATGAAGTTTTCGTCGTCCAAAGGATGGAAAGATGGGCGGCTCTCATCGGCGAGTAAATGATCGACGGTTGCTTTAGGGACTTGATTTTGCTCCAGCCAGCCACGAATATCTGGATGTAGTCTTTCGCAGTGATACCAATGTTTCGCTTTGATGTCTTGTGATGTCGTCACTTCTGTCGTCACTTCTTGAGTTGCTATTGGCGTTGAAAAATCCCAATGCTCAATCATAAACCCCATATTCTTTTCCTTATCATGAGATTACTTGCCGTAAACGTCTTTTAAATGAGTATGATTGCATTTCAAGCGAAAAGTCTACGAAAAGTTTTCGTAAGGGCAAAAACATCAAAGCCTGCATAAAGCAGGCTTTGTTCACGGGATATAAGTCATTAGCTCACTTGTGAGAGGTTCACGACTTTTTGTTGTAACTTCTCTTTTAAGTATTCAGCCAGAGATAGTTTTTCTTCGTCGCTCATGTAGAGCCCAAGCTTGGTTCGGCGCCATAAAATGTCTTCGTCAGTCAGTGCCATCTCATGGTTGATCAAGTAATCAACTTCACGTTGATATACACCACCAGCTTGTGTTGAGAAGGTTCGGCCTAAATCGGCTTCACTTGTCGCGCCCTTCATTAGCTCCCATGTTTGGGTACCAAACTGAGTTACGTAACGCAGAATAAGCGATTCTGGTGCCCACGCGAACTTGGAGTGAATTTGTTTCGCTAGTTGTTCACGACTACAACTGAAATTCCCGCCTGGCAGGGCTTGGTTTGCTGTCCAGTTACTGCCCATTTGTGGCAGGAATGGCGATAGTTTTTTCATCGCTGCTTCACCCAGTTTACGGTAAGTCGTCAATTTGCCGCCAAAAACTGAAAGCAGTGGTGCCTGGTCTAATTCGGCATCGAGTTCTAGCGTGTAGTCTCGCGTGATCGCTTGTGGCGAATCTGACTCATCATCGCATAGTGGACGTACGCCGCTGTATGTCCAAACCACATCTTCACGCCCTAGCTGGTGGACAAAGTGCTGGTTAACAATGTCGATCAGATAATCGACTTCGTCATCAGTGATCGCTACTTCGCGTGGATCACCTTTATATTCCACATCTGTTGTACCGACTATCGAGAACTTATCCAAGTACGGGATCATAAACACGATACGATTATCTTTATTTTGCAGAATGTAAGCTTGTGGCTCGTTATGGATACGAGGAACAACAATGTGCGAGCCTTTGATCAAACGAATGTTACGAGGGGAATCTTGCTCTAGCCCTTCATCAAAGAACTGTTTTACCCATGGACCAGCTGCGTTAACCAGCGCTTTCGCTTTACGTTCGAAGCGTTGATCAGTCATTGTATCGTGGATCGTGACATGCCAGATGCCACTTTCGCGGTGGGCTTTTTCTACTCGGCAGTAGTTACGAACTTCCGCGTGGTTTTCACGTGCGGCGAGGACGTTAAGTAAAACTAAGCGAGCATCATCCACCCAGCAGTCGGAGTATTCAAAACCTGTTTTAATTTCTGGTTTTAACAAGCCAGACTTTGCCAGGTTAACGGTTTTACTGCCTGGTAGAGTTGTGCGTTTCCCCAAGTTATCGTAAAGGAACAAACCACAACGGATCATCCACGCTGGACGTAAAAATGGACGATGAGGTAAACGGAAACGCATTGGCAGTGCAACATGAGGTGCTTTGCGAAGGATTACTTCACGTTCTGCGAGCGCTTCCGAAACTAAACGAAACTCGTAGTGTTCAAGGTAGCGTAATCCACCATGAATAAGTTTGGAGCTTGCTGAAGAGGTTGCAGACGCAAAGTCGTTAGCTTCATACAAACCAACACTCAATCCACGGCCTGCAGCATCAGCAGCGATACCAGCCCCATTAATGCCGCCACCGATAATGATCAAGTCTAAAGTAGTGGATGAGTCAGTTGTGGAAGCATTTGTTTGTATACTCATAAATTTGACCTCTTTGGTGAGCGAACGAGCATTTTAGAACATGATGTAATCCTATCTTAGGTTTCGTTTGTGGTCATCTGTTATTTTCGTTTTTGAGCGTTTTGTGTGATTTGGGCACAAAAAAACCTCTGTCTAATTAAGGCAGAGGTCATTTAAAGGTTCAAGCTTGAGTGGAATTATTTACTCTTTTGCTTCTGTCGCCACATTTGCGTCGACGACTTCGAGAGGTATGGAGGCTTCTTTTAAGATGGACAGGATTTCTTCTGGTGGCTGCTTGTTGGTAAATATCATGTTTAACTGCGCGATATTGCCCAATTTCACCATTGCATTGCGGCCAAACTTAGTGTGGTCTACGGCTAGAAATACGCTGCGACTGTTATCGATGATGACCTGCTTTACTCGTACCTCATGGTAATCGAAATCCAGTAAGGAACCGTCGAAATCAATGCCACTGATTCCGAGAATACCGAAATCGAGGCGGAATTGTTTTACGAAGTCTAGAGTGGCTTCACCAACAATACCACCATCGCGATTACGAACTTCTCCGCCAGCCAGTATCACTTTGATTTCTGGGTTAGGGTAAAGAATGGTCGCAACGTTGATGTTGTTGGTGACCACTCGAAGCTGTTTGTGGTTTTTATTGAGTGCTCGTGCAACGGCTTCCGGCGTTGTACCTATATCGATAAAGAGGGTCGCGCCATCCGGTATGTGTTTGACTACCTCTTCCGCAATTACATCTTTTTCATTGAAGTTAAGTGCTTTACGAGTGTTGTAAGAGGTATTTTCTGAGCTGAGAGGGATGGTAGCACCACCGTGATAACGGCGAATTCTGTTGTCGTCGGCGAGTTCATTGAGATCGCGTCGGATGGTTTGTGGACTGACATTGAATCTCTCCACCAACTCATCCGTGCTGACATAGCCTTGTTTTTTTACCAATTCGACAATCTGCTGGTGTCTGGGTATTTGCTTCACTTGTCACTCCATCGTGCACTGGCTACTTCCAATGCTTAATATTCGAAATATTTATACCCAAGTATTTTGAGTAATTTGGGAATATTGTGCTCGAATTTGCGCGTAGTGAGAAGTAAAGGTGTCAAGGAATCGGGTACAAGACGCAAAAAGAGCGCTCGAATGGCGCTCTTTGTTCGCGTTGGTAGGGGATTAATCGTCTTCGTCGTGAAGCTCTGACCAGGTTTGAGCACATTTCACTGCACGCTTCCAGCCTTTATAGCGACGATTACGTTTCTCTTCGTCATCATGAGGTTCAAATGTACGATCTATAACCGCTTTGCCTTGCAGTTCATCAAGACTATCCCAGAATCCCACAGCTAAGCCAGCCAGATACGCCGCACCCAAGGCGGTGACTTCAGTGACTTTTGGACGATGAACTTCTGTGTTTAGCACGTCAGATTGGAATTGCATCAAGAAGTTGTTCGCTACTGCACCGCCATCAACCCGAAGGTTCGCCAGTTTAATTCCAGAGTCGGCTTGCATTGCGTCCAATACATCACGCGTCTGGTAAGCGATACCTTCCAATGTTGCACGAATAATGTGGTTTGAGTTAACGCCTCGAGTCAGGCCAACAATAGTACCTCGTGCGTACGCATCCCAGTATGGAGCACCAAGACCAGTAAAGGCTGGAACGACGTAAACACCGTTAGATGTGTCTACTTTTGTCGCGAAGTATTCTGAGTCTTCAGCACCATTAAGAATCTTAAGCTCGTCACGTAACCACTGAATGGATGCGCCACCCATAAATACTGCACCTTCGAGTGCGTATGCTGGTTCTCCTTTTGGACCACATGCCAACGTCGTCAACAGACCATGTGTAGAAGTGACTTTTTCTTGACCAGTATTCATCAACAAGAAACAACCAGTACCGTAGGTGTTTTTCGCCTGACCTGCTTCAACACACATCTGGCCGTACAGCGCGGCTTGTTGGTCACCAGCAATACCAGCGATAGGGATACGAGTACCACCCTTACCACCAATATTGGTTTTGCCGTATATTTCAGAAGAACGTTTTACTTCTGGCATCATTGATGCAGGAATACCCAGCTCATCCAACAGTTTTTGGTCCCAACATAAATCGTTGATATTAAAGAGCATCGTGCGCGAAGCGTTGGTGTAGTCTGTTACGTGAACGCGGCCTTGAGTCATCTTCCAAACCAGCCAAGTATCAACCGTACCAAATAACAGCTTGCCTGCTTCGGCGTCTTCGCGGGCACCTTCGACGTTATCTAGAATCCACTTTACTTTGGTACCAGAGAAGTAAGGGTCAAGCACCAAGCCTGTGTTATCACGAACGTAACCTTCTAAGCCGCGGCTTTTTAAGTCTTCGCAGATTTCTGCGGTGCGTCGACATTGCCAGACAATAGCGTTGTAAACCGGTTTGCCCGTTTCTTTGTTCCAGACAACGGTGGTTTCACGTTGGTTTGTAATACCGATAGCTACTAATTGGTCGCTGCGGATGCCTGACTTAGCTAGCGCTTCAACTAAGGTTGAACTTTGTGTTGCCCAGATTTCCATTGGATCGTGCTCAACCCAACCAGCTTGTGGGTAAATCTGAGTAAATTCGCGCTGAGCGACGCTGACGATATTCGCGTCATGATCAAGAATGACAGCGCGAGAGCTTGTCGTACCTTGGTCTAGGGCAACAATGTATTTTTGCTCAGTCATGGTAAGAATCCTTTTATTTCGTTATTTATATTTTAGTAAATGTTCGGGGTGCGATAGTGTTAAGCGCGAGCTTGTTCGGTTTCTTCTGTTTCACACTGGTTAGGTATGGTGCATCCGTGACCTTGTTGTGGAAGGTAGGCGGCAATCGCTTTCGGATATAGCCAACCACCAAAGCAAGCACCTGCAATTGGGGCGAGAATTGGAACAATAAAGTAAGGGATATCTTTCGCGCCCGTCAGTGCGTAATCCCAGCCAGCAAAGTAGGCGAACAGTTTTGGTCCAAAGTCACGTGCAGGGTTCATTGCGAATCCGGTTAGTGGGCCAAGTGAACCACCGATAACAGCAATAAGAATACCAATCAGTAGAGGGTTCATTGCACCGCGTGATGCACCGTTACTTTCATCACCCAGCGCAAGAATGGCAAACATTAACACCGCGGTAATAACGAACTCGACAGCAAAAGCCCCCATGAAAGACAGAGAAGCGTGTGGATAGGTAGAGAAAATTCCTGCCGTTGCTAAGGCCTCTTGGCTACTACGAACGAAATTGTGTGCGATTTCATAATCAGTAAAGAGGTTGGCGTACAAGCTGTAGACCAAAGCGGCGGAGCAAAATGCGCCAAGTAGTTGAGCGATGATATATGGCAATACTTTAGCCTTATCGAAGCCATGGAACATGGCAAGTGCGATGGTCACCGCTGGGTTAATGTGTGCGCCTGAAACGCCGGCAGTACAGTAAATAGCGATGGCAACACCTAAGCCCCACACTATGCTGATTTCCCATTGTCCAAAAGAGGCACCTGTTAACACTAGAGCTGCAACGCAGCCAACGCCGAAGAATATGAGTAGTCCTGTGCCGATAAATTCGGCCAAACATTCTCCTAGTAGAGAGGGGTGTTTGTTGGTTGTCATGTTAAGAGTCCTTTAGTTAATTTTGCTTATCTAGCACGATAGTATTGTGCACAATAATTCCATTTCGAAAATAAACGAGCGTTAAAAATGAGCGTTTGAGCGTGAAATTGTTAATTAAACTCTTAACTTTTGTTAAATGGCTCATCTTTTAATAATAAAGGAAACCTTGTAGCCATCCTTTTTTGACGCTTAAGATGTGATTCATCGTTTAAGGTACCGATGTAAAAATGAATGCACAACTGGTAAGAGGAGTTTTGTGAGGCCGCCACTTCAAAGATGATTTGTTGCACAGTTTATGCGTAACAAGTAATCCTAAGTGATTAGGCTCTATAAGGGGTTACAAAGGTTAGAGAGGGGAATGAAATAAACATAATTTTTGTCGTTGCCCTTAATAAGCGCTAGCGAGATTTCTGTTTCGTTTGAAACTCAACGTCTAATTTTCCGCACCCTCCACCCTAGCTGGCGCTTCTCACTTTATTCACTCTGTATTTGTATTCTTAATTTCTTCACTTGGCGAGTGAATGCTCTTTTGCAAACATCCAAACATTAACGAAATATGAGTAAAGTTGAACGAAGTTCTAACTAATGAATTCTAATTTGCTGTATTTACTATAATTTAATTCTTATGCAACATTTATCACAGAAATAGAGCTTTAACTTCATACAATGCGGTTGGTTTCGAACGAATGTTTGTTTTGTTTCGTTTTTGTTTTTAAGTTACTTACCATCGCATAATAAATAATGAGGTTCCTATGTTTGGAATATTCAAACCTAAGGCGCACATCGATCGTCTATCCCCAGACAATATTGATAGCACCTACTCTCGTCTACGTTGGCAACTTTTCATTGGTATTTTTGTCGGCTATGCGGGCTATTATCTGGTCCGCAAAAACTTTAGTCTGGCAATGCCGTACTTAATTGAACAAGGCTTTAGTCGTGGTGATCTTGGGGTTGCGCTTGCGGCCGTGTCTATCGCGTATGGACTGTCTAAGTTCCTGATGGGCAGTGTTTCTGACCGTTCTAACCCTCGTTACTTCCTAAGTGGCGGCCTGTTAATGTCTGCGTTTGTCATGTTCTGCTTTGGGTTTATGCCATGGGCGACGGGCAGTGTAACAGCGATGTTTATTCTGCTGTTTTTAAACGGTTGGTTCCAAGGTATGGGATGGCCTGCCTGTGGACGAACCATGGTTCACTGGTGGTCACGTAAAGAGCGTGGTGAAATTGTCTCTGTTTGGAACGTTGCACATAACGTGGGCGGCGGTTTAATTGGGCCACTATTTATCCTTGGTCTTTGGGCATTTAACGACGACTGGCGTACCGCATTTTACGTTCCTGCTTTTTTTGCCACGTTGGTCGCTGTCTTTATCTGGATGACAGTTCGAGATACACCTCAATCTTGTGGGCTTCCGTCTATTGAAGAGTACAAAGATGACTACCCAGATGACTACGATAAATCACACGAACAGGAAATGACGGCGAAGGAAATCTTCTTCAAGTACGTGTTCAATAATAAGTTATTGTGGTCGATCGCAATCGCCAACGCGTTTGTTTACCTAATTCGCTACGGCGTATTGGACTGGGCGCCTGTATATCTAAAAGAAGCGAAGGGGTTCTCGGTAGACAAATCTTCTTGGGCTTACTTCCTGTATGAGTGGGCAGGTATCCCTGGCACGCTATTGTGTGGTTGGATTTCGGACAAGCTGTTCAAAGGCCGTCGTGCTCCTGCGGGTATTTTGTTTATGGCCCTTGTTACTGTTGCTGTTCTAATTTATTGGTTCAATCCAGCAGGCAACCCGACAGTTGACATGATGGCGCTGATTGCAATCGGCTTCTTAATTTACGGCCCGGTAATGCTGATTGGTTTGTATGCACTTGAGTTAGCGCCTAAGAAAGCGGCGGGTACAGCAGCTGGCCTGACAGGATTGTTTGGTTACTTAGGTGGTGCCGTGGCAGCAAATGCAATTCTTGGCTATACGGTTGACCACTTTGGTTGGGATGGTGGTTTTATCATCCTAATCGGATCATGTATTACTTCTATTGTGTGTTTGACCTATGCATTTATAGGCGAACGCGCACATCACGAGCAGAAAGCGCGCGAAAAGGAAGCACTAGCGTAATAATTATTTAAAGAGGCAGTGCAATACTGCCTCTTCGCTTTATCAAGGAAATATCAATGAAAACAACGTCAGTATGTCTTACTTTTTTGGCTCTGAGCTTATCGGCTGGAGCGATTGCGAAACCACTAGTGATTGCTCACCGAGGCGCCTCCGGTTATCTACCGGAACATACATTAGAAGCCAAAGCCCTTGCTTACGCAATGAAACCTGATTACATCGAACAAGATGTTGTGATGACAAAAGATGATCAGCTGGTGGTATTGCATGACCATTATCTCGATCGCGTTACCGATGTTGCTGAACGTTTTCCGGAGCGCGCACGTAAAGACGGTCGTTACTACGCGATTGACTTTACATTGGCAGAAATCAAATCGTTGAGAGTAACTGAAGGGTTCAACATCGACGACAACGGCAACAAAGTCGCAGGGTATCCAACTCGATTCCCAATGTGGAAATCTGATTTTACTGTCCCTACGTTTGCTGAAGAAATTGAGTTAATTCAGGGGCTCAACAAAACTCTGGGTTACGACATCGGTATCTATCCCGAAATCAAAGCACCTTGGTTCCACCGTTATGAAGGGAAAGACATTTCAAAAGCGGTGTTGAAAGTGTTGAAACAGTATGGGTACGATTCGCAAGACGACAACGTGTATCTGCAATGTTTTGACGCCAATGAACTACAACGTATCAACAGCGAGTTGATGCCGGAAATGGGGATGGATCTGAAGCTTGTTCAGTTGATGGCCTACACCGACTGGAATGAAACGATGGTCTACAAGGGCGATACTGCAACGCCATATGACTACGATTGGATGTTCGAGGCGGGTGGTATGAAGAAAGTCGCCGATTATGCAGAGGGGATTGGCCCTTGGAAACCGATGTTGGTGGATGATAAATCAACCCAAGATAACATCATTATCAAACCATTGATGAAAGCAGCAAAAGACGCTGGTTTACAGGTACATCCTTATACTTTCCGTGCCGATCCGGGTCGTATTCCTGCTTACACCGATAGCTTCGAAGGTATGATGGATATCTTCTACAATCAGGTGAAAGTCGATGGTTTATTTACAGATTTCCCAGACAAAGCGGTAGGTTTCTTGAATAAGTAACCGATATCGCAAAGTGACAGAAACAAAAATCCCCCAACCGTTTCCAGCTGGGGGATTTTTTAATTCTAATTCAAAAAATTAGTTGTTTGAGTGCAGTTCGCTGTTCAGTTCAACCGCGCTCTTGTTCGCAAGACACTCAACCTGACCAGTTTGAGAGTTACGACGGAATAGTAGGTCAGATACGCCAGCAAGGTCGCGAGCTTTAACGATTTCTACTTCGTTACCATCTTTATCCAGCATACGTACTTTAGTACCGGCTGTTACGTATAGGCCTGA
Organism: Vibrio sp. J1-1; assembly: GCF_021728395.1. Classification (GTDB taxonomy): domain Bacteria; phylum Pseudomonadota; class Gammaproteobacteria; order Enterobacterales; family Vibrionaceae; genus Vibrio. Next base: position 223,142 of record NZ_JAKKCM010000003.1, on the reverse strand, counting down.
CTCAAGAGTACAACGGTCACCTAGTGGGAAGCCAAGGCCAGCATTCGCACCTAGTAGTGAGTTTTCACCAATAGAAACAACCACGGTACCGCCACCTGATAGCGTACCCATGATAGATGCACCACCACCGATGTCTGAACCGTTACCAACCAGAACACCCGCTGAGATACGGCCTTCAACCATGCTCACACCTGTTGTACCTGCGTTGAAGTTGATGAAACCTTCGTGCATAACCGTTGTTCCTTCACCCACGTGCGCGCCAAGACGTACGCGAGATGTGTCAGCGATACGAATGCCAGTTGGTACCACGTAGTCCACCATTTTAGGGAACTTGTCGACACAATCTACGCTTAGCGTACGGCCAGCTAAACGAGCTTCGATTTGACGATCAGCCAGTTCAGGCAAGTCGATTGGGCCTTCGTTTGTCCACGCGATGTTGTGTAGCAGACCGAAGATGCCATCCAGAACGGTACCGTGTGGCTTAACCAGACGGTTAGAGATAAGTTGTAGCTTTAGGAAACCTTCAGCAACAGATTGTGGCTGCTCGTCAGTCGCTAGAATAACCAAAACAAGTGGTTGTGCAGATTCTGCTGCTTTAGTTGCGAAAGATGCGTTTGCAGCATCACCGTTAGCTTCAAATGCCGCCGCTAGATCTGCGCTTTGTGCAGCAGAGATCTCGATAGCTTGGTTGCCTTGCTCGTAACCAGCGACTGCTGCTAGTGCGTTTACTAGTTCGTCACTTGGGTTAAGAATTGGGTTTGGGAAAAACGCTTCGATGATTTTACCGTCACGATTTTTAGTTGCCGTACCAAAGGCTAGAGAAAAGAAAGCCATAGTTGATCTCCATCTGTTGAGTCTTGGTCTCGTCGTTCGCTGACAAGAAATTAATTATGCCAATCTCAGTAAAAAAGGTCTCAGAGATAGCGCTGGAAAAATACTTGAGGACAAGGCAAAAATTTTTGATAAGTAGTTACTCTACAATCAAAACTTCTAACGCAGTTATCACGCATTTTAACAAGCTAGAACGACCGATTATTTACTACGATTGGTATCAGTTGATAGTCATCATAAAGACACTATTGGGGAGTTTAAAGAGGTGAAATACAGAAAGTCTGTAGATGGATACCTTTTGTCTTTTAAGAGATATGTCCGTCTGATGAGAAATGCGACCTAACTAACTGAAGTTCGATACGTTGTATATTCAAAATCGTTAAGTGTGTGATGCAGCAATTCGCGAATGCCTATAGTTCAGATATAAAAAACGCCGCAATATGCGGCGTTTTTTTGAAAAGCTTGGCAAGCTTATGCGGCGTCTTCGTTTTTGTCTTCTTCGACAGCCTCAAGCTTCTTTGCTTTCTTTGGCGCAGGTTTACGTTTTGCACCTAAAGCATAAAGTACTTCTTCTTTGTTTTGAGCAAGGAACATGGCAAGATCTTCCTGCTTACCTTCGTCTTCAAGAAGTTCACTCTTACCTAGCAGCGAGAATAGCTCGTCCGCCATATCCAACATTTTGTCATATGCGTCAGCTTCCGCTTTAGAGGTAAAAGTCATTTTCTCTTCTCCATTGCGTTCTACCACGTACTTGACTATTACAGCCATGGTTAGTCCCCTAATTTGGTGAATTGATACTGGCTTTTTATACAGTTTTTGACCAACTAAGTCTAGAGCAGTAGAGCCTAGTGAGCTAAGAATGCGAAGCTGGTAGAGCTAACTGACCAGCTATTGAACTATTTATTATTTATAGGAGGCTGCCAACTCTGGCAAAACTCGATAAAGGTTTTTAGCAGTGGACTTTGATATTTTTCCTTGTGCACTAACAGCCAGAATCGGCGTTTCATATCTAGTGGCATTTCAAGAACCTTTACACGGCCCTCACGAATGGCGGGATCGGCCGACAAACGTGACAAACAGCCAAGCCCCAAGCCCGCAGATACCGAGTTGATCAGTGATTCGGTGGTATTGAGCTGAAATGACTCATGCCATTGCTCTAGACGAGGTGCTATGACGCGCAGAAAGAACTCACGCGAGCCAGACCCGGCCTCCCGCAATATCCATTCGCTGTTTTCTAGTTCTGCCAGATTCATCAGGCCTTCGTGCGTCAAGGGATAATCTGGCGAGCATATCACGCACATTTCATCTTCGCTAAATTGTGAGGAATGAAGCTCAGGGTGCAGCGTTTTACCTTCGATCAGGGCGATATCCAGCTCGTAGTCAGTCAGCTTGTCACATATTTGCGCGGAGTTGGAAATAAACAGGCTTTGTGAGCGGTGATTAGTGTGCTGGCGAAATGCGCTCAGAAGGTAGGGTGCGACTTGATTTCCGATAGTATCACTCGCCCCGATTCGTAGCTGACCGAATAGCGCATGGTCGCCTTCAAAGATACTCTCTATATCTTTGGCTCGGTTTAACAGTTCATCCGCCAAAGGCAGCAGTTTTTGTCCTTCTTGATTGAGAATTAATCGGTTATTAACCCGATCGAACAGGTGATGCCCAATCTGTTTTTCCAGTTCAGACAGCGCCATACTGACCGCAGCTTTAGAAAGATAGAGACTCTCAGAGGCGGCGGTCAGCGTTTTGTGCTGAGTGATGGTGGTAAATACCTTGAGTTGTTTGAGAGAGATATGACTTGCCATAGATCAATGTTTAGTAAATCTGAACGTGTGTTCTAAATAATTAGATAGTTTGGAACGAAGTGCAAGCGTATTATTAGCGACCTCGAGACTGGCTCTGATAGAGGTTGTTATGATTCAGCAAACAAAAGCAAAACTAAGCTCAGCACCAACGCCGATGGCGGGGTTAGCACTTGGTATTGCAAGTTTGGGTTGGAGTTGGGAAAACTTCGCTGAATTACATGGCTACGGACAGTGGATGAGTGCAGGTATTGCCAGTGTGCTACTGACCATTCTGGCGATTAAATTCATTCTACATCATCCTCTGTTGAGGCAGGATCTTGCTCACCCAGTCGTGGGGAGTGTTGTACCGACTTTTGCAATGGGAACGATGGTGGTTTCTAACTCGCTCGGTCAGTTATTCGCACTCGCGGGTGACACTCTTTGGCTAGTCGCCGTTGTTCTACACATCGTGTTTTTGGTTAGCTTTGTTTACCACCGAGCAAAAGAGTTTGAGTTACACCACATGGTACCGAGCTGGTTTGTACCACCGGTAGGCATTATCGTTGCGGATGTCTCTTTTTCGGGTAATCCATTATTGGCACCCGTCGCACATGGTACATTGATGTTCGGTATGGTGGCGTACGCCGTGATGCTTCCGATGATGATTTACCGGTTTATGTTTACCCATGAAATTCCAGATGCAGCGAAGCCTACTATGGCGATCTTGGCTGCGCCTGCGAGCTTATCATTAGCAGGATACTTAACCGTAGCCGCCACACCATCACCGGTAATCATTGCTATGCTGTTTGGCATTGCGGTACTGATGACGGCCATCATCTACTTGGCTTTCTTTAAACTACTCAGATTGCCGTTCAGTCCAGGTTATGCGGCGTTTACTTTTCCAATGGTGATTGGTGCCACGGCGTTGTTCAAAATGGCAAACTGGATGGAAGCACAAAGTTTAGCTGCGGACTATGTTCAACAAGTTAGAAGCTTGGCGGGCTTAGAGCTCATCGTTGCAACTTGTGTTGTTGTGTATGTGACATTGCAGTACATCAGCCATTTATTGATTAAGCCACATTTTCTGTCGGCACAGAACGCTTAATCAAACCCTTACTCCAAGTCTGGATAGTAAGCCTCTTGAACAAAACATCAAGAGGCTTTTGTGTTTCGCTTGAGCGCCAGAGGATAAATGGAAACGCGGTATTTAACGCTTGCGCTGAAGCTCGTCTGTATCGTCCGTAGAAACCACGCGGATATCTCGTTGCGGGAATGGGATTTCAATACCATTGTCTTGCAGTGTTTCGAGAATGATCAGCAGCAAGTCTCCTCCAACCCGATTGCGACCGTCGTCAATGCCCTCCATCCAGAATTCGACAAACATATTGATCCCAGAATCACCAAAGCTATCGATTTCACAGTCCGGGCGCTCTTCAAAGGGGACCTTAGGGCCACTTAATACCTGTGGATGGGATGCGACTGCGTTTTTAATCAACTCAACCATACTGCGTACATCTGTTTTATAGGCGACGGAGAAGTCAACGCGGTAACGCTGTTTGATATTCTTGTGAGTCCAATTGGTAAATGAGCTGGATATGAATTTTTCGTTCGGAACGACTATATCTTTACCGTCATAGGTTTCTAAGGTCGTTGAGCGCATATTCAGTTCGGTAACCATTCCGGTCCGGCCATCTTCAAGTTCTATATAATCGCCTACTGAAATCGAGCGGTCGAAAATAATGATTATCCCGGAAATGAAATTGGAGGCGATGGTCTGCAAGCCAAAACCAAGCCCAACGCCTACCGCACCGCCAAACACGGCTAACGTAGTCAGGTTGATGCCCATAAGTTGCAGGATCAGCAGGATGACAGTGAAGAACAATGCAACTTCAAAAACTTTAGCGACAATTTCACGAGTACGAAAATCTAAAGATTGTTGCTTACGGATGATGGTTTGGCCTGTTGCGTTGGAAACGCGTCCAAGCCAGAAAAGTAATGAACCAAAAATTAATGTTCTGGCTAGGCCATATGCTGATATATGTATATTTCCGAGGTCTATCGACATCGATTCAAGCACATTTATGATGTCGTCGAGTACGCCTATGCCGTAAAAAATAATAATCGGCATACCAATCCATCGAAAAGCTCTTCCAACCAATGGGTTGGTGATAACTAGGCTAATGAAAGAGTTAAACAGAAGCAAAACAGCGACGGCGAACGCGATTTTTATTATCCATCCATCCTCAATATAGAGCTGGCTGAATTCGAGTGAAATCCGTAATAGTAATATTGCGAATACAGGGAATAACAGCTTCCCACAACGGTAGATTAAGTGGCGAATAGGAAAATGACTTGCTGGCGACGGGGGATTTCTCAGGATGGGAGCATACTTATAAACACGATTAGCGATAATAAAAGCCAGTAAATAAATGCATAAGATAATAGCGATCTGGCTGTAAGTTTCTGCGCTGGACACGGAATCAAGAAAAGAGTGGTAGTAGTCAGTAATGTAATTCATCGTCAATTCCTTACTTTCTTATCCAGTGTTTATCTGATTCCCGTTAGATACACATAATGTCTGGTAAGGTTATATTTGAGTCTATTTAAATTTTCTAACAAACCACTAATAACTTAATAATTGTTGTTGTAATTGCGCCATTCGTCCAGACTGAATGCTGCATCTGCCGTGGATGTAGTCCTGCTTGAAGAGAAGTCTCATTTTGAGTGATAACTAACCTTTTGTTATATAGAGTCACGAGAACGCTGCGGGTTTAAATAGGGCTGTGCTAAGCTAGCTATCAGTTTCAATCGGCACTCGGTGTTCCCAATTTGTTTACTGTTTATCACTCCAACCAAGTCGACGTTCTTAAATCTCTTCTTGTTGAACTGATTCGACTCAGTCCGCTAGAAAACCCGTTCGAAAAAGAACAAATTCTTGTTCAAAGCCCGGGCATGTCTCAGTGGCTAAAAATGGAACTGGCCAAAGAGTTTGGTGTAGCCGCGAACATCGATTTTCCGCTGCCAGCCACGTTTATTTGGGAAATGTTCACCAAGGTTTTACCTGATGTGCCAAAGCGCAGTGCATTTAACAAAGAAGCCATGACATGGAAACTCATGCACTTGTTGCCAGGACTTTTAAAACAAGAGGCGTTTTCACCGTTAGCGCAATACCTCAAAGATGACAGTGACAGCTCCAAGCTGTACCAACTGGCAGAGAAAGTGGCCGATATTTTTGATGGTTATCTGGTATACCGACCAGAATGGATCGCTAGTTGGGAAGCAGGGCAAAGTGTACCTGAGCTGGAAGATGAACATCCGTGGCAGCCGATTTTGTGGCAAGCGTTGTACGATCACACGGTCTCGCTGGGGCAATCTCCTTATCATCGTGCCAACCTTTATGAACACTTTATCGACACAATAGAGAACTTTAACGGCAACTTCGACCATTTACCGGAGCGTTTGTTTGTTTTTGGTATCTCCTCTTTACCGCCACGTTACATGGACGCGCTAAAAGCGATTGGCGAACATATTGATGTGCATTTGATGTTCACCAACCCGTGTCGGTACTACTGGGGTGAAGTTCGTGACCGCAAATACCTGGCTCGCCTGGCAGCTAAACACCGTCAACATGTTGTGTGGCAGGATGATCATTCCGAAATGCACGGTGAAACGGAGCAATTGAAAGGGTCGCTAGAAGACAATGTGATCGATGAACTGCACACCGATGTGGTAGGAAACAGTCTGTTAGCTTCGATGGGCAAATTGGGGCGCGATAACATGTATCTGCTTTCTCAGCTTGAGTCTCATGAGATTGAGGCTTTTGTTGATGTTGAGCGCGACAGTCTGCTCCATCAACTGCAAGCGGATATTCTGAATCTGGAAGAGCATCAAAACGATCAACAGATAGAAAATAGCCATCACAAGCAGATCGTTAGCTTGGGTGATAAATCGCTGAGCCTGCATGCGTGCCATAGCCCAATGCGTGAAGTCGAAGTATTGCATGATCAACTTCTGGCTATGTTCGATGCTGACCCAACCTTAAAGCCGCGTGACATTATTGTCATGGTCGCCGACATCAACGCCTACAGCCCAGCGATTCAGGCAGTATTTGGAAATGCGCCGGGTGAGCGTTTTATTCCGTATTCGATTTCAGACCGGACTGCCGATCAAGAGAGCCCGATTCTTGCGGCATTCATGCAATTGGTGAACTTGCCGAATACGCGCTGTTTGGCTTCAGAATTACTCGAGTTGCTGGAAACTCCGGCGATATTAAAGCGTTTTGAACTCAGTGAAGACGACTTCTTACAAGCCAAACAGTGGGTTGAAGAGTCGGGTATTCGTTGGGGATTGGATGCGAATACCGGACGAGAATTTGAACTGCCGGAAACGCGTCAAAACACTTGGCAGTTTGGTATTCAGCGGATGTTGCTAGGCTATGCGATGCCAGATTCAGCGGGCTTGTTTGCAACCGAGCAAGGCAGCTTATCTCCCTACAATGAAGTGCAAGGCATGGGCGCAGAACTTGCTGGTAAATTGGCGCACTTTATCCAAAAAATCAGTGAATATCGCAGTCAGCTTGCTCATGTTCAGACTATCGATGGCTGGCGTGAGAGGCTGGTATCGTTGCTGGATGACTTCTTCTTGGTCGAGTTAGAAGGCGAAATGGCCCTCAAGTCCATTCGCGATACGCTCAGTCAGCTCAAAGAACAGTTGGCCGATGCGGCATTCGAAGAGGCGTTGTCACCTGCGATCATCAGCCAGTATTTACAAGATAAACTGTCTGGCACTCGTGTTAGTCAGCGCTTCCTTGCTGGGCAAGTGAATTTCTGTACCTTGATGCCGATGCGTTCTATTCCATTTAGAGCCGTATGTCTGCTTGGGATGAATGACGGCGTGTACCCGCGCTCCATGCCGCCTGAAGGCTTTGACCTGATGACGGGCAGGACTAAGCCTGGTGACCGTTCACGACGAGATGATGACCGCTACCTGTTCTTAGAAGCGATGCTGTCTGCACAGCAAACCCTGTATATAAGTTATGTCGGTCGTTCGATTCAAGACAACACTGAGCGCGTACCCTCAGTGCTGGTTTCTGAATTGATGGAATACTGTCACCAAAACTATTGCTTAGGCGGCGATGAAGATTTACCTGTCGATGAGTCTGGTGACAATTTATTGAAAGCGTTGGTCAATGCTCATGCCATGGTGCCGTTTAGCCCAAGTGCGTTCCAAGGTATGCATTCCAGCTACGCCAAAGAGTGGATTCCGGCGGCATTAACGCAAAGTAGCCAGTCTCAAGGCCACGTTCGCCGTGATTTCAATCGAGCATTGGATGATTACCTGCTGGGGGCGACATTCCCGCTTGAGCTTGATTTGGTGGAGCTGCAACGTTTCTGGCGTTTACCCGTTCAGTACTTTTTCAACCGCCGATTAAAGGTGACCTTTGAGCCACCTCTGCCAGTTATGGAAGATGATGAACCGTTTGTACTCGGTGGTCTGGAAAGCTATCAAATGCGTGATGAGCTATTAGAGACCTTACTCGAAACGACATTGACACAACCAGAGCAAAAAACTGATGTGCTTAAGCACTTTATGAGTCAACAACGTGCTCAAGGCAAGCTGCCAGTGGGGGCATTTGGTGACATAGAGTTTGAGACCAATCGAGTTCAGGCTGAAGAGTTGGTAGACAAACTGGCGTTTTTATCTGGCGCACCTCAAGACGATTTAGAAATCGACCTGACCTTCGACTCTTTATTTGATTCCTCATTTAAAGTAAACGAGGGCGAAGAGAAAAAAGTTCGTCTGACAGGCTGGCTTACTCAGTGTCATCAATCTGGTTTGATTCGCTACCGCAGCGGCAGAGTTCGAGCACAGGATTACCTTTCGGCATGGATAGATCATCTCGCTATGTCAGCATCGGGACACACCAAGAAAACCCATCTTATTGGTTACGATCGTAAAGAGGGGGCGGTACATCTCATTTACCCAGAAATCGCCGATGCGCAGTACGCCAAGCAATTACTTACTGAGCTGGTGCGGTTGTACTTCGAAGGTATGACCAAGCCGCTACCTTACTTTCCGAACACCGCGCTCGCATGCGTAGAAGCAGGCTTTAGTCGTGGGCATTGGGCGGATGACGAAGAGAAATCTTTGAAGAAAATGGCAGATACATTCAATGATGGTTACATGAGTACAGGTGAAGGTAACAACGCTTATATTGCGCGTATTTGGCCTGCTTGGAATGATGATTTGGCTAAAGAAGTACGTTTGTTGTCGGCTTTGGTGTTACAAGGCGCGCGTTTAGCCGTTCAAGATGCGGATGACATAAAAGCGTAATTAATAAAGACAGTTGGATATCTAAAAGGGAGAGTAGGGTGGCCGCCAGAAAATCATTATTTTGTGTAGGGCGTTCGCTGTACGGCCACAAGGTCAGAGGGACCATGATCCTTTTGCTTAATTCATTTGAGTGTTGCCGCCTGAAAGGCTTGGCTTATCTCGTGAGGCGCATACTAACGGTACACTGGATGGATAACCGTGAGAAAGATCCCACAAAGTTCTAAATTATCCAACATGTTAAATATATAAATAGAATTTTTTACGATAGATCACACTTCTATCAGTTGATAATCCGGAGAGATTCAGCGTTATGGATCAAATGTCAGGTGCAGAACTACCTAACCATAAGCTAGAAGCCTGTGCGCAACCACGACCAACGTCACTAGAACCGATGACGTTTCCCTTGCATGGTGCGAGGCTAATCGAGGCATCAGCAGGTACGGGCAAAACCTTTACCATTGCGGGTTTATACCTGCGTCTTCTGCTTGGCCACGGTAATGCTGAGACAAAGCATCGCGTCCCGCTTACCGTCGATCAGATTCTGGTCGTAACCTTTACTGAAGCGGCAACCGCGGAATTGCGAGACCGTATCAGGGCGAGAATTCATGATGCGCGTATCGCTTTTGCTCGCGGACAGAGCTCTGATCCAGTCATCCAGCCTTTGCTTAGTGAGTTCGATGATCACAAGCAAGCCGCTGAAATACTTCTGCAGGCAGAGCGTCAAATGGATGAGGCTGCGGTCTACACCATTCACGGTTTCTGTCAACGTATGCTGACGCAAAATGCTTTTGAATCTGGCAGTCGATTTAATAACGAGTTCGTGACGGATGAAAGTCACCTTAAAGCTCAGGTGGTCGCTGACTACTGGCGTCGAAACTTCTACCCGTTGCCGTTTACTTTAGCTGGAGAAGTTCGTCAGTTGTGGGGTTCACCTGCTGCATTATTGTCTGACATCAGTAAATATCTAACAGGTGCGCCGTTAAGTTTGTCGGTACCCGCAATGCAAGGTGACCTGGCTGATTTGCATTCTGAGAACCTGAAAAAAATCGATGAGCTGAAAACGCTGTGGCGAGAAAGTCAGGATGATTTCTTAGCGCTTATTTCGGATTCCGACATTAACAAACGCAGCTACACCAAAAAATCTCTGCCGACCTGGCTAGAGGTCGTGAACGCTTGGGCAGCAACGGAAACCACAGGTTATGATTATCCAGATAAACTGGAGAAGTTTGCTCAAAATATTCTGTTGGAAAAAACACCCAAAGGCAATGCACCGCAGCACGCTGTTTTTGCAGCTATTGAAGCTTTTCTTGCGAACCCAATCAGCTTAAAAGCTCCATTACTTGCCCATGCGATAGAGCATTGCCGGGTGATGCTAGCCAACGCGAAAAATCAGAAGCAGTGGCTTTCGTTCGATGACCTGCTGACTCAGCTTTCCGCCTCTATCGATACCGATGAAAGTGAACTTCTTGCCGAGCGAATTCGTACCTTGTATCCCGTCGCGATGATTGACGAATTCCAAGATACTGACCCTTTGCAGTACAGTATTTTCAGTCGTATTTATTTGGATAACCCAGAATGCGGTCTGTTTATGATCGGCGACCCGAAACAGGCGATCTATGGTTTCCGTGGCGCAGACATTTTTACTTATATCAAAGCGCGAAACCAAGTAAGTGCCCACTATACGCTAGGGACTAACTGGCGTTCTAGCGCCGATATGGTTCAGGCGGTGAATCAAGTGTTCACCTTACCAGACAGTCCGTTTATCTATGACTCGGACATTCCGTTCTTACCAGTAAACTACAGCCCAAATGCCGAAAAACGCATTTGGACCATGGGTGGTAAAAAGCAACCAGCACTGACCTACTGGCTGCAAAACGCTGACGATAAACCGTTACCAAAAGGCGAATATTTGACTCGAATGGCGGAGGCAACAGCGAGCCAAATCCAAACGATTTTGACTCAGGCTCAGCAGGGGCAAGCGTGTCTGGTGAATGGAGAAAAGCACAAAGCCGTTCAAGCCGGTGACATTGCGGTACTGGTTCGTACTGGTAACGAAGGTCGAATGATTAAACAAGCGTTGGCAGATCAAGGTATTGCCAGTGTGTATTTGTCTAACCGAGACAGCGTGTTTACTAGCTCGGTAGCTCAAGATCTGCAGCGCCTTCTACAAGCGGTGCTGACTCCAGAAAATGACAGAGCGTTGCGTGCGAGCCTAGCATCAGAACTGTTTGCGCTGGATGCCGCCAGTCTGGATGCACTCAATAACGATGAAATTGTATGGGAAAACGCGGTTAATGAGTTCAAAGAGTATCGCAAACTCTGGGTTCAGCGTGGTGTACTACCTATGCTGCGTGCGGTGATCAGCAAACGTCATATTGCCGAACGATTGCTAGAAGAAGGTGCAAGCGCACAAGGAGAAAATGGTGAGCGAGTACTTACCGATTTAATGCACATTGGTGAGCTACTTCAGCAAGCCAGTAATGAACTGGACAGCGACCATGGCCTGCTGCGCTGGCTGGCTCAGTCTATCAGTGATGCGGAAAATGGTTTGGGTGGCAGTGATGATCAAATCCAACGTTTGGAATCTGAACGTAACTTGGTACAGATCGTGACTATTCACAAATCTAAAGGACTGGAGTACGACCTGGTTTTCCTACCATTTGTATTCAGCTACCGAGAAGCCAGTGAAGCTAAGTATTACGATGCGGCCAATGATCGTACCGTACTGGATATCACTGACAATGATGCATCAATGCAGCAAGCAGACAAAGAGCGCCTCGCTGAAGACTTACGCTTGATTTACGTTGCGTTAACGCGCGCCGTGTATGCCTGCTTTATCGGTGCTTCACCTTTGCGAAACGGACGTTCAACCAAAGAACCAACCGGCGTTCACCGCAGCGCGATCGGCTATTTGGTACAAAACGGTCAAGAGGGTGGCATCAACGAGTTGCACCAAGGTTTAACAAAGCAACAAGACAATCTCGAGTACGTCGTTGTGACTGAACCGCCGCAACAGCTGGATGACATGTACGTGGCACCACAAGAAGAAGTGCATGACCTGACGGCTAAAGAGTTACAAAACCCAATCGACAGAAACTGGCGCATCACCAGTTATTCTGGCTTGGTAAAGCAAGGTTCTCATCATGCCCAGCACGACGCCACGATTGAGATAACTGGTTTTGATATCGACTCTTCTGATGAGCATGACGACGCGGATTTGGTTGAACCAGATCGCTCTATTTTTACTTTTCCGCGTGGCGCTCGTCCGGGTACCTTCCTGCACAGCTTGTTTGAGGAAATTGAGTTTACTCAGCCAGCAACGACCGAAGAGAATACGCACATCATCCTTGAGTTGATGGAAAGTGAACAGTTGGATGAAGAGTGGCTGCCAATTCTGCAGCAATTGATTGATACTGTGCTTGCCACACCGCTAGATGGTAAGTCTTTGCTACTTAATCAAAAAGCACCATCACAGCGCCTAGTGGAGATGGAATTTTTGCTGCCGATTGAAGTCTTGTCAGCACCAGCCCTGAACCGCGTGATTCAGCGCCACGATCCATTATCTGCAAAAGCGGGGGATTTAGGCTTTCAAACCGTGCAAGGCATGCTAAAAGGCTTTATCGACTTGGTCTTTGAACATCAGGGCAAGTACTACGTACTGGACTGGAAATCGAATCATCTTGGCGACGATGTGACTAATTACCACGGTGAAGCACTGAAATCTGCCATGGCGGATCACCGCTACGATTTACAATATCAGATTTACGCTTTAGCGCTGCATCGTTTCTTACGCAGCCGACTGGCCAATTACCAATATGAACAACACTTTGGCGGGGTGTATTACTTGTTCTTACGTGGTATGGACGGGCAAAGCGATCACGGTATTTTTGCCGCCAAACCAACGCTAGAGTTTTTACAGGAGATGGATCGTTTGATTGATGGTCAAACGTTGGAAACGCGATCCACTCAAGCTGGGCAGATGGAGCTACTTTAATGACGATCAATCACAATCTTCACTCTGACCATGAAAGCCTGATAACAACGCTTGAACGTTTGGCACACAAAGGTGCTATTCGTCAGCTCGACTACCAATTCGCACGTTTTCTTTATGCTCAGACTGATGATGCGCAAGGTGAGAAGTCAACCGATGGTCAGGCATTGGCGTTTATTGCAGGTGTCGTCAGTAGTGAGCTCGGTAAAGGTCATATCTGCTTGCCTCTGTTTGATGTGCAAGGTCAGCCTACTGATTTTGCTAGTAAGTTAGGGTTGTTCGGTGAGGCAGCATTAACGCTCAACACCCAATTGCAAGGTATTGACTGGATCCAATTATTGCAAAGCTCAGCGCTAGTCGGAACTCAGGGAGAAGCTTTGCCGCTAATGTTCGATGGTGAACGTCTGTATTTGCACCGTTATTGGCACTATGAAGTGACACTGGCGGAGAAACTCAATCAGTTGGGTGCTGCGGTTAGCTTACTGCCCCAAGAGTTTGCGCGATTATCTGAGCTGCTTAACCATTTGTTTGCGCGGCAATATCATTTTCTTTTTAATGCGTTAGTGAAAGCCAATGAAGCGGGGAGTAACAACCAAGTTCTGCGCCAGCAATTGGTGTGTGATCATCTTGATATTGTCGCAAGCGATGCGTTGGATTGGCCAGCGATTGATGCGATTTTAAACCAAGCTAATAAAGTTCAGGACTTACAATTTCTGGATGACCTAGTTCCTCTATCTGCTTGTGTAAACTGGCAAAAAGTTGCGGCGGCGGTAGCGTTAACCCGTCGCTTTGCAGTGATTTCTGGCGGGCCGGGAACTGGTAAAACGACCACGGTAACCAAATTGCTTGCCGCTTTGATTGAGCAGGCTGCGCAAGAGAAAAACCTGACCATAAAGCTGGTGGCCCCAACGGGTAAAGCCGCAGCGCGGTTAACGGAGTCGATTGGTAAAGCGGTGCAAGAACTACCGGTTTCTCCTGAGTTGAAAGCCAAAATCCCGACTGAATCGAGCACATTGCATCGCTTGTTGGGCGCGATTCCAAACAGTGCGGAGTTTCGTCATAACAAGCAGAATCCACTGCATCTGGATATCTTAGTCATAGATGAAGCGTCGATGGTCGATTTACCCATGATGTACAAAGTGGTCGATGCATTACCGAAACATGCCCGGCTGATTCTGCTTGGGGATAAAGATCAGCTCGCCTCGGTAGAAGCAGGGGCTGTGTTAGGCGATATTTGTTCGTTCCACGCTTTGGGTTATGGCAAAGAGCAGGCTTCGGCCATCGCAAAGCTGACCGGTTTTGACACCTTGGCCCACAGCAGCAATAGTGCACCCAGCATTGCTGATAGTCTGTGTATGCTGCAAAAGAGTTATCGATTTGATGCGCGTTCGGGGATTGGTCAGCTAGCCAAAGCGGTTAATTTAGGATCTGCTGCAAAGGTCGACAATGTCTGGGCCCGTGACTATTCAGATATTGAACACTTTCCTCTGAGTAGTGAAAACTACAATCAGATGATGCAGACGTTAGTACAAGAATACGGTCGCTATCTGAAGCGCATCAGCCAAACCGAGATCGATCTAAATACCGGAGAGTCTGAATCGTTAACCCGAAAAGCAAAAGCAGTATTAGATACGTTTAACCAATGCCGCCTTCTGTGTGCGATTCGCGAAGGTGACTTCGGTGTGGCAGGGTTAAACCAGCGTATAGAGAAAGCACTTGCAGCGCGTAAGTTAATTAAGGTGCAGGATGAGATTTGGTATCACGGCAGGCCAGTGATGGTCACGCGCAATGATCACGGTTTGGGCTTGTATAACGGTGATATAGGTATTTGCATGCGAGATGACAGCGAAGAAGAACCACGCTTAAAAGTGTTTTTCGAGCTACCAGATGGCAGTGTGAAATCGGTATTGCCAAGCAGAGTGCCTGAGCACGAAACTGCCTACGCCATGACGATACATAAATCGCAAGGCAGTGAATTCGAGTACACCCTGATGATTTTGCCGCCAGACTTTAGCCCAATTTTAACCCGCGAATTGATTTACACAGGAATAACCCGTGCCAAGAAACGGTTAGCGCTGTACGCGGAGCTGAACGTGCTTAAACGAGGAATAAAGGTTAAAACCACTCGAGCCAGTGGATTAGTGCAGCGACTAGCCAACTAAAAACTAAAAGACCGAGTATGCACTCGGTCTTTTTAATGTTTATAAATCCAAAGCTAAGATTTTTGATTTACGCTGGAAGTTGTATAAGCCTTGCTTGGCCCCCGGTAAGTAATCGACACTCACTTCGTAGAAACCCTGTTCTCTGAACCAATGCAGGCTGTGTGTGGTCAGCACGAAGATCTGATTGATGTTCTCTGACTTTGAACGGTGCTTCATATAGTTCAGTAGTAGTAACCCGCGGTTGCCGTCGCGGTAATCAGGATGAATTGCGACGCAGGCCATTTCCGCTTTGCGCTCTTCGACGTATGGATATAAGGCGGCGCAACCAATGATCAGCCCATCTTTTTCGATGATGGTGAATTTACCAATCTCTTGTTCCAGTTGCTCACGAGAACGTCTTACTAATACACCTTGTTCTTCCAGTGGACGGATTAAGTCTAAAATCCCGCCAATGTCGTCGATATTGGCTTGGCGCACTTGCTCTGCGCTCGCCATGACCACTTGAGTACCAATACCATCGAAAGAGAAGAGTTCCTGAATTAATGCGCCGTCGACTTTATAACTGATCAAATGGCTACGCGGCACGCCAGCACGACAGGCTGCAATCGAGCCTTTCAAGAAACGCAGAGTACCTGTGTTGTAGTCTGAATCTGGTGAGCTGTTTTCCGTTAAGGTTTTGATGACATGCTCGGCCTCGATAGGAAGTAGTTCAGCGACCGCATTGCCATTGTCATCAATAACACCTTGCTCAGAGCAGAAGCCTATCAACTTGTCCGCGCCTAATTTAATCGCAAGCTGCGTGGCGACTTCTTCAGAAAGCAAATTGAAACACTCACCCGTGACGGAACTAGCGATTGGGCCAAGCAGAACAATTGAGCCTTGGTCCAGAGTGCGATTAATCGCGTCGGTGTCAATGCGGCGAATACGCCCACTGTGGCAGTAGTCGACACCATCATCGACGCCGAGAGGTTGGGCGATAATATAGTTACCAGATACAACACTTAGCTCTGTACCCGCCATAGGTGTATTGTTCAGGCTCATGGAAAGGCGTGCAGTAATCGCCAGCTGCAGTTGCCCTGCGGCTTGCATAACTACTGATAAGGCTTCTTCATCAGTAATTCGGATGTCTTTGTGGTATGGCGTAGTAAGGTTTTGTTTTACCAATAATTGGTTAATTTGCGGACGTGCGCCATAAACCACCACCACTTTAATGCCAAGACTATGCATTAAAGCAATATCATTGATAATGTTTCCAAAGTTGTTGTGGGCGACCGCTTCTCCACCGAGCATGATCACCATGGTTTTACCACGGTGTGCATTAACATAGGGGGTTGATTGGCGGAACCCTTTAACGAGTGCGGTACTACGAATTTTCACTACAGCCATTCCTTGTGTTTATTTATGCTTAAATAATGTCTTTTTATTCACCTTATGGCAAGGTGAATTTTTTGGAATAAAGGACAAATATATGGAGAGTGCTCCTTTGGGGAATAATAGGATGGGGGATAAAATGCTTCAATATTTCCGCTAACAGTGGTCATCACTTCTTTAGCCCTAGATAGGAATGCTACGATTACTACTCAGCCCCAATCAGACTCATCAAAAAAATCCAAACTTCGGAAAGGAGCAGAGCGCTTTCTGATGCTTACCGTAGTGGTTGGTATAATCATCGCTGGTATGTTGTACAGTGATTTGATTTCTCGTTATATCAATCCGCCTGTTGGAAAATCAATTATATATGGCAAATGGGTAGAGCAGGAGGTTGCACCGTACGCTCGTGAGGTTTTTGAGTTAAGTGAAAGGGGCGTTACGGTTAATGGTTCTACAGTTGCGACTGATTTTGAATTCGATGGTGATGCTTTGTCTTATAAGCTTGGCTCGAGTGTTCGCCGATTTAGGTTTACTGGACAGCAACACACAGAAATGAAGTTAGACGCTAACGTGCATTATCTGCCAACTTTTCGTTTAGAAGGAAGCGCCAACAGAACCCTGCATTAAATGCCAGATTCACGCTATTTCAATTTTAGTACGGCTCAAATAACTTATTTTCAAACACTTTCTGGACAAATGTGTATTCATTCCCCTGCTATCATATTGTTAATTCGAAACTAATTGGATGAAATGGCAGCAGGTAGAATCATTGACCTAGTTTTGAAACACTTTGACGCGGCTTTTCAATTGCGTTGCCTGTCTTTGTTTGCCATCCTTTTGCTATCTTTTATTACGGAATAATCACGTGCTAAAACAACTCCTTCCTATTGTTACTTTAAGCCTACTGTTTGGTTGTGCGCAAAAGAATGATCTTGCTCAGCAATACATTGATGGTGAGTTTCCTCAAATCCTCAATAAAGTAGAGGTGGTTGAGTCGAACAAACCTCGCGATTTTACCGAGTTCAATAAGCAAGTTGAGCAGGTTTTGATTAAATCTCCCTCTATGGCGAAGATGTACCAACCTCTATATCACAGACTCAGTGAGTGGGCTCAGCAAAGTGGTGACACTAGTGTGCTTAGCGCTTATGGTATTCAAGCGGCGCAACTTGGTGGCGGTGACAAAAAAGGCAACGTGTTGTTCACGGGTTATTTCTCTCCGGTGATGGAGTTGCGTCATCAGCCAAACAACATCTTTAAATATCCAGTCTATGGTAAGCCTAATTGTTCTTCTGATTGTCCGACGCGTGCCGAGATTTACGATGGTGCATTAGACGGTCAAAATCTGGTACTTGGCTACGCCCCAAATCGTATTGATCCATTTATGATGGAAGTGCAGGGCAGTGGTTACGTGCATTTCGAAGATGATGATACGTTGGAGTACTTTGCGTATGCAGGGAAGAACAACAAAGCTTATGTGAGTATCGGGCGAATTTTGATTGAGCGTGGTGAAGTACCACGCGAAGAAATGTCGATGAAAGCCATCAAAGATTGGGTCATGAACAACGATGAAGCGACTGTGCGTGAATTGTTAGAGCAGAACCTGTCTTATGTGTTCTTTGCTCCTAAAGCTGAAGCGCCAGTGACAGGGGCGGCGGGCATTCCGTTACTGCCAATGGCATCAGTGGCTGGCGACCGTTCAATTCTTCCAATGGGAACCCCCGTTCTAGCAGAAGTACCACTGCTTAATGCTGACGGAACCTGGAGCGGCGCACATCAACTTCGCATTCTGCTTGTCCTCGATACTGGTGGTGCGGTGAAACGTAACCATCTGGATCTTTATCATGGTATTGGTGCAAGAGCGGGAATCGAAGCCGGACATTACAAACACTTTGGCCGTGTCTGGAAACTAGGTTTGGAAAACACGCCGACGCAAGCGCCTTGGGCTTTATCACCAGAAAAGATACAATAGCCGATTGATAAGAGAGGCGAGCGTTCTCTTGTCTAGACATTTTCTCAAAGAGTGCGTATAAATCGCACTCTTTGTTTTTCTATCGATCATCTGGATTTCAATATGCGCGAACTCGATACTCCGGCCTCTGACAACTACAATCAACGCTTCGGCGGCACTCGTCGTCTTTATGGTAACAGCGAAGTCGAAATTCTTCGTGCTGCGCATGTGTGCGTGATTGGTATAGGTGGCGTTGGCTCTTGGGCGGTAGAAGCACTGGCGCGCACAGGGGTTGGCGAGCTGACGCTGATTGATATGGATGATGTGTGTGTGACGAATATTAACCGTCAAATCCATGCCATGTCTGGCACGGTTGGTCAAAGCAAAATTGAAGTGATGGCTGAGCGCGTTAAGCTGATCAACCCAGAATGTAAGGTGAATCTGATTGATGATTTCATCACGCCAGACAACCAACATGAATACTTGAGCAAAGAGTATGATTACGTGTTGGATGCGATCGACAGTGTGAAAGCAAAAGCTTCTCTATTGGCTTACTGCCGTAGTAACAAGATCAAAGTAATCACGACCGGTGGTGCGGGTGGTCAGGTTGACCCAACGCAAATCATGGTCGCAGATCTGACGAAAACGATTCAGGATCCACTGGCCAAAAAGATTAAAGACACCTTACGTCGTCATCACAACTTTCCAAAGAATCCTGCACGTAAATTTGGCATTGACTGCGTATTCTCTACCGAGCAGCTAAAATACCCTCAGGCGGACGGTTTGGTATGTGGCGTTAAGTCCACTGCAGAAGGGCCTAAGCGAATGGACTGCGCTAGCGGATTTGGCGCGGCAACCGTGGTGACAGCAACGTTCGGTTTTGTTGCGGTTTCACGCATTGTAGAAAAGCTGATTCAAAAGTATAAGAAGTAATAGCAAAGAGAAGTAGGCATCATGACTGATTTTCCAGTTTCACCATTTGGTTCTGAGATAACAAGTGACGATATTGTCGCGACAATGCAGCAGTTTAAAGGCTGGGAAGATCGCTACCGCCAAGTTATCCAATGGGGAAAGAAACTGCCGCAAATGCCTGACGAGCTGAAATCGGAACAAGTCACGGTATCAGGCTGTGAAAGCTTAGTTTGGCTGGTTAGTCTGGAGCAGGATGGCGTTTGGCATTTCTGTGCGGATTCTGATGCGCGTATCGTCCGCGGCTTGATAGCCTTGGTGATGGCTGCGTTTGACGGAAAAACAGCGGAGCAGATCCAAGCGTTCGACATCGATGCGTATTTTGAGCAGCTCGGATTGATTGCACACTTAAGTCCATCTCGTGGTAACGGTCTGAAAGCGATTGTTGAGCAGATTAAACAAACCGCTAAATAAAGGTTTGGTTGGTTCCGAAAGGCGCTGAGTAGCGAAAGTTACTCGGCGCTTTTTTATCTGATCGAGGGGATGTATTGAAGTAGGAATATACGCCGTCGTACTACGTCGGTTATTTTGGCTTTAATTATTGTTGCTTATTGATCTCGCTTCCTTGCTCACTGTCGAGTTTTATACACAACATTTGTAGTTACAATTTGTCTGCATTAGCTGATAGATATATTCTTAAAGTGGTTTTTAATTTCCCGTTGTAGAAGTACTTATAGGCATAGTTAGTACAAATACTAGGAACCTCTTTTTATGCAATTCTCTTTGGAACATGCGCAAGTCGTGTTATCCGGAATACCTGACCCCACTTTTATACTGAGTGAAGATGGTCTCTATATTGATGTTTTTGGTGGTATAGATAGAAACGCCTATCATGATGGCAGTAGTTTGGTCGGTGAAACGCTGCACAGTGTGCTTGAAAAAGAACAAGCGGATTGGTTTATTAAGCAGATTAATCGCTGCCTGACTGAAGACAGTATTATTACGATAGAATACAAGATGTCCGCCGACAACGTTCAGGGCATTGATGCCAGCACTGGACCAAAGGGAATGCTTTATTATGAGGGAAAGATATGTCCTCTTGATTTAAAGTATCAAGGCCGCAGAGTCGTTCTTATCCTTACCCGCAATATTTCTAACCGTCATCGAGTTGAAACCCTTCTCCGTCATCAAAGCCAAATCGACGAACTAACAAACATCTATAATCGCCGTGTTTTCTTCGAAAAAGTGTCCGAAGAAATCACTAAGTGCGAAGCGCAAAGTTATCAAGCCGCTTTGTTATTTTTTGATCTCGATTTCTTCAAATGTATCAATGATAACCGAGGTCACGATGCCGGTGACTATGTTCTAGAAACTTTAGCGAAGTTAGTTTCCAATCTATTAACGAAAGATGAAACCTTCGCGAGAGTGGGAGGGGAAGAGTTTGCGATTATCTTGCCTGATGTTTCATTGTCGTCGGCAACCGAGATCGGCGAGGAAATTCGTTCACAAATCCAAAAAAATCAGTTTGAGTTTGACAACGTTCAAATCCCGGTAACTGTCAGTGTTGGCGTGGTGAATATTACCGGTTATGAATCGACAAAGCGATTGTATGCAAGGGCAGACAAGGCACTTTATATGGCAAAACGAAATGGTAGAAACTGCGTGATAACGATTGAGAATGAATCGTAGCAACCAAACCAGTTACTACGATTGAGTGGTCTGGGTTACAGCATGTCGACGGCTTTTTCTACTGCGGCGATGAGTCTGTCAACGTCTTCTAGGGTGTTATAAATACCAAACGAGACTCGCACTGTTCCTTTCACTTTCAGTGCGTCCATTAAGGGGTGGGCACAATGGTGTCCGGCTCGTACTGCGATACCTTGCTGGTCGAGCAGTGTGGCGATGTCCTGATGGTGTACGCCGTCCATTACAAATGTCAGCACCGATGCATTTGGTTGGTAGCCAAGAATGTGAATATCATCCAGCTGACTAAGCGCTTGATAGGCTTTGTTTTGTAAAGTGTGCAGGTGCTCTTCCACTTCTTGATGATCAAACCCCTGATACCAATCAATCGCCTTTGCGAGTGCGATAGCCCCAGCGACGTTCGGTGTGCCCGCTTCAAACTTTCCGGGTAATGCAGAAAAGGTGGTTTTTTCAAACGATACTTTCTCTACCATTTTCCCACCACCATGCCATGGCGGCATCGCTTCCAGTAAGGCTAGTTTGCCATAAAGCACGCCAATCCCAGCTGGGGCATAAAGTTTGTGTCCGGAGAAAACGTAAAAATCGATATCCAGTTCAGTAAGGTTCAGTGGTTCATGCACGATACCTTGAGCACCATCCACTACGACAACGGCACCAAACTGATGCGCCAGGGTGGTAATTTCTTCAATAGGTTGACGAGAGCCAGTGACGTTAGTGATTTGTGCACACGCCACGATCTTACAGCGCTTAGAAAGAAGCGACTTAAACGCCTCTAAATCAAACTGACAGTCGGAAGTCATCGGAACCTTGACGACTTTAGCTCCGGTCTGCTCAGCAACAATTTGCCATGGCACAATGTTGGCGTGATGCTCCATTTCGCTGATCAATATCTCATCACCCGCTTGTAAATTACTTCGGGCATAAGTTTGCGCGATTAAATTGAGCGCTTCGGTGGCACCACGTGTCCAGATGATCTCTTTTGAGCTGGCAGCTCCGATAAAGCGGGTGACGGTTTCACGAGCCGCTTCGAACTGACTGGTTGCATTAGCGGTTAAGCTGTGACTGCCACGATGCACATTGGCATTTTGAGCACTGTAATAGTGACTGATGACATCAATCACACATTGAGGCTTTTGGGTGGTTGCGGCGCTATCAAGATAAACCAGAGGCGTGTCATTGATTGACTGCTTTAAAGCGGGAAACTGCTGACGAACCGCATTGACATCAAACATTATTCTTCACCAATCTTGTGATAGTGCAAAGTCGGGATGGTCACCATAGGCTCGGCGATGGTCCATGCGTGCTTTTTGCCTGAGAGCTTGATGATCACTTCCATCGCGAATTCTAACGCTGTGCCCGGCCCCTGACTGGTGATCACGTTATGGTTTATATCGATAGTGACACGTTTGCTCCGCCAGTTCGCTTCAGGAATGTGTGACTGGAAACTTGGGTGACAGGTCATTAGGGCGTTAGGGAAAAGATCATGATGTTGTAGCACCAACGCTGGAGCTGCACAGATAGCCGCAACCAGTTTTCCTTCATAAATATGTTGTTTGAGGATTTCTATCATGACTGTGCTGTCGCGAAACACTTCCGAACCACCGACACCACCCGGTAGTGCAATGACATCAAACTCGTCATCTGCGATATCGACCAGTTTGCAATCTGCGGTTAGCGTGACGCCACGAGAAGCTTTCATCGTTAAAGCCCCATCGAATGCTGCACTGGCTACCGTCACGTCATATCCAGCTCGAACCATCATATCGATGATGGTCACGGCTTCCATTTCTTCGGTACCTGGAGCGATAGGTACTAAGATTTTTACACTCATTGTTCTGTCCAGCTTTTTTCTATCTGTTTAATGCGTTGGTAAAGACTGAGGTTCTCAGGCGTCTCGATGTGGTGTTTCTCTGCAGTTTGCAATAAATAACCAGTAATAAAGTCGATTTCGGTACGTCGCTGGTGGTAAACATCCTGTCTCATCGAAGAATAATTCTCAGCGGTCGCATTGACGACTTGCATGATCACCGCGAACAAATTGTCGAACTCGGTATCGATCCCTTCTTTATTCATTACCTCAACCAATTCGCGCGTAATGTTTCGCAGCGTATCCTGAAACTCCTGCTGTGCGAGCGCACCATTCTTGCATTGATGGATAGCGGTTAATGGATTAATTGCACAGTTGATAGCGAGTTTAGTCCACAATGCCACATGGATATTTGGGTTCCATCTCACTTCAGGTAGGGCATGATGCATCACTTCCTGCAAAAACTGACATTGCTCGCCTAAATTATTGAATCCGCCTAGCTGCGTGTTGCCATGACCTGTATGTAACACTTTTTGTTTGCAAGGTTTGTAGGCACCGTGAGTCGTAGTCGCTAAAACGATCGGGTTGTTTTTAAGCGTTTCAGAAACGCGTTGTGCGGTACCCATACCGTTATGCATTAACATCACGATGGTGTCGGGGTTGATATGCCCAAGCAGAGGAGAAATGGCTTCTTCGACCTGCCACGCTTTGACTGTCACCACAATCAAGTCAGCGCTTTTTACTGAAAGAAGGTGATTATTTAGGAAAGTGTGACCGACTGAATCATCAAGTTGCAACGAAAGCTGGGTTTCCGAACTTGTGCTCCAAAGAGACACATTGTGTCCTGCTTGCTTTAATTTTGTTGCCCAAAGTGAGCCGATAGCTCCGGGACCTAAGATGACAATATTCACCAAACGCTCTCATTAAAAAGGTTTGCTGCAAGGATAATGAGGGGAAAAAGGAAAGCAAATAAAAAATGGCGCCAATGGGCGCCATTTCTGAAGAAACTTATTGGTTCTATTAGAACTTGTAAGTTACCGCTACGTAGTGACCAAAACCAGTAGAGTCTACGCCACCGCCGTCTTTGATACCGTAGATGTTTTTGAAACCTTTTAGGCCGTAACCAACTGCAAAGCGGTCTGAGTGCCAGTATAGGCCGTTGAACATAGTGCCGCCGTAGCTAGAGCTTGCGTACTCATCTTTCATACCAAATTGCCAGTCGATATAACCTTGGTAAGAAATGAATGAACCGTTTTCGAAGAAGTAGAATGGTTTGAACCAGTTTGTTGCAAAGTGGTAACCGTTCCAGTCTTTATCGTTGCCGCTGTAGGTTCCGTATAGGTTTACGCCTACTTTACCAAGCCATGGAACCATAACATCAGAGCCAAGACCGATTTTCTGATTGTTTACACCAGAGTTACCACCCCACTCAATGAGAGATGCAACGTAAAGCTCTTGCACAGGGCCGAAAGACAGATCTTTGCCCGTTAATGCGTCCAGAGACATACGTGGTGCGAACTTCATGAACATCTTTTCAGCGCCAGCTTTGTCACTGCCTGGATCTGACGTTAGGTTGAATACGTCAACGTAACCGTAAAGATCGAAGATACCAGAGCGACCGCCAAATTCCATTTCTAGGTAGTCATGGTTTGAGCCATCAGGGAAACCTGGAAGTTCGTTAAATGCACCCATCAGGTTGAACTGCATCCACTTGTAATCGTTTTTGTGGATATCGCCGTCAGAGTAATCAGCCGCCATAACTGGAGCTGAAGTAGCTGCTAGAAGACTAAGAGCTAAAAGTGATTTACGCATATGGGGACTCTCTATGTTTGTAATATTTCAGAATAAGCAATCTATGTTGCGTTTTCCAAGTGGCGGGAATAATAGCGATAATAATCCCAAAAGAAAGTGATAAAAGGTGCAAAAATAAACCTTTTTAGTGATCGATATCACAAAGGTGTCTTTATTTACGGAACTTTTTATTTATTGCATTTTATTGCAATAAATATGTGATTTAGATCGTTTGCGTGGCGATTTTCGTGACTTTTTAAGCCAGTCGATTAACCAACAGAAACTGTTAGTGATCGGAGTGAACAGTGCTTCGTACTATTCGATGAACTAAAGAGGATTTATTGATGAACGAAGTTATGTTATTTCCACTTACTTCAGTTGTACTCCCTGAAGGAAAGATGAATCTGCGTATTTTTGAGCCTCGGTACATACGGATGGTGAAAGAGTGCAGTTCGAAAAGCCAGGGTTTTGGCGTCTGTCTGGTAGGTAACGACGGCGATCCGAGAGAAGTTGGGAATGTTTCTTCGATAGGCTCATTAGTACGGATTGTTGATTTTGAAACATTAAGTGATGGGCTTCTAGGAATCACAGTGGTTGGTGAAAAGCGCTTTAAAATACTGCGCGTTAGAGCAGACTCCGATGGTTTAAGGCATGCGGAGGTTGAGTGGATGGAAAACTGGGCTGTTCCAAAAGGGCTGTACAGCTTTGATTGTTTAAGTCAACAGCTAGCTTACGTTTATGAGGAGTTCCCTCAGCTTGGGTCACTTTATGAGCACCGCTTTTATGATGACCCAACTTGGGTTACCCAGCGTTGGCTTGAGCTATTGCCTTTGGAATGCCATCTATTTGATCGATTGGCTGGTTCAGAGGATTGTCTGCCAGCATTGCGTTTTCTACATCAAGCACTTGAAGCCCCTAAAAACAAAGAGGCAGGGTTATGAAACTAACAAGTAAAGCGTTTCTGGTCTTAATAGGATCTCTGGGACTAGCTGCGTGTGGTTCAGACAGCGACACCATAGAGTACTCCAATCTTCAGGCTGTACATGCATCATCTGATGCGCCAATGGCGAATGTTTGGATTAACGACAAAGCAACGCTAACCGGCGTGGACTATGGCGTTGGCTCAGGGTACATGATGGTGCGTGAGGGCAGTAACTCAGTTCAGGTCGATGTGCAGTTGCCGGGCAGTGAAGTCGCGACTGTCGTGCCAAGGACAGTGCTGGACCTCGATTCCGGTCTCAATTACACCATATTTGTTGTGGGTGATGCTGATGGGAGTCCAAACCCTGTTGAACCACTCATTGTGACACGCAGTACTGAATCTATGGCTGATGAAAGCAGTCTAGATGTTCAAGTTGTACATGCTGCTTCTGGTGTGCCAGCGGTGGACCTTTATGTTACGGAGCCAGGGGCTGATTTATCGACAGTCATACCTGTGACAAACCTTGCCTACAAAGCAGCAACAGACACGCTCAATATTCCTGCTGGTGATTATCAAGTCAGGTTAGCAGTAGGGAATGATGTCGTGTTTGATTCTGGAACGCTTTCACTGGCGGGGAATGCTAACTTAACCATTGCCGCGATTAAAACTGGTGACTCCAGTAGTTCTTCTCCCGTCAAATTAATCGTTTTAGATGGTTCGGGATCTTCTATAATTCAGGATGCGGGCAGCCAAGCTGAAGTTCGGGTTGGGCATGTCGTGGACGGTGCGCCAGTTGTAGACGTACATGTAGATGGTACCCCGTTCTCGCCACTTGCAGATTTAGCCTTTAAAGAAATTCGTGGGTATTTGGATCTCGCTCCGAAATCCTATGACATTGACGTTTTTGTTGATGGTACCACCACAGCCCCCATTTTTAGTGTTGACGATTTATCTGTTGAAGGAGGCATGGATTACAGCATCTACGCGGTTGGCGTCGTAAGTCCGTCGGTAGCTATTGAATCTTTAGTTGTTGCGGATATGAGAAGAGCGGTGGCAACCAGTGCGACGTTAAATATTACTCATGCAGCGGCAAATCCAATTGCTGAAAAGGTCGATATTTACCTCACTACCAGCGCTGGTATAGATGATAGTGATCCAACCATTTCTGATTTTACGTACAAAGAGAGTCTGAAAGGACTTTATGTTGAGGAAGGAACCTACTTTGTCACTGTCACGGCAGCAGGCGACCCTAATACCGTTGCGATAGATTCAGCTCCTGTGGATCTGATGAACGGTGTGGTCTATCAAGTCGTAGCGATAGACGATGGCAATAGTGGCGGTTTCAACTTGTTAGTTAATGACATCACAGACTAGGACGGAGTGGGAGGGGGAGACTCCTCCCTACGATAAGGCCGATATGATGAGTGATAGCCGACAAAAACTGGGACGGCAGGAATGGAACGCATATATGGACAAAGTCAAAGCGCGAGATAAAGACGCCTTTTCTTTTGTGTTCCAATTTTATGCTCCCAAATTAAAACAGTTCGCTTATAAGCACGTAGGGAATGAGCAAGTCGCAATGGAAATGGTACAGGAGACCATGGCCACGGTTTGGCGCAAAGCTCACTTGTACGATGGAAAGAAGAGTGCGTTATCAACGTGGATATACACAATCATCCGCAATTTGTGTTTTGACTTACTACGAAAGCAAAAGGGCAAAGAGTTACACATTCATGCTGACGACATTTGGCCTTCTGAATATTACCCACCAGATTTGGTCGATCACTACTCTCCCGAGCAAGACATGCTGAAAGAGCAGGTGGTGAAATTTTTAGAGATATTGCCAAAAAATCAAAGAGACGTTTTGCAAGCGGTATACCTTGAAGAGTTGCCGCATCAGCAAGTGGCAGAACTGTTTGATATCCCGCTTGGTACGGTTAAGTCTCGTTTGAGACTTGCGGTAGAAAAATTAAGACATTCAATGCATACGGAGCAACTATGAACAATCATCCAGATAACAAATTGCTAGAAGCTTATGCTTTGGGCAGCATTGATGCGGTTTCTGGTCTTGTGGTCGCTACGCACTTAGAAACATGCTCCAAGTGCCGAGACTACGTCAATCGGGTAGAAGCAGAGCAAGCTAATGTCGTCAGTGATGTTCCTTGTGTCTACGTGCCTGAATTCGACGAAATGTTTAATGACATTGTTACTGCTCCTCCCATGCGAGACAGTGTCATTATTAGAGACTCAGCAAAAGTGTCCGTGGCAGGTAAAAGCTTTGAATTACCCAAAACTTTGAGCCGTTTCTCTGATCTGGTTGGATCATGGAGAAGCTATGGCGGCAAAGTATATAGTGCCCAAATTGATTTGGGTGAAGACGTTAGAGTAAATTTAATGTATATCAGTGAAGATGTGCAAATACCTCAACATACGCACAAAGGCACAGAGTCAACCTTGGTTCTACATGGCGGCTTTAGCGATGAGGATGGTGAGTATGAAGAGGGGGATCTGATGATCCGCGATGCGTCTGTGAAGCACAGCCCATATACGAAAGTTGGGGAAGACTGTTTGTGTCTTACTGTCTTGACTGAGCCAATGATATTTACCCAAGGTGTGGCAAGAATCTTCAATATGTTTGGTAAGGGCCTTTACCCTTAAATCTTAGCTTGATGACAATGCTGTCTTACAAAGAACCACCGTATTGCAGTGGTTCTTATGTTTTTACTAATTACTTAGTGTTTAGAGCGTGCTTTGTCTAGCAGGTCATCAAAGTAGTGGCGTAGAGAGTACAGCATGATCAAGCTCGGTATCACCATAACCGCAGTCAGGATGAAGAAGGTACTCCAGTCATTAAGATAATCGACCAACTCGCCACTGAACGATGCCAGTGTGGTTCGTCCAAAGTTACCTAAAGAAGCCAGTAAAGCATATTGGGTCGCTGAAAATGCTTGCCCGGTCAGTAAGGTTAAGAAAGAGACAAACGCCACGGTAGAGAACGCTGTAGTAAAGTTATCGACAATAATGGTGGCTAAATACAGGTGCTCATTAGGACCCACTGAAGCAATCCATGCAAACATCAGGTTGCTTGCCGACATGGCAATACCACCAACCATCAGGCCTCGGACAAGACCAAACCTCACGTTGAACATACTGCCTACCAAGGTAAAGAATATCGTCGCACCCCAACCGATTAACTTAGAGTAGTAGCCAATTTGCTCATTACTAAAGCCAATGTCTTTGTAGAACGCAATCGACATTCGGCCTAAGAAGGCTTCGCCAATTTTAAATAAGAACACGAATAACAATAAGGTTATCGCGACACGTACACCGTTTCGATTGAAGAAATCAAGAAATGGCTCGACGACGGTCACGGTAAACCATGCAACAATTTTTGAACCTACCACCTCTTTGTGACGTTGTTCTGCTTCAGACTGCAACTGATCACGTTGTGTTTTTGGCTCACCGACTAATAGCGTAAACACCATTAAAATAACAACGATAAACGCCATTCCGTAGTAAACACCATTCCAGCCGATACTATCGGCATTAATAAACGCTAAATAGCCAGGCAGCGAGTAACCAGTCCACCATCCAATGACTGCCATTGCAGACGCCTGCGGCAGTTTAGATGCTTCAGATTTTGGAAAGGTATCAATACGAAAAGCGTCGATGGCGATATCTTGCGTTGCTGATGCGGTCGCAATACACAGGGCTAAAACTGACGCAAAAGCCAGATTATCGGCAGGGTTTACATCCGCAATGAGTATGGTGGCGACAAGCACGATGCTTTGACAAAAGAAAATCCAACTGCGTCGCTGCCCAAGAAAACGATACAACAACGGGAGCTTGACTCTGTCTACTAGCGGAGCCCAGAGAAAGTTAATCGCGTATACGGCAAAGACGCTACCAAAATAACCAATGGCAGAAAGTGTTAAGCCTGCATCTTTAAGCCAGCCAGACATGTTAGAGCCGATCAATACCCATGGGAAACCGCTTGAGCATCCCAGCATAAAGACCCATAACAAACGTTTATCGAGGTAACTTTTTACCGTTTCCAACCAAGTGATGGAAGGTAATGAAGACATAGATTAATCCAATAAAATGACGCCGTTGAAAGAGAAAACCCTTCGAATATTCAAAGGGTTTGTGATGGCTATTTGAGTAATGTTGCTTTAGTGATGACGATTTGAGTTTCTGGTACGTCACGCATTCGGCCCGATGAAGATGTTGGCTGTTTTGCCATGTTTTGGATAACTTCAAAGCCTTCGGTAACCAGCCCAAAGACTGCATAACCCGGTGGTCGAGCCGCATAGTTGAGGAAGTCGTTATCCGCCAAGTTAATGTAGAATTGACGAGTTGCAGAATCAGGGGCATTGGTTCGAGCCATCGCGATGGTCGCTTGGTCGTTTTTTAAGCCATTGTTGCCTTCATTCTTGATTGGCTCATAGGTATTAACCTTCTGCATCTCTTGGTTGTAACCGCCACCTTGCGCCATAAAGCCCGGTATCACGCGGTGGAAAATAGTGCCTTCGTAGCTGCCGTCTTCGACGTATTTAAGGAAGTTAGCCACCGTTATTGGCGCTTTCTCTTCATTTAACTCAACCGTAAATGAGCCTAGTGTTGTTTCAAACGAGACCTTAGGTCCGGCCCAAACGCTACAACTGAGTAGTGCCAGTGAAAGAATAGCTTTGCGTATCATTAGAATCGCTCCTGCATATAGTTGCGAAGTTCTGGATCGTTGGCGATTTCTTTCAGAGTCAGGTCAATAACATCATTTAACGTTTGTTCAATATCAGAATCTGAAGCACTAAAAGTACCGGAACGCTTTGCACTGCCGGTGTACGTTTTCACTAGTCGCCCTTGTGGGTTTTCGGCGGTAATTTCTAAAACAACTTTAGCATCCATTTCTTTGTCCATTACCGAATGCTTTACGTTCACTAGGGCTTCCTGCACTTTAAGCTCAATCACATTGTTACTGTTTAGATCTGAGTGAAAACCTTGAGATGAGAACTGTTGATCCAAAGCTTGTTCCAGAGTGATACGTAAGTTCTGCTTCGCGTGGAGAGGAAGGATATTCGAGCGACCATTGTCCACCAACGCAACGTATTGAGCGGCACGTACATCTTTACTGATTAAGCTGTAGGTTTTGCCTTGTACAATAGGATTGGTGCTAAGTGTGCTTTCAGGCATCAGGTTCAGTTGTACCTGTTGTGGGGCTGAACAAGCAGCCAGCAATGCAACGGAAGCCGCGAGTACCAATTTCTTCATTTGATTGTTCCTTGTAAATATTTTTCTCAGTAAAGCGCTGTATTAATTTGCGTTTAATTTAGCAGGATTTTTTGTTGCCTGTAAAATCACGAACTTATTGTTAGACGCGACAAGTTTCACATTGTTAGCACCAAATAAACGTTTGAGCTTCGCATCGTAGCCAAGGTGTCGATTTCCTATGACAAGTAACCGACCACCTTTGTTCAACACTTGTTGTGAATCACAAAACATCTGCCAGGCGATGTGGTCGGTGATGGTTTGTTGCTGATGAAATGGTGGGTTGCACATGATCAGAGAGCAGCTATCGTGTTCAAAGCCATCCAAGCAGTTGTTAGCGATGCATTGGATATCACGTCCTTCTCCTAAGTTATCCAACAAATTTTGTTTAGCGGATTCCAGTGCCATAAAGCTCTCATCGACACAAGTCAGGCGAGCATTTGGGTTTAACTGGCCAGCTTTCACTGAGAGTACGCCGTTACCACACCCAAGATCGACAATATGACTGATATTAGGGTCTTGAGGGATATGCTGCAGCATAAATCGGGCACCCAAGTCTAAACTTTCGCCTGAGTATACATTTGGCAGGTTTTTGAGCTGAATGGTCTCGCCATCTACATTCCATGCAGTAATAGGATCTACGTCGACAATTGGTTGTGCATTAGCTTGGGAGAAAACCAGACGGTGCTTTTTCCAGGCGAGGGAAGTTTTCGTTTCGCCTAAATACTTTGCGAAAAGTTTGAGCGTCGAAGTATGGATCTCTTTTACTTTATTGACGGCAATAATCGGGCATGACTCAGGGAGCACTTTTCTTAGCTGGCTGAGTATCCATGTCAGGTGACGATTGCTTTTGGGAAGTTGCAGTAGAACCAAATCAGCATCTGCTGGTATCTCGTCCATCGTGCTAAGAAACGTCACTTCTCTGCATTGATTGATTTCAAGGTTCTGCTGAGCGCCTTTATGAGAGATAAAGGAGTCACTCATCAACGTCACACGATGTTTTTCAGAAAACCAGCAAGCCAACGCGCCAAAGCTGTCATTGATTACCACAATATGTTGATTATCGGCTAGCGCCAGTTCCTCAACATGATTAATCAGATATTCATCACCAGCGTCCCAAGCTTGTAGTGTTTCGTTGGAGCGTAAAGGGAAACGATGAAGCGTTAGGCTTCTGCCGTGAAGGTTCAATTCGGTTTTCATAAGTAAACGTAGGTTGATTCGATAAACTAGGGATTATTGTCGCAAATGATGGCAAGCGTAGATACAAAAAGCTGTTAAATTTTGAGTTTACTTGCATTTGCGTTACTCAGAAGTTCAGGCACGACTCAACTCTGAGTTTTAACCTATTGCGTTGATTGAGGTTAGGAGTTGATTTTTCAGACTAATAGCTTAACAGTGTGAGTTTGTATTTATGGATACTGCAAGTTACGGTGAGTTGGGTATATACTTAGGAAATTCGAATCGATGAGGAACGAATATGATCCAAGAAATCATAGAGAAAAAGTTGCATAGCGAGCTGCAACCGAGCTATTTAAAAGTGATCAATGAAAGTTATATGCACAACGTGCCGCCGGGTTCTGAAAGTCACTTTAAAGTGATTGTTGTCAGCGATTCGTTTGCTGGACATAGACTGATTGGAAGACACCGACAGGTTCATCAAATTCTCGCGGATGAGCTAGATAATCACATTCACGCCTTAGCGATTCATACTTATACCGATGAAGAGTGGAAGAGTGAGCAAAATGGCGCGCCAGATAGCCCTATGTGTGTCGGTGGTGGTCACTAGAGCCATTTACAATAGATTTTAGAAAGATGGTGAAAGCCATCTTTTTTCGTTTTATCAAGCGTAAAGCTACAGATTAGAGCAGGCTAGGTTAAAGAAATTACGTTAACAGTGTTTCAACATATGAATGAAAATCAAAGATTGTTTCAGACGGTGAATGTTGTTTTACCATACGGTATATGTGGAATATTGTATTTGTGCGATTGGTCAAAGTTATGAGTATTCTTTGACCTTTTAGACCTTATTCCACCTAAATAACCGCTCTATTCTTTGGATTGGTCATGGCATCAAGTTCCTAAAAAATGCTAGAATATTGCACCTGAGAAATCTCGACCATTTCCTGTAACGAGATTTTTAATAGGATGTTGCGATTTTAGTGTTTAAAACAACACTGAAACCGGACACTAATGTCGTGTCTAAAAGTTACGCAATCAAAAGAATCTTTTTCCCGATAAAAGTAGTGCAAGTGCGTATGATTACAATAAAGAAGGGCTTGGATCTTCCTATCGCAGGAACTCCATCCCAGGTGATTAATGATGGTAAGACCATCAAAAAAGTCGCCTTGCTTGGCGAAGAGTACGTTGGCATGCGTCCAACCATGCATGTCCGCGTTGGTGATGAAGTGAAAAAAGCGCAAGTTCTTTTTGAAGACAAGAAGAACCCTGGCGTTAAATTCACTGCACCAGCAGCCGGTAAAGTGATCGAAGTTAACCGTGGCGCTAAACGTGTCCTTCAATCTGTAGTGATTGAAGTGGCAGGTGAAGAGCAGGTGACATTCGATAAGTTCGAAGCCGCTCAACTTTCAGGTCTAGATCGTGAAGTGATCAAGACTCAACTGGTTGAATCTGGCCTATGGACCGCTTTACGTACTCGTCCGTTTAGCAAGGTTCCAGCAATCGAGTCATCAACTAAGGCGATTTTCGTAACTGCAATGGATACTAATCCACTAGCAGCTAACCCTGAGTTGATAATTAACGAGCAACAAGAAGCATTCGTTGCTGGTCTAGACATTCTTTCAGCCCTGACAGAAGGCAAGGTTTACGTATGTAAATCTGGCACTAGCCTGCCGCGCTCTTCCCAGTCAAACATTGAAGAACACGTCTTCGATGGCCCTCACCCAGCAGGTCTTGCTGGCACCCACATGCATTTCCTATACCCAGTAAATGCAGAAAATGTGGCGTGGAGCATCAACTACCAAGACGTTATTGCGTTCGGTAAGTTGTTCCTCACTGGTGAACTTTACACTGACCGCGTTATTTCTCTGGCTGGCCCAGTAGTAAATAATCCTCGTTTAGTTCGTACGACACTAGGTGCTAGCCTAGACGACGTAACAGACAACGAGTTAATGCCAGGTGAAGTTCGTGTGATTTCTGGTTCTGTACTAACTGGTACGCATGCAACTGGTCCTCACGCATACCTAGGCCGTTACCACGTACAAGTTTCAGTATTACGTGAAGGCTATGAAAAAGAGCTGTTCGGCTGGGCCATGCCTGGTAAGAACAAGTTCTCTGTAACTCGCTCATTCCTTGGTCACGTGTTCAAAGGTCAGTTGTTTAACATGACAACGACGACGAATGGTAGTGATCGTTCAATGGTTCCAATCGGCAACTACGAACGCGTAATGCCTCTAGATATGGAACCTACTCTGTTACTTCGCGATCTATGTGCGGGCGACACTGACAGTGCTCAGGCACTTGGCGCTCTAGAGCTAGACGAAGACGACGTAGCATTGTGTACCTTTGTTTGTCCAGGTAAGTACGAGTACGGTGAACTACTTCGTGAATGCCTAGATAAGATCGAGAAGGAAGGGTAATTTTCATGGCTCTTAAAAAGTTTCTTGAAGACATCGAGCATCACTTTGAGCCTGGCGGTAAACATGAAAAATGGTTTGCCCTGTACGAAGCTGTAGCGACAGTTTTCTACACGCCGGGTCTAGTAACAAAGAAAAGCTCACACGTTCGTGATAGCGTTGACCTAAAACGTATCATGATCATGGTTTGGTTCGCGGTATTCCCAGCAGTGTTCTGGGGTATGTACAACGCGGGTGGCCAAGCTATCGCAGCACTGACTCACCTACACGCTGGTGACCAACTAGCGGCAGTAGTAGCAGGCAACTGGCACTACTGGCTAACTGAAATGTTTGGCGGGACCATCTCCGCTGATGCAGGCGTTGGCAGTAAGATGTTACTTGGTGCGACTTACTTCCTACCTATCTACGCAACGGTGTTTATCGTTGGTGGTTTCTGGGAAGTACTGTTCTGTATGGTGCGTAAGCACGAAGTTAACGAAGGTTTCTTTGTAACTTCTATTCTATTCGCACTTATCGTTCCACCAACACTTCCTCTATGGCAAGCAGCGCTAGGTATTACCTTCGGTGTTGTTGTTGCGAAAGAGATCTTTGGTGGTACAGGCCGTAACTTCCTAAACCCTGCATTAGCAGGCCGTGCATTCCTATTCTTCGCTTACCCAGCGCAAATCTCGGGTGACTTAGTCTGGACTGCCGCTGACGGTTTCTCTGGTGCGACTGCGCTTAGCCAATGGGCTCAAGGTGGTAACGGTGCTCTTGTAAACACAGTTTCTGGTGCTCCTATCACTTGGATGGACGCTTTCATCGGTAACATCCCTGGTTCAATTGGTGAAGTATCGACTCTTGCTCTGATGATTGGTGCAGCGATGATCGTGTACATGCGAATCGCTTCATGGCGCATCATTGCGGGTGTAATGATCGGTATGATCGCGACATCAACGCTGTTCAACGTGATCGGTTCTGAGACGAACCCAATGTTCAACATGCCATGGCACTGGCACCTAGTTCTAGGTGGTTTTGCATTCGGTATGTTCTTTATGGCGACAGACCCTGTATCTGCTTCATTTACCAACAAAGGTAAGTGGTGGTACGGCGCTCTAATCGGTGTAATGTGTGTTCTAATCCGTGTAGTTAACCCAGCGTACCCAGAAGGTATGATGCTGGCGATTCTATTCGCGAACCTGTTTGCACCTCTGTTCGACCACTTAGTTATCGAGAAGAACATCAAGCGGAGACAAGCACGCTATGGCAAGTAATAACGACAGCATTAAAAAGACGCTGGGTGTTGTTGTCGGGTTGAGCCTTGTTTGTTCAATCATCGTATCAACAGCAGCAGTAGGTCTACGCGATAAGCAAAAAGCTAACGCTGTACTAGATAAGCAATCTAAGATCGTTGAAGTTGCGGGCATTGATGCTGCAGGTAAGAAAGTGCCTGAGCTATTTGCACAATACATTGAACCACGTCTGGTTGATCTAGAAACGGGTAATTTTGTCGAAACGGCTGCTAATGGCTCGACCGCTGCTGAGTTTGATCAGCGCGAAGCGGCTAAAAAAGCAGACCTATCTACCGCTTTATCTGCAGATGAAGATAAGGCTGACATTCGTCGCCGCGCTAACACCGCCGTGGTTTACCTAGTTAAAGATCAAGATGAAGTCCAAAAAGTTATCTTGCCTATGCACGGTAAGGGGCTTTGGTCGATGATGTACGCTTTTGTTGCCGTGTCAACCGATGGTAACACTGTGACTGGTTTGACTTACTACGAGCAGGGTGAAACTCCTGGACTTGGTGGTGAAGTTGAAAACCCATCTTGGCGTGCTCAGTGGGATGGTAAGAAGCTGTTTGACGAAAACCACAAACCAGCTATCAAAGTTGTTAAAGGTGGTGCGCCAGCAGGTTCTGAGCACGGTGTTGACGGCCTATCAGGTGCGACACTAACTAGTAACGGTGTTCAACACACATTTGACTTCTGGTTAGGCGATATGGGCTTTGGTCCATTCCTAGCAAAAGTTCGTGACGGAGGTCTGAACTAATGTCTAGTGCACAAAATGTTAAAAAGAGCATTCTAGCGCCGGTATTGGATAACAACCCAATCGCGCTACAGGTTCTTGGTGTATGTTCTGCGCTTGCAGTAACAACTAAGCTAGAGACTGCGTTTGTTATGACGCTGGCAGTAACGTTTGTAACTGCTCTGTCTAACTTCTCGGTATCTCTAATCCGTAACCACATTCCTAACAGCGTACGTATCATCGTTCAGATGGCAATCATCGCATCGCTAGTAATCGTGGTAGACCAGGTGCTTAAAGCTTACCTATACGATATCTCTAAACAGCTATCGGTATTCGTAGGTCTTATCATCACGAACTGTATCGTAATGGGTCGTGCTGAAGCATTCGCAATGAAATCTGCGCCAATTCCATCTCTTATCGATGGTATCGGTAACGGCCTTGGTTACGGTTTCGTTCTTATCACTGTTGGCTTCTTCCGTGAGCTATTCGGTTCAGGCAAACTATTTGGTATGGAAGTCCTACCTCTAGTGAGCAACGGTGGTTGGTACCAGCCAAACGGCTTGATGCTTCTAGCGCCATCAGCATTCTTCCTAATCGGCTTCCTTATCTGGGTAATCCGTATTCTGAAACCAGAACAAGTAGAAGCGAAGGAGTAAGGACGTCATGGAACATTACATTAGTCTGTTAGTTAAATCGATTTTCATCGAAAACATGGCTTTGTCTTTCTTCTTAGGTATGTGTACGTTTCTTGCAGTATCTAAGAAAGTTAAGACCTCTTTTGGTCTAGGTGTTGCGGTTGTAGTAGTACTTACTATCGCTGTTCCAGTAAACAACCTTGTTTACAACCTAGTATTGAGAGAAAACGCTTTAGTTGAAGGTGTCGATCTTAGCTTCCTAAACTTCATCACCTTTATCGGTGTAATCGCAGCACTTGTACAGATCCTAGAAATGGTTCTAGACCGTTTCTTCCCACCTCTGTACAACGCGCTAGGCATCTTCCTACCGCTGATCACAGTAAACTGTGCGATCTTCGGTGGCGTATCTTTCATGGTACAACGTGACTACAACTTTGCTGAATCTGTTGTTTACGGCTTTGGTTCTGGTGTGGGTTGGATGCTAGCCATCGTTGCTCTTGCAGGTATCCGTGAGAAGATGAAGTACTCTGACGTACCTCCTGGTCTACGTGGTCTAGGTATCACATTCATCAGTGTAGGTCTAATGGCGTTAGGCTTTATGTCTTTCTCTGGTGTTCAACTGTAAGTCGGGTAAACCGCAACAATTAAGGAATAGTCAATGGACATTATTCTTGGTGTAGTGATGTTTACTCTGATCGTACTGGCTCTAGTACTAGTGATTCTTTTCGCTAAGTCTAAGCTTGTACCAACAGGTGACATTACAATTTCTGTGAACGACGACCCTAATTTGGCGATCGTTACACAACCAGGTGGTAAACTACTTAGCGCTCTTGCTGGCGCTGGTGTATTCGTTTCTTCTGCCTGTGGTGGCGGTGGCTCATGTGGTCAGTGTCGCGTAAAAGTTAAATCTGGTGGTGGTGATATTCTACCTACTGAGCTTGACCATATTACTAAAGGTGAAGCTCGCGAAGGCGAACGTCTGGCATGTCAAGTTGCAATGAAAACGGACATGGACATCGAACTTCCAGAAGAAATCTTCGGCGTTAAGAAGTGGGAATGTAGCGTTATCTCTAACGATAACAAAGCGACGTTCATCAAAGAGCTTAAGCTACAAATTCCAGATGGCGAATCAGTACCTTTCCGTGCTGGTGGTTACATCCAGATTGAAGCACCTGCTCACCACGTGAAATACGCTGACTTCGATGTACCTGAAGAGTACCGCGAAGATTGGGACAAATTTAACCTGTTCCGTTACGAGTCTAAAGTAAACGAGGAGACAATCCGCGCTTACTCAATGGCTAACTACCCAGAAGAAGAAGGTATTATTATGCTGAACGTGCGTATCGCTACGCCGCCGCCTAATAATCCTGATGTACCACCTGGTATCATGTCTTCATACATCTGGTCTCTTAAAGCAGGCGACAAGTGTACGATTTCTGGTCCATTTGGTGAGTTCTTCGCCAAAGATACTGATGCTGAAATGGTATTCGTTGGTGGTGGTGCTGGTATGGCGCCAATGCGTTCGCACATCTTCGACCAGCTTAAGCGTCTAAATTCTAAGCGTAAGATGTCTTTCTGGTACGGTGCGCGTTCTAAGCGTGAAATGTTCTACGTAGAAGATTTCGACGGCCTACAAGAAGAAAACGACAACTTCGTATGGCACTGTGCTCTATCAGATCCAATGCCAGAAGATAACTGGGATGGTTACACAGGTTTCATCCACAACGTACTGTACGAAAACTACCTGAAGGATCATGAAGCTCCTGAAGATTGTGAGTACTACATGTGTGGTCCACCTATGATGAACGCAGCGGTTATCGGCATGCTGAAAGATCTAGGTGTAGAAGATGAAAACATCCTTCTAGATGACTTCGGTGGTTAATCCATCTAAGTGATTGAAACTTATGGCTGACTCTTACAGGGTCAGCCATTGTTTTTTCTGAATATAAATTGATATAGAAAATCGGTTCATATCGATACAACTTATTCTCTATATCCATTTCAATTTTCCATAGGAGTTAAACAAGTGAAAAAGTGGCTTGTTGCTTTCGTTTCTCTTTTAGTTCTTGCTGGTTGTGAACAGCCTGCGGAGCAAGTACATCTAACTGGCCCTACAATGGGGACGACTTACAACATTAAATACATCGCTGCTGAAGGTATTCCAGCAGCGGCTGAGCTACAAAAAGAAGTCGACCGTTTACTCGAAGAAGTGAACGATCAAATGTCGACTTACCGCAAAGATTCAGAGCTAAGTCGTTTCAACCAGTACACAGACTCTGATGCGTTTGAAGTATCGCCTCAAACAGCGACCGTTGTGAAAGAAGCGATTCGATTGAACAAACTCACCATGGGCGCGCTGGATGTGACGGTTGGTCCACTGGTTAACTTGTGGGGCTTTGGTCCGGAAGCTCGCCCGGATGTGGTTCCTTCAGATGAAGAGCTCGCGGCTCGAAAAGCAAATACTGGAATCCATCACTTAACCGTCGATGGGAATAAGTTGTCGAAAGATATCCCACATTTGTACGTTGATCTCTCGACCATCGCTAAAGGTTGGGGCGTTGATGTTATTGCTAACTATCTGCAATCTGAGGGCGTTGATAACTATATGGTTGAAGTTGGTGGTGAAATGCGCCTAAAAGGGGTTAACCGAGAAGGCGTTCCTTGGCGTATTGCTATTGAAAAACCGACGGCCGACGAACGCTCAATTCAAGAGATTATCGAGCCAGGTGATATGGCAATTGCAACAAGTGGTGACTATCGTAATTACTTTGAGAGCGATGGTGTGAGATACTCTCACATTATAAATCCGCAAACAGGCAAACCGATTAATCACAAAGTTGTGTCTGTTACGGTATTGGATAAATCGTCGATGACTGCTGATGGTCTCGCAACTGGCTTAATGGTGCTGGGTGAAGAGAAAGGCATGGCTATCGCGAATGAAAATAACATTCCAGCCTTCATGATCGTTAAGACGGATGATGGCTTTAAAGAACTGGCTTCAGAAACCTACAAGCCATTTATGAACAAATAACAACAGAAGTGAGCATGTTTGTATGAGTACATTTCTAATTACATTTGCTGTGTTTGTCGCTGTGATTGCGGCAATGGCAGTCGGCTATATCTTTCAGAAGAAAGTGGTGAAGGGCAGCTGTGGTGGTCTTGGTGCTGTAGGTATCGAAAAAGTGTGTAACTGCCCAGAACCTTGTGACGCTCGTAAAAAGCGTGAAGCTCGTGAAGCCGCGCGCGCAGAGAAGCTTGCTGCTTGGGAAAAAGACCGTATTGCATAATTCGGCAATGTTGTAACGCAATCATTGGATTTAAATAACCCAGCTTCTGCTGGGTTATTTTTTTATCGACTGCCAGACAGAGTATATACTCTTGATAAGTATTCCTGTTAGGAGGCAGATATGGAAATGCATCAACACGGTATGACGGAATTGTTTGAGCAACTCGGCTTGGGCAGTTCACCAAGGGAAATTAAAGACTTCGTCAATAATCATCGACACAAACGGGACTCTGCGCCGATATATGAAGCGAGCTTTTGGACAAGATCACAGTCAGACTTCTTGAGGCAGGCAATAGAGCAAGATGCTGATTGGGCGGAGTTAGTGGATCAATTGGACGTTATGCTGCGGGACTAGCTGATACAATAATCGGTCAGTCAATGGGTTATCTGGTTTTATGGGGTTGGCGGTTAGTTAACCAGCTAAACTTTCATTTTCTTCGGGCATTAATTTAACTATACTGTATTTTTAAACAGTGTAATGTGGGTTATGTCAGAGCGAATCAGGAAAATTATTCATGTCGATATGGATTGTTTTTATGCTGCCGTAGAGATGAGAGATAACCCAAACTACAGAAACATTGCACTGGCTGTGGGTGGCCATGAGAAGCAGCGTGGGGTCATTAGTACCTGCAATTATGAAGCGCGTAAATATGGAGTGCGCAGTGCAATGCCCACCTCCCGAGCTTTACAATTGTGCCCCAATCTTGTGGTTGTACCCGGACGGATGCATATTTACAAACAAGTGTCTCAGCAGATCCGGTCGATTTTTGAGCGTTATACTCCCATCATAGAACCTCTTTCCCTCGACGAAGCGTATTTAGACGTGACTGTTGCAACAGCTTGTCACGGCTCCGCGACATTAATTGCTGAAGCCATTCGAAGAGATATCTGGAATGAGCTTGGCTTGACCGCTTCTGCCGGTGTGGCACCAATTAAATTCCTCGCGAAAGTCGCATCAGATATGAACAAGCCCAATGGCCAGTTTGTGATTCCTCCTGACAAAGTTCAGGAAGTCGTGGATAAATTACCACTGGAGAAAATTCCTGGAGTAGGTAAGGTCAGCCTGGAAAAACTGCATCAAGCGGGATTCTATCTTTGTGAAGACATCAAAAAAAGTGATTATCGAGAACTGCTACGTCAGTTTGGTCGCCAAGGTGCTTCGCTATGGAAACGGAGTCAGGGGATTGATGACAGAGAAGTGATTGTTGAACGGGAACGAAAGTCTGTCGGAGTCGAACGCACGTTTAGCCAGAATATATCCACTTACGACGAATGTTGGCAGGTCATTGAGAGCAAGCTTTATCCGGAACTTGAAAAGCGCCTTGAACGCGCCAGCCCTGATAAGTCGATAGTCAAGCAGGGTATAAAAGTGAAGTTTGCCGATTTTCAGCTTACGACCATAGAACACATCCACCCTCAGCTGGAGTTAAATGACTTTAAGATTCTGCTCAAAGACATCCTAAAACGCCAGCAGGGGCGAGAAATCCGCCTTTTAGGCTTGAGTGTGATGCTCAAGCTTGAAGTACAAGCCCGTCAGCTTAGTTTTTTCTAAGCGAGGTTTCTTCTAAGGCCAGCTTCTATTAACAACTGTTTCTTTTAAGTTCGAGCTTTACTGACCTGCTCGATGACTTTATCAAAGGATACATTTTCCATCGCGCCATAGCCGGATTTTTTTGTCGCTTTAAGCTGGCTGATAAGTGGGGTACTTATCCCGCACAAGAACCGGGCAACCGCCTCATTACTGATGGTTGTTGGAGACAATTGCACAAACTCATTCACCCAAGACACTATCTGTTTGTGCTCGGGCAGTTCATTTACCTGAGTTGGAAACGCAGCCACTTGGCCTCGACAAACCGAGCAATGACCACATTGAGTAGGTGCGTTGTGATCCGCAAAGTAATGTGCGAGCTGATAACTTAAGCAATCTGACGATTGGAATAAGCTCAGCATGGTATGAATTCGCTCGATGTCCTTGTGTTCTTTGGATTGGAACAGTTCGTAAAGATGTTGTTCCAGATTCTCAGAGCGTTGTTGATTTGGAAGTACAGTATACACGTCGGTTAATTGTTTACTCTCCAATTCAATCCAGCCGTTTTGATGAAAGTAATCCAGTGCAGCGACCACACGGCTTCGTTCTGATTGATAGTGCATCCAGAGTGCGTCTAAATCTACCTGACACCATACTTTGGCTTTTGTCGAGCAAGTGAAGATGGCTTCTACAAACTGGCGTCGTTCACCTTGAAACTGATTGAGGATAAATTGCTGGTCTTGGAGAAACTTAAAGCGATACTCGGCAAAGTAGCTGTATTTCGCCTTGATGACTTTCTCTAACTCCAAATACACTAGCAGGGTTTTAAGTGGTAACTGACGTATATTACTTTCACGAGACAGGCGCAGCGGTACGATTTCCCACTGTGGAGCATGTTCACGAGCTTGCTCTAAAACATACTTGATAGAGGTACGTTCAGGTGTATCACCATAAACAAAGTTCTCTAGTACGGTTAAGCCAGATGAATTGCCAAGGAGAATACATTCAGAGCGTTGACCGTCACGTCCTGCCCGGCCAATTTCTTGTGCGTAGTTCTCAATTGATTTCGGCAGATTGAAGTGAATCACACGGCGGATATCCGACTTGTCTACTCCCATACCAAACGCGATTGTCGCCACGATGCAGTCAATTTGGTTACCCATAAATTGCTGTTGGATTTGTTCTCGAACGTCACTCTTCATCCCTGCATGATAAGCATGGGCGTTAATGCCGATGTGAATCAGCGATTTTGCCACCTGCTCAGCAGTTTGTTGTTGAGTGACATACACAATGGTTGGCAGAGTAGGCTGCTTGGCAACGATGCTGTTAAGCTGAGTCTGTTTCTCTGACTCTGTGCACGGAATGACAGAAATATCCAGATTAGGACGGTAAAAGCCCGTGACGGTAATATTCTCACTGGCGATATTGAATTTCTGCTGCATGTCGTTAATAACAGCAGGTGTTGCCGTAGCGG
Organism: Vibrio sp. J1-1; assembly: GCF_021728395.1. Classification (GTDB taxonomy): domain Bacteria; phylum Pseudomonadota; class Gammaproteobacteria; order Enterobacterales; family Vibrionaceae; genus Vibrio. The sequence goes on along the minus strand of NZ_JAKKCM010000003.1, from coordinate 179,807 downwards.
TAAGCAACAGCGTTTGAGGAATATTCAACTCACTCTGATATTGCGGTAGCTTCAGGTAGTCGGGACGAAAGTTATGTCCCCATTCGGAGATACAGTGTGCTTCGTCCACGACCATCAATGATATAGGGATCTGACGGATAAACTCACGGAACCGTTCGTTCTTGAGCCGTTCAACTGAAATCATCAGAATTTTTATCTGGCCGTTTTTCACCCCTGCCATCACTTGCTGAGATTCTTCTCGACTTTGGCTACTGTCAATGGATGCCGCCGCAATGCCTTTACTTTGTAAAAAGCTAAGCTGGTCTTTCATTAACGCAAGGAGTGGCGAAATCACCAAAGTCAGGTTTGGCAGCTGCGTGGCGGGCAATTGATAACAAAGTGATTTTCCTGATCCGGTTGGAAAGATTGCCGCTGCAGAGTCTCCATTCATGACAGCTTCAATGACTGGCTGTTGACCTGAGCGTAATGAGTCAAAACCAAACACAGATTGAAGTGTTTGCTGCAATGGTAGACTTAGCATAATAGGGAAACCTTTCTTTGATGATAAACTAGAGCACATTAACATATCCTGATTGTATAACGCGCGTCCAAAAAGTATGAACAAAGCAGAGTTAGTCCAAATTATCATTCAGCAGTTGGAAGAAAAGCTGCAAATTGCGCACGCTTCTACCCAGAGAGCGATCGATGCCGCGACGGATGAAGAGACGGTTCCTGAACACAAGTATGACACGCTGGCGTTAGAAGCCTCTTACCTTGCTCACGGTCAGGCAATGCGCGTTCAGGAAAGTGAACAAGAGTTACAGCAGTACCGTTCTCTTATCATTAGAGACTTTACAGACGCACCGATTGGTGTCGGGGCTTTTGTCTTGTTGGAAGATGTTGATTTGAAAGAAAAGTGTTTTTTCATCGGCCCTTGCTCTGGTGGTTTAACGGTTGAGTGGCAAGGTAAACAAGTCTTTGTCTTAACGGCGAAATCCCCACTTGGTCGAGCACTAGTTGGGAAAGAGGAAGGGGATGAAGTTGATGTTAAAATTGGTAATAAAACAATGGGTTATTCGGTGGTGATGGTTTTCTGACATCAAATATATAACCCAGTGTTATGTTTAACGATAGTAAAGTTGGATAAAAGAGAAAGACATGAAGAAACTGCTTACACTTTCATTGCTGGTAGTGAGTGCTTCTGGCTATACAGCGCAGTGTCGTGTGGACATCAATAATGAAGTTCGTATGGATGGACAGAATTTGGAAATTCATCAATCCACTGGTGATACAGCGGTTGTCGATGAACAAAACAACCTGTTTATTAAAGGGGAGCAAGTCCAACTCGATGCCGATCAGAAAGCGGCGATTGAAGGTTACCGAGAGAAAATGAATGCGTACATCCCCCAGGCTAAACAATTGGCGAGTGATGGTTTAGAGCTGGCAACTGCCATCATCGATGATGTCGCTGCGAGTTTGGATGCCCCTGGTGCGTTTGACAATGTGAAAGCTTCAGTACAAACGTTTTTTGCAGACGTCGAATCACGCTACTACAAAGACGGTGATTTTATTCTGCCTGCTGAAAGCTTTGAGTCGATGACACAAAGCTGGACGGACGATTTTGCTAAAGCTCAGGAGATCTTCAACAAAGAGTTCTTAGCAAGTGCGTTTGAAGCATTATCCAATAAGATGCAAGAAGAAGACGGTCTTAACCTGACAGCACTGTCTGAAAGTATGGCGGAGCTAAGTGCTAAAGTTGAACAACGTATTAATGAACACTCGAGCGGCTTAGAGCAGAAAGCAGAAGAGTTGTGCGACTCTCTGGATGATATGGTTGTCCAGGAAGATAATGTCCTGAAGAAAATTCCAGAGTTGAAAGATTATCGAGTCTTTACGATTTAATCTCTGCACATCAACAAACAAAGAGAGCGCCAACGTGCGCTCTCTTGCTAACAGTAAACGTCTAAATCATCTCATATCCCCGATGCCTTATTGAGCATTCACCGATGTGATCTCAGAGAACTTAAAATACAGTAACTCGTATTTCGATGACCAAATTTGAGATGTACGTAATATTTTACAATCTGAATCTCTGCTGATTGTTCTTGTTGTCGAATAATTAACCTGCTTACTCTTGCTGATTAGTTGATATTTCTATAATGTACTAGTCAGCTAGTTCATTGATATTCTGTGTGAGTGGTATGACACAACAAAATTCTTCTCAGCCTCGTGAGCATTTTGGCTCTCGTCTCGGATTCATTTTAGCCGCAGCAGGTGCGGCAGTGGGTCTGGGAAATATTTGGGGCTTTCCTACGCAAGCTGCCAGTAATGGTGGTGGTGCGTTCTTGTTAGTTTACTTAGTGATGATTCTTATCGTTGCTTTTCCTATGCTCGTGGTTGAAATGGCGATTGGTCGACATGGTCAGGCGAACCCTGTTGACAGCATGCGTGCGTTGACCCATAACTCTGTCGGTAAAAAGTTTGGCGGCATGGTTGGTTGGATCGGTCTGAGTGTACCAAGTGCGGTGCTCGCGTTTTACTCCATTGTTGGTGGCTGGTTGATCTGCTTTTTGCTCGGTGCGATCACTGACATCATGGGGTTGGAAGCTATTACCGCTTGGTTTAAAGGGTTCAGTGTAGAGCGCAATCTGTTTGGTACGATTACTTTTTATGTTCTCACGGTTTTGATCGTACAAGGTGGAGTTAAACAAGGTATTGAAAAGTGGTCAACACGTTTGATGCCAGCTCTGTTCGTTTTGTTTGCATTGTTGTTCGTTTACATCATGACGCAAAGCGGTGCGATGGAAGGCCTTAAGCATTACCTGGTACCTGATTTTGAAAAGATTTGGGACAGAAAGCTTATCTTGGCTGCAATGGGGCAGGGTTTCTTTTCACTGACCATTGGTGGCTGTTCAATGCTGATCTACGGTTCTTACTTAAGCAAAAAAGAGAACCTGCCTAAAATGGCGATGAACGTAACTTTAGTGGATACTGCAGTGGCCTTTATTGCTGGTTTGGTTGTCATGCCAGCGATGTTTGTGGCGATGCAGAAAGGCGTTCAGATTTACGCGGAAGATGGATCGCTTCTCAGCTCAGATACGTTGGTATTTACGGTATTACCTCTGATGTTTGATAGCTTGGGTTTACTTGGCCAGTTATTCGCGATTGTGTTCTTTTTACTACTTACTATTGCCGCGCTGACATCATCAATTTCGATGCTTGAGTGTCCGGTGGCTCTGGTTAGTGAGCGTTTTAATACTCCACGTAGCGGAACCAGTTGGGTGCTGGGTGGTTTGATTGCTCTGTTCAGTGTGGTGATCGTATATAACTTTGGCGCAATGTTTGGCTTGGTGGCAACCGTGGCGACTCAGTACTTACAACCAATGGCGGCGCTACTGTTCTGTCTGTTTGGTGGCTGGGTATGGAGCCGTAACTCGAAGATTAAAGAGCTTGAGCAAGGCTTCCCAGAGTTTACTCAAGGCTGGTTTGGTAAACTATGGCCAGCGTACGTGAAGTTTGTTTGTCCGGTGCTTGTGGCTACCGTTATCTGGGCTTCATTCGGATAATTACCGGGCACAGAGATAAAAGAAAAGGGCTTGATGAGCAATCATCAAGCCCTTTTTGTATTCTTGTTCGAAAAAGAGAATTAACGGAATTGACCGGCTTCCGGAAGGAAATCAAATCCTGCGGTTGCTAGTTTCGCTTCCAGCGCTGTGCGGTCAATATCAAAGAAAGCCACTAGCTTATCCAAATCACCACCAAAGTCATCACGCAGTTTCATGTTGACGATGCTCATCAGCATCACGGGATCCATAGATTCAAAATTCGCCAGATTCATTACTTATCCTCAAAATCAGAAATCAGTAAGTTTGCTGCGGCAAATGCTGCCGCTTCACGAGTTTCTCGTGGTAATGACTCGTTTGCAGCAACGTCATTCAGAGCTTTTAATGCACAAGAAATTGCTTGAGGCACATAAGCTTGATCGCCACTGCCGATTTGAGCGTAAAGCTCACGAACTAATTCACAACAGCCGTATACTTGCATTACATAATCCTTAAAAGTGATAACTGCTCTCAAATATACACATAGCGGATTTGAAACTCAAAGCAGAGACTTGTCTTACCTCAATTTGTGGTTTGAATTGAACATGGATTAATCACATCAGAAGTTATCGTTGTACGTGACTTATTTTTAATTATTGATGTCATTCCGAGGAGCCTTGGCGACATCAGGAATCTAAAATCAGCGAGCTGAGAAGTTTTGGGTTTCCTTAGCAACATAGAACTTGAAAAGTAGATTCTGAATCACACTCGTACCTCGCTGTTCGACGAGTGGTTTGAACATGTCGCTTTCTGTTCGGTGAGTGGTATACGTAAAAAAGGGCTGACCGAAGCCAACCCTTTCAAGCAATAAGACCCGTTTAGTACTTATTGAAGTTGAGCTTTAATGTGCTCAACGATATCAGCCATTGCTACGGCTGTTTTCTCACCAGAACGACGGTTCTTGTACTCGAAGTTACCTTCTTTCATTGAACGATCGCCGATAATGACCGTGTGCGGTACGCCTACGAGTTCCATATCCGAGAACATAACGCCTGGACGTTCTTTACGATCATCAAACAGGACTTCGATACCCATTGCGGTCAGTTCTGCGTACAGCTTCTCAGCCGCTTCTTTCACTTCTTCTGACTTATGCATGTTCATTGGTACGATTGCTACCTGGAACGGCGCAAGCGCGTCTGGCCAGATGATACCGTACTTATCGTGGTTCTGTTCAATAGCAGCAGCAACTACGCGAGTAACACCAATGCCGTAACAGCCCATCTCCAGAATAACGTTCTTACCATCTGGACCAAGCACGCCACAGTTCATCTTCTCAGAGTAGTTCTTGCCTAGCTGGAAGATGTGGCCAACTTCGATACCACGTTTAAGCTGTAGGGTACCTTTACCGCATGGGCTTGGGTCACCTTCAACCACGTTACGTAGGTCTTCAACTTGGCCAAGCTCAACGTCACGGCCCCAGTTGATACCGAAGTAGTGTTTGTCGTCGATGTTAGCACCACCACCGAAGTCACTCATTACCGCTACGCTGCGATCAACGATGAACGGTAGTTTAAGGCCTACTGGACCAAGTGAACCTGGACCTGCGCCGACAAGAGCACGAATCTCTTCTTCTGTCGCCATTTCTAATGGTGCTGCAACTTGTGGGAGGTTCTCTGCTTTTACTTCGTTCAATTCGTGGTCACCACGTACGAGCAAGGCAATGATCGGTGCATCCACTTCATCAGACGCTTTAACAAACAGTGTCTTGATGGTTTTCTCAATCGGAAGACCGTGTTGTTCTACCAACTGCGCGATTGTTTTCGCATTTGGTGTATCTACCAGTGTCATCTCTTGAGTTGGCGCTGGAGCAGAGTCGGCAGGTGCTAAAGCTTCTGCTTTTTCAAGATTCGCTGCGTAGTCTGATTCCGTAGAGAAGGCGATAAGATCTTCACCACTTTCTGCCAGTACGTGGAACTCTTGAGAGCCGCTACCACCAATTGCACCGCTATCGGCAAGTACAGGGCGGTAATCCAGACCCATGCGATCAAATGCTTTGCAGTATGCATCGTGCATCGAATCGTATGTCTTTTGTAGACCTTCTTTGTCGATGTCGAAGCTGTAAGCATCCATCATCGAGAACTCACGAGAACGCATGACGCCAAAGCGTGGACGTCGTTCATCACGGAATTTCGTCTGGATTTGGTAAAGGTTCAGAGGAAGTTGTTTGTAAGAGTTTACCTCGTTACGCACCAAGCTGGTGATCACTTCTTCAGCGGTCGGGCTAAGAACAAACGGACGTTCATGACGGTCAGTAAAGCGAAGTAGCTCAGGTCCCATTTTTTCGCTGCGGCCTGTCTCTTCCCAAAGTTCAAACGGCTGAACAACGGGCATCAAAGTTTCGATAGCACCTGCATTGTCGATCTCTTGACGAACGATGTTTTCGACTTTACGCAGCACACGTAGACCAGTAGGTAGCCAGGTGTATAGACCTGAAGCCAGCTTACGGATCATACCTGCACGTAGCATGAGCTGGTGGCTCACTACTTCTGCGTCGTTTGGAGTCTCCTTCAGAGTAGAAAGAAGATAATTACTGGTACGCATTAAATTTATCCGTTTATTTAAGTTGATTACTCAAGTCGGTGCCGACGAGAGTATGGAAATCCCACAATGGGAAATTTGTTAGCCGCCTATAATATCAGCCAATTGGCTTTGTCAAAAGCTTTCGATCGCGGTAACCGTTATTAAGTTGCCCGTAACGATGAACTTCACGTTTAAATCGAACAAATTTACTGCATATTCTTTATTGTCCGGCTTGTTTTTCTTATAGGCGGGACGAGGATCTTGCGCTAACACTTGTTCGATCACGGACAGAACATGATCAGTATCGGATCGATTTTTCACCATCGCCAGCGATTGCGATGAAAGTGCTTGCGAAGAAAAAGTTACTTGTGACTTTTCTGGCTCTTCCCCCGCATAGCCTCCTTGCGCATCTGGAATCGAATCCGAGTAGGGGATGTAAGGCTTAATGTCGACAATCGGAGTGCCATCAACCAAATCGACACTACCTAGATCTATGTAGATTTGGTCACCTTGCTTGGTCACGCCCTTTACTTCCACTGCTGACATACCGATACCATTTGGCCGAAAAGTGGAGCGAGAAGCAAACACACCAATTCTTTCATTGCCGCCTAAACGTGGTGGTCTGACTGTTGGTTTCCAGCCTGCCTCTAAATTTTGATCAAACATAAACAGTAACCACATATGAGAAAACTGTTCTAAACCTCTGACCGCCTCGGGGCTATTTGCTTCGCCCAAAAGTTTTACTCTTGCTTTTGCTGCGGGAACTAGTCGCGGTTGACGAGGAACCGCGAACTTTTCTTTATATGGGGTTTCAATGATGCCAATTGGCTCAATGGAATACATAGTGATCATCTTTAAGAGTGTATGTAACGCAAAAAGTATCACAAATTTCTCTTGCTTTTCTTGTTGATAATTATTATTAATTAAAATGTTATAACATAACATTAGCATCAAAAGGAAAATATGATGAAGCCAGGTATCCACCCTGAGTATCGCCCAGTGGTATTTCACGACACCAGCGTAGATAAATATTTCGTTGTTGGTTCAACACTGCAAACCGACCGTACCATCGAATGGAAAGACGGTAAAACATACCCTTACTTCACACTAGATGTGTCGTCAGAATCTCATCCGTATTACACAGGCAAACAACGTGTGGTTCAGACTGAAGGACGTATTGCTAATTTCAATCGTCGTTTTGGTCAGTTTAAGAAGGACTAAGGAATAAATCATGAAAGTAGTTAAATCTCTAAAAAGTGCAAAGAATCGTCATCCGGATTGTCAGATAGTGAAGCGCAGAGGGCGCTTGTACGTTATTTGCAAAACGAATCCTAGATTCAAGGCGGTACAGAAATAGAGAGAGCTTATCGGTTGGCTGTCGTTTTGTTTAATTGATAGTGTTGCTTTGTGTGTTTTATATGGATGAAATAACTGCATTTTTAAGTATTGTTGGTTAAAAATTTGTCTTTATTTTACACTTTGTAACGTTTTTGACTTTTAATTGACTTATAACTCAATTACCCTTCGCTCGCTTTTTGACACCTTTGTCACATTTGCATAGGAATAAAAACAAGGAGGGAACAGATGAGTTCATCTGCTTCAATTAAACAAAACACGCCTAAGAAACCGCTGTTTACGCGTTTCTTAGATACTGTCGAATATTTGGGGAACCTATTACCCCACCCGATTACACTATTTGCCATTTTCTGTTTAGCCATTTTGGTGATGTCGGGTATAGCTGGTTACTTCGAAGTTTCAGTTATGGACCCTCGTCCTGAGGGCGCAAGTGGTCGTTCGGCAGACGGTATGATCCACGTTGTCAGCTTACTTAATGCTGATGGCCTACAACTTATCGTTACTAACCTAGTGAAAAACTTTGTTGGTTTCGCACCGTTAGGTACAGTACTTGTAGCAATGCTTGGCGTTGCAATTGCAGAATACTCAGGCCTACTTTCAGCAGCGATGCGTGGTCTTGTAATGGGTGCTTCTCAGCGCATGGTTACAGTGACGGTCGTTTTTGCGGGTATCATTTCTAACACAGCATCAGAGCTTGGCTACGTGGTATTAATTCCACTGGCTGCAATGCTTTTCCATTCATTAGGTCGTCATCCTCTTGCTGGTCTTGCAGCTGCATTTGCTGGTGTATCCGGTGGTTACTCTGCAAACCTACTTATCGGTACGGTTGATCCACTGCTTTCAGGTATCACTGAAACTGCAGCTCAAATGATCGATCCAAACTACACAGTAGGCCCAGAAGTAAACTGGTACTTCATGTTTGTCTCTACTTTCTTTATTGCAGGCATGGGTGCATTTGTTACTGAAAAAATCGTTGAGCCAAAACTTGGCAAATACAACGAGGAAGAAGCCTCAGAAGATCTGTCTAAAGACAAAATGGGTGGCCTGACAGACCTAGAGAAGAAAGGTCTGAAAATGGCGGGTATTGCTATTCTGGCAGTATCTGCGCTATTGGCTTGGACAATCGTTCCAGAAGACGGCGTTCTACGCTCTGACGCAGGGACTATTGCAGGCTCACCATTCCTGAAAAGTATCGTTGCTTTCATCTTTGTATTCTTTGCTATCCCTGGCTTTGTATACGGTAAAGTTGTAGGCACGATGAAAACTGACCGCGATGTTATCGATGCGATGTCTAAATCTATGTCTTCTATGGGCATGTACATCGTACTGGTATTCTTTGCAGCGCAGTTTGTTGCTTTCTTTAAATGGACGAACTTTGGTCAGGTATTCGCAGTTGCGGGTGCAGACTTCCTGCAAAGCATCGGTCTGACTGGTCCAATGTTGTTCTTTGCATTCATTCTAATGTGTGGCTTCATCAACCTGATGATCGGCTCTGCATCGGCACAGTGGGCAGTAACAGCGCCAATTTTCGTACCAATGCTTATGCTGGTTGGTTACGCTCCTGAAACTATTCAGGCTGCTTACCGTATCGGTGATTCGACAACCAACATCATTACACCAATGATGAGCTACTTTGGTCTGATCCTAGCGGTTGCAACTCGCTACATGAAGAACCTAGGTATCGGTACGTTAATCGCGACCATGTTGCCTTACTCAATCTGCTTTATCGTAGGTTGGAGTGTGCTGTTCTACCTATGGGTATTCGTATTTGGTCTACCAGTAGGTCCAGGCGCGGCAACTTACTACACGCCTTAATAAAAAGCACCTCACACAGCTCCAAAAAAAAGCCTGCGAACTTCGCAGGCTTTTTCCGTTTCTAAGGCCTGATTAACGCTTGGCGAGAATTCTATCTAAGTGATTGGCAAATTCTCTACGTTCTGTTTGTGACAGTGAAGCGGGACCACCGGTTTGGATACCACTAGAACGCATGGTGTCCATAAAATCACGAATGTTGAGGCGAGCTTTAATGGTGTCTTTGGTATAAAGCTCTCCACGAGAACTCAATGCCAGTGCGCCCTTGGTTATCACTTCATCGGCGAGTGGGATATCGGAGGTGATCACCAAATCGTTGGCTTCCACTCGTCTCACAATCTCGTTATCGGCAATATCAAAGCCTGCCGGTACTTGAAGCGAATGGATATTTGCTCTTTTCGGAACCGGTACAACGTGGTTGGCGACGAAAGTACATTCAACACCAGTGCGTTCTGCTGCACGAACAATTGTCTCTCGAATGACTTTCGGGCAAGCATCTGCATCTACCCAAAGCTTCATGATTTTTTCTCGCTCAGTTTTTTTTCTAGCTCTTCTACGCGTGCAGTCAATTGTGCGATTGTATTTTCAAGCGTAGTCAGGCGATCTTCTTCCGACGTTTTTTGTGCGGCGATTTCAATTTTTGGAACACGATTAGCGTTCTTCCAGCTCTTAATCGTAGCGATGAGTGCAGGCATAGGAACGGGCGTTTTCATTCGTGCTTTAACTAGAGCCACACTCGGTTCTTTGCCCTCTTGTTGGAGCTGTTCCATTACTGTTTCCAGTTCTTTAGTGACGTCTTGGGTTAACATTTTCAATCCTTAACAACGATATTGTTATCATAATACGTTGAGCGGCCGCATTTAGCGAATGGCAATTTGGATTGTGCTTTGTAAGAGATCTCTTACAAGGGGTGTGAGAGAAAACGATTTCTTTAGCAGATAAACAGAAAGACCTCGCTTTAATGCATTGATATATATGGATTTAACCTTTATTTAACAATTAAATCCTGAAAAAATGTTAGTGGGCATGATTGTGATTGCAAAAGAAAAGAGTAAATTAAACCTTGTCAGCAGGATGCAGACACGGAACAGGAAAGCACCACGGATTAGGTCATCGTCAGGAAGACGATTTGGTCACTTGGGATGAGTGAACAAGCAAGGAGCACTGGACATTGTAAGGACACAATCATCAATAGGATGTTGATGACTAAGGACAGGCAATGGACCCCTCATAGGATTGAGGTAGGACAGCATCAGGACGATGCAATGGACACCGCTCAAGGAACAAGTGAAGTGCGCTAACGGGGAATGTTGGCTATCAGGATTGATAAGGACACCGCTAGGACGGCGACGAAGGACAGGACTGATGGATTCAGTCACTATTATGGATGATGCATGGAGCATTATTTAGTAGCCGGACTGCTGCGAGTAAGATCATGACCCCGATACTTATGTGTCGGGGTTTTTCTTATTTAAAGTAAATGCTTTAAATTTGGTCAGTATGACGTCATTGGTGAGAAGAGGCGATTAATTGCGCTCGAATGGCTGGTACAACCAAAAATAAGGAAGTCGTTAAGAACTGACAGCATTGTCAGACGATTCCTACGTGGCATTTAGTGACTTTAATAAAATCATTATCATAAGATAAGAATAATATAATAATAAATTGCAATTCAACATGTTGTTAATTAAGCAATTATCGAATAGTGCCCATTCCAATCAGTTGGTTTACTTTTGGCTTTTCTACATAGTTTTATGCCCCGCAGGTGATGAATCGTATCTTTAGAATATGCGATATGCGGGTATTTTTGGTTTGTTGTAATCAAGGAAATGATGTGGCCATAGTGACCAGAAGAATGCTTCTTCTACCCTACGATGAGTCGTTACAACTCGAGTTTGTAATGCTTAACTGCTGCGCAAAAAACCGCGCCGAAATGAACGGTCCGCATACTGTAGCGTCTGCTAAACAGCTATTTGAAAAAATACTGGATGATAGAAATATTTATAGTCTGGCTGTACTCGAAAGTTCCAGCCGTGATTATATGGGGCATATCTTTATTTCTCAGCTCGATTCCGAGCCAGAATTAGGATTTATCTTTGATAAAGTTTACTGGGGGAAAGGGTTAGCGACAGAAGCGTTGAAGGCTTTCTTCCCGAAAGCTTGTCGAGAGTTAGGCCTGCACAAAGTTACCGCGAATGTTAACAGTGGTCATCACGCTTCATTGGCGGTTTTGGAAAAGCTTGGCTTTGTTGTCACCCGTGAAAGTAAGGACTTATACGGTCCTTACTTTGAAATGACCTTTACAAGCGATGAGGCGGTAGGTGAAAGCTCTGCGGCCTGAAACCAACCATAGTTAATTCCCCTTGGTAACAGTCATCGCCAAGGGATGAAAACTCAAATTGATACACAGTATGCCAACGCCAGAGTCCATCTGGCGTTTTTAGTTTATGCGAACCAAAAGCGATGCTCACCAATTGGAGATCCAACTGTTCACATTTCCTTGTTATTGCTGCTTTTGCCAGTTCAGATTGATGGCGCTGTTGCCAAAATAGAAAACAGAAAAAGCACAGTCCTAATATTGCCAGTAGATCTCCGATCATCCCTAATCCTTTATTAACCCTTTGTCGCTTGCTGCAAATTGACGAGAGCTCGCGTCAACTCTTCGGATGGACTGGAGTGCAGTAATGGCAGTAAGACCATTCTCAGTTCTGGCAGCATGACTAAATCAGCAAAGAGTTGGTTAAACAGGGTTTGATTGCCTGTTTGAGCGAGGCGCAATAAGAACTGTTCTGCGATTTCTGCGTCTGATAACAGATGCCATGTACGGCCTGCAATGCCAATCAGTACTTCTTGGTGGCTGAGACGAGGGCTTTGCAGAATCGCTTTTAATACAGGAAGAGCGATGTTTGTAGGCGCTCCTGCTAATGCTCGAATGAGTGCAGACAGCAAGAATAGATCGGGTTCGTTACTTTCTATCTCTTTGTGCGCTTTTTCCGCGATACGCTCTGCAAGACGCTCTTGAAGAACTACGTGTTCTAGTGCCCCTAACAACGCATACAAAGGCTCATTTGGTAGGTGGTGAATCGCTTTACGCAGGGTTACGGCATTTTGTTCTTTGCCTAAGCGAGCTGCCATGTCGGTAATGCCTTGTAGACCGACAGTCTGCCAGTTTTCCCATCCAAGACCACCAGAAAAATAGTGCTGTGTATGTTCGTAATATTGGCTGGTGGGCAGATCCAAACTAGAGCGAATTAAACTATGGAATACCGCCATTTTGTCTTCAGAAGGTTTGAAGGTGTATGGGTTATTGGACAGCTTTTGTTGCTGATCTTCCGACATATCGTCACTTAGGCGTGTCCCCATGGCTTCAACCACGTATTTTATGAAGTTACCAATATCAGACTGCTTCAATACGCCGCGTTCATCGAGCTCGAACTTAAGAAACCAAATCCAAGGTTGCTTTTGCTCATTCCAGTAAGCAATAGCCAGATGTGCTTTGCGTTGCATCGGGAAAGGATACGGACACTGTCCTTTTTCCACATCGGCAAATACTTGTGGCTCAATGGCCTTGATGCGACGACCAAGGTCGAAGATTTGATAATCACAGTTGCTGTTGTGCAGCAATTGAGTGAGGGTCTGAATGTTTTCCATTAAATACGACGTCCTAACGTTCTTTTCACAAGAGATGGTATCATTCTCGGCTAATTCAAGGTTCGATATGTAAAAGTTAATGACTACAAGCACAAAATTGGCGGAATTACTTCACCAACTTGAAGCGCAACTGCACAAGCTCCAACTTTGGCAACAAACGATGCCATCGCCACAAGCATTACAAAGTGTGGAGCCGTTCGCGATAGATACCCTTCATCCACATGAATGGTTACAGTGGATATTTATTGCCCGAATGCGCGTTTTGGCTGAAAGTAACCAGCCTTTGCCACGTGGCTTTTCAATGGAACCCTATTTTTCAGAGGTGTGGAAACAAGAGCCGCAATACGCTGAGCTATTGAGAACCATCCAAACTATCGACGAACTATGCAAGTAACCTCAATGTCAGAACAAGAAACATCACAAGCCGTTTCTCCAGTTGAATTGGAGATTGTTTATCAAGATGACTACTTTGTCGCGGTGAACAAGCCTGCCGGTATGCTGGTACATCGTAGCTGGTTAGACAAACATGAAACCCAGTTCGTCATGCAAACGTTGCGTGATCAAATTGGCCAGCATGTTTTTCCGCTGCACCGTTTAGATCGACCAACGTCTGGAGTATTGGTATTCGCACTTTCCAGTGAGGTCGCATCTCAAGTGATGCCGATGTTTGCTGAGCATAAAATGGAAAAAACCTATCATGCCATCGTGCGTGGCTGGATTGAGGAAGAGGGCGTTTTAGATTACGCGCTTAAAGTCGAATTGGATAAAATTGCGGACAAGTTCGCTTCGCAAGAAAAAGAAGCGCAAGAAGCAATCACAGTCTATAAACCTCTGGCAAAAGTTGAAGTACCGTACTCTACTGGGAAGTTTCCAACCACACGCTATTGTCTAATGGAAATGAAACCCAAAACGGGGCGTAAGCACCAGCTTCGTCGTCATATGGCCCACCTACGCCATCCGATAGTGGGTGACACTTCTCATGGTGATGGTAAGCACAACAAACTGTATCGAACTGAATTTGATTCTCACCGTTTGTTATTGCATGCATCAGAGCTTCGTTTTGTTCATCCGTTTACCAATGCAGAAATCGTGATGAAAGCGAATATCGATGAGACATGGCAGCAGTTATTTGCTCGATTTGAATGGGATGAAGCGCTCGTTAGCAAAATGAGCTGACGTTTGCACTCATTCGCAAAAACAAAATGAAAAAAGGGGTTAGTGAATTTACCAACCCCTTATTATTTTTATCTATTTCAATCGTTACTTAAGTTTTTCTAGATCCGCTTCGATCTCTGCGATCTTACTGGATACGACTTTTTCTAAATGGCGAAGATCAGACAAGATTTTCTGTTTGACGTCGACTTCAGCCACCTTGGTTGGCTTGGTGATTTTATTTAGCTCATCGATAACTAAAGTGAGGTTGCGATTGATTTCGGTGACTTCTTTGTATTGGTGGCTGCCACTGTCTACAAGTACATTTTTGATTTGGCGTGGGTATTTAAATTTGACACTTTTGGCGAAGAGCTCGCCTTTTTGTTTTTGGAAGTAGATCTTCAGCACATCTTTATGTGCCTCTTGGCGAAGGGAATAACGTTCAATCTGTTTTGGGTCTTGAATGCCCAAACCAGTGAGGTGTGGAAACATAGGCTACCTCTATATACGGAAATGATACCAGTTTTACTTTAGCAGCCTATGTAGGTGCTAGATAGCTGATAATTAGTTAAATTGCTCAACTTGTGGGCAAGATCGCTATCGCTCTTGCCCACGTTATTAGAGTTCCTTTACTTAATCGGTTACCGCCTCAGAAAGTGTCTCAATGAGCTGCTCTCGCAACGCATTTTGTTGCTCTTCACTGAGTCTTCCGCCAGTTCCGCTGGTGAGAATGAATAAGTCTTCCGCTCGCTCTCCGATAGTCGTAATTTTTGCGCCATGAATATTAATGTTCAAATCCGCAAAAGTACGGCCGACTTTGGCCAGCAAGCCCGGGGTATCTAGCGCAACAAACTCCATCAAGGTGTGTTTCTTACCTCTGGTCGGTAAGAAGTCCACTTTGGTTTTGACATTAAAGTGTTGGAGTTTATGCGGTGTACGGCGGGTTTTAATCTTTGTTGGCCGACCGTCTTCTAACACATGAGTTAGGTGTTTGATTACCGCAGCATGGCGAGACTCATCGATCGCTTCACCGTGTTGGTCAAGAACAATGAAGGTATCGATGACATGTCCGTCTTTACTTGTCATGATCTGCGCGTCATGCACGTTGAAGTTACGTCTGTCGAGTTCTGCCACGACGGTAGCAAATAACGCAGGTTGGTCTTTGCTATAAACGAAAACTTCAGTACCACCACGAGTGGCTTTTTTACTGATCAACACCAATGGCTTGGTCAGATCGTCCATACGCAGTAAGTGTTCACAGTGCCACGCAATCTGAGTATGGGTGTGACGCAGGAAGTAATCGGCCTTGAAGCGCTGCCACAACACTTCTATCTCACGCGCTGAGAACCCTTCCTTGCGCAACATCGCTGACGCCATTTGTTGATTGTGGCGGATGCGTTCACGCACATCAACTGGGTTCTCCAAGCCACGACGGAGAGCACGCTGGGTAGAGTAAAATAGCTCCGCAAGTAGAGTACGTTTCCAGGCGTTCCAGAGTTCTGGATTGGTCGCGCTAATATCCGCGACTGTCAGACAAACCAAGTATTCAAGCGACTCTTCATCACGAACCTTTTTGGCGAATTCAGTAATCACGTCCGGATCGTAGATGTCTCGTCGTTGAGCGGTAACGGACATCAACAAGTGGTGTCTTACTAACCAGCTGACGAGTTTCGCTTCTGGTTTCGATAGACCATGCTCTATACAGAAATCGTACGCTTCTCCCTCACCAATCACCGAGTGATCGCCCCCTCTTCCTTTACCAATATCATGGAAAATTGCCGCAATGATCAGCAGTTCTTTCTTTTGCATGCGAGGGTAGATATCGCAACAAATTGGATGCTTCTCATGATTAGCTGGGTCGTTAAATGTATGAATGTGCTTAAGCAAGCGGATGCTGTGCTCGTCAACGGTATAAGCGTGGAAAAGGTCAAACTGCATCTGGCCAACAATTTGGCTCCACTGCGGCAGGTAAGCGGCCATGACGCCAAGGCGGTGCATCAAACTAAATGCTTTGTGCAATGCATTCGGATGTCGGCACAACGCTATGAATTTTTCACGCGCAGCGGGAATGGTATGCAGAAACTTGTTCAAGCGGCGGCGAGCGGTTCGCAACTGACGTAAAGTAGGGGGGCTGACCCCTTCAATACTAGAGTCATTCGCGATGTGTAAGAACATATCGAGGATGGTTTCTGGTCGAGCTTGAAACAAAGCTGGCTTTCGGGCTTCAATCAATGAGCCGCGTCGCTGAAAATCACCATCTAATATTTCTGCATTTTCCGTGATGCCACCATTGATGATGGCTTGGTCAAACAGTTTGAGCAACATTTTGTTCAGTTCTGCCACGCGACGAAGGGTGCGATAAAATTCCTTCATCATCATTTCGACCCCACGATTACCCTCGCCAACGTAGCCAAGGCTCTCTGCAACTTGGGCTTGATGAGCGAAAGTCAGACGGTTATCGTAGCGACGCAACTCTAAGTGCAAAGCAAAACGAACACGCCATAAGAAGTCCTGACACTCGACCAACTCTCGATACTCGGCATCAGTCAGAAAACCATAACGACTCATCTCTAGCAAAGAGGTAGCACCAAAGTGTCGGCGAGCAACCCAGCTAAGCGTATGAATATCGCGCAGGCCGCCAGGGGTTGACTTGATATCAGGCTCTAGATTGTATGTGGTGTCGTGATAACGAGCATGACGTTCTCTCTGTTCTTGTATTTTGGCGCGATAAAAGGTTTCACTGGGCCAAAATGAGTCAGATAACACGACTTTTTTCAGTGCCTCGAAGGTGTCTTCGCTTCCACACAGCAGTCGCGCTTCCTGAAGGTTGGTGGCGACCGTAAGGTCATTGCGACCAATTTCAGAACACTCACTAACGGTTCGAACGGAATGACCAACTTCTAGTTTAAGGTCCCATAAAAGCGTAATAAACTCGCTGATTTTTGCTTCTAGTGAGCCTGGTAGTTTCTTATTCGAAAGAATGAGGATATCAATGTCTGAGAGGGGGTGAAGTTCTCCACGACCATATCCGCCCACTGCAACCAAAGAGATATTGTAAATATCGTTGAAGCCAAAGTGTTGCCACAAACGCTTGAGAAGTAAATCCATGTACTCCGCTCGGGCGAGAACCAAGCTTGTAACAGGATGGTGATTAAGGAATTCTTGTTTTTGTTCCGAGCCAAATCTCTCTAGCTCTTGTTTTAGTTCCCCGATATTGATCTGTTCATCGGTAAACGTAAGAGGGGACTGAAGTGACATATTTGCTATCCGTGCAAGCTAAAACTATTAGCAATCTAACAAATTTGATGCAGATAAAAAATATCCCCGCTTGAGCGGGGATATCATTGATTGAAATTATTACGCGTTTTTCATCAGGCGAGGAATGGTATCGTCGCTGCGAAGAGTCAGGACTTCACAACCATCTTTCGTTACCACAATGGTGTGCTCATACTGAGCTGAATTTTTGCCATCACCTGTGTATACCGTCCAGTCATCTTGTGCATCGACACTGCAACCAAACTTACCTGCGTTAATCATTGGCTCGATAGTGAAACACATACCTTCTTTTAGGACACGACGATCTTTGTTCTTGTAGTGAACCACTTGTGGCTCTTCATGGAACTCATCACCAATGCCGTGACCACAGAAATCCTTCACAATAGAGAACTTGTTGCGAGGGTTGTTCTTATTGTTTTCTTTAATGTACTTTTCAATAGCCGTACCAATGTCACCAACCGTAGCTCCTGGTTTTACCTGGCGCATGCCAATGTAAAGCGCTTCTTGAGTTACCATGCAAAGACGTTTATTAGCAGGCGATACTTCACCAACTAGGAACATCTTCGAGGTGTCACCGTGGTAACCTTGAGGACGAACGCTCAGGTCTGCGTTTTCATCGTTAGGGACGATGACGGTAATATCGACGTTAATAATGTCGCCGTCTTTTAGTACCGCTGGTTTTAGTTGGCCGTTACTGCCAATCTCATCTTTCTCGGCTGGAATGCCGTGACAGACGATATGGTTGATAGAGGTACAAATCGATTTAGGGAATCCATGGTAATCAAGCGGTGCCGAGTACGCGCCTTTTTCTAGTGCGTATTCATGACAAATTTTGTTGAGTTCTTCTGTCGTCACGCCGACCTTGATGTACGGTTCGATCATCTCCAGAACGTCTGCGGCAAGCTTGCCCGCAATGCGCATGCGTTCGATTTCTTCAGCAGTTTTAATCTTGATTGACATTGGCTTTCTCTACTTATTCCTAAGCACGTAAACGTGCGAATGGCCGCATTCTAACAGACATCGGGCGATGAACCCAAGCCAGTTAAGAATATGAGTCATTCTTACTTGAAGTGTAGTAAGAGAGTTAAGGCTGAGTCGGGAAGCATCCTGCCTAAAATGAAAAGTATAAGAAACAATTTTTACTAGCCATCTTGAGCTAAAATATGATATAAAGCGCGCCGGAATAGAGGTCTGTTCTCTTTGCTTAGTGAAAGCTAAAGCAACGAAGCTGGTTTCATCCGACAAACTTTTATCTTTAAATCACACACATTCCGTCACATATTCCGGGGTGCTGAGCAGAAGCTTGGTCGGAGTTATGGGGGATGTGGAGGCCTAACCCCATAGAGGATTTTAAAATGGCAACTGTATCAATGCGCGATATGCTAAAAGCTGGTGTTCACTTCGGTCACCAAACTCGTTACTGGAACCCAAAAATGAAGCCGTTCATCTTTGGCGCTCGTAACAAGGTTCATATCATCAACCTAGAAAAAACTGTACCAATGTTCAACGACGCTCTAGCTGAACTAGCTAAAGTTGGCGAGAAAAAAGGTAAAGTTCTATTCGTAGGTACTAAGCGCGCTGCATCTGAAGCTGTTAAAGAAGCTGCTATCGCAAGCAACCAGTTCTACGTGAACAACCGTTGGTTGGGCGGCATGCTAACTAACTACAAAACGGTTCGTCAGTCTATCAAGCGTCTAAAAGACCTAGAGGCTCAGTCTCAAGACGGTACTTTCGACAAACTAACTAAGAAAGAAGCTCTAATGCGTACTCGTGAAATGGAGAAGCTAGAGAAATCTCTTGGTGGTATCAAAGACATGGGCGGCCTACCAGACGCTCTATTCGTAATCGACGCTGATCACGAGCACATCGCAATTAAAGAAGCTAACAACCTAGGTATTCCAGTATACGCTGTGGTAGATACTAACTCTAACCCAGACGGCGTTGACTACGTTATCCCAGGTAACGACGACGCGATCCGCGCAGTACAGCTATACCTAAACGCTGCTGGTACAGCAGTAACTGAAGGTCGTAACAAAGACGTAGCTGTAGTTGCTGAAAAAGACGGTTTCGTAGAAGCTGAATAATAGCGGCTCTAGTCACACTTGGTCTATGTGAAACCTTTGTGTAGCATAAACTAAGTTATAGTTAGTAATGGGGGCCAACAATGTTCGGCCCCTGTTTTTTACCTTATTTCGAATCAAACGAGGAATACAGAATGGCAACTGTAACTGCTGCTCTAGTTAAAGAACTTCGCGAGCGCACAGGCGCTGGCATGATGGAATGTAAGAAAGCGCTTGTAGAAGCAAACGCAGACATCGAACTAGCAATTGAAAACATGCGTAAATCAGGCGCAGCGAAAGCAGCTAAGAAAGCTGGTAACGTTGCAGCTGAAGGCGCAATCATCATCAAAGAAGAAAACGGCGTTGCTGTTCTTCTTGAAGTTAACTGCCAAACTGACTTCGTTGCTAAAGACGGTAACTTCACTGCATTCGCAGAAGACGTTGCAACTGCAGCTCTAGCTTCAAAAGCTTCAGTTGAAGAACTACAAGCTCAATTCGAAGATACTCGCGTAGCTCTAGTAGCTAAAATCGGTGAGAACATCAACATCCGTCGTGTACAGTACGTTGAAGGTGCTGCAATCGCTTCTTACCGTCACGGTGAGAAAATCGGTGTTGTTGTTGCTGGTGAAGGCGACGCAGAAACTCTTAAGCACGTTGCAATGCACGTTGCAGCATCTAAGCCAGAGTACGTTAACCCAGAAGACGTACCAGCTGACGTAGTTGCTAAAGAGAAAGAAGTTCAAGTTGAAATCGCTATGAACGAAGGCAAGCCTGCTGAGATCGCAGAGAAGATGGTTATCGGCCGCATGAAGAAATTCACTGGCGAAATCTCTCTAACTGGTCAAGCATTCATCATGGAGCCTAAGAAAACTGTAGGCGAAATGCTGAAAGAAAAAGGCGCTTCAGTTTCTACTTTCGTTCGCCTAGAAGTAGGTGAAGGTATCGAGAAAGCAGCTGAAATGAGCTTCGCTGAAGAAGTTGCTGCGGCTCAAAAAGGTTAATCCTTAGAGACTGCATAAAGATTAGACCGTAGCCAAGGCTGCGGTCTTTTTATGAGCGGTAGACGATTAGCCGTGATGAATAGCTATAAATGTATTTGTGTCTATTCATGACTGTTAATCAACAACTCTCTTTGGAAGGTAAACTCCATGACTACGAACCCTAAACCAGCGTATCAACGTATTCTATTAAAACTGAGTGGTGAAGCTCTTCAAGGTGAAGACGGTTTTGGCATTGATCCAGCGGTCCTAGATCGCATGGCCCAAGAAGTTAAAGAACTGGTTGAACTAGGTGTTCAGGTGGGTGTAGTTATCGGTGGCGGTAACTTGTTCCGTGGTGCAGGCCTGGCAGCTGCTGGTATGAACCGTGTTGTGGGTGACCACATGGGTATGCTTGCAACGGTAATGAATGGTTTGGCAATGCGTGACGCTCTTCACCGTGCTTATGTAAATGCTCGTGTAATGTCAGCGATTCCATTAAACGGTGTATGTGATGATTACAACTGGGCAGACGCAATCAGCCAATTGCGCGGTGGTCGAGTGGTGATTTTCTCAGCGGGCACGGGTAACCCATTCTTTACTACTGACTCTGCTGCATGTTTACGCGGTATTGAAATCGAAGCAGATATAGTTCTAAAAGCAACGAAAGTTGATGGTGTATTTACTGCTGACCCAGTAGCAAACCCTGACGCAGAGCTGTATGATAAGCTAACTTACGCAGAGGTTCTGGATAAAGAGCTTAAAGTAATGGATTTGGCTGCGTTCACACTTGCTCGTGACCACAAAATGCCTATCCGCGTATTTAACATGAACAAGCCAGGCGCACTACGTCGCGTGGTGATGGGTGAAGCAGAAGGCACGCTGATCAACTCTGGCGACGCATAATTCTAGACACCATCCAAGAGGTGTTGGATGGTGTTTCGCTTTGCTCAACCCTTTTAAGCTTTCTTCAGGAAAGATGATATTTTTAAGGTGAAACCGTGATTAACGAAATTAAAAAAGACGCTCAAGAGCGCATGGACAAAAGCGTTGAAGCGCTAAAGAACAACCTTGCAAAAGTTCGTACTGGTCGTGCACACCCAAGCCTACTTTCTGGTATCTCGGTAGAGTACTACGGTGCTGCTACTCCTCTAAACCAAGTAGCGAACGTTGTAGCTGAAGACGCTCGTACTCTAGCAATCACCGTTTTCGACAAAGAGCTAACTCAAAAAGTTGAAAAAGCGATCATGATGTCTGACCTTGGTCTAAACCCAATGTCTGCAGGTACTATCATTCGCGTTCCACTTCCACCGCTAACAGAAGAGCGTCGTAAGGACCTTGTTAAGATCGTTCGTGGTGAAGCAGAAGGTGGTCGTGTTGCAGTACGTAATATCCGTCGTGACGCAAACAACGATCTTAAAGCGCTTCTAAAAGACAAAGAAATCTCTGAAGACGAAGATCGTAAAGCACAAGACGAGATCCAAAAACTGACTGACGTTGCAGTTAAGAAGATCGACGAAGTTCTTGCTGCAAAAGAAAAAGAGTTGATGGAAGTTTAATACTCCCACCTACATCACTGTTGGAAAACGCTGTGCTCACAGCTCAGCGTTTTTTTATGTTAGTCTGTCCAACTGATGGAATTCAATTAACTCCTTATGCAAAATTCTCAAGCCTTCTCTGACTCCCTTCCTAAACATATTGCCATCATAATGGACGGTAATGGTCGTTGGGCTAAGTCCAAAGGAAAACCTCGTGTATTCGGCCACAAGAAAGGCGTGAGTGCGGTTCGTAAGACGGTCGCGGCAGCTTCTCGGCTCGGTATAAAATCGATGACGTTATTTGCTTTCAGCAGTGAAAACTGGCGTCGTCCCGAGGAGGAAGTTGGCCTTTTGATGGAACTGTTTATTTCAGTTCTGTCCAGTGAAGTAAAAAAATTACATAAGAACAACTTACAGTTGCGAGTGATCGGTGATACAAGCCGATTTAGCGAGCGTCTGCAAAAGAAGATTATCGAAGCAGAAAAACTAACGGCGGAAAACACCGGCATGGTGATTAACATTGCAGCAAATTATGGCGGCAAATGGGATATCACACAGGCAACCAAAGCTTTAGCACAAAAAGCACGTAATGGTGAAATACGTGTAGAGGATATAAACGAGCAATTAATCACCGAACATTTGACCATGGCTGACTTACCTGAGGTGGATCTTCTTATCCGAACCAGTGGTGAGTGCCGTATCAGCAACTTCATGTTGTGGCAAATGGCATATGCTGAGATGTACTTTACACCAGAATACTGGCCAGAATTCGATGAAGACAGCTTAGTAGAAGCGGTAACTTGGTTTATCAACCGAGAGCGTCGTTTTGGCTGCACTGGTGAACAAGTAAAGGCATTGATGGCAGCTCAATAAGGACTAGTTAGTTTGAAACAGAGAATAATAACGGCACTAATTTTAGCTCCCCTGGTTATTTTAGGCATTTTTAAGTTACCCCTGATGGGCTTTATCATCGCATTGACAGCGATAACCTTGTTAGGATTTTGGGAGTGGACCCAGTTTACAGGCAGTCGCTCTCGAATTGCAGCCCTTATTCCGGCAGCATTTATCACCGGACTTAGTTTTTTATACATTTCTCCTGAGGCAAATAGTCTCAACCACTTATCGACGCCTCATTATGTGATGCTTGGTCTTGGATTTGTATGGTGGATTATTGCCAGTTTAATGGCTATTACCTACCCAAAAACCACAAAAACTTGGCAGAGTAGCCTTGTTCTGAGGCATCTTTTTGGTTTCCTGACGTTACTTCCGTTTCTTTGGAGCGTCATTATTCTGAGAGCGACAGATATCACGGTAGATCCATACCACGGCGCAAAGCTCGTTCTTTTCGTTTGTTTCTTGGTATGGGCTGCAGACAGTGGTGCTTACTTTGCTGGTAAAAGTATGGGTAAGCGCAAAATGGCTCCAAATGTTAGTCCCAATAAGACCATTGAGGGCTTGATTGGAGGCATCATTGCCGCTCTGCTTGTTGGTTGGTTATTTGCTGACTGGTTTGATATTCACTTCACGAGCTCAGTTCATATGGTCATCATTACGCTTATCACGGTTGTCATTTCCGTGCTCGGTGATTTGGTGGAAAGTATGTTCAAACGCATCTCAGGCATTAAAGACAGCAGTAATATCATTCCAGGTCACGGCGGCGTGCTTGATCGCATCGATAGCCTAACCGCTGCATTTCCCGTCTTTGCTCTTCTTTACTACGTATTCTAATTTATCGGGAGCGGCTTTACGCTCCTGAGTTTTTATAACGGTCTTACAACATGCAAAAGTTAACGATTCTTGGTGCAACAGGTTCAATAGGTGCAAGCACACTGAAAGTGGTCGAACAGAATCCAGAGCTATTTTCTGTCGTAGCACTGGCTGCAGGTACTAACGTTGAAAAGATGGTAGCACTTTGTCGTAAATGGCAGCCTAAATACGCAGTAATGGCGGATCAGTGTGCGGCAGCTGCACTGAAGTCTGAACTGTATTCTTTAGCACCACGTACAGAGGTACTTGGTGGTGTTGAGGCTCTTTGTCATGTTGCTTCATTAGATGAAGTTGATAGCGTAATGGCGGCGATTGTTGGTGCTGCTGGTTTATTGCCTACGATGGCCGCGGTAAAAGCAGGTAAACGAGTGTTACTGGCAAACAAAGAAGCGTTGGTCATGTCAGGACAGCTATTTATTGATGCGGTTGAGCAGTACGGTGCAGAGTTACTTCCCGTCGATAGTGAGCACAATGCTATTTTCCAGTGTTTACCAGAAAAAATTCAAACCAGTTTAGGACGATGTAATCTAGACGAGCATGGGATTTCTCATATTTTACTGACAGGATCTGGTGGGCCATTCCGTTACACCGATATTGCTGAGTTAGAAAAAGTCACGCCAGCACAGGCGATTGCACACCCAAATTGGTCTATGGGGCCAAAAATCTCGGTTGACTCTGCGACAATGATGAACAAAGGTTTGGAGTACATCGAAGCGAAGTGGCTATTTAACGCGGCACGCGAGCAGCTTAAAGTGATTATTCATCCGCAGTCAGTGATTCATTCCATGGTGCAGTATCGTGATGGCTCAGTTTTGGCTCAAATGGGCGAGCCTGATATGGCAACGCCAATTGCACTTACCATGTCTTACCCATCTCGAGTTAATGCTGGAGTTAAACCGCTGGACTTCACACAGGTTGGAGAACTGACGTTCTTGCAACCTGATTTTGCACGATACCCATGTTTGAAACTGGCGATTGATGCTTGTTACGAAGGTCAACATGCGACGACTGCACTGAATGCTGCGAATGAAGTGGCTGTTGATGCATTTCTAAATAATCGCCTTGGTTTTACTGACATAGCTCGCATCAATGCATCTGTTTTGAATAAAATCAGTGCAAGCTGCAAAGCTGAGAATGTGAATAGCTTGGAAAGCTTGTTAGAGCTAGATAGAATGGCGAGAACTATCGCCCTTGAATTGATATGCGAGCGTGGCTAATGACTGGTATTTTGTGGAATCTCGTTTCTTTTATCGTTGCACTTGGCATTCTTGTGGCTGTGCACGAGTTTGGTCACTTTTGGGTTGCCCGTCGTTGCGGCGTTAAAGTTGAAAAGTTCTCAATCGGTTTTGGTAAGTCAATCTGGAAAAAGATGGGCAAAGACGGAACCGAATATAGTATCGCTATGATCCCTCTTGGCGGCTATGTCAAAATGGTGGATAGCCGTGTTGATGACGTTCCCCAACATGAAAAGCACTTAGCTTTTGATCAAAAGCCGCTTTGGAAGCGCACCTCAATTGTCGCTGCTGGTCCCATCTTTAACTTCTTATTTGCTATCTTTGCTTATTGGCTGGTCTTTCTCATAGGTGTGCCAGCGGTTAAGCCTGTAGTGGGTGATGTTACGCCCAATTCAATTGTTGCTGAGGCAGGAATTGAATCTGGGATGGAACTAAAAGCAATCTCTGGTATCAAAACTCCGGACTGGGAATCAGTCAATATGGGATTGATTTCTCACATTGGTGATGATTTGATGACGGTAACCGTGCAATCAAACGGTGAAATCGGCTCTGAGGTGACAAAAACGCTCGACCTTCGTGATTGGAAATTTGATCCGGAAACAGAGTCTGCGATGCGCTCTCTAGGTTTTGAACCGTATACGCCGGAAATTTATACAACGATTCAGCAAGTTACAGAGGGTGGTGCTGCTGAGAAAGCTGGTGTAATGCCAGGAGACGAAATCGTTTCGATTGCTGGTAAAACGGTTACCGTTTGGGATGATGTGGTAGAGGCAGTTCGCTCTAACCCTAATACACCAATCGAGTTGACTGTTCTACGTGACGGTTATCATCAGTCGTTAACGTTGACCCCGGGCAGTCGTGAGCTGGCTAACAAAGAAGTCATTGGCTTCGCGGGCATCGCCCCTGAAGTCGCAGAATGGCCCGAAAGTTATCGCTTCGATTTACAGTTTGGTGTATTCGAATCAATTGGCAAAGCGATTGATAAAACGGGTCAAGTTGTCGGACTGACAGTCAGCATGCTTAAGAAACTGATTGTAGGCGACGTTGGCCTGAATAATCTGAGTGGCCCTATTTCGATTGCGAAAGGGGCTGGGGCGACGGCAGACTATGGTCTGGTCTATTTTTTAGGTTTTCTCGCTCTAATTAGTGTTAACCTAGGTATTATTAACCTCGTGCCTTTACCAATGTTGGATGGCGGTCATTTGTTGTTTTTTGCAATTGAAGCGGTTATTCGACGCCCAGTTCCAGAAAGAATACAGGAAATGGGATACCGAATTGGTGGTGCGATCATCTTCTCGCTCATGGCGTTAGCGCTATTTAATGATTTTACTCGTCTGTGAGAGTTCAGAGACAAAGCAGTAGCAAGGAATAATTAGAACAAGTATGGCGATTAAGCGAATTCTATTTGCAAGTTTACTGGCGACCAGTGTGTCTGCAAATGGAGCAGAGAACTTCGTAGTTCAAGATATTGAAATCGATGGATTGCAGCGTGTTGCACTAGGTGCTGCGTTGCTGAAAATGCCTGTACGTGTCGGTGATACCATTGGCCAAGGCGATGTTGCAGAAATTATCCGCGCACTGTACGCATCTGGTAACTTTGAAGATGTAAGAGTACTGCGTGATGGTGGGGTGCTTGTTGTTCAAGTAAAAGAGCGTCCGACAATTGCCAGCATCTCATTTTCAGGTAACAAAGCAATCAAGGACGAGCAGCTACAAGAAAACCTGAACGCATCAGGTATTCGTGAAGGCGAAGCGCTTGACCGTACAACGCTGAGCAATATCGAAAAAGGCTTGGAAGACTTTTACTACAGCGTAGGTAAATATAACGCGACAGTAAAAGCGGTCGTTACTCCATTGCCGCGTAACCGTTCCGATCTGAAGTTTGTCTTCACCGAAGGTGTATCGGCAAAAATTCAGCAAATCAACTTTATTGGGAATGAAGTCTTTTCTGACGAAGAGCTATTGTCCCGCTTCAACTTGAATGTTGACGTACCTTGGTGGAACTTCCTAGCTGATGAAAAATACCAAAAGCAGGTACTTGCTGGTGATATAGAAGCTCTGAAGTCTTTCTATCTTGATCGCGGTTACCTGAAATTTAACGTTGATTCAACACAGGTTGCAATCTCTCCTGACAAGAAAGGGGTATACATTACTCTTGGCTTGGAAGAGGGAGAGGTATATACCGTTAAGGACGTAAAATTCCGCGGTGATCTTGTGGGTGAACAAGATGCGTTCGAAAGCATGGTGCCATTTCAAAGCAACGAAACTTACAATGGTTCGCTTGTAACTTCGATGGAAGAAGGCATCAAGCGCGTTCTTGGTGAGTCTGGTTATGCGTATCCGCAGGTAAATACCATTCCTGAATTTGACGATGAAAACAAAGAAGTCTCGTTGGTTGTAAACGTTGAGCCGGGTAATCGAATTTACGTGCGTGATATTCGCTTTACGGGTAACAACTCGACAAAAGATGAAGTGCTTCGTCGTGAGATGCGTCAGATGGAAGGCAGCTGGTTGAACTCAAAGTCGATTGAAACGGGTAAAACTCGTCTTAACCGTCTTGGCTACTTTGAAAACGTTGAAGTACAAACCGTTCGTGTTCCAGGAAGTGATGATCAGGTAGACCTTGTTTACTCAGTGAAAGAAGCGAACTCAGGTAGTGTAAACTTTGGTGTTGGCTATGGTACAGAATCTGGTGTGAGCTTCCAGGTTGGTCTACAACAGGACAACTTCTTAGGTAGTGGTAATCGCGTTGGCGTTAATGCCATGATGAACGATTACCAAAAGAACATCAGCTTGGATTATCGCGACCCATACTGGAACCTCGATGGTGTAAGTTTGGGTGGTAAAGTTTTCTACGATGAGTTTGAAGCCTCTGAAGCGGGTATTGTTGACTATACCAACCAAAGCTATGGCGCAAACCTGACATGGGGTTTCCCTTTCGATGAGCTTAACCGCTTTGAGTTTGGTGTTGGTTATACCCATAACAAGATTGGTAACTTATCGCCTTACTTACAGGTAGAGCAGTTCTTGCGTGCGCAGGCTGACAATATTGATTCAGATGGTTCATTGAAAACCAACGATTTTGACTTCAATATCTCCTGGACACGCAATAACCTGAACCGTGGTTACTTCCCGACCGCTGGTAATCACCAACGCGCGTTTTACAAAATGACAGTACCTGGCTCTGACGTTCAGTACTTCAAAATGCAGTACGATGTTCGTCAATACATGCCACTGACCGAAAAGCATGAGTTCACGCTCTTGTTCCGTGGTCGCCTAGGTTATGGTAACGGCTATGGCGAAACGAATGGTAATGATAATTTGTTCCCATTCTACGAAAACTACTACGCAGGTGGCTTTACATCGCTACGTGGTTTTGGCTCTAACTCGGTAGGTCCTAAAGCGGTGTACCGTGATTACTCGGGCTCAAACAATGGTGCTGATACGGCAACAGACGATGCTGTAGGTGGTAACGCCGTGGCATTAGCAAGCTTGGAACTTATCGTTCCAACGCCGTTCGCATCGGATGAAGTTCGTAGTCAAATTCGTACCAGCATCTTCTTCGATATGGCAAGCGTCTGGGATACGGAGTTTGACTATCGCGATTCAGGTGCGGAATATGGTGATAAATACTATTACGACTACTCAGATCCAACCAATTACCGCTCATCTTATGGTGCGGCGTTGCAATGGATGTCTCCAATGGGGCCTCTAGTATTTTCACTAGCGAAACCAATTAAGAAATATGATGGCGATGATGAAGAATTCTTCAGCTTCACTATCGGTCGAACCTTCTAAAGAGGAAAATATTTTGAATAAAATGATCAAAGCGGCTGGGATTGGCCTTCTTGTACTTAGCTCATCAATGTTTGCAAACGCGGCAGAAGCGGCACAGAAAATTGCATACGTAAATACAGCTCAAGTTTTTCAAGCACTTCCTCAGCGTGAAGTTGTTTTGCAAAAAATGCAGAAAGACTTTAAAGGTAAAGCCGACGAACTTAAGAAAATTCAATCTCAAGCGAAAACGAAGATTGAGAAGCTGCAGCGCGATGGCGAGCTACTAGGTCAAGACGAAATTGAAAAGCTACGTATCGATATCGCAAAACTAGACAGTGAGTACAAAGTGAAAGCGCAAGCACTAGACAAAGCAAGTGCTCGACGTGAAGCAGAAGAAAAAGCGAAGCTGTTTAAAACGATTCAAGATGCCGTGACAAAAGTTGCTAAGAACAAAGGTTACGATCTCGTTATTGATATCTCTGCTCTTCAATACGGAAAGCCAGAATACAACATCTCTGAAGACGTAATTAAAGCTCTAAAATAAGAAGTTATGAAGAAATTAACATTAGCCGAGTTGGCAACCATTACTGGTGGCGAATTATTTGGTGATGACACACTTGTTGTTAACCGTGTTGCTCCAATGGATAAAGCACAAGAAGGTGACGTGACCTTTTTGTCCAACCCAAAGTATGCAAAGCACCTATCTGAGTGTAAAGCAACGGTAGTGATGGTAAAAGCAGAGCACAAAGACAAGTGTACTGGTAATGCACTTGTGGTTGCGGATCCTTACGTTGCGTTTGCTCACGTTGTTCAGGCAATGGATACAACACCAAAACCTGCGCACGATATCGCACCAAGTGCAGTGATCGCATCCGACGTTAAGATGGGTAAGAACGTTGCAATTGGGGCAAACGCTGTCATTGAAACAGGTGTAGAACTTGGCGACAACGTGATGGTTGGTGCAGGTTGCTTTATCGGTAAAAATGCCAAGCTAGGTAACAACACCAAACTTTGGGCTAATGTGACTATCTACCATGAAGTTTCTCTGGGCGATGATTGTTTGGTTCAATCAGGCACTGTGATCGGCTCTGACGGTTTTGGTTATGCTAATGACAAAGGTGAGTGGATTAAAATTCCGCAACTTGGTTCTGTGCGTATCGGAAACCGTGTTGAGATCGGCGCATGTACGACAATTGACCGCGGCGCATTAGAAGATACGATTATTGAAGACAACGTAATTCTAGATAACCAGCTTCAAATCGCGCATAACGTTCACATCGGATATGGTACCGTGATGCCTGGTGGTACTATTGTGGCGGGCAGCACTACTATAGGTAAGTACTGTCAGATCGGCGGCGCGTCGGTTCTTAATGGCCACATCACCATTGCAGATGGTGTCGCTATCACCGGTATGAGCATGGTAATGCGCAGTATCGAAGAAAAAGGTCTTTATTCATCGGGGATTCCACTACAGACGAACAAAGAATGGCGTAAAACCGCAACTCGAGTTCACCGTATTGATGAGATGAATAAACGCTTGAAAGCCGTTGAGAAACTGCTAGAGCCAAAAGAAGAATCTTAGTTCCATATTCTGAGCAAAGACTCGCGAAATGCGAGTCTTTTTCTTCTATAATGACGCGCTATTAGTATATTAAATATCAATCACAGTAAGTAAGTGGTCAGAAATAGCGTATTAACGAGCTAGAAAGAGCATCTGTTTACTACGATTGATATAACATCAAGCTGGTATACACTTTGCAGGCATTTTATTTTTTTGCGGCTATTGCCGCTGCCGTGCCATCTTGGTTATAGAGAATTTATATAGGAATACGACTTTGACTACTGAAAAGAAAACGATGAACATCTCTGAGATTCAAGAGCTTTTACCTCATCGCTACCCATTCTTATTGATCGACCGTGTGACTGACTTCCAAGAAGAAAAATACCTTCACGCGCTTAAAAATGTGTCGGTTAACGAACCTCAGTTCACAGGTCACTTTCCTCAACTACCCGTATTCCCAGGTGTTTTGATTCTTGAAGCGATGGCTCAAGCTACGGGTCTATTGGCATTTAAATCATTTGGTGCACCAACAGAAAATGAACTGTACTACTTTGCTAGCGTAGATGGCGCGAAATTCCGCAAACCAGTAGTACCAGGTGACCAACTGGTGATTGAAGTAGAATTTCTGAAAGAACGCCGTGGTATTGCTGCATTTCGTGGTGTAGCAAAAGTAGACGGTGAAGTCGTATGTTCAGCTGAGCTGAAGTGTGCTCGTCGAGAGTTTTAATATGATTCATGAAACCGCTAAAATCCACCCAGCAGCGGTGGTAGAAGAAGGTGCCAAAATTGGCGCTAATGTGACTGTTGGTCCATTCACTTACATTACCTCAACGGTTGAAATCGGTGAAGGCACAGAAGTCATGTCTCACGTTGTCATTAAAGGTCTTACCAAAATTGGTAAAGATAACCGTATTTTCCCGCACGCTGTCATTGGTGAAGAAAACCAGGACAAGAAATATGGCGGCGAAGAGACAACGGTGGTTATCGGTGACCGAAATGTGATTCGCGAAGCGGTTCAGGTTCATCGTGGTACCGTTCAAGATAAAGCAACCACCGTTATCGGAGACGATAACCTTCTGTGTGTTAATGCTCACATCGCGCATGACGTTGTTGTAGGAAATCACACTCACATCGGTAACAACGCGATTCTGGGCGGTCACGTGACGGTTGGTGACTACGCTGGGGTCATGGCGCTTTCCGCTATTCATCCATTCTGTACAGTGGGTGCTTACGCTTATGTTGGTGGCTGTTCTGCGGTTGTTCAGGACGTTCCAGCTTATGTGCTTGCACAAGGTAACCACGCTACGCCATTTGGTTTGAACTTAGTGGGGCTAAAGCGTAACGGTTTCGAAAAGCCAGAAATTCGCGCTCTACAAAAGGCGTACAAAGAGATTTACCGTTCTGGTAAAACGCTGGAAGAAGTGAAGCCAGTTTTGGCTGAAATGGCGCAAGAGTTTCCTGCAGTGAAGCGTTTCTCTGACATTCTGGAAACCACGGAACGTGGTATCATTCGTTAATTCACGGATGTTCAAATAAATTGAAAAGATCGCGCCCCTAATTGGGCTGCGATCTTTTTGTGTTTTATGGATAGGGAATTACCTTATCCATAGTACATAGAGCGGGAACGATATGGAAAAACCATTACGTATTGGCATCATTGCCGGAGAGCTTTCTGGTGACATTCTGGGCGAAGGCTTTATTAAAGCGGTGAAAGCGCAGTATCCAAACGCCGAGTTTGTCGGTATTGGTGGCCCTAAAATGATTGCCCAAGGCTGCGAATCCCTCTTCGATATGGAAGAGTTGGCCGTAATGGGCTTGGTTGAAGTCCTGGGACGCTTGCCTCGCTTACTAAAAGTCAAAGCAGAGTTAGTTAAGTACTTCACTCAAAATCCACCAGACGTCTTTGTTGGTATTGATGCGCCGGATTTCAACTTACGACTTGAGTTGGACTTGAAACAAGCAGGCATCAAAACGGTTCACTATGTCAGTCCTTCTGTGTGGGCGTGGCGCCAAAAGCGTATCTTTAAGATTGAAGCCGCGACGAATCTGGTTTTGGCCTTTCTTCCTTTCGAAAAAGCGTTTTACGATAAGTTTAATGTGCCATGTGAATTTATTGGTCACACGCTGGCCGATGCTATTCCACTCCGTTCCGAGCAAGCTCCGGCTAGAGAGTTGCTTGGTTTAGAGCAAGATAAAAAATGGTTAGCAGTACTGCCTGGCAGCCGTGGTAGTGAATTAAAAATGTTATCACAGCCGTTTATTGAAACCTGCAAACTGCTGCATCAGAAATACCCAGACTTGGGATTTGTCGTGGCACTGGTAAATCAAAAACGTCGTGAGCAGTTTGAGCAAGCATGGCAAGAGCATGCGCCCGAACTGGACTTTAAGCTGGTGGATGATACTGCGCGTAACGTGATTACCGCTTCTGATGCGGTCATGCTGGCATCAGGTACCGTTGCATTGGAGTGTATGCTTCTAAAACGTCCAATGGTTGTGGGCTATCGTGTTAATGCATTAACGGCGTTTTTGGCTAAACGTCTGCTGAAGACCAAATACGTGTCACTGCCAAACATCCTTGCAGATGACGCTCTGGTAAAAGAATATTTACAGGATGAATGCACACCAGAGAACCTGTTCGAAGAAGTTTCCCGTCTATTGGAAAGCGATAATAGAGAGATGATCGACAAGTTTACCGAAATGCATCACTGGATCCGCAAAGATGCTGATCAACAAGCCGCAAGCGCGGTATTAAAACTGATTGAGAAATAGAGAACTACATGGTTGCCAAAGCTAAGTCTACCAAAACCAAGACGACAAAGACAAAGGTCGAACTACCACCGTTTGAAACGCCACAAGGTTACCAGCTTATCGCTGGTGTCGACGAAGTAGGGCGTGGCCCTTTGGTCGGGGATGTCGTGACCGCTGCGGTTATTTTAGATCCAAACAACCCAATCGAGGGATTAAATGACTCCAAAAAGCTCAGCGAGAAAAAGCGCTTAGCTTTGCTTCCGGAAATTAAAGAAAAAGCGCTCGCTTGGGCGGTTGGTCGTTGTTCGCCACAAGAAATTGATGAGCTTAATATTCTTCAAGCGACCATGGTCGCCATGCAACGTGCGATTGCTGGCTTAAATGTTCAGCCAGATCTTGTGCTTATTGATGGTAACCGTTGCCCTGAGTTGCCAATGGATGCACAAGCGGTGGTCAAAGGTGACCTGCGAGTCGCTGAGATTAGCGCTGCGTCTATCATTGCTAAGGTCGTACGTGATACGGAAATGGAAGAACTCGACAAACAATACCCTCAGTTTGGCTTTGCAAAGCACAAAGGGTATCCAACCAAAGCGCACTTTGAAGCAATAGAACAACATGGTGTGATTGATGAACATCGCAAGAGCTTCAAGCCGGTAAAGAGAGCACTCGGCATAGAATGCTAAACTAATTGGATGGGTGTTATAAACCCGACTCCCTTTAGGTTAGAATCCCAAACAAAATAGAGTTACACGGTACCTGTTAATGTCAGATCCCAAGTTCATTCACCTTCGAGTTCACAGTGATTTTTCGATGGTGGATGGTATCAGCAAAGTTCCACCGATAGTTAAGAAAGTCGCCGAGCTTGGCATGCCTGCAATGGCATTGACCGATTTCACTAACCTGTGTGGTTTGGTGAAGTTTTACGGCACAGCACATGGCTGCGGTGTAAAACCGATCATCGGCGCAGATTTCAAAATGCAATCTGATGAGTTCGGCGAGGAGCTGACACAGCTAACGGTATTGGCAGCAGATAATGTCGGTTACAAAAACCTGACGCTGCTTATCTCCAAAGCGTATTTACGTGGCCATATCCAGCATCAGCCAGTGATTGATAAGGCTTGGTTAGCCGAGATGTCAGAAGGGTTAATCGTCCTTTCTGGCGGTAAAAATGGTGATATTGGCAAAGCGTTGCTGAAAGGTAACCGCAATTTAGTCCAGAGCTGTGTAGAGTTTTACAAACAGCACTTTCCAGACCGTTATTACCTAGAATTACTCCGTACTGGCCGTCCGGATGAAGAAACCTACTTGCACTTTGCCGTTGAACTGGCAGAGCAAGTGGATCTGCCTGTGGTCGCAACAAACGAAGTGGTCTTCCTAAGCTCTGATTTGTTTGATGCCCATGAAATTCGTGTAGCGATTCATGATGGCTACACATTAGAAGATCCACGCAGGCCAAAAAACTACAGCCCACAGCAGTACCTTCGCAGTGAGGAGGAAATGTGTGAGCTGTTTGCGGATATTCCTGAAGCACTGGAAAACAGTGTTGAGATAGCCAAGCGTTGTAACGTCACCGTTCGTTTGGGTGAGTACTTCCTGCCGGCCTTCCCAACTGAGGGAATGAAAGAGACTGAATTCTTGGTCATGAAGTCGCGCGAAGGTCTGGAAGAGCGTCTGGAGTTCCTGTTTCCTGATGAAGAAGAGCGCAAAAAGCGTCGTCCTGAATACGATGAGCGTTTGCAAATCGAGCTGGATGTTATCAACCAGATGGGCTTCCCGGGATACTTCCTGATCGTAATGGAGTTCATCCAGTGGTCGAAAGACAATGATATTCCGGTAGGTCCAGGGCGAGGTTCGGGTGCTGGCTCTCTAGTGGCATACGCACTGAAAATCACCGACCTTGATCCCTTAGAATATGACCTTCTATTCGAACGTTTCTTGAACCCAGAACGTGTATCCATGCCCGATTTCGATGTCGACTTCTGTATGGATAAACGAGACCAAGTGATTGATCACGTGGCTGAAATGTACGGACGTGATGCGGTATCTCAGATCATTACCTTTGGTACCATGGCCGCCAAAGCGGTAATCCGTGATGTGGGGCGTGTTCTTGGCCATCCATTTGGTTTTGTCGACCGAATCTCGAAGCTTATCCCGCCAGATCCGGGCATGACGCTGGATAAAGCATTCAAAGCTGAGCCGGCACTACCTGAGCTCTATGAGGCAGATGAAGAAGTCAAAGAACTCATCGATATGTGCCACATATTAGAAGGTTGTACACGAAACGCAGGTAAGCACGCGGGTGGTGTTGTTATCTCACCAACGACGATTACGGATTTCGCGCCAATTTATGCAGATTCCGAAGGTCATTTCCCGGTTACACAGTTTGATAAGAATGACGTTGAAACTGCGGGTTTGGTTAAGTTTGACTTCCTTGGCCTTCGTACACTGACCATTATTGACTGGGCGCTTGGGTTAATTAACCCACGCTTAGAACGTGAAGGTAAAGACCCGATTCGCATCGAGTCAATCCCGCTCGACGATCAGGCATCGTTCCGTTTATTACAAAACTCCGAAACCACAGCCGTATTCCAGTTGGAATCGCGCGGTATGAAAGAGCTTATCAAGCGACTTCAGCCTGACTGTTTTGAAGATATTATCGCACTTGTGGCACTGTTCCGTCCGGGACCGTTACAATCAGGCATGGTAGATAACTTTATCGACCGTAAACACGGCCGGGAAGCGATCTCTTACCCTGATGAAAAGTGGCAACACGAGTCACTAAAAGAAATTCTCGATCCGACTTACGGCATCATCCTGTATCAGGAACAGGTTATGCAGATCGCGCAGGTTCTGTCTGGCTACACGCTGGGTGGCGCTGACATGCTTCGTCGTGCGATGGGTAAGAAAAAGCCGGAAGAGATGGCTAAGCAGCGTGCCACCTTCGAAGACGGCGCGGTCAAGAACGGCGTCGACGGCGAGTTGGCGATGAAAATCTTCGACTTGGTAGAAAAGTTCGCTGGCTACGGCTTTAACAAATCGCACTCTGCCGCATACGCATTGGTTTCCTACCAAACGTTGTGGCTAAAAATGCATTATCCAGCAGAGTTTATGGCTGCGGTAATGACCGCCGATATGGATAACACTGAAAAAGTGGTTGGTCTGGTCGACGAATGTTTCCGTATGAAGCTTACCGTGCTGCCTCCGGACATTAATTCAGGGTTGTACCGCTTTAATGTTGATGAAAACGGCGCTATTGTTTACGGTATCGGTGCGATAAAAGGCGTGGGTGAAGGGCCAATTGATGCGATTTTGGAAGCGAGAAACAAAGGTGGTCACTTTAAAGACCTGTTTGATTTCTGTGCTCGTATCGATCTCAAACGTGTTAACAAACGTGTCATTGAAAAACTTATTTACGCAGGCGCTTTAGACAGACTTGGTCCACATCGTGCCGCGATGATGGCATCACTGAATGATGCTGTTAAAGCCGCGAGCCAACACCATCAGGCAGAAGCATTTGGTCAGGCGGATATGTTTGGTGTACTGACTGATGCACCTGAAGAAGTGGAGCATAAATATACCCAGGTTCCACCTTGGCCTGAAAAAGTTTGGCTAGAAGGTGAACGCGAAACTCTCGGTTTATATTTGACTGGGCACCCCATTAACGCGTATTTGAAGGAACTAAATAAATACACCAGTTGTCGACTAAAAGACGCGACACCAACACGTCGTGATCAATCAGTGACGGTAGCTGGTTTAGTAATAGCCGCTCGTGTGATGACAACCAAGCGTGGAACACGTATTGGTATCATGACATTGGATGACCGAAGTGGTCGAATGGAGGTGATGCTATTCTCCGATGCGCTTGATCGGTATGCTGAACTTCTCGAAAAAGACAGAATTTTGGTCGTTTCAGGACAGGTCAGCTTTGATGACTTCAATGGTGGCCTTAAAATGTCGGCGCGTGAAGTTATGGATCTCGGCAGCGCGCGTGAAAAATACGCTCGTGGTCTGTCGGTATCGATTGATGCAAATCAGATCAATGATCAATTCTTTGAGCAGTTCAGTCGTATTTTAGAACCGCACAAAGCCGGAACCGTACCCGTCAATGTATACTACCAGCGTGCCGACGCCAGAGCGCGGTTAACATTGGGCACCGAGTGGCGAGTAACGCCAAGTGATACATTAATAGACGATTTAAAACAGTTACTTGGAACAAACCAGGTAGAACTTGAATTTAACTAAAAAATTCAGCGTATTATCTTAGGCGCTGAGTATACAAGGATTCATAGATGAGCCTAAACTTTCTTGAATTTGAAAAGCCAATTGCAGAACTTGAAGCAAAAATTGAAGCCCTGCGCGATGTATCTCGCCACGGTGGTGATGCTGCGGTTGACCTGGATAAAGAAATCGAACAGCTTGAGAAGAAAAGTCTGGAACTGAAGAAAAAAACATTCAGCAACTTAGGCGCTTGGGAAACAGCTCAACTGGCTCGTCACCCATTACGTCCATACACTTTGGACTACATTCAGCATGCATTTGAAGAGTTTGATGAACTAGCGGGTGACCGTGCTTTTGCCGATGACAAAGCTATTGTTGGCGGTATTGCTCGTCTGGAAGGTCGACCTGTGATGATCATCGGTCACCAAAAAGGCCGTGAAACCAAAGAAAAAGTGAAACGTAACTTTGGTATGCCAAAGCCTGAAGGTTACCGTAAAGCATTACGCTTAATGGAAATGGCAGAGCGTTTTAAAATGCCAATCATCACATTCATCGATACAGCTGGCGCATACCCAGGTGTTGGTGCAGAAGAGCGTGGTCAATCTGAAGCGATCGCGAAAAACCTGAAAGTGATGTCTGGCCTTAAAGTACCAGTAATTTGTAACGTTGTCGGTGAAGGCGGTTCAGGCGGTGCACTGGCGATTGGTGTGGGTGACTACGTGAACATGCTTCAGTACTCAACTTACTCAGTTATTTCTCCTGAAGGTTGTGCTTCTATCCTATGGCGTGATTCAGATAAAGCACCTCAGGCGGCAGAAGCAATGGGTCTGACAGCCCCACGTCTTAAAGAGCTTGAGCTTATTGATGAGATCATCGAAGAGCCACTAGGCGGTGCACACCGTAACCACGTTGAAATGGCTGCAAACATGAAAGCAACATTGCTTCGTCAGTTGGAAGATCTAGAACAGCTTGACGAAGAGTCGCTACGTGAGCGTCGTTACCAGCGTCTGATGAACTACGGTTACTGCTGATATCTGGTTAGATAACGGATAAAATAGAAAGGGTTGGATGTAAGTCCAACCCTTTTTTGTCTCGATCGGATTGCTTATGGAATCGCTTTATCAGCATTTTACACAATTACTTACTGCCAATTACCAGCCTCAGACGAAAGTTGTCTTAGCGTTCAGCGGAGGCGTGGATTCGCGTTTATTGCTGGCGCTACTAAGTCGCTATCAGCATGAATACGCAATACCATGCCAAGCGGTATATGTTCACCATGGATTAAGTATCAATGCGGACGACTGGGCTGATAAGTGTAAAGCTTGGGCAAAGCAAGCGGGTATTTCTTATTCAACAGAGTATGTACACCTAGATATTCATAATGGCGAAAGCATTGAATTACTTGCCCGCGAAGCGCGTTACCAAGCGTTAGCAAAATATATTGAGAGCGGCGACCTTCTTCTCACTGGGCAACACGCCGATGACCAGATTGAAACCTTTTTTTTAGCTCTTAAACGTGGGAGCGGCCCTAAAGGACTGTCATGCATGGCAGAAAGTGCGCCTTTTTCTGTTGGCACTTTAATTCGACCATTACTGACGACCCGCCGTGAACAAATCGAGCAAATTGCACACTCGTTAAGATTGGAATGGGTTGAAGATGAAAGTAATCAGGATACTCGCTACGACCGAAACTTTTTGCGTCACTGCGTGGTGCCCGAGTTGTCTCAGCGGTGGCCGAGTCTTCACCAAGCCGTACAACGCAGTGCGTCTTTATGTGCTCAGCAAGAAACGTTATTAGATGAACTACTTAACGACGTTTTTTATCGTGCGTTGCAAGCAGACCTCAGCCTGGATATTGCAGAGTTAGCATCACACAGTGAACTTGCCCGCGCTCGTTTGATCCGTATGTGGTTAGCGAAGCAGAACGCTCAAATGCCAACTCAAGTGCAGCTTGGCCTGATTTGGAAAGAAGTGGCGTTAGCCCAACAAGATGCCAACCCAAAGCTTAAGTTAAAACAGGGCGAGGTTCGTCGATTCCAGAATAAGCTGTACTGGGTCTGCGACAAACCAGATGTTGCCGGTTGGCAGGTTAATATTCGAGTCGATTGTGCGCTTGTGCTTCCTGAAGGTTTGGGTGAACTCACGTTAAGTACCACAACCGAACACCCCACTATTGCTCTACCGCCGCAGCCGGAACTGTTGAACGTCACGTTTAATCCTGAGGGGTTATCTGCACATCCAGTGACGCGTAATCACAGTCGTAAACTAAAAAAACTGTTTCAAGAGTACCATGTACCGAGCTGGCTACGTCGCCAGATACCGATCCTTATGTATCAAGATCAGGTGGTTGCGGTAGCCGACTTGTTTGTTGATAAGACATTTAGTGGTCAAGACTGTGAGCTAATTTGGCGTAAGCCTGTGTAATTCGTGACACAATCTTTAGCATAAAACGCACTTCTAAATAAAAATGATCAGGTGAAGCAATGAAGAAAGCAATCATGGGCGCAATGATGGCGCTAAGCATGTTATCAGGACAAGCATTAGCCGCGGGCGATGTCGCAGCTGGGCAGGCAAAATCGGCAGTGTGTGCTGCATGTCATGGTGCGGATGGTATGGCAATCATTCCAGGGTATCCAAATTTGAAAGGGCAGAATGCTCAATACATCATAAGCTCTATCAAAGCTTACAAAAATAAAGAACGTACAGGTGGGCTTGCTCCAGTTATGCAGGCACAAGCATCACTGCTTTCTGATGATGATATTGCCAACTTGGCGGCATACTACTCTAGCTTATAGTCGTTACCTAGAACTCACGATACCCAAAACCAGAACAATGTTCTGGTTTTATAATTTTCGTTCTAATAAATTTCATCAAACTCAAGATTTTACGATACCAAAACGAGACAAAGATTGAATGTTGTAAGACGGTAAACGATAATATCCGCATACGATTAAAGCTTAAGGGATGAACATGAAGAAGATTGAAGCGATTATCAAGCCATTTAAACTGGATGATGTTCGAGAAGCGCTAGCTGAAGTTGGCATTACAGGGATGACCGTTTCTGAAGTCAAAGGTTTTGGTCGTCAGAAGGGTCACACGGAATTATACCGTGGTGCAGAATACATGGTGGACTTTCTGCCTAAAGTGAAATTGGAAATCGTAGTTACTGAAGATGTAGCAGACAAATGCGTTGAGACCATTATTGAAACCGCTCAAACTGGTAAAATTGGCGATGGTAAAATTTTCGTCACTGATGTTGAGCGTGTTATCCGCATTCGTACTGGTGAAGAAGACGAAGACGCGATTTAACATTTCACTACAAATTTATTTTTGATTAAGCTAAAAGGGAGCCTGATATGGCTCCTTTTTTATTCTATAACCGTCAGTCAGGTTAAACACATTCAGGTACGCCTTTATGCTTAAGCGTTTTGTTCTGTCGATAGTCTTTTTTTTCATGGCCGTTGTTCTGGGTTTTCATATCATTTTCACGGTTCCAGACCGTCCGCAAATTATTACACAAACAGGCGAAGAGATTACTGAAGATATTCAATGCATCGAGTTTAACGATTCGCAAGTGTTAGATGATCAGGGTGAACTCAATGTCTTGATTTGGAATATTTACAAGCAGGGCAAAGACAATTGGCAAAGTGCACTTGATACGCTTTCAACTGACAAGCAATTGTTATTACTGCAAGAAGCCAGCATGACTGAACCGTTCAAGCGGTGGCTGGTGGACGGTGACTGGATGAGCAATCAAGTGAGTGCTTTTAAAGCACTGGGAAGTGGGGCTGGCGTTATAAACATTGCGCAAAGATTACCCGAGAAAGCTTGTGCTTATACTTCCACAGAGCCTTGGCTTCGTTTACCAAAATCCGCACTCTACAGTCAGTATCGTTTGAGTAACGGCAGTATTCTTGCTGTCGTTAATATACACGCGATTAATTTTACCGTTGGAACGGATGAATACCGCTCTCAAATAGCAGCATTGGAAGGGTTGCTTACCCAGCACCCCGGGCCAATTATATTTGCTGGTGATTTTAACAGTTGGAATGAATATCGTCTGGAAGCCATGAAGCAAGCGTTACAGAAAGCAAACTTACAAGAAGTGTCATTTTCACCGGATCACCGAACCCAGTTTATTACTGGTCAGCGTCTCGACCATGTGTTTTATCGAGGGCTTGTGCTCAAAAACGCGAAAGCGCCGCAGAGCGACGCTTCCGATCATAATCCATTACTGGTCTCGTTTACCCTAGACAATACCAATCACAGTGAGTAAATGGTCGGAAATAGCGTAGGAAAAATGCTTGAGAACAAGGCGGAGTTTTCCAATTAGTAGTCCGTCTACAATTGAAAATTACAACGCTGTTACCGAGTATTTTAACAGGCTAGGGCGGCCAGTTATTTACTAAGATTGGTATCTTTTAGGTTACGACGATATAAAGCGCCCAAATGACGTAAAACATTACCCATGGCAGACTTGCGATAACCAAAGCTTGTCCACGTTCAAACTCTGTCCAGGTCAGTACAACGCCGTAACCTAAAACGATGTACCAAGGTAGCAGCAATGGCAGTGAACTTGCGAAATGAGACCATTCATTGGTTAGCGGCAGTTTCAGCAGGCCATTGAGGCTGTTGAGATCGGCAGCGTATGTCATCACCTCACCATGTTTGAGTATCAAGCTCGCGTAGCTTGCAACATCACCAAGCACCGCTGGAAACAGAATCGCACAAGCTGCGGCGAACCACTTCCAATAGCCGTACTGCTGTGTACTGGCTTTAGTCGCGAGGAAAAACCAAAAAGCGAGTAGAAGCAGGGTGGCAAATCGGTTCACCACATCATTGATGATCGCGCTCGCCATTAACGTGTTTGGCTCCAACAAATCGATCTGCTGAGGATCGATTTGTTGTAACTGTGGGGTGAGCTGTTCACTTAGCCAAGTGAAGTCTACGTTAGAGAAATACGCTCCCCAGAACAGAAATGGGCTGACCATCAAAAGAATAAAGGGTTGCCAGCCCCAACCACCACGTTGGTATAACGCTAAAAAGCATGAGGTAGGTGAACGAAATACATCCAACAACATCACAAGCGGATTGCTTGATGGGCTCATACACTTACCTTAGTGACGTCAACGTACAACTTAAGCTTTTGACCTGGCTGTAGGTATTTTTTCTGTTGGAGAGAGTTCCATTTCACAATGTCAGTACTCTTCACTTTGAATTTGCTTGCGATACCGCTGATCGTGTCGCCAGAACGAACATTATAGAACACCGTACGAATGACTGAGTCAGACGCCGCTTTCTTCCAAATGACGATCTTTTGGCCCTTTCTTAACGTGTCCTTTGGTCCCATGCCATTCCATTTAGCAAGAGATTTGTACGACACGCTATTGTCACGAGCAATTGACCACAAGCTTTCACCAGATTGCACTACGTGCGTCAGCTTAAGCTGGCCGCGCGCTTTAGATTGTGTTTTGCTTAAGCGGTTGTTCGCCGATAATGCGTATTTCGAGTCATCTTTGGTGGATGTCGGGATCAGCAGATGTTGGCCGATACGGATATTATCACTAGACAGACCATTCGCACGGCGAATTACTTTCGTCGTTGTGCCATATTTACGTGCCAAAACACCGAGCGAGTCACCCGATTTTACCTTGTAGCGAGCAACTTTAACGCCTTTGCCACGGTTCTCTGCTACCTGAGCAAGGAACGCATCTTTCTTTTCGATCGGGATCAGCAGTTTTTGTGGACCGTTCGGTGACGTAGACCACTGGTTGTAAGCTGGGTTGTAGCTTTGCAGCTCTTTGACACCGATGCCTGCATAGTCAGCTGCGATCGCGAGATCGAGTTGCTCTTTAGGATCTACGAGTGCTAATACCGGCTTGTTAGGGATAGCAGGAATATTAAGACCATACTTATCCTGATTTGCGACTACATCAGCAAGCGCTAAGAGTTTAGGTAAGTAGCTGCTGGTCTCTTTAGGTAAATCCAAAGAGAAAAAGTCAATTGGCTTACCAAGGCTCTTGTTTTTGCGAATAGCTCTGGATACACGACCGCCACCGCTGTTATAGGCTGCGATAGCATGCTCCCAGCTACCATCAAACTGCTTGTTCAGCTGAACTAGGTAGTCTAATGCCGCTTCAGTCGAGGCTGCTACGTCGCGACGTCCGTCATACCAGTAATTTTGTTCAAGCCCCATCATTTTTCCGGTACCTGGAACAAATTGCCAAAGGCCTGCTGCACTACCATGTGAGTAGGCAAAGGCATCGAACGAGCTTTCAACTACTGGCAATAAAGCCAGTTCCATCGGTAAACCTCGTTTTTCGATCTGCTCAGCGATCATGTACAGAAATGGTTCTGCACGTTGTGAAACTGTTTTAAGATGGTTTGGGTGTTTTAGATACCAAGTACGGTAGTAATCCACCTTTTTATTGTGTGGGATGTCCATTTCAAGCTGCATGGCGATACGTTGCCATACATCTTCTTGTTCCTGAGGAGAAAGCACCTTTGGTGTATCTTTGACAGTTTTTGTCAAAGATTGCTTACTTTTTGCTTGTTCTTTAGCTGCTTTTTGTTTAGCAGCTAGCTCTGATTTGTTGGTCTCTGGTGTTGACGTTGTTGAATCTGGAGAGGTCATCTGACAACCAGAAAGCAATAACGCCAAAGCCAAACTGTACTTCAAACGCATGGATTCAGCCTATTTAGGGCCTTTTTATCTTCTCCAGCCTGTCGCGTAGCAAGTGCTACGTGGCAATCGCAAGATAATAGACATATTTCTTTAAACACTAATAAAAGAGGTCAAAACCTCTGAATATGCAATGGGTGGACATAAAATTAGACTTATATTCTTCCCAAAACGCAGAGAAGCGCCGAAAGCGCCTCTCTGAAAAATCAATCCATGATAATACTGGGGTCTTGTAAACTTACAAGTAAAAATTGGTTAAAATTCGTTCTTCCACACTCTTAATGCCGTAAAAACAGAGCATGGATCGTCATTTTTTATGCGATTCGTCACAGACTTAATGACTTCTGGGTGATTGGTTCGCAAAAATGGATTGATCCATTTCTCTTGACGTAACGTGGTTGGCAGGGTAGGGATGTTCAATGCACGTAGTCGGTTTACATCATCGCGGTACTGGCGAAGCTTCTCATTGTCTGGCTCGACAGCAAGCGCGAACGCTACGTTGCTGGCCGTGTACTCATGCGCGCAATAGACTTGGGTTTCATCAGGAAGCGCGGCGATTTTACTCAGTGAATCAAACATTTGTTCTGCTGTGCCTTCAAAAATACGACCGCACCCTGCAGAAAATAGCACATCACCGCAAAACAATTTGCCATCACCAACATAGCCTATATGACCTAGCGTATGACCTGGTAAGCCCAGCACCATAAAGAGTTCACCGAACAGCTCTAATTTGTCACCTTC
This sequence comes from Vibrio sp. J1-1, assembly GCF_021728395.1. GTDB lineage: Bacteria > Pseudomonadota > Gammaproteobacteria > Enterobacterales > Vibrionaceae > Vibrio. The sequence goes on along the minus strand of NZ_JAKKCM010000003.1, from coordinate 135,155 downwards.
TTCCATGGGCGCGGTTAACGTTGGGATAGGCTCTGCTTTAGGGCCGACAACGGTAACGTTAGGAAATACATGAACTAAATCTGGAACACCACCAATGTGATCATTGTGGTGGTGCGTAATCATGATCGCTTCTAAAGTTAACTCGTTAGCTTGTAAATAGTTTAATACAGGCTTTGCATCACCCGGATCAACAACGGCACAACGTTTATCGCTATTTTGTATCAGCCAGATGTAATTATCATTAAATGCGGGTATGCTTTTGATCTCTAACACGATTCGTTCTCCGTCACCCATTATAGTTAGGTGGTTAATGAAACCAGCACTCAGCAACAAAACTATACCACACCCGTCAACTTGGTCCGATCTGAATAATGGACCTTGGGTACTTGAGTCAATCCAAACTCGGTTCGATGAGTGGTGTCCGAAACTCTTCGGTTACCACATGCTCAAACTGGGCGGGTTGAGCTGTGAGCTAACCAGCAGTAATTGTAACATTCAACACCAAGTTAACGTAGATATCCAGAACCCGTTGCATAATGTCGTCGCGGATGGTTACGAATTGCCCTTCTTGGAAAAAAGCTTTGATGTAGCAATTCTGGCTCATCAGCTAGACTACGCAAGAGATCCTCACCGTCTGCTAAGAGAAGTAGACAGAGTGATGATGGATGACGGCTATCTGATCATTACTGGCTTTAATCCATTTAGTTTTACTGGCTTAGCGAGTCTGTTTCCATGGCGTAAAAACAATTTGCCTTGGAGTGGTCGAATGTTCTCATCTAACCGTGTTCAGGACTGGCTGGGGCTGCTTAACTATCAGGTAATCCATCGTGATCGTTATGCACTTTTCCCTATGACACGCTACCGCACAATGTGGACTTGGTTTGAAAATAGTTTAGGGGAATGGGCATCGCCAGCGGGCAGTTTGTATTACATCGTTGCGCGTAAACGGACATACCCTCTCAAGCCAATCAAGCCGCACTGGCGTTTAAAGAAAAAACTCACGCCACTTGGGATCATGAATCGAGAGGGGGCTGGAGTGAAAAAGATATCAAGTGAGAAGCGCTAAGAAGCTTGATAGCCAGTATCTTCTTCAGTCGGGTTTTCAGCCGCTGTTCGGGCTAATTCATCACAGATTTCGTTTTCTCTGTGGCCTGCATGACCTTTTACCCAATGCCATTCTACTTGATGGCGGGCCGTTTCTTTATCGAGCGCCTGCCATAAATCTGCGTTCTTCACCGGCTTTTTATCCGCTGTTTTCCAACCACGTTTTTTCCAGTTATGAATCCACTGCGTAATGCCTTGTCGGACATATTGGCTATCGGTTGTTAATGAGACTTCGCAAGGCTCTTTTAGCGTTTGCAGCGCAACAACTGCAGCAAGCATTTCCATGCGGTTGTTAGTCGTTAGGTTATAGCCTTTAGATAGTGTCTTTTCCACATCTTTGTAGCGTAAAACGATGCCGTAACCACCCGGTCCTGGGTTACCTAAACAAGATCCGTCAGTGAAAATCTCAACGTGTTTGGTCATATTTTTTGGTACTATTAGCCGAAACATTTATTAAAGCATAGTCTGACACATATAAGCTTATGAATACCAGCAGCAATTCTGAATATAATCGCATTGTGGTTCTCGATACTGAAACCACAGGTATGAACCGAGAAGGCGGTCCTCACTACATGGGGCACCGTATTATTGAGATCGGTGCCGTGGAGATCATAAACCGCAAGTTGACCGGGCGTCACTTCCACGTTTACCTAAAGCCTGATCGTGAAATTCAGTCAGAAGCGGTTGAGGTTCACGGTATTACAGATGAGTTCTTAGTCGATAAACCGGAGTATGCCAGTGTGCATAAAGAATTTATCGATTTCATCAAAGGGGCTGAACTGGTTGCCCACAACGCGCCCTTCGATACTGGCTTTATGGACTACGAGTTTGAAATGCTCGATCCGAGTATCGGCAAAACGAATGATTTCTGTAAGGTGACCGATACCCTTGCTATGGCGAAGAAAATCTTCCCGGGCAAGCGAAATAACCTCGATATTTTATGTGAACGTTACGGCATTGATAACTCGCACCGGACACTCCACGGAGCTTTGCTCGATGCGGAGATTCTGGCTGACGTTTACTTATTTATGACGGGTGGCCAAACAAGCCTTGAATTTAACGCCAACAAACACGAAGGAGGCGTAGAAAGCGTTCGCCGAGTCGAGGGAAGAAAAGCGCTAAAGGTTTTGCGAGCAAGTGCCGATGAATTAGATGCGCACCAGAAAAGGTTAGAGCTGGTGAACGACAGTATTTGGCTTCAATAGGAGAAACTATGCTGAGGGCTTTGTCGGTTGCTATCCTGGCAATCTGGAGTTGTCTTGCGAGTGCAGCGAGTGAAACTACGATGTCTCTATTAGATAATCGTTTTCGTGTCGATCCTAGTATTGAGCAAATCACATTTCTGGTCCATCGCGAGCAAAGTTCTCAACCCGTTGTCTTAGTTCGCCCTGACGGTAAAAAATACTATGCTTGGGGGGCTTACGATAATGTTCGTTGGTATCAGGAACCTGCACTCGATATAGTGTCGATCGATCAACCCATGCCGGGCCCATGGCAAGCGGTGGGTAAAGTCACACCTAAAAACAACATTCGCTTAATTTCTCATTTGAAGTTAAGCACAGACGCTTTTCCGAATCATTTGTACCACGGTGAAGCGCTCAAATTTACCTCACGACTCACATCAGACGACAAACCACTTGTGTTAAGAGACTTTCTCGACCGAGTAAATCTCCAGGTCACCTTTACCAAGTTTGTTGAAAACGAAGATGAACTGATTAACGAGGAGCGACCTGTTCCATTAGTGATTGGTGATTTTCAGGATGATGGCCGAGATTTGGATGAGCGAGCTGGCGATGGTGTATTTACCGTTCAGTTGCCTATTGAAGTTCAACCGGGAAAATATCGTGCACGTATTGTATCGGGTAACGGCGTCTTCTTGCGTGCTGAAGAGCAGGTGGTACTTGTCTATCCGAATCCTATTTCGCGTACCTTTATTCAATCTCGTGAACAAAGCCAACCTCATCAGCTGGTGGTCAGTGGAGAGCAGGGTATGATTGCCCCGGGTTCCATCTTAGTTAGCGTGGAAAAAAGTGCGCCCGATGGTTTTAAGGTCTACGGACAAGGTCAAGTTTCTCAAGATGGTCTAAAAGCTACGCTGAATTTAACTAACGATTCTGAGCTGGGTAAGCACTCATGGCGTGGCAATATCTTTGCTACCGATTTTGCTACTCAACGCCCGCTGATTTTTCCAATTCAGGAGCAGACATTCAGTGTGGTTGATGACGTTGATTTGGAGGCTGCGCGTAAAGCCAAAGAAGCCGAACTGGCCGAGCAGCACCGAATCGACATGGAAAAGCGCATCCTTGCTGAACGTGAAGCAGAACGCAAGCGTAGTATGTTGATTATCGCAGTAGGCAATGTGGTGATGTTAATTGTCGGTATCTTATTTTGGCTGGTATGGCGCAAGCTAAAAGCCAAAAGAGAAGCCAAACCTGAAATGCAGCTGCAAATGCCAAAGAATTAGAAAAAGCGGAACCAATTGGTTCCGCTTTTGGTTTGGCTAGCGTTAGAATCACTGACGTCACTCTGAATGTATATTGATGAACAAGGTAAGTATTAAGCTACTTCGGGAATCGGCTTCGGAGTTTGTTCCAAATCGGGTTCTTTTTGTACGGTTGGAACTTGCCCTTCGCCAACGGCGCTGATGTAGCATCCGCTGAGTTTGATGGCGAGATACATATCGGCACGCAGTAAGATTCCGCCCTCGCTCGTGCTAATACCGGTTAGTTCACACCATTGTCGTAAGCGTCGTTTTCGGCCTGCTAGAATCAATCGTATACCTCGTTTCTTCAGCATTTCATGAAGATCTGACAGCGTTGCCATCACGCTTAAGTCAAGGTGAGTAAAGCTGGATACGGCGTCTACCACGACACAACTGACGTCTTTTGTATGTTCTGCTTGTTCCAATACCCGGCGTTTAAAATAAGGGGCGTTAAAATACGTCAGTGGTGAGTTAAACCGGTAAATCACCATCCCTGGTATCGGAGTTGCTTTACCTGTGCCATCGACAGTTCGTATTGTGCCTTTCTCATCTAAGCCGAGGATTTGGTCGCTTGGGCGCATGACAATCCGCAAAAATTGAAACAATCCCAAAAGCACTGCCAAAGTAATTCCTGGAATCACGCCTATGACCAATACGGATATGAAGGTGATGCTCGCAAGATTGAAGGCATCTTTGTCCCGCTGGCGCAATGTCCATATTGCTTTTATATCAAGTAGTGATAATGAAGCGATGATCAATACCACGCCAAGTGAAGCGATAGGGATAAACTGTAAAGGTTCATAAATAAAGACCGCAATGACCGCGATAGTGAGCGCCGCAATAATAGAAACCAACTGTGATTTACCGCCATTGGCATCGTTCACAGCGGTGCGAGAGTCCGCACCACTAATAGCAAAACCTTGTGAAAATGCCGACGCGATGTTGGCAAAGCCTAATGCTCTGAATTCTTTGTTTGGGTCTATGTCATAGCCGTTTTTTGCTGCGAAGCTACGTGCAGTGAGCATCATGCTCACAAAGCTAACGATAGCAAGGTTCAAAGCCGGGACCACCAGTTCACGCACCTCCCCCAGTTCAAACCTTGGTGTTTGAAACTGGGGAAAGCCACCTTGTGTAATACCTACCACTGAAACGCCTATGTCTTGTAAGTGAAGTAACCAAACAGAGCCAGTCGTGACCAGTATGGCAAGCATGGCTGCTGGCCAGGCTGGACGAAAGCGCTTAGTTACCAGATAAACTATGACAGTGGTAATACTTAACGATACGGTAGGCCAGTGAAGTTCGGTTAAGCGTTGAGGCGCTTCCCATAAACGCTCCAATAGATAGCGTTGTTCGTATCTCCAGCCGACAACTTTAGCAAATTGGCTGACAATGATGGTCAGCGCAACGCCGTTAAGTAATCCAAGGAGGATTGGGCGGGAGAGAAAGTCCGCAAAAATGCCTAACTTAAATCGGCTCGCCACTACACACCAAATACCCGTCATGGCGGTCATGGTCATCACTAACTGCCAGTGTTTGGTTGGGTCGCCAGCAGCAAGCGGAGTGACAACAGCGGCAATCACCGCACAGGTGGCCGCATCTGGACCAACAATGAGTTGTCGTGAAGTGCCCATTAAGGCATAAACTAACATCGGTAACACACATGAATAGAGTCCGACAACAGCAGAAACACCCGTTAATTGTGCGTAAGCGATTGCGACAGGTAAGGCAACGGCAACAACAGAAAAAGCGGCTCGAAAGTCATTAGTGAACCATTCACGCTGATAATGCTTAAGCTGAACTAGACCAGGGAACCACTGCGAGAATAATTTTTTGGCCACAGATGCACCCCTAAAAAATGGTTTATTTACAGTAAAGTATACATCGTTCTGTTACTACGTCCGTGAGCTATTTATCACTCAAAAGCGCGTAATCGTCTTTTCAATGCCAATCTAAGTCCAGAATATAAAAAAACCGAGAGCCATTTGGCTCCCGGTTTGCTTATTACAACGGCTTTATTTTCTTAGGCAACGCTGTCCATCTGAGGATAATACGGCTTTGCTGCCAGTTGTTCTGGCTCAAAGTCATCGACATTGATGGTATCCAAACGGTGCTGCTCTGCTTCGCGCAGAAGTTCCGCTTCTTCCTGAGTGATAATGCCTTGCTCTAATCCTTCCTCCGCAATCATATCCAAGCGTAAGAAAGGACGACGTTTACCTTGCGCTTTACATACTTTGTCGAACACGGGCTCTGCTTGCAGAATCACAGATAATGCTAATTCAATCTTGCCTGCTGGGTTATGTTCTGTCGGTACCAGATACTGACCACGACCGATGCGTGAACGCGTTGCGCTAGGTGTTTGCAAAATACGCGCTACTTTGCTGTCGAGTTTGTCACTTGGTGCTTTGCGTACACGACCAAACGGCATGATCAAGGTTCGAAGTGTACGAGCGATTACTTTGTTCGGGAAGTTAGCCAAAAACTCATCAACGGCAGTTTCTGCTTGCTTCAAGCTGTCTTGCAGAGCCCAGTGAACCAAAGGTAAATCTTCCACTGGACGGCCATCTTGTTCAAAGCGTTTTAGTGCCGCTGAACTTAAGTAAAGTTGACTAAGGATGTCACCAAGACGAGCAGATAGGCGCTCTTTACGTTTCAGTGAGCCGCCAAGCACTGCCATCGAAATGTCTGACAGAAGTGCTAAGTTAGCACTGTAACGGTTGAGTTGTTGGTAGTAACGCTTAGTCGCGTCTTTGGTTGGTGCTGATGAACCCAAGCCATCGCTCAAACCAAACCAAATACTGCGTACAAGGTTACTCATGGTGAAGCTCACGTGACCTGCGAGTGCTTTATCAAACTGCTCAATAGCGTTACTTGCGTTAGAGTGCGCTGCATTCATCTCTTCCAGAACGTATGGATGACAACGAATTGCACCTTGACCGAAGATGATCATCGAACGGGTCAGAATGTTCGCGCCTTCAACCGTCACGGCGATAGGTGCACCTTGGTAGCCACGAGCCAGGAAGTTTGAAGGGCCAATACAGATACCTTTACCACCGACGATATCCATAGCATCAATGATGCTCTGTTGACCACGATGGGTGCAGTGGTACTTAACGATTGCAGAAATAACAGACGGTTTCTCACCAAGGTCGATACCAGCCACGGTTAAGTTACTTGCTGCGTCCATCACATAAGCGTTACCACCGATGCGTGCCAATGGTTCTTCAATGCCTTCCATATGTCCGATAGGCTGTTTGAACTGACGACGAATTCTTGAGTAAGCACCTGTTGCCAGTGCTGCTGTTTTAATGCCTCCGGTTGAGTTTGAAGGAAGTGTGATACCACGGCCAACAGACAAACACTCAACCAACATACGCCATCCTTGGCCTGCCATCTTCTGACCACCGATAATGAAGTCGATAGGAACGAAGATATCTTTGCCTCGTGTTGGACCGTTCTGGAATGGTACGTTAAGAGGGAAGTGACGATTACCTATCTCTACGCCTTTAACCTTAGTAGGGATTAGCGCACAGGTAATACCGAGATCTTCTTTGTCGCCAAGCAGACCCTCAGGGTCACGCAGTTTAAAAGCAAGACCAAGCACAGTTGCCACAGGAGCAAGCGTGATATAACGCTTATTCCACGTCAGGCGCATGCCCAATACCTCTTTGCCTTCCCACTGACCTTTACACACCACACCGTAGTCGGGTATAGATCCCGCGTCGGAACCTGCTTCTGGGCTAGTTAAGGCAAAACATGGGATTTCTTTACCTTCGGCTAGACGAGGGAGGTAGTAGTCCTTTTGTTCTTCTGTACCGTAGTGTTGGAGTAGTTCACCAGGACCTAAAGAGTTAGGTACACCAACAGTAGAAGATAAAACGCCGGAGACACCTGTCAGTTTTTGTAATACCAGTGATTGCGCGTAAGCAGAAAACTCTAGACCACCGTATTTCTTCTTAATGATCATGGCAAAGAATTTTTTGTCTTTCAGGTATTGCCAGACTTCAGGCGGCAAGTCGGCCAGTTCATGAGTCACCTGGAAGTCGTTAACCATGGCACATACTTCGTTGACGGGGCCATCAAGGAAAGCTTGTTCTTCCGAGCTGAGTTTAGGTGCTCGAATAGCATGCAGTTTTTGCCACTCAGGTTTACCCTTAAAGAGTTCAGCTTCCCACCAGACCGTACCTGCATCTAAGGCTTCTTTCTCAGTTTGAGACATAGCTGGGAGGACTTTTTTGAAAGCAGCTAAAGCCTTACGACTGATTAGTGACTGACGAATGCCTGGTACGGCAAATATAGCGATGGCAAGGGTGTAAATTGCCCAGCCCCAAATGCCTGCAGAACCAGCGATAGTCAGCACTAACATAGCAGCGGTTAGAAGGCTGACGGATTTTACGAGTGACATTCGGTGATAGAGCGTAAAGCCTAAGACGATTGTCATCGCAACGATTGAAAGCAAGATGTCCATATGTGTTTTCCTTTTCAGACTTTATAAGTGTTGTATGTCTGTTTTCTGATAAGAGGTCTAACCAGTTCTCCTAATTGTAATCAATATATTAATAAAATGTAAAACCCAAGGTTGAGTAAAAAGCGATCTAAGTAGAGTAATAATTCTAAAAATGCGATTTGGGTGCTGTTATATTGAGCAAGTTACTAAGTTTATTACTGCTACCAATCCAAATCTGTTGCTTCGCTATCGACACTAATTCTCGTTTGTGGGTAAACTCTCAGTAATGAAATGTCTGATACCAGATTGGTATCAGAACCATTTGCTGAGGTAATGTGGAAGCATACCGAGGGCCGACATAATAAAGAGAACGTCTTATGTACCAAGATCTGATTAAAAGTGAATTGAACGAAGCTGCTGAAGTGCTCAACAAATTTTTAAACGATGACCATAACATCGCTCAAATTGAAGCGGCTGCGAAAATGATTGCGGATTCTTTTAAGCAAGAGGGTAAGGTGCTTTCATGCGGTAACGGTGGTTCACACTGTGATGCAATGCACTTCGCTGAAGAATTGACGGGTCGTTACCGTGATAATCGACCGGGTTATGCAGGCATTGCGATTTCTGACCCAAGTCACCTTTCTTGTGTGAGTAACGACTTTGGTTACGACTTTGTTTTCTCTCGTTATGTTGAAGCGGTTGGTCGTAAAGGTGATGTACTGTTTGGTTTATCGACATCTGGTAACTCTGGCAATATTCTTAAAGCTATTGAAGCCGCGAAAGCAAAAGGCATCAAGACCATTGCACTGACAGGTAAAGACGGTGGTAAAATGGCAGGTCTGGCAGACGTTGAAATTCGTGTGCCTCACTTTGGCTATGCGGATCGTATTCAGGAAGTCCATATTAAGATTATTCACATCGTCATTCAGTTGATAGAAAAAGAGATGGAATAATTAACGCGGTAGTTTCTGTTTTCAGATTGGTATTTTAGGTAAGGAGTTCTTTAAACCATGTGTGAATTGCTCGGCATGAGCGCCAATGTTCCAACGGATATTTGTTTCAGCTTTACCGGGCTGATGCAGCGTGGAGGTCGAACTGGCCCTCATCGTGATGGTTGGGGAATCACTTTCTATGAAGGTAAAGGATTTCGGACGTTTAAAGATCCGAAGCCAAGCTGCGATTCAAAAATTGCAGAACTGGTTCAGAACTACCCAATTAAAAGCCGTGCTGTGGTCAGCCATATTCGACAGGCCAATCGTGGCGGAGTAAATTTAGAAAATACGCACCCATTTACACGTGAGTTGTGGGGTAAGTACTGGACATTTGCTCACAATGGTCAGTTGTCAGATTACCAGGATTTACATACAGGTCGGCACCGCCCGGTCGGTCAAACTGATAGTGAGCTGGCGTTTTGTTGGCTGTTAAAGCAAATGGAAGATCGATACCCAGAGCCTCCTGAAGATATGGAGTCGGTTTTTCGTTATGTTGCAAAGTGCTGTGATCAACTGAAAGAAAAGGGTGTATTTAATATGCTGCTGAGTGACGGTGAGTATGTTATGACGTATTGCACTAATCACCTGTATTGGATCACGCGACGAGCTCCATTCGGTAAAGCGGCATTACTGGATGAAGATGTTGAAATTAACTTCCAGGAAGAGACAACACCAAATGACGTTGTGTCTGTGATCGCGACTCAGCCACTGACTGGTAATGAAGCATGGCAGCGAATGAAGCCGGGCGAATATGGTCTGTTTCATTTAGGTGAATTGATTGATAGCAATGCAGCTGCGCTGGCAGATGTCGCTTTCGCACCAAAGAAAGTAGCAAGCCAGGCCCCGACGGAACCTCTTGAATAAAGCGGTAGTGTGAATACTCGTGAATAGCAGCAAGCCACCGATTACAGGTCGCTTGCTGCTTCGTTTGTTGCTCATTTAGGTGATGATTAAAACTCGTAGCGATAACCGACTTTTGCGCTCATTCCCCGTTCAGGGACAGTGTGTCGAAGGAAGGATTGGTGAGATCGTATTTCCTGATTGGTTACGTTATCCAGTGCAACAAAGAAATGGCTGGAAGTCGTCTCGTGAAGCTTTTCATAATCAAATCGCAGATTCAGCCTGTAACTGGACGCTGAAGGCATCTCATATTTAGCCACTTTATCCTGTTTTGCATAGTACATGTAATTTGCCGAAACAATCCAGTTCCCCTGAAGCCATCGAGCTTCAGCACCATACCTTGACACCGGCAGTCTAGGCAGGTAATCCCCAAGCAGCTGTCCCATGAAATACTCATCGATTTGTTCCATTGAAGCGCCTCCGATCATCAGCTCCATGAAATCCTGGCCTTTCGGGTATCGATATACAGGCTCATTGACGACTCGATCATATAGACCATTGAATGCCAGCAAGCCATAAGCGCCGAGGTCAAAGTCGTATGCGATATTAATTTCCGTACCATGGTTCTTAAAGTCGGCCTGACTCCACTGATAAACAGGGCTGTTGTCTCTTTGCATGCCTGTGAATCTGCGGTAGATGAAGTCCTCATAGTCATTTTGGTAATAGGTGGCGCTCAGCGATAAACGCCCTATATCCAACCCAGCAGATAACTCTTCACTGGTGTTTTTTTCCGTCTCTAGCAAAGAATTTCCCTGTTCTTCGATCTGCAGTGCTAAGTGGTTGTTACTGGCATAAAGTTCATTCTGACTTGGTGCCCGTTCAGCCCATGTTTTCCTTGCACTGAAAGATAAACCAAAAGGCAGCTGCCAAGACAAAGCGGCGGTATAGTTCTCAAGGTCAAATTCTCGGTCTTTAACCACAGCGCCAAGGCCACGACCTGGCTGATAATGGCTAAGGTCAGTTTTATAATCGATTGAATCGGCGCGGGCTCCGAGCTCCAGACTAATATTGTTGTAAGAAAAGACTTCCTGAGCGAAATAGGAGAATTTTGTGGTTTCTACCGATGGTAGAAAATTATCTATCCCAGAGGTATTTAACTCATTGTGGTAATGCTGTACCCCCCAGATCCCTCTGAGCCAATTGCCAGCACTGTGACCGATCTTTAGATTGGTATCTTCCGTCTCCACATTAAAGTGATTAATTTCCGTTGCTCCCATCCGTTCATGCTCGTTGGAATTGCTGAACTTATGATCCAACGTAACGCCATCAAAGAAAGGCGTCTCTAAGTCGACATTGCCATACAACTCTAATGCAAGGGTGTCAGAGTGAATTCGAATAGGCTCGACGGTGACATCCGCCCCAACTTTCGAATCAAGGTTCATAAATCCTGGAATGCCTCGTTCGCCATCACTATAAGACAAGGCAGCGCCAAACTGCACTGCGTCTTTGATAAGACTGGAACCAACAACGAGGTGGTTTTGATGAAAACTGGTGTTTTTTAATCTTCTGTCATAGGTTGGGGAAAACTCTGTGATGACTTGTTGATCCTCCGGTGTCACATCAACAGGTAGACCTTCAACGAAATCCCATTGCGGGTTAACATGCACCTGACAGCGTCCTTGTAATGGTGTGTCGCCAGCCAGCTTATCCCAGTCTCGGCAAACCTCATCCTTATTTTTCGATGGAATAAACATATCCCGACCTTTCCGATGCAGACCACTAACATTCCATGTGAGTGAATCAGAGTAACCTTTAACCTTAAACAATAATTCAGCGGGTGTATTATGCCCGCCGCTGGTTTGAAATGCTCCGCTGAACGTTTCCTCAGGTAAACTTTTTTGAATACGACCGTCATCAATGATAACCGCGCCAGCGATAGCATTATCCCCGTATAAAATAGAAGCGGACCCTTTGATCACTGTGATGCTCTCAGCAAAGAAAGGCTCGACATCGACTCTATGTTGCTCGCTGATAGAAGACATATCTGAGACGGTTGATGAATTGACCATGATTTGAACACGGTGTCCGCCAAGCCCTCGAATGATTGGTCGCGATGCTGTCGGGCCAAAGCTGGCTCCCTGAACGCCGGATATCTGTGAAAGCGTTTCCCCCAAGGTACTTGCTTGTTTCTCTTTCAGTTTCTGCCCGGACAAAGTCTCCGTTTCATACAACGATAGTTCAGGTTGCGTCGTGTTTACCAGCTCCCCAATGACAGTCATCGTCTCCGAGTTATTTGCCCATAACAGGGGGCTGATTAAGAATAAAACGCTAAATTGGTATCTCATTATTGAATACATCTCTACTACTGCTGATATAGTTTTATGTTATAACATAACAATTGTGTATTGGACATAACAATGGTGTGATAAACATGATAATTTTCAGCTAGATAGATATTTATCAGGAGAGTCAGACGAGCGAGTCTTCAGAAGGCTAAGTCAATTGATGTTTACTTTGTAGAATTCTGTTAGAGGAATACAGTGGGGGACGGATGCGTTGAGAGAGAGTCGCTGAGGGGGCATATCAGCTCCTGTCGAAGCTGATATGAGGCATAAACAGTCTTATTCGTCAGCGTAGCCAGAAGCGCCAAGCTCTTTGCCGTCTAACCAAGCTTTGCCGTCTTGCATCTTCAGCCTATCTTCAACCAGCCATTTGGTGACGATTGGATAGATGGTGTGTTCTTGAGTTTGAACACGAGCGGCAAGGATATCCGCATCATCATCTTCAAATACAGGCACTTTTGCCTGCAGAACAACCGGACCACCGTCTAGCTCTTCTGTTACGAAGTGAACACTGGTGCCGTGCTCTTTATCTTGAGCGTCAATCGCACGTTGGTGAGTGTGCAACCCAGGGTATTTTGGTAGCAGGGAAGGGTGAATATTGATCATCTTACCCATGTAATGTTGCACAAACTCGCTGCTGAGAATGCGCATGTAACCCGCAAGAATGACTGCATCAGGCTGGTATTGGTCGATCTGTTTCATCAGTTCTGCATCAAATGCTTCACGTGACTCAAATGCCTTTGGGTCGACAAAATGGCCTGCAACATTAAATTGCTTCGCGCGCTCTAATCCGTAAGCGTCCGCTTTATTTGAGAAAACGGCAGCGACTTGCGCGTTAGGCATATTCGCGTCACACGCTTCCAGTATCGCTTGTAGGTTACTGCCACTACCAGAAATTAGGACCACTATATTTTTCATGATGTTGAGACTGCCTTACTAATGTAGATTTTATAAATTATACCAATCACAGTAAGTGTTCAGAAATAGCGAGGAAAAATGCTTGAGAACAAGGCAGGATTTTTCGATAAGTAGTTATTCTACAATCAAAAATTCTAACGCAGCTATCGAGTATTTTAACAAGCTAGAATGACCAGTTATTTACTACGATTGGTATTACCTACTATTTAAATAGTTTTCGAGTTCCAGATAGCAAAATGAGGACATAGCGTCCTCATCTTTTTACTTTTTGAGCAAGAATCGCAAGTTATTTGATTTCAACTTGTTCTTCATTTGCTTCCGCTTGAGCGATTTCACCGATCACCCATGCGTTTTCGCCTTCTTCTTGCAGAAGTGCAACCGCTGCTTCTGCTTGATCTTTAGGAAGAGCAACGATTAGGCCAACACCACAGTTAAATGTACGGTACATTTCGTGTGTTTCTACGTTTCCTTTCTTTTGTAGCCATTGGAAAATTACTGGCCATTCCCAGCTCTTACCGTCGATCAATGCTTTAGTGCCTTCAGGTAGAACGCGAGGGATATTTTCCCAGAAACCACCACCAGTGATGTGAGAAATTGCATGAATGTCGTGCTTCTCAATCATTTTAAGTGCTGATTTGATGTAAATCTTTGTTGGTTCTAGAAGATGCTCACCGATAGTGCGACCTTCTAGTACTTCGTTTTTGTCTGCGCCAGATACTTCAAGGATCTTGCGAACCAAAGAGTAACCGTTTGAGTGAGGGCCGCTTGAGCCGACAGCGATTAGCGCATCACCTGCCGCTACTTTCGTACCGTCGATGACTTCTTCTTTTTCTACAACGCCAACACAGAAGCCCGCAACGTCGTAGTCTTCACCTTCGTACATGCCTGGCATTTCAGCAGTTTCGCCACCGATTAGGGCACAACCTGCTTGCACACAGCCGTCTGCGATACCAGAAACAACGTCCGCTGCTGTATCGACATCTAGCTTGCCTGTCGCGTAGTAATCTAGGAAGAACAATGGCTCTGCGCCTTGCACGATAAGATCGTTTACACACATCGCAACCAAGTCGATACCGATAGTGTCGTGCTTGTTCATACCCAGTGCGAGGCGAAGTTTTGTACCTACACCGTCAGTACCAGAAACCAATACAGGTTGTTTGTATTTCGTCGGCAATTCGCATAAAGCGCCAAAACCACCGATACCACCCATCACTTCAGGGCGACGAGTACGTTTTACCGCACCTTTAATACGATCTACAAGCGCGTTGCCTGCATCAATATCAACACCAGCGTCTTTATAGCTAAGAGAAGAGTTATTACCACTCACAGGGAAGTCCTCGGTATTTAAGTTGGATATGAAAACGGCGCTATTCTACCAGTGCTTAAATACAGATAGCAAACGTTTGCGTCAGTTTTTTTCTTTAGTGATATATCCTGATTTACCAGTGGAAATAATGTATAATCTGAAGGTTTGTTTAAATATTGCCAACTATAGCCGGAGATGGACATGAAAGTTGTTGAAGTAAAACACCCTCTAGTAAAACATAAAATTGGTCTAATGAGAGAAGGTGACATCAGCACAAAACGTTTTCGTGAGTTAGCGACCGAAGTCGGTAGCCTACTTACTTATGAAGCGACAGCAGACTTTGAAACAGAGAAAGTTACTATCGAAGGTTGGAATGGTCCAGTAGAAGTTGACCAGATTAAAGGTAAGAAAGTAACCGTCGTGCCAATCTTACGCGCAGGTCTAGGTATGATGGATGGTGTTCTTGAGCATATGCCAAGTGCACGTATCAGTGTGGTAGGTATCTACCGTGATGAAGAGACGCTTGAGCCAGTACCTTACTTTAACAAGCTTGCTTCTAACATTGATGAGCGTATCGCACTTGTTGTTGACCCAATGTTGGCTACTGGCGGCTCTATGATCGCGACGATCGACCTTTTGAAAGAAAAAGGTTGTAACCAGATTAAAGTTCTTGTTTTGGTAGCGGCACCTGAAGGCATCGAAGCGCTAGAAAAAGCACACCCAGATGTTGAGCTATACACAGCGGCAATCGACGAGAAACTAAACGATAAAGGTTACATCGTTCCTGGTCTTGGTGATGCGGGTGACAAGATTTTCGGTACTAAATAAGCGTATAAAATAACGCAGAATCAGTTCTGAACAAAATCAAAGGCTTGGTATTTACCAAGCCTTTTTTGTATGTGTCGAATTGAACCAGCGAATTAGTTCGCTTTTTCTTCTTCGATCTGAGCGTTATCTACAACATGGTTTTCGCCTAGATCGTGAGGAAGCACTAGGTTAAGAATGATTGCCACGATACCGCATAGGCTAACGCCTTGTAGGCTGAATTCACCAATACCGAAAGCCATGCCGCCAATACCGAATACTAGAGTAACGGCAACGATAACTAGGTTACGAGACTTGTGGAGATCAACGTGGTTTTTGATCAGCGTGTTCAGGCCTACGGTTGCGATAGAACCAAACAGTAGGATCATGATACCACCCATTACAGGAACTGGGATGGTTTGAAGAATAGCGCCTAGCTTACCCACCAAAGCCAGAACAATAGCGGTCACTGCTGCCCATGTCATGATTTTCGGGTTGAATGCCTTAGTTAGCATTACTGCACCAGTGACTTCACTGTAGGTTGTATTTGGTGGCGCGCCGACCATTGCCGCTGCCATCGTCGCTACCCCGTCACCCGCGATAGTGCGGTGTAGACCTGGCTTTTTAAGGTAATCTTTGCCCGTCACGTTAGAAATGGCCAGCATATCACCTACGTGCTCGACTGCTGGTGCGATAGCAACCGGAATCATAAACAGAATCGCGTTGATGTTGAACTCAGGCGTGGTGAAGTTTGGCATTGCCAGCCACGCAGCTTGAGCAACTGGAGTAAAGTCGACCACACCATAGGCGAGAGATACAGAGTAACCAGCTAAAATACCACCAACAATTGGTACTAGCTTCAGGAAGCCTTTCGCAAACACACTCAGTGCAATAGTCGTTAGTAGTGAAACGGCAGAGATAATGAACGCTGCATCGCCATTGATCAATTGAACTGCACCATCGCCAGTTTTACCAATCGCCATATTCACTGCGGTTGGAGCTAAGCCTAGGCCGATAACCATAATCACTGGACCTACAACCACAGGTGGCAGAATCTTATGAATAAATCCTACGCCACGCACTTTGATCGCCGCGCCTAGGGCCACATACACCATACCTGCTGCCATTAAGCCACCCATTGTTGCACCAATACCCCAAGTTTGGATACCGAACATAATAGGAGCAATAAACGCGAAAGAAGAGGCAAGGAAAATTGGGACTGAACGTTTAGTGATTAATTGGAAGAGGAGGGTACCGACACCGGCGCCGAAGAGTGCTACGTTTGGATCGAGGCCAGTCAGAAGTGGCACGAGAACCAAAGCACCAAAAGCGACAAAGAGCATCTGAGCGCCTTGTAACGCATTTTTCATAATCATTTCCTATTTAAAGATACGCAGACAAATTCGGCGAATAATATCACTCGGCAAACGTTTGCGGCAATGACCAGATCAAATTTTTCGATGATTTTAACTGGCTAAAATAGGCTTTTAGAGCAGTTTTCTTAGAAAAGTGCCTGTTTTACGAGCTAAAGTGCATATTTGTTAGAGGAACCACAAAGTAAAGGATGTAATTGTGTGCTGATCATATCGTCTGGCTTAATGTTGAAAATGGGTATTTTGGTTTATCTAGGCCTCCGGGGGACTCACTTTTTGTATACGCATATAGATTGATAAAAATAAGGACGACTTGTTAACCTACCCTGAATACTGTGCCGCAAATGGCGTAAGTCGGTCAAATTTCAAGCTATTTACCTATAGCTCGCCTTGCTCAAGGTTTGATAGTTGCTTATTATGCTTTCTCTTATTTAGAGGAAATTGAAAACTATGCGCTATTTAGCTCTTATACTGATAGGTTGGTTGTCCCTGCCCGTTTACGCATTAACGCAGGTAGATATCTATCGTGCTGAAGTGGTTATCGACAGTGAGCAAAACAACGGCGAGTCTTTGGCTCGTGAACAAGGTATGAAAGAGGTGATTGTTCGAGCGACTGGTTCTCAATCTTCTTTAAGTAACCCTGTTATTCAAAAGGCGTTGGGCTCAAGCTCACGTTACATTTCTCAACTTGGCTACGGTCAGGTTGACGGCAAACCAAGTTTGAATATGCGCTTCAGCAGTGGTCAGATTCATTCTCTTTTGACGCAAGCACAGCTGCCATCGTGGTCGCCTCATCGCGCAAATATTCTCGTCTGGGCGATTGAAGAGCAAGCGTATGAACGTACCATTGCTTGGGAGCATTCAGACTCACCGCAGGTTTCTGCATTGCGCGTCGCAGCGGAAACACGAGGCCTACCGATTACTGTCCCTGTGGGTGACTTTGATGATGTTACCGGTGTTGATGTCTCTGACCTATGGGGCGGATTTGTTGAACCAATAGCAAAGGCTAGTCAACGTTACCCTGTTGATGCAGTACTGGTACTTAAAGCTCAGGGCGATCAAATTCGCTGGACGTTATATGACCAATCACCATCTGCGATTCTTGTATCGCAGCGCTCTCCTAGTAGTGGGGCGGCGTCAGGTGTGAATGCGATGGCAGAAGTGGTCGATGAGATTACTGACTATTACGCAGGTAAGAGTGCCGTGGTTATGTCGGGCGAGTCTTCTGATGGGGTCACGATGAAAGTGGTCAACATCCATTCAGCGAAAGATTTTTTCCATTTAGAAAGTGCGTTAAAGAAGCTTAACTCAGTTGCTGGCACTGAAGTTAAGCGAGTTCAGGGGGATGAACTGACGCTTAAACTTCACCTATTGGCTTCTAAAGAGGCGTTTGAAAAAGAAGCGTCATCGATTTCGCAATTAGGTGAGTACCAAGAGCCAGTAACGCTAGTGGAAGAAGTCGCGACTTTACAGTCTGCTCAAGAGCCAATGCAGACAGAATTGGTAGAGGAAGAGCTACCATTGGCTTCAGATGTTGTGACCGCTGACGTGTCAGTTGAGGAAGTGAACGAATCTGAGCCTGTCGTGGTCCAGCCGGTACAAGAGCAGTATGATGTCATTTATGAATGGGCTGAGGGTCAACGTTCATAGAAGAATAGGATGCTAACGTTTTTAAACAAAAAGAGTCGCAAATTGCGACTCTTTTTTTGTTTAATCATAGGCCTTATTTGTTGAACTTCGTTTTTTCTTCTTTCTCCACTTGGGATAAGCGTTTGAGTTTGAGGCCCAACTCTTTGCCTCTTGCTCTCGCAAACAGAATGTTGCCAAAAAAGCCCAACGTGGTCAGCAGGAGCTCGACTGCTGCAAGCCAACGTTCTCCACCATCAACATATAAGATGGTTAATGCATGAAGAAAGTACAGCATTAACACAAAGTTTGCCCAAGCGTGAGTATAGGGTTTTCCTGCTAATATGCCTGGTAAAGGGAGTAATAACGGAATACACCATGCAATCGCTAGCGTTGTACTGTTTAAGTGAGGGTGAGGAGACAGCGCGAGTTGCCAAATCGCTACCCAAGCCAGTAAAGCCAAGTTGCCAAACAAAGCCAAATAACGATAGCTTTTCGTTTTTGCACTAAGTGCCGGTTGGTCAAAAGATTCAGACATCGATTTACTATCCTTGAATTTACTAACGGTCTTTCAGCTTTATGGCTGCAGTTGCCAGTCGTTTACCCAATTTCTGTGCCAGGCGAGCCTCATCATTTGTGAGAGTTGGCTCTTTGCCGACACTGCTCGCGCCATACGGTGTACCACCTGACTGAGTTAAGTGCAGCTCTGGCTCTGCATAAGGAATTCCCAATAACATCATCCCGTGATGCAACAATGGAGTCATCATGCTTTGTAGTGTGGTTTCCTGACCACCATGCATCGAAGAGGATGAGGTAAATACACACGCTGGCTTATCGATTAAGTCTCCGCTTACCCACAAAGGTGTGGTTTGATCCCAGAAGTGCTTTAACGGCGCTGCCATGTTGCCAAACCAGACGGGACTGCCAAATGCAAGGCCATCGCATTTTTTCAGCTCTTCTAGAGTAACAATTGGATCGGAAGGGGTATGTGAGTGAGGAGACAATTCTTCAACAGTACGCAAAATTGCTTCGCATTGAGGAGTCGACTCGACTCCCCTTGCTATCTGTCTTGCCAGCTGTTTTGTTGCGCCGTGGCGACTGAAGTACAAAATAAGGATCTGGCAATCCATTTATAGAATATCCAACACTTGCTCTGGTGGGCGACCGATTTTCGCTTTGCCATTTGCTACAACAACAGGACGCTCAAACAGTTTTGGATTTTGTGCCATTGCTTCGAACAGTTGTTCGTCACTGACTGACGCGTCACCTAAGCCTAGCTCTTTGTAATCGGCTTCTTTGGTACGCATCATGTCACGAACAGTCGAGAATCCTAGTTGAGCGTAGAGTGCTTTTAGCTCTTCCACAGTAAGTGGATTCTCCAAATATTTTACGACTTCTGGTGTAACACCATTTTGTTCGAGTAGTTCAAGGGTTTGACGGCTCTTTGAGCAACGAGGGTTGTGATAAATCACGACTGACATGGTTTTCTCCATTTCGTTATTGTAATGCCATGAATCGATCTCTTTGGATCATGAGTTGGTCAATACGAGCATCGTATCGTGCTTGTTCTAAACTGCCCAACTTGGCCATTTTACTTGCTTCACTATAATATTGAATCGCTTTATTCCAATTCGCTCGCAACGCCAAAATTTCAGCGCGGGCAGCCAACTCCTCATCGTTACGTCCCAACTCGTTATAGGTTTTCGATAATAGCTGCCAGCCATTGGTATCTTCAGGGTTATCATGGGTGTATCGTTGAAGAATACGCACAGCCTGATCATCTTTATTGGCGTCAAGCAGGGCATTCGCATAGTTAATCGTCAGAACTTGATTCTGTGGATTACGCGTGAGTGCTTTACTCAGCATGTCTACTGCTTTCTCTGGTTGTTTTTTCTCGATAAACAGATCACTCATCGCATCAAGATAGAATGGATTTCCCGGATCTTGTGCCAGCAGTTTCTTCAGTATTGGTTCAGCTTTCGATAACTGTTTACTGTCTAAATAAACCAGAGCACGGCCATAATCAAACGCAGGCATGATATCAGCAGTGGCTTTCTTCTGTGTTCGCTCAAACCAACCTAATGCGGCTTGTCCGTCAATGCCGGCATAGCGGGCAACAATACGAGTTCGGGCTAGATGGTAGTCAATTGACGGAAGTATACGCAGTGGAGGGTAAGCCTGTGCTCGTTGTCGACTGTCCGCGATTCGGTCTTCAGGAAGCGGGTGAGTAAGTAGCATCGGAGGAGGCTTACTTGCATAACGATACTCGTCGGCTAATCGTCCGAAGAAGCGAGGCATGGCTTGTACATCAAACCCTGCTTTTGCTAGTGTCGAGATGCCAAAACGGTCGGCTTCTTTCTCGTTCGCGCGAGTATAGTTTATCTGGCTTTGCATGTTGCCAGCCGTAGCGGCTGTAATGGCGGCAATGCCAGCTTCTGGTGCTGCTATCGAAAGTAGCAGAGCTCCAGCTAACGCCGCCAATGATGCAGGTGAACGTCTTGCTTGCTCTTCCATACTACGAGCAAGGTGCCGCTGCGTAACGTGTGCGATTTCGTGGGCAACTACTGAGGCGAGTTCGCTCTCACTGCGAGCGTGTAGAAACAAACCGGAGTGCAGAGCGACATAGCCGCCAAAAAACGCGAAAGCGTTGATGTTGCGGTCACGAATCATGAAAAAATGGAACGGTGTCTTTACGTCATTTGCATTGGCCACTAAACGGTGGCCAAGAGAATCAATATACTCATTAATCACAGGATCGTTAACAAGCGGCTTGCTCGCTCTTAGCATCCGCATGTAGGCGTCACCATAAATCAACTCTTGGTCTATCGATAGAGTGCTACCTGCGGCTGTCCCAATATCGGGTAAGTCGATACTATTGGCGTAGGTTGTTGGCGAACTAATTGCAGCAGCAATACATAAGCAAACTAGCGATCGAGTGCGTTTTAACATACGTTTTAAAGGTTCTCCCAAATACCTAAGCATGTGGTAGGAGGTCGCGTACCTCACAACGTCACCACTATACTGTACGGTCATCCTGTTAATAGTATGCCCAAATAACCTCGAGAAACTCGCGTATCATGCACCTTGAAGTCATTTGGGTATATGCTAGCAATCAGACCGAGAATAAACGAATTGGTTTCGTAAATTGTTTATATCTGAGTGATTTCAGGATCTGGTTAAATCATGTCAGAAGTGCTAGCACCAACTTAAAAAGCCGTTACAATACAACCCTATCATAAGTGCAGAGCAATACAATGGAATCCATGCTACTTGATTTGCGCAAGCAACGCTGCCCCTTAGCACTGTTACTTGCAAAGCGTCACACTGTTGAGGCATTTGAAGGAGAAAATCCGCAATATCAAAAGCTTGTCATTCAAGTTACGGATAACAGCTCTAAACAAGATATTGTGAAATACTTAAATGCTCAAGGGTACGTGGTTGATTGCCAACCAATATCAGATCACTACACATTGACTGTTTTCAAAAAGGAATCCGCTTAGATGTTCGAAATGGTAAGTCGTTGGTATCAACGTCGATTCTCTGATCCTCATGCAGTGAGCCTGGTAGCGATTTTGCTGTTTGGTTTTATCACTATTTACTTCTTCGGTCATCTCATTGCTCCATTATTGGTGGCGATTGTACTCGCTTATCTGCTGGAGTGGCCGGTAGTGCAAATGTGCCGTATGGGAGTGCCGCGTACACTCGCTGTAATCATTGTATTGCTGATCTTCATTAGTTTGATGTTGATTGCTTTGTTTGGTTTAGTGCCAACTATCTGGACTCAGGTTGGCAACTTAATTAACGATATCCCTAATATGTACAATGGATTGCAGAAGTTCATTGTTACACTTCCAGAGCGTCATCCTGAGCTGGCTAACCTACAAATCGTAGAAACCATCGTGACAAATGCGAAAAATCAGGCTTTAGGGCTTGGGGAGAGCGTAGTCAAAGGGTCTTTGGCTTCTTTAGTCAGTCTCGCGACGTTAGCGGTGTATTTAATTCTGGTGCCTTTGCTGATCTTCTTTTTGCTTAAAGACAAAGAGGAAATGCTCGGTATGGCCAGTGGTATTCTGCCTAAAAACCGTAGACTAGCGAATAAAGTTTGGCACGAGATGAACGAACAAATCTCAAACTATATTCGCGGTAAAGTGCTCGAAATTCTGATTGTCGGAGGGGTAAGTTATGTCACTTTCGCGATTCTGGATTTACGTTATTCCGTATTGTTAGCCGTCGCGGTCGGTTTGTCCGTTCTTATCCCATATATTGGCGCAGCGGCGGTCACTGTCCCTGTGGCTATCGTGGGGCTGTTCCAGTGGGGGCTTACACCGCCATTCTATTGGCTACTGCTCGCATACGGGATTATCCAGGCACTGGACGGGAATGTATTGGTTCCGGTGCTGTTTTCTGAAGCGGTAAACCTTCATCCAGTCGCGATCATTATTGCAGTGCTAGTCTTTGGCGGGCTGTGGGGCTTCTGGGGGGTGTTCTTCGCTATCCCACTGGCAACGTTAGTAAAAGCGGTTTGGAATGCGCTACCAAGTACAGAAGACAGTGAACCTGCTGAGCAGGAATAACGATACCAATCTTATCTGCATTGAGTGTGTCAATTCTCACTGCCTGCGATAGAAAAAAGAAAGCCCAGCATGTACTGGGCTTTCTTGTATTTTAGGACATCGGTTCAATCAGACGTTGTTACGCGTTTTCGTTGAGATAATTTAAAACCACTTCATGGTGATCTTTGGTTTTAAACTTATTGAACACGTGCTCAATCACGCCTTCTTCGTTGATAAGAAAGCTGATGCGGTGTAGCCCATCGTAGATTTTACCCATGAACTTCTTTTCACCCCAAACGCCAAACTGGTCAGCAACCGCGTGGTCTTCGTCAGAAAGTAGCGTGAAATTAAGCTCATCACGTTCGATAAACTTACCCAGACGTTTTACTGGGTCAATGCTGACGCCAAGCACAACAACGTTGTGCGCGTCGAGTTCTGCTTTAATGTCACGCAGCCCTTTTGCTTGCGTTGTACAGCCCGGAGTCATGGCTTTCGGGTAAAAGTAGAAAAGTACTTTCTTGCCTTTAAAATCACCAAGCGTCACTGTGTTGCCGTCTTGGTCGAGCAAAGAGAAGGCTGGCGCTGGCGAGCCTGCTGTCAGCGTATTCATGTTGATTTCCTTTACTTTATAGTGTGTTTTTAATGAAATTCAGAGAACCTTGTACGTTGAGCGACTGACAAAGTTCATCGAAATCTTCTTGTAATTGCATCAGGTTGCAATCGGTACTCACCGATGCCGTAATGGCGATGTGGAATTGATCAACATCGGCCTGAATCTTTGATTTGCTAATGGTTTGTGCGCTTAGTGAGTCAAGCCCGATCTGCTGGTCAGCAAAGAACTGAGTGAATTTCTCAGTGAGGCCCGGACGGTCTTCTGACTCGATAAACACTTCCAAGGTGTAACTGTTGTCGAGTAAATCGTGAGTGGCAGTACGCTTCATTATGGTGATCAGGTCGTGTTCTTGTCCCAGTAAAGGCATCTGTGTTTCGACGCGAGTGATATTACTGGTGCTACCTGTCAGCAGCATGATTAGGGTAAATTCATTGCCAAAAATAGCAATTCGGCTATCGACAATATTACAGCCAGCTTGCGTAACGAGCTTTACGACTTGGTTACAGATACCTGGACGATCCGTTCCAACTGCTGTAAGTACCAGATGTTGCTTCATAAATGAGCTTCTTGTCCTTTGTTCAATAAAAAGATGTTAGCACAGATACGATAGAGAAAGATCGAGTCAGTCCGGTTTTGTTTACAGCCCGGTTTTTTTATTCACTCAAGTCTGACTTGATTAAGCGCTTCAGAGAGTATATTTCTGAGCATAGTAAAAATGAGGTCTTTCTTTTGCTCACGCCTTGTTCTTCAAAATTGAACCAGTTAACTAACGCTGTTATCAAGTTTTGTAGGAGTCCGGCCAAAGCGAGCATTTAATTTGCTAGATCTCTAACATCTGATAATTATTCACTCATTTGTACTTTGTAAGCGAGTTTACGCTCTTGTGTTTTTCAATCGCATTACAGTACCATGCAGAAAGAACTAAATAAGGGAGATAAACATGTTTTCAGGAAGTATCGTAGCGCTGATTACGCCATTCAAAGCGGATGGCGAAGTAGACTTTGATGGTCTGCAAAAGCTAGTGGAATACCATATCGAATCTGGTTCCGATGGTATTGTGGCAGTAGGCACAACCGGAGAGTCAGCGACACTGACGATTGAAGAGCATGTAAAGGTTGTTAACAAGACGGTAGAGTTTGCCAACGGTCGCATACCGGTGATAGCTGGTACGGGGGCAAATGCTACCCACGAAGCAGTGACGTTCAGTAAATTACTGGCGGATTCTGGTATCGCGGGTTTCCTAAGTGTAACGCCTTACTACAACAAGCCGACACAAGAAGGCTTGTTCCTGCACTATAAAGCTATTTCTGAAGCGAGTGATGTGCCGCTCATTCTTTACAATGTACCGGGTCGCACGGCTGTAGATATGAAGCCTGAGACAGTGGCACGTTTGTCAAAGCTTGATAATATAGTTGCTCTAAAAGATGCGACAGGCGATTTGGATAGAGTTGCAATTCACCGTGAACTTTGTGGCGAAGATTTTATCTTACTAAGTGGTGATGATGCGACGGGTCTCGATTTTGTCAAACTTGGCGGCAATGGGGTTATCTCGGTAACCAACAATATTGCAGCAAAAGAAATGGCAGACATGTTCCATTTGGCAAGTGAAGGTAAGTACGAAGAAGCAGAAGCTATCAACCAGCGTTTAATGCCTCTGCATAAGAATCTATTCGTTGAAGCAAGCCCGATCCCTGTGAAATGGGCAGCTCAAAAGCTGGGTTTGATCGACGATGGTAGCTTACGTCTTCCTCTAACCACGCTTTCTGAAAAATCGCAGCCGATCGTGGAACAGGCGTTAACCGACGCCCGTATTTATAAAGATTGAGTTACTAGGATTGACGTTCATACTGGGGGCCAATGGGCCCTCAGTGTTTTAGGAGTATAAATGAAGCTTTCAAGCCAGTTAGTGTTAAGTTCATTAGCTGTATTCGTATTGACTGCCTGTACAGGTGGTGCCACCCAACGTCGTCAGGCAAAGGACGATTTCGAGTACTTAAACACCCCAACGCTGGGTGAGTGGAATACGCCACAAGGTGTTCAGCCTCAGCTTTATCCAAACTACGATGTCCCTCAGGGTGCTTATGCTGGTGGTGTGGGTGAAAACGTTGATATTCGTCCGCCACAACAAGTGCTAGAACTGATTCCTGGTGCTCGCTTGGATCGCAGTCAAGATGGTGAAGTGACGCTGTGGTTGCTCCGTAAAGACGAGTTAGATAAGGTTTGGCAAACGGTACAAGGTATGGTTGAAGCCAACAAAATTCCGGTTGAGAGCCAAACGGATTCGCGTATCGAAACGAGTTGGGTAACTTGGGATTCTCCTGATGAAGATATGGAGATTGGCAGTAGATACGAGATTTTGCGTACACAAGCCGGTGGTCGTTATGGATTTAAAGTTGGTCTTATCGACTGGCGTGAAGGTAGCCAAATTAAAGAAGTTACTCCAACAAACCGCGAACGTTACAATGTGTTCATGACTAACCTGGTTACCGCTCGCTACGATCAACAAGTTCGTGAAGATGCGCAGCGTAAAGCTCAGGAGTTGGTAAAGCAGATTCCTATTACTATGGGTACAGACCGAAGTGGGCTTCCTGTCATCATCGCTCGTGCTCAATATGACGTACTGTGGCCGCGTTTGCCAGTGATTCTACCTAAGATGGGTTTCACTGTTGAGGATCGCACTCAATCTCAAGGTACAGTAGAAGCGAGATACGCATCACCAGATGATGAGTTCTGGAATGATATTGGCGTTAAGCCTGTTGACTTAAAGGCGGGTAAATACACCTTCCTATTTGGCGACTTAGGTAACCGAACGTCAATTAATATTACAGACTCTTCAGGTAAGCCTGTTGAAGAGGAATTCCTTAAGTCACTGGCACCAGTTCTGGCAGAAGTGGTCAAGCAGTAATTAATCAGTACATAGATAAAAGGGACCGTTTGGTCCCTTTTTTGTTGGTATTCATTAACGAGAACCGTCGTCTTTCTTGTCTTTATCCCCATTGTGTTCCTGGTCGAGCTCGTTCAATTTATCCAAATCGTTCTTACGACCTTTGTCCATTCGGTGGAATTTCATTTTTGCTGTGTACTTCAGAGCGGCAATGTTCCCAATGACCACACTCAAGACCACAATGATGATAACCCAAGGGTTGGTAAGAAATTCGATCATAACGCCTCCGGCGGTGGGGTGATATTGCGAATAAAGGTAGATAAGATGTTATCTAAATTATTTAGTATCGATTCTAACCCTGCAATGTTGTGCTTTTGATTTTGTTTGATCAGTTCACTTCTTAGCAGATCTGGTGTTAATTGCGAGCAACATTGTTGACCGACTGCCTTATGGCTAATGTGCCATGGTTCAATCGCGACGCCACCAAGATCGTCTTTATATGGGAAGAAAAAACCAAACTCACCGAGGTTCGCTTTCAACCATAGATAGAACTCATGTTGGTGACCTTGCAGGTACTCCCATGGTTCCAGTTGCAGTGCTGTTCCTTCAGGTAACAAGTTACGAGCATAGACATCAAAATCAGACCCCCAGTGGTGACGACTTCCTCCCGGTAGAGCTGACCATCGCAAAATCGCTACGAGCTTCTCCTCATCACTTAAAGCAGACTTTTTCAGTGGCTTCGAGTCTGAATCAAGAATTGGCAACGCTCCGGCAAATTTCCCGTTCCAGATTTCGCGTTGGCGTGAAAAATCGCGAAAACCGCTGGCAATCTCCATTTTAAACCCAGCTGCAGTCGCGGCCTCAATCATTCTGAGCAGGTCCGGAGCCACTTCTGGATGAAGCAAAAAGGCTTTCTGACCAACCATGGTTGATTGAAGATGAGAATCGGTGGTGCCTGTGAGTTGCGATGGTGTCATGTTATTCTCGTTAATTGGCTTCCAGCGAACGATTATTTCGCCAATAAATGCTTAAGCGTGTTTTGGTACATGTCCGTCAACTTCTCTAAGTCGTCAACTTTTACGCACTCGTTCACTTTATGAATGGTTGCATTTACCGGCCCAAGTTCCACAACCTGACCACCCATTCGAGCAATAAAACGACCGTCCGAAGTACCACCAGTTGTCAGTAACGCTGGTTTAGTATGGTTTACTTCATCCACGGCAGCCACAACGGCGTCGAGCAACGCGCCAGTATCGGTTAAGAACGGGTCACCGTTGAATGTCCAGTCTAGCTCGTAATTCAGGTCGTACTTATTCAGTGTCTCAGTGATTCGTTCAACGATGATTTCATTGTTGAGTTCGGTGCTGAAACGCAGGTTAAACTGAACGTTGAATTCACCCGGAATGACGTTTGAAGCCCCAGTACCTGCCGATACGTTTGGAATCTGGAAACTAGTTGGTGGGAAGTAGTCGTTGCCCTTGTCCCATTCCGTTGTCGCTAATTCGTGAATCGCTAACAGAGAAGAATGAACAGGGTTATTGGCTAAATGAGGGTATGCCACGTGTCCCTGAGTACCTTTTACAGTCAGATCACCAGTGATTGAACCGCGGCGACCGTTTTTCACTACATCTCCCACGATCTCGGTACTTGAAGGTTCACCAACGATACACATATCGATGTTTTCACCGCGTTCCATCAGGGTTTCTACTACACGCACTGTACCGTTGATGAAAGGACCTTCTTCATCTGAAGTAATCAAAAAGCCTATAGAGCCCTTATGATCCGGGTTGTCTGCAATAAAACGTTCAACGGCCACAATCATCGCAGCGAGAGAGCCTTTCATATCAGCCGCCCCGCGACCGTGTAGGTAACCATCGACTATTGTTGGCTCAAATGGATGTGTGTCCCAATGTTCAAGCTTACCCGCAGGTACAACGTCAGTGTGGCCTGCAAAGGCAAATAACGGTGCTTCGGTGCCGCGGCGAGCCCAGAAGTTAGTAGTATCTTCAAATACCATGACTTCAATTTCAAAACCAAGCGCTTTTAGTCGCTCGATCATTAAGTCCTGGCAGCCCGCGTCTTCAGGCGTTACGGATTGTCTGCTGATTAGGTCTTTTGCAAGAGCCAGTACTGGACTGTCTGTCATCCTTGAGTGTTCCTTAAATTATGAGTTAAAAATCGTTGTGTATTGATCAGCTTTAAAGCCAATATGGAGTTGATCATTCACTTTTAGAATAGGGCGTTTAATCATCGCTGGGTTTTCGACTAGCAGCTTGATAGCATTTTCTGCATTCAGAGAATCTTTCTGTTCCTGAGTCAATTGGCGGTAAGTGGTACCACGTTTGTTGAGCACGATTTCCCAGCCTAGAGCATCACAAAACTCTGTCACCAATGCCTCATCTACGCCTTGTTTACGGTAGTCATGAAACTCATACGCGATATCTTCCGCTTCTAACCATTTCTTGGCTTTTTTAATTGTGTCGCAGTTTGGGATACCGAACATGGTAATCGTCATAATGTTTCCTTTTCTTTTTACTTTGTTCTTATGCACAGAGGCTGTGATTCTCTGGTGCTCAAGCTATTTTGGGCTGTTTATCGCATCCTACCAAGAAGAAAACAAACTGACAAAATGCGATAGAGAATAATTGATAACTTCTCACCAATCCAAATTGCTGAGTTATAAACGTTGATAACTTACAGAATGAGTCAAAATGGGAATAAAATTGTAGGAATTTGAGTAAAAAGACACCAAAAAAGGGTGGATAAGTCGAGTTATTGATCAAACGCAA
Source organism: Vibrio sp. J1-1 (assembly GCF_021728395.1). Classification (GTDB taxonomy): domain Bacteria; phylum Pseudomonadota; class Gammaproteobacteria; order Enterobacterales; family Vibrionaceae; genus Vibrio. The sequence continues at coordinate 106,085 of NZ_JAKKCM010000003.1, read as the reverse complement.
CATCTCGCTGTGCAAAAACGAAATAATGATTCAGCACAAGTTTAGGAGGTGTCAATGGAGTTGAGTCCTGTTTTTGCAAGGCGGTTATATTTGGCCTTGTTGGTCGAAAGCCTGGAAAGGCCAAATGTACCAAAATTAATCGAACAAACGGGTTGGCCTCGACGTACAATTCAAGATGTACTCAAGGCATTACCGGGTATCGGCATCGAGCTCATATTTGTTCAAGATGGTCGACGTCACAATGATGGCTATTACCAACTTTCGGATTGGGGACCTTTTGATAGTCAATGGGTTCTGGAGCGAGAGCGTGATATCGCTAGTAGCCTTGGATTTCGTGCTTAAGCCAGCAATCGCTGGCTTTTTTTCTTTTCAGGTAGGTGAGAAATAGCTTACGAGACTGAATGAATCACCTAGCGGGAAGCTATGTAAATTATTTCCCCATGAAAATCGTGGCTGCGAAGCCAATCCAGCTAAGAACTAGGAGTACCCATGGTAACGCTGATGATTTCGACGTAGTGGATTCTACCGTAGTCTGAGGCTCTTGTTGCGGTTGTTCTTCAACCTGGCGTTGCTTCTCTCTTTGCTGTTTCTTTTTGGCTCTGTCTGCTTGTCGGCTTCGTTCTTTTTGTTGCTTTTTATACAGTGCGATACCTTTCTCGATGCCTTGAGCAATCAGTTTGGTTTGTTCCTTCGTTTGCCCTGGTTTCTGAGTGGCCTTGGCAATGCTCATTGCTTCGTTCTGAGTTTCTTGAGAGGGGATGGGAACTGCTGTGTTTTTCTTTTTCATGTCTTTATTTACTCGGCGCTAGGAGCCTGCATCTTGAAATTAGTTAAGCCTAGTCTACTCGCCAAGCAGGATGAAATGAACCGCCTAACGCAAGTTCTGAACAAGCTTTCGCTTTTTTATACGAGGTGGGGAAGCGTTATTAACGGCGGTAGGGACTTGCGTTGCAGTTTCTCTGCGATCAGGTAAAGTGATCGCAGTAAGTTATTAAAGAAGAAGATATTGTGCGCTACGCATTTGATCAATATGACGCTCATGGTTTTTTAAAAGCGCCTATTTTTGTTTGGCTAGGGTGGCTGTTTCTTGCCCGATCTTGGGTGGTATTTGCCATGGCAGGTGTAAGCCGGGAAAGTGGAAGTAAACTGCTGTCGATTGTCTATCCAGACTCGAGCACATTATATTTAGGCTTATCGATGGGCATTCCCAGTCTTTTGATGATGTGGTTGATGGGTTTACGCCAACCTGATCGAAAATGGGTAAATAAAATAATGAGCTACGGGCGAGAGGTGACTTTGATCTTGTGCGGTATTCAACTGGCTCAGACTTTGTATCATGTGTATCTAGAGCATGGTGTATTCAACTGGGCAAACGCGCTGACCATCACCTTACTAACTTGGTTTATTATCTACTTTCTGAATGGAAGGTGGGTGAAAGACTGTTTTAATGTGCCACATTTTGAGCATAATAAAGAACAGTCTTCAAAGAATTAAAAAAATCAATAACTTCCCGCACAGGGGCAAAGTATAGAGGAAACCTCAATGTTACAAGCTCAAACGGCTATCGTGCCAGAAGCAGGACCATTTGCACTGTACACTCAACTAAAAGTAAACCAAAACCGTGATAACGTGTTGGCGAAACTTAAAGCGCTTCCAAAGCTGGTTGAAGAGTTGAATAACAGCCAGCCAGGTGCTGATCTCACACTATCCATCGCATTCACAAAAGCATTCTGGCAGCACTTTAACGTTGATACACCTGAAGAGTTAATTGACTTCCCACAGCTTGGCGAGGGAGACACCGTTGCTCCAGCGAGCGATGTTGACGTATTAATTCACTGCCACTCAACGCGTCACGATTTACATTTTTACGTATTGCGTAAGTTCCTGACAGATACAGCAGAAGATGTCACTGTTGTTGATGAAACGTATGGCTATCGTTATCTAGATTCCCGTGATATGACAGACTTTATCGACGGCACAGAGAACCCTGAGGGCGAAGCTCGAGCTGAGGTTGCCTTGATTAAAGAAGGCCCGTTTGCGGGGGGGAGCTACGTGATGGCTCAGCGTTTCGAACACAACCTTCCTGCATGGAACCGTTTGAACGTAAAAGCGCAAGAGAAAGTGATTGGCCGTACTAAGCCAGATTCTGTTGAGTTGGATGATGTGCCAGCTGCATCTCACGTTGGTCGTGTCGATATTAAAGAAGAAGGTAAAGGTCTTAAAATCGTTCGTCATAGCTTGCCATACGGTACAGTAACTGGTGCACATGGGCTGTTGTTTATCTGCTACTGTCATACACTGCATAACATCAAAGTGATGCTGGAGAGCATGTACGGTGTCACTGATGGTAAGACTGACCAGCTTCTGCGCTTTACTAAAGCCGTTACTGGCGCGTACTTTTTCGCTCCATCTCAGGTAATGCTGGCGGAGCTGGCTATCAAATAAACCTAAGTTGCTGCTTTTCCAAACCCTCCATACTGGAGGGTTTTTTGTCTCTTCATTGTTATTTTTTTGCTTCCTATCTTATCTTGTTTCCCAAAACGCTAAACCTTCCACATATCTGGCCGATAAATATTCAATACTTCATTGTTTTGGAACACATATTTGTGGCTATCACCGTTAATACCAATGTTTCAGCTCTGGTTGCGCAGCGTCATTTAACCAACGCAACCGACATGCTGAGCCAATCCATGGAGCGTTTGTCTTCAGGGAAGCGTATTAACAGCGCAAAAGATGATGCCGCAGGTCTGCAAATCTCTAATCGCTTACAAGCGCAGATGCGTGGTTTGGATGTCGCAGTACGAAATGCGAATGATGGTGTTTCTATCATGCAGACCGCAGAAGGGGCAATGAATGAAGTCACCAACATTATGCAGCGTATGCGCGATCTTTCCTTGCAGTCAGCGAATGGTTCAAACAGCAACGCAGAGCGTATTGCGCTGCAAGAAGAAGTCAGTGCATTGAACGACGAGTTGAACCGTATCGCTGAAACCACCTCGTTTGGTGGACGAAAGCTGCTTAACGGCACTTTTGGTAAATCAGCCTTTCAGATTGGTTCAGCGTCAGGAGAAGCGGTACAAATTGAACTGAAATCCATGCGTTCGGATGGCTTAGAGATGGGTGGGTTCAGTTACATATCACGAGGAAGAGCTGATACCAATTGGAAAGTTAAGAGTGATGCAAATGCACTTAACATGTCTTTTACTAACCGATTAGGTGAAACGGAACAAATCCATATTCACGCTAACGCCGGCGATGACATTGAAACCTTAGCCACCTACATAAATGGTCAAACCGACAGAGTTTCTGCTTCAGTGAATGAAAAGGGGCAACTACAGATCTTTATGGCTGGCAAAGAAACCTCTGGTACGATTTCGTTCTCAGGTAATCTGGCAAACGAGTTAGATTTGGGACTGAAAGGTTATCAAGCGGTCGATAACGTTGATATCACCAGCGTTGGTGGGGCGCAGCAAGCGGTGGCGGTTCTGGATACGGCGATGAAGTATGTCGATAGTCATCGTGCCGAGCTCGGTGCTTATCAAAATCGCTTTAACCATGCGATAAATAACTTAGATAATATTCATGAGAATCTTGCGGCTTCCAATAGTCGAATCTTAGACACGGACTATGCCAAAGAAACCACACAGATGGTCAAACAGCAGATCTTGCAACAGGTCAGCACCTCTATCCTTGCTCAAGCGAAACAAGCGCCAAATCTTGTTTTGTCTTTGCTTGGCTAATGTCGTCTTCCCTAAAATTCAGAAAAACAGCCTGTATCGACAGGTGAAAAAGAAGCTTTAGAGAAAATTTAGCGTTTTTTTGCTTTTTTATCTATTTCGTCACGATCGCTCCTAAAAGTGAACTTTTTATAAAAAAATCGAAGATTTTCCCTAAAGAAATCAGATTGTGCGTCGTTAATAAAAGTAACTTTGAGAGAACTACTTGGTTTTCCGAGACGTCGGAAACCGCTACACCGGAAAATCAATTGGAGAAATCACCATGGCAGTGAATGTAAACACAAACGTATCAGCGATGACCGCTCAGCGTTACCTAAACAATGCAAACTCAGCTCAACAAACTTCTATGGAGCGTCTGTCTTCAGGCTTTAAGATCAATAGCGCAAAAGATGATGCTGCTGGTCTTCAAATCTCGAACCGTTTGAATGTACAAAGCCGTGGCTTGGATGTGGCTGTTCGTAACGCGAATGATGGTATCTCAGTTGCACAAACTGCTGAAGGTGCGATGAACGAGACAACTAATATTCTGCAACGTATGCGTGATCTGTCACTTCAATCTGCAAACGGTTCTAACTCAAAAGCAGATCGTGTTGCGATTCAGGAAGAAGTGACTGCACTGAACGACGAGCTTAATCGTATCGCAGAAACTACCTCTTTTGGCGGTAACAAGCTTCTTAATGGTACATATGGCACCAAATCGTTCCAAATCGGCGCAGACAACGGTGAAGCAGTCATACTTGAACTGAAAGATATGCGTTCTGACAACAAAATGATGGGTGGCGTGAGTTACCAAGCTGAAAATAGCAAAGGTAAAGACTGGAACGTATCTGCGGATAAATCAGACCTGAAAATCAGCCTGACAGACAGCTTTGGTCAAGAGCAAGAAATTTCGATTAGTGCAAAAGCAGGCGATGATATTGAAGAGCTGGCAACGTACATCAACGGTCAGACTGATCTGGTAAAAGCATCAGTCAATGAAGATGGCAAATTGCAAGTCTTTGCAGGTAACAACAAAGTGGATAGTGAACTGTCATTCTCTGGCGGACTATCTGGTGAATTAGGTCTGGATGAAGGTAATAAAGTAACGGTTGATTCTATTGATGTAACGTCGGTAGGCGGAGCGCAAGAATCAGTAGCAATCCTTGATGCCGCTCTGAAATACGTAGATAGCCATCGCGCAGAGTTAGGTGCATTCCAAAACCGTTTCAGCCATGCGATCAACAACTTGGATAACATTAATGAGAACGTGAATGCGTCGAAGAGCCGTATTAAAGATACCGACTTCGCTAAAGAAACGACAGAAATGACCAAGTCTCAAATTCTATCGCAAGCGTCAAGCTCAATCCTTGCGCAAGCGAAACAAGCGCCAAACTCAGCGCTAAGTCTGCTAGGTTAAGCGTTATAGCAACATTAACTCCAGACGAGAACCTCATTGGCTCGTGGTGAGAGATGAGCGAGTAAACCCGGCTTCGGCCGGGTTTTTTTCTATCTATAGAAAGCACGCTGATGGACTATTAGGCCACATTGGATGACGGTCACACTTCGCTAAGTAGTGGATAATAAGCGCAAAAAAATGGAAAAATCACCTAAAGGATATGTCTTGATCGCCGTTAAAGGGATTGAGAGAAATGAGATGTACCTAAGTGAGGTGAGAGACACGAGGGTACATTCACAAAAGCCTTAAGGAGATCAACTATGGCGATTAACGTTAATACTAACGTTTCTGCAATGACCGCACAGCGTTACCTGAATCAGGCCGCTGATGGTCAACAAAAATCAATGGAGCGCTTGTCTTCGGGTTATAAAATTAATAGCGCGAAAGACGATGCTGCGGGTCTACAGATTTCAAACCGTTTGAACGCACAAAGCCGTGGTCTGGACATGGCAGTGAAAAACGCCCACGACGGTATTTCTGTTGCACAGGTTGCTGAAGGTGCAATGAATGAATCGTCTAATATCCTGCAACGTATGCGTGACCTATCGCTTCAGTCCGCGAACGGTTCTAACTCAAAAGCAGAACGTGTAGCGATTCAGGAAGAAGTGACGGCACTAAACGATGAACTAAACCGTATTGCGGAAACCACATCTTTTGGTGGTAACAAACTTCTTAATGGTACTTACGGTACTCAGTCTTTCCAAATTGGCGCAGACTCTGGTGAAGCTGTCATGCTTTCTATCAGCAGCCTGCGTTCTGATACTTCTGCTATGGGTGGTAAAAGCTACGCCGCAGAAGAAGGCAAAGATGCATCTTGGGCTGTCGGTGAAAAAACTCAGCTGAAAATGAATTACACCAACGCGCAAGGTGAAGAGCAAAAGCTGACAATCAACGCGAAACAAGGTGATGATCTTGAGCAATTAGCGACTTACATCAACGGTCAAAGCGATGACGTAAAAGCGTCAGTAGGCGAAGACGGTAAGCTGCAAGTTTTTGCTTCATCTCAGAAAGTGACTAGCGAAGTTGAGTTTTCTGGCAACCTGGCTGGTGAGATTGGTTTCGGTGATGCCAAAGACGTCACGGTTCAAGACATCGACGTTACCTCGGTAGCGGGTTCCCAAGAAGCTGTGGCTGTTATCGACGGTGCACTTAAGTCAGTGGATAGCCAGCGTGCGTCTCTTGGTGCTTTCCAAAACCGATTTAACCATGCAATCAATAACTTAGATAACATTAATGAAAACGTTAATGCGTCTAAGAGCCGTATCAAAGATACTGACTACGCGAAGGAAACAACGGCAATGACTAAGTCGCAAATCCTTCAGCAAGCGAGTACTTCGATCCTGGCACAAGCGAAGCAGGCACCATCTGCAGCGCTAAGCTTGTTGGGCTAATTAGGCTGGTTTAGTCAAGCGATAGACCCTATCGTTAGCTCATAAGTTGGAAGGGAGATTGTCATGGAAATAGCCTCCTACACATCGAACATCCAGTCTTACGGTGCAGAGGATGGCATCAAAGTTGCTAGTAAAAATGGCTATGGCATAGGCGTGCCGGACCCAGCAAGTTCAGTCGGTGATATTTCTCTGTCAAAAGTGAAAGACACCGAGAGTGATTTCTCTGTTCAAGCTGCTATCAAAATGGCAGAGGGCCGTCAGGTTTTGAACAGAGAAGAACGTGAAAAAATGGTCGCACAAATGAATGAGTTTGTGACATCCATAAACAAGGGAGTGGCGTTTCGCGTGGATGAAGAGTCCGGCAGAGACGTGGTAACGATTTACGAAGCCAAAACGGGCGACGTGATTCGTCAAATTCCTGATGAAGACATGCTGGTCGTTTTGCGTCGCCTAGCTGAGCACACAGCTAACAGCGGTTTGTTAGTTGAAAAAGTGTAAGTCGTTTTTAGAGGTGATTTAATGAGTTTAGGCCCGTTGGGGATGTCTGGTGGCATGGATATTAACTCCATGGTCAGCAAAATTGTCGATGCCGAGCGTGTACCAAAGCAGCAACGCATCAACAATGAACGCACGACGATAGATACCAGCATCAGCGCCTATGGGCGACTCAGAGAATCTCTGGATACGATGAAAAACCTCATGGTGAACTTCCGTCAGGAAAAAGCTTTTGCTGCCCGGACGGTTGAGACCACGGACGATAAAATCGTATCTGCCACTGCAACTACCGATGCTATAGCAGGTAAGTATGCTATCGATGTGTTGCAGCTTGCACAAAGCCATAAAGTTGCGTCTGATGTTTTACCACAAGACGCAAAACTTGGTCCGGGTAAGCTGCATATTTCGCTTGGTGACGACAGCTTTAACATCAATGTTCGTTCAAGATCTAAGCTCGTAGATGTTGTGCGAAGCATCAACGGTGCAAAAGACAACATTGGCGTACGTGCTTCGCTTATTAACGATGCAGAAGGCCCACGCCTTATTCTTGCCTCTAATCACTCCGGCAAGGACCACCAAATTACTGTTACAGTGGACGCCGAACAAGGTAACCCCCTCAAAAAATTCGCTTACCTAACACTTGAACAGCGAGCTCGGGCTTTGGAAGAGGCACGCGCAGCCGCTGAAGAAGTGCTGGGTCCTTTGCAGACCCAACAACCACCACCGGAAATGCAATCTGCCGAAGGGAAACCAGAGGCTAAGCAAAACGGCGCTTCTAATGAGCCGGTTTCTCCGTCTGGTGCTGCTGCAGCCAAATCGGGCCAAGACGCGCTCGATAAAGCGCAAGAACGAGCAAGTTGGCGTCCAGAAGATCGTATTCCTGGCTGGACTGAAACCGCCTCAGGCACCTTACTTGATTCTTACCAAGAGCCAGAATTGGAGCTGGACGAAAAGGCGATTGAAAAAGCGCCTGAAGTCCCGGGTTGGAGTAATGCCGCATCTGGCACACTGACCGACTCTTATGTCACCACAAAAGAAGCAAAGCAGCTACTTGATCAAGAAAAAGCGAAAATCGAGCAGAAAATTACTGATGAAAAACAGGAGCTTGATGAAAAAGTAAAGCGTGGTGAATTGACAGAAGATCAGGCGAAACAAATCCACCGCTCTAAGCTCGATCCTGAAGAGCGTGAGCGACTCGAAAAAATAGACGCTGCCGAAGCAAAAATCGCGCATGCTCAGTCAATGCTTGAAGGTTATAGCGGTATGACTGAAGTTCAGGCAGGACAAGACTCAGTCGTATTATTAGATGGCGTCGCGAAACTTTCGAGCCATAACAACGTTATTGAGGATGCGATAGAGGGCGTAGATCTCACATTGAAAGGGAAGTCTGAACCTAATCAAACACCAGCCGAAATAGGCGTTGAATATGACCGTCAGGGCGTTCGTAGCGATATAGAAAACTTTGTGGCGGCTTATAATTCGTTTTATCAAACCTCTCAGGCCCTATCGAGCGTTGATCCACTTACCGGGCAAAAAGGCCCTTTATCCGGAGACAGCACAGTACGAAGCGCTGATACCAGACTTAAATCGGTCTTCTCCTCCCAAATTGAAAAAGCGCCAGAAAACCTCAAGTCACTTACTGAGTTTGGTATCACCACGACACGACAGGGGACGCTCGAAATTAACTACGACATGCTTGATCGTCAGTTGAACAACAACTTCAACGAGCTAGAAATGTTCTTTGGTGGTAACACTGGTTTCGCGAAACGAATCGAAGATGCTATCCACGGTATAACTGGTATTACTGGCAGTATTCGTACCCGAGAAAAAAGCCTTACAGAACAGAATTACCGTTTAAATGATGATCAAATCGCCCTCGATCGCCGGATGGAGAGCTTGGAAAAACGTACCCATGCAAAGTTTTCTGCCATGCAAGATGCAACGGGCAAGATGCAAGGACAATTAGGTGCATTAATGAGTGCTCTGGGTTAATCAATGCAAAGCGAACTTATTGAAATTAACCACTTGGATCAACGTATTAGCCAAGAACTGCAAAAAGTCGATATTAACGATGAAGAAATTCTTCGTTTGGTCGATATCAGAGAAAGCTTATTGCAAAACTTGCTGCCAATGGTTCAGAAAAACCCATTGGTTAAGCAAGAAATAGAGTGGCAAGATTTGCTCGCTCGTACCCAAAGTATTGTTGAACTGATGCAATTAGAAACATCAAAGGTTGGCAAAGAGCTGCACAAATTGCGCTATGGCCAACGCTCGCTTCAGCAGTACAAAAAGTTTATTTAGAAAGAGGATTACTATGCGCGGATCTTTGCAAGCATACAAAAAGGTATCAGTCGATAGCCAGCTAAGCGCGGCTTCTCCGCACAAAGTCATTCAAATGCTAATGGCGGGAGCAGTTGAGCGCCTTATTCAAGGTAAAGCAGCGATGCAAGCTGGTAACATCCCAGTGAAAGGTGAACGTCTAGGTAAGGCATTAGACATTATCATCGCTCTGCGAAGCTGTTTGTCGATGGATGACGGTGGCGATATTGCTTCAAACTTAGATTCACTTTATGAATTTATGATTACGCAGATTTCTGCGGCCAATCACCAGAATGATCCGCAACTTATTGATGATGTTATCGATATTATTCGAGAGATAAAGTCAGCGTGGGATCAAATTCCGGCAGAGTTCCACAACCTAACGGCCGAAGAGGTCGGTATTTAATAAATAAAACAAATTGTCACATTGATTTGGATGTATATTGAACGCCTAAGCAACAAGTTGTGCAGCAAGGTCACAATCACACTTAGAGCTCTCGATTGCTTGGTTGCCTTATTTTTATATTCAAATAAAATAAGCGCCATTAGTAGCCCTAATGGCTTTTTTTGTTGCTGATTTTCCCTATGTCTCTCGTGCATTGAGTGTGGCGTTCCAGCTTTTCTGAACACGCATTTGAGCTAATCAAGGTTTGGCCGCAACACATCCAAAAATAAAGGCAATCATTCTTAGTTATGCAAGGTTTGGCAAAACTGCTTGTAATTGATGACGATGTTTCAAGTCGTTTAAATTTAAGCAATATATTGGAATTTGTTGGAGAAAGTTGCGAAGCGGTCAGTTCTGATCAACTAGGTGATGTTGATTGGTCTGGGCTCTGGTCTGGTTGTATTCTAGGCAATATTTCTTCAGGTTCAGCAGCGACAACAGTCATGGCTCATCTTAGTGATGCCTATCACATTCCCTTGCTCGTCATGGGGCGCATATCGCTATCAGTCGATGACTTACCAAGCTATGTCGGTGAGTTAGAACTGCCTTTAAATTACCCGCAACTTAGTAACGCCTTGCGTCATTGCAAAGACTTCCTGGGGCGAAAAGGTGTGAACGTGATCGCAAGTGAACGAAAAAATACACTTTTCCGCAGTTTAGTGGGTCAGAGCCGTGGCATTCAGGAAGTTCGTCATCTTATTGAGCAAGTCGCCAAAACCGAAGCTAACGTTTTAATCCTTGGTGAGTCGGGTACGGGTAAAGAAGTGGTTGCGCGTAATATCCATTACCATTCTACGTTCTCTAGTGGGCCATTTGTACCAATTAACTGTGGTGCGATTCCTCCTGAGCTTTTAGAGAGTGAACTGTTTGGTCATGAAAAAGGTGCGTTTACCGGGGCATTGACCTCGCGTAAAGGCCGATTTGAATTGGCTGATGGCGGAACCTTATTCCTCGATGAAATTGGTGATATGCCAATGCCAATGCAGGTAAAGTTACTGCGTGTGCTTCAAGAGCGTTGTTTTGAGCGAGTAGGTGGCAACAATACGATTAAAGTGAACGTTCGCATCGTGGCTGCGACGCATCGCAACCTCGAGAGCATGATCGAAGAAGACACCTTCCGTGAAGACTTGTTCTATCGTCTCAACGTATTCCCTATTGAAATGCCTGCGCTGAAAGAACGAAAGCGTGACATACCTTTGTTGCTACAAGAATTGATGGCTCGTCTGGAAGCAGAAGGCGGGCAGCCAATCTGCTTTACTTCGCGTGCCATTAACTCTTTGATGGAACACGACTGGCCGGGGAATGTGCGTGAGTTAGCAAACCTGATTGAGCGCATGGTGATTCTTTATCCAAACAGCCTGATCGATGTGAATCACTTGCCGACGAAATATCGTTACAGTGATATTCCGGAATTCCAGCCTGAAGGTAATCCTTTTGTCTCGATTGAAGAGCAAGAGCGTGATGTATTTCAAGACATCTTCTCGGAAGACTTCAGCTTTGATGAACTCAATGAGATAGATAACAACGAAAATGCGCCGCAGGAGCTTCCTCCTGAAGGGGTCAACCTAAAAGAACTGTTAGCTGATTTAGAAATCAACATGATCAGTCAAGCGCTGGAAGCCCAAGGTGGTGTTGTAGCGCGAGCTGCCGATATGCTAGGAATGCGCCGCACGACTTTGGTTGAGAAAATGCGTAAGTACAACTTGCAACGCTAGTTCTGCACTCCCAATGAGTTGTTTGGTCCAAAACCAAACCGCTCATATTCTTATGTCAATTTGGTGTCAACTTATTGTCGCTAATATAACTGTCTGATAAATATGTAAAAATGTCATGGTACATTTATTGCTTACTAAGCTAACTTACTATTTAGTGGCGATATTTCGACAGGCAGTTAATGGAAGATAACACCAACCAATCCCATCTGGACTCAGTTGAAAACCAGGTCGAGCGTTATAAACAGGTCCTGGATGTTATGCCTGCGGGAGTCATCCTGCTCGATACGTTCGGTGTCGTGCGCGAAGCGAACCCCGAAGCACACCGTATTCTTGAAATACCCTTGGTCAGCGAAAAGTGGTTCAACGTCATTCAGGCAGTATTTGACCCACGTGAAGATGATGGCCATGAGGTCTCACTGCGCAATGGCCGAAAAGTTCGTTTGGCGATTTCTGCTTCTGAAACGGGTCAGCTTATTCTTATTACTGACTTAACCGAAACGCGCTTATTGCAATCCCGAGTCAGTGACTTGCAGCGCTTATCGTCTTTAGGGCGTATGGTGGCGTCTCTTGCTCATCAAGTCAGAACCCCCTTATCCAGCGCGATGTTATATGCGTCAAATTTGGCTGCGCCGAATCTTCCTGCAAATACGAGAGAGCGATTTCAAAGTAAATTGATGGATCGACTGCACGATTTGGAAAAGCAGGTCAACGATATGCTGCTCTTTGCCAAAGGTGGCGACAATAAAGTCATTAAGCCATTTACGATTGCTCAGTTGGTTGCGGAATATCAACCAATGGTTGAAACTGCCTTAAAAAACAACAACATTGACTACTTTCTTGAAGTGGAGGAAGAGCAAACAGGCCTACTTGGAAATGCCAATGCTATTGCATCTGCCTTGAGTAACTTAGTCATGAACGCGATTCAGATGTCTGGTAAAGCGTCGCAAATTGATATTTTCTTCCGCCCGGTCAACGGTGAACTGCGTATTTCTGTGCAGGATAACGGACCGGGAGTCCCTAAAGAGCTACAAAGCAAAATTTTAGAGCCATTTTTTACCACCCGTTCTCAAGGAACAGGGTTAGGACTTGCGGTAGTTCAAATGGTTTGCCGTGCCCATGACGGTCGATTGGAACTTATCTCAGAGCAGGGTGATGGAGCCTGCTTCACTATGTGCATTCCGCTAGAGCGAGTGCAAGCAGAAGCGCAATAAGCGGCTTCTGCCAATAAGGAGAATCATAATGGCACAAAGCAAAGTTCTTATCGTAGAAGATGACGAAGGTCTTCGTGAGGCCCTAGTGGATACTCTCGCTCTGGCTGGCTATGAATGGCTGGAAGCAGACTGTGCGGAACAGGCACTGGTCAAGCTGAAATCAAACACGGTCGACATCGTCGTCTCTGATGTACAAATGGCCGGAATGGGTGGCTTGGCATTGCTAAAAAACATCAAGCAAAACTGGCCGAATTTGCCTGTTTTATTGATGACGGCGTACGCCAATATTGAAGATGCCGTCTCCGCAATGAAAGACGGCGCGATTGACTATATGGCGAAACCATTCGCGCCTGAGGTTTTACTTAATATGGTCAGCCGCTACGCGCCAGTTAAAAGCGATGACAGTGGTGATGCAGTGGTTGCTGACGAAAAAAGCCTGCGACTGTTAGCTCTGGCCGACAGGGTGGCGCGTACCGATGCCAACGTTATGATCCTAGGGCCAAGTGGTTCAGGTAAAGAAGTCATGTCGCGTTACATCCATAATGCTTCAAGCCGCAAAGATGGCCCTTTTGTTGCGATCAACTGCGCTGCCATTCCAGACAATATGCTCGAAGCAACGCTATTTGGCTACGAAAAAGGCGCCTTTACTGGGGCAGTACAAGCGTGTCCGGGTAAATTCGAACAAGCTCAGGGTGGAACAATTTTGCTGGATGAGATCAGCGAAATGGACTTAAACCTTCAGGCCAAATTGCTGCGTGTACTGCAAGAGCGTGAAGTCGAGCGTTTAGGTAGCCGCAAGAGCATCAAACTGGATGTCCGAGTCTTGGCGACCAGTAACCGCGATCTTAAACAGTACGTGTCGGAAGGTAACTTCCGTGAAGACCTATATTACCGCCTTAATGTTTTCCCAATTGCATGGCCAGCACTGTGTGAGCGTAAAGGTGATATTGAGCCACTAGCCAAACACCTTGCTGAACGTCATTGCGGCAAGATGGGGATGCCTGTTCCGAAGATTTCTGCGTCTGCGGTCGATAAATTACTTAATTATCCTTGGCCGGGTAACGTTCGCGAGCTAGATAACGTCGTTCAGCGTGCACTGATTCTGAGCGAAAATGGCGACATTGATGGGGAACACATTTTGCTTGAAGGTGTGGATTGGCAAGACGCCAACAGCTTGCAACGTGTGGTGCAAAATGCAGAGCCATTGGTGCCGGACGTTAAGCCCGTCGCTCAGGCAGAAAGCGTGAACCGTGTGGTGTCTGGCGGTGAAGGATTGGGAAGTGAGTTACGCGATCAGGAGTATGCGATCATCCTTGATACCTTGGTTGAATGTAACGGTCGTCGTAAAGACATGGCAGACAAACTCGGTATCAGTCCCCGTACGCTACGCTACAAATTGGCTAAGATGCGAGATGCAGGCATCGACATTCCGAATTAATTCCGGTGAATGTAGCGTCGCCTTTTGCGTATATTGTCACAATGCTTGGGCAAAACTAGATAAATCATTACCGCCTTATGGCACGTTAATTGCTTCTATAATGAACAATTTTATTAATAGTCAAACATTTGGCTCCGGGGTGGTAATGAAAGTTGATGGTATTCAAGCAGATATGCGCGCCATGATGGTAGAAGCAACTAACACGGCTCCTGTAGCAACAGGTGCCAAAGTTGGGGCCGATTTTGGTGAGCTCCTCACAACCGCTATCAATAACGTAAACTCACTTCAAAAAGCCTCGGGCGATCTTCAAACTCGCTTTGATCGAGGTGACACCGATGTTTCCCTTTCAGATGTTATGATTGCCCGAAACAAATCCAGTGTCGCGTTTGATGCCACTGTCCAAATCCGCAATAAGCTCGTTGAGGCCTATAAAGACCTCATGAATATGCCCGTGTAATTTAGGTAATCAGTGTGGCAGACAAGTCTACAGATTTAACCGTTACTGAAGGCGGTGCAGATGGTGCTCTCATAGCAAACTCCGATCTGGATGTGGAAAGCCAAAATCCAGATTTGGAAGAGCGTAGTGCATCAAAGTTAGATATGGCCGTAGGCGACCTTGACTTACTTCGTCAGGTTGTTCTGGTGCTGTCCATTTCCATCTGTGTTGCGTTGATCGTGATGTTATTTTTCTGGGTGAAAGAGCCAGAAATGCGTCCGCTTGGCGCGTACCAAACCGAAGAGCTTATCCCGGTTCTTGACTATCTTGATCAGCAAAAAATTGACTACAAACTGGATGGTAATACCGTTTCGGTTGAGGCGAGTGACTACAATTCGATCAAACTTGGGATGGTGCGAGCGGGTGTCAATCAGGCGACCGAAGCTGGCGATGACATTTTGCTGCAAGACATGGGTTTTGGGGTTTCTCAGCGTCTTGAACAAGAGCGTCTCAAACTCAGTCGTGAGCGACAACTTGCCCAAGCGATTGAAGAAATGAAGCAAGTTCGCAAAGCTCGGGTGTTACTGGCGCTGCCTAAGCACAGTGTTTTTGTTCGTCATAACCAAGATGCGTCTGCATCCGTTTTTTTGACCTTATCGACAGGGGCTAACCTCAAGCAGCAGGAGGTCGACTCTATCGTCGATATGGTAGCCAGCGCGGTTCCGGGGATGAAAACCTCTCGTATCACCGTGACCGATCAGCACGGTCGTTTGCTGAGTTCAGGCTCTGAAGATCCGGCTTCTGCTGCACGCCGAAAAGAGCAAGAGTTGGAGCGAAACCAAGAGCAGACACTACGTGAAAAAATTGATTCCGTGTTACTGCCAATTTTAGGCATCGGTAATTACACCGCGCAAGTCGATATAAAAATGGACTTCAGCGCGGTAGAACAAACAAGAAAACGCTTTGATCCAAACACGCCAGCGACACGCAGTGAATACGCATTGGAAGACTACAACAATGGCAATATGGTTGCAGGGATTCCGGGGGCGCTGAGTAATCAGCCGCCAGCCGATGCGTCGATTCCACAAGACGTTGCTCAAATGAAAGATGGATCGCTCATGGGGCAAGGTTCCGTGCGTAAAGAATCGACACGTAACTTTGAATTGGACACTACCATCAGTCATGAGCGTAAACAGACTGGTACCATTGCGCGTCAAACTGTATCTGTGGCCATCAAAGATCGCCGAGAAGTCAATCCAGATACGGGTGAAGTCACTTATAAGCCAATGTCTGAATCCGAAATTAATGCGATTCGTCAGGTGTTAATTGGCACCGTTGGTTTTGATCAGTCGCGTGGTGACTTACTCAATGTATTGAGTGTGAAGTTTGCAGAGCCGGAAGCGGAGCTGCTTATCGACCAGCCAATTTGGGAACATCCAAACTTTAACGATTGGGTTCGTTGGTTTGCAAGCGCCCTGGTGATCATCGTGGTTGTGCTGGTTCTGGTTCGCCCTGCGATGAAGAAACTGCTTAACCCAACCAGCGACAACGAAAATGACATGTACGGCCCAGATGGTATTCCTATTGGTGCGGACGGCGAAACCAGTCTGATTGGCAGTGATATAGAGAGCAGCGAGCTGTTTGAGTTTGGTTCAAGTATCGACCTGCCGAACTTACATAAAGATGAAGATGTACTTAAAGCGGTTCGAGCTCTGGTGGCAAACGAGCCAGAACTGGCAGCTCAGGTTGTGAAAAACTGGATGAATGAAAATGGCTAACGATATCGTACCTCAAAGTGAAAATGGCGCAGGCATGCCAGTGGAGTTTGATGCATCAACCATCAGCGGTGAAGATAAGGCCGCCATTCTGTTGTTGAGCCTTAATGAGCAGGATGCGGCGGGCATCATTCGCCACCTGGAACCAAAACAGGTACAGCGTGTTGGTGGTGCGATGGCGCGAGCAAAAGATCTGAGCCAGGAAAAAGTGTCTTCTGTTCACCGTGCTTTTTTGGAAGATATCCAGAAATACACCAATATCGGAATGGGCAGTGAAGACTTCATGCGCAATGCGTTGGTCGCTGCGTTAGGTGAAGACAAAGCGAATAACCTGGTTGATCAAATTCTGCTTGGTACGGGTTCAAAAGGTTTGGATTCCTTGAAATGGATGGATCCGCGTCAAGTCGCGAGCATCATCGTCAACGAGCACCCACAAATCCAAACCATTGTGCTGTCGTATTTAGAAGCGGATCAGTCTGCAGAAATTCTGTCACAGTTTCCGGAACGTGTGCGTCTGGACTTGATGATGCGTATTGCCAACCTAGAGGAAGTTCAGCCATCGGCGTTGGCGGAGCTGAACGAAATCATGGAGAAGCAGTTTGCTGGCCAAGCTGGAGCGCAGGCGGCCAAGATTGGTGGTCTGAAGGCGGCAGCCGAAATCATGAACTACCTCGACAACAATGTCGAAGGCATCTTGATGGACCAAATCCGAGATCAGGACGAAGACATGGCGACGCAAATTCAGGATCTGATGTTCGTGTTCGAGAACTTGGCGGAAGTCGACGATCAGGGTATTCAGAAATTGCTGCGTGACGTCCCACAAGATGTACTGCAGAGAGCACTGAAAGGTGCCGACGATTCTCTGCGTGAGAAAGTATTTAAGAACATGTCAAAACGTGCTGCTGAGATGATGCGTGACGACATTGAAGCGATGCCGCCAGTGCGTGTTGCTGATGTGGAATCAGCGCAGAAAGAAATTCTTGCGATTGCGCGTCGTATGGCGGATGCGGGAGAGCTCATGCTCTCTGGCGGCGCAGACGAGTTCTTATAATCTCTTGCCCTGCTATTTTCCTACCGCAGGGCAACTTCACCACAAATCAAATAGGCATAGGTAACCCATGGTTGGCGATAGAAAACGTGGATTTATTCGTCCTGATGAAGATGATGCGATGATCGAACCGCAACGCTGGGGGCTGCCTGACTACGGCGAGCCAAAAGCCAAGCAAGCCAAACAGACGGCGTTTAACTACGATCCTGGCTGGGCTCCAAACTTTGATGAGCCAGAAGAAGAGCAAGTTCTTGAACTGACCGAAGAGCAGATAGAGCTGATCAAGCAAGGCGCTTATCAGGAAGGGTTGCACCAAGGTCAGGAAGCGGGCTTTAAACAAGGTTACGATAAAGGCAAAGAAGAAGGTTTACAGGCGGGTCATGCTGAAGGTTTAGAACTCGGTAAAGCTGAAGGTGTGAGTGCCGGGCAAGAGTTTATTCAGCAGCAGGTGGAAGTTTTCATGAATCTGGCCAATCAGTTTGCTCAACCTCTGGAGCTAATGAATGCTCAGGTTGAAAAGCAACTGGTGGACATGGTGCTGTGCCTTGTTAAAGAAGTCGTTCACATTGAGGTTCAGACCAACCCTCAAATTATTCTCGATACGGTCAAGCAGTCGGTTGAAGCACTGCCTATCTCTGGTCATCCCATTACGTTACATCTTAACCCGGAAGACGTATCCATCATTCGCTCTGCATACGGTGAGCAGGATTTAGATTGTCGTAACTGGACACTGGTTGCGGAGCCTTCACTCAATCGTGGTGATGTGCAGATTGCAGCGGGTGAATCGAGCATTAACTATCGTATGGAAGAGCGGATAAAAAATGTACTGCAGAGTTTTTGTGGCGCAAACCGTCATCAAGAGGGCGAGTAAACCATGTTAGCGCTGGCAGACCGCCTCAAAAACTACAAAGTCGAGGGGTTGACCTCAAGGCCGGTGGCCTCTGGCAAACTGGTGCGTGTGGTCGGTTTAACCTTAGAAGCGACAGGATGCCGTGCTCCGATTGGTAGTTTATGTCTGGTCGAAACCATGTCTGGGCATATGGAAGCGGAAGTGGTGGGCTTTTCTGGCGACAATCTGTTTTTGATGCCGAGTGAGCAAATCACCGGTATTTTGCCTGGTGCGAAAGTGACACCGTTGACCTGTGACGCCAGCTTACCCGTAGGAATGGAGTTACTTGGACGTGTTATTGACGGTGTTGGCAATCCACTCGATGGGCTTGGTCCTATCTATACCGATCACCGTGCTTCATTTAATGCTGAACCCATCAATCCACTGGCGCGTAAACCGATTTCAGAACCTCTTGATGTGGGTTTAAAAGCGATTAATGGATTACTGACGGTTGGTAAAGGTCAGCGCATCGGTTTGTTCGCCGGTTCTGGTGTGGGTAAATCGGTCACGCTGGGTATGATGACCAGGGGCACGACGGCGCAAGTGGTGGTGGTCGGGCTGATTGGTGAGCGTGGACGAGAAGTTAAAGAGTTCATCGAAGAGATCTTGGGTGAAGAAGGGCGTCGCCGCTCCGTTGTGGTTGCCGCACCGGCCGATGCATCTCCTTTAATGCGTTTAAAAGGCTGTCAGACAGCGCTTACTATTGCAGAATATTTCCGCGACCAAGGGTTGGATGTGCTGTTATTAATGGATTCATTGACCCGTTTTGCTCAGGCGCAGCGGGAAATTGCGCTGTCCGTCGGCGAGCCGCCTGCAACCAAAGGTTATCCACCATCAGTGTTTGCCAAATTGCCCGCACTGGTTGAGCGTGCTGGTAACGGCGGCGAAGAGCAGGGCTCAATTACCGCATTTTTTACCGTCCTGACAGAAGGGGATGACTTACAAGACCCGATTGCTGATGCATCTCGTGCGATTCTTGATGGCCACATTGTACTGTCTCGTGAAATGGCTGATGCTGGCCACTACCCAGCGATTGATGTCGAGAAATCAGTCAGCCGCGTGATGCCGCAAATTACGACCGAAGAGCATGTTCTGATGTCGAAAGCCGTCCGTCAGGTGTTGTCGATTTGCCGTAAAAATCAGGATTTGGTTTCCATTGGTGCTTACAAGCCGGGGACCGACCCAGCCATTGACAGTGCATTTACGATTAAGCCGAAGTTAGACGAATACTTGCAACAGCGTATGAAAGAATCCGTCCCATACGACATGTGCGTCAACATGCTAAGAAGTATTTTAGGTGGGTAATCACGATGAATAACGCCATGGAATTTTTGTTTGATCAAGCGAAAGAGCGGGAAGAGCAAGCCGTATTAGCTTTGAATAAAGCGCGTTCTGAGTTAGAGGATTACTACCGTCAAGTTGAGCAAATTGAAAAGTATCGGCTCGACTACTGTCAGCAGTTGGTTGACCGTGGACAGGCAGGCTTAACGGCAAGTCAGTATGGCCATTTGAACCGATTTCTTACTCAGCTGGATGAAACCTTGTCTAAGCAGAAGCAAGCAGAAAGCCACTTTAAAGAGCAAGTCGAAAACGGCAAAGAGTACTGGCTGAAAATGCGTAAAGAACGCATGTCTTATGAGTGGATGATTGAGAAGCGAGCTAAAGAGAAACAAGCCGCGGAAGCCAAGCGTGAGCAGAAGCAAATGGATGAGTTCTCGACGCTGCTCTATAGCCGCAAGGTCAAAGTGTTCTGACCCATACTCAGATAACTGTTGCCCGATCGCTTTGATGTATTTTCAGCGTCAGGAAAATTACGTTTTGTATTGGCGTGATTTTTGCAAATTCAACTTACCTCTGACATGTGATTTGGCCGAGCGAACTAGTTCAATGCCAAAAACGAGAATGTTTATATGAATGTGAATTTGTCTAATGTTGTTGTGACCAATAAGGCCTCGGTTTCTGAGACTGGTGCAAAAACGTCTACAGAAGGCTCAGAAAGCCAAGGTTTTATTGAAACCTTGGCTGGAGTATTCGCAGATTCACCCAAAGTTGAAGTGACTGATGAAAAATTGACGCCAGATGTACTTGAGGCTTCAGAAACGAGTGATAACACTCGTGCGTCTTCGCTGGAACCCTCTGAATCAGAAAATGAAGTTCAAGAGGGCATCGTAGCTGAGGAAAAAAGCGAAAATCAGTCAACCAATACATTGTTAGAGCAAGATGGTGTGCTGACGGAGTCTGAAGAACAAGAGGTGGCTACGGAAGCGGAAGAAAGCGTAAGTCACACGACAGCAGCGAGTAGTACGGTAACCGCGCAAAGCCAAGCTCCATCTGACCATGAACATTCTTTCGTGACGAAAAGGGAAGCTGAGCCGAATGTTGCCAAAAGCGATGAAGTTGTCGCTCTTGATGTGACTCATTCTATGGACGAAGGGCAGCAACTGCTCGGGAGAATTGAACAAGCAAATCAAGCCCTGAACTCTATGAATCGAGAGGTAGAGCGCGGCAAGGTTTTGCCTCCCAAGTCGACTGCTATTTTGGATCACGTTGGCAGCGAAAACGCTAAAAATTCAGAGGACTTAGGACTCATTGATACTTTTGAACGTGTTGAAAGTGGTGGGGATGCTGTTCCTGAATTGGCTGAGGGGAAAGATAAACCTCCTCAAAGAACTCAACTAGAAGCGACGCCGGAACAAAATGCCGTAAATATCGAGGCTATGACGTACACCGTGAGTGATTCTAGCCATGATGAGCTGGGTGTCATTCGTGAAAACTCAGTTAAGCGCGTCTCGATTGACGAACTTGAACTTATCGACACCAAGCTGGCTCAAGGTAAACCACTGACGAGTCAGGAAACTGCAATTATTGACGGTTTGAAAACGGGTGCCATTATCGCGGAGTTATCTGACGATGAACTCTCTCAACTAGTGGCTTTTCCAAACGAAGTAAAACTCGCACTATCAGAACCACAAACGGTTCAGCACAACGCGACGCGCCAACAGATGAACGTTTCGACTCCGACACCACAAGTGGCTGCTCAAGAGTTGAAAGCCGCGGCTGGACAAGTGCCAACGCAGGCGGCTGAAAAAGCCGTAATACCAGCCATGGCGGAAGGGCTAATGGCAGCAACTGTAAATCCTGCTATTGGGCAGATGGTGGCAAATACAGAAGTGAGCCATAAAGCAATGAACTCAGTATTGGCTACCGGAACATTAGCAGCTACGGCGGATAAGCAGGATAAAGCCGAGCCACTGCAGGGGTTAGCCACTCAGTTGCAAGCTGCTGTCAGTCAGCAAGGCTTAACGACACCTCAGCAAGCCCGAATTGATGCCGCGCAGCAAGCACAATTACCGTTGCAGTTAACCAAAGAGTTGGCTAACGATCAGGTCGCAGAAAAAGTGCAAATGATGATGTCGAAAAATTTGAAGAGTCTTGATATCCGCCTTGATCCCCCAGAGCTTGGCCGGATGCAAATTCGCATGACAATGAACAGCGATGTGGCCAACGTGCACTTTACGGTATCCAACCCGCAGGCGCGTGACATCATTGAACAAACACTGCCTCGATTAAGAGAAATGCTTGCCCAGCAAGGTATGCAGTTGGCTGACTCGTCGGTTCAACAGCAAAATAGTGGCCAGCAGCAAAGAGGATATTCTGCGGCGGAGCAAAATAAGCAGGATAGTTTTGGGCGAGGCTTCTCTGGTCAGACTGACGAGGACTTTGATGGCGGCGTTGAACTGAATGTGAATGTCACCGCACCGCATGATGGGATTAGTTTCTACGCATAACATCATTGAACTTGGATGATGAGAATAAATGTTGTCTCGTTATCTGCCAGATTAAATAAAAAATAAGAGAAATGAATGGCTGAAGAACAGTTACAAGGGGTGGGCGCACCTAAAGGCAAAGGTAAGCTACTGATTATAGTCGCGGTCGTGATTCTTTTGTTGGGAGCCGGTGCTGCTGCGTTCTTTTTCATGGGGTCGGATGATTCGGAGAAGTCTACCGATGCCAAACCGCAGCAAGCTCAAGTGGCCGCAGCCGAAGCTCCAGTCGCGTATGTGAACATTCCTCAGCCGTTTGTTTTCAACGTGACAGGAGACAGTCGTGACAGACTGGTGCAAATCAAAGCTCAGTTGATGGTACGTGGCTCAGAGAATGAACAACTGGCACGTTATCATTCGCCACTGATTGAGAGTTCACTGCTGTCAACGTTCGCTTCGGCAACCGTAGAGCAGTTGCGCTCGCCTACGGGACGAGTGGAGCTACGCGATCGCGCGTCTGAAGATATTAAAGCAGCACTCAATGCCGCTGTCGGCAAGTCAGTGATTGAAAAAGTACTGTTTACAGATTTTGTTATTCAATAGGTAAAACGTGACCGATCTATTAAGCCAAGACGAAATTGATGCGCTATTGCATGGCGTTGACGATGTTGATGACGTTGACGACTCCCTCGACGATGATTCCGGTGGTGCTGTCAGTTTTGACTTCTCGTCTCAAGACAGGATTGTACGTGGACGTATGCCGACGCTCGAGCTTATCAACGAGCGTTTTGCGCGGCACATGCGTATTAGCCTGTTCAATATGTTACGCAAAACGGCGGAAGTATCGATTAACGGCGTACAGATGATGAAATTTGGTGAATACCAAAATACGTTGTACGTCCCGACCAGTTTGAACATGGTTCGCTTCCGACCGCTAAAAGGTACTGCGCTGATCACTATGGAAGCGCGCTTGGTATTTATTTTGGTAGAAAACTTTTTTGGTGGTGATGGTCGATTCCACGCCAAAATTGAAGGCCGGGAATTTACCCCTACCGAGCGACGTATTATCCAATTGCTATTGAAAGTCGTGTTTGAAGATTACAAAGAAGCATGGTCGCCTGTTATGGGAGTGGAGTTTGAATATCTCGACTCTGAAGTCAACCCAAGCATGGCAAACATTGTTAGCCCAACCGAAGTGATTGTGGTCAGTTCTTTTCATATCGAAGTCGATGGTGGCGGTGGTGATTTCCATGTGGTCATGCCTTACTCCATGGTTGAACCGATCCGTGAACTGCTTGATGCAGGTGTCCAGTCAGACAAGATGGAAACCGACGTTCGCTGGAGCTCTGCTCTGCGCGAAGAGATCATGGATTGTCCGGTTAACTTCCGCGTGAACTTGCTGGAAAAGAATATTTCACTGCGTGATCTGATGGAGCTGCAGCCGGGAGATATCATCCCGATAGAAATGCCGGAGCATGCGACTATGTTTGTCGAAGATTTGCCGACCTATCGAGTGAAAATGGGACGTGCAGAAGACAAGCTGGCGATACAGATTTCAGAAGAAATTGATCGTCCTCACGTCGTAAAAACAGAATTATCTTTCTTGAGTAAAGACATCATGTCTGAACTTGAGAAGGACAACGAAACAGAAAATTAGATACCTTACCGAGCTCCTATGTTGTGGCGCAAGTAAGGAAAAGAACAGGATAGAAAAATGGAACCAAGTGACGATCAAAAGCTAGCGGACGAATGGGCAGCCGCTCTTGGTGAAGACCCGTCTGCACCGTCAATTGACGTAGATGAAGTCTTGGCAGCACCTCTGGAGGAGCTGAAAGATACCTCGAGCCCAATAACTGATGATGAACGTCGTAAACTCGACACAATCATGGATATTCCTGTGACGATTTCTATGGAAGTCGGTCGTTCGCAAATCAGCATCCGCAACCTACTGCAATTGAATCAGGGATCGGTGGTGGAATTAGATCGCCTGGCTGGTGAATCACTGGATGTATTGGTTAACGGCACTCTTATTGCTCACGGTGAAGTGGTTGTGGTCAACGACAAGTTTGGTATCCGTTTAACCGACGTGATCAGCCAGACTGAACGTATTAAGAAGCTTCGCTAATGATCAGTGGTTCAAAAAGATGGAAGCAAATGCTAGGGGCACTGAGTTCCACTCTGAGTGCGCCATTGGCATTTGCTTCTTCTGCTTCGTTATCTGCGCCAAGCAGTTTCGATCTGTTTACCACCCTCGGCTCGCTTGTGCTGGTGATTGGTGTGATATTGCTGCTTGCTTGGTTGTTGAAACGCATGCAAGGGCCGACATTCGGGCAACAAAAAGGCTTAAAAATAGTCCGCCAGTTACCAGTGGGAACCAAAGAGCGAATTGCGGTTATTCAGGTCGGTGAAGAGCAGTTCTTAGTTGGCATAACCAGCCAATCTATCCAAACGCTTGCCAAGCTTGAGAAGCCTCTTAAAGAGGAAGAGTTGGCGAATAATGCTTTTGCCAATCAATTTAGTCAGCTGATAAAGAAAAATGACCAACGCTAATCCCACTCGTCTCATCATGAGCACCTTGATTTTGCTGGCGAGCGTATTGTTTTCTTCACTTTCGTTTGCTCAGGTGGAGGAGTCTTCTCTGCCTGCTAACTTGGCTGAAGGGGACAGCGTAACCGTTCAGGCTATGCAGAGTGATGCGGGGGCTAGCCGTTCAATATCGGTCACCAATAGCGGTGGAATCCCTGCGTTTACCATGACCGCAAATCCCGATGGTAGCGAAGATTATTCAATTACGCTGCAAATCCTCGCCTTAATGACCATGCTTGGCTTCTTGCCTGCAATGGTGATTTTGATGACGTCATTTACGCGAATTGTTGTAGTCATGTCGATTCTTCGTCAGGCGATGGGTCTGCAACAAACGCCTTCCAATCAGGTGATTATTGGTATTGCACTTTTCCTTACCTTCTTTGTGATGTCACCGGTTCTGAATGAGATCAATGACAACGCCATTCAGCCTTATTTGAATGAGCAAGTGACTGCCCGTGAAGCGTTTGATGCCGCACAGGTGCCAATGAAAGCCTTTATGCTCAAACAGACTCGAATTAAAGACTTAGAAACCTTCGTCAATATGTCGGGAGAGCAGGTGACAAACCCAGAAGACGTATCCATGGCAGTACTGATTCCGGCGTTTATTACTTCTGAGCTGAAAACCGCCTTCCAAATTGGCTTTATGTTGTTCTTGCCGTTTTTGATCATCGACCTTGTCGTCGCTTCAGTACTTATGGCCATGGGTATGATGATGTTGTCACCAATGATTGTATCTTTGCCGTTTAAGCTGATGCTATTCGTGCTGGTGGATGGCTGGAATTTGATATTGTCGACGCTCGCCGGCAGTTTTGCCTTGTAGATTGGCGCCGAGTAGAGGATAAGACATGACTCCAGAAATGTTTGTCGAGCTGTTCCGTGAAGCGCTGTGGATGGTGCTGATCATGGTCTGCGCCATTATCATTCCGAGCTTGCTTGTGGGGCTTATCGTGGCTGTTTTTCAGGCTGCAACGTCAATTAACGAACAAACCTTGAGTTTTTTGCCTCGTTTGATCATCACTTTGCTCGCTCTGATGCTTTTTGGTCACTGGATGACACAAATGTTGATGGAGTACTTCTACGGCTTGATTGAGCGCCTGCCTCAAGTGTTGTACTAGGGACGTGCATGGAATACCCCACTAGTATCATTTTGGAGTGGATCGCCAATTACTTTTGGCCCTATGTCCGTATATCGTCCATGTTGATGGTGATGACCGTCACTGGGGCACGTTTTGTGTCGCCTCGAATTCGCCTCTATCTGGGGATCGCAATCACGTTTGCGGTCATGCCCGCGATACCCACTGTTACGCAAGATATTGAGTTGGTCTCATTTCGCGGTTTTATAACCATTGCCGAGCAGATGGTCATCGGTATTGCGATGGGCATGGTGACGCAATTCATGATTCAGACTTTTGTCTTGTTAGGGCAAATTCTCGGCATGCAATCCAGTTTGGGTTTCGCCTCTATGGTTGACCCGGCTAACGGCCAAAATACCCCTTTGCTCGGTCAGCTGTTTATGTTTTTAACCACCATGTTTTTTCTTGCAACAGACGGGCATTTAAAAATGTTGCAGCTGGTGGTTTTCAGCTTTAAAACACTGCCCATCGGCTCAGGTACCTTAACAGCAGTGGATTTCCGTGAACTGGCTGGCTGGCTGGGTATCATGTTTAAAACTGCACTGAGTATGTCTTTATCGGGCATTATCGCTCTATTGACGATCAACTTATCGTTCGGTGTTATGACGCGCGCTGCGCCACAGTTAAACATTTTTTCACTTGGCTTTGCGTTCGCCTTGATGGTGGGGCTATTAATTTGTTGGTACATCTTGGCTGGCTTGTACAGCCACTACGAGCTGTACTGGGCAGTCGGTGAAGCGCAGATTTGCCGCCTCATTCGCTTGGAGTGCTAGGGTTTGGCAGAGTCAGACGGTCAGGAACGCACCGAAGAAGCCACGCCCCGACGGTTACAACAAGCCCGAGAAAAGGGGCAGGTTGCTCGTTCTAAAGAGCTCGCGTCGGCGTCGGTACTGATAGTCGGTGCTATTTCGCTGATGTGGTTTGGTGAGGCATTAGCGCGCGCGTTATTTTCCATCATGAGTCGCCTATTTAACCTGACCCGTGATGAGATTTTTGATACCGCTAAGTTGTTTGATATCGCTTTAGGCGCAATGACAGAGCTATTCTTTCCGCTCTTTCTTATTTTGGTCACCTTATTTATCGCAGCCACGCTAGGTGCAGCGGGTGTTGGTGGCATCAGTTTTTCTGCCCAAGCCGCTATGCCGAAGCTGTCAAAAATGAACCCTCTCAGTGGCCTCAAGCGTATGGTTGGTATGCAAAGTTGGGTTGAGCTCATCAAGTCGATCCTTAAAGTCGTGCTGGTGACCGGGATAGCGATTTATTTGATTCAGGCTTCGCAAGCAGACTTGATTCAACTGAGTATGGATGTCTATCCGCAGAATATTCTCCACGCCCTCGATATTTTGCTGAATTTTATCTTAACGATCAGTTGCTCATTGCTGATAGTGGTTGCCATCGACATTCCTTTTCAGATTTGGCAACACTCAGATCAATTGAAAATGACCAAACAAGAAGTCAAAGATGAATATAAAGAGACGGAGGGTAAGCCTGAGGTTAAAGGTCGAATCCGTATGTTACAACGGGAGGCAGCACAGCGCCGTATGATGGCTGATGTACCTCAAGCGGATGTTATCATCACCAACCCTGAGCACTTCTCGGTCGCGTTGCGCTATCAGCAGAAAACGGATCGTGCCCCTGTTGTTATCGCCAAAGGTACTGACCATATGGCAATGAAAATCCGCGAGGTCGCACGCGAGCATGACATTACCATTGTTCCAGCGCCACCGTTAGCTCGTGCGCTATACCACAGTACAGAGCTGGAGCAGGAAATCCCGGATGGTCTGTTTACTGCTGTGGCGCAAATATTAGCATTTGTCTTCCAGTTAAAGCAGTACCGCAAGCGTGGTGGTCAGAGACCTAAGCTTCAGGATTATGATTTACCTATCCCACCAGAACATCGTCACTAGACTTAGTGGCACGTCAAATAAAAGTTTTTGATTCAACGATTTGTGACCTGTTGAGCCTTTAGTCATTATTTTGGCGTAAATCATGGTACGCAGATTGCTAAGAATGAGGTAACTATCAACAATACCTAAACTTTTAGGCCGAAGCCGTCGCGCATAACTTGGTTACCAAAGCGATGCTTTCACTCGATTGAGATACTTTGCAGTATGAAGTTAAACCTGCCATTTGCAGATAAATTGCCACGAATTCCTCAGCGTGAAATGCCAGCCATCGGCGCACCTGTTATGGTCTTGGCCACCCTTGCAATGGTGGTGTTGCCGATACCTGCATTCCTGCTTGATATGTTTTTCACCTTCAATATCGCGCTATCCATGGTGGTGTTATTAGTCACGGTTTACACTCGGCGTCCGCTTGACTTCGCGGCATTCCCTACCGTCCTGCTAATCGCGACGTTACTGCGTCTGGCGCTGAACGTCGCGTCGACGCGCGTCGTATTACTGCATGGTCATGAAGGCGGCGATGCGGCGGGTAACGTTATCGAGGCGTTTGGTAACGTGGTGATTGGCGGTAACTATGCAGTTGGTTTAGTTGTTTTCCTTATCTTGATGATCATTAACTTCATGGTGGTCACCAAAGGTGCTGGTCGTATTTCAGAGGTAAGCGCTCGCTTTACTTTAGATGCCTTACCGGGCAAGCAGATGGCGATCGATGCTGACTTAAATGCGGGGCTAATCGATCAGGAACAAGCGCGCGTGCGCCGTTTTGAAGTGACCAAAGAGGCGGACTTTTACGGCTCAATGGATGGTGCATCTAAGTTTGTTAAAGGTGATGCGATTGCCGGCATCCTGATTCTGTTTATCAATATTATCGGTGGTCTTTCCATCGGTATGGCGCAATACGGTTTAGGTTTTGGTGATGCGATTGAAATCTACACGCTGTTGACCATTGGTGACGGCCTTGTCGCACAGATCCCGTCACTATTACTGTCGATTGCCGCTGCAATGATGGTGACGCGCCAAAATACTGATGAAGACATGGGCGAGCAGTTGGTTTTCCAAATGTTTGATAACCCGAAAGCGCTCATGATCACTGCCGCAATCCTCGGTGTGATGGGGATTGTCCCGGGCATGCCACATTTTGCGTTCCTGAGTCTGGCTGTTGTTGCCGGAACAGCTGCGTATTTGATCGATAAGCGTCAAAAACAGAAAGCCAAAGAGCCTGCTCTACCAGCGACAGCCGAGGAGGGCAGTGAGCCGTCCTCGCAGCGTGAGCTTTCATGGGATGATGTTCAACCTGTCGATATTATTGGATTAGAAGTGGGTTACCGCTTGATTCCGCTTGTTGACCGTGACCAGGGTGGGGAACTGTTGGAGCGCGTCAAAGGAGTACGTAAAAAGTTATCTCAGGATTTCGGCTTCCTCATTCCGGCGGTCCATATTCGAGACAACCTGGAACTGACCCCGAACAGCTACCGTATTACCTTAATGGGCGTTGCGGTGGGTGAGGCTGAAATTCGTCCGGACCAAGAGCTCGCGATTAACCCCGGACAGGTTTACGGCATGATTGATGGGGAAGCCACCATTGATCCGGCATTTGGACTTGAGGCCGTATGGATCCGTGAGGAACAGAGAGAGCATGCTCAGGCACTAGGTTACACGGTAGTGGATTCATCCACGGTTTTGGCAACACACCTTAGCCAGCAGTTAACCAACAATGCGTCGCAATTGATTGGTCATGAAGAAGTTCAGAACCTGATGGAAATGTTGGGTCGAAGTGCACCTAAGCTGGTGGAGAATTTTATACCAGATCAGTTACCGCTGGGGGTGGTGGTGAAAGTGCTGCAAAACCTGCTTAATGAAGCGATTCCAATTCGTGATATCCGTACCATCGTGCAAACCTTGGCGGAGTACTCCAGTAAGAGTCAAGAACCTGACATTTTAACGGCGGCCGTTCGTATCAGTCTAAAACGTCTAATTGTTCAGGAAATCAATGGTATAGAGCCTGAGTTGCCAGTAATCACTCTGATTCCTGAGCTGGAACAGATATTGCATCAGACAATGCAGGCATCAGGCGGCGAATCCGCAGGTATTGAACCTGGGCTTGCCGAACGACTGCAGTCTTCACTGAGTCAGGCAACGCAAGAACAAGAATTGAAAGGTGAACCTTCTGTTCTGCTAACTTCTGGCGTTCTGCGATCGACGTTGGCTAAATTTGTGAAGAACACAATCCCTAATCTCCGGGTTCTGTCCTATCAGGAAATACCGGATGAGAAACAGATCAGAATTGTGCAAGCCGTGGGTAACTGATTCTCACGCCTTTTTAATGGATTGATAGTTTGAAAATAAAGCGATTTTTTGCCAAAGACATGCGAACAGCGCTGCTCCAAGTAAAAGAGGAGTTGGGTGCGGAAGCGGTAATCATGTCGAATAAGAAAGTGGCTGGCGGGGTAGCTATCGTGGCAGCCATCGATAGCGAATCAAACTCGTCTTCACCACAGGCTTCTGCGCAACAGAATCGCGCTACCTCTCTACCTAATCGTTACAACGAACATCGTCAAATGTCTTCTTCAACGGCTGAGCGTTTTCAGGAGCGTAGCTTAGAAGAAGATAAAATAAGCCTGCGTAGTAATAAAACCGATTCTCACGAAAAATCAGGCTCAATGACGCAGCGTTTTGCGAGCATGCTTAAGCATTACAGTGGTGGCAAAGAGGACTCTGATGAGTATGTTGCTGAAAATGAAGACTCGCTGTCAGCACTGCTAAAGCGCCAAAACAAGCAACGTGATGAATACAGTAAAGAGAGGCCTGTGCCTTATCAGCCAGACTCACCCTTAGCGAAGCTGATCGCTCAAGATGATCGTTTTGAACCGCCAAAGCCAAAACTAGACCCAACACGCTACGATCGTCGCAGGCCCTCTGATGCCCGTGATGACTCACCGACGGAACTGGAAAATATGCGCGAAGAGATGACATCAATTCGACGTCTGTTGGAGCATCAGGTTTCTGGTTTAATGTGGCAGGAAGTAGAGCGCCGTGAGCCGTTAAGAGCCATGCTAATCAAACGATTAGAGCGGATGGGCGTGTCTCCTGAATTAGCGGATCAAATGGCTTGTTATATCCCAGAAGATACCAAACCTGCTCGAGCATGGAAGGCACTACTTTCACTCGTAGCAGATCAAATCCATATTCCAAAGCAAGATATTTTAAAGCGCGGCGGTGTGGTTGCATTGCTCGGGCCAACGGGCGTCGGCAAAACGACAACCGTAGCAAAGCTGGCGGCTAGGGCTGCAATGGAATATGGTGCCGACAATGTGGCACTGGTTACAACAGATACTTATCGTATCGGCGCACATGAGCAGCTCTCTATTTATGGAAGAATTATGGGTTGTCCCGTAAGAGTTGCTAAAGATTCTAAGGAGTTAGCCGATGTAATATATCAGCTACGAAACAGAAGATTGATTTTGGTTGATACGGCAGGGATGGGGCAACGAGATGTGAGGCTGACTGAGCAACTCGATACCCTGATGCAAGAAAGCGGCGAAGTGATTCACAGCTACCTTGTTTTGCCAGCTACCGCACAACGCCGCGTTCTGCAAGAAACGCTGGATCACTTCCGACGCATTCCTTTGTCAGGATGTATAATGACTAAACTTGATGAATCCTTGAGTTTAGGGGAGTTCATCAGTGTAGTGATCCAAAATGCATTGCCAGTGGCTTACATTGCTAACGGTCAGCGCGTACCAGAAGACATTGTGATAGCACAACCAAAATACATGCTTGCGAAAGCAAATGAACTGTTAGAGAAGTCGATAGAGAACGAACCTCACTTTTGGAACAGTGAAAGTGAAGGACTCTAGGGCGACGGATTACTATGACTGAGAATATGATACACGATCAAGCAAGCGGCCTCCGTCGCTTAACACAGCCATCATTAACCAAAGTAATTGCTGTTACTGGTGGTAAAGGTGGTGTGGGTAAATCAAACGTAACACTGGGTTTGGCGATCTCTATGGCTCGTCAAGGCAAGAAGGTAATGGTTCTTGACGCTGACTTAGGTCTGGCTAATGTTGATGTAATGCTCGGTATTCGTGCAAAGCGAAACTTAGGACATGTCCTAGCCGGGGAATGCGAGCTAAAAGATGCGATTGTGGAAGGACCTTATGGGATTAAGATAATTCCGGCAACATCTGGCTCACAGAGCATGACTGAGCTTTCTCATTCACAGCATGCCGGGCTTATTCGTGCATTTGGCAGTCTCGAAGATGAAATGGATGTCCTACTGGTTGATACCGCCGCAGGTATCTCAGACATGGTTATCAGTTTCTCGCGAGCAGCCCAAGATGTGGTTGTCGTTGTGTGTGATGAACCGACGTCTATCACTGATGCATACGCATTAATCAAACTGCTGAGTAAAGAGCATCAGGTTCAACGCTTCAAAATAGTCGCGAATATGGTTCGAAGCTATCGCGAGGGGCGAGAACTGTTTGCAAAACTGACACTTGTCACAGAACGATTCTTGAATGTAAGCCTTGAGCTCGTCGCCTGTATTCCTTTAGATGATAAAGTACGTCAGGCAGTTAAACGCCAGAAAATTGTCGTAGATGCGTTCCCACGCTCTCCTGCTGCTTTAGCGATCAGTTCTTTAGCGAATAAAGCATTAACGTGGCCAATACCAAAAACGCCAAGTGGACACTTGGAATTTTTTGTCGAAAGGTTGCTAAATCGTAGTGAATTCACAGAGGACCCATTTGGTGAATAATGCAGTAACCTACGATCAACGCGGGAAAGTAAACAGTCAACAGGCGTTCATAGAACGTTATTCTGTGTTGGTTAAGCGTATTGCTCATCACCTTCTAGGCCGCTTACCGCCGAGTGTTCAGGTAGAGGATTTAATCCAGGCCGGCATGATCGGCCTTATCGAAGCTCAGCAGAATTATGACGGCACTAAAGGTGCGAGTTTTGAAACCTATGCTGGTATCCGTATTCGTGGCGCAATGTTAGACGACATGCGCAAAGGTGATTGGGTACCGCGTTCGGTTCATAAAAATAATCGTGAAATCAATCAAGCGATTGCAGAGCTCGAAGGTATTCTCAACCGTGATCCGACAGACTCTGAAGTGGCGGCACATCTCGAAATGACACTGGATCAATATCATAGTGCACTAACTGATATAAACTGCTCAAAGTTAGTCGGTATTGAGGATTTAGGTGTTTCAGATGATGTGATTTCACCGTCTGATGAAAGTGATAACAGCAACCCATTTAAAGGCGTGGCTGATGAATCTTTTCGTAAAGCACTGATTGAATCAATAAAACAGCTTCCAGAGCGTGAAGCGTTGGTACTTTCGCTTTATTATGACGAAGAACTTAATTTAAAAGAAATTGGCGATGTATTGGGCGTAAGCGAATCTCGCGTAAGTCAAATTCTGAGTCAATCGATGCAACGTTTACGCACCAAGCTGAGTGCGTGGACACAAAATCATTAGAAAACACTGACTTTATGATTCAGTGGAGGCAATTTTGAATAAAAACATGAAGATCCTTATTGTTGATGACTTCTCAACAATGCGCCGTATTGTTAAAAACCTGCTTCGAGACTTGGGTTTTAATAACACTCAAGAAGCGGACGACGGTTTAACTGCATTACCAATGCTGAAAAAAGGTGACTTCGATTTTGTGGTAACTGACTGGAATATGCCAGGTATGCAAGGTATCGATTTGCTGAGACATATCCGCGCGGATGGTGAGCTAAAGCACCTTCCGGTTCTAATGATTACAGCTGAAGCGAAACGCGAGCAGATCATCGAAGCTGCTCAAGCTGGTGTTAATGGTTACATTGTTAAGCCATTTACCGCTGCAACATTAAAAGAAAAGCTAGAGAAAATTTTCGAGCGTTTATAACTCGCTTATTCTTTGTTAGTCGAGTCATTAATACCAAATAAAAAACCTCAACAATGACTCGATTCGTGTTTCCCCAAAGCAATAAGAAGAACTAAACGTAAAAGGTCTATTCAGAATGATCTCACTAGAGCAGGCGAAGTCGCTCGTTCAAATGCTAGAGAACGGGCAACAAGAGCAAGCCAATATGCTCGTTTCCTCGTTATATGAAGGCGTTGAGAATCCAATGCTTCAAGAAATTGGAGCGTTAACTCGCGATCTTCACGATTCACTCAAGCAGTTCAACTTCGATCAACGCATGACTGAAATCGCTCAAGATGAAATTCCGGATGCACGGGATCGTCTTAACTATGTGATTGAGAAAACAGAGCTGGCAGCGAACAAGACGATGGATGCAGTCGATTACTGCTTTCCTATCGCAGATAACTTGCATGAAGGCCTTCTGCAAGTCCGTCCTCAATGGAATGAACTGATGCGTGGTCGTATTGAGTTAAGTGAATTCAAAGCACTTTGCCATCGTATCGACAAGCTGTTGGTTCAGGTAGAAGGCGACAGTACTGAACTGCGCGGTCAATTGACCGAAATTCTCATGGCGCAAGATTTCCAAGACTTAACGGGCCAAATCATTCGCCGTGTAATCACGTTGGTGAATGAAGTTGAAGGCCGCTTAGTGGAAATTCTTACCGTTTTCTCTGGCAACAAACCAGAAGAACAGGCTCAAGTTTTAGAACAACCGGCAGATAAAAAGAGTAAACCATCAAGTGAAGCCGAGGGCCCAATTCTTCATCCTGAACTGAGAGAAGATGCGGTTTCATCGCAGGACGAAGTCGATGACTTGTTGTCCAGTCTTGGATTTTAAAGGTAACGTATGAGCTACGATTTAGACGAAGATATTTTGCACGACTTTCTCATTGAAGCGGGCG
This sequence comes from Vibrio sp. J1-1, assembly GCF_021728395.1. Taxonomy (GTDB): domain Bacteria; phylum Pseudomonadota; class Gammaproteobacteria; order Enterobacterales; family Vibrionaceae; genus Vibrio. The sequence goes on along the minus strand of NZ_JAKKCM010000003.1, from coordinate 71,543 downwards.
AAATTCTAGAGCTGCTTTCCGAGCAATTAGTCGAACTGGAAAACAACCCAGAAGACAAAGACTTACTCAATGCTATTTTCCGCGGGTTCCACACTGTAAAAGGAGGCGCTGGCTTCCTTTCATTAGCTGAGCTAGTGGATACGTGCCATGGTGCGGAGAACGTGTTTGACGTATTGCGCAATGGTCAACGCTCAGTCACCCCAAGCTTGATGGACACCATGCTTAAAGCGTTGGATACGGTCAACACCCAATTCCAGGCTGTACAAGCACGCGAAGTTCCAGAAGCCGCAGAACCTACACTCCTCGCAGAGCTACACCGCTTGTGTAAGCCTGAATCAGAAGACGCGGCAGTGGCAAGTGGGGTTGAAGATACGGTGACTCCTTCAGAGCCAGTCGTTACAGAACAAGAGCCTGCAGTACCGACGGTTGCTTCAAGTATTGGTTCTGTAGACGAAATTACTCAAGACGAATTTGAAAAGCTGTTGGATGAATTGCATGGTAAAGGCAGCGCACCGGGCCTCTCTAAATCGGAACCTTGTAAACCAACGCAAGCAAACGCTTCTGTCAGTGATAGCAGTGATATAACCGACGACGAATTTGAACGTCTTCTGGATGAACTTCATGGTATCGGCAAAAGCCCATCGTCGTCGACTTCTGCGCCAGTTGAACCACCAGAATCTCCAGAACCCGTTGCTCCAGTCAGCTCTTTACCATCAACAGATAATGACAGCGATCTGATGACGGATGAAGAGTTCGAGAAACTTCTGGATGAACTGCATGGTACGGGCAAAGGACCATCGGTTGACGAGCTCGATATGGCGACAAAGCCGGCTTCTGCCAATGTAGTGCCCGAAGTGCCAAAGGAACCAACAACACCGACACCACAGCCAGTTGCCAAACCAGTCGCGGTGAAGGAAGAAGCCAAAGCCTCGGCACCTGTGGTCAAGAAACCACAAGCAGACGCGACAGTGCGCGTGGATACCTCAACGCTTGATACCATTATGAACATGGTGGGTGAGCTGGTATTGGTCCGTAACCGCCTATTAAGTCTTGGACTTAACAGCAACGATGAAGAAATGTCGAAAGCCGTCGCGAATTTAGACGTTGTGACGGCCGATCTGCAAGGTGCGGTAATGAAAACGCGCATGCAACCAATCAAAAAAGTGTTTGGCCGATTCCCGCGTGTTGTTCGCGATTTGGCGCGTAACCTGAATAAAGACATCGTGCTGGAAATGCGTGGCGAAGAGACGGATCTGGATAAAAACTTGGTTGAAGCTTTGGCCGATCCATTGATCCACTTGGTACGTAACTCGGTAGACCATGGCATTGAAATGCCAGATGAGCGAGTAAACGCGGGTAAATCACGTACTGGTAAAGTGATCCTTTCTGCGTCTCAGGAAGGAGATCATATTGAACTGGCGATCGTCGATGACGGTGGCGGCATGGACCCGAACAAACTTCGTGGTATCGCTGTTAAACGTGGCATGATGGATGAAGATGCCGCTGCTCGTTTGACCGATAAAGAGTGTTTCAACTTAATCTTTGCTCCTGGTTTCTCTAGTAAAGAAAAGATCTCTGATATCTCAGGTCGAGGCGTTGGTATGGATGTAGTGAAAACAGCCATCAATACTCTCAATGGTTCAATCGATATTGATTCTGAGCTTGGCAAAGGCACCAAGATTACCATCAAAGTTCCGCTTACGCTGGCGATCTTACCAACGCTGATGGTTGGCGTCGGTGGTCATCCGTTCGCATTACCTTTGGCGTCTGTAAATGAAATCTTCCACTTAGATTTAAGCCGTACGAACGTCGTCGATGGTCAGCTCACGATTATTGTCCGTGATAAATCTATCCCATTGTTCTATTTGCAAAACTGGCTGACGGCAAAGTCTCCACGAGTTCAGGAACGTACTGGTCATGGTCATGTTGTCATCGTTCAGATAGGCAGCCAACGAGTTGGTTTTGTTGTCGATACGCTGATTGGACAAGAAGAAGTGGTGATCAAACCTCTGGATAAATTATTGCAAGGTACACCGGGTATGGCGGGAGCTACGATCACCAGTGATGGTCACATCGCATTGATTCTTGATGTGCCTGATTTACTAACGCGATACGCATCGGCTTCACGCATTTAACCGAAGCAGACGTTTAGAAAAGGAATAAAATGGCGATTAAAGTACTAGTCGTTGATGATTCGAGTTTTTTCCGTCGTCGCGTCAGCGAAATCATCAACTCGGAATCGCGCCTAGAGGTGATTGACGTTGCAGTGAACGGCAGAGAAGCGGTAGAAAAAGCCAAATCTCTTAAGCCTGACGTCATTACCATGGATATTGAAATGCCCGTGATGGACGGCATCACGGCTGTGCGTGAAATTATGGCTGCGTGTCCCACGCCAATCCTGATGTTTTCGTCACTGACTCATGATGGGGCGAAAGCAACGTTGGATGCGCTCGATGCAGGCGCTCTGGATTTCTTACCGAAAAAGTTCGAAGATATCGCGCGCAACCGTGATGAGGCGGTATCTCTACTTCAGCAGCGCGTTATCCAGATTGCGTCCAAGCGTGCTTTCTTACGTCGTCCTGTTGCTCGCACATCTCCGGTGGCAACCACGTCATTGACTCGACCGCTTGCAACACGCGATCCGAGCCTGGCAACACCAAAGCCTCGCTCTTCGGTAGCGAAGTATCGAGCGTCCGGAAAGCGATATCAGCTAACGGCGATCGGCACGTCTACAGGTGGCCCAGTGGCGCTGCAAAAGATTCTGACGCGTTTGCCAGTGAATTACCCGCATCCGATTGTGCTGATTCAGCATATGCCGGCTGCCTTTACCGCCGCATTCGCCAGTCGTCTGAATACGCTGTGCAAAATTCAAGTGAAAGAAGCACAGGATGGTGATGTATTGCAAGCGGGCGTGGCGTATCTCGCTCCGGGTGGTAAACAGATGATGGTCGATGGTCGCGCAAGTGTGGCACGGCTACGCATTATTGATGGCGGTGATCGAATGAACTACAAACCGTGTGTCGATGTGACCTTTGGCTCTGCTGCGAAAGTGTACGGAGATAAAGTGCTCTCGTTAGTGTTGACCGGAATGGGCGCAGATGGCCGCGAAGGTGCACGCATGTTGAAGTCTGCTGGCTCTACCATTTGGGCGCAAGATGAAGAGAGTTGCGTGGTTTACGGTATGCCTCAGGCGGTCGCGAAAGCCGGTATTTCGTCTGAAAATTTACCCCTAGAGCGTATTGCTGAGCGCATACTGATCGAAGTTGGGTTAGCGTAGGATAGATCATGATCGTTTGGAGTGTAGCTAACCAAAAAGGTGGGGTAGGTAAAACCACCACAACAGTGACATTAGCCGGTCTTTTAAGTCAGAAAGGCCATCGTGTGCTCATGGTCGATACCGATCCGCATGGTTCACTAACGACTTATCTGGGTTATGACTCTGATACCGTGGCATCAAGCTTGTTTGATCTTTTTCAGCTTAAGACCTTCACGCATGAAACTGTAAAGCCGTTGATTCTTAAAACTGAACTGGACGGTATGGACATCATTCCAGCCCACATGTCCCTTGCGACGCTGGATCGCGTGATGGGAAATCGTAGTGGTATGGGACTGATACTCAAGCGCGCGCTTAAAGCGGTCTCCCAAGATTATGATTACGTGTTAATCGACTGTCCGCCAATTCTTGGTGTGATGATGGTCAATGCACTTGCCGCCAGTGACCGTATTTTGATCCCGGTTCAGACTGAATTTTTGGCGATGAAGGGGCTTGAGCGCATGATGCGCACTCTGAGTATCATGAAAAAGTCACGCCCGAATGGCTTTAAAGTCACGATAGTGCCGACCATGTATGACAAGCGTACCCGAGCTTCATTGCAGACACTGACCCAATTGAAACAAGACTACCCAAATCAGGTGTGGTCATCGGCAGTGCCGATTGATACAAAGTTTCGTGATGCGAGCTTGAAGCATCTACCCGTTTCACACTTTGCATCAGGCAGTCGGGGTGTTTTTGCTTATAAGCAGTTGCTGATTTATTTGGAGAGGTTAGCGCTTGATGAGTAATCATGATGTCATTTCCAGTGAACAGGCACTTGATGATTACTTCTACGCGTTGTTAGACGAAGATACTGAGCTTGAAGAGCTTAATGAGGAGTTTGACTTACTTGCTCAAGAGTTAGCATCTTCAGAGCCAGAGCCAGAGCCAGAGCCAGAATTACAGTTGCAACCTCTTCAAGTTGAGCCTTCCGCATTTCGAGAAAATAACGCTCCGGAGCTGAAAGCCCCAAACTTAGAAGACGTAGAACGTTTATTAAGTCAGCTTGAGTCGACCAATGTGGTTGACGAACTGGATATCGAAGAAATTCTGGCTCAGAACACCATGGCCATTGCTCAGGACACTAAGCCGGTTGTAGCAGAGATGTCTCAGCCTGTTGAAGTTGAAATAGCGAAACAAGCTCAAGAATGGATTATTGAAGAGCCTGATATCGAAGTCAAACAGCCTGATCTTGAGGAAGTCATCGAAACAGAAGCGCAATTGATTGTAGAGGCTGAAACTCAAGCTAGCTCGGAATCGATTCATTTTTGGGAAACGACTCAGCGAAATGAAGATTTTCAGGTGCTTTACTTCGATGTGAACGAAGTGATGTTTGCGGTTCCTCTAGATGAGTTGGGTGGAATTCATCGTATCACTGAACTTAATCATTTGATTGGTAAACCCGACTGGTACTTAGGGTTACAGACTAATCGCGAGCAAAAGTTTGATGTGGTCGATACAGCAAGGTGGGTGATGGCCGACAAGCTTTGCAGTGAAGAATATAAAGATAATTACCAATATGTCGTCATGCTTGGTGAAAGTATGTGGGGGTTAGCCAGTAACCAGTTGATGGGGACTGAGACACTCAATGTCGACAACGTTCGCTGGCGTGAAAAGGCCGGAAAACGCCCATGGCTAGCGGGCATGGTGAAAGAAAAAATGTGTGCTTTAATTCACATCCAAGCACTTATTGACATGCTAAACGCTGGTTTAGATGTGAAATCAATGAATTAGAATTAAGTCGGGAACGACATTAACGAGGATTAACTATGTCTCAAGCTTTTGAAGTTGAAGTGAAGAAAGGTGCCACAAATGACGAAGTGCTTCAGTGGGTGACGTTCCAGCTAGAAGAGGAAACGTACGGCATCAACGTAATGCAGGTACGTGAAGTTCTTCGTTATACAGAAATTGCACCTGTACCTGGTGCGCCAGATTACGTGCTGGGTATTATTAATCTGCGTGGTAACGTGGTTACTGTAATCGATACCCGTTCACGCTTTGGATTAATTGAAGGCGAAGTGACTGATAATACACGTATCATTGTTATCGAATCTGAGCGTCAGGTGATTGGTATTCTGGTCGATAGCGTGGCAGAAGTGGTTTACCTACGTTCTTCTGAGATTGATACTACCCCTTCTGTTGGCACTGACGAGAGTGCGAAGTTCATTCAAGGCGTTAGCAATCGTGATGGCAAGCTCCTTATCCTAGTTGATTTGAACAAGTTATTAACTGAAGACGAATGGGATGACATGGCTCATCTGTAATTGGCTGAATGATCATGGCTGAAGTGAATTTTTTATCGATACCCTTCATCGCTGGTGGCGTCGCTTTTATCGTGCTCGTACTGCTCGTTTTGCAACTGCGTATTCGCTCAGGTTTGCAAAGGAAAATCGAGTTGCAGAGAGCTCAAACTCGACACGCTGATAAAGAAGTACAGAAACTGAGTAAACAGTTATTGGAAGTTCGCTCTGTGGTTGTTGGCTTAGGGCAAAAGGTTACCGAGCAGCAAGATATTATCCAGCATCTGAACGAGCGTATCCGAGAGTTGGAACATGCTGATACGGATGGGCGTTTGTATAGCCGAGCCTCTAAAATGGTTCAACTGGGTGCAGATATTAACGAGTTGATCGAAGAGTGCGAATTACCCAAAGCAGAAGCTGAACTCATGCTATCGCTACAGAAAAAACTGGCTGGTAAAGAGAAAATTCCGCCACTCAGTGGTCGACCTTCTGAAGCCTCGAGTTATCCATCATACGGAAGATGACGCCAGAGTAAAAAAGAAGCTTCGGCTTCTTTTTTTGTCCAGTGCCCCAAACGGTAAGTTTTGCCTCTTATTAACTAAAGGTACCATCCTAATTCATCTATATAACCATTTATGGTTATATTTGTCGGGTTGTGCAAGTAAGTTAACAAAATTTCATGAACTTACTTACATCTCTTGTCTCTTGTTCTGTTTCGTCTTAACTAAGCTGTGCTAATATAACCGCTCGTTAATTATTTAGTTGAAGCCCTATGTTAGAAGTGTCTAACCTTACTGCGATCCGTGACGAAAGGGTCCTGTTTGAGAACCTGAAATTTACCATTAAACCAGGCGAGCTAGTCCAGATTGAAGGGCGAAACGGAACGGGTAAAACGACGTTGCTACGCATTGTGACAGGGTTGGGCGATAGAGAAGAAGGCATCATTAAATGGAAAGGAGAAGAGGTTGAAAAATCTCGTGATTTTTTCCATCAAGATTTGCTTTTCTTAGGGCATCAAACTGGGGTGAAACGAGAACTTACCGCACTAGAAAACTTACGTTTTTACCAATCTATTCAAAATAACTGCTCTTCTGACGAAGAAATCTTCACCGCTTTAACTCAAGTTGGCTTAGCTGGCCGAGAAGACGTCCCTGTAGCACAGCTTTCCGCAGGTCAGCAACGACGAGTTGCATTAGCGAGATTATGGCTCAGTAAGCAAATTTTATGGATTTTGGACGAACCGCTTACCGCCATTGATAAGCAAGGTGTCAAAGTGCTTGAATCGTTATTCGCAAATCATGCTGATAATGGTGGCATTGTGATTTTGACTACGCACCAAGATATGTTTGCAGATAGCCCGAAACTTAGAAAAATAAAGTTGGGTGATTGATATGATTTCAGCCATGACCACTATTATTCGTCGAGAACTCTTGATCGCTTTTCGCCGTCAGGCGGATATTTTGAACCCACTTTGGTTCTTTATTATTGTTATTACCCTGTTCCCTCTCAGTATTGGCCCCGAGCCAAATTTGTTAGCACGTATTGCAGCGGGCATTGTTTGGGTTGCTGCATTGCTATCTGCCTTATTATCATTAGAGCGTCTATTTCGTGATGATTTTCAAGACGGTGCATTGGAGCAAATGATGCTGATGCCAATTCCATTGCAACTTGTGGTGGTTTCAAAGGTCATAGCTCATTGGTTGTTAACAGGATTACCACTTATCCTGATCAGCCCATTATTGGCGGTTTTACTTTCGCTCGATTTCAATACTTGGCTATCTATCGTACTTACCTTGATGATCGGTACTCCGACGCTAAGTTTTATTGGTGCTATTGGTGTGGCACTGACGGTTGGGTTGCAAAAGGGTGGCGTTCTTTTGAGTTTGCTTATTCTTCCGCTCTACATCCCAATTTTGATTTTCGCAACATCGGCAATTGATGCTGCCGCACTCGGTATGGCGTATAACGGTCAGCTAGCGATTTTAGGCGCGATGCTAATGGGGGCGATGACGTTGACGCCTTTTGCCATTAGTGCCGCATTGCGAGTTAGTGTTAACTAACTAAATAAAGTGCCAATGAAGCGGCGCTTGATCAAAGAATTATTATTAAAGCACTGCTACGGTCTCAACCTTTTAGACAGTGCCCCTGAAGTAAGAGTGAGAACAAAACATGTGGAAATGGCTACATCCTTATGCCAAGCCAGAAGCAGCTTACCATTTGAGCGGTAAGTTTCTGCCTTGGTTTTCTGTATTGGCCCTCGTATGCTTATCGGTTGGTACGGTTTGGGGGCTTGCATTTGCGCCTTCAGATTACCAACAAGGTGACAGTTTCCGAATCATCTACATTCATGTCCCATCTGCAATTTGGTCAATGGGCGTATATATGTCGATGGCGATTGCTGCATTTATTGGCTTAGTATGGCAAGTACGTCTGTCAGACATGGCGGCACTTGCGATGGCGCCGATTGGTGCGGTATTTACCTTTATTGCGTTACTCACCGGTGCCGTTTGGGGCAAGCCGATGTGGGGAACTTGGTGGGTATGGGATGCCCGTCTTACTTCAGAATTGATTCTTCTATTTCTTTATCTTGGTGTTATTGCACTGTATCACGCGTTTGACGATCAAAAAACAGCAGCAAAAGCCGCTGGTATTTTAGCTATCGTGGGCGTTGTGAACTTACCTATCATTCACTTTTCAGTGGAGTGGTGGAATACTTTGCACCAAGGTGCGACTATCACGAAATTTGAACAACCTTCTATTTCATCCGACATGCTTTGGCCGTTGTTGCTAAACATTTTTGGCTTTGCGTTCTTCTTTGGTGCTGTGACTATGGTGCGTTTCCGTAACGAAATCATCAGCAAAGAGAGTCATCGCCCTTGGGTGCACAAACTTGCAACAGAACAAACTCAGTGAGGTAATTGGTTATGCATTTTGAATCTCTGAGCGACTTTTTTGCCATGGGTGGCTATGCATCATACGTATGGAGCGCGTTTGGTATTACTTTCTTATCCATGCTGATTCTTCTGATCACCAGTCTTCGTCGCGGTGATGCATTACGGAAAGAAGTGAAAGCAAAAATTGACCGTCAAGCGCGTATTGACGCAGCGAAGAATATGGAGAACACGTTATGAATCCGAGACGTAAAAAGAGGTTAGGTATTGTACTAGCGATCTTTATCGGTATTAGTGCCACCATTGGTTTGATACTTTATGCGCTTAACCAAAATATGGACCTTTTCTACACACCGACAGAATTAGTTAACGGTAAGCCTGATGGCACCAAACCTGAAGTAGGCCAGCGTTTACGTATCGGTGGCATGGTTGTTGAGGGATCGGTGCGTCGAGATCCTGACTCTTTGAAAGTGAACTTTGATCTACACGACATAGGTCCTAAGGTTACGATCACATACGACGGTATTCTTCCAGACTTGTTCCGTGAAGGGCAGGGTATTGTTGCTCAAGGTGTATTAAAAGACGCCACGACGGTTGAGGCGTTCGAAGTCTTAGCTAAGCACGATGAAGAGTACATGCCACCAGAAATTGCAGAAGCGATGAAAAAAACGCATGAACCGCTTCAATACAGCACCGAACAGAAACAAGGAAGCGGCCAATGATTGCTGAAGTCGGTCACTTTGCTCTCATTCTTTCGCTTGCGATGGCAGTGCTACTGAGCGTATTGCCATTGTGGGGAGCATCGAATAATAACAACATGCTAATGAACACTGCACGACCATTATCATGGTCTATGTTCCTTATGCTGTTGTTCTCTTTCGCGATTTTATGTTGGGGATTTTATACCAACGACTTTACGCTGCAGTACGTAGCGAGTAACTCTAATAGCCTGCTTCCTTGGTACTATCGTTTAACCGCAGTGTGGGGTGCACACGAAGGTTCACTGTTGTTATGGGTTTTAATCCAAGCGGCATGGACGGTAGCCGTGGCGACATTCAGTCGTGGTATGCCACAAGAATCGGTTGCGCGTGTGTTGGCCGTTATGGGTATGATTTCAGTGGGCTTCCTGCTGTTCATTATCCTGACATCTAACCCGTTTTTACGTACGTTGCCTTTCTTCCCGGTTGACGGCCGTGACTTGAACCCGCTTCTTCAAGACCCAGGTTTGATTGTTCACCCGCCAATGCTGTACATGGGTTATGTTGGATTCTCGGTTGCGTTCTCATTCGCAATTGCATCCCTAATGACAGGTCGTCTTGATACCGCATGGGCACGTTGGTCGCGTCCTTGGACAACAGCGGCGTGGGTATTTCTAACACTAGGTATCGCACTAGGTTCTTGGTGGGCATATTACGAACTTGGCTGGGGTGGCTGGTGGTTCTGGGATCCAGTAGAAAACGCATCATTCATGCCTTGGCTAGCGGGTACAGCGCTAATGCACTCCCTCGCTGTGACTGAAAAACGCGGCACATTTAAAGCGTGGACAGTACTGCTTGCTATCTCTGCATTCTCATTGAGTCTGTTGGGGACGTTCCTAGTTCGTTCGGGTATTTTGGTTTCAGTACATGCGTTTGCCTCTGATCCTGCGCGCGGCATGTTTATTCTTGCCTTCCTTGTATTTGTTATCGGCGGCTCGCTGCTGCTGTTCGCGGTAAAAGGCGCATCGGTTCGTGTTCGTGGTAACTTCGACTTAGTGTCGCGAGAGAATGTTTTGCTTGGCAACAACGTACTGCTGATCGCCGCACTTGTTGTTGTCTTAGTTGGTACGTTGTTACCGTTGGTACACAAGCAAATTGGCCTTGGATCTGTCTCAATTGGCGCGCCATTTTTTGACATGCTGTTTGCGTGGTTGATGATGCCATTTGCCTTCTTGTTGGGTATTGGTCCGCTTATTCGCTGGAAACGAGATCAATTATCTTCAATCGTTAAGCCGATGGTGATCTCTGGGGTGACTGCTCTGGTATTAGCGGCGGTTTGCGTATACCTATTCGCGGACTTCTTCCAAATTATGGCTTACATCGGTTGGGTCATGGCGATTTGGATTATCGTCATGCATGGCTTCGAACTGCATGAGCGTGCGACTCACCGACACAGTTTCGTCGAAGGTGTAGGTAAGTTGCAGCGCAGTCACTGGGCAATGATGTTAGGTCATATTGGTTTGGCGGTAACCATCATCGGTATCGCAATGGTGCAGAACTACAGCATTGAGCGTGATGTACGTTTGGCTCCGGGAGAAAACTTCCAAATCCAGGGTTACGATTTCTATTTCTCTGGTTTGCGAGATAAAGATGGCCCTAACTACGATGGTTATATTGCGGATTTTGAAGTCACGCATAACGGTAACTACATCAATACACTGCATGCAGAGAAGCGATTCTACCGTACAGCTAAATCAATGATGACAGAGGCCGCAATTGATCGTGGCGTGACACGAGATCTTTACGTTGCGATGGGTGAGCGTTTAGAAGACAACCGCTCATGGGCTGTACGTATTTATTACAAACCATTCGTCCGTTGGATTTGGGCCGGTGCTTTGATCATGGCAATCGGTGGTGGTCTGGCTATTTCAGACAAGCGCTACCGCTTCCGTAAGTCATCTAAGAAGAGTGCTAAGGAAAAGGAGCAGGTCGCACAATATGAATAAGAAAGTCTTGTTTATTCCGTTAGTTGCTTTCATGGTTCTAGCGGGGATTTTTGCAACCCAATTGATGCGTAACCAAGAGGGTGATGACCCGACAAAACTTGAGTCGGTGTTAGTGGGTAAACCTGTACCGGCCTTTCACCTTGAAGACTTGGCTGAGCCGGGTAAAGAATATGATCAATCTATTTTCAAAGGTGAGCCTTTACTACTTAATGTATGGGCCACTTGGTGCCCAACCTGTTATGCAGAGCATAAGTATCTGAATGAACTGGCTGGTAAAGGTGTCAAGATCATCGGTATGAACTACAAAGATGATCGCACTAAAGCAGTAGGTTGGTTGAATGATTTGGGTAACCCGTACCTGATCAGTTTGTTTGACGGCAGCGGTATGCTTGGTCTGGACTTAGGAGTTTATGGGGCTCCGGAAACCTTCATTATTGATGCCAATGGTATTGTGCGCTATCGCCACGTTGGGGATGTTAATCCACGCAATTGGTCCGAGACATTAGAGCCACTTTACAATCAATTGGTTGAGGAGGCGAAGCGATGAAAAAGGTCATTTTAGCCGTATTTGCAGCACTGACACTCTCGTTAACGGCTAATGCCGCCATTGAAGTGTACGAGTTTGATAACCTCAAACAAGAACAGCAGTTCAAAGAGCTAAGCCACACTTTGCGCTGCCCTAAATGTCAAAACAACACGATTTCAGATTCTAATGCCGAGCTGGCTCAAGACTTACGCCACAAAGTGTACGAAATGACCAAAGAGGGTAAGTCTAAACAAGAGATCGTCGATTACATGGTCGCGCGTTACGGTAACTTTGTAACTTACAACCCGCCATTTACTATTGCTACGGCTATTTTATGGCTGGGGCCTCTTGCTGTTGTATTGGTTGGCTTTGCTTTGATCGTATTACGTAGTCGCAAAACAAAGGCAAAAGTCGTCGCAAATAGTGATGAACAATGGGACGAACAAAAAGAAGCTCGCCTCAAAGCACTGCTTGAAGAAGAGAATGACGGAGATAAGAAGTAATGACACTATTTTGGATATCTACTGTTGTTCTCACGCTGATCGCTTGTGCTTTAGTCGCAATGCCGTTGCTAAAACAAAAAGCGAACAACGATGAAGTATTACGCGATGAACTCAATAAAGCGTTTTACAAAGATCGTTTATCAGAGCTACAAGAAGAGACCGAAGAAGGCTTGGTTGAAAGCCAGGAAGAGCTGATTTCGGATCTTAAGCAATCATTGTTGGATGATATTCCTGGAGATAACAGACACAAAGAAACGAAAATTTCTCCTATTGCTGTCTTAGTTCCATCCGTCATTTTGACTGCCGTATTAAGCTACGGTTTGTACTACCAATTTGGCGCCTCTCAGGAGGTCGTTAGATGGCAGGAAGTGTCATCAAACTTACCAGAGCTGTCGAAAAAACTGATGTCGTCGTCAGCAGAACCGCTGAGTGATGAAGAGATGGCAGATTTAACCTTAGCGTTGCGTACTCGCCTGCATTATCAGCCGGAAGATTCAACCGGTTGGTTGTTGTTAGGGCGTATTGCCTTGGCGAATCGTGATGTTTCCACCGCGATCGATTCCATGGCAAAGTCGTTCAACCTTGAGCCTCAAGACCCGGATATTATGCTGGGGTATGCGCAAGCTCTGATGCTTTCTCAGGAAGAAGTGGATCAGAATACGGCCCGTTCTCTGCTAGCGCAGCTAGTACAACAAGACCGAGTTGATCTGCGTGTTTTCTCACTGCTTGCATTTGATGCCTTTGAACGCCAAGACTACCCAGGCGCGATTAAATACTGGGGTGTGATGCAACAGATGATTGGCCCTGAAGATAGCCGCTATGAAATGCTTTCTCGCAGCATTGATAGTGCACGTAAGCAAATGGGTGAAGCGGTTTCTCCGGATAAAAGTGTTGCGGTTACCATCAGCCTTGCTCCTGAAGCTCAGGTCGATCCGAATGGTGTACTTATTGTATCTGTCCACCGTGCTGATGGTTCCCCTATGCCTGTAGCCGCTGCTCGTTACCCATTAGCATCCTTCCCGAGAACAGTGGTTCTGGATGATGGTAATGCCATGATGCAAGGCTCAAAGTTGTCTTCATTGGATAAGCTTTTGGTACGTGCCCGTGTAGACTCGGATGGTAACGTTGCAACCCGTGATCATGACTGGCACGGCGAAAGTGGTGTTGTTGAATTCGGGCAACCTGTTGAAGTTATTATCAATAAGCAATTTTAATAGTTGCGAGTCATATCCATATAGTGGTATGGCTCTAAACTATCGAGTAGAATGAAAAGGCCAGCTTATGCTGGCCTTATTTTTATACTTAAGTGACTTTTAAACCGTATTAGATTAGGGCGTTTTATAGCAAGGTTACTTCAGTATATTAATAGTCGTTATGGAACACAGAATGTATAACAAGGGTAAATCCATCTTCTTAATGCTGTTAGCACTTGGACTGGTTGGCTGTTCAAGTGCTCCTGAGGAGGCAGCGACAGAAGAAACAAATCAAACGACTTCTGATGCATACGATCCGTTAGAAGGCTTTAACCGTACTATGTGGGATATTAACTACGATTACTTGGATCCGTATATAGTACGCCCGGTGTCACTGGCTTATGTGGAATATACGCCCACACCAATTCGCTATGGTATTGCTAACTTTTTGGCTAACTTAGACGAACCAGCAAGTATGGTGAACAATCTGCTCATGGGTAATGGCGGTAAGGCTGTGGATCACTTTAACCGATTCTGGCTTAACTCCACATTTGGTCTCCTCGGTCTGGTTGACGTTGCAACCGCCGCCGGGATTACAAAATACGATGAAAAAGTTTTCAGCGACGCTGTCGGCCATTACGGTGTAGGCAACGGTCCTTATTTTATGGTTCCGGGATACGGTCCTTATACACTACGTGAAGTCACCGATACGGTAGACAGTATGTATGTACCACTAACCTACCTAAACATTTGGGCGAGTCTTGGTAAATGGGCTTTCGAAGGTATGGAAAAACGCGCGTTGCTTGTTTCTCAGGAAGCGCAGTTAGACAACTCGCCGGACCCTTATGTTTTGACTCGTGATATTTATATCCAGCGCCAAAACTTTAAAGCAGAAGTGGAGACTGTCAAAGAAGTCAACGCAGAAGAAGAAGCTTATTTGGACGAATATTTAGAAGACTTTTAAATCTCTTTAAGTTTAAACAACAGATACGAAAAAGGCTTAGCAACTGCTAAGCCTTTTTCTTCAATGATGTATTCGATTAGAAACGGTAGTTTGCCTGAAGACCAATCAACCACACATTACCGGTTGTTTCACCCACGAACTGACCTCCAACTTGCTCCGCAGCATCGTCAGAATCATAACCACGTGACTCTTTAATAGAGGCATCTTTCGCGATGATGTAGGTGAAGCCTGCATCTAAGCTGAAATCTTTTGTCCAGTCATACGTTGCACCGATGCTCAGCCAGGTACGATCGGTTTCTGGAATAGTGATGGTACGGTTTTTATCGCTAACGGCTGATGTGTCGTACGCCATACCTGTTCTTAACGCCAGTTTTGGCTGAAGCTGGTAAGTCGCACCTAGAGCAAAGCGGTAGTTATCTTCCCAGTTTTCCACTTTAACCATGTGCGTACCTGCGGTAGCAAGGTGCGCTTCTAACTTCTCGAATGAGCTCCAGTCAGTCCAGTTAAAGCTTGCGTGCAGGGCAAGCTGCTCAGTAACCTGGTGATAACTGGCCAGTTCCGCAGTCGCTGGAAGTGTCAGGTACATGTAACCGTTGTCGCGAGTTTGCGGTAACTGAGTACCGAAGCCAAAACCAATGCCTTCAGCATGGCCCTGAAGCTTCAGTTCTACTTCTGATTTGTATGCGAAGCCTAAGCGGTGGTCGTCGTTGATCTGCCATGCAGTACCTACCTGCCAGCCCCAAGCCGTATCATCACCTTCCATGTATTTCAGCGTAGTATCTTGAGGAAGACCCAATGCGTTATTTGCTGGTGTTGTTGCGCCAAAGCTACCTTCACCAAGAATATAGCGAACGCCACCGCCAATACTTACAGCTTCGTTAATCTTGTAGGCTGCATTGAGGTTTGCTTCCATTGTGGTCACGCTGGCTTCGTTACCGAAGTGTGACGCCGCAAAGCCAGTACCAAGATCCGTTTCCATGCCGTAGTTTGTTCCTAGTGCCAAGCCGACCGCGAACTTATCGCTGTAACGATGCGATAAGTAGAAGTTCGGAATGATGGCATCGTGAGCGAAGTCATCTGAAGACGCTGGAATATTCTTACCATAGAAATCGACGTCACCGTCTACATCAAGATTTGGATTCACATAGATAGCACCAACAGAGACTTGTGTGCCTTCCAAGTAAGTGAGCATCGCTGGGTTTCGCCACTGTGCACTCGCATTATCTGCCATTGCTGCTTCACCGGCGTAGGCACGGCCTAAGCCTGTTGCAGAGAACTCCGCAAGTTGGAAACCGGCTGCATGAGTTGCGCTTGCTGTGCCCAGTAGGCTGAGTGCTACTGTCATAGAAAGAAGGGTCTTGTTGGTTTTCATTTTTTGTTCGCTGAATTATTTAAAACGTGGGGTGAAATTTTAAAGATAGAGCTTTTACTTTAGAAATGAAAATCCGGAATAGGTACGCTTTTAGTATTAAATTCTAATGAAGTCTTTAATGGAAGGTTAAAAGTCTGGCTGTAAAAGAGTCGTGAAAGATGCTCAGCGTACAGTTGTGCGTCCTAATGTCGGTATTTAGATACACGTGTTCACTGAAATAGAGCGTAGAATAAATCGTAGGCAAGAAAAAAGGCTGGAAATCCAGCCTTTTATATAGAAAGTGTTTGCAATAGCGACTAGTGCGTCAATTAGAAGCTACGGCTATATTGTAAGCCGACTAGAATCGCGTCTGCGTGAGTTGTTGCACTTACACCCGTAGACAGCATGCCAGGGACGATAGTAGTGCTCTCGTTCACTTTGATATCGTCACCCAGTAGGTAGGTGAAACCAAAGTCGATATTAGCCTTGTTGTCAAGATGGTACGTGAAACCAGTCGAGAACCACTGACGATCGGAATCTGGTACAGAAATAGATGTCACATTATCTTGTGCACTGGTGTCGTACATGTAACCAGCACGAAGCGTCCAGTCATTGTTTAGGAAGTAGGTACCACCAATCGCGTAGTGCCAGCCGTCTTGCCACTGGTAGTTTTTAGCGTAGCTACCAGTGATCATTCCTTGGTCTAGATTTTTAAAATCAATCTGGTCAAAGTCTTTCCAACCAATGTATTGCACGCTGTAGTGCACAGCAAATTGGGTGTCTTTGACTTTGTGGTAGCCAGAGAACTCAGCCATATCTGGTAGCGGTAGAGTGATCTTTTGGCCTTTGTCGTCTTTTGCTTCAAACTCTGGGCTGTAGTGGTATGCAAAACCAAAACGGTTGTTTTCGTCTAACTCGTAAACCGTGCCTACGTTGAAACCAAGGGCCCAGCCGTCAGCAGAATCTACATCGAGAAGCGTTGCACCGCCTAGAGCCGGGTTTACTGCAGCAAGCGCAGCGCTTGTTACGCGCTTCATTGTGCCTTTACCGTAAACTACATCAAGGCCAGCACCAAAGCTCCATTGATCATTCAGGCGGTAAGAACCAGCCAAACCAAAGTTAGCACTCTTTACGTCAGTCAGGCCGCCGTATTCAGCCGCTACGTAGCTGTCAGAGAATTCAGTCTTTGTACCGAAGTTAGAGTAGGCATTGACACCCCAAGCAAACTTGTCGTTTACCGGTACAATCAGGTGAATGTTTGGTGCGATAGCTGTGTCACCTACGTCGTCAACGTCTCCAACAGAGAAGCTATTGCCGTTAATGTTGTAAGTTGCATCTTTCACTTCAATCAGTGAAGTAATGGTTTCAAAACCTACAGACAGTTCCATTCTATCAAACAGCGCCATTGCTGCTGGGTTACGCGCCATTACTGATGCGTTGTCAGCGATTACAGCATCACCTGCAAAAGCGCGGCCAAGGCCTGTAGCCGATTGGGCATTAATTTGGAAACCTGCTGCCATCGATTGACCTGAGGCAAAAGCTACCGTTACTGCTAAGAGAGTCTTTTTGAACAGACGCTTATTATAAGTCATGTTTTTTCCTTATTAGATTCGTCTCTTTGGACGATAATTC
Source organism: Vibrio sp. J1-1 (assembly GCF_021728395.1). GTDB lineage: Bacteria > Pseudomonadota > Gammaproteobacteria > Enterobacterales > Vibrionaceae > Vibrio. The sequence continues at coordinate 54,226 of NZ_JAKKCM010000003.1, read as the reverse complement.
GAGCTTTTGCTCAGTGGCGCAGATAGTAGTCACAAGAGTGTTTTTAACAAATCCGACCATTGGATAAAATATAGGAAAAATTATAGAAATGATGCGAAATGCAGGGAAATGACATCTAAATTGTAATATTTAGAGTTTATGCTCTAATCTGGCTTGAGCGGAGTGTAGGAGGTAAACGTTTGCGTTCTACAAATGCCAAATGCCGCTTATTGAGCCCACTAGGCGGCAGTTGGCGGATGTTAAGTTAATTCTGTTTCAATTTATTACATAGGCTGGATAAGAGGAGTTAGTTCACTGGCGATAGCGTTAATATCCTCGCCTTGTTGACCCACCAAGATCATACTTGCGCTACCAATAGGTTGAACGGTACCACTCATGCCTTCTTTGTTGAAGTCGACGGCTTGCTCGCTTGGGATTCTGGTAATGAACATGGTGACTTTACCTTTTACACCCTGAAAAACCATATGCACGGCATTAGACTCTCCGAATCCACAGTGATTTAAGTAATAGACGTGGTAAGGAAAGTTTTTGTTAAACTGAAAATTCAGCGGAGACATTTTGGCGTTAATGAATGTGCTTGGCACATCTTCATTCAAGTGGCGAACAAAAGGCTCTTCATCTATGACGTGTTGGATTGCTGTATCCGCCAACGTAGCATGTGCTGGTGAGACGATGATATTGCTCCAGTTGATTTGACCAACCAACAAACCAGCAGTAAATGCCACCGATGCGGCCAAAGCCATTACTTTTCTGGCAAAGGTTGGACGAACAACGTTTTGTTCCAGTGAGCTTGAGCTTTGACTGAACAAAATTTTATCAGCTAGAGCTTCAGGCACCTCGACATTCATAGCCTGCTTAATTTTTTCATCGAGATCCAAAACGTCTTCAACAAACTTATGGTTGGCGCTATTCTCGGCCAAAGCTTGCAGTATCTCTTCATCCTTCTGTTTTGGATCCGACAAAATACGACGACGAAATTCTAAATCATCCATTTTTTTGTCCTCTCTTTGTATTTTGAGAATCCAACATCTCTTTAAGTTGATTACGAGCACGAAATAGTCGTGTCATTACGGTGTTTTTATTCAGTTCCAATATGTCGCCGATCTCTTCTCCACTGAAACCGCCTACGACTTGTAGAAATAAAGGTTCACGATATTCGACGTCTAGTTTCATGATCTGTGCCTGAAGCCACTCTTGCTGGTGATGGGGGTCGTCGCTGACCTTCGCATCATTGCCGTAGTCATCGATATCAACTAAATCAAATTGTTTACGTTCGAACCGGCGTGCATTTTCTCGTCTTAATATGGTAATAAGCCAAGACTTAGCCGCTTTTTCGTCCAATAGGCTATCCAGAGATTTCCATGCGCGAAGACAGGTTTCTTGAACCAAATCTTCAGCAACGGCTTTATCTTTACTTAGCCAGTAAGCATAGCGATATAAATCACGATGGTAGCCCCGAACGAGCGATTCATATTTTCTTTGTTTGTCCATATCAGAGTTGACCGGACTGTTGGAATTTTTCTTTCCAAACATTTTTAACATGGCTGCAAGAGCCTCCATTTTTATTAAACTAGTACAGTGTGAACATTTGGATAGACATACAGAGTTTAGCAGCATCAAGTATTCAATCGCGATTTAGTTAATAACAGAGCTAAGGTTTAAGAACCCAATAGAAAAACTGGAGAAAATCAGTAGCCACGCTATTTATTTAGGTGATTGAAGAAAATAGATCGCTTGATAAGCGTTAAATCAAACTAAAATTGATCTATTTCAAAAACTCGATCAGTGAAGCAGTTATAGTTACTCCTGTCATCTCGTTAGTCCTTGTGACTAACATGTTGAGCAAGATGACACTTCCTTTTGAAGGCTGACTTTACTTTCTCCTAATCAGGAAACTGATTAATGTTCAATTGGCGTAAGTTAATTGTTTTATAGATATTCCGACCACACAGTTCTGTGTGGTTTTTTTTTTGCCTCAATTTCGCTTTTCTAACCTGGTTATTATTCAGCTATGTTCATAGTCAGTTAATAGCGCAGTCAGCATAATGTATTTCATACCAATCAAAGCCAAAGACCAATATTTATCTGGGCATCAAGTGTTTAATCAATCTTTATTACAACTAGCTAAAAGTTTACTTAAATCCATACATTAGGTGACCTAAAGTTAGTGTAACGTCTTAAAATCGCTATTGGTGATCGTTTAGAGTAATTGATCTACTTGCTTCACGTTTATCTAAATGCACCTTTGATAAATTTAACAAGTTGATTACAATGCATCAGGTCAGACCTCTTATTAATTAAGGAGAAACAATGGGCAAGCAGGAAGTAAAGACGCGTCATGGTGAACGCGTTGCTATTGTCGCGGGGCTTCGAACTCCCTTTGCTCGTCAAAGCACGGAATTTAGCCAAGTGCCAGCAGTCGATTTAGGGAAGATGGTAGTAAGCGAAATGCTTGCTCGAACCGATCTGGATCCGAAATTAATACAACAAGTGGTATTTGGACAGGTTGTACAAATGCCTGAAGCTCCCAATATCGCCCGCGAAATTGTATTGGGGACGGGAATGAGTGTCCATACCGATGCCTACAGCGTGACGCGTGCATGTGCCACTAGTTTTCAGGCCGCCGTTAACGTTGCGGAAAGTATTATGGCTGGCACGATTGATATCGGTATTGCTGGTGGCGCTGATTCATCATCGGTACTGCCGATCGGCGTTTCTAAAAAACTGGCAGCCAACCTTCTGGCCCTGAGCAAGACCAAAACCCTCGGTCAGAAGCTCGGTATTCTCAAAAACATCAGTTTCAAAGATTTAATGCCAGTTCCTCCTGCCGTTGCAGAGTATTCTACTGGTTTGTCGATGGGACAAACAGCGGAACAGATGGCGAAAACTCACGGCATTTCGCGTGCAGAGCAAGATGCACTTGCACATCGTTCCCATACTCTAGCGTCGCAGGCGTGGAAAGAAGGCAAGATTCAAGGCGAAGTCATGACCGCTTTCCCTGAACCATACAAAAAGTGGATTTCAGAAGACAATAACGTGCGCCATGATTCAACGCTAGAGGGGTACGCAAAACTTCGTCCGGCATTTGATCGCCAATATGGCAGTGTGACGGCAGCAAACAGTACGCCCCTGACTGATGGTGGCGCGGCTGTAATGTTAATGCGCGAAGGTAAAGCGAAAGAGCTTGGAATGGAAATCCTGGGCTACATTCGTGGCTATGCTTTCTCTGCTATTGGCGTAGAGACCGACATGTTAATGGGCCCTTCTTACGCGACGGCAAAGGTTCTGGAAAATACAGGGCTGGAATTGTCGGATCTGACTCTGATTGATATGCATGAAGCGTTTGCAGCACAAGCATTGGCTAATGTGAAAATGTTTGCTTCTGATAAGTTTGCTCAAGAAAACCTGGGCCGTTCGAAAGCCATAGGTGAAATCGACATGGATAAGTTCAACGTACTTGGTGGTTCAATTGCGTATGGTCACCCGTTCGCGGCGACTGGCGCACGTATGATGACGCAGACTCTGCGAGAGCTAAAACGTCGAGGTGGTGGTATTGCATTGAACACTGCATGTGCGGCAGGTGGTCTTGGTGCGGCAATGATTCTGGAGGTTGAGTAATGAGCGAGCAAAAAGCATTTAGTCTGAAGATTGACGAGCAGAACATCGCTTGGTTAGCCATCGATGTGCCTAATGAAAAGATGAATACGCTACAGGCGGCTTTTGTTGAAGATATGAAGGAAATCTTCACTCAGTTAGAAGACTCAACTGGCGTGAAAGGGATGATTATCCATTCCCTAAAGCCTGATAACTTTGTTGCGGGTGCGGATGTACGCATGCTTGACGCATGTACTACTGCAAGTGAAGCGGAAGCGTTGGCAAAACAAGGCCAAGAACTCTTTCAACAATTGTCTGAGCTACCTTATCCGGTAGTCGCTGCTATTCATGGTCCATGTTTAGGTGGCGGTTTAGAGTTGGCTCTGGCGTGTGATTACCGTGTTTGTACAGAAGCAGACATCACACGTTTAGGTCTACCAGAAGTGCAATTGGGGTTGCTTCCTGGTTCTGGCGGTACTCAGCGCTTGCCTCGTTTAATTGGCTTATTGCCATCACTCGATTTGATTTTAACGGGTAAACAGCTCCGCGCTAAAAAAGCCAAGAAACTGGGCGTTGTAGATGCTTGTGTCCCTGAAACTATTTTGCTTGATGTCGCTAAACAGTTTATCGACAAAGGTAAAAATAAAGGCAAGAAAAAGCTGTCGACCAAAGAAAAGCTGATGTCGGGCAGCGGGTTAGGGCGCAAGTTTGTGTTTGAGCAAGCAGCGAAAAAAACCAACGAAAAAACCCGAGGTAATTACCCGGCCGCAGTGGCGATTCTGGAGGTGATTCAGAATGGTCTGGAGAAGGGGGTCGTTAAAGGTCAGGAGTTAGAAGCGAAGCGCTTCGGTGAGCTGGTAATGAGCCCAGAATCGAAAGCGCTGCGTTCAATCTTCTTTGCGACCACGGAAATGAAGAAAGAACACGGCACTGATGCCAAACCAGCCGCTGTGAAAAAGGTCGGTGTACTTGGTGGCGGCTTAATGGGCGCTGGTATCAGCCACGTATCCGTTGCGAAAGCCAAAGTGCCTGTTCGCATTAAAGATGTCAGCAATGACGGTGTCTTAAATGCGTTGAACTACAACTACAAGTTGTTCGACAAGCAACGTAAGCGTCGCATTCTCTCTAAAGCGGATCTTCAGGCTAAAATGATGCAGCTTTCGGGTGGCGTAGACTTCACCAGTTTCAACCAGATTGATGTGGTCATTGAGGCGGTTTTTGAAGATCTCGATTTGAAACAGCAGATGGTTGCGGATATAGAAGCAAACGCGAAACCAGATACTATTTTTGCAACCAACACGTCGTCGCTGCCAATCCATAAAATTGCAGAAAAAGCAGAACGTCCTGAGAATATTGTCGGCCTGCACTATTTCAGCCCAGTAGAGAAGATGCCGCTGGTGGAGGTCATCCCCCATGAAACCACGTCAGATGAGACAATTTCTACAGTGGTGGCGTTAGCCAAGAAACAGGGTAAAACGCCAATTGTAGTCAAGGACAAAGCTGGCTTTTATGTAAACCGCATTCTTGCCCCTTATATGAATGAAGCGGCGCATATCTTGTTAGCAAACGAACCGATAGAAAAGATAGATAACGCGTTACTTGATTTTGGTTTCCCGGTTGGACCGATCACACTGCTTGATGAAGTAGGCGTGGATATTGGCGCTAAAATCATGCCGATTCTGGTCAATGAGCTGGGCGAGCGATTCAAAGGTCCGGATGTATTCGATACTCTGCTGAACGACGGTCGTAAAGGTCGTAAGAGTGGTAAAGGTTTTTACACATACAAAGGCAAAAACAAAGAAGTCGATAAGTCTGTCTATAAGCTATTGAAACTTGAACCTGAGTCTAAGCTCAGCGATAACGATATAGCACTGCGCTGTGTGCTGCCAATGTTGAATGAAGCTGTGCGCTGTTTAGATGACGGTATTATTCGTTCACCACGCGATGGTGATATTGGTGCGATTTTTGGTATTGGCTTCCCACCATTCTTGGGTGGTCCTTTCCGTTATATGGATCAGTATGGTTTGAAAGAACTGGTCGAGAAAATGAATGAATTTGCATCTAAATATGGTGATCGATTTGCACCTTGTGACGGCTTACTGACTCGAGCGGGTGAAGAGAGTACCTTTTATTAATACTAAGTTCTGAAGTTAGTTGAAACTAAAAAGGCTTGCATCTCGCAAGCCTTTCTCAATTGAGCAGAAGAGGTTATTTCTTCTTGTCTTTTTTATCTTTATGACCTTGACCTGGGTTGTCATCGCCGTGAACGCTGGCGTTACCTTTCTTGTCTTTGTCCCAATTCTTAGAAGAACAATCATCTGACTTGATAGAGACATTATCACCGCTTAAGCGAACACAGTCTTTACTTAGCTCAAAATCATCACCTTTAACGGTGATTTCTGCGTGAGCTGATGCGAATGGCAGTAGAACCGCAGCAATTAATAGAAATTTTTTCATAGGTGCCTCATATGCAAGTTGTTGTAATTTGAGTATAAGCCAATTAGAGCATAAGCTAATTAGAGCATAAGCTGCAATCACGTTATTTCAAATTTCTGCCAATTTTACTCGATACCAAAGTCTTTTATCCTAATCCGCAATCTTTTGGTCGTAGCTGAAACTCTTCAATTGAGCCAATTTCTTGACCTAAGTGAATGCGCGGCTCATCGATGTGAGACAGACCTTGTGAATGCATAACCAAACGATTTGCTGTTCTAGGTTTTAGCTCATTTACAACGAAACGGATCATATCTGCACGAGTGAGTTTCTTGAGCTCTGCCAGTACTTTTTCTCGCTGATTAAATTCGGTGTCTTTATTACCTATCGCTACCCAAAGACGTTGAGCGCGACCACGCAGCGTAGTGTCCGGTGTGGCAATTTGATTCCATAAGCCGCGTTTACTGGCGTGCCACTGATAATCGTTGAGCTCTAAAAGTACCATATAAAAGGCATTTAAAAATTCATCAATAGAAGTAACGAGCTCAGCAGGTGCTGCATTTGGCGACTGAACATAAAGTACGATGCCAGGGTGGCGGTTAAGCGGCATGTTCCCGGTGCCGACCATGTAGCCTAATTGCTGCTTGGTACGGATTTCGTGAAAAAACGTTGCCGACATCAAATGGTTTGCCAAAGAGTAAAGCGCAATATTACGTGGCTCAATATCCTCACATTGATGATAAATGACGACTGCAGAATCCTGTTGGTTACAATGCACCTCACGTTGAAAGCTGCCGTTTTTACCTAGCATCACCAACGGCCGTAGTGCTTCTTCATAACGCTGCTCTTTTACCCGCAGAGCGTCTTTCAGTGTAGTAGCCATGTCGTGCGCCTGCTGACGTTGCCAGTCGCCATAGACGAACATTTCTATATGCAGTTCGGCGAGAATCGACTCTACGAACACTGATAATTCGTCGACTTCAATCTGCTCAAGAGCTTCAGCAAGCGTCGCAAACGGTGGATTGTTAGGCTGTAGTAAACCAGTTAATGAGTTGAACAGTTGTGAAATAGGACGATCTTGCGCTGAGTTTCGCCAATTCCTGAGTAGCTGTTGTTTGATAGTTTCAAATCGCGCGTGGCTGAACTCACGAGCGGCGAAGCGGCGCAAAATCATTTCTAATAGCTGGGGAAGTTTTTGGCTAAACCCGGATAAAGTGAGCGTCACGCCACCTTGATGGGCATACATGTTGTAACCCATGCCTGCTATTTCTGCCTGATAAGTTTCTTGCGCGAGTGAGTCGAGAAACATCTCTACGCAGAGACGAGTCTTGACGATGTTTTTTGGTGAAGCGACGGCATGCGAACTGTCTATCGCCACGTATAATACGCCCTTAGGAACTCGGAATTCATCATCTTGTAAATGCCAAAGGCGGAAACCTTCCAAGTCTTCAATTAACTCGGGGAGGGAGCTGCCATGTTCTAGAGGCATAGGATCAAGGTTGTAGCATATATACGGGTTCTTCTCGGGCAGTACAAACTGCCAACGCGGATCAATTTGATGGAAGAAGCGTTTTTGTTCGCTGGTAAATGGCGTCACTGAGTAAGGAGTGAAATACCATTCTGCGGTACGATCATAGTCTAACCCTTTGGCAATGAGCGTCACTCTTACATTGTCGATGCTCAAGTAATTCAACAGATCACGTTGCAGCGCTTCGTCGTAGCCCGCCATTTTGTAATCGCCGTAAATGGTATCGTCTGGCTGATAGTGCTGCATATTGACGACAAGGTGGCTGACAAAATCAAGCGGTCTTGATGGTTCCTGAAAACGAAATGCAGATTCGAGCACCGCCTGTTTCTCTAGGTAGCGCCATTCATCCATTCCTTCTTGTCGAATCAAGGCTAAATATTGGAACACCGCCTGAACGATATCATCGACGTGGTCCAGGCCTGTTGGTGTGAGTGTACAGCTAACGGTAAAATCACGGTAATTGCTGCCGCTTGCACCGCCTCCAGCAGAAAGAGAAGTGATCCATCCCTTACTCTTAAGCTGAAGCATTAAGCTACCTTCCCCTTCATAACCCAGTAAATGGGCAAAATAGGAGAGGGGTTTAGTGCCGTAATACTCGTCCATTCCTGGCATTGGAAAGGTCAAAATTAACTTGCGGAACTCTTTAATAGGTTCGATCTGCACAAATATCCCGGTGCTGTTCTCCGTGCCAATTGGTACATCAATCGATTTGTCTTTCAATTGATGATTAGGGATATCCGCAAACATGCGCTCTACCCATGATTGCTGTTCATCAAGGGACTGAGGACCAAACAGCGTCAGCGTCATTAAATCAGCCGAATAGTTAGAATGATGAAACTCGACGATTTCATCACGAATAGACTTGCCGTTTCTGTCGCCGAGCGTATCAAGATTACCAACAGAAAATTTTGAAAATGGGTGCTCGGTATTGATGACTTCTTTATTAACCTGATACAGGCGACGAGAATCATCATTCAGTTTTAGCTTGTATTCTGAATCGACCGCCTGACGCTCTTTGTCTAATGCTTCCTCGTTAAACAGAGGTGCGGTAAAGAATTGGCTGAAGCGGTCTAGCGCGTTTTCAAAGGCATTTGGAGTGACGTCGAAAAAGAAACATGTGTGCTCTGTTCCTGTCCAAGCGTTATTTGTACCACCATGTTGGCTAATATAGCTTTGAAATTCGCCTACTTTAGGGTATTTTTCCGTACCCAAAAAAAGCATGTGTTCTAAATAGTGTGCTAAACCTTGGCGATCATCAGGATCGTCAAAGTGTCCGACGTTCACTGCTAGAGCGGCAGCAGACTGTTGAGCTGTATCGGAATGAATCATCAACACACGCAAATCATTACTTAGTGTAATGTAGCGGTATTGATTTGAATCGTTAGGACTTAGGTGCACGATGCGTCTCCAGATTTCGCATTACAGTAATTATGAACCCTGTGTGGGGCAGCGCAAATGTTGCGCGTCGACAAATACTGCTCCCTGCGTTTTTGTTATTCGTAAGACTACTGCATAGGCCCATCGCTTTTGCGTATGGGGTAGGACTGTTTGAAGGAATGCACTGAGTTCATGGCATAGCCAAAGCGGTGATGAACTGAGTATATTCTTTTTTAATAGATTGTTAAGAAAGTCGCTATCTTTGGCAAGCTAATTGGTATAATGAACAGATAATTATATCAGTATTTATGTTTCGACATTATTAAAATTAGCCCCGAATATCTTATAAAGATAGCAGTCAACCTTTTGGTAGCGTTAGCTATCCATAGGAAATAACATGAAAATATTCATTATGCGTCATGGCGAAGCCGAACACTTTGCGGATTCTGACGCAGCTAGGCAACTGACCCAAAGAGGCAGAGATGAGTCACAAGCTGTCGCTCGAGCGTGCAAAGAACAAGGTTGTGCTCAATTCGACAAAGTACTCGTGAGCCCGTACGTTCGTGCTCAACAAACCTGGCAAGAAGTCAGCGAACACTTTTCGGCCCAAAGTATTGAAACGTTCGAAGAGATCACGCCTTACGGTCAATCTGAATGCGTGTACGACTATGCCAATGCACTCATTGAAGTCGAAAAGCTTGAGTCGTTACTCTTTGTTTCCCATTTACCGTTAGTCGGATATTTAACGGCAGAATTTGTAAGAGACATGGCACCACCAATGTTCCCGACATCCGGATTGGTTTGTGTCGAATACGATCCTCAAACCCAGCAGGGTGAGGTGTTGTGGAATATCACGCCATAAGCGTTGAACCAAATTTAAGTAAAAGGCAGGGTTATCCTGCCTTTGTTGTTATAGAAAGAATCTTTTACTTCTCGGGAATAGAGAGAAGGACGAGCAGCGCGCCGTCACCCCCAAACTCTAAAGGCGCTTGGTGAAAGGCCATCACATCAGGGTGTTGAGCCAGCCATAGTGGCGTTTTTTGTTTGAGGATATGCTTGCCAATACCGTGCTGTACACAAGCACAGTGAATTTCGTTCTTTACGCAGTAAGCGATCATCGCGCCTAATTCGCGCTTTGCTTCCTGCTGAGTCATACCATGCATGTCGAGGAAGACGTCAGGCACATAGACGCCGCGACGCAGACGTTTTACCTCATAGGTGGAAACGTCGTCACGTGCATAGCGAGTCGGCCCTTCTTCATTGAGAAGAGGGACAAACTCATCAGAAAAGTAAAATTCTGAATCACTCGCTTCGCGGTTTGAGCGTTTGATTTCTTTTTGCTTAGTATTTTTTTTTGGTTGCTGGATTATGGTATCCTGTCGCAACTTTTTTACGCCCTGTACTGCTTCCTGAAACAAGGCGAAATCGTCATCGTGTTCGGTGTCTTTTTTGCTCATTAGGTAAACAAATTCATTAATAAATGTTATTAGCAGTATTGTAGCGCTTTTCGGAGGCAATTTTGGATAAGATTTTTGTAGAAGAAGCGGTATCTGAGCTACATACCCTTCAAGATATGATTCGTTGGACGGTAAGCCGCTTTAATGCAGCAAACCTGTTTTACGGTCATGGTACTGATAACGCGTGGGACGAAGCCGTGCAGCTTATCCTGCCAACGTTATACTTGCCGATCGATGTGCCTCCACACGTATTGAACTCTCGCCTGACAACCAGCGAGCGTATGCGCATTGTTGAGCGTGTAGTAAAACGCATCAACGAGCGCACACCTACCGCGTACCTAACTAACAAAGCATGGTTCTGCGGCCTTGAGTTCTTCGTGGATGAACGTGTACTTGTGCCGCGTTCTCCAATCGGTGAACTGATTCAAGCAGAATTCCAACCTTGGTTAGTGGAAGAGCCTGTTCGTATCATGGACATGTGTACTGGTAGTGGTTGTATCGCGATTGCTTGTGCTCACGCATTCCCAGATGCAGAAGTCGACGCTATCGATATTTCGACTGACGCACTGCAAGTGGCTGAGCAAAACGTTCAGGATCACGGCATGGAACAGCAAGTATTCCCAATGCGCTCGGATTTGTTCCGTGACTTGCCGAAAGAGAAATACAACCTGATCGTGTCAAACCCTCCATACGTGGACGAAGAAGACATGAACAGCCTGCCAGACGAGTTCACGCATGAGCCAGAGCTTGGCCTTGCTGCGGGTACTGACGGCCTGAAACTGGTTCGTCGCATTCTGGCTAATGCGCCTAATTACCTAACAGACAATGGAATCCTGATTTGTGAAGTTGGTAACTCAATGATTCATATGATGGAACAATACCCACAGATTCCATTTACTTGGATTGAGTTTGAAAACGGTGGCCACGGCGTATTTATGCTTACTCGTGATCAATTGGTTGAGTGTGCGGAAGAGTTCAAACTGTACAAAGACTAAGATAATCCCCGCAATAAACCTTTAAAACACCGAGCTTAGTGCTCGGTGTTTTTTTATGCGTAATTCATCAGGATTAAGTGAATATTTACTCTTTACATCAAAACGTAATAGAGCCACTATGAATCCACGAAGAATTGATAAGCAGTTGCGCCTCGATTTGATAAGGCGTGGCGACAATAACTTGAGGAAGTAATGGCAGGAAACAGTATCGGACAACATTTCCGAGTGACGACATTCGGGGAAAGTCACGGTATCGCACTGGGATGTATCGTTGACGGGTGCCCGCCGGGGTTAGAGATTACAGAAGCAGATCTGCAAATCGATCTAGACCGTCGTCGTCCTGGCACATCACGTTACACTACGCAGCGTCGTGAGCCGGATGAAGTAAAAATTCTTTCAGGCGTGTTTGAAGGTAAAACAACAGGCACATCAATCGGTCTGTTGATCGAAAACACAGATCAACGCTCGAAAGATTATTCTGAGATCAAAGATAAGTTCCGTCCAGGGCACGCAGATTACACTTACCATCAGAAATATGGCATTCGCGATTACCGTGGTGGCGGCCGTTCGTCAGCTCGTGAAACCGCAATGCGTGTTGCGGCAGGTGCGATTGCGAAAAAATACCTGAAGGACGAATTCGGCGTAGAAATCCGCGCTTACCTATCACAAATGGGTGATGTGTCTATCGACAAAGTGGACTGGGATGAAATTGAAAACAACGCATTCTTCTGTCCTGATGTTGATAAAGTTGAGGCGTTTGACCAGCTTATCCGTGATCTGAAAAAAGAAGGCGACTCCATTGGTGCGAAGATTCAGGTTGTCGCAACCAATGTGCCTGTTGGTCTTGGTGAGCCAGTCTTTGATCGTTTGGATGCCGATATTGCGCATGCGCTGATGAGCATTAACGCAGTGAAAGGCGTTGAAGTTGGTGATGGTTTTGATGTCGTAAACCAACGCGGCAGCCAGCACCGTGACACGCTTTCTCCACAAGGTTTTGGTAGTAACCATGCTGGCGGTATTCTTGGTGGTATTTCTACAGGCCAAGATATTGTGGCAAATATTGCGCTTAAGCCAACCTCAAGTATCACGGTCCCGGGTGATACAATCACCAAACAAGGCGAGCCAACTCAGTTGATCACCAAAGGTCGTCATGACCCATGTGTTGGTATCCGTGCGGTACCGATTGCTGAAGCGATGCTGGCGATTGTTGTGATGGATCATTTGCTTCGTCACCGTGGTCAGAACTTTGGTGTGACGACAGAGACGCCAAATATTTAACCATTGTTTTGAATACAAAAAGGTTGCCTTATTGGGCAACCTTTTCTTTTTAATCTTGCATGTTTAGTGAAGCGAGCTTTCGGTTTCCAAATGGAAGGATGGCAAGCGCCATTTAAATCGAACCGCTGCCATACGTAACACATAGCCAATCACCAGCGTAACGATGGTTGCAGTAACATCCGGCACGTTAAACTCTAATAATACTAAGTACAGCCCTGAAGCAATTAAGGCTACTGATGCATAAAGCTCTTCATGCAGCACTAACGGAGTCTGACGGCAAATCAGGTCACGAAGTAGCCCGCCAAATACGCCAGTTACTAATGCAGACACCATACAGATACCAGGGTGCAGCCCCATATCTAGCGCGATTTTAGTTCCGATGATACTAAAGACGATCAAGCCTAGCGCATCGAGACGAATAAAAAGACCTTTTAACTTGATCACCCACTTCGCTAGCCCTGTCGTTAGGATCCCAGCAAGACAAGTGATGGCAAGAAACTCTGGGTTTTTTACCCAGCCGAGCGGATAGTGCCCAAGCAAGATGTCACGCACGGTACCGCCACCGATTGCAGTTGCACTCGCAACCAACATAACTCCAAACCAATCCATTTTTCTTCGTCCGGCACTTAACGCACCAGTCATGGCTTCAGCCGTGATACCAATGACATACAACACACTTAGCAGCATAAGGGACACTCAACATCAAATACAACAAGGTTTGAAACGATGGGAAAGTGCAACAAACCTATCACTATGCTCTAATCATCTGAGAGCATAAAATATTGCGAGAGTGTAGTGGGAAATGTGATCTGTGGCGAATGAGAAATTGTATGGAGTAGCATGGTTTCAGATTAATCCAGCTAATAACCAAAGCTGTTGTGTGGCTTTACGAGCTGGATAAAAATAGCGACAATACGCAGCGTATCCCCGGATGAACAACAGAATCGATGATGACCCACGACTATCAAGACCTTATCACCTTATTTAACAACACATTCCTTGCGTCTTTTAATACGAAACTAGAGCTGGGTGGTGATGAGCCAATTTACCTTCCTGCTGATAACGATCACCCGCACCATCGGATTATTTTTGCTCGTGGTTTCTATGCGTCTGCACTTCATGAAATCTCGCATTGGTGTGTGGCGGGTCCTGAGCGTCGTTTGTTGGAAGATTTTGGTTATTGGTACGAGCCGGATGGCCGAACTGCTGAGGTTCAGGCTGCGTTTGAGAAAGTAGAAGTCCGTCCTCAGGCATACGAGTGGATATTGTCTAAAAGTGCTGGCTTCCCTTTTACCGTCAGTTGTGACAATCTACACGGCGATTTTGAACCAGATAGACTGGGTTTTATGCATAAAGTGCATAACGAAGTGTTAGGTATTCTGGAAACAGGGTTGCCGCTACGAGTGAAAATGCTATCTGACGCATTACGCTCTTTTTATCAAACTAAGCCGCTGGAAGCGTCTGACTTTATCGTTAAATAACCTCAGAGATACACCATGATTATTGAATTTGAAGAAAAACTACTGGAACTGATTGATGCTCGAGTTGAAACAGCATCAGATGACGAGCTGTTTGCTGGTGGTTATCTGCGTGGTCACATCTCTCTATCTGCAGCATCGTGTGAAGACAAAGGCATCAATGATATTGAAGAGCTGAAAGCTCGCATCGCCAACAGTTTAGAAGAAGCCCGTACTGAGCTAAGCCCATCAGATCGCATTATTGTTAACGATCTATGGCAAGAGTTACAGGCTCAAGCTTAATTATTCCCACCCCATTTCTATTTGTTTCGAAGTAGGCTGGCGTATCTACTTCGAAAAATTTGAATCTCTGCGTAAAATTTTTGTGGTTGTTGGCAAACTGTTTAACTTTTATTCTGATTGGCATAAAGAGTGAACAAAAGGATACAACCATGAAAATTGTCGCATTTGGTGCTTCTACCAGCTCAACGTCAATCAATAAAGTACTTGCTACTTACGCCGCCAAACAAGTCGAAGGCGCACAGGTCAATGTATTGGACCTAAACAACTTTCAAGTTCCGATGTTTAGCGAAGACACAGAGAAAGAGATCGGTCAGGCAGAGGGCGCAATTGCTTTCCTTAGAGAACTAGAACAAGCGGATGCCATCGTCGTTTCATTCGCTGAGCACAATGGTTCATATACTGCAGCGTATAAAAACCTGTTTGACTGGGCTACGCGTATCGAGCGTAATGTATTTCAAAATAAGCCAGTTGTTTATCTAGCCACATCCCCGGGCCCTGGTGGCGCGCAAAGCGTACTGGCTGCGGCGACAGGTTCTGCTCAGTTCTTTGGTGCAGACGTGAAAGCGTCTTTGTCAGTGCCAAGCTTCTACGATAATTTTGACCCAGAAACGGGTGTAAGCCTAAATGCAGAAATCGCAGAGCAAGTGAAACACGCTGTTGCTCAATTGGCATAAAGCCGCCTAGGTCTCTGTTACGATTTTAGTCATTCTCGGAATGACACTCGTGTTTGGTGAGTGGTATGAGCTCCCACAGCTCGTTAAGCACGGTCATTCCTATCAGATAGCGTGGTCAGGTAGTCTCTAATAACACGTCGTTATTATAAGCTCCCTGACCACGCTTTTTGTCTCTACCACCACTTAACTAAAGTTCGGTAATCGCCTTACCTTTACGCAGTTTACGAACCCACATCCGACTTGGATGCAATTCAGCTAACACGTCCACAGGCAATGGCAGTGGGTCACCACAAATTTGTGAAGCCAGCAGTTCAGCCATCAGTGGTGCAGAGCTTAGCCCGCGAGAGCCTAATCCCAAGAAGCAGAACAGGTTAGGGTAGTGGTGAATCGCTTCGACTTCTTCTTCCTTCTTACCTTGCAAGTCTGTGTACTGCTTTTTGATCGCCTCAAAATCTCCCACGTTCCCTATGAATGGCAGATGATCACGACTTACACAACGAATACCTTGGCGTGAAAAGTTGCCAGTTGTGTCGACGTCGTTTACCCATGTCTGATTGGGTACGCATTTGATTATCTTGCCGGCATTGTCTTGCTGCGCTTGGGGATCAAACTCGTAATCCAAGTGGCTGCGATCGTAACTCGCTCCAATACAAAGTTGTTGATTGTTTGGATTTACAGGTGTCATGTAGCCGTCGTAACAAAGCACGGTTTTCAGTTTAGATAGCGTTTCTGTTGCTGGCGCGTGGCTTACCTGGCCTTTAACTTGTCCCAGCGGCAGATCGGCAGTTTGGCTCAAAGTCTGGAACTCATGACCATTGGCAATCACGACTGTCGAATGCTCAAACGTTTGACCATTTGATGTCAGTGTCCAGCTTTGGCTCTCGTCACTCCACGTGAGAGCTTCTATTTTGTGCTCAAACTTGGCTTCGAAGTTGCCAGTTTTTTCTAGCTGTGCGATCAGTCCACGCGTTAACTCGGCAGGACAAAGCCAACCTCCCAAGGGGTAGTGCACTGACGGCATATCGATAGGTAAGCCAATGGTTTCAGACGTTTCTTCTGCTGAAAGCTTGTGGATGAGATCGGGCGTGAAGCTGCCTTCTAATATCCTTTCTAACTTGGCAGTGGATTTTTCATCCCACATCAGTTGGGTAACACCGCACCAATTATGGTCAAAACTGACTTCTTCCGCCGCTTGTTCTATAAACTGACGCGCGAACAGAAATGCCGGCGCAAAAACACGAGAAACGCCGGTATGGGGACCATTAAGTAGTGGATAAACAGCGCCTTGGCGGTTGCCCGATGCACCTTCTGCTGGTCGAGCATCTTGGCAATACAGTGTGACGTTTTGACCACGACGGCTCAATGTTTTTGCCATGGCTGCACTTGCAATGCCACCACCAATGATCGCAATTGAATCAGATTTGCTTGCCGCCGTTCGGTTAAACCATGGTAAGTGATTTGAGTGCGCTTGACGCTGTTCCATTGCGCCAGCAATCATTTCGCGCTTGGTACCAAAACCTTTTACTTTCGACATGGTAAAGCCAGCTTCGATCAAGCCGCGACGTACAAAACCTGCTGCAGTAAAGGTCGCAACAGTACAATCTTGTTTAGCCAGTTTTGCCATGCCGTTGAATAAATTCTGATTCCACATCTCAGGGTTTTTACTTGGTGCAAAACCGTCCAGGAACCAAGCGTCAACTAAGCCAGTTTCACCATAAGGCACTTGTGGTATGCAGTCTTTGATATCACCAAACCAAAGGTCGAGAGTGATTGCGCCATCTTCTAATACGATTCGGTGACACTCCGGTACCGCTGCTGGGTAATGCTTTTGCAGCTTCTCGGCATACTCTGCCAGTTCTGGCCAAGCTTGGTGGGCTTTTTGAAGATCAGCTTGGCTGAGAGGATATTTTTCAAAGCTGACAAAATGCAGTTCTTTTAACGTCGCTTCAGGGTTTTCACGACGAAATTCATTAAACCACTGCCATAGCGCTAGAAAGTTTAATCCAGTGCCAAATCCGGTTTCGCCGATGACAAAGCGTCTTTGGTCAAACTCCTGCCATCTTTCTGGGAGATGATTTTTTTTGAGGAAAACGTAGCGTGTCTCTTCAAGACCGTTTACGTTAGAGAAGTAAACATCATCAAATTGGTCAGAAACTGGCGTACCAGATTCGTTCCAACCCAGTTCTGCGTTTTTTATTGAAGTCATATTGGTTGTAATTCTGTGATTTGGCGCGGTAACAATAGGACGATTGTACGAATTTATAGGAAAGCTGACCACTTTTGTTGACTATCTTAGTTATTATCTAGCGGATTTTTGAATTATAGGAATGTCATAATGAAACGAGTCGTAATCACCGGTATGGGTATTGTTTCAAGTATCGGTAACAACGTCGAAGAAGTTCTAGCGTCTCTTAAAGCGGGCAAATCTGGCATCACTGCATCTGAGCAGTTCAAAGAACACGGTCTTCGTTCGCAAGTATGGGGTGATCTGAAGATCAACCCTGCGGAACACATCGACCGTAAACAGATGCGCTTTATGGGTGATGCGGCTGCTTATGCATACCTATCAATGCAGCAGGCAATTGAAGACGCTGGCCTATCTGACGATCAGGTTTCAAACGATCGTACTGGTATTGTTGCTGGTTCTGGTGGTGCTTCTGCGTTAAACCAAACACTAGCAACAGATACAATGCGTGAGAAAGGCGTGAAGCGTATTGGTCCATACATGGTTCCACGTACTATGTCTTCTACTGTTTCTGCATGTCTGGCTACGCCATTTAAGATTCGTGGTGTGAACTACACAATGAGTTCAGCTTGTGCGACTTCTGCACACTGTATCGGCCACGCTATGGAGCTTATCCAGCTTGGTAAACAAGACATCGTATTTGCAGGTGGTGGCGAAGAGCTAGATTGGTCTCAAACTATGATGTTTGATGCAATGGGCGCACTGTCTACCAAGTACAATGAGACACCAGAAAAAGCCTCTCGTACTTACGATGCGGATCGTGACGGTTTCGTTATCTCTGGTGGTGGCGGTATGCTGGTTATTGAAGAGCTAGAGCATGCACTAGCACGTGGCGCGAAAATCTACGGTGAGATCGTAGGTTACGGTGCGACTTCTGATGGCTACGACATGGTAGCACCATCAGGTGAAGGTGCTGTTCGTTGTATGAAGATGGCAATGCAAGACGTTGACCATATCGATTACATCAACACACACGGTACATCTACACCAGTTGGTGACGTGAAAGAGCTTGGTGCGATTCAACAGCTATTTGGTGAAAGCAGCCCTGCCATCTCTGCGACAAAAGCGATGACTGGTCACGCACTGGGTGCGGCTGGTGTTCACGAAGCGATCTACTCAACGCTAATGCTAGACAACAACTTCATTGCTCCAAGCATTAACATTGAAAACTTGGACGAAGCAGCGAAAGGTCTGGATATCGTGACTGAAGCTCGTGATGCAGAGATCGATACGGTAATGTCAAACAGCTTTGGCTTTGGCGGTACTAACGCAACGCTAGTTATCAAGAAATACCAAGGTTAGTCAGAACACAACTAATCGAAATTGTTGGGGCCTTTCGTCAGAAGAAGTTATGTCCCAACAAACCAGTTTCCAGAGCTTGATCAGTTTAACTGGTCGAACAGACGCAGACTTTATCCCAAGGAGAGCGGGATAAGATCCTTTTGTTCTGGAACTTTGCCCGGCTTAATGCCGGGCTTTTTATTTTATGCTCAAACAACGACGAGACGTTTAGTTCTGAGAACTCGGGTAGTACCTCCTGCGAGGAGGCTTGAAGTCATTTGGGTATATTTCTTGAGATTTCTCGGGAAAAAGGCACAATCACTGCAATTTTTAAAAAATGGATCTTAATAACGCTGGCGCTATGAAAATTATTGTTGATGAAAACATGCCGTACGCTGAAGAACTGTTCAGCCAGATCGGTGAAGTGACTCTAAAATCGGGCCGTTCACTGACGGCTGATGATCTGATTGATGTCGATGCACTCATGATTCGCTCAGTGACCAAGGTCAATGCTGAGTTGATCAGTAAAGCAAATAAACTGAAATTTGTTGGTACCGCGACTGCGGGTATGGATCATGTTGATCAATCACTTCTAAAAGAAAAAGGTATTTTCTTTACTGCAGCGCCGGGCTGTAACAAAGTGGGTGTTGCAGAGTATGCGTTCAGCGTAATGATGGTATTGGCGCAGCAACAAGGTTTCTCTGTCTTTGATAAAACCGTAGGGATTATCGGAGCAGGGCAGGTTGGAAGCTACCTGGAAAAATGCTTAAAAGGCATGGGCATCAACGTGTTGCTTAATGATCCCTTCAAGCAGGAAGAGGGTGACCCGCGTAGTTTTACGCCACTTGAAGAGCTGATTGCAACATCCGATATCATCACCGTGCATACGCCAATTACTAAAGCTGGCAAGTATCCAACACATCATATGTTTGATGAAGCCGTATTAAACGGTTTACGAGCGGATCAAATTCTTATCAATGCCGCGCGAGGTCCAATTGTTGACAACAGCGCATTAAAGCGTCGATTAGAGAAAAATGATGGCTTCACCGCGGCTCTGGATGTCTTTGAATTTGAGCCAGAGGTTGATATGGAGCTTCTGCCTCTGCTAGCATTCGCCACCCCTCACGTTGCAGGCTATGGTCTGGAAGGGAAAGCTCGCGGTACAACAATGATTTTCAATAGCTACTGTGAGTTCTTAAATAACGAATTACGTGCGCATGCCAGCGATTTATTGCCAACCGCGCCAGTGCCAACCATGATGTTGGACAGAGCATGGGATGAAGCAACACTGCATAACATCACACAGTTAATCTATGATGTGCGTAAAGATGACGCACTTTTCCGTCGCGAAATCGGTAAGCCGGGTGCTTTTGACCTGATGCGCAAAAATTACTGGGATCGCCGCGAATACAGCGCTGTCACTCTAATGGGTAATGAATCTTGCAATCTTGCACCATTAGCAGAACTAGGTTTTCAGATTGAGGTAAGTCAATGAGTCAACAATACAATGTTGCCATTTTAGGCGCGACCGGTGCGGTCGGTGAAACAATTTTAGAAGTGCTTCAAGAGCGCAAATTCCCAGTAGGTGAACTGTACCTTTTGGCGAGTGAGCGTAGCGAAGGCAAGACTTACCGCTTTAATGGTAAAACCATACGCGTACAAAACGTAGAAGAGTTTGATTGGTCGCAAGCACACATCGGTTTATTCTCTGCTGGTGGTGACCTATCAGCAAAATGGGCGCCAATTGCCGCTGATGAAGGTGTTATCGTTATCGATAACACATCGCACTTCCGTTACGAGTACGATATTCCATTAGTGGTTCCAGAAGTAAACCCGGAAGCCATTGCAGAGTTCCGCAACCGCAACATCATTGCGAACCCAAACTGTTCTACTATCCAAATGTTGGTAGCACTAAAACCAATCCATGATGCTGTGGGTATAGAGCGTATTAACGTTTCTACTTACCAATCCGTGTCAGGTGCTGGTAAAGCGGGTATTGATGAGCTTGCAGGTCAAACCGCTAAACTACTGAATGGTGTACCAGCTGAAACCAAACAGTTTTCACAGCAGATCGCGTTTAACTGTATTCCACAGATCGACCAGATGACGGATAACGGCTACACCAAAGAAGAAATGAAAATGGTGTGGGAAACGCAAAAAATCTTCAATGATCCAAGTATTACCGTAAACCCAACGTGTGTTCGTGTGCCAGTGTTTTACGGTCACGCGGAAGCACTGCACATTGAAACTCGTTCGCCAATCGATGCGCAAGAAGTGATTAATCTTCTTGAGCAAACTGAGGGTGTTGAAGTATTCCACGGTGAAGACTTCCCAACTCAAGTTCGTGATGCGGGTGGTAAGGACCACGTTATGGTTGGTCGTATTCGTAACGATATCAGCCATCACAGCGGGATTAACTTATGGGTGGTTGCGGATAACGTACGCAAAGGCGCAGCAACGAACGCAGTACAAATCGCAGAAGTACTTATTCGCGATTACTACTAAGCTCTGGGAGTTTTATCCCTCCTGATATGGGTTGACACTAAGGCCTCGCATCATGCGGGGCTTTTTTTGTTCTATTAGTGAGTAATTGTGTGAGATTAGTACGAATATGGTCAATGCCACACATTTTTTACGCCTAAAGCTATAGTTTTGCTTGGTATATCCGATATATTTAACTGATCACCATTTCAAATTGTATCAAGCACAAAACTGAGCCTTCTATGCGCCAAATTTATAAGCGTTTGTTAACAACCTTAGTGTTAATAAGCGCGACTCAGACATCGTCAGTGGTTCAAGCCGAAGGAATTCGTCTTGTTGGACCTTCAGGTGAAGTGCAATCATCTCCTAGCTATGCCGAAGAGATTGAAAGAGCATTACCCGCTCCTCCTGCAAATTCTCAGCCTTCTCGTTTTATCGGGCCTACAGGTGAAAATCAAACCTTGTGGTCGATCGCGTCTCAAGTACGGCCATCTCGCAATGTGACCGTTCAACAAACGTTGCTTGCTATTTATCGGATCAACCCTCAGGCATTTGAAAATCAAAATATTCACGAACTGATACCGGGAAGCAGGCTTCGTCTTCCTTCCTTGGAGCAAGTTCAAAGTGCGAGCACACAGCAAGCCGTCGCTATCATGAAGGCGCATGAGGCAAAACTCAAACAGGCCAAGTCTGTCAGTAAGCCAACAGCGGTTGAGCGCGTAAAGCAGCAACCAACAAGCCCGCAAGTTAAGCAACAACCAGTTTCATCTCAACCAGGCACGGGCACGCCTGTTAAAGCTGAGCCTGTTAAGGCAAGTGAACCAATTGCTGCTGTTCCGCCAGTCAATACGTCTGCAAAAGGTGAGCTGCAGGTCACTGAACTAAAGAGCAAACTGCAAGGTTCTCAGAGTGACCTTACATCGCTGGAAGAGAAAAATCATCGTTTACGTCTGATGCTGTCAGAAGTACAAAGCGAAGTTGAGACGCTGAAAAATGAACTTAACGATGAAGAGCGTATCCGCTCCGAAGTTGAAAAACTGTTGGCAGAAGAGCGTCAGCGTTCTGATGAGCAGCAGCGCATGCAGCCATCTGCATTAGACAAATTTTTATCTAATGGCTGGCTTGTGGGACTAGCGGCTCTTATTCCGGGGGCGTTACTTGCGTTCTTAGTGGTCATGCTACTTGGTCGTCGAAACAAAGAACAAGAAGAGCCAGTTGCACAGCAGCAACCACCAGCGGTTGATCCACTAGCGGCACCAATCGGTTTGGCCGCAGCGGATGAGCTCGAAGAAGAATTGAATCTGGATGACGATCTCTTTGCTGATGATGAGAGCGACAGTTCTTCTAAGAAAGAACGTGCTCCTGAACTAGAAGACGATGTTTTTGCTGGCCTCGAGGATGAAGATCTTGATTTCAATCTAGAAGGTGATGATGGTAAAGACCCATTCGCTGGAATCGGTGACGATGGCGACCTTGATGTCGGCTTTGACGAGTTTGATTCATCGACAAACGGAATAAAAGTCAATGGCGAAGAGAAAGCGCTTAGTCTTGAAGAAATGGAGCGAGCGTTAGACGAAACGTCGCCGGAACTTGAAGTCCTTGATGAACCTGACTTTGATCTGTCGGAAGGTGGCAGTGAGGAGTTTGAAAAAGAGGATGTCTTCGCAGAATTATTAGCCGACGACACATCGGAAGACGAAGCTGGTAGCGCGCAAATAGACCAAGCGACACTAGACGAGCTCTTCGCTGAACTCGATAGTAATGATCTTGACCTAGATACTGATTCACCAACGGCGGCTGAAGATGCCTTTGCAGCCGGTGAAGCATCTGATGATGAAATTGACAATCTGCTCGCTCAATATGAGCAGTCCGACGCGCAAACGCCTGATCCCGCAGTGGAACCGTCGCTTGAGCCCAATGAGCAGGAGAGCAAGACAAAGATCGATGAGGTTGGTTCTTCTAAGGTAGACGACAGTAGTTTTGATTTGTCTGATAGCACTACCGATATTGATGAGAGCAGCACGGACTTGTTGGATGAACTTATCGATTTTGATGACGAAGAGTCAGAGGATGAGTTTGACCCACTTAACGAACTGGAATCATTGTCAGGCTTTGGTGATGAGGAGTTCGAAGAGTTAGACGCTGACAGTGTCGACTTACTCGATGAGTTGATCGACGATGAGGTTAATCTTGAGTTAGAAGATGAAGTCGCTAGTGAACTCGATCCGTTTGATGACCTAATTCGTGAGGATGAAGCGCCAGAAAATGAGCTTAACCAGAGAGAAGAGGACGATTTACTCGCATCACTGGGTTTCGATGACTTAGATGATTCGCCATCAGACAATGCTCAGGACCAGCCGTTACCACCTACGCAAGCCGCTCCAGAGCAACCTGTTGAGTCTGATGTTGGGCTTGAATCGGACTTAGATATTGATGCACTTCTTAATGAACATCAGCCAGAGCTTGTGCAAGAATCTGAGAATCAAGAGCCTGCCGAGCCAGAGAGTGAAGCATCTGTTAGCGATGAATTGCTAGAAGATATTGAAGATATCTCTCTCGAATACGATCCTTTGATGCGTGAGTTGGATGAGCTTTTTGAGTCAAGTCACGATGACTTGAGCTCCGAAGGTCAAGACATCAAGGCTGAGTCTTCTGATCTGGATTTGTTGACTGGTGAGCAAGATGAATCGCTAAATACTGAAGAAAAGGAATCTGAGCCCGAATTTACACCAACACCGAATGCCGTTGAAAATGAATTTGGAATGCCGCTCGAAGAGGACTGGTTGCTGGATGAAACCGAGCCTGAGTCCGAAACAATACAGGAACTAGAGCCTGTTGGTGCAACTTCCGAAGAAAGTGATGACGACGAAGTTCTATTTGATGAATTAGAGCTGCCAGAGTTCAGCGAAGAAGACGCCTTGGCTTCCATGGCGGATGAGCCGGAGCTAGCAGAATCTGAAAGCGAATTACCTGCAGCGAGCTCAGAAACTGACGATGAGTTTGAATTTGATGAATTAGAGCTGCCAGAGTTCAGCGAAGAAGACGCCTTGGCTTCCATGGCGGATGAACCGGAGCTAGCAGAATCTGAAAGCGAATTACCTGCAGCGAGCTCAGAAACTGACGATGAGTTTGAATTTGATGAATTAGAGCCGCCAGAGTTCAGTGAAGATGACGCCTTGGCTTCCATAGCAGATGAGCCGGAGCTAACAGAATCTGAAAGCGAACTACCTGCAGCAAGTTCAGAAGATGACAATGAGTTTGAAATTGATGAATTAGAATTGCCAGAGTTCAGCGAAGAAGACGCCTTGGCATCCATGGCGGATGAGCCGGAGCTAACAGAATCTGAAAGCGAACTACCTGCAGCAAGTTCAGAAGATGACAATGAGTTTGAAATTGATGAATTAGAATTGCCAGAGTTCAGCGAAGAAGACGCCTTGGCTTCCATGGCGGATGAGCCGGAGCTAACTGAATCTGAAAGCGAACTACCTGCAGCGAGTGCTGAAGCTGACGATGAGTTTGAAATTGATGAATTAGAACTGCCAGAGTTCACTGAAGATGACGCTCTTGCTTCTATGTCTGATAGTACGGCGCAAGATTCAAAAACCCCCGTCAGCCCTAAAATTACGCTGAAAGCAGACAACGATCATGATGCATTGTTTGAGGTGTTTGCTCAGCAGGGTAGTTTTGAAGAAGAACCAGAGCCGACTCAAGCTATTCAAGAACCAAGCAATGCTGGTTTGGCTGAGTCTGATATGGAAAGTCTGTTATCTGAAAAGGGCGAATCTGAAGCTTTTGAAGGCCAGTTAGATCGCGACACGATAGACAGTGCAGGTATGGACTTCGAGACCATGTTTGATATCGGTGACGATTGGGAAGGCTTTAAAGCACCGATTGATAATACCGTGACCGAAGCGGAGGACGTACCTGAAGATCAGCGAGATATTTGGGACTCAGAAGAGGCTCTGAGCCAACCCGAAATCGCTGAAGAAAACTGGGAACAGCAAACGCCCCTAGACGATTTTGATCCTAAGAAAAGTCAGTTCATGACCATTGATGAACTAATGGCGCAGGTCGATAACGAAAGTGCGGAGTTTGAAGAAGAAGAATTGAAGCTGGATGTCGGGTTAAACGAGTTTCCTGATGTGATTGGTGACATCACTGATGCGGATGTTGACTCCAATGCAGAAGGCGCAGGGAAACTGGATTTGGCTAAGATATATCTAGAAATGAACGATCCTAAAGGGGCAATTAAATTGCTAGAAGAGGCCATTGTATACGGTGAAGATGACATTCGCCGTGAAGCTAAGAACCTCATCGATACCATTAATGGTCGATAAATCAATAGGGGTGGCGCGAGCCGCCCTTTTTGTCTCTGTTAGCTAAGTCATTCTTGCTGAAACTGGCAACTAGAGGTGAGTTGGGTATATACTTCCCGCCCCATTTTAGAGTTCGAAGGTTAAGATGAGAATCGCATTAGGTATCGAGTATAACGGTACAAACTACTTTGGTTGGCAACGGCAGAGAGACGTAAAAAGCGTCCAAGAAGAGCTAGAAAAAGCATTGTCTATCGTTGCAAACCACCCTGTAGAAGTGCAATGTGCAGGTCGTACTGATGCAGGTGTACACGGCACTGGACAAGTTGTCCACTTTGATACCAACGTAAATCGAAAAATGGTGGCTTGGACGATGGGCGCAAACGCGAACATGCCAGGTGATATCGCAGTTCGCTGGGCAAAGGAAGTATCAGACGATTTCCATGCTCGATTCTCAGCGACAGCGCGTCGTTACCGCTACATCATTTTCAATCACGCGTTACGTCCGGGGATCTTAAATTCGGGTGTCAGTCACTATCATGGTGCGCTGGATGAGAAAAAAATGCACCAAGCAGGGCAGTTTTTGTTGGGAGAAAATGATTTTTCATCATTCCGAGCTGCTCACTGCCAGTCTCTCAGTCCGTTCCGCAATATGATGCATTTGAACGTGACTCGACATGGTGATTATGTTGTCATTGATATTAAAGCGAACGCTTTTGTTCATCATATGGTGCGCAATATTACAGGCAGTCTGATAAAAGTTGGACGTGGCGAAGAAAACCCCGAGTGGATTAAGTGGTTGTTAGAGGCAAAAGACCGCAAACTTGCCGGCGCGACCGCAAAAGCAGAAGGCTTATATTTGGTCGATGTTGATTATCCGCAAGAGTTTGATTTACCTCGTGTACCGATCGGCCCGTTATTTTTACCAGATAATTTGAACTAAATTTACAAACTTGCTTCAAAATATCGGTAGTTTACACTGAAAGTGTACGGAAACTATGCGCTATTTATGATAACAAAAATAGGTACAACCAGTTTTTTATCTACAGTAGCTGCAAGATATGGTTTAATCCGTCGGTGTTATTTCGAATTTATATCTTTCGCAATGAAGCGGAAGAGTTGAGAGAAAAGGTCTTCCATGAGTTGGCTTGAAAAGATTTTAGAAAAAAGCAATCTTGTAAGTTCACGTAAAGCTTCTATCCCAGAAGGTGTGTGGACGAAATGTACCTCTTGTGAGCAGGTTCTTTACCATGCTGAACTGGAGCGTAACTTAGAAGTATGTCCTAAGTGTAACCATCACATGCGTATGAAAGCGCGTCGTCGTTTGGAAACATTCTTGGACGAAGGTAACCGTGTTGAACTTGGTTCTGAGCTTGAGCCTCAAGACAAGCTGAAGTTTAAAGACTCGAAGCGTTACAAAGAGCGTATTTCAGCAGCTCAAAAGAGCAGCGGTGAGAAAGACGCATTGGTTGTAATGCAGGGTGAACTACTAGGTATGCCTCTGGTAGCTTGTGCGTTTGAGTTCTCTTTCATGGGTGGCTCAATGGGCTCTGTAGTGGGGGCTCGCTTTGTTAAAGCGGTAGAAGCTGCAATCGAGAACAACTGTGCACTTGTTTGTTTCTCAGCAAGTGGTGGCGCACGTATGCAAGAGGCATTGATGTCTCTAATGCAAATGGCGAAAACCAGTGCAGCACTTGAGCGTCTATCTGAAAAAGGTCTGCCGTTCTTCTCGATCCTAACCGACCCAACAATGGGTGGTGTATCAGCAAGTTTGGCAATGTTGGGCGACATCAACATTGGTGAGCCTAAAGCCTTGATTGGTTTCGCTGGTCGTCGCGTAATCGAGCAAACTGTACGTGAAGACCTTCCAGAAGGTTTCCAACGCAGCGAGTTCCTGCTTGATCACGGTGCTATTGATATGATCGTTGATCGTCGTGAAATGCGTCAGCGAGTGGGTGGTCTTATTGCTAAGATGACTAACCACAAGTCTCCTTTGGTTGTTTCGGTTAACGAATCTCCAAATGAAGAGTCATATTCTGTACCAGAAGCGGACGAAAAAGGGTAAAGTAACAACTAACATAAAACCAAAGAAATTAATGGTTAAAGTTAGATGACCCAAAACCCAATTCCTCAAGCCACATCCTCTCTAGAGATGTGGCTTGATTATTTAGCAAATATTCATTCCTCAGCAATCGACCTTGGCTTAGACCGTGTTCAAGCGGTAGCAAATAAAGCCAACCTCACTAAACCTGCTCCGACGGTTATCACTGTTGCCGGAACCAATGGTAAAGGCTCAACGTGTGCGTTAATGGAAGCGATTTTATTAGATGCCGGCTATTCAGTAGGTGTTTACAGTTCTCCCCACCTGATTCGTTATAACGAGCGTGTACGCATTAATGGCGTAGACGTAGAAGACGCGAAACATTGTCAAGCGCTTGACTATGTAGAAAAGCAGCGCGGTGATATCACGTTAAGTCTATTTGAGTTCGGAACCCTTGCCGCATTACGTATCTTTCAGACAGAAAAGGTAGATGTTGTCCTGCTGGAAGTTGGTTTAGGCGGCCGTTTGGATGCAACCAACGTTGTAGACCACGACGTCTCTGTTATCACCAGCTTAGCTGTTGACCATGTAGACTGGCTTGGTGATGACATCAATGTGATCGGATTTGAAAAAGCGGGCATCTACCGCTCAGGTAAGCCTGCCATCTGTGGTCAGCCTTTACCTCCTGCAACTGTGGCAGCGCACGCGGACGATATCGGTGCAGAGTTTTTCCAGGTTGGAATCCAGTTCGATTATCAACTGACCGAGAAAGGCTGGAAGTGGACAAGTGGTGCATTTGACCTTGAAGACTTACCTGTCCCGTCACTGCCTTTGCCAAACGCGGCAACCGCACTCATGGCGCTGGGCGCTTCAGAATTGCAAATCACTGACATAAACCTCGTCAATGGCTTGAATAATGCTCGACTCGCAGGTCGAATGCAGGTGTTACAGAGCGAGCCAGAAATCGTACTTGATGTTGCTCACAATCCACATTCTGCTGAATATTTAGTAGAAAAAGTGAAGCATCAGTATGCGGGTAAGCACATCCATGTCGTGATTGCTATGCTGCACGATAAGGACATAAAAGCCACCATTGAAGCACTGGCACCTATTGCCACTCAATGGTACCCAGCATCGCTTACCGGCCCTCGTGCTGCGACCGCAGAGGAATTGTGTCAATACTTACCTCAAGGGCAGGTTCAGTTCCAGGCACCCGTAGAAGCGTTTGAAAGTGCGAAAACGAGCGCACAACCGGACGACGTTATTTTGGTGGTTGGCTCTTTCCATACCGTGGGTGAGGTGTTGGAGCATTGGCAAGCAAGTAATAAATAACCAAAGGTAATTTGATGGCAAGTAAATTTCAGAGTCGTTTAGTCGGCACTATCATTCTGGTGGCAGTGGGAGTGATTGTGCTCCCAGATGTACTAGATGGTAAAAAACTTCACTACAAGGAAGAATTTGCCAGCATTCCTATCAAACCTGAGCTTGATAGTGATGTGGAAAATTTCGAAATACTCGAGCCTGTCGAAGATGACATTGTACTGCCTGACTCTCCGGTAGAAGCAGTGGTGCAGGAGTCAGAAGAACCTCAGGTTGCCGTTTCAAAACCGCAATCTGTCCCTGAACCGGTAGCTCAGCCAGAAGAGACTCAACAACCAGAGCAAGTTGAAGTGGCTCCTCGTCCGGTTGTTGAGAAAAATCAATATGAAGATTCTGCATGGATCATTCAATTGATGGCGCTGAAGAATCATGACAATGCGGTAGCGTTAGTTGCCGATTTACAAAAGCGTGGTTATCAAGCTCACACGAAACAAGAAAATGAATTTACGCGTGTCATTGTTGGCCCTGATGTGTCAAAAAGTAAACTGGAACGACAAGTTCAAGAATTACAAAAAATTACTGGCTCAAAAGGTCAATTGCTTAAATTTAAGCCGTTAAATCCATAAGAAAACGTTTGCGTCAGCATTTTTTCTGTTAAAATGCGCGCCAACTTAAGATGAAGAAAATATGAATTGGTTAGATTTTGTCATTTTAGGGGTGATCGGCTTTTCAGCTTTGATCAGTTTAGTTCGTGGCTTTGCTAAAGAAGCGTTGTCTTTGGTGATTTGGTTTGGAGCGTTTTTTATCTCCAGTAACTACTACACCAAATTGGCGGTTTATTTCTCCAATATCGAAGACGACATGTTCCGTAACGGAGCGGCGATAGCGGCATTATTTGTCGCAACATTAATTGTTGGTGCAGTGGTGAATTATGTCATTGGCCAACTGGTACAAAAAACAGGACTATCAGGTACCGACCGAATTCTTGGTATGGTATTTGGTGGTTTACGCGGAGTTTTGATTGTTTCTGCGGTGCTGTTTTTTATGGATGCGTTTACCGCATTCCCAAGCTCGGATTGGTGGAAAGCGTCACAGTTAGTTCCTGAGTTCAAACGTGTGATCGCTCCCTTCTTTGAGCATTTACAAGCAACGTCAAGTTTTCTTTCTGGCACTATCTAGTAGTGCCAGCTACTGTCGCAAATCGAGGATTAGGACATGTGTGGTATTGTTGGAATCGTGGGCACAACCCCTGTAAACCAGTCTATTTATGACGCGTTAACGGTGTTACAGCATCGTGGCCAAGATGCAGCGGGTATTTGTACCATAGAAAGCAATCGTTTTCGTCTGCGTAAGGCGAACGGTTTAGTCAAGGATGTGTTCGAAGCAAAACACATGCAGCGCTTGCAAGGTGAAGTGGGTATCGGTCATGTTCGCTACCCAACTGCTGGCAGTTCAAGCTCTTCAGAAGCTCAGCCTTTCTACGTAAACTCTCCTTTCGGTATTACACTTGCCCACAACGGTAACTTAACCAACGCTCACGAAGTTCGCCAAAAGCTGTTTGAAAAAGACCGCCGCCACATCAACACGACATCAGACTCAGAAGTGTTGCTGAACGTGCTTGCCCACGAAATCGATTCGGTTAAAGGCAATGTAACCACAGAAGACGTATTCCGCGCGGTTACCAACGTTCATCGCACGATTCGCGGCGCATACGCCGTAACCGCAATGATCATTGGCCACGGTATGATTGCGTTCCGTGACCCGAATGGCATCCGCCCTCTTTGTTTGGGTAAACGTGAAGCAAATGGTCGTACTGAATACATGGTGGCATCGGAGTCTGTTGCTCTTGATGCGGTAGGTTTTGACTTTGTTCGAGATGTTGCGCCGGGTGAAGCGGTTTACGCGACTTTCGACGGTGAGTTATTCACTAAGCAATGTGCGGATAATCCGAAGTTAAACCCATGTATCTTTGAGTTTGTTTACTTTGCACGTCCTGATTCATTCATCGACAAAATCTCTGTCTACAGCGCTCGCGTTGAAATGGGTAAAAAGCTAGGTGAACGCATCAGTGAAGACTACGCTGATCTGGATATCGACGTTGTTATCCCAATTCCAGAAACCTCGTGCGACATTGCGCTGCAAATTGCACAAGCGATCGACAAGCCATACCGTCAAGGCTTTGTGAAAAACCGCTATGTAGGCCGCACGTTTATCATGCCGGGTCAACAACAGCGTAAGAAGTCTGTGCGCCGTAAACTGAATGCGATTCGTTCTGAATTTAAAGACAAGAATGTACTTTTGGTTGATGATTCTATCGTTCGTGGTACTACATCTGAGCAGATCATTGAGATGGCTCGTGACTCTGGTGCGAAGCGAGTATACATGGTTTCAGCAGCTCCAGAAGTTCGTTTCCCGAACGTTTACGGCATCGACATGCCAAGCGCTACCGAGTTAATTGCGCACGGTCGTGACAACGAGACTATCTGTAAGCATATTGGCGCAGATGCATTGATCTACCAAAAGCTTGAGGATTTAGTGGAAGCCGTTGGCCTTGGTAACCAAGACATTACACAGTTTGATACATCGGTATTTAACGGTGAGTATGTGACGGGTGACATCGACCAGCAGTATCTGGATTTCCTTGATGGCTTGCGTAACGATGATGCAAAAACTCAACGTGAGATTCAGCAAGATTTAGCGAACCTAGAACTTCATAACGAAGGCGCATAACGTCCAGTGATCATCCGGGATAAATCCGGTTGATCCTAAATGAATACAGCTAACATATATTAAGCACTGAACGTGAATACGTTCAGTGTTTGTTTATTTGGAGCATAAAAATATCCCCACCAAATGTACGACAGGGCTATTACGTATTCAGTTGGTGGTGAATATTAAGCCGATTTAAAAACCTCGTACGGACTCCAGCCACCCATCATAGTAAATATGGTCCAAAACATTTAGACGCAGGGTTTGTGCAAACGTAAAAGCAAAATCAAAACTACAGCCCAATCCTTTATCGGCAATAAACTGGCCATCCGTTACCACTTTAGCATCGACGTAAATGCCTTCTTCAACCAGACCTTCCTGCCCGCAGCTGGCAACAAAATGTTTTCCTTTTAGTAATCCGTGTCGACCAAGTATCCTCACTGGAGAAGACTCTAGGACACAGAGGTATTTACCATTGTCGATATGACCCGTAGTGAATTCCAGCACCTGAGGGTTGGCCGAAAGGTTATCGGTCTGAGTCGGCTACCCGGCATCATGATCGCGTCATAACCTTGCTCGAGCTTGTCGCCGAGCATGTAAGCTCTCTCGATACGAAGCTGACATTGAAGAGAGAAGAATGGTAATTAATCTTGTTAAACCGTTTCTTATTAATGCCTTACACAAATTAAACAATTGACCATTAAATAATAAAACAAGATTTTATTATTATTTTTTTGTTTTTGATGTTGATCTCAACGTTACTAAAACGACGTTTCATTAATGTTGTTATCCTTTCTATTATTAGTGGCGCAATAAGCGATACAGCGATGAAACGCTGTGTGTAATAACTAGAAAGGAATGAACGTGAGAACATTTAAATACTCGCTATTAGCTATGTCACTGATGGCGGTGACTGGTTGTTTAGAAAATACCTCGTCCCCTAGCAATAACCAAGCATCACAAGAAGCGGTTCAGGAAGCAGTCCAGGCAACAGCTGAAGACTTTGAAACCCTGAAAAACCGCGTAATCCCTGATTTCGTTGCCAGTGCAAAATCTACAGCAACGAAAAAGGGAACGACCCTAGAAGCATTGGCAGCAGAATATCTTCAGCTCGAGAGAGAAATTGAGCAGGAAGATGGCACCAATGTGAAAGAGAAGTTTTGGAACCCAGAAGGTTACTGGC
The DNA here is from genome assembly GCF_021728395.1 of Vibrio sp. J1-1. Lineage (GTDB taxonomy): Bacteria > Pseudomonadota > Gammaproteobacteria > Enterobacterales > Vibrionaceae > Vibrio. Next base: position 21,557 of record NZ_JAKKCM010000003.1, on the reverse strand, counting down.
ATGATGTCAATTACAAGCAGATAGAAAAACCAGGCTGGTCGCCAAAAGAGCATCTGGATCGCTTGGTTATTCTGGCAGCGACATACAATGAAAACCCGGATTCTGAGCTGGGTACTGCGATCAGTAACGCTCTGATCTATTGGTTAGATGCGGATCCGCAAAGCTGGAACTGGTGGTGGCATGATATCGGGATTCCGAAACGAATCGGTTACAGTGCCGTAATGGCAAAAGATGCGCTGAGTGAAGCATTAAGTAAGAGAGTAGCTGCTTATCTGCCGAGCGTTCCGAATTACTCTCCGAACAACCCGAACAGCCCGATTCCAAAAGCGGCAAACCGTACTGATATCGCATTGGCAGTATTGAATCACGGTATATTGGCGGATGATGCTGAGATGGTCGGTAAAGCGATTGCTGACATCGAAGCGACCATTGGGGTCAGTACCGGAGCTGGCGTTCAGCACGATTATTCATTCCATCAGCACGGTCCTCAGTTGTATACCTCGGGCTATGGACCGGTGTGGTTTAGTTCAGCGGCTAAATGGGCCAACTTTGTTGAGGGTCTGCCTTGGGCGTTCGGCCCGGATAAAATCGATGTTCTGGTTGCTTATATGTTGGATGGCCAGCGCTGGTCAAAACGTCATGGTCAATGGGACTACAATACCATGAGCCGCGGGATCAGCCGCACTAAGAACACCGAGTTTACACCTAATAATACGGACACACTGCCGGAAAACACGCCGATAGATATTGTTGCTGGGTGGGCTCCAGAACGAGCTGAAGAGGCAGAGGCATTTAAACGCCATGAGTTTGGTGGTGCAGGCTCGGGTCTGAACGGCTTTAAGCACTTCTGGCGCAGTGATTATTCAGTGAAAGCCGCGGACGGCCATATGTTCAGTATTGGTATGAACTCCCAACGAGTGGAGCCAGCGGAAGCGGGTAATGGTGAGAACCTGAAAGGCTTCTGGCTTAGTTTCGGCAGCACCTTCCTGCTACAGCGTGGTAACGAGTACCATAACATCTTCCCGGTATGGGACTGGAAACTGGTTCCGGGCGTTACTGCACCTGAATATGTAGCTCAGGGTGCGAATTGGGGACGTATTATGCAGCAGGATGTTTCGTTCGTTGGTGGTGTAACCAACGATCGCTACGGTGTTTCTGTTATGGATCTGGATATCAGTATCCGCCACTCGCAAACCGCTCACTCTACTAAGCCGGGTTTCTATGAATACGGTGAAGGTAAAGGTCGAACCCAGGCTAAGAAAGCGTGGTTCAGCTTTGCAGATGAAGTTGTGGCGCTGGGTGCGGGTATCAACTCTACCCACCATGAACTGGTTAATACTTCGGTGAACCAAGTACTGCTTAATGGAGAGGTGACCGTTGATGGCCAGGTAGTTCAGATGGGTAGCCGTTCAGTAACGGACGCTAAGTGGATACACCATGATAATGTGGGTTATGTATTCCCGGACAGCTGGCAGGGTACTGTATCCAACCAGACCCAAACGGGGACTTGGAAATCGATCCGTCGAACTAGTGGTGCGGAAGAGGTCAGTAAGGATGTATTTACGCTGTCTATGGCGCATGGCTCACAGCCTAACGGGGCTAAGTACCAGTATGTGATTGCACCGGGTAAGAGCGCCGAACAAACCGCGGAATACGCGAAGGTATTGCCGGTAGAAGTATTGCAGAACAACAATCAAGTTCAGGCGGTACGTCATAGCGAGTTGAGCGTGACAGGTATTGTATTCCATGAAGCGGGCAGCATTAAGCTTGGCGGTGATGTAATGATTACAGTTAACCTGCCGAGTGTTGTTTTGCTTGATGAAAGCGGTAAGCAGCCAACAGTCAGTGTTTCTACTCCTGGAGCAGAATATGCTGACCTAGAGCTGGTGTTACAGTCGGCTACTCATGGCAACGTGACTCACCGAGTGCTTACGCCGGGTGGTGCAGCTGAGCTGGGTAAGAGTGTGACGTTTAACTGGAACGAAGGACCAGATAACAGTGAACGAGAGGCTGCACAGGAAGCACAGAAGCAGGCTGAACAGGAAGCTGCGAGTCAGCCGGAACTGACACTGCTGGCAGTAGCGGATACTGAGCTACAGGGCGGCAAATACGCTGATGAAAACTTCGACGTTGTATCACGTTGGGATCTGTGGGCTGGTCAGATTGCTGATAAAGAAGCAACTGAAGCAGGCGTGACTAAAACAGTGAAATCGGTGCTGAAGTTTGACCTGAGCCAACTGAGCGATACGGCCGCAGAGAAAGCAACTCTGAAGCTGCATGTGCGCAATGTCGGGGGTGATTCGTCACAGACGGTTAATGTATCCGTACTGGCAGACAATGACTGGAGTGAAACTGGTATTACCTGGAATACGTTACCAGCCAGCACGCCTAGCAACGCTGAATTTACGGTTAGCAGTCAGCAGAAGAAGCAGTGGGTTGAGCTGGATGTAACAGAGTTGGTTAACAATGCTCGTCCTGAAGGCGCTATTAGCTTGCTGTTGGAAAACTCAGGCCAGGGTTTTGTCGCGTTCGGCTCTGATGAAACCGATCAGATTCCTGAGTTGGATATCAAACGTGCACTCTAATGGTGGGTGAATCCTGAATAAATTAGCTCGTTAATACTCAACGGCGACCGTATCGGGTCGCCGTTTTTTATTAATGAAGAACCTAAACTGAGCTAAAGGTACTGGATGGCTTAGTGAATGTTGTATGCGATCACGTAGTCAATGAAAAGGCGTACCTTTTCTGGCAAATGGTCTTTATGGTTGTAAAGCATGTAAATGTCACGAGGGTTGGCGCTCCAGTCTGGTAGGACGCGAATTAAATCACCACGTTCAATGTATTCTTTGATCATGACATTCGGCATCAAGGTAATACCTAGCCCTTCAGAACAGCTACTACGAACCACATTTAGGGCATTGGCCTGAAAGCGACCACGTTCAACGTTGACTACAGACTCACCTTTACTGTTATTTAGCGTCCACTTTATTAACGGGTAGCCTTTTAGTAAAGAGTGCTTAGAGAGCTCTTCAGCGTGCTCTGGAGCCGGGTTTGCCTTCAGGTAACCAGGACTGGCCACTAAAATATCTTTTACCTCGCCAACCTTGCGAGCAATCAAGCTGGAGTCACGTTGCGGACCAACGCGGAAGATGACGTCCCATTCCGTTGGATCAAGTTTATCCGCATTATTCTCTGTTGTTAGCTCAATATTGATATCCGGGTACTGCTTCATAAAGCCATTGAACATCGGCATCATCATACGTTTAGTCAGATTGTATGGAGCTGATATTTTGATTCGCCCGGATGCGCCACGACAGTCGTCAGTGATTTCCTCGGCGGTAGATGTCAGGCTTTGCAGTAGTGGTGAGCATTCTTTGTAAAAACGTTCACCAGCTTCGGTGAGAGAAAGCTTACGTGCATGACGGTTCAGTAGTCTAAGATTGACGGAGTCTTCTAGCGCTTGAATGCGTCGGGTGATGGTTGCAACTGGAATCATAGTTTTCCGTGAAGTTGCTGTATAGCTCCCATTTTCGACAACCAATCGAAATAGGTTTAAATCATCTAATTTCATATTTCCAGACACATTAAGTTACTAATCAACGCTAATTTATAATTAACTTTGGTATTAAAGATTGCTTTAAGTCAACATGTTGCACTATTTGACCACAGCAGGTCACTATGAGCAAACATTGATATAGCAACGTTATATCAACGAATATTTGTATAAACGCTTTTTTCAGACTACGTTTTATAACGAGGTGAGACCACCTAAGCCTTTAATTGGCAGGGGATCCCACGATAAAAGCACAATAATAATAACGACTTAATAAAAACTTGTTTTTGACTGACCAATGTGAGGTGTAAAGGTATGCTTAAGGCTCACAGTCAAACGGCAATGGTCTCGGCGGAAGAAGCGGTTAATCATAAACTTATTATGTTAGTGGATGATGACGCAATTTTTCGTAACGTAACCAATGCTTATTTAGAAAGTCAGGGTTTTGAGGTAGTAGAAGCTGAAAATGGCTTAGACGCACTTCAACAACTTAGGGAACGCCAACCCGATCTTGTCTTATGTGATTTATCTATGCCGTTATTAGATGGTATAGAGTTCGTCGAAGAAGTCAGCCTGGAATATCCATCGCTGCCGCTCATAGTGGTATCTGGCACTGATGAAATGTCAGATGTCGCAAAGGCTTTGCGTTTTGGTATTAAAGACTTTCTTCCCAAACCGATAGGTAACTATAAACATTTATCACAAGCCATCGATAATACGCTTGAGGATTGCGACTGTCATTTTTCTGAACAACGTGACTTTTCAAGTCAGTGGTTCAGAGTTGATGATGGTGGAGAAATACCAGATGAACAAGAGCTTCACTGGCATTTAGAATACTTGCAAGAAAACCCGAGTGCGGCAAGAGATTTGCTTCATGCGTTATTACCGGATAAAGACGCTTCTCAAGGAGACTGGCGATGCTCGTACCGTTTACTTCAATCGACGGACGTCATGCCATTAGTGTTTGACTATCGATGGTTGATGAATGGGCAGTTTGCTTTCTACTTGGTTGATTCCGCTTCCCAGGATAAATGTGGAGTAGGGACAACATTACTCATCAGGGCTCTATTTGATGATTACTTACGTAACTTAAAGAGTTTCAGTGCAGACCTTAAAGACATCGTAGGTATTCTGGAGAAAGGCATTGAATGCTCTGAATGTGCTGGGCCAGTTAATGCTGTATTTGGTATTGCGGACCTGGCTTCGTCAACCGTTTCCATCTTGCCAGCAGGCTTGGATAGTCAATGGTCAAATGGTGTTTCTAACCAGCATATCGCGGCTGGAAATAGCCTGGGTGATGGCAGTTTGAAAAACTTCATTACGCGAGACTTACCGTTAAGTACAACCGGACAACTATCCATTGGGTGTCTCGGCTCTTCAAGCTTTAGCCTTAACATTACTCGTCACAGTTGATAAATCAAATCCCTACCTATCAATAAAAAAGCAGCTGAGAAAGCTGCTTTTTTTCTGCGGGTTTAGATCAAATAAAACAAGTTGAGGAGGAATAACCTTACTTTTTGCTTGTGTTTATCATTGGCTGTATAAGGTATAGTCAGCGCCTAAACAATAATGACCCATTTGTGTAACGTGCGCTTAACGTTGCGGCATGGGAGAAGCAAAGTCAAATAGTGAGAAGAAGCATCATGGCAGACAAAGAGTTTAAAGAGCCTTATAATATTTTTTACTTTTTAGGTTTCGTTGCAGTACTTATGATCCCAACATTACCTGCAACGCTAACATGGCTGCGCGTGCTTAACGGTTACGCGGGCTAATGAACTAGCTATCGTATTCTGGAGTCCACCATCGTATGAAACGTTACTTTTTCAATACCGTTGGTGGGCTCTGCATTTTGCTCGGCATCGCCGGGATTGCCCTTCCTCTCTTACCAACTACTCCGTTTATCTTGCTTGCCAGCGCGTGTTTTATGCGAGGGAGCCCAGCATTCCACCATTGGTTACATCATCACAAAACTTTTGGTCCTATTCTGTATAACTGGAATCAAAATAAAGCCGTCGAGTCCAAAGTAAAACAGCGTGGCGCGATTTTTATTGTACTCAGTTTTACCATTTCGATCGTCGTTGTTCCTGTTGTTTGGGTAAAAATTGTACTTTTAGTAATGGCAATCGTTTTACTTAGCTGGTTTATGCGTCTACCTGTGATTGAGTTGGTTGCTGACCGAGAAGAAAATCACTAAGATTGTAGGGAATAGTGTGCCCGCTCTTCGAGTGGGCGTTTGTATTTTCAGCGCCTGTGAGTTTTACGGATATATGCACACAGCGATGAAAACCTATTGTTCGTTGCCCTCGTGATACTGAGATAGCGAGAGGGTGATGAGCCAATCTAAGTAAATCGGTATTATGACTACAGAAACAATTTCACTGATCAAATCTAGCATCAAAAGCATCCAAGATTACCCAAAACCTGGCATCCTTTTCCGCGACGTAACCAGCCTTTTAGAAGACGCAAAAGCGTATCAGGCGACGATAGGTTTATTGGTAGAACGTTACAAAGAAATGGGATTCACAAAAGTTGTGGGAACAGAAGCACGAGGTTTTCTGTTTGGTGCACCATTAGCGCTTGAGCTAGGTGTTGGTTTTGTTCCAGTGCGTAAGCCAGGCAAACTGCCACGCCCAACGATTGCTCAGTCCTATGAGTTAGAGTACGGAATGGATACATTAGAAATCCATACTGACGCGATCGTAGCCGGTGACAAAGTACTTGTTGTCGACGATTTGCTAGCCACTGGCGGTACTATCGAAGCAACAACGAAACTGATTCGCCAGCTAGGTGGGGAAGTTGAGCATGCGGCATTCGTTATCAATCTACCTGAAATCGGTGGTGACAAGCGTTTAGAAGCCTTAGGTCTAAATGTGTACAGCATCTGCGATTTCGAAGGACATTAATACATTCAATGAGTTATTTAGCTTTAGCGCGAAAATGGCGTCCTAATAAGTTTGACCAAGTCGTGGGACAAAAACATGTTCTTACGGCATTGGAGAATGCGTTAGCGCAAAATCGCCTCCATCATGCGTATTTGTTTAGTGGTACTCGTGGTGTTGGTAAGACGAGTATCGGCCGTTTGTTCGCCAAAGGGCTGAACTGTGAAACCGGAATTACCGCAACACCTTGTGGTCAGTGCGATACTTGCCGCGAAATCGATGAGGGTCGATTTGTTGACCTGCTAGAAATCGATGCGGCTTCACGTACTAAAGTTGAAGACACTCGAGAACTGTTAGACAACGTTCAGTATAAACCAGCTCGCGGGCGCTTTAAGGTGTATCTCATCGATGAGGTACACATGCTGTCACGTCACTCTTTCAATGCGCTGTTGAAAACATTGGAAGAGCCACCGGAATACGTCAAGTTCTTATTGGCGACAACCGATCCGCAAAAGCTGCCTGTGACGATTTTGTCTCGTTGTCTGCAGTTTCATCTGAAGCCAATCAGTGTTGATGAGATTCACCAGCAGCTTGATTATATCCTTGAGCAAGAGCAGGTTTCAGCAGACTCTAAAGCTTTGGGTATGATCTCCCATGCGGCTGATGGCAGTATGCGTGATGCACTGAGTCTGACGGATCAAGCGATTGCTTTAGGCAATGGTGTGGTACAAGTGGATACCGTTAGCCATATGCTCGGCACGATCGACACCGATCAGGCTATTCACTTACTTGAGTCGATCAGTAGCAAGCAGCCTCAACAAGCCTTAGAGAAAATCCAACAACTGGCGTCAAATGGTGTCGAGTGGGACGGCTTGTTGCAACAGTTGGCTTCCCAATTACATCGAATTGCCATGTATCAAGCTTTGCCATCTACCTTAGATCAAGCTCAGCCAGATGCAGAAAAAATAGAATTATTAAGTAAAGCGCTCAGTCCACAAGATGTGCAGCTTTATTATCAGGTTGCGATAAAAGGTCGTGAAGACCTCGCGTTGTCGCCAAACGGCCGCGTTGGCATGGAAATGATCGTATTGCGTATGATGGCTTTTCGCCCGTCAGCAAATAACGGTGCCAACATTATTTCTACTGCTACTCAATCTCAATCGGCGTCGGCGCCAAGTTCTGGTCAGGTAAATGTTGCGCCAGTACAAGCAACACCAAATCAGCAAACGTCGGTTCAACAACCGCAGCAGCGCCCAGCGCATATGCCGCCACAGCAGCCGGTTTCTCAACCAGCTAGCCAGAACAATCCAGCTCCGATGCAGGAAGAGCCTCAGTACCAGCCTGAATATCAACCAGCCGAGTACGAAACGCCACCAGCACAATATGACATGGCGCCACCAATGAGTGAGAACCCAGCACCGCAGCATCAGGAACCGCCTCAACAAGCCTCAGAGCGTGCTCCAGCAGCCCCTGCTCGTGGAGGGTTAAGTGGCTTGCGTCATCAACTCCGCTCTCAGCGTCAGGGCTTACAACAAAACGCCCCGCAGCAAAGTGGTGGTCCAAAAAAGCCTAAAGCGACATCTGCTAAACCAGAGTCGGTTCTTGATCGTGTAGCGCAAAGACACGGCAGTTCCGCGCAGGTGTCGCCAAGCTCTATGTCTCAAGCTGAAGAGCAAGTCGTTGAAGAAGCGTATCGCTGGCGTCCAAGTAAACCTACTGAGACAAAAGTTAATACGAAACTGACACCTACGCAGCTCAAGCAAGCGCTTGAGCATGAGAAAACACCTGAAATGGCGCAAAAGCTGGTTGATGAATCTCTAGAGCAAAATGAGTGGGCAAAGCTAATCAGTCTAATGAATATGCCTAAGCTGGTGGAGCAACTTGCGCTAAACTCACATTATAGTAAAGAAGGTTCCACGGTTTCTTTGCAACTGAGAAGTAGCCAGGCACACTTAAATACAGATAGAGCACAAGGTGAATTGCTCAAAGCCCTAAATACACTTTTGTGTGAAGATTGCCATTTAACTGTGGAAATCAGTGATGCTGGTGAGACACCTTTAGAATTGCGAGATCGACTCTATCAAGAAAAGTTACAACAAGCGCTGAATAGTCTGGAAAACGATCCAAACGTTCATTTTATCGAACGTCGATTTGCTGCAGAGCTTGTGAAAGATAGCGTGCGTCCTATCTAATAATCGAACGGAGTGGGGTTGAAAACGTGAAGTCATAACCCCATTAATTGATGCAACACCTCATAGCAATCACAGTAAATAAGTGAGCAGAAATAGCGCAGGAAAAATGCTTGAGGACAAGGCGCAATTTTTCGATAAGTAGTTATTCTACAATCAACTTACTTTTGAAACGAAAAGTGCAACGATGTCATCGAGTATTTTCACAAGCTAGAATGACCAGTTATTTACTACGATTGGTATCACAAACCAGAGAGATAAACATGTTTGGTAAAGGCGGTATGGGCAACCTAATGAAGCAAGCCCAGCAAATGCAAGATCGCATGCAAAAGCTTCAAGAAGAAATTGCGAATATGGAAGTAACTGGCGAGTCTGGTGCTGGTCTAGTTAAAATTACAATCACTGGTAGCCACAGTGTACGTCGTGTTGACATCGATGAAAGCTTGATGGAAGACGACAAAGAAATGCTGGAAGATTTGATTGCGGCGGCATTCAACGATGCGGCTCGTCGCGTTGAAGAAACTCAAAAAGAGAAAATGGCAGAAGTCACTGGCGGTATGCAACTACCACCAGGTATGAAGATGCCATTTTAACCTGCTGAAATTTAACTAAGCGGACTTTCAATGCGTACCAGTCATATGCTGGAACAGTTGATGGAGGCCTTACGTTGTCTACCTGGGGTTGGCCCCAAGTCGGCGCAGCGTATGGCCTTTCATTTGTTACAGCGAGATAGAAAAGGCGGCTTACAACTCGCCGATGCACTTAGTCAGGCAATGACGGAAATTGGCCATTGTTCCGAGTGTCGTACTTTTACTGAAGAAGAAGTTTGCCACATTTGTACTAACCCAAAACGCCAGGAAAATGGCCAAATTTGCGTGGTAGAAAGCCCGGCAGACATTGCAGCGGTAGAGGCGACGGGCCAGTACTCTGGGCGATACTTTGTATTGATGGGACATTTATCTCCGCTTGATGGTATCGGTCCAAGTGATATTGGTTTAGATGTACTCGATTATCGTCTTCGTAGAGGTGATATCGCTGAAGTGATTCTTGCTACCAACCCAACGGTAGAAGGGGAAGCAACAGCACATTACATTGCGGAATTGTGTAGAGAGCATCAAGTCGAGGCAAGCCGAATCGCACATGGCGTTCCGGTCGGCGGTGAACTTGAGCTTGTCGATGGCACCACGTTGTCACACTCACTCTTAGGTCGACACAAGTTATAATGGAAAGCCGCTGAATTCAGCGGCTTTTTCTGTTTATTTATCGATTGATACTATTGTCTTATTTATGGCTCAGTAAGACGGTTAGTTGTCCAAGTCTGAAGCCAATAAGTTTTTATAGATAACCGCACCCAAAACGCCACCAATGATTGGCGCAATCCAGAAAAGCCATAATTGAGAGATAGCCCAGTCACCGACATAAATAGCCACCGCAGTACTACGTGCAGGGTTCACCGAAGTGTTAGTAACAGGGATACTGATTAAATGAATAAGCGTTAAGCACAAACCGATAGCAATAGGCCCAAACCCTTCAGGTGCACGTTTGTCGGTTGCACCCATAATGACAATCAAGAACATCATGGTCATGACAATCTCTGTTACTAAAGCAGCCAACATAGAGTACTGGCCTGGTGAGTGTTCACCGTAACCGTTAGATGCAAATCCTGAGGCGACAATATCAAAGCCCATTTGGCCCGATGCAATCACATAAAGTGTGCCACCCGCAATTAAACCGCCGACAACCTGAGCGATGATGTAAGGCAAAACTTCTTTTATGTCAAAACGACCACCTGTCCAAAGGCCAATTGTCACGGCAGGGTTCAAGTGGCAGCCAGAAATATGGCCAATAGCAAAAGCCATGGTAAGAACGGTTAAACCAAATGCCAGCGCCACACCTAACAGTCCGATGCCGACTTCAGGAAACCCTGCTGCTAATACTGCACTGCCACAACCGCCTAGTACTAACCAGAACGTACCAAAAGCCTCAGCCAAATACTTATTCATATAATTTCCTATTTTGTATTCAATAACCTGCTGAACATAGTTGAGGATTGTCAGCTAAGTGTGAGGCAAAATACGAAACTATAAGAGTAGGATTGGTATGTGCGACAGTGTCTCAGAGATGCAACCGAAAGAGCAAAGATTGCGCAATAGAGCCGTGGGGATAAAAGACAGGTGTAAGGGCTACGTTAACTGCTCTAATTCAGTAATATTCGTCAGCGCTTCTTGGTTGGTCTTTCCACACACAACCGGGCATGGTTTGAAATCATGGCACACTTTTGGGCGCTCTGGCTGACCAAAAAGTTTACAAAGGTTGTCATCGTTAAGTTGTACGCAACGAACACCAGCGGGCTTACCGTTTGGCATGCCGGGTATCGGTGAAGAGATACTTGGGGCGATACAACATGCGCCACAGCCTAGTCGACAATCCATAATGTAAACCTCTTAGAAATTGAGGTGGCAATTATGGTCATTTTGGCGAGGATTGGAAGGGGGGAAGCAAATAAAAAGTACAAGTAGATCCAAAGCACTTGTACTCTTTCACCTCGCTGAAATGATCACTTCAGAAAGCGGTTATAGACAAACAAGATGACGAATGCGCCCAGAGTGGCGGTAATAATGCTACCGACGTTGATACCTGCTGCGCCACCTTGTCCCAGAAAACTTCCTAAGAAGCCACCAACAAATGCACCAGCAATTCCCAAAAACATTGTGGCAATCCAACCACCAGCGTCATTACCTGGCATTAACCACTTTGCTAATGCTCCTGCGATCAAACCTAAGATTATCCAAGATATGATGCCCATAAGTGATTCTCCCTCTTATCAATATTTAAACCACCTTACACTGGTTTAAGAATAGAGCATGCCACCAGAAAGTCGCTTAATGTCGTTAACGGATAAATTCGCTAACACGATAATTGCTGAATACTTGAACTTTTGTGGTGAGACAGGTATAAATCGCCCCCTATTTCCTTTGGTGAGACCGAAACTATGAGCACTCCATTTTGGCAAAGTAAAACGTTAGAGCAGATGACCGAAGAGGAGTGGGAGTCTCTGTGTGATGGATGTGGTAAATGCTGTCTTCACAAGCTCATGGACGAAGACTCTGACGAAATTTATTACACTAACGTGGCATGTAGCTGGTTAAACAGCAAAACTTGCTCATGCAAAGATTATCCAAATCGCTTCACGTCTGGTGAAGAATGTACAAAGCTAACCCGTGAAGACATAGATGACTTTACTTGGTTACCCCATACTTGCGCGTATCGCCTTTTAGCTGAAGGCCAATCGTTACCAGAATGGCACCCACTTATCACTGGCTCAAAGTCAGCGATGCACGCAGCAGGTGAAAGTGTACGTAATAAAGTGGTGTACGAAATCGATGTTGTCGACTGGGAAGACCACATTTTAAACCATCCCCACAGAGCCTAAATGTATACGTACATGCTCGTAAAATCTGTCGCCACATCATCACCATTTTGTGGTGACAAATGGGCGCAGATTTGCTGGCTATTGGTACGCCAATTTCAGGTTTAGTCTAGGGGGTTTTCATGAGCCAGTTCCCTATTTACCGAATGAGTAATGGCATTAATGATAGGCTTGGGCTGCTCTTAAAGTGAGGGTCAACATACTCACCTAAGATCATTTACACACTTTTGGTGTGTGCCTTACCTCACTTTTACATCTAACCGCCTCTTTTGACACGTACTTATCTTTGCGTGATGTAAAATAAACAAAGGTGATGTTCTCGCCTGTGCTCTTATCTGATCGATTCCAGTTTTTTACGAGGTAAAAATGACGTTTAGTTTTCCGCTGAAAAATCGCTTGGCACCTTGGGTTGCGTTACTCTCTCTTTTCATTGTGATGATGAACCCTGGGTTTGTAAACGCTGCTGAGAAACAAGAAGAGCCGGCCGTATCAGCGGCTGAAGCATCCATTGATAACTTGAACATCGATATCATCGATTTAACGCAGAGTTTAAATCAGCAAAATGGTGATGAGCGTGATGCACTTCAGTTACAGCTCTTTCAAAAAAACCAACAACTACGCGCCCAGTTAGCGACCGCAATTGCAAAAGAATCTATCCCGCACGACAAACTGATTCAATTAGTCAAAACGCAACAAAAGTATGTGGAAGATGCAACGGATTACCTGGCATCGAAGACCAAGTCAGTGACAGAAAAACTGAACACGGCTAAGGATGAGGAAAAGCTGTCGATAGTGAATGACTATCGTGAAATACAGCATTATCTAGACGTAGTTTTTGAGGCTAGATGGCAAAACTTAGTCTGGTTAGAGCAACTGAATGAACAAAATAAGCGTGCTGAGGCAGAATTCAAGGAACAGGTAGATAAGCGTATTCGCTTATTGTCGGCATCCGTGCAGTACCTGAGTCAGCAAAGTGAAGTTATCGGTGGACAACTTTCTTCTAGTCCAGAATCGGAAAAAGCAACGCAGCAACTGAGCCAGATGATCATCAAGCAAAGGCTGGAGATTGCAACAGAAAGCCTGCGTAACTTGATGTCAATTGGTGACAAAATTGGTATTGAAACCTCAGAGTATAAACGCCAAATATTCGAAGTTACTGGCAGCATCACTCATGATCTGCTGAATAGCAAAGTTGTCTGGTCCATCATTAGCCACTGGTCAAACTCTGCCGTGGATTGGTTAGCCGGAAATGCACCACAGCACCTATTTCAACTGTTTATTTTCGTGTTAATTTTGGCCATTGCTCGTGCATTAGCAAAAATAACTCGTAAAGTGATGCGTAAGGCGGTTGCGTCTAGAAACTTAAAACTCTCCCATCTGATGCAGGATTTCTTTGTTTCGATGTCCGGCAAATTCGTATGGGTGATTGGTATCATGGTTGGTTTGTCTCAGATAGGCTTGAACCTCGCGCCAATCCTGACCGGTTTCGGTATTGCCGGTGTGATCATTGGTTTCGCATTGCAAGATACGCTATCGAACTTCGCTGCAGGTATGATGCTCTTAATCTACCGTCCATTTGATGTCGGTGACTTCGTTTATGCGGGTGGTGTGGATGGTAAAGTGAGTCATATGAGCTTAGTCAACACCACGATTCGTACCTTCGACAACCAGATCATCATTGTACCGAATAGCAAAATCTGGGGTGATGTGATTAAAAACGTAACGCACGAGCGCATTCGTCGCGTGGATATGGTTTTTGGTATTGGCTACGCTGATGACTTGTTAAAGGCAGAATCGGTACTGAGCGATATCATTACCTCTCATCCAGCAGTACTGCGCACTCCAGAGCCAATGATCAAAGTGCATACACTGAATACTTCTTCGGTGGACTTTATTGTTCGCCCTTGGGTGAAAACGGATGATTACTGGGATGTTTATTGGGATGTCACCAAGGAGGTGAAACTTCGCTTTGATCGTGAAGGTATCTCCATCCCATTCCCTCAGCAGGATGTACATCTGCATATGGTTGAGAAAAAAGATGCATAAAAAAACGCTCTAGTGGGAGAGCGCTTGAAAAACCACAAAGTGGTTAAGTAAGTGCAAAGTGATTACTTGATTTGCTGCTTTAGGTATTCGCCCAGCTCTGAGTGATGCATGATCTTGGACACCGGGATAATTTTATCAGCAGGGCCCCAAGCAAACACATTCACAGGAGTATGTGTATGTGTACCTGTGCCCCAAACCGTGTTTTGGCCCGTAGCGTGCTCACGCGCAATCAAGTTTGTGCGGTCATTATATGGGAAGAACGCATCAAAATCGTGAATGGCTGGTACTTGCTCTTGTGCTAGGTAGCTATGACCTTCTACATGATATGGGTTTGGCTTGTCTTGCATAATGTGTGCTGCCTGACCGGCCGTGATTGGGAACTCGCTATTCTCATTGATGATCTTAGCTAAGTTTTCCGCTGTTCTATCTGCTTCAGGTAATGCGGCGAATTTATCCAGCATACCGTAGTAACTGGCTTTTTGATTGTACAGTCCATCAAGGATAGAGAAATCACCGAAGTTAAAGTTAGGCGCGTAGTCTCTGTTTTTGAACGCTTCGCCGCTACGCTTCTCTGGTTTTGGTAGATTCGCTGATGAATAACTGAAACCAAAAGAGCCAGTTTCATGGTCAGCCGTCACGACGATAAGTGTGTCATCGCGTCCCTTGGCCCATTCGTAAACCGAATTCACGGCTTCATCAAACTTAATCATTTCGTGAAGCATGGTTCCCGCGTCGTTACTGTGTCCAGCCCAGTCGATTTGTCCGCCTTCAACCATTAAGAAAAAGCCGTCTTTATCTTTTGATAGAACATCCAATGCTTTTACGGTCATCTCTTTAAGAGAAGGCTGTGTGCGTTTTGGGTCATTTTTACTTTGGCTGTACGTGATGCCGTCGGCCATACCAGAGTTAGCAAAAAGCCCGAGCAATTTGTCACCTTTAGCTTGTTCTAGCATATCTCGGCTGAACGCCAGGCTGTAGCCTTGTTCTTGAGCTTCAGTCAGCAAGTTACGTTCATCTTTACGCTTAGACTTAAGGGCAACATTACCTTGAGTGAGTTTTTCAAGCTGATTGTAAGTGTCGCCTTTGTCATTCGCTGAACTTGGGATCCAGTGACGAAGGCCGCCAGAAAGCAGAACATCTACTTCTGTTTCTAGCATATCGACAGCAATGTTGTTCTCTAGTGAACGGTGAGGTTGGTGAGCTGCAAACGCCGCTGGTGTGGCGTGCGT
Organism: Vibrio sp. J1-1; assembly: GCF_021728395.1. GTDB lineage: Bacteria > Pseudomonadota > Gammaproteobacteria > Enterobacterales > Vibrionaceae > Vibrio. The sequence continues at coordinate 6,231 of NZ_JAKKCM010000003.1, read as the reverse complement.
CATACGGGTATCAGAAACCAAGCCGGTGGCTTTCCCGATACTTTTGGCTTTTTCCAAAATGGTTTCAACATGATTGCCTTGACTATCGATGCCGATGACTTCTGACGCGGTAGGTTTTCCAGTCGCTAGCATGGTTGCAGAGCAAGCCGAGTCCACCACAATCGCATCTTCCGGATTAGTCAAAGAAGAGCCAATCACACCTTCTTTTGCCAATTTGTACAAGGCGGTGGTTTCACCTTTATAAATTGAGTGCGGAGCATGGTTTGCGTAGGTTTCAAGTAGGCCTACTTGCTGAGGGCCCATACCATCACCAATCATCAAAATGACGTTTTTTATCTCTGCTGAAAGGGCGTTAAAAGAGAGTGTTGAGGCAGCGAGAGCGGTAACTACAGGAAATGCTAAGCGCTTCATTATATTTTCCTTATCGATTAAAAGCGCAGGCATTAAAGCAACAAAACATGACACTTTTGTGTAAGTCATGGAATGTTAACCAGATTGTCATATTTACTTACTAGCAAGTTGCCCTTAGAGCCAATAAGTCAGGACCGTTCTTGGGCTATTATGCAAGCGCGAGAATAATGCCACCAACACTCAAAGCAGCAGAGAGATACTGTCCCGCAGAGTAGGAGCTGTCTTCCTTTTCCTCTATTTTATCAGGGCGATCCATTCCCAAAGCGCCATGTGTGAATGATTCCACCTTTTCACCCACGGTTTTGTTTTCTGCTGCCGCTTTTTTACTTTCGTGGTCGATTTCTTGTAGTGCGCTAAGCAGCGCCTTACCTTCAGGAGATAGTGTCACTTTGTTTTTTTCTATTTTTAGTGGTGACACATTGATGTCTTCTGTGCCTTTCGCTGTTGAAGACACCGTGGGCTGCAAATTCGCATAAGTATTAACAGGATTGCTTCCTACTGGGTTCATCGAATACTCCTTGAAAATCGACACTCGCTCATTGAGTGTGGGTAAAAAGCAGTTATGGACTTTATCGGCAACGTTTGGCAATTCTTAAATAGTTCAAAAAACAGGCCTGTTTTTGCCGCCTCTCATGAATATCTAGAGGCTAAAGCAAAAAACAGACCTACATGATTTATTTCACGTTATAGATTGCCTGTAGAGACCTCAATAAAAATGCGATTTGCGATCTTAAACGCGTCAGCGGTTTATTGGCACTCGAGATCAGTGTTGCGCTTGATAAGGTGATTAAAGGATTTCATACGATTGCTATCCTGGACGTAGCGAACCGGTGGCGCTAACACTTCAAGCTGATAATCCGAGCTATCTGTGGTGACATCGGTGACTGGTGTTACAACTACAACGTTTAAGCGTGGATTGCGATTCAGAATCGAAGTGGCCGTGCCTAGTCTACCTTCGGTGTGGAACTTTCCTGCCACATGTAGCATTTGAGTTCCCGGATGCGTAGTGAGGTAATCGACAATCGACTCTGCCATGGTCTCGTCCCAAGTCATTTGCGCCGAGTATTGCTTTTCTGTTTGCTCTGGCTTGCCGTGATGCATGGAAGCCATAAATTTTTCCTTATACAGACTGTCATCGGTATTGATGGTCTCAGCGACAAAACGACGCTCTTTGCTGTCGAGCTTGTTGAGGTACTCGACACCTTGGCGTCCTATGCAACGTACAATCTTTTTCGGTGCGTTAGCCGCGATAACCGGAATATCTGCACGTTTTGCAAACTCGATAAGGGGACGATAGTCACTCTCATAGTTTGGCCAGGCGTTGCTTTGTTTGATGAAGGCTTGTTCACCAATCTGGCTATTTAAATACTCGTCTAATACGTCTTGTTTGTCGCGAGTGATTTGCTCCATTGAAAGGGCAATCGGCCGTTTTCCGCTCGATAACTGTTTCAGCATATCTGTCTGGAAACGGTGTATACCTGCATGTGTGTGCCATTCACCAATCATGATCACGTCCGCTTGCAGTAGCTCAGGAGTCAAGTCAGTGAGGGAAACAGCAGAGCCTGAAGGGGAGTACAGCTTGTAATCGTAAAAGCTGGTCACGTCAGGCGAAGAGGGAGTATAAGTTGTCGCTGTGGTCGAGACACAACCTGTCAGCAAAATTGCAAACGCAAGACCTAAAATAGAAAAGCGCATGGGTAGCCTCCAAAAATGTCTAGAGATATTCGTGGAGGCGACAAGATAAATTTAAGTCAACGAGTGACATGTTCACTTGCTTTGCGCTTGAGCTGTATCAATGCGTGGATTTGCGATAGACACGCAGCATAAAATCGGCCTCACATTGGAAAAGTGTAGCGGATTTTAGCTCTTCACGGAGTTCATCAGAGGCTTTCCAAGCGAATGGTGTCATCTGTAACAAGTCAAATGCGTCGCCGTCCTTTAAGTCCATCACATAGTTAAGCTGGTGTTGTTGCTCTAGTTCGTAGCCGTCGATGGTTTCAGGGGTTTCATCGTGTAGGCGTACGTCTTGATAAATGCGCTCTCGAAGTTGGTAAAGATGGCGGCCTGCTGGCGTGACGGTAATCACGACACCATTGTCTTTCACGACGCGTTTAAGCTCTTCTGCTTTACATGGCGCGTAGATTCGCAGGACAGCATCCAAAGATTGATCCGCGAATGGAAGTCGATGGCTTGAGGCAACACTAAAATGACAATCTGGGTAGCGTTTGGCCGCATAGCGAATCGCTATCTTTGAAATATCTAAGGCATAGGTGACGGCTTGCTCATCTTGCGCCTGCAATGATTTTTGTACTTGATCGGTGTAATAGCCTTCGCCACAGCCAATATCTAACAGCTGGTGAGTGGTTCCCTGGGAGTACTCAGTACAAATACGGGCGACTTCTTGACGCATCGGGTCGTAATACTTTCCTTCCAGAAAGCGACGACGTGCTTGCATCATTTCCTTGTTATCGCCGGGATCTTTAGAACGTTTATGATGTGCCGGCATCAGGTTCACGTAGCCTTCTTTTGCCATGTCGAATTGATGGTTATTTTCACACTTAAACGTCTTTACGCTTAAGGTAAGAGGTTGGTGACACAGAGGGCATTGATAGTTCATGACGATCTCGGACTAAAAGTAAGGCGCCAAATTCTATCAAAAAGTACGACTTTAAGTGAAACAAAAACCGCTAAACAGCTGCGTAGCGAGCCAGTTAGAACTAGAGAGTTCAAAGAACAGGTATTGTTGTAGATGGATGGGAGAGAGGATGATTTAGGGTTGCCTGGAAAAAAGCCGGCTTAAACCGGCTGTGACGTCGTTATTGTGCGGAAATAACGGTAACCAGTTCGTAGCTTTCACCTGGTTGCAAGGTTTTACCTTGATCAAGATTGGAAGCATGCAGAGCGGACTCGACGCATAGCATGGTTTGGTAACCATTATCAGCCATGTCCCCCATTGATTGGGCACCTTCTGCCCAAGGGTTCCACAATACAGCCGAGTTGTGACCGTGGTTTTCTACACTTAGAGTGCGTCCAAATACAGGGTCTTTGACCAAGATCTTCGCTTCAGGCTGTGTGTATACACGGTCTATTATGTCGGTCAGTTGCAGAATTTCGCCTCCTTGACATACCTCATCGTCTTTCAAGCTATCGATGTACTCGCTACCCATGCCTGAGGTTTGGGCTTGTAAAACATCACCGACGTTAAGGTAAGTATGCAGAGCACCAGAAAACGTCCATGCATCGTCATCGATATTCTGTACTTTTAAGGTTAATTTGAGTTCATCGCCGACTTCTACCAAAAGGCGAGCCTCAAACATATGCGGCCAGATTTGGTGTGTCTCTTCGCTTGGGAATAGGGCAAGTTCTACGATGACACCATGGTCACTTTCACGGTGTTCAACCAGTTCCCATTCTGTTGTGCGAGCAAAGCCATGGGCTGGTGCAGCAATACGACCAAACCACGGCCAGCATACTGGAATACCACCACGCAAAGCGGCTTTGCCATCGAATATGGCTTTTTCACTCATCCAAACAAGGTCTTCTTGACCTGCTGGCTTATATGACACCACATGACCACCGTGTAAAGATATACCAGCGGTTGCTTTATCGTGAATGATACGAACAACTTTGACCTGATCAACTTCTACTACGGTGACATTGTCAGAAAGGACGGTTAGGGCAGGAAGGGTGTTTAAATCCATCTGGTTATTTTCCTATCGCTGGGAGAGATGAGTATTTAGTTCGCGAGCGCGTGGCACTCAAATACAGCTCTCAAATTCCAGATACAAAAAAGGCGACTATAAAGCCGCCTCTTTTCAACTCAGTTAAGAGCTAATCACTGTTTCTAATTACTTAGAGATGTGTGCGATTAGGTCTAGAACTTTGTTTGAGTAACCGATTTCGTTGTCGTACCAAGATACAACTTTAACGAATTTGTCAGTTAGAGCGATACCAGCTTTAGCATCGAATACTGAAGTGCAAACTTCACCGATGAAGTCTTGAGATACTACTGCATCTTCAGTGTAACCTAGAACGCCTTTTAGAGCGCCTTCAGAAGCTTCTTTCATTGCTGCACAGATAGCTTCGTAAGATGCGCCGTTTACTAGGTTAACAGTTAGGTCAACTACAGAAACGTTAGCAGTTGGTACGCGGAAAGCCATACCAGTTAGTTTGCCGTTTACTTCTGGAAGTACAACGCCTACAGCTTTAGCAGCACCAGTTGAAGATGGGATGATGTTCTGAGAAGCACCACGACCACCACGCCAGTCTTTAGCAGAAGGACCGTCAACAGTTTTTTGAGTTGCTGTTGTAGCGTGAACTGTAGTCATAAGACCAGATTCGATACCGAACTTGTCGTTAAGAACTTTAGCGATAGGTGCTAGACAGTTAGTAGTACAAGAAGCGTTAGAAACGATGTCTTGACCAGCGTAAGTGTCGAAGTTTACGCCGTTAACGAACATTGGAGTCGCGTCTTTTGAAGGACCAGTTAGTACAACTTTCTTCGCGCCAGCAGTGATGTGCTTACGTGCAGTCTCGTCAGTTAGGAAAAGACCAGTTGCTTCAGCTACAACGTCAACACCGATTTCGTCCCATTTTAGGTCTTCAGGGTTGCGCTCTGCAGTTACACGTACAGTTTTGCCGTTAACGATTAGGTTACCGCCTTCAACTTCAACAGTACCGTTGAAACGGCCGTGAGTTGAGTCGTACTTAAGCATGTATGCCATGTAATCTACGTCGATAAGATCGTTGATACCTACAACTTCGATGTCGTTACGCTCTTGCGCTGCACGGAAAACGAAACGGCCGATACGGCCAAAACCGTTAATACCTACTTTGATAGTCATTATAGTTGCTCCACAACTTAATTTCTGATTAAAGATAACTGGTAGTAAAATTACAGAATCCAGTAAACATCTGCAACAGATAATCGGACTTAACTTGTTTAAAGTCAAAAAAAAGCGACGCTTTTTTTAACAATTCTTTGCAAATGTTCGTTTTTTAAACTTTTTACTGCTTTTACTCTAGCTCAGTTGGCGTAATATAACCTGTGAGATGAGTGCTCGTATCAAATTAATTACACATGGTGCTCTGGTGAGAAAGTATGTGCTACAACTGTTGCGAGAATCAAGTTTTTTGCTAAAAAAGTCATTGCTAAAAACTAGAAATAAGGATCTAAAATTAGTGGAACAAAGCGGAGGAAAAATGACGAAGTCCGATGAATATTGGCGTGAGCGTCTATCTGATGAAGAGTTTCGTGTGTGTAGAGAGCAGGGAACTGAGCCACCGTTCAGTGGTAAGTTATTGCATAATAAGGAAACTGGTATATATAGCTGTACTTGCTGTAATGCCCCTCTTTTTGTCTCTGATAACAAGTACGATTCAGGATGTGGCTGGCCGAGTTTTGATGCTCCGATTAATGACCAAGCGGTGCGCTATTTAGATGATCTAAGTCACGGAATGGTGCGTACTGAAATTCGCTGTGCGACATGTGATAGCCATTTGGGGCACGTTTTTGAAGACGGACCACAAACAACAGGCGAACGTTACTGTGTTAATTCAGTGTCGTTAATTTTCAACAAATCTGAAGATTAAAGTCAAAATTGCAGTTAAGAGTGTTTCATCCTTTCAGAAGTGTATCGGTGAACATATAAAGGACTGATAACTCGAATGAAGAAAAAACTCCCGACTTGCGGGCAATGTAGATCAGATAAGGATCGGTTGACCGATCCTTCTGATGAGAGACAATCGGAAATCTGTTTATAGGTTTCCGATTTTTTTATGTCTATCCAAAACTGTTTTGCCGACTTTCTGGAAGAGAGT